>OZ243984.1:0-3572500 GCA_965214905.1 uncultured Binatia bacterium (SeqCode)
CTCCTGGTCGACCGAACTCGCGCGAAAATCACCGGCTCCGATATTGGTCATGGGGGTGCTTCCCATGTGGGCCATCACCGGTATGCCGGCCTTGACGATGGCGGCGACCGTACCGGCGTACTCGCTGCCCACTTCGAGCTTGACCGCCTGGGCGCCTGCTTCCTGAATCAGCCTGCCGGCATTGCGGACGGCCTCCTCGGCGTTCACCTGGTAGCTCATGAACGGCATGTCCCCCACCACCATGGCGCGGCTGGCGCCGCGACTGACGGCCCGTACCATGATCACCATCTCGTCCATGGTGACCTCGTTGCTGTCCTCGTGACCCAGCGCGAACCGGCCGCCGCTGTCTCCCACCAGGATCACATCCACGCCCGCCCTGTCGATGATGCGCGCCACCGAATAGTCATAGGCGGTCATAACGACGATCTTGTTCTTCTCGGCCTTCATCCGCCGCAAATCCACGATCGATACGCGACTCATGTTTATCCTTTCCTTGCTGCGTGGGTCCGGAGCCAGTCATTGGCCCGGGGCACGGACGGTTTTGAAACCCGCCCGTGCCCCGCCTCGATCGGGCATCGGAAGTCTCGGTGCACCACCGGCACCTGATGGGACATGTATACCTCGCGCCGTTCCTGCGCGGACTGCAGCACCCCCAGGCAGACTTCCAGGGTCGCCTCTCCCCAGCGGCCGTCATGAAACGGCCGACGGCCGTGGACGATGGCGTCGTGGAACTCGCGCAACTCCGCTTCGCGCCCGCGAACCCCCCGCTCCACCGGTATCTCGCGCCGGCCGAGGTCGTCGTAGACATGGAGGCCGTCCTTGGACTGCCGGATCTCGCCCTTCTCGCAGGTCACGACGGTGAGTCCGAAAAAGGGCTGATGCCGGGGTTCCAGCTCCGGTTCGGCAGCGGTGCCGGCGGCGGCGCCGTAGCGCCATCCCTCGAGACGCTGCTCCAGCCTCTCGCCGCGCTCGGCGCCGTCGCCCAGGCTTCTGAAGAACTCCCGGGCCTTGCGGTGCCTGTCGGGGTCCTTGGGAAGGCCGCCCTCGCCGATACCCCAGACCAGTTCGCCCGTATCGAAGTAGGCATAGCCGCTGTAGACGAGACTCGCCGGCACGCCGTTCTCGAACTCCAGATGGCACGCGTAGTGCCCTTCGCCCGGCCGCGTGGGGTCGCCGATGCCCGCCATGGCCCGCACGCTGCGCACGAGCCCCCCTCCGATCAACCTCACGATGTCGAACTGGTGCGGCCCCTGGTTCAGCACCACGCCCCGGCTCATGCGGATATCGTGGTCGGAGAAGGGCCGGTACATGTGGTCCTTGTAGTAGGAAGTCGAGATCATCAGGAGTCGTCCCAGCTCACCGCCGGCCACCACCTCCGCCATCTTCCGTACCGGCGGATCGAAGCTGTGGGTGTGTCCCGACATGAGCTTGACCCCGTGGCTGTCGGCCGCGGCATTCATGGCCTCGGCCTCCTCCAGCGTCAACGCCATGGGCTTTTCGACGATAACGTGCTTGCCCCGCTCCATGGCGGCGATGGAGTGCTGCGCGTGAAACTCGTGGGGGGTGGCGACATAGACGGCGTCGATATCGTCGCTGTCGCACAGATCCTCTACCGTTCCGTAGACCCGGGCGCCGAACTCCTGCGCGAACCGGTCGAGGGCATGCTTGCGGAGATCGGCCGCGCCGGTCAGCCGCAGAAAAGGCAACGGCGCGATCTCCGGAAGAATCCGGGCCGCGGCCATGCCCAGACCGGCGATTCCCAGCCGTAAGGGGGCAGGTTCCGTCATCGGGTCGCCAGGGTCTGCCAGCCCTGCCCTTCCGCCACGAGCTGTTCCAGATGGTCTTGCCAGCGGGTGGCGCTCGGGACCACGCCGAAGGTCGCCACGATATGAGGAAACCGGTTGGCCTCCGGGTCGCGTATCACGTGAGGCGGATCGACGCCTTCCTGTACGTCCCGGATGGCCTTCATCAAGACCTTGCGCGCCGCCACGATGGGGACGTCGGACTCCACCAGATGCTCGTTGGTCCGGTCCTGCACCCGCCCCGCCCCTTCCACCACGCAGAGGTCCTGGATCGGATTGGGGTGGTCGATGCCGCAGTAGACGCTGTCCTGCATCAGACGGCGGTCCTGTCCGTAGCGGTTGCCCTTGTTGCCTACCGGCCGGTAGTCCGGCGCCGGCGCCCACTCGCCGGACCGCATGGTAGCCGTTTCCTTGTCCAGCGCCTTCTCGCGGCTGAAGGTGATGATGTACTTCCAGTGATGCGTGTCATCGATGGGCACGTGCCAGTTGATGCCGCCGCCGGGAATGACGGTCATGCTCGGAAGCACGAAGGTGGCGGCGCGGATGTAGTTCCTCTCGGCGTCCATGCGCCGCACCTTGCATATGCGAATCCCGAGGTCCAGCAACCGGGCATGGGTCCGTTCCGTCCCGGGTGACGGCCCCCGGCCCGACACCCTTTCCACGTCACCGAAGCGATCCCGGATGCTTTGAACCTCCGCTGCGCTCATGGCCGAGAGATCGCGCTTCACGAAGTGCAGATAGTTGTTGTGGAAGATGTCGATGTTGCCCTCGTTGCCCTGAAGATAGTTGCATTCGCTGAAGAGCCTGGTCGCCACCACGTGCTCGTCCGGCAGCGTGAGCCAGTCGTAGGCGGGGAGCAGCGGCGGCTCGCCGGGCCCCATGTAGGTGAAGATGACCCCGCTCTTCTCGCGGCACGGGTATGCCGGTTGGCGGATGGCATCACGATGCGCGCCGCCGCCGGGCTCCCCGGGCTGATCCAGACAACGCCCCTCGATGTCATAGAGCCAGCCGTGATAGATGCAGCGGAGCCCGCCGTCCTCCAGGCGTCCATAGCTCAGATCCGCGCCCCGGTGGGCGCAGTGGATCCCCAGCAACCCGGGCCTGCCGCGGTCGTCCCGGAACATGACCAGGTCTTCGCCGAGTAGCCGCACCGGAAGGGGCGCTCTACCCGTAGGAAGCTCTTCGGAAAGCGCCGCCGGCTGCCAATAGCGGCGCATGAGCTCACCGCAGGGCGTGCCGCGGCCGGTCTTCGTCAACACGTCATTCTCGCTGCTGTTCATGACTCGCTCCATCAGACCCCCTCTCCCTCCGGGAGAGAGTGGCCGAGGCCGGCACGACCCGTCCCAAATCCAAACCCTCTCCCCCTGGGAAGGGTGGCCGAAGGCCGGGTGAGGGCGCCCCAATCACCCTGCCCCTCCATTCCCGCCCTACCCAACCAGGCGCTTGCTCTCGGACTCCCTCACCCCAACCCTCTCCCAGAGGGAGAGGGGGCCGGAGGACCGGAGGGAGAGGGGGCCGGAGGACGCCGCGAAAGCAGATGACCCCACTTGGCGCGGATCTTCCGCCGCAACTCCGGGCCGTTGACGCACACCGGCGGGAACGCGTCGATCCAGTCGTAGGGACGGCACGCGTCGATCACCAGGTTGTGGGCCGTATAGGAGGCGCGGCCGCGGGCCGCGTCGGGGTTCGAGCGCTCCTCGGGCGGTATCCGCGGGTCCAATTGCCAGACCGCGGTGCCGGGGACCACCTGGACCCCGCTCTCGGGACGGCATCGGCTGGCGACGGCCCACAGCACTTCCCTGGGATCGGTGACGTCGATGTCGTCGTCCACGACGATCCAGGTCTGGTGTCCGTTGTAACGGTCGCCTCCCGGCACCAGCACCTTGATCACGTCGCTGACGTGGTGGCGGTACATCTGTTCCACGGCGACGGCATAGAGGTGCGGCCGCGCCAACGCCACGATACGGCCGATGCCCGGGATGCCGGCCTTCTCCAGACGCTGCCTGGCTTCGTGACTGTCCCCTCCGAAACTGGCGAAGTAGTCGCATCCCACGGGCCGGGTGGGAGAGGCTCCGAAGATGATGGGATCGTTGCGGTGATAGACGGCCCGGACCTCGATGCGGGTCTCCGGCCGGCGGCCATGGGCGTAGTAGCCGGTCCACTCGCCGAAGGGTCCCTCGGGCAAGAGACCGTCGCCGTCCGGAGACGGGATGAATCCCTCGATGACGATCTCCGCGGTAGCCGGCATGGGCAGGCCGGTGACGGCGCCTCGCAGGATCGGGTAGGGGCCGCCGTGGAGGTAGCCCGCCACCTCGAACTCGGACACCCCCTGGGGCGTGCGGTAGATGCTCGACGACCCCAGCGCGGTCAAGACCGGCTCCTGGCCTACGGAGATGAGGACCGGACACTTCTCACCGCGCTCCCAGTACTTGCGGCGGATCACGTCGCCGTGCTTCCCGTGCTCGATGAAGATGGTGCAGGTGGTCTCGTCGTGGACGGCCACGCGATAGGCGCCGGAGTTGACGAACGGCGTATCGGGGTCCTTCTGGATGACGCAGACGCCGGTGCCGATGTAGCGGCCGCCGTCGTTCTCGTGCCATTTCGGCGTCGGGAACTTGAAGAGATCCACTTCGGCGCCGGTCAGCACGTTCTCGAGGACGGGTCCGTCCGAGACCTCCTCCGGCGGCACGGGACGAAAATCCTTCAACTTCCGGGCGAAACGGTCGGCCACGCCGTCGATGGACGGCTCGAGGGCGATGCCCAAGGCCGTGGCCGTGCGGCCGGGCGTATTGAAGAGGTTGGCGGCGACCCGGTAGCCCTTGGGGTAGTCGCGGATCTCGTCGAACAGCAACGCCGCACCCCTCTCCTCGGTCACGAGTTCGGTAATGCCGCCGATCTCCTCCTGCCAGTCGCAGCCGAGCACCGTTTCGAGCTCGCCCAGTTCATCCAGCCGGTTCAGATAGGCGCGAAGATCGTACCAGAGCATGATTCGTGTACCCCCATGACTCTCGTCCGGAAGCCGAAGGCAGCCCAGGATTACAAAATGCCTTTCAAAGCTGTCAACCGTCCCATAGCCGGGCTACGAATATCAGGAATGAAACACTACCCGGGTTGCCGGTTCTTGACAACGCTGAAACGAATATGGTCCAAGGGGCCTCCTGGTGAGCGAACCCATCTCGTGCAAACCACTCGAGAGGAGCGGAGGGTAACGTGAAAAGAACGTTCTTGTTGTCACTTTCTGTTCTGTTTCTGTTGTCCGTGCCGGCCGTCGGAAGCGCCGACGCCCAGCAGAAAAAGAAGGGCAAAAGCACCAAGGAGATGGAGCTGGTCATCAGCGGCGTCGGGCCCGGGTCCATCGAGTACCAGTACCAACGCGGGGGCAAGGGCAGGATTCGGAAGGCATACATCGGCGTCGCGGACACGACCCGGATACACAAAAGCGAGGACGGCGCATGGAAGGATATCTCCGTCGCCGACCTCGAGGTAAGGGACAAGGTCCTCGTGACGGTCGAACGCGACCCCGAAGAACCCGGCCTGCTGGCCCTGTCCGTACGGGTAACCGGCAAGGGCGAGCTGCTCTCCGACAAGAAAAAGAAGAAATAGGCGAGCCGGACGACTCGAAGGAGGAACATGCGCATGAGCCCGAGATTTCGTTTAGGCGTCCTGGTTGTTTCACTTGTTTGTTGCAGCGTCCTGGCTCTCGCTTCCTACAGTGCCGCGGCGGATGCCGACGCCCAGTGGGGGAAGACGTTGGCGGCGGCGCGGGCCGAGGGACAGGTTACGATCTACGGCGGCGAGGAGATCACCCATCCCGAGATCCTCGGCGCCTTCCGGAAGCGCTACCCCAGGATCAAGGTGGTCAGCGTATCGGGCCACTCCGAGGTCATGCAGCGCATTATCGCCGAACGCCGGGCCAGAAAGTATCTGGTGGACCTCTTCTCCTACGGCCCCAACGCGGCGCGGACGGCCTACATCGCCGAATTCCTCGCGCCCATCAAGCCCCTGCTCATGTTGCCCGAGGTGACCGACACCTCCGGCTGGTACCGCGGACAGCACCATTACCGGGACCCCGACGGGAAGTTCATCTTCCTCTACGAAGGCACCCCCGGCACCGCCAGCATGGCCTACAACACCAAGCTGCTGAAGAGCCTTGAAGGCATCGACTCGTTCTGGGACATCCTGGACCCGAAGTGGAAGGGCAAGCTCGGCTTCTACAGCTATGGCCGGGGGCGTTCGGTGCCCACTCCGATGCTGACGCTCTATTACAACCCCGACGTGGGTCCCAGGTTCCTGGAACGGCTGTTCGGCGAAATGGACCTGACCATCTCCCGCGACCGGCGCCAGGCCACCAACTGGCTTGCCCGCGGCAAGTATCCCCTGTGCTTCATGTGCCGCGACGTCGAGAAGGCCCGGAAACAGGGCCTGCCGGTGGCGCTCTATCCGGCCGAACGCATCAAGGAAGCGGGCGCCCTGGGAAGCGGCAACAGCAGCGTGCTCGCGTACTTGAAGAACGCGCCGCACCCCAACGCCTCGGCGGTCTTCGCCAACTGGTTCCTGTCCCGGGAGGGCCAGTCCACCTGGCAGCGGGTGATGAACCAGGTGGTGGTGGAAAGCTCCAACTCCATGCGCACGGACATCGGCAAGGACGACGTGCTGCCTTCGGCCAAACGCATCGAGGGGCGGACCTACGGCATGCTCGGCTTCCTCGACCCGAGGCCGGTGACCAAGTTCTACTGGAAGCTCGTGAAGGAGGCGGGAAAGAAGAAGAAAGACAAGTAGCTTCGGGGCACGTCTCCCGACGTTTGCGCCCTTGAACCCGCGAGCCCGAGCGCCACATGCCCCAGCCTGATAGCGCCGACGCGAGCGTAGCGCCACGCGCGCGCATCACGCCGCTCAACTGGGGCCTCTACCTGATGATCGTGCTCATCGGGTTCATGGGTTTCTACATCCTCTATCCGCTGGCGCTCATCCTCATCAACAGCTTCAACGTCGCCACCATCGCCGAGCCGGCGCGGTGGGGCCTCGGCGCCTGGAAGGAGGCGTTCACCGAATACGGCGTGCGGGAGGCGCTGTGGAACACCATCCACCTGACGCTCGTGCGCCAGGCCATCGTCTTTCCGCTGGGCATCTTCCTGGCCTGGATCCTGTCCCGCACCAACACCCCCTTTGCCCACGGCTTCGAGTTCCTGTTCTGGATCTCCTTCATGCTGCCCAGCGTGGCCACCACCTACGGCTGGATGCTGCTGCTGGATCCGGACTTCGGCCTGGTCAACACCTGGTTCGATGATCTCCTGGGGATGATGCCCTTCGACATCTATTCCTTCTGGGGCATCATCTGGGTCCATACCATCGGCGGCCTGGACACCAAGGTCATGCTGCTGACGCCGGCGTTCCGCCGGATGGACGCGGCCATGGAGGAAGCGAGCCTCTTGTGCGGCGCCGGCACCCTGCGGACCATGTTCCGGGTGACGCTGCCGGTGATGACCCCTATCCTGGTGGTGGTGCTGCTGCTGAGCCTGGTGCGGTTGTTCGAGTCCTTCGAGACCGAGTTGCTGCTGGGAACGCCCTGGGGTTTCTTCGTCTACTCCACCATGATCGTGGACCTGGCCAAGCAGGACCCGCCGCTCACCAACCAGGCCGCGGCCCTGGGCAGCATCATCCTGGTGTTCCTGGCCGTCTTCATCCCGTTGCAGCGGAAGCTCATCGGCTCGCGCCAGTACACCACCGTCACCAGTCACTTCAAACCCAGGTTGATCGACCTGGGCCGTTGGAAATACCTGGTGGCCGGGGGGATGGGCCTCGTTTGCTTCCTGGCGGTGGGCGTGCCCATCCTGAGCGCCCTGGGCGGCAGCCTGATGGTCCGTTTCGGGTTCTTCGACCTGCCTCAGACCTGGACGCTCGAATACTGGCGCGTCGCCTTCAGCGACCCGCGGCTGATGCTGGCGCTCAAGAACACCCTGATCATCGCCGTGGTCTCGGCGCTCGCGGGGCCGATCCTGTTCTCCCTCATCGCCTACATCATCGTGCGTACGAAACTTCCCGGACGGAGCATCCTGGATTCCATCTGCTGGCTGCCTTCGGCCGTCCCGGGCGTCCTCGCCGGCCTCGGGCTTCTGTGGATGTTCCTCGGCACGCCGTTCTTCCGGCCGCTTTACGGCAGCCTTTTCCTGCTCATCCTCGCCTCCATGATGGGAGGCATCACCCTGGCCACCCAGGTCCTCAAGGCCAACTTCGTCCAGCTCGGCAAAGAACTGGAGGAGGCGTCCCTCACCTCCGGCGCCGGTTTCTGGGGCACCTACTTCCGCATCGTGCTGCCGCTCATGGCGCAGACCATGGTGCTCATCGGCGTGCTCAAGTTCCTGTTCGCCGCCCGCACCGCATCGAGCGTGATCCTGCTGGCCACATCCGAAACCCGCACCCTGGCGCTGCTGGCCCTGGACCAGATCGCCGGCGGTTACCGGGAAGCGGCCAGCATCACCGTGCTGTTCATCGTCCTGCTGACCACCGGGGTGGCCCTCGTCGCGCGTTCCTTCGGGCTCAAGGTGGGCATCCAGGGGGCGTAGGCGCACGACCCGCCCCGGGTCATGCGCCTTGGACAAGCCCATGGCCGGAACCGCTTCCATCGTTGCGTCGATGGGGCATGATTGACCAGCCTTTCGAGGTTGTGCAATAGTCCCTTTCCACCAAGAGGGGTGAGGGATGTTCCCGAACGAGTTCATGTTGGCGGACGTGCGGTGTTTCGAGACGGAAGAACGCGCAGTGCTACGACCCGTAACGCTCCTGATCGGCGAGAACAGTACGGGCAAGACGACATTTCTAGGCTGCTATCAAGCGCTCCAGCGCCTTCTCGATCGGGGAATCCCCTCCGTCACTCCCGACTTCGATTTCAATCACGAACCCTTCGCCATGGGTTCGTTTCGGGATATCGTACGGATGCGACGAGGTCCGAAGGGACGCATCGACGAATTCCGGTTGGGTTACTCCGCAAGGGAAGGTAGAGCCGAGTGTCGCGTCACGGTCTCGTTTGCTCCCCAAGGATCGCAACCCCATGCGCGTACTTATCAATTCGACTTCGGCGACGGCGCGTTTCTACGTGCCCGTATGCTGGACAAAAACACCGCAGTGGTTTCCATTCCCGAACACGAGGTGAAACTGGAGGTCGTATTCGACCTTCCGACTTCGTTACGCCATATCGCGTATTGGCTCGACAGAGCCGGCCGAACGGAAGGGAGCCACGGCCATGAACGTATAAACGACTTCCTGGCGGAGCCGGTCCTGGCGACGGACAAGAGCAGCAAGGCAACACGTGGAAGCGTGATGCAGCGCTTCCTTTACGGGTTTCCCGGTCTGGTGCCGATCGCGCCGCTCAGGTCGAAGCCCAAGCGTACGTACGATCCGGTGACCGAAGCCGCATCGCCCGAAGGTTCACATATTCCGATGTTGATGATGCGCCTCGACCGCACGGCACAGAACGAGTGGAAGTCCCTGCATGACGACCTGGTTGGATTTGGCGCGGGATCGGGTTTGTTTTCAGACATCAAGGTGAAGACTCATGGAAAACAGATGAGCGATCCGTTTCAGCTTCAGGTGAAAGTGCGATCCGGTTATCACGCGAACATCATGGACGTGGGTTACGGAGTGAGCCAAAGCCTGCCGATTTTAGTGGATATCATGCGGGGAGAAACCGCGACCTTCCTGCTTCAGCAACCCGAAGTGCATCTGCATCCAAAGGGCCAAGCCGAGTTGGCCAGCTTGTTCGTCAAATCGCACCTGCATCGGAAACACAACTTTCTGATAGAAACGCATAGCGATTTTATCGTCGACCGAATCCGCATCTGCGTCCAGGAAGGCACTTTGCCACCCGAAGATGTTTCCATTCTCTACTTTGAACCACGTCAAAACGCCGTCAAGATTCACTCGATCGGCCTGGACCGCGACGGCAATTTACTCAACGTCCCACCTGGGTACCGGGATTTCTTCGGCAGAGAAACCAACCGCCTGCTCGGCTTCAAGGATTAGAGACATGTGTGTCAAGAACAAGAAACTGATTGATGCGCCTCGTGGAAAAGTGTACTCGGGGGCGCGGAATGCCCGGTTGCTGACCGGCTTGAGTTGTGAACTATCTGATTGACGACCAAGGAGGATGAGGACGCATGAAACACTCGATACGCGCAACTCTCGTATTGCTGGCAGGAATTTTCTGTTTCGCGGCGCCGCTGAACGCTCAGACGGCGTTGTCCCTGGGCACGTCCACGGTGGGCGCCCGCTTCCATATTCTGGCCGTGGGCATGGGCGATACCGTGAGCCGCAACTCCGACGTCAGCGTCACCGTGGAGCCCATCGGCGGCAGCGACGCCAACGTGCGGGCGCTGACGGCCAAGCGCATCGAGGTGGCGATGCTGAACTCCCTGGCCGGGACTCACGGCTACCACGGCATCGGCTCGTTCGAGAAGGACGGCAAGGCGCCGCTCCGGCTGCTGTTCCAGGGTGGTCTGGGAGCCCGCGCCGTCGTCGCCCGGGCCGACCGCGGCATCAACACCCCGGCGGACCTCGAGGGCAAAACCGTGCAGGCGAAACGGAAATCCCTGGCGGACCTGGAAGCCTTCGCCCGGGCGCTGATGCGGGCCTACGGCATCCCGGAGGGCGGCATGAAAATCCTCCGCCACGGCAATACCAACGAGCAACTCGAATCCCTCAAGCTGGGGGCGGCGGACGCGGTGGTGATGCCCTTCGGCAGCCCCAGGACGTCCTCGCCGCCGCTCCGGCGTCTGGCCCAGGCCATCCCTCTCAAGGTCATCGCCGTGCCTGCGGACAAGGCCGCAGAAATCCTCAAGGATCCGCGTCTGCAGGGATATCGGCGCGCGATGATCAGCAAGGGCGCCATCAAGGGCCTGGACGCGGACGTGGAGTCGCTGGCCGTGGGCACTTTCACCTCCACCCGGGCGGATCTGCCGGATGACGTCGCCTACACTTTCACCAAGGCATTCTTCGAGAACCTGAAGCAGTTCTACCCGGTCCACGCATCGGCGAAGCAGTACACCTTGAAGGGAAGCCTGGCCAATCCCACGATACCCTTTCATCCCGGCGCCATCCGTTACTACCAGGAGATCGGCGCCTGGACGGACGCCCTGGCGAAGACCCAGGCGGCACTGCTGGCCAACCAGTGACCGGATCCGGTTTCGGCAGACGGCGTCGTGCGCGCAGGGGCGGGTTTGAAACCCGCCCCTGCGCCGCCGTCGCAGCGCCTTCCCCACGACGACTCGTTCCTTACGCGAACCTCGGAGACGGGCGCTGCAATGGCTGACATCGGGTCCCCCGAGTCGCACCCGGCCCCGGATGCCCGCTCGTCCTGGGATCGGGGCATTGATCTCCTCGCGTTCCTGACCGCCGTCTACCACCTGGTGGTGGTAGGGCGGACCTTCATCTACCTGGGGGTCTTCTACCCGACCCCGTTTCACCGGGCCGTGAGCCTGACCTGCGCGCTGCTCATGGCCTATCTTATCCACATACGCCGGCGCCGCGGCCGGGGTCCGGGCTTCTGGGCGGACATGGGACTCCTGGTCATGGCCATGGCGCCGCTGGGCTTCATCATCCTGTTCTATGAGCAGGTCACCGACTACGACGAGTACGGGTTCCTCGATCTGCCGGGCATGATCCTGGCCTTCTCCCTGGCCATCTCGTTGCTGGTAGCGCTGAAGCGGGCGGTGGGCTGGGTGCTGGTCACCATCATCTGCGTGTTCCTGGCAGTCGCTCGATACCAGAACATCCTGCCGGGCCTGCTGTTCGGCAAGGGCTACGCGTGGGACCGGCTGACCTACGCGGTCTACGTGCCGGGAGAGGGCATCTTCGGGGTGCCCTTGGGGGTCGCCTCCACCATCGTCATCGTGTTTCTGATGTTCGCCCACCTGCTGCAAAAGGCCGGCGTGGGCGAGTGGTTCAGCGAGCTGGCCATGGCCATCGCGGGCTGGACCCGCGGCGGCGCCGCCAAGACCGCGGTGCTGGCGTCCGCGTTCTTCGGCACCATCTCGGGCTCCCCCTCGGCCAACGCGGCCACCACCGGGGCCGTGACCATCCCGCTCATGATCCGGGCCGGCTACCGCCCCGGCTTCGCCGGCGGCGTGGAGGCTGCATCGTCCGCGGGCGGGCAGATCCTGCCGCCGGTCATGGGCGCCATCGCCTTCGTGATGGCCGACTTTCTCGGCGCGCCCTATTACCAGGTGGCGCTGGCGGCCGCGCTGCCGGCGTTCCTCTATTTCGTGATCGTTTTCATGGGGGTGGATTTCGAAGCCGCCCGGCAGGGTCTGGCGGGACTGCCCCGAAACGAACTGCCGGCCCTGGGGGCGACCTTCAGGAAGGGATGGTTCTTCCTGCTGCCCATCGGTTTGATGATCTACCTGATGCTGGTGCAGAAGTTCGATCCGGACATGGCCGGCATCTTCAGCCTGCCGCTGCTGGTGGCAGTGAGTTTCCTGTCAAAGGACCGCCGCAAGCGGTTGTACCCCAAGGACATCCACGGAGCCCTGGTGTCCGCGGTGAAGGCCTGGATCCCCTTGGCTATCCTGACTGCGGCGGTGGGCATGCTGGTGGCGGCGCTGGGGCTCAGCGGCCTGGGAACGAAGTTCTCGCGCGCGCTGGTGGACCTGAGCGGCGGCAACCTGCCCGTCGCCCTGGCCATGGTGGGGTTTGCCAGCCTGATCCTGGGCATGGGCATGGATTCCCTGCCGGCCTACATCACCGTGGCCACCCTGTGCGCGCCGGCGCTGGTGCTGATGGGCGTGCCCGACATCGCCGCCCATCTGTTCGTGGTCTATTGGGGGTTGGCGTCCCACATCACGCCGCCGGTGTGCGTGACCGTGTTCGTCACCTGCAGCATCAGCGGCGCCGGGATCTGGGAGACCGGCAAGGACGCCGTGCGTCTGGCCATCGGCAAGTACCTGCTGCCGTTCTCCTTCGCGCTCCACCCGGCCCTGCTGCTGCAGGGAACGCTGGATTCCGTGCTACTGGCAGCCCTATCGGCGCTGATAGGCGCCGTCAGCCTGTCCGCAGGGACCATCGGCTACGGCCTTGTCGCGCTGACCTGGCCCGTTCGAGCCATCCTGATCGCCGGCGGCGTACTGCTCATCCTGCCCGGCTGGAACATGCTCGGGATGGGCTCGGCATTGGTCGTGGCGGGCGTGTTGCTGCAACTCCGGGGACTGCGGGCGGCGAGGGGCTGAATGCCGCGGAAGGAGAAGGGGTCATCTGCCGGCGACAGCTTCACGGAGACCATCCAGTAGGCCTTCAAGCCGGGCCATACGCTCACGCAGATCGGCGTGACCCTGATTGAGCTTCACCAACTCTTCCCGCACCTCGCGCCGAAAGGCCCCCTGGTCCGCCCGCAGCCACGTGAACAGACCGATCAGCAATACGCCCAAGCCGACGAAGCCCGGGATTTCGTTCATTCACTCCACCTCCATCGTCGGGAGATCGTTGCCGACCTCCCTGGTATTCGGATCATAGTCGGTTACGGAGCGAAGAACCAATTCGATTTTCATAGCCATGGGCCTACGGTCGGTTCCCCTGCGCCAAGCCCATGGCGATCTCCACCAGGATGTCCTCCTGCCCTCCCACGGCCTTGCGCTTGCCCACCTCCACCAGGACGTCGCGCGGGTCGACGCCGAACTGCGCTGCGGCCTTGTCGGCGTGGAGCAGAAAGCTGGAATAGACCCCGGCGTAGCCCATGGTCAGGCTCGTCCGTCCGATGCGCACGGGCTTCTGCATCAAGGGGCGCACGATTTCCTCGGCCACGTCCATGATCTTCCACAGGTCGATGCCGGTCTCGTACTGTCCCAGCTTCCGGAGCACGGCCACCAGCACCTCGGTGGGGGTGTTGCCCGAACCGGCGCCGAGGCCGCAGGTGCAGGCATCGAGCCAGCGGGCGCCTTCTTCGATGGCCACCAGGCTGTTGGCCATGGCCATGGACAGATTGTTGTGGCCGTGAAAGCCCACCCCGATGTCGACGGCTTCGCGCAGCGCACGCACCCTTTCCCGCACCGTGGGAGGCAGCAGCGCGCCGGCGGAATCGGTCACCAGCACGACGTCGGCGCCGTAGCTCTCCATGAGCTTGCCCTGCTCGGCGATCTTCTCCGGGGTGCCCATGTGGGAGAGCATCAGCATGCCGATGACCTCCATGTCCATCTTCCTGGCCAACTCGATGTGCTGCTCCGAGACGTCGGCCTCGGTGACGTGGGTGGCGATCTGGGCCACCTGGGCGCCCAGATCCCTGGCCCGCGTCAGGTCGTCCCTGGTGCCGATTCCCGGCAGCAGCAGCACCGCCAGCTTGCCCCGGTCCACCACTCCGGCGGCGGCGTCGAGCAGATCGAACTCCGACTGCTTCGAGAAGCCGTAGGTGATGGTGGAGCCGCCCAGCCCGTCGCCGTGCGACACCTCGATGATCTCCACCCCGGCGTCGTTCAACCCCCGCGCCACCCGCGCCACCTGGGCCACGGTGAGCTGGTGGCTCAGGGCGTGGCTGCCGTCCCGCAGCGTGCTGTCGAGGATGTGGATGTGATCGTCGTCGCTCATGGCGGTGTCTCCGAACAACACCGGCGGGTTTCAAACCCGCCCGTGCAAGTCATTGCGCATACCGGCAAACGCCTCATGTCCTGCGCGGGCCACCCCGGAACACGAAAACACGGCTGCCGCGGTATTTTCACGACCAATACTGCGCAATCCGCTGCCGATTCTCATGCTACGGGCGCTCCGGGCTTGCGCCAGGTCCCGGCCCCGAGATGCCTGCCGATCTCCTCGCCCACCCGGACCGCGGCCGCGGTCATGATGTCGAGGTTGCCGGCGTAGGGCGGCAGGTAGTCTGCGGCCCCTTCCACTTCCACGTACACGGTGACCTTTTGCTTGTCTCCCGGCAGGTCCTCGACCAGGGGCTCCGCCCGCAGCCGGTAGCCGGACACATACTCCTGAATCCGCTCCACCATGTCCGCGAGGGCCTGACGGATCCGCTCCGGGTCCACCGGCTGGAGCATGCCGTACACGGTGTTGCGCATGAGGATCGGCGGCTCCGCCGGGTTGAGCACGATCACCGCCTTGCCCTTCTCTGCTTTGCCGATCTTCTCCAGGCCCCGGGCGGTGGTGTCGGTGAACTCGTCGATGTTCTGCCGGGTGCCGGGTCCGGCGCTCTTGCTGGCGATGGTGGCGACGATCTCGGCGTACTCCACGGGCGCGCACTCGCCCATGGCGCTGACCAGCGGCACCGTGGCCTGTCCGCCGCAGCTCACCAGGTTGAGGTCGGGCTCACCCACATGCGCGTCCAGGTTGAGCAGTGGAATCACATAGGGTCCGACCGCCGCCGGGGTCAGGTCGACGGTGATCTTGCCCGCCTTCTTCAGGAGCGGCGCGTGCGCGGCGTGGGCTCTGGCCGTGGTGGCATCGAACACGATCTCGAACTCGCCGGCGTGTTCCAGAAGCCCGTCGATCCCCTCGTGGGTCGTCGTCAGCCCCTCCTGACGCGCCCGGGCCAGACCGTCCGATTCGGGGATGACGCCGGCCATCACCGTAGGCCGGACGGCGCCACTCCGCAGCAGCTTGTACATGAGGTCCGTGCCGATGTTGCCGGAACCGAGAATCGCAGCGCCGGTCTTTTCCATGCGAGTATCCTCCAGTGTCCTGTCTCACGAACCCTCATGGTCGTCTGTGACGAGGGGCGCTTCGACTCCCTCTCCCTCTGGGAGAGGGAGAGGGGTGAGGGGGTCCCAGAGCAAGCGCCTGGTTGGATGCGGCAAGAAGGGGCAGGGTTATTGGGGCGCCCTCACTCGACCTTCGGCCACTCTCTCCCAGAGGGAGAGGGGTTGCTATCGAAGCGCGGTTCTTATCCCTTCGGGGTGGTGCAATGACCATGAGGGTTCCGGACGGGACACTGGTTACACGAACCGCGCCGACACGGTCCCCATACCGTCGAAGGATACCCGGATGTGATCGCCCCGGGCCACGTCCACGGCTCCCGAAACCGCGCCCGGCATGATCACCTCGCCGGGCTCCAGAGCTACCCCGTAGGCGCCGATGGCATTGGCCAGCCACGCCACCGCGTTGGCCGGATGGCCCAAAGCGGCGGCGCCGGCGCCGGTCTGCGCTACCTCGCCGTTTTTTTCCAGCACCATGCCCACCAGGCGCAGGTCCACCTGGTGGACCTGCTTCGGCGCATTGCCGAGCACGATGCGCGCCGAAGAGGCGTTGTCGGCGATGGTGTCGCAGAGCCGGATCTGCCAGTCCCGGATGCGGCTGTCGATGATCTCGATGGCGGGCGCCACGAAGCGCGTTGCCGCCAGCACCTGCACGGCGGTCACGCCCGGTCCCTTGAGCCCGCGCTCCAAAACGAAGGCGATCTCCGGCTCCACCTTGGGCTGAATGAGCTCGTCCATGTCCATGTGGACGTCGTCCTCCAGCACCATGGAGTCGAAGATGTGGCCGTAATCCGGCTGGTCCACGCCCAGCATCTGCTGCATGGCCCTGCTCGTGAGCCCGATCTTCTTGCCGACGATCGTCTCGCCGGCCGCCTTCCTGAGCTCCACCAGCGCGAGTTGCACGCGGTAGGCCGACGCCACGTCGATGTTTTCACGGGTCGCAGTCGGAGGTTCCAGAACGCGACGCTCCCGTTCCGCCTTGTGAAGGTCCTTCGCGATCTTCCGAACGGTCGCCTGGGCAAGCCGTGCCAAGTTCGCTCCCTTTCCTGATCCGAAGTGGTCCTGCGCCGATCAGCCGGCAACGCCGTGCGAACGCGGGCGGGTTCGAAACCCGCCCGCTACACCATCTCTTCCAGCAACCGTCCGTACCCCATCACCGACTCGTTGACGTGGAGCCGCTTCTGGATCGCCCACACCCGGGCCGGCACCGGATGCACCACCGGCACCTGGAGGTCCTGCTCCAGCAACTCGATGATGTCCAGCGTGCGCCAGCCGGAGCCCAGCATGTAGACGGCGTCCGCGTCCCTGTGCTTCAGAAACGCGTTGCGCGTGTGCGCGTAGACTTCCTGTCCGGCGAGCTTGCCCACGTCCTCGAACTCCACCGGGATGCCCTCCATGGCCAGGACGTCGAACCCGGCCTCCACGAAATACCGCGCGAAGGTGTCGTTGATCTTGCCGGTAAAGTAGGTGACCCCGAGGATCTTCCTGGACTCGAGGGCCTTCAGGGCCTCGATCTGGGTCATGCCCGCGGTGACAATCGGGATCTTGTACTGGCGTTCCCAGGCGCCGACGATACGCCGTTCACCCTCGACCCCCTGGAACATGAAGGGCGGGGCGCCTTCCGGGTGGATCAGATCGACGCCGTAGCCGGCAAGCTCGGCCACTCGCTCCTCATAGGCCGTCATGGCCTGCTGGAACTCGTCCGCGGTGCCGCGCTGGAAGCCGATGAAAAGCGGTATGATGCCGATGCCCTCGGGCATCATGCGGATGAACTCCTCCAGGGAGCCGGGCCGCATGGTCGGCTTCACCACGCCGACGGTTCCGCGCCAACTCGTATACGCCATTCAGGACTCCTTCTTCGTCGGAGATCGGACCTTTCGGACGCTATCCGAAGCTCCCGAGATTTTCAACTGTCACGCCCACCCGGACCACGGGCGGGTGTGAGCCCCCTGCGGGGGTCGCGCCTTGCCGACGGCGAGAATTCCTGCGCATATTCGTGAGCGTAGCCATGGATCGCAACCAAGTCACCCGCCTGACCCGTCCGGCCTGACCGGTGAACAATCCGTACATCCCGCTGCTGGCGCTGGGGGCCGCCCTGTGCTTTTCTTCGGGCCAGATCTGCTCCCGGCTGGGCCTCAACTACGGCACGCCCACGGGCGCCATCTCCTTCTCGCTCTTTACCTCCACCGTCATCCTCCTGCTGGCGCTGGGGCCGCTGGTTTCCTGGGACGACGCGGCGCCGGCCGGGTTGCTGCTGTTCACCGGGGCCGGCGTGTTGTCGCCCTTCTGCACGCAGATCCTGCTGTTCATCTCGGCCAACAAGGTCGGCATCTCCCGGGCCTCGCCGCTGCGCAACACCACCCCGTTGTTCGCCGGGCTGGTGGCGGTGGCGGCCCTGGGGGAGACCGTGACCGTCGCCATCGCCATCGGGACCTTGCTCATCATACTGGGCGCGAGCCTGCTGGGAATGCGGGACTCCGAGACCGCCGTCCCCTACCAGCCCGTCTACCTGCTGCTGCCGGTCATGGCGGCGTTTCTGGGCGGCTTCTCCAGCCCCATGCGCAAGCTCGGCTACTCCATGATCGACTCCGTGCCGCTGGCGATCTGCGTGGTGCAGGGAGGGGCTTTCGTGGCCCTGGTGGTCTATCTGCTGGCGACGGGAAAATACCGTGAACTGATCTTCCGGCGGGAGACGCTGGGCTGGTTCGGGCTGTCGGGGCTGCTCAACAGCGTCGCCGTGTCTCTCAACATGACCGCGCTGGAGATGGGGAACGTCGTCCTGGTCTCACCGCTCATCGCCACCACGCCTCTCTTCACCGTGATCCTGAGCACCATCTTCCTGCGTTCCTTCGAGCGGGTGACGCTCAAGGTCCTGGTCGGGGCGACATCGATCTGCCTCGGGGGGATCGTGCTGACGGCGTTCTAGGCGCCGGTCTCGGCCGGTAGCGCGATGCGGGCACGGGCGGGTTTCAAACCCGACCCTACACCCTGTTGCCGTGGCGCAGGGTCGTGGCGCCGGTACTGGACAGGGGAACGCCTACTTCAGCAGCCTCCCGTATCCGGGCAGGGACGCCTTCAGACCCAATCCTTTCAACGCCTCCCAGATCCACGCCTGGGTGTTGGTGATGACCGGCTTGCCCAGGTCCGCCTCCAGCCGCTCGATAACGGAAGATACGCGCCACTTGTTGCAGGGCATGTAGATGCCGTCCACGTTGGGACACTCCTCCAGGACGGCGGCGGCCAGATCGTAGCCGGTTTCGGCCGACAACTCCCATATCTCCTGGGTGTTGTCATAGCCGAGACCGCGGTTGGCGGCCACTTCGATGTTGTAATGATCGAGGAACCGGATGAGGTTTTCGTCCTGGTCGTGGGGAAACGGCGAGGCCATGACCACGCGGTACACGTCCAGGGACTTCAGCGCGCGGACGACCGCGGTCAGCACCGTTGACGCATTCACCGGCGTGATTTCCCGCACGGAGTCGAGCACCAGCCGGTCCGAACCCGGGCCGCGGTAGGAAAGGAACAGCTCACCGGTGATCATGAGAAAATCCAGGGGCTCTCTGGTGAGGTCACGGACGACGTCGGCAAATGCCTCCTCCACCTTGGCGAAATCCTCGTCCGTGAACGTGCCGACCTGGAGGGGCCGGCCCTCTATCTCGATGCCTTCCGGCAGAATGCGGTAGTACTCCTGAATGGTCGGATCATCCAGATTGGGTGAGATCAGACCCAAAGTCTTCATCAAGTCCTCCGTGCGCCGCTGAAACCGCCAAATTTTCGCCCGCCCGCTCCACGGCTCCCTTGCAACGGCTGGCGCCCCAACAAAAAAACCAGCACACCCTCTTGGCCTGCTGGCCTGACCAAGTGGCGGCTGGTTCGTCTCGGGTATTGTCTAGCCAATCATCTTGCTTGCGTTCCGGGCAAAGGTTCGGACACCGGTCAACCCGCGCTGCCCGTGCGGCTGTAGGACGCCTACCAGAGCCGCCCTTCGCTGTCAAGAACCTCGACGGAGACGTTTTTCCCGTTCCCGGGCCTCCGCCCTTGCCGCTCTCCCTGCGTTCCCTTTGCTTGACTTTGCCCGGCGGACCCTTTTGAATCCCTACCCGGCGCGACCCATGGGTGCGGGATGAAGCTGCTCACGTTGCTGGCCAGGAGTTTTCGCTGGAAGCCCTACGCCAAGCCTCTGGCCGAGCCGCCGAACCACGGCCGCGGTCACCGAGACCGTAGTAGTCCTGATGGAAGTGGGAACGCCGACCCGGACAACCCGTCCGCGCTTCGGCAGGCGCTGAAGCACATCAAGTGGCTGGCCGACAAGAGATGCATGGAAAACGTCGTGCTGCATTCGTTTGCCCATCTCGGCGGCGACTGCGCCCCTCCCGCCCAGGCCCGACGGGTACTCGACGAAGTGGCACGTGAATCGGGATACCAGGTCCGGACCGCCGCTTTCGGCTACTTCTGCGAGTGGGACATCAACGTCTACGGCGAAAGCCTGGCCAAGGTCCGGAAGGAAATCTGACGGCGACGAGGTGAAACCATGACGAACGGCAGGATCGTAGGCGCTCCGGCGCTGCGCGGCGAGGGCGAGGACAAGGTCTCGGGTCGGGCCCGTTACACCGCGGACATGGAGGTCCCGAACATGCTCTGGTGCAAGGCGCTCCGGAGCCCCATCGCCCACGGACGCATCAAGCGCATGGACACCGGCAAGGCGCTGGCGGCGCCCGGCGTCAGGGCCGTGGTGACCGGGGCGGACCTGCCGGGCGCGCGCATCGGCAAGAAGATCATCGACATGCCGCTGC
Organism: uncultured Binatia bacterium (SeqCode); assembly: GCA_965214905.1. GTDB lineage: Bacteria > Desulfobacterota > Binatia > UBA9968 > JAJDTQ01 > JAJDTQ01. The sequence continues at coordinate 20,269 of OZ243984.1, forward strand.
TGGCGGACGGGGTGGTGCGCTACATCGGCGAGAAGGTGGCGGCGGTGGCCGCAGACAGCGAAGCCGCGGCGGCGACGGCGGCCTCCCTCATCGAGGTGGAGTACGAGGAGATCGAGGCGGTGGTGGACCCGGTGGAGGCCGCCAAGCCTTCGGCGCCGCTGATTCACCCGGACGTGACCACCTATCCCGGGCTGCTGCACCGGATGGACGCGCCCAGCAACGTCTTCGTCCGGCTCGAATGGCGCAAGGGGGACGTCGACGCGGCGTTCCGGGAGGCCGACCTGGTGGTGGAGAACACCTTCACGACGCCGTTGGTCCACCACGGCTACATCGAGCCCCACTGTTGCATCGTGGAGGCCAGGGGCGAGGGGGCCGACGTGTGGGCCTCCTCCAAGAGCCCCTTCAGCCTGCGGGACCACATGGCCGGGGCGCTGGGCATTCCGGCCTACAAGATCGTCGCTCATCCCGGCGCCATCGGAGGGGATTTCGGCGGCAAGGGCGACGCCAACGACATCGCCCTTTGCTACGTGCTTTCCAGGCGGGCCGGACGCCCGGTCAAATACCTGATGGAGTACAACGAAGAGCTCACTTCGGGGAACCCGCGTCATGCCTCCGTCACCGCCGTCAAGACCGGCGTGAAGAACAACGGCCTCATCGTCGCCCAACACATGCGTCTGCTGTTCGACAGCGGCGCCTACGGCTCCTTCCGGCCCCAGGGCTACCTGGTGGGCGCTCACACCTCCGGCGGGCCGTACAAGATCGCCCATTTCCTGCTGGAGGAGAGCTACGTCTACACCAACAAGGTGCCGTGCGGTTACATGCGCGCTCCCGGCCACCCGCAGGGTTTCTTCGCCAACGAGAGCCAGCTCGACATGGTGGCGCGCCGGTTGGGCATGGACCCCGCCGAGCTGCGCCGGATCAACTTCCTGCACGACGGCGACCTGGACCCCACTGGCACACCGGTGGGACACATCCAGCCGGACCAGACCCTGGACAGCGCCATAAAGACCTCGGACTACCACGCGCCGAAGCAGAAAAACGTCGGACGCGGCATCGCCCTGGCCCAGTGGATGTCCAAGGGCGGTGAGTCGTACATCGGTCTCAGGGTGGAAGCAGACGGCACCGCGGCGCTGGCGGCGGCGCTGGTGGATGTCGGCCCCGGCGCTCACACCATGATGCAGCAGGTCGTCGCCCAGGAGCTGGACATGCCGCGGGAAGACGTGCGCGTCGAGAGCGTGGACACCACGCGGGTGGCCAGGGACACGGGGGTGCGGGGCAGCAGCAGCACCCGGGTCCACGGCAGCGCGGCGTGGGATGCCGCGAACAAGGCCCGCGCCGAGCTTCTGGGCATCGCCGCCGAGCGCATGGGGGTCCCCGCCGGGGAGCTGAGCATCGTCAACCGCGGCATCACGCATCTGCGGTCGGAGCGGCGCATGACCTTCGCCGAGCTGGTGGAAGCCGCGGGCGAACCGGTGACCGTGACCGGCCACTACCGCAACCCCACCGACGGTCCCGAGACCTCCATGGTCGCGCAGGTGGCCGAGGTGGAGGTGGATCCGGAAACGGGCCGGTTCGAGGTGCGCCGGCTCACCACCGCCCACAACACCGGCACGGTGCTGAATCCCCTGGGCCATCAGGGACAGATCGACGGCGCGGTGGTCATGGGACTGGGCTTCGCGCGATGCGAGGACATCGTCACCGACTCCGGCAGGGTGGTGACGGCCAACCTCGGCGACTACAAGCTGCCCAATATCAAGGACATTCCGCCGCTCCGGACCCAGGTGACGGAAGCGCCGGTGGGGAGCGGTCCCTACGGCAGCATGAGCATCGGCGAGACCGCGGTCATTCCCACGGCCGCGGCCGTGGCCAACGCGGTGCACGACGCCGTCGGCGTGCGGGTGACCAGCCTGCCCGTTACCGCTGAAAAGGTCTTCCAGGCCCTCCAGGCCAAGGGCGAGCAGGAGCCGGCGCCCGGAATCGAGCGCACCCGGCGGAGGGGTCCTGCGCCGCCGAAACCTTGACGCAATCCGCCGCCACTGTTATCTGAGAAAGGGCGGATCGGACCATCGGGTGCGCGGCTCGGCCGAGCAGAGCATCATCGAGCAGAGCATGAATGCGGGTTGGAACCCGGGAGGGCTTTGAGTCCATGGCCACCATGATAACGGAAGAGTGCATCAACTGCGGCGCGTGCGAGCCGGAATGCCCCAACAACGCCATTACGCAAGCGGACGAGATCTACGTCATCGATCCGCTGCTGTGCACCGAATGCGTGGGCTTTCACGACTACGAGGCGTGCGCCGCGGTGTGTCCCGTGGACTGCTGCGTCACCGACCCCAACAACGTGGAGACCGAAGATGCGCTGATCGGACGGGCGCGCGCGATTCACACCGACACCGACTTCGGCGACACCTTCGAATCGCGCTTCCGGGAGGGTGAGAGCGCCGGCGCCCCGGCCGCGCCTGCCGAGGCCGTCGCGACCGGACCGGCGCCGGCCGCCGCTCCTCAGGCGGCGCCCCAGGCCGCGGGTGCGCCGGCCGCCGTGTTCGCCGACAACTCCCAGCCTTCCGTCTCCATTCCGGCTCCGGATCAGTGGCCGGTGTCGCTCCACTGCTTTGCCTGCGACGCCGTCTATGAAATCGAGACCGGCCGACTGACCATCGGCAACGTGCTTTTCTGCCCTCGCTGCTTCCAGTCGACGGTGGTCAAGGATGACCTCAACTACGTCGTCCGCACCACCGTGCAGCGGTTCCACGACGAGTGGGACCGGGACCTGTCGGCGTTCCGGGAACGCCGGCAACAGGAGTTGCAAGAGTTTCAGGAACGGCGCCAAAGAGAGCTGCGGGCCTTCGAGAAGAACCAGCAGAAACGGGTGGACGAGTTCGGCAAACGCATGGCCCGGCTCACCGAGGACTACCAGGCTCCCGGGAAGCGCATCGGCAAGCGCGCGTTGCTGAGCTGGCGCTCCAGGGACGCCGACCCAGGGTCCTGATGGACGGGACACTTGTTTGTCCGCCGACTTCCATATAATTTCTCTCACCCTCCATATCGGACTCGTGGTGGCCGTGTGGCGCATTCTGCTGCCGGTGCTCAGGCGCGATTCCATGCGGGAGTGGCGAGTGGAGTTGCTGGTGCGCGTACTCCGGGTCTACAACCCCGTGCAGATCGGGCTCCTGGGCATACTGACCCTCACCGGAGCCTCCCGCATCACCGATCTCAAGGCGCTGCACGGCGTCTTCTACGCGCAGGAGTTCGGTGGCGCCCTGGCCGTCAAGCTGCTGCTGGCGTTCTTCGTCATCATGCTGGGCACCTGGCAGTGCCTGGGCATCGCCCACCGTTTCGTCCGGCTCCATGAATCCCCCGAAGGCGTCACGGCCGAGGGCGCCGACGCGGTACTGCGCAAGCTGGACCGGTCGTCGGTGGTGATGCTGGTGTTCCTGGCGGCCACGGTTTTCGCCGGGCTGTCCCTGTAGGGACCGAATCGTCGTGCCGGGAACCTTCCCGTTTGACAACCGCGGGACGAACGGCTATTGCTCATGGGCACTGAAGCATGACTCCAGTCAAGGACAGCAAGGGAAAGCCTGAGGCCAAGGCCAGGAAGACGGTTCGCGGCACACAGGTCAAGGGACAGTCGAAAAACGGGGTCAACGATCCCAACACGGACGAGGCCGACGATCAGGAGCTGCCGGGTGACGCAGTCGGGCGGCTGAAGATCAAGCGGCAATACCAGGAGCTCCTGGGAATTCGCATCGAGAAACTCAAGGGGCGCGTGCTCAACCGGGAAAAGATCAACAAGACCATCGAGGGCATTTATTACATCTGCATCGAGTGCAAGAAAATCTGCCACAACCTCGACGAAGGCCTGATTCAGGACCCTGATTCCCTTGTCTGCTACTGCGGAAGTTGCCGCAAGAAGAAGAAGTGACTGCCGCCGCCGGTTGCCACCTACCCGGCCGGCTCCTCCGTATTCGGCTCCGGCGTACCCGGTATTTCCTTCTCGATCCTCCGCGCCGTGGTGACGAAGCCCGTGTGCGCCACCATTCGGTGCTGGGGTCTTACGCTCATCTCCTTCACGTGCCAGTAGCGCACCAGAGTTTCCATGGTGTCGATGCAGGCGAACCCGTGGTGCTCTTTCAACGAATCCACGAAACCCTTGACCTGCAGCACCGTGGGCACGTAGCCCAGGAACACCCCGCCGGGCCGGAGCGCCCGCCACGCCGGATCGGTCTGCCGCCAGGGCTCCGGCAGGTCGAGAAAGATCCGATCCGCTGCCATATTCCGAAGGCCCTCGGAGACGTCACCGACCTCCAGCGTCCACTGGGGCGCCTCCCCGTAGTACCGGGCGACGTTCCGTTGGGCCGCACGGGCGAACTCCTCGCGTAGCTCGAACGAGATCACCCGCCCCTGGGGTCCCACGGCTCGCAGCAGCGCCAGCGTCAGCGCCCCCGGACCGACTCCCGCCTCCACCACCGTGGCCCCCGGATAAACGTCCCCCCACATCAGGATGAGCGCCAGATCCTTGGGATAGATCACCTGGGCCTTGCGCGGCAGGTTCGGAATCAGGCGCTCGAGGGTGGGCCGCAGCACCACGAACCGCTCCTTCAACGAGGACCGGACGCTGACGCCATCGGGCTTCCCCAGAAGGTCGTCCACCGCGATGGTCCCGCCCCTGATGGAGATGATCTCCCCGGCCCGTAGCGTCTTCAGGTACTCCCGGTCCTTTCGGTCGAAGAGAACGACCGAGTCGCCGTCACGGAGCAGCTCCCCCGCGGTTCGAAGGCCATTGAACGTTGTCGAGGTGGAAATGGCGCCCTCCCCCGAGCATCAGGCTACAGGATTTTCCAGCCCGGTCACCGTCGTGTGGAGTGAATGGCGGAGAGGAGGGGATTCGAACCCCTGGTACCCTTTTGGGGTACACACGATTTCCAGTCGTGCACCTTAAGCCAGACTCGGTCACCTCTCCGGCGTGCGTTGCGGATCGGGACGTGAGAGTGTCCCGTCCGGGCGAACAGGACACTACACTAGTGTAGTGTCCTGTATGAGACGTAGATAATCTGCTGGTCCTTTTCACCGTCGGCTGCGTGGCTCCGCCTCGCGTGGTAGCGGCCACGGCTCGTTGTCGCGCCTTGCCGACGGCAAAAAGTCCTGCCCATCTTATCCACGTCTCATACAGGACACTACACTAGCACTACGGGGAGAAATTGGCGACTCTTGCGGCCGTGAAACACCGCCGCAGGAACTCCGGCAGGCCCTTTTACCCGTCAGGTCGCGATGTCCCTGGCCCAGTCACGGTTGCGGCGATACCAGTCCACCAGCGCCTGCACACCGTCGGCGAAGTCGGTCTCGGGTTGCCAGCCCAGCAGCCGCCGGGCCTTCGAGATATCGGCCCAGGTGGCCTCCACATCCGCCGGATGGCGCTCTTGATGACGCACCCTCGCCCGGCGGCCCACGAGTTCCGTGACCAGACGGATGGCGTCGTTCAGGACGACGGGTTTGTCCGAACCGAGATTGATCACCTCGTAACCCCGGGTCGCCGTCAGCGCGGCGAGAACCCCATTGGCGACGTCCTCGACATAAGTAAAATCCCGCCGCTGGCGGCCATCGCCGAAGACCGTTACTTCCCTGCCCTCGCTGATCCATTGGACGAACCGGAAGAGGCTCATGTCGGGACGGCCGGCGGGTCCGTAGACGGTAAAGAAACGGAGCACCGTGACGTCGAGGCCGTAGAGGGAGTGCCAGGTAAAGCTCATGGTTTCCGCGGCCTTCTTCGAAGCGGCATACGGGGAGAGCGGCCGGCTCGTATCGGCGTCCTCCCGGAAGGGCACGGGCGTATCCCCGCCGTAGAGGCTCGACGTAGACGCCAGCACGAACCTGCCCACCCCCAGCTCCCGACACAGCTCCAGCAGATTCACGCTCCCGGTTACGTTGGTCGTCAGATAGATCCAGGGGTTCGTTACCGAGCTGCGCACGCCGGCCCGGGCCGCCAGATTGATCACCGCGTCGATCCGGCGGTTTTTCCTGACGGCCTGTCCGAAGGAACCGAGAGCGTCCCGGTCGCTGATATCCACGCGGTGGAATGCAAAGCCCGGCCTCCTCTGGAGCTGCGCCAGGCGCCATTCCTTGAGACGCACGTCATAGGCGTCGCAGAGATCGTCCACGGCGATGACGGAATCACCGTTGGCCAGGAGCTTCTCGCACACATTCCAGCCGATGAAACCGCAGGCTCCGGTGACGAGGATGTTGCTCATGGGATCGGACGCCAGGATGGCGGATCGGTACGCATGGGAACGGTACAGGCACGATCACCGATCGGAAGTTGCCGGAAGGGGTAGCGCCCGCTTGAACAATCGTGACGCTATTGTTAGTCGGAACGATATTCGGAAGTCAAGGAGACCACCGCCGGCGGCATGCGTCCCATTCACGCGGGCAAACCGCGGCCATCATGCGAATGCTGATTCAGAGAGTCGAACGCGCCGACGTGAGCGTGGATGAGGTGACGGTGTCGTCCATCGGTCCCGGCCTTTGCGTCTTTCTCGGGGTCGGCAAGGGAGACTCCGAAGAGGACGGCTCCTTGCTGGCGGACAAGCTTCTCAACCTGCGCGTTTTTCCCGACGAAGCGGGCAAGTTCAACCGTTCCATCATGGACACGCGGGGCGAGATCCTGGCGGTTTCGCAATTCACGCTGTACGGCGACTGTCGCAAGGGGCGCCGGCCCTCACTGACGGCTGCGGCCGCGCCGGAAGACGCGGAAAGGCTGTACCGGGACTTTGTGGACCGGCTCGGCGTCCCGGACGGACCCAGGGTCTGCACGGGAACCTTCCGTGCCCCTATGAAGGTCTCCCTCGTGAACGACGGACCGGTGACCTTCCTCATCGACAGTGCGGAACCGCGAAAGAAGCGCTGAATCGCGGGTCCGTCGAAGCCGAGTGTCCATGAACGTCGTGCTCTTCGAACCGGAGATCCCCCCGAACACGGGCTCGGTGGCGCGCCTGTGCGCCGCCACCGGCAGCCCGCTGCACCTGATAGAGCCGCTGGGATTCAAGATCGACGACAAGCACCTCAAGCGCGCCGGCCTGGACTACTGGCCCCACGTCGATCTCCGGCGGCACGGTTCGTGGCCGGATTTCATCCACCGCCACCGCGGCGCACGACTGCACTACTTCTCCAGGAAGGCGGCGAAACCTTACGTCTCCGCTCGGTTTCGCGAGGACGATTTCCTGGTATTCGGGCCCGAGACCCGCGGCCTGCCGCAGGATCTCCTCGACGCGAACGAGGCCGACAGCTACGTCATTCCGATGATGAGCCCGGCCGTCAGAAGCCTGAACCTCGCCAATGCCGTCTCCATCGTGCTCTACGAAAGCCTGCGCCAACTCGGAAAGCTGCAACAATGTCCCGCAGACGGCAGCCGGGTTTGACTGAATCGTTCCGCGTGCTTAACTATATGACAACCCATATCCTGGAGGTTGGTTTTATGAGGATTAGCAAGGCTCATCTCGTCTGGCTGTTGCTGGCCGCTCTGGTGGCCTTTTGGCCGCTGTCGAGCCCGTCGCACGAGACCCCGGAAACCGAGGCGACGCAAGCGAACATACCGGACGAGCAAAAGGAACCGTTCGAACTGGTCATGGCCTATACCGACATCACCGTTGGACCGGGCCAGGAATTCGAGATGGATGCCGAGGTCGTCAACCCGAGAAAGGCGAGCGTGCGGGTGGCGCTGGAGGCAACCTCGTTGCCCGAGGGGTGGACCGCGGCGTTCCACTCCAGATACCCGAGCTATCCGGTGGGCGGCATCATGGTCCAGGGCGGGAAATCCACCACCCTGGAACTCAAGGTCAAGCTGCCGGACGACGTGGAGCCGGGCGACTACGAGGTGGCGGTGACGGCCCAGGACGACAAGGGCGAGAAGACCGAAAACGCCAAGGTGGCCTTTCGCGTGTCCGCCAAGAAGGTCGAAACCGGTGGACTCAAGATGGAGAGCCAGTATCCGGTGCTGAGCGGCAACACCAGCCAGATCTTCAAGTTCAGCATCGACATCAAGAACGAGACCGACAACCCGGTGACCACCGCCCTGGCCGCCCAGGCGCCGCCGGGCTGGGTCGTCAAGGTCAAGCCGCAGTTCGAGGAAACCCAGATTTCCTCCATCGCGCTCAAGAAGGATTCGACCGAGACCTTGAGCGTCGAGATTCAACCGCCGCTGCTCGGGGAACCCGGTGACTATCCCATCATCGTCAAGGCGCGCTCGGGCGGCCTCTCCGCCCAGGCGGACCTCAAGGTCTCTCTCTCCGGCACCCAGGAGTTGAACATGGGTACCGCCACCGGCCGGCTGAACGCGTCGGTGACCGCCGGAGAGAAATCCCAGGTCGATTTCCTGGTGGCTAACGCGGGCACGGCCCCGCTCACCAATCTCGCTTTCATCTCGTCGAAACCGGACCAGTGGGAAGTGGACTTTCGTCCTGACAAGGTCGACTCCCTGAACCCCGGAGAGGTCCGCGAGGTGAAGATGGAGCTCACCGCGCCGGACCGGGCCGTGGCGGGCGACTACATGTTGAACGTGACCACCAACAGTCCGGACACCAACAAGTCCATCGACTTCAGGGTCACCGTGTCGACGCCGACCCTCTGGGGTTGGATCGGCGCATTCATCGTGGCCGTGGTCGTACTCGGGCTGGCGGCGGTCTTCATCCGGCTGGGACGGCGATGAGCGGCTACGTCATCGAAACCGAGGGGTTGACCAAGCGCTACCGGGACAAGATCGCCGTAAACGATCTGGCCCTGCAGATCCCCCGGGGCGAGGTGTTCGGCTTTCTCGGCCCCAACGGCGCGGGCAAGACCACGACCATACTGATGCTGCTGGGGCTGAGCGAGCCGACCTATGGTACGGCGTCGGTGTGCGGTTTCAATCCCGTGACCCAACCGTTGGAGGTCAAGCGGCGCGTCGGCTACCTGCCGGAGAATCCCGGTTTCTACGAGGACCTGACGGCGCGCGAGAACCTGGCCTATATCGCCCGGCTCAACCGGATCGGCGAGGACAGGATCGACCACCGGTTGCGCCAGGGGCTCGACCAGGTGGGCCTCGCCGACGACGCCAACCGGCCGGTGCGGGAGTTCTCCCGCGGCATGAAGCAGCGGCTGGGCATCGCCGAGGTGCTGGTGAAGGAACCCGAGGTCATCATCCTGGATGAGCCCACCCTGGGAATCGATCCCGACGGAGTGACGCGGCTTCTCGATCTGATCACCGACCTCCAGCGCCAGCGCAGCCTCACCGTGCTGCTGTGCTCCCACCTGCTGCATCAGGTGCAGCGGGTCTGCCAGCGCATCGGCATCATCGTCCGCAGCCGGATGATCGTGCAGGGGAGTCCCGACGAGCTCGGCAAGGCCATCCTGAACGAGCACCAGTGGAACTTCCTCGTGGAGGTCGGCGGCGACCCCCCCCTGGAGGAAGCCCTGAGCGCGCTGCCGGGGGTGGGCCAGTGCGAACGGCGAGACGCGGGATGGTTCATCCGTTGTACCCGCGACGTGAGGCCCGAGCTCATGGCATTGATCCGGGACCGGGGCCTCGACCTGTTGCAGCTCCGCGCCGAGGACCCCACGCTTGAAGAGATCTACCTAAAGTATTTCAGGGAGGCGTAGCGATGCCTGTCGTCTATTGGAAAGAGCTGTCGGATCATTTCAGCAGCTTCCGCTTCATGATCCTTCTCGCTCTGATCATGCTGCCGGGAATCCTTGCCGTCTACATCGCGGGGCAGGCGATCCAGCAGGCGGTTCGGAGTGATCTGGCGGAGCACGTATTCCTCCAGCTTCTCACCACCGAATCCCTCTTCTTTTCCCTTGCCACCTTCCTGGGATTCTTTGGTCCGCTGGTGGGCATTACCCTGGGTTTCGACAGCATCAGCGGCGAGTACGGACGAGGAACGCTGAGCCGGGTGCTCTCGCAACCCATCTACCGGGACAGCCTGATCAACGGCAAGTTCCTGGCCGGCTTGACCACCCTGGCCATCCTGTGGGTGTCGATCCTGCTGGTGGTGATCGGTCTGGGCATCAACCTCATCGGCTTTTTCCCCAACGCCGAGGAGTTGTGGCGGATGCTCTTCTTCGCCATCATCGGCATCGCCTACACCGGCTTCTGGCTGGCCCTCGCCATGCTTCTCTCCATGCTGCTGCGAAGGACCGTCACCGCGGCGCTGGCCGCCATCGCCATCTGGCTCTTCCTCGGGATCTTCATCGGCGTCCTCGCCAGCTTCGTGGCCGGAATGATCATTCCCAATCCGGGAACGCTCGAGGAAGCGACGCGGCTCGCGACCATCGAAACGGTCCTGGGCCGCATGTCGCCCAGCCTTCTTTACAGCGAATCGGTGCGTCTGCTGTTGAACCCGGTGGCGCGGAGCCTGGTCCCGATCCTGCCGGAGCAGATCGGCCAGCTCGAAGGCCTGCTCGTCACACCGCTGAACCTGGGACAGAGTCTGCGGCTGATCTGGCCGATGTTCCTGACACTGGTGGCGCTGGTGGCCGTGTGCTTCGGCATCGCCTACATCAAGTTCATGCGAACCGAAATTCGCGTCTGATGCACCGCACGGACCTGTCCTTGCAGGCGGCGGTCTGCATGCAGGTGGAAGGCGTAGCCGATTGAACAGAAAGGGCAGGTGTCCTGCGACACCTGCCCTTTCCACGTCGGTTGCGAATTCCTGAAAGCGGTCAGGAAGCCCCGGCGCCGGCCTTGCCCGCCGCCACGATGGACTCGACGATCTTCTTGTAGCCGGTGCAACGGCAGATATTGCCGTTCATGTACTCGATGACCTCGTCTTCCGTGGGGTTTGGATTCTCGTCGAGCAGGGTCTTGGCGGTAAGGATCATGCCGGGAGTGCAGAAGCCGCATTGGAAGCCGCCGTACTCGATGAAGGCTTCCTGAATCGGGTGCAGCTTTCCCTCCCTGGCCATTCCCTCGATGGTGAGCACGTCCTTGTCCCTGGCTTCGAAGGCCGGCAAGGTGCACGAGCTCACGGGGCGCCCGTCCAGCAGGACCGTGCAGGCGCCGCATACCTGCACGTCACAGGACCGTTTGGCCCCGGTGAGGCCCAGACGTTTGCGGATCACGTCCAGCAGGAGCTCGTGCGGCTCCACCTCGATGTCGTAGCGACTCCCGTTCACGTGAAAGGATAGCGGGAGGGTCTGCCGTCCTCTGTCCATCATAGCTGCCGGCCTCCGCTCGGTTCCAGTGTCGGAGTCGGCCGTCTAACCGGCCAACTCGGTGCGAATGTCGTTGAAGGCCCGGGTCAACAGGACCTTGACGATGTGTTCCTTGTATTCGGCCGATCCGTGGAGGTCGCTGATGGCGTCCGCCGCGCGTCCGGCGATATCGCCGGCCTCGGCCATCAGGTCCGCCGCCTCGTCCAGGCTCTTCTGCCGCAGCACCGCCTCCGCCTCTTCCACGCGCATCGACTTGGGCCCCACACACCCTACCGCGATCCGCACGTCCGACACCGACTCCCGCGCCTCGTCCGCGATCACGTGCAGCGCCACCCCCGCGCTTGGACGTTCCAGATATCCGAACTTGCGGTAGCGTACGGCGGCATTGCCGGCGGGCGCCGGCACCACGATCTCGGTCAGGATTTCATCCTCTTCCAGGGCCGCCTCGTACGCATCCACGAAAAACTCGCTCATGGGGATCTCTCGGGAGCCGCCCGCCTTTTGGGCGACCACGGTCGCATCCAGGGCCAACAGGAGAGTCCCCGGATCCGCGTGGGGCTCGGCAAAGGTCAGATTGCCGCCGATGGTCCCCACCTCGCGCACGCGCAGGTTGGCCACGTTGCGCTCCATCTCCACCAGAACCGGCAGCTTCTGCTGCAACGTCTCCGAACGTTCGAGCTGACGGTGGGTGCTCAACCCGCCCAGCCTGACGCTGCCGTTGTCGTGCGTGATCCGGTCCAGGCCGGGTATCTTCTTGACGTTGACCAGGCAATCGAAGTGAACGAGCCCCTCCTTCATGGCCAGCAGCAGCTCGGTACCCCCGGCGTAGACCTTGGCCGAGTCGCCGTACCGGGCCAGGGATTCGGACGCTTCCTTGACGCTCTCCGGTTCTTCCAGACGGAACGGACGCAGCATGGGTCAGGTTCCTCCTTCGAGTTCCTTCTTCACCGCATCCGCAAACTTCGCCATGTCATTATCGGCCTTGCGCTTGATGATGCTGTGTCCCAGGGTCGCCAGCTTGCCGAGGACATCCACCGAGGCGACGAAGGACAGTTGCGTCGCCTCGCCCTTTTCTTCCAGGGAGACGTCCAGGTCTACCTTCAGGTGGCTGCCGATCTTGTTGTCGCTGCCGGATGCACGGGCCTTGATCCGCTGCTTCGGCTCGTTCTCCAGCACTTCGATCGTGATTGGGAAAGTGACCTTGAACGGACCCACGCGGGCCACCATCCTGGCGTTGTAGCGTTTTCCCGCCTCGACGGTGGAGGCTTCCTCGCAGCCGGGGACGCAGGCGATCAGCCGGTCCACGTCCCACAGAAAATCCCAGGCGGTGTCACGGGCGACGCCGATATCGATGCTGTTCTCGAAAATCATAACGGGGTTCTTAGCAGACTCCCGACCGCCACATCAAGCGTGCTCGTTGAAGCCGTCGAGCGCCTGGAATTCCCGGGACAGGTAGGTCTTGAGCTTGTTCTTGACCCGGTGCTCGATCTGGCGGACCCGCTCCCGGCTGATGCCGTATCGTTCGCCGATCTCGCGCAGCGTCAACGGCTGCTCCGCCAGCAGGCGCTCCCGGAAGACCACCAACTCCTTGTCCTTCAGACCCTCGCCAAAGGTGTTGAGCCGCTCCTTGACGGCCTGCCGGTACTCGTCCTCCGCCAGCCGCTCTTCCGGCGTGGGACCGTCGTCCGTAAGAGTATTCAGCAAGGTAGCGGTCTCGCCCTCGCCCATGGGCGCGTCGGTGGACAGATCCCGGCCCGAGAGCCGTTGATCCATCTCGATCACCTCGGACTCCTTCACGTCCAGCCGTTGCGCGATGAGCCTGGCGCCGGGCACGAAGCCCTCGGCTTCGAGCTTCTCCTTTTCCTTCTGCAGGTTGAAGAACAGCCGGCGCTGGGCCTGGGTGGTGCCCAGCTTGACCATCCGCCAGTTGTTCATGAGGTAACGGATGATGTAGGCGCGGATCCACCACACGGCGTAGGACGGAAAGCGCACGCCCCGGTAGGGATCGAAGTTCTTGAGGCTCTCCATGAGCCCGATATTGCCCTCCTGTATCAGATCCAGAAGGTTGCGGAATGCCCGCTCGTACTCCCGTGCGATCATCACCACGAGGCGAAGATTCGACCGGACCAGCCTGTAGGCAGCCTCGATATCGCCGAACTGCTTGTATTGAACGGCCAGATCATGCTCTTCCTCGCGCGTGAGCACCGGATAACGGCGGATTTCGGACAGATAGCGTTGCAGCGCGTCGAAAGGAACCAGCGCGCCGGAGGGCTCTTCCGCCTGCTCGGCGTCGTCCCCGATCTCGTCCACCTCGTCCAGCAATACCGCTTCGGCGGTCACATCCGGGGCCGGCGCGTCACTCTCATCAACAACTCCGATGGGCGGGTGAACAGCCATGTCGCAACATTGAATCTACCGTTTTCACGGGGTTGTTTCAAGAACATGCTACCTTGACAGGACGCGCAACCGGTCCTATCCTAGGCGGTCATGGCACTCACGGAGACCATCACGGGCTGGTTCGAGCGCAACCGGGCGAAAAGGGGGGAACGTACCACACGCACCGTGCTCGCCGACAACTACCGGGAGCTCGCCCGGCTGGCCAACCAGCTCAAGTTGCACGCGGAAAAGGCGCCCTACCCCTTCGTGGGCGAGCGGCTGAGTCGGCTCGCCGCCGAAAAGGAGAAGAGTGTCGCGCTTCTGTTCGAAGGGATCGAGCATCTCGGCGCCCGCGTCGCCAAGTTCGACACGAGCATCCCGTCCGGCAGGAACCACTGGGAACGAATGCACCAGGACGTGGAGGATCAGAAGCGGGTCGAGGCGAGGCTCACGGACGACGTTTCCTACCTGGCCCTCGAAGCCCCGGACTACAGCCAACTGCTCCGGCAACTCGTGGAGGTCGAGCGCCGTCACAAGGCGACGCTGCTGGACCTGCTGGCCCGGGCCGACCCCCAGGCCGACCAAACCTGATCGCGCCCCGTCCCGACACCTCCTGCCGAACACTATTGTTCAAGGCGCGACCGCCTTCGGCCGTCCGAGAAGACTACGTCCAGGGCGATGCCGGCGGCAATCGCGTCCCATGCCTGCCTTTCCGACAAGCCCGCGGAACGGAAGCACCGCCACAGGCCGATGATCTCCGTCTCGCTGGGCGGGTCGAAGGAGTCCAGTGGATCCGGGCCACCGTTGCCGGTCATCTCTGTACGGTACATCATCTGTATGCGACTCCCATGGCGGCGGTTGCGGTGGAAAGGGGGCGGGAGCGGAGCGCCGCTTCACACCATCCCGCTACCCCGCCGGCCATCAATCGATACAAGCCAGCCCGGACACCTCTACCATGCAGTCCGGGTTGTAGAGTCCCGTTACCTGAACCAGAGTGATGGCAGGGAAGTGCTTCCCGAAGATCGCCCGGTAGGAAGCACCGATCTCCTTGCGGTTCTCGTGGTAGGCATTGACGTCGGTGACGTACATCGTCAGCGTCGCGTAATCCCGGGGCCGGCCGCCGGCGGCTTCGATGGCTGTCCGCAGGTTCTCCCACACCTGCCGGAACTGGGCTGCGAAATCCCCCTTGCCTATCACCTCGCCCTCGGCGTTGAACGGAGCCTGTCCCGCCACCAGCACCATCCGCCCGGAGGAGATCCTGGCCAAGTGCGAGTACCCCACGGGATTTTCAAGCCCGTCCGGATTGATCAACTCGAATGCGATGACGCGCCTCCTCCGCTCGTCTCGAACCCGTGCCCCGGGTTCCGTGTACGGGCGGTTTCCAGACCCGCCCGTGCCACGACATTTCCTTAAGAATCCCATGACGGGGAGTCAAGTACCCAAGCGCCGCTTTTTCTTCCGCCGCGCCTCATCGGCGCCCGAACGCGTCGATGAACTCCCGGATCTCCGTCACCACGTCATCGGTGCAAGGGACGTATGGAAGGATCACGCGCGTGGCGCCGGCCTCGCCGTACGCCTGCACCTGTTCGAGAATCTCCGCCACCGACTCACCGGCAACCAACGGCAAACCGTCCAGGAGCCGGTCCGTGACCTTCCCGGCCGCGGCATGGAAACCCGACGCGCGCCAAGTCTCGCGGATGGCCGCCGACTCCTCGCCGAACCCCATGCGGGCCAGCAGGTCACGGTAGTAGTCGGCCAGGGCGTAGTAGGTCAGGATGCGCCCCAGCGCCAAGCGCGCCGCCCTCCTGTCCGCAGCAACGCAGCAACGCACCTTGCAGATGATCTCCAGCGCGTCGGGATCCTTGCCGGCGAGCCGCGCGCCCTCGCGGGCGTCGTCGGCGATGCGACGGATTTCCCGCGGGTTGGCCATGTTGATCAGCACGCCGTCGCTCAACCGGCCGGCCAGCCGGCTCATCTGCGGCCCGAAGGCCGCGAGGTAGACGGGGATCGTCCGGCCGGAGGGCTTGAACGCCAGCTTGAAGCCGGCGGCGCGATAGAACCTGCCCTGAAAATCCAGCTTGTCGCCCCGGAGGGCGCCCCGAACGATCTCCAGATATTCCCCAATGCGCCCCAACGGATGGTCGAACTCCACCCCGTGCCAGTTGGCGATGGTGGGATTGGATATTCCGAGCCCGAACAGGAAACGCCCGCCGGAAAGCTCGTCGAGGGCGGCGCCGTGAAGCGCCATGCTCACCGGCGTCCGGCCGAGCATGTGATAGACGGCCGTGCCGAGCCTGAGCCGGCTGGTCACCGCGGCGACCGCCGCCAGCATCACCGTCGGGTCCTTGTTGTTGGCCTCCCCTCCCCAGGCGCAGTCGAACCCGCTGTCTTCCGCGGCCCTGGCCAGCGCCGGAACGGCGTCCATGGGGAGCTGGGCGCCCGAGTCGAATTCGATGTCGAGCTTCATGGGAGGTCGCAAGTAACACCGCAGCACCCGCCGGTCAAGCCGGGAGCCGGTCGCCGGCAACTCGAACCGCGCCCTTGAAACTCCGGGGACGATCCAGTAGTTAGCTCTGCATGATCATCGACGCTCATGCCCATCTGGTGCCCCAGGGCTGGTACCATCCGAAGTCGCCGCAGGCCATCTTCGATATCCCGCGTTTGCGGGACGAGCAGCAACGCGCCGGGGTGGACCTGACGATCTTCGGCAACAACTGGATACGCACCCCGGCGGACAAGAACCCCTTCGACATCGTGACGGAGTTCAACGCGTTCGCGGCGGAAACCACCGCGCGTCACTCCGACCACCTGCTGGGGCTGGCGTGCGCGGTGCCCTTCGGCGACCACCGGTTCCTCAAGGAGACCGAACGGGCGGTGCGCGAATACGGCCTCAAGGGGATCATGATCAACTCCAGCGTCGCCGGAGAGTACCTGGACTCGCCCAACGCCGTGCCGTTCTTCGAACTGGTCACCGACCTCGATGTCCCCCTGTTCGTTCATCCGCCGCGGGTGACCATCGGGGCGGAGCGGATGGAGATCTTCCGGCTCCCTGAAATGGTCGGACGGCCCTTTGATACCACCCTGTCCCTCGCGCGCTTCATCCTGACCGGCGGCTTCGAACGGTTCCCGAACCTGGTGATGATCTGTTCCCACGTGGGCGGCGCCCTGCCGATGCTGCCGGGACGCCTGGACTTCGGCTACGAACTGCGCAAGGACGACAGCTTCGGTCCCTGGGAACCCGACGTGCTGCCACGGGCGCCGAGCACCTATATCGAACAGCTCTACTACGACACCGTGAGCCTCCATGCCCCGGCCGTCGCCTGCGCCGTGGAGACCGCGGGCGCGGACCACGTACTGTTCGGCAGCGACTTCCCGCCGGTGCCGATTCCCCTCGAGCGCTCGGTGGACGCGGTGCGGGATGTCCGCCTGTCCGACTCGGACAAGCAGAAGATCCTCGGCGACAACGCCGTGCGGCTGCTGCGGCTGGGGCAATAGCCTGGGAGCCTGTCGGACCTGGCAAGAATCTACTGCGAGGCATGGAAATGGGTCCATTTTCAGTTGGATTTTCGTCTAATATTCCCGATATTGTCCTCAAATCCGCCTAAAAATGGCCTCCATTTCCATGCCTCTCGCTACGATTCGCCAAATCCGACGGGCTCCTGGGGCGACGGTGAATGGCTCGGCCTTTCCCGACGCGGCCGCCGGACACCTGAGGTTGGCCGTCAGCCCCATACGAAGAACAGGCAAAGGTGGCTCGCCAGGTTGGCGTAGATCCCGGCCGCGACATCGTCCATCATCACGTACCAGGGGCCCTGGCGGCGGTCGAAGAACGACACCGGCGGAGGCTTCCACACATCGAAGAGGCGGAACAGCACGAAGGCCGTCAGGATGAACTCCCAGCGACCCTGGTAGCCGAAGCTCACGAGCGCGAGCCACTGACCGGCCACCTCGTCACACACGACGTAGGAGGGGTCCTTCGGTCCGCCGCCGCGCCGCAACACAACGCCCACGCCGAGCCCGCCCAGGACGAACACCGCGACGATGGCCGGCGCCAGCGCTGCGGCCTGCCGGAGCGGGCCGACCAGCACGTAGACCAGGACCGCAAAGGCGCTGGCCACCGTGCCCGGGGCCACCGGAAAGAACCCCAGATAACCGACGCTGGAGACGGCCGTAGCCCAGGTGGCATTCCGTTCCATGAATCTGCTGTCATCCCTGCTCACGCCGCTGCTCCGCTTCGCGGCGCGCAAGAACCTCCCGCAACGCCGGGGCACGGTCCGGCTTTCCGGCCTCGCCAAAGACGTCCGGGTCCGCTGGGACCCCTTCGCCATACCGTACATCTCCGCCCGCTGCGAGGCCGACCTGTTCTTCGCCCAAGGCTACCTGCACGCCCAGGACCGGCTGTGGCAGATGGACCTCAACCGGCGGGTCTTCGGCGGGAAGCTGGCCGAGATCTTCGGCAACCGGGCGACGCCCCGTGGGGACTTCACCCGGCACCTCCGATCCCGCAACCTGGCCGGCGTCGACCACTTCATGCGGGTGATGGGCATCCGCCACACCGCAGCGCTTTCCCTGCCTCGGCTGTCGGAGCGCTCCACCCGGGCCGTGGAGGCCTATTGCGGCGGCGTCAACGCCTACGTCGCATCGCACCAGCGCCGCCTGCCGGTGGAGTTCCGCCTGCTGCGCTGCGAACCGGCCCCGTGGCAGCCGGTGGACTGCCTCACTCTGGCCAAAGGATTCGCCTTGTTCCTGTCATCCGCGCTGATGACGCGGCTCACCTTTCTAGCACTCCACCGGCGTTTGGAGAACGACCCTGACAAGCTTGGTTCCCTGGCTCCGCGTTACCCATCCTGGGGCGCCCCCGTCACCCGCGCCGTCAGCGACCACGGCGCCGCGCTGCTACGCTTCGTCAACGGCAGCTTCGCCCACGCCCCCTGGCGCCCCAGGGGCCAGGGGAGCAACGGCTGGGCCGTCAGCCCGGAACACTCGGCGGAGAACCGGGCGCTCCTGTGCAACGACCCCCATCTCCGGATGACGTTACCCGGCATCTGGTACCTGAATCACCTGCGGACCGTGGCCGATTCGGGCGGTACCGGAACCCTTGAGGCGACCGGCGCGTCGCTGCCCGGATCGCCCTTCGTCTACGTCGGACACAACCGGGAGATGGCCTGGGGCTTCGTCGCCGCCTTGTGCGATGACGGCGACCTCTACCGGGAGCAGCTTCATCCCGAGCAGCCGGACCGCTACCGAACGCCCGACGGCTGGGCCGAGTTCGACTCCCGACCCGAGACCATCGCGATTCGCGGCCGCCGCCCGATGGAAACCACGGTCCGCCACACCCGGCACGGGCCGGTGCTGTCGGACATCCTCGCACCGGCGCCATCTGACGATTCGGAATCTCCCGACCGCGAGATCCTGTCGTTCCGCTGGACTGCGCACACGCCCGGAAACGAGCTGGGGCTGCTGGACGGCCTCAACCGAGCGCGGGACTGGAACAGCTTCCTGTCGAGCCTGTCCCACCACGTGGCGCCCTCGCTGGGCTGCCTCTACGCCGACACCGCGGGCAACATCGGCTACGCCCTGGCAGGGAACATACCGCTACGGCCCCGACGGGAACCCTCGTGGCTGCCCCTGAAAGGCTGGAACGCCGCCCACGACTGGACCGGCACCGTCCCTTTCGACGAGCTGCCACGCCTGTACAATCCTCCCGAAGGAATCGTGGCCACGGCCAACAACCGCATCGCCGACCCGGCCTACCCCTACTACCTGTCCGACCTGTTCGACCCCCCGTACCGCATCGAGCGCATCCGCCGCGGCCTCACGTGCGACACCCGTTTGGATATGGAGGACATGGCGCGGCTGCAACTCGACACCCGGTCGGTTCAGGCCGAGCGTCTATTGAAGGCCCTGCGCCCGGAGCTGCGAGACATCGGCCGCGAGGAGCCGGCGCTGCGCCGGTCCGTGGAGTTGCTCGAAGAATGGGACGGCGATTGCAACGCCCGGTCGGCCGGCGCCGCACTCTTCCATGTCTTCTATCACCGGCTCATGTGGAACGTTTGGGGAAAGGACCTGGGCGAGGAACTGTTCGCCAGCTTCACCGAGATTCTGAACCAGCCCCTGGCGCCACTGGACGACATCCTCACGGACCCCGGTTCGGTGTGGTTCCGCGACACCAGCCACAAGGAAGTGCTGACAGCGAGCCTGCGGGAAGCGGTAGCGGAACTCGTGAAACAGCAAGGCCCCCGCCCCGACCGCTGGTCCTGGGGCCGGCTCCACACCCTTACCCTGCCGCACGCCCTCGGAACAACGAAGTGGCTGGCGCCGTTCTTCTCGCTGGGACCCTTCCCTGCCGAAGGCGACGGCTGCACCGTCAACAACTCCTACTACCGCCACTCCCATCCCTACGATCAAGTCGTCGGCGCATCGATGCGGATGCTGGCCACCCTGAGTGACCCCATCCGCTCGCGCTTCGTCGTGGTTTCGGGCCAAGCCGGTAATCCGGCGTCACCCCATTACCGCGACCAGATCGAACCGTGGCGCGAGGGCCGGGCCATCCGGTCGGCGGAGTCGAAGGAAGAAATGGAGCAGTGGCCGCTGCTGGTGCTGACCGGAAGCCCGCCAGCGTGACGCCGGCGGTCATCAAGATGCTCGCACGGCCTGGGTCAACTCGGCTTCCCCGTCGCGTTGAGGACGGGTTGCTCGAAAAATGGATCAGCCGATCGGACCCGAATACACGCCTACGAGCAGCCGCTCACCGACCCGCAGTTCATGCACTTGTAGCAGGCGCCGCTGCGGACCATGATGGCGCCGCAGTCGGAGCAGGACGGGGCGTCCTGCTGGTAGAAGCCTTCGGCCATGCTGTATCCGGTGCCGGAGCTTTCCACCGGCCTGGGCGCTGGCGCGGGGGCCTCGGCCAGCTCTTCCGGGTCCCGTGAGACGACGCCCACCTCGGTCTGGGCCTTGCCGTCGAGGAACTTGGTGGCGAGCCAGCGGAAAATGTAGTCCATGATGGACTTGGCCATGGGGATGTCGGGGTTCCGGGTGAAGCCCGAGGGCTCGAAACGCATGTGGCTGAACTTGTCCACCAGGACCCTGAGCGGGACACCGTACTGCATCGCCATTGAGACGGCGGTGGCGAAGGAGTCCATGAGCCCGGAGATGGTGGAGCCTTCCTTGGACATGGTGATGAAGATCTCGCCCGGCTGGCCGTTCTCGTACATGCCCGCGGTGATGTAACCCTCGTGCCCGGCGATGTCGAACTTGTGCGTGATGGACCGCCGTTCGTCCGGCAGCTTGTGCCGCAACGGACGCGGGTCCGCCGCCTGGCCGGGCGCGTCACTCTTGCCGCTGGTGCTCAGGGGCTGGGTGCGCTTGGAGCCGTCACGGTAGATGGCGACGGCCTTGACCCCGAGCTTCCAGGCCTCGACGTAGGCTTGTGCGATCTCGTCCACCGACGCGTCCATGGGCATGTTGATGGTCTTGGAGATAGCGCCCGAGATGAACGGCTGGGTGGCGCCCATCATCCGGATGTGCCCCATGTAGTGGATGGAGCGGCTGCCGTTGGCGGGCTTGAAGGCGCAGTCGAACACCGGCAGGTCGTCTTCGCGAAAATGCGGCGCCCCTTCGATGGTGCCCTGCTCGTCGATGTATTCCACGATTTCCTGGATCTGTCTGGCGTCGTAACCGAGCCGCTTGAGCGAACGCGGCACGGTGTTGTTGACGATGGTGAGCATGCCGCCGCCCACCAGCCGCTTGTACTTCACCAGGGCGATATCCGGCTCCACTCCGGTGGTGTCGCAGTCCATCATGAAGGCGATGGTGCCGGTGGGCGCCAGCACCGAGATCTGCGAGTTCCGTACCCCGTGCGCCTCCCCTTCCTCGCACACCGTGTCCCACACGTCCCGCACCGCGGTGAGCAGATCCAGCGGCACGTGCGCCGACGAGATCTTGTGGGCGTGGGTACGGTGCCTGTCGAGCACCTCGAGCATGGGGTCCCGGTTGACCGAATAGCCTCCGAAGGGTTCCAGCCGGTCCGCGACGCGGCTCGACTGGAGGTATCCCTCGCCCGTGAGCAGCGCGGTCACCGCGGCGGCGTAGGACCTGCCCGCATCGGAATCGTAGGGCAGACCCAGGGACATGAGCAGCGCGCCCAGATTGGCGTAGCCCAACCCCAACTCGCGGAAGTCGCGCGCGTTCTGCGTGATCTCCTCGGTGGGATAGGACGAGTTGTCCACCAGGATGTCCTGGGCCGTGATCATGATGTCCACGGTATGGCGAAAGGACTCGATGTCGAACCCGCCGTCGTCGCGCAGGAACTTGAGCAGGTTCAGGGAGGCCAGGTTGCAGGCCGAGTTGTCCAGGTGCATGTACTCCGAGCACGGGTTGGAGCCGCTGATGCGGCCGGTGTTCGAGCACGTGTGCCAGTTGTTGATGGTGGTGTCGAACTGCATGCCGGGGTCGCCGCACAGATGGGTCGCCTCGGCGATCATCCGCAGGATATCCCTGGCGCGAAAGGTCTCCGACACCTCGCCGTCGGTGACGAAGCGAGTGTTCCATTCGCCGCCGTCCAGTACCCGCTCCATGAACTCGTCGGGCACCCGCACCGAGTTGTTGGCGTTCTGAAAGAACACGCTGCCGTATGCCGGACCGTCCAGGCCGGCATCGTATCCCGCTTCGATGAGGGTCCAGGCCTTCTTCTCCTCCTCTACCTTGCAGTTGATGAACTCCACGATATCCGGATGATCCGCGTCGAGAATGACCATCTTGGCCGCGCGCCGGGTCTTGCCGCCGGACTTGATGACTCCGGCCGAGGCGTCCGCCGCCCGCATGAAGGAAACCGGCCCCGACGCCGTGCCGCCGCCGCCGAGCTGCTCCTTCGACGAGCGAATCCGCGACAGGTTGACGCCCGAGCCCGAGCCGCCCTTGAAGATCACTCCCTCCTTTCGGTACCAGTCCAGGATCGACTCCATGGTGTCGTCCACCGAGAGGATGAAGCAGGCCGAGCACTGGGGCTTTTCCTCGATGCCGCAGTTGAACCACACCGGGCTGTTGAAGCAGGCCTTCTGATGCAGCAGGATGTGGGTGAGCTCGTCCGAGAAGGCGCGGGCGTCGTCCTCGCCGGCAAAGTAGCCGTCCGCCCGGCCCCAGCCCGTAACCGTATCCACCACCCGGCTGACGAGCTGCCGCACCGTCCGCTCCCGCCGGGGCGTCCCCAGCGGGCCGCGGAAATACTTCGAGGTCACGACGTTGGTGGCCATCTGCGACCAGGCCTTGGGCGCCTCCACGTTGTTCTGCTCGAACACCACCTTGCCGCTTTCGTTCTGGATGGTCGCCGAGCGGATCTCCCACTCCACCCGGTCGTAAGGATTCTCGCCCGCCTTGGTGAAATACCGTCGGACGCGGATGCCCGGTGCCTGGGCCTTGACGATATCGTCGCCGCGTGGCGCAGTGGATGTGGTGGTCGTGATGGCAGACATGGTTCCTCCCTCCGGGTCTCCGTCTTGTTGCCCCCTCAGGGCGTATCCTCTCCCGTGGTATCCGTCCGGCGCCGCCCTGGTATCGTGACTCGGAACAGCTTCGCGTCTCGGAAATACATGCGCTGATCTACGTGCGCTGATCGGCTCGTCTTGTCGGCTGCGCTGCTTCTCCTCGCGTGGCACAGGCCCCGCGGACGGTTTTGAAACCCGCCCCTACACGTTGTCGCGCGCTGCCGACAACAAGAAATCATGCGCATCTTGGCGCAGGTATTTCCGAGACACGACATTAGCGTGGTTGGCATCAGCCCTATCTAGTGCGGAACTCTTGATATACCCACAACATGTAGTGTTGTCAAGGACCAAATCACCATGATTTTCCGTCCTCGGCCTTGCTTTCCCGTCGCCCGGACGGCTATCCTGGAAACCCCCGCCGCCGGCCTCGGCGGGGACCGGAACATGGAGCGACTCGGCGACATTCTCGACCGCACGGTGAAGCGGCTGCCGCTCAAGCGGAGGCTCGATGACTATGCCCTCTGGGCGATATGGGATGACACCGTGGGGCCGGCCGTCGCGCGCAACGCCCGGCCCGAGAAGATCCGCAACGGCACCCTGTTCGTAAGGGTACGGGCGCCCACGTGGATGCAGCAACTCCAGTACATGAAGGACGTCATGGTGGAGAAGCTCAATCAGCGGCTGGAACGGGATGTGGTCGCCAACATCTTCTTCGTGGCGGGAGAAATCCCCGCGGAAACGCCGCCGGAAGGCGCCGACGCCCCTCCCTCCGCGGTGGACGCCACACGGCTTCCGGTGCGGGATCTGGGTCGTATCGAGGACCCCGAGCTCCGGGACGCCTTGAGACGTCTGTTGTTGAACCACTTGAGGAAACGAGCTTGGAATCCTCCCTCCTCTCCCCCGCACAAGCTGTCTTGCACACACTTTCATGCCCCGTAGCGGCTCGCGCGCTCCCATGAACGCCATGAGAGCCTATCGGGACGCTACCCCGGCCAGCAACCCGGCCACCTCGTCCGTGTATTGGTCCTCGCTTCGATAGATGGTCAGCGGCGGCAGCACCGTCAGGCTCGTCCGTGCGCCCTTGACGCCCTCGGCGAGGATCCGGGTGGCGGCCGCGCCGGCGAAGGAATGCACGAACCGGACGCGCCTGGGCTCGAGGCCGTGCTGCCGCATGACGGAGAACAACTCCACCGCCCTCTCCGACGGGTACACCAGGCACATCCGCCCCCGGCGCCGTAGCAGGTGCGCGCCGGCGCGGACGAAGTCCGCCAGCCCCCCTTCCACCTCGTGCCGGGCCAGCAGCCGTTCGCGGTCGGGATTGATCCGGCCGCTCCCGGGGGGCCGGTAAGGAGGGTTGCTCACCGCCACATCGAAGTTCGCGCGCACGAATTCCTCGTCCACGTCGCGCACGTCTCCACGGACCATGCGGACCCGTTCCCCAAGGCCGTTCAGAGCCGAACCCTGCACGGCCCGGTCGACCATGGCCTCCTGCAACTCCATGCCCACCACCTCCACCTCACTGTTCAGCGCACCCAGGGACAGAGCGATGACCCCGTTCCCGGCCCC
Organism: uncultured Binatia bacterium (SeqCode); assembly: GCA_965214905.1. Classification (GTDB taxonomy): domain Bacteria; phylum Desulfobacterota; class Binatia; order UBA9968; family JAJDTQ01; genus JAJDTQ01. Next base: position 44,877 of record OZ243984.1, read on the forward strand.
CAGGTCGACGATCCGCTCCCGTTTCCGAGGCTCCACGAAACGCGCCAGCAGCAGCGAGTCCAACGAGAACCGGAAGCCGTCGCGCCGCTGAATGACGGCAACGCGGCCGCCGAACACCCGGTCGATGGTTTCGTGTGTCTTCATGGCCGGAGTCCGTTATCAGCGAAGTCTTGTGCCCGAACGACGAAGCATGGTTCGTGACTTCCGGATTCCGGGTACGCCGCCGACGGGCAGTTTGGCGGACGGATGCTTCTCGTCTAAGATGGAAGGATACATGATCGCTCTGCTCGCAAACATCGGCGGACGGACGCTAGGGGTCGTGGCCGGCATGGGCGCGGGCGTGATCTTCCTCGGTTCGGCCCTGGCCTGGGCGCTGCGCCCTCCCGCCAAGGTTCGCCTCATCATACAACAAATCCGCGCCATCGGGGTGGACTCGCTCCTGGTGGTGCTCCTCTCCGGCCTCTTCACCGGCATGGTGCTGGGGCTACAGGGATACTACAGCCTGCGGAAGTTCAACGCCGAGAGCTTCCTGGGCGCGGTGGTGGCCCTGAGCCTGCTGCGCGAGCTGGGCCCGGTGCTGTCCGCTTTCATGGTCACCGGCAGGACCGGGTCGGCGATGGCGGCGGAGCTCGCCTCCATGCGGGTCACCGAGCAGATCGACGCCATGCACGCCATGGCCATCAATCCGGTCAAGTATCTGGTCTCGCCCCGTATCGTCGCCGGGGTCATCGCCATGCCGTTGCTGACCTGCATGTTCAACGTCATCGGCATCTGGGGCGCCTACCTGGTCGGGGTCGGCTTGCTGGACCTGGGCTCGGGCAGCTACGTCTCCGGCATGGAGCAGAGCGTGCAGCTTCGGGACGTGGCCGAAGGGCTGCTCAAATCCGCCGCCTTCGGGCTCATCATCTCCTCGGTATGCTGCTACAAGGGGTTCCACGCGCTCCCCATGGCCACCGGAGTGGGCCGGGCCACCACCGAAGCGGTGGTGCTCTCGTTCGTGCTGATCCTGCTGTCGGACTATTTCCTGACCTCGGTGCTGCTGTAGCGCGCGTCCGGAGCCTTCCATGATTCAGGTCATCGATGTCTACAGAAACTTCGGCCGGCAGGAGGTGCTCCGGGGCGTCAACCTGACCGTCGAGGACGGCGGCATCACTACCATCATCGGCGGCAGCGGCTCCGGCAAGACCGTGCTGCTGAAGACCATGATCGCGCTGCTGCGCCCCGACCGTGGACGGATCCTGGTGGACGGCGCGGACATCACCCGGCTGGGGCAGGGGCCGTTGAACGACCTCCGGAAGAAGTTCGGGTTTCTCTTCCAGGGCGCCGCGCTGCTGGATTCCATGACGATCTTCGACAACGTGGCCTTCCCGCTGCGGGAACGGACACGCCTCGGGGAGGACGCCGTCAGCCGCAAGGTGCAGGAACGGCTCGATCAGGTGGGGCTGAAGGACATGGGCTACAAGTACCCGGCAGAGGTGAGCGGCGGCATGAAAAAGCGGGCGGGATTCGCACGGGCGCTGGTGACGGACCCGGAGATCGTGCTCTTCGACGAGCCCACCACCGGCCTCGACCCCCTGCTGGGCCAGAGCATCCATCAGCTCATCGCCGCCATGCAGAGCCGCGTCGGCTTCACCGGGGTCATCGTCAGCCACGACATTCCCGAAGTCTTTACAATATCCCACCGCGTGGCTATGTTGGCCGACGGAGTGATCGCCGACAGTGGTCCCACCCGGGAGTTCCTGAAATCGCACCATCCCTCGGTCAGGAAGTTCCTTCGGACCGAGCCCCCGGAGACGGACCGCACCCTCTCCCAAGCGGCGGATACGACATGAACCACAGAGCTACGGAAATCGTCGTCGGCCTCTTCGTGGTGGCCGGTCTCTTGTGTCTGGGCTACCTCGCCATCCGGCTGGGCAAGCTCGAGGCCTTCGGCAACTCCGGCTACGTGGTGTACGCCGACTTTGCCAACGTGGCCGGGCTGCGCCGCGGGGACTCGGTGGAAATCGCCGGCGTCAGCGTGGGCCGGGTGGACTCCATGAGCCTCGTCGATGACCGCGCACGCCTGATGCTGCGCATCGACCCGGGCGTGGCCATTCAGGAAGACGCCATCGCCTCCGCCCGGGCCAGGGGGCTTATCGGCGACAAGTTCATCGCCATCTCCCCCGGGGCATCCGACCGGCTGGTTCCGTCCGGCGGCCGGATACGCGAGACCGAGTCGCCGCCCGACATCACCGACCTCATCGGCATTATCATCGGCGGCGACGTGACGGAAGGCGCGCCCTAGCGTCGCATGCCCTTCAAGAACGTAATCCAGACCTGCCGGGACCATCTTTCGTTCTACGGCTGGCGGATGGTGCTGGTGGGCTGCCTCTTCCGGTTTCTCGGCGGGGGCTTCCACTTCTACGGTTTTACGGTCTTCGCCCTGCCATTGGGGAAGGACCTGGGCATCAATCGCGCGGCCACCGGCCTGGTGTTCGGCTTGGCGCGGGCCGAAGGGGCCCTCGAAGGCCCTTTGGCCGGCTATCTCATCGACCGTTTCGGCCCGCGGCCCATCATGATGGCGGCCGTCCTGCTCACCGGTCTGGGCTACGTGCTCCTCTACTGGGTCGAGTCCTACTGGACCCTCCTGGTCCTCTACCTGGGGGTGGTGTCCCTGGCCTTCGGCGCCGGCTTCATGCACTGCCCGATGGTGCTGGCCAATAGCTGGTTCTCCCGCTACCGGGCCCGGGCCATGGCGCTGGTAAGCTGCTCCATCGGCGTCGGCGGCGCCCTGTTGGCGCCGGTCCTGGCATACGTGGTGCACTACTACGGCTGGCGCTGGGGGATGGTGCTGGCGGGTGCCGTCTTTCTCGGGCTGGGGACGCCGCTGGCAGCCTTGGTACGGCGCTCGCCCGAGGACATGGGTTTGGCGCCGGACGGAGACAACCCTTCACGCCCGACCCGGAGATCCGGTCAACCGGCGGAAGGCGGCGCGGCGCCGCCCGAAGCCGACATCGGTATCTGGGAGGCCCTTCGCGGCGCTCCTTTCTGGCTCCTCGTCGTTTCGACCCTGTTCCGCGTGTTGGGTCTCAGCACCGTGATTGCCCATTTCGTGCAGATCATGGTCTGGAAAGGTGTGGACGAGTTGGCTGCCAGTTGGTTTCTCGGCGTATTCGCGGCGCTGTCTCTTCCAACGCATCTGGCGGTGGGCTGGCTGGCCGACCGGCTCGACAAGGCACGGGTGATGGCCGTCTGCATGCTGGTGGCGGCCGGCGGCCTGCTGCTGCTCACCTATGCCCAAAACACATTCCTGCTGTGGTTGTTCCTTCCCTTGTTCTCCCTGGTGGAGGCCGCGTTTCCCGTGACCTGGGCTTTGGTGGGAGAGCTCTACGGGCGGAAGCATTTCGCCAAGGTGCGCGGCAACATGGGCTTCTTCTACCAGTGGGGCGGGCTGATCGGACCCTTTCTGGCAGGCGCCATCTACGACGCGACCCGGAGTTATGAGCCGGCGCTCCTGGGTATCGCGGTCCTGTACCTGATTTCAGCGTACGTCTACGTGCAGCTCGGCAAGACCCGGCTTGCCCGGATGCGGGCTTCCCAGGCTTCGTAGCCGAGCGTTTCCACTCCCTCATCGAGGTCGTGCTTCCTCAGCCTCCCAGGGATCCTCAACCTCCCAGGGAGATGGCCGCGGTGCCGGCAATGACGCAGATGGCGCCGGCGACGGTCTGAATCCGGATCTGCTCCAGGTCCCGGAGAAAGATCACCGTCCCCAAAAGCACCCACAGGGGGCTGGTACCCACCAGCGGCGAGACCGTGATCACGCTGCCGATGCCCAGGGCGGTGATCACGAACAGGATGCCGCAGGTCTCGGCGGCGCCCGCCGCCAGGAACGGAAGCATGGCGCGCCGGTCCCAGACCAGCGGCTCGCGGCTCAACGGCATGTAGGCGAGGAAACAGACGAGGGAGACGATCCCCACCAGCGCGGCGAAGAACAGCGGCTCGTGGGAGATGGCCAGCGCGTAGCGGCGCATGGGATGAACGATACCGGCCAGCAGAGAGGCGGTGAGGGGGAACAGGAACTCCCACCAGCGAAACGACCGCACCTCCGCGGCCGGTTTCCAGGTGATGAGCACGATGCCGCACACCACCGAAACCACACCCGCGAGGACCACCAGAGTGGCGTTCTCGCCCAGCACCGTGATGGCGATGCACACCCCGAACATGGGGTGGGTCGAACGTATCGGGCCGCTGCGGGAGGCGCCGACCCTTTGCACGCCGGTATAGGTGCACAGGCGGATGATGGGCTGGAGCATGCCCGCGACGATGAAGACGTAGACCGCGGCGGCATCCACCCGGGGAATCCCGCCGGTGAGGAAGACCGCGGTCCAAAGGCTGACCGTGTGGACGCTCAGGGAGATCAGCGTCACCGTCTTGGGCGTCGAGTACAGCATGCCCCGGCGCGAGGTCACCAGCACGCAGGCATAGGACAGCGAGGCGCACAGCGCGATGACCTGGGGTGGTATGGACATGCGGTGGCATTCGCCCCGGCAACTAGTGTAGCGTCCTATATAAGACGTAGATAATCTGCTGGTCCTTTTCACCGTCGGCTGCGTGGCTCCGCCTCGCGTGGTATTGGCCACTGCTCGTGGTCGCGCCTTGCCGACGGCAAAAAGTCCTGCCCATCTTATCCACGTCCTATATAAGACACTACACTAGCGGGAGGGTCGGGGGTCGGGCTCGCCCTGCCGCGACAGACGCGGCAGGCGCAGATCGGGAGCGGCGCCGCCCTCGTCGCACCACGCTTCGATGACGGCCAGATCGGCCTCGACGTCCGCCAGAAACTCCGTCACCGGGACGCCCAGACAGACGGGCCGGTAGGGTTCGAGCTTCCGAACGGCCGAGCGCAACAGCTTGATCGCGCCCTGCGGCACTTCCTGCTCCCACTTGAAGTAACCGGCGGCCACCTGAATAATGCCCTGATAGAACGCGCGCTCGGGACCGTGGTCCTCGAGCCAAAGCTGCTCAAGAGTCTCGTGGGCCTCGTAGAAGAGTCCCCGGTTGAATTCGTCGAGCGCCGTGAGAAAGCGTGGGTCGTATTCCATGACGTTCAGCAGATGTATCCTCGACCGGATGCCGCGGCGGCCGGGCCGCCCGGCGCGAAGCCTTTACTTATAGCAGGGGCCGGGCACCTGCACCACACGGGGGCTTGAGGGCCCATGCGCGCAAGCCCTGTAACGGAACCCCATGACGAACCTTGCCACACTCACCATCGACTCTCTCACCCATGGCCCCTGGGGGCTGGGACGGGACCACGGCAAGGTCCTCATGGTTCCGTGGACGGTCCCCGGAGACCGGGTGGCGGCGGAGGTCGTGGAGGAGCACAAACGCTACTCGGTGGCCCGGACGGTATCGCTGTTGCAGCCGTCGTCGGCGCGCCGGACCACGCCGTGTCCGTACGCCGGCGCGTGCGGCGGCTGCTCATGGCAGCAAGTTTCCTACGACGCACAGCTTCGCGCCAAGCAGCAAAACGTCGCCGACGCCCTGGCCCGGGTCGGCGGTCTCAGCGGTTTCGAGATCCATCCCATCCTGCCGGCGCCGCGAGAGTATCACTACCGCCGGCGTATCCGCCTGCACGTGGACGACCGCCGGAGGCTCGGGTTCCGCCGCGCGTTTTCCCGAGAGCTGGTGGAGGTCGCCAACTGCCTGATCGCGGACCACGAAGCGGGCGGCGGCATCGGCGTGGCGGCCGAGTGGGTCCAGCGCCTTGAAATGCGGGTCTTCTGCGTCGAGATCCTGAGCGCCGGCCGATCCGGTCAGGTCATACTTTCCGCCACGACCCGGCACCGATTCCGCGGCGCCGACGCCCGCGTCTGCAAGGAGGCCGTGGCCGGACCGGTGGCCGGCATCGTGATGGCGGGTCCCGGCTGGCGCCGCCGGTGGGGCCGCACCACCCTCTCCTTCGTGGTGGATGGAGACCTGACGTTGCGGCACGACGCCGACGCCTTCGGACAGGTCAACCCCGACGGCAACCGCGGGCTGGTGGACGAAGTGCTTTCGTGGGGAGCCTTCGGCGCACGGGACCGTATCCTCGAACTCTACGCCGGCGCCGGCAACCTGACGCTGCCGATGGCTCGGCGGGCAGGCCGGGTGACCGCAGTGGAAACCGACCGGAAACTCGTTCTGGACGGCAAGCGCAACGCCGAGGACAACGGACTCCACAATGTCCGGTGGCGCCGGCAAAGCGCCGTCAGAGCCGTGGAGGACCTGATTCGCCGGGGTCGGCGCTTCACTACGGTGGTTCTGAATCCGCCCCGGGCAGGGGCCAGGGACGTGGCCTCGAGACTGGCCGCCCTCGGCGCCCGGAGGATCCTGTATATCTCGTGCAATCCGGCGACGTTGGCGCGGGATCTGCGCCAACTCGCGGACCAGGGCTTCACCCTCCGGCGCGTCCGTCCGATGGATCTCTTTCCGCAGACGTTTCACGTGGAAGCGCTGGCCGAACTGATCCTGGACGAACCTTCGGTCTCATCGGTGAAATCCGACGATTAGCCGTCTTTACAGGGAGTTACAGATACCGTTCTATTTTCTTCCTGAAATCCTGCGGAGACCGGCAAACAGCGTTTCCCGGTCTCCGCAGGGTTGAGTCAGGGGCTTCAACTGGTGTAGACTGCTTCGGGGAGGAAGAAATGACCCAGCCGAAGAAAAGGGTAACTCCAAAGGTCACCATCATCGACAGCAACGGCGCCAGCCAGACCATCAACTACCTGCTCGAAGACCGGGACGAGCTCGAATGGCTGATGGCGGTGGGACGCAACAAGAACGGTGACATCTTCTTTTACGACACCGGCGGCGACATACTCCATGACCTCGGCGCCCTGGAGTATGTAAAAGAACGCATCCTCAGAGACTACTTCGGCGAGATGGACGAATAGACCCCGGGGTATCGGTCCGCGTTCAGGTCCCTTCGATGACTGGCTGAGGCGCTCATGCGGAGGGTGGCGCGGGATTCAACGGGCCGGCCCCGCTGAACGGTGAAGGCGCATCCAGAAGAATGCCGCAGCCGCCGCGATCATCACCGCGCTGAGATACTGCCCGCGGGATAATCCCCATACAAGCCCCAGATGGGCATCGGGCTCACGGAAGAACTCCACCACGAACCGGATGACGCCGTAGCCGCCGATAAACGCCCAGGTCACGGCGCCATGCATCCGCACCCGCGTCCCCAGCCACAGCAACACCGCCAGTAAAACGGCTCCTTCGAGAAACGCCTCGTAGAGCTGGGAGGGATGGCGCGGCAACGGACCGCCCCCCGGGAAGACCATGCCCCAAGGCGCATCCGTCGTGCGGCCGTACAGCTCACCGTTGATGAAGTTCCCCAGCCGGCCCAGGCCCAGGCCCAGGGGCGCCGCCGCGAAGATGCAGTCCGCCGCCGGATAAAACGGCGACCCCTGCTTGCGCACGTACCACCATCCCGCGAGCATCGCCCCCAGCATGCCGCCGTGAAACGACATGCCGCCGTGCCAAAAGGCAAGGAACTCCAGTGGATTGGCCAGATAGTAAGAGAGATTGTAGAAAATCACGTAGCCCAGCCGGCCGCCCAGCACCACGCCGATGGCCACGTAGCTGACGAGCTCCGCCAGTTGCTCGTTGTCGAACGCGAGGCCTCTCCTGCGCGCCAGCCACCGGGCTACGAAAAACCCGCCGACGAACCCGAACAGGTACATCAGGCCGTACCAGCGCACCGCCAGCGGTCCCACCTGGAACGCGACCGGATCGATATCGGGGAAAGACCACACCTGCCGTATCCCTGCCGGCGACGCGCGGCGGTTCAGTCCACCGGGCCGCGGGTACGGCCGCGCCTGATCCGGAACGCGACCCACCCGGCCAGGACAACCAAGCCGACGGCGCCCACGAGAACCGCGGAGCCGTAGCCGCCCGGCGGCGCCGTTTCCGCCGGGCTGTCGGCGGCGGCGTGCGCCACCCCCTCGTCCTCCAGCAGCGCGGCCACGAGCCCGCGCACGTCGTCCTTGTACCAATCCTTGTATCCGATGGTCTTGGCGATGAGCTCGCCCCTGCGCCCGATCAACACCGTTTCCGGCAACCGCATCACGCCGTACCGTTCCGCGATCTCGGCCTGGCGGTCCAACAGCATCGGATAGGTCAACTGCTGTTCCTCGGCGAACGCCCGCACCAACTCCGGCGATTCCATGAAGTTGACGGCGACCATCGCGAGCCCCTTCCCGCGAAACTCCTGGTACAGCCGTTCCATGGCCGGCATCTCCAGACGACAGGGGGGACACCACGTGGCCCAGAAGTTCAGCACCACCAGCCGGCCGCGGAACGACGTGGAGTCGACACGGTTTCCGGCCGCGTCCTCGGTGATGAAGCCCGGAGCTTCCACGGAACCTTCCTGGACCATGAAGCCGAGCTTCTTGAGAGCACCGTCTTCGGCGGCGCCCGAAACCGCGGGGCACAGCACCATGAGAAACAAGGCAACCCGATGGAGACGGCGTTTCATGAGTCCATGGACTACGAGGCGGAACGGCCCGCGAGTTCCCCGTCCCCGCTCACGGCGCTCGCCGCATCGTCCTCGGCAGTGAGCCGGCGGGCCACCAGCACCAGAATGGGGATGATGTACATGTGGCCGCTGACCCACATGATGCCGCCCCCCAAAGCCTGATCGTGGATGGGGCTCAGCGCCTCGATCCCGACCACGGCGCCGTAAAACGGGTACAGTATCCGCTCGGGCAGGGAAATCGCCATGCCGAGAAGCGTGTTCTGGAGGGTCGCGGCCACCAGATATACGATTCTCGACCCCAACGGCCGCGCCGGGCGGAACAGCGGCGCCGCGTTGACGATGGGCCACCAGAAAATCACCGCGGCGGCGAAGAACAGCCAGTGCTCGAGGTCGTGAAGCCACCCGTGACGGAGCGCCGCCTGATACAGCGCCGGGTGATGCCAGGCCCAGAGGTTGACCACGTACAGCGTCCAGGCCACCGGCATGAACGTCAGCGCCGACAGGGCGGTCCGCAGCGGGGCGCCGTCACGAAAGAGCCCGGCAAAGCGCTCCCGGATGCCGGCCGGCAGCCCCCAGACCACGGCCGCGAAAGGGTTGGCCAGAAGCATGCCCAAAGGAGCGACCATCAACAGGAGGATGTGCTGCACCATGTGCATGCTGAGACGCTCCGCCGCGAGCCGGTCCACGGGAGAAACCAGCGCGGTCAGCAGCGCCGCGATACCGGCCAGGTAAAGAGCGAGTCCGGACACGGTGGCGGCGCCTTCGGCCTGGCGCCGCAGGCGGGACCATCCCGTGAGATAGACGCCGGTGGCCAGCGCCAGCGCCAGGACGATGTCCACCCGGAAGGTCCAGTCGATCATTCCGAACAACGAGACCAGGGCGTCGAACGGCAAGGGCTCGTGCGGCGCCCCGCCGTGGCCATAGAGCAGTCCCGGCCACGAGGCCGCGGCCAGCGCCGGAACGGCAGCCTTCCACCCGGCTCGCCGCCGGAGTCTCGAGCTTCCGGTCCCCGCCGGCCCTCGGGGTTGCACCGATGCCCGCACGGACGGCGTCACCCCGAGCCTCACGACACTCTCCACAGGATCAGCCCCCAGGAAGGCAGGAGCGCCACCGTGCCAAGCAACCAGTAGAGCACCGCCGGTGCTTTCGCGGTCTTCGCCTTCAGCCATCTCACGCAGAACTCCGTGGCGATGACGCCCAGCAGTCCGCCAGCGGACGACGCTGCCAGAAAGGCTTTCAGGGTCTTGTCCGGAGGGTCTCCCGACAGACCGTCCAGCAGCGCGGTCAGGGCCATCAGCCAAGCCGGCGCCGTGGCCGCCAGGCCCACCAGCCAGTACCGTTCGGGCTTCCGGAGACGGCCCCGAAAGCGCCACGACACCAGCACTCCCGCCAGCACCCCGAAGACTCCGACCCAGATCGATAACGTCACGCTCCTGCTTCCTCCGGTGGCGACCGCACGCGGGCCGGTTCGAAGCCGGCCCCTGCACGGAAATCTAACAGCCGGGGGCGTGACTTGAAAGCGTGGGCCGGGGCGGGGCAGGTCTTGCCTGCCATGCCCCTCTCCGCGTAAGACAGGAGCATCGAGACCCTGATGCGCTTTTCCCTGTCCTCCCTGTTCGATCTGGGCGAGCTTCCCGCGGATCTCCGGCGCTCCCTCGGCCTCGTCTATGCGTCCAGCGTGCTGGTGATCATGGGGGTCAACCTCATTCAACCGGTGCTGCCCGCGATGATCGCGCCATTCCGCATCACCGACGCCGACGTCGGGCTCGTCATCGCGGTCTACACCGCTCCGGCCATCGTGCTGGCGCCGCTGCTCGGAGTCGTGGCCGACCGCTACGGCCGGCGGCCGCTGCTGGCCGGCGGGTTGATCCTGTTCGGCGTCGCCGGAACCGCCGTGGCCTTCGCTCCGGATTTCGCCTGGGTGCTGGCGCTGCGCGCGGTTCAAGGTATCGGCTTCAGCGCCGTCATCCCCCTCACCATCGTGCTCATCGGCGACCTTCTGGAGGACCGCCGGGAGGTGGCCGGCCAAGGGCTGAAGGTCTTCATCGACCGGGTCGGAGAGCTGGTGCTGCCGCCCCTCGGCGGCGTGCTGGCGCTGGTCGGATGGCGCTGGCCCTTCCTGTCCTACGCGGCCGCCGTCCCCCTGGGGCTGCTGGTGCTTCTGTGGATGCCCGAGACCCGTGGAAAGAGCGCCAGCTCGCTGGGACGCTATCTCAGGGACGTGGCGCGGGTGGTCAGGAACCCGCGGCTCTTGCTGGCGTTCGCCGCCGGCTTCCTGCGGTTCTTCCTGGACTACGCATTCTTTACCTATCTGCCGCTGTTCGTGGTCCGGACCCACGGTCTCACCACGGTCGGGGCGGGACTGCTGCGGTCGTTGCACGCCCTGGGCGCCATGGTCACCGCCAGCCAGGCAGGCCGACTGGCGGCGGCGTGGGACAAGGGGCGCCTGGTCCTGGGCGCCTTCATCGTGAGCGGGCTTGCCCTTCTGGCGGTCCCCTTCACCCCCGGCATGGGGACCATGGCTCCGGTGCTGCTGTTCTACGGAGTGGCCAACGGCGTGATCTCGCCGATGCAGAAGAGCCTGTTGACGCAGAACGCCCCGCTGGAGCTGCGCGGCGGCGTCATTTCCCTGGACCGCCTGAGCCAGCAGATCGCCAAGACCGCCGGGGTCTCGGGCATCGGCCTGCTCCTGGGCGTGGCGGAGATATCCACGCTCTTCCGGGTGATGGCCGTCCTGTCATTCGTGAGCGTCGGCCTGATGGCCCCGCTGGCGTGGAGCGCAAGGGACCGGGCACGGGGCGAAGCAGCGACCGGATAGCCGGGACACCAGGATTTACGTTCGATGGTTCAGGATCCATGATCGGGTCCATCAAACGACGGCCTGTACACAGGAGGACCCCATGCCCAGGTACATGCAGGACCACATCCATCTGAGGAGCCGGGACCCCGAGGCCACGGCGCAGTACTACCACGACATGTTCGACGCGAAGATCGTCGAGTCCATCCAGACCGACGGCCGTCCCCGGATCGATTTGGACATCGACGGCCTGACCATCTGCATCGCCAAGGCACAGCCGGACCACGATACCGCGCCGGACCGGCCGTACATCGGCCTCGACCACTTCGGGTTGCAGGTAGAGGACCTCGACGAGGCCGCGGCGGAACTGAGGAAGCGGGGCGCCGAGTTCTTCTCCGAGCCCCGTCTGCTCCGCCCCGGCCTCAAGATCGCCTTCCTGCGCGCCCCGGACGACGTCCGCATTGAGATCCTCGAAAGAAGGAACAACGCCACCTAGGAGTCTGTAGGACGTAGCGGTTGGGGTGATGGTGTGTAGAAGGTCATGATAGGGATGGATGGTTGCCAAGGTGCCTGAGTGGAAGAGAGTGGAAGAGATTGGGGGTGATACTGGTTCAGCGGAGGTGTGGGAGGGCCTGGGAGTGGGCTTTTCAGGCCGGATTGGGCTCGGGAGATTGTTGATTGAACCGTTGAACGAACAGCTTGAGGAGGTTGTGACACAGGCTCACGAGGGTCCACTCGGTGTCGACAGCATGGATACCGCGCAGCGAGAACTGCCGGAATCGCCGAGCGTGTTTGATTTGACCGTTGACGGGCTCGACCACGGCCTTACGCCGGGCGTACCGCTTCCGACCCTCGGGGGTGTCGAGACGCCAGCGCATGCGCTCTTGAGGGTCGAGTGCAGCCGGCGGGGGGCCGGTGCGGGTAGCCGCTTGCCTCTCTCCATGACGCACCCGCTGGGTGGCAACCCAGGCCTCGGTGCCCAAGGCTCGGGCTCGGGTTTCGACCTGTGGGTTCCAGTACCCGGCATCGCCGGTTGCATGCTCAGGCGTAACCCCGAGGTTGGCCTTGACCCGCTCAAGCATGGGCACGAGGTGCCCTGCGTCTGCGGGCTGGTCGGTGACCCCACAGGCGACGATGACTTGATGGTCCTCGTCCACCGCAAGCTGGGCGTTGTAGGCCTGAATGAATCCATCCCCGCCCTTCATGATAGAACTGTCAGGGTCGGTGAAATTGCGCTGCGCCTTGGGGACGGGACGGCCCTTGGGGGTGGCTCGGGTGGGCTTGCGCGCCAGTTCTCCCTCCCCGCTGCCAGCGCCCGTGGAGCCGGCGCCGCACGGGTCGAGTTCTCGGGCCTGTGCGCGACGCTTCTTCGCATGAGTGCGCGCGCGACCCCGTACCTTCGGGTCCGGATGCGTCTCCGCTGTGCGTTCGTGCCTCTGTGCCTGCTCGCGCAACCTGCTCGCCCGTGCCTTCAACGCCTCCGCCTCCAGCGCCGCCTTCGCCTCCCGGATGCGCTCCAGGCGACTCTCGCGCCGACGAAGCTCTGCGGGCAACTCGTCCCCCCGCGCGTCCGCCCCGTGCTGAGAGTCCTCCAACGCATCCGCCGCATCCGCTTGGGCCAGCAACTCCTCCACCTCTGCCCGCAGCCGGCGGTCCTCTTCACCCATGCGCTGGTAGCTCATGGCTTTGTGCTTGCTCGCGTTCGCCTTGACCTTCGTCCCGTCTATTGCCACATGCCGCAGCTTCACCAACCCCGCCTCCCGGCACAGCTTCAGAACCTGCACGAACAAACCCGCGAGCCTTTCCCGGTGCACCCGTCGAAACTCGTTGATGGTGGTGAAGTGCGGCTGCGTATTCCCCGTGATCACTCGAAACGCCACGTCCTCCCCACACCCACGCTCGATGCGTCGCGAAGAGTACACTCCCGTGCAGTACGCATACACCAGCAACGCCACCATCATCGATGGGTGATACGGTCGTTGCCCCCGCGCGTCCTTCGACTGAATCGCCCCCTCAATGGCCCTCAGGTCCAACTGCGATACCACATCCAGAATGAACCACGCCAAGTGGTCCTCCGGAAGCCACTCCTGCAACGATGGAGGAAGCAAATATCTCTGGTCCTGCGTCCACGGCTGATAGCTTTTCTTCATCCTCCCTTCTTATCATTCATTACCCCACTTGTTGATCCCCACAGGATCTATGCGCTACAGACTCCTAGTGTTGCGTTTCATATTTGCGATGACTCATCACCGAGCCATTTTGACGGCCCTTCCGACTCCCTCTCCCTCTGGGAGAGGGTTGGGGTGAGGGTCCCCCGTGTGCGAGCCGCCCGTTGGGAGCGACCAGTAAAGGAGGGCAGGTTTGTTCGGGGCGCCCTCACCCGGCCTTCGGCCACCCTCTCCCAGAGGGAGAGGGGAGTTGTTCGTCGCCGACCACTTCTTGCCGGAACGGGGTGAAGACATGGGACAGGGTCAACACATTTACGGAACGCGACTCCAGGAGCCTGTATCGGCCGGTAGCGCGATGCAGGCAGGGGCGGGTTTGAAACCCGCCCCTGGGATGCCGGGTTTCTACGGCGCAGGCTGCCAGGAGCCTGTCGGACTTGGCAAGAATCTACTGCGAGGCATGGAAATGGGTCCATTTTCAGTTGGATTTTCGTCAACTACTCCCGATATTATCCTCAAATCCGCCTGAAAATGGCCTCCATTTCCATGCCTCTCGCTACGATTCGCCAAATCCGACAGGCTCCTGGGTTTCCCGGTACTCGGCGCCGTCGATGGGGAGCTCGGTGCCCCGTCCCTGCTCCACCGCGCGACGGTAGAGCAGCTCGCCGATGACCTGATCGCCTACGCCCCAGAAGGCGTTGTTCTTGTAGAAGCTGATCTGCTCCTCCGACGTGCGGCCCGGCACCTGCCCGGCGAGCACCTCGCCCAGATCCCACACGTCGTCCCAGGTGATGACGCCCTGCTGGACCGGGTCCCACAGCACCCCGGGCTCGTCCAGGATCTCCTGCCGCTTCGAATTGCAGACGATGACGTCGCAGCGCTGCAGCGTCCTGTCATCCACCTCGCGCCGCTTCTGCTGGATGAAGCCGCCGCGCATCAGGCCGATGTTGCTGGAGACGATGGAGCACAGGTGGACTCCCGGTTCCAGCCAGTCGCCGTCGAAAGTGGGTACGTTGGAGTTGGTCACCGACAACAGCACGTCCACGCCCTGCACCGCTTCGCGATTCGTGGCCACCGGCCGCACTTCCATGTCCAGCAACTCGGTCATCCTGGCGGCGAATCGGGTGCGGTTCTCCGGGTTGGGACTGTACACCCTGGCTTCCTGGAGACCGGGGATCACCGCCTTGCACGCGGTCAACTGGCACTCGGCCTGGGCTCTGGAGCCCAACACCCCCACCACCTTGGAGCTCTGGCGCGCCAGGTGCTTGATGCCCACCGCGGTGGAACAGGCGGTCTGGACGTTGACGACGTTGTTGGCTTCGGGCAATTCCCTGACCCGGACCTCCCCTATCGTGATGGCCTTGAGCTCGGCGTTGCTGCCGTCGAACATCACCCGCACCGGACGCCCCCGGGTGGCGTAGGTCTGGATGCCGTTGTCGTGGATCATCACGTGCTCGCAGTGGGTCAGGATTCCCGTGACCCCGGCGGAATTCGGCGCCCCCTGGTGCACCGTCACCCGGGCGTTGTCAACCGAGTGTACGCGGCGCCGCAGCGCCCCCAGTTCCCGGTTCCGGGCCCAGTCCAGGTAACCCTGCTCCATGGCGTCCACCGCCTCTTTCATGGTGATGAGTCCGTTCATGTCTTCCGGGCCCAACAGTAATACCGCTGCCATCGCAACCTCCCTGATATCGATTCGTTCCCCGACACCGTTCAATCGTGCGGCGCCGCTCCGCGCTTCATCAAAAGATAAAGCCTTCCCGTGCTCTGCATGTATCCGGCCTCCGCCCCCGCCCCGTCACCCGTCCCGAAATACAGGTCCACCCGCGCCGGACCCCGGATGGCCGCGCCCGTGTCCTGATTGAGAACGAAACGCTCTACCGGCCGCCAGCCCGCCAGCCGGCCGTGCTCGCCCACCACCGGCGTCCGGGTCTCGACGAGCAGGAGCGCGCCCTTGGGGTAAACCCCGTGGTCCGTGGCGGCCGAGCGGCCCGCGGTCAGCGGAACCCCGAGGCTTCCCAGCGGCCCCTTTTCCCCAAACCGGAAGAAGATGTAGCGCTCGTTCCGGGCGAACAACGCCTCGCGCTCGCCCGGAAACTCCGCCAGCCAGGCGCGGATGCGCTGCATCGACATGGACTCCCGGTCCAGCCGGCCCTGGTCGATGAGGATCTTGCCGATGCTGGTGTAACGCCTGCCGTTGGATGCCGCGAAATTGAGCGGCGCCTGGCGCCCGTCGGTCATCCGCAGCAGGCCCGAGCCCTGGATGTGCAGAAAGAAGCGGTCCACCGGATCCCGGAGCCAGGCAATCTCGTAACCCTTGCCGTCGAGCCGGCCCAGGACGTCGATGTCGTGGCGGGTGTATCCGACCGCCGTCTTCCCCCGAGCCCGACGCCTGCGCAACTCGTCCGGCTCCCGGTAGACGGGATAGCGGTAGTCGGCGGTCTCCACCGGGCTGGCGTCGATCACCGGCTGGTAGTAGCCGGTGAAAAGGACGTCACCCCGTGCCCCGCCCAGCGGCGCGGGAAAGAAATCGAACCGCTCCGCCACGCGATGCGGCCAGTCTCCGTCCGATTCCGCGGCCTCGTCCAGAAGCTCCAGGAACTCGACCAGCGACGAGCGGACGTCCTCCGCCGTCACCCGCCTGGGCCACTCCCCCAGCAGCCGCTCCGCGGGAACGGCGTCGAGAAACCGCAGGCTTTCCGCCACGGCCGCCCGGAGCGACCGCACACCGTGGTCATCCCGGATCTCCGGCACAGGCGGCAGCACCGGCTGGCAACCGCCGAGCAGTTGGAGCACGGCGACTACCACTACGAAGACCCGCACCGCGCTCCGCCCGTCCGGCCATGACGCCGGTTCCGGGACGCTCAGTCCCGGATGTCCTGGGTGAACCATTCCGTGGGCAGTTCGCGGCCCATGCCCTTCTCTTTCGCCATCTGGTAGACCCGCCCGGCGCAGGCCGCGAACTGGAGACCCTGGGTTCCCGCATTGATGAAGAAGGTGGTCTGGTCGGGGCTCGTCCGGCCCGGTTTGCGCCCCGTCTTCACGTCCATGAAAAAGTCGAAGTAGTCGCCGGTGTAGTTGTCCACCGCGGGGTTCGGGATGCGCGCGATCTCCTCGGGTTGCCCGGCCACGTAGCCCACGTTTCCGTGGAGCCGCACCATGCCCTCGTCGAGGGTGACCACGGTGTTGCGCCCGAGCTTGACGGAGACGTCGCAGGCATTCACCGCCCGGGGGCCGATCTCGCAGGCGCGGACGCAGGTGACGTGGGCGCCGCGCTCGAGCCACTCGGGGTTGTCGAACACGACGCGGGTGGAGTCGGTGCAGGCGGAGATGATGTCGGCGCCCCGCACCACGTCCTCGGGCCGGTCCACCGCCTTGACCCTCAGGCCTAGAGTCTCGCTCATTTCGCTTGCGTAGGCCTCCCGGTTCGCCCTGGTGGGACTGTACACCCGGACTTCCTCGAGGTTCCGGACCTCGTTGAAGGCCATGAGGTAGGTCCGCGCCATACCGCCGGACCCGAACATGCCCACCACCGAAGCGTCCTCCCGCGCAATGTACTTGGCCCCCAGCCCGGCACAGCCCCCCACCCGCATATGCTGGAGCACGCCGTCGTTGACCATGGCCAGAGGCTCGCCGTTGGCGATGCTGAATACCATGATGAGACCGCAGTAATTGCCGGGCTCCATGCAGTACTTTTCCTCGGTGTCGCCGCCGGGCCAGTAGACCACGTCCGACTTCATCCGGATGGCGAACGTGCCGACCGTGCGGCTGGCTCCTTCCATGGTGCCCCAGCGGTAGTAGCCGTCCGGACGCTCGCAGGGCACCCACACGTCGAGCCGCGGTCGGTACACCGCGTCGTTGTGAGCGAGATCGTCATAGCCCGTCTCCAGCGCGTCGAGACAGGCCTTCATGTCCATCAGCTCTTCCACTTCCTGGTTGTTGATGAGCAGCATGGGGGGTTCCTTCCGGTCGATGGATTGGTCAGGTGACGGCGGCAGGCCGTGCCGGCGGCCCTCCGACGTGAGGGTTGGCACGCCTCCTGACGCGCTCGGAGTCACCCGAGCCCGTCAACGTCAATTTCCTATACGATAGGACCTGCTTTGAAAAGAGGGCAGCGCATCACTTTGTCGTCACGGGAGCGCGGGGCGTCCCGCCGGCAACAAACCGCTTGCGAGCGGGACGCCCGCGCCCCCGGAAAACGGCCCCTGGCTTCAGATCGCCGTCCCGGTTCCTTGCGGCGGGTCTCCACTATGGTAAGACGGACAAGGGGGGAAACGGCGCCATGGCCGAACTGCTCAGCGACCAGGAGATACGGCAGATTCTGGGAACCGTCATCAAGGGCGGCGACAAGACCGGCGTCCGCCCGAACTCGTACGTGCTGAGATTGGGCCCTGCCGGAGAATACCTTACCACCGGCAAGGAATTTCTCCTGGGAGAAGGTCCAAGGGACAAGAAGGGCATCAAGGTCCCACCGGGGCAATCGGTTGCGCTGACTGCCTTCGAGACGATTGACTTCGGACGCGACACGGTCGAACGACATTTCCCCGACCGCGACCTGCACGCCCTGATCAGTCCGACGACCGATCTTCAGCGGGAAGGAGTGGTAGCGCCGACGACGCAGGTTGACGCCGGTTACCGTGGAACGCTCAACTGGACCTTGAGCAATTCGTCGAGTGAAGAACGCCGCTTCGTTTTCAAGGAGCGGCTGTTCAGGCTGGCCATCTTCAAACTGGAAAAAGGGGAGCGGCCCGAAAACCTCTACCGGGGCGCCTACCAGGACAAGGAGGGTTACGTGCGCTCGGAGCGTTCCGGCGCCCCGGTGGGCATGCGCCCGATTGATTGGGAAGACTCGACCACCGATGAAGGTCCCGAGGCAATGTTGGATCGAGTGATCCGCTCGGGGTTTCCCTGGAGCGCCCTCGGCACACGGCTCAAGACGATCGACAATCAGTTCCAGTCCATCACCAATGAATACGCCGAAATCCGGGAATCCATCACGCGACTCGAACGCGAAGTGGAGAGAATCAGCGATGCCCAAAGCGGCTTGACCGATCAAATCCGGCAGGTGGTCCGGGAAGAGCTGGCTCAAGGCGCCGTTACCGAACGGATGCGCGGAGTGATCCGGGAAGAGCTGGCTCAGGGCGCCGTTACCGAGCAGATGCGCGGAGTGGTCCGGGAAGAGCTGGCTCAAGGCGCCGTTACCGAGCAGATGCGCGGAGTGGTCCGGGAAGAACTGGCTCAAGGCGCCGTTATCGAGCAGATGCGCGGAGTGGTCCGGGAAGAACTGGCTCAGGGCGCCGTTATCGAGCAGATGCGCGGGGTGGTCCGGGAAGAACTGGCCCAAGGCGCCGTTATCGAGCAGATGCGCGGAGTGGTCCGGGAAGAACTGGCTCAAGGCGCCGTTACCGAACGGATGCGCAGAGTGGTCCGGGACGAGCAATACCGGTGGTTGGGGAGTGCCGTGAGCCTGTTGGTGGCGGCAGGAGGCGTGGGCATCTCCGTCGCCACATCCGAGTCCGCGGCCCGGATACTGGACAGCCACGGCGATTGGCTCGGCCCGGCCATCACGATAGTGGCGCTCATCTTCATGCGGCTGCTGTTGGGAAGACGGTAGCGGCCTTGTCCACCGGACCAACGCTTGCTGTCGATGATCTCGAGCCTACCGGTATGCTCCCAAGCCTGTCCGATGAGCGGCAGAGGAATACGCCATGGACGACGAGATCATTGCAAGGCAGCGGCAGGTGATGAAGGAACGGGGGCTCGACGCCCTCATCGCCGGCTCGCCGGAAAATCTCGCCTACACCACGGGGTTCGTGGTGCCCTCCCAGCTTCTCATGCGCTGGCGTCACGCCCTGTGCATCGTGGAGCAGTCCGGCTACACCACCATGGTGACCATCGACATGGAGGAGACCACGGTCAAGGCTCACACCGCCTTCGATGACGTCCGGGTCTACCGGGAGTTCACGGACGATCCGATGCGGGAAGCGGCCGCCGCCCTGGAGGACCGGGGTCTGGCCGGGGGCGCCGTAGGCGTGGAAATGGAATATCTTCCCGCCGGAGACTTCGCCACGCTCCGCGGCCTCATGCCCAAGGCCGAGTTTCTCCCTGTGGACGCGATCTTTCGTGACCTCCGGCAGGTCAAGACCGCACGGGAGATCGGGCTCCTGCGCTCCCTGAGCCGCATCACGGACCGGGCCATCGGCGAGACCCTGGCGCATGCCCGCCCGGGCATGACCGAGCTGGAGATGGCGGGCGAGCTGACCGGACGGATTTTTTCCGGCGGGGCCCAGGACTTCAAGCTCATGATCATCGCCTCCGGAGAGCGCAGCCAGTTCCCCAACGTGGGCCCCACCCACCGGGCGCTTCAGGAGGGGGATCTGATCCGCATGGAGATCTTCGGCGTCCTGGACGGGTACCACGCCGGGGTCTGCCGCACCGCGGTGGTGGGCGCGCCCACCGAGGAGCAGGCGCGCATCTGGGACAACCTGATCGAGTGCAAGTACCTGGTCATGAACCTCATCGAGCCCGGCGTCCATGCCAGGACCGTGTACCAGCGTTTCCTGGAGAAATTCGACGAGCTGGGCCTGGAGCCCATCAGCTTCGTGGGCCACGGCATCGGCGTGTTCCTGCATGAAGAACCCTATCTGGGGCGGTACGGCGAGAAGGTATTGGAGGAAGGCATGGTGGTGGCGATCGAGCCGTTGGTCTACATTCCCGGCCGCATGGGGCTTCAGAACAAGGACATGCTGCTGGTGACCCGGGACGGCTGCGAGCTGCTGTCGGACGCCACCGCCACCGACGAGCTGATTCGAATCGGCTAGCGGTTCCTCGAGGCAACTCCGACAGTCGTCATGGCGTCCTTCGACAAGCTTTGCCTGTCCTGAGCTTGTCGAAGGGCGCATGCTCGCAGTTACCTGGAAGCGGAGCACGAAGATGAAGATCCAATCCATCGAAACCATTCCCGTCAGGCTGCCCACGCGCCGGGTCCACCAGTGGGCCAACCTGAAGACACCCATCGGGGTCTACCTGCTGGTCAAGCTCACCACCGACGACGGCTGGACCGGTGTGGGCGAGGCCCCGGCGCTCAAGGATTGGGGCGGCGACCACATGCGCTACTACGGCGAGACGCCCGCCTCCGTGGCCGGCGTGATCCGGGACATCCTGGCGCCGAGCATCGTGGGCCAGGACCCCCGCCGCATCGAATGGCTCCATACCCTGATGGACCAGGCCGTCAAGGGATATCCCTACTCCAAGGCGGCCATCGACGTGGCGCTCTACGACCTGGCGGGAAAGGCCGCGGGGGTGCCGGCCTACCAGCTTCTGGGCGGGCTGTACCAGGAGTCGGTTCCCATCTCCCACAGCATCGGTCTCATGGACATGGACGAGGCCGTGGCCGAGGTGCAGCGGGTCAAGGCGGAAGGCATCAAGACCATCAAGCTCAAGGGCGGGGTGGAGCCGAAACGGGACATCGAGCTGCTGCGCCGCGTCCGCGAGGCCCTGGGGCCGGACATGAACCTCACGGTGGACGCCAACAACGGCTACCGGTCGGCCAAGGAGGCGGTACGGGTGACGAAGGCGATGGAGCCGTACAACATCCTCTATATGGAACAGCCGGTGGAGGGCCTCGACGCCATGGCCGAGGTGACCCGGCGGGTGGACACGCCGATCATGGCCGACGAGAGCGCCTGGACCACTTGGGACATCCTGGAGATCATCGAAAAGAAGGCCGCGGACATCATCTCCCTATACGCCACCAAGCCCGGCGGCCTGCTCAAGGCCAAGAAGGTGGCCGCCATCGCCGAAGCCGCGGGGTTCCCGTGCAACGTCAACGGCTCCGTGGAGATGGGCGTGGGCAACGCCGCCAACGTCCATCTGGCGGCCTCCACCGCAGCGGTGAATCTGGCCTGCGTCATCCCGGTCACGGTCCCGGACGCCGAGGCTTCGGGACGCATCGCCGGCATCTACTACAAGGACGACATCGTTACGGAGCCGTTCGAGTTCGCCGACGGCGCCGTCAAGGTCTCGCACCGCCCGGGCCTCGGCATCGAGCTGGACGAAGACAAGGTGGAGCGGTACCGGTTGGACAGGGGGTAGGGATGGAGATTCCAAACGCTCTTGGCCATGACGGTGTGCGGGCGGCGCCTCTTTTACCATGAGCATCGAGACCGTAGCCGTTCTGGGGGCAGGCAACGGCGGGTGCGCGACGGCGGCGGATCTCGCGATCCGAGGATTCGAGACCCGGCTCTATTCCCGTTCGGAGAAAACCCTGGAGCCGATCCTGCGGCGCGGCGGAATCGCGCTGGTGGAGCACGGACAGGAGACCTTCGGGCGGCCCTGCCTCGTTACCTCGGCGCTGGCCGAAGCCGTGGCCGGAGCGGATCTCGTCACCATCGCCGTCCCCGCCGTCGCCCACGCCTCCATGGCCCGCGCCTTGGCGCCGCTCCTCACCGAAAGTCAGATCGTGCACTTGAACCCCGGACAGACCGGGGGCAGCCTGCATTTCGTGCACGAGCTGCACCGGGCGGGGCGCGGCGTCCCCGTCCGGTGCTGCGAGACCGTGACCCTCACCTGCATCTGCCGCATGGCCGGACCGGCGCGGGTGGAAATCTACCGGCGCACCGCCAAGCTCGGGTGCGCGGCGTTCCCGGCCGAGCTGGGCCCGAATATCCTGCCCGAGATCGCGGCGGTGTTCCCCGACATCTTGCCCGCCAGGAACGCGCTGGAGACGGGCCTGTCCAACATCAACGCCATCATGCATCCCGCGGGCATGGTGGGAAACGCCGGCTGGGTCGAGCAGCACGCCGGGGAACTGTTGTTCTATCGGCAGGCCCTCTCGCCCGCGGTGGCGCGGATCATCGAGGGAGTGGACCGGGAACGCCTGGCCATCGTGCGCGCGCTGGGGCTGCCGCCACGCACTTTCGTGGAGATCTTTCACGCCGCCGGCCTCACCTCCGACGCTGCCCTGGAAAGCGGCTCCGTCTTCCAGGCCGCGCAGGAGAGCGAGCCCAACAAGACCATCGCGGCGCCCCGGACCCATGACCACCGCTACGTCCACGAGGACGTAGGCTACGGCCTCGTGCCCATGGCCGAACTCGCGGCCCTGCTGGGAATCGGGACTCCCGTCATCCAGGCGCTCATCACCCTGGCCTCGGAGATGAACCGCACCGACTACCGCCGCGACGGCCTCACCCTGGCGCGAATGGGGCTGGAGGGTGTGGACGCCACGGAACTCCAGGCCATCCTCGAGAGCGGTTTCCCATAGGCTGCTGCACTGACGCTTGCTGCTGCACCGACGCTTCACCACGTCACCGGCAAGGATTCCCCGAATACGTCACTCCCGGCACGGTGCGGGGTGCGAAAGATCCCGCCGCTTGTCTTTTATTCCCGCCGGCTTTCATCTAACCTGTCGCGTCATGCACGCAGGCTTGTGCTTCGACGGCTTCTACTCGATCCAGGAAATGATCGAGCTGGCTCGACTGGCCGACGACATCGGTATGGACTCCATCTGGATGTCCGACCACATCTGCTTCAGGGACTCCATCGCCTCGGCCATGGCCTTTCTCGCCCGCACGCCGCGGATAAAGGTCAACCCGGCGCCGCTGAGCCCCTACTCGCGGCACCCCATGGTGACGGCCATGTCCCTGGCGACCATGGAAGAGTTCGCCCCCGGACGGGTGGCGGCCACGGCGGGGACGGCCAACCCCACCGCGCTCAGGGAGATCGGTATCGAGGCGGACCGGATGCTCAGGACCATGCGCGAGTACATGACGCTGCTGCGCCGGCTCCTGGCCGGCGAGACGGTCGAGTTCCAGGGTGAGGTCTTCACCATGCACGGGGCGCGCATGGGGCTCACGCCACAGACCGGGATCCCCATCTACATGACCGCAGTCCGGCCCCGGATGCTGCGGCTGGCCGGCGAGACCGCGGACGGCGTGCTGCTGTCCGCGGGCTGCACGCCGGCCTACATCCGGCGCTGCGTCGAGGAGGTGGAGGCGGGAGCGGCGCGGGCCGGCGCAGCCGGCGGACGGACGGTCGCCGGCTTCATCGCAGCCTCGGTTTCCGACGACCCGCGGGAAGCCCTGGACGCCACCAAGACCTTCCTGGCCTACATCTTCCGCAACAGGCATCACGCCGAGAACCTCCGGTTGGGCGGCGGCGCAGTGGACCAGGACCGGCTGGCGGACGCCATCGGCCGGCGGGCATGGGACGAGGCCAAGAACCTCATCAGCGACGAGGTGGTCCACGCCCACTCGGTGACCGGCACCCCGCATGAATGCCGCCGGCGCCTGGACGAATTCGTCCGAGGTGGCCTCGACCTTCCCTTGCTCATGCCCCTGGGCACCCAGGAACAACGAAAACGCGTCGTGGAGATCGCTCGGGAGGACTAGTGTCGAACCCGCACGGCGCCTCCGGTCTCCGTTGCTTCCTTCCCGCTCGGGCGTTATGAAGGCCCCATGGCCGAGAACATCACTGAACACCTGAAGGAGCTTGCCCGGCAATCCGAGCGCAAGCTGTCCGCCATGACCGACACCCGGCGCAGCCTTCACCGCCACCCGGAGGCCGGCTGGACCGAGTTCCGCACCACCGGCATCGTCGTGAACCGGCTGCGGGAGCTGGGATACCGTGTAGAGACGGGAACCGACTGCGTCCATCCGGACGCGGTACGCGGATGGCCCGAGGACGCGGTGGTGAAGGAGAGCCGGGCCCAGGCGGGCGACCTGGCCCGGGGCATCGAAGTCCCCGGCGCCGTGGGTATCCTGGAACGGGGCGACGGTCCCACCGTGGCGCTGCGCTTCGACATGGACGCCACCGAGGTGTCCGAGTCCACCGACGCGGCGCATCAGCCGGTGGCCCAGGGGTTCGCTTCGGGGAAACCCGCGGTCATGCACGCCTGCGGACACGACGCCCACGTCGCCATCGGCCTGGGCGCGGCCGAGCTGCTGGCGGAAGACCCGGACTGGCGCGGCCGCGTCAAGCTCTTGTTCCAGCCGGCGGAGGAAGGCGGCCGCGGCGCCCATCCCATGGTGGAGGCGGGGGTGGTGGACGACGCCGACTACTTCGCCTGCCTGCACATGGGCGGGCCGGCCCTGCGGTTGGGGGAAGTGGCCCTGGAGGCCACCCATTTCCTGTCCTCCGTCAAGATGGAAGCGCGCTTCCGCGGCGTCGCCTCCCATGCCGGCGGCGCCCCGGAACGGGGCCGCAATGCGCTTTTGGCGGCCTGCCAGGCCACCCTGGCGCTGCACGCCCTGCCCCGAAACGGCCAGGGCGCCACCTTCGTCAACGTCGGCGTGCTGAACGGCGGCACCGGCACCAACGTGGTGCCGTCCGACGCCCACATGAAGTACGAGGTGCGGGGCGGCACCGACAAGATCTGCGAGCTCATGGAGGAAGGCGCCCGGCGCTGCCTGTCGGGCGCGGCCACGCTGCAGGGGGTCGAGGTCGGCACCGAGATCACCGGCCGCACCATCGGCGCGAAGTCGGACGGCGAGATGAAGGACCACCTGGCCTGGGTGGCCGGGTCGTCGCCCGTGGACTTCCGCATTCACGACGCCCGGCCCCTGGGCGGGGGCGAGGACGCCACCTACTTCATGCGCCGGGTCCAGGAGCGCGGCGGCAAGTCCCTCTATTTCCTGCTGGGCGGCAGCTCCCCCACGGGCCATCACACCGCCGCCTTCGACGTGGACGAAAGGGCCCTGGCCCACGGCGCCATGCTCATGGCCGGCATGGTGCTGCGGCTGACCGGGTCCGGCGCGGACGGCCAGTGAAGGTGATGCGGGAGGACGGGAACCGCGCTGGGCCGATGCAACCCTCGGACACACCGGTCCCGAGCCTTGGGCAAGCTCGGGACCGGCGTGGCGAAGCGAAGTCGAAGGACGAACCGTGACGACGCCCGAGATCAAGCCGGACCCGGCCGCCCTCGTGGACCTGGCCGGAGAACTCATCAGGATCCCGAGCTTCTGCCCCGACGAGACCCCGGTGGCGCTGTTCCTGCGCGACTACCTCTCTGCGCGCGGCTACGAAGTGGCGCTGCAGGAAGTCGAACCCGGCCGTCACCAGACCATCGCCACGCTCAAGGGCGCGGGCGGCGGCCCGAGCCTGATGTTCAACGGCCACATCGACATCAACTCCCTCACCCGCGGCGGCAAGCGGGACCCGTGGACGCCGGTGGTGGAGGGCGACCGCCTCTACGGCCACGGGGTGCAGAACATGAAGGGCGGGGTCGCCTCCATGATCGCCGCGGCCGAGGCCGTGCGACAGGCGGGGGTGCGGTTGCGCGGAGATCTGGTGCTGGCCTGCGTGGTCGGCGAGACCCAGGGCGGCGAAGGCACGCACTTTCTCATGGAAAGCGGCCTTCGCACCGACGTGGCGGTGCTGCCGGAGCCCTTCGGCCTGGGTAATCTCGTCACCGTGCACGGCGGCATCGTCCATTTCGCCGTCCACGCCTACGGCGTCACCGGACACGTGAGCAAGATCGAGGAGACGGTGAACGCCGTGGAGCAGATGACCCGGATCGTCGACGCCCTGCGCAACGTGGAGTTCACCTATACCCCCCGAGCCGACCTGCCTGCCCTGCCCCGCCTCAACGTGGGCAGCATCATCGGCGGCCGGGGCGACGGCTACGTGCTGACCGAGCCGCCCTACGTGCCCGACCTGTGCACCATCATCGTGGACGTCCACTTCGTGCCGGGCCAGAGCGCGGACTCGGTCATCGCCGACGTGAGGCGCGCCCTCGATCCCCTGAAGGACGGCGACCCGCGCTTCGACTACGCCATCGAAATCCCGCCGCCGGCCTTCTTCAAGGGTTGCCGGCGGCTGGTGATGGACCCGTTGGACGTTCCGGCGGATACGCCCATCGTGCAGGCGGTAGCCAGGAACCACGAGCAGGTCACCGGATCGCCGCCCAACCTCATCGGCGCCCACCTGCCCATGTCCTACTCGGCCGGCGATAGCTGCTGGCTCTGGAAGCACGGCATCCCCTGCCTCCACTACGGCCCCGGCGGCGGCTTCCTGGACCCCGGCCCGGACGGCGGCTACATCTTCATCAGCGAGATGGCGCAGTGCGCCGAGGTGCTGGCCCACACCGCTCTGGACGTCTGCGGCACGGCATGAAGCGACGCTCGCCACGCCGGGTCGAAGCTCCCCTCTCCCTCCGGGAGGGGTCGGAGTGAGGGCGCCAGGAGGGATCCGAAAGATGATTGTCCGAATACCTGAATTTTGCCCCGCCAACTCCTCGAACAGGAAAGACCTTTTGAAACCTGTGTCAAAGATGGGCAGAGGAAGAAGGCAAAGGAAGATGGTAGATTGTCGGCACGGCCTGCCTACGGTTGTCGCGGTATCGGCGCGGGCACCTTTGACCGGGAAATGAAGGGGCTGTCATGAGCCCTTCCGTACCCGACATGAAGTACGATGTCACCGGCGCGGTGGACCTGCACGTGCACTGCGGGCCCGAGGGGATCCCGCGCCGTTTCGACGCGGTGTCGCTGGCCCGGCACGTGCAGGAGTCCGGATTGGCGGGGGCCGTGCTCAAGTCGCACATGGCCGCCACCGGAAGCTGGGCGCAGATGGCCTACGACGTGACCGGCGTCCGTCTGCACGGCTCGGTGGTGCTCAACCACTATGTCGGCGGCATCAATCCCGCGGCGGTGCGGGGGGCCCTCGGCCCGTCGCTGGACGGCGAGCCCTGTCTCAAGGTGGTGTGGCTGCCCACCGTCCACGCCGCCGCCCATCTCGCGGCACGACGTCACGAAGGGGAACGATACGACATCCCGCCCGAGTGGTGCGGCGGCGCCGTGTCGAGCCTGGCTCGGCCCATTCACCAGGTGGAGCCCATCAACGTGCTCGCCACCGGGCTGCGGCCGGCGCTGGATGATGTGCTGCGGCTCGTGGCCGACCACGACCTGACGCTGGCCACCGGGCACGCGGGCCGGGACGAGGTGTTCTACGTGGTGGAGCGCGCCGACGTCCTGGGCGTTCGGAAGGTCATCATCACCCACCCCTGCTACGACCCCCCGGCCCTGGACGTCCGGGAACTTGCGGAGCTGTCCGCCGCCGGCGCCTACATCGAGCTGAGCTACATCCTGGTGGACCTGGGCCTGGTGTCGTTCGCCGACACCGCGGCAATCTTCAGGGAGACAGGAGCGAACCGGACGATACTGTCCACCGACGTCGGGCAGGTGGATCGCGTGAGCCCGGCGGAAGGACTGCACAACCTGGCGGCGGGGCTCCTCCATCAGAGAATCCCGCGAGAGGACATCGAGACCGCGATGAAGCACAACCCCCGCCTCCTGGTGTCCTGAGCGCCACCGTTCCCGTTTGCGTTCGCTTTCCCGAGAAAGCTCACCCTTTCCGTTCGCCCCGAGCGTAGCGAAGCCAGGTCGAAGGGTGCATGCCGGCAGGCCCGCGCTCCGTTCGGCATCCGCACCGTCCCTCGAACGGGCGCCGACCATCCTGATGTGCCTGCCCACGAACGGGTTGCAGGCCCGCGCTCCCTACCAGGCCATTTCCAGGCACTCCAGCACCTGTGACGCCGAGTGGATCTTCTTGGGGTTGTTGTGGGTGCTGATGTCGTCCAGCGCCGCCTCGGCCAGGGACGGCAGCGCGTCCCGGGGGATCTCCAGGTCCCGCAGCCGCAGGGGCAGGCCCATCCTGACGTTCATGCCGTAAACCACCTCCGGCGCTTCGGCCGCGGCCTTGACGTCGTCCGGTTCGCTGACGCCCATGGCCCGGGCGATGCGGGCCATGGCTTCGGTCGTGCCGTCCAGGTTCCAGCGCATGGCGTAGGGGAGCATCAGTGCGTGGATGTTGGCGTGGGGCACGGTGAACCGGCCGCCGATGACGTGGACCATACCGTGATGAATGCCGGTCCAGGCGCTGTAGACCCCCATGCTGGAAAGACACGCAGCCACCTGCATCTCGCCGATGGCTTCGAGGTCGTTCATGTCCGCCACCAGCCGTGGCAGGCAGGCGGCGATGGGGCCCACCGCCGCCAGGCAATAGGCCTGGCTCAGGATCTGGGTCTGGGTCGAGTAGATGGCCTCCACGCAGTGGGCCAGGGCGTTCATGCCCGAAGCCGCCAGGAGCCTGGCAGGGGCGGTCTGTGCGGCCTCCGGATCCAGCATCACCACCCGCGGCGACATCTTGGGATCGGCCAGGATGAGCTTGTGGCCCCCTTCCGCCAAGCCCGCGGAATAGCTGTACTCGCCGCCGGAGAACGTCGTCGGAATGGCGATGTGCGGCAGCTTGGGCGCCGGCATGTCCGGCACTTCCTTCTTGTCGGGCGGGATGAAATGGGTGGCCAGGTCCTTCAGCGGACGGCCCTCGGCCATGAGCGCGGCCATGCCCTTGGCGGTGTCGATGGAACTGCCCCCGCCCACGCTCACGAACGCGTCCGTCGCCGCGTCGGTCGCCTGCTTCGCCGCCACCGCGATGGAATCCGTGGGCGAATGCGGCTTCACCGTGTCGAACACCCCCACGCAGAGGTCGCCCAGGGCCGACCGCACCGCATCCAGCAGATACGACCGGGCGATGGACGGCGAGGTCACCACGAACACCCGCCCCGCGCCCAGGCGCCGGACCTCGTCCGCCAACTGCTTCACCACCCCGCGGCCGAAAACGATTCGCTCCACGCGCGGATTGCTGTACTCGAAGGCTGAAACCGCCATCCGTCACCTCCTCGATGATCCATAAGGTTTGAGATACCGCGCCGGTTTGTCAACGGCGTAATCGGCAAAGTCGTGTTTGTGTACGTTTGTGTACCACTGGTGCGGGATGCTCGCGAAAACGCGCGTGGAACCGGGCCTTCATCCCTCGGAAATCGTTGGCTTCATCACACATCGAACCCGGATTGCCCCAAAGGCGGAAGCCGGCGCCCTGGATTCGCGCCGCGGAATGCGCCGGATGGTCGCGGTCCCGGGCTCGACGGGAATACCGAGAGGGGCCGAGCCTTACCAACGAGAGCTGACCGGGTACTGCCGGATGGCTTCGTCCGGCGTGAGGACCGTGGCGCCGGCGCCGAGAGCCGACGCAACCAAAAGGCGATCGAACGGATCGCGGTGATAGGCGGGCAGTTCGGATGCGCGATAGATGTCGGCCCGCCTCAGGCCCAGACAATCCAGACCCCAGGTGTCGATCTGGCGTTCCAGCCAGTGGCACGGCGGATCGGGAAGGACGAGCTTACCGGCGCTCCACTTGAGCGCGATCTCCAGCGCCGAAACGTCGCTCCAAAGGAGTACCGAATCGGAAGCCTCGATGGCTTGCACCGATGTGGGAGAAAGCTTCTCGGGCTCCGAGGACAGCCAGATCAGCGTACAGGTATCCAACAGGTAACGGGTCAAAGCCCCCATTTCCCGAGTTGGTCGTCGGTGAGCGGCTGGAACGCATCGGCGGCGTAGTGCACGGGTGGAGACGTCCGGGCGCCGACCTTGGGGCGGCGTACCGGTCGCGCCTCGACGGACGTCAGTTGGGCCACCGGCGTAGAGCCGTTGAGTATGACGATGGTCTCACCCCCCTGGACCTCCTTCAACATCCGCGACAGGTGTGTCTTGGTCTGATGTATGGTGGCGGTTTTCATCTCCGCAATATATGACTTAGTCATGACCAAGTCAAAGCAGGTGAATCTTCCTCGCAGTGAATCTTCCTCGCATGGTACCCGCCACTGCTCGTCATCGCGCCTTGCCGGCATGCCCTCGCATCTTCCTGGTTGAACCTCCTTCACACCGGCCCTGCTCATCCCCCGTGGCTGAGCACCCAGACGCCGGCGACGATGAGGACTGCGGCCAGGCCATCCCTCGGAGTGACGGTCTCCAGCGCCCGGAGCGTGAAGTGGGACAGGGCGAAGGTGATCAGCGGCGAGATCCGCCAGATGGGCGCCACCAGGACCGCCGGGGCCAGCAACAGCGCCTTGTAGGTGCACAGCGAGGCGATGGCTTCGGTGACGCCGGCGATGCCGAAGAGCACTGCGCTCTGGAGCGGCACCCTCTCCCGCCGCCAGGCATGGATGCCCAACGAAGGGCCGGCGGTGAACAGCAACACCGTGGCGGTGATATGGTTGACGAGCGTCCCCAGGGCCGGCACCGCGGCGGCCACGAGTCCCCATTTCTTGAAGATCGGATTGATCCCGAAGGCCAACGAAGACAGTAGCGGGTACATGAAATAGACCAGCCGGTTGGGGGCTTCCTCCCCTTCGAGCGGGCTCACCGTCAGCAACAGCACACCGACCACGATCACCACCACCCCGGCGCCGATCTCCCAGCCCACATGCTCGCCCAGGAGCGCCCATCCGAGCAGCACGGTGATGAGCGGCGAGGAGTTCTTCACCGTCACCGACTTGGAGGCCCCCACGCTGTCTATGCCCAGGTTGAGAAAGACCTTCCCCAGGCAGGCGGCTACGCCCGTCAGCATGAAAGAGAGCAAGGGAGGCCAGTCCAGCACCACGAACTCCCCGCGCCAGGCGGTCGCCGCCACCAGGGTCGCCAGGGACCAGTACTGGGTCATGAGCGTCGCCATGCTGACGCTCGAGTCCGTCATGCCCTTCTTGAGCAGGGTGGGGACAACGCCCCAGATGACGCCGGCGGCCAGGGCATAGAGGATGGCTTCGGTGGTGTCGTCGATCATGGATGGAGCGCGTCTCGCGGGCTCGTGATACGAACGCCCGCTCAGGGAACGCTCGAACGGGATGAAGCCTGCGCAACCCTACGGTACGCGAACCGTGCGAACATCGCAGGCTTCGAGCACGGCGTCGGTCGTCACCAGCGTCAACCCTTCAATCCGAGCCTGGGCCACCAGGACGCGGTCGAACGGATCGCGGTGGTGCGGCGGCCGCCAGCGCCATCGCAACAGCTCGTCTCGATACCCCAACGCTTGGCGTAGTAGCGAATCAGGGTGCGGGTGGCCCCCTTCTCCTCGCTGGCCACCACGCACCACGGCTCGGCCATCGCCTTGGCGTGCACGCACACCACCGTGCCCACCGCCCGTGCCGCTTCGGTCACCGTCGCCCCGCGCAACGTACGCGAGCGCCCCTTCACCCCCACCCAATCCGATGCCAAGCGCCGTTCGCCCCTCACGTTCGTGACGTAGAAGTCACCGCGGATGCACAGCACGTCCTCGAAGCCAGGCGCCTCCAGGCACTGAATCACCGCACCGTTGCCGAATCCGCGGTCGGTCACCACCGTCACCTTCACCCCCGCGGCATCGCCTGGCGCAGCGCCCGCGGCAACTCCTCCTCATAGCGCCTCTGGTTACCCTTCAGCGTCGATGCCGGCACCGTGCGCCACATTAGCGGCGTCGCCCGTCCGTGGCCGGTCAGCATGGACAGCACCAGCGTCTCGTGGCCGTCCCGGGCAAAGCTGGTTCAAGCACGGCGTTGAGCAGGTGGACCGGCTGCTGAGCAACGAAGGCATCGATATGAAGGCGTTCTTCGGCTACTGGGTAACGAGTGTGGTGGCGCTGGACTGGTGACTGCACGACTTCCTATTGGCAATGGGTGGTGATGGCGATGGGGCAATGGGCACATCACCGAATGCCTGTAGCTTCTCCCCCGGCAAGGGCTGCCCCGAGCTCGTCCAACTGCCCCCGCGCCGTTACCGTCAGCTTCGCCGAGTTGCGCGCGAACGGACCGTCAGTTCCACCGATCGCAGGGTCTCCCCGATAACCGGAACGAGCTTCCCGGTCAACTTCGCGCGGTCGAGACGTTGAGCCTTCGCCGGGGGTGCTATTGGCGCCGTCGCCACTGTGGCGGCAAGACACAACGCCACCATTCGGACCAATCGGCGCACCATACGTACCGTACCCAGGGGCATGTTGTACCGTACCCAAGGGCATGTTCATCCCGTACTCCTTCCAGCTTCATTCTGCAACTTCCACGTTAGCAACTATCGTCAGCACCGGGTCCACCTCAAACTCGACCAAGGCCAACTCCCCCGCATCCTCGCCCAACTCCGCACCGACGCCCCCTCCTGCGACCCTGCCTCACCCTCCGTTGCGCCATCCTCTCCAACCGCTTCGATGACTTCTGGGAACGCCAAACTGCCGCCTCCTGATCCCTATCTCACAAATACAATTTGTCGTGCACCTCTATTATTACGGTCTTCTGAGCTGGACCTCCTTCGCGCCGACCTCGCTCACGCGTTTCACGGGTCGGTGACGCGGAACGCCGGCAGAACGGACGGCCAGCGGCTGCCGGCATCCACGATGATCGAGTTACTCCGCCTCGGCGGCCAGCTCTTCCATCATGCGGCTCAAGGGGAGGGTTTCGATGCCGCCCGCCTGGGGAAAGCGCCGCGCGCCGCCGTAGACGACGATCCGCCGGGCGGCATTGAGGTCCGCACAGGCGATGTGGAAGCCTTTGGAGGGCACGGGGGTGCTGACCGAGCGCTTGATTTCGATGGCCCAGCGGCGCATGGGGTCGAATTCCAGGACCAGATCCACTTCGGCGCCTGCGCGGGTGCGATAGTAGAACGGTTGCGTCCAGGAAGGCGCGACCGCCAGCAGGTTCTCGATCACGAAGCCCTCCCAACTGCCGCCCGCAACCGGATGCGCGAGCACGTCTTCCAGGGTCCGCAGGCCCAACAGGGCATGGGCGACGCCGCTGTCGCGCAGGTAGAGGCGAGGCGCCTGCATGAGACGCTTGCCGACGTTGCCGGACCAAGGCGCCAAGCGTCTGACCAGCAGCAGGTCCACCAGAAGATCCACGTAGCGTTGCAGCGTGCGCACGTGAAGGGAGAGGGAGGACGCCAGCCGCGCGGCGTTGAAGTGTGCGCCCTGGGTGTGGGCGAGCATGGTCCACAGCCGGCGCAGGGTCTCAGCCGGCAGCCTGGCGTCGAATAACGGGACGTCGCGTTCGAGGTAGGTGCGGATGAAGTCGCGCCGCCATCTGAAGCTGGCCCGTTCGCCGGCGGCAAGCCAAGACCCCGGAAAGCCTCCCCGCAGCCACAGCCGTCCGGCATCGTCTTCCCCGATCTCGCGGAGGTCGAAGGGCATGAGTTCCCGGTAGGCGATGCGCCCCGCCAGCGACTCTGCCGTCTGCCGCAGCCGATCGGGCGACGAGGAACCGAGGATCAGGAAACGACCTTCACCCCGGTTCGCCTGGCGATATTCGTCAATCAAGCCGCGCAGGACTTGAAACAGACCGGGCATACGTTGCACTTCGTCAAGGATCACGAGCCGGTCCCGATACTCCGCAAGCTGGGCCCGGGGATCGTTGAGCACGGCCTGATCCTCGGGGTTCTCCAGGTCAAAATAAATGGCTTGACGATCCCGCGCAATGCGGCGCGCCAAGGTGGTCTTGCCCACCTGACGCGGCCCGAGCAGGCCCACTGCGGATTGCTCCGCAAGGGTGTCCTCGATGGACGATCTCAACCGTCGGTCCAAGTATTTCATCGGAGACCCATTGCCGCGTATCTATCACCACAGTGCCTGATATACAAGGTTCAATTCAGGACGAGTGGCTCTTCCTCGCATGATACCCGTCACTGCTCGTCATCGCGCCTTGCCGGCACGTCCTCGCATCTTCCTGGTTGAACCTCCTTCACACCGGCCCTGCTCATCCCCCGCGGCTGAGCACCCAGACGCCGGCGACGATGAGGACTGCGGCCAGGCCATCCCTCGGAGTGACGGTCTCCAGCGCCCGGAGCGTGAAGTGGGACAGGACGAAGGTGATCAGCGGCGAGATCCGCCAGATGGGCGCCACCAGGACCGCCGGGGCCAGCAACAGCGCCTTGTAGGTGCACAGCGAGGCGATGGCCTCGGTGACGCCGGCGATGCCGAAGAGCACCGCGCTCTGGAGCGGCACCCTCTCCCGCCGCCAGGCATGGATGCCCAACGAAGGGCCGGCGGTGAACAGCAACACCGTGGCGGTGACATGGTTGACTCTTCACCGTCACCGACTTGGAGGCCCCCACGCTGTCTACGCCCAGGTTGAGAAAGACCTTCCCCAGGCAGGCGGCTACGCCCGTCAGCATGAAAGAGAGCAAGGGAGGCCAGTCCGGCACCACGAACTCCCCGCGCCAGGCGGTCGCCGCCACCAGGGTCGCCAGGGACCAGTACTGGGTCATGAGCGTCGCCATGCTGACGCTCGATTCCGTCATGCCCTTCTTGAGCAGGGTGGGGACAACGCCCCAGATGACGCCGGCGGCCAGGGCATAGAGGATGGCTTCGGTGGTGTCGTCAATCATGGATGGAGCGCGTCTCGCGGGCTCGTGATACGAACGCCCGCTCAGGGAACGGGCGATTTCACGCCGCCAAGCCTCCTGGTCGTGTGCACTGGTGCGATGGGACCCGGAGCGGAAGGGATCCGCCTGGATCCCGGGTCAAGGCGGGGATAACGGATAGCCCTGCGTGAAGTTGACACCTCTCTACCCTCGGGGCATGATTCGGTGACACCCCATCCGCGTTTCCCGGGAGCCAGAACATGAGCGACGTCCGTTTCATCGACACCACCGTGCGTGACGGAAACCAGAGCCTGTGGGCGCTGAACATGCGCACGGACGCCATGCTGGCGGTGGCGGAGCATATCGACGAGGCCGGGTTCGAATCGGCGGAGTTCTTCGTCACGGTGATGTTCAAGAAGCTGGTGCGGGAGCAGAAGGAGAACGCCTGGGACTGGTTCCGGCTGGGCACGAAGCGTTTCCGGAAGACGCCGCTCAGGCTCCACGGCGGGCTCAAGCTCATCGAGAAAATCCCCGTGTGCGTCTTCGAGCTGATGATCAAGCGGGTGATGGACTACGGCATCACCCTCACCCGCACCTCCAACTCCTGGAACAACTACGACGAATTCAACGAGGAGAAGACCGAGCTCAAAAAACTCGGCATGGACACGGTGGTGAACCTGATCTACTCGGTGTCGCCGCGCCATACCGACGAGTATTACGCGCAGAAGGCCCGGGAAGCCGCGGCCATGAACCCGGTGCGAATCTGCTTCAAGGACGTGGGCGGCCTGTTGACCCTGGAGCGGGCCCGGACCCTGATTCCCATCGTGCTGGAGAACATCGGCGACACGCCGGTGGAATTCCACGCCCACTGCAACAACGGGCTGGCGCCGCTGTGCTATCTCGAAGCCGTGGACATGGGCCTGACGACGCTGCACACGGGCATCCCGCCGCTGGCCAACGGCTCGGCGCAGCCGTCGATCTTCAACGTGGCGCGGAACCTCCGGGCCATGGGGCACAACCCGCTCATCGACGAGGAAGTGCTGCGGCCGGTGACGGAGAAACTCGACTACATCGCCAGGCGGGACAACCTGCCGGCAGGCCGGGTGGTGGAATACGACGAGTCCCAGTACACCCACCAGGTGCCGGGCGGCATGATCTCCAACTTCCGCCACCAACTCGCGCTCATCGACATGCGTGACAAGCTCGACGCGATCCTGGAGGAATGCGTCCAGGTGCGCAAGGAGTTCGGCTATCCCATCATGGTGACGCCGCTGTCACAGTTCGTGGGCACCCAGGCGGCCATCAACGTCATCGCCGGCGAGCGCTACAAGGAAGTGACCGACCAGGCCATCCAGTACGCCTTGGGCTACTGGGGCAAGGAGGGCGCGGAGTACATGGACCCCGAGGTCAAGGACAGGATCCTCGGGCGCCCGCGGGCCAGGGAATGGGAGCACTGGGAACTGCCCGCGCCGTCGATCCAGGAAGTGCGGCAACAGCTCGGCGCCACCCACGTGTCCGACGAGGAGCTATTGCTGTGGGTCTTCGCCGGCGAGGACGCGGTGAAGGCGTTGCCGGACGGAGGCGCGCCGCGAGAGTACCTGAGCGCCGCCACGCCCCTGGTCCGATTGGTGGGGGAACTCACCCGGCAGGACAAGGCGAATCACGTGTACATCCGCAAGCCGGACTTCTCGCTGACCCTCGGCCGCAAGAGAACAGAGGGCGGAGCGAGGGGTGGAGCCAGTGACCGTTCCGTACGAAGCCAGTGAAGTGTTCCTGTTTGCATGGGGAGATGGGCGGGGCGAAGGCGGGCAAGACGAACGAGGGATTCGGAAGGGTTGGCCGCTTCGCGGTTCAATCCCCGCCCACCCCGAACTCGGATCGAGTCTGAATCGTACATGGAAGATGCGGCGCAACGGGCCGAAGCCAGGCGTTCGAGGAAGCCGGAATACCGCAAGCAACGGTCATGTGGCGCGGACAGGGCGCGAGCTGCTTCGCGGACGGTTCGCATGACGTGAGAGCATTCCAGAAACTGGTTCTGACCGGGGATCTGAAGTGCAAGGGGAGCACCATGCTCGCGGCGGCAATTGCGCTGTCGGTGATCAGGTACGACAAGAACGGGCAGCGGTGATCGCGGCGGGCATCCGGGAAGTAGGCTCGCCCGCGCCGTTGTTCTCGGGGACGGTGATATGAAGGTTGACCGCAGCCGCAAGAGTCTATGGGGCAAGAAGGAACCCAAGGTGAGCCTTGCAAACCCGGACTTGTTCTTTGTGCTGGGAATGCTGGCCGGAGGGAAGCGGATTCCCATCACGTGCCTGCGGCCCTTCATGGTGACGGGCACCAAGAATAATCCATTCGTGCGGTGGACGGAGAGTGATTGTGATGAACACGTGCGATGGGTGGTGCGTCAACTGTGCAAGAAGGGCTACAAAATCAGTAGGGATGACAGTGGGTCGGAGCCCGTGTTTTGGATGGAGAAAATGCAGCCAAAACAGGTTGTGGCAGTCTTCGACGGCAAGAAGGTCGTATTGGTAGAGCCGTCAAAGCGTGAATCCGACTCAAAGCCCAAATGAGCAAGTATCACCGACAGCGGTTCATGTGGGGGAACCGCTGGCAAAGTGTCCGGCGGGCGGTCTTCGAGCGCGACAACTACTGTTGCGTCATCTGTGATCGCGCCGCCGGACGGCTCGAATGCGACCGCATCAAGCCGCTGTCGGAAGGCGGAGACAACAAGACGGTGCGTGGACTTTACGGCCAACCCTATGTCATGCTCGCTCCGGCATCGGGCCGACGCAACTTTTCGGGCAACGTCGTCTACCGCATAAACAACACTTCAGCGCCGGGCGTCGTACCGTCCGGCACCGTTATCTGAATCAACGGCGTCGTCGACCTGAAGCAGCTTAGCGGCGGCATAGCGGTGGTCGAAACGACGGCGAGGGGTTGCGGCGACAGTGGAAGCGCCGCGCCGGGACTTCCGGTTGGCCCGGATGGGACCGGATTTCCCGGCGTCCAACGTCGCGCTGTTCGAGTCCGCGCAAGCGTCCGTGCTCGCGGCGTGCGGCTTCCCGGTGCAGCTCGTTCAAGGGACGGACGGCACGGGCCGGCGCGAGGCGTGGAGGCGTTGGCTCCATGGCACGGTAGCGTCGCTAGATCGCCGCGACGTGGTCGTCGGGCAAGAATCTCGGATCAGGTGAAGAAGGTTTTGACTACCAAGCTGACAACGCCGGCGAGGATAAGAGCCACCATAACCTCCAGACGAATCAAGCGAGACTCGAATCCCGCGATTTCTTTCGCCGCCTCGCGCGCCTTGTCATCCGAAACACCGGCGGCCTTGAACGCATCATAGGTTTTGGACAGCCTCATGGCCATATGCGGATTGTAGCGCTTCACTCGGCACATGCAAAAGGAAGCCTTGGCCAAGGGGACATGAGTCTGAAAGCTGTGATCGAGGGATGGAGCGTGATCCCTGGCCCTCCTTCAAGTGAGATTGACATGGCGGCGGTGATCGGATAATCCCGAAAGACGGGTTCCACCGCCCGGGACCGCTCCAATCCATTTCCAAGGGGGACAAGAAGTGACTTCAGCCAATCCTCAACGGATCATCGACGGCGACGGACACGTTGTCGAGGACATCGCGGCCATCCTCGGGCACATGCCGCGGGAATACGTCGGACGGAGCTTCTCCGAGGCCCGCGGCAAGAGCCCGTTTCCACCCATCGACCACCTGCACTCGGCCAACCGGCATTACACGCCGGAGGGCGCCTTCGCGGTGGTGGGGCCCGAGGGCTGGGAGGACTTCCTTGAGGACGTGCGCATCGACGCCACCGTGCTCTACACCAGCGCCGGACTGGCCTTCGGCAAGATCGTGAGCCGGGACTGGGCCGTCGAGCTGGCGCGGGCCTACAACAACTGGATCCACGAGACCTACGTGGCCAAGAGCCCCCGCTTCCAGGCCACGGGGTTGATCCCGCTTCAGGACCCCAAGGCCGCGGCCGAGGAGCTGCGCCGGATGGTGGAGGATCTGGGCCTGTGCGGCGGCATGCTGCCGTCCACCGGCGCCAACATGCCCCATCTCGGCTCCGAGCGGTATTGGCCCATCTACAAGGAGGCGGAGCGGCTGGGCTGCGCCATCGGCATCCACGGCGGCGGCCACGAGGGCATGCTCATGGACGACCTGACGCCCTACGCGCCGGTGAACGCCCTGGGCCATCCCATGGGCCAGATGATCTGCTTCGCCGGCATCATCTTCAACGGCGTCCTGGACAAGTTTCCGGGGCTGCGCATCGGCTTCCTGGAGGCCGGCTGCGCCTGGCTGCTCACCTGCATCGAGCGCTTCACCGGCTCCTGGGCCAGCCACGTGCAGTACGACCCGCGCGGGCGCTTCCTCCAACTCGACGACGGCATGAACATGACCGACTACATCTGCCGCCACATCGACGAGGACCGGATCTTCGTGGGCGTCGAGGGCGACGAGCTGTCCATCGCCGAGGCCGTGCGGGTGGTGGGCAACAAGCCGTTCCTGTTCTCGTCCGACTACCCGCATGAGGTGGACGCCGCCACCTGCAAGCACGAACTACAGGAGCTGCAGGAGAACGAGGAGCTGACCGCCGACGACAAGGACGCCATCCTCTTCCGCAACGCCCAGCGGTTCTACCGGCTGGGTGAAGGCGCCCGGGCGTAGGGATACTCCGATGGTTCACGGAACGGCGTCCTTCGACTTCGCTACGCCCGTCCTGAGCTTGTCGAAGGGCTCGGGACGAACGGAGACAAGGCTTTCACAACCGGGCAAATGTCGTTTTCGGCGTGAGGAACGAACGGGAGGCAAACCGTGAGCACGTTACAAGATCAGGCGTCGGTCGTGGACGGCGACGGTCACGTGGTTGAAGACCACGAAGCCATCTGGGAAAGGATGCCGCAGGAGTACCGCGTGGGCAACTGGTCCATGCGCAGTCCCTTCGCGCCCAACGACCACCTGCACGCCGCCAACCGGCACTTCGTGCCGGAAGGGGCCTTTGCCAAGGTGGGACCCGACGGTTGGCTCGATTTCCTGGAGGACGTAGGCGTCGAGCGGACGGTCCTCTACCCTTCCAACGGCCTGGCCTTCGGCCGGGTGGTGAGCCGCGACTGGGCCATCGAGTTGGCGCGGGCCTACAATGACTGGATCCATGACGAGTACACCGGCCGCAACCCCCGTTTCCAGGCCGTGGGTCTCATTCCCCTCCACGAACCCGAAGAAGCGGTGGCGGAGTTGCGCCGCATCGTCGAGGAGCTGCACTTCGTCGGCGCCATGCTGCCGGGAACCGGCGCCAGACAGCTTCAGAACCACCTGGGCGACGAGCGCTACTGGCCCATCTACGAGGAGGCCGACCGGCTCGGCTGCGCCCTGGGCATCCACGGCGGCGTGCACGACAACATGGGGCTGGACGACATGAGCCCCTACGCGCCGGTGAACGCGCTGGGGCACCCCTTCGGGCAGATGGTCAACTTCGCCGGCATCGTCTTCAACGGCGTGCTCGACCGCTACCCCAACGCCCGCTTCGGATTCCTGGAGGCCGGGGCCGCGTGGTTCGTGAACTGCCTGGAGCGCTTCGAGCGGTCCTGGAGTAGCCATATCCAGTACGACCCCAACGGGCGCTTTCTCAGGCTCAAGGACAAGGAATCCGTCACCGACTACGTCCTCGGGCACGTGGATGCCGGCCGGATCTTCGTGGGCGTGGAGGGCGACGAGCTCACGCTCCCCTTCGCGGTCCGCATCGCCGGCAACAAGCCCTTCATCTTCTCTTCCGACTTCCCCCACGAGGTGAACAACGCCACCGCTAAGGAAGAGATCCGGGAGCTGCGGGAAAATCCCCGGCTCACGGACGATGACAAGGCGGCGATCCTGCACGCCAACGCCCGGCGTTTCTACCAGCTCGGTTAGCGATTCGCCGGACCTTCCGTGGCGACGCGGCGCCAACCGCCCCTCTCGGTGCCCTTCTTCTACGGCTGGATCGTCGTGGCGCTGACCTTCTGCGTCAATCTCACGGCCGCGGGCACGCGCTCCGCGGCAACGCTGCTGATCAAACCGCTGGAAGCCGAGTTCGGTTGGGGCCGCGCCATGGTGTCCGGGCCGGGCAGCCTGAACCTCCTGCTGTTCGGTGTCGGCGCGCCGGTGGCGGGCTGGCTGGTGGACCGCTACGGCGTCCGCCGGGTGGTGGTCTACTCCCTGGGGATGGTGACCACGGGTCTGGTTGCAACGGCGCTGATCCAGCATTGGTGGCAGCTCCTGTTGTTCTGGGGGCTGGTGGTAGGCTTCGGCACCAGCGCCACCCCGGTTCTGGCGGCGGCCGTGGCCAACCGCTGGTTCGTGAAGCACCGCGGCGTCACCATCGGCCTCCTGACCAACGGCAACGCCGCCGGCCAGATGGTCTTTCTGCCCGTGCTTACGCTGGTCATCGTCGCCACCGGCTGGCGCGGCAGCATGCTGTTCATGGCCGCGGTCGCCTTCGGCCTCATGACGCTGGTGTCGCTGTGGATGCGCGACGAGCCGGAAGATGTGGGCCTGGAACGCTACGGACTGGCGGCCGACACCGGAGCGGCTGCCAGGGCCGCGGGGGCTGGGCCGCCGGCATCCGCCACCCCCATTCGCGACGCCTTCCACAGCCCTACCTTCTGGCTGTTGAGCGGCGGCTTCTTCGTCTGCGGCGTGACCGCCAACGGGCTCATCGGCCTGCACCTGATACCTCACGTGGTCGAGGAGCTGGGCATCCCCTTCTTGACCGCCAGCCTGGTCGTCGGCGTCATGGGCGGCATCAGCTTCATCGGCACCCTGGGCGCCGGCTGGCTGGTGGACAAGGTGGACGCGCGCAAGGTGCTGGCCCTGGCCTACTTCCTGCGCGGTTGCTCCCTGTTCCTGCTACCCTACGTGGACACCCTGCCCGGACTGATCCTGTTCGCCACGGTGTACGGCATCGACTGGTACGCCACCGGCCCCGCCACCACCGCCATCGCCGCGGACACCTTCGGCAGACACGCGGTGGCGCGCATCTTCGGCTGGATCTTCCTGGCGCACCAGCTCGGCGCGACGCTTGCAGGCTACGGCGCCGGCGTGGTTTACGACATGTTCGGCGAGTACCAGTACGCGTTCCTGGCGGGCGCCACCATGGCGCTCATCGCCGCGGCGCTGGTGCTGCAGATCTCGCCGCGGGCGTCCCGGTTGACCCCGGCGCCGAGCACCGCGTGACGCTCCGAAGGATCCATCCCGACCGAATCGGTCATCACGAACGGAGATTCACCCATGCGACTACCGCCCATCGCCGCCACCACCATCGGCAGCTTTCCGCGACCCAGGTGGCTGGCCAATGCCACGCGCAGCCAAACGACGTTCAACCTGGAGGGCGAACTGCTCCGGGAAGGCCTTGACGACGCCACCAGTGTGGCCATCCGCGACCAGGAGCTGGCGGGCCTGGACCTCGTCACCGACGGCGAGCAGCGGCGGCCGCACTTCATCGACCACGTCCTGAACTCGCTGGAAGGCGTGGACACGGTGAACCGTGTGCCCAAGGGGGTG
Organism: uncultured Binatia bacterium (SeqCode); assembly: GCA_965214905.1. Lineage (GTDB taxonomy): Bacteria > Desulfobacterota > Binatia > UBA9968 > JAJDTQ01 > JAJDTQ01. The sequence goes on from OZ243984.1 coordinate 87,025, forward strand.
TACCGGCGGCGCGACGACGTGCACCAGGTGCCCCACGTGTACGGCGCCCTCAAGCGGCGGAAGCCGGCGGTGGTGGAGGACCTCCGATTCGCCAAGGGGCGCACGGACCGGCCGGTCAAGATGGCGGTGCCCGGACCCATGACCGTGGTGGACAGCACCCTCGACGACCACTACGGCGATGAGGCCGCCATGGCCATGGACGTGGCCGCGGCCCTCAACGAAGAGCTGCGCGACCTTCAGGCCGCGGGCGCCGACGTGGTCCAGATCGACGAGCCCGCCATGACCCGCTACCACGAAAAGGTAGCGGCCTACGGCGCCCGGGCCCTCGACCGGTGCATCGAGGGCATCACCATCCCCACCATCGTCCACCTCTGCTACGGCTATCCCGGCGGCAAGGACCTGCAGCACGAGTACGAGTACCCGGAGTTGTTCCCGCTCCTGCTCGATACCGACATCGGCGGCTTTGCCGTTGAATTCGCCCGCAGCAACTACGATCCGGCCATCCTCGAAGTGTGCAAGGAGCGGCTCGTCATGTTCGGCTGCGTGGACCCCAGCGACGTTCCGACGCCGCCGGTGGAATCGGTGGTGGCGCGCATCCGTGACGTCCTCCGATACCTCAACCCGGAGAAGCTGCTGCTGGCGCCGGACTGCGGTCTCATGACGGTGAGCCGCGACCTCGCCTTCGCCAAGGCCAGGCTACTGGCCGACACCGCCGCCGAACTGCGCCGCACCCTGTAATTATTCTCGCCGGCAACGTGCGACCCCATCCACGAGAGACCGCCGCCCAGGACGCGCACCGATGTACCGAGCCGTGAAGCTTCCCGACGGCGTGGCCGGACGCCTGTATCTGGGCAGCATGCCCGGACGCTACGAGGTGTTCGAGGAAGCGTGGCAGGCCATCATCGAGCACCGCATCGCTCGGGTGATCTGCCTCGTGCCGGCCGAGGAGTTGCAGGACAAGTCGCCGCAGTACGCCCGCGCGCTGAAAGAGCGGAAGACGCCGTGGACGCACGAGAGCTTCCCCATCGAAGACTTCGAGGCGCCCGTGAACCGGGAAGCCTTCCGGGAGCTGGCCGGGAAGACTGCCCGGCGGCTGGCCGAAGGAGAGACCATCCTCGTGCACTGCGCCGCCGGCATCGGCCGCACCGGCACCTTCTCCGTATGTGTGCTGCTCGCCCTGGGCATGACCCTGGCCGCGGCCCGAGCCGCGGTCCGGAAGGTCGGTTCCGCGCCCGAGAACGCAGCCCAGGACGCCGTCATCCACTGGGCCGCCGGCAAGCATGCTCCCTCTCGCTTGGGAGAGGGTTGAGGTGAGGGCCACGAGTCCGGCGGTCCGCCAGCCCCGATGCACACGAAATTCTTCCCTCCCGGATCGTATCGTGGTACAAGGGACGTGGGTTTCGAGCTTCAAGGGAGGACATGAAGATGAGCCTCATCACACCCCCCCTCAACTTCGCCAAATGGATCGACGAGCATCGTCACCTGCTCAAGCCGCCGGTGGGCAACCAGGTGGTCTACGAGGACACCGAGTTCATCGTCATGGTCGTAGGCGGCCCCAACACCCGCAAGGACTACCACGTGGATGAGGGAGAAGAGTTTTTCCATCAACTCGAAGGCGACATGACGCTCAGGATCATGGAGGACGGCGCGCCGCGGGACGTCTCCATCCGCGCCGGCGAGATCTTCCTGCTCCCCCCCAAGGTGCCTCATTCGCCGCAGCGGCGCCCGGACACGGTGGGCCTCGTCATCGAGCGCCGGCGGCGCGAGGGCGAGCTTGATCGGTTCCAGTGGTACTGCGACGACTGCCACGCCAAGATCTACGAGGAATCGGTGCAGCTCACGGACATCGTGGCCCAGCTCCCGCCCATCTTCGAGCGCTTCTGGAACAGTGAGGCCAACCGCAAATGCGACGGCTGCGGCGCGGTCATGGAGCCCCTGAACTGAGCCGCAGGTCGCGCGCACCCCTTTCCGCCCTTTACCGCGGGCTCGCCAACGCCCTGACCTTGGGGCGCTTTGCCGCCCCTGTGCCCTTCGTCTACCTCATGGTCGAAGCCCATCGGGGAGACGCCGCCTCCTCCGGTGCGCTGCTGTTTCTCCTCTACCTGCTGGCCGCGTTCTCGGACCTGCTGGACGGTTACTTCGCCCGCAAGGCCGAAGCCGCCAGCGCCAAGTGGGGATGGCTGGATGCGCTGGCGGACATGCTGTTCAATACGTCGGCTCTGCTGGCCGCGGCATGGCTGGGATTGGTGGGCTACTGGGTGCCGCTGGGAGTCATGGCACTGGCGGCCCAGTTCCTGTACCAGAACGGCGTCCTCCAGCCCGAGCGACGGCCGCAGCTCCGGGAAGACCGTCCGGGAAAGGCCGCCGGCGTGGTGTACTACCTGCTGGTGGGCGGAACGGCTCTGGCAGTCTGGCTCGATGCTGGCCGATGGTCTGGCTGGATCGGGTGGGCGGGCAACGGGGTGTTCGTGTACACGGCGCTGGTGTTCACGCGCAATCTGCGTTGGTCCGGGGGTCGCGCCTGATAGTGATCGAAGGCCGGCGCGACCGGTCCCGAATCCAACCCCTCTCCCTCCGGGAGAGGGTGGCCGAAGGCCGGGTGAGGGCGCCGCAATAGCCCTGCTCCTCCCATTCGTTACCGTACCCGACGGGCCACTTGCAGCGGGGCGCCCTCACCCCATCCCTCTCCCGGAGGGAGAGGGGGTCGGAGGGGGGTCGGAGGGGGATGTGGGCGCGGGCTCCTGCCCGTATCCCTACGATGGCGTGCCCTGATGGCCCTTGTAAAGCCTTAGCGGTACAAGACAGAGCGCCGCCACGAAGACGAACGCACCGGCCAGCACGAATGCCGACCCCAGACCGTAGTGGTCGGCCAGATAACCGGCGATGATCGGGGTAGGCAGCACCGCCACCTGGGCAATCACGGTGGTCAACCCCTGGGACGACGCCTGCACGTTGGCGCCGGCCACGTCCGAGATCACCGCCGTAAGCACGTTCATCAGGGTGTAGAAAAACGTCCCCATGGCGGTGATGACAAGGGTCAGAGCCACCACCGGCGGAGCGACGGCCAGAAGCAGGTACAGAACGCCCAAGGCGATCATCGAGGGGACCAACACCGGCTTTCGGCCGTAACGATCGGAAAGATAGCCCAGGGGGGTCTGGGAGAAGATACCGACCACGTGGAGCAGCATGATGTAGACGCCCAGCGCTTCGGCCGAGAAGCCCAAATCCTCGACCAGATAGATGGGCAGAAAGGTCAGGATCACCACGCGTCCCATGGTGAGGAAGCCCCTGGCGGCCGATATGGCCACGAACGAGCCGTTCCCGAGCAGCGCAATCATTTCGCGGAAACGCGTGGTGCGAGACGGGATTGCCTCCTCCTGCCTGAAAATCCCGAGCAGGCCGCGCAACACGAGAAAGCCGAAGAACACACCCGGCACGATTTGCCACCAGAGGATTCCCTCCCAGGGCAACGCCGCCAGCAAGGCTCCCTGCGCCAACGGCGCCAGGCTGTCGCTCAACGTCGCACCCGTGCCATGCACCGACATGGCCGTGCCCCGACGCTCGGGGAACTTGGCGGTAAGGGTGGCGGCCGCGGTGGGATGCCACAAGGCGGTGCCGAATCCGATGAGCACGCTGGCCGCGAAGGCTACCCCGAAACCGCCGCGGCTGCCGAAGAGCAGATACGCCACGCCCATCATGACCAATGACGATGCCAGGATCATGTCCCGGTGTCGGTGCAGCGTGTCGGCGAGCATGCCGGCCGGGAGATTGAGGGTGCCCTGCCCGAACTGGCGCGCCGTCGCCAACGCTCCCGTCTGAACCGCGCTCAGACCCAGTCCCGCCTTGATGAACGGCAACGCCACCGGGAACAACTGCTGGAACCAGTGGATCGCGATGTGCCCGCCGGTGACGACGCCCAGCAGGCGGAGCCGGTCCGGCCCGAGGTCCCTTGCCGCCGCCGCAAGGCGTTGGGTGCGGGAGCGGATGAACGAGGTCGGCGGTGAAGGCGTCACCGACATGCCGCTGAAAGCCTCACTACTTCCACGGATTCAGCAACTCCACGCCGGTAGCGACAAAGTCGGCTTCGTTGCGGGTGACCACGGTAAGGCGGTACCGTAGCGCGGTAGCGGCAATCAGACCGTCCACCGCGAGGATCCTCTCGGGACGGGCCATGATGCGACCCCACGTATCCGCTACGTCCGCATCAACCGGCAGAATGCGGTCTTCCATCCACGCCGGCAATTCCCTTTCCAGCCACGCGTCGAGTCGTGCTCGGCGACGGCCTGCCCCGAGCATCAGGGTCCCCTTTCGGATCTCGCCCAGCGTCAGGACACTCACGAACATGGATGTTTGCGGCGTCTCCAGAAACCACTCCGAAACCCCGCGCGAGGGTCTCGGCTTGAGTAGTTCCGACAGCGCGCAGGTGTCGATCAGAAAGCTCACGGATCGATTTCACGCGGCAGCGACTTGTCACGCTCGAGGTCCAGCTCCACGCCCACACGGGCGGAGGCCCGCAGAAACTCGGCCATCGAGGGAGGCGGGCGCTTCAGGCGGTCATAGTCGTCCGCAGACAGCACCACGGCCGCCCTGCGGCCTCGGACCGTAATGGTCTGCGGGCCCTCCTCCGCAGCATCACGCACCAGCTCGCTGAAACGCGCCTTGGCATCCTGTACTTGCCAGTTTTGCGTCATGGTTTCCTCCTGACCATTCTGACCAGATAACACGCCGCAGCCCAAAGCTCAACGGTCCGTTCTTTCAACTCTTCTCGAGAACAGATCGGCGTACACCCGCGGCAGGAAGATCAGGCCGAAAGAGCCGTTGGCCAGCATGAACGTCAGGTGGGCGGCAAGGCTGTAGGCAAGCAGGTCCGCTTCCGCGGCATACCCCCCGAAGAAGAAAATCCAGGCGGCCTGGGAGGTGCCGAGATGAGCCACGGTGACGGGCAACGCGGCTACGAGATAGACGATGGGGAGAAAGGCCAGGAGCGGCAGCAACGGTATCTCGATGCCGAAGAAGGTAAGCGCCTGGGCGTGGACCAGCAGGGAGAGGAAAAACACCGACCCCTTGAGGCAGAGGATGGCCAGAGCCTGCGGTAACCGCACCCGGCGGAACGTCGACAAGAGCACGTTACCGCCCACCCGCCGTCCCAGCGCCCCGAGCCGGCCGCGAGAGATGCCGACGACGGCGATCCACACCAGCGCCAGCACCGCCGGCAGCGCGAAGAAGATCGCCGGCGTCCCTCCGGGAAAGGCCGCCGAGCCCACGGCGGCGAAGAAGATCAGGTTGGTGGCCTCCAGCAGGATGAGCACGATCACGGTGCTGGTGATCTCGCCCAGAGGCGTCCTGAACCGCCGGTTGAGGTAGAGCGCCAGCGCGGCCTGGGCGAGCTGCGTGTTGAAGATGGAAACGATGTACGTGGACGCCCGCACCGGCAGCAGCTCCCGGTAGCGGATCGGTCCGTGAAACCAGCGGATCAACGCGGTCAGCACCGCGGAGTCCGCAAGGAAGAAACACAGCGAGAACGAGCCCATGAGAACGAAGAACGGGATCAGCCGCGCGCCGGAGACCGCCTCCCGGAAGGCCGGAAAGGGAATGCGCCAGAAAATGACCCCGAAGATGACGATGGTGAGCGCCGCCGGAATGAGCCGCGCCCGGACGCTTTGCTTCCTGGGCGGAGCCGTGGCTTCATGATTGACGGAGTCGTTCACGTTCCCTTCCCTTGGTCATGGGCCAATAGTGCGTTCAGCATGTCGTCCACCGGCGTCAGCGGAAACGGCAGGAGCCTCCGTATTTCCGTGGCGTCTCCCAGGTGCTCGTTGAACAGCGTATCGAAAAGGGTCCGGTTCCAAGCCCATCCCAGCCGCCCGGCCATGACCGCCGTTCCCTCCGCCAACCAGCCGGGCACGCCCAGGACCAGCGGCCGGCGGCCGATGCGCGCCGATGCCCGGCGCAGCAACTCGACGTAGGTCAAGGTGTCCGGACCCATGAGATCCAGGGTGCGGACAGGCGGAGTCTCCACCTCGAGGGCCCACTGGATGGCGCCGGTCACGTCCGCCAACGCCACCGGTTGGATGCGCACCCTGCCGCCGCGCACCAACGGCGCCACTCTCCTGCCAGCCAGATGAAGAAGGGTCCCCGCGGAAGGCGTGTCGGCCCCCAGCACCATGGGGACGCGGAAGACCACCGCCTGGAATCCGCCCCGGCGTATGGCCGATTCCGCCAGGGCCTTGGAGCGCAGGTACTGGTTGGGTGAAGCAAGCTCCGCGCCCGGCGCGCTCAAGTAGACGAACCTCCGGACGCCGGCGGCCCTGGCGGCCGCGACCACGCTCCGGGTGGTGCCGGCATTGGCCTCGTGGAGCCGCTCCCCGCTCCGCGGCTGAAGCGCGCCCGCCAGATGCACGACGGCGGCGGCGCCTTTTACCGCATCCGCCAGCGAGTCGGGGTCACCGTAGTCGACCTGCAGGACGTTGACCGGAAGACCGTCCAGAACCGCGGCCTGCCCTCGTCCTCTCACCAGGGCGCGCACCCGTTCACCGCCCGGATGCGGGATTTCCGCCAGCCGTCGGATCAGCGCCTTCCCCAACACTCCGTTGGCCCCGGTGATGACGGTATCGATGACGAGACTCCGCAAAGGATGCGACCGGAATGGTGAACGCTCCCCTCACCCGCCCTTCGGGCGCCCTCTCCCCGGGGAGCCAGGAGCCTGTCGGATTTGGCGAATCGTAGCGAGAGGCATGGAAATGGAGGCCATTTTTAGGCGGATTTGAGGAAAATATCGGGAATATTTGACGAAAATCCAACTGAAAATGGACCCATTTCCATGCCTCGCAGTAGATTCTTGCCAAGTCCGACAGGCGACCAGGACCGGCTTCGATCACGGCTGCGTTCTCGGGAGGAGGAGTACCGTTCGTGACCGGCAGTCTGCTCCCTGGGAATCCGCGCGGCTGGCGCCGTTCTTCTCGCCGGGACCCCTCGCGGATCAGGCCCTTCGCGTCAGCATCCGGTGCGTCGGGGCCGTGAGCTTCTCCACCGGGAGCCCGTAGGTGCAGGAGCCGGCGCAGGCCTGGGTCGGGCAGGTGAGGCAGGCCGCGGCGCCGTCTCCGAGAAGGGCGTACTCGCTCCGCGCCAGCTTCTCGTCCTGGTAGTCCCGGGCGTACATGCGGGTCCTCAGCACGTCGGCGATGGGGACGCCGTAGGGACAGGCGCTCTCGCAGTCGTTACAGGCGTGGCGGCAGTAGGATGCCCCGTTCATGCGCGCGTAGCCCTTGAGCAACTCGAAGTCGCCGCGGGCCGCAGTCGTCCATCCCGAGGCCCCCAGGTACTCCCGGACCACCGCCGAGTCGGTCATGGAGATGACCAGCGCGTGCACGTCGGGATTGGACAGCACCCAGCGGAACGCCGCCTGGGCATAGGTGGCGCCGTCCTTCTCGAACGGCCGCATGTCGTTGAGACGGGCGCCCATGAGGGTCTTCATGGCGATGACGCCCACGTTCTTCGTCTTCGCCTTCCTGAGAACACGGGGGAGGTCGGGCTGACGCGCGATGAAATCGAAACCCCGGGTGAAACGCTCGTAGAAGGCCGGGTCCTGGCCGAAGTTGTAGGCCACGAGCAGGACGTCCACCATATCCCGGTCCAGGGCATGGTCCAGGCACTGGATGAGCCGCCCCGCGTGACCGGAAATGCCCGAGAAACGGATCTTTCCCTGCTGCCTGGCCTCGTCCACGAACTCGTGCCATTGCGGGTTCTTCAGCCGACTCACGTCGTTCACCGCGTGGGTGAAGTAGACGTCCACGTAGTCCGTCTGCAACCGCTTGAGGCTGCCTTCGAGGGATCGCATCATCGACGCCCTGGTTTCCGTTGCGCTGGTGTGGGTCTTGGAGGCGATGAAGACCTGGTCTCGCTTGCCCCGGAGCGCATTGCCGATGGTGATCTCGGAATCGCCGCCGCGGTAGCTCTCGGCCGTGTCGAAGTAGTTGATGCCCCGATCAAGGGCATCCAGCACCAGGCGCTCCTCACCGGCGTCGAGACGGCTGGAGCCGAACGAGATGTCGGAAATCTTGAAACCGGTGCGGCCCAGAGGGACGTAGCGTTTGACCGTGGCCTGGGCCTCCGCTCTGGCCGCGCCGCCTCCGGCAAAGGGCAGCAACCCGGCGGCAACCCCTGCCAAGGCGCCCCGGCGCAGCAACTCGCGCCGGCCCAGCTTCTCACCATCATCGGACTTTTTCATGGCGTCTCCTCGGTTCCCGGACGGAAAGGTTCACGCGCCCCGATCTTTTCCGTTCAGTACACATGAAAGAAAATGAAATGTCCAATGGGTCCGCTCGGCTCCCATGCTCACCGACCCGGCGTCACTCCCCGGCCACCCCCACCAGCGAGTTCAGCAGCGGCTCGTCGGCCGCCAGGGCGGCGCTGGGGCCGTCGTAGACGATGCGGCCGCGGTTCATGACCACGGTGCGCTCGGAGAACTCCAGGGCGATGCCGGTGTGCTGCTCCACCAGGATGATGGTGAGTCCCTCCTGGGAGCGCAGGGTGTGCATGGCGTCCACCAGTTGCTCGATGAGAACCGGCGCCAGCCCCTCGGTGGGCTCGTCCATGAGCAGCACCGCCGGGTTTCCCACCAGCGCCCGTGCAATGGCCAGCATCTGCTGCTCGCCGCCCGAGAGCTGGCCGCCCTTGTGGGTCCGGCGCGCCGCCAGTTGCGGGAACAGCCCGTAGACCCGCTCGAAGGTCCAGCCGCCGGCCCGGCGCGCCACGGCCAGATTCTCGTGTACGCTCAGCGATGGGAAAACCTCGCGTTCCTGGGGAACGTGCCCCAGGCCGGCGCGCACCCGGTCGTAGGTCCTGGCACTGGAGACGTCGCGGCCCGCCAGCTCGATGCGCCCCGAGTGCAGCGTCGTGTAGCCCATGACGGTTCCCAGCAGCGTGGTCTTCCCCACCCCGTTGCGGCCGATGATGCTCAGCCGCTCGCCCGGGTCGAGCGCCAGGTCGACGTCCTCGATCACGACGGTCCTGCCGTAGCCGGCGTTGACCGCGGCAAGGTCCAGCGCCTTGTCCGTAGCGGCGCTCAACGCCTGCCTCCATGCAGCTCGGCGTTCTCGCCGAGATAGACCTCCTGCACCCTGGGGTCCGCCCCCACCTCGGCGGGTGCGCCTTCGGTGAGAATCGCACCCGACACCAGCACCGTCACCCTCTCGGCGAAGCGGAAGACGATGTCCATGTCGTGCTCGATCATCAGCACCGCCATGGACTCGGGCAGGGCCTCCACCGCCTCCAGCAGCACGTGGCTCTCCGCCGACGGCACCCCTGCGGCGGGCTCGTCCAGCAGCAGCACCTTGGGGCGAAGGCCCAGCGCGATGGCCAGCTCCACCAGCCGCTGCCGGCCGTAGGGGAGCTCCCGCACCAGCCGTCGGGCCTCGCCGTCGAGCTTCAGTGATTCGAGTAACGCCATGCCTTCGGCGATGACGTCGCCGCGGGCGTCCGCGCGCCGCCACAACCTGGCCGAGAGGGAGCGTCGCTCGCTGATGGCCATGCAGATATTCTCGATCACGCTGAGGCCCCGGAACAGCGTGTTGATCTGAAAGGTCCGCGCCAGTCCGTGCTTGACTCGGCGCGCCTGGAGCCAATGGGTGACGTCGCGGCCGTCCAGCAGAATCGAGCCGGCGGAGGGCTGGACGGTGCCGGTGATGAGGTTCACCAGGGTCGTCTTGCCCGCGCCGTTGGGGCCGATGAGGGCGTGTCTGGCGCCCGGTTGCAAGGCCAGCGAGACGCCGTCCGCCACCACCAGGGCGCCGAAGTTCTTGGACAGGTCGCGCACCTCCAGCAGGGGCTCGCTCACGGCGCCTCCCGCCTGGCCCGGACGCCGTAGCGCTCCGCCAGCCCCAGGATGCCCTCCGGGGCATACAGGATGGTGGCCACCAGCAGCGCGCCGACGCCGAACAGCCAGTATTCCGGGCTGAGCCTGGCGAGCTGGTCCTGCAGGATCATGTACACCGGCGCCCCGATGAATGCGCCGTACAGGCGGCCGGTGCCTCCCAGGATCAACATGATCATCACGTCGCCGGAGCGTTCGAAGCTGAGCACGTCCAGCGCCACGAACTCGGTGGTCTGGGCCAGCAGGGCGCCGGCGATGCCGGCCATGACCGCCGCGATGGTGTAGACGCGCAGCATCTGACGGTAGACCGGACAGCCAACGGCGTGCATGCGACGTTCGTTCTCCCGGATGCCCCGCAGCGATTGGCCGAAGGACGAGTTCACGACGGCGCGGGCGGCGATGAACACCACCAACAGCACCGCCAGCGCGTACAGGTACGCGGTCTGCCCGTAGAGATCGAACTCGAAATACCCCAGCAACGGCTTCATCACCACGCCCTGCAGGCCGTCGTCACCGCCGGTCCAGTGTTCCTGTTCGTTGGCCAGCTCCTGCAGCAGGATGGTGACGGCCAGCGTCAGCATCAACAGGGTGAGTCCGCGGGTGTACAGAATGACCGCGCCGCACACGAAGCCCACGACGCCCGCCACCAGGCCCGCGATCACCAGTCCGCTCAGGGGCTCGCTCCAGCCCAGATGCGCCGACAGGATGCCGGCGGTGTAGGCCCCGGTACCGAACAACGCCGCATGGCCGAGGGACACGATTCCCGCGTAGCCCAGGATCAGATCCAGGGACATGGCGAAGAGCACCATGATGAGGATCTGCGAGCCCAGTTGAAGGTAGTCGGGGAACAGGAAGAAACCCAGGGCCGCGACGAGCCAGGGCAGCAGTTCCGCCGGACGGATGGCTGCGGTTCGTAGCGGGTTGCGAGACGCCGGTTGTTCCATGTGAACGGGAGTCCTTCGCGGTGCGGCCCAGGCTCCTAGCGGGCGTAGAACCCCTGCGGCCGCCACAGCAGTAGAACGATGGTCACCGCGAAGATGAAAAAGGCGCCGAAGGCGGGCAAATAGTATTTCCCCGCGGTGTCCACCACCCCGAGGATCAGGGACGCGGCGAAGGCTCCGCGCAGGCTTCCGAGGCCCCCCACGGACACCACGATGAGGAAATAGACCAGGTACTCCAACGCATACGTGGGGGTCAGCCCGAGGATCTCGGTGCCCAGCGCCCCGCCCAGGGCCGCCAGCGCGCTCCCGAGGGCGAAAGTCAGCGTGAACAACCGCCGGATGTTGATGCCGACGGTCTCGGCCATACGCTGGTTGTCCACCGCGGCGCGGACCTTGGCCCCCAGCAGCGTGCGCTCGAACCCGTACCACAGGGCAAGGATGACCGCGAAGCTCACCAGGATGATGAACGTGCGGTAGGTGGGGAAGCGCCGGAATCCCAGGTCCACCTGCCCCTTGAGATAGGACGGAACGTCGAGCTGCACGTTCAGCGGCCCCCAGATGAACGTGCACACGGCGATGCCCATGAAAACCAGGCCGATGGTCAGGAGCACCTGCTGCAGCTCGTCGCCGCCGTACAGGCGGCGGTAGAGCAGGCGCTCCAGCACGACGCTTATGAGCGCGACGGCAGCGCAGCCCAGCGGCGCGCCCAGGAGGAACGGCACCCCCCACTCCCGGATCAGGGACACCGCGATGTACCCGCCCAGCATGGCGAACATGCCGTGGGCCAGGTTCACGAAGCCCATGAGGCCCATGGTCACGGAGAGCCCCACCGAAATGATGAACAGGACCATTGCGAAGGCGAGGCCGTCGAACGCAATGCTGATGAGGGGGTTGATCACGGATAACGACTTGCCGGTGCTTCGGTTGCCTGACGGCATGACGCCCGGCTGTCCGGCGCTTCAGGTCATCGGGCGACAGGCGGGCGTCCTGAAAGGCCCGCCGACGAAGCGGGCGCGCCGCCCCGCGTCCATACGGGGCGGCGCGAACCCGTGCGCGCAACTACTGCTTCTGCTGAAGCTGCTTCCAGGGGTCCTTCACCATCTCGAGGGTTTCGACCTCGATGTTGGCGAGCATGTCCCCGCGCTTCTCGACCTTGCGCAGGTACTGGTTCTGCACGATATCCCGGGTCTCGGGATCGATCATGATGGGACCCCGCGGGCTGTCGAACTTCCATCCCTTCAACACCGCCAGCGCCTTGTCGGCGTCGATCTTGCCGTCGAGGCGCCGCACCACCTCATGGATGGCGGCCATGCCGTCCCAGCCCTGGACGCCGAAGAAATCCGGCGTGCTGTCGGCGCCGTAGGCCTCCTTCCAGGCCTTCACGAAGGCCTTGTTCTCGGCCCGGTCGCCGGCGGCGGAGTAGTGGTGCATGGTGATGACGCCCAGAGGAACCTGCCCCATGTTGGGCAGCTCCGAGTCCTGGGTGATGTCGCCCGGGCCGATGAGCTCGATACCGGCCGCCCTCATGCCGAGGTCGTCGTAGGTTTTCATCACGCCGGTGGCCCACTTCCCGGCCGGGATGAAGACGTAGAGGGCATCAGGCTTGGCGTCCTTGACCGACTGCAGGAACGGCGTGAAGTCGGGGATTTTGGGAAACGGGAAGGGGATGTCGGCCACGACCTTGCCGCCGGCCGCGGTGAACGCCTTGGTGAAGGCGTTCTTGCTGTCCTTGCCCGGCGAGTAGTTGGCGTACGCCACGGCCGCGGTGCGGATATTCATTTTCTCGTAGGCATACCCGCCCAAGGGGTACGCCGCCTGCCACATGGTGAACGACACCCTGGCCGTGTAGGGAGACCGGGTGGTAATGGCCGCGGTCCCCGCGTTCATGATGAGCAGCGGAACCTTCGCCTTGCGCGTCACGTCCGAGATGGCGAAGGCGTTGTTGGAGTAGACCACGCCCGCCAGGAGGTCCACCTTGTCGCGGGTGATGAGCTCGGTGGCCAGACGCTTGGCTACGTCCGGCTTGGGGCCGGTGCTGTCCCGCTTGATGATCTCGATCTCGTGTCCGCCGGCCCCCTTTGGGTGCAGCTTCTGGTAGAGCTCGAAACCCCGGTCCACCTGCTGCCCCAGTTGCGCGTTGGGACCCGAGTAGGGAAGGACCACGCCCACCTTGACGGTCTCCGCCCATGCCGCCCCGGTTACAGTCGGCAAGGCCAGCAAAGACGCGGCCAGAAGTCCGAAAATCTTCATGGTGATACCTCCTTCGAGTTTGACGCGATTCGACGCAGAGCGGGATCATAACACTCCCGTTGACGGGACGGCAACGGCTCGTCGACACCCGGAATTCTTTCCGGATCCAGCGCGTCGAACTCCCTGCGGGTGCCGTGCATAGTGCAACAAAATTCAACACGCCGCCACGGGGTTCGCTGGCTCACGATTGGCGTTCCGGGCGCAAAGCCGGTAGCCTTGGGCTTGCTGCCGGTTTCCATTATTCCCCACAGGAGGCGCCTGCGTGAACGACACAACCCCGTCGGCTGACGAGTTCGTCGAGGAACTCAAGCAAGAGATCGCGGTATTTCCCAAGCTGCGCATCAACCACCCCTTCGTGAAGGCCGTGTGCGACGGCGCCGCCACCATGGACCGGATCCGCACCTGGGCGGTGCAGGATTACCAGTTCCGTTGCGCGGTGCCGCGCATCGCGCTGCTTCGCTACGTGGCGTGCAGCGATCCCGAGTTCGCCCCCAGGTTGTTCGAGGTGGCGGAGGAGGAGACCCGCGGCCTGTTGCCCGGCAGCTCCGGCCACCCGGACATGTTCGTGGAGTTCGCCCGGGCCATCGGGCTCACGCGTGCGGACCTGGAGAACGCTTCCCTGCTCCCGGCCACGGCCGCGCACCTGTACTTCGCCGAGCTGGTGATCCACACGCACCCGTGGTTCGTGGTGATGGCGGCGCAGATGGGCGCCGAGGGGACGTTCGGCCCGGCGGCGGCGGCGCTGGGAAAGGGTTTCATCGAAAGCTACGGCATGGCCCCCGAATCGGTCCGGTTCTTCACCGTCCACGTGGAGGCGGACGAGGAGCACGGCACCCTGGCGGAGGACATCGGACGCCGCTATCTCACCTCTCCCGCCGTGCAGCAACAGACGCGGGAGATGACGTTCCGGCGCATGGAGCTGCTCTACGATATCTGGACGATCGGTGATTAGGGGTCCTTCGACTTCGCTACGCTCGGGACCAACGGACAAATGGCGACAGGAAATGCGGCCATGAAGGATCAGGGCGCCAGGCGTCACATGGGGCGAAGCATCCCCATGCGGGAGGCGGAGCCGCTGCTGCGCGGACAGGGGACCTACGTGAGCGATCTGCGGTTTCCGGGGATGCTCCACGCCGCGGTGCTGCGCAGCCCCCACGCGCACGCAAGGATCCGAAGCATTGACGTGGACACCGCACGGACCATGCCGGGGGTGGTGCGGGTACTTGCGGGCGAGGACGTCCGGGACGCCATCAAGCCCTTCCCGTCGAGCTTCGAGTTCCATCCGCCGCCCTGGCTCGACGCGGTGAAACCCGTGCTCAAGGGTCCGCGCGCCCGGGTGCTGGCCGTCGACAAGGTGCACTACGTGGGCGAGCCGGTGGCCATGGTGGTAGCCGAGGACCGGTACCGGGCCGAGGACGCGCTGGACGGCATCGCCGTGGACTACGAGGCGCTTCCGCCGGTGGTGGACCCGGAAGCGGCGCTCGCGCCGGACGCGGTGCGGGTCCACGAGGATGCCGGCGACAACGTGGTGTTCCACTTCAGTATCGCCAAGGGCAACGTGGCGAGCGCCTTCGAGAACGCGCCTCACCGCATCGAGGAGCGGCTGCACCACCGGCGCCACGGCGGCATCCCCATGGAGGGGAGGGGCGCCCTGGCCATGGCGGAGGTCAAGCCGCGGCGGCTGACCGTGTGGTCGTCCACCCAGGTGCCCCACAGCGTGCGCCGGCAGATTGCTTCCCAGCTCGGACTCGCCGAGGAAACCATCCGGGTGGTGGCCCCCCACGTGGGCGGCGGGTTCGGACCCAAGGTGCTGGTGTACCCCGAGGAGGTGCTGGTGCCCTACCTCGCCCTGGAACTGGGCCGGCCGGTGCAATGGATCGAGGACCGGAGGGAGCACTTCATCAGCACCGCCCATGCGCGGGACCAGATCCACTACGTGGAGCTTGCGTTCGACGACGACGGCAGGATCCTGGCGCTGAAGGACCGTTTCCTGCTGGACAACGGCGCCTACAACCCCATGGGCCTCACCGACGCCTACAACACCTCCGCCCACCTGCAGGGGCCGTACCGGATCCCCAACCTCGCCGTCACCGGCACCTGCGTCGTCACCAACAAGGTGCCCAACGCTCCCTACCGCGGCGCCGGCCGGCCCGAGGCGGTCTTCGTCATGGAGCGCTGCATCGACCGCATCGCCGGGGAGCTGGGCCTCGACCCCGCCGAGGTGCGCTTCCGCAATTTCGTGCAGCCCGAGGAGATCCCCTACGACGCCGGCATCCTCTACCGGGACGGCGAGCGCGTGCGCTACGACAACGGCGACTTTCCCGCCACCCTCACCAAGGCCATGGACGCCTGCCGCTACCACGACGTGCGCGCGCGGCAGAAGGGCGCCCAACGGACCGGCCGCCACGTCGGCGTCGGCATCGGCTGCTACACCGAGGGAACCGGCGTGGGCTCCTTCGAGGGCGCCCGGGTGGAGGTGGACTCCTCCGGCAAGCTGCGGGTGTCGGTGGGCGCCAGCGGCCACGGGCAGGGACACGAGACCGTGTTCGCGCAGCTTGCCGCCGACCTCTGGGGCGTGGCCCCGGAAGACGTCACGGTCGTTGGGGGCGACACCGACGCCATCCGCTACGGCTGCGGCACCTTCGCCAGCCGCAGCACGGTCAACGCCGGAACCGCCATCCACGAAGCCACTCGGCGCCTCAAGGAAAAGGTGTTCGAATTGGCCGGCCACCTGCTGGAAGCCAACCCCGACGATCTGATCACACGAGACGGCCGGGTCTTCGTGGAGGAGCGGCCCGACCATGGCGTCTCCCTGGCCGAACTGGCCGGAGCGGCAGTGCCCGGCTGGGCCTCGCGGCTGCCGGAGGGCATGGAGCCCGATCTGGAGGCCAGCTACTACTACGTGCCGCAGACGGTGACCTGGGCCCACGCCGCCCACGTAGCCGTGGTGGAGGTGGACGCGGACACCGGGGAAGTCGGACTTCTGGACTACGCCGTGGCGCACGACTCCGGACCGGCCATCAACCCCCTGTTCGTCGAGGGCCAGGTGCGCGGCGGCGTGGCCCAAGGCATCGGCGGCGCGCTCTACGAGGAATTCGTCTACGACGAACTGGGGCAACTCCTCACCGGCACCTTCCTCGATTACCTGCTGCCCGGTTGCGGCGAGGTGCCGAACATCCGGCAGGTGCACCTCGAAACCCCCTCCCCGCTCAATCCGCTTGGGCTCAAGGGCATCGGCGAAGGCGGCGCCATCGCCCCGCCGGTGGCCGTGGCCAACGCCGTGGTGGACGCACTGCGGCATCTGGAAGTGGAAGTGACGGAGACGCCCCTGTCACCGGATCGGATCCGCCAATTGATACGACAGCGACAGCGCCGGGCACGGTAAGGACACTACCCGCCCAAAGGCTCCCGTTCATTGTATCGCGCAGACTCCCGGGAACAGCGACGGACGAGCACAAAAAGGTTGATCGGCGATGAATCTCGACAGCCCCCTGAGATATCCTGGAGGGAAGGCAGCGTTTGCGGCCTTCCTCAGGGATACCATCGAGGAGAACGGTCTGTCCGGCTGTCGGTACTTTGAACCCTTCGCCGGAGGTGCGGGTGCCGCCCTGCGCTTGCTTGCGGAGGGGGTCGTCCTGGAACTTCACTTGAACGACCTGGACCCGCGCATCACGGCCTTCTGGCAGGCGGTTCTCGATGAGCCGGAACGGTTCGTTGAGGCGATCATGTCTGTTCCGTTGAACATTGCGGAGTGGAAGAAGCAACGGGACATCTGTAAACACGCTGACGCCGGCAAGCCTTTCGAGCTAGGCTTCGCTGCTTTTTATTTGAACCGTTGTAATCGCTCGGGCATCCTCTCCGGCTCCGCTCCCATCGGGGGCTACGCGCAAGCGGGGCAATGGAGGATTGATGTGCGGTTCTATCGAGAGACGCTTGCAGCGCGCGTGCGCACCATTGCGACGAAACGCGAGCAGATACACATCACTAACATGGACGCGCTGACTTTTCTGAGACGTCTCCCCCGCGGCCCCCGGCGTCAGCATGTCTTCGCCTACCTGGACCCCCCGTACTACGCACACGGCAATCGGCTGTACCTGAACTTCTACGAGGACCAGGATCATCGAACCTTGGCTCGTTACATGCGACGGCAGGCCGGCCTGAAATGGGTCACGTCCTACGATGACGCCCCGTTGATTCGGGATCTGTACCGGAAGTGTCACGTCGCACGTGTTCCTCTTCAGTACAGTCTTCAGAGGAAAAAACAAGCGCACGAACTGGTGATCATGCCGCCTCATGTCACCCCGCCTGCTTCCATTGCACCGCTTGACACGCCCGAATGCCAAGCCACACAGGCTTAGGGAGGAAGATGCCATGAGGACCGAGCAGATCACACCCATGAAAGTCTCGGATCTGGCGTTCGATCTCAAGAATCCTCGGCTTCCCGAGTTTGATCTGACCAGCAACCCGACAGAGACAGACGTGATAAGGGTTCTGTGGGACGCGATGGATGTCCAGGAGTTGGTCCTGTCCATTGCAGCCAGCGGATTCTTTCGCCATGAACCCCTGATCGTCGCACAGGAGGATGGCAAGAACATCGTCATCGAGGGGAACCGTCGCCTCGCTGCAGTCAAGGTTCTCCTCGAACCCGCCATTGCAAGAGACCTGAAAGCACACGTTGGTCCCATCAAGGAAGACGCCAGAGAAGCCCTTGGAGAACTTCCCACGATATCGGGCACTCGCGAAGACGCCTGGCGCTATCTCGGCTTCAAACACGTCAATGGACCCGCCAAATGGAGCAGCTACGCCAAGTCCCTGTACATCGCGGACGTGCATAGAAATTTCGGCGTTGCCCTCGAAGACATCGCGAAGCAGATTGGCGACACCCACAAGACCGTTCAGAGGCTGTTCCGTGGGTTGATGGTCCTTGAACAGGCCGAAGGGCTCAAGGTCTTCAGCCGAGAAGACCGCTGGCAAAATCATTTCTCGTTTTCCCATCTTTACACGGGAATCGGCTACGAGGGCATCAGCGCCTTTATCGGCTTACGACCGGAAGCCGATGAGAAGCTGGAGCCTGTTCCTGCCGAGAAGAAGGAAGAACTCCGCGAGCTTTGTCTTTGGATGTACGGCAGCAAGAAGGAGGATACGCGCCCTGTCATCGAGACACAGAATCCACATCTTCGACACCTCGACGCTGTCGTGGGCAATCAGGAGGCACTTGCCGCCCTGCGGAGCGGCGCCAGCCTTGCAGTCGCCCACGAGATGAGCCGTCCGTCATCCAACGTTTTCGGGGAGGCCCTCGTTACCGCAAAACTATCCCTCCAGCAGGCGCGTGGCATACTTTCCACCGGCTATGATGGCTCGGAGAATTTGCGCAGAACTGCCGCTGAGGTAGCGGATCTCGCGTATGACCTCCATGAGGAGATGGGACGCAAACAGAACGCTCGCAAGAGGAAAAAGCGTGTCTCGGAGGACGGTTGATGTTCAAGTGGCCCGGAGTCCCGTCCGTTTGCGCACGCGATCACGAACTTGCCGACTTTGCCGAGCTGGTTGCTTGGCAGCGTAACCTCATGTCGAAGACCGCACTTTCCAGGCTTCTCGGCCGGCTTGATGAAAACGACTACGCGCACGGCGTGCCGGAAGAAGAAAAAACAGCCCAACTCGCTGAAGATGCCTACAGAGAGATCGAGCAACGCAAGGAAAGGTGCGGGGATGGCTATCCGTTCGAGATGACGAAAGAGGGCTATACGCTTGGCGCCGCCCCAAAGGCCGAGAACCACAAGCACACCATCTACAAGTATCTACTCCTGGCAACTCGACTGAACATGCAAAACAACAGGCGTCATGCAGATATCGATGGCGCATCGCTCTTCGAGGAACTCGCCGCAGAGGTCGCCCAGGAGTACCTCGGGGCCCGTGCTGAAAGTCTTGTCTTTGGCACTGCCGCGGGGACGACTGCTTTCCCGGGAAAGGTCGACGATCTGTGCAAAAGGATAAACGAGGGGGACGGTTTTTGTAACCGCGACGAGACCCGACCGAACGAGAGAGACGGGAAATTGGATGTTGTTGTGTGGAAACACTTCACGGACGGTCTGCCGGGGAAGCTCATCGCTTTTGGTCAGTGCAAAACAGGGACCAACTACAGGGACGAGCTGACTCAACTTCAGCCCGATTCATTCTGCAAAAAATGGTTGCGATCATTCCCCGTTCTTACCCCGGTGCGTATGTTCTTTATTGCAGAGGCTTTGCCTCGGAGTCATTGGCGCAGCACCTCGATTGACGCCGGTTTACTGTTCGACCGATGCCGAATTGTCGATTTTTGCAACAATATCAGCGCGGACATCCTGGGAAAAGTGGTGCTCTGGACAGAGGCCGCGGCCGGGGCAACCGATCTCCCCGGTACCCTTCGGCCTGCCTCGCAACGACGGATGAGATAATCCCGGTCTCTGCGCCTCCACGCCTCTGCCTACCCTTGCGACGGCAGGACCCACGTGATAACCGTCCGCTCATGACCACCACCTGCACCAACGGCATGGGACAGACCCTCGGAGAGGCCATCGCCTTCCTTGAAGCCGACTATCCCGACGAAGTCATCCGGGTCACCCGCGAGGTGGACCCGATTTTCGAGGTGACGGGGATCCTGGCCAAGCTGGAGCGGCAGCAGCAGTTCCCGTGCGTGATCTTCGAGAACGTCAAGGGCTCCTCCATCCCGCTCGTGACCAACATGCACGCCAGCTTTCCGCGGCTGGCCATGGCCATCGGCCTGCCCTACGATGCCACGCCTGCGGACTTCATCCATGAATACGGCAAGCGCGAGGCCGACCCGTTGCCGCCGGTGGAAGTGGACGCTGCGCCGTGCCATGAAGTGGTGCTCACCGGAGACGACGTGGACGTCACCATCCTGCCGATTCTTCAGTACCACGAGCTCGACGCCGGGCGTTACATCACGCTGGCGTTCAACGTCATGAAGGAGCCGGACACCGGCATCCGCAACGCCGGCATCTACCGGCTGCAACTGAAGGGGCGGAACCGCTTCGGCATCCAGATCTCCGAGACCGCCCACGGTCACTACATCCTCAAGAAGAACAAGTCCCGGGGCCTGCCCACCCAGATGGCCGCGGTCATCGGCGGCCACCCGGCCATGAACATCGGCAACCTGAGCTTCACCTCCATCGACACCGACGAGTTCAGCATCGCCGGCGCCATGCTGGGCAAGCCGGTGGAGCTGGTGAAGTGCAAGACCATCGACGTGGAGGTGCCGGCCAGCGCCGAGATCGTGCTGGAGTGCGAGATCCATCCCACCGAGATGGAGGAGGAAGCGCCCTTCGGCGAGTATCCCGGGACCTACGGCCCCCAGCGCGTCAACCCGGTGGTGTACGTCAAGGCCATCACCATGAGGAAGAACGCGCTCTACCAGAGCTCGTTCGTGGGACACGCCGACAACCTGCTGCTGTCGGGGGTGACGCGCAACAGCTACATCCACCACACCTGCCGCATCGCCAGCGCCGGCGTCAAGGCGGTGTACGTACCGCCCTGCGGCAGGTCCCGCTACATCTGCTACATCCAGATGGAGTCCATGATCGACGGCGATGCCAAGAATGCCGCCATGGCCGCCTTCGCCGCCGATCCGTTCCTGAAGTTCGTCATCTGCGTGGACGAGGACGTGGACATCAGCAACGACAGCGACGTGATGCACGCCATCGCCACCCGGGTGCGCGCCGACCGCGACGTGTTCATGGTCACCCACTCCCGGGGCTCCCCGCTGGACCCGGCCTCCTACGACCCGGCCGGCGGCTCCCACCTGGTCACCAAGGTCGGCGTGGACGCCACCCGCAAGTCCGACTACCCGCTGGAGATCAAGGTCCCGGGGACGGACGACATCGACCTGTCGAAGTACTTCGGCGATCGCTTCAGGTAGGCCGGGGACCGGGAGCGACGATCCCCGCGTGGAGAATTGCGGGGGCGCTCAGAGCAGGGTGGGCGGGGTCCCGGAAATCCGTTGACGGTGGGCGGACGTGATTCGTGATCCCGATCAAGCATCCGTTGCGCGCGACGCGGAACAGCCGAGCCTCGGCGGTACCGTCTGCTGATTTCCGGGACGCCGCCCACCCTGCTCGGTACCGGCAACCCGCCTCCCCGTCATGCTGATCGACGCCCACGCCCATCTCGACCACTACGACGAACCGCGGGAAGCGCTGGCGTGCATCGAGCGCCGGCGCATCCTGACCCTGGCCAACTCCATGGACCCGGCCTCTTACGAGCGAAACCTGGCGCTGGCCCAAGGGTGCCCCTTCGTGTTCCCCTCCTTCGGCATCCACCCGCGGCGGGCGCGGGAACACGCCGGCGGTCTCGCGGAGTTGGCTCCCCTGGTAGAGCAGAGCCCCATGCTCGGCGAGTTGGGGCTCGACTTCCACTGGGTGCGGGACAGGGACACCTATCCGCACCAGATCCGGGTGTTCGAGTTCCTGGTGCGCGAGGCCGCCGAACAAGGCAAGATCGTCAACCTGCACACCAAGGGGGCCGAACGGCGCATTCTCGACACGCTGCGCTCCTTCGGCGTGAGAAAAGCCATCATCCACTGGTACTCCGGACCCATGGAGGTGCTCGACGAGATGATCGCCGAGGGCTACCTTTTCACGATCGGGGTGGAAGTCCTGTATTCGGAGAAGATCCGGGAGGTGACGCGCGCCGTACCGCCCCGCCAACTGCTGTCCGAGACCGACAATCCCGGCGGCAACCGCTGGCTCGCCGGGGAGGTGGCGCCGCCGGACATCATCGCCGACGTGGTAGCCGCGGCGGCGCGGCTCAAGGGACTGCCGTCCGAGAAGCTCGAAGCGCTGATCCAGGCCAACTTCCTGCGGCTCGTGGGCGACGACCCCGGGCTGGCCGGGATCCGGACGGCGCTGGAAAAAGAAACCGGAACCGGATAACAACGCAACGGAACCGCACCGAGAACGGCGCACGAACCAGCCGACAAGGAGGAGCCATGCTGTTTCTGACCAATGAGCACATCCAGGAAATCCTCGACATGAAGACCTGCCTCGCTGCCATGGAGGACGCCTACCGCGATCTCTCCAGGAACGAGGCGGCGTACCGGCCGAGGATCGACTTCTACGTGCCGCGGGAGCCCCACTACTATCGTTGGGGCACCATGGAGGGCGCCAGCCGTTCGCTGGGCTACATGGCCATCCGCATGAAGTCGGACATGCTGGTGTGGGAGAAGGACGGGGAGTTCGAGACCGAGGACAAGTACTGCATCGAGCCGGGCACCTACTGCGGTCTCATCTTCCTCCTGAGCGTGCGCAACGGCGAGCCGCTGGCGCTGATGAACGACGGCTACCTGCAGCACATGCGGGTGGGCGCCTGCGCCGGGCTCGGGGTCAAGTATTTGTCACGGGAAAACTCCAAGGTATTGGGTATGCTGGGCTCCGGCGGCATGGCGCGGACCTACACCCAGGCCATCCACGAGGTCCGCGACATCGAGCTGCTGCGGGTGTTCAGCCCCACCAAGGCCAACCGGGAAGCCTTCGCCGCGGAGATGCGAGAGCAACCGGGGCTCACCGTCGAGACCTGCGACAACGCCGAGACCGCCTGCCGCGGCGCCGACATCGTGGCGTTGGCCACCGACTCCCTGGTGCAGGTAATGAAGCCGGAATGGGTCGAGCCCGGCATGCACATCACCAACGTCCGCTCCAACGAGGCCGGACCGGAGATCCTGGCCAAGTGCGACCTGCAAGCGCGCCTGGGGGCCTCCACCCTGGTGCTGGACAATCCCCCGCCGGGAACCGTCCACGGCAGCGACGGCATGTTCGCCTACATCGCCGGCACCGACGAGGAGAAGACCCGGATCCCGCCGTCGCCCATTCGCGAGATCGACAACGCGAACATCGGCACCATCCCCGATCTGATAGCCGGCAGGTGGCCCGGACGCACCAGCGATCAACAGGTGACGTTCCTCAACAACCAGGGCACCCAGGGCCTTCAGTTCGCCGCGGTGGGGGGCACCGCGTTCGAGCTCGCCAAGGCCAGGGGGCTGGGTCATCCGTTGCCGCGGGAGTGGTTCCTGCAGAACATCCGGGATTAGCCGGGCCTCGAAGAGGATTCCGTTCGTCCCGAATCCTTCGACTGCGCTACGCTCAGGACAAGCGTAGCGCAGTCGAAGGGTGAACGGTGACGAGGCGAATCACCAGTACCCTGAATGCGGGAAACGGGTCATTCATCAAGGATGCGGACGCGAATGCGCGCCGCGCTGCTGCGCTGGTACCACCGCAACAAGCGTGACCTGCCATGGCGCAGGACCCGCGATCCCTATGCCATATGGGTCTCCGAGACCATGCTCCAGCAGACCCAGGTGGCGACGGTGCTGCCCTACTATCACCGCTTCATGGAGGCGTTTCCGTCGGTGGAGGCCCTGGACCGTGCCTCCCTGGAGGCGGTTCGGAGCGTCTGGAGCGGCCTGGGATACTACCGGCGAGCCGTCAACCTGAAACAGGCCGCGCGCCTGCTGGTGAGCCGGCACGACGGCCGGCTGCCGGCGGACTACCAGGCATTGCTGCGCCTGCCGGGAATCGGCCGGTATACCGCGGGCGCTGTCATGAGCATCGCCTTCGACCGGCCCCACCCCGCGCCGGACGGCAACGTGCGGCGCGTCTACTCGCGGTTGCTGGGCCTGACGGAGCCCGGGCGCATTGACCAAGCGGCCGGGCAGATGGTGTCCCGATCCCGTCCCGGGGACTTCAACCAAGGGGTGATGGAGCTGGGCGCCACCCTCTGCAGGCCCGCCACTCCCCTGTGCGGGCGCTGTCCCCTGGCGCATTGGTGCCTGGCGCGCGCGTCCGGATCATTCGAGGTTCCGCGCCGCCCGCCCATGCGGATCAGGGCCGTCGAATGGCCGCTGGTCTTCGTGGAATCGCGGTCGGGAATCCTGGTGCGCCGCCGCCCCGACACCGGCATACTGGCGGGGCTGTGGGAGCTACCGCCGCTGGAGGCGCTGCCGGCGCGCCACCGGCTGACCCTCCAACGGTCCGGCCCGGTGGCGGTGGTCCGCCATGCCATCACGGACACGCGCATCACCGCCCCGCTGTACGTGCTGCGGAAGAAGATCCGGGTCACCGGACCCGTCTGGCGCTGGGTGGACCCCGCCGACCTCCCTTCCTATCCCTTCTCCTCCCTGTGCACCAAGGCCATCCGCATCGCTCGCCGCCATTTGCGCGCGTCTTCGGCCGACTTCCAATTCCCAACCGGCAGGCCGGTATCCATGAGACCTCCGCACGTCGGAGTTCCCGCCGTTGACGCAAATGTTTCATATGGGTATGATTCGGTCATACCCAGGAGGTTTGTATGACCGTCAAGACAACGCTCAGTTTCACTGATCGCCACCATTTTTTTCTCCTGGAGAAGGTGAGCCAGGGAGTCTTTGCCACTCAGAGCGCAGCGGTGGCGGCTGCCGTCGAGCAGATGATGCAGGATGAGGTGGAGCGCGAAGTGGCGATCTCGGCGCTCGCCGAAGAAATCCGTGCGCGCCTGCAGACACCGCGTTCGGAGTTCGTGGACCGCGAGCAGGTATTCTCGTCCGCCCGCGCCGCCATTAAGACTGCCCGCAAGACATGACGTATGCCATCCGTTTCCATCCGCACGTGGAACGGGACCTCAAAGCGATCGCCCAATGGATCATGGATTACGCCGGGGCCGAAGCGGCTGATCGCACGCTCATCGAAATCGAGCAGACGATCGCCGACTTGGCGCCTATGCCGCACAAGGGATCGATCCGTAACGAAATAGCTCCGGGCTTACGGGCGATTCCCGCCGGGCGGAAAGCCGTCATTGCGTTCATGGTCGACGACGAGGCTGGCGAGATTTTCATTCAGGCAGTCACCTACGGCGGGGGCGATTGGGCGGGCCGTAGCCGCTCCCGCAGCCGGTAGACCGAAACGGACCCGTTGCTGCAAAGTCCATTCGGTAGCGTCTCGTCCCGCCCTGCCCCGTCTTTCCGTGGTTACGTGCGGGGAAGCCGCCCGCTCCTCACCGAGCCGCAGGCAAGGCAAACCGCCGGCGGATCCATGCACAGGTCCTGGGGCTGCGACGGCGCAGCTCGCGGGAACCTTCCATGTCCCACCGCAGCCGCTCCATGTCCTTGGCCACGTCAACGTCGTAGGCGCCGGGCACCCGCTGAACCCTGAGTTCCAGTTCGCGCGCCCGGGCCAGGGTCTGCTTCAGCACTGAAGCCGTGCTCCAGGCAATGCCGCTGAAGAGCCTTTCCTCCGGCCGGGTAAGGCCGATCAGGTAGTAACCGCCGTCGTCCGCCGGCCCGAGGACCAAGTCGCTCCGGTCCTGTTCCAGGACCTCACACGCGTGCTTGGCCGAAGCCGCCTTCAGGGTGGGAACGTCGCTGCCGACGAGCACTACCTGCCGGTAACCCGCGTGGCAGAGGTCCACGAACACCGCGTGCATGCGCTTGCCCAGCGAGCTGCCGCGCTGCGGCAATAGCGCCATGCTCTGCTCCGGAAGCTGCAGGAAATAGTCCCGGCTGCGTTCGGCATAAGCCACCCATGTGTCCCACCGCGCGGAAGGGATCAACTCGCCCAACACATCCCGCAGCACGCACTCGTAGAACTCCGCCGCCTGCTCGGGGCTGAGGGGCGGACACAACCGGGTCTTGACCTTCCCGGGCGCCGGCGCCCGCGCCATGACGGCCAGCGCCGGTTTGAGGGGTTCGGCGAAGCCTGCTGCCGACCCGTCGGCGGGGACACGGGTCTGATGGGAATGAAACGATTTGCCGTCCACGGAATTTACCTGCGCCAACAAATCAACTATAAATGATCGCGCCCATGAAATCGTGCTGCTGCCGTTTCGTGGTTGTGAAAGGACCACCAGATTGCTGCCCATTCGCCCATTGCAGGCCACACACACCCTCCGGAAGATACACTCCATGCGTAATCTGCACTCCATGCGTAATTCGTGGACGCTTGCGTCGGCTGCGGCGCTGGCGTGCTGCCTTCTGTGCAACCAGGCGCTGGCGGCGCCCAAAGCCGAACTCTGGCCGCGGTGGCAGAAACACGATCCCGCCAGCACGCAGACCATCGACCACGCGGCGTGGCGGGCATTTCTGGAGAAATACGTGGCGGCGGGCCACCCGTCCGGGGTGAATCGGCTTCGCTACGGCGACGTCTCCAAGACGGACAAGACCGCCCTGGACGGCTACATCGCGCGGTTGGAGAAGCTCCCCGTATCCGCCTATGGCCGCAACGCGCAGAAGGCATACTGGATCAATCTCTACAACGCCCTGACCGTGAAGGTGGTGTTGGACCATTTCCCGGTGAAATCCATCAAGGACATCAGCCTGTCCTCGGGACTGTTCGGGGGACTCTTCGGCGGCGGACCCTGGAAGGCCAAGCTGGCCACCGTCGAAGGCGAGAAAGTATCCCTGGACGATATCGAGCATCGAATCCTGCGGCCCATCTGGCGAGACAACCGGGTCCACTACGCGGTGAACTGCGCCAGCATAGGGTGCCCCAACCTGCAGGCCGAGCCCTTCACCGCGGCGAACCTGGAACGGCTCCTGGATCGGGGCGCCCGGGAGTACGTCAACCACCGCAGAGGGGTTGCTTTCGCGGACGGGCGGCTACGCGTGTCGAGCATCTATGACTGGTTCCAGTCGGATTTCGGCGGCAACGGCCGAACCGTTGTGCGGCACCTGCGGGAATACGCGAAACCGGCGTTGCGGAAACGGCTGGAAGGCCATGGCGGCAGCCTCGACTATCACTACGACTGGGGCCTGAACGGCAACCGCTGACGGGAGCGGACGGAACTCGGCGTCATGCCGCCGGAGCATTCGAGGAGACATCGTTCATGAACCAACGGATCGTCAAGATAGCGCTGGTGGTGCTGGTGGCGGCTCTCATCGCCGGCTTTTTCATCTTCGACCTGGGCAAGTACTTCAACCTGGAATTCATCAAGGCTCAGCGCGACGCCTATCAGGGCTACTACCAGCAGAACCCCTCTATCACCATCGCGGCCTACGCGGCGATCTATATCGCGGTGACGGCGCTTTCACTTCCGGGCGCCGCGATCATGACCTTGCTGGGCGGCGCTCTGTTCGGGGTGATCACGGGCACCATCATCGTTTCCTTCTGCAGCACCACCGGCGCCACCCTGGCGTTCCTGGTGGCGCGCTTTCTTCTGCGGGACAGCATTCAGGGCAAGTTCGGAGACAAGCTCGAGACCATCAACAACGGCGTCGCCAACGAGGGCATGTTCTACCTCTTTACGATGCGGCTGATTCCGGTCATCCCCTTCTTCGTCATCAATCTCGTCATGGGGCTGACGCCCATCCGTACGGTCCAGTTCTTCTTCGTGAGCCAACTGGGGATGTTCCCGGGCACCATCGTCTTCGTCAACGCCGGCACCCAACTGGCCCGGATCGATTCCCTGGCCGGGATTCTCTCGCCCGCGCTGCTGCTGTCCTTCGTGCTGCTCGGGCTGTTCCCGCTCATCGCCAAGAAATTCGTCGCACTGGTCAACAAGAGGAAGCAGGCGAAGACGCCGTAGCACATGCTGCAACGGTCGCCGCTACACGGACTTGTCACCCGGAAAAACAGGGGAACAGACTCATGCGTAATATTCCACAACTCTCGCCGCAGGATGAATACAACCAGGTGCTGGGATCCAACACGCACCCGGCGGACTGGACCAATCCTGCTCCGGCCGACCGCTACAACCTGGTTGTGATCGGCGCCGGCACCGCCGGCCTCGTGACCGCGGCGGGCGCCGCCGGCCTCGGCGCCAGGGTCGCCCTGATCGAGCGCCACTACCTCGGCGGAGACTGCCTGAACGTCGGGTGCGTCCCGTCCAAGTGCATCATCCGCTCGTCGCGGGTGGTGGCGGAGATCCGCGACGCCGGCCTGTTCGGCATCGGCCGCCCGGACGAGGTGGAGGTGGACTTCGCCGCGGTCATGGAACGCATGCGCCGGATCCGCTCCCACATCAGCCACCACGACTCCGTGAAGCGCTTCAGCGAGCTGGGGATCGACGTGTTCCTGGGCGATGCCCGCTTCTCCGGCCCGGAGACCGTGGAGGTCGACGGCCAGGCATTGCACTTCAAGAAGGCCGTTATCGCCTCCGGCGCCCGGGCGGTCGCGCCGCATCCGCTCATCAAGGGGCTGGAGGAAGCCGGCTATCTCACCAACGAGACCGTGTTTTCGCTGACGCAGCGCCCGGAACGGCTGGCGGTGATCGGCGCCGGTCCCATCGGCTGCGAACTGGCGCAGACTTTCCAGCGCCTGGGTTGCCAAGTGGTGCTGTTCCACAACGGCGGCCACATCCTCAACCGTGAGGATGCCGACGCCGCGGCCATCGTGCAGGAACAGTTCCTGGGGGAAGGCATTCAACTGGTGCTCAACAGCGCCATCCAGCACGTGGCCGCGGAGAACGGCCGGAAGGTGGTCCATTTCGAGTCCGACGGAACCGCCGACTCGGTGGCGGTGGACGAGATCCTGGTGGGGGCCGGGCGCGCGCCCAACGTGGACGGCCTCAACCTCGACGGAGTCGGAGTCCAGTACGACCGGTTCCGCGGCGTCGTGGTCAACGACTACCTGCAGACCACCAACCCGCGCATCTTCGCCGGCGGCGACGTCTGCATGGACTGGAAGTTCACCCACGCGGCCGACGCGGCCGCCCGCATCATCATCCAGAACGCCCTGTTCTACAAGAGCAAGAAGCTCAGCTCCCTCATCATGCCCTGGGCCACCTACACGGACCCCGAGATCGCCCACGTGGGCATGTACGAACGCGACGCCGAGAGTCGGGGGGTCGCCATCGACACCTACATGCGGGAGCTCAATGAGGTGGACCGCGCGCTGGCGGACGGCGAGGAGAACGGCTTCGTCAAGATCCACGTCAGGAAAGGCACCGACAAGATCGTCGGCGGCACCATCGTGGCGCGCCACGCCGGCGAGATGATCAGCGAGATCACCCTGGCCATGGCGGGAAAGGTCGGCCTCGGCACCATCGCCAACGTCATCCACCCCTACCCCACCCAGGCCGAAGCCATCAAGCAGACCGGCGACGCCTTCAACCGCACCCGGCTGACGCCCAGGGTCAAGAAAATGTTCCAGCGCTGGCTGGCGTGGAACCGGCGCTAGCATACGGGTATCGGCCGGTAGCGCGATGCGGGCAGGGGCGGGTTTGAAACCCGCCCCTGCATCGGGCGCCGCGTTCCGGGCACAGACTCCCGGCCGCCGGTCAGCGGTGCATCCAAACCCCTCACCCCGGCCCCCTCCCATGGGGAGAGGGCGTCGGAGGGCCTCCACCCGACACCCTACTTCGCCTTCGCCCGTCGGCCCAACGCGATCAGGAACATGACGCTCTTGCCGGCGGCGTGGGGCGAGAAGAAGGCGGTCACGTCGTCGTCGAAGAACGTCAACCCCGAGGCGCCGAATCCCTGGGCATAGGCCGCGAGGTAGAGGCGGCCGGCGGTGATGCCGGCCTCCATCAGCGCCAGACGGTAGCCGCGGTTGCCATAGCGCCGGAGCACCGCATCGAGGTCGGCCAGGAAATAGACATTGACGCTGGCATCGGCGGGGATCTCCTGGCTCAATCCGAGAAAACCGGCTTCCCTGCGGAACTCCCCTTCCTTCAGGAGTTGAAGGCGCCCGCGGCCGCGGTCCAGCGTGTAGGCGCCGGGTGCGGCGCCGTCCACGTGGTTGACGATCAGGTAGAGCTGGTCGAGCGCGCGGGCGCCGCCCGGGTCCACGTCCATGGCAACGCCGCGGGTGGCGTAGTGCAGGGCGTTGGACAACTGGGCGAAGGTAAGGGCCTCGTGCGAGAAACGCCGAGTGGAGCCACGACGCAGGATCACCTGCTCGACGCTGCCGGCGGGAAGCGCCGCCGCGGGCTCGGCTTCCAAGGGCAGTTCGCGGATCACCGCTACGCCCGCGGCCGTTCCATCGGTTTCGGCGGATACTCCCTCATCCGTGTCCCGTTCCCGCCAGTTCCGAACCTCGGCGCCGCTCTCGAGGCGCGACGCCGCGTGCATCTCCCGGATCGACGGGTAATCCACCTCGCGGGGCGACAGCGGCCTCGTGGCCAGGTCCAGGGCCGGCAGCGCCTCACCGGAAGGCGCGGTGGCCGACAACGTCCGGCCTACGGGCACGAGGCACAGGGCCGCCTCCTTGTCGGCGTCGAGCCCGAGCAGATGGTGGACCGAGCCATCGGCGAACCCCATCACCGTGCGGGCCGGGATGCCGCGGGCCGAAGCCGCGGCCAGACAGTTGGCCAGGATGGTGCCGCCGTCCCAGAAGCAATGCCGGTAGGCGCGGTCGCGATACTTCCAGCTATTGCGCCAGAACGTCGAGGCGAGCACCAGGATGGCCGGGGCACGGGCCACCGCGGGCTCGCCGCCGCCGGCCTCCACCAGCGCACCGCGGTGATCGCCCGTTCGCAAGGGCGTCAGCGCGAAACGGTCGGGGGCGAACTGATAGACGCCGGCATCGAGATCCGCCAGCGGACCCGCGACGACGTAGACGTCGATGTGGTACAGCGCCCCCGTGCACGCGGCCGCCCGGAAGAGCATTTCGCCGCCGAAATAGCGTCGCCGCCGGGTGACGCCGGCGCAGAGGAACAAGAGTTCGCCGAGATCCTGCCGGGTGACTTGGCGTTCACCTTCCGGAGCGGAACGGGATATGGCCTGCAGCGCGGGGACGTCGGACGACGCCAGGTGCTGCTCCAGCGGCAATGAGTCGAGGTTCTCGTAGACCTTGAAGGGGTGGGGCTGACTGTCCCAGTCGAGGAAGTGCGGACCGCTGCGGATGCTCACGGTCGAGTGCTTGGTCCTCTCGTGATAGTCCCGCGCGGATGCGATGTCTCGATTACCCATGACGCCTCACGGATCCGTGCTGGTGAAAAGGACCAGCAGGTTGACAAGTCAATTCGTGACGCAGCGCGCGCCTGCCCGGGCCGTTACACGGCGACCTGCCAAAAGTGTTTGACCAGCGTCCCCAGGCCGTAGGTCACCACCACGGCCGCGGACACGAGCAGAAGGTTCTGGAGCACCCGGGACCTGACCTCCATCCCGGACATGAAGGACAGCAGCACGGTCACCCGGACATACAGGGCCAAGTCGAAAGCCTCGTCCCGGGCGGCCTTTCGGATAAGTTTGTGGTCCTGGGGTCCGCTCACGATACCTGCCCCAAGGCCTTGCGTCGGGCCTCGGCGGGGTCGCAGTCCGAGCCCCGATCACGGGTGATGAGGGAGCGCAGGCTCTCGGTGTGGTCCAGCCACGCCGTGCGTACGGCCTGGGGGACTTGAAACTCGTCGAGGGTCTCCCGCAGGATTTGCAGCCGGCGCGCGAACTGTCCGCCCATGATGGGATGCGGCGCGTGCGCCTGCCGGAGAGGACGTCCCTCGTACTCGATGTCCGCGCCGAGGACGCGCGCGGTGAACTGGTACTCCAGCTCCTTGATCCGGCGGCGGTCGGCGTTACGGAAGAAGAAGCCGATCATCCTGTCATCGAAGATCCGGTCCACGAAGACGTCGATGACCTCGCGCAGGCGCTCGGCGCCTATCTCTTCGTACAGGGAAGGCGTGGGAAGGTCACTCCTGGGCCGGGGACTTCAGCAGCGCGTCCAACTCGCCCCGTTCGTGCAGCTCGTGAACGATGTCACAGCCGCCCACGAACTTGCCGTCGATGTAGACCTGCGGGATGGTGGGCCAGTTCGAGTACCGCTTCACGCCCTCTCTGACGGCCGGGTCCGCCAGCACATCGACGCTCTCGAACTCCGCATCGTGGGCGCGCAGGATCTCCACCGTGTGGGCCGAGAAGCCGCACTGCGGGAAGTTCGGCGTCCCCTTCATGAAGACCATCACCCGGTTGTTCTTCACCTGGTCCTCGATCTTGCTGAGTACGTCATCCGCCATGGCTTTGCTCCTTCATTGGTTTCGCATCGGCGTCCGCTTCATCGGCACGGACGACCCGTCAAATCTCGACCTCGATATCGGACCCTGCCACCCGGACGTTGAACCTGTCGACCCCCACGTCCGCCGGAGGTCCGGAAGCCTCGCCCGTGGTGATGTCGAACATCGCGCCGTGCCAAGGGCATTGAACGTCCTTGCCCATGACCTCCCCCTCGGACAGCGGCGCGCCGCGATGGGTGCAGAAGTCGTCGATGGCGTAAAAGGTCCCGTCCAGATTGAACAGGGCGACTCTCCGGCCGTTGACTTCCACGAGCTTGGGTTTGCCGGGTTCCACCTCATCCGTGGTCGCGACCTTTACGTACGCTGCCATGCAATTCCTCCCTCCGGATCTCTCGAACTTCCAGAACTTCCAAAAGACCGATGTGTTCCCGCCCGGTGTGGTCCGGGGACGCACCGCACCGGCCGCGGCGATTGTTTCTGCCGTCAGCGAGCCGCGGCCGATGCCGAACCCTTGACCAGCCAGCGTTCGCGCATGACCTTGTCCTGGATCCGCAGCAATCCCTCGGTCAAGGCCTCGGGGCGCGGCGGGCACCCTGGGACGTACACGTCCACCGGCACGATCTTGTCGACTCCCTTGCACACGGAATAGGCCATCTGGAACAGTCCGCCGCAGTTCGAGCAGCTCCCCATGGAGATCACGTACTTCGGATCGGGCATCTGGTCATAGAGCAGCCGGGTGCGTTTGGCCATCTTGTAAGTGAGCGTTCCGGCCACGATCATCAGATCCGATTGACGCGGAGTCGCCCGGGGCACGCAACCGAAGCGGTCCAGGTCCGCCCGCGGCCCGCCCGTCTGCATGAGCTCGATGGCGCAACAGGCCAGCCCGAACAACATGTACCACTGAGACGACGCTCTGCCCCAGTTCAACAGATCGTCGACCCGTGTGGTGAAGACCGTCTCGGGAAGACTGTTGGTAATCGGCATCGAAACCTCCTGACTGAACCCGGTTTCCAGTAAAGATAGACCACCCCGATGCGCCTTTCAAGTCCGCGGCGGTTGCTCGACCCAGGTTCCCCGTTGCAATATCCTGTCCGGTCTCCTATGACGGAATACATGCGTATCCGCCCCTTCCTGCCGAGTGCGACGGAGATCGTATTCGCCGGCAGCCGTCTCATCGTCAGACCCGGTTCCTGACGCGATGTTCGCGCGACTCCTGCTGCTGTTCACCGTTGTTCCCCTGGTGGAGCTCTATCTACTCATCGAGGTAGGCTCGGTCATCGGCGCACTCAACACCATCCTGCTGGTGCTCGGCACCGGTGCGCTGGGGGCGTTCCTCGCCCGGCTGGAAGGCCTTCGGACCTTGGGACAAATCCAGCGGAATCTCAACCAGGGAATCGTTCCGGCGGAGGAGATGGTGGACGGCGTGATCATCCTGGCGGCGGGACTGCTGCTGATCACGCCGGGCATCCTCACGGACGCCTGCGGCTTCCTGATGCTCGTTCCGACCACCCGAAACGCCTTCAAGCGCTGGCTGCGCCGGCGCTTCGACCGGGCGACCGCGACCGTTCGCATCCATCATCAAGGCGGTCCGCGTCATTTCTGAGTCCGCCACGACCGGACCTCCGGCATCGGACGGCCGGGACCTGCTGCGACTGGCCGTCCCGGCCTCTCTGGCCATTGCCAGCGAGCCCGTCCTGAATATCGCCGACACGGCCATGATCGGGCATCTGGGAGTGGCGCCGCTGGCGGCCAAGGCCATCGCCACCAGCCTCATCGGCGCGGTGAGCTGGATCTTCGCGTTCCTCATCTTCGGCACCACGAGCCTGGTGGCGAGCCAGTACGGCTCGCGCAACTACGCGCTCTGCGGCGAGATCTTCCGGCATGCGCTGGTGGTGGCGGTAGCCGGCGGATCGCTGGCGGCCTCCCTCTGCTTCCTGTTCGCGCCGCAGCTTTACGCCGTCATGGGCGCCGGTCCGGATGTGGCCGAGCAGGGCGTCCCCTACTTCCGCATCCGTTGCGCCACCATCCCGCTGCTCTTCTCCATCTACGCGGCCGTGGGGTTTTTGCGCGGGATACAGAACACCTTCTCCCCGATGCTGGCGGCATTCATGATGAGCGGCGCCAACATCGTGCTGGACTACGCGCTGATCTACGGCGGGCTCGGGTTTCCGGCCCTGGGCCTTCGCGGCGCGGCGGTGGCGGCGGTTGCGGCCCACGGCCTGGGCGTCGCCCTGTACCTGCGGCTGCTGCTGTTCTCGGATTACACGAGGCGGTATGGACTGAACCGCGGACGGCTGCGGCTGCACCGGTTCCGCAGCCTCTCGCGGATCGCGGGGGATCTGGCGGTGCGGACAGCCGGCCTGCGGCTGTCGCTGGTATTCGCCACGGCCATGGTCGCGCGCATGGGGCCGGTCCATCTCGCGGCCTACGAGATCGTCTTTCAGCTCTTCATCTTCTGTTCCGACACCATCGACGGCCTGGCGGTGGCCGGTCAGACGCTGGTGGCGCGGCACCTGGGCGCCGGCCGTGCCCATCGCGCCCAACGCCTCGGCCGGATGCTGGTGGTTTGGGGCTGCGCCGGCGGCGCGGTTTTCGGGGTGGGCTACCTGGCCATCCAGCAGCCGCTCCTGCAATTCTTCACCGCCTCCACCGCAGTGACCGATCTGGTGCAGACCGAGGCCTTCCTGCTGCTGGTGGCGTTCCAGCCCCTGAACGGCATCGTGTTCGCGCTGGACGGCTTTCTCCTGGGCGCCCACGACACCCGCTTTCTCATGTGGGCCATGCTGGCGGGCGGTCTGCTGCTGTTCGTCCCCTTCACCGGCGCCGCCTTACACCTCGGACTGGGTCTGTTCGGGATTTGGGCGGGCTTCAGCCTTTTCATGATCCAACGGCTCACAGCCAACCTGTGGCGGTTGTTCAGCCGGCGGTGGGAAGGCGCCTTCGCCGCGTACCACGCGTCCCGGAGCGGTTGAGGCGCGCCGTTCTCACTTGCTTTTCCCCGCCCGCCGGGATATGGATCGGCTGGCTGGCGGCCCCGTCGCTTGCAGGGAATCCGTCCGAGTCATCGGGGGCGCGGGCGGGTTTGAAATCCGCCCCTGCCCAGGTCGGGTTCCGGGACCGCGGGGCATGGCCGGGGCTGGGGCTCCCGCCCCGGAAGAAAGAATAGCGGTCAAGGAGGAACGCACCGACATGGCAGAAGTCGTAATCGTAACCGGTGGCGCGGGCGGACTGGGATCCTCGGTTTGCGCCGCGCTCGCAGAAGACGGGTTCCAGGTCGTGGTCGCCGATTTCAGGAAGGATGACGCGGAGACGGTCGCCTCGACGCTCAAGGCCGAAGGCGGGGAGGCGCTGGCGGTGGGCGTGGACGTGGGCGACAAGCAAAGCGTCGAGGCCATGGTCCAAAGCGCCGTCGACGCCTACGGACAGCTCGACCACCAGATCAATTTCGCCGGCCTCATGGGCCGCTTTTCCATTGCGGACATGTCCGAGGACGAGTGGGACCGGGTCATCCGGGTGAACCTGCGCGGCGTCTTTCTCTGTAGCCAGGCAGCGGCCGCCGCGATGCGGCCGCGCAAGCGCGGGCGTATCCTCAACGTCGCCTCGGGCCGAGGCATCGCCGGCGCCCCCTACTCGGCGCACTACTCCGCCTCCAAGGCCGGGGTCATCGGCTTTACCAAGTCCATGGCCGTGGAGGTCGCCCCGGACAACATCCTGGTGAACAACATCTGTCCGGGACGCGCGGAAACGCCCATGGCACGGGCCGGCTACACCGAAGCGCAGTGGCAGGCCATCAAGGCCGTGGATCCCTTGCAGGGCGGCCTGACGCAGAAGGACGAGATCACGGGGCTGGTGCGCTACCTCGTGTCCGACGCTGCCCGCTACATCACCGGCCAGACGTTCCTGCTGCGGACGCCGTAACAGCGAGCCTTGACGAATGCGTTCTTCGACTTCGCTCGGCTTCGCCTCGCTACGCCTGTCCTGAGCTGGTCGAAGGGCTCAGGACGAACGGCTATGGAAAGCATCGTTCTCCGTTCGTCCCGAGCATGTCAAGGGCTCCACGGCCGGGGGTCGATGGAAGTAACGGGTAGCTACTTGGATGAAGGTTCATTCCGTTCGCGCTGAGCGTAGCGCCAGCGAAGTCGAAGGGCGCATACTCACGAACAGGGGCCAATGGAAGCAACCATTCCGCCCAATCATTTGCAATTACCTGGAAGCCAAGCCGCAGGACGCTGTACTTCAGGAGGTGACATGTCACAGGTGGTAGTCGTAACCGGAGGCGCCGGCGGTATCGGGTCGGCCATCTGCAGGGCGCTGGGCGAGGACGAACACAACGTCGTGGTGGCGGACTTCAACCAGGCCGCGGCGCAAGAGCTGGCCGAGGAAATCGGAAAGAACGGCGGCCAGGCCCTGGCCGTCGGGGTGGACGTCGGCGACAAGGCCAGCGTCGACGGCATGGTCGCGGCGGCCGTCGAGAAGTTCGGACACATCGACGTGCAACTCAACGCCGCGGGGGTCATCAAACGCTGTCCGGTGCTGGAGATGCCGGCGGAGGAATGGGAGCGGGTCATCCGGGTCAACCTCACCGGGCTCTTCCTTTGTTCCCAGGCCGCGGGGAAGCACATGGCCGAGCGCAAGTCGGGCCGGATCATCAACGTCGCCTCGGGCCGGGGCGTCACGGGGCAGGCCCTGGGCTCTCACTATGCCGCATCCAAGGGCGGGGTCATCACGTTCACGAAGACCTTGGCCATCGAACTGGCGCCCTACAACGTCACCGCCAACGCCATCGGACCCGGCGCCACCGAGACGGACATGGCCAGGGCGGGCATGTCGGAAGAACAATGGACCCGGAAGCAGTCCACGTCTCCGCTTCTGGGGGGATTTACGCAAAAGGACGAGATTACCGGGCTGATTCGTTACCTTATTTCGGACGCCGCGCGTTACATCTCCGGCCAACTCTTTCTCCTGCGCACCGCGTAACGCCGGCGACCCGCCGGAGCCGACGGCAGGCGGTCCGAGCGAGGAAACCGTTCCACCCCCTCCCTCCGGGAGAAGGGCAAGGGTGAGGGTTTCCCCCGTCGAACCTGTCCACGCTCCCGGTCCGCCGGTCCCGGCGCACGCCGCGGGACGGCAGCCGGAGCACGGAACGGAGACCGGAAACCATGCACACCGAGAACGCCATGAAGGCCGTATACGCCATCCTGATGGTGGTTATCGGCTTCGTCATTCTCGTCCCGGTGCTGGCCCTCATCTTCGGCAGCTTCTGGTCGGCCTCGCCGGTGGCCGCCGGGCACGTCACCCTCGCCAACTGGATCCGGGCGCTCACCATCCGCATCCCCGCGGATATCCCCACGCTGGTCTTCAATTCGCTGGTCTTCGCATTCATGACCGCGGCCATCTCCGTGGTGCTGGGCGTCACCATGGCGTTTCTGGTGGTGCGCACCGACATGCCCTACGGCCGCGTCTTCGCCAAGCTGGGGATCGTGCCGCGGGCCTTTCCCATCATCATCGCGGCGCTGGCATGGATCCTGTTGCTGAGCCCGCGCATCGGCCTCCTCAACGTCCTGTTCCGGGAGACCTTCGGCGCCATCCTGTTCAACATCTACTCGTTCCCGGGCATGATCTTCCTCATGGTGCTCTACGAGTCTCCCATCGTGTTCCTCATCGCCATGAACGCCTTCCGTCTCATGGATCCGTCGCTGGAAGAACAGTCCATCGCCTGCGGCAATACCGTCAGTGGAACGCTTCGCCGGGTGACCCTGCCGGTGCTGCGGCCGCTGATCCTCTCCTCTTTCCTGCTGGTCTTCGTCATCGGTCTGATCACGCTGGAGGTTCCCATCCTCATCGGCGCCCCCGGCGGCATCTTCGTTTTCACCTCCGCCATCTTCAACCTCATCGCCTCGGACTACCAGTCGCTGATCTACTACAACACCGCCGCGGCGCTGGCCATGATGATCATCCCCGTCAGTTTGCTGTCGCTGCTCCTGTACCGCCATCTCGTGCGGCGCGCGGAGAGCTTCGTCACGGTCACCGGCAAGGCCCGGCCCGAGAACGTCCACCGCCTGGGACACTGGCGCTACGTGGCCTTCGCGTGCTGCTCCTTCTACTTCGCCATGGTGATCGTGCTGCCGGCGCTGGTGATCCTGCTGCTCTCCTTCTCCCAGTTCGTGGCGTCACCCAGCCTGAACCTGTTGACCCAGCTCACTCTCAGGCACTGGACCGCCGCACTGGAGGACGTGGTGTTCTGGCGGGCGCTGGGCAACACCTTGATCCTTTGCGTCGCCGGCGCCACGGCCACCGTCACCATCGCCCTGGGCATCGGCTATCTGCTGGTCCGCAGCGGCGTCAAGCTCAAGGGCTCCATCGAGGCCGCCACCATGCTGCCGCTGGCCTTCCCCGGCACCATCCTGGCCGTGGGTTTCGTGTGGGCCTACATCAAGACTCCGGTCTACGGCACCCTGTGGATCCTGCTGCTCTACTTCATCGGCAACTATCTGCCGTTCGCGCTGCGGACTTTGAGCCCGTTCCTGTTCCAGTTCCACAAGGAGTTCGAAGAGGCGTCCTGGACCTCGGGCGCCGGCGCTCTCAGGACCATCGTGCGCATCGTCATCCCGTTCCTGCGGGGCGGGCTGTTCTCGGTGTGGATCCTGCTGTTCCAGATCTATCTGCGGGAGTTCGCCGGCGCCGTCATCCTGTTCACCTACGGCAACGAGGTGCTGTCCACCCTGCTCTTCCAGCGCGCCTTCGACGAAGGCTCCTTCGGCATCGGCGCCGTCATCGGCGTGCTGATGCTGGCCCTGTCCCTGGGGCTGCACTTGCTGGTATCGCGGCGGGAGGCGTAGCCCCCTGCCCCGTCCGCCGGGTTCTTGAGCTCGGTCACCCCGAGCGGCAGCCCGTTGACGAACAGCACCACGTCGAGGCGGCGAGGGTGTCGCGGAGCCGCCGCTCCGGTACGACCTCGCCGTAATCTGCACGCTCGGCGTACGGTAAACCGGGGGCGATGTCGGGACCGTGAACAATGCGCCAGCCCAGGGCTTCCAGCCATTCGAGGGCAGCGTCTTCGACGTCGGACTCGGTCGCCTTCACGCGACGGCCTCCTTGATGGCGTCACGAAACACCGCAAAACTACGGGATTGGTTGCGCTTCGGGTCGATATGGGAGGCAATGTCCCGGGCCGCTTCGGTCTTGCGTAATCCGGTTGTGAAGTACCCTTGCCTCTTCAGGATTCGCTCGAACGCCTCCCAAGTTCCACCCTGGATCGCATCAGGGTCGCGATAGCCCTTCCGCCTTGGAATATTCTCCGATACGCCCGGATAGGCCGCGCATACCGCTTGCCAGTCGCCGAAGTACCACGCCTCCAGCTCTTCTATCGCTATCCTGGTGACGACTTGCCAATCGGAGCCGCCGGCAGCCCGTCTCGACCGGAGGCCAGCGCTCTTGCAGATGTTCTCGAGTGTGAACTTGAGCTCATCGCATTTATCCTTGTCGCGGTCCACGAGGACCACAATTCGATGCTCGGCCTGCATCCATGCCGCATAGGCCTTGAGGCGGTCCGGGAGCTTTCGCAGCAACGCATGCTTGCCCTGGTAAGGAAAAATTTCGAACGTACACTCCTCCGGCAGCCATTCTTTCAACCAAGCCTCAAGAAACACCTTCATGGAAATTTCTTCCACGTAAACGTCCAAATGGGAGACGGACATATCAGATTCCGCCTCCTTCCCGCGTTGGCATCCCGCTTCCGGTGAGCGGATCTCCGACCCCGAAATGCCCTTCCATCCAGAGGTCGCCCAACTGGGCGCCGGCGTCCATGAACGCCTTGACTTTGTCGTTCCGCTCCAGGGAATGACATCGTGTGTAGCCGGATTCGTCGCGCCACAGCACCCGCACCTCATGGGGGTGCAACGCGTCGAGGAAGAACGGCGAATGGGTGGTGACGAAGATCTGTGTCGCCTCCGCGGCTCCCCGGCATTCCTCCGCCAATCCATGAAGCAAGCGGGGATGCAAAAAGTTTTCCGGTTCTTCAATGCCGATGAACGGAGGCGGAGTCGGGTCGTGCAGCAGCAGGAGATAGGCCAGCATCTTCAGCGTGCCATCGGAAGCGAACCGCGCCAGGACCGGCTGCCTGAACGGTGCGTCCTTGATCCGCAACAGCAACCGACCGTCGGGCATGGTATCGGCCGAAACGTGTTCGATGTGCGGAACGCGTGCGCTCAATGTGGCGAAAATCCACTTGAGCCGCGCCGGATGGCTCTCGCCCAAATACTGGATGACGTTGGCGAGATTGTCGCCGGTCTTGCTCAGTCGCTCTTGCGGTCCCGCTTCGGGCTGTCCGCGCGCACTCTCGGCAGAAAGGTAGGACACATGCCAGCCCATGATGAAGTCGCGCAGTGCCGCCACGCGCGGATGTTCCTTGAACTGCCCGAGCGCATTGACTGCCAGCAGATCGGCAGATTGGAGCGGAATACTCACCCGAGTGTCTCGTGCTTCCGGCGCGTCGCCGCTGATCGCCTGGCCTTGGCCCTTCTTGTATTCCAGGAAACGGAACGGGGCACCGTAGCGCCCTCGTTTCCACCACAGCCACTCGTGGAGAACCACCGGCGCGCCGGCGAACTCGTCGACGGCCAGATGATAGGTGATCAGCGGCTTTCCCGGCCGCTCGCGGTACTTGAGCTCGATCGTCACCGCCCCCTCCGTGCCGCGGGTCTTGATCTCCCTGGCCCGCCCGCGTCTATCCCAGGCCCGCCGAAGCCCGGACTCGAAACACTCCGCGAGGAAGGCAAATACGTCGAACACCGTGGACTTGCCGCTTCCGTTGGGGCCGAGCAGCACCGTCATCGGAGTCAAGTCTTTAATCTCAAGTGTGCGCAGTGCGCGGAAGTTCTCCACTTTCAAGCTCTCGACCCGTGCCGGTGTAGAGCTTCCCGAAGTAGCCTGATTCACTTTGCCATCTCCTGAAGACCTGAAACGCCATCCACCCGCACCTCGCCGGAAATCAGCTTGGGTAGCAGCGTGTCGCCCACCCACCGGACGCTGCCGACCTCGGTTGCCGGTTCGCCGTCCGCCCGGGACATTTCTCGGAGAACGGACCTTCGCTACGGTTCCCTGGTCGAATTGCCTGCGGAAATCTGTAGCGCACCGCCGGACAGCTTACAATCCGTCGCCGGCGAGGTCACACCCGCGCCGCCACCCAGTCGTGCATGAACCGGAAGATCTCGGCGTGGTTGTCGTAGGAGCAGTGGACGGCGCCGGGCTCGCCGGCTTTCTTCCGCGCCACCCGGAACTGCTCGTCGGTGAGCTGCCGGCGCCGCTCCTCATCGGTCGATGAAGGAAAAAGTCGTCAAGACCGTGACCTTGCCACCATAAGGAGAATCGGGCAGCCTCTGAAAAGACATGATCCAATGTGCCGGGAGGGATGAGATGGATCTTTACCGGTTAAGCGCCGTGCTTCGGGAACCGTCGGACGAAACCGAGGGTAAGTACTTGGCCGAAATACCCGACCTGCCCGGCTGCCGGGCGTGGGGTGATACCTCTGCACAGGCGCTGGAAAACGTTCAAAGCGTTGCGTCGGCATTCATTGCCTCCTACCGCGACCGAGGTGACCCCCTTCCGCCCAAAGTGGCGGCGGCCGTCGTTGATGTCAGTGAGCAGCAAGGCTTCAGCGAAATCATGGTCGCCGTTTGAGATACAGCGAGCTCACACACAGGCTGCGGCGGCTCGGATGTGAGCTGGACCGAAGTGCCCGTGGCGACCACGAAATCTGGCTTCGTCCATCGACGGGGGCAGGACGACCATCCCCCGCTGGGGCAACCGTGACCTGAGAACGGGCACGGTGAGAACCATCCTGCGAGACCTTGGCGTGACGCGCCAGGAGTTCGACCGTGCGTGAACGGCTCGCAGATGCCCTGCCTACACCCTTGCCGCCACCCAGTCGTGCATGAACGGGAAGATCTCGGCGTGGTTGTCGTAGGAACAATGGACGGCGCCGGGCTCGCCGGAGCGGAGGAAGCGGAGTTCCTTCTCGCATTTCGCCTCGTCGTAGGTCTGCCGGGCACAGCGCGGGTCGGTGATGATGTCGTCCTCGCCGTGGAGGATCAGGAGCGGGCATTCGACCTTCTCGATGCTGCCGGCGAGGGTGAACCGGCTCAGGCGTTGCCGGACCTCGTCGTCGGTGCTCGACCCGGTGATCCAGCGGAACTGTCCTCTGAGGGGCTCGTAGAACTCGTAGATGTCCCGGTAGCAGTCGTAGGGACCGAAATGAGACACGCACGCCTTCACCCGTTTCTCGCAGGCGGCGGCGCGGGTGACGTAGTAGCCGCCCATGCTCATCCCCATGAGGGCGATGCGGCTTGCGTCGACGTCGCCCCGGGTTTCGAGGTAGTCCACCATGGCCGATACCGGCCGTTCGAAGTCGGGGATGGCCAGACTGTTGCGCAGCCGGAGCATCCCGCCCCTTCCGGGTCCGTCGACGATGAGACAGGCGAGGCCCCGCCGGGCGGCCTCGGGTCCGCCGACGAAGTACACCTCCTCCGCAGTGGAGTCGGCGCCGCCGGTGTAGATCAGCACCGGCGGCTTTGCCGCGGCGCCGGCGGCATGGAACAGGTAGCCGGGCATGGAGGTGTCCTCGTAGGGCACTTCCACCCGCTCGATGCCGGGTGAGAGGTCCACTGCGGCGTGGAAGCTCTCGGCGGACTTCCGATAGGTCGGAACCTTTCGATCGTCGGTGAACGGTAGGACGAACTCGGCGACCCGATAGTAGTTGGCGGCGCGGAAGAATGCCTTGCGCGCGCTCTCCGGGCGGCCGGCGACCCGTTGCTCGCGGCCGTGGCCGGCAACGCGATCAGCGGTGTGGCGCCACTCGGCGTGCCAACTCTCGGTGTCACCGGATTTGATGCGCTGCGTCGTCCGGTAGATCTCGTTGAACTCGCCGCCGCCGTAGTAGCTTTCGGCCAACAGCCGGATGCACGCGAAGGACCAGCTCCTGTTCCCCGGGAAGAATTCGAACATGATCCTTCGCGTCGTGCCGGCGCTGCGCTTCCGGACTACTGGTAGAGCTTCTGGATGCGCGCCTTCCACTTGTCGCCGTTGTTGCTCACCTCGTGCGCAATGATCTCCGGCGACTTGGCGAAGAACGTGACCCCTTCGAGTTCCTTGATGAGGGATTCCCGCGGCTTCATGCTGCTGTCGGCCGGGATCAGGCCCTCATCGACGAAGTGCTTCTGTCCCTCCGCGCTGATGGCGAACTCCATGAAGAGCTTGGCGGCGTTGGGGTGCGGCGCATTCTTGTGAATCGCCAGCATGTTGGGCCACCAGATGGCCGGTTCCCGGAACGTCGAATAGCCCAAACCGGGATAGCTTCGGCCGAAGGTGAACGGCGTGTACGGCAACGTGAAGATGCCCAGGGGGAATTCCTTGAGCCCCACCGCGGCATGGAGTTGCCCCCACTTGGGCTCGTACCGTCCGACGTTGGCCTTGAACTTGGTCCAGTAGTCGGCCCACTTCTCCTCGCTGCCGCCGAACCACGCGTGGAACGAAGCCATGTGCACGAGATTGTTGGACCCCAGCCACGGCGTGCGCGAGATGATCTTGCCCTTGTACTCGGGCTTGAGCAGATCATAGATGCTCCGGGGAGCCTTCTCGGGCGGGATCAGGTCCTTGTGGTACGCGGCCCCGACCACGTGGATGAAGATCGGCACCTGATTCCATTCCTTGGGGAGCGCCTTCATGTGATGCGCGACCTTCTCGTAACCCGCGGGCTTGAACGGCAAGGTCCAGTGGTTGAGCCCGCTCAACGGTCCGGGCGACGTGCCGAACATGTCGATGGCGAATATCCCCGCCTGTGATTCCTGGCTCACCTTGCGAAGAACGCCCGGCGCGCCCTGATAGCTGCCCTCCACCGTGATGTCGTACTTCTTCTCGAAAGCCTGGGCGGCCTTCTTGAAGCTGGAGAACGTGATCAGCCGCA
This sequence comes from uncultured Binatia bacterium (SeqCode), assembly GCA_965214905.1. Classification (GTDB taxonomy): domain Bacteria; phylum Desulfobacterota; class Binatia; order UBA9968; family JAJDTQ01; genus JAJDTQ01. The sequence continues at coordinate 130,952 of OZ243984.1, forward strand.
GCTTGCCTTCCTTCTTGGCCGCGGCCACCAACTCGGCGCTCGACGCCAGCACCGTGCCGGAGAGACACAGAACCAAGCCCAGTGAAAGCGCCATTGCCTTTACAATCAAGCTTCGCATGAGAACCTCCCTTGATTCATCAGAGACCGTGATGTGCGGCCCACACTATAAAGCCATGGGATAAGCGTCAAGACCCGACACGTCACCAACCCGTCACGAAACAAACGCCGTGGACAGGTCCACCCTACCCTCCAGACGCCCGGTCTCGATCAGCATCTCCATGGTGGCTTCCGCTTCCTTGCGCTCGGTGTCGGTGAAGGTGAACTCGATCTTCGGGTAGCCGGCGGACGAGAGGATATCCTGCTTGTCGCCGCCGTACCTGGCGACGAACCGGTCGGCCACCTCGTCGAGATGGGCGTCGCTGTAGGCGATGGATTTGCGGCACGCGTCGAGGATCTGCCCGGCGAACTCGGGGTGTTCCTGCAACAGGTCCTCGCGGGTGGCCAGCATGTGCTTGATGATCTCCGGGAGGCCGTGGAGGCCGCGCCAGGCGTCTCCGTCGGTGTAGAGGCAGCGGACGTCGGGGTCCTTCTCGCCGTGCCAGAAGACCTGGTCGATGAGCACCACGGCGTCGGCCTTGCCCTCCTTCAGGATCGCCAGCAATTCCTCCTGGGGATGGGACTCCCAACGGATGGTGGAGTCGTCCACCTGGTAGTGCTTGCGCAGGAGAAAGCAGTGCATGGCGTGGGGGTCCGAGTGGTGGCTGGCGACGAGTCGCCCCTCCAGGTCCCGGGGCGTCTGCACCGGCCCGTCCTTGCGCACGAAGATGCCGTTGCCCTTGGAGGTGGACTTCCATTCCGTGGACAGCCCGACGATGGGCGCGCCGCCGAGCTTGCGCTTGAGGAAGTTCGGCAGATAGACGTTGGCGAACTGCACGTCGCCCCGGATCAACACCTCTTCCAGCTCGTGGCTCGGCGGGTCGGCGACCTCGATGACCTTGAGGTCGAAGCCCTCGGGCTTCACGATCCCTTCCGCCAGGGCGTAGTAGGTCCGGAACATGCAGAAGCGGTTGCGATAGTGTGCGAGTGTCAGCTCCATGGGGCTCCTCGGGGCGGCGCTTCGGCGCGCCGCCGGTTCCAACGGGGGCGGGCGGCCGTGCATGACGCGCGCCCGCCCGCTCCTGCGTGGGTAGTGTCCCGGTTTGAAACCAGCTTGAGATCCATTGCCTGTACCTCACCCGACCTCCCTCCAGGAAGGGAGAGGGATTTGCCCTGGTTCCATCTTCCCTCCGGGAGAGGGTCGGGGTGAGGGAGAGCTTCAAACCGAGACACTGCCGCCGCGTGGGGTACGGATCAATCCAGGTTCAATTCTGCGCGGGTCTTGCCGCAGATATCCAGGGCCGCCAGCGCGTAGACGCTGCTGCACCGGATCATGTTTTTGATGCCCACGCCCCGGCGGGTGCCGGACGGCCGGTCCCACTCCGCGCCGGTCTCCTGCTCGTCGGGGTCCACCAGATGGGTGCCGAAGCCGGCGCCGTAGGTGATGACGGACACGCCGTACTGATGGATGCGCGAGCCGTCGCTGGTGATGCCGTAACGCACCGGCTCCGAGAACTCCATGTCGCTGCCGTTGACCTCCCTGTGGGCCCCTCCCATGGCCCGAACTACATAGTCGGTCTCGGGGATCTCGTAGCCGTCGGTGGTGAGGTAGAGCTTCACCTGTGCGGTAATGTCCTTTTCCCGTGCCGCTACCGCCGCGCAGACCTTCTCCAGCTCCCGCTGGATCTTCATGGTGGGCACCTGGGGCAAGGTCTTGACGATGACGTAGATCCTGGTCACCGGGTTGGTGCCGGGCTTGAAGGGGTTGCCGCCGTCGATGGCGCCGATCTGGACGGTGGGTAGCATGAACGGGTGCGGGAACTGCCTCTGGTAGTCGGCTTCCCACGCCTGTATCGCCTTGGCCACCTCGAACGCCTTCATGACGAAGGTCTTGGCCGGCCCTTCCACGGTCACCTCGGCCCAGGCCAGACCGGCGTTGCCGATCTGCATCCGCAAGCCCGTGGGCTCGCCGATGATGCACATGTCGGCGGTGACCCCGTGATCCATCAGGTAGCGCGCGCCCACCCCGGCGCCCCGGTAGCTCTTGCCGTGGAACCGGTTGATCTGGGCCTTCTCGATCTCGCCCACCACGCCGGAGATGACGATATCCCCTTTCAACTCCGCCTTGGCCTTGACCAGCATGTCCACCGCGGTGATGTAACAGGGAAAAGCGCACTTCATGTTCACCAGGCCGCGCCCGTAGACCCGGTCCTCCGTGACCCGGGTGGGCTCGGGATTGTCGAAGTGATCCATGTGCCCGTTGAACATCAGCACCGGCCCGTCACCGGACCCTCTCAACGTGCCGATGACGTTGGGGCGGCCGTCCTCCACCTCCTGATACTCCACTTCCATGCCCAGGCGCTCGAACTCGCGGCCCAGATACTCCGCCACCGGCTGCTCCTCACCCGTAATCGTGACGATGTCGGCGAGGTCCCGCGTCATCTCCACCAAGTGTGCGCGGTCGAGTTGCGCCAAAACGTGCTTGCTATCCATGTGATCGAACCTCCTCAGTCTTTCTCATGCCTTAGTGAAACTGAATTGATACAATACCTCAAATAAGTCGGCGACGGCCCGTCGTCGAAGACGTGCCCCAGGTGAGCGTCGCAGACGCTGCAGAGCACCTCCACCCGACGCATGCCGAAGGAAGAGTCCTCCTCGGTGGCGACGTGCTCCTCGTTCACCGGCGCCCAAAAGCTCGGCCATCCGGTACCGGAGTCGAACTTGGCGGCGGCATCGAACAGGTCCGTGCCGCAGCAGACGCAGCGGTAGACGCCGGGCTCCTTGGAGCCGTAGTACTTGCCCGTGAACGGCCTTTCGGTGGCTTTCTTCCGCGCCACCCGGAACTGCTCGTCGGTGAGCTGCCGGCGCCACTCATCATCGGTCTTGACGACTTTTTCCTTCATCGAGCGTTCTCCTCCTACGGGGTTCAGGTCCTGCCGTCACGCTTACGGATATAGGCGTTTCACGGCAAGAATGCGAATCGAGTCCGGAACCGAGGTACGCGCACCTTGTCCTCCCTGCGTGTCATGCGTATAGAAATCGGCAACCATGCGCATCGGCATTGACGTCGGCGGAACCAAGATCGAGGGCATCGTCCTCGACGACGGCGGGAACGTTCTCGCTCGGCGTCGCATCGACACACCCTCAGGCGATTACGCTCGAACCGTTACGGAGATCGCAACGCTGGTGCGGGCGCTCGAAGCCGAGCAGCAAGGCACGGGCACCGTGGGCGTGGGTACGCCCGGCGCCCTCTCACCGGCCACGGGCCTGGTCAAGAACGCCAACTCGACCCAACTCATCGGACGCCCCTTCCGGCACGACCTGGAAGCGGCTCTGGGTCGGGAGATCCGCGTTGCGAACGACGCCAACTGTTTTGCCCTGTCGGAAGCCGCGGACGGAGCCGGGTCGGGAAAACCCGTGGTCTTTGGCGTCATCATCGGCACCGGCGCCGGCGCCGGGATCGTCGTTCACGGACATGTCCTTACGGGGCCGAACGCCATCGCCGGAGAATGGGGACACAACGCGATGCCATGGCCGCGCCCCGACGAATCACCCGGCCCCGCCTGTTACTGCGGCAAGCACGGCTGTCTCGAAACGTTCGTTTCGGGCCCAGGTCTGGCCAACGACTTCCATGCCACGTCCGGAAGGAAGCTATTGCCGCCGCAGATCATCCAGGCGGCTCGGTCCGGCCATCGCCACGCCCAAGCGTGCGTCACGAGGTATGAAGATCGACTGGCCCGGGGCCTGGCCCAGGTCATCAATATTCTCGACCCGGACGTCATCGTTCTGGGCGGGGGGATGTCCAACGTGGGAAGCCTTTATGACAATGTGCCCGGGATCTGGGGCCGATACGTCTTCTCCGATCGGGTCGACACCGAGTTGAGGCCGCCCGTCCACGGCGATTCCAGCGGTGTACGCGGCGCCGCATGGCTGTGGCCACAGCCGGAACCTGACCCCTCCGACCCGATCCGACACCGAATCCCTATTCCACCAGGATAAGCAAAGCCGTGCCGAGCACGATGGCGAGAGCGCCGGCCGTGACCTTCCAATTGATCGACTCATGGGCCTGCATAAAGATCCAGGATACCAGCAGCACGAAGAGCGGCCGCGACTGCGCGATGGGCTGCACCACCACTACGGGCGCGTACCTGAGCGCGAAGTAGCCGCAGGTGGTGCCGATGGCGGACACCAGGCCCACCAGCCAGACGTAGCTCCAGTTCCGGGCCGGCCAGTCCGCGACGCTGCGCAGCGGCCGGTTCCGGATGGCGGGCAGGAAGCTCGGCAGCGCGATGGCGCTGGCGTAGAAGTTGGCTCCGAGGGGCGACGAGAACTCGTGCACCACCGCGCGGGTCAGGGCCGCGGACAGGGCCATGGCCAAGGCGCTGCTCAAGGCCAGGGCCATGCCGGCCGCGTATCGGGTCCAGGTTTCCGTGGCGACGCCCTGGGCGCGGCTCATGGCCACCAGCACGCATCCCACCACCACCAGAACCGCGCCGCCCGCAAGCGGGACGGTCAGATTCTCCTCCAGGAAGAATATACCGAGAAACATGGCGAAGAACACGTTGGTGGCGCTGAAGCTGCTACCACGCGCCGCGCCGATGTACTGGATGGCGGTGAACAACGTGGTGCGGCCGACGGTGATGCGGAGGATTCCGGCCAGCCCGATCACGAACAGCGGCCAGCCCCAGCCCGGCCAGCCCGCCTGAAGGTCGCCGTTCAGAAAGGCCGCGCACGTCAGCACCACCAGGCCGGTGAACGCCGTGGCCGCCGTGCCCAGCACCGAATCGATGCCACGCATGGCCATGCGGCCGAAGCTGTCCCTCAACGCCAGGAAGAACGCCGTACCCAGGGCATAGACGATGGCGATGTCCACAACGGCTGGATGTAGCACGCCGGGCGCAGGTTGATCGAGGCAACCGAAACCGTTATACCCTCCCAACTCAACCTCGCCGCCGGGAGCCGCCAATGAATTTCGAGGGCACCATTACCGTAGAACATCCGAGAGACGCCGTGTGGGACTTCGTACTCGACATCCGGAAGTTCTCGTCCTGCATGCCGGGGCTCGATTCCATCGACCAGATCGACGACGTTACCTTCGACGGCGTCATCAGCGCCAAGGTGGGGCCCATGTCGGGGAAGTTCGACTTCCGCTCCACCATCACCGACAGCAATCCCAAGGAAGCCCTCACCGTGAAGATCGAGGGGAACGACTCCGTGACCAGGAGCACGGTGATCGCCGGCGTGGACGCCCGCATGGAAGCGCCTCGGGAGAACTGCACCGAGCTCAAGTACAAGGCGCAGGTGGAGATCAAGGGACGCCTGGCCATCGTCGGCGACATGATCCTGCGCGCCACCACCTCGCTCATCCTGGAAGAGTTCAGGAAGCGCCTGACCAAGGCGCTGGACGCCGATGCCGCCAAGGCTTAGGAGCCTGTCGGACTTGGAGCGGGACAGGGAAACGGAGGCGCCCTCCGGCCTCATCTCCCTCCGGGAGAGGGCCGGGGCGAGGGTCTGATCAGCGTCCAGGCCTCCGGCGCCACAACGAAAGGGCACATCTCATGGCCGAACACTACGACGTCGTCATCATCGGCGGGGGCTCCGCGGGTTGCGCCGCTGCCAGCCGCCTCTCGGAGGATCCCGGGCGCAAGGTGCTGTTGCTGGAGGCGGGGCCGGACCCCCGGCCCATTCCCGAAATGGTGGCCGAGGCCAGGAACCAGATCCGCCTGCTGATGGAGACCGACTACCTGATGATGTATCCGAGTCCGCGGGACCTGGACGGCAGCACCTGCTACAAGCTCGCCGGAAGGATCATGGGCGGCGGCTCGTCGGTCAACGTCATGGCCGCACCCCGGCCCATGAAGGCCGACATGGACGACTGGGTGGCCGCCGGCAACCCGGACTGGTCCTGGGAGAAGGTGCTGCCGGTCCTGAAACGGCTGGAATCAGACCAGGACTTTCCGGACAGCCCGCTCCACGGCAACGACGGCCCGCTCTACGTCAAGCGTCCCTTCACCTTCGAAACCCCGGGCGCCGCAGACCCGGTCCAGGCGTTCATCGAGGCCGGCCAGCAAAAGGGCCTGCCGCTGCTGGAGGACACCAACATCCCCGACCCGGAAGGCGTCGGGCACCCGCCCTTCAGCATCAGGGACGGCAAGCGGCAGTCCGCGGTGGTGGCCTATCTGGACCCGGCCCGGAACCGGGCCAACCTGACCATCGTGTCCGAGGCCCAGGTCACCGGCCTGGACGTCTCCGGCAACCGCGTCCATGCGGTACGCTACGAGAAGGACGGCCGGCAGGAAACCGTTTCCGGCGGCCACGTGGTGGTGAGCGCCGGAGTCTATCACACGGCGCAGCTCCTCATGCTGTCCGGCATCGGCCGCGCCGCCGACCTTCGGGAAGTCGGCATCCCGGTGGTCAGGGACATACCCGGGGTGGGTCGGAACTACCAGGACCACGCGGTGGTCTTCATGACCTTCGAGTGCAAGGAGGAGTTCGACGCGGACTGGATCATTCCGCGCATCCGCTACATCTACAAGAGCCACGCGGACCGCGACTGCGCCAACTTCCACATCTCGCTGCGGCCGCCGACCCGGATAGAAGGCATCAAGCCCACCATCCCGCTGTCGGCGTCGCTGCTGGAACAGATGAATCGCGGCCGCATCTACCTCCGGAGCAGCGACCCCCGGGAACTCCCCGTCATCGAGTCCGCCATGCTGGAGGACTCTCGGGACATCGACGCCATGACCACGGCCATGGGGTTCATCAAGGAGACCGCCGAGACCCCGGCCATGCGGGAGCTCTACGGCGAACTGCTGACGCCCGGCCCCGGCGAGGACTGGGCGAAGTTCGCCCGGGCCACCTACGACAGCTACCACCACGGCGTCGGCACCTGTCTCATGGCCCCGGCGTCCAACCCGGAGGCGGTGGTGGATCAGACGCTGCGGGTGCACGGCATGGACAACCTCTGGGTGGCCGACGCCTCCGTCATGCCCACGGTGGTCCACGCCAACACCAACGTCACCTGCATCATGATCGGCGAGCGGTTGTCCGACTTCGTGAAGGAAGCGGGGGGCTGAGCCGCGCTGGCAAGGTCCGGATCGAACGCTACAAGGTCTTCAGGTCTTTCGAGATCCCGGTGGTGAGCATTTCGTCGAGGGCGGCGCGGACTTCTTCCGGGGCGTCTCCGTCGTCACTGGAACCCGATGACCTTTTCAAAGCCCGAAGACTTCTGTTCAATGCTCCGAAGCGCTTCGATTTCGGTTTCAGTGACAAGAGGTACTCGCTCGCACTCGACAGCACCTCGTGCAATGGATCGGCAACCGACTGTGGCGCAATCCTGCCGACCCCCGACGCCGACTCCATGAACTCATAGTGGTGCGGCATCCCTTGGGTATGGGTAGGACCCCAAGACACTTCGACCAGATCCCTGAAACGCCGGAACACGACGTCGGGAAACAACCCACCTTCACTTGCGGTGTGAATCGCGTGCCGGGTCCACCACGCCTGCCATTCACTTTCCCACTCCGACGTCTGCTGCTCGTTTGCTTCGATTGCCGGCGGCGGGAACCGAGTGGCGCGTAAGGACGCCCATCCGGTATCGCCCGCGTTCTCCACCGGAAGGCGTTCCTCATGAAACAGGGGATTCCAATGACGGGAGAACCACTCAAGCAGCGGAAGAAGATACCAATGAACCGAGTCGATGCGTTCACCCTCCTCCAGGTGAGCGCACAGGTTCCTTCCTCCTACCCAGATCTGAAAACTTCCCCATGAGAGGCCAACCTCGGGATCGATATAACGCACGTCGTCGGGGTCGGGAGCAAACGCCACCTTCAACGCGAACGCGCTGGTATCGCCGGCTAGTCTTTCCCACCGAGTACTCATCTGGTCAATCCCAGTATCTCTTGGTATCCTTTCTGTGCACACGCCCTTCCTTCTGCCACTTGAACCTCAAGCTTGCGGGAACCTTGCTCCAGCCGATAGGATAGCCATGCCAGACGTCTGTCCCGTGCTGCTGCGCACAGTAGGCCCTGCCTTCATGTACTGCATACCGCTTGCTGCCCACCAACTCGCTGTCCGCGAGCAGTCGCTCCGCAATCCTCTGGCCGATGTCCCTTGGGCACAGCGAACCCCTTCCTCCTCGTTGCCAAGGCTCGTCATGCTTGGGGTTACTCTCATAGCGCATGTAACGCAGGTCCTCGATTGGGACAAGCCTACACCAGCGCACCTTGGCGCGGCGCGGGGCGCCGACTCAATCCCGGGTGAGCCTGCGGTAACGCATGCGGTGGGGCTGGTCGGCTTCCTTGCCCAGACGTCTCCGCCGGTCCGCCTCGTAGTCGCTGTAGTTCCCTTCGAACCAGACCACCCGGCTGTCACCCTCGAAAGCGAGGATGTGGGTGGCGATGCGGTCCAGGAACCAGCGGTCGTGGCTGACCACGACGCAGGAGCCGCCGAACTCCACCAGTCCGTCCTCCAGCGCCCTCAGGGTGTTGACGTCCAGGTCGTTGGTGGGCTCGTCCAATAGCAGCAGATTGGCCTCCTCCTTCAGCATCCGGGCCAAGTGAACGCGGTTGCGCTCGCCGCCCGAGAGGTCGCCCACCTTCTTCTGCTGGTCCTGGCCCGAGAAGTTGAACCGGCCCACGTAGGCGCGGGAGTTGACCTCCCGCTTTCCCATCATGATCCGGTCCTGTCCGTCGGATATGGCCTCCCACACCGTGTGTTCGTCGTTCAGAGTGCGGCTCTGGTCCACGTAGCCGACCTGAACCGTTTCTCCGATACGGAACCAGCCGGACTGGCACTCGACGCCGCCGGTGATGATGCGCAGCAGCGTGGTCTTGCCGGAGCCGTTGGGGCCGATGACGCCGGCGATGGCCCCGGGCGGCATGATGAAGCTCAGATCCTCGAACAGCAGCCGGTCTCCGAACGCGTGGGTCAGGCCTTCGGCCTGGAGCACGACGTCGCCCAGGCGCGGCCCCGGCGGGATATGGATCTCCAGGTCGTCCCGCGCACTCTCCTGCTCCTGCCCCAGCAACTGCTCGTAGCGCGTGAGCCGGGCCTTGCCCTTGGCCTGCCGCGCCCTGGGAGACATGCGAATCCATTCCAGCTCCCGCTCCAGGGTCTTCCGCCGCCGCGATAGCGACTGCTCCTCTTTCTCCAGGCGCGCCTGCTTCTGCTCCAGCCACGAGGAGTAGTTTCCTTCGAAGGGAATTCCGTGGCCCCGGTCCAGCTCCAGGATCCAGCCGGCGACGTTGTCCAGGAAATAGCGGTCGTGAGTCACGGCGATGACCGTGCCCCGGTAGCGCTTGAGGTGCTGTTCCAGCCACTGCACCGATTCCGCGTCGAGGTGATTGGTGGGCTCGTCCAGCAGCAGGATGTCCGGTTCCCGAATCAGCAGCCGGCAGAGGGCCACGCGCCGGCGCTCGCCTCCCGAGAGCACGTCGATCCTCGTCTCCGGGGGCGGACAGCGGAGCGCGTCCATGGCCACCTCCAGTTGGCTCTCGAGCTCCCATCCGTTACCCGCCTCGATCTCGTCCTGCAGTTGCGCCTGCTTCTCCAGCAGGGCTTCCATCTCGTCCGCGCTCGGTTCCTCCCCGAACCGGCCGCTGACGGCCTCGTATTCGGTCAAGAGTTCCATCATCCGGGCGCAGCCTTCCTCCACCACTTCCTTCACGGTCTTCTCGGGATCCATCCTCGGCTCCTGCTCCAGCAGACCCACGGAGTAGCCCTTGGAGAACGTGATCTCTCCCAGATACTCCGGCTCCACCCCCGCGATGATCTTGAGCAGGGTGCTCTTGCCCGAGCCGTTGAGGCCAAGGACCCCGATCTTGGCGCCGTAGAAGAACGACAGGTAGATGTCCTTCAGCACCTGCCGCTTGGGGGGATGGACCTTGCCCACCCCGATCAACGAGAAAATCACCTGTCGATCGTCGTTGCTCATGACCCCTCCCGCCGCCGGGTTTGTAAACCCTGGGCGGCGACTCTACTATACATGCGGTCGAACTCCGGCACACACCGAGTCAGGCGGTAGCCTGGGCACAGGCGGTTTGAAACTGAAACCCGCCTCGACATTCCTCATCGGGCTTCGGAGAGTTTACCGCGATTGGCTCCCCATAACATGATCACCCATCCATTGCCGCCGCAAGCGTTCGCCCGCATGGACGAATCCGCCGACGAGGAATTCTACCGGGAACCCCGCTTGGTGACTCACATCGACGACCCGGCCATCGCCGCGGTCACCCAGCTCTACCGGGAAACGCTGCCGGCCGGCGGCGCGATCCTCGACCTCATGAGCAGTTGGATCAGCCATCTGCCGCCGGAGATGACCTTCAGGAACGTCGTGGGCCTGGGCATGAACGAGCAGGAACTGCAGGCCAATCCCCGCCTCCACGCCTACGCGCTCCACAATCTCAACGAACACCCCGCCCTGCCCTTTGCGGACGGCGAGTTCGACGCCGCGTGCATCTGCGTCTCGGTGGACTATCTGGTGAGGCCGGTGGAGGTGATCCGCGACGTCGGGCGCGTGACGACCCCCGGCGGACCGCTCGTGGTCACTTTCTCCAACCGCTGTTTCCCCACCAAGGCGGTGGCCATCTGGCATCACCTCAGCGGGCAGGGTCGGCAGCAGCTCGTGGAATCGTATCTGATCGAAGCCGGCAACTGGCGGCGCGTGCGGTCCGTGACCCCCATCCCCGAGGGCGCCGGCGGAGACCCGCTCTACGCCCTCCTGGGAAACCGCAACGACGATCCCCGTCGTTAAAGCTCCCCTTCGCTTCACACAGGGCGCCCGGCGGCGCTAACGCCGGCGATGACGGTGGTGGCGGTGAGGCCGGGCATGGCGATGGGGTCGGTAGTGGCGGTGAGGCCGATAGTGGCGGTGGGGCCGGTAGTGGCGGCGTAGTCGATCACGGCCGATCTCATAGAACAAGTAGAAGGACACCGGAACATCGTACCGAAAGGGACGGCGAGGGCGATAGTGGCGGCGATGGTCATCGTACCCGCGGGTGTACACCGGCCTTGGCGCGACCGGATGGAGCCAGATCCCGGCCGCCGTGCGGCAGCGCGTGCCCCGATGCTTGACCCGCTTGCCGTCGATCGTGAGCTCGCGTTCGAACTTCCGGCAGTCCTGGCCCGCCGAATTGCGGTAGGTGAGCCTCGGCGTGACGCGGCCGCAGTGGCCGGTCGCCGCATTCTCCCAGATCTCGGCCCGGCCGGTTCTGTTGAACTCGAGCGCGTTCTGAATCGCCTGCTCCTGATAACGCAGGTCGCCATCGGACAGCAGCGCATCGGGTGACGCCATGCCCGCCCACGCCGGGGCCGTCCCCAGCACCGGCGTGACCAGAACCGCAAACGCGATGAGAGCTCGTTTCATGAGATCACCCCCATACTGGATGGTGAGTGTACCGGGATGGTGAGTGTACCGGGACTGCATCCGCAGTATACGCCCAAGCGGACACGGCCACAATCAGCCTGACCTCCAACCCCCTCCAACCCTAACGCGCCTCCTGCTCCAACGCCGCCAGCCGTTCCCGCGCCTTGGCCGCGAACGAGCTGTCGGGATGGTCGCGCAGAATGCGGTTGTAGAGCTTGCGCGCGTGCTCCCTGTTGTTCTGCACTTCCTCGAACTGCGCCGTCGCGAACATCTCCTCCGCCCCGTCGCCGCACCCCACCAGAGGAAGCGCCAGCATCGAGACCAGCAGCACGCGGAGACACATCATGCGAATCGCGTCAAACGTTGTCATCGAATTTCACCCCATGTCCGTCGCAGGATTTTTCTTCGTCATCTTGCACCAGGATTTCACCGATAAGGGATTAATTTGACAGGAACCCGCGATTGTGGCGAACTGAACGCCGCATTGCGCATTCATACGAGCCGAACCTGCGGGCCGGGAGGGAGACATGCCGATCATCGACGCCGACGCCCACGTAGTGGAAATAGACGAGACCTGGGAGTATCTGGCCCCCTCGGAACGGGAATACAAGCCCGGCGTGGTCTACGAAAGGCTGGAGAGCGGGGAGACGCTCAAGTACTGGGTCATCGGCGACAACAAGGTGGGCACTCCGTGGCCCGGGGGCGGGATCCGGAGCGACGCCATTACCGGGACCTTCATCGGCAATGTCCCGCTCGACCTCAAGGCCAAGTACATGCTGGACGTGGATGCCCGGGTGGCCCACATGGACGAGTTGGGCACCGACCTTCAGGTGCTTTTCCCCACCCTGTGGGTGCACCCGCTCACCGACCGTCCGGCGGTGGAGAACGCCCTCTGCCGGAGCTACAACCGCTGGATGGCGGACATCCATTCGCGCGGCAACGGCCGGTTCCGCTGGGCCGCGGTGGTCCCGCTGAGCGACATCCCGGAGGCCTGCCGGCAGATGCGTTTCGCCCGGGACCACGGCGCGGTGGCGGTGAACATCTCCGGGCTGGACTACCGCAACCGCCTGATCAACGACCCTGACTTCTTTCCGCTTTACCAGGAGGCCAGCGACCTCGACGTGCCGGTATGCATTCACTCGGGCACCAACAGCCCGGACATGGACCGGGTCTGGGGCAAGCCCCTGTGCGGCTATCAGCGCAACAAGTTCGTGGGACTCGGCGCGTTCCACCTGTTGATCATGTCGAACCTGCCCGACCGCTTCCCGAAGCTCCGCTGGGGGATCATCGAGCTGAGCGCCGGGTGGCTGCCCTACCTCATCAACGACCTCAAGCGCCGCGTGGAGCGGCGCGGCGGCAAGCTCAAGGAGCGCATCCTCGCCGACAACAACATCTGGGTCGCCTGCCAGATGAACGACGACCTGGAGCACGTCATCAAGTACGTCGGCGACGACCGTCTGGTGATGGGGACCGACTACGGGCACGCCGACTCGTCCACCGAGATCCACGCGCTCCAGTTGCTGCAACAGAACGAGTTCATCTCTCCCGAGAGCGTCTCGCGCATTCTCCATGACAACCCGGTGGAGCTGTACGCGTTGTAGCGTCCGTGAAACCTCGGGGTAGCGTCCTCCATCAACAGGAGACCCGAACATGGCAGACACGAGCGAGCTGGATCCCGTCAGGTACGAGATGTTCCTGCACCGCCTCTGGGCCATCGGCGAGGAAGGCCGTTCATCCATCCAGAAGGTGACGGCCTCGCCCATCGTCTCCCAGGGGGGCGAGTGCATGGCGTCGTTCTATACCGCGGAGGGCGTGATGATCCTGGCCTGTTCCGGCCATCTGCGGTTCGCCGCGGCCACCTCGGACGCCATCAAGAAGGTCATCGAGTGGTACGGCGAGAGCCCGGGGTTCTTCGACGGCGATCAACTCTTCTTCAACGATCCCTACATTGCCGGCGCCCACACCTACGACATGCTGATCATGAAGCCCATCTTCCACGACGGCGTGCTCACCAACTGGATCGCGTCGAGCATCCATACCGCGGACACCGGCGGCTCGCTGCGGGGCGTGGCGACGGAGATCTACCACGAAGGCATCCGGATACAGGGTGCCAAGGTGGTGGAGAAGGGCGAGTTCCGCGAGGACGCCTTCCGGTGCCTGACGCAGCAATGCCGCGATCCGGAGTACGTCGGCCAGGACATCCGCTCGCAGATCGCTTCCAACAACGTGTGCGCACGGGGCTTCCTGGAGCTGGTGGAGAAGTTCGGCCTGGACTTCATCGAGCTGGCGGGACGGAAGGTCATCGAGGACTCCGAGCGCATGGCTCGGGCGCGGCTTCGGAGCCTGCCGGACGGATTCTGGACATCGGTGATTCCCGGCACCGCCTGGGACCGCAAGGGCGGCGGCGTCAAGCCCTACCACGTGGTGTGCCGGCTGGAGAAGAAGGCCGAGGAGATGCATCTCGACTTCAGCGGCACCAGCGACCAGATGAACGACATGTCCAACTCCACGTTGGCCGGCACCATGGCCCAGTTGGCGGTGGCGCTGACGGACTTCCTCTTCTGGGACGTCCCGTGGAGCGACGGCAAGTTCAAGCCCATCTCCGTCACCATCCCCGAGGGCAGCATTCTCAACTGCCGGTTCCCGGCGGCCTGCGGCAACGCCCCGGCGGTGGGAGTCACCGCCAAGGTGGCGCTGAGCGACTGCATCGCGCGCATGCTCTACAGCGGCGGCAGCGACGACGTCAACGCCGCCTGGCAGGGCATCTGGTACAGCGGCGGCCCGCTGGCCTTCTACGGCGGCCACAACCGCGAGGGGCTGGTGACCGCCCAGGGCCTCTACGACGGCCACGGGGCCGGCTTCGGCGCAACCCCGGTACGGGACGGCGTTCCCTGCGGCGGCAACATGAACATCCCCGGGGGCGGCATCAGCGACATCGAGCGCATCGAGATGCAATACCCGTTCATCTACTTCACCCGGAACCACCACGTGGACGGCGGCGGCGCCGGCAAAAACGCCGGCGGCACCGGCAGCTACCGCATCTACATGATCTTCGGCACCCGGGACTGCAGCGTGAATTATCCCCCCTACGGCTGCCTGCCCGAAGGCGCCGGTCTGTTCGGCGGCTTCCCCACCGGCATCGGCGGCATCCGGGCGGTGTTCCACACCGACGGCGCGTCCCTGATGGGACGGTTGCGCGCCGGCGACTATCCCATCCGTCCAGAACAACTGGAGCGGGAGAACTGGGGCGCGCTGGCACATCCGGCCCAGCTCCAGGGGCGGGTGCCGCTGCCGGAGTACTGCATCGTGGCCGACTTCGTGGGCGGCGGCGGCGGCTTCGGCGACCCGCTGGAACGGGACCCGGAGAAGGTCCGGCGCGACCTCCGGGTGGGGGTCACTTCACGCCGCATCGCCGAAGAGATATTCGGAGTCGTGGTGGCGGCGGACGGGACCGTGGACGCCGAGGCCACCGCCGGGCGGCGAGAGGCGGTTCGGGCCGAGCGCATGACCCGGGGGGCGTCCCTGGCCGGTGTCACAAGCGCCGTGCCCAACGGAGCGGAAGGCGCGCCGGCTGGAACGGACGAGTTGCGCTTCCATCCGTGTCTTGCCATCGTCAGGGAGCAGCGCCGGCAGGTGATCCGCTGCACCCGGTGCGGCCACCGCTACTGCGAGGCCCACGACAACTACAAGCGCTACGCCCTCAGACGGAAGCGCGACCTCGAAGAACTCTCCGGGCAGCAGGTGCCGTCCGGGGAGCCCTACATCGCTTGCTTCATCGAGTACTACTGCCCCGGCTGTGCATCCATGCTCCAGGTCGACACCTTCTGCCCGGAGTTGAGCGACGAGAGCGAGCCGGTACGCGACTTCGGGCTGGAACGGTAGCTACGGCTCCACGGGGAGGACGACATGGAGAAGGTGGCCGGGGACCGGCCCGTTCCCGCGTCACTCCTTCAGGAATTCGACGGCCTTGCGGTCGTAGATCCCGGCCGCGTCCCACATGAGCATGTGGCAGGCCTTGTCGATGAGCTCCAGCCGCAGCTCCGGCATCATCTCCTTCAGGACGGCGCACTTCTCAGCCGCCTGGTTGCGGTCCTGCTTGCCGTAGAGCAGGAGTAGCGGCGGCTGCACTTCCTTGAGCCGCTCCCACAACCGGGGGCCGGTCCGCTTGGGCTCCACTGCCCGCTGCCGCTCCAGGAAGGCCCCGAGGTTCCTGCCCAGGCTCATGCTGTGCCGTTTTTCCAGCACCTCCGGGGTGACGAGATCCTTGTGGTAGAGGTTCGACTTCAAGAGCTCCCGGCTGTCCTCCAGGGTCGGCGGCGCATCCGTGGCCTCGCTGCTGGCATGGGCCGGCGGAGGAAAACCCGGGAGTCCCTGAAGCAGGCTGCCGCTACATACCACCAGCACCTTGGCCACCCGGTCGGGGTGGTCCAGGGCGGTCTGCACCACGATACCGCCGGCCTGGGAGTGGCCGATGAGCGCGGCCTCGCCGGCGCCGATGGCGCTCATGAACCGCGGCAGGAACCCGACCCGGTAGGCCAGCGTGTGGTCCTCCGGGACGTCGGACAAGCCGAAACCCGGCTGGTCGTACGCCACGGCCCGAAAACCGGCGTCCGCCACCGGGCCCAGGTGCCGTTCGAACACGTCCGCGGACGAGCCCAGAGACGCCCCGTGCAGCATGATCACCGGCATCCCCGACCCTTCCTCCAGATAACGGACCTTGAGACCGTCTACAGTGACTTCACGTTCCATAGGCCTGTCCTCCATTTACGACGCACCTATCAGTAGGCGCCCCAACCGCCAGTCGCACTGCTACAGTCGCACTGCTAAAGAACTCCGGCAATAATCGACTCCAGGTGGACAATCAGACCACCCATTCCCGCACTTCCTCGGTCAGCAGCGCATCGCACATGGCCGTATCCAGCCCGCAGACCCTGCCCATGATGGAGAGCACGAGGTCGGCGACCACGCGTTCCTCACCGGCGCGGTCCCGGGCGTTCTTCCTCAGAATGACGGAATGGACCTTCACACGCCCACAACCGCACACCGCCACGTGCGCGCGATGCTCGCCCCTCCGCGGCCGGTCCGTGACCAGGGCAGCCGTGCACGCAACCCCGAGCACCGGCGTATCGTCGCTCGGCCTGAGCGCCAGCGCTCTCTCGCAGGCCTTTCGCGCCAGCGCCGCCGCGGTCTCCACCGACGCCGCCTTCTCGGGCTCGTGACCCAGGAATTCACGCATCGAACAGTCGCTGTAGGGCACCAGGGCTTCCAGCACCGTGCGGGACGCCCCCGGCACCACGAACAGGTCCGCCAATGCCTGGGCGCCGCCGCCCGTGACCACCAGCACAACCATGGACGGGCTCCGGTGAATCTCCGCGATGAAATCGGTGCGGGACGGGGTTGGCATGGCGATCCGGGAAATTCGGTCAGATCACGCCGCGCTCGCGCAGGCTCCGGATCGCTTCGCCGCCGTAACCCAGCCCTTGCAGGACCTCATCGGTGTTCTCCCCCACCAGCGGCGCGGGGCGAACGAATTGCGGCGGCGTATCCGACAGGTTCACGCTGCTGCCGATGAGCCGGGTGACGCCTCGCTCGGGATGGTGAATCTCCCGTGGAAGCCCCATGTGCCTGACCTGGGGGTCTTCGAAGACCTCCTCTGCCGCGTAGATGGGCGCATGGCTGAGGTCGGCCTTGCTCAGGCGTTCCAGCCAGACGGCTCGAGGGGCGCCGCCGAAAGCCTCGCGCAGGATGCCCTTGATTTCGTCGTGATGGGCGACCCGGTCCTCGTAGGTGGCAAAGCGTGGGTCGTCGAGGAGGTCGGGCCGTTCGACGACGCGGGTCAGAGCCTCCCAGGACCGGCGATGAGTGGCGAGATGCACCAGCAGCGGACGCCCGTCCCCCGCCGGAAGGCAGAACAGCCGTCCCCGTTGAAAGTTGTTCGGAGTGACGG
The DNA here is from genome assembly GCA_965214905.1 of uncultured Binatia bacterium (SeqCode). Classification (GTDB taxonomy): domain Bacteria; phylum Desulfobacterota; class Binatia; order UBA9968; family JAJDTQ01; genus JAJDTQ01. Next base: position 148,360 of record OZ243984.1, read on the forward strand.
CGGCGCCGCCGTTCAGGAACTCGGCGAAGTGCGATTCGATGAAGCCCAGGCTCGCCTGCAACAGCGATGCGTCGACGAACTGCCCGGCGCCGGTGCGGCTCCGCGCGGCGAGCGCAGCCAGGACGCCGTAGACGGCGAAGACGCCGGTGACGTGAGCGGTGATGGAGAGGCCGCCCATCTTCGGATCGCCCGGGTCGGTGAGGAGGCTCAGCATGCCGCTGACCGCCTGGCCGATGGACTCGAAGCCTGGCCGGCCCTCGTACGGACCGCTCTGGCCGAAGGCCGTGACCGAACAGTGGATGAGCCGGGGGTTGCGCCGCCGCAATGCTTCATGGTCGAGCCCCAGCGCCTGGCGCGTTCCGGGCCGGAAACTCTCGATGAAGACGTCCGCCGATTCCAGCATCCGGCAAAGGATATCCCTTGCCTCGGCCTCGCGCAGGTCGAGCGTCACGCTCTTCTTGTTCCGGTTGAGCACCCTGAAGACCGGGCCGTAGCCGTCCCGTCCCCGGGCCGGATCCCCCGTGCCCGGAAGCTCCACCTTGATGACCTCGCAGCCGAGATCGCCCAGCAGGCTTCCCGCGTAGGGGCCGGCCACGTGTCCGCTTGCATCCACGGCCACCGTACCGTCCAGGGCGCCGGTCATGCTGCTTCCACCTGTACTCGTGTCGACGATTTCCGCCCTCCGTCATCGGTCCGGAACGGCAACGAGGCAGCGAATCCGTCGTTCCCGCAGAAACGAAAATCCAGCAGTGGCGGAGGGGCGCCCATTAGAACGGCCGGCTGAAAAAAGGTCTTCCTTCCCGCACCCGGAAGATGCCGGCGAAGCCCAGGAGCCCGCCGATGAAGCCGCCCAGAAAGATCACGGTGGCCACGAAGTCGGTCATGGAACCCGGTGTCAGGACCGCGTACACCACCTGTCGGGCCGTCAGTCCGACGAAGAGGGCGACTACCAGACCTATGGCGGTGAGAGTCCTGTACTTCATCGATCCGGCTCCTCCGAGGCTCATCCCGCGCTGTCCAGGGCCATGTTGACAGCGGTTGCAGGATTGCATACCCTCGTTGGCCGTTGCAAGCCAGCGCCCCGTCCCGCGCGGGATGCGAGCGCTGCCGGCGACGGAATCGGCGCGATGGAGGATGCCCGACCATGGAAACGCACAAGCCCGACGCCCTGGAGCGGTTCATCGAGAAAACCCGCACGCTGTTCGCGGCGGAACCCGACCTGGAGAAACGCTGGGCCGCGCTGACGCCGGTCCTGGCCGAGCTGCTGGCCGACCCCGAGGTGCTGGAGGCCTCCAGGTCGTGGCCCGACTGCGTGCCGCGGGACGGACGCGCCGAGAACCTGCTCTTCTACGAGGATCCGGACTTCGGCTTCGCCGTCAACGGCTTGACCAAAGGCAACGCCCGGCAGGGCGGCCGCGCGCGCATCCACGACCACGCGCACATCTACACGCTTTACGGAGTCCTGGACGGCCACGAACGCATCGAACGGTACGACCGGCTGGACGATCGCTCGAAGCCCGATTATGCGGAGATCCGGCTGGCCAGCGACAAGCACGTGGGGCCGGGCGAGATCGATCTGGTCCGGCCTTACGAGGTGCATACCGAGACCACCGTGGGCGAAAGGACCGTAGCCGTCATCATCCGCAGCCAGAAGGGCGGCAGCTTCAACCAGGGGCGCTACAAACCCGAGACCAACGAATACTACGAAAGCCTGGGCCCGCGTCAGACGCCGGTGGAGATGCTGCCCCAAACGTGACGCATGGACGCCATCAAGCTCGAGGTCATCTACAACGCCACCAACCAGATCGCGTACGAGCTGACGCAGAAGCTCATGCGCAACGGCTATTCGTCCATCGTCAAGGAAAGCCAGGACCTGGCCCTGAGCATCTGCGACCGTCAGGGACGGAACGTCGGGCAGTATTCGCCCAATCCGGTGGGGCTGGGGGTGGTCGGATCCCAGCTCAAGGGGATCCTCCAGGACTTCGCCGGCGCCATCGGCGCGGGCGACACCTTCATCCTCAACCACCCCTACCGCTACTGCCAGAACCACCCCAGCGACGTGACGCTGATCTCGCCGGTGTTCCATGAAGGACAGCTCATCGCTTTCGTGGGCAACACGGCCCACAAGCCGGACATCGGCGGCAAGGTGCCGGGCACCAACGCCGGCGACGCCACCGAGGTGTTCCAGGAAGGACTCCTGATCCCGCCGCTGAAGCTTTACGAGGCCGGCTCGCTCAACCAGGCCGTGAAGCAGCTCATTTGCGCCAACACCCGCATCCCGGAGGTCACCTGGGGCGACATCCGCGCGCAGGTGACCTCGAACCTCCACGGCATCGACCGGCTCACCGCGCTGGTGGACCGCTTCGGCCTCGACGACGTACTGGCCTGCTGGGACGAGCGCATCGCCATCACCGAGCGGGAGCTCCGCTCGCGCATCGCGGCCATGCCGCCGGGCGCCTACGGCCCGGTCACCGACCATATCGACGATGACGGCGTGGAGCTGGATCGACCCCTGGAGGTCACGGTGACGCTGCACGTCCGCGGCGACGAGCTGGAGTTCGAGTTCGCGTCGGCGAGACAGTCCCGTGGGCCGCTGAACCTCCGGCCCTGCGTGGTAAGGGCGGTGGCGGAGTACTGCGTGCAGGCCGCCATCGGACCGGACCTGCCCAAGAACCAGGGCTGCTCCGCGCCCATCCGCATCACCCTCCCCGCACCCGGACACCTGCTGAACCCCGAGTTTCCCGCACCGGTGAACATGTACGCCACCACATGCCACCGTCTGGCGCCGGTTATCATGATGGCTCTGGCGCAGGCTCTGCCGGACCGCGTGGCAGCGCCCCAGAGCAGTTCCGGCGGCGCCGTGTCCTTCAACGGCCTGGAACCGGGCAGTCAGCGCCGCTACTCGCAGTACGAGATCCTGTGGGGCGGATACGGCGCCCGGCCCACCAAGGACGGAGTCAGCGGCTGCGCCGCGGACATCAGCAACGTCATGAGCACGCCGGTGGAGGCGCTGGAGAACGAGTTCCCGGTGAGGATGCAGTGCTTCGAGGTCAATCCCGACTCCGCGGGGGCCGGCAAGTATCGCGGCGGCCTGGGGGTCCGGCGCGGTTGGCAGGTGCTGACCGACGACGTGATCCTCAACCTGCGCCTGGACCGCTTCAAGTCTTCCTCCCCGGGCCTCTTCGGCGCCCGGCCCAGCGCGCCGGCCCGCTGCACCCTCCATCCCGGCGCCGGCGACCCGAGGCCGCTCCATTCCAAGGCAGGCAACATCCGCCTCGCCCGGGGCGACACCCTGTTGCTGGAGTTGGGTGGCGGCGGCGGCTGGGGCGACCCCTTGACCCGGGAGCCGGAGCGCGTGCTCGACGACGTGCGCAACGGCTACGTGTCGCCGGAGGCGGCGCGGGACGTTTACGGCGTGGTCATCGACCCTGCAACCATGACCATCGACCCGGCGGCCACGGACCGGCAACGCGAGGAAGCCGGTGTCCTGTCCGGGACAGGCTCCTGATCCGGCATAGCCGCAACCAAAGCAGTGCCCTTCGACTTCGCTACGCTACGCCCGTCCCGAGCTTGTCGAAGGGTTCAGGGCGAACGTTGTGATTTCTTCGTCCTTTTGCACGGTCCTTCACGGACAAGGGACTGACGACCATGCTGCGCATCGGCATCGACACCGGGGGCACGTTCACCGATCTCAGCGTGTTCGATGAGGACGGCGGACGGGTCTGCCTCACCTGGAAGCTGCCCTCCCAACCCCGCAATCCCACCGAGGCCATTGCCGCCGGGCTCCGCGAGATCACGGCGCGGCTGCCGGAAAAGGCCCGTTACGTGCTCCACGGCACTACCATCGGGCTCAACACGCTGCTGGAAGGACGGGAGCCCGCTCCGGGGCTCCTGGTCACCGAAGGGTTTCGGGACATCCTGGAACTGGACCGCCAATGGCGCGGCGATCAGGTGTACAACCTGTTCTTCGACCGCCCGCGGCCACTGGTGCCCCGGCATCTGATCCGGCCGGTGCGGGAGCGCGTGGACTCCCGCGGCCGGGAGGTGCTTCCTCTGGACCCGCAACAGGCCCGGACCGCGGTCACGGAGCTCTTGCGAGCGGGGGTGCGCTCCGTGGCCGTGAGCCTGCTCTTCTCCTTCGCCGACCCCGCCCACGAAGAACAGCTCCGGGCGATCCTGGAAGAGCTGGCCCCGGACGTGTACGTGACGCTGTCGTCGGAGGTGGACCCGCAGTTCCGGGAGTTCGAGCGCACCAGCACTGCGGTGGTCAACGCGTTCATCGGCCCGCGGGTCAGCAGCTACGTCGGCACCATCGAGGCCGGCATCAACGAGGTGCTGGAAGGCGCCCGGGTGCTGATCATGCAATCCAACGGCGGCGTCGCCACGCCCGCGGTGATCGCGCGCGCGCCGGTGCAGACGCTCATGTCGGGCCCGGTGGCCGGCGTCGTCGGGACGCAACGGCTGTGCCGGGAGATCGGCCGTGAGAACGCCATCTCCCTGGACGTCGGCGGCACGAGCTGCGACATGTCGGTGATCCCCGGCGAGCTTCTGACCGCAGCCCGGAACAAGGTGGCGGGCTATACCGTGCGGGCCGCCACCGTGGACATCGAGACCATCGGCAGCGGCGGCGGCAGCATCGCCCGGGTCGAGTCCGGCCGCATCCTCAAGGTGGGTCCGCAGAGCGCCGGCGCCGTGCCCGGCCCCGCCTGCTACGGCGCGGGGGACCAGCCCACCCTCACCGACGCGCTGGTGGTCCTGGGACACCTCAACCGGGAAACGCTGCTCGACGGCGCCATGCCCATCGAGGCCGCGGCCGCCCGCCGCGCCGTCGCCGAGACCATCGCCGGGCCGCTGGAAATGACGCCGGAACGGGCGGCCGCGGGCATCGTGGAGGTGCTGGCCGCTCAGGTGGCCATGTCCATGCGCTCGGTCACCATCGAGAAGGGCTACGATCCCAGGGACTTCATCCTGGTGGCCTACGGCGGCGCCGGGCCCACCGTGGCCTGCCCCATCGCCCGGGAGCTGGAGATCCCCGAGATCTGCATCCCGCAGGACCCGGGCAACTTCTGCGCCGCGGGGATGCTGCTCACCGACCTGGTCCGCAGCTACTCCCTCACCCGCATCAGCCCGCTGGACGAAACCCCGGCCGACGCCGTCCGCGAAGTGCTGCAGGAACTTCGAGACAAGGGCATCCGGGAACTCCGGGAGCAAGGCGTGACCCCGGACTGCATCGACACCGACGACTTCCTGGACATGCGCTATCCCGGCCAGTCCTACGAGGTCACCGTGCCGGCCGGGGACGCCGGCAAGGAAGTGCTCACCCGGCTCTTCCACGAGACCCACGGACGGCTCTTCGGCCATACCGCGGAGGAAGAGCCCATGGAGATCGTCAACTACCGCGTGCGCTGCATCGGCCGCCTGCCCAGGATGAGCTTCGCCGCCGCGCCCGCCGGCGACGGCGCGGCGCGGCCCCGAAGCCAACGCTCCGCGCTCTTCCCGGGCAGCGCCGCTCCGGCGCCCGCGCCCGTCTACGGCCGCACCGACCTCGCTCCCGGTTTCCGCATCCCCGGCCCGGCCATCATCGAGGAGTACAGCTCCACCACCGTCGTGTACCCGTCCTTCGACCTGTCCGTGGACGCCCACGGCAATCTCAGGCTGGAGCGCCGGGGTTAGCGGGTTGACCCGATCGAGTTGCTTCCGGTCCGTCTCTTCTGCCAATGGAGGTAGCTAACCCGTGCGACTGCCGTGGCGGCCCGCGGACGACAACAGTGCCGCCAACTCGCTGGAAGAGGAACGGGCGGGCGGCGATGGCGGCGGTTCTCCCAAACCTGCAAGCAGTTTCCGTGACCACGCCTGCTGCGGGTCGTTCACGTACTCCCAGAGATTTCCCGGCAGCCAGCCCTGCACGGCGTGGCTATTCAGTTCCGTCACCATGAACCATACGCCCGGGAGCCGGTCGCGAAGCACCGCGGCGAGGTCATGGACGTTGCGTTTGGATACCAGAATAGCTGCGTAGGGAAACGGCGCCACCCACGTCTCGACTGCTTGTGTATCATTGAGCAGGTCCTGCACGTGTGTCGGCGCACATGCCTGACTATACGTCAGGAGATATGCCTTCATGACTCTCGCTCCTCTTCGGTGACCGCCGATTCCGGCGTTTCTTTGCCATCGTCGGGCGACTGTAGCTCGGCCGGGTTCTCCGTTGGAGCCCCCAACGGAAGACGATCCGCAGGCATCGGACGCCGCAGTTCCTTGGCCGCGATCATTTGCATCCGTGCCGTCTCGTATCGGTATTCCTCTGACTGGAGTCGGTCAGGGTCGTGCTTCGCCAACCGCGGACAGACTCCTACACGAGATCGATCATGGCAAGCCTGGTGAACCGCATCCGTTCGCCGGCGCCGGCGGGGAGCACGCTGAGCTGGTGAATGGCGTACTCGTGCTCGTAGGCGCTTTTGGCGTTGACGCCGTCCAGGGGGATGACCACGTTGTAGCGATGCACCCGTGCGGCGGTAGTGGAGGTGTAGAGCACGGCGACGTTGGTGAGGGAGCCTACGACGATGAGGTTCTCGGCGCCGGCGCTGCCGAGGATCGCCTGGAGCTCGCCGCCGGCGAATTTGTCGAAGGCGTCGGGGTGGAGCACGGGCTCGGTGTCCCGGCGGTTCAGGGGCGCCGCCACCGCGCCCAGGGGCGTGCCCCTGAACTGTAGCGAGACGGTAAACACCACCGGGATGGACGCCTCCCGAACCCGCTCCAGGAATCCGCCCAGCGGCGTCATCAACTGATGGCAGACCTCCCCGGGGTCATGACATCGGGCGTTGAGGTCGAGCACCACCACGGCGGTCCTGGCCGCTTCGAGAGCGACGTTGTTCGGTGCGGGCCGGTTCGGCCCCGTGACTGCAGCCATCGGTTTCCTCCCTTCTCGAAGGGTCCCGGACGCTGGGCCGCGGTGCATCCAAACCTCTCACCCCGGCCCTCTCCCGGAACCCGGCATCCCCTGTAGAGGCGGGTTTCAAACCCGCCCCTGCCCGCATCGCGCTGTCGGCCGATACACGCTGTCGGCCGATACCGGCTGCTAATGGCCCGCCGGCCGGCGCTCGCGCAGCCGCGCCCTCGACTCGCGGGTCGCGGCTTCGTCCACCTTCAAGGTCCCCTCTTCCGTCACGACACCGTAGATCTCCTCGGCGGCGGCCCTGGAGATGCGGCCGTTCAGCAGGCTCTCGGCCACGGCTTCGGGGTCCCGGTCCAGCGGGTCGCCGTAGCCGCCGCCGCTTCCCAGCCGCAGGTAGAGCACGTCGTCCTTGCCGATTTCGAACTCGCAGTAGGGCAGCAGCCGTCTCTCGCCCTCGAGCACGGGAAGGTCGTCGATACACTGGTGGTTCGCCAGCAGATCGTTCACCCGGGTCCCTTCGAGCAGCACCAGCAGGCTGGGAGCGCCGGGGTAGCCGCCGAACAGCCCGACGCCGGAATTCCTCAGACCCGCCACCCCGAAGGCCACGCCGCGGATCTTCTCCTCCGGCGCGTCGTGGAGCTTCACCGTGGCCTCCACGCCCACGCCGCCGGCGAATTTGCCCGCGCCGCCGCCGTCCCTGAGGTGGCGCCGGAACAGGTACATGAGCGGAAAGTTCAACTCGAGCCATTCGACGTTGTGGCAGGTCAGGTAGCCGCCCGAGTCGATGCCGTCGCCGTGGGGCGTAGCGCCGGCGCCGCTCAACTCCAGCAGCGTGGAGACATAAAACCGGCCGTACTGGTTGACGCCGGCATGCCGCACCACCCGGAATCCCAGGGTCAGCGCGGTGACCTCGTCCCTCCAGCTCTCGCTCCCCGCCAGCATCTGCGCCAGGGTCGAGGCGGCCACGTAGGAAACGGTCTTGAGCCCCGAAGTGGTGTTCATGGACACGGGTCCGGGATACTGCACGTTCACCACCGTCCCCTCCGGGGCGATAACCTCGATGGGGCCGAAGGCGCCGTTGTTCTTGGGGAGGTCGTAGCCCAGGGCGGTGAGCACCGCCTCGAAGCACCCGCCGAAGGTGGCGTGGTACGGCAGGTTGATGCCCTGCCGGGCCTGGGGGTCGCTGCCGGTGAAGTCGAACACCAGGTGGTCACCCCGCTTGCGCAGCTCCACGCACACCCGCCGAGTCTCGTTGGCCGCGATGGTGCCCGCGTCGCTCCAGGCCCCGTCCGGTATCTCCCGGAGCCGTTTCTTGAGGATGTCGCCGGAGTAGCGGATCATTTCCGCGGAGACCGCGGTGATGAGCTCCGGGCCGTACTGCGCGAACATCTCCTCCATGCGCGACCGGGCCACATTGTTGGCCGCCAACTCGCACTTGAGATCGAGTCCCACCAGCACCGGCTGCCGCGTCATGTTGATGAGCGTGTCGAACACGTCCTGCCGCAGCCGGCCCCGTTCCACCAGCTTGAGGCCCGGTATCCGCAATCCCTCGTGACAGATTTCGGTGGCGCCGGGTGAGTTGCCGCCCGGCGACAGGGCGCCGATGTCCATCACGTGGACGAAGGTGGCGCTCCACGCCATCAGCCGGTCCTCATGGTGGATCGGCGCGATCATGTAGATGTCGGACTGGTGGATGGCGGCGAGATAGGGATCGTTGAGCAGGAAAACGTCGCCGGGATGGATGCCGCCGTTCCCTTCGAAGCGTTCGATGATCCGCTTGACCGCAAACCCTGCGCAGGCGGCGTGCCGGATCATGGACTCCCCCACCGACAGGACGTCGCCGTTGGCCATGTAGAGGGACGCCATGTAGTCGTGAAGCTGGGTGGTGTTGACCGTGCCGCCCACGCGCTCCAGGGTGGCGCCCATCTCCCGCGTGATCTCGTGGAGCCGGTGCGAGAGGATCTCGAAGGTGACGGGGTCCACCTGCCTGCGGGTCGCGTCCATGCCGGTCGAGTCCATGATTGTCTGCTCGCGTCGTCCTTCCAGCCAACCGCCAGCGTGCGTCCTTCGATTTCGCCCGGCTGCGCCGAGCTACGCTCGGGACGAACGGCGAGAGAGACCGTTGTCTCCCACGAAGATCCGGATGTTACGGAACCCGTCGATCTCGGCTCGGTCCCCGGGGTTCACTACGACCGTGGTCACCGGCGTCTCGATGACCGCCGGGCCGGACAGCTTCATCCCCGGCCGCATCCGCCGAAAATCGTAGACGGCGGTGGGAGCGTACTCCCCCAGCTCCTCGAAGAAAACCCTTCGAGGCGGCTTCATCGCGCCGTCCGCGGCCGTCGCGCGCAACGGCTCCTCCTTGATGCGGGGCCGGTTCAACAACCCTGCCGCGGTGACGCGAAACGTCAGCATCTCCTTGCCGGCTTCCCGATAACCCGAGCCCTTGCCATAGGCCTTCTCGTAGGCCTCGTCGAAGCTCGCATAGAGCCGCTCCAGGTCGGCGTCGGTGAGGGGCGCCGTTCCCGACGGCAGCGGCACGTTGAGTTCGTGGACCTGATAGCGGTAGCGCATGTCGATGCTGCGCGTGACCGCCACGTCGGCCGGGCCGAATCCCGCGGCGCCCAGGTCCGCCTCCGCTCTCCGGATCAGCCCGGCGAAGTTGTCGTTGACGCGGCCGGCGTCCGCCGGCACCGGCACGTGATCCGACTTGCCGTACTCGTGCACCACGTCGGAGCTGATGAGGCCGGTGGCGCCGTGCACCGAGGCCGTCAGCGGGATCACCACCTGCCGGACGCCGAGGTCCGCGGCGTAGCGCCCGGCGTGGACCGGCCCGGCGCCGCCGAACGCAAACAGCACGAACGCCCGCGGGTCGTGGCCCTTCTCCACCGTAGCCCGGCGAATGAGGTCGCTCATGTGCGCGTTGGAGATGCGGTAGATGCCCAGGGCGGCCTCGGATTCGCTCAGGCCGAGGGGCTCGGCGATCCTTCTCTTCACCGCCTGAAGCGCGGCCTCCCGGTCGAGCCGCATCCGCCCGCCGAGGAAATAATCCTGGTTGAGATAGCCGAGGATGAGGTCGGCGTCGGAAACCGTGGGCACGTCGCCGCCCAGGCCGTAGCAAACCGGTCCCGGGCGGGCGCCGGCGCCGTCCGGCCCCACCTTGAGCAGGCCGGTCTCTTCCTCGATCCAGGCGATGCTGCCGCCCCCGGCGCCCACGGACTCCACCCAGATCTTGGGCGCCAGCACCCGGTGGCGCAGCACCACCGGCGTGTAGTCCCGCTCGATGAGCCCCTCCCGCACCACTCCCACCTTGAACGTGGTGCCGCCCATGTCCGTGGCCAGGATGTTGTCCTCGCCGATCATCTCGCCCAGGAACCGGGTTCCCACCACGCCCGCGGCCGGACCCGACTCGATGGTCCCCACGGCGTTCCGGCAGGTGGCCTCGATGTCCAGCACGCCGCCGTAGGACTGCATGATCATCGGCGGCTTGGCCAACCCCTTGCTCCGGAGCACCTGCTCGAGGTTCACGAGATAACCGGAGATCCGGGGGCCGATGTAGGCGTTGAAGACCGTGGTTGCGGTGCGTTCGTACTCGCCGACGAACGGGACCACCGCGCTCGAAAGGGTGACGAAGACGCCGGGATGACGCCGCCTCAGGATCTCGGCCACGGCCTTCTCGTGGACGTCGTTGGCCACGGACCAGAGCAGGCATACGGCGACGGATTCCACGCCGCGCGCAACCAGCGCATCCAGGGCCGCGGCCGCCTGGTCCTCGTCGAGCCGCACGGTCACCGCGCCCTTGTAGTCCATGCGCTCGTTCACCTCGGCCACCAGGGAGCGTGGAACGAAGGGCTCGGGCTTCCGGAGCCAGGCCAGCCTGCCGGCCTCGGCCTCGGTGAGCCCATCGGTAACCTTGCCCCGCATCATCAGCAGGGTATCGGGAAAACCCCGTGTGGCCACCAGACCGGTCCGGGGACCCGAGCGGGTGATCAGCGTGTTCTCGCCGATGGTGCAGGCGTGGAAGAAGAGCGTGGTCCGCCGGAGCAACTCCACCTCGTCACCGAGGCCGATGTTCCGAGCCGCGTCCCGGACCGCGTCGGTGGCGCCGGCGGAGAAGTCCGGCGGCGTGGAAAGCGACTTGCCCACCACCATCCCGCCCTGGTCATCGACCACCACGCAATCGGTAAAGGTGCCGCCGATATCGACTCCGACAATGTAACTCATGACGGGAAGCTCACTGGCTAAACGACCCACAGGCCGACCCACAGGCTCCACTTGGTCCGGTTACCACGGATACGCCTTCCAAGTCCATGTCGATGTTCTTGACAACCTTCCCGGACTTTACTACAGGTCAGCACCTGATCCGGCTTCGGCCGAGGCATCAACCGGTCGGGGAAATGCCCCGGCAAAGGAGGGTATACGGATGAAGAGAATCACGCTTGGGGCGTTCGTCGCGCTGGCGTTCGCCCTGTTCGTTCTGGCTGCATCCGCGCAAGCCGCGGTCACCCTGAAGGTAAGCACCTGCCTGGCAAAGACCCACGACCAGGTGGAAACCTACTTCCAGGCATTCCACGACAAGTTCAACGAGATCGCCAAGGGCGAGGCCAGGCTCCACTACGTGGGCGGTCCGGAAGTGTCGCCGCGCCAGAAGCAGGGTCCGGCGCTCAGACGGGGCCTGGTGGACATGATCTTCTGTCCCATGGGCTATTACGAGGGAATGGTAGCGGAAGCCGGCCTGACCTCGGTGACCAACCTGTCCACCAAAGAGCTCCGTGACAACGGCGCCATCGACCAGCTCCAACCGGTGTGGGCCGATAAATTCAACGCCATGATCCTGGGCTGGTGCTGTTACGGCGTCGACTTCCACATCTACACCACCTTCAAGCCCAAGGAGAGCACCAAGACGGGTCTCGATCTATCCGGCTACAAGATGCGCTCCACCGCAACGTACAGACCCTTCCTCAGCGCCATGGGCGCCATTCCCGTCACCATGGCGGCGGCGGAGATGTATACCGGTCTGCAACGAGGCGTGGTTCAGGGGCTCGCATGGCCCGAGGGAGCACTGGCCAAGTACGGCGTCCAGAAGTTTCTCAAGTACCGCGTCTACCCGGGATTCTATCGCAGCGGCTCCATGGTCCTGGTCAACCTGGACAAGTGGAAGACCCTGTCCAAATCGGTGCAGGACAAACTGACACAGACGGGACTGGAGTTCGAGCAGGGCAGCGAGCCGATCCTCCGCAAGAAGGCCGACGCCGACAACGAGAAGCTGTGGGCCTCCGGGCTCCAGAAGTTGGAACTCGAGGGCGAGGCTCGGAAGGCCTATCTGCGCACCGTGTACGAGCTTGCCTGGGAGGTCCGCTCGAAAAAGAACTATACGGTTCCGTTCGAGAAGCTGAGGGAGAAGATGTACCGCGCGCCCTGAGGGTCGCACCGTCGAAGCAGTGAAAAAACGCCCCCGATTCGAAGCGCCGGATCGGGGGCGTTTGCGTTCGGAGGCGCGGACGAAGGTACCGCGCGTTGTCGATCGTCTCAATCCATCAGATCGGGAAGGAACAGCGCGAGTTGGGGATACCAGATCAGGATGAGGATCAGAATCAGATCGCACACCAGGAACGGGATCGCCGCGTTGGCCACCTGCAGCAGCGTGGTGCCGCGAGGCGCCACCCCGAGCATGACGTAGAGCAGCAACCCGAAGGGCGGCGTGGTGCCCGCCATCTCCAGCGTCATCAGCACGAACAGGCCGAACCAGATCAGGTCGAAGCCCAGCGCCTCGGCCAGGGGAAAGAAGATCGGCACGGTGATGAGCATCATGGAGGTGGCGTCCATGAACATGCCCAGCACGATGAGAATCAGAAACATGACCGACAGCACCACCAGACGGGACACCTCGAAGCTGGTGGCCCATTCCAGCATGCCGGCGGTGGCGCCCGAGTAGGCCAGGAGCTGACTGAACACCGTCGAGTTCATGATGATGAGAAACACCATGCCGGCCACCCGTACGGTGCCCGACAGGGAGGTGCGAATGGCCTGCCACTTGAGCACGCGAAAGCCCACGGCCAGGATGAACACGCCCAACACGCCGCAGGCGGCGGACTCGGTGGGAGTGGCGATGCCCAGGATGATGAAGCCGATGACCATGAAGATCACCAGGCTCACCGGCAGGATGTTGAAAGTCACGAACTTGATCTTGTGAGCCCAGGTCGTGGGCGGCACGTCGTAGGCCGGCGCGCTCGCGGGGTTGACAACGATCTGGAGGTACAGCATGCCGGCATACAACAGGGCCAGGACGAAGCCCGGCAGAAAACCCGCGATCAGCAGACGGCCCACGTCGATGTTGGCGACGCTGGCGAGAAGCACCGCAAGCGCCGAGGGCGGGATGATCATGGCCAGTCCGCCGGTGCCCAGGATGGGCCCCATGGACATGCGCCAGTTGTAACCCCGCCGCTGCATCTCCGGCACCAGCAACGACCCCAGCATGGCGGTATTGGCCATGGACGAGCCCGTGAGGGTGGAGAAGATGGTGCCGCCGGCCACCGTCAGGTAACAAAGCCGGCCCCTGAGCTTGCCGAACAGGCTGTCGAGCCCGTCGAACACGCGGATCGCCAGGCCGGTATGAAAGAACAGCGCCCCCATGAGGATGAACATGGGCACGGGACCCAGGGTGAAGCGGGTGATCAGCACGGTGGAGTTGTCCGCCACCTGGATGAACCCGTGGGTGCCGGCGAAGATGAAGATGCCGACGAAGTTCGTGGTGATGAAGGCGAAGGCCACGGGGACCCCGATGGCCATCAGACAGACGACCATGCCCACGAGAAGAGCGAATGCCCAGTACCATTCCATCACACGTTCTCCCGCACCTCGGTGCGCGAGGTGTACATGGTGTCCACGCCCACCAGGAACCGGAGGAACTCGAAGGCGATCATGGCGAACGACACCGGCATGGGCAGGAGGAGTAGCCAGAGCGGTTGGGCTTCACCCCGGATGTCCATCTCGCCCGAGAGGAACGCGTCGATGGCGAGGTCCGTGGAATAATAGATGAAGAAGAGCGAGCAGACGATGCAGATGATGTAGACGAGACGGGCCAGCACCGCCTGCACGATCGTGGGCAGGAGTTGCACCAGGGAGTCCACGAACACGTGGCCTTTCATGCGCACCAGCCACGGCGCTCCCAGCATGGTAAACCACAAGAGGCCGTACTCGACCACGCCCAGGGTGTAGGAGGACGGTTGGAGCCCCACGAGACGCACGAATACCTCGGTAACGATGAGAAAGAAGATGAGAAAGACGACGATCTCCGCTCCTGTCTTGAACGCTTCCAGGAGCCTTTCGTACGCCCGCGCCAAGCTTTGCATCCTGCCTCCGTGAGGGGTCCGCGGTCGCGCCGGAGCCCCATTTCGCCGCTAAGTCAACGTGACCGAAATTTCCTGCTTGTACCGCCTCGCAACCCGGGTGTCAAAGCACTGTGCGGAGAAATGCCGTTTTGTTGACGAGGAAGGCGACCCGGTGTTACCAACTCGGGAGTTCCGGGCCGTCGGAGGCAAACCCTCCGGAGGGGGGCGTTGCGGAATGGCAGGGGCGCTTTCGAGCCGACCCGTGCCGGAGCCGCCGCCTCGCTCGGGACGGGCCGTTTCGGGAGGTTTCGCGTGAAGATCCTGGTTACCGGAGGATTGGGCAAGGTCGGGCAGGAAGTCGTGAAAGAGCTGCTCGGCGGCGGCCACGCGCTTACCGTGCTGGACCGGCTGCCCGGGCCCCGGGACGGCGGCCGCGTCCGGCACCTCATGGGCGAGATACAGGACCTCGGCCAGGTCATGGAGGCGGCCGCGGGAGCGGACGCCATCGTCCATCTCGCCGCGGTCCACAACCCCAACGTCGCGCCCACCGGCGTCGTCTTCGAGACCAACGTCAACGGCACGTTCAACGTGCACCACGCCGCGTACCGGCTGGGCATCCCGCGGGTGGTCTCCACCAGCAGCAACGCCGCGGTGGGATGGGCATACAGCGACGGCGCGTTCATGCCCGACTACCTGCCCATCGACGAGGAACATCCGTTGAGACCCATCGACCCCTACGGTCTGTCGAAGCAGATCGGCGAGACCATCGCCCGATCGTACAGTCTGAAGGGCGTACAGACCGTGGTCATCCGCCCCAGCGGCGTGGTGACGCCGGAGGCGCTGGACGAGATCCGCCGCACCGGCGGCCGGCAGCCCGAGGGTTGGCGCGAGTACAGCTACATCGACGTGAGAGACCTGGCCGTAGCGTTCCGGCTCGCCGTGGAGCGCCCGGTGCCCGGAGGGACCGTGATGTTCGTGGTAGCCGACGACAGTACCGTGGCCGTGCCCTTGTGCGATCTGCTGCCGCGCCTCAACCCGGCCATCGGCGACCGCGCTCGGGCGCTCACCGGCGCCCAAGGCGTGTTCAGCAATGCCCGGGCCAGGGAGATCCTGGGATGGAAACCGCGGCATACGTGGCGCTGAGGGGCCGGCATCGGCCGGTAGCGTTGCGGGCACGGGCGGGTTGAAACCCGCCCGGCATCGAGCGTCCGAGTTCTACGGCGTGCCATTTCAAACCAATGACGGAGGGGGGCGCGCCGGTATGGGCGAGAGCGGCGCCGCATGACCGAGAGAGGTGAAAGCATGCTGACCGCCGGGGATCTCGCGCAGGTCGGCCGGGGCACGCCCGCCGGCGAATGGTTCAGACGCTACTGGATGGTGGCAGGCCGGAACGACGACCTGCGGGACATTCCCGTCCGGGTGCGCATCCTCGGCGAAGACCTGGTGCTGTTCAGGGACGGGCAGGGCCGCCTGGGCCTCTTGGGCCTTCACTGCCCTCACCGCGGCACCTCCCTGGAGTACGGCGACTGCGAACCGTCGGGGCTTCGCTGCCCGTATCACGGATGGCTCTTCGATGTCGCCGGCGCCTGCCTGGAGCAGCCGGCGGAGCCGCCGGGCAGCGTGTTCCACGAGAAGGTCCGCCACCTCTCCTACCCGGTGCGGGAGCTGGGCGGTCTGATATTCGGCTATCTCGGACCGCCGGACCACGAGCCGCGGTTGCCGCAATACGCGCCCCTGGTGGAGCCGGGCGGCCAGCGGCGCATCGAGGCGCCGCGCCACTACGACTACAACTGGTACAACTTCATCGAGAACGGCGCCGACCCCGCCCACTTCTCCACCCTGCACCTTTCCGACCCGAGCGACGGCACCTGGCGGAGCTGGTTCTTCAACGCCGGAGACGTGCCTCCGTTCGATGCCGTGGAGACGGACTACGGCATGAAGGTGGTGTCGCGGAAACCCGCCCCCGAGGCGGGCGTGAGCTACGTGGACGAGAAGAGCTACGCGCTGCCCAGCGTGATGCAGATCGGCGACACCGAGTTCACCCACTTCGGGGAACCCAGGGAGGCCCTGGCCCGGGGCTCCCACAACGCCCACTGGATGTTCCTGACGCCGGACGACGACGACCACTTCACGCTCTACACGGTGGATCACTACACCGGCCCGGACCCGGATTTCATGACCAGGCTGGCCCCCTCCCGGCGTCCCGTGGCCACGACCCGAAAGCCCGAGCACGACCACCGGCCGCTGTCGCCGTACCGGGGCAGCGTCCGCCTGGAGGACATCATGACCCAGTCCACCCAGGGCAACGTCGCTTGCCGCCAGGAGCGTCTGGCGGCGTCCGACAAGGGTATCATCCTGCAGCGACGCATCATCCTGAACGCCATCGGCCGGGTACGGCAGGGTCTTCGGCCCAAGGGGGTCCTCGCGGCGGAGGACGGGGATCGGCTGGTGCGTATGGATTCGTTCACGGGTATGCGGGCCTACCCGCCGAAGCCGGATGGCGGAACCGGTGCGCCGCCCGATTGATCCCGGCCAAGCTCGTCGGAGGGCTCGGGACGGGCGTAGCGGAGCGGAGTCGAAGGCCGCCTTGCCGGCAACGACATATCCTGCGCGTCCCTGCCTCCGTTCGGACGTTGCCGGCCGCCGGCGGATGAAGCGGGATCAGGAGGACGCGGCGTGAGGGTCGCCGTCACCGGCAGCGCCGGGCGGCTTGGACGACGCGTGACGGAGACGTTGTCCGGGCACGGCCACGAGGTCCTGCCCGTGGACCTCGCCGCGGGCAACGCGGACGGGCGCGCCGATCTCACCGACCCGGACGCGGCGTTGCGCACGCTGGAGGGCGCGGAAGCGGTGATCCATCTGGCCCGGGAACGGTTCCCGTACACCGAGCAGGGCCGGTTCGACCGCGCCACTCGGACCTGGCAAACGCCCGACGTCACCGGTGACAGCCGGCGCTTTCAGCGCAACGTCGCCATGACGTACAACGTGCTGGCCGCGAGCGCGTCGCTGCAGATTCCCAGGATCGTCATCGGCTCCAGTCTGGCCGTATACGGCCTGTACTATCCCTTGCGCTCGACGCTTCCCGACTACCTTCCCATCGACGAAAGGCACCCCCGGCGGCCCCAGGATCCCTACGGCCTGTCCAAGCTGGCCGGCGAGGAGCTTTGCGAGGCCCTCGCCCGGCGCAGCGACGCCGTCATCGCCAGCCTGCGTTTCGCCGGCATCGCCGACGACGCCGTGTACCCGCGGCTGATCAAGCGCCGCGAGGACCCGATGATTCGCGGCCCGGGAAGCCTCTGGAGCTACATCGACGTGCGCGATGCGTCCACGGCCTGCCGTCTGGCCCTGGAAGCGACCTTGGCAGGCCATCAGGCTTTCAACATCTGCGCGCCCACGACGTATCTGACGACGCCCACCCGCGCGCTGCTGGAACGGCATCTCCCGGGCGTGCGACAGGTGGCTTTCCGGACGGATGAGAACTATTGTGGTTATGCCTCGGACAAGGCGCGGCAGACCCTCGGGTTCATCGCCCGGCATGGACCCGACGCCTGACGCCGGCCCGCAGGGAAAGGAGTCGTCATGTTTCCCCACCTCACCCGCTTCAATCTACGAAACTGGATCGACGAGAACCGCGGCGACTGGGGCCGGCGGAGAGTCATCTGGGAAGACTCGGACTTCATCGTCTTCGTCACCCGCGGCCCCAACACGCGCACCGACTTCCACATCAATCCCGGAGACGAGATTTTCCATCAGCTCGAGGGCGAATTGAACCTCCACTACCTGACCCCGGACAACGAACCCGAGGTGGCGGTCCTCAAGGAGGGGGAAATGTTCCTGCTACCCCGCCTCGTCCCCCATTCGCCGCGCCGGGAGGACGGCTCCTGGACCTTGGTGGTGGAACGGGTGCGGCGGCCGGACGAGAACGACCGCTTCGTCTGGGTGTGCCGCAACTGCACCCATCAACTCTACGAGACCACGGCCCGTTTCAACGATCCCGCTGACGCGGTCAGGAATGCCTATGAGGCCATGGCCGAGGACGAGACCCTGCGCCATTGTATCCAATGCGGACAGACCGAGCCGGCGGTACGGAGCGAGGGGCCGGCCTTCGTCTGGAGAGGGTAGCGGGAAAACAGTACCCTGGAGACCACCATGGCCGTCATCGACGCGGATTGCCACGTCATCGAGTGCGAGGAGACCTGGGAGTACATGGAGGGCGAGGACCGCCGCTACCTGCCCCGCATCCTGAAGGCGGCGGACCGATCGGACCCGCTTCGGAGAAACGACTTCTGGCTGTTCGACGGCAACCTGGAGCCCAAGCGGGCCTTCCCGTCCGTGACCTCCGGCACCACGCCGGAGTCATCCGAGCTGCGGGACGTCGATGCCCGTCTGCGCCACATGGACGAACTCGGCACCGACGTCCAGGTACTGTATCCCACCACCCTTCTGGGTCTCGCCACCTTGAGCCGGCCGCGGACCCAGGTCGCCATGTGCCGCGCCTACAACCGCTGGATGGCGGACATCTGGCGCCGGGGCAGGGGACGCCTGCGCTGGGTGGCGACACTGCCGCTGGAAACCATGGACGTGGCGCTGGAGGAGCTTCGCTTCAGCCGGGACCACGGCGCCTGCGGCTTCCTGCTGCAGGGTCTCATGGGCGAGCGCGTGCCCATCAACGAATACTACTTTCCGGTCTACGCCGAGGCCAGCCGCCTGGACCTGCCCGTGTGCATTCACTCGGGACTGGTGAACCACGCCCTGAGCGGCCTCTTCCACTCCCGCGCCACCGCCCTGTGGATGGCCAAGGTGCCCATCATTACGGCCTTCCATGCGCTGGTGTTGAGCCGGGTGCCGGACCGCTTCCCCGACCTCCGCTGGGGCTTCCTCGAAGCCGCCGCGTCCTGGGTCCCCTACGTCATCACCGACCTCGGCGCCCGCCTCGACCGTACCGGCGCCCGCAAGCTCGACGAGAACGTGCTGCGCCGCAACCGCTTCTACGTCGCCTGCCAGACCGAGGAAGACCTGCCCTACATCCTGCAACACGCCGGCGAAGACAACGTCGTCATCGGCTCCGACTACGGCCACGCCGACACCTCCAGCCAACTCGAAGCCCTGAAGATCCTGCAGGGGAACGAATCGGTGAGCCCGAAGGCCCGCCACAAGATCGTCGACGACAACGCCAGGGCATTGTACGGGTTGTAGACCCGACTCACGCTGAAGGTTATGGAGGGCATGGCGGGTGGCAGGTCGCCCGTTAACGGATGGGCGCAGGGCCGACGGCCGGGCAATCCCTTCTTGGATCGGTCAGATCATGGGACGGATCTCATCACGGTCGAGTTCATGGTTGTTTACGAGCACCGATGTAACCGCCAACGGGGATACGCCGAATCGCTCTGCTGCTTCTTCCCGGGCATCATCCGAGAAATCGTCATTTAGAAAATCAACCAGACTGGCAACGGGACAAAGAAGCTCGGCCGCAAATGCACGCTGCATTTTTTGTCTGTATGTGTAGGCACGAGTTGCGGGCCGGAGACTCTCTTCATTCTCTACCAAAAGGCGGTCGGCGAGAAGGCGCGCCAACTCGAAGCGCCGCCCGGTTCGCCATTTCGAGCGCAGAATGACGCGACTTCCGTGACCGTTTACATGAAGCGAAAAAGTCATTGGGCCGCCGATATCCAATTCACCCAAGGCGCGGTGGTCCATTCCGCACAACTCGGCCAGTCGTGCATCAGACACCGGGTCATCGCCCAACCTCTCCCGGGACCGGAGGCCCATTGCGGCATCCGCGCCGACTCGCCATGGAGCCATGTTTCCAAGCCCATCCCATGAGCCGATCAGCGGGGCTGCCCCACTGCCAGGACGGTTATCGAAACCCGAGTGGATTGCCGCGTCGCGCAGTTGCTTCGCGGTGAGAAACTGATCCGCCGCGACTTCCGAAATCGCGCTGCTCCCCAACTCGTCGCCATCCGCGATGATTTGCTCGATCTGCTCCGGATCAGCTTGATCCACGTCGAAGCCCCGGCACGCCTCGATCTTTCGGTACAGGGTCAGTTCGGCGTCGTTTCGCTCGGCGGCGAGCTCTCTCCATGCGACGCCGAGGTCGGAATCAGGAACGGGACTTCGGCCCAGCCTTTCCAGGACGCGTCCTGCCAAGTCGTCGACTCCAGCCTCGAAGGCTTCGGGAGATACCACCGTTCTTTTGTCCGACATATAGCGTAGCGGCTCTGTACGAGCCTCCGATGACGGTCTCACGTCCAGCACGATTCTAAGACCGTCGGACACTATGGTAACGTTCGGCCACAACCACCCGCGACCGATACCCGCCATCTCGTGCGCCTGTCGCCAATCCAGGCTCCGATCGCGTTGAGCGTTCCGATGTGCGGGTTCCCAGCGAAGGCGCCACCAGTTCCAGATGAGCCACTCGGCCAACCGATAGGCTGACAGATTCACACCATCGCGAACACGTCCCGTCTCAAGCTCCAATACTTGAGTAAGGGTGTCCTCCGCGGCCTTGATGACGACCTCACCGAGTGTCGCCTCATCCTCTACCGGTTCCAGGCTTCCGGAAATTTCCCTACCGAGGTCACGGCACCAGTTGGTTCCGATATTGAGGGTCATATCCTGCGGTTCTTCCACTCGTTACTGATGAAGGCAGCGAAGCTGTCGGCCTTTATCATCGGATATCCATGATATTCCCCAAGTCCCGAGTTAGTGAGTTGAGCCTCGTATACAATCCCGTCAGCATCGACCGCCCACACGTTCTGTGGCCAACCACCGCGTTTCTGTTCGCTCACCATGCCTCGGCGAAACCCCGACCTCAGTAGATCCGGCGCATTCACCTTGTTGTGTGCCGTGGAAAAATGGCAGACCGTCTTGTCCCGGCGAGGAACTGCCGTCGGACCCGACTTGTGATAATCGCTGGAACAATACCGCGCTTCTCGCGCCATCTTCTCCAACTCAGCTCGGCTGATTGAGCCTACCGAACCTAGCACGACCTTGCTTTTCGGTTTGCTGCGTTTCTGCGGCCGCTTCAAAATACCTGCCCGTTGTTTGCCACGATGACTCCGAATTTGACCATTTTAGTTGGAATTCGCCCACGATCAAGAACTGCCGATGCACGATTTAGCGTCGATTCCTCGTCTTGACTGGCTCCCCCGTTCAGTCTGACATCCGTTTGGGACTTGCTCCAGGAGTTCGCGCGCATTGGCGCTGAGCACCCCCTCCAACTCCGCCTCCGGCCACGGCCGGCCGCGGAGGGCCGCCAACACGGCCCGGCTGGCGTTGGGCACGTGGGGCTCGTCGGTGCCGTAGACGAGCCGTTCGGCGCCGAAGGTGGCGCGGGCGCAGTCGAGGGCAGGGCCGGACAAGGTAGCGGTGTCGTAGTAGCATCGGCGCAGGTACTCGCTGGGGGGTCGCAGGCACTTTTCGTAGCGGCGGTAACCGCGGTCGATACGGTCCAGGACCATACCCAGGCTGCCGCCGCAGTGGGACCAGACAAGGCGGACGCCGGGGCATTCTTCAAGGACGCCGCCCAGGGTGAGCTTGGTTGCGGCCATGGCGGTCTCGCCGAGATAGCCCACGGCGAGGTACTCGCCCCGGTCGTTGGCCGGCCCGTGGAGGGGAAACGTCGGATGCACCAGCACCAGGAGGCGGCGCCGGTGAGCCTCGCGCCAGAATTCCCGGAGCTCCGGGGCGTCGAGCGTGTGGTCGGCGATGGTGGTGGTGATGCCGACGCCCACGGCCCCGAGACCGGTGGCACGGTCCAACTCGTCCATGAGGGCGGCTGTGCCGGCCCACGGCAGCGCGGCGACGAAACGGAAACGGTCCGGGTGCCGCCGGCCCACGGCGGCCAGGCCGTCGTTGACCCGCCGGGCGGTGGCCGGACCGGCCCAGCCGGTGTCGAGGGCGCCCACGGACAACACCTCGACCTTGACGCCGGCCTCGTCCATGGTCCGGAGGCGGGCGCTCAGGTCTGTCTCGACGGGCGCGGACATGGTGTGGCTGCCGCGGCAGGTAAGCGACAGGCCCCGCTCCGAGCGAACCAGGCGGAACTCCGGCCGGGCCTTCGGCACCTGCTCGAAGCATCCCTCGGGGTACAGGTGCGCGTGCATGTCGATGATGTCGCCAGGCGCGATGCGATGCTCTGTCATGGCCATGTCCTGACCCGGCGCAGCCGGAGCCGGAAGCGTGCAGGGGTGAGGCTCTCCTCGTCGGGGCGAGGGTCGAGGTAGCAGCGCTCAGCCCTTCTCCACGGCATCCATCAGCTCCAGCAGGTAGCCGGGCTTGAGCGGCAGGCGGGTGATCTCCACGCCCAGCGCGTTGGAGACGGCGTTGGCCAGGGCGGCGCCGGCTGCGGTGATGCCGCCCTCTCCCGCGCCCTTGACTCCCAGCGGGTTGTGCGGCGACGGGAAGTCCTCGGTGGAGATGAACCGGCCTCGGGGCACGTCCATGGCCGTGGGCATCAGGTAATCCATGAAGCTCGTGGCCTGAGGCTGACCGTCCTCATCGTAGGCGAACTCCTCCAGCAGCGCCCCGCCGATGCCCTGGGCCAGGCCGCCGGCCATCTGTCCCTCGACGATCATGGGATTGATCTTGCGGCCCACGTCCTCCATCACGAGGTAGTCGAGGATCTCGATCATGCCCGTTTCCCGGTCCACCTCCACCACCGCCACGTGGACGCCGTAGGGGAACGGCCGCTTGTCGGTGGCGAAGAAGTCCTCTTCGGAGATACCGGGAGCGAAGCCCTGGGCCAGGGCCGGCCCCGGCAGCGCCAGCCGGGCCAGGGCGGCGAAGTCCAGGCTCCGCTCCGGCGCTCCCCTGGCGCTGATGCGGCCGTCCGCCAGCACCAGGTCGCCGGCGTCGATCTCCAGCTCCGCGGACGCCAGCCGCAGGAGCTTCTCCCTGACCTTGCGCGACGCCCCCCACCGCGGCGCTCCCGCCCATGACGGTGGAGCGGCTGGCGTTGCTGCCGTTGCCGTAGGGCACCTTGGCGGTATCGCCGTGCACCACCCGCACGTCGTCGATGGACACGCACATCTCATCGGCGACGATCTGGCTCAGGGCGGTGGCGATGCCCTGTCCCACCGAATTGATGCCGCAGTAGAGCACCACCCCGCCGCGGTTGTCCACCTCCACCCGGGCGTACTCCCAGGGTCCGATGCCGCTGGTCTCCACGAAGCAGCCGATGCCCACGCCCATGGCCCGGCCTTCGGCCTTGGCGCGGGCGCAACGTTCCCGCAGGTCCTCGTAGCCCATGTGACGCAACGCCGCGTCGAGCTGTCCCGGCAGATCGCCGCTGTCGTAGACGGTGTAGTGGAACGGGGTTTCGCCATGGTCGTAGGGCATTTCCTCGGGACGGATCAGGTTGCGCCTGCGCAGCTCCGCGGGATCGAGCCCGAGGCGATGAGCCGCCATGTCCAGCAGCCGCTCGCGCACGAAGTTGGCCTCGTAGCGACCCGGGCTCCGGTAGGTGCCCACCGGGGTCTTGTTGGTGAGCACGCAGTGAACCTGACAGTGGTAGTTCTCGAGGCGGAGCGGCCCCCGCAGCATCGCCGATGACGCGATGATCGGCACGCCGCCGTGGGTACGGGTGTAGCCCCCCATGTCGAACAGGATCTCCGCGTCCATGGCCACCACGGCGCCGTCCTGCCGCAGCCCCAGCCGCACCCGGTAGGACTGCTGCCGCGACTGGTTCATGGCCTTGAGGTTTTCCGAGCGGTCCTCGATCCAGCACACGGGCAGACGGAAGTGCATGGCGGCAAAGGGGACCAGGAAGTCCTCGGGGTAGAACTCGCCGCGGGCGCCGAACCCGCCCCCGACCGCAGGCTCGATGAAGTGGATGGCGCTCTGGGGCAGACCGCTCAACTCCGAGAGGATGCGCCAGTTGGTGTGAGTCATCTTGGTGGGACCCCACACCGTGAGCATGTCGCGGCCTTCGTCGTACTCCGCCACCAGTCCACGGGTTTCCAGCGGCACGGCGGCGTGACGCTGGATCTCGAAGGTTTCCTCCACCACCAGGTCGCACTCGGCGAATGCGCGCTTCACGTCGCCGGTCTCCACCTGGAACTCGGCGGCCACGTTGTCCGGCACCGCGTGGTGGAGCCGGGGCGCCTCCGGTCCCATGGCCGCGCGGGCGCCGGTCACGACCGGCAACTCCTCGTAGGTCACCTCCACCCGCTCCAGCGCGTCCTCGGCAACGTAGCGGTCCCGCGCCACCACTACGGCCACGGGCTCCCCCACGTAGCGCACCCGGTCGGTGGCGATGGGGGTCTGCTGCGACCGCTCGAGTCCCGGGATCTGGCCGGTGCGCATGGGGATGGTCTTGAGACCGGGCATGTTCTCGGCCGTGAGCACGCCCACGACCCCGGGCAGATCCTGCGCCGCGCGGGCGTCGATACCGGCGATGCGTGCATGAGCGCGAGTGCTCCGCAGCACCGCGGCGTGCACCATTCCCGGCCGGCGGATGTCCCCCACGTACTTGCCGATGCCCCGGAGCAACGGCAGGTCCTCTTTTCGCTTCACGCTCGAACCGATGTACGGCATGGACGTCCCTCAATCCTGTCGGAACGCCGGCGCGTCCGCCTGCCCGTCCGACATCTCCTCCGCGGCCTCGCGAATAGCCGTCACGATGTTCCGGTAGCCGGTGCAGCGGCACAGGTTGCCGCTGATCCACTTGCGGATCTCGGTCTCGTCCGGCGCGGGGTGCTCCCGCAACAACGCCCGGGCGGTGAGCAGGATGCCGGGCGTACAGAAGCCGCACTGCAGGCCGTGCCGTTCCTGGAACTTTTCCTGCAGCGGATGCAGCGCGTTCGCGTCCGGCGCCAACCCCTCCACGGTATCGATCCCGGCGCCGTCGGCCTGTACCGCGAACATCAGGCAGGAACGCACCGGATCGCCGTCCAGAAGAACCGTGCAGGCGCCGCAGACGCCGTGCTCGCAGCCCACGTGGGTTCCGGTGAGGCCGAGGTCGTCACGGAGGAAGTCGCTCAGGAGCCGGCGCGGCTCCGCCTCGCCGGTACGCTCGACGCCGTTGATCCGTAGCCGTATCGTTCGCATGCTCATACGTGTACCGTGCCTGTTTGCCGTGAAATACAACGGCGCCCTCACCCCAACCCTCTCCCGGAGGGAGAGGGTACTTTCATGCCTTCGGGGCGGTCCTGCAACGACCATGAGCGTTTGTACCGTGCCCATTTGAGAGAATATTCCGCCCTCTCGAACCGTGTTGCCAGGACGCGGCGCGGGCGGGTTTGAAACCCGCCCCTACGGCTGCCTGCGCCGCCTTGACCACGACAGGAATACCCGCGCATCTTCATGGAACTTGCCTGTGACGCCACACTAGCGGGAGGCGGCGGCCCGTTGCGCGGCCTGCAGCAACGCGCGCCGGGCCAGCGCCTCGCAGGCGCGGCGGCGGTAGTCGGCAGTGGCGTGCATGTCGGAGTCCTGCTCGATGTCGGCCACGGCGCGGCGGGCGGCGTCCCGGAACAGTGCTTCCGAAGGCTTCTCCCCCAACATGGCGTCTTCGGCCGCCCGGGCGCGGATGGGCGCGGAGCCGGTGAGGGTCAACCGGACCTCTGCCACCGCGCGGTCCCGGTCCAGCGACACCAGCGCCGCCGCTCCCGCCAGCGCAAAGTCGCCGTACCGGCGGCTCACTTCGTGGAACGAGGTGCCGCTGCGGACGGCCGTTGCCGGAACCCGCACCTCCGAGAGCAGTTCCCCCGGCTCCAGGGCGGTGGCCATGGCGCCGAGAAAGAAATCCTCCGCCGCCACGACGCGCGCGCCGCCCTCGCTTCGCAACACCAACGCGGCTTTCAGCGTGACCATGACCACCGGCAACTCGGCGGACGGAAAGGCGTGGGCGAGACTGCCGCCCACGGTACCCCGGTTCCGAATCTGAACGTGACCGATGTATCCCGCGGCCTCGCACAGCAACGGCCAGCCGGCGCCGACGTCCCGGGAGCGCTCCAGCGCCCGTTGCCGCGCCATGGCGCCGATCCGCAGTTCGCCGCCGGCCACGGACAGGAAGTCCAGCTCGGACACGCGGTTCAGATCCACCAGGTGCGCGGGTCGAGCGAGACGGAAATTCATCAGCGGGACGAGGCTCTGACCGCCCGCCAGCACGCGCGCGTCCTCGCCCAGCCGAGCCAGCAGGGACACGGTCTCGGATACGCTCGTGGGATCGAAATATTCGAAAACGGCCGGTTTCATGATTCGTTCGTCGTCTCAAAAGAACAGGTTCGGCGGGAACAGCACCGCCACAGGCGCCTGCATGGCATTCATGGATTTGACGGCGTCGACGATGGCGGGTTGCAGGTCTCCGGTCACGTTCACCACGCGGTACTGGATGCGCAGGCTTTGCAGCAGCGGCTCGGTAGCCCAGCCGAAGGGTACCGAGAACCAGCGCTGATCGCCAAAGCCCCCACGGTAGCTGATGAGCAGTAGCATGGGGACGCCGAACGCAGCCGGGCCTCGGAGCAGCGCATAGCAGGACAGCGCAAACCCGGTGTTCTCCATCAGCAGGGCGGGCCGGGCGCCGCCGAGCCACGCGCCCATGCAGATGCCCACGCCGTCGCTCTCGTTGGCCACCTGGATATAGCGGATACCGGAATCCGCCTCCAGCCTCTGATAGAGCTCGAGAAACGCTGAATCGGGCATGCAGGCCACGAAGTCGATACCCGCCTTCGTCAGGCACCGATGCGCTTCAGCCGCAACCTCGTCCTTCACTCCCTGTCACCCTCCCTCTCGGGATCGGTCCAAGACCATCCACGGGCCACTATCGACTCGATAGGCCACACCGGAAAAAGGCTCCGGCACCCGATTGTTTACTCGATAGATGCTCGAACAATGTTTCAAGACTCGTTCGAAAACTATTGATAATAATCAACAACCTTTGATACTTCTTGTAGATCAAGAATTACAATTGACGCGGAGACCCCTTCATAAGTAAGCCACTCGAGAACCGCATCGATATCCGGTCGGTGCGGTCGATTAACAGGCTGCACGAGGAACTCCCCACCTCGACGATATTTCGTTAATCGACCGTATATCAGATTCAGATCGTACCGTACTCGATCGTAATCCGACTCTTCGATCTTGATGAAAGACTGTCGCGAACTACTCATAATTTATAACCCTCCAATGCAACGGTTGGAACCTGGTCCCGAGCATGGCAGCGGACCGGGCGCGGGCGGGTTTGAAACCCGCCCGCGCATTTCCTCGTCCGGTCCCTTTGGATTTGATCTCATGGATCCGAATCCGTCAACTTGCCGGTCCGTGGCGGTCGCTCAGGGTTTCGCCGGGGTCAGGATCGAGCGCTGCCGCATGGCCTCGATGCGACGCACCAGCCGGTACTTGTTCTCCTGACCGTCCATGCCCGGTCCTGCCACTCTCGCCGCCAATGCGATCTTCACGGTCAGGAGGGCCGGACCGGGCTGCGCAAAAAGCCACTCCATCCCCGGACCCACGCCGTCGCCATCGGCTACCGTGTCGGCGCGCCGGATGCCCGCGGCCCGCGCCATGGCGCTGAGATCCGCGCCCGCGGCAGTCTGGCTGGGCGCGCCGCCGCGGCTGCCGAATAGCTGTTCGTTGTCGAATACGATGATGCGGAGATTCTCCGCTCCGGCCGCGGCCGCCACTGACAGGATGCTGGGGCCCAGGAGCAGGCTCCCGTCGGTATCGAGCGAGATCACCTTCGAGTCGGGCAGCGTCAGGGCCAGTCCGAGGCTCACCGGGGTGACCATGCCGAGCCCGACGAGATACAGATTCTCGGGCCGGTGGGCCACCTGACAGGTATCCGCCGTGGTACCGGCCAAGGCGGCCACCAGGATGTCGCTCTCGGTCAGGTGATCCAGGAGCCGCTCCAGCACTTCCCGCCGTTGTACCTTCATGATGCACGATTGTAGTATCGGCTTCCGCGAAATGCCAGTCACCGTTTCGTAGTGGAAGATTCCGTCTCCCTTCGGGAGAGGGTCTGGAGTCGCGTTCCGTAAATGTGTTGACCCTGTTCCATATCTTCACCCCGTTGCCGCAAGAAGTGGTCGGCGATGAACAACTCCCCTCTCCCTCTGGGAGAGGGTGGCCGAAGGCCGGGTGAGGGCGCCCCGAATAAACCTGCCCTCCTTTGCTGGTCGCTCCCAACCGGCGGCGCGCACACGGGGGACCCTCACCCCAACCCTCTCCCAGAGGGAGAGGGTGTCGGAAGGGCCGTCAAAATGGCTCGGTGATACCGTGAGGCCCACCGGCTCCTGGGGCCAGGGTACGCGTCAGACTGATACACGACCCGGCTTCGGTCATGATGGCTTTCCGGTAGTGTTCGGAGTATGGTCGGGAGTTCCCGGGAACGTCCGGAGGTCCGCCGGGTGGCTTTCCGCGCGCTCCGGACCGGGGTCGGCATCAATGAGCAGGACACACTCCAAACACGTTCAAACGTCCCTCCACTGGGGCGCTTACGAGGTCGAGGTCCAGGCTGGACGGATCGTGGCGGCGCACCCGTTTGCCGATGATCCGGATCCGTCGCCGATAGGGCGGTCGATTCCGGAGGTGGTGCACCATGCCTGCCGGGTCGGGCAGCCCATGGTACGCAAGAGTTGGCTGGAGCGAGGACCCGGACGCCGGCGAGGGGGCCGCGGGACGGAGCCCTTCACTCCCGTGAGCTGGGAGGAGGCGCTCGACCTGGTCGCCGGCGAACTGCGGCGAGTACGGGAGTCTTTCGGGAACTCGGGAATTTTCGGGGGCTCCTACGGCTGGGCCTCCGCGGGTCGTTTCCACCACGCTCAGAGTCAACTGCACCGCTTCCTGAACCAGTTGGGCGGCTACGTCCGGTCCGTCAACACCTACAGCTTTGCGGCGGCGGAAGTCATCGTCCCCCATGTCTTCGGGTACGACTGGGGAGCCGTCCGCAACGGCACCACCTCGTGGCCGGTGATCGCCAAGCACGCGGAGCTCGTGGTCAGCTTCGGGGGAATCCCGCTCAAGAATACCCAGGTCAGCGCCGGCGGCCTGAGTAAACATGCCACACGGGGCTGGCTCCAACGCTGCAAGGAGAACGGCGTCGAATTCGTGAACATCAGCCCCGTAAGGGACGACGCCGCGGATTTCCTCCTGGCGGAATGGTTGGCGCCGCACCCCAATACCGACACCGCGCTGATGTTGGGTCTGGCCCACGCGCTGGTTCACGAGGGTCTCCACGATCAGACATTCCTGGACAGATATTGCATCGGGTTCGAGTCCTTTCGCGTCTACCTCATGGGTGAACAGGACGGTCGACCCAAGGACCCGGAGTGGGCGGCGGCCCTATGCGGCATCCCCGCGACCACCATCCGCAACCTGGCTCGACGTATGGCCGCGGCGCGGACCTTCATGACGGTGAGCTGGTCGCTGCAGCGCGCAGACCATGGCGAACAGCCCTACTGGATGGCCGCGGTTCTCGCGGCGATGCTGGGCGAAATCGGACTCCCCGGAGGCGGCATCGGTTACGGTTACGGTGCTACCGGCTCAATCGGCAATCCCGTGAAGTCCGTCAGTGGGATGGCACTGCCGCAAGGGATGAACCCGGTAGAATCCTTTATTCCGGTGGCCCGGATTGCGGACATGCTCCTCCACCCCGGAGAACCGTTCGATTACAACGGGCAGCGACTGCGGTATCCCGACGTCCGTCTCGTTTACTGGTGCGGGGGCAACCCCTTTCATCACCACCAGGACCTCAACCGGCTGGTGGAGGCATGGCAGCGGCCCGAAACCATCATCGTCCACGAGCCCTGGTGGAACCCTCAGGCGCGGCACGCCGACATCGTGCTGCCGGCCACCACCCCCCTGGAACGCAACGACATCGGCTGGCAGCCGGCCGATCCCGTGGTGTTGGCCATGGCGCAGGCAATCCCTCCGGTCGGTGAGGCGCGGAACGACTACGACATCTTCTCGGGCCTTGCCGAGCGATTGGGGTTCAAGGACGGCTTCACCGAGGGCCGCCTGGAGAAAGACTGGCTACGGCGCCTCTACGATACGTTTCGCGGCCGCTTTATCCGCGAAGGTATCGAGTTGCCACCCTTCGATGCATTCTGGCGCGCCGGTCATGTCACCCTGCCAACGGAGGGCGAGGAGAAGGTGCTGCTCGCCCGGTTCCGAGAGGACCCCGTCGGGCACCCTTTGCCGACGCCGTCCGGACGTATCGAGATCTTCTCGGAAACCGTCGCGAGCTTTGGTTACGACGACTGCCCCGGGCATCCAGCCTGGATCGAGCCGGAGGAGTGGCTGGGGGGAGTGACGGCCGGTCGTTTTCCGCTCCACCTCATCTCCAATCAGCCCACCACGAGACTTCACAGTCAACACGATCCAGGACCCGTGAGCGTGGCCAACAAGGTGCGGGGCCGCGAGCCGGTCCTGATCCACCCCGCCACCGCCGCCGCACGGGGGATCGAGGACGGGACCGTCGTGCGCGTGTACAACGATCGTGGAGCCTGCCTCGCCGGCGCCCGCATCACCGAGAACGTATCGCCCAGCGTCGTCGTGATCGCTACCGGAGCGTGGTTCGACCCCGCGGCGCCGGGCGGGTTGGAACGACACGGCAATCCCAACGTTCTGACCGTGGACAAGGGGACCTCACGCCTCGCACAGGGTCCCATCTCCCAGACCACGCTGGTGGAGGTTCAGGCGTTCGAGGAGGACCTGCCGGAAGTACGGGCTTTCACCCTGCCCGAGCTTGTGGACCGTGGGGCGGAACCCTGAGCTCTCCGGGAGGAGGTGTCGGCTTTGCCAAATCATCGTGGGTTGTCTAGTTGTAGTGTCCTATATAAGACGTGGATAAGATGGGCAGGACTTTTTGCCGTCGGCAAGGCGCGACAACGAGCCGTGGCCGATACCACGCGAGGCGGAGCAACGCAGCCGACGGTGAAAAGGACCCGTAGATTATCTACGTCTTATATAGGACGCTACACCAGGTTGGCGGCGACGCCAATCCCTCGTTCACCCGAACGAATCCATGCTTCTCCGGAGAAGGAAGGTGCCCGGTGGCGCCGCTGGTCTTCAAAACCAGTCTGAGGGCCGTAAGGTTCTCGGAGGGTTCGACTCCCTCCCTTCTCCGCCACCCCCGGAACTGACGGCCGGAACGCCGGCAGGACATCCAAGGTGAACACCTGGTCCGACCGTTCCGCCGCTGCCGCGACCGCGCCCGAGCCGGCGCGAGGCCGCATCCTGACCTTATTGGCGGCGGGCCACGGCGTCACCCATTGGTTCCAGGGCATCATGACGGTGTCCCTGCCCCTGATCACCAGAGACTTCGGCATCACCTACACCCAACTCGGCGCGCTGCGCTCGGTTCAACGCGTATCGCACATCATCAGTATCACCGTCGGCGGCCTGGCAACGGATTTCTTGAGGGATCGCAAGGGCATCCTGCTGTTGTCCCTGGTGTGGCCCTCCCTGTTCTTCTCGCTTCAGGGGTTCTCCACCACGTTCTTGATATTCGGCGCACTCCTTTGCATCCAGGCGCTGCTGGGAGGGTTCCTGTGGCACGCACCGGCACGCGCCGTCATCGGCGACCGGTTCCCGGACCGCATGGGGTTCGCCCTGGGGGTCCATGCCATGGGCGGCAATCTCGCCGCCGCCGCTGGCCCCACGATTGTGGGAGCGGTGCTCGCCTGGGTGACCTGGCGCACGGTTTTCGCTTTCCAGTTCCTGCCCGGAATCGTCACCGCGGTCTTTCTCTGGCTCTTGCTGCCGCGCCTGGGACACGCGCCGCGAGGGCGGCAGAGCGGATCCTACGGCCGGGCGCTACGCAGCGACGTCCTCACCAATCTCCCCTTGATCGGCGTGACCGTAGTGGCCGGTCTGCGATCCATCGGCGAGAATCTCCTTCCGACCTTTCTGCCCCTCTACCTTTCGGTGGAGATGAAAATGGGAACGCCCGCCATCGGCGTCTATCTCGGGTGTCTGGCGCTGGTGGGGACGGTTTTCGCCCCCGTCGTGGGGCACCTGTCGGACCGGTGGGGGCGCAAGATCACGATCTTCGTCTCGTTGCTGACCGGTGGCCTGCTGATCGGCTCGATCCCGTTGTTTCCGTCCGGCCGGCTGCTGCTGCCCGTGGTGTCGCTGGGCGGGATGGCGCTCTTCGCGGTGGGGCCCATCATCCAGGCCAGCGGCCTGGAGCACGCGCCCAGGGAGATTTGGGGCGCGGCCCAAACGTTCATGGACGTCGGCCGGTCCTCGCTGTCGCTGGTCTTCCCGCTGATCGTCGGCGCCGTAGCCGACCACTACGGCCTGCGCTACACCTTCTACCTGTTCGCCGCCGTCAATCTTCTTGCCGCGGTCACCGTTCTGGCAATCCCCAGGGCGAGGACTCCCATGAAGACCTGAACCGTGACCCGAGTGCGTCACACGGGACCACAGGAGGAAA
This sequence comes from uncultured Binatia bacterium (SeqCode), assembly GCA_965214905.1. Classification (GTDB taxonomy): domain Bacteria; phylum Desulfobacterota; class Binatia; order UBA9968; family JAJDTQ01; genus JAJDTQ01. The sequence continues at coordinate 180,959 of OZ243984.1, forward strand.
CATGACGACGGGCCAACCCGTGCAAATCGGCGTTATCGGCGGCGGTTTCGGTATCCAGCACCTGCAGGGCTACGGCGCCACCGAAAACGCCGAGGTGGCGGCCTTTTGCCAGCGCACCCGGGACAAGGCGGAAGCGCTGGCCGGGGAGTTCGGCGTGCCCCACGTGTACACGGACTACCGCGGGTTGCTGGCCCACGAGGGGCTCGACGCCGTAAGCATCGTCGCGCCGCCGCATGTCCATGCAGAGATCGTCGCCGCGGCGGTGCGGGAGGGGCTCCACCTGCTGTGCGAGAAGCCCCTGGCCATGAACGCAGCCGAGGCCGAGGCCATGCTGAAACAGGCGGAGGCGGCCGGGTGTGTGCACATGACCGCGTTCAACCACCGCCACATCCCGGCGCTGGCCTACATGAAGGAGCTTGTGGACGACGGTTACGTGGGCGATCGGGTGTACCACGTGGAGAGCCGCTGGTTCAGCGAAAACCGCGCGGCCCCAGGCCAGACCCACTACTGGCGCCACCGGCGGGAGCTCGCCGGCTTCGGGGTTCTCGGCGATATCGGCGTCCACGTGGTGGACCGGATCCGCTGGCTCACCGACGAGTTCGAGAGCGTTTGGGGGCACGCCGACATTTTCATACCGGAACGGATGGACGAGCGAGGCACGCCGCAGCCGGTGACCGTGGACGACAACTTCACGCTCATGGGAAGGCTCGCCGGCGGCGCCTCGGCCTGCATCCGCCTGAGCGCGGTGGCACGAAAGAGCAGCTACCAGGACCTGGAGATTTACGGCGACGCCGGGATGCTGCGGTTCACCCTCGACCGCAACGTGGAGGGGTGGGTGCGCGGCCAGCTCCGGGGCGCCCGCGGCGACACCCGCTCGCCGGAACCGCTGGAGATCCCGGAACGCTACACCGAAGGCCTCGACGCAGTGAACCCCCAGCGCGCCCAGGGGGAGTTCCTGTTCGCCAAGCTCACGCGCGACTTCGTGGCCGCGATCCGAAACGGCACTCCGGCATCACCCAGCTTCGCCGACGGCCTGGCCGCTCAACGCGTGCTCGACGCCGCGCTGAGTTCCTCCGAGGAGCAACGCTGGATCACGTTGTAGGACGGCGTCCGTGCGGGGCCGAACATGCGGAGGTCGGGTTGGCGAAGGCGCATCCCGACGCCGCACCGCGTGCGCCGGTTGCTGGTTTCGCGCCGGCGAGGCGGTGTGGACCCTACAGCGGCGGGATGAAGGCGCCAAAGATCACGCCGTCGAAGAGGTCGACGGCAAGCGTTTCCTCGAAGATGAAATAGAAGAAGCCCAACGCGAGGGCGGTGATGAAGATCGATCCGGGCCATCCGATGCGGCCCTGCAGCCGCGTGAAGGACATGGCGAACAGGGTAGTCGAAAGGTAGAACCCGGTGATAAAGACGAGCACTCCGAAAACGGCGAACCACAGGAACATGCAGACGATGAGGCTCAACTCACCGGCCTTCGAGCCCGCCTGGGCTTCGGCCGTCTCGGCGCCGCCCTCGGCCCCCGCGGCCGTGGTGAGGACGTCTTCCAGGCTCACCTCGAATGCGCTCATGATGCCGGGATAGCGCTCGCCGGCCAGGCACAAGGCCGCCAGCACGACCGTCGGGAAGGCCAGCACCAGCGGCACGAAGCCCGCCATGCCGCTGTACGAGAACGACCACACGAAAAACAGCACCGCAGTGGCCACCAGGATCACACCGAGAAGCGTAGACCCCTTCATGACGACGCCTTCGCTTTCCGACTCGACAGCCACGGCAGACACAGCATGAGGATGCTCAGCAGCATCAGCACGATGGTGACGGGTCGAGTGAAGAAGATGGCGTAGCTGCCGGCGGAGATCTGCAGCGACTGCACGAAGGACAACTCCGCGCGGACCCCCAGCAGAAAGCCGATGACCAGCGTGACCAGGGAGAAGCCGAACCGGTTGAACGCGAAACCGAGGACGCCGGCGGCGATGGCGATGCCGATGTCCCAGACGTTCTCCCGGGCGGCGTAAGCGCCGCCGATGGACAGCAGGAAGGCGGCCGGGACCACGTAGCCAACGCGCAGGGTGGTGACCCGGGCGAGGATGTCGGCGCCGAAGGCGGCCATCAGGCTGGCGAGAAAGTTGGAGATCACGAAGCCGAAGATCAGCACGAACACGATGTCCATGTGCTCGCGCACGAAGAAGAATCCGGGCTGAAGCCCGTGCAGGATGAAGGCGCCGAGAAGCACCGCCATGCCGGCGCTGCCGGGAATCCCGAAGATGATGGTGGGCAGCAGCGCGCCGCCGTCCTTGGCGTCATTGGAGGCCTCGGAGGCGATGACGCCCTCGGGGTTGCCGGTGCCGAAGAGCTCCCGGTTCTTCGAGAACTGCACGGTCATGGAATAGGAAAGGAAGTTGGCCAGCACGCCGCCGATGCCGGGGATGATGCCGGCGAGGATGCCGATGGCCGAGCTCCGCACCAGCGTGGCCTTGTAGTGGAAGACCTCCAGGAAGCCCTTGAAGGCGCCGAACACGCCCACCTTGATGCGCGCGCCGCCCTCGGCGATGGTGTCGCCGCGCAGCACGTGGTTGACCAGCTCGGCGATGGCGAACAGCCCGATGAAGAACGGCACCAGCGGGATCCCGTCCCACAGGTAGTTGTCGCTGCCGAAGTTGAACCGCAGCACGCCGTGCACCGGGCTGAAGCCGATGAGGGACAGCAACACGCCGATGCCGGCGGACACGAGCCCCTTGAGCATGTTGCCCCGGGCCGCGTAGGCTACCGTCAGGAGGCCGAAGACGACGAGCATGAAGAACTCGGGCGGACCGAAGGACAGCACGATGATCTTCACGAAGGGGATCAGGATCATCAGGAAGCACATGCCGACCACGGCGCCGAGAAAGGACGAGGCCGCGGCCAGCCCCACGGCCCGGCCCGCCTCGCCGCGGCGGGCCATGGGGTGGCCGTCAAAGCAGGTGGCGGCGTTGGGCGCCTCCCCCGGAATGTTGAGCAGGATCGCGGGAACCGACCCCCCTTCCGTGGCCGCCCCCATCATCCCCGCCATGAGGAACATGGCGGTGTCGGCGTCCCACCCGAAGGTGAAGGTCATGCCGATGGTCAGGCCCGCCAGGAACAGCCCGGGGAGCGCCCCGAGGATCAGGCCGGTCACCGCGCCGACGGCGAGCACCAGCAGATTCGCCGGCTGGCTGAGCTGACCCATCGCTTGCACCAAAGGTTCCCACATGACTGCGACCCTCGAAGGCGGCGCCTACGGTTCCCGGTTTTCGTCCGCGGCCCGCGTCACGAACAAGCGGGCACGGGCGGGTTTCGAAACCCGCCCCTACTTGGCTTTGGCAGCTTTCCGCATCTCTGCGAGATTCGCCTGAAACAGGTTCTCGTAGTACTTCAGGTCTTCGGCTACGGAGGACCCCGGCCCCTCCACCAGCACGATGGACGACGACTTCTTCCAGTCGACGTAGTCCTTGTCCCTCATGGCCTTGAGCAGGAGGTCCTCGAGAATCTTCGCCCGGTCCTCGGGGATTCCCGGAGGGCCGCCGAAGGCGCGCAGGTCGCTGAAGTAGAGGTCATAGCCCATTTCGAAGGACGTCTTCACGTCCGGGGCGTTGACGGCCCGATTCCGGTCCAGTTGAGCCACCGGGCGCAGGTCCGTACCGAGATAGGAGGTGACGGAGGGATGGTCGATGGGCTGGGCCCAAATGTCGAAATCGCCGCGCAGGAGCGCCGGCAGCGACTCGCCCGTGCCCCGATAACCGGCCACCACGTGAAAATCGATGTTGAAGGCCTTGGCGGCCAGGAACGAGCCCAACCACCGTCCCACGCCGATGCCCTCGACCCCCCAGGTGATCCGCTCGGCCTTCTGGAGATCCCCGATGGACTTGTAAGGGCCCTTGGCCGATACATGAAGACCAAAGGGATCCGCACCCACCCGGGCGAGCCAGGTGAACTTGCTGGTCTCGAAGCCGACGGGCGTTTCCGAAAGCATCTGATCCCCCAGCATCCCGGAAGCCTGGAAGTGGGCGATGGTGTAGCCGTCGGGCTTGGCGCGGTACATGAACACGGAGGCGCGACGGCCGGCGGCGCCGGTGACGTTCTTGACGATGACGTTCACTCCCTCGGGCAGGAACTTCTTCATGCTCCGGGCGGTGGCGCGGGCGATGGCGTCGTAGCCGCCGCCGGGCGAGAACGGCACGATCAGGTTGATGTTACGGTCGGGAAAGGCGGCCTGGGCCTGGGACAGCGGCAGGCTCGCGGCCAGGCCGAGCAGGGCGGCGCCCACCAGGATTTTCGTTAACGGATAGCGCATCTTGATCCTCCCATGATTTGTCGGAACGCGTTCGAGCTCCGAGTCGCTTGTCGATGGGCCATGGTCGAACGGACTATAGGAATGCGGCTGGTTGCCGACATGGAATACAGGGCAATGAATGGACACATTTATGGGTGTCCCCCGGACTTGTCAAGGGTCATGGACAAAATTGTCCCTGACAACGGAAGGCTCCGGGAGCTCGCGGTTTCGCTCCGGGGGAGCACGGCCGAACCACGGGAGCAATCGTATTGACTAGGCACTACGTACGGGATAAGGTCCACGCAAAACTGTTCGGATGAGGTCCATATGTCGTTGAACATGGCAATTATCGTCGGGAACCTTGGCAGGGACCCGGAAGTCCGCTTCACTCAGTCCGGCCGCCCGGTAGCCAATCTTTCCGTCGCCACGTCCGATGTATGGAACGATCAGGAAGGCAACCGCCAGGAGCGCACCGAGTGGCACAGGGTCGTCGTGTTCGGCAAGACGGCAGAGTCTTGCGGACAGTATCTGGCCAAGGGACGACAGGTGTGCGTCCAGGGCCGGATTCAGACCCGCAAGTGGACCGACCAGAACGGCCAGGAGCGCTACAGCACCGAGATCGTCGCCCAGCGAGTCGACTTCCTCGGCGGCGCCGGCACGGCGCCGCCTGCCCGAGCCCCCCAGGAAACCCAGGGTCAAGGCTTCGGCGACGCCTCGTCCTCATTCCAATCGCCGCCGATCGACGACGATATTCCCTTTTAGCTTCGCGCGAACCTCTATTGGTGCCTTCGCACACATGACGCGGGGATAGTCGCCGGACCCGTCCTCCAATGCGGGGTTCGCGGTCAACCGAGCGGCCACCCGACATCCATCTCCCCATCGAGACACGGTGAAGCCCGAGCGCCCTCCTTTCCCGTCTGCCAGGACCACGGGAAAGTTGTCGCGAAGGTGGAACCAATCGTTCCGGAATACGCGCTGTTACGGCCTTGAGAGTAGGGCGTCAACGGCTTGCCGTGAATTCTTCCATACTTCTTCACAATGCAGACAATCGAGAGAGTACTTTTTGACGCACGGCGGAAGAATGCTCATTTGCGCATTTTTTGCCCTATTGGAAAGTTGCAATGCGCAAAAAGGAGCCCTCGCTGCTTTCGAGCCGCGTCAAGAGGCAGATCAGGGACTTTGTCGACGACGAGAAGTCCCTGGGCCGGGCAACCAAGAGCCAGATTGCGGCGGCCATCGGCATTCGACCCAGCCATTTCTCCAACCTGCTGAACGGGCGCAATGAGTGGAAGCTCAACCAACTGGAGAAACTGGCGGATTTCCTGGGTGTGCCGATCGCGCGACTGTTCGAGGAACGCGGCAAGGACACCGCGGCCAGTCCTGCGGACGGCCGCAGGCAGCTCCCCTCGGAGGACAGGATCATCCGCGCGTTGAGGACCGAGACCCGGTCCCTGTGGAGTGGACTTCGGGCCGACCTCGATGCCTTGTTGCGCGAGCGCGCCACCGAACCGGAAACGGCCCGGCCCGAAGACTACAGCCGGGACCACACGCCGACGGCGTATGCGGACACACCGGACGACCTTCCGGGTGCGCTCCCCATAGAGATCCGCGATCTGGACGCCCTGTATGACGGATCGCTGACGGAGCCCGCGTCGGAATCCCTTTGGTTCAGACGCGATTGGTTGCGCCGCCACGGGCTCGATTCTTCCCAGTGCCTGATCGTCAGGGTGCAGGGCGAGTCCATGGAGACGACATTGCCCGACGGCTGTTCCGCGCTGGTCAACCGGGGCGAGCGGCAACGGCGCGTGGGGTGCATCTACGCACTTCGCATCGAGGGAGGCATGGTGGTCAGGCGTGCGGGCAGAGGGGGCGACGGCCGGTGGTTGCTGGAGAGCGATCATCCCGACCGGGAGCCTGAAGCATGGCCCGACGAAGCGGAGGTCATCGGCCAGGTGCGCTGGATGGCGCGGACGTTCTGACCCGGCGGCACGGGGAAGATGCCTTGCGCAGGCCTTACACGAAACGCACGTTCACCAGGATCGCCCCGCCGACGGTCAGCACCGCTCCCGCCGGGACCCGCCAAGTGATCCCTTCCGCCCGGCGCAGCACCACCAGAGAGAGCAGCACCACGAACAGCGGCGAGGTCTGGATCACCGGCAACATCCGGTAGACCTCGCCGAGTTGAAGGGCGCTGGCGTACAGGAACTTGCCGAAGCCTTCGATGGCCCCCGCGACGATAAAAAACTTCCAGGTTGTGCGGACGTTCCGCCGAATCCGGTCCTTGCGTACGGCCAGGGTGTAGACCGCGACCACCGCCAGGGCCGCGAAGACCGCCACCGCGGCGCCGGCCACCGTGTCCGGGAACGCCTGGATGCCGGTGCGCCAGCACAGGGCGGCGGCGGCCGCCGCCACCGCGGCGCCCAGCGGCCAGAGCATGTCCGCCCGGCGCCAGCGGCCCGCCCGGGTCCCTGACGAGATCACCGCGATGCCGCCCACCACCAGCAGGATGCCGGCGAGATTGTACCAGGCCGGCTCCTCTCCCAGAAAGACCATGGCCAGCAAGGCCGCGAAGATGGCCGAGCTTCCCTTGATGGGCGCCGCACGGGAAACCCCGATCCTGGCTATGCCGATGAAGAACAGGACGAAGAAGAGGCCGGGGTTGCAGGCCCCTCCCACGGCCATCCAGAAGTAGTGCGCGCCAAAGGCCGGAAAACGGGCTCCCGTCGCGAGAACGGCCAGCAGGAAGAGCATCACCGAGGCGGTGAGCGCCATCATCGCTCCCACCAACGGGTCGGCCCGCTGCAGGCCGAAGCGCGCGGTGACGTCGGCGATAGCATAGGCGAGGGCGGTGCCCAGGGCGAACAGCAGTGCCGCATCGATCAGCATGGATGTGCGCCATGCGTATCAGATTACCGGACGGGAGCGAAAGCGACGTTCCGCTGCACCGGCGCCTCGACCTTGACCCCTGCCGATGCCGGTTGTAATAACAAGGGGCTTGAGCCGCGCGCCCATATGCCGGCCGCGGACAGGCCACATGCCGGGGCCCGAAAGGAGAGCGACAAATGGCTGAGTTGGTCAAGATAAACGTGGAAAGCGCCGAAGCGGTGCTCGGGCTTCACTGGTTCGTGGCCCAGGAGGAGGGGCTTTTCGAGGAGGAAGGCATGGAGGTGGAGATCTTCCTGCCCGGCGTGCGCGAAACGAAATTCGCGGACGACGACCCGCGCCGGACCGACCACACGCTGGTGAAGTCCACCAACTACCAGTTCCTGTACGAGCAGAAGAAGGTGGACATCTACCGCGCCTGCTCATGGGGACAGGTACGGCGGGCCTACGACAGCGAACGCCGCAGCCCCATCTGGACCAAGCGTCCGGCGGTAGTGTGTCAGGGCATCTACGTCCTGCCCGACTCTCCGGTCAACGCGCCCATGCAACTCGGCAGCAGGAGCGTCGGAGTCCAGTACCATCAGGGCTCGCACTACCACACGCTGTCCATGCTGGAGGGGTTCCTCTCCCGGGACGAGATGAACGTGGTGCACGCCGGCACCGTGAGGGAACGGTTCGAGGCGCTGGAGAACGGCGCGGTGGAGGCGGCCACCCTGATGGAACCGTGGATTGCCCTGGCCGAGAAGCGCGGCTACAAGAAGCTCGTGGAAGGTCACTACCTGGGCGTCGAGAACGGCCCCGCGGACATGGACCCGGAGCTGCTCAAGGGCATGTTGCGGGCGATCAGGAAGTCCGTCGCCTACATCAACAAGAACCCGAAGAAATACCTCAAGCACATGCTGGCGGAGATTCCCGAGCACTACGCCAACGAGCTCACCCCCGATGACTTCTACCTGCCGCGGCTGCGCTACGTGGATCCGGAGCCCTACACCGAGGAAGAATTCGAGCGCCAGTACAGGTGGATGCTGACCTGGAATCTAATCCCGGAGGATGCGGACTACACCGAGCTGGTGTGCAACGTGACCGTCTAGGAGCCTGTAGCGGCCGGTAACGCGATGCCGGCGCGGACGGGTTTGAAACGTTTCAAACCCGCCCCTGCATCGGCGTCCGAGTTCTACGGCGCAGGCTGCCGGGAATAGAGCTATCGGGTAGACGATGAAGAAGGCCCGCGCTTCACGGTTCACCTCGCCGTGAAGCGCGGGCCTTCTCGATTTCCTCCCACACCCGCTCGGGTGTGAGCGGGAGATGGTCGAACGCGCAGCCCAAGGGCTCCAGCGCATTCTCCACCGCGTTGACGATGGCGGCCGGCGCGGGAATGGCGCCGCCCTCCCCCACCCCTTTCATCCCCAGAGGCGTATACGGCGACGGCGTCACCAGGTGGTCCATCCGCACGTCGGGGATCTCCACCGCGGTGGGCTTGAGGTAGTCCACGAAGGTAGTGGCCTTCAGGTTCCCCTGTTCGTCGTAGTCGAACTCCTCGTACAGCGCCGCGCCGATGCCGTGGGCGGTGGCGCCCTGCACCAACCCCTCCACGATAGAGGGATTGAGCACGGTGCCGCAGTCGTGCACCACGCCGTACTTGAGGATGGTGACGCCGCCGGTGTCCGGGTCCACCTCGACGGTGACCGCATGGGCGGCGTTGCTGGCGAAGAGCTGGTTCCTCACCCGGCGCTTCTCGTCGGGCACGTTGGCGATGTCCGGCCGGTAGTAGAACCGGCCCTCCAGGCCGGGCTCCATGTCGGACGGCAGCGACAGCAGGTCGCGGTAGGCCACGAAGGCCAGTTCGGCGAGCGTCTTCCTGTGGTCGTGACGGTCCCGTGAACGCACGCCGCCTTCGGCCAGCTCCAGGTTCTCTGCGGGTTGCTGCAGCAGATGGGCCGCCAACTCCAGCAGCTTGTCGCGCACCTTGCGCGCGGCGCCGAGGATGGCGCCCACGTCGGTGCCGGCGAACTTGTTGGAGTAATTGCCGGTGGCGTAGAGCCAGGGCGTTACCGCGGAGTCGAAGAACGGCGACACCCGCACGTCGTCCATGGGTACTCCCAACTCGTCGGCGACGATCTGCGCCGCGGCGGTCTCGTGCCCCTGCCCGCTGCCCACGTCGCCCAGCAGCACCAGGATGCTGCCGTCGTGCTCCACCCGCACCATGGCCGCCTCGGCCGCGCCCGAGGCGCTCCGCCGCCCCGACGAGAGGATGTACGCCGACGCGTTGGAGGTGCTGGGCTCCAGCCCGATGGCGATGCCGATGCCCAGGTACCTTCCCTGCTCCCGGGCCTCCCGCTGCTCCCGCAGAAACCCTTCGTAGTCGATGAGCGGCAGCAGCTTGTCCAGGGTGCCGTTGAAGTCGCCGCTGTCGATCAGCGCCCCGCTGGGGCCGGTGTAGGGCATGGCCTCCGGCGGCACCAGGTTCCTGCGGCGAAACTCGATGCGGTCCATGCCGATCTGCCCGGCCAGGTAATCCATCATCCGCTCCATGGCCAGGCACATGAACGGCTTGCCGATGCCTCGGTTGGCGCCGGACGGACACTTGTTGGTCATCACCGAGTTGACCTCGTAGCGCACCACCGGAATGCGGTAGCAGTTGGTCAGGTTGCCGAGCTTCAGGATCGAGTGGACGGTGGGGTTCAGGACGTTGGCGCCCTCGTCGGCGATGTCCCGCACCCGCATGCCCAGTATCTGCCCCTCGCTGTCCAGCGCCGCCTCCAGGTCCATGACGCCGTTGCAGGCGTGGATGAGCGCCATCAGGTTCTCGCGTCGGTCCTCCATGTACTGAACCGGCTTGCCGCCGCTCATTTTGGACAACAGCGCCGCGATGATCAGGTACTGGGCCTTGCGCTTGTTGCCGAAGCCGCCGCCCACGTCCGGCGTGACGAAACGGATCCGGGCATGGGTGAGGCCCAGGCTGTGGGCCACGATGGGCATGGCCTGACCGGGGCGCTGGTCGTTGGACCAGATGGTGAGCTGCTCCCGGCGGCCGTCGTAGACCGCGGTGCAGCCGAAGGTCTCCAGGGCGGTGGAGGAATACCGCTGGATATGGAAGCGCTTCTTCAGGACCTGCGCCGCGCGGCCGAAAGCCTCGTCCACGTCGCCGTAGTCGAAACGGTCCCGCCACATGACGTTGGTGCCCATGGACTCGAACAAAAGCGGTGCATCCGGCTCCATCGCCGCCTCGGGATCCACGACCGCCGGCAGCGGCTCGTACTCCACCCGGATCTTTTCCAGCGCGTCTTCCGCCTGGTAACGGCTGGCGGCCAGGATGGCGGCCAGCGGCTCACCCACATGGGTCACCTTGCCGCAGGCCAGACAATAGGCGTCGAGCCGGGCGGGAATGGGGATGAGGGAGCGGAGCGGCTCGGTCATGCGGCTCGCTTCCTCTCCGGTGAGGCCGCATACTACACCGGGCATATCGAGCGCCTCGCTCAAGTCCACCCGCAGGATGCGCGCGTGCGCGTGGACGCTCCGCAGCAATGCGACATGGAGCATGTCGGGGAACTTCATGTCGCTGATGTACGTGCCCCTGCCGGTGGAGAACCTCGCGTCCTCGCGCAGCGGCACCGCACGGCCCTTCCATTGCGTCGACGAAGCTTCCATGGGGAGAACGGGTCAGCCTTTCATTTGCGGGGCCGCCGCGCGCACCGCCCGGATGATGCCGGTGTAGCCGGTGCACATGCAGAGATTGCCGGACAGGGCCTCGCGGACCTGGGTCTCGGTGGGGTCGGGGCAATGCTTCAGCAGGTCCACGGCGGCCAGCAGCATGCCCGGCGTGCAGAACCCGCACTGGAGCGCGTGGTGGTCCACGAAGGCCCGCTGCAACGGACTCGGCTCCTCCTCGCTGCCGAGACCCTCCACGGTGACGATCTCGTGACCGTCCGCCTGTACCGCGAAGAGGATGCACGACCGGACCACTTCGCCGTCCATCAGCACGGAGCAGGCGCCGCAGACGCCGTGCTCGCAGCCCACGTGGACACCGGTAAAGCCGCCGTCCTCCCGCAGGAAGTCGGCAAGGGTCTTGCGCACGTCCACTTCGGCCTCGCAACGCCTGCCGTTGACCGTCACCGAGATGGCGCGCCTGTCCGTCGATGCCTCCGTCAATTTCAGATCGTGCGTCGGGTCGTGCGCCGGTGTGGAAGCGCGGGCCTCCGGCGCGCGTCGCGGGCGGGAAACCCGCGCGACCCCATTACGACTCCATCGCTCCAGCGCCTTCGCCACGGCGCGCTTCACGAGCACCGCGGTCAGGCGTCGCTGATAGGGCGTGGCGTCCGCATGGACCGGCAGCGCGGCCACCGCGGCCGCGGCCGTCCGGCCTGCCTCTTCCACCAACTCGCGTTGCGCCGCGTCGTCCGTCCGGGCGACGCGGGCCGACGCGACGACCCGCTCCACGGCTTCGAGCCGCGTAGGGGTCCAGGCCGGACCGGCCGCAACCACGCACGCCCTGGCACAGCGGTCGTCTCCATCCTCGCCGTGCAGCAGCACCGCGGCTTCGGCGAGGGAGAAATCACCGTGGCGGCGGCTGAACTCGACGAAGCTCGACGCCAGCGGCCCCCGGTCCGCAGGAATCCGTACCTCGATCAGGATCTCCCCGTGGGCCAGCGCCGTCTCGTAGGGACCCAGGAAGAAATCCTTTGCCCCGACGATCCTCACGCCGCCCCGGCGCGCCAGCACCAACTCCGCCTCGAGGGCCACCAGGACGCAGGGAAGCTCGGCCACGGGATCGGCGTGTGCCAGACTGCCGCCGACGGTGCCGCGGTTGCGGATCGCCGGATGGCCCACTTGAGCCAGGGCTTCGATGAGAACCGGACACCGCTCCGCCAGCAGGTCCGAGAACTCCGCATCGCGCTGGCGCGTCATGGCGCCGATGCGAACCTGCGCGCCCGTGTGGCGGATATAGGAAAGCCCTTCGATCCGATTGAGGTCGATGAGGATCTCGGGATAGGCCAGCCTCAGATTGAGCAGCGGCGCCAGGCTCTGGCCGCCGGCGAGGACCCTGGCGTCACCGGGCAGGTCGTGCAGCAACTCGAGGGCCTCGGGCAGGGACCGGGGCGTATGGTAGCGGAACGGTGGTGGTTTCATGGCGGGGATGCAGGTGTTGTGGAACCGCGGTGCGCAGTGGTCTGTACGCAATTTGTGAGACAGGACACTAGCGGTTCGCGGCAACCCACGTCAAGCGGTTTGCCTATGCCGCCCGTATCGGCTACAGGGAAAGCTTGCACGCCCCCGAGATTCGAACAGATGCGTCCTGAAATCGTTCCGATCCTCTCCGCCATGGGCTGGGCGGTGGACTCGATCCTGGTGCGCCGGGGCGCGCGCACATCCAGCGTTCTCAGCGCCGCCTTCCTGAGCTACGTGGTGACCACCATCCTGATGTGGTCCTACGTGGCGCTGAATTTCCCGTTGTCCATCGTCCGCTCCCGCGCGGCCTTCTACTTCATGACCAGCGGCACGCTCCAGCCCCTTCTGGCCCGGATCCTGCTCTACATCGGCATCGACCGTCTGGGGGTCGCCCGGGCCATGCCCCTTCGCGGCACCGGACCGCTCTTCTCCGTGGCCATCGCGGTGGTCTTCCTCCAGGAACGCCCGGTGACCTCGGTCTATCTCGGGGGGCTTTTCATCGTTGCCGGCGGATGGATGGTGCTTTACCGGAAGGGCACCGCCAAGGGTGACTGGCGGCTTTTGGACGCGCTTTATCCGCTGCTGGCGGCATTCCTGGCGGGTGTTTCGCAGAATTTTCGCAGAGCCGGCCTGCTGATCCTGCCCAACCCGTTCGTGGCCGGAGCGGTGACCACCGGGACCTCTCTCACCATCTTCGTGCTCTACCTCTGGATCAAGCGGCAATTCCCGGTGGTCATACCGAGCCGGGAGAGCCTTCCCTACTTCGGGCCTACGGCCTTCGTCTCGGCCGTCTCGCAGCTCCTGGTGTTCACCTCGCTGAGCCTCGGCGAGGTGTCGGTCATGATCCCGCTGCTCAATACCACCCCGCTGTTCTCGCTCATCTTCAGCCTGATCTTCCTGAGAGATATCGAAAAGGTCACGCTCCACATCATCCTCGGCGCGCTGTCCATGCTCGGCGGGGCGATCCTGATCACCAGCCGCTAACCTTGCGTCCAAAACGGCTTTTCGTATCTCTTTCTTTTTAAACGCCTTTGGCGCACATACGAGGATCCCCCGTTATGAGAAACAGTCTCGACAAGATAACCCTTAGAGGGTTCAAAACCATTCAAGCCCTTGAGGACTTTGCGCCGTGCGCCCTAACGGCGCTCATCGGCCCCAACGGCGCCGGCAAGTCGAATTTTATCTCCTTCTTTCGCATGATGAGTTGGGCGTTGGCAGACCCCGACAATCTCGCGCTCTTCGTAAGCCAACAGGGAGGAGCAAGCACAATCTTGCACCACGGGCCGGCGACGACCCGCGAAATAGAAGCCGACCTCACGATTCGGACCGGAGTGGGCGAAAATCAGTACGCATTCCGGCTGGTTTTTGCAGCAGGAGACACTCTGTTCTTCGCTGACGAACGATACCGTTTCTCCCGCGACGACCATCCTGGTGCCGCGCGTTGGCGAGAGACGGGCGCTGGACACCGCACGCCGCAACTCCTGGCTGTCGAAGACAGGACCGCCCGCGTCATTCGAGACATCCTTCGGAAGATCGTCGTGTATCAATTTCACAACACATCGGACACCGCTCGCGTCCGCAACAAGTGGCGTGTGAGTGACAACCGATGGATCAAGGAAGACGCTGCCAACATCGCTCCGGTTCTGTTGCGTCTACGGGAAGATGACAACAAGTGCTATCAACGGATCGTAGACACCCTCCGGCTGATCCTGCCTTTCTTTTCCGATTTTGTGCTGGAACCGGTCTACAACAGTCTTCTTTTGAACTGGCGCGAGCGGAACAGCGACCAGGTGTTCAGTGTGTCACAAGCGTCGGACGGCATGTTGCGAGTCATCGCCCTTGTTACCCTGCTCCTCCAACCCGAACCGGATTTGCCGGACGTGTTGATTCTTGACGAACCGGAACTCGGATTGCATCCCTACGCCATTAACGTTGTCGGCGGCCTGATACGCGCGGTGGCGACGAAAATACAGGTCATCGTCGCGACACAATCCATGCCACTCGTCGATTGTTTCGAGCCCGCAGACATCGTCGTCGTCGAACGCGAAGGCGGCGGATCCAACTTCAGACGACTCGACACGGAAGCCCTGAGGGGATGGCTCGAAGGCTATTCGCTTTCCGAGTTGTGGGAAAAGAACGTGATTGGCGGGCGCCCTTAGTGGCGGCAAGGCTGCATTTCATCGTTGAGGGCCAGACGGAAGAGACTTTCGTCAACCTCGTCCTTCGGCCCCATCTTGCGAACCTTTCTATCTGGGTGAAGACTCGATGTGTCATGACAAGTCGCAAGCGGGGTGTCAAACATCGTGGGGGTATCGGAAACTATTCCAAGGTGAAGAACGACATAAAAGCGTGGACAATGGAAGACCAACACCCGGACGCACGCTTTACAACCATGTTCGATCTGTTCCGTCTGCCTGACGACTTCCCCGGATATGAAGACGCCAACCGAGCGTCCGATCCCTATCAGCGCGTGCGGACCCTGGAGCACGCTCTAAGCGATGACATCTCCGATCGGCGCTTCGTTCCCCATATTCAGCTTCATGAATTCGAGGTGTTGTTGTTGAGCGATCCTCAGAAACTAGACGCGCAGTTTCCCGACCATAGCACCGAGATTGGAAAGCTTGCCAAGGAGGTATCGACCTTCGACTCACCGGAACGGATCAATGACGGCTGCCAAACAGCGCCATCAAAGCGAATGATCAAGGCAATACCGGCGTATAAGGGAAGGAAGGCATCCGCGGGTCCCCTTGTGGCCGAGAAGATCGGATGGGTCGCCCTACGATCGAAATGTAGGCATTTCGGCGAATGGCTTGGCGAATTGGAGGCCCTTGCGTAAGGATTACGAGGGTCCGTCAGTCCACCCGGTTCCGCCGCTCGCCGCGCCGGAACGCCTGGATGTTCTCGAACAGCTCGTCCATCAGCCGCTGGCGCGTTTCCCGGGCGGCCCAGGCGCAGTGAGGGGTGATCAGCAGGTTGTCCAGCCGGGCCGCTGCCACCATCATGGGATGGTCTTCATCCGGCGGTTCCTGCGAGATGACGTCCAGGGCCGCGCCCGCGATCCAGCCCTGTTCCAGCGCCTCGATCAAAGCCGTTTCTTCGACCAGACCGCCGCGCGCGGTATTCACCAGGTAGGCGGTGGGCTTCATCAGCGACAGCGTGTGCGGGTTGATGAACCCTTCGGTGAGAGCCGTGAGCGGACAATGCAGGCTCACGAAATCGGCCTGTCGCAGCACTTCCTCCACCGGCAACCGGTCCGGCTGCGGCCGGTCCTCTCCCACGCGGCCGGCCACGATCACCCGCAGCCCGAAGACCCGGGCCATCTCCGCCACCTTGCGGCCGATGTTGCCGTGGCCGACGATGCCCAGCACCCGCCCCTGGAGCTCGAAGCTCGGATAGTCGTGCCGCGTGAAGATCGTGCTCTCCTGCCAGTGGCCCATGCGCGTGCCCTGGGCGTACCGGGCCGCCTGGGTGGCCAGCTCCAGGATCAGCGCCAGGGTGTACTGCGCCACCGCGGAGGTGGCGTAGCCCGGGACGTTGCACACGGCGATCCCGCGTTCCCTGGCGCACGCGATATCGACGTTGTCCGTGCCCGTGGCCCCCACGGCGATCAGCCGGAGCCGCCCCGCCGAAGGATGCTCCAGCCGCGGCCGGTCGAGAACGCACTTGTTGATCACCGCGCACCGACAGTCCTCCAGCCGTGCGGGCAACTCGTCCGCGTCCGTCAGCTCGTGCACCATGAACTCGCCGGCTTCCTCGAACCGGGCCAGGGAAACGACCCCGAAGGTCGCCCCGTCCAGGAACACCGTGCGGAACGCGTTCACGGCCGTCCCTTCGCCTCGGGACCGGTCTCGTCCTGGAAATAGGGAACCTCGGTGCCCTTCTTGTAGATGCCGCGAAAAGGCTTTTGGCCGGATGCTCCGGGGCCGGCGTAAACACCGACCTTGCCGGAGTCCGGGTAGTGGACGATATCCGGATACTGCATGGTGCTCACGCACAGGTAGCGCAGGTCCGCGTCCGACGTGTTCACGAGCTGATGGGTCATCTCCGGGCCTCCCGGGCAGGCGATGAACATCCCGGCGCGCACCGCCACGGTCTCGTCCCCGAACCGCAGCGTCCCCTCGCCTTCCAGAATATGGATCAGCTCTTCATTGAGGGTGTGGACGTGAAGCGGGAACGCGGTCTTGCCCGGAGGAACGGTAAAGAGCCCGTACCCCAGCTTCTGCGCACCCACGGCGACGCCGACGCGCTGCCGGATGCCGCCGAAAGACGTGCCGTCCGGAGCCGGCAGCGGCTCGGAGGGGACGTCGGAGATGTGGACGATATGTTTGTGGCTCATCGGTGCTCCTCCCTGTTCATGCCCGTTTCGTTTCGCGCGGAGCGTGTGACGGTTCCGCCATGAGTCTCTCGTTGACCGGCGCAACGGGGTTCTCGATCGCGTCCATGCCGGGACCCGCCCGCATGGAGCCCGGCGTCCACGTCTTCTCGGGCGTCCTGTTGATCGGGGCCGGCGCCTTCCTGGTCCGGAGCGTCGTCAGGGATCGTCTGCGGGGCCGTCGGCGGGGACGCTAACTCTCCTTCTCGCCGTCACCGATGGCCTTGGCCTGCTCCCACAACTCGTCCATCTCCTCGAACGACGCGTCGCCTGCGCTCCTGCCCCGGACCGCGAGCTCCCGCTCGATATGCGCGAAGCGCTTCTGGAACCGTTCGATGGCGCCCGCCAGCGCCTCTTCCGCCTGGACCTTCAGGAACCGGCTCAGGTTGACCACCGAGAACAGCAGGTCCCCGAGCTCCGCCTCCATGCGATCCGCCCGGCCCGTTCCGGCCGCCTCCCCGAGCTCCTGCAACTCTTCCTCGACCTTGCGCCAGACCGGCTCCACGTCCGGCCAGTCGAACCCCACGCCGGCGGCCTTGTCGCCGATGCGCTGGGCCCGCGCCAGGGCCGGCATGGCCCGCGGCACCGAGGTAAAGAGGGAATGCCCCTGCGCGCCGCCCGCCGGCTTCTCCAGCGCCTTGATCTTCTCCCAGTTTCGCAGCACCGCCCCCGCGTCGGTCGCGCGCTGGTCGCCGAAGACGTGGGGATGCCGCCGCACCAGCTTGTCCCGCAGACCGGTCATCACCTCCTCGATGGCGAAGCGCCGGTCCTCGCCGGCCATCTGGGCGTGGAACAGCACCTGCAGCAGGACG
The DNA here is from genome assembly GCA_965214905.1 of uncultured Binatia bacterium (SeqCode). Lineage (GTDB taxonomy): Bacteria > Desulfobacterota > Binatia > UBA9968 > JAJDTQ01 > JAJDTQ01. The sequence continues at coordinate 198,477 of OZ243984.1, forward strand.
TCGCCCAGCTCATCCCGCATGGCCGCGCTGTCACCCGCGTCGATGGCTTCCAGGAGCTCGTAGGTCTCTTCCAGCGCATACCGCTTCAACGAGGCATGGGTCTGCTCCCGGTCCCACGGGCAACCGTCCCGGGCCCGCAGGCGGGCCATTACCCCGACGAGTTCCTCGAACAACTCGCCCGTGCTCTTCCGCTTGCCGTCGTTCACGAGAAAGCGGCCTGACTCTAACGGGGCGCCCCGACCCATCCGGTGTCGGACACGTCGATCTCCTGCTCGTCCGGACCCGTCACCTTGACCTCGAAATACGACTGCGGGTGGGACGGATCCGTCGGGGTCAGCCTTGCCAGCTCCGTAAGCTGCTCGCCGCCGAGCTCGGACACCCGCTCGACGGTCTTTTCGAGATCGTCCACCTGGAACCCGAAATGCTCCACGCCCGCGGGCGAGGTCGGCGTTCTCAGGTTCAGGATCGCGAGATTGATGTGTCCGTCGGAAAGGTAGACGCCGCTGCGGCCCTTGCCCACCTCCTCGAGATCGAACGCCTGCTGGTAGAAAGCCGCCGTCTTCGCCACATCCCCGGTCCTTATCGCAATGTGCTTGAGTCGTGCCATCCTTGTCCTCCTGTAACCGAGTCGGGTGCGTCACAATCTATAGCAAACGCTCATGGTCGTTGCACCACCACCCCGAAGGCATGAAAATACCCTCTCCCTTCGGGAGGGGGTGGCCGAAGGCCGGGTGCGGGCGCCCCAACAACCCTGTCTGTGCGACGGTCTGACGCATCGGGTGGGCTGCTCTCACCGAAGAACCCTCACCCCAACCCTCTCCCGGAGGGAGAGGGAGTCGGAGGGGACGGCGCAAGTTCCTTCCTTGTCCGATCCCGGCTAGGAGTCTGTAGGACGTAGCGGTTGGGGTGATGGTGTGTAGAAGGTCATGATAGGGATGGATGGTTGCCAAGGTGCCTGAGTGGAAGAGAGTGGAAGAGATTGGGGGTGATACTGGTTCAGCGGAGGTGTGGGAGGGCCTGGGAGTGGGCTTTTCAGGCCGGATTGGGCTCGGGAGATTGTTGATTGAACCGTTGAACGAACAGCTTGAGGAGGTTGTGACACAGGCTCACGAGGGTCCACTCGGTGTCGACAGCATGGATACCGCGCAGCGAGAACTGCCGGAATCGCCGAGCGTGTTTGATTTGACCGTTGACGGGCTCGACCACGGCCTTACGCCGGGCGTACCGCTTCCGACCCTCGGGGGTGTCGAGACGCCAGCGCATGCGCTCTTGAGGGTCGAGTGCAGCCGGCGGGGGGCCGGAGCGGGTAGCCGCTTGCCTCTCTCCATGACGCACCCGCTGGGTGGCAACCCAGGCCTCGGTGCCCAAGGCTCGGGCTCGGGTTTCGACCTGTGGGTTCCAGTACCCGGCATCGCCGGTTGCATGCTCAGGCGTAACCCCGAGGTTGGCCTTGACCCGCTCAAGCATGGGCACGAGGTGCCCTGCGTCTGCGGGCTGGTCGGTGACCCCACAGGCGACGATGACTTGATGGTCCTCGTCCACCGCAAGCTGGGCGTTGTAGGCCTGAATGAATCCATCCCCGCCCTTCATGATAGAACTGTCAGGGTCGGTGAAATTGCGCTGCGCCTTGGGGACGGGACGGCCCTTGGGGGTGGCTCGGGTGGGCTTGCGCGCCAGTTCTCCCTCCCCGCTGCCAGCGCCCGTGGAGCCGGCGCCGCACGGGTCGAGTTCTCGGGCCTGTGCGCGACGCTTCTTCGCATGAGTGCGCGCGCGACCCCGTACCTTCGGGTCCGGATGCGTCTCCGCTGTGCGTTCGTGCCTCTGTGCCTGCTCGCGCAACCTGCTCGCCCGTGCCTTCAACGCCTCCGCCTCCAGCGCCGCCTTCGCCTCCCGGATGCGCTCCAGGCGACTCTCGCGCCGACGAAGCTCTGCGGGCAACTCGTCCCCCCGCGCGTCCGCCCCGTGCTGAGAGTCCTCCAACGCATCCGCCGCATCCGCTTGGGCCAGCAACTCCTCCACCTCTGCCCGCAGCCGGCGGTCCTCTTCACCCATGCGCTGGTAGCTCATGGCTTTGTGCTTGCTCGCGTTCGCCTTGACCTTCGTCCCGTCTATTGCCACATGCCGCAGCTTCACCAACCCCGCCTCCCGGCACAGCTTCAGAACCTGCACGAACAAACCCGCGAGCCTTTCCCGGTGCACCCGTCGAAACTCGTTGATGGTGGTGAAGTGCGGCTGCGTATTCCCCGTGATCACTCGAAACGCCACGTCCTCCCCACACCCACGCTCGATGCGTCGCGAAGAGTACACTCCCGTGCAGTACGCATACACCAGCAACGCCACCATCATCGATGGGTGATACGGTCGTTGCCCCCGCGCGTCCTTCGACTGAATCGCCCCCTCAATGGCCCTCAGGTCCAACTGCGATACCACATCCAGAATGAACCACGCCAAGTGGTCCTCCGGAAGCCACTCCTGCAACGATGGAGGAAGCAAATATCTCTGGTCCTGCGTCCACGGCTGATAGCTTTTCTTCATCCTCCCTTCTTATCATTCATTACCCCACTTGTTGATCCCCACAGGATCTATGCGCTACAGACTCCTAGACTTGCGGCTTGATGAGCTTCCGGCGCCACGGCTTGCCCATATCCCTGTTCTGGTTCACCTTCTTCGGGGCGCTGGGCATTTTCTTCCCCTACTACAGCCTGTACCTCAAGGAGAATGCCGGCCTCACCGGGACCCAACTGGGGCTGGTCCTCTCCGTCATGCCGCTGGTGGGCATCGTGGCGCAGCCGTTCTGGGGCCAGGTGGCGGATCGCACCGGCGCCCGGGGGCGGCTCGTGGCGTTCCTCTCCATGGCGTCCGCCGCGGGCTTCGTGCTTCTGGGGCTGGCGCAGGGGTTCGCGCTCATTCTTCTGGCGGCCGTCTTCCTGGCCTGCTTCTCGACACCGGTGATACCGCTTTCGGTTTCCGTCGCGCTGGCGGCTTTTCGCCCTTCCGGGCCCCACGCCTACGGCTTCGCCCGTTCCTGGGGAACCGTGGGCTTTCTGGCGTCGGTGCTGGTCTTCCCGGTGGCGCTGGACCGGGTGCAGCAATGGCAGGGGCTCGGCCCGGCGCCGGGCGGCCCCTCGGAGCCGGGCCTGGGAGTCATGTTCCTGGGCACCGCCGTCGTCGTGCTGCTGGCCTCGGCCATCGGCCTCGCCCTCCCCAGGGAAGGCATCGCGTCGCTACGGGCGGCCCGGGGCGAGTGGCGCGTCCTGCTTCGCAGGGGTCCCATGCGCCGGATGCTCCTCTTTGCGTTCAGCGCCTATCTCTTCGTCACCGGCCCCATGGGACTGTTGCCCGTCTACGTCCGTGCCCACGGCGGCACCTTGGAGACGGTGCAGAACATGTGGATCCTCATGCTGGTCGTCGAGATCCCCCTCATCCTGTGCACCGGCATGGGTCTCAAGCGCATCGGCGCCCGAGGCTTGCTGGCCGCCGGGGTGCTGGCCGGCGGCGTCCGCTGGACGGTGTGCGGGCTCACGGCCAACCCCTACTGGATCTATCCGGTGCAGATGCTCCACGGCGTGATGGTCACCGGCCTGATGATGGGCGGGCCGCTGTACGTGGACCGGGTGGCCCCGGGGCGCCTGCGCTCCACGGCGCAGGGCCTGGTGGCCATGGTGGGGCTCGGGCTCGGCGGCATCGCCTCCAACACCGCCGCCGGGTGGATTCTGGATCACGCCGGCGCCAACGCGCCGTACCTCATCGGCGGCGCCGGCGCCCTGGTGGTGGGGCTGGCCATTCGCTGGATCCTTCCCCCGGTCGCGCACGAGGACGAGCAGCCGCGAGAGGCTGCCGGCGCCGGCGTGTAGCGGAGAGCAACGGTCAGTCCAGCCTGACCAGTGTGGTGTCCTGAACGAACTGTGGAGAATCTGCTGGTCCTTTTCGCCGTCGACCGCGTTGCTCCGCCTCGCCCTCCGACTCCCTCTCCCATATAGCTGCTGGAGGACCAGGGCCTGGTGTCGACTGCGTTGCTCCGCCTCGCCCTCCGACTCCCTCTCCCTCTGGGAGAGGGTTGGGGTGAGGGTGAGGGGTCCCGGAGCCGGCGCCTGGTTGGGTACGTCAGGAAATGGAGGAGCAGGGTTATTGGGGGGCGCCTTCACCCGGCCTTCGGCCACCCTCTCACAGCGGGAGAGGGTTTGGGTGCGCAAGGAAATTCGCTGTGAAAATACGATTTTCATGCCTTCGGGATGGTCGTGCGCGACCATGAGCGTTTATTCAGGACACCACACCAGCTTCTGCAGGCTGCGCATCTCCCGCGGCGGCTCCAGCCGCCGTCCCAGGATGGTCCAGGACACCTCCGCCACATAGAGGTTCCGGTGCGAATCCAGGCAGAGGCCGTGGGGCGCGATGAACTGGCCCGGCCCCTCGCCCATGACGGGATCGCCGAAGCGCGCCAACTCCGCACCGTCACCGTCGCGAATGACGATGCGATGGCCGATATTGGGATACGCGCCGTTCTGGGAGGTCCCAGGACCCAACTCGCCGATGTAGCAGACGGGGCCGGCGCCGTCGTCCATGTTCTCCATGTACAGCGCGCATGGGCGGTGCAGGTTATCGCACCACTGGGTCTCGAACCGGCCCTGGCCGTCGAATACCTGGATGCGATGGTTCTCCCGGTCGGCGACATAGACCCATCCGTCCGCGTCGGTGCAGACGTTGTGGACCAGATTGAACTGGCCCGGGTCGGTGCCGGGCTCGCCCCAGGAAAACAGCAGCTTGCCGTCCGGCGAATACTTGTGCACCCGCGAGTTGCCGTAGCCGTCCGAGACATAGATATCGCCCTGCGGCGAGAAGGCTACGTGGGTACAGCGGTTGAAGGGCTCTCCTCCCTGAAAAGCCGCCGCCTTGCCCGGAACCCCCAGGGTCATCAGCACCTTGCCGTCCAGAGTGCATTTCCGCACCGTATGGTCACCGTCGTCGGTCAGGAAAATGACATCGTCCGGCCCCATGGTGACGCCGTGGGCCCGGGTGAAGACGCCCTCACCCCAGGTGCGCAGGAACCGGCCCTCCTTGTCGAACACGATCATGGGGTGCTCGCCCCGGGTGAAGCAATAGACGTTGTCGGCCTTGTCCACGCCCACCGCCGCCACTTCCTTGAAGGTCATGCCTTCGGGCAATTGCGCCCATCCTTCCTGAACCTCGTAGCGAAACTCGCCGCTTCCCAATATCGTGCTCATGACTTGACATCTCCTCCTGCGCTTGGAATCACGCCGTAGAAATTACCATGAAATGGCCGGAGACGCAGGGTAAAAATGGCCGGAGACACAGGGTCATCGGGGCGCCCTCGACCGGCCTTCGGCCACTCTCTCCCAGAGGGAGCGGGGTTCCCTCCTCATCCGCCCTGCCCGAATCGTCGTTCCGGGCTTGACCCGGGAATCCGGAACGGGCCGGGGAAGCAGATACGGGCACGCCCCACGGGCGACCGTGGCCTCGGCGAGGTTGAACAATGCTCCGTGCCCGTCTAAGATCCCCCGTCATGGCCATTCGGCTGGAAACGGACGTGCTCGTCATCGGCGGCGGCATTGCCGGCGCCTTCGCGGCCTACCGAGCGCGTGAGGCGGGGGCCCGCGTGCTGCTGGCGGATCGGTCGTATTTCGGCCGCAGCGGCTGCAGCGCCCTGGCCTCCGGCGTCTACCCGTCGTACATGCCCGGAGACGACATCGACGCCTGGATGCGGTCCTTCGGCGGACCCCTGGTGAATCAGCCGCTGCTGGCCAGGTCCCTGCCGGTGATGCACGAGCACGTGATGCTCATGGACGGCTGGGGCGTCAAGTGGCTCAAGGAGGGCCGGAAGATCGTCCGCATGGGAGCGCCGGGACGCGCCTTCGCCAACGGCGTGTGGATGGCGGAAGGCGGCCCGCAGATGATGATGGCGGTGCGGTCGGGGGTGGTCGAGAGCGGCGTCGAAGTGGTGAACCGCGTCGCCCTGACCGAGCTTCTCACCTCGGACGGGCGGCTGCCCACGGGCGGGCGGGTCATCGGCGCCGTCGGGTTCCACACCCGCACCGGGGAGATCCACGAGATCCTGGCCCACGCCACCGTGGTGTGCACCGGCCCCTACAAGTTCCCCTATCCGTGGCCCGGAAGCACCCTGGGCTACATGCCTATCGATCTTTCCGGCGACGGTATCGCCATGATGATGCGCGCGGGGGCGGAGCTTTCGCGCCTCGAGCTGGGCGGCATCAACCTGAACCCCGACCACGCCCTTTCCGCGCCGGGCCTGGAGTCCCTGATGCCCTCGGGCGCCAAGTGGGTGGACAAGGACGGCAGGCGGTTCCTGGAGGACTACGATCCCAAGCGGATGGAGATGACGAGCCGGGCGTTGCTCTACTTCGCCATAGCGCACCAGAAGGAGCGGGACCAGGTGCCTTCCATGGATCTGCGGGAGGTGCCGCCGGAACGCATGGAGCTCCTCAGGCGGGTGATTCCCATCGTGGTGTCGAATCAGGAAGCCATGGTGGACGATATCACCGAGACTCCGGTCCCCTACACCTACCAGGTGGCCGGCACCAGCGGCATCTTCGGCGCCGGCGCGCGCGTCAATGAACGCGGCGAGACCACCGTGCCCGGGCTCTACGCCGCCGGCACCTGCACCGACATGACCTATCTGCCGGGCGGCCATCTCCCCTTCTGCTCGGTAACCGGCGATTGGACCGGCCGGGCCGCGGGCGCGACCGCACGGTCCGGCAACGGCGCTCGACCGGTGCCGGACCAGCTCCGCCGGACCGCGCAAGCCATCCGCGAGCCGCTATTGCGGGAGGCGGGCGCCGATTTCACCGAGGTGCACCGGCGACTCGGACGACTCCTGATGGACAAGATCGGACTGGTCCTCCACGCCGACCGCATCGACGCGGCCCTCGACGAGCTTGTCGAAATAAGCCGGGACGACGTGCCCCGGCTCAAGGCCGCCGACCCTCACGAACTGGCCAAGGTATGGGGCCTCACGCAATACGTCCAGGTACTCGAAGCGACGCTGCGCGCCTACCGGTACCGGACCGAAAGCCGGGTCGCCTTCATCCGCGAGGACTTCCCGATCATCGACAACGTGAACTGGGTCAGGATGGTCGTAGTCAAACGCGGGAACGGGGGTCTCCAACTCCGGGACGAGCCCCTGCCCGAATCCTGGCACGCCCCCATCCCGGTGCGGCCGACGCAGAACCTGCATCTGGTCTTTCGCAACCAGGAGTCCTCTCATGCCGCGGGCTGAGGTGAGCGAGAACGCCTGCACCGGCTGCGGGGTTTGCGTCGATACCTGCCCCACGGACGTCCTGCGCCTGAACCCGGACAACAAGGCATACATGGCCTATCCGCGGGATTGCCAGGGGTGCTTCGTATGTCAGTGGGACTGCGCCTACGGGGCCATCCGCGTTCGGGTCAACGACTAGACTCGTCTACGACCCCGGCTTTGTTTCTCCGCCCTACCGCTTCATTCGCCTGAAGCGGGACGCCGGAGAGACGCTCTCTGAGCGCCCGCTTGTCCACCTTGTCACCCGAGGCCACCTTGGGAAGCACGTCCATCGGCTCCAGACGCTCGGGCCGCTTGAAACGGGCCAGCCCCTCGTCCCGGAGAAACTCCGTTACCTCTTCCAGGGTCAACGGGACGTCCTTCTCACGGACGACGCAGGCGGCAATCCGCTCGCCCATTTCCGGGTCGGCATAGCCCACCACCGCGGCCTCGCGCACCTTGGGGTGGCGCATCAGCACGTTCTCGACGTCGGCCGGGAAGATATTCTGTCCGCCGCGGATGATGAGATCCTGCTCCCGGCCCATGAGATAGACGTTGCCCTCTTCATCCATGCGGCCCCATTCCTGCAGATCCAGGAAACCGTCGGCGCCCCGGCGCGCGTCGAGCTCCGGGTTGTGGAAAAAACGCGCGTCCGAGGGCAGGCCGCGGACCCACATGCGCCCGGCTTCTTCCCGGGCGACCTCGTTGCCGCCCGCATCCATGATCCGTATCTCGTTGCCCTCCAGGGGCCGGCCCACGGACCGGATGCGAACGTCGGGTGGATCCCCCCAGGACGTGGCGCACAGACCGCCGCAGTCCACGCTGCCGTAGCCCTGCATGATCCGGCAATCCAGCCGCGCCTCGGCCTCGCGGCCCACCCCATAGGGAAGGAGCGAGCCGTGGCTGACGACCATGCGGAGGGAGCGAAGGTCGTAGTCTTCGAGATCGGGGAGCGCGAGCAGTCGGGAGATCATGGTGGGAACCATCGGCAGGACGTCGACCTTCTCTTCGGCCACGGTCTCGCAGGTATGGCGCGGGTCGAAGTGGTCCAGCAGGACCACCCGCGCTCCCGCCTGACAGACGCCGTTGTAGATCAGCCCGTCGGCTACGCCCGAGATGATGGCGGTCACGGCGCACAGCGTGTCGTCGCCGTTCACGCGGAAACGCCGGAGGTGAATCCAGGCGGTGAGCAGCCGCGTGTACAGGGGCACCGCGGCGCACTTGGGTATGCCGGTGGAGCCGCTGGTGGTGGCGAGCTGGCAAACGTCCTCCACCCCGTAGCGCGTGGCGGACAGGAGCGAGCGACGCTTCTCCGGCACGGCTCGGGACAGCACGTCCTCCAACGAAAGACAGCCCCGCGGAACCTCATCCCATGCCGCCAGGACGTGGCGCAGCTCGGGGACGCGGACCTGCTCCAGGAGGTCCGCGTGGCGGAACCCGCGGTACGCCGCGGGAATGATGGCGACCTCGGGTCTGGTGAACCGGACGATGGGCTCGAGCTCCGCCCGTCGCAGGCTCGGCGCCACGGTCACGAGCCTCAGCCCGGCTTTCTCGCAAGCCAGCCGAGCGAGAAAGAGCTCCGCGGAGTTGGGCATCTGAATGAGCACGTGGGCGTCGCGCTTCAATCCGAGCCCCAGGAGCCCCAGCGCCAGGGCATCGGACATCGCTTGCATTTGCGACCAGGTGAGGCGCCGCCGGGCATCCGCGAGCGCCTCCCGCCCGCCGACGCGGCGCGCGTTGTCATCGCAGAAATCAGCCGCGGTCTTGAGCGGCATGTAACGCGAAATTGCGTCCCGCAACGTCTTGCGCCCGTCCGACATCAACTGCTCCCGGGCCACGCCGCGGCGCCAAGGCCGCCGGCGACGAAGCCCTCACGACGTCTTTCTACTGCACCCATCCACGGCACATCAAACAGGTGCATTAGACGACGACCCGCCTGGAAATGGACCCGTTCATCTGTTCGTAGTAAATTCCTTCCATGTCGGACAGGCTGCCTCGTAAGGAACTCGGCCGTCCCGCGCCGGCGGGTGGACGGGTATGAACGGAAGGAGCGGACTCCATGGTCATGATCATCGACGAAGACGAAGCCCGGGGACTCCTTACCATGCGTGAGTGCATCGATCTCATGGAAGACGTGTTCCGCGAGATCGGTCGGGGCAACGGGGTCAACCGCCCAAGGCTGCGGTACTCCTGTCCGACGCCCGACCCACAGGCCAGGTACTTTGCCAACATCCATGCCGGAGCCTTGCCCAAATACGGCGTCGCCGCCCTGCGGTTGAATTCCCGGCTCGCGCGGGAGAAGGACGATGCCACCCGGCGCGTGGAGTTCCAGCACCCGACCCGGCGCTACTGGGGCCACTTTCTCGTCTACAGCCTGGAGACGGCCGAGCTCCTCGGCATCATCGTGGACGGCACCCTCTCGCCGTTGCGCGTGGGCGCCACCAGCGGCGCCGCGGTTCGTCTGCTGGCCCGCCCGGACGCCCGGGTCGCCGGGATCTTCGGCACCGGTCATCAAGCCGAGCTGCACGCCCGGGCGCTGGCCGACGCTCTTCCCCTCGAACGTCTGAAGATATACAGCCCGTCGCGGGCGCACAGGGACGATTTCTGCCGAAGATTCGCCAAGGAGCTGGGCATCCCCGTCATCAGCGCAGAGACGCCGCGCGCGGTGGCAAGAGGGTCGGACGTGATCTGTTGCGCCACCAATTCGTCCGCTCCGGTCTTCGACGGCAGGGATCTGGAGCCGGGGCAGACCGTCGTGTCCATCGTCAACAGCGACGTCGTGTTCCAGCGGCATGAAGTGGACAGAACGACCATCACGCGCAGCGATCTCATCGTGGTCAACGACCGCGAGAGCATCCACGCCAACCGCCAGCAGGAGGTGCTGGACCCCATCGAGGCCGGCGAGACCTCCTGGGACAAGGTGGTGGAGCTGGGCGCGGTGGTGAACCACGACGTACCGGGACGTCGCGACCCCGCGGACATCATCTATTACAAGAACAACTCCGGCATGGCGATCCAGTTCGCGGCCATGGGCAAGGCGGTGCTGGACAAAGCCGGGAAGAGGGGCGTGGGCAAGGATCTTCCCGGAGAGTGGTTCTCCGCGGACCTCGATCCGTGGATCGCCAAGGGCTACTCACCGGCGTCGTGAGCCGGGATGTGCGCCACGATGGCAGCAGCCATGACCGATGCCGGCCTCGCTCGACTCGCCGAGCGCATCAAGGGGTGGGGTCGCGAGCTGGGCTTCCAGCAAGTCGGCATCGCAGACGTCGATCTCGGCGCCGATGAGGAACGTCTCCATCGCTGGCTCGCCGAGGGACGGCACGGAGAGATGGAGTACATGGAGCGGCACGGCTCCAAGCGCTCGCGACCAACGGAGCTGGTGCCGGAAACGGCGCGCGTGATCTCCGCGCGCATGGATTATCTCCCCGGGACGGGCGCGGACCCTTGGCAGGTGCTCGAAGATGCTCACCTCGGCTATGTCTCCCGCTATGCCTTGGGACGGGACTACCACCGGCTCATCAGGAAACGCCTGCAAGCCCTGGCGGACCGGATCGCCGAGGACGCGGGTCCGTTCGGCTACCGCGTCTTCACGGACAGCGCGCCGGTCCTGGAAAAGCCGCTGGCGCGCAAGGCCGGACTCGGCTGGACCGGCAAGCACACCAACCTCATCAACACCGCCGCGGGCTCGTGGTTCTTCCTGGGCGAGATCTATACCGATCTTCCGCTGCCGGCGGATCAGGCCTCCGAGGACCGATGCGGCGCCTGCAGCGCCTGCGTCGACGTCTGCCCCACCGGGGCCATCACCGGACCCTATCGACTGGACGCGCGCCGGTGCATCTCCTATCTGACCATCGAACTTCGCGGCTCCATCCCGGCAGAGCTGAGGCCGCTCATGGGCAACCGCGTCTACGGCTGCGACGATTGCCAGCTTGTCTGCCCCTGGAACCGTTACGCGGCCTTCACGCGCGAAGCCGACTTTCTGCCCAGACACAAGCTCGACGCGCCGGAGCTGCTGGAGTTGTTCCGCTGGAGCGAGGCGGATTTCCTGCGCTATACGGAGGGGAGTGCCATCCGCCGCATCGGCTACGCATGCTGGCTGCGGAACGTAGCCGTGGCACTAGGCAACGCGCCGTACGATGCTCTGATCGTCGAGGCGTTACAGGAGCGCAGCGAGGACCCGTCGCCGCTGGTGCGGGAGCACGTGGCGTGGGCACTGGAGCGGCAAGGCCGAAAACGGATAACGCGGGACTCGCCCTCCGGCGCGTAGGGGCTGGAAATTCTTCGCCCCCACGTTGTTGCCCGGCGCCTTGACAAGGCTGCCAGGATGGCGCCTGGAACCGCAAGCAAGCCGGTGACGCATCAGGCTTCACGGGGCACCTGAAAGATCTTCCCGTCCTCCAGCCGGAGCGCCGTCAGCGGGCCGCCCCACACGCAGCCGCTGTCGAGGCACACGGTATCGTTTTCGAGATGCAGTCCCAGGGCCGACCAGTGCCCGTACAGGATCGTCTCGTCCGCGCTCGCCCGGGGCAAGGCGAACCAGGGGCTGAACCCCGCGGGCGCGTCCGCCGGCAATCCCGAGAACGACAGCGCCATATCGCCGCCGGCCGTGCAGCACCGGAGTCGCGTGAACACGCTGGCGATGCAGCTCCATCGCGCAAACCCGCTCAGGTCGTCGGACCAGGTACTGGCGTGGTAGCCTGCCTGGTAACGCAGGAAGTCCCTGTAATCGGCGCCGCGCAGCCGTGATTCGACCTCCCGCGCCAACTCCGCCGCCTTCAGGGTGCTCCATTGCGGCAGCAGACCGGCGTGGGAAAGGACGTATCCGCCTTCACGATGGATGAACGGCAGGCGGCGCAGCCAGCCCATCAGCTCGTCGCGGTCGCCGGCGGACAACACGTCGTCGAGGGTGTCCAGGCGCTTGGGCGGCGCGATGCCTTCGGCCCGACAAATGAGATGGAGGTCATGGTTGCCCAGAACCGCGACTGCGGAACGACCGAGCCCCTTGACGAAACGCAGTACGGAGAGGGAATCGGGACCGCGGTTGACCAGGTCGCCGACGAACCACAGCCGGTCGGCGGCCTCATCGAAGCCGATCTTGTCGAGGAGTCTCCGGAGCGGTTCGTAACAACCCTGTACGTCACCTATCGCGTAAGTCCTCATGAGTGCTCGGTGCCAGGAGCCTCGGCCGTAGAACTCGGACGCCGATGCAGGGGCGGGTTTCAAACCCGCCCCTGCCCGCATCGCGTTACCGGCCGATACGGGCTCCAGGGCCTGCGGCTCGTTCCCCCTCCGCTCAGCGCCCGCGGAGTCTGTCGATGCTCAACGCGCCGCCGCCCCGGCTTGCGATATAGAGGAAAACAAAGCAAAAGAGCACCGCAAGCTCGCCCTCGTTCCGGATCGGCCAGAAACCGCGGGCGGCGTGAGCCATGAAATAGGCCGCGGCCATGAGGCCGCTGCTGAGGAAGGCCGCATATCCGGTCAGAAACCCCACGGCCACCAGAAGACCGCCGCAGAATTCGATCACGCCTGCAAGACCCATCAGCGAGAGCCACTGGACCGAGGCGCCGCCGCCGTCCATGCCGCCGAAGGCGCCGAACAGCTTCTGCGCGCCGTGCTGTGCGAACGCCAGTCCGACCACGATTCGCATGGCCGCATAGACGAGGTTCGACCAACCGCCAAGCAAAGACTTCATATCCTGTTCCTCCTCAGGACGGTGGCGAGACCTCGGGTGTTCGCCTACCCGTGGTGCTCTCCGCTGTAGGTAATGACGGAGATCACGGCGCCCTGGGGGTCCCGTATGACGCAAAAGCGTCCCACGTCGGGAATGTCCGTCAGCGGCACGATGACGCTGCCGCCAAGCTCCCGAGCCTTCCGGCTTGTCGCATCCACGTCATCGACGGTCACGTAGGTTCCCCAGCATGGAGGCGCCCCCCGAGCTTGCGCAGGCTGCGCCATGATCCCTCCGACCTCCGTTCCTTCGACCTTCACCAGGTGGTACTGCATCCCCTGGTTGGCCTCGTTGGTCACTGCCTCCACCGTCCATCCGAACAGCTTGGTGTAGAACTGCGTCGCACCGTCCACGTCCGTGGTCATGAGCTCGCACCAGCTAAACACGCCGTGTTTGAAAGCGTCCACGTCTGCCCCCCTTTCTCCTTTCGTCCATACCTTGTTTGTGGAACCAGGGTCTTGCCAAAAGTCCCGCCGAGCCTGTCATTCCCAGCGGAACGAAGAATCCCGGCTACGGCGGGGGGGACCCTGGCCGTGCTCAAGGTAACCATGAAAAGGCCGTGTCGTGGAACAGAACACTACACGACTGTCTGTGGAACGGGACACCGGAGGTATCCCTTGTCCTCCAGGTATGCGACGACCTGGTCCGCCAGCTCTTCCGCCGGGTGGTCGGCCGTCTTCAGCACGATGTCCGGGTTTTCCGGCGGCTCGTAGGTCGAGTCGATGCCGGTGAAGTTCTCGATCTCGCCTGCCCGCGCCTTCTCGTAGAGCCCCTTGGGGTCGCGCCGTTCACAGAGTTCCAGCGGCGCGTCGACAAAGATCTCGACGAATTCGCCCTCCTCGACCAGCTCGCGCGCCATTCTCCGCTCGCCCCGGAACGGCGAGATGAAGGCGACAAGGACCAACAGGCCGGCGTCGACGAAGAGCTTCGCGATCTCGGCGACTCGACGAATGTTCTCGACCCGGTCGGCGTCGGTAAAGCCCAGATCCCGGCTGATGCCGTGACGAATGTTGTCCCCGTCCAGGATGTAGCTGTGGCGTCCCAGGGCCGCCAGCTTGCGCTCGATGGCGTTGGCCGCGGTCGACTTGCCGGATCCGGAAAGGCCCGTAAGCCACAACACGCAGGGCTTCTGTCGTTTCTGTCGGGCGCGGAACCCCTTGCCGATGTCGAGAGCCTGCCACCTCAAGTCGGCGGCACGACGCAGGCCGGAATCGATCATGCCCGCGCCCACCGTATCGTTGGAGAAGCTGTCGATCAGGATGAAGCCGCCGGTCTCGCGCACCTTCCGATACGGGTCGTACGCCACCGTCTGGTCGATCGCGAAATTGCAATACCCGATCTCGTTCAAGCCCAGCGTCTTGGCGGCAACGTGCTCCATCGTATCGACGTTGATCCGGTAGCGTAAATCGGTGACCTGGGCCATGGTCGCCTTGGCCCCGAGTTTCATCAGATACCGCCGTTCCGGCAACATCGGCTCCTTTGCCATCCAGAGCAGATGAGCGGTGAACTGGTCCGTGGTCCAGGGCCCGTTCTCGGGCGCGGCCAGGAGGTCGCCGCGGCTGATGTCGATCTCCTGGTCCAGCACCAAGGTCACGGACTGGCCCGTCACCGCGGCATCCAGATCACCGCCATAGGTGACCACACGGGCTACCGTCGATGTCATCTCCGACGGGTACGCCTTGACCGCGTCGCCGGGGCGCACCGTGCCCGACGCCACCATCCCGGAAAATCCCCGAAAATCCGGGTTGGGCCGGTTGACCCACTGCACCGGCATGCGGAAGGGCCGGCGCGCGACGTCGGCGCAGACATCGACCGTTTCCAGCACTTCCATCAGGGAGGGGCCTCGATACCACGGCGTCTCACCGTGGTTCCGCAAGACATTGGCGCCGGTGAGGGCCGAGATGGGGATGCAGGCCGTATCGTCGAGGTCGAGGGAACGGGCGAAATCACCGTAGACCCTGGTGATTCTCTTGAAGGTCTCCTCGTCCCAGCCTACCAGGTCCATCTTGTTGACCGCCAGGATAAACCGGCGGATACCGAAAAGGCTGGCGATGAAGACGTGGCGCCGGGTCTGGGTCAGGACACCCTTGCGCGCGTCCACCAGGATCACCGCCAAGTCCGCGGTCGAAGCGCCGGTGGCGGTGTTGCGGGTATACTGCTCGTGACCGGGGGTATCGGCGACGATGAACTTGCGCCGGTCCGTAGAGAAGAATCGATAGGCTACGTCGATGGTGATACCCTGCTCCCGTTCCGCCCGCAGACCGTCCACGAGGAGCGCCAGATCCAGGGCGCCCCTCCGGGTGCCCACCGTCCTGCTGTCCGCGGCCAGGGAGGCCAGTTGATCCTCGAAAATCAGCTCGGAGTCGTAGAGCAGCCGGCCGATCAGGGTGGACTTGCCGTCATCGACGCTGCCGCAGGTCATGAACCGCAGCAGGTCCTTTCGCAGCAGATCGTTCTCTTCCTCCGCCTCCGGAAAATCCCGGCTGTCCCGCGCGGGCAGTTCGCGCCTGCGGGCCATCAAAAATAGCCCTCCTGCTTTTTCACCTCCATCGAGCCTGTCCGGTCATGGTCGATCACACGCCCCAGCCGTTCGGACGTCCTTGCGAGCCGCATTTCATGGACGACATCCAGCAACGTCGCGGCTCCGGACTCGATGGCGCCCGTCAGTGGGTAGCAGCCCAGCGTACGGAAACGAACCGTTTTCATCTCCGGCTCCTCGCCCTCGGCCAGCGGCAGACGGTGGTCCGCCACCATGATCAGATTGCCGTCGCGCCGGACCACAGGCCGCAGCGCGGCGAGATAGAGCGACACGATGGGGATGTCCTCAAGATAAATGTAGTGCCAGACGTCGAGCTCGGTCCAGTTGGACAACGGAAAGATGCGGATGGACTCGCCCGGATTCACTCGCGTGTTGTAGAGCCGCCAGAGCTCCGGGCGCTGGTTCTTGGGATCCCAGCGGTGGCCGCCCGTGCGGAAGGAGAACACCCGCTCCTTGGCTCGCGAGGTCTCTTCGTCGCGCCTCGCGCCGCCGAACGCAGCGTCGAAGTCGTGCCTGTCGAGGGCTTGTCTGAGCGCTTGGGTCTTCATCACATCGGTATAGAGCGCGGCGTCGTGGCTGAAGGGACCGATACCCTTCTCGACACCCTCCCGGTTGACGTGGACGATGAGCTCCATCCCGAGCTCCCCCGCCACGCGGTCCCTGAACGCATACATCTCGGGGAACTTCCAGGTGGTGTCTATATGCAACAGCGGAAACGGCGGCGCGGAAGGGTGGAACGCCTTCCGCGCCAAGTGAAGCATGACGGAGGAGTCCTTGCCCACCGAGTACAGCATCACCGGGCGGCGGAGCTCCGACACGGCCTCACGGATGATATGGATGGACTCCGCCTCCAGCAAGCGCAAATGGGAGAGACGTACGGAATGCATCATCACGACGTCTCGGAATGCTGCGACGACCCCATCGTCGGCTCCTCGACTCCTTTGCGGCGATTCGGGGGTGCCGGTCGGCCAAGCCATCCGGTCCGCGCCGCGCGTCAGTCCAGGACCGCCTTAATGGAGGCGGCGGTAATAGCAAGATTTTGGACAACGTCGGCAACGGTCCTCCACAACGTCAGCGGTGCAATGCGTTCCGTATCCACGGGCACGACAATGGCGTCACCCGGCTGAATCGCATTAGCGTTGCTTCGCGAGAAAAACCTGGAGCCCGCGTTACCGCCCAGCACCTCGCCACTGGCTCGGACGATGTAAATTTCCGCCTCACTGGCCCTTTTCGTCAGTCCTCCGGACCTTTTGATGTAGTCATCGTGATCCCGACCAGGAACGTACAAATGTGAGGCGGGACGTTGGACCTCGCCAAAGACGGAGACTTCCGGGGTAATGTCTGGAACGAAAAGTCGGTCTCCATGCTTCAGGGAAAAGTCCTTTTCGATGTTCCCCGCCATGATTGCCGGCAAATCGATGACCAGACGACCCGAGGGCTTCGTGCTGTGGAGTTGAGCGAGCAGCTTCTGACCGACTTCGATCCGGTTGGTCCCTTCGTCGTTGGCAAGAGAGGCCGTAGCCAGATCGTTCCTGATGCGAATGACCAGTCTCTCTATGTTCTGTCGTTCCCGCTCCCGAAGCTCTTGGCGTAGCAGTATGGCCCCTTCGGGAAACGCATCGTCCGTGACGCCACCAAACCGCTTCAGCAGGCTGGAGAGGGGTTCGTTCCGGCGTATCCAGTACTCTCCCGGAGCGACCACCCGGCCGGCCACTTGAACAGTCCCTGGCGACTGCCAGCCGGACATCGGCTTGATATGGAGTCGATCATAAGGTTTGACTCGGATGTCGGCTGCTGCATCACCCGCAACGATACCGGCCAAGTCGATCGTGACTAACTCCCGTTGACGGTGTTTGTTTTCAATAAACCGGTGGCGCAGCAGTTCCGCACGGGTCCTGTCGGCAGACGTTCGAAGCCCTCCGCCGGCACGGACGAGGTCGCTGACACGCATCCCCTTCGTCAGGGGATACTCGCCCGTAATCCGCACTCTTCCCGTCACCCGGACGACCGGAGCGAATCGCCCGGGTTCGAGCTGAAGACGGAGTTCGTCGATCAGTTCACGAACGACGTGTTCCCTGTCCCCTCGTCCGGGAAAAACGTAAACCGTATCCCGTGGGTGCAACGCGACGTCCGCGACCGAGCGGGGCATCCGCCAACCCGCTTCGAGGTCTGCGGACAGCACTTCGATTCGGACATTGGGCTCGATCTCTCTGCGGATGAGCACGTAGTTGAGATCGGCGGCGGGCTTCAGCGCTTCGGCAGTGGGCAACAGGTCCGTCAGCCACGTGCCCGGCTTCCATTGGCGAAGCCCCGGCTGCCGCACATGGCCGGACAGCCGCAGCGAGTTGCGCAACCCGTCGAATTTCGCAGTAACCTGTACGACGTCTCCGTCCTTGAGCGTTTCTCTCCCGGCTCTTTTCCATTCGATGTCCCGCGCCGAGATCCCTTCGGCTTCCACGCGCTTGACCTTGACCGTTTCCGCATTCGCCGTTGCCAGACCGCCCCCAGCCAGTGCGATCACATCGGCGACTGTCGTCTTGCCGCGAATCTCGTAGATGGCCGGTCGCCTCACCTCGCCGTACACCGCCACCGTGTCTCCTACCGGCGGCACGAAGATGACGTCACCCGGCTTGAGCCGCGCGTCGCCTCGGGTGTCTCCACGCAGGAGGAGATCATAGAGATCGAGGGTGGAAACGGCGCGTCCGTTTCGCTTGAGCCCGATCCGCCTGAGTGAGCCGATCTCCTTGACGCCGCCGCTGAGGAAAAGCGCATTGGTCATGGTGGAAAGGCCGCTTACGGTATAGGACCCGGGCCGCTCGACGTCACCGAGGACGAAGACGCGGATGGAGCGGAGCTCACCCAGCGTGACGCTGACCCGCACTCCGATCATCTGTTCTGCTACTCGGAGCTCGATCTCCCTTCTCAACGAGTCGAAACTCAAGCCGGCCACGGAGACCGGCCCGAACTCGGGAAAGTTGATCACGCCATCACGGTCCACCACCAGTTGATATTCCTCGTTCTTGTTCCCGAAGAACTGCAGGTGAATATTGTCACCGGGACCGACGACGTAGTCTACCGGTACCGGAACGTTGGTGGCCGGGGCGAAGGTGGTGGGCGGGTCTTGAGGGTCTCGAGGGCCTTGAAAAACGCTATAGCCAAACATCTCCAGAGCATCGGCGCCCAACGGGTCGAGGGGCAACAGCGTCATGAACACTTCGAACACCGAAAGGGCGGGTTCAGCGCCGAGCCTGACAAGCGCCTGTTCGACATCAAGTCCCGCCAGACGAATGGGCCGAATCCCCGGAAGGTGCAGAAAACCCGATTCGTCGAGCCGATAGGGATTACCCTCACGCAGCCGCTTAAGTCGGAACTTCGCTTTTAGCCTTTCGTCCTCGCCGAGTTCGACTTTCCGGCTTCCCTCTTCAGTGAACTCGGCCTCGCTGAATTGAATGACGATAGTTGCGCGGGGCGCGAGCCGCGGCGGCGCATCCGCTTCGCTGTCCTGCAATTGCTGAGATGGATCCAACCCCTCAGAGGGCCGGGACGGTTCAGAGGGCCGGGACGGTTCAGAGGGCCGGGACGATTTCGATATTTCTTTCTGGAACTGTCGTAATAACGCTTCCCGCTCAGACCTTGGCAGCCTCTGAAGAAACCGGAGCATCTGCTGTCCTGTGGGCGCCTGAGCGCTCACCACCGTCGCGCAACACGCGCTCATGGCGAGAAGCAACGCCAACACCCAGACCACCCGCTGTCGCAACACGTTCATCACCGTCTCCTGCGCTCCAACCTCTTCAGAAATCCCGCCGCCAGCGGACGTAGCCCCGCGCATCCGTCCGCGTGCGCCCGGTTTCCAAACGAAGCCAGTCGAGCCCGGCTCCCGACTCGAAACGTCCCCTGCGGGTATCACGCCGGTGAAATATCTCCAGACTCGTCAGCCCTTCCACATTCTTGAGGTCCGGCTGCGCCGTACCGCCCCGGTTCAGCCTGGCATGGCGCAACGCTCCACCCCATTCGCGGCCCTGTTCGGTGATCACGAAGCCGCCCAGAGAGACTCCGCCGGCATCTCCCCCAAGAGAAGATCCGATGCTTCGACCCCGGTAGCGATACCCCGTCCGGTAAATCCCGTGACGGTAGGCGCAGTCGAATTTCCTGGCGCCCGCAAAGGCGCAGGTCGTATCGATGCCCTCGGCGTATACGAGAAAGTCCGTGTCGTCCCACTGCCCACGATACTCGAGACCCATCAAGCTGAGCCATTTGCCGGGCGCCCCACCGGACTCTCCCTCCCCGGTGACCTGTCCGTAGATCGCATGGGGAAAGGAATTGCCGAACGGCAGAACATAGCGAATGCTCACGCCTGCCAACTGATTGCCGGGTCCGTCTTCGCGCGTGTCCTCTCCTGCCTTGCGCCTTCCGAAGAGAAGGTTGCCGAACGTACCGATATCGCAGGGGCGGCCGCGGCCGCACCACGTGGCTGTCCGCTCAATGCCGATCTCGAGCTCCGGTAACGGTTTGAAGTTGAATTGCCACCCGAGGAAGAGAGCCCTGGGGATTTCCCGATTGCCTTCCAGCCGCCCCAGGAGCGCGCTTGTGCTCCAGGGACCCAGCCAGCTCAACCCCTTTGTCTCGAACGGGTCAGGAAAATTTCGCTGAACGGAGACCGCCGGTATCGGACGAGCGTTGGTGGACAGGATCAGGCTGCCATCCCAGCCCGGACCCCACCAGCGATCCATGGCGCCGACGGCGATCATCCAATTGCCCAAGGCGAACGCCAAGTAGGAACCGTCCAGATGAAGTTTCCTGCCGTCCAGTGACTCGCCTCCCGTCGCGGTAAACTGCAATCGCGCCGCCGCGCGCTCATCGATCCAATCCACCTTGGCGGTGGCTTCCGTGCTGCCGCGCGGCGTCTCGAGGAAACCCCTGATCCAGCCTGGATTCGCAGCGACCGAAACCTCGCTTTCGATCATCTGCTCGCGTACACGGGTCTCGTATCTCGCCTGCCACCTGACCCGGGCCAGTGCGGCGTACTCGGCCTTGCTCAGCCGAGATCGATCCTTGAAGTCCCTGATATCCCGAGCAACGCTTCCCCAGGGTACGGGCCATGCCATCATGGGCGTGGAGACGACCTCTGCATCGGCCAGAAGCTGCAGGTCTTGCCGGAGCACCCAGTCTCCGGGATCGATCCACGGACCGGCCTCAGCCGCCTTCCAGGGCAGACCACTCACCACCAGCAGTCCATATATCGCGAGCGTCCGCACGACCTGCTTGAAACTGCCAAAGTCCCGGTCGAGAGCAACGCGCAAGATGTAGCTGACTTCCCCTTCCCTCGAATGATCAAGCCTGTGGATCATGTTGCCGGCTGGCTGCAAGTTTCCCTCCAGGGGAATAGCAAACCCATGATGACACCGCAAACAGGGAGATGTCCAACGAGGATGAGCCAGCAACCGCTTGGGTTCTGCGACCTTCTCTGATAGACACCTGACTGCCGCTTGCGCCGGGAGTATACCGGGAGTATAGTTCCCACAGGACAGTGGAGGGGATTCCATGACACAGGCAACGACCTCACAGGAAGCACTGAACGCCCTCCTGACCGACTCGATGCCGCCCCAGGGCTCCTGGGGCGACAAGCAATACCTTTGGCTCACGGACCGAACCCACCGCCTGATCGAATTCACCGACGGCCATGTCGAGGAACTGCCCATGCCCACCGTTATGCACCAAGCCATCCTTTCGTTCCTCAATGACCTGTTCAATGCATACCTTAAACCGCGTGGCGGTTTCGTCCTGTTCGCAGGGTTGCGGGTGCGCATCCGCGAAGGCAAGTTCCGCGAACCCGACCTGGCGGCGCTACGCCACCGCTCGGACCCCCGGAATCAGGACCGCTTTTGGCTGGGCGCAGACCTTACGGTGGAGGTCGTCAGCCCGGATGACCCGGACCGGGATCTCGTCACGAAACGCGCCGACTACGCCGAGGCGGGCATTCCCGAGTATTGGATCGTTGATCCCCGCTTCGAGACCATCACCGTGCTTACTCTCGGCGAAGGCGCCTATGTCGAGCACGGCGTGTTCTCCCGTGGCGCCACGGCGACCTCGCCGCTGTTGGAGGGCTTCGCCGCCGATGTCGCGGCCCTGTTCGACTTCGCCACGGGATAGTTCTCGACGTTCCCTGCCTTGCGTCAATGGATTCGACTTCTTTTCCCGGAGTTTCGGAACGCCTTGTTCGTGTTCGAGGGGCAGGTCGGTAGCGATGGCCAGCGCAAGCAATCGCGGCTCCGACGCCGGCCTCCAGCGGCCGAATATCCTGCACTACTGGGACATATTCAAACATGCCAAGCTGCTTCTCATAAGCGTGACCCTGACTTTCGCATTGCTCGGCGTAGGCGCCGCCCTGATCATGCAACCGGTATATAAGGCGACCGTTACCATGGTGCAGGCCCAGCGTCCGAGCGGAGGACGCAACGTCGGAGGCGCACTGTCTCAGCTTGTGGGCGGCATAGGCGGAGGGCTGCTCAGCGCCCTTTCTCTCGGCGGTGGCGGCCGGGTCAATGCCGAGGCTTTGGCGATCCTGAAGTCTCGCAGCTTCCTGACGAGCTTCATCGAGGAGAGAAAGCTTTTGCCAAGGCTTTTCGATCCGGAGGCTTTCGAACGGGATGATCCGGAAGACATTCCCACCCTGTACGACGCGTACCAAAAATTCAGCAAAACGGTTCTCCTCGTGGAAGAGAAGCCGCTGGAGTCTGTCATTCAATTGACCATCCACTGGAAGGACCCTTCCGTCGTCGCGGATTGGGCCAACTCGTTGGTCACAAAGGTCAATACAAAGGTCCGGGAGGCGGCCATTGCAGAAGCCAAGAAGAGAATCGCGTATCTGGATCAGGAACTTGCCAAGACCAGCATCATACCGATCCAACAATCAATCTATCGGCTGATCGAGGCCCAGATCCATGTGGTCATGCTGGCGGAAACGCAGACGGACTATGCTTTCAAGGTCATCGACCCCGCCGCACCCGCTGATCCGGACCGCTTCATCAGACCGAGACGCCGTCTCATTGTCATGGCAATGACGGTCTTCGGCTTCGCGATTGCAGGCTTTGCGGCTGTGTGGCGTGACTACATGCGCAGGCTGAGGGAGCAGGAGCAGGTCGAATGACGGCCATCCCCCCCTTTTGGCGGTGGATCTAGACTGAAGTTCCCTCATAGATAGGCAAAGAAGAGCTGTATTATCAAGGAGATACAGGGACTCCGTGGGTGCACGGTCTGCCTACGGGGTAAGCGTCTTCACCAAGTCCAGGGCACGTTGTTGCTTGGGGTTGGGGGTAGTGTACAGATAGAAGTCCGGCTGATCCGGCGACATGCCGGGCAGACGGCAGCGGTTTCTCACAATCCCGCTGAGTTCGGCAAGCAAGGTCAGCAAGCTATGGGTTTCACTCCCATCGTCCAGGGTGCGGCGGTGGACTTTGCGTAGCGCCTGGGCCGAGCGTTGCGCCGGTACCACCTCAAGGTCGCGGATTTAGGGAGGCCTCCACCGTTGCAAAATCCCAGTGAATCCTAAATACTTAACCCCAATACTCCTAGACAATGACTGGGGAACTTCAGTCTAGGAGGCGTAAGCCCGCAGCTACAAAAATTGCTATAGGCTGACACATTTACAACCCCTTACAATCCTTGATTAGCGCGGACCAAGAACCATGAGTCAACGAAAGAACGTAGTAGTCACCGGCGGCGGAGGATTCATCGGCGGGCACCTCGTCGGGGCATTGCTGGCGCAGGGCAATCGAGTCCGTTGCATCGACCGCAAGCCTATAGACGACTGGTACCAAGTCCACGAGGACGCGGAGAACGTCGTTGCCTGCCTCCAGGGGCTCGACGCCTGCATGGCGGCGTGCGACGGAATGGACGAGTGTTATCAACTTGCCGCCGACATGGGGGGTATGGGCTTTATCGAGAACAACAAGGCTCTGTGCATGCTCTCGGTTCTGACCAACACGCACATGATACTGGCGGCCAAGGAGCAAGGGATCGCGTCGTTCTTCTACTCATCATCCGCCTGCGTATACAACGCAGACAAGCAGAAGAGCGAGGATGTGATTCCGTTGCGGGAGGAAGACGCCTACCCCGCCCTGCCCGAAGACGGCTACGGTTGGGAGAAGCTGTTCTCCGAGCGGATGTGCCGCCACTTCCGGGAGGATTTCGGGTTGCGCACCCGGGTGGCCCGCTACCACAACGTGTACGGCCCGTTGGGTACCTGGGAGGGTGGTCGGGAGAAGGCTCCCGCCGCGATTTGCCGCAAGGTGGCCCATGCCAAGCGTACCGGCAACCTCGATATCGAGATCTGGGGCGACGGGAAGCAGACCCGATCCTTCATGTACATCGACGATTGCTTGAAGGGTACAATGGATCTCATGCACAGCGACGTCGTCGAGCCGATCAATCTCGGATCGAGCGAACTGACGACGATCAATGGACTCGTGAACATGGTCGAAGACATCGCCGGGGTGAAGCTCAAGCGGCACTACAAGCTCGACGCCCCCAAGGGCGTTACCGGCCGCAACAGCGACAACGACATGATCCGGCAGATGCTCGGCTGGGAGCCTTCGATCCGGCTGCTGGACGGTATGGAGCGCACTTACCGCTGGATCCACGACGAGTATGTGAAGAAGTACGGCTGAGGGGACATGGCCCGCATCCTGATCCTGACCCAAGCCTACGTGCCGGACCCGTCCACCACCGGCCAGCATCTTCACGATGCCGCCACGGCGCTCGTCGAGCGCGGACACGAGGTTCGGGTTCTCGCAGCCAATCGAGGTTACGAGGACCCAAGTCGAAAGTACCCCTCGCGCGAGACCCGGGACGGGGTCAAGATCCGGCGCATTCCGCTGAGCTCGTTCGGCAAGGGCAGCATCTTCGTCCGGGTTGTCGGCGCGCTGTCCCTCGCAACGCAGTCCGTCGTCCGCGGGGCCTTCTTGCGGAAACCTGACGCGATCCTCGTGAGCACGCACCCTCCTCCGGGACCCATCACGGCTGTGATTCTCTCCTTGCTGCGCGGAATCCCGATCTGCTACTGGGTGCATGATCTGAACCCGGATTTGGCCCTTGAGACAGGCATAGTGGGGGAGGACACTTTCCCTGTGTACCTGATGAACTGGCTGAACCGCCAGATACTCCACCGTGCGAAGCGCATCGTCGTTCTCGACCGCTTCATGGCCGAGCGAGTGCAGCGCAAGCAGGACGTGGCGGCGAAGGTCGCCATCATACCACCATGGCCACACAATGACCACGCCGAGAGTATCAAACACGCGGACAACCCCTGGCGCAAGAAATACATTGGGAAAGGCTGCCGCGTCGTGATGTTCAGCGGTAACCACAGCTTGGCCCACCCCTTGGACACACTGCTGCAAGCCGCGCTACGGATGCGCGATGAGGATGAGGAGGATATCGAGTACCTTTTCATCGGCGGTGGTCTTGGCAAGCGGGAGATTGAAGCAATCATCGAGCAGGAACATCCCCGAAACATCCGCTCCCTGCCGTATCAGTCTCTGGAGACCCTGCGCTATTCGCTCTCTGCGGCCGACGTACATATTGTGTCCGTCGGCAACGAAACAGTCGGGATCGTGCACCCCAGCAAGATATACGGCGCGATGGCGGCAGGACGTCCCATTCTCCTGCTCGGCCCGAACCGCTGCCATGCCACCGACATCATTGGGGGGCATAACATCGGCTGGCACGTCACCCACGGTAACGTGGACGGCGCAATGAAAGTGCTCCGGGCTATCCAGCGCACCCCGCGCGAGCGTCTTGAAGAGATGGGCCGAACCGCACGGGAACTGGTCCGATGTCACTACTCGCGCGACGCCCTCCGCAACCGGTTCTGCGACGAGGTAGAGGCAGTACTCCCCCCGGCCGCCGGACGTTTAGCAGTGAACGGGAAGATGCCCCGCAAAGTGCATGGAATCTGACGCGATAAAGATACTTCACGTAACCGCCAGCATGTCGCCTGGATGGGGCGGCCCGTCAGCCGCGGTCGCCGGCCTCACATCTGCTCTGGAACAGCGCGGCGTCCACTCGGAAATCGTTACGACTACCGGTCGCAGGGTCGGAACCGAACCGTTACCAACCCCACATATTGCCGTTCACCCTTTCCCCAGCGAATTCGCCGCGCGCATCTGGCCCGCATATTCCCGGAAACTAGCCCGATTTCTGGACAACGCAACTTCGGGATTCGATGTGGTTCACGTCCACGAAATCTGGCACTATCCGGGCTATGTGGCGTCCCGCGTCGCCCGCAGGCATGACGTTCCCTACGTAGTGTCCCTGCGCGGAGAGCTCGACGGGCGACGGCTTCAACACAAATGGTTCAAGAAGTGGGGTTACAGAAAGTTGATCTTGGCACGTATCCTGCAATCAGCGGACGCCCTGCACGCCGTCGCGCAGGCAGAGCAAGCTCACATCGCCAGACTTGGCTACGAAACTCCCGTATTCGTGTCTCCCAACGGCATTAGCCTTGACCTGTTGGACGAGTTCGCTTCCACTGACACTTCCGGTTTCCTGGCAAAGCATCCCCGATTGACAGGGAAGCGCGTCATCCTGTTCGTGGGACGTATCCAGTCTCTCAAGGGATTGGATGTATTGGCGCGAAGTTTTGCCAGAATAGCTTCCAAATTCGAAGATGTTACCTTGTTAATCGTCGGCCAAGACGAGGACGGTACGCGAGACAAGGTCGAAGGAATTCTGCGGACGGCGGGTGTGCTGGACCGGGTCCTGTTCACCGGAATTCTGACCGGCAGCGACAAGCTCGCCGCCTTCGCCTGCGCCGATCTGTTCGTCTTGTCTTCATACTCCGAGGGGTTCAGCAACGCGGTAGTCGAGGCGTTGGCGGCAGGTCTGCCTGTGGTCATATCAGAGCAGTGCAACTTTCCCGAAGTCGCCGAAGCCGGAGCGGGGTTCGTCGTGCCGGCTGAAGATAAGCCGGTGGCTGGTGCCATCAGCGCGCTGCTGTCGGATGTGGACTTGTCGGCGCGCACGGGATGCAACGGGCGACGGTTGGTGACGGAGCGTTACACATGGCCCGCCATTGCCGAATCAATGGTGGATTTTTACCAGACGCTGCTCAGGAAACGAAAGGCGCAACAGGTGCTGCGAAAATGCTGAAGGTCATCCCGACGCGGCGGCCGTCCAGGATTGACTCGCAATGCTTCGCGCCGCAAATTCCGCGGCAGCGAGGCGGATCTGACCATAGCGACTGGTTTCATACAATCCTTGAAGCGGTGAGTGCAGTTCGAGACACAGGGCCCGACACACAGGCACGTCTGGGTTGCATATGTTTGACGACGCGACACTGACCGGAACAGGCGTACGCCCTGCCAAGGCAGGGGGCACTGCGATGTCGTCTAAAGCGCCGGACTGCGTTGGTGACGAAACTTGACTCAATCTCAATCGTCCAACTCTTGCTCCTTCAAGGGTTCCCGGGCAGCCTCCTCGCGTTTGAACACAAACTCCGACGCGCGCGTGGCGCGACAGTCGCTATGGCTGGGGGCCATTGCCGTCACCCAGTTCCTCAGCGGCGTCGCGCTGCTGGCGCTCTCGGCACGCATCCTGGGGCCGGAGGGCTTCGGCGTGCTGGCCATCGTGATGAGCACGGCGGCAATCTTCTACGGCTTCATGTCAATAGCTGGCCACGAAGCGATTATCGCCTTTGTGACCCGCAGCATGATCGCCGGGCAACACGCCACTGCCGCCGCAACGCTGCGGATGGTCTTTGTCACCGTCCAGGGGCTGGCGCTATTCGCCTATGCGTTGTTGGTGGCATTCACTCTGACGGCCAGCGAACTGGTCGGCGTTGCAAAGACGCATGCGGACGCCATGCTGGTATGCGGACTGGCGGGCCTGTTGATGGCAACGCATCGGGAAAGCTTGGCGGCATTGCGGCTCGCGAACCGGCTGCACTTGGGGTTGGCGGTCGTCATTGCGGGAGGATCGCTTCGCGCCGCGGCGTTGCTTGCTGTCTGGCAGGCAGGCGGCGGGTTGATGATGGTATCGCTGACCGTCGTCGCCGGGGCGGCCGTCACGGGGACAGGGCTGTTTGCCGCGACGGCGGTATCCGCCGGACGAGAGAGGCTGCCGCGCCTCCTGGACGGATGGTCGGTCAGGGTCCCGCGGGATGCGCTTCGATTCCAACTGGTGTCGTTTTGTCAGACCAAAGTCGGGGCGTTGTACGGGCATCTCGATGTGATTCTGCTGGGAGCGCTGGTCGGCCCGACGTTGGCCGGACTTTACCGGGGAGCGCGACGGCTGATCGACGTGACGACCGCACCGGCGGAACCGCTGGCCTTGAGCGTGCAAGTCGAATACAGCCGCCGGTGGTACGCTTTGGACCGCGTCATGGTTCGGAGGCTGGCCCGTCGCTTCACGACGCTGGCTGTCGCGCTGGCCGTCGCGGTCTATGGACTGCTGATCATCCTGTACCGCCCGATCGTCAGCATCGTGCTCGGCCCGGAATTCGAGGATGCCATCGAGCCGATGCTGATTATGATCCCAGGTGCCTTCGCGTGCGTGAGCGTCGCCGTGCTGCGCGTCCTGCCCGCGTCGACGGGGCGTGCGTTGCCCTCGCTGATTTGGACGTCTGCCGCCCTTGCGACGCAATTGGTCACGCTGCTGATCCTGGTTCCCACGCACGGAGCATCAGGCGCCGCCTGGGCGTACACTGTCTATCAGTTGGTATTGGCGGTGGTGATCGTTGTCTTCGCCGCTTCGCAATTGGCGGGCACTTCCGCCAGGTTGAAGGAACTCAAGCCTGCCAAGCCACCGCAAACGTGGAGGAACGAGGGTGATGCAAGATAACATCTCGGAGCGCACCGGTGCCGGCCAGCGGGTAGCGCTGTTCGTGCCCTCGCTTGCCGGTGGCGGCGCTGAGCGTGTTATGCTGGAGGTGGCACGCCAGTTGGTCCGACGCGGGGTTGCCGTTGATCTGGTGGTCACCCGAAGCGGCGGCGCGCTCTGGGGATCGATTCCGGAGAACGTTAGGTTGACGAATCTGAAGTCCTGGAAGACCCCTACCTGTCTACCGAGACTGGTCCGGTACATCAGGCGTGAGCGGCCTGTCGTGCTTATTTCTGCGTTGCAGCTCGGTAATCTGACAGCTCTACTCGCAAAGAAGTTTTTTACGCGAAGCCTCCGTCTGATAGTGCGCCAAGACAACACCTACACCCTTCAATATCGAGCTTCCGGATGCGTGTTGCGTATGGCAACGCGCATCATGAAGTGGCTGCTGCCTGCCGCTGATGCGATTACTGCAGTTTCATTCGGTGTAGCCGAGGACCTGAAGCGGGTTGCCTCAAGGGCGGCGCACTTGGTGTACACTGTCCCGAACCCGGTGGTGACCCCGGAGCTCGTCGAGAAGTCCAAGTTGCCGGTGGAACATTCCTGGTTCGACGACTCGACGACGCCGATAATACTTACCGCCGGCCGCCTTTTCATCCCGCAAAAAGACCAGCCGACATTGCTTAGAGCCCTTGCCGAGGTGTTGAAATCGCATCCCGCGCGGCTGGTGGTACTCGGTGAAGGGCCGGACCGAGCCGAACTGATGGCCCTTGCCCGTAAACTGGGGATCGGGGAATGTGTCGATTTCGCCGGATTCCAGCCCAATCCCTTTGCCTACATGGCCCAGGCTCGGGTATTCGTGTTACCTTCTGTGTATGAAGGGCTGGGCATGGTGCTTATCGAAGCCATGGCGTGTGGAACGCCCGTGGTCAGCACGGACTGCCCCAACGGCCCCCGCGAGATACTGGAAGAAGGCAAGTGGGGACGTTTGGTGCCGGTAGGCGACTGGCGGATGATGGCGCAGGCAATACGGGAGACGCTCGATGATCCCGTCGCCCCGGAGCGTTTGATCGCCAGAGCCCACCACTACTCCGTAGCCGCCTCAATAGAGCAGCACCTGGAGTTGCTGAATCGCATCGCGCCGATTTCGCCGGACACTACCTGGTAGATGCTGGCGAGGAAGCCGAGATACACGCTGCATTGCCGGGGGATGGACAGGCATGTCAGCGTTACAAGATCATCGATTGAGCGCAACAATGCAGTTAACTAGGCGTCAGCCGGAAACCCTCCTGGATTCATTTGTATCAGTCGTGTTCTGGATGCTGATTGTGATGGTCCTCCTCAACGTGAAAGGTCTGTTTCCAACGGGAACCAATGGATATCTGCTTATCATTGCGACCCAGAGCATCTGTTGTCTGCTCCTGGCGGGCCTGGTCCATGTCCGCTTGTCACAGGCGCTGGGGACACCGGGCGCATTGCTTCTCGGGGCGGTTGCGTCCTATCTGTTAATCGGCTTGACCGTCTCCATCGTTACTGGCGCCGAGTTGAGAGTGGATTTGGACAGGTACCTGAAAAACTACGCTTTTCCCCTCCCGATGATTGCGGCCGCCGCGCTTGGCGGCCGCGCGATTCTGCACCGCGTGGAGATCGAGACGTTTCTGAAGTCATTGTTGTTGATACTGACGGCGAGTAGCATCCTCATCCTGCTCTCGCCGATCTTGATCAGCCTCGACGTGCTGCCGCGAAACGTGAACTACTATCAATTCACCTACAGCATCCGCCTCGTCGGCACCTTTCTGGACCCCACTAGCGCGGGCTTCATCAGTTGCCTGACGGCCGTGTGGGCGCTGGCGTTTCTGTGCAATTCCGGGCGGCCGCGCGTGCTTGGGTATATGAGCCTGTTCGCTGGTTTCGGCGCAACGTTGGGTTCATTATCCAAGACGGCAATCATCAGTTTTGCCGCGAGTTTGATCTTTTTCCTGTTGTTGAACGGTCATGGCGGCAGAGGCCCCATCCTGCTTTGGCTCGGTGCCTTGATCCTGATCGGCGCCATCATCCTCCAGACCACGGGCCTGAACAGATTTCTGCAGGACCCCCAAGCACGCCAGAGACTGGTCGAGGTCACGCAGTTCGTGAGCGGAAAGATGATCGATGACGACGTTCTGACAGGCCGGGGGGAGTTGTGGAAGCTCGGTCTGCGCAAAGCCTTGCAATCGCCCATCGTCGGCCAAGGATCCGGGCGATTGCATAATATGGTTGGTGCTCCTTTCGGGACCAACAACAAACCGCTGGGTACCCACAACATGTACCTGCTGCTGGTTGGGGAGGCAGGTATCCTCCCGTTATCGCTATATCTGCTGTATCTGTTCTCACTATTGCGGTTGCGTTGGACTGTGCCGAAAACCCTGGCCAGGGATGCGATCGTCAGCTCGACAATCTTGATTGGCTTGTTAAGTTTTACGTCTGATCACCTGCTTAACCTATGGTTTTTCCCCTGTCTTTGCGGCTTGACCTGTGCGATGACCGCGACCCTGATGGAGGGGCGGCGCCCGAATCTCCACGAGGAGGCCGTATAAGGGAAATGCACTCACGCAATCTTCACATCGGTTTCGGCCTCTCCTCTTTATCGGAAGAAGAAGCGAAGCGCGTCATGCTGGCGTTGGCCTTACAAAGCAGGCTAGGAGTCTGCGCTCTGGAACAGTTTTGGGCACGTTGAGAAGCCCGACGCAGTTGATGCGGGCGTCCAATCCCGGATCCCGCCGGAACCGTTGTTATTCGACAAGGGTTTCTGCGACATGATAGTGTTTCATCATATCTCAGAGCATCCCCATGATTCAGCCCACTCAACGACTTGCCTGAGGGATTACGCAATGACGCAGGCGAAACCAGGTTCGAACAGCCAAGCGGGTCAGGCGCTCCAGCGCAAGTTGCCCATCGGCATCCAGATCTTCCGCGAGCTCCGCGAGGAGGGCTGCTACTACGTGGACAAGACTGCCTTCATCCGGCGGCTGGTGGACGAGGGCAAGCACTACTTCCTGTCGCGTCCGCAGCGCTTCGGCAAGAGCCGGCTGGTGGACACCCTTAAGGAGTTGTTCGAGGCCAGCGAGCCGTTGTTTCGGGGACTGGACATTCACGACCGCTGGAACTGGTCGGTGCGCCATCCCGTGATGCGCCTGGACTTCAGCAACGGCGACTTGACCAAACCCGCCAACCTGCCGGCGAACGTCATGGAGCACCTTGACGCGATTGAACGCCGGGAGGGTGTGACGCCGGCGTACGCCACCGCGCCGGGACGTTTCGGCTATCTGATCGAGTCGTTGCGTGAGCGCGCCGGCCAGTGCGTCGCTGTCCTGGTGGACGAATACGACAAGCCCATCCTGGATGCGCTGGACGCGCCGGAGGTTGCCCGCGCCAACCGGGACTATCTGTGTGGGCTGTACGCAACCGGAACTGCCGGGCCTCGACCGGGGCATGATCCGCGACTGGTACGACGGCTACAACTGGTTGGGCGGAGAGAACGTCTACAACCCGTATGACGTCCTGTTGCTGTTCCGCCGCCGGTTCGCCGCTTACTGGTTCGAGACCGAAGGCGCGGCGATGGCGCAGTTGCGGGAGAAGGGCTACGCGGACAAGTACCGTCACCTGGACTTGCCGATCCACCTGATCGGAGTGCAGTTCAGCCGGCAGACGCGCAACCTGGTAGCTTTCGAGGTGGAGCGGGGGTGAGATTCTCTCATGTCCGGCCGCGGAAGTACGCTACCGTGCGCGCGAGTCCGTCAGCCAGTGAGACCTCGGGACTCCAGCCGAGAATGTGCTCCGCGCGCGACACGTCCAGCCAGTTCTCCCGGCGGTCGCCGGGCCGCGCCGGCCCCGCGACCGCCGCCAAGTTGGTGCCGCACGCGGCCTGCACGGCGTGGAGCAATTCTCCGGTGCGCACCGGCGCACCGCTGGCGATGTTGAAGGCCCCCACCGCGTCGCTCTCGATGGCGCGCAGGTTGGCCCGTACCACGTCCTCGACGTAGACGTAATCGCGGCTCATCCCCGCGGGCTGATCGGGGTAGGCGAAGATCGTCGGCTGCTCCCCGCACAGCAGTTTCGCAACGAAGATCGCAACCACGCCGGCTTCTCCGTGCGGGTCCTGCCGCGGCCCGTAGACGTTGCCGTAGCGCAGCGTGATCGACGAAAGGC
Organism: uncultured Binatia bacterium (SeqCode); assembly: GCA_965214905.1. Classification (GTDB taxonomy): domain Bacteria; phylum Desulfobacterota; class Binatia; order UBA9968; family JAJDTQ01; genus JAJDTQ01. Next base: position 231,015 of record OZ243984.1, read on the forward strand.
CATGTTCCCGCCGGTAGAACTCCAGATAGCGCTCGCCGGTGAGCTTGTGGATGGCGTACGGAGACAGCGGCTGCGGCGACACCTCCTCGGGGGTTGGGCGCTGCTGGACGTCGCCGTAGATGGCGCCGCCGCTGGAGATCATGACGAAGCGCCCGACACCGTGCCTGACACAACTCTGGAGCACGTTGAGAAGCCCGATGCAGTTGATACGGGCGTCCAGTCCCGGGTCCCGTGCCGAAACGGTGACGCTCATCTGCGCGGCGTGGTGATTCACGACGTCCGGCTGCTCTCTCTCCACGACCCGATCGAACTCGGGCGCGGCTATATCGACCAAGTGGAGTCGGGCACCACCGGGAACATGATCGGCGCTCCCACTCAGCAGGTTGTCTGCGATCGCCCCGTCGTGACCGGCGGCGAGGTAGGCGTCCGCAACGTGGGAGCCGATGAAGCCGGCACCGCCGGTGATCAGGATTTTCATGGCCACGCAAAACATAGCACAGCGCGAATCACGGCACGAACTCGGGTGGCAGCCGATCTTGACGAAGTGCGGAGCGTAGAGGGATAGCCAAGGACCACGCAACATCTTGAACCAAGGCGCCGGAGCCGTTGTCATTCGACAAGGGTTTCTTCGACATGATAGTGTTTCAGCATGTCTCATAGCATTCCCATGATTCAGCGCACTCAACGACTTGCCTGAGGGATGTCGCAATGACGCAGCCGGAACAGGGTTCGAGCAGCCAAGCGGGGCAGGCGCCCCGGCGCAAGCTGCCCATCGGCATCCAGACCTTTCGCGAGATCCGCGAGGATGGCTGCTACTACGTGGACAAGACCGCCTACATTCGGCGGCTGGTGGGCGGGGGCAAGCACTACTTCCTGTCGCGTCCGCGGCGCTTCGGCAAGAGTCTGCTGGTGGACACCCTGAAGGAGTTGTTCGAGGCCAGCGAACCGTTGTTTCGGGGGCTGGACATCCACGACCATTGGGACTGGTCGGTGCGCCATCCCGTGGTGCGCCTGAGCTTCGGCAGCGGCAACTTCAAGGAGCCGGGCTATCTGCATACGAACCTGATGGAGCAACTGGACGCGATTGAACGCCGGGAGGGCGTGGCGTCGGCATACGCCACCGCACCGGGGCGTTTCGGCCATCTGATCGAGGCATTGCGCGAGCGCGCCGGGCAGCGCGTCGCCGTGCTGGTGGACGAGTACGACAAGCCCATCCTGGACGCGCTGGACGCCCCGGACATCGCGCGCGCCAACCGCGACTACCTGCGCGGGCTGTACGCAACCATCAAGGACTTCGACGCCCACGTCAAGTTCACCCTGCTCACCGGGGTGAGCAAGTTCTCCAAGGTCAGCCTGTTCTCCGGCCTCAACAATCTGATCGACATCACCCTCAACCCGCGCTACTCGGCCCTGTGCGGCTACACCGAGGCGGACCTGGACGCGGTGTTCGCGCCAGAGCTTCCCGGCCTGGACCGGGACGAGATCCGCGACTGGTACAACGGCTACAACTGGCTGGGAGAGGAGCAGGTCTACAACCCCTTCGACGCCTTGCTGCTGTTCTTCAACCGCGAGTTCAAGGCTTGGTGGTTCGAGACCGGCACCCCGACGTTCCTGGTGGACACGCTGCTGGAGCGCGGCATTGCCTCCGTAGCGCTGGACGGCATGGTCGCCAGCGACGAGTTGCTGTCCACCTTCGATGTCGGCGACATCGCCCCGGAGGCGCTGCTGTTCCAGACCGGTTACCTGACGATTCTGGACAGCGAGGAGTTGGGCGGGGAGTCGATCTACCGGCTGGGCTACCCGAACCGAGAGGTGCGGCAGAGCCTGAACCGAAACCTGTTGAACCGCCTGACGGGGAATCCATCCAAGCGGCAAGCGTACAGCGTCCGGCTGCTCCAACTTCTTCAGGCCAACAACTTTTCCGGGCTAGAGGAGCTGTTTCGGGCGTTCTTCGCCAGCATTCCCTACCAGTGGCACACGAAGAACCCCATAGCGGACTACGAAGGCTACTACGCCAGCGTGCTCTACTCCTACTTCGCAGGGCTGGGGCTGGACGTTACCGTAGAGGACAGTAGCAGCCGCGGACGGCTGGACATGGCAGTGGTGTTCAACGGCAACGTGTACCTGTTGGAGCTCAAGGTGGTGGAGAACGCTCCCGACGGCGCGGCGATGGCGCAGTTGAAGGAGAAGGGCTACGCGGACAAGTACCGTCATCTGGGCCTGCCGATCCATCTGATCGCGGTAGAATTCAGCAGCAAGACCCGTAACCTGACTGCGTTCGAGGTGGAATGGGCGTGAGATTGGCGGGCGATCATGCCAAGGAGCGCGTAGCACTTCAACCCGGGACGCCGGATGATTCGTCAACCGAGGTCGCGCCGGCGTCCCGTTGTGAAAAGCCGGTTGCACTGTCGCGAGAAACACCGGGCCGGCGTGACGCCGCCATTCGGTATGACAGGGCATAAAGCAGAGACAGCAACGCCATAGCCAAAAGTGACCAATTCCGGCTGTGCGGAATCAGCGCAACCAGGACCAGGCTCGTTGCAGGCCCTCCCCATAACAGTACGCTGACGGCCGGATTGGCCAATCGTTCATTCCCGGTTATCTTCGGGATTATCCTTTCGAGGCGCCGATAAACCAACATGTGCAGGTGCAGTCCGTCCGGTTCGTAGGGTTTGGTGCCTCTGCGGATCTTTCTGACGACCGAAAACACCACCTCCAGTACAGGGTAGGCCAGTATCACTACGCTGATCCAGGGCGAGACGTCCGGATTCCGGGCCGGGACCATGACGGCTACGGAAGCGAGAACGAAGCCCAGGAAATAGGCGCCACCGTCTCCCAGGAAAACGTGGCCAAACGGAAAATTGATCAACAGGAACCCCAACGCGACGCCGATGAGGAGGAGACAGAACAACGTCATGTCATGATCGCCCGCCATGACCGAAACAGTCGCAAACGCGGCCAGCAGGATGATGGTAGTCCCTGTCGCCAGACCATTAAAGCCGTCGATGATGTTCATGGCATTTGTCCCGCCGGCCATCGCAAAGGAGGTGAAGGCAGTTGCGAGCAAAGGGATTGCGAGCAAAGGGTCGACGAAGGGTATCTCCAGGCGTGTGACGGCATAGCCGGTCAAGAGGCAGAACGCCACGCCCGAAAGAATCGTGGCGACGAAACGAAATGCGCTGTGGACGTTCTTGGAGAAATCTTCGATCACACCCGCCGAAAAGGCGAATAAGGCGCTGGCGGCGACGGTAAAGAACAGAGACCGCAGTGAGGCGGGTAACGTAATCGCGGCGGCCCCGTATCCCGCGACTAGGGCAAGACCGCCGATCCTGGGAGTGGGTGTCTTGTGGAACTTCTGCACCCCGGACACGTGATCGAGGCTGAAGGCGCCGTGCCAAGGTTTGGTTAAAGCGATCAGAAGGCTAGCGACGAAGGTAGCAATGAAGCCAATGGAGAAGGGGTACGCGAGTGCTGAAAGAGTAAGCATGGCTGGCGGTGTGCGGAAGTGTAGCCTTGTAGCCCGGCCCGCGCAACCTGCTCAAGTTGCAAGGCCAGTGTCTCAGGGAGGGGATGATGAAGAGGACCGCCAATTGCTTCAAGGCCCGGAGTAGCGCGCAGCGCTGCCATCCCGTTCGAAAGCCCCGGCGCCCTACTCGTACCGCAACGCCTCAATCGGGTTGAGCCGCGCCGCCCGGTTGGCCGGCTGAAAACCGAAGAACACGCCGATGGCCGCGGAAAAGAGAAAGGCCAGCAGGATCGAGCCGGTGGAGATGACGATCTGCCACTGGCCGAAGTAGGAAAGGCCCAGGGAGGCGAAAGCGCCGGCGATGATGCCCGCGGCGCCGCCCAGCAGGCTGAGGACCATGGCCTCGGTCAGGAACTGGCGGCGGATATCCCTTTTCCTCGCCCCCACCGCCAGTCGCACGCCGATCTCCCGGGTGCGCTCGGTCACGGATACCAGCATGATGTTCATGATTCCGATGCCGCCCACGATGAGCGCCACCCCCGCGATGCCGGCGAGCAGGTAGCCCAGCGTGCTGGCGGCTTCATTGGCCGCCTCGACGATCTCGGCGCGGTTGCGGATCCTGAAGTCGTCCAGCTTGGCGCCGGTGATCTTGTGGCGCACTCTCATAAGCTCGGTGATGGCGTCCTGCACCTCCGGGGTGATCTCCTTGCTCTCGGCGCTGACCTCGATGCGCCGCAGGTGACGGATTCCGAGAAGCTTCCGTTGCGCCGTCCGCAGCGGAACGATGAGGACGTCGTCCAGGTCGCCGGCGAACGAGGAAGTGCCCCGCTCCTTGAGCACGCCCACCACCTCGAACGGGATGTGCTTGATCCTGACGGTCTGACCCACCGGATACTCGTCGCCGAAAAGCTCCTTGCTCACGGTCTGTCCGATCAGGACCACCTTCCGGTTCAGGAGCATGTCTTCCTCGGTGAAGTTGGACCCCGACTCCACGTCCCAGTTCATGATGCGGAGAAAGTCCGGCGTGGTCCCGGTGAAGACCGGGTGCCAGTTCTTGTTGCCATAGACCACCTGGGCCGATCCCCGCACCCGGGGGGCCACTCGGGTGACACCCGGCACCTCCGCGAGGATGGCCTGGGCGTCCGCTTCGGTGAGGGTCGTGATCCTGGCGCCGCCCAGACGCCGACCGCCCCGGGTCACCGCGCCGGCATAGACCGTCAGGCGATTGCTGCCGAGGCGCTCCATCTGCTTGGCGACCCTGGCCTTGGCCCCCTCTCCGATGGCCACCATGGCGATGACCGCGCCCACGCCGATGATGACCCCCAGCATGGTCAATGCGGACCTGAGCTTGTTGACCCTGATGGCCCGGAGCGCGATGCGGACGTTGGCTCGGACATCGGCTCCCAGGCTCCTCCTGCCGTTGGCATTGCCATTGTTGCCGTTGACGTTGTTGCCGTTGACATTGCCATTGTTGCCATTGGCATTGCCGTTGTTGGCGGTGTCGTTAGCGGTGTTGCCCGTGCCATCGGCGGTGATGGCAGCGGCGCCGTTGACTTCGGGAGGCGGCCCGGCCGCGGGCACGGCAGAGTCCGCCCCGCCCTTGACCTCCTCTTTCTCCACGAGACCGTCCTTGAAGTGAAGGATGCGCTGCCCGTGGGAAGCGACCTCGGGATCGTGGGTCACGAAGACCACGGTGATGCCCTCCTCCCGGTTGAGGGTCTTGAACAGCTCGATGATCTCCGCGCCGGTCCGGGTATCGAGATTCCCCGTGGGTTCGTCCGCGAGGATGATCCGGGGATCGTTGAGCAGCGCCCGGGCAATGGCCACCCGCTGCTGCTGTCCGCCGGACAACTGCGTGGGCCGGTGCGCCTCCCGGTCGCCGAGACCCACCAGCTCGAGCATTTCCCGCGCCTTGCGGCGGCCTTCTCCCGTCCGGGATCCGTTATAGAGGGCCGGGAGCTCGGCGTTCTCCACGGACGTGGTGCGGGCCAACAGGTTGTAGTTCTGAAAGACGAAGCCGATCTCGTGATTGCGAAGAGCGGCCATCTCGTCGGCCGACAGGCTGGCGACCTCTTTCCCGTTCAGGCGGTAGCGGCCCGACGTGGGGCGGTCCAGACACCCCAAAAGATTCATGAGGGTGGACTTGCCGGAGCCGGAAGGCCCCATAAGGGCGACGATCTCGCCCGGGAAGATCCGCAGCGAAACGCCCTTCAGCGCTTCCACCTTCTGCTCGCCAAGATCGTAGACCTTGGTGAGATCCTCCACTTCGATGACGGGCGGCTGGTCCACGCGGTGGTCTTCCTACGCGGTCGTCTTCCTGTCAGAGTCCCCCGAGAATCCGCGAGCGCACGCGAGACGTCCGCCCGCCCGAGCCGGCGACCCGCTTCATGGCCTCGGAGCGAATCCCCACGATGACGGAGGCGCCTTCGTCGAGCCCCGACAGGATTTCCATGTTCCTGGCGTCCGTGGCGCCGAAGCGGATACGCGCCCGCGCGGGCCGGCCGTCCCGGAAAACCCACACGGCGCCCCTGCCTTCCAGCAGCCGCCGGCGCCGCTCCTCGACGCTGGGCCGGCGGCCCCGGCGCCGCGCGCCGCTCTGCATGTCGGGATAAAGCTTGCGGATGTCCCGGCCGCTGATTCTCAGGGCGGCGCCGGGAACGATGAGGACGTCGTCCTTCTTGGCCAGGATGATGGTCACGTTGGCGGTCATGCCGGGCTTGAGGGCCAGGTCGTCGTTGGACAGGCGGATCTCGGTATCGTAGGTGACGACGTTGTCCTTGATCTCGGGCGACGGAAAGATTCGCACCACCTTGCCCCTGAAGACCCGGCCCGGGTACGAATCCACCTGAAACTCCACGTCCTGCCCGACCTTCACCTTGCCGATGTCCGCTTCATCCACCCAGGCATCCACCTTCATGTCCGTAAGCTCGGCGATCTTCACCAGCGGCGGCGACGACAGGCTCGCCGCCACCGTCTGCCCCGCCTCCACGGTTTTCTGGATCACCACCCCGGAGATCGGCGCGCGTATGACGCTGCGGTTGAGCCGGACCCGCGCCATCTCAAGCTCCGCCTCGGCCTGCTGCACCTCCGCCCGGATGCCGGCGATGACCGCCTGCTTGACCTCGACCTCGTCGACGCGGGCGGATTCTTCCCGGAAACGCGCCGCGGCCAGCTCGAAACCGGCCTTGACGGACTCGTACTCGTCGCGTGAAATGAGTTGGCGGCGAACGAGATCCTTGTTGCGCCGGTACTTCTCTTCCAGGTTCTCGAACGCCACCCGAGTTCCCGCGATGCTCGCCGCCACCCGGGATTTCAGCATCTCGACCCCGGCGCGCTCCCTGGCGAGATTGGCCTTCGCCTTGGCGACCCTGGCTTCCGCCTGGTGGACCTCGGCCCGGAACAGGTCCTGGTCCAGCCGCGCGATGAGGTCTCCCTTCTCCACCCTCGCGGGCACGTCCACCGGGAGGTCCTTGATGGTGCCGGATACCTGCGTGGAGACGGTAACGGATGAAACCGGATTCACGGCGCCCGTGGTGGTGATGCGGGAAAGGATATTGCCCTTCCTGACTTCCGCAAGTCGAAAAGGAAGGACCGTTTCCTGTTCCGCGGCAAAGAGCCGGCTCTTCAACGAGGAAAACTTCTCCCTGACGAAGCCGACCTCGCTGTCCACGAGCGCGGGACGAAACCAGAAAAGCCCCGCCCCTCCCGCTCCCGCCAAGAGAAGGATCAAGGCAAAGATCCACAAAAACCGTTTCATCGCTCTCGTTCCGATTCTCCAGCCGATGGTTCGGCCCCTCCCGTTAGACGAACGAGGGTTTCGTTACGTCCATGACGCGGGGCGATTCCGCGCGGGGCGATTCGGCTGCCACCTTTGATGCTACAACGTACATCACTTGGCGGGCAACCGGTCGGCAGACAGGGAACCTGCCCGCTCCTCGCTACACGCGGCCGGATTTGATAGACAATCAACACCGACAATCTCGAATACCACGCAGAGGTGACGCCCATGTTCAGCACACGTTACGACTACAGTCCAATCGTCCACCGGCCGCGCATGGAATGGCCGGGAGGGGCGCGAGTGGCTCTCTGGCTGGGGCCGAACATCGAATGCTTCCACATCGACAAGCCGTTGCCCCGGGTCAACGAGTCCCTGCCGGACGTGCAGTCCTATTCCTTGAGGGACTACGGGTCGCGCGTGGGCGTGTTCCGCATGATGGAGGTGCTGGACAAGTACCGCATCCGGGCCAGCGTGCTGCTGAATGCAGAGGTTTGCGCGCAGCACCCGGCCATCATCGAGGAGGGCAACAAGCGGTCCTGGGAATGGCTGGGTCACGGCATGAACAACAACGTGCGGATGAATACCTACGGCCCCAAGAAGGAGCGCAAGGTCATCCGCAAGGTGCGCGACATCATCGCCCACGCCACCGGGAAGGCGCCCAAGGGCTGGCTCGGACCGGGGCTCGCCGAGACCTGCGATACGCCGGACCACCTGGCGGCGGAAGGCTTCGAGTACGTCTGCGACTGGGGCTGCGACGACCAGCCGGTCCCCATGCGGGTCAAGGCCGGCCGCATGATCACGGTGCCGTACCAGCAGGGGATCAACGACATCTCGCTGCTCGTGCACGCGAACCACACGCCGGCGGAGTACTACCGGATGCTCTGCGACCAGTTCGACACCCTCTACCGGGAAGGCGAACACGGCGGACGGGTCATGGCCATCCCGCTGCACCCGTACGTCACCGCCCTGCCCTTTCGCATCGGCTACCTCGACCGCGCCCTCGACTACATCTGCTCCCATGACGGCGTGTGGAAGACCACCGCGGGCGAGATCGCCGACTGGTACTATCAGCACTACTACAAGGCTCCCGACGGCGAAGACACCTGACGGCGAAGACACTTGGCCTCCTGCGCATCCTGACACACGCGAGACAGGACACCGGAGCGGGCTCGACATCGGAGGAACCCGGAATGACGAAACAGCGGTCGAACCTCGTCCTGGAACGCATCGGCGAAGGCGTCGCGCGGCTCAACTTCAACCGGCCCGACAAGCGCAACGCGCTCAACCGGGCGCTGACCGAGGAGATTCTGGATGCCCTGGAGGAGCTACGGAAAGATCCCGGCATTCGCGTGGTGATCACCCGGGGCAACGGTCCCGCCTACTGTGCGGGCGCGGACCTGCACGACCTTCGGGCGATCCACAGTGAGCCGCCTCGGGATTGGGACCGCTCCCACCCCAACATGATCTTCTACGAGAGCTTCAGGAACTATCCCAAGGTCACCGTCGCCCAGGTCCACGGATACTGCCTGGGAGGGGGCATGGCGCTCATGACCGCCCACGATATCGCCATCGCCGCGGACACCGCGAAGATCGGCATGCCCGAGATCGTGCGGGGCAGCTTCGGGCAAATGGCCCTCAGCTCGCTCTATCACGCCGGGATCCCGGCAAAGAAGGCAGCCGTCATCCACCTGAGCGGGCGAAACTTCTCGGGAGCAGAGGCGGACCGCTTCGGCCTGGTGTCGGCGTCGGTGCCCGAGGCCGAGCTCGAAGCGGTGACCCTCGAGCTCGCCGGGGAGATCGGCTCGCGCCACCCCGCGGCCCTGGCGTGCGCCAAGATAGCCGTCCAGATGGGCAAGGACGTGCCGCTGTCGCAGGCCATGCGCATCGATCAACTCGTGGGCGCGCGGCAGCAGTTGATGGTGGACGCTTTCGCGGACGTGGACGCGTATCTCCGCTCACAGAGCGGCGGAACCAACACGGCCTACCGGCGCTCGGACACTTAGTCCCCTTAGCGACAGAACCTTGTGCAAGTGCGGGAGACCCTCACCCCTGCCCCTCTCCCAGAGGGAGAGGGGGATAGCTGGTTTCCCTCGCCGATGGAGAGTTCCTGGGGCCGCTGCGCCGAGTTAGGATCCTTCACGCCTCCGGCTCGGCGCCGGCAGCGCCGGCCACGCGGATGTCCATGAGATCTTCCTCGCCGCCCAAGGCCGGACAGTAGACGTCGACCTGGAGCATGGTGGCGCAGCCGGGGCACACGTACATGTGAAACCGCCCAAGGTAGTCCTCGCCTGAGGGGAGCAGGCTGCCGGAGAGTTCCTCCGGACTCACCACGAGTCTCACGCTGTGCTTCTTGTAGTTCTCCTGCGAGCCGCAGAACAGGTAGCCGCAGGAGACGCAGCGAATCGCCTGCTCGCCGGACGCCCCCGGCGTCGTGTCCGAGACGATCTCGAGATACTCGTGCACCCTGAGCGTCGATTGCCAGTTCCGGTCGCCGTCGGTGAGCCCGGACCGGGCGAGGAGCGTTCCGTTGGCAAGACGCGCGGCGCGTATCTCCCGGCGCTTCTCGTCGGTGCCCGAGGCGTCCACGGACATGTCCCCGGGATCGAGGACGACCCCGTAGATACGCTCGGCCGTCCGCCTCGACACGGCGTGGATCCTCACGTCCCGGGCAACCCGTTGGGGATTACGGTCCAGAGGATCGCCGAACCCACCGCCGCTGGCGGTGAAATCGGACATCAAGGTGAACTCCGGCACCGCCAGCCGCTCCGGCGTGCCCTCGGGAATGTGCACCTCGCCCCAGCCGTCCTCGACGATCTGGCTCGGGTGCGTCGGGTAGTCGCTGGCCTTCATTCGATCCCACACATTCTCGGCCGGGTTGAAGATGGCCCGGAACGCCCCGCTGCCCACGGGATACCCGCCGAACAGTCCGAAGGCGCCCTGGGGGATGCCGCCGTAGGGCTTGTAGTCGTTGGTGAAATCCTGGGAGCCGTACACCATGGTGACGCGGAAGCTCCCCAGCCCGCCGCGGTGCTTGCCGGCGCCGGTGCCGTCCATGTTGTGGTTGCGGGTGAAATAGAGCAGCGGATACTGCATCTCGATGCGCTCCACGTCGCTGATGCCGCCGGACGGGATGTTCATGTGCCCGCCGGTGTTGACCCCGTCCCGGTGCGGCGCCGCGCCCAGGCCGCCGCCGTGGATATCGTAGATCCCCTGTGCGGTCTTGATGCCCTCGCGGTTGGTGCCGCCGGGAAAATAGCCCGGCCCTCCGGCGAACCAAAGACCGTACCAGCTCGCATTGACGTCCTCGACCCGGCCCGCGGCATAGAGCATCTTGGCCATGCACTCCACCACCGCGGCCACCAGCTTCTCGCCGATCCAGGGTGCGAACCCGCAGGCCGCGGGAAACACGCAATTGAGCACCGTCCCCTCGGGCACGGATACCTCCACCGGCGCGAGCTTCCCGTCGCTCCACGGCACGTCCCAGAAAAGCGTATTGGTCAGCGCAACGCCCACGTGGGCGATGGTGCTGGGCAGGGTGGAGTTGGCGTCGTTGGCCATCTGCGGACTGCTGCCCGCAAAATCCAGCTTCAGTCGATCCCCCTCCTTGGTGGCGGTGCACATCACCCGGATGGGCATGGCCTTGCCGGTTTGCTTGTTCAGCGCCGTGGTATAGATCCGCGACACCCACTGCCCGTCGGGCAGGGAGCGCAGCTTGGCGCGGGCCATGTCCTCCGAATCCCGCAGGGTCTTCCGACCCGCGGCCTCGAGGAACTCCGGGCCGAACTTCTCCAGCAACTCCAGATACCGTTTGCCGCACACGTTGTTGCCGGCGATCATCGCCTTCATGTCGAGCCCCACGTATTGCGGGTCGCGACACTGCTCGGTCAGCGTCCTGAAGATGTCCTCCCGGAACTCGCCCTTCTCCACCACCTTGACGCCGAGGATGCGGATGCCTTCGTGGAAGATCTCGGAGGCGGCACCCCTGAGCAACCCGCCGGTGTCCGCGGTGTGGGTGCTGGTGGCGGTCCAGGCGATCAGCTCGCCGTTGTGGAAGATGGGCTTGATGACCATCATGTCGTAGGTATGGGATCCGGCCACGTAGGGATCGTTGAAGAAGATCTGATCGCCGTCGTGAAAGCCCGGCGACTCGCCGTACCACTCGATGAGGTACTTGATGGCATCGGAGGTGGCCCCGGCGAACCTCAAGTGGCCCGAGCAGGCGAGCACCATCTTCCCCTCGGTATCGTAGAACGAACTCATGACCTCGCCGCCCTGCGCCACGATGGGAGAAGCCGTGACCCGCTGGAGGGTCTGGCGCCCTTCCTCGCCGATGGCCCACAGCCGATGCAGAAAGACTTCATACTTGACCGGATCGATATCCATTGCCTGTCCTCACGTTACGGTTGAAGTGAAACGCTCACGAAGGTGTCAACCCGTTGCCTGTGAGCCTGCTCATGCGCTCCCGGATCATTCGGACCCACCGTCACCCGCCGCCAGGGCGGCTCCGGCTCTGAGCGCCTGCGCGGCTTCGCGGACCATGGTCTCCACGATCTCGCCGGCGGGTCGCACGTCCCCTTCTCCCAGCAGCCCTGCTATCTGTCCTCCCGGGACGCTCATGACGTCTACCCGCTTGCCGCTTTCGGCGGCCACCCGGAACTGATCGTTGAGCACGCCCTGAAACGGCATCTCCAAAGCCTGCAAGCCCGACGCCTCCCACTTCCGGATCACCGGGCTGCGGTAGTGGCGGCTCGGCTTGCCGCTGGGATAACGATCGAGCACGAAGTCCTCGGTCCTCCCCTGGATGAGCTGGCTTTTGTAATCGTCGTGGATCTCGCTCTCGCGGCTCGCCAGGAAGACCGTCCCGCACCAGACCCCCACCGCGCCCAGGCTCAGTGCAGCCGCCAGGCCGCGGCCGTCGGCGATTCCCCCGGCGGTCACCACCGGAGTCGGACGCACCGCGTCCACCACCTGGGGGATCAGGGGAAAGTTCGCGATCCTGCCGGTGTGGCCCCCCGCCTCGTAACCCTGGGCAACGATCACGTCCACGCCGTTGGCCGCATGCCCCACCGCCTGCTTCACGTTGCCGCACAGGGCCAGGACCTTCATGCCCCGGGCATGAGCCAGGGGCACCACTGCCGCGGTATCTCCCAGACCCACCGCCAGGACCGGCGCCCCCTCCTCCAGGATCACGTCCAACTGGCGCCGCACCATGTCCGGCGTTTTCACCTTGGACCACGGATCGGGGCCTTGCGTCTCGAGCCCGAACTCCTCGATGGCCTCGCGCACGAAGCTCACGTGCTCGGGATGCGTCCGCTCCAGAAACTCCCTGACGTTGCCGACGTCCGCATAGGGTGTCTGCGCCAGCCTCGGCAGGGTGATGTCCACGCCAAAGGGCCGGTCCGTCAGCTCCCTGGTCCGCCGGATGCGCTCCCGTATGAATTCCGGTTGCAGCGGGCTTCCGCCGATGACCCCCAGACCTCCTGCGTTCGACACCGCCGCCACCAGCTTCGGCGGAGTCGTGGAGCCGCGGCTGTCCCAACCCATTCCCGCCTGGATAACCGGATGCTCGATCCCGAGCACATCACACAGGGGAGTCTTCAGTTTCGTCACGCAGCACTCCTTCCGGGATCGGGCGTTCAGGCCCGGCCCCCGGTCCTCTCGATTGCGACCTTGATGTCTCCCAGGCCCAGGCTATGCCCGGCTCCCTGCTTTCGGCCCCGGCGCCGTGCGTTCGATGACGGTCTCGATGCCCCGGCTGACGGTCTCCATGCCCTTGATGAGCGCTTCGAGTGACCGCATGGCTTCGGCGTGGCGGCCATCCAAGGCGCGCATGGCTTCGGTGTGGCGGACATCGGATGCGCGCATGGCTTCGGCGTGGCGGGCATCGGATGCGCGCATGACTTCCCGGTGCCGTTGATCTTCCCGCTTCTCTCTCTGGTCTCCGGCCCGGCGCATCTGCCAAATGCCCAGGAGGATGGCCCCGACGGCGAGAGCCTGAAGCGAGGCCGTCACCCAAAGGGTCCATTCCCGGACGGCGAGGCTGGCGGTTTCAAACTCGGTCATGTCCGTCTCTCTTCCTTGTTACTTCCGATAACCCCCATTGTCGTAGTTGCACCGCACGCCTTCAATTCGGCGACCCGCGTCAACCTCGGATCGACCCTTGTTGTCCGCCGACAAGCGTCCCAAGCAGATTGACCGGAGCAGTGTATCCGGCGGGAGACGCCGTCATGGCGACCATGCCATCGATCGACATCCCGCTGTTCCCGGACCTATCAAGCCTGCTCCGCTTCAAAGGCCACGACGTTACGCGTCTCCTTGCTGAACTCCACGCCGATCAGATGGATCGGCCAGCCCAGGTGGCGGTACTTGTCGGCATAGCGCTTGGCCTTCAACTGCGCCATGGCCGCTCGCGTGGCGTCCCGCTCCACCACCTTGAACTCGAACAGGTACACGTTGCCGTTGAACCGCACCGCCATGTCCACGCGACCTCGGCTGCCACTGTCCTCTACCTGCACGTCCAACCCGAGCGCCAGGAAGCAGGTGTGGAACACACTGGCGTAGTAGCCCTCGTAGTCGGCAATGTCGTTCCTCACGTGCCACTGGTAGGGAATGCCGGCGAAGAACGACCGGAACAGCTTCCCCATGCCCTCGAAGTCGTTGTCCCGAAGCAGACGGTGCAACCGGACGCCGTGCCGCGCCGTGCGCGACGGGTCCTCCGCCAGATGACGCAGCAGGCTGCGGTTCAGGCTCTGCCGCACTTCCCGGTTGGGATAGCCAAGTCGATAGAGGGACTCGCCGCCCAGGTTCTCCACCTCCTGGATGGTCAAGTAGCCGGTCTGGAACAGCAGCGCCTCGGTGGCAATGGCGTCCACGTCGAAGGCGCTCAGCATGGCGTCGTCTCCGACCACGTCCTCCAGCTCCAGCGAACCGACGCCGCGCTTCACCAGCGTGTCGATCAGGAACGTCGGCGTCCCGGTCTCGAACCAGTGCGCCTTGAACTCGCGCGTTTCGAACAGCAGCAGCACGTCGAAGGGGTTGTAGACCCGCTCGTCTCCCCGCCAGCAGTAGCCGTCGTACCAGTCGCGTATCTCGTCCCGGTCCAGCCCCGGCAGTTCGGGCGCGAACACCGCGTCCAGGTCCGCCTCGGTGTACCCGCAAATGGCGGAGTAGCGCGGGTCCAGGGTGATGTCGACGAGGTTGTTGAGGCCCGAGAACAGGTTGACTTTGGAGAATTTGCTCACACCCGCGAGCAGTGTGAACCGGATGTCGGCGTCGCAGAACTTGATGCTCCCGTACAGGCCGCGCAGGAAGTCGCGGTTGGCGCGGGCCACGTCCGGCTTCTCCAGCGCGTCCAGGATCGGCTTGTCGTACTCATCCACCAGCACGACGACGGGTCGCCCGGCGCGCTCTCGCAGGGTCTGAATCAGATGGGCGAAACGCTCAGGCGCGCCGTCGTGCTCCCCGACCACGGACGCCCGGCGTTCGAGCGCGCCAAGCTGCGCCATGGTATTCCTGTGCAGGTTCTCGGGCCGGGTGAAGTCGCCGCCACTGAAGTCCAGGCGCACGACAGGGTGGCCGGCCGACAAGGCCCGGTGGTTTTCGGCAGCGAGCCCCCGGAACAGTTCCTCGCCACCCTCGAACATCTCCTTGATGGTGTCTACCAGGAGGCTCTTGCCGAAGCGCCGGGGGCGGGACAGGAAGTAGCGTGTGCCGCCGTCCAACAGCCGCCGGATGTAACCGGTCTTGTCTACGTAGTAGTGGCCCTCTTCGCGGATCCTGCGGAAGGTCTGGATGCCGAGGGGCAGCTTGCGCTTCGCCACCGGCGGTTGTGGGTTCGGGCCGGGCTCGGGGGGCTTCATCACTGTAGCTCGCCGTGGTCGGATTCCGGCCAGGCCGGGTCAGGGCGTCCTTATAGGACGTCTCTACTCGTCATCCTTCGGAGCATTCGAGTCTGCGCGGCCGTAGGTATCCTCGTAACGGATGATGTCGTCCTCTTCCAGATAGCTGCCGGATTGCACCTCGACGATCTCCATCGGCGTTTTGCCGGGATTTTCCAGCCGGTGCTTCGTTTCCGGGGGAATGTAGGTCGACTGATTCTCCGACAACCGGAACGTTTCGTCTCCACGGGTCACTCGCGCGGCGCCGCGCACCACGATCCAGTGCTCGGCGCGGTGTCGATGCGATTGCAGAGACAGCCGATGGCCCGGGTTGACCACGATGTGCTTGACCTTGAAGCCCTCCCCGCGGTGCACGGAATCGAACGTTCCCCAGGGCCGGAATACCTTGCGAGGGTCTCTGTGTTCTTCCCGGTCGTCGCGTTCGAGCCGCTCCACGACCTTCGCCACGTCCTTGAGCGCGTTCTTGCCGGCAACCAGCAGCGCGTCGGCAGTGTCCACGATCACGCAATCGGTGACGCCCACCGCGGCCACCACCCGGTCCCCGCCGCGGATGTAAGTATTGCGGGCGCCCTCCAGGATCACATCGCCCTGAGTCGCGTTCCCGGCATCGTCCCGTTCGGCGAGGTCCGAAAGCGCGGCCCACGAGCCCACGTCGGACCAGCCGGCGTCGAGAGGCACCATCACGGCGCCGGTGGTGCGCTCCATGACGGCATAGTCCACCGAGACCGCCGGCGATCCGGCGAAAGACCCCGCATCCAGCCGCCTGAATCCGAGTTCCTGCACCGCGTCCCGGTAGGCCGCGGTAACCGCGCTACGAATCTCCGCGGCGCCGGCGCCGAGTTCGTCCAGGTACCGGTCGGCCGTGAATACGAACATGCCGCTGTTCCAGTAGTAGCCGCCGTCTTGAACGTAGCCGGCAGCGACTGCAGCGTCCGGTTTCTCGACGAACCGCTCGACCCTGCGAGCGCCCTCGCTCACGCCGGTGGGACCCGCCGCCTTGATGTATCCGTACCCGGTTTCCGCATAGGCAGGGGCCACGCCGAACGTCACGAGATTTCCGGAAACGGCTTCCCGGACCGCGGCTCGAACCGCGCTCGCGAACCGGCTTTCGTTCCGGATGATATGGTCCGCCGGGAGCACCAGCAGGATGGGGTCTTCGCCGCCCGCAACCAGCGCGCGCGCTGCCAACGCCGCCGCGGCGATGGCAGGCGCGGTATTGCGCCCCACCGGCTCCAGCAGAACCGCCGACGGGGTTACGCCGATGGCCCTGAGCTGCTCTGCCACCATGAACCGATGGCTCTCGTTGCAAACCAGGATGGGACCGCGAAGGTTTTCGATGGCGGCAAGGCGCAGGACCGTCGCCTGCAGCAGCGTATGGTCCTCCACCAGCGGAATGAACTGCTTGGGATGGAGCTCTCGGGAAAGCGGCCAGAGCCGGGTCCCGGCGCCGCCCGAGAGAACCACCGGAAATATGATGTGGGTCATCTTGGCGAACCCATACATCTCTCTTTATCGCCCGCCAAACAGCGCTCGCGGGTGGCGATGGTTCCCGCCAGCATGTGGGTGAGGTGCCGGGCGATGCGCCGCCCGTCGGACCGCGCGGCGCGGTAAAAACGCGCATCGGCGGCGGCCAGCGCAACCGAGCCGGCCGCGACGTGGGCGGCGAGGAGGGCCGAGAACGTCGGCCCGGCTGAAGTTGACAGGCCCATAAGGGAGGGTACAATAACAGACAGGCCCATAAAATAACAAAACGCTGTCCACGGTTGATTCAGGACACCATACCGGGCCCGCCGCCAAACGTCACGATACGATCCTTACCGTCCACGAATCGACTCCCTTCCATCGCATCCATGGCGCAGCCCCCTCGACACGACGCGGCGGAACGTCTCGGAACCCCGGAACATCTCGACCGCGTCCTCTACGTGACGACGGCCAGGGAATGGCTTGCGCTCTGTGTCCTGATGATCCTGATGACCGCTGTGGTGGTATGGGCCATCTGGGGCGAGGTTTCAACCTACGTACGGGCCGAGGGAATCATTCTCGGCCGCGGCGGCATGGTCTTCGATGCAACCTCCCCCGGCGACGGCAGGCTGTCCCGTATCATCCCCGCGGTGGGCGCCACGGTGGAGAAGGGCGAGGTGGTGGCGGAGATCACCGACGCGGAGACGATGGAACGCTACGCCGGCGCGCTGGCGGCGGCGGAAGAACGCAGGCAGGTGCTCCAGGACCGCGAGTCGGAAGCCAGGGAAGAAAACCGACTGGCCGCGCGCAACATGGTCAGGGAGCGCGCGCGGCTGAAGGAGCTCGAGGGCGCCGGCCAGGACCTTTTGGAGACCGCGCGCAAGCGCATGCAGGGCAATCAGGACCTGTTCAGGAAGAGCCTCGTGGCCCGTACCGTGGTGGAGGACGGCGAGCGGGCGGTGGACCTGGCCCGGCGCAACCTGTTCGACATCATGCGTCGGCGCGACGAGCTCAACGCAGGCGAACGACGGCGTCGGAACGAGATCAACGCGCGCATCGCGGAAGTGAAGGCGGAATACACCCAGGCGCGGCGGCGAGCCAATGAGATCGCGGCGCTGATCGAGACATGGCGCATCCGCGCGCCGGTCTCGGGACGTGTGACCGAGAGCAAGGCGCAGGTGGGCGCCACGCTCGAGGCGGGCGAGTCCGTGCTCAGCATCGAGACCGGCGGGGACGGCCTTGACGTGCTGATCTACGTGTCCCCGGCGGACGGCAAACGCGTCGAGTCGGGCATGCCGGCCCTGGTGTCTCCCGCCACCGTGCGGCGCGAGGAGTTCGGTTCCATGATCGGCACCATCGAAAGCCTCTCCAAGTTTCCCGCGAGCCTCGACGGCATGATCGCCGTGCTGCGGAACCGTGACCTTGCCAGGACCTTCTCGAGCAGCGGCCCGCCCTACCCCGGCCGTGTCGCGCTCACGCCCGATGCATCCACCGCCAGCGGGTTCGCCTGGACCTCGCCGCAGGCGGCAAACGTGGACATCACGCCCGGGACGCTGGCCCGCGTCGAGATCAAGGTCGCGAGCCAGCCGCCTCTCACGCTGGTGGTCCCGTGGGTCAAGGAAAGGCTGGACCCTTGAAGGCGGCCCCGGAACTTCGAGCCAACCTCAAGCGCCACGGACGGCGCGCGACCCCCACCATCCTGCAGATGGAGACCACGGAGTGCGCCGCCGCCTGCCTGGCCATGATCCTCGCGTATCATGGCCGCTGGGTGCCGCTCGAGGTGCTGCGGGTGCGCTGCGGCGTGTCGCGCGACGGCGCCAACGCCGCCAGCATGCTGCGCGCGGCCCGGGAGTACGGCCTCGTGGCCAAGGGTTTCCGTAGCGACCGGGCGCATCTGTTCGACGTTCCCTTCCCGATGATCGTCTTCTGGGAGCAGAACCATTTCGTGGTGCTCGAGGGAATCAAGGGGCGCAAGGTCTATGTCAACGACCCGGCCGAGGGCCCCCGACGACTCTCGCTCCAGGAGTTCGACGAAAGCTTTGCCGGCGTCTGTTTCGGTTTCGCGCCGGGACCGGAGTTCCGCCGGGGCGGCGCACGGCCCAACGTGGTGCATGGCCTGAAGAGCCGTTTCGGCAAGGCGTGGAAGCCCCTCGTTTTCGCCGCCCTGGCGACCTTGACGCTGGTGGTTCCCGGCGTGGCCGTTCCAACCATCATCAAGGTATTCATCGACGATGTGTTGATCCGGCAGAACAGTTCCTGGGTGACGCCGCTGCTGATCGGGCTGGCGCTGGCCGCCGCGGCTCAAGGCGCCCTGATCTGGTTGCAGCGGACCCTGCTCGCCCGCATGGAGACCAAGCTGTCCATCGTTACGACTGCCCGATTCTTCTGGCATGTGGCCACCCTGCCAATGTCGTTCTTCAGCCAGCGCCATGCCGGCGACATCGCCAGCCGGGTGCTGTCCAACGACCTGGTGGCGCGGCTGATCTCGGGCGAACTGGCCGTCAACGCCATCAACCTGTTGTCCGTCGTGGTCTACGCCGCGGTGATGTTGTCCTACGACGTGCCGCTGACCGTCATCGCGCTGACCGCGGTCGCCATCAACCTCCTGGTGCTGCGCCTCGCCGCGCGCGCCCGGGAAAATGCCAACCGCCGGCTGCTCAAGGAGAAGGGCCGAGTGGCCGGAGCGTCCTTCAACGGCATTCAGATCATCGAGACGCTGAAGGCCAACGGCGCCGAGGGCGACTTCTTCGCGCGCTGGTCCGGCATTCACGCCAACGCCCTGGTGGCCCAGCAGCGGCTCGGCCTGGTGACGGTCCTCGCGAACGTCGTTCCGGTGCTTCTCTCCCTGCTCACGGTGATCGCAGTCCTGGGCTTCGGCGGTCTGCGCATCCTCGACGGCGCCCTTACCATCGGCGGACTGATCGCTTTTCAAAGCCTGACCCTGAGCTTCTCGCAACCGGTCGAGGGGCTCGTCCGATTCGGCGCCAACCTTCAGACCATCAAGGGCGACATCGCCCGGCTCGACGACGTGCTGCACTACGCCGCAGACGACCGTACCGCTCGAGGCCTGAACGAGCGCGAGCCGGAATCCGGGGCCTCGCCGCCGCGCGGCTTCGTCGATCTCGAAAAAGTCACCTTCGGCTACAACGCCACGGAGCCGCCGCTGATCCAGGACTTCAGCCTGTCCATTCGGCCGGGACGGCGCGTGGCCCTCGTGGGCGGCTCCGGCAGCGGCAAGTCCACCATCGCCAGGCTCATCTGCGGTCTGCTGAAGCCCTGGTCCGGCAGCGTGCGCATCGACGGACGGGACCTGAACGACATTCCGCCCTCTCGTTTTGCCACGATGGTGTCCCACGTGGACCAGGAAATCGTCCTGTTCGAGGCAACCGTGCGCGAGAACGTCGCGCTGTGGGACCCGACCATCGAAGAACGCCATATCATCCAGGCCCTGCGCGACGCTGCGATCCACGACGTGATCGCGGCGCGGCCGTTGAAATACGACTCCGCGGTCGACGAGGGCGGGCGCAATTTCAGCGGCGGACAGCGTCAACGCCTGGAACTCGCCCGTGCGCTCGCACGCAACCCCACGGTACTCGTGCTCGATGAGGCCACCGCGGCGCTCGATCCGGTAACGGAGGTGGAAATCGACGACCGACTCCGACAGCGCGGCTGCACCTGCCTGATCGTCGCCCACCGGCTCAGCACCATCCGGGACGTGGACGAGATCGTCGTTCTCGACCGCGGCCGCATCGTCCAGCGCGGCACGCACGACGGCCTGATCGAGGAAGACGGGCTCTATCGTAAGCTGGTGCTTTCGGGTTGATGTCATGGGCAACGCCCCCCTCATCGAACGCATCCGCGGCGTCCGGATCGAGACCGGCGCGCATCGGCCCTTTCCCATGGATGACCCCGCCCGCGTCCATTTCGTGGAGCAGGGGTATGTGGATGTCTTCGCCGTCGAGTTGAGCGAGGGCGAGGCCGCTGGCCGGCGGCGCTTCGTGGCCCGTGTCGCTGCCGGAGAGATGGCCTTCGGCAGCGTCCGGATCGAGGATCCGGCGCACCCGCGACGTGTCTTCGGCCTTGTCGCGGTGCCTTCCCTGAACGCCGTGATCGTCGAAGGCGAGCGCGGCGGCATCGCCTCGGAGGGGTTCGACCTCGCTGCGACGAGCTGGATCGACGAATGGGTCGCCCACCTCTCGGAATTCCTGGTCCGCCATCGCCCGCCGCCGAGAGACGTCCTGCTGCTCGAAGCCGACCCGGACGTACCCTATCCCTCGGGCTCTGCCTTGAGCGCGCAGCACAACGACATCATCTGGGTCTCTGCGAACGCGCCGCTGCGCCTGGTCGGCCGCCGCGACCTGATCGTGGCGGAAGGAGAGCCGCTCCTGCCCGTGACCGAGCGCACCTGGATCGAGATCGACATCGACGCCCAGGTGTCGGCGGTCTACACCCCCACCGCCCTGGTCACCGGACGGCTCTGGCCCGGATTCGACCGCTTCAGCACCCGCGTGCTCGGTTTCGCCATCCTCGCTGACGCCGAGGACGCCGAGGACGCCGAGATACACCGCCACCGAGCCCACGAAGCCCGGCGCGCATCCGTATCCGGGGCGCTGCGCGGCTTCGAGCGGATTCTGGACGTGGCCGCGGACGGCGCGGTTGACGGTGCGGTTGGCCGCACGCCGCTGCAAACGGCCGCGGCTCTGGCGGCCGCGGCCTGCGGCGCGTCGTTGAGCATTCCCGCCCACTCCGGGAACGCCCGCAGTCCCACCGAGGAGATCCAGATGCTGGCCCGCAGATCCGGCATTCAGACGCGCTGGATCGCCCTTGCGGCCGACTGGTGGCGGCGGGACGGTCCTTCGCTGGTGGGCTTCACCGCCGGCAAGGACGGTCCGGAGAAACCCCTCGGACTTCTCTCCGACAACCGCGGCGCCTACCGCGCCGTGGACCCGGAAACCGGCGCCAGCTTTACCGTTGACGAGAGGACCGCGGCCGACATCTCACCCCGCGGGCTGATGTTCTACGCGCCGCTCCCGGACCGCCTCGACGACGGCAAGACCGTGCTGCGCTTCGCCCTGCACCAGCGCGCCCGGGACCTCCGCACCCTGCTTGCCGTGGGCATTCTGGAGGGGCTTGCCGCGCTGCTGATCCCGATCCTGACGGGACAGTTGCTGGTCCGGATCATCCCGCGCGCGGACGTCCCGCTTTGGATCGCCGCTCTTGGCGCCCTGCTGCTGGTGGCTTTCGGCAACGCGGTCTTCGCCGTGGTGCGCGGACTGGCGCTTCTGCGCGTCGAGGGCTTGATGGACGAGCGCCTGCAGAGCGCCCTCTGGAGCCGGCTGCTCTCCCTGCAGGCGCCGTTCTTCCGGGAGTTCACCGTCGGCGATCTCGCCGACAGGGCCAACGGGATCAGCGAGATCCGCAGGGTTCTCGCCGCCGCTTCGGTGCAGGCGGCTACCAGCG
This sequence comes from uncultured Binatia bacterium (SeqCode), assembly GCA_965214905.1. GTDB lineage: Bacteria > Desulfobacterota > Binatia > UBA9968 > JAJDTQ01 > JAJDTQ01. The sequence continues at coordinate 253,078 of OZ243984.1, forward strand.
GTATCTTCTCGATCTTCAGTCTGGCGTTGCTGTTCTTCTATAGCCGGGCGCTGGCACTGTACGTCTGCGGCCTGCTGCTGGTCCTGGCGGGGGCCATATGGATCCTTTCACGGGGCCAACTGCGCCACTACCGCACGGCGTTCCGCGCCCAGGGCGCCGTCAACGGAATGGTTTTCCAGATGATCAGCGGCCTCGCCAAACTTCGGGTGGCGAATGCCGAAAGCTACGCGTTCGCGCGCTGGGCACAGCGCTTCGCCGAGCAAAAGCGGGAGACGCTGGCGGCGCTTCGCTGGGGCGCGGGCCAGCACGTCGTCATCGGCGTCTTTCAGCCTCTGGCCCTGATCGCGATCTTCGCTTCCGTCCATCACGAGATCGTGCAGACAGGGGGTCCGTCCTTCGATCTTGCATCCTTTCTGTCCTTCAATGCGGCGTTCGGGCAGTTGACCGGAGCGACGGTGGGGATGATGGTGGCGGTGACCACGGTCGTAGGCATTATCCCGCTGGTGGAGCGCGCCCAGCCGATCCTCGATGCCCGCCCCGAGACCGCGGACGGCGGCATCGACCCGGGCGATCTCAAGGGGGACATCGAGTTCGCCAACGTGAGCTTCCGCTATCGCTCCGACGACGCCAACATCATCGACGACGTGTCGTTCCGCATTGGCCAAGGCGATTACGTGGCGTTCGTCGGGCCCTCCGGCTGCGGGAAATCGACCCTCTACCGCATGCTGCTAGGCTTCGAGCGGCCGACTTCGGGAACCGTGTTTCTGGACGGACACGATCTTTCGAGCCTCGATCTGGGCGTGGTGCGCGGACGCATGGGCGTGGTACTGCAGAACGGCCAGATCACCGCCGGCAGCATCTTCGAGAACATCGCGGGCATTTCCCCGCTGAGCCCCGGTGAGGCCTGGGCGGCGGCGCGAGCCGCCGCCCTCGAAGAAGACATCCGGGCCATGCCCATGGGTATGGGCACGCTGCTGCCCGAAGGGGGCGTGGGGCTCTCCGTGGGGCAGAAGCAGCGGCTGCTGATCGCTCGCGCGCTGGCCCGCAAGCCGCGCATCCTGCTGTTCGACGAGGCCACCAGCGCGCTGGACAATCGTTCCCAGGCCGCGGTCCAGGCATCGCTCAAGCGACTCGGCGTCACCCGCGTGGTGATCGCCCATCGGCTCAGCTCGATCCGCGATGTCGACCGGATCCATGTGCTCCAAGGCGGGCGTATCGTCGAAAGCGGCCGCTACGACGAGCTCATGGAGCGCGACGGCGTCTTCGCCGCCCTGTCCCGCCGCCAACTGGTCCACACGTAGTGTGGGAGGAGCAACGGAGCCGACGGCGAGAAAACCGGCGGATTGGCCAGTTGCTCTGCTCTGCCGCCAGGAAGTAGTGCTGCGAAAACGGTTGACAACGCAAGGGAAAAGTGTGTTAGATGCGGATACGGGCCACTTATCGCCAGCATGGCAGGTGCACCTGAGCATGTTTGGCTGGACAAGGAACACGTTGAAGGAGGATGGACAAAATGAGCACGCAGGAATCGGAGAAAGAGAAGGAAGCGGCGGTAGCCGAGAATGTCAAGGAAGAGAACCGCCCTATCGATGACTCCGAGGCCGCCAAAATCGTCGGCGGCACTACCAAGAATTTCAACAATTGGCACAACCTGCCCGACGGCTCCGGAAGCGGCTTCGGAGAGTAGTTCCTCAACTGCAAACGGGCAAGGCCCCCCGGAAGTCCGGGGGGCCTTGCCCGTTTGCGCGAGCGGTCAGGGCCCGGCGCATCCCGACCCACCGGGGCCGAGACCGAAAACACGCGTAGCGGCATCCATCAGCCATCCTCGGCGCTCAGCTCTTCCCGGTATTTCCTCCACCGGCCGCGGAACTGATGATAGGTCAACCCGAGAGCCTTTGCCGCCTGGCGCTGGTTGTACCTTGCCGCCACCAGGCTCTCCCGAATCATTCGCACTTCGAGCTCTCTCACCGCCTCATCCATCGACTTGTCCGCACCCTCGGGCGTACCGGCCTGCGGGGACGGCGCCGGAGCCTCGACCCCGCCCTGCGCGACCACCCCGAAAGGCGAGACAAAGGGGTCGAAGACGATCTCGTCAATAGTGGGGGCGCCGGATCGATACACCGCCCGCTCCACGACGTTCTTGAGCTCGCGCACGTTGCCGGGCCAGCGGTAGCTTTCCATTTGCGCGACCACGCCGGAGTTGAACCGAGGGAGGCTCCGCCAGCCCAACTCGTGCGACATCCGCGCGGCAAAGTGATTGGCCAACAACAGGATATCCTCGCCGCGAGCCCGCAGGGGTGGGATGAACAGAACGTCGAACGAGAGCCGATCGAGCAGGTCGCGCTTGAAGCGACCCTGACGGGCCAATAAAGGCAGGTCCGCGTTGGTCGCGCCGATGATTCTCGCGTCCACCTGAATGGACTGGGAAGACCCCACCCTTTCGAAACTGCTATACTCCACCACCCGGAGAATCTTCTCCTGGACTTCCATGGGAATCTGAGCGATTTCGTCCAGGAAAAGCGTCCCGCCCCCTGCCGTTTCGAACCGTCCCGTCCGTCGCCGGTGTGCGCCGGTGAAGGCGCCCTCCTCGTGGCCGAACAGCTCGGACTCCAGCAGCGCCGGCGCCAATGCCGCGCAGTTCAAGGGAACCAGCGGTCCCTGCCAACGCTGTGACAGGTAGTGTAGCTTCCTTGCCGCCAGTTCCTTGCCGGTTCCCCTTTCGCCGATCAACAAGACCGGACGGTCGACCTTGGCGACACGAGACAGCCGCTCTTGAAAATCCAGGAAGGCGTCAGACTGTCCTACCGGCTCGGTGTACGATTCGGGCATGGCGTTTTCGAACGTCAAGGTGTCCTGTCTCGATCTTCGAAATCGTAATTGGTCAAAATAACCATACTATAGCTTAATCTACTAATAAATAGCTTTTTCCACCAGAGACCGCATGGCTTGCAAAGTCGTTAAATTGAGTGAAAACAAGAGGTTACAAGTCTTGTGGCCCCTTGGCATCCTTCATGCATTACAGGAATGGCACATGGTTCCAACTAATTCGCAAGGGAGGGGTCAAATGGGAATCTTTACGCGCCTGAGCGACATCATCAGCTCGAATATCAGCTCGATGCTGGACAAGGCGGAGGACCCGGAGAAACTTGTCCGGTTGATGATACAGGAAATGGAGGATACCTTGATCGAGATCAAGGTCGCTTGCGCCGGAGCGATGGCGACGCGCAAGAAGATCGAGCGCGAGCACGACGAAGCGAGACGACGCATGAGTCGGTGGGCAGAAAAGGCGACCCTCGCCGTGACCCGTGGACGTGAGGACCTCGCCCGTGAGGCGCTGATGGAAAAACGGCGCTATCGTGAACGCTCGGAAATGCTGGAAAGCGAGGCCGTCCAATGTTCCGCCGTCGTCGAACAATACCAGTCGGACATCGGCCAGTTGGAGGACAAGCTCGCGAAAGCGAGGGAGAAACAACGCATCCTCGTACAACGCCACCTCCAGGCAAACAAACGGAAACGGGCGCAAACCGGGATCCGGAAGATGGACAGCGCCGACACCATGCTGCGTTTCGAGCAGTTCGAGAACCGCATTGAGCGCATGGAGGCCGAGGCCGACCTGGTCAACCTTGCGCGGAAGCCGGACATCGAGGATGAGTTCGCCCTTCTGGAGAAGGACGAAGAGATCGAAGCCGAACTGCGCGCGATCAAGGACGCGGCCAAGCGCTCTGACGCTTGAAGCGCGGAGACGTAACCCGGGGCCGGCGATCCATGGGACCGGAAGGCGCAATGGAAAGCGTGGTGGGAATCGTGCTGGGAGTGTTCGGGATCTTCCTGATCCTGGGAGCGATATTGATTGCGGCGGTGGTGTGGGCCGTCAAGGCGCTCCGGAACAACGGCGCCGGGGATACCATGCACGGCGACGAAGCCAGGTTGGTGCAGGAGATCTACCAGGGACTGAACAAGCTCGAGGACCGCGTGGAATCCCTGGAGACCATTCTATTCGACAGAAAGGAACGCGACCATGATTGAGAGCCATCCAAGGGCCCGCTTCTATCGCTCCCGTCGAGGACTGATCCTGGGAGTGTGCCGCGGTCTCGCCGAATACCTGGACGTTTCGGTGTTCTGGATTCGCGTGATCGCCGTCATCATATTGATCAGCACCGGATTGTGGCCGGTGGCCGGCCTCTATCTGCTGGCCGCTCTGGTCCTGAAGCCGGAGCCCGTGCTGCCCCTGCAAACGGAGGGAGAGCAGGACTTCTACAACAGCTACGCGCACTCGCGCACCATCGCACTGCACCGGCTGCGCCGCACCTCCGGCCAGCTCGACCGTCGGATCCGTCGCATGGAGAGCATGGTCACCAATCGCGAGGACGATTGGGAGCGAAGGCTGAGGACCGGAGAACGAGAGCCGGGACGGGATTAACAGCGATTGCGGACTTCTCATTGGACAACCAGTGGACACCGCTGGTCGTCGCTCTGATTCGCTAAACTTTGCGGGTGACGCGGAACCGTGCCATGAAACGGCCGTCGATCCGGTTCTTCAGGAGCCAGCACCAGCGGGCGTGGATCGCCCATCCCTTGTAGTCCATCAGCGCCTTGCCGTCGCCGGTGTTGAGGAGCCGCAGGAAGTCATGCTGCGGCTCATAGCGAGCCAGCGCCTCGCCGCGCGTCAGGGCGCCGATGTTGCGCCAGAGAACCGGCCCCTCACGGACCGCGTACACTCCCGCCTTGGGCGCGCCGGCCCCCTCGACGGCGCCGCTGTCTCCCACCGCGAACACATTCGCCGCTGCCGTCGACTGGAGGGTGTCGCGGGTGAGCAGGAACCCTCTCGGGTCTTTCGGCAGCGCCATGCTTTCCACCACCGCCGGCGGCGCCGCGCCGGCGGCCAGCACCACCAGGTCCGCACGGATGCGGTCGCCGTCGGCGCAGACCACCTCGTCGTCGCCGACCCGTCTCACTCGCTTGCCGCCGATCACGTTCACAGCGCGCGCAGCGAGCAGGGCCTCCACCTTGCGCAAGGCCCCGGGGGATAATCCCTGGCCGATACGCGCGCGCGCGTCGACGATGCTCACGGTATGGCGCACTGCACCCAGCACCCGGCGAATGGACGAGGGCAGGCACAGGCCGATCTCGATGCCGCCCACGCCGCCGCCGATAATGAGCACCCGGAACGCCTCCGAACCGCGCCGGCCAAGCCCCTGCAAACGCTCGTAGAGCCGCATGAGGAAAGTCTGCATGGGCTTGACGGGGACCCAGACCCCGCCGGAGACGTCGATGCCGGCCGTGCTCGGAACCGATCCTGCACCGACGGACAGCAGGTCGAAACCTATCGGCTCATGCTGGTCGAAGCGCACGGATCGAGCCTTCACATCCACGGCGAGCGCCGGCTCCACCACGAGCTCGGCTCCGGCGGCGTCGGTCAGACTCCTGAGGTCGATCTCCAGCCTCCCGGGTGCATACTGGCCGGTCAACGTCCCGGGCAGCATCCCCGAATAGGTGGCCACGGCAAAGCTCGATACGCACACCAGCCGGGCGCCGGGAATGGGAGCCCTGCGCCACATGTGAAGGATGTGGGCGTTGGTGTGCCCGATGCCCAGGAGAACGATCTGCGGCCCGTGGCGGTTCACCTACAGGACACTACCCTAGAGAATAGCCTGCACGGACGGACGCGCCTTCATGCACTCGCACCACGCATGCAACAACGGCAGGCTCGGGTCCGGCAGGACGCCCCATTCCACATGGCGCAGGATCCGCGGCACGTGGGCCGCATCCAGCAGAGAGAAGTCGCCCGCCATGTACTCCCTGCCCTCGAGCTCACGCTCCAGGGGTCGGAGTTGATCGATGAACAGCGTCTTGGCGGCGGCCAGCGCGTCGCCGTCCCGCTCGCCTTCGGCTTTGGCCATTTCCTGACGGATGGCCTGGTGGCCCGAATCGGTGTGGTTGATGCCGTAGTCGATGAGGATCCGTATCCTCGCCCGCAGCGAGGGGTCCCCGGGAAGGAGGGGCGGATCCGGATATTTCTCCTCCAGGTACTCGTTGATGATGCATGATTCGTAGAGCACCGTGTCCCCGTCGACGATTGCGGGCACCTTGCCGTAGGGGTTCAATGCCAGGTAGCCGGGCTCCTTCTGCTCCTTCTTGCGAAGGTCCACGGGAACCACCTCGTACGGCAGTTTCTTCTCTTCCAGAACCACCTTCACCCTTTGACAGTTGGGCGAGGTCTTGAAATCGTAAAGCTTGATGGGACCGCTCATGTCATGCTCCTTTCCATTGAACGCCGTGACGACATGGACGTGACCGAGGTCGCGACCGGACCGGCCCCCCGAAAACGGCGCCGTACATCCCTATCCCCGGTGTCGCACGGTGCGGCACGCCACCGTAACCCTGAGCCCGTCCGCGGGCGGCGCCGCGGGTATCCTATCCCCGGTGCCCCCGCACCACCCGGTCCAGCTCGTCTTTCCACCGGCCGGACACGCGGTCGCGGGTTTCCCCGTCGATCCGGCTCACCGCCGGAAACTGGTCCTTCCACTCGAAGGGCCGGGTGGCGTCGATGATGGCCCGGGAATTGAGGCCCTTCTTGTCCCGCGGGATGATGGGGTCCAACGGCCCGCTCCAGGTGCGGCGGATGATGTCGATGGACTCCTCGGGGTTGGAGCGGGTGCACATGGCCCAGACCACCTCGTTCAGGTTGGTGATGTCCACGTCCTCGTCCACCACCACCACGTAGCGGCCGAGATAGGCGCCCGCGTGGCATTGGGCCGCCATGAGGGCGGCCTGCTTGGCATGACCGGGGTAGCGCTGCCTGACGGCCACGACGATCATGAAACGCTGGGCCGGCGGCGGCACGTACACGCCGCAGACGTCCGGCACCCCGCCCTGCTCGACGCCGTTCCAGATCATGGCCGACCGCAGCATCGAGCGGTACATGCCGTGTATGGTGGGACGGAACGGCGGCGCCCCGGTGAGAATCGGATCGTCCCGGTGATAGAGGGCCTTCAACTGTACCACCGGCTCGGCCCGGCGAGCGCTGGCGTAGTAGCCGGTCCACTCGCCGAAGGGTCCCTCGGGACGGGTGTCGCCGGGAACGATCTCTCCTTCTACGACGATCTCGGCGGCTGCGGGCACTCTGAGACCGGTGAGAGGCGCTTCGATGACGCCGAGGGGCTGCTCCACCAGCCCGCCGGCCCAGGCGTACTCGCTCATGCCCGGGGGCACCGCCTGTGACGCGGCCACGAACATCAGCGGGTGCTGGCCGAAGGCCATGGCAACCTGCACGGGCTTGCCGGCCTGGAGCGACTTCTCCATGTGCATGCGCCCGTGCTTGCCCGGAGAAATATAGAGCGCCAGCTTGTCGGATTCGTGGACCATGACGCGGTAGCAGCCGACGTTCTCCGCGCCGGTCTCCGGATCCCGCGTGACCACCAGATGTGCGGTGCCGAGATAACGGCCGCCGTCGCCCGAGTGCCAGCGCGGCACCGGTATATCGAGGATGTCGATGTCCTTGCCGGTCTTGCGGTTCTCCAGCACGGGACCCGTCGCCAGGACCCGGGGCTCCACCGGCGCCAGGTTCCCCAATCTCGTGCGCAACCGGTCGATGACCTCGATGGTGCTCAGGTCCAAAGGCAGGCCGAGGGTCAGCGCGGTCCGCTCCATGGTCTCCATCATGTTGGCCAGAACGCGCCCGTTGCCGTTGTGGCCTGCCACGTTCTCGAACAGGAGCGCCGGAGGGGCGGGCAGCCGCTCACAGATCATCTCGTTGAGCGCGCCCACCTCCAGGTCCCAATGAGCGCCGGAGATGCGCTCCAACTGGCCGATCTCCTCCACCTGCCCGAGCCACAGGCGAAGATCGTCGAACGGCGTCGGCTCCTGATCCTGCTTCCTTTGCGGTCTTGCCATGGCTTACCTCGCGTTCCACGAATCAGTTGACCTTGTCCCCATCCTCCGTCAGCTCCCATGTGCCGGGCACGAACAACTCCTCGGGTGACAGATTGCGCTCACAGATTCCCTGCGCCTCACAATACTCGATGAACGTATTGAGAACGTGGCGGTTCGCTTCGAGTCCGTAGGGGCAGGCGTCGCCTTGAAACACCTCGCGTTCCTGCTCCAGGGCGTGGTTCTGCCACGCCGCCACCAGGCTCGGCACGCTGCCGTACCATTGCCGCGCCCATTGCTTCGCACGGCTGAAGAGCTCGAAGAGCCTGACCGGGAGATCGGGTTGCTGCTCGGCGAGGGCTTTGCGGACCGCGAGCACGTGCATGATCGGGAAAATCCGCGTCTTCCTGAAGTACTGCGCCTCCACCTCTCGGTAGTCCTCGAACAGCCGCTTCAGCGTCGCGTCGGCCAACAGAGACGGCAGTTGCGATTCGGTTACGCCCAGCATGTCCAGCCGTCCTTCGCGAAGCGCCTTCACGGCCCGCTCGGTGGCGTTCCCCTCCCCCTGGAGCACCTCGATGGTGGCGCCTCCAGGCAATCTCACCGATGTCTCGGCGGCCCCATGGTCCCAGTGATGCAGCGAAGCCGCATACCATCGGGAGTTCGCAGGGGTGACCCCGTATCGGTCCATCAGCGTCCCCCTGATCCACACGGCCGCAGTTTGAACCCAGCGAAGAAAGCCGAGCTTCTTGCCGATGAGGTCCTGGGGGCTTTCAATGCCGGCGTCACGCCGAACGAAGATGCACCCGTGGCGGAACATGCGCGACGGGAACACCGGCACGCCGATGAAATCACTCCGGTTCCGGGACGTGTAGTAGACAAGCTCCGCCAGGGACATTTCGGAAACGTCGAACTCGCCGTTGAACATGGCCGCGAACATTCCCTGCACGCTTACCTGTTCCACCACTTCCACATCCACGCCCGGGATCTCCACCAAGCCGCGGATGATGGCGTTGGTGCCGTCATAGTTGCGGCAGGCGAGACGGATTCCGGAGGGGTTCGGCATCGGAGCGAGTGTCCCGGCGGACCTATTGTCGCGTCCCGTAAGTTCCTGCCATGGGTTGCGCACAATTCAGGAACTTTACGGGACGCGACGATGGTTGGGTGTCCTGCATGAACTGTGGTCCTTGCCGCCGGGTCCGGCAGGCTGCTAGCCCGGCTTCACCCGGCGCCGCGCCAGCTTGGCGCCGGTCCGGAGGTAATCGCTCTTCACCGCGAGCCGAGCCTCCTCCTCCCACTCGTCGTCCCACTGACCCAGCGAATAGCCGTACCAGGGCGCCTGGGGTTTCAGGGGCGGCAGCTCCAGCCGGTTCCACAGCTCCCGGGCGTGCTCCATGAACTCGCGCCTGGGCAGCGAGATGGGCGGGAACGGCTCCTTGAGGATCGCGTTGATCAGCATGCCCGAGTCCGTTGCCGGCTGGTAGAAGAGTTCCTTGGCGGTGATCAGGTGGCCTTCGTCCTCGAACGGCGGCGAGTGGCCCTTGACCCGGCCGGGCAGGATGAGCACGTCCTGGTGCGGCTTGGACCGATAGCAGATGGCCCACCACACGGCGTCGAGGTTGTGGGGGTCGATGTCGTCGTCCACGGCGATGGCGATCTTGCCGACGCCGTGCTGATAGTTGGCGATGCTGTTGAGGGCGCGCCAGACGTCGCCCTCCGCGGGCTTGCGCATCTGCACGATCACGAGCTTGCGCAGGTTGGTGAGGGGCTCGTGCATGGCCACCCGGGTCACGCTCTTGATGCCCACGGTGTCCCGCAGGTAGCGGCGCAGCAACGGTTCGTAGCCCACCTTCTTGATGACGCTGGACTCGCTGGGGGTCACCTGGCTGATGAACGAGCACAGCACCGGCTTGCGCTTCATGGTAATCGCCGTCACCTCCATGAACGGCGACACGGTGCGCGGGTGCAGGTAGCCGTGGGACTCGCCGAAGGGGCCCTCGGGCTCTATGAAATCGGTGTTGATGAGCCCCTCGATGACGATCTCCGCGTTTGCCGGCACCTCGATGTCCACGGTCTTGCAGCGGACCAGTCGGATGGGCTCCCCTGCCAGGCCGCCGGCGATACCCATCTCGTCCACCCCCGGCGGCACCTTCTGCACGGTGCCGTAGGAGACCACCGGCGGCGCCCCCACCACCAGCGCGGCGTGCAGCGGCACGCCCCGCTCGCGGCACTTGTCCCAGTGCGGGAAGATGTGCTGGTGCATGCCCGCGTACATGCCCACACGCCTTTGACTCTTGATCTGCCCGCGGTAGTTGCCCTGGTTGCGGACGCCGGTGTCAGGATCCTTGGTGAACCAGTGGGAGCAGGTGGTGTAGGGGGCGTTGTCGAACCCCGGCGTGGAGATGGGCACCGGGAGCTGGAGCAGCCCGCCGCCCTCGACGTCGAGGTCCGCCCCTTGCAGCACCACATCGTGAACCGGCCCGGAATCGACGATGGCCGGCTCGACGGGATGGGCCAGCGCGTGCGCCCAAAGCTCGGGGATCTCGTCCACCGAGCGGCCCAACCCCACCGAGTACACCTGGGGCGAAGCAGCCAGGGCGGCCACCGCCACCGGCATGTCGTAGCTGCGCCCGTGGCTGTCCACTACGTGCTCGAACAGGAAGGCCTTGCGTTCGGCCTCCGGGATGCCGCCGCGGAACTGCCAGCGCACCAGGGGGTGCATCTCCGTGTCCTTGTTGATGGGATGGCGAATGCGCAGCAGCAACCCTTCCGACTCGAGGTTGGCGAGGTGCTCTTGAAGATCGGGATAGGACATGATTGGCGCCCGCGTGATCTGTCAGAGTGCGCCGTTGCCGCCGGGACGTTGCTCCTCCCGGTAAAGCTCAAGCGCTTCCAGCACCGGCCGGTCGTTCATGGAGAAGACCACCGCCTCCTCGTCGAAGGGGTTCTCATGGCGATGCCACTGCCAGTTGGGGATCATGAACGAGTCGCCCTGCTCCCATTCCAGGAATCCCTCGCCCACGGCCGTCCGGCCGCGGCCGCGGAACACGTGGTACAACGCGGTGCTGGTGTGGCGGTGGGTGCCCGTCGCCCAACCCGGCTTCAGCAGTTGCGCCTCGCACGACAGGGTCGCCAGCGTGTAGCCGCCGGTAACGGGGTTGATGTAGCGGACCAGGTGGCCGTCGAAGGGATCCGCCTCGGCATCGGCAATGTTGTGGAGCGAAGCGTCGGTGTCCTCCCAGCGGTAGCGGAACGGCAAGCCCCGGCCCGGGGCGGCGGTGTGGGCCGGCGGGCGGGCGAAGCCGAAGCGCATCTGCGCGTCGCCGTCGGCACGGGTCACGCCCTGGGTGTCCTGGTCGTGGTTCTCGAAGAAGAGCACGTTCAGCGCGTTGATAAGCGGGCCGTCCAGGCCGTCGAGCCAGACGATGGGTTCGTCGGATTCGTTGTGATGCTCGTGCCAGGTCCAGTTGGGGGTGAGGATCAGATCGCCTTCGTGCATGGGGAAGCGCTCCCCCTCCACCAGCGTGAAGGCGCCGCTGCCCTTCACCACGAAACGGATGGCGGCCATGTTGTGCCGGTGCGGCCGCGCGATCTCGCCGGGGTTCACCACCGAGAAGGTGAAGAGCAGCGTCCGGGAGGTGGCCCGGGTCGGGTTCTGCGGGTTCACCAGCCGGACGGCCCGGCGTTCCGCCAGCTCAAGGCCCACGGACTCCCTGGCGTCCATGAGGCACGGGTAGACCTCCCGCCACTTCCACAGATAGGGCGCCTCGTCCTTGTGCTCCGGTGTGCGCGTATTCCAGAAACCCGAGAGGTCGTGCGCGGCCAAAGAATCGTTGAGGTCGTCGAGTTCCATCTTCATGACCGGTGCCCTCGGGAATATTTGCGTTCGTCCTGAGCGTAGCGAAGCGAAGTCGAAGGACGCCGTTTCGGTAGCTGACCGGCGCCTACGGCAGCCGCCCCATGGCCGCGGCCATGCCGCCGAAATAGGCCCGGTGAATGTCCATGGACTCCCGGGCGGTGGCCAGCACACCCTCCTCCGCGCCCGGGGGCACGTAACGCTCGAAGATGTCCAGGAACATTTCCGAGTGTTTCTCGTCCGCGGCCCGATGGGCGGTGAAGTTGGGCATCTGCTCGTCGGTGAAGTCGAGGTCGCGGCTCCAGCGCTCGTACAGCCGACCGCAGTTGCCCCCGCCCAGGTCCCCCAACAGGCGGTCGTCGTTGGTCCACTCGGCGATGGTGGATGCGGCCAGCGCCTCCTGCCACGGCTTGGTCCGGGCGATCCACCACCAGCCGTAGATGGCTGCGCGGGTGGTGGGCAACGGCTCGGCGTCCAGCACCTCCTGCTCGCCGAGGCCCACCTCCCGGCCCTGCCGGAAGATCAGGTCCAGGTGGCCCCGGTCCGAAAAGTCGTCCTCCACCAGCTCCTCGTACTCGTGGGACATGATGCGCTGCTTCACCACGAACTCGGGACAGTTGGCCGCCACCTGGGGCCAGTAGTGCCGTCGCTGCCGGACGTAGATCCCCAACTGCGACAGGTAGAGCCGCGCCCGCTCCAGGGTGATGCGGGTGTCGTAGAACTGCCCCATCTCCGGGGACCGGAAGAATTCCCTGACAACTTCACCGAGTTCCTTGCGCCATTCCTTGGGATTCATGGCTTTCCTCCCTGTGCCGTTGGATACGCACTGCTACACCTGTCCGGAGCCAGGCAGTGGCCCGTGCAGGGGCGGGTTTGAAACCCGCCCCTGCATTGCTTCATCGCGCCTTGATCCCCCCGCCCTGGCATCATCATTCGGTTCAAGGTTCGAAACCCGTCCCTGGGTTTCGTCACCGCGCCTCGGAGGGTTTGCTGCCATTGATCAGAATCTTCTCAGTCCCGGGCCGCCGCCAGCGCGTTCTTCAACCTGCCGGCCTGCTCGCTGTCGAGGTCCTTGGTGGGCCACCGCGGGAAATCCACCACCGGAAGGTCCCGCAGCTTGAGCGACTCGCGCAGGACCGAGCGACCGGCGGCGCGCTGGAGGTCGCTGATGACCGCGGTGAACTCGATAACGCGTCGCTGAAGCTCCACCGCCTCCTCGAACCTGCCGGTGGTGGTGGCGTCCCACAGGTTTACCAGCAGCTCGGGGACCGCCACCGTCAGCGGATGGATGGAGCCGGCCAGCCCCCACAACACCCCCGGCATGATCAGCGTAGCGGAGCCGGAGAAGACCGCACAGCTTGCAGGCAACGCCCGTACGAAGGCCAGTTGCTGCTCCAGCGGAATGAACGACATCTTGATGCCGCACGCCTCCGGGACCTCCCCGACCAGCCGGGCGGTCCACGGCGCGGTCATGCGGTAGCCGCTGTTGACCGCGTTGTTGTAGATGAACATGGGGTATCGGATGGCCTCGTACACCTTGACGTAGTGCGCCAGCACCTCGTCGTCGAGATGATCGAAGTAGTACGGCGGCACCACACCCACCACGCCGGCGCCCTTGTCCCTGGCGTCCAGCGCCAGATCGATGGTGGTGGGAGTGTCGGCGGTCCCCGCATGGATCACCACCGGGATGCGCCCGGCTACCCGGTCGATGACGATCTTGGCGGTCCGCTTGCGCTCGTCCGGCGTCAGCGCCGGTCCCTGACCGAAGGTGCCCAGCACGAACAGGCCGTGCACGCCGGCCTCCACGTAGAAGTCGGTCAGCGCCAGCACGGCGTCCTCGTCCACCGCGCCGGTGCCGGTAAACGGCGTCGGCAACGGGATGTAGATGCCTTTCAACCGTTCCATGAGACTACTCCATCGAAAGGATTCTCGGACACAAGACGGGTCATAGAGCAATGGAGGATGGCTGTCAACGAACGGTCGCGTTTCCGATACGGCAGGAGCAGGATCACTAACGCCGTGCGGTGACCTCGATCTCGATGAGCTTGCCCTGGGCGGAGTATCCTTCCACGAACGCGCACTCGGTGCGTCCGGGACGGGGCTCCACGGCCCGCTGGAAGGCGTCCTTCAGCACTGCCGGATCCTCCGCCTGGTGGAGAAAGAACGACACCAGCGCGACCTGTTCCCAGGAGACCCCGGCGTGGGCCAGCGACTCCCCGATCAACCCGCAGACCTCGTTCACCTGCGCAGGAAGGTCTCCGGTGGTGGAGGTAACGCCAGAGAGGAAGACCAGGGAATCGAGCCCGAGATAACGCAACGGCACAATGGGCGGATCGTATTCCACCAGCGTCTTCTCGCTACCGGAGCGCATGGCGAGAAAATCCAGCGCCACGCTGGCCTCGGAGTCGATGTGCTCCGGCGCGATGTAACTGGAACTGGCGGAGCGCGCCTTGCCACGCATGCGCCTGGACCGGGCCTGACTGCCGAGATTCCGGCTTTCCCGGTCCCGGCCCCAGAGGCGCGTGCGCACCGTGTCGTCCAGGGAAAAGCCCAGTCTCCCGATGCCCTCCTCGAACCGGGCGAGAATCCCGTCCACGCCCGCATCACCCGCCAAGCCGGGGTCCCCCTCGCATGACAGGGCGACGAAGTCGCGACCGAGCCAATCAAACAATTTCATCTGCATGGCGCACCTCCATGGGGTCCCGTAACCGTGTTCGTCATGACCCCTCGCTTGCTACAGCGCGTCACCGTGCCGGCGTGTCGAAGAAAGCCAGCGTCCGCACCTCGATGCTCTCCCTCGCCGGGGCGTCCGGCGGACACGTGAGGTCGTCGAAGGAGGTGTGGGCGGTGAACCGCGCCCGTCCGTCCTTCGCGGAGTCGAACGTTTTGAAGACAAGGGCCTCGTTCCGGGTCATGGCGGGAAAATAGAACCAGCGATGCTCCGGACTGTAGGTGATCTGGTAGGTCTCGCCGATCCGGCCGGGGTAGCTGCGCTGGGACGGAATCAGCTCCTCCGTCCGCAGGCTGCGGGCATCGGCGATGGCCAGCGGATTGGTCCGCACCGGGTTGCGCGTCGGCCGCCATACCTGGATGATGGCGAACCGCCCCCGCAGCAACGCTTCGGCCTCGTCCGCCGGAAGCAGGTCCCGCACGCGCTTGGGCGCCGACCACTCGGTGTAGTCGTTGTGCACCGACCGGTTGGGCTCCCGGACCTTACGCTCGGCGCGGATGCCGTCGTCCTGAGCCCGGAGGGTGTGATCGAACAGGACCACCCGGGAAGCGCCGGCCTCCCGCTTCACCAGCGCCTCGACCTCCGGGTAGTACACGGACCGAATCTCTTCCTCGTCGTAGAAGTCGATGACGCGGGTGTCGTGCCGGACGAAGACGAACCCCTCCCGCTCCAGCGAGAACTCCGCCGCCATGGGCCGCCCGTTGTGAATCATGGCCCGGCGCGCCTCGTGCTTGCCCGTGCGCAACACCGGCGCGCGGTTGAGCACAGCCGTATGGGTTACCGGCTTCTCGCCGGTGTCCACGGCATAATTGAGAACGGCTTCCACGGACTCGGCCAACCCTTCTGCGTTTTCTTGTTTTGCCATCATGGGTTACGTCCCTCATTTCTCGAATATGGTTCCCACAGTTCTCACTAGCCGGTGTTTATTATAAGAGCGAGCGCTCCTTTCCTGTGCAATCGCAAGATACTTGTCCGAGAGATCTATGCCGACGGATTTGCGCCCAAGAGCACTGGCAACCGACATGGTCGTACCCGTCCCACAGAAAGGGTCGAGGACCAAACCGCCGATTGGAGAGGTGGCCAGAATCGGGATCTTGCAAAGATCTTCGGGATACGGAGCGAAGTGGGTCTTCCTGTTCTGAGTGTCTTCAGGGAGGATATCCCATACATCGGAAGGTTTGCTTCCGTCAGGATGATACTTCAGAAAGTAGAACCCCTTATCTCTAAGTTCCTTGGCTCGCCCAGAAACCTTTTCCGAGTCGGAGTGAGTCGTCCTTTGCTGGCCCCGGATGATCATACGAAAGTCCGCAATTTCGCCTACCTGAACACACCCGAGCATCTTCTCCAGTATATCGAAAGCATTCTCTTTCTCCCCTTCGGTCAAATCAGCGGACAGTTCGATTTGTCGCCGGTAACGAACTCCACGGACGCCCGTCGCCGAAACCACCGAACCGTTGACTACCTTTGCCTTCTTCGGTGTACTGCGAATGGAAGCGGTATCGTAGTAGTAGCCTTTCGGAGACTTGACGAAATGGAATACCTGTTCATGGACGTTGCGCAAACGATCCATCGTGTTGTCGGGTCCCCCCTTGACCTTGTTCCAGACGACACTGTTTCTCAACGTCCAGCCCTGCCCGTCCGTCAATTCTATGGCAAGGCGCCACGGAATACCAACGAGGTTCTTGCCGGCATAAGAGTCCCCGATATTCAACCAGAAGGAACCCACGGGCTTGAGAACTCGTTTGATTTCGGCACATATGGCGCTTAGGTTGCTAACGAAGTCTCGATAGTCGCCCTCGAGTCCGATGCCGCTGTTGGCGTATTCCCGCTTACCCCAATACGGAGGACTGGTCATGCAGCAGTCAAACATGTCGGACGGAAACTCTTTGAGGACATTCAACGCATCACCCAAAATGAAGAGTGGCGACAACCTGGGTGTGCCAACGTAGTCGTCCAGGTGCTCAACGGCGGTGAGCGTCGTTGCAATCACAGTCTACCTTGCCCTCCATCACGCCATGAATCGAACCAATCCATCTTATTTCGTTGCGGAATTGACGGTTGTGAGCTTAACCCCTACAACTCGACATCAAAGAACCCTGCCTACCCTTGACCGGCTGCTGCACGACTGGGCGCGGGTTGGCAAGTTCCCACGCATGGAAACCCCGTTTCCAGAGTATACCACCGGACGCGGCCACATCCTTCCTCCGGTATGGACGGCACCCTGCCACCTCCACAATGCAGATAGTTGCTCCGTTCGCGTATCCCTTGACCACGGGAAGAGCCCTTATGCCACGCCAAGGTGCCCGGCAACGTGGGCTACCGGACTTCCACGCTCATATTACCGATATTTCTACTACAAGTCCATTTGGCTCCTCCGTCCCATCCGCGTACCCTGACGCCGTGCTTTGCCATGATCCCCCAATAGGCGGGCTCGGCATCTTTCTCATCTTCGCCTTCACTGACATCCCTCGCTGATTGCAAGGGATTGCAAGGGGCAGGTTCTTGCCCGCACATGTCAAAAAGAATATACGGAAAGGTGGCCGGTGGGTTCGAGAATCTAGTGCGGCCTCGCGGCGCAAACCTGGCGTGCCGTAACCCGTTCGGTTTTAGCCAACCCGGCATTCGAAAGGAGCCCGGAATGGGACGTGAGTACAACGTCATTTCGGCCGACGGCCACATCGACCTGAACCCCGACATCTGGCGCGGCCGGGTGGCCGCTTCCATGCGCGAGCGCGCGCCCCGGCGGGTCAGGATGCCCAACGGCTCGGATGCCGTGGTCGTCGACGGCGGCGAGCCCAACACCATCGGCGTCACCCGGAGCGTCCGGGTGAACAAGGAGGACATGGCCACGCAGGTGCCCACCTTCGAGACCTGTGCGGGTACCGGGCCGCCGGAGCAGCGGCTGCGGGAGCAGGACCGGGACGGCATCGACGCGGAAGTGGTGTTCTCGCAGATTTCGTTCGTACTGGAACAGGCCAGGGACCGCGACCTCTATTGCGAGCTGGTGCGGGCCTACAACGAGTTCCTGGCGGAGGAATACATGGCGCCGGCGCCGGACCGGATCATCCCCGTGGGCGTCATTCCCACCAGCGGCATCGACGACTCGGTGCGGGAGCTCGAGCACTGCGCCAGGCTCGGCCTCAAGGGGGTCAAGCTCGACCGGTTCCCGGGCGGCCGCGGCTATCCCACGTCCGAGGACGACCGTTTCTGGGCCGCGGCCCTGGACCTCGGCATCGCGCTGACCAACCACAACACCGGCAACCTGGGCTCCGGCAAGGGCGAGCCGGCGTTCCCCTACCAGCGCAAGCCCGGTCCCGACGTCCACGTCAAGGAGCCCATGAACTACTTCTTCCGCTTCACCAACGACGCCATGGTCGGCGCCACCCAAATGGCGTTCGCCGGCGTATGGGACCGCTTTCCGTCGCTCAAGATGTACTGGGCCGAAACCATGATCGGCTGGTTCGAGTACGGCCTGTGGCAGATCGACGACCACTACCAGCGCTACATGCCCATGATCCACCAGTTCTGGGGGCTCCGCTATCTGGAGAAGAAACCCAGCGAGTACCTGCGCGAGCACAACTACTGGGGCTTCCTGCACGACCCCATCGGCATCGAGCGGCGCGAGTGCATCGGCTACGACAAGCTCATGTGGGGCACGGACTTCGCCCACGCGGCCAGCGAGTACCCCAACTCCATCCCGGTGATGGAGCAGGATTTCGAGGGCGTGCCCGCCCGCGAGAAGCGGGCCATGCTGGTGGACAACTGCGTCCGGTATTTTCGCCTGAATGCCTGAACGTTCGATCACCGCGACCGCCGACCGAACGCGTGCCGGAACGTCCGGATGCGCTTCCGGTTCGACTGCCATGGCCGCGCCAACCGCAGGCACGGAGGGTTTGCCGTGAACGACGTCGGCGCCACCCACGAGGACCTCGAGCAGTTCCTGGCCGGACACCACCTGGTGGGCGCCGGGCTGAGGCGCGAGGGCATGGCGGAACCGCGCACCGGCGCCGCCGGCGCCCACTGGCGCTGGGACGGCATCTACAAGGGTCTCATGCGCTCCGGCGAGATCGTCACCGTGGGGCCCGGCGGCATGACCGGGATGCGCTCCGTCACCGGCATCGAGGCGACCCGCTTCCCCATCTGGATGAACGTGCAGATCCTCATGCCCGGCGAGCGCACCCAGGGCCACCGCAACATGAGAAACGAAACGCGGCTGGTTTGCCAGGCGCCCCGGGAGGCCGCGTTCGTATGCGAGTTCGAAGCGTTTCCCATGGAGCGGGGCGACGTCATCATCAGCCCGTCCTGGACCTTTCACGATCACTGGAACCGGGGAACGGCCCCGGCCCTGTACGTGGACGGATACGACAACGGCTACAACGGCGGGGTGAACCTGAATGAAAGACTCCCGGACGATCGGCCCTACCAGGAGATTCACAAGCCCCACGGCTACGGCGATCGCACCCGGGGGCTCGCGCGGCCCATGGCCGGCGGCAAGCCCTTTCCGCTGCCGCCCATGCGCTATCCGTGGGCCAAGACCCGGGCGGCGCTCGACGCGCTTCAGGAAGCCGGAGAGGAAGACCCCTGCGAGGGCGTCCATCTGCTGCTCGCCAGCCCGGTGGACGGCGGTCCGACCCTGCCCACCATCGCCTGGCACGCGCAGCTCCTCCGGGCCGGGCAGACGACCCTCGGCCACCGGCACAACAGCAACACCTTCTACCACGCATTCGAGGGCGCCGGCGCCGTGGTCATCGAAGGCGAACGGCTCGATTGGCGTCAGGGGGACATCTTCGCGGTGCCGGCCTGGACGTGGCACCACCACGAGAACGGGCGCCAGGGCGAATCCGTCCTGTTCTCGATCGACGACTGGCCGGCCCAGACCAGGCTCGGCTTTTTCATGAAGGAGACCGCGGCGGCTGATCGCCGGGACGGGTAACCAGCGCGCGACGGACGACACAAGGGAGACACACCGATGGCGAACCCCAAGCTCCGGCTCGGCTTCAGGGAGCCCGAGGTGGACACCAACCGGCCCTTCGTGGACGGCGCCGTCCGGGTGGAGGGCTTCGATCTCGAGATCAGCGACTTCCACGGCCCGGAGACCATCGACGCCTGGGACGCGAGCTTCGGCGGTCTCATGCGCACCAAGGGCAAGGGCAAGCACCCCTACGTCTCGATCCCGGCCTATCCCAACCGGAAGTTCCGGCTGGCCTATATCTTCGTCAACAACGCCTCGGGCATCGAAACCCCCGTGGACCTGGAAGGAAAGCGCGTGTTCGTGAGCAGCACCGCCGGGGTGTGGGCGCGGGGGGCGCTCCAGAACCACTACGGCGTGGACCTGACGCGCATCCGGTGGTGCATGCCCGGCCCGGAGGCGGAGAGCTGGGCCGCGGACGTCGAGGTGGAGCCATTGGAGCACATTTCCGGGCCTCAGGACGCCAGGCCGCTGGACGACATGCTGCTGGCGGGGGAAGTGGATGCGGTCATCGAGCCCAACGTGCTGCCGTCCATCAGCCGGCGGGACCCGCGCGTGCGACGGCTTTTCCGCGACTACAAGACCGAGGAGCTCGACTACTACAAGGCCACCGGCATCTTCCCCATCAGCCACATGGTGACTCTCAAGCAGGACTTCGTGGACCAGCACCCGGAAGCGCCGGTGGCGCTGCTCAAGGCGTACCGGCAGGCGCGGGACGTGGCCCTGGACCGGCTCTACGGCTCCGATCCCGAGGTGCTCATCACCTCGTGGGTGGCCGCCGCCATCGACGAGCAGCGGGCGGTCATGGGAGAAAATTACTGGTCCTACAACATCCGGGACAACGTCCGCTCGCTGGAAGCCATGATGGCGTTCGCGCACCAGTTCGGCCTGACGCGCGAGAAGCTCGACTACGAAGACTTCTTCCATCCGGAAGCGGCGGCGCTGGAGGGAGTATAGAAGCAAGATATGCGCCCGTTCCTCCCCGGCGGCCGGTATCGGGCGGCAGTGCAGGGGCGGATGTCAAACCCGCCCCTGCACCGGGATGCCGGGTTTCTGCGGCGCAGACTCCCAGGAGCCGGTCCCGACTTTGTCGAAGGACTCGGGGCGAAGGGGAGCAGGGACCCAAGGGGCCGGAAAACCGAGTCCGGCCCGGAACCGAGGAGACGAACATGAGCGAAACCGTCCATACCGACGATCCACGGTTGGAGGAACTGCACCGCATCATGGCGGAGAACTCTCTGGCGGGCCACTGGCAGCCGCGCCAGCCCATGCCGGAACTGCGACCCCATCTGTGGCGCTGGCCGGTGATCCATTCGTGCCTGATGGAGTCCGGCGAGGTGGTGAAGCTGGGGCACATCGACGAGGCCGCCAAGCGCCGCACGGTGCAACTGGTGAACCCCGGGCTCACGGCGTTCAAGTCCACCACCCGGACCATCCAGATGTCGGTGCAACTGGTGAAGCCGGGAGAGCGGGCCGAGTGCCACCGGCACACGGCCGCGGCCCTGCGCTTCGTGGTGGAGGGGGACGGCACCGGGTTCACCACGGTGGAGGGAGAAGAGATGCACATGGAGCCCGGCGACCTGGTGCTGACGCCGAGCTGGACCTGGCACGACCACTACAACCAGGGCGACGGCAACATCGTCTGGCTGGACGTGCTCGACGTGCATCTGATGAACCAACTGGACGCCAACTTCCACGAGAACTACGGCGAGGGCCCGGCCCAGCCGGTGACCAGGTCCGAAGGCTACAGCCGCCACCGCCTGGGCGCGGTGCGACCCCTGACCGAAAACCCGGGCAACCGCGCCCTGCCCTACACCTACAAGTGGCGCGACACCCTGCCCGTGCTGGAAGAGCTGGCGGCGGCCGCGGACGGCGACCCCCATGACGGCGTGCTGCTGCAATACGCCAACCCGGTCACCGGCGGACCCACCATGCCCACCATCGACTGCCGGGTGCAGTGGCTGCGCCCTGGCGAAGAGACCCGGACCCACCGCCACACCAGCAGCACCATCTACCACGTGATGCAGGGCGCGGGGACGACCGTGGCCGGCAAGGACAGGAAAAACGGCGCCGCCATGGGCTGGACCGCCCAGGACTGCTTCGTGGTGCCATCGTGGCACTGGCATCACTTCCGCAACGATTCCCGGACCGAGCCCGCGATCCTGTTCTCCGTGACCGACCGCCCGGTGCTCGAGAGCCTGAACCTGTACAGCGAGGAGGACTAGTGTTGCGTTTCATATTTGCGATGACTCATCACCGAGCCATTTGGACGGCCCTTCCGACACCCTCTCCCAGAGGGAGAGGGGAGTTGTTCATCGCCGACCACTTCTTGCGGCAACGGGGTGAAGATATGGAACAGGGTCAACACATTTACGGAACGCGACTCCAGGCAAACTCTGGTCGATTGCCTTGACATCCTTCGACTTCGCTCGGCTACGCCTCGCTACGCTCAGGACGAACGGCGGTGGGACCATGTTTCCGTTCGTCCTTGTATCTTGAGAGAGAGAAAGGAGAAGGAGAGGACGGCCCGCGGCGCAAATCGCGGACGCGCGGAGAGCCGCTTGGGGGGCGTCCCGGAAATCTGTTGACGGCGGGCGGACGTGACCCCGATCAACGACGCGATTCACGCGAGGACGATCAGCCGAATTTCAGCAGTACCGTCTTCTGATTTCCGGGACGCCCCCCACGCGGCTCGGGACGAGGCAGTTTGTACGGCGTTCCAGATCCGGACCGCCTTCTGATTCCCGGAACGCCATACAAACTGCCTCAGCAGGGACCCCCCCAATGCTTGACGCCATCGCGCAGGCCAGCCTTCAGATCATCGACCCGGCGCATCTCTTCATGCTCCTGGCCGGCGTCTTCCTCGGCCTCCTGCTCGGGGTCATCCCCGGCGTCGGCGGGGTCACGGGCCTGGCGCTGCTGCTTCCCTTCACCTTCGACATGGACGCGGTTTCCGCCTTCGCCTTCATCATCGGCATGCTGGCGGTGACCACGACCTCGGACACCATTCCTTCGGTGCTCTTCGCCGTACCGGGCACGGTGGGCTCCCAGGCCACCATCATCGACGGCCACGCCATGGCCAGGCGCGGCGAGGCCGGCCGCGCTTTCGGGGCCGCGTTCACGGTTTCCGCTCTGGGCGGGGTCTTCGGCGCCCTGGTGCTCACCCTGTCCATCCCCGTCCTGAGTCCGCTGGTGCTGACCTTCGGCTCCCCGGAATTCTTCATGATGGCCGTGCTGGGCGTATGCATGGTGGCCAGCCTGAGCGGGTCGGCGCTGATGAAGGGCATCATCGCCGGCGGCTCCGGACTGCTCCTGGCGACGGTGGGCACCGATCCCATCCTGAGCGTGGAACGCTGGACTTTCGACCAGGTCTACCTGTGGGACGGGCTCCACGTGGTCCCCCTGTCCCTGGGCCTGTTCGGTCTGGCCGAGACCACCGACCTGCTGGTGTCGGGCAAGAGCATCGACGCGGGCGCCCTGGGCCGGCTCAAGGGCCGCTGGGAAGGCGTTCGCGACGCGTTCCGAAACGGGTGGCTGGTGATCCGCTCCAGCGCGCTCGGGGTCTGGATCGGCATCATCCCGGGCCTCGGCACCCTGGTGGTGGACTGGTTCGCCTACGGGCACGCCCTGCATACGGAGAAGAACCCGGAACGCTTCGGCACCGGCGACGTCCGCGGCGTCATCGCGCCCGAGAGCGCCAACAACGCCAAGGACGGCGGCGGCCTGATACCGACCCTGGCCTTCGGCATCCCCGGCAGCACCAGCATGGCGCTGTTTCTAGGCGCCATGGAGATCCAGGGACTCGCCCCGGGTCCCGACATGCTGAACCAGCACCTGGACGTGATCTTCACCATCGCCTGGAGCCTGGCCCTGGCCAACATCATCGGCACCGGCACCTGCTTCCTGTTCACCGACCATCTGGCGCGCATCGCCACCATCCGGGCGCAGCTTCTGGCCCCGGTGCTGCTGGTCATCATGTTCCTGGGGGCGTTCATGGCGCGGCGGCACGTGGCCGACATCCTCTGCTTCCTCTTCTTCGGGCTGCTGGGCTGGACCATGAAGCGGCAGGGCTGGCCGCGCCCGCCCCTCATCATCGGCTTCGTATTGGGCTCCACGGTGGAGAAATACCTCTACATCTCGATCCTGACCTACGGCTGGTCGTGGCTGTGGCGCCCCTGGGTGATCGTGCTGTTCCTCCTGATCGTGGCGGCGCTGGCCGCGCCGGCCGTCCAGCGATACCGGAGCCGGAACGCGGTCGCGAACCCCTGAGTCCGGGACCAATCCCGAGTCCGAGACCAAGGTCTCCCATGCAAAAGCCCACCTCCCTGCTGTTCGATGCGTTCTTCCTGGTGCTGCTGGCCGCGGCCGTTGCCACGGCGTGGCAGTGGCCCTTTGCCACCGGGCTCTTTCCGCTGACCGTGGCCGTGCCGGTGCTGGTGGTGGCCCTGGCGCAACTGGTAAAGGACGCCTTCCTGAAGGGTGGCGCCGACGAGGGTGGCCAACAGCGCGAGCGCATCCGCGATCTCGAGGTGGACCGCTCGGTGCCGCCGAGTCTGGTGGCAAGACGCGCCGGAGGCTTCTATCTGTGTGCACTGGGGTTCCTGGCCTCGATCCTGCTGATCGGGTTCAAGCCGTCGGTTCCCTTGTTCCTGGCCGTCTACCTGCGCCTCATCAGTCGGGCCGGATGGATCGTGACGCTGCTCCTCACGGGTCTGCTCACGACCCTGGTGCTCGGGGTATTCGACGCGATCCTGCATGTTCCGTGGCCGGATCCTCTGCTGGGACCGCTCATCGAGAGCCTGATCCCTGATCCCGTTCGTTGACATTCTCCGCCCCGTCGAAATAGAAACGATCATGACAGCCATGGAATCGATGACCGTACCAACCAGGAGGGCCACCATGAGGATCGCATGGGTGATGTTTGCGTGCCTCGTTTTCCTCGTCACCGAGGCGAGCGCGGGCAATGAAGTCGCGGATTTCTACAAGGGCAAGCGCATCACGATGTTGGTGCAGTATTCACCCGGCGGTACGTTCGATGTGCGGGCCCGCTGGATGGCGCGTCACATGCCTGCCGTCACCGGCGCCAAGACCATCGTCCGGAACCTTCCGGGCGGCGGCGGCGTGACCGGGTACAACCGGCTTTTCCGGCTGCCGCCGGACGGCCTCTCGCTGCTCACGGCCCACACCAAGCTCGTGGCCTTCGACCTCTTTCGCCAAAAGGGCGTGAAGTACGACTACGACAAGTTCGGGTATCTGGGACGGGTCATCCGCACCAACACGGCTCTGCTCGTGCGCAAGGATCTGCCGGCGGACATCGAAGGGCTGCGCAAGCTCGAGCGGATTCGGATCGGCGCCTCCTCTCCCTTCAATGAGGGCATGATCGCGGAGATGTTCGACCTGCCCATCACCATCGTGCCCGGTTACGGCGGTTCCGCCGAACGGATGGCGGCGATCATGCGCGGCGAGTTGGACGCCACCACCGCGGCCGTGGCCACGGGGTTGAAATTCAAGCAGGCGGTCAACCTCGCGTTTTCGTTCGTCAAGGACAAGCGCACACCCGATGTGCCTTCGCTGGCGGAACTGGACGCCAAGGAGCCCTGGCGCAGCTATGCGCTTTCGTTCTCCGACATCTTCGGCACCGTCGTCACCTCGCCGGGAGTGCCCGAAGCCAGGCGGCAGTTCCTGAGCGCGGCCCTCGAGAAGATCACCGGCATCGAGGCTGCTCGAAAAGAGGCCGACAAACTGAAGCTGGTGGTGGAATGGACGGGTCCGGAAGAGCTCGAGAAGACCCTGGAACCCTTTCTCGCCCTCGATGCCGAGACGACGAAGCAACTCAAGCAGGTCATCGAACGCAAGTACGTGGGCAAGCTCAGGTAGCGCATACGGAGTGAATGCATGGAGATCAAGTTCGGTCTGATCAGCGCGGATTCCCACTGCGGCTTCGATCGGGACGCGTTTACCTCACGCATGTCGGCGGACCGGTGGGGCGAGCGCATCCCGCAGGTGAAGGAGGTGGAGGAGGACGGACGCAAGGTGCACCGCTGGTGCGTCTACGGCAAGCCCCGTGGCGACAACGTGGGCAACTGTCCGGCGCTCATGGGCGAACCGTTTCCCACCTACCCGCAACGCTGGGAGGACGTGCCCGCGCTGGGCTACGACCCTCACCAGCGGCTCAAGGC
This sequence comes from uncultured Binatia bacterium (SeqCode), assembly GCA_965214905.1. GTDB lineage: Bacteria > Desulfobacterota > Binatia > UBA9968 > JAJDTQ01 > JAJDTQ01. The sequence goes on from OZ243984.1 coordinate 278,679, forward strand.
GCTGGACAACGACGGCATCGACGCCGAAGTACTGTTCCCCAACCCGCCGGGCGGCACGTTCTACGAGTTCGACGACCGGGCGTTCGAACTGGACGCGGTGCGGGCCTACAACGACGCCTTGGCCGAATGGACCCACGTCAGCGATCGCTACTTCCCGGTAACCGTCATTCCATACCTGAGCGACCCCGTGACCATCCGGCGCGAGATCGAGCGGGCCACCGCGGCCGGTCACCGGGGCATCAACCTGCAAGGCGAGACCCCCGGCTCGTTGCCCCACCTCACCGATCCCTACTGGGATCCGGTGTGGGACGCGTGCCAGAGCCTGGAAGTGCCGGCGCACTTCCACGGCTCCTGCGGCGTCATGGCGGGCCGGTCCACCCGCTTCTGGAGCGGCTACTCCCCGCGACAGGCCCATTCGGCCATGACCAGCACCTCCGCGACGACGCCGGCCCAGATCATTCCGCATCTCGTCTTCGCCGGCATCACCGAACGCTTCCCGCGGCTCAAATTCGTGTTCGCGGAGGCGGGCATCGGCGGCCTCAACTACATCCTCGCCGCCTGCGACCACGAGTGGGAGAGCCGCCACCTGTGGACCGAGGGTTTGAGCACCCGCCCCAGCGAAGCGGTGCGGCGGCAGATGTTCACCAACTTCTGGTTCGAGACGGAGGGCATCAAGCTGCGCCACGACATCGGCATCGACAACCTCATGTGGGAATCGGACTTCCCTCACGTCGCCTCCTTCTACCCGCGTTCGTGGGAAGCGGTGGAACACGTGCTGGACGGGGTTTCCGCGAAAGACCGCCGGAAGCTGCTCTATGAAAACGCCATGCGGGTCTACCGCATGGAAGCCGTGGCGCCGTTGGAAGCGCACGCATGAGCGTGGCCCAGGGTTTCGTAAGCGCCGACGACCACGTCCAGGAACCGCCCGACCTCTGGACGGAGCGTCTTTCCCGGAGCCGCTTCGGCGACCGCATCCCGCATCTTGAACGCGGCCCCGACGGTACCGAGCGCTGGACGGTGGACGGCCGACCGTTGCTCGGCGGCAAGGTGGCGTCCGCCGCGGCGCTCATGCCCGACCGGAACCGGGAGCCCGCGCGGTGGGAGGAAGTGCCCGCCGCGGCCTATTCCGCCGCCGAGCGCTTGAAGGCCATGGACGCCGCCGGCATCGCCTTTTCCGTGCTCTTTCCTACCGTCGCCGGCTTGGCCGGAGAAGCATTCGGACGGCTCGATGACCCGGAGCTCGAGACCGCGTGCGTCCAGGCCTATAACGACTGGCTGCTGGAGGAGTGGGCCGCGGTCAGCCCGCGGTTCATCCCCCAATGCATCGTTCCCATCTGGCCGCCGGAAGCCGCGGCCGCGGAGATGCGGCGGGCCGTGGCCAAGGGACACCGGGGCATCGTCTTCCCGGCCCTGCCCATGCATCTGCGGGACGTGCCCCACGTGAGCGGACCCGAGTACGACCCGGTGTGGAGCGCCTGCGAGGAACTGGGCGTGCCGGTGTCGCTGCACGCCGGGGCCTCGCCGCAGTTGTCGTACCCGGCGTTCTCCGGGCTCGCGCCGGCCCTGTCCGAAGCCGTGGACGCCGTGACGCGGCCGGTCTCCAGCGTCTACGTGCTCTCGCTCCTGTCCTTCTCGCGGGTGCTGCTGCGCCACCCGCGGCTGCGGCTGGTGCTGGCGGAAAGCGCCCTGAGCTGGGCCATGCTGTACATGGAATGGGCCGACCACCAGTTCGAGCACGACGGCCTGGCGCGCGAAGGCTATGACCTCAAACCGTCCGAGATGTTCCACCGACAGTGCTTTCTCACCACGTGGTTCGACGAGATTGCGCCCTTCGCAGGCTACGTGGGGGAAGACCGCATCCTCTGGTCCACGAATCTGCCCCTGGCCACGTCCACCTGGCCCCGGACCCGGGAGACCCTGGAGCGCTGCTTCAAGGGCGTGACGGACGGCGTCCGCCGGAAGATCCTGTGGGACAATGCGGCCGCGCTCTACCGCATCGAACCGCAGCCAGCGTAACGTCGTGCATAAACCGTGGGGAAAGATGCGCAGGACTTTCGCCGTGGGCAAGGCGCGATGACTTGTGAGGGGCGGGTTTCAACCCCGCCCACCCCGCCCGCGCCCGCCTCGCCACCGGGTTCGGGATTTGATATGCGGTATCCGCCACGGGTATAGTGGGCGCCACCCAGGCAGGAACCAGCACATCTTCAGTCGAGGAGGTAACTCATGTTGACCGCAAAGGACATCGGCGGAGCCATGGGCATGATGCCCGCGTTCGCCACTGACGACGCCACGGACATACGGGCGACCCGGACCATCGCCGTGGACAACCTGACCGCGGGAGTGGACCGGATCATCAGGGACGGCATCGACGTCATTTCCACCACCGGCACCTACGGCGAGTGCTACAACCTGCTCTGGGAAGAGTTCCAGACCATCACCACGGCGGCCGTGGACACGGTCAAGAAGCGGGTGCCGCTGTTCATCGGCGTCACCAGCCCCAACCCGCGGGAAGTGGTTCAGAAAATGAACTTCGTCAAGGACACGGCCGCGGACGGCGTCCTTCTGGGGGTACCCTACTACGAGACACTCCCGGTGGACGATGCCATCCGCTTCTACCACGACATCGCGGATCTGTTCCCGACGCTGAACATCCTGATCTACCACAACCCGGGGAACCACAAGTTCACGCTGCCGGTGGGGGCTTTCAAGGAACTCGTCAAAAAGCCCGGCATCATCGGCATGAAGGACAGCCATCGCACCACCAGCGCGTTCTTGAACCTGCAGCGGATCACCCAGGGCAGGATCAGCGTTTTCGTGAACCAGACCCAGCTCCACCCCTACTACGGCATGGGCGCCGCCGGCTGCTGGTCCACCGAGGTCTGGATGGGCCCCTGGCCGATCCTTCATCTCCGGAATCTGGTACGGCGCGGCGAGAACGACAAGGCCGCGGAGGTCATCGCCGACATCAACACCGCGAGCCAGGGCAAGCCCGTGCCCGGCGAGGGCTTCAAGCGGCCGGCCGAGTACGCGGACTACTGCACGGTAGGACCCACCCGGGTGCCGTTCGTCCATTTCCCGGACCTCCAGATCGACCGGGCGAAAAAGCGCGCGGCCCACTGGATGGAGATGAACGAGCGCTATCGTCCCCTGGTGGAAGCCGAGAACGGCCGCAGCGCGGCGTAGTTGCACATCATGCACGCCGGGGTGGCCTGCCGCCGCCCCGGCAACCCCATCACCGTAACGAAGCAAGGAACCGGAGGATCACGAAGCTGAAGCCGACCCGCGGCGCACTGGTCCATCGTGACTTCCGCCTGCTCTGGGCGGCCATCCTGGCCACATCCTTCGGCTTCCACATCCAGCGGACCCTGGAACTGTGGCTCATCTACCAGCTCACGGGCTCGGCCCTTCACCTGGGGCTCACCGGACTGGTGCGCGGGGTTCCCGTCTTCGTCCTCTCCCTGGGGGGCGGCGTCCTGGCCGACCGCATCGACCGCCGCCGCTTCGTTATCCTGGTGCAGGCGTGCAACGGCGCCGTAAACGGCACGCTGGCGTTCCTGGCCTTTACGGGCCTGATCGAAGTCTGGCACATCTACTTTTCGGCGTTCATGAACGCGTCGTTGAACGCCGTCGGCGCGCCCTCCCGTAATGCCATGGTGCCGGGGCTGGTGCCGAAGGAAATGCTCCTCAACGCCCTCTCGCTGACGGCCATGAGCCGGAAGCTGTCGCAGCTCCTCGGGCCGGTCCTGACCGGGTTCCTCATCGCCTGGGTCAGCGCGGGACTCACCTACGCCCTCAACGGCGCCGTGTACCTGTCGGCGGCCTTCGTGGTGGCCGCCATCCATTACACTTCGGACCTATCCGGCACCCCCAAGTCGCCCTTCCGAAGCCTGATGGAGGGCATCGCGTTCGTTCGCCGGGAAACCGCGGTGTGGGTCTTCCTGGGCATGGAACTCATGGCCGTCTACTTCGGAAGCTACCGGGCCTTGCTGCCGATCTTCGTGGCCAGCCTTGGCGCCGGCGCCGAAGCCTTCGGCGTGCTGCTCTCCGCCGCGGCCGGGGGCGCCATTCTCTGCGTCGCCGTGGTGCTGTCCCTCGGCAACCTGCGGTACAAGGGGCTTTGGGTGGTCTTCGGGATCTTGGCGTATTCCTTCTTTCTCGTGGTGCTGGCGCTGTCGGGCTCGTTTCTGTTGTCGGCAGCCGCCGTGTTCCTCCTGGGCTTCTTCGAGGCCCTTCAAATGGTGCTCTGCAACGTCATCATCCAGACCACCACCCCCGACAACCTGAGAGGACGGATCCTGAGCTTCCAGCGCATGCTCGGCGTGGGCGGGCCCAGCCTCGGCGAGGCGCAATCGGGCTTCGTCGCGGCATTCATCGGCGCACCCCTCACCCTCATGGTGGGCGCCGCCGTTTGCGTCGGCACCACCCTGGGGCTCTTGACCTTCAGGAGAGAGATCCGCAAGGCGGATCTGTGAGCGAGCCGGCCGGGCCGACAGTGATACTCCCCCGCCCCACCCCTGGATACCGGGTCAAGCCCGGCATGACGATTCGCCACGGCGAGCCATTCGCATGGAAGCAGATCATCGAGAAATTGCGGCTCGATATCCCCCTCGTCCAGAGCCGCCAACGGCCAGGAAGCTGCAACAGTTGGCTTCTAATCGTCTTCAGTGACCTGGAGAAGTCAATCTGCAGCGTTAGGCTTGTGCCAGACGATGTCGCTGGGCAGGTACCAGCCGTCTTCTTGCAGCGCGATAGCCAGACGCCAGGGAACCCCGATCAAATCCTTCGGCTTGAGACCTTCCGGGGTCTCGGGGCGTACGGACATCGCACGCGCACGGTTCTTCTTGTCGGGGGCGCGCCAGGTTCTGTTCCCACTCGTGTAACCGTCGCCGACGTTCAACCAGAAGGTCCCGTCCGGCTTCCAGGACTATTCCACGCTCTAAACTTGTCGGTCGAAGTGTTCGGTTGATCCTTTGCGGGAGCAGCACCTGGGGTGTCGCCGGGAGACTTGGGCGGACGGGATGACGGACAAGTGGGGCGATTGGGAGCGTGCGGCGGCGCAGAGGACATGATCGGGGCTGATTGCCCGGACTTGGCTGTTGGTGAGGCGCGCCAGTTCAGTCCAGCGCAAGGATGCCGAGGTGGGGTCGGGAGCGGATCGTGGGAGGGGACGGCGCGTGAGCCTCAGCCTGGCGCCAGCACGGCGTGCAAGGCGGCCTTGCGGTGCAGGGTAAAGTAGCGCAGGGCTGCGGCCGCGTTGTCCCAGCGCCGGCGGTGCAGGATCAGCGCCAGCACGATGTTGTTACAGGTGGCGCGGTTGGCCGGCGCCAAGCCGCTGCGGGCGAGGCAGGCGTCCTCTTCAAGAGTCTTGTCACGGTGCTGATGGTTCTTCGACTCGATCGCCCAGTGACCGCGATTCCAGGCCAGCAGTTGCCCTGCTGAGGCATCTTTGGCGGCCACCGAGGTGAAGCCGTAGGCATAGGTGACGCTCTGGGTGTTACTCTTGAGGTCGATGCGTTCGCGTCGGATACGGAACACCTGGGCAACATGGGGATAGTTGAGAGAGTTCTTGATCGGCGTCAGCACTTCGATGTGGCGCTGGTCGATACGCCCATGGCCCTTTTCCGGGTTCTCGGAGAAGCGCCCGGTGGCCTGTTGCCATGGCAGGGTCTCCAGGGTCTGGAAGGTCTCGGGACAGTTCTTCTTGACAGTCATCAGATAATCGGCGCCATGCTGCTCGACGATGCGGGCGGCCACCTCGCGGGTGGTGTGCAGCGCATCGATGGTGAGCAACGCGCCAGCGATAGGGGTTACGTCCAGCAGCGCCCCGACCGCCGCCCGTTCGCCGTTGCGGTCGTGAAAGTCGAGGCTCGCCAGCGGCACGCCGGTGCTGTGCTCGACCAGCGTCGCGGTCTCGTAGCGCAGCGTGCCGTTGCGATTGGCGCCGCGAATACGCTTGCCATCGGCGGCCAGCGCCGACCGTGGCTCCTGTTCTCCGGATGCCGGCAACCGCGGCTTGGCATAGCGCCGCAGGATCGCTTCCAGAGCCTCGCTATCGGCTTCCATCACCACCCGGTGGATGGTTGACTTGGTGGGCGCCTCGTAGCGTTGCCGAGCCCGATTCCACCACCCGCCAAGCATCTTCAGTTCTGCCTGGCTCAGTGCCTGCGCATACTCGCCCGCGGCCACCGGCCCGCGCATGTTCGACAACGCTGCCAGCAGGTAGATCGCCAGCACGGTCGCGATCGAATGCTTGCGGCCCTGCGCCCGACGGTGGTCCGGCAACTCCTCCAGTTCCTCATACAGACTGCGCTTGTCGATGTCGGTTCCGGTCACCGGTCGTGCCTGCCAGCCGTCGTCCAACTCGCCGCAGTAGCTCAGGATGCGCCGCGCGTCGCGAAGCAGCGCGCGTACGTACAGCCGCTTCGGCTTACCGTGCGGGTCGGTGTAGTGACCGTTGCTGCACGCATAGCCCTTGCTGTTGCCCACGTAGGTCCAGTTCGACGCCTCATACATCGTGCCCCCGAACCGGGCCGGGTCCACGAAGCTCTCCACCACCAGCAGCGGATGTCCGTACTCTCTCTGCCAGTCGTCACTCAGCCGGCGCAGCATCGCACTCATCATCCACGAAGCCAGATTCCCAAATACCCCGCGCGCTCCCCCAGCACCACGAACCGCGTGTTGTTCGCCAGCAGATGCAGGCGCCGGTACATCTCCTTGCGGCCCCACCCGATCCAGCGGTCCCGCGGACGACACTTGAGGGCGCCACACTGCCACCCCGCCAGCGCCAGCATTGTCCTCGCCACTCCGCTACGTAGCGCAGCCCCCGACCGGCAAAACGCTTGAAGCCCAAATAGTGATGCGGGTCCATCAGCGCGTCCCACTTCACCCGCTCGTCCGCGCGTGCCAGCCGCACCACCACCTCGTCCAGCACATATCCTGCTGGCGTCGTCTGCGCCAGTGGCTGCTCCCGCAACTCCCGAACATCCATGACCCACAGCCTATCAACTCTTTCATGGGACATTTAGTCCCCTATCAGCGTGGGATCGTCCTGATCTTGTTGCCGACATCCGTCCTGTGGCACATTGGCGATGGATGAACCGCGTAGTGTTCCGATTGACGCTCTTCCTTGCAACGAAGGAGACACGCTCATGATGGTCTGTCCTTATGATGACGAGCGTATGCCGAGTTAGGATAGCGGGGATTTACTTTTTGGCCCATAGGGCGTAAATTTTTAAGGAAGCTGTGCGAAAAGTACTCCGAAATTTGTAGCGCCGTGGAGGTCGAAGATCTCTTCGATTAGGCCTAAGCGATTGATCTTTACAATGACATTGTGAAGAAAGTGACGGAGTGGCCTACTTGGGATCTTTCGATCAAGACGCTTGTAAAATATCTCGGCTTTTCATGGCACGATACGCACCCATCGGGCGTTGCGTCAATCGAGTGGTTTCACCGGTGGATGGAATCAAGAGATCCCGCGATATACCAGCGGGTCATCGGCTATAACGAAGACGACTGCCGCGCCATGCGCGTTCTCCGCAACGCGCTTGCCACACTGCCTGTCGTTCCCGGAGGCAAGACATGAGCAACGGGCAGCTCCCGCATGACGCACAGAAGACTCTCTCCGATTTTCGCGACCATCTAGCGCGACACGACAAGCCCATCGCGTTCTTTTTCGGTGCCGGTACCTCCTGCGCCGTGCGAGTTCCGTCCGACGCTGACAAGAACAAGACCGAGCCGCTGATACCGGCGGTCGCGGGCCTCACGGCGATAGCCAAGGAGGATGCTGCGGCTCTGGGCGGCAAGTACGAGAAAGCATGGGATTCGGTCAAGGCGCACTGCAAGGAGAACGACCAAGACGAGAATGTCGAGAACGTCCTGTCCCGCCTTCGTATGATGCTGGGCGCGGTCGGGAACACCGACACGCTAGCCGGACTGAACAAGGGTGAGATTGAAAAGCTGGAAGGGTCTGTCCGAAAGACGATTGCGCGAATCGTTACCCCCGACCTCGCTCGTGTGCAAGGAACCATCCCTCACCGGCAGTTCGCCCGGTGGCTTGTGAGAACATCGCGGCAAAACCCGGTCGAGATTTTCACCGTCAATTACGACCTGCTCATCGAGCACGGTATGGAGGCTGAGCGCATTCCCGTATTCGACGGATTCGTCGGCAGCCACCGTCCCTTCTTTCATCCGGACAGCCTCCGCAGGAGGGAGTCTGCTCCCGGTGCCACTTGGACCCGCCTGTGGAAGATGCACGGCTCGATCACGTGGCGACGTATAGAGCAGGACGGCCGTTTCCGGGTTGTCCGCGGCGAAGCTGATCCGGAAGGAGAGATGATCTATCCATCCTTCCAAAAATATGACGAATCCCGGCAGCAGCCCTACGCCGCGTTCACCGACCGCTTGAGCCGCTTCCTTGAGCAGGATGACGCGCTACTGGTTATCGCGGGATTCAGTTTCAGTGACGAGCACATAAACAATCTCATCTTCGACGCTCTGGAAAACAGGCAGCGGACTCACGTGTACGCCCTGCAGTTCGAGGAACTGCATGACCAGACCGATCTGGCGAAGCGCGCAGCCCAGCGTCCCAACATGATCGTCGTGTGTCCGAAGACCGGCATCATCGGCGGGCGGCGCGCGGTCTGGGCTCCAGTCGAAAGCCCTGCCTTCATGGCGACGGTGTACAAGCTGAAGGAGGAAAAGGTTGCTGGCGGCAGCACCGTGAAAACCGGGCGCATGAAGATAGGCGACTTTGCCTGCTTCTCGGCGTTCCTCGAAGCAATGACGGCAGAATGACCCACGATGCCGCTGACTGATCCTACTTTTGTGGGCCAAGTCGCATCCGTAACAGGAGCCGTTGTCCGCGTCCGGCTGCGCGAGGACATGCCCTCCACTCTGGTGATGATTGGCGGTGAGTCCCACCGCGTCGGGCAGATCGGCGGATTTTTCCGCGTTCCGCTCGGCTACACCAACCTTTATGCCGTCTGCACCCAGATCGGAGCCGACGCTGCGCCTCTTAGTACCGCCGAGCAGGAATTTGGTGCAGTGCTCGAAAGCGATTCCGGTCTGCACCTTTCCGGCTATCGATGGATGACGATCGTGCTCTTTGGCGAGGGCCTTGGAGGCGAATTCGAAAGAGGCGTCGGCCAATATCCCACGGTTGGCGATGAAGTGCATCTTGTAACCAATGACGACCTCAAGGTCATCTATGGTTGGGCCAAGGAGCAGAAGGGCACAATTTCCGTCGGACAGATCGCCGCAAGCTCCGGGATTTCCGCCGACATCAGTGTGCCCGGTCTGGTTAGCCGCCATGCTGCCATTATCGGGTCCACCGGCGCTGGCAAATCCAACCTTGTCACCGTGCTGCTTGAAACCGTCTCGGACGGCAGCCTGCCCAACGCGCGCGTGATCGTCATAGACCCGCATGGCGAATACGCTACCGCGCTTGGCAACAAGGCTTGCGTCTTCCGGATACGGCCAAACGAGAAGGCGGGAGAAAAGCCCCTGCGGGTTCCGTTCTGGGCGCTTCCCTTCTTCGAGCTTCAGCAGCTTACGCTTGGGGGTCTCCAGCCCCAGCACGAAGCCTCCATCCGCGATCTGGTGTTGGATATGAAAGCGGAAGCGGCGAAGAAACTCAAGATCCCGCCGCCTCCCGAAACGCTGACAGCGGATTCGCCTGTGCCGTTCAGCGTCAAGCAACTCTGGTATGAGCTGGACAAGTTCGAACGTAAGACTTTCAGCAAATCTGGAAACCAGCAAACGGCGGAGGACGCCAATAAACCGGATGAAGTCGGCGATGCAATCCGATTGAAGCCGGACCGCTATCCGGCCGCAAGCCCGTATAACCAGGCACCATATAAGAATAATCGCAAGCGCAATATCGAGCGTCATCTCGATTTGATGCGCAGCCGTCTCAAGGACGCCCGCTTCTCATTCCTGTTCACTCCCAGCGGTGGCTACGAACCGGATTTGAAGGGAGACGTACAAAGTGATCTGGATTCGCTCGTAAGGGACTGGGTAGGGCACGACAAGCCGATTACGATATTTGATGTTTCGGGCTTGCCATCCGAAGTTCTTCCCACGATCGTAGGGACCATGCTCCGGGTGGTGTATGACATGCTATTCTGGGCTCAGGACTTGCCGATCGGCGGACGCCAGCAACCCCTTCTCGTGGTGCTCGACGAAGCCCATAGCTTTGTTCCCGAAGGCGGCGAAACATCCGCCCACCGTGCGCTTTCCGTGATCGCAAAGGAAGGCCGCAAGTACGGTATCGGCTTGATGCTCGTCACACAGCGCCCCTCTGAAATCGATAGCACAGTGCTAAGCCAGTGCGGTTCCCTGCTGGCCTTGCGGCTTACAAATTCCGCCGACCGCACGAAGATTACCGCGGCTGTTCCTGATGATCTCGGCGGCCTTGTCGAACAGTTGCCTTCGCTGCGCACCGGGGAGGGAATCTTTCTGGGCGAAGTGATGCCGATTCCGTCACGGGTCCGCGTACGCAAGGCAAGGCAAAAGCCGGTCGGAGACGATCCGAAATTGCCGGAAGTGTGGCAGACTGCCAAGCGTCCAGGCGGAGCGCTCTATTCGCATGCGCTGACAAACTGGCGCGCCCAGTCTACGTCAGCCAAGATCGACAACAATGAAGGATGAGGGGAGGGAGCGCCCAATGCCTGAAATGCACTATGTCGATTCATCAAACGTCGAAGCCATCGGCTACGATCCGGCTACGCAGGAACTGCATGTGCGGTTTCTGAAGTCAGGCGAGACCTACGTTTACTACGATGTCGAAGAATGGGTGTTCGATGAGATGACACAGGCCGATTCCAAGGGGACTTATCTCAACACCAATGTCAAGAGACGTTACGACTACAGCAAGCTATAACGAAACGCATTCGTTCAACAGACACGCGCTTTCCTATTGCAATCAGGAAAATTCTGTTGCCATCGGCTCTTTACGTGACGCCTTGGAAAAAATCCATGTCGCTTACAAAGGTGACAAGGTAGCGCAAAGAGAATCCTTTTTCTGTCAGGGACGCGAGGCGATGCTGTGGGACGGCGTAGCGTCGGGGCTCGGGTGCAATCGAGCAAGCGCATCCTGATGGTAACAGATGCAATGTCGATCGCCGACGCGCGCGCGCCGGGCGGCTCGCGTGCTGATGCCGAGACGCAGGCTGGCGACGGCACGTCGAAGATGATCCCAATAATGAACGCCCTCGTAGGTATTGCTCGGCGAAGAATGCCCCTACTATCAGACATGATTGTGGACTATATTTGGCCTGAAGAGAGCGTGCCCATGAAACCGTCCAGTCAGTCAGCCCGTCAGCCACCTCAAGGGCTCACTCTGTGGAGATCATTCGCACGCTTGAAGACCATGTAGGAGGCGGCTGCCCTGCCCAAGATTCTTGGCACTGGGTAGCCATCAAACCGAAGGGGATCAGGCGTAAACCGCCGATGTCATTGCACGACTTCGGGCGGGGGAGACACGCTGATATCTTTGCCGTGACGAAAAGAATGAGGAAATGAATGGCTAAGAGGAAGCAGAGGGCAAAGCAGGTAGCTGATCGAGCATCGGGTAGGATCATTTTGGCTGGACCCGAGGAGATTGACGCCACCCAGCCTCTGTTGGGAATCCTCATGGATGAGTGCGGATGGAAGGCGGACCAGATAGTTTCTCGCCCCAAGCAGTGGCGCGTCCCGGCCCACCCATCAGGTAATCGTAGCTGGCCGGTGGACGTAGCGGTCTTTGACAAACCCGAAAACAGGCGTTCTCCGGAACACGTGGTCGCCATCTGTGAGTGCAAGCGACCAGATGAATCGTCTGGTGTTGATCAACTCAAGGTCTACTTGGATAGAGAACCGCATGCCCGCGTGGGGATCTGGTTCAATGGCGTCGATCATGCTGTCGTGTACAAGACACAGACTGGATACACGGTAGCGCCTCTTGGAACGCCCATCCCCGGCCCACAAGATCCGATTCACCCGGGGCACCGGCCGAAGCTCTTAACCTATCCGGCACTTAGAGAGGCACCGTCGCTAATTCCTCTCTTCAAGCGCATCAGGGACCGGCTTGCTGCGCAGGACACCAATGTCAATCGTGATGAAGAAATCCTGCCAGACCTCTCCAGTCTCCTTCTTCTGAAGATCCTGGATGAACAGGCAAACAGACTGTCCCCTCGCAGGCCTTTAAGCTTTCAAGCTAGGGGGGAAACCCGCCAAGAAACCTCTCAACACATCCGACAGTTGCTTGCCACCGAACTGGCAAAACACACCGACGTCTTTGGCACTACCGAGCTTCGCCTCTCGATCGACGACGAGAGCACGGCATATATCGTCGAGGAGCTTCAAAACTACCGACTCCTTTCAAACGACACAGACTCAATCTCAACGGCTTTCCAGGTGATCCGCGGTAAGGCTTACAAGGGAGAGGAAGGTCAATTCTTCACGCCACCGTCTGTTGTGCGCATCGCCGTTGCAGCAGTTGGACCTACGTCTGACGACCGGGTTATTGATCCAGCTTGCGGCAGCGGCAGCTTCCTGGCTTCGGTCCTCAATACGGTCATCGAGGGCTTAAAGGACATCGTTCAAGAGGACTCGGCTGAGTACGGCACAGCCAAGCGCGATTGGAGCACGCAGAATCTATATGCACTCGACAAGGACTCCGTCTCAGTTCGCCTAACAAAAGCATACCTTTCGCTTCTTGGCGATGGTAGCAGCCACGTCTTTAAGGCGGACTCGCTTGTCAAGAAGGGCTGGCCGAATCAATTGTCGGCAACCATTCCGGACGAGTCTTTCAACGTCGTCCTCACCAATCCTCCTTTCGGCACGAAACTGAAGATCAGCGCGAAGCTTGGTCAGAGCGAAGGCTACCAAGTCAGCAGGAAGTGGACTTACAACGCCGCCGAGAACACCTGGAAACCCACAGATGAGTACGAGGATCGCGAGATCGGAATCGTGTTCCTTGAACGTTGTATCAACTTGTTGGAGGACGGTGGTCGTTTGGCCATCGTGTTGCCAGACACTTATTAACCCTCCGACAATAGTCGCCATTGAATACTTGCCATTAGGTTGTGAAAGTTGATATGATGACATGCTATGAATACCGACGGACGAAGATTGGATTACAAGACGCTGACGGAACTGAGAAAGCGCGCGGTAGCCGGGGTACAAGTCGGCGAAAGTCCTGCGGCAGTGGCTGCGGCGATGGGAGTGAACCTGCGCACGGTGTTTCGTTGGTTGGCGCTGTATCGAAGCGGGGGCTGGGACAAGCTCGACGCCCGTAAGCGAGGGGGCCGACCGCCGAAGCTCGATGCCCGTGCTTTGGAGTGGATTTACGACACGGTGCTGGGGCAAGTCCGTTGCAGTGGAAGTTTCCCTTTGCGCTGTGGACGGCGGCGATGGTGCGTGAATTGATAGCGAAGCAATTCCGAGTGAGACTGAGCCATAGCTCGGTCTGTCGATTGCTGGGCCAGATGGGGCTGAGTGCACAGCGTCCGTTGTGGCGAGCATATCAGCAGGACCCGGAAGCGGTGCGTCGCTGGAAGGAGGAGGAATACCCCAAGCTGCGTCGCCGCGCGCGGAGACGGGGGGCGCAGATAATGTTCGCTGATGAGGCAGGGGTGCGTTCCGACTTTCACAGCGGGACCACTTGGGGACGACGCGGACGCACCCCGATTGTGTCAAGCACGGGCGCACGCTTTGGTGTCAACATCATCTCTGCGGTCAGTGCTCGGGGCCAACTTCGTTTCATGCTGACCAAGGGCCGCGTAACTGCGGCGGTATTCATCGAGTTTCTCCAACGTCTGTTGGTCCAAGCATCTTCGCCGATTTTTCTCGTAGTGGACGGTCATTCTACCCACAAGGCGAAGTCGGTGAAGCGTTTTGTACAAGAGCAACAGGGTTGGCTTGAACTGTACTATCTGCCCGCCTACTCGCCGGAACTCAATCCCGATGAACTGGTCTGGAATAATTTGAAGAACCATGCCTTGGGACGAAAGCTCATCACATCGCGCGAAGCACTGCGAAAGCTCACGATAGCTCATCTGCATCGAATGCAAAAACTCCCAGCGTTAATTCAAAGTTTCTTTCGCGCCCCAACGACACGATACGCTGTTCTGTAATGCCAACTATTATGAGACGATTAATATCTATTCTCTCCATCGTATCAGTGGCTCGTCTTCTGGCTGTGTACTGACTTCACCATCACTCACTCAATCAACGTGCCAATAGAGGCTTTCGAGCCACACTGCAGAGCGAAGACCTCGATCCTGGTTCTCAGGAAAAGAAAACCCACAAAACATCAAGAGATCACGGGCGTTCTTACCGAGAGTTACGGTGAGGACAAGCACGGTCACACGCTGTACAGGTTGGATTCCGAGGGGCGTCAAACAGGCGTTCTTGAGGATGAGATGGCAGAAGCCGCCGCACTTTTGGCCGTCGGCTATGGAAGAGAAGAGAGCAAGCTCAAGTTCAGGTTTCTGCAAACTGACGCAGCGTCATCTGGTGTCATTCTGGCCTCGTACCATTGGCGGAAGCCTTATGAGGATGCTCTGGAGGGGTTTGCCGGGGAGAATGATTGCACCCTTGTCTCGATCGGGGAGCTTGTCGATTCGGGCGAGCTGAAACTCGAGTCAGGGCACGGTAGCCCAAAGAGTCACTTCAAGGGCAGAGGCTCAGTCCCGTACATTAAAGTCTCTGATATCAAGAACTGGAGGATCATCGAGAACTCCAAGTATTTCATTCCAATGGATGAAGCCAGGCGCCTTCGTGGAAACCGCACACTGCGACCTTTCGATCTGGTAACCCCTACCCGAGCCAGCAAGAACATCGGTCTACTTGGCGTGGTCATGCCGTGGCAGGTGAATGCAGTCCTTACGAAAGAAATCGCCGTAATTCGTGTTGCGGACCAAACTAGATTATCTCCATGGCTATTACTCGTAATGATGTCCTTGCGTGTTGTCAATGATCAGTTTCGGTATCTTGTTCAAATGCAGACCAATCGGGAAGACCTTGGTCAAAGAATACGCGAACTTCGGATGCCGATTCCGCGCAAGCGAATCGTTCGAGAGCGGTGGGAAGGTCATGTAAGGGAGTACTTTGAGGCTATGTCTTCAGCTCACAGGCAATACGACAAGCTTCTCGATTCACTTGACGCGAATCACTTCGTTGATCGGCCGTAGGCATCGTTTCTGTGCTGGAGAGCCTGTCACGGGACGTATCAGACGGATCTGGACGATGATCTGTTGTTTCGAAAGGAGGCGACCCATGAAACTATCCAGTCAGATCAAGCCAATCAGTTATCTCAAGGCCCATGCCGCCGAGATCATTCGCACACTCGGAGATCGTCGGGAGCCCCTGATCATCACCCAGAACGCTGAGGCCAAGGTTGTCATACAGGACATCGACAGTTACGAGCAGACGCAGGAAACGGTCGCCCTGCTCAAGATTCTTGCGCTGGGACGCCGCCAAATCGAAACAGGTCGGGTACAACCCGCCGCCGAGGTCATTGCGCGGCTTCGGGAGCGACGGCAGCACCGTTGATGTCTTTCCTGGTCCAGTTGACCAATGATGCGGAGCGCGACTTGGAGGAAATCTGCGGTTACATCGACCGGCACGATTCGCCGGGTCGTGCCAATCACGTGCTGGAGCAGATCGAAAGAGCTTTCAACAGCCTTTCCGAACATCCGCAGCGCGGAAGTTATCCGAATGAATTGCTGGACATTGGAATTCGGGAGTACCGTGAAGTCTTCTTCAAGCCCTATCGAATCATCTACCGAGCGACCGAGAGCCATGAAGAGAGATTAGCCGAACGGCATGGCCTCGACCCTTTCAGGTCAGCACGCGGAGCGCGGTCTCCGGAGCCTTGTCGAGCACCCGCAACAGGGCGCGCGCCGCACCGGTCGGGCAGCGTTTCCCCTGTTCCCAGTTGCGGATCGTCTCGTGCGGCACGTCGATGCGCCGCGCCAACTCGATCTGGGTGAGCCCAAGCCGCCGGCGAACCCGGCGCGCGTATCGCGCCATGTCCTGCATGGCCTCGGCGTCGTCCTCTTGCTGCTGCAAGGCGATCTCCGCCTCGGTGGTGCCGTCCACCACCGCAGGGTCGATCCTCCCCTCGGGGAGCGTTGCCGGATCGTCGGGATCAATCCTGACGCGCGTTGTACTCATAGTCCGCGACCTCCTTCCCGTTGGCCTTGCGGGCCGAAATGATGCGGATGGCGGAACCCCGCATCGTGTAGACAACGACGTACGCCCGCCCGTCGATCATGCCAAGCAGCCGGTAACGCTCCTCGCCATAGTCCCGTCGCCGATCCTGCGCGACGATCCGGTGCGGATCGAGGAATGCGCGGACGGCATAGGCGAAGTCGATGCCGCGACGGACGAAACAGGCATTGTTCTTGGCATCGTCCCATTCGAACTCCATCTCGATCCTATAGGCCATTGGCCCACTTTCGTCAAGCATGTCTCTGATGATCGCAAGCTTGGTTCCGAGCGCGGCGTTTCCTGTTCCGACGCCCGGAAGCCACGCGATGGACGGGACCCCTTCCATGCACGGTAGCTGCCGGCGACGTTGGGATGGATGTCCTGGAGGTCGGCCGGAACGCGTTCCGGCAACTCGACCTGCCGCGCTTCAAGCTCGCGCAGCCGGTCCATCATGCCCGGGTCATAGCCGTCGTCCTGGATCGCCGGACGATTTGGACGATGTCGTGGACCTCGAACAACAATAGTTGGAAACTCGTTTTTCGGCGGGCAGACGGCGGCGTTTTCAAGTCGGAAGGCGATCCGGCCGACGCCAATCTCCTGGAGAGATACGTTCCTCACAGTCGACAGGAGCGCTTGCTGCAACAGTTGGCTTCTGATCGTCTTCAGTGACCTGGAGAAGTCAATCTGCAACTCGGGTGCGGGAAGGTCGATCATCGCTGACTCCCAGGTCGAGATCCAGTTGCCGTTCGTACTTTGACAGACGACCCGCGGCCAGTTCGACATATTCGGGATGAAGCTCGATTCCCAGGTATTTTCTGCCGGTCTTCTGGCAGACGAGACCCACCGTACCCGTACCGAAGAATGGGTCCAGCACGTAGTCGCCGGGACGGCTTCCCGCCAGGATACAGGGTTCGATCAATTTGGGCGGAAAGGTCGCGAAGTGAGCGTCCTTGGTCGGCTCTGTATTCACGTCCCAGACCGAACGGCGATTGCGCTTGCGGGCGCCGTTGCCGCCGGGCTCCTTGATGGCTTCGTGGTCGTAGTAGTAACGTTCGCTTCTGGTGAAAAGAAAAACGTATTCATGAGCTCGCGTTGGCCGATCCTTGACGCTTTCCGGCATCGCGTTAGGCTTGTGCCAGACGATGTCGCTGCGCAGGTACCAGCCGTCTTCTTGCAGCGCGATAGCCAGACGCCAGGGAACCCCGATCAAATCCTTCGGCTTGAGACCTTGCGGGGTCTCGGGGCGTACGGACATGGCACGCGCACGGTTCTTCTTGTCGGGGGCGCGCCAGGTTCTGTTCCCACTCGTGTAACCGTCGCCGACGTTCAACCAGAAGGTCCCGTCCGGCTTCAGAACCCGCTTGACTTCCCGGAAAACGGCTATAAGGCGATTGATGAACTGGGGGAGCGTCGGCTCCAGGCCGATCTGATCGTCAATGTCATAGTCCCTGAGGCCCCAGTAAGGCGGCGACGTCACCACACACTGGATCGATTCGCGCGGCAAACGCGAGAGGACGTGTTGGGCATCCCCGTGGAGAATCATCGACTCGGCGAGTCGGATGTCGGCCAAGTAGCTTGATAGTCTTTCACTTACAATGAATGTCATCCAATCCCTGACCGACCTGCCTGAATTCGGGTAGTCGAGCTATAGGAGACCGCAAGACCGTCTCATCCGGTCTCATTCACGCCAACCCCTGTCCGACGACAACCTATCACCTGTCCCGGTAACCGCAAGAACCTTGGAATCACCTGCCTGGTTCTTCCGCATCCACTGCAACGGGACGGGGACAGGAGATACTCGGTTCAAACCCGGCAGACCCATCCTTTCAGAGGCCGATCATAGCCACTAACTCTTGAACGGAACCGGCGCAAACCTTGGCGAAGAAGCCCCTCCACCTTGTTGCCGACGTCCGTCCTGTGGCACATTGGCGACGGATGAACCGCATAGTGTTCCGATTGACGCTCTCCCTTGCAACGAAGGAGACACGCTCATGATGGTCTGTCCTTATGATGACGAGCGTCTGCTGCTGATCCTTCAGGTGGACCACTCACGGGTCACGGGCTGGCTGGCCGCCCACTGGGGCAACGACGAGTTCGCGCGTCCTTCACCCTACCCGGCGATGGTCCTCGCGGCCCAGGAGCACGATACCGGATGGTGGGATTGGGAGATCAAGCCGCAGCTCGACAACGAGGGACAGCCGCCCGACTACATCGGCAGCATCAAGCACTTGGGACTCGACGTCTGGCTCGCCTTCTACCGGCACGGCATCACGCGGCTGGCCGAGCAGGACGCGTATGCGGGCTATATCGTCTCGCTTCACGCCGAGGCGTTGCTGACACAGGGAAAGGGCCTGCTCTCCTACATGCCGGACTATACGATCCATGCGGAGGTGCGCGAGTTTCTTGGCGAGCAGCAATCGTACCGCGAGGCGCTCAGGGCTCGGCTCAAGGAGTCGCCCGAGTACAGCGACCATGTGACGGACGAGCAGCTTTGGACGAACTTCAAGCTCATGGAGGTCTACGACCAGATGGGCCAGTTCATCTGCAACCGCTATCCGTTCAACTCGACACGCCGGAAGAACGGCCCCAGCCACACGCTGAGCGGCATACCTGCCCCGGTGAAACCCGGCCATGAGGATGCGATCCTGACTTTCGACATCCGGGACGAACGGCGCGCCGCCGTCACGCCCTACCCTTTCGACATCGATCCGTTGCCGGTGTCGTTCCAGGGGCGTCTGGTTCCGAACCGTCGCTACGGGAACCAGACCGAGTTCCTGCACGAGTACTATGGTGCAGCGCGTCTGGCAGTCGCCTACTCGCTGCATTCGAGCTAGCGCAAACACTTGGACTTGGCGGTTGAAGGAGACCTGACCATAGCCTGAACCTTCCCGTGACGAATCCTGAGAGCCTGTTCCCGGGTGTCAAGTCGAATGAGCGCGAGAGGCGCGGCAGGACAAGGCCATCAGGCTGCGTCCAGACGGAAGAACCGCACCGCGTTTCCGGCCAGGCGTTGCGGGGGGACAAGACGATTCAGGAGCTGGCGGCACAGCACAAGGTTCATCCGAATCAGGTGAGCGCGTGGAAGCAGCGAGCGGAGGAGGGGCTGAAGGAGGTGTTCACGAAGGGGGCGAAGCGGAGTCGGGGGACCATCAGGCGGAGGTTCGGGACCTGCACGCGAAGATCGGGGACTCTAACGCACTACACGAGCCGTCCTCGGACGAACTCTTGTGTGTGGGGTGCCGAGTCCTTTCGTCGAGCGAGCGCCAGCCTGAACGCCGTGGTACGATTCGGTGCGAGTGTCCGGTGCTTGGCAGTCCCGAAGGAGCCATTAAGATCGTGTTCAGCCGTAAGGGCTTCGATTCGCAGAATGGCGGCGTTCCCAGTCCCCTTTTTCGGGACGGTTCCGCCTTGTCCATGCCCATTCCGGCACGCGATACTCCAACGCGGTTTCGTGATGTACGCTGGCGTGACGCGTCGCTTGAGCAAGTCGTGGAGCCTCTGAGCAAGGGCCGATGGCGAGGGGACCACTCGTGCCATCTGTATCCGGATCTACGCGCCGACGCCCTGCCACGACTACCCGACTGGCGCCCTGCATTCGGACAAGTCGGAGCCGCGCAAGGCCACCTGGAACGGCAAAGTGTCGGTCCCGGTGACCTGTTTCTGTTCTTCGGCTGGTTCCGTCCTGTGGAACGGTCACAGAACGACTCGTGGCGGTACGTCAGGAGCGTGCCGGCCTCACACAGGCTGTTCGGCTGGCTCCACGTGTCTGAGGTTGTGCCTGTGGGGGCGGATCCTGCCAAGGCCGGCGTCGCCTATCCGTGGCTGGGCAGCCATCCGTACCTCAATGGCTCATGGCGGCCCAACAACACCGTCTACTTGGCGACCCGGACGCTCAGCATGGATGGCACGGAAACCGAGCACGCCGGCGGGGGCGTATTCGAAGCGAGCCGTGACGATCTCGTCTTGACCGCGCCCGGAGCTGCCAACTGCTCGGAGTGGAGGCTGCCCGCGTGGTTCTGGCCTGTCAACGAACCTCCGCGACTCAGCTACCATCGCGATCGCGACAAGAGACAATGGCAACGCCGCGGACTATGGGTCCACTTCAAGACCGTCGGCAAGGGCCAGGAATTCGTGTTCGACGCCGACGGCATCCCCGACGTGAGCACTTGGTTGGGCGAGTTGTTCGGGGATTGAGGAAGAAATGCACAAGGTCTTCAGCTACGTGGTTGCGAAGGACACGGGCGTCGCTCCGAACGTGGACGGCGGTGTCTGCACGGTGTGTCTGTGCAAGCCGCGTATCCGCATATCCGCGTTGGTCGGGGACTGGATTGTCGGTCTCTGGTCCGCACCGGATCGTTTCCGAGTGACGTACGTCATGCGGGTTGGGCGCAAGATGACGATGCGGGACTACTACGAGTGCGGGGAGTTCGATCAGAAGAAGCCCGACCGATCCCCGACGCCCGACAATATCTACGAATTCCATCCGTTCCTCGGTCCGCGGCGGCGGGAGGATACTTGGGTCCACCGAGAACCAGGGGACCTCGAACGGGACCTCGGCGGCCAGTACGCGCTGATCGCCGACCGCTTCTGGTACTTCGGTGGCATGGTTCGGGAGTTGCCGCAGCAGTTTCGGAAGCTGGACCTCCCCAATCCGCGACGGAACCATAGGGTCACTTATCTGAACGACGCCGAATTGAACGATCTGATCGAATGGCTGGACGGTCACGGCCGAGGCGTGATCGGAAGCCCGCGGGAGCCGAAGGACCGGCGCAGGCGGTTCTCTTGCTGTTGCGGGTCTTCGTAGACACGGTGGATTCTATCACACCCAAAGGCCCCATTCCTCACCCGCCCTTCCCCCGGCTCGACCCCGACAGGACGGCGTGATAAACAGAACTCCGGCGGCATGATCGACCCATCGGAATACACCTTCACCCATCGGAATACACCTTCTTTCGGCCGCCCCTCTGTCCTGTAAACCGGGACCACCTCCGACAGCCCGACAGGGACTTGGTAGGGTCGCGGCCGAGCAGCATGATTCACCCACGCGGCGACGGTAGCCGTAACCCGGCTCGAAACCCGCCGCCTGCCCGACGAAGGGAGAAGCCATGATCCAGGCAAGCGATATCCACGGTGTGATGGCCATGATGCCGGCCTTCGCCACCGACGACGCCAACTCGATACACGCGAAAGATACGGTCAACGTTCCCGAGCTCGAAAGGAGCGTGGACCGCGCCGTGCGAGACGGCATCAACGTCATAACGACCACCGGCACGTTCGGCGAGTGCCATACCCTGCTCTGGGAGGAGTTCACCACCCTCGCGGACGCCACCGTCGCCACGGTGGACAAACGCATCCCTGTGGTCATCGGCTGCACCAGCCTGCACACACGGGAGGTGCTGCTGAAGATGGACCATGCCGCCAGGGCCGGCGCCGACGCCGTGCTGGTGGGCGTGCCTTTCTACTTCAAATCCAGCGTCGCGAACGCGGTGCAGTTCTATTTCGACCTCGCGGACGAGCACCCCGAATTGGGCATCTTCATCTACCACAACCCGCGCAATCACCATATTCACATTCCCGTATCGGCGTTCAAGGAACTCGTCACCAAGCCCAATATCGTGGGCATGAAGGACAGCCACCGCACCCCGATGCAGTTCATGCAACTGATGGACATCGCTCGCGGCAAGATCAGCGTCATGACCAACCAGAACCAGATGTATCCCTACATGATGATGGGGGCCGCGGGATGCTGGTCCATCAACGCCTGGATGGGGCCCTCGCCCTTGGTCCGCGCATACCGAGCCGGACGCGAAGGAAGATGGGACGAGGTCAAGGAAATCTGTATGGCCATGGCCCGGGTGGGCGGACGGGATCCGAGCCTGACCGATCCGGTGGAAAGCAAGATCTCCATCAACGAAGCGGGCTACTGCTACGCGGGACCCGGCAGGCCGCCGTTCCGGGTGACCTCCGACGAGACCCGAGTGGAAGCCAGGGCCATCGCGCAACGGTGGCGCAAGCTGTGCGAAACCTACCCGCTCCCGGAGGAGGCCGCGGCCTGACGCGCCGGGTTCGTTCGGGAACAAGGCGCCGGGTAGGGGCGGGTTTCAAACCCGCCCGGGTCCCGCGCCGGGCGGGCGGGCGCCGTAACGCTCCCTCAGTCTGCACGGGAGCGGGCAGACCAGACCCGAGAGGAACCGAACATGGCCAAGGTCGCAACGGATCATCAGCAGAGGCTGGACGAGCTGCACGAGAAATTTGCCGCGCTCGGCCTTGTCGGGTACTGGCAGAGGCAACGCCGGCATCACAACGTCGAGCCCCGGCTGTGGCGCTGGGATGAGGTCCACCCCGCGTTGATGCAGGCCGCAGACGTGGTGAGCATCGGGCCGGAGGCCTTTCGGCGGAACGTCGGGCTCGAGACCGAAAGCCGCACCATCATCATGGGCTATCAGATCGTGATGCCGGGAGAGGCGGCGCCGGCGCACCGGCACACCAACACGGCCTTGCGTTTCGTGGTCCAGGGGGGCGGCGCCTACACCACCTCCAACGGCGAACCCATGACCATGCAGCCGGGCGACCTGCTGATCCAGCCCAACTGGGTGTGGCACGACCACGTGAACGACTCCAAGGAGCCCATCATCTGGATCGACGCCCTTGACGTCGGGGTGGTCAACTTCCTCGGCGCCTCCCGGTTCCGGGAAGAGTGGTCGGAAGGCGTCCAGCAGCCGCTGACGCGCAAGGAAGGCGCATCGCGCCGCCTCTACGGCCCCATCCGGGAGCCGGAGGTACGGTTCGAGGGCGCCGGCGTGCCCTACCACTACAAGTGGGATGAGACCGTCGAGGCCTTGAACCAGGTCGCGGATGCGGGCGGCGGCGACCCCTACGACGGCGTCCTGCTTGAATACAAGAACCCCGTCACCGGCGGACACACCTTCCTGACCATGACCTGCCACATCCAGATGCTGCTGCCGGGCCAGGCCACCCTGCCCCACCGCCATACGGGCACCACGCACTATCACGCCGTTCAGGGACAAGGCGTCACCACCGTGGACCGTGACGAGCCCGTCGAGCTCGAATGGGACGTGAACGACGCCTTCACCCTGCCGCCGTGGCGCTGGCACCAGTTCCGCAACGCCTCCGAGACCGAGCCCGCAATCCTGTTCTCGGTGACCGACCGGCCGATGCTCGAGATGACCGGGCTCGATCGGGAGGAAAAAGGATAAGCACTGGTTGACGCGCTGGAACGAACGGTTCAGGCCGCAACGCACTCCGTTCGACGATCCATGTCAGGGCGCGGCGCTTCGCTGAAGCTCCGCGGTGGAGCCCATCATCTCGGCCACCCGTTCGAAGGACCGCAGCCGCTTGGCGTGATCATGAATGTTCGAGGTGATCATGATCTCGTCGGCACGGGTTTGCTCAACGAAGGCAGCGATCTCGCGTTCGACCGTGTCAGGCGCGCCGACGGCGGAGCAGGACATGGCCTCTTCGACCATCGCGCGCTCGTGCGGAAACACTTGATCTTCAAAATCGGCCACCGGCGGCGGCAGCTTGCCCCGCCTGCCGCGGCGCCGGTTGACGAAGGACTGCACGATCGAGGTTCTGAGAAAGCGGGCTTCCTCTTCGGTATCGGCGGCGACGACGGTCATGCCTACCATGACATAGGGCTTGTCGAGTTGGGCCGACGGCTCGAAGCGTTCGCGGTAGACGGCGATGGCCTGCATCAAGGCCGCCGGCGCAAAGTGCGAGGCAAAGGCATAAGGGAGCCCAAGGGCAGCCGCGAGCTGGGCGCCGTAGAGGCTGGAGCCCAAAATCCAAATCGGCACGTTCAGGCTGGCGCCCGGCACGGCGCGCACGAATTGGTCCGGCTCGGGTTCCTTGAAATAATGCTGCAGCTCCAGCACGTCTTGCGGGAAGTCATCAAGGCCGCCAACCAGGGTGCGGCGCAGCGCACGGACGGTGTGTGGGTCGGCGCCGGGTGCGCGCCCCAACCCCAGATCGATCCGGCCTGGGAAAAGAGCCGCGAGGGTACCGAACTGTTCGGCGATGACGAGCGGGGCATGGTTGGACAGCATGACGCCGCCGGCGCCGACCCGGATGGTTGCCGTTGCCTGAGCGACCTGGCCGATCACCACCGCCGTCGCCGCACTGGCGATACCGGGCATGTTGTGATGCTCAGCCAGCCAGTAGCGCGTGTAGCCCCATACATCCGCATGGCGCGCCAAGTCGATGGTATTGAGCAACGCCTGGCGAGCGTCGCTGCCCTCGACAACCGGCGACAGATCAAGCACGGAGAGCGGTGTGTCTATCATCCGAACACTATAGGCCATGGCCGGCGAAGGGCCAACACGGCGAACTTCACCCTTTGACCGCTAGTGCGAACGGCAACCCTGCCGTCCAGTTTCACGGAAGCGGGAGGAACCGGGATGGCGACGGCGAGCTTTCAGGCCCGGCCCTCACCCTTTCCCATGTCCCCGGGCTCGGGCGCGCCCGCCTCCGGTGGGTCCGGCAGACTCATGGCTCGACCTCCACGATCGCGGAGTCGAGCAAAGTCTTGCATTGCGGGCAGAAGAGCTGCTCCAGCAGGAATTGGCCCTCCAGGTCCTTCATCAAGGGGCCGCCCGCGGTGGGCGACCGTCGCGTCCTGTGGCTCCGTTCCCGCCACTCATCCTCACCGCCGAACCGAAAGCCGCACCTGGTGCACCGGACTTGCGGCGTCGCGGCATCATCGTCCAACTCCAGGTTCTCTCTCAACGGTCGTTTCATCCGCCGCGGCTCCCTTGTTCTTTCAACGTTGCGCCCGAATGCCGGCGCGAAGCTCCTCCGTGGCCGCCGCGTCCACCTCCGTTTCGGAGGCGGTGAGGGCCACGCCGTAGATGTCTTGCGCCACTTCCCGTGACACGAGGCCGTTCGTCACGTCCCGCAGCACCGCTTCGGGCTCCCGGTCCAGGGGATCGCCGTAGCCGCCGCCGCTGGCCATTCGCATGTACAGGACGCTTCCGTCTTTCACGTCGAAGTCGCAGTAGGGCAGCATCTCCGAGGTGCCCGCCATCGCTTCCACGTCCACGGGGTGGCGGTTCTCCGCTACCGTGTCCCAGATGTGGGTCTTCTCCTTCAGCACCAGCAGGCTGGGGGCGCCGGCAAGGCCGCCGAAGACACCCTGGCCGGAGTTGCGAAGGCCCGCGACGCCCAACGCCACGCCGCGGATCCGCCCCTCGGGAGCGTCGTAGACCGTCAGCGCGGTCTCCGCGCCGGCGCCGCCCCGGAACCGCCCGGCGCCCGCTCCGTCCTTCAGGTGGCGCCGGAAGAGATACAGGATGGGAAAATTCTGCTCCACCCACTCGACGTTCTGACACGACGTCCAGCCCCGGCCTCCCGAATCCACCCCGTCCTTGACCGCGCGGGCGCCGTGCCCGTCGATGGCCCCTTCCGAAAGGCTGGAGACATAGTACCGGCCGTACTGGTTGACCCCCGCGTGACGGGCGAAACGATGGCCGGCGTCGGGCGCCATCACCTCCTTGCGCCAGTGCTCGTTGGTGGCGAGCATCTGCATCATCACCGCGGGCGCCAGGTAGCGGGCGGTGGCGGCGCCGGAGGTGGTGTTCAACGACACCGGGCCGGGGTATTGCACATTGGTCACGGTACCCGGCGGAGCGATCACCTCGATGGGCGCGAAGGCGCCGTGGTTCTTGGGAATATCGAAGCCGATGGTGGCGAGGACCGCGGCGAAGCAGGTGCCGAAGGTGGCGTGGTAGGGCAGGTTAATCCCGGTTTTGGCTTGCTTG
Organism: uncultured Binatia bacterium (SeqCode); assembly: GCA_965214905.1. GTDB lineage: Bacteria > Desulfobacterota > Binatia > UBA9968 > JAJDTQ01 > JAJDTQ01. The sequence goes on from OZ243984.1 coordinate 304,649, forward strand.
TCGCTTCCGGTGAAGTCGAAGGTCAGGCGGTCGTCGCGCTTGGTCAGGGTGACGTGCATCTTCCAGGTTTCGTCGCCCTGGATGAGCGCCGTATCGCTCCAGGAGCCGTCGGCGAACTCCCGGATGCGTTCCCGCAGCACGGACTCGGTAAAGCGGATGATCTCCCGGGACACGGCCTCCAGCATCTCGGGGCCGTACTGTGCCACGAGTTCCTGTACCCTGGTCTTGGCGATGTTGTTGGCGGCGATCTCGCACTTCAGGTCCAGTCCCACCATGATCGGCTGACGCGTCATGGTCACGATGGCGTCGAAGACGTCGCTTCGCAGCTTCCCCCGGTCCACCAGCTTGATGCCCGGAATGCGCACGCCCTCATGGCAGATATCCGTGGCCCCGGGAGAGTTGCCGCCCGGGGACAGGGCGCCGATGTCCATGACGTGAACGAAGGTGGCGCTCCAGGCAATGCGGCGGCCTTCGTGGTGGATGGGGGAAAGCACATAGACATCGGACTGGTGGATGGCCGCCACATACGGGTCGTTCAGCAGGAAGACGTCGTCGGGATGGATGCCGTCGTCGTGCTCGAACCGCTCGATGATCCTCTTCACCGCGAAGCCGGCGCAAGCCACGTGCTGGCCCAGGGACTCGCCCGCCGACAGCACGTCGCCTTCGGCGGTGTAGAGGGCCGCCATGTAGTCGTGCTGCTGTGTGGTGTTGACCGTGCCTCCCACCCGTTCGAGGGTGATCCCCATCTCCCGGGCGATCTGGTGCAGCCGGTGCGACAGGATCTCCATGGTGATGGGATCGACAGGATTGTTTGCGCTCATGAGGTCCGCCCTCCTCCCGCCGGACCGATATGGAGCACGATGTTGCGGAACGCGTCCATCTCCGCGCGGTCCCTGGGGTTCACGACGATGGTGGTCACCGGGGTCTCGATGACCGCCGGTCCGGCGATGCTCATGCCCGGCGACAGGCGCCTGAAATCATAGATGTCCGTAGCCGTGAAGTCTTCGTATTCCTCGAAGTAAACGTCCCGCCGGTCCTTGCGGGCCTCCCGGACGTCACCCGACCCGACGGCGTTCTTGTGGACGGCCGGCTTGGCCAGCTTTCCGACCGCCGTGACTCTGAGCGACAGCATCTCCTTGCCCGCTTCCGGATACCCGGACCCTCTTCCATACGACTGCTCGTACAGCTCGTCGAACCGGCTGTAGAGCTGCTCCAGCTCGGCTTCCTGCACCGGACCCGCACCGGGAACCGGAACGTTGAGCTCGTTGACCTGGTAGCGGTAGCGCATGTCGACGCTCCGGAGGATGACCGTGTCCTCTTTCTCGAAGCCGGCGTTTCCCAGGTCTTCGGCGGCACGGGTGCACAGCGTGTCGAAGCCCGCGTCGAGACGGACCGGGTCCAGCGGAACCACCGCGTGGTCCGACAGGCCGTACTCGTAGGTGACGTCCGCGGAGATCAACCCGGTGGCCGCATGGACCGAAGCCGTCAGGGGGATGACCACCTTGCGGACTCCGAGTTGCACGGCGCAGCACGCGGCATGAACCGGAGCCGACCCGCCGATGGCCACCATGGCGAATTCCCGCGGGTCGTACCCGCGCTCCACCGTGCAGCGGCGGATGAGGTCGCTCATGTGGGCGTTGATGATGCGAAAGATGCCGCCTGCGGCCGCGACCGTGGTCATGTCCAGCGGCTTGGCGATCCGCTCTTCGATGGCGACGGTGGCCGCATCCTTGTCCAGGGTCATGCGCCCTCCCAGGAAGTACCCGGGGTTCAGATAACCCAGCACCAAGTCGGCGTCGCACACCGTGGGCTCGGTCCCGCCGAGGCCGTAAGCCACGGGGCCCGGCGCGGCGCCCGCGCCCTGGGGGCCGACCTTCAGCAGGCCCGACTTGTCGTCGATCCAGGCGATGCTCCCGCCACCCGCGCCGATGGACGCCACCCATAGCTTCGGCGCCAGGATGCTGTAGCGCTCGAACACGGGCTGGTAGTCGCGTTCGATCCGGCCCCCCCGGACCAGGCTGACCTTGAACGTGGTGCCGCCCATGTCGGCGGCCAGAACGTTCGGCTCGCCGATCAGGTCCGCAATGAACCTGCTGCCCACGACTCCCGCCGCGGGCCCGGATTCCAGGGTTCCGATGGCCTTTTGCGACGTGGCCTCGATGCTCAGCATGCCGCCGTAGGCCTGCATGACCAGGGGAGCGCTCCGGAGCCCGCTGCCGGCGAGTTTCTCCTGAAGACTTCGCATGTAGGCAACGATCCTGGGGGCGATGTAGGCACTGAAGATGGTCGTCGTCGTGCGCTCGTATTCTCCCAGGAACGGCGCGATGTCGCTGGAGCAGCTTACATGGACCTCGGGGTGCTTCCGGTGAATCACGTCCGCCACGGCCTTCTCGTGGACGCTGTTGGCGATGGACCAGAGCAGACAGACGGCAACCGACTCCACCCCCTTGCCCACCAGCCGGTCGACCACTTCCTCGATGCGCGCGACATCGGTGTCGATGAGCACCGACCCCTTGTAGTCGATGCGCCCCGGCACTTCCGCCGTGAGCCCCTGCGGAACCAGCGGCTCGGGCTTCTCCAGCGCCGCCAGGTGGGAGGATTCGGACTCCGTCAGTCCAAGGGTCACGTTGCCCCGCATCATCAGGAAAGTGTCCGGAAAGCCCTCGGTGACCACCAGCCCGGTGACGGCCCCGGCCCGGGTGATGAGCGTATTGTCGGCCACCGTGCAGGCATGGAAGAAGAGGCGCGTCGAGCGCAAGAGGTCGCCGATGCCCGGCAGCCCCAGGTTCCCGGCAGCATTCCGGAGAGAGTCCACCACGCCCACGGAAAAGTCGTTTGGAGTCGAAAGCGCCTTCCCCATGGTCAGCTTGCCGTCGCTGTCCAGCACCACGCAATCCGTGAAGGTACCGCCGATGTCGACGCCGATGATGTATTCCATGCACGCGCTCCCTCAGCCACACTGCTACACCGCGTCATGACGAATCAATCCACGGGCGTGACCACCTCGCTGGGAATGATCTCGATCATGTCGTTCTTCTCCCGGTCGCGCACCACCCCGCGCGGGTCGCGGCCCGCGCGCGCGTCTTCCATGGCCTCGCGGTAGAGTTTCCGCAGCAGGATGACGCCTTCGTCGGAGAAGCCCAGGTGCTCGATGGTGCGGTCGCAGATCTCGCCCTGGCTCTCCTGGGCGGCGCGGTCCTGGTCGTTGCGGCCGATGTGGTTGGTGGACTCGTCCCGACTGTAGACCCCGTAGGGGCTCTCGACGATGCCCTTGTCCTGCCCGTCGGGGCGCAACTCCGCGGACTTGCCGTCGACCCGGGGCGCGAACAGGACGGTCACGTGGATCGTGTGGGTGTCGTCGGCGGGAACGCGCCAGCGCAACGCCTCGTAGCCCACGTGGCTCGCCACGATGCTGCCGGGGTGGTCGTGGTCCACGTGGTAGCCGGTCTTGTTCATGGTGGGCATGATGAAGTAGCTCGTGGTGGTGCACTTCTCGCCGTCGATCTGCCGGCTGTAGTGGTCGCGGATGCCGAAGTCGGTAACGTGCGACTCCAGGTTGACGTTGCGCCACAGCGCCGAGGAGGGCTTGCGGTGGAGCCAGCGGAAGTGGTGCTGGTCGACGGTGTTCTCCACCATCTGGAAGTAGTTGGCGGACATCAAGCGCCCCCAGATGGAGCGCACCCCGTCCTCCCGCACGAGCACGTCGTAACGGGGCAGCAGCGGCGCCGGCCTGGGTCCCATGTAGGCGAAGATGACCCCGGCCAGCTCCTGGACTTCGTACGCTACATGCCGCACCTTGTCCTTGAAGTTGCGCTCCGGGGGCTCGCAGGGCTGCTCCAGGCACGCCCCGGTGACGTCGAAGAGCCACCCGTGATAACAGCAACGAAGCCCGCCGTCCTCCAGGTAGCCTAACTCCAGGGACGTCCCCCGGTGCGGACAGCGCAGCCCCAACAACCCCAACCGCCCCTTCTCGTCCTGGAACAGCACGAGGTCCTCGCCCAGGAGCCGCTTGCGCACCGGGCGGTCCTTCAACTCCTTCGTGAACCCGATGGGGTGCCAGTAGCGGCGCAGCATCTCGCCCGCAGGCGTTCCCGGGCCCACCCGGGTGAACATGTCGTTCTCGGCAGCGGTCATGGTCATGGCAACCTCCTGTGACGATGCGCTCAACGAGCGAATATCTTGAGCTTTTCCTTGGGGAAGCGGACCTGCACGTTCATGCCCGGCTCCAGGACCGGTTCGCTGACGGTGGTCTTGCACGAAACGGCGCTGCCGTTCACCGACAACTCGTAGGCCACGATATCCCCCAGGAAGACGCGCGCGTCCACGCGGCCCGAAAACTCGTTCTCGCCGCCGGTCGGAACAAGGGAAAGGTAGACGTCCGTCGGCCTGATGCCCACGATCACCTCTCCGTGCGGGTCTTGAGCAGGAGCCTGCGAGCCGCACACCAACGAGCCGACCTCGGTGGCCACCGCGCCGTCGGCGTCCACCCTGCCCTTCAACTCGTTCATGGACCCCAGGAACTCGCCGACGCTCCGGTCCACGGGCTTGTCGTACACAGACTGGGCGGGGCCCATCTGCAGGATCCTGCCGTGGCTCATCACCGCCACCGTGTCCGCCAGCGCCATGGCTTCCACCTGATCGTGGGTGACGTAGAAGACCGTGACTCCGAGCTTTCGGGACAGACCCTTGATCTCGTCCCGGACCGTTTCGCGGAGCCGCGCGTCCAGGTTGCTGAGGGGCTCGTCCATGAGCAGCACCTGGGGTTCCACGGCCAGGGCGCGCGCCAGCGCCACGCGCTGCTGCTGCCCCCCGCTCAACATCGGCGCGGGGCGGTCCTCGAGCCCGGGCAGTTGCACCAGGTCGAGGGCGCGGCGCACCCGGTCCCGCACCTGCGCCCGGGGCAGTCGGCCGCGCCGGTTGCGCAGAGGGAAAGCCACGTTGTCGAAGACCGTCATGTGCGGCCATACGGCATAGGACTGGAACACCATGCCCACGCCGCGGTCGGCCGGAGGAACGAAGATGCCGCGTTGTGGTGAACTCACGATACGATCGCCCAATCGGATCTCGCCCGCTTCGGGTTTTTCCAGGCCGGCGATGGACCGTAGCAGCGTGGTCTTGCCCGAGCCGCTGAGCCCCAGAAGAACGAAGAACTCTCGCTCTTCGATGGAGAGGCTGACGTCGTCAACCGCATGGACCGGGCCGGCGCCGGTTCTGAAGCTCTTCCTGACACTGCGAATCTCGATCATGGCCTTGGGGCAACTTTCGTTACCGGTTCGCTCACGATTCCGCCGCGTCCAACTGCCGGCGGGCCACCGTCCAGAAACCCATCACCAGTGGCGACATGATCGCCACCATGAGAATGCCCGCGGTGGCGGCGTCCCCCAACCCGCCGCCGGTCCACTCGCCCCAGATGAAAGTCGAGATCACCTGGTTGTCCGGGGAGCTGAGAAGCACCGCCATGGTGAGCTCCCGGTAGGCCAGAAGCGAGGTCCAGATCCACACGTATACCAGCCCCGGCCGAATCAGCGGGACGATGATCTTGCCCACGATGCGGAGGGTGGAAGCGCCGCCCACCTGCGCGGCCTCTTCGAGCTCCCGGTGCACCTGCAGCATGCTGCTGTTGAGCGTACGGGTTCCGAACCCGATCCATACCAGCGTATAGGCCAGGAGCAGAAGATGAATGCTGCCGTAGAGGGGTAGCACGTTCGACACCATCAGGGCGACGTAGGCGATGGCGAGCGCGAAAAGCAGGTTGGGCACCGGATGCGGCAGGAACGCGACGGCGTCGAGCACCATGCGGCCCCTGAGGCGGGAACGCGTCACGACCCAGGAGATGGCCGCGCTGAAGAGCAGGATCGCGGTCGGCACCGCGAACATCAAAAACAGCGTGTTCAAAGCCGAGCCGATGAGCGTGTCGTCGACGAATATGCTCGTGTAGCGTTCGAACGACAGGGAAGCGAGGGCTTCCCAGGACGGCGCCTGCATGTACGGAAGCAGGGATGCCCACACCATGGAGATGAGCGGCAGCACCACCGCCAACAGGACGTACGACAGCAGGGCGCCCCACCCCAGGAGCCGCCACCGGCCGAGCTCGATGGGACGGGTCCGGTAGCCCTTGCCGGAGATGATCTGATAACGGTGGCTGTGCCGCAACGCTGCGAAGTAGGGAATCATCAGGAACAGCGACAAGCCGATCATGATGGTGCCGTAGGCGCCGCTCAAGCCGTACCGCGGCAACCCCTCGGGCGGATTGACCATGAAGTAGAGCGTGGTGCTGAAGGTGAAGATGTTGTTGGTCATGCCGATCACCGCGGGCACGTCGAAGGCCGCGATGGCGATGGTGAAGAGCCAGATCATCACCGACAGGAGAGCCGGCCAGACGAGCGGCAGCTCCACGCGCAGCAGCGAGCGCACGATGCCCACGCCGTGCACCGCCGCGGCTTCCACCAGCGCCGGGTTCATCCGGCGCAGCGCCGCGGCCACCATGACGTACGCGACCGGGGCGAGGGTGATTCCCTCGACGAAGCCCATGCCGACGACCGTGGCGATGTTGAACGGACTCGATTCGAAACCCACCACCTGTGTCAGGAAGAGGTTGAGCGCGCCGATACGCGGGTGCAGGAGAAACACCCAGCCCATGGCCTTGAGAAAGGTCGGAATGAGGATTCCCATGCTGAGCAGGGTGGCGGCGACGGTCTTTCCGGGCAGATCCGTGCGTTCGAGCAGCCACGCGAAGACCGCCCCGCTCGGTACGGCCACGACGATGGTCACCAGCGCGAACGCCAGGGTCGTCCCCAGGACCTCATGGTTGTAGGGGTCGGACAGGAGCGTGACGTAGTGGTCGAGGGTATAGGGCGAAGGCTGCCCCGGCACGCCGGTCCGGAGACTTATCCAGACGATCAGTCCGAGCAACACGACGATGGTCACGGCCGCCAGGGCCGCGACCCCGAGGATGAGGGCCTGAGACCAGTCGATGCGGCGCAACCGCGAAAGGAGCGGCGGCGGCCTGCGCGACCCGGTCCTGCTCATGGGACTCGACGCCCCACCGGCTACTTCTTCTTGCGACGGACGAGCTTCGTGACTTCGTTCTTGAGTTTCAAGCCGCCGCCCTCCATGTAGAACTTGACGGTTTCCTCCGGAGACTGGAGCTCGAGCCCGCTCTCCTTCATGTAGTTGGCCATGAGGGTGCCCGGAATGAGATGCGAGGACCGGTACTGGTGCTTCTGCACCACCGCCTGACCCTCCTTGGTGAGCATGAACGCCACCATGAGACGCGCGAGGTTCGGGTGAGCCGAATTCACCGGCACGCCGAGTTGGAAGTACGAGCTGATGGCGGGCGTCGAGCCGGCCAGACCCTTTATCGACGCTCCCTTGGCCGTCCATTTCCACATGCTCGCCAGCGCCCCGCCCAGGTTGGCCATGACCGGGAACTCGCCGCTCACGATGCGCTCGTCTTCACTGTAGCGGAGACGTCCGCCGCTGAGCGCTACGAGCTTTTCGGTGTACTCCTTCACCCGCTCCGAACCCCAGATCATCGAAAGCTGCACCAGCCACGCCGTATAGGGCGGGATCGCCAGCTTCCCGGCCCAGGTCGAACTCAAATCGGGATCCACCAGATCCTCGTAGGTCTTCGGCGCCTTTTCCTCCGGAACGAGCCTGGTGTTGTAGAGAATGCCGTTGACCGAGGTGTAGACCAGCACGCTCTCGTCCGGAAAGATCTCCATCTCGTTGGTGATCCACGGAAAGATCGACGCCCAGTCCACCTTGGCCAAGGCGTTCTGCTTGTGCAGGGTGGCGATATGCGACTGCGAGCCCAGATAGAAGTCCGTGGAAGACTTCCGCCCCGCCTTCAACTCCGTGATGACCCGGCCCGCCATGGCCGGCATGCTCGGACCGCCGGTGATCCTGATGGTGGCATCGAGCCCGTACTTCTCGTTGAACGCCTTCCGAATCTCGGCGAACCCCTTCCTGCCGCCGAACGTGTTGGCGCCGGCGATGAAAACCAGCTCCTTCTCCTTCTTGGCCCCGGCGATGAGTTCCTCCATGGTCACCGACCACGCGCTCACAGGCACCAGCAGCAACGCGACGAGCAGAACAACGCCTTTGATCAAGATTTTCATGATATCCCTCCTCGTCCGGGGCAACGCGGTCCGCACCTCCAAGACAACAAGAAGACCACGTAACGCAAGAAAACCACGTAACGCCATAGTCGATGGCAAAACGCATTGACGACGCGAGGACGCCGGCTCCGCGGAATCGGCGCCCATCCTAGTGTCGGCCGTGGCAAAGGTCAAGAAGGCGGCGGGGAAGACTGAACCGACAAGTTCGGACCCACCCGCGACACCTCTCTACGCTGCCGGTCCCTCCGGCCCCAGATCCCGCACGCCACGGTTGGCAACCGCGGTGATCCCCACCACCGCGAGCATGGCGAAGCTGCTCAGGATTACGGCGGACGGGGCGCCGGCGAGGCCGCCGAGGAACGGCGACAGGTGCTCCCGGGAAAGGCCGGCCACGGCGCCCATCTGGAGTTGGCCCAAGGGGAGGACGACGCTGTAGTTCATGCCCCAGATGGCCATGACCCGGCCGCGGTACTCGTCGGGCACGCGAGTCTGGACCGAAGTCTGGGTGCTCACCATGAAGATGGACAGGCCGATGCCGGATGCCAGGAGGAGGCACAGCGCGAGTGCATACCCACTGGCGAACCCGAACAGCATCAGGAAGAAGGCCTGGATTCCGGCGCCCAGGAGAATCAGCCAGCCTCGCTTCGGGTAGTAGCCCAGGTTGGCGGCCACCAGGGCCCCGAGCAGGCTGCCGATGCCGCTGACCACGTAAAGGGAGCCCAGGGTTGAGCCGTCGCCCCGGAACACGACGTCGGCGAAGACCGGCAGGAGCGCGATGTGAGAGGCCAGGAAAAAAATGTCCAGGTAGTTCATGCCGATGAGGGAGCGGAAGAGCTTGCGGGTCCACACGAACGAAAGTCCTCCCATAAGGGTGCGGATGAAACGGCCGCCACGGACCCGTTCGATGACCGGGACCCGCACCGGAAGGAGCAGCACGCCGAACGCCAGATAGGTTGCGGCCGCCACGTAATACGCCGCCCCGGCGCCGGACAGGGGCGCGCCGGTGTAATCCGCCACGTAGTCGATGATGAACCCCGCCAGGGCGGGCCCGAAGATGCGGGTGCCCGGCCAGATCATGGAATTGAGACTCACTGCGTTCATCAGATGGGAGCGGTCCAGGAGATGCGGGAACAGCGCCTGGCGGGCAGGATGGTCGAACGCCTGAATGCCGCCGTGGACGAAGGCGACCGCGAACACGTGCCAGACCCGCACCCATTCCGTCGCCACCAGCGTGGCCAGCGCCAACAGCAGGAGCGCGGTGACGAACTGAAGCACCATGAGGAAGCGCCGGAGTTCCAGCTTGTCGGCCGCGGCGCCGCCGAAGAGCGTCAGCGCCACCGCGGGTGCGGCGGCCACCAGGCCCAGGGCGCCCAACACGTACTCGGACCGCGTGAGCTCCCACGCCAACCACCCATGGGCCAGGATCACCATCTGGTGGCCGGCCACCGCGGTGAGGTGGCCGAGCCAGTACAGGCGGAAGCCGCGGTATCGGAGGACGCGGAAGACGTGGAGCTTGTCGCTGACGCGTGCGAGGGGTTGCTTCATCGGTGGCGACGACGATGGCCAAAAAAAGAAGGCCCCTCACGTTCATGGGGGCCTTCCTCTCTCGATGGCGAAATCTCGGTCCGGCTACAGCTTGACCAGGTCCGAGTAGCCGGCCTGGGAATCAGGCCTGAGGCCGTAACCGGCCATCCAGTTCCGCGCCCGGTTGAATTCCTCTTCGGTGTAGTCTTCCGGGTATACGTAGTCCAGCCGGTTGCGGTTCAGGTCCTCGGGCTTGAAATCACCGATCAGGTCCTCGGGAATATCCCGCAGCAACAGCGCGGCGTACTTCTTGAGGTCCGAGTTGATCTCGTCCACCGAACGCCGGAGCGCCCGGAAGATCGCCTCCCGGGTATTCTCGGCGTCGTCGCTGTTGACGAACAGGAGTCCCCAGTACTTGGATTCCGCCAGCACCCGGCAGCCGCGGCTCTCGGCAAGGCTGATGAACGGCTCCATGAGGGTCGCCGCCTCCACCTCGCCGTTCAGCAACAGACGGGTGCGGATGGCGGGTCCGCCGTCATGCCGCAACCGCACCCGATCCTTGTCGCAGTGGCCCTCGAGCATCTTGTATGTCATGTAATGGGACCCGGTCTGGTCCTGGATCGATATGGGCACGTCCGCGAGGTCATCGAGCCGGTGGTAGGAGGAATCGCCCCTGACGATGATGGCCATGGTGGCCACGCTCTCCCGCCGCCCGAGGATCCAGCCGTCGCGCTCGCCGTCCGCCGCGCGCTTGATCACACCCCACTCGCACTTGTTGTAGCCTTCCAGGTCCCCGCACTCGTAATCCGACGCAATCGGGCGCTCGAACACGTCGGCGGGCCGGAGTTGGGAGTCGGGTGTGACAACCTCCGCGTCGATGTCCTCCGCCGCCATGAAGCCCTTCTCCACGCCCACATCCCAAGGCAACGTCCACACGGTTCCTTCGCTGGTGACTCTGATCTTGCGAGACATGATGACCTGACCTCCGGTATGGACTGACTGAGTGCGGCCGGTTCCGAAGCCGCAATCGGAAAACTACCACAACCGATCCGATGATGGAACCGGGAGTCGGCCTACGGGCATCTGTTGAAGTTGGCGGAGACGTTCGTAGATTCCAAGCGCTTCTATGGCGTAGTGTACCGCGCCTCGAACGGGCGGCGGGTGGGACGGACCCGGGGCTTCGCACACCGGCCGCCGGCAGTCTTGGCAAGGATACCCGGCGCCCGAGTCGAACCGACGTACGACGGTACGTTGCAGTATCCGGAGCCAGCGGGATTTACTGGCGTTCCCGGACAGCCAGTCCGGGCTTGTCAAGGTATCCTGACATATCCCTGAAGATGCCCATCGAGAGACCACACCGAAACCCGGGCGCCCGGAAATTCGTCGCAAGTCCGCTCCCACGCCTTCATGATCGAGTGGTCGCCGATGCCAACGCCACCCATGGCGGACCGGGGAAAGTCATCCAACCATGAGACAAGCGTTTCGCTATCGGGAAGAGGGGCCAAAGCCCAGGGAATGGAATCCGTCACCGCCGTTCTGACCGTCTCTACCAATCTCAGCGCACATTGCCGCCGCTGGTTCCCATCGCCATTCTGAGCGATGTGGTTGCCCGTTTCCAGCACCGTCGCAATCGGCAGAAATAGCTGATCGCCCTTACGGATGTGGTCTTTCAATTGTTCCGCAACTTCGGGCTGGTGATCGCTCTTGAAGGGCACATCGAGTAGGTTCAGAAGAATCGACGTATCGACAATGACAATGTTCGCCATCCCGGTTACCTCACACGTCGCGCAGGTGTTCTTCGACCCATGCAAGAGCACGCCGCTTCTGTTCGTCAGGAGAGTGCCGATGCTTCACGAAACTGTCGAGCGCACGAGTAGACAGTAACCGCCCCAGAGGGCCCTGTATCAACAGCTTCGGATGGTCCGGGATGTCTTCCAGCCGAACCAGGCGACTCGACCCGGAGTTTTCGTCCCTGTAACAGAACACCACCTGTGGGACGGCAGCCTTGGGCAGCGCGTCCAGCAACGCGGGATTGTGGGTGGTGATCAATATCTGCAACCGCCGCTCTTTCGCTATCCGGGCAATTCGTTCAAGGAGCATCTCGACGCGGCTGGGGTGAACGCCATTGTCGATTTCTTCCACCACCACCATGCCGTCCCCCGGGGCGGACAGTACGGCACTCGCGACTGCCAATATCCGCAACGTTCCGTCCGACAACTGCGAGGCGTCGTATGTCGCCGTGCTTCCGCCGAAGGTCTCCTTCAGCGCTACCATCACATCGCGGCGCGGTGTTTCGATGAAGGCGATGTCCTCGATGTCTTGTTCCGGCAAATCCCTTACGAACTCCAGCACCCTGTCCTTCATTCCGTTCTTACGGCAAAGGTTGTAGAGCACGCCGGAGAGATTCTTCCCGTATTCCGAAAGCGAATCTTCGTTATGGAAACTGTAGCCGCGCATCTCCTTGGGCCGAGGATCCAGGAACGTGATGTTTTCGAGCAGCTTCTGGTAGCGGCGCGCAAACTCGGGGACGGTTTCCTGGGCCTTCTTGTGGTTGGGCTTATAAAGCGCCGGGCTTTGCAGTTGTGCCAATATCGACATCTGATCGGTACAGCGGACTGGCGACTTTCTTCCGCGCGAAAAGTTGTCGTAGACGACCTCGATGTCACTCGTGACGCCGCTTGCGGCGGACACCACCTCGAAGAGCGGCAGTTTTTTGCTGGCGCCTACAACGCGTTCGTCTTGAATGTGGAGTCTGTCTCCATCCCGCAACTCCAAACAGATCTTATAATGGTCATAATCCTCGAAATCCGTCCAGCAGTGGAACGAGAACTCCCGACTGCCGCCAAATCCGAATCCAGGTAGACTGCCTCGGAGGCTGGAGCCCTCCTGACCCGTGCGGATGGTATCGAGTCGCGCGCCGCCGGCGATGGTAGACAGCAGGCGGAGCCCTTCAATGAGATTGCTTTTGCCGGAGGCATTTGCACCGATGAGGACGGTCAAGGGCGACGCCCGTCCGAACGCCAAAACCGTTTCACCGTCGTTGAAGTGGCCGAAGCTCTTGAAGCGGTCGATACCGAATCGAGTCAACATCCGTCGTCTTCCTTTCAACCCGCTACCGGGATGGTCCGACAGGGCCGCCAGTTTCGCCGCCAATGCGTCGTGGTCTGTACGTGATTGAAACGGACACTCTTGCACACGTTTTTCGCGAACTCCGCCGCGGGAAACGCCTCCGCCACCCGTAACACCACCCCTTCGCGCTCGCCGCCCAACGCCGACGGCTTCGAATGCTCCGACACGATGAAATTCCGTATCGCAGCAACGGACCGAAAACGCCCCCGGAACAGCACGGGCACGACTGGAATGGCCCGCTCCTGCGCATACTGCTCGAGATCCGTGAAGGATGCAAACACATCCTTTCCGTTCCGAAGCGCAAAGGCATGGAACGTCCTGTCTTCGGCAACAGGCCCATACTCGATGCTATGCACGGCATAGATGTCTTCCCCGTACAGAAAGACGTCCGGCTCCTGTATCTTCCAGGCATGATGCTTCTTTACCATGGCCATCCACTTGCCATCGGACGGCTCGGACACGCTTCGTGAGTAGACCCGCCCACCGTGGAGCAGCGTATTGCCACCGTCCAGTTTCTCGGCAATGACGACCTCGCGGTCCACGAAACGGCTTGTTTCTGCGACAGCCGTGCCCTCACCGGGCGTGGGTGAGTAGGGCCAATAGGGTGTGGTCGGGTATTTCTTCGTCATGGGGCAGGGGGTGGTGCGCCTGTGAGCGTGTCTATCGCGACACCGATTGCCTTCGCTCCACACCCGACACTCTACCACGAGATCCCGTCAAGTGTGGCAAGCAAGGGCATTCCCGGCACACCGTGCCGCCAGGACACCTGCAAAGACGACGCCGCGTGACGCCGCGTTGTTTGATCACGGCTCGAACCTCTGTGATAGTGACGGTCCAGGCCTCCATCCTGCATGTTTCCGGATCGGAAACCCGAGTCGAGGAGAAATCAGCCATGCATACCTGTGCCATCGACGTTCACCACCACTACATGCCCCCCGGCCTGATCGAGGAGCTGAAGGCCCACGGCAAGGCCGTGGGCACGGAGGTGGGCCGGACCCCGGAAGGCCTCGACACCCTCACCATCGGGAGCGGCCCGAGCTTCGTGGTGCCGCCGCCGCTCATGGACGTGGAGAAGCGGCTGGAGAACATGGACAAGGGCAGGATCGCGACGGCGACCCTGGAGCCCCATACCGCGTGCCTCGGCTACCGCCTGAATTCGGAGCAGGGGGAAGCCTGGTGCAACCTGTACAACCAGGGCCTGATGGAGCTCCGAGCGCGGCGCCCGGACCGCTTCACCGCGCTGGCCGCGGTGCCGCTTCAGGACCCCGAGCGGGCCGCCAGGGTGTTGGATCGCGGCATCCTCGATCACAAGCTGGCGGGCGCCTACATCGGCACCAACGTGAATGGCGAGTACTTCCGGAGCCGCGAGTACGACGTCTTCTGGGGCAAGGCGCAGGAGTTGGACGCGCTGATCGTGATGCACCCCGAGGACATCGCCGGCCTCGACCGCATGGCGCCCTACGGCCTGTTCCTGATCTGCGGCAACCCCGCGGACACCGCCCTCTCACTGGGGTTCCTGACCTACAGCGGCGTGTTCGACCGTTTCCCCGACCTCAAGCTCTGCACGCTCCATGGCGGCGGCTTTTTCCCCTACCACCTGGGACGCTTCGACCAGGGCTTCGGAGTGCGGCCGGGCGCGGCGGACGCCGAGGCCAGTGACAGGCCCAGCGCCTACCTCAAGAACCTGTACTCGGACGCGCTGGTGTACCGGGTGGACACGCTGGAGTATCTCAAGAGCCTGCTGGGATGGGAGCATCTGATGATCGGGACGGACTACCCCTATCCGCTGGGCGACTGGAACGCGGTGGAGAAGGTGGAGGCGCTGGACTGCCCGGACGAGCACAAGCTGGCGATCCTGGAAGGGAACGCACGGCGGCTGCTGAAGCTCGGATGACTTTGCGGCCTTCGGCCACTCTCCCAAAGGGAGAGAGCGGGACAGGCGTAGCGCCACCGGAGTCGAAGGAAGAACGGCGCCTATTCCGCCGGCCAGAGGCCCAGGACGGATTCCGGCCAGACGATGTGGAGGCTCAGGTCGTAGAAGCCGACGATCAGCGCCAGGAACGCCAGGGCCACGCCCGCGGACCACAGCCATCCGGCCCGGCCGTAGTACATGAGGTAGAGGAAGAGCATGCCCGGCAGGGCCACGTGCACGCCGATGAGCCAGATGGCCACGTAGAGCAACGCGGTAAACCCGAAGATGCGCACGAACCTGCGGCCCTCGGTCTTGGGATCATCCCCGAGGATGAACCCGGTGTCCATGATGTCGCCTTCCTCGATGCGCTTCTCCGGGGTGCGTCGCAACAGGGTCCATACACGGCTGAGCCAGAACGGGGTTCCCACGAGCACCGCGATCCGCGGCATGAGCGTGGCGCCTTCGGGCCAACTGAACGAGTCGATGAACATGTAGACGAAGAACGCACCCACCGCGAGCAGGAGCACGGCCTCGCCGGCGACCTCGAGCGAAAGACGGGACTTGGCGGGTGCGCTCGCGGCCTCCTCGTCACACGCCTGCGACCCCGCCGTGTCGTCCCGGACCGCTTGTACGCCGACCGTACCGTCCCCGCCCGCGGGTACGCTGCCCTGCCCCGTCGCAGCTTGGGCTTCCTCGCCTTCGCTCATGGACCTCATGGCCCTGCGGGCGCCGCTCTGGGCCCGGAGGCTGAACAGGGTCACCACCACCATGAATGCCAGGATGGCCAGGAACTGGGGCCGCAGCAGCATGCCCCAACCGTAGTTGTTGACCGAGATCCACAGGAACCGCTCCAGGATGTCCGCCAGCGCCACCGCGATCAGAATCGGCGGCCTGGGCCAGCCGTAGCGCTTCATGAAGACGCCCAGCAGGCCGAAGGCCAGCACCGCCACGAGGTCGCCCAGAGAGCCGCTCGCCGCCAGCGCCGCCAGCGAGACGATGCCTACCACCACGGGCGCCAGGATGTTGGGCGGGATCACGGCGATGCGGCACAACGTCGGGGCGAAGGCCAGCATGATGGGCACCACGATGAGGTTGGCGAAGGCGATGGTGTAGACCATGCTCACGGTGAGGTCGAGGTGCCGCGTGAGCATGAGCGGGCCGGGGGTGATCCCGGTGAGAACCAGGATGGCCAGCACGATGGCCATGCCGCCGCTGCCGGGAATGCCGAACACCACGGTGGGGATGAGCACGCCCCCGTCCACCGAGTTGTTGGCGGCGTCGGAGGCGATGACGCCCCGGACGTCGCCCTTGCCGAAGCTCTCGGTGCCGCCCGGCTCGGTCTGGCGCGCCTGGGCGTAGGCGATCCAGTGGGCGGCGCTGCCGCCGACCCCGGGCATGATGCCCACGAACACGCCGATGAGCGACGAGCGCGCCATCAGCCACTTGTGGCTCCAGGCCTCCCACATGCCGCGCCACACGTCCGACCTGGCCTCCCGCAAGAGCGTGTCCAGCCGCGCTCGGGCGATGGTGGTGTCCCCCACCACCAGGGCGATGGCCTCGGGCAGCGCGAACAGACCCACCACCACCGGCACCAGCCCGAACCCGTCCCACAGGTAGAAGTCGAACCCCATGGCGGCGCGCACGTTGCCGCCCAGGTCCGCGTAGCCCACCATGGCGATGGCGATGCCGAAGGCGGCGGTGAGGATGCCCTTGACGAAGGCCCCGGCGCTCACCACGGCCACCGCCAGCACCCCCATGAGCGTCAGCAGGAAGAACTCCGCCGAGCCGAACCACTCCAGAAGTTGCCGGCTCACCGGCAGCGCCAGCAGCAACGCGATGGCGCCGATGACTCCGCCCACGATGGTCGTGGTATAGCTGGCGCCGAGAGCGACTCCCGCCAGACCCTTCTGAGCCATGGGGTAACCGTCGAGGACCGTGGCCTGGGCCGAACGCGCCCCGGGAACTCCGAAAAGGATGGCGGGGATGGGCTCGGTGATGTCGCTGGCCGCCATGTGGAACACCACGATGGTGATGGCGACCCAGGGGTCGAGGTGGACCGCGAGACTCAGGACCACCACGGACACCGGCAGGCCGCCTCCGGGCATGAGCCCGGAGAACAGCGCCACCGGCAGCACCAGGAGCATCGCCAAGAGCGGCCCCGGCGAGAAGAGATGATAAAATGCGTCAACGGAAGCTTCGAGCATGAAGCCCCCCAGCGTAGGACCGGGACCCCTGGCCGCAAGGAAACCAGAGCGGTTCGCCTGGCGCACCCGCCCCTACGGTGCGAGTGCAGCCGGGTCCTGGAGTCGCGTTCCGTAAATGTGTTGACCCTGTCCCATATCTTTCACCCCGTTCCCGCAAGAAGTGGTCGGCGATGACCAACTCCCCTCTCCCTCTGGGAGAGGGTGGCCGAAGGCCGGGTGAGGGCGCCCCGAATAAACCTGCCCTGCTTTGATGGTCGCTCCCAACCGGCTGCGCGCACACGGGGGACCCTCACCCCAACCCTCTCCCAGAGGGAGAGGGAGTCGGAAGGGCCGTCAAAATGGCTCGGTGATGAGTCATCGCAAATATGAAACACAACACTAGCGCTTCTCGCCCATCAGCTTCTGGAAGAACAGCGCACCGTCCGGAGGCAGGTCCTGGATGGTGGCGAGCTGCTTCTCGTACTGCTCCGGAGAGCCGTAGCCCACGTCGTAGCCGGCGATGTTGGCGGCCTTGACGAACCCCGGGTCCTCGATGGTGGCCTTGAACGCCTTGCGCCAGGTGTCCACGATGGGCTTGGGCGTCTTGGGCGGCAGCATGAAGGCGCGCAGGAACTGGTGGATGTTCACGGCCGTGTTGAACGCCACTTTCTGAGACTCGCTGATTTCGAGGCCGGGCAACTCGAGGATGTTGCGCGGCTTCTCGCCGCCCAGGCGCGCCAGCCACTTGTCGCTGGCCGGCGCGTTCCACCAGAAGATGGGCACCAGTCGGTTCTTCTCGATCAGCTCCGGGTACATGCGCGGCAGCCGGCGCTCGAGACAGGTCACCACTTCGGTCTCGCCGCGGGCGAAGGCCGCCAGCTCCTCGGCGGTGGACTTGTAGCCGTAGATGAGCTTCATGGGACCACCCACGAGCTGCACGAACTCGCCGCCCATGGGGACCCGGCCGATGCCGGGGCGCTGGGACGCCATGCGCAGCGGCCGTCCCATCTTGAGCATGTCCTCCCACGACTTGGCCACGTTGCGGTCCACGCAGATGAGATAGTTGTCGTCCACCAGGGTGGGCGCGCCCAGGATGATGAGGTCCTTGACGTTGAAGCCCGGCACGTCCACGCCCGCCAACTCCTTCATCACCAGACTGGTGAAGTGCGGGCCCACGGTGAGGCCGTCCGGCTTTCTGCGGTTGATGTACTGGGTCCCCTTGAGGCCGGCGCCGCCGGGAACGTTGCGGACGATGAACTTCGGATTGCCCGGAAGGTGTTTGGTCGCGTACTTGGCGAACAGGCGGCTGATGATGTCGTAACCGCCGCCGGCGCCGGTGCCGACGACGAGGTTGACGGTCTTGTCCTTGAAGTGCTTCTCCATGTCCTGCGCGGCCACCGGACCGGCGAGCAGCAGGACGAACAAGACGGCGATGGCGTAGCGTATCTGTCTCATGGCGGATTCCTTTCTCCGTGTCGGTTATGGATTGGCCCGATATGCACCTGCTCCGATAGTCACCTGTTCTTCCCCTTGCCGAACCCACGGGAGTCTTTCCGAGTCATGGATCGGACGCCTCGCCGGTGTGCCGTCTCCGGTGTGCCGTCTCACAAGCAGCCTTGACTCGTCGGGGCCTCACCGTTGTTCCCGCGGGCCTCATCGTCCTTGCCGCAGGCATCGCCGTCGTTCCTGCCAAAGCGGGAACGACGGCGAGAAGTGCTACGCCTGCGGATAGAGCGCGTCCACCATCCGGCGCTTGTGATAGTCGGGCGTGCCCAGATACTGGTACAGCGTGTGCGACAGCACGCTGTGGACCATCAGCGGGTGCAGGTAGTCCGTGCCCGGGCCCGCGTGCACCATGTGCGAGTAGCTGCACGCCCGGTGGTAGCCCTCGCTGGCCGCGGCCTTGGACTCGTGGATGCCGGCTTCGGCCGGCAGTCCCTCGTCCAGCTTCCACAGGGTCTCGTAGGTGGCCATCCGGGCCGCGTCCATGTGAACCGAAAGCTCCACGCAGTGGTCCTGCACGCGCTGGAACCGGCCGATGAGCTGGCCGAAGGCCCGGCGCTCCCGTGTGTACTGGACGGTGAAGTCGTAGATCTCCTGGCACGCCCCCACCTTGTAGGCGCACAGGATCGGGATGGCCTTCTCCGCCGCCTGGTCCAGCAGCTCCCATCCCGCGCCCGCGGCGCCGATGAGGTTCGCGGTCGGCGCCTCCACACCGTCGAAGGAAACCTCGCTCACCGACACCATGTAACCCATGTGCGGCGTCACCGTCACCCCCGGTGCGTTCCGGTCCACCAGCACCACGGAAACCCCGCCGTCGCCGGTGCGGGCCGCGCACAGGAAAGCCGTAGCGCCCTCGGCATCGTAGACGTGGCGCTTGGTCCCCCGGAGAGTCAGCGTGTCGCCGGATTGCGACAGCGTGGTGGTGACCGTTTCCGGTCCCCAGTGAGCGCCGTGGTCGCCGATGGCCGGGATGACGATGGCCTCGCCGCCGCAGATGGCCGGCAGGAGGGCCTCCTTCTGGGCGTCGGAGCCGCCGTCGTGGATGATCCGGGCCGCCAGCACGCCGGAAGAGAACACCGGCCCCGGCACCGGCCCTCGCCCCAACTCCTCGAACACCACGCCGCAATCCAGCCAGGACAACCCGGCGCCGCCGTACTGCTCGGGCATGAGCATGCCGAGCCAGCCCAGACCGGCGATCCTGGCGTAGAGGTCGGGCAGGAAGGTTTCCTTCTTGAGGAACTGCTGGGTGAGCAGGGTGGTGGGCGCCTCCGCCTGAACGAAGTCGGCGGCCACCTTCCTGAACATCTCCTGGTCTTCACTGAGTCGCAAATCCATGATTACCCCAAGCCTTGCTATTGAGCTATTTTCAATGAATTCAATGAGTCAAGGTCTTTCATTCAATTCTCGATCCAACTTCATGTCGCAACGCGAAGTCCGGCGGCTACACCGTATCCGGCGCCTTCTCCCTGGTCTCGCGGCCGATGCCGGCGCGGCGGGCGAAGATGAGCCGGTCGGTGTCCAGGGTGCCGCCGCCGTGTAGCTGGCCGGGGCCGCTCCGGATCACGTACTCGAAGTCCACCACCTCGTGCACGCTGTGGTCCGGGATGAGCGCGTCGGCCCCCATGATCTTCTGCAGCCGCTCGCCGTTCCGCAGCCGCACCATGCGCTGGTAGTAGCGGAACTGGGCGCCGCCGTAGGCGTGCGGCTCCTTGACGAAACGGTGCCAGAAGATGCGCCGGGCCATGCGGTTCACCGTGTTGATCTCCATGATCATGTCGGCGATGGTATCGCGCACGTGGGGATCCTCGATCAGCGGCTTCCCGCCCACGTCGTGGTTCCGGCAGTACTCCACCACACGGTCCACCACCGGGTCCGTGCCTACCCTGCCGTCGCCGCCGTGCTCGAGCTCCAGGTGTGTGTGGGCGACCTTCCAGCCGTTGTTCTCGCCGCCGATGAGGTATTTGGCCGGCACCCGCACGCCGTCGAAGAACACCGCGTTCTTGATGCCCATCATCAGGTGCATGTGCTGGATGGTGACGCCCGGCAGGTTGGCGGGGATATGCAGCCAGCTCAGGTTCTCGTGCCGCTTGCCGTCGGGGTCGGTGCACACCAGCGTCCACAGGACGTCCGGCGGCAGGTGATGGCCCACCATGACCTTCTGGCCGGTGACGATGTAGTCGTCGCCGTCGCGGATGGCCCGGGTCTGGCAGTTGGCCACGTCGCTCCCGCTCTGGGGCTCGGTCAACACCTGCCACACGACGATCTCGCCCCGGGAGATGGGCGGCAGGAACTCGCGCTTCTGCTCCTCGGTGCCCCAATGGAGCAGCACCGGCGCCACGATCCGGGCCAGGGTGTAGAAGACGTGGGTGAGGTTGAGGCCGTAACGGGTCAGCTCGGTCTCCAGCACGAACTGATGGTCCACGGTCAGGCCGGCGCCGCCGTACTCCTCCGGGAACATGGGGAACAGCCAGCCCTTCCTGCCCAGCTTCTCGCCCAGCCCGCGGCGGAACCTGTACTCCTCGTCGTTCTCCCGGGTCGACCACGAGGCCGACCAGCGCAGATGCTCCGAGCCCTTCATGTTCTCTTCCATCCAGGCGCGCACTTCCTTGCGGAACCCGGTCATCTCGGGTGAGTCTTCTTGCAGGTTGAAATCCATGAACACTCCTTGTTCGCTAACGTGACATGTCCTGACGACGACGGTACGCACCCGTCATTTGGTGCGAAGATCACGCGGTCCCCGTACTCGTCATTCCCGTTTCGCGGGAATGACGGATCGGCCTCTCGTACCCGAAGTCGGCGTTTTGCACACACGGTTCCGCGGGAACGACGCATTCGGCGCCCGACTACCGATTTTCATACCGATCCATGCGAATCGCCCCGATGCGCATACCCGTCAGGCCGTCCGTAGGGGCTTGGTCACCGCCAGCGTGTTCCGGCCCGTCCACATGGGCAACAGCACACAGTGCCGGTGCTTGCCGCCGGTCACGATCACCATGATGTCATCGGGCCGGGTGGCCAGGTGCACGGTCCCGTCGGGGGTCACATTGGGGGACTCCCGCAAGAGCTCTTCGTCGCTCTTGGTCCCCTTGCGGCGGTCCGGGATGCTCGCAAAGGAAATCGTGGAATGCTCCCACAGGTACTCGCGGATGTCCGCCCGGGAGATGCCGTCCCGCGCCATGATCTCGGCGTCCTCGGTGCACAGGGCCACCAGCGGCGTGCCGCCGCCGAAGCTGCCCACGTCCAGGTGGCTGCCGCCGTGGTGCATGGCGATGACCTCCGCCAGCGACGACAGCGCCTCCTGCCCCGTGCTGCCGGCGGTGTGCATCGGGATGAAGCCGTTGATGCCGCACACGGTCACGGTGCTTTGCTCGGGCCTGTAGCCGCGGCTCACGTGGTAGGGCTCCCAGGGGCTTTTCTCCTCGTTCTCGCCGAAGCAGAAGCTGTACTTGCCCGGCCAGCCGAAGGTGGCGCGGTCGGTGTCGCCGGGATACCCGCCGCCGATGGTGATGAGGATCAGGCGGATGGCCCGGCCGATGGTGGCGTTGGCGCGGTGGCCGGGTCCGAACACGCCGGCGTCGCAGTTGATGCCGAGCTCGTTTCGGACGGGACCGTTGACCAGCAGCGCCGGCCCCGCGTACCCGGTGGTGGCCTGGACCCCGTAGAGGTTGAAGCGGGGCTCCATGATGCCCTCCACCGCGGCGAGGACCACCGGAAGGTACTCCGGCAGGCAACCCGCCATCACGCAGTTGACGGCGATCTTCTCGACGGTGGCCGGCGCCCACTTGGGCGGCACCTGCCCGATGCTCTCCTGGGGGTCGCGGTGGGTGCCCGTGAGCATGCGTTCCACGCGCTCGCGGGTGGGCGGAACGATGGGCAAACCGTCGCTGAGCCTGCGGTCCAGAAACCAGTCGTTGGCCGCCTCCAGGGAGTCGTCCACCTCGATGACTTCGGAGACCAGGTTGAGGGAGATCTGATCAGTTGACATCGTGACGAATAGCGTCCTTCGGCTTCAGTGAAGCCGCCATTTGACTGCGGCAAGAGCTTCCGTTCGCCCTGAGCCCTCCGACAAGCTCGGGACAGGCGTAGCGAGTCCCGAGCTTGTCGGAGGGCGAGCGAAGTCGAAGGGCCGCTTCGCCAATGACGGATCAGTGGCCATGCGTGGCACGTCTGTGGCGAACTCTGTCGCGGGGAGCTATTCCGCTGCCCGCGCTTCAGCCTCCGAAGCGCCGGCCCCCGCTCGCTCGCCGGCGCCGGCATCGGTCAACGTCTCCCGCACCGGCCCGATGGCGATCTCCGCGTCTTCGCGATGCTCGCCCGGCCGCGCGCCGCCGCTCGGATGGTGCGGGATCTGCACCAGCGGCAATTCCGGCATGCCGAAGAACACCGCTTCCTTCCGGCCCAACTCCATGAAGATGGTCTGGCACAAGGTGACCGTGGGCTTGCCGCGCTTCTGTATCTCGATGGCGTCGTGGACACTCCACGACGTGCACGATCCTCAAGCCCCGAGGCCGGTGACGACCGCGTCGCACCGGCTCAGCATCTCCTCGATCATCTCCCCCGGCGCCCCCTGCATATGGCTGGGCTTCTTCCGCAGCACCACCTCCGCGGCGCCGGTCTGCTCCTCCATGAGCTGCGCCAACTCCTGGAACATCGGGCTCGAATTGGCCTGGCCGTTATCGAGGATACCCACCACCTTCCCCGCCAGATCGTCCAGACCCGGCACGGGCGGATGGTTCTCCAGCAGAACGTCGGCCCTCGGATCAAGCATCAAAAGCCTTCCCATGGGTCCTCCCAATCGTACACGTGATTTACCGCGAGACCTTACCCAAGGCGGATTCGTGTTGTCAACGACCGGTGCCGATCAGGGCGGATTTTTGTTCTGACTGACTCTGCTGGGTTACAAAGCGGAACCTGTGTCGGGTGGACTTCCTGGCCGAGTTGCGGTACAAGTTCTCGAACAGGGGCGAGGGCGCACGGGGGAGGGGATGGAGCTTTCGGAAGTCACGCTCGACGCGGTGATGCCACACGAGGAGGCGCGGTTCCGGGACCTGATGGCGGAGCATCATTACCTCGGGGCGGCGCCGAAGGTGGGCGAGACGGTGTGGTATGGCGCGCGGTGGCGCGGCCAGTGGGTGGCGCTGGCGTCTTTTTCGGCTGCGGCGCTGAAGTGCCAGGCACGGGATGCGTGGATTGGCTGGACGCTGCGCCACAAGTACGACCGGCTGCACTTGGTGGTCAACAACACCCGGTTCCTGCTGTTACGCCCGGTGCCCAATCTGGGGTCTCGGGTGCTGGGGCTGTGCGCACGCCAACTGATGCGGGACTGGCCGGTGAGGTTTCATCATCCGCTGGTGCTGTTGGAGACGTTCGTCGACCCGACGCGCTTTGCCGGCACGGTCTACCGGGCTGCGGGCTGGACCGAGGTGGGCTTCACCCGGGGCTTTCGCCGGACTCGGGGCGGGTACCGCTCAGGCTCCACGCCGAAGAAGGTCTTCGTGCGAGCCCTCACCCGCCACGCCCGTCGGGTGCTTCGCAGCCCTGTGCTGGAGCCCCGTTACCGTCATGGGAGACCGAGAGCCATGTTGAGCGCCAAGCAGATGAAGAGCCTGCCGGATGTGTTTCGCACCCTCACCGACCCGCGCAGCCGTTACGGGCGCCGCTACCGCCTCGAGACCCTGCTGGGGCTCGCTGCGGCCGCCACGCTGTGCGGCGCCCGAGGCTACAAGGCCATCCACGAGTGGGTATGCGACCTCTCGCCAGCGATGCTGCGCCACTTCCGCTGCCGCCGGGTCAACGGCGTCTACCAGCGACCAAGCATCTACTGTCTGCGCAACGCCATCGTGAAGGTCGCACCCGAAGAGCTTGATGCCGCGCTGCGGACCTGGTTCGTAGCCCACGGGCACAACGACGCGTCGCTGGCCATCGACGGCAAGACCATGAAGGGCGCTGTCGACGAGGCCGGTCGCCAAGTCCATATCCTCGGCGCCTGCGGCCATGACAGCGCCATCGCCTGGGGTCAAAAAAAACTGTTCTGACCCAAGACGACGGCCAAACCAAGGCCACCAACGAAATCGGGGTCACGCTCCCGTTGCTCGATTCACTCGGCGACCTCGCCGGCAAGACCTTCACCGCCGATGCCCTGCTGACACAGACCGCCATCGCCTCCTTCCTGCGCAAGCACGATGCCCACTATATGTTCATCGCCAAAGGCAACCAGAAGACTCTGCTCGGGGACCTCCGGCTGTGGTTCCATGACGACGCAAAACGCCCACCCGACTTTGTCGAGAACACCGGCAAGCCCATCAAGGGCAAGCTCCCCACCGCGCACGGTCGTTGGGAGCAGCGCGAGATCTGGACTACCACCGCACTCAACCACCACCTCCGCTTCCCCGGCGTCGGCCAAGCCTTCCTCATTCGCCGCACTCGCTGCCAAGTGCGCAAGGGCCGCGTCACCGATACCTCGGTAGACTCTTCCTGGGGCGTCACCAGTCACACCCCGGAGACCGCCAATGCCCCATCGCTGCTGCGCATCAACCGGGGCCACTGGACCATCGAAAACTCCCTCCATCGCATCCTCGATGACACCGACGCCTGGAACGAGGACAAAAGCCGCATCCGCACCGGCCATGGACCCCAGAACATGACCCGCCTGCGCCGGTTCGCCATCGCCGTCATCAAGACCCACCGCAAGCCCGTCGCCGCCACCGTCCGCAAGCTGAACCGTACCCCTCGACTGCTGCTCGACTATCTGAAGATGTCCGCCAACTCCCGGCCCAAACCCGCCATCGCCTGATACCCACCCCCGCACCAAGCTCTTCCAACCTCATCCGCCCGCAGGGCATACACCTTGCCCGAGCCATCCTTCGTGCCCGGAAAACGCCGCCACACTACCGAACACCGCCCATACCTCGCCCGCCAACTCCATCTCCGTGTCCTCCATGCTCAGGCCGACCCCCCCCTCCCACGCCATACTCCCCTCACCCTCCGCCCGAACCAAAACAAAAATTAGCCGTGCCGATCGCGAAGGATGGCAGAGACACAATGGGCGGTCAATCCAGGCAGCCCAATGGCTCTTCTCCATGAGCACCCGCACCACGTGGACTGAGCTGCCGGTTACATCGGCTCACGTTTGTTTCCCATGGGCATTTGTGCGATCCTGTCCGCCGCGTTGCTCGGCCGGCCGACCGGCGCCGCCCGGGACTTCGCGGGCGACGCGGTCGCAACCGCGAAGCGTGACCTCGCGGCGGGCGAGACCCTAGGAGCCTGCGCCGTAGGAAACTGAGACAAAGAAGAAAGAGAGTGTTATAAGCAAGGGATCATAGGTAGCATTGGAGGGGAGTAGATGTCGACAAGGTTTCGATCGTACCAACCGGAGCAGATGATGTTGATGCCGCAAGATATGCGGGAATGGGTAGGGGAAGGGCATTTGGCGCACCATATTAGCGATCTGGTGGATGGATTGGACCTGAGAGCGTTTTACGCACGGTATGAAGGGGACGGGCGGCGCAAGGCGCCGTATGAGCCAAGGATGATGGTGAAGGTTTTGATTTATGCTTATGCGACGGGGGTATTTTCGTCGCGAGGGATAGCGCGGAAGCTGGAGGAGGATGTGGCGTTTCGGATGTTGGCGGGGGGGAACTTTCCTCAGCACCGGACGATCTGCGAGTTTCGGCGGCGTCATTTGAAGGACTTCAAGAAGGTGTTTGTGGAAGTGGTAGGGTTGGCGAGGGAGTTGGGGCTGGTGCGACTCGGCAAGGTGTCGATAGACGGGACGAAGGTGAGGGCGAATGCGTCGAAGCGCAAGGCCATGAGCTACGAGCGGATGGGGAAGGAAGAGGGACGGCTGGCGGGAGAGATCGAAGAGTTGTTGCGGCGTGCGGGGGATACGGACGCGCGGGAGGATGAGCGATTTGGCAAGGAGTTTCGGGGGGACGAATTGCCGGAGGAGTTGCGGCGGCGGGAGGATCGGTTGGCGGCGATACGGGAGGCAAAGGAGCGGTTGGAGGCGAAGCAGCGGGCGGCGGATGAGGCTCGGGGGCGGTCACCGGGACAGGATCGGAATCCGAAGGGGGGGAAGCCGTACAAGCGGGGTTATGGGGAGCCGGAAGCGAAGGCTCAGAGCAACTTCACCGACCCCGAGAGTCAGATCATGAAGACAAGTACGGAGGGGTTCCAGCAGTGTTACAACGCGCAGGTGGCAGTGGACGGGGAGCGGCAGTTGGTGGTGGCGACGGAGTTGACGGCCAACGGGAGCGACCAAGGAAAGATGTTGGCGCTTGTGGATGAGGTGGAAGCGACGTTCAAGAAGCAACCGGATACGGTGTTGGCGGATGCGGGGTACAGCAACGAGCGGGACTTGAGGGAGTTGGAGGCACGGGGCATTGACGGCTACGTGGCGTCAGGCCGGGAAGGCAAGAAGAGGGTGGCGGCTAATCCTGAGAAGCATCCGGCGACGCATCGCATGGCCGAGAAGCTGGCGACGGTCGCAGGTCGGGAGATGTATCGGGCGCGCAAGTGGCTGTCCGAGGCGCCCAATGGGTGGATCAAGCAGGTGCTGGGATTTCGCCGCTTCAGTGTGCGGGGATTGAGGAAAGCACAAGGGGAGTGGAACTTGGTCTGTCTGGCGCTCAACGTCAAGCGGCTGCAGCCGATGATGGCGAGATAAAACCCTGGCGGGACACCGCCGTGGTCCAAAAGGGGTGATCTCCGCCGATGTTGAGCGTAATCACCATCCCGAGTTTTCACTCCCGCACCTCGGATTCTTTCCCTGTCACCTTCCTACCCCCATCCTGCTAATCGCTTCGCCATTGCTGCCGTCTGTTCCCTGTTGTCGCCCTCAAATAATCCTACGGCGCAGACTCCTAGGAGCCTGTCGGACTTGGCAAGAATCTACTGCGAGGCACGGAAATGGGTCCATTTTCAGTTGGATTTTCGTCAAATACTCCCGATATTATCCTCAAATCCGCCTGAAAATGGCCTCCATTTCCATGCCTCTCGCTACGATTCGCCAAATCCGACAGGCTCCTCGACGACGAAGGCGGCTTCATCGTCTACGGGAAGCTCCTGCCGGCGCGTAAGTCACTCGAACGCGGCGCCCTGCCGATCGGCCTCGCCCACGGGGTGACGATGAAACACGCGGTCGGCGCGGGCCAGATCGTGGGGTGGGACGATGTAGAGCGCGACCCGGGCCTCGACGCGGTGCAGGCGCGGATGGAGGCCCGCTTCGGGACGGAGCGGCGCAACGCCGCGGCGTGAAGAGCATCGGGGCATCGCCCGTCTCGCGGTATGGGCACACGCGCCTGACCGAGACAGGACGGAGGCGGCATGGAGATCTTCATCATCTGGCTGGGCTTGGTGATCATCGTCGGGTTTCTTGCCGCCAGATACGATCGAAGCGTCATCGGGTGGGTGCTGCTCGCGTTGCTGGTCTCCGGGCTCATAGCGGGGTTGCTGCTGCTCGTGCTCGGACAGGCCGGCAAGAACTGCCCGCTGTGCGCCGAAACATGCAGGAAAGACGCGCGGGTCTGCCGGCATTGCGGCCACGAATTCGCAACAGCCCTTCCGTCATGAGGCGAAGCCACGCACGGCGGCACGAGCTGTCACGGAGCGTCGGGAGAAACAGCGGCGGAACCGGACACGCTCAGAGATGTTCTTCACAGCCTTGGGATCCGGGCGGGGTCCAGCCGGAGAAGCATTCCAAACAGAGTTGACATGCAGGTGTCATGGAACAGGCTCATCGATCGGGTTCAGTCGGACTGAGGTCTGGTGGGAGTGCAGCGCATCCAAGTGTCGAGAGATCCAGGCACGATCACTCCTGGCCCGAGCCCCGTACCCTGTGGAAGTCGTTTCTGGCTGGCATCGCGGAGCTGACCCTGTTTGCTCACCCAGCCGAACGGATACCCTTCCCGCACGCTGATGAAGCAGGCGCCTTGAGGAGCGACTGGATCAAAATCGGCCAGGATATGGGACGGGTCTTCGAACGCCAGCAACATGCGTCCATCAAGGAAGAAGCATAACCGTCCACCTGCGCCGACGGGGCCAGCGACCATGGCAGTGTCGTTCCGGCCCTGATCTCGGGTCGTGCCAAATAGCCTTGGCGCCCCACGTCCATACCCGCCGCAGGCGACGAATGTCCCCCCACGACGCGCGTCGGGAGCGAGGCCGCATTACAGGAGTTGAGACAGGAACGTTCTGGCCGGCACGACCAGCGGCGGTCCCGGCCTCGCGAAGCAGTCGGCATCGACGAAGTCCGCATCGACGACTACTTGAAACGCAAACGGCGCGTCGAGGTGATCCTGGTAATACCTCAGCGTCCGGCTCATGGACTCATCGCGGAATTTAACCTCGACGAGGAACCAGGGACGCCCGTCACGAGCTACCACGAAGTCCACTTCGCGTTTTTCCTTGTCGCGCAGATAGCCGAGATCGAACCGACCGAGGCCCATGTCGTTCCAGCCGTCGACCGCCTTGAGAAGATGACACGCGACGAAGGTCTCCGCCTTGTCGCCCATATCCTCGATGTCCGCCCAGTCTCTCAGATACCACTTGGGCTCCTTGCGCAAGGATCGCGAGACGTTCCGGAACCACGGCCTGACGAGAAAACCCAGGTGGAAATCGCACAAGGCGGCGACCCACCGGCGAATCGTGTCCACCGACACGCGCACTTCCCTGGCAAGGTTGCCGTACACCAGTTGACGCCCGGACTGACGGCTCAACCCCTGTACCAGCACTTCCATCTGGTCGATCTGTTGCACCTGCGTCAGATCGCGGATGTCTTCCCGGACCAGTTGCATGAGACGCAGCGACCGCCACCTCCGACTGAACCGGGGGTCGCGTCTGAGAAACGGCTCCGGGTATCCTCCATGACGCCATAGCGCTTCGAAATCGGTTGCGTCGATCGCGACGGGAGGTCGGACGGTCCGCCCCGCATCGGGAAGCTCCTGGCTCACGGTCTCGGCAACGGAGAACGGATGCATCCGGTAGGAGAAGTACCGCCCCATCAGACTGTCGCCGCCGCGGCGGTAGATGTCCAGGCGGCTGCTGCCGGTGACGATGATACGAAGCCGCTCGCCGTAGGTGTCGAACAGGCCCTTCAGGAACGGTTTCCAGCCCGGAAACTTGTGAAGTTCATCGAAGAGCGCTACCGGAGGGGTCCCGGAGAGCCGATCCGCTCCCATCGCCGCGGCAAGGTTGGCCGGACCCGTCAGGACAAGCTCCCGATCATCGAGGTTGTCCCAGTTGCAATAGTTGTCCGCGTGACGCCTGCAGGTCGTGGTCTTTCCCACCTGCCTCGGACCGCTGACGAACGCCATCTGCCGGTTGTCGGCCAAGTGCTCGGCCAGCAAGGCATCGTAGATGCGGTATTCCGTCTCCATTCCTGACCAGGATCCATATCATCGTATTCTGGTCAAGACAATTCGACGGCGGGTCGTATTCTGGTCGGACGTCGGTCGGCGCTGCCCGCCCCTCAACCCCACAGCCGCTCGCTGGCCAGGCGGGCGCCCTCGGACATGGCCTGGAACTTGGCCCAGACGATGGCGGGATGGATCTCCGGGACCTCCAGGGCCTGGGTGCCGAAGCCGCAGTCGCTGCCGGCGATGACGTTCTCGCGGCCCACCAGGCCGGCGAACCGTTCGAGGCGCTGGGCGACGATCTCCGGGTGCTCCACCACCACCGACGACTGGGTGATGACGCCGGGGATGACGAGCTTGCCGTCAGGCAGCTTCACGTCCTCCCAGATGCGCCACTCGTGCTCGTGGCGCGGGTTGGAGGCCTCGAAGGACAAGGCCCCGGCGCGGATCTTGAGCACGATGTCGATGTAGTCCTTCATCTCCATGTCGTGGATCCGAGGGCCCATGTTGATCCCGTAGCAGGTGTGATAGCGCACCCGGTCCTCGGGAATGTCCCGCAGCGCGTGGTTGATGGCCTCGACCTGGCCTTCGGCCCAGACGCGGCACTGCGCTACGCCCAGGTCGGGGTTCTTGACGTAGTAGTTGATGAGCAGCGGGTCGTCGATCTGGAGCAGGAAGCCGGCGTCGACGATGGCCTGGTACTCGACGTGCATGGCGTCGGCGATGGCGAACAGGAACTCTTCGTCGGTCTGGTAGTGCTCGTTCTCCAGGTTGCCGGCCACGTCGCAGGGGGAGATGGCCGGGACGAACGCCTCCACCGCTCCGGTGGAAGCCATTGCGGCCTTGAGGTTCTCCAGATCCTGCGCCAGCCGTTCCTGAGCCTTGTAGGCGATGGGGCCGGTACAGGCCATCTGCATGTTGCTGGGGTTGGGTTTGCCTGCCGCCGGCCTGGTTGCGGCGTAGAACTCCGGAAACGCCTGCGACTCCCGGGAGTTGTCCCAGGGCGACACCCGCACGCGGCCGGTGGGCGTGAGGCCGTCGAGGCGCTGGTGCGCGTAGACCGCAAACCCACGCTTGCTGAGCTCGCCGTCGTCCACGATATCGACGCCCAGGTCCATCTGCCGGCGCACGACGTCGTGGACCGCGCGGCGGAGCCGGTCCTCGTAGTCGGACCAGTCCACGTCCCGGCCCTCGTTTTCCGCCAGCATCACGTCGATGAGCTCCCGCGGGCGCGGCAGGCTGCCGGTGTGGGTGACGAGAATGCGTTCGGTACTGTGCAGCATGGATACCTCCTTCGGGGGCCTTTCCATGGTTGGGGCACGGGCGGGTTTGAAACCGTCCCTGCATCCTTTCCTCGCGCCTTGCGGACACGAAACGATGCCCCTAACCGTTGGTCGCGGGCTTGAACTTGTACAGGGTCCGGTCCTCGGTGACGTCCTCGAACACCACCTCCACGGGCATGTCGCAGCTCAACTCGTCGGGGTTGCAGCCTACCACGTTGGTGGTGAGGCGCGGGCCTTCGTCCAGCTCCACCACCACCAGGGCGTAGGGCAGATCTTCGGCGAACGCCTTGTGGTAGGCCCGGTGGTAGACGCCGAAGGAATGGATCTTTCCCTTGCCGCTCACCCGGGTCCAGGTCCATTCCGTGCTCCAGCACCGGGGGCAGGTGGCGGTGGGCGGGAACCAGTGGTTCGAGCAGGCGTCGCAGCGCGGCGCCAGCAGTTCGTGGCGCTTGCAGCCGTCCCAGAAAGGCCCGGATTCCACCGACGGCGGCGGCAACGGCTTGTTGTACCCGCTCATCCCGCTTCCCTCCCCAGGATCAGCGCCGACTGGCAGACGGTGTTGCCCCCGTGACCGCTGACCAGGGCGATGTTGCAATCCTTTACCTGGCGGTCCGGGGTGTGCGCGCGGCGCACCTGACGCGCCCCTTCCAGCACCTGGAGCATGCCCTCGATGTGCCCTTCCGAAAGCTGGCCGCCGGAGGTGTTGGTGGGCAGCACGCCGTCGAACTCCAGCGCCCCGGCGCCGACGAAAGGACCCCCTTCGCCCTTGGCGCAGAAGCCGTAGTCCTCGAGTTGCAGCAGCACCATGTGGGTGAAACAGTCGTAGATCTGCGCGGTGTCCACGTCCCCGGGGCCGATGCCCGCCATGCGGTAGGCCGCCTCCCCCGCCTCCTTGGCCCCGGTAGTGATCATGTTGTCGTCGGCGTACCAGCCGCTCAGGCGGTTGCCGAAGCCGAAGCCCAGCACGTAGGCCGGCGGCTGCCGCAGGTCGCGGGCGCGTTCCGCGCTGGTCACCACTACCGCGCCGGCGCCGTCGATGAACACGCTGCAATCGTAGAGGCACAGCGGGTCCACGATGAGCCGGGCGCTCAGGTACTCGTCCAGGGTCAGCGGTTTCTGCATGAACGCGTGGGGGTTCTTGCGCGCGTGGTTGCGAAACGCCACCGCGATGGCGCCGAGCTGCGCCTTGGTGGTGCCGAAGCGTTCCATGTGGCGCCGGGCCGCCACCGCGTAGTTGACCGGCGCGCCGAACTGGCCGAACTCGGAGCCGAACTCCGAGTAGGTCCGGGGCCGGGAGGCCACGGCCTGCCTGGCCTCCGCGGTGCGGTGGGTGCGCGACCAAGTGTCGCGGCCGTAACCCACCACCACGGTGTTGCAGACGCCGGCCTCGATGGCCATGCACGCCATGGCCACGGCCATGGTCTGGCTGGCGCCGCCGTTGGCGGTGGAGGTGCTGTAGGTGACGTTGAGCCCCAGCGCCTCCCCCACCCGCTGATGGTGGCAGTAGACGTCGTCCGGTCCCCGGGTGATGAGGCCGTCCACGTCCTCCTTCTTCAGGCCGGCATCCTCGACGGCGTTCCTGGCCGCCACCGCGAAGAGTCCGATGGGGCCGAGCTCGGGCACCTTGCCCAAGGGGCTCTGTCCCACGCCGACGATGGCGTATTTGCCGCTCAGGTTCGTGCTCATGGTTCCTCCTGATTCCTCGTTCCTGTTTCCCCGCCCCGGGGGCGGGACTGACGAGTTCGGGTAAGTCAGGGTATTCTGCCGAACTCTTCTACTGTCTACCGAGCCCTGCCGTTTGCCATGGCCTGTTGTCTACCGGGCCTTCCACACGGCCGGGCGTTTTTCGGCGAAGGCGCGGGAACCTTCCTTCTGGTCCTCGGTGGTGGAGAGCGCCAGGCCCAGCTCGCTCTCGAGCTTCAGTCCCTGTTCCAGGGAAAGCTGGAAACCCTTGGTGATGGACTCCTTGATGGCGATGACCGAGAGAGGCGCGCCGAGACAGATCTTGGCCGCGATCTCCCGGGCCGCATCCATGTAGCCGTCCACCGGCGCCACCTTGTTCACGAGACCGATGCGCAACGCCTCCTCGGCGCCCACGGCCTCGCCCGTGAGGGATAATTCCAGCGCCTTGGCCAGGCCGATGAGCCGCGGCAGCCGCTGGGTGCCGCCGCCGCCCCCCAACCGGCCCCGCCGGACCTCGAACATGCCGAGCTTGGCGTCTTCGGCGGCGACGCGGATGTCGCAGGCCAGCGCCAGTTCCAGGCCGCCGCCCACCGCGTAGCCCCGAATCGCCGCGATGGTGGGCTTTTCCAGCGTGGCCACCGCCTGATTCTGGGAATGGATGCTCGGCCGGTTGCGCGCCCTGCGCTTCTCGAAGAAGGTGGAATCGTCCACTTCCCGCGCCCGCTCCTTGAGGTCGAGCCCGGTGCAGAAGGCCCGCTCCCCCGCGCCGGTGATGATGCACACCCACACGTCGGGGTCGGCGGACACGCGGCCGCACGCGTCGACGAGCTCGTCACGGGCCTTGTAGCTGATGGCGTTCATCGACTCCGGGCGGTTGAGGGTGATGGTGGCCACGTGGCCGGTCACTTCATAGAGGATGTTCTCGTAGCTCATGACTATTCTCCTTGTCCCACGGTGCTTGGTGCAGTGTCCCGTACAAACGCTCAGGGTCCATGAACCACCCCGGAAGCATGAGAAGGCCGCATCAAACCCCCTCCCTTCGGGAGCGGGTGGCCGAAGGCCGGGTGAGGGCGCCCCGATAACCCTGCCCATTTCTTGCCGTACCCGACCACGCGCTTGATCCGGAACCCCTCACCCCAACCCTCTCCCGGAGGGAGAGGGCGTCGGAGGGCGGCCCGGATCATCGGACACCGTGATCAGCGCGTCCGCCACCGCTACCCCGTGACCCCGGGGACGCACCATCACGGGATTCATCTCCACCGCGGTGAAGCGGCCGGCGTTGTGGGCCACGAAGTCGCCGAAACGGATCACGCACTGTGCCAGCGCGTCCACGTCACGGGGTTTTTCGCCTCGGAGGCCGCGCAGCAGCGCCTCACCCCGCAGTTCCGCCAGCATCTCGCGCACGTCCTGCTCATCCAGCGGCGGCAGCCGGAAGGCGGCGTCCCGGAACACTTCCACGTAGACACCGCCCAACCCCAGCATGACCAGCGGCCCGAACTGCGGGTCGTGCACCATGCCGACGATGACCTCCAACCCGTCGGAGACCATTTCCTGCACCAGGACACCGTCGATGCGAGCGTCCGGGTGGACCGCCTTGGCGTTCCTGATGACCCGGAGGTACGCCGTCTCCACTTCCTCGGCGGTCGCGGCTCCGAGATGAACGCCGCCGGCGTCCGACTTGTGAGGTACGTCGGGGGACTGAACCTTCAGCGCCACCGGAAAGCCGAGGCCGGCGGCGATCTCGACGGCCTGCGCGGGAGTCGCGGCCAACTCCTCCCGCGTCATGGTGATGCCTACCCGCGCGAGGATTCGCTTGCTGTCGTATTCGGTCAGCACCCCGGCGCCCTCCGGCGGGTGGAAATCCATGGACGCCGCCGGGCTCCGTGGCCGCTTCTCCCTGCGGCGGAACGCCGCGTAGTCGACCAGCTTGCGCACCGCCTTCATCCCCCCGGCCACATCTTCGAGGATGGGAACCGCGGTCTCGCCGGAAAACGTCCGGCAGTCCCCGGTAAGGCTGTTGGAGGCCAGCGACAGCACGAACATGGGCTTTGGGGCGGTCCTGGCGCACGCGGCCACCTGATCCAGCAGCTTTTGCTGGCCGGGCGCGGTGGTCCGCTTGACGCTCAGGGCCATGCCGACCAGGTCGACGCCGTCATCGCTCAGCAGCGTGTCGAGGACCGCCGTGAGGTTGTTCCCCTGCTCGATGCGGGGCATTCCCACCGTGTCGATGGGATTGCCGAACGGACGGTCCGACACGCCCAGAATCTCCCCGAGCTTCGCGTTGACGGACGGGGACAAGGCCGGGCACTGGAGTCCCGCGACGGCATTGACATCGCTGATGAGCGCCGTGGCGCCGCCGGAGATCGTGAGGAAAACGACCCGCTCTCCCGCCGGCAGGCGTCCGTGGAGGAACAGACCCGCGGTCTCCACCAACTCGTCCAGGCTGTCCACCAGCGCCACGCCTGCCTCCCGGAACAGAGCGGCGTAGGCCTCCTGCCGTCCGGCCAGGGTGCCCGTGTGAGCCACGGTAGCCCTTCGTCCGGACTCGGTGCGGCCGAGCTTCAAAACCACCACGGGCTTCTTCCGGGTGGCCGACGCCAGCACCCGGCGCAGCTTGGCGCCGTCCTTGGCCCCTTCCATGATGCAGGCGATGACCCGGGTCTCGGGGTCGTCGGCCAGGTATTCGATGTAGTCGGCCATCTCCACCACGGCCTCGTTGCCGCTGGAGATGATGTAGTTGAAGCCGATGTTTCGGCTGGCGCCCAACTCGGTGATGGCGTTGGTCAACCCGCCGCTCTGGGAGATGAGCGAGACGCCGCCCGGTACGGCGTCCTGCGGGATGGAGAAATAGGAGTTGGCGAAACCGTATCGGAGGCTCGCCACCCCCATGCAGCAGGGGCCGGTGACGGCCATGCCTCCGGCGGCCGCCATCCGCTGAAGCTCCGCCTGACGCCGCCGGCCGGCCGGGGTATCCCCGTCCGCGAAACCCTCCGCCACCACGATGCCCGAGGGCACCCCCGCGGCAACGGCTTCCTCCACGACCTCCAACACCCGCGTGGCGGGCAACGCCACCACCACGCAATCCGGCACCTCGGGAAGTTTCTCGATGGACGGATAACACGGCCGGCCCCGGACCTCCGTGTAGTTGGGATTCACCGGATAGACGGCTCCCTGGAAACCCGACGCAAGGACATTCCCCAGTATCCGTCCACCCGTGCCGGCCCTGGGAGACGCGCCGACAACCGCCACCGAACTCGGCTGAAGCAATGCCTGAAGATTTGCGTTCCGGCTCATAGCTTTATGAGAATCGGTCACTTAGCGGTGATCCGCGTCGGGCCGAGCGGTTCGAGCGGCTGCCCCGATTTCCGAGGTCCATCGAGACTTATCTTCACAACTGCCTTGATTTACTGGAAAAACCGGTGCGCAGAAATTGTGCAATCCGCTGAATCCCGAATGAATAGGGAGGTTTTCCGCGCATTCCACCGTTATACACAGGCTTTTCCACAGAGGCTGTTACCAAATTGACACATGTTCGTAACGTGGACACTTCCGCCTCGGCACAAATCAGTTCACTGTCGGGACACCGGGATCATCGGGTTCGTGGCCGTCATGGTCCCGCACGTGGTCGTATTGCCGCGCGAACCAGCGCATGTACTCGCTGTACGTCGTCGGCTCGTAACGGGGCGGGTCGTCCGGTCCGTGACACGTGGGCAGGCACGCCATGGGAAAATCATGGGTGGCATCGAAGAAGAACGGGATGGCGTAACGATCCCGGCCGGCGTTGCGGTTCACCACCCGGTGCGGCGTGGACAGGAACCGATGGTTGGTCCACCGGCGCAGCATGTCCCCCGAATTGACCAGAAAAGTGCCGGGCACCACGGGCGCGTCCGTCCACTCTCCCGAGGGCATGGAGATGGACAGTCCGGGCAGCTCGGCCTGCGGCAGCATGGTGAGAAAGCTCGAATCCGTGTGCGGCGCCAACCCGTACTGGCCGGGGTCGCCCTCTTCCGCGGGCGGATAGTGCGACATCCGCAAGGTGTACTGGGGTTCGGCGAAGGCGTCGTGGAAATGATCCGGGGCAAGGCCCAACGCCGCCGCGTAGAGCGGCAGCATGCGCTTGCAGAGCTGCTCCATGGCGTCCAGGTAGCTTGCCACCGTCTCCCGGAACCCCGGCAGCGCCCGCGGGTCGGGCCATGGATTGGCGCAGCGGTAACGCACGCCCGCCACCACGTCGGGATGATCGAGCGGAAGGTCCCGCTTGAGGAAGAACGCCTCCACGAAGTTGGGGCGCGTCGCCTTCTCGACCCGGGAACTGCGGGACACGTACCCGTTCACGGGCATGTATCCGACATTGTGCTCGTTGCCCCGGACCGCCATCTTCTCGGCCAGCGGCCGGGCGTGGAAACGGGCGCACTCCGCGAAGACCTGGTCGATCAGCCGCTGGGGCACGCCGTGTCCGTGGATGTAGTAGAAACCCACCTGCTTCAGGGCATGGCGCAACTCCGCTGCCAGTGGCTCCAGGGCGCCGGGAGCGCCGGCCAGGAAATCGCTCAGTTCCAGCACCGGGATGCCGCTCTTGACCGCGGCGTCGAGCTCGGGTTCGCGGTAGGCGACGGACACGGTACTCACTCCGTGGGAAGGACCGGCATGCCCTCGGGAGCGCCGATCTCGAAAGCGTTCAGGGAGCAGGCGAGGCCCACGTACCCGCCGACGATGCCGGTAAGCTCCGCCAGCCGGTGATCGCCGAGACGCTCTCGTAACGCCTGAAAGGTCGCCTCGGTGACGCGATGCGGAGGCCGCAGAAGCTCTTGCACGTACCGGACCAAGGGAGCCTCGTCTTCGTTGAGGCATTCGGGAGCCCTGCCGTCACGGATGGCCGCCACCGCCTCCTCCCGCACCCCGGCATCGAGGGCGTGGCCCGAGTGGGCGGCCCACTCGTACACGCAGTCCATCTCCCGGGCGACCGTGCAGATGACGAGTTCCTTTTCTTTTCGGGGAAAGTCCGAGGTGTGGAGCGAATACCCTACCAGGTGCGCCGTGCGCGCGGCCAGGTCCGGACAGTGGAGCAGGTTCGCGTAGGGCGCGCCGATGCGCTTCCGACTGGCCATGATGGAGTCGAAGTGCTGCCGCTGATTTTCCGGTATCGCCGCTCGTTCCGTGAGTTCCGGTATGCGGGGCATTTCAATCCTTTCCCTTGTGCCTGAACCGACTCGCAACCGCCACGTTCCCGAATCCGTCATTGATACGAACCGCTCATGGCCCTGCCCGGGCCGCCCCGGAAGCATGAAAAGCCGCATCAACCCCTCTCCCTCCGGGAGAGGGTGGCCGAAGGCCGGGTGAGGGCGCCTCGATAACCCTGCCTCTCCACTTTCTTGCCGTACCAACGAGGCGCTGGCTCCGGGAGAGGGAGTCGGAGGGCGGCCCAATGGACCCGCGCCATAGAAGTTCCTGCGCAAACTCACAGGGTCGTTGCGTGAACGCCTCGAAAGCAGGGATGACGGGATGGGACAGGCGCATCCGCTATCACAGCGCCGGCGTGGTGGCCGGCGGCTTGCGGTGGTTGGTGGCCTGCTCGTAGGCGTACGCGAACCGGATCATCCGGCCGTCGTCGTAGGGCCGCCCGAGAAAGGTGATCCCGGCCGGCAGGCCGTCCCGGGTGAAGCCCCCGGGCACCACCACCGATGAGACGAATATCAGGAACGTGTTGATGTGGGGCACCCCTCTCATGTTGACCCATGGCGGTTTGATGCCTTCGGTGATGAGCGTCGGCTGGTGCTCCACCGACTTGTGCACGATGGCGTCCAGCCGGTGGTCGGCCATGACCTTCAACAGGTTGCCCGTGAGCGTTTCGCGCGCCAGCAGGTACTGGTAGTGCTTGTCCGCGTCCAGGGGCGCCTTCCAGCGGTTCCGGGCGTTGTAGTGGACCTTGGCGAATTCCGGCGACGCCATGGCCTCCTGGCGCGACTCGAACGGCCGTTTGGCGCTCCTGCCGTAGTACAGCTTGAAGGCTTTGTCGCCGTTGGTGGGGCTCCACGACCGCTTGGCCAGCAGCTCGTTGAGCCGGGGTATCTCCACCGGATCCACCACCTCGGCGCCGGCGGCCTCGAGATCCGCCACCGCCTTGTCGAACACCTCGGTGACCTGCCGGAAGTCGTCGGTATCCGGCTCCGCCATGTATCCCATGGGTTCCCGCAGGATCCCCAGGCGCGCGCCGTGCAGGCCGCCGGCGTCCAGAAAGTCGGTGTAGCTCGGGGGCACGTGGCCGACGCCGCGGGCGGTCACCGGATCCTCGGGATCGTAGCCCACCATCCCGTCCAGCAGCCGGGCCATGTCCCCCACTGTACGGGCCATGGGACCCAGCGAGCCGGTCATGTCGGGCCAGCCGTCGTATACGCCGCCCCGGCTCACCAGGCCCGGCGTGGGGCGCATGCCGGCGACGCAGTTCCAGGTGGAGGGACGACGGATGGAGGCGTAGCCTTCCTGGCCCACGGCAACGGTGGCGAAGTTGGCGGCCACGGCTCCGCCGGAGCCGCCGGAGGAGCCGCCCACCGTGCGCTCGACATCGTAGGGATTGCGGCTCGACCCGAACAGCGAGCCGTGGGTGTCGCCGCCGCCCAGTTCGCCGAGGGTGGCCTTGGCCAGGATGATGGCGCCGGCCTTCCTGAGCTGCTCCACCACGAAACAGTCACGGTCGGGGTAGTAGTCCTTGAACAGCACGCTGCCCAGGGTGGTGGGCATCCCCTTGGCGTCGCCCTGATCCTTGAAGACGATCGGGATGCCGTGGAGCGGGCCGGTCAGCGGCGCGGCGCCGAGCCGGTCGGCTTCCTCCAGCGCGTCGGGATTGACCGTGATGATGCAGTTGAGGGCCGGTCCCTTCTTGTCGTAGGCCTCGATCCGGTCCAGGTAGGCCTGGACCAGCTCTCGCGGGGTCAACTGCCCCGCGCCGTAGGCCTTGTGAATGGCCTCTATGGTGGTTTCCACCACGTCGAAAGTGCTCATGTGTCTCTCCTGGACGCTGGTCGGCGTTGCATCGAAGGCCCTCCCCCTGGCCCTCTCCCAGAGGGAGAGGGCCACCAACCTAGAAGAACGCCAGCGTGCGCATCTCGATGCTCTCCCGGGCCGGGGCATCGGGCGGCGTGTCGGGGTCGTCGAAGGCGCAGTGCAGGGTCCACCGGGCGCGTCCGTCGCGCTCGGACTCGAAGGTCTTGAACACCACCGCCTCGTTGCGCTCCATGTGCGGGAAATAGTACCAGCGATGATCGGGATTGAAGGTGTAGTGCAGCGTCTCGCCGCGCCGGTCCGGATAGATTCGGGCGGTGGCAATGGCGCCCTCCATGCCGGTGCTGCGGGCGTCGGCGATGGCCAGAGGGTCCCTTATGACCGGGCGGTTGATGGGCCGCCAGGTCTGCACCACGGCGAAACGCCCCTTGAGCAACTCCTCGGCCTCGTCCGGCAGGATGTCGCGCACGCGTTGCGGGCCGGACCAGTCGGTGTAGTCGTTGTGGGCGCTGCGCACCGGGCCGCCCACCTGCCTGGCTTCACGCGTCGCTTCGTCCCCCGAACGAAGCGTGTGGTCGAAGACCACCACCCGTTTGGCGCCGGCGGTCTTCTTGACGAGTTCTTCGGTCTCCTTGTAGTAGACCGTGCGCACCTCGTCCTCGTCATAAAAGTCCTTCATTCGGGTCTCGTGGGGCACCAGGACGAACCCTTCCCGCTCCAGCGACAGCGTGTCCGCCACGAGCCGCGCGTTCCGTATCGTCATCGTGTGGCCCTCGTACTTGCCCCTGCGCTTGCGGTCGGCCTCCTGCTGGCTCATGCCGCCGTAGCTGGCGGGGGCCTCGCCGCCTTCGACGAGGTAGTTGAGCACGCCCTCGATGGACTCCGGCGTTGCCGTCACCGTTTGCGGTCTCGCCATGGCACCCTCCTTCGAATGAGAAATTTCACTGTGCAAACCCGTAAAACCGCGCGCAGTTGTCCCAGAGGATCTTGCGCTTCGCCTCGTCGGACAGGTCGAGCTCGAGAAAGCCTTCGACGGCGTGCGGGTATTTGGAATCGCCGTGGGGGTAATCGGTGGAGAACACGAGCTGTTCGCAGCCGATCTCCTCGATGGTGTAGCGCGCCGGCGTTTCGTCCGGCTCGACGGAGACCCAGCACTGGCGGCGGAAGTATTCGCTGGGCTTCTCCCGCAGGTCGGTCATGAAGATGTCGCCCTCGCGTTCGTAGCCCTCGTCCAGGCGCCAGAGCAGCCACGGCAGCCACGAGCAGTTGGCTTCCAGAAACGCCACCCGGAGCTTGGGGTGCCGCGCCAGCACGCCGCCGCCGAGAAAGCTCCCGAGCCCCATCATCTGCTCGAAGGGCTGGGCGTAAACGCGCCGCAGGCCGAAGTTGGGCTCGAACTGCTCGCCGCTCTGGGGCGCACGGGAGCCCGACGCCTCGTGGAACCCGATGGGGAGGCCAAGCTCCTCCAGAGTATCCCACAAGGGCTCGTAACAGGGGTCGTGCAGCGGCTTGCCGGTGACGATGTTGGACCGCAGAAAGACCGAGCGAAAGCCGTACTCGCCGGCCACCCGGCGGGTTTCGCTGACGGCGTCGTCCATATCGTAGACCGAGATCATCCCGGCGCCGAACAGCCGTTCCGGGTCGGCCCGGCAGAAGTCATGGAGCCAGTCGTTGTAGGCCCGCGCCAGGGCCGCGGCGAAAGCGGGCGGGTGCGCCGGATAGGTGAGCACGCCCAGCCCCCGGCTCGGGAACAGCACGGCCGCGTCGATGCCCTCGGTGTCCATGGCCTCGAGCTGGACCTCGCCGGTCCAGCCCCGCTCGGAGTGATCGCGGTAGAGATCCTGGTTCTTGTCGTAGTTGTGGCCACGGTGCAGCGTGCCCGCGGTGTGCCTGGCGTTGGGCTGCCCCTCGGGGAAGATCAGGCCCAGGTCGCGGACGTTCTCGGACGTGCGGCCGCGGGGAGCCCGGGAGCGGAACTCCGGAGTCATGTAACGCGGCCACAGATCCGGAGGCTCCATGACGTGCATGTCGCTGTCGAATACCTTGAAGCCGTTCCTGGCCATAAGCCTGCTCCTTCGCGCAAAGCGGCTGCGACATTTCCCGTGGCCACCCCGGGTCCTCCCGGCAAAGGAAAGCCGCCCCCGTGAGGGCGGCTGCTTCCGGGCTATTGAACCGGGTCCGGAATGTCGAGCTGGTAGAGATTCTTGACGTTGGTGTAGACCAGCTTCTTCCGTATGTCCGCCGGCAAGTGACCCAGGTCGCGGTCGATGTAGCGCTTCGATTCCGGCCACGTGGAATTGGCATGCGGATAGTCGTTGGACCACATGCAGTTGTCCTGGCCCCACCACTCGAAGTTGTGTCCGGCCACCGTGTCACGGAAGAACGTGCCGTAGAACTGGTCGTTGAAGTACTCGCTGGGGTTCCTGGTGATGGAGATGGGATTCTCCCCCTTGAACCGGTTCCAGTAGTAGTCCCACTGCTGCAGCATGAACGGCATCCAGCCGATCTCGTTCTCGACGCACACGAACTTGAGGCCGGGATGGCGCTCCATGATACCGTAGAAGATGAAGTCGAAGACGGCGTTGATGATCTCCTGGAGCTTCAGGTTGACGCTGCCGCGGTACGGCTCGACGCCGATGCGCTTGTTACCGAACACCGTCTGCTTGTGGTAGCCGTGGCCGGTGAGGATGTGCAGGTGCACCGGCAACCGGAGATCCGCGGAAGCGGACCAGAACCTCTCGTAGTGGTCGGAGTGGAACGGCAGATCGGCGTGCGGCGCCTGCCAGATGAGCGAGCCCTTGAGCCCCGCCTTGGCGCAACGCTCCAGTTCCCTGACGGCCTCGTCGATGTTGTACATGGAGATGGCCGCCACCCCCACCAGCCGGTTGGGCGCCACCGAACAGTAATCCACTACCCAGTCGTTGTAGGCGCGGAACGACACTTCCTGCAGCTTGGCGTCGTCCATGGCGAAGTGCGGCAGCAGATAGGTCGGGAAGAGAACTTCCGCGCTCACGCCGTCGGTCTCCATCTCGGTGATGCGCTTTGCCGGATCCGATCCGCCCGGCTGGGTCTGAAAGCTCGTACCCACCTTCAGTTCGGGAAAGCGCGGCACCTGGTCCTTGAAACCGGCGGGAGCCCTTTCCACCAGCGTTTCCGACGGCTCCATGACATGGGAGTCCGACGAGATAATGACTTCGCAGCCCGGCAGTGTTCCATTGTCGGCCATTTTACTTACCCCCTTGTGACGTTTCAGATATTCTCGTGCACCCAACCCTCGTCTAGCATTACCGCTCTCGGGCCGTCAAGATTCGCGGGCCACCCACCAGGACGATCCCACGCTGATAGGGGAGTGGATGTCCCATGGAAGAGTTGATAGGCTGTGCGTCATGGATGTTCGGGAGTTGCGGGAGCAGCCACTGGCGCAGACGACGCCAGCAGGGTTTGTGCTGGACGAGGTGGTGGTGCGGCTGGCACGGGCGGACGAGCGGGTGAAGTGGGACGCGCTGATGGATCAGCATCACTATTTGGGCTTCAAGCGGTTTGCCGGTCGCGGGCTGCGCTACGTAGCGGAGTGGAGTGGAGAGGACAATGCGCGCAGCAACGGTCACTACACCGACCCGCACGGTAAGCCGAAGCAGTTATACGTATGCGCACTGCGCCGCGACGCGCGGCGCATCCTGAGCTACCGCGGCGAGTTGGACGAGTGCTGGCAGGCGCGACCGGAAGCGGTGACCGGAACCGACATCGACAAGCGCAGTCTGTATGAGGAACTGGAAGAGTTGCCGGACCACCGGCGGGCGCAGGGCCGCAAGCATTCGATCGCGACCGTGCTGGCGATCTACCTGCTGGCAGCGTTGTCCAACATGCGCGGGCCGGTGGCCGCGGGCGAGTATGCCCAGGCACTGAGCCAGGCAGAACTGAAGATGCTTGGCGGGTGGTGGAATCGAGCCCGGCAACGCTACGAGGCGCCCACCAAGTCGACCATCCACCGGGTGGTGATGGAAGCCGATAGCGAGGCTTTGGAGGCGATCCTGCAACGCTATGCCAAGTCACGGTTGTCGGCAACCGGAGAACAGGAGCCACG
This sequence comes from uncultured Binatia bacterium (SeqCode), assembly GCA_965214905.1. Classification (GTDB taxonomy): domain Bacteria; phylum Desulfobacterota; class Binatia; order UBA9968; family JAJDTQ01; genus JAJDTQ01. The sequence continues at coordinate 348,420 of OZ243984.1, forward strand.
GTCGGCGCTGGCCGCCGATGGCAAGCGTATTCGCGGCGCCAATCGCAACGGCACGCTGCGCTACGAGACCGCGACGCTGGTGGAGCACAGCACCGGCGTGCCGCTGGCGAGCCTCAACTTTCACGACCGCAACGGCGAACTGGCGGCGGTCGGGGCGCTGCTGGACGTAACCCCACCGCAACGCCGGCTGATACCGGACCAGCGCCGCGCCGCCGGTCGCGATCAGATCCGCCACGTCCCCGGCCGCCGTCCACCGCGGGCGCCCGTTGTAGATCACGATCGGCAACACCGGCGGCAGCCTGCCGTGCTCGCGCAGCACGCCATCGTCGATCAGCTTCTCGTACAGCAGACCGGTGTAAGTCAGGATGCGCACCGCCATGCCGTGCTCGACTGCGGACTGGAACTCCATGGAAGCGAACGCGCCATACCAAGTCGCCGTGACGGTCGCGCAGGCGGCGACTGGAGAAGCTGGCCGGCACCGGCGTGAGGGTGGAGAAGTCGAGGGCGTCGCTCCAGCCGCATGCGGCGAACCCGTGCAACAGATCCTGAACCATCCGGGGCTGCGAGAACAACCGTTTGTACGCGGGGTCGTGCACAGCGAGATAGCACGATCATACCACGGCGGGGCGCCGCCGTCAGAACCAATACGTGTACGAGGTCGGACCGGGACTGCACGATGAAGTCCCGGTCCGACGATGGCGATTAATCATGTCATGTCGCCCGCTGACGGCCTCCGTCCAGCGCGTAGCCGAACACCTCCAGGTCGTCCGCATACCGTGCGCTCAACAGCGCCCGGTTCCGCGTGTTCCCATCCCTGGTGCCAGTACGTCCAGATCGTCCGGGGAGGTCACCGCTCATGGCGCCCTCCCCGGATGTCGCACACTCACGTCCTCGATGCCGGCCAGAGCCGGGTTCCAGCCGGAGATGGTCCGGTCGGCGTGTGCGAGGAACCAGTCGTCGGACACCTCCCAGGTGTGGCGATGGCCGTGCCGGATCAGCATGAAGCCCGCGCCGTGGGTGCGGTACAGCCGCCCGCCGGCCCGGACGACATCCTCCCCCAGCGCCTCGTCCACATGGCGCGGCACCGGCCGCCAGCCGCCGGCACGAGTGAGATCCTGGCGGGAGATCAGCAGCGTGCCCCCGCCCAGCGTCGACGTCCGATAGCGCTCGCCGCCCCCGAAGCGCCGGTAGACGGTGCGGTCCGACCGGGCCAGATAGACGAACTCGTGGAACTTGCCCACCAGCTCCGCGCCTGAATACTCGCGCGCCAGCACCAGGTCCCACAGGTGGTCGGCGCCGTATGCGTCGTCGTCGTCCATCTTGGTCAGCAGCGTCCCGCTCGCTGCCTCCGCGGCCGCGTCGAGCACGGCGCCCAGCGGCTCGCGTGCGTCTGCCCGGATAACTCTTGCCGGGCACGGCAGTGCGGCGAGCCGCCGCTCGACGTCCACGAAGCCGTCGCCGTGCAGCGCCAGCACCAATTCCCGATGGGGATAGGTCTGTCTCGCCACGGCGTCGAGTATCCACGGCAGGAACCGGGGGCGCCTGGTCGCCAGCAGGACCGACACCAGAGGCAGCTCCTCCGGCCCGCGCCGCCGTGCGCGGGCCCACGTCGAATGGTCGCGCAGAGCCGCGCGGCGCATGCCGATACCGAGCCGTTCGCGCGCGCCGGGGGCCATGCCCCGTGCGTCGGTGGTCATCAGCCGGTACAGGTCGTCGCCGAGCAACGGTCGCAGGCGCGGGTCGCCGTCCGCCAGATGGACCACCACGCCGGCGGCGGTCAGACGCGCCAACTCGCCGGCCCGCGTGACGATGTCGGCGTGGAACGCCTGCACGTCTTCCAGGTGGTGGACGCGGCGCAGCCGGCGCAGGTTGCGCCGGTGCATGACGCGGTGGGCCGCGACGCCCGGCGGCAGCCGCTCGACCGGCCCCAGCGCCGCCGCCTCGCTGCCGGCGTCGCTCTGCCAGCCGATCGGATGGTAGGCGCGCAGGTCGAAGGCCGGCGCCGATGCGCCGGACGTGACGGTCATGCGCGGCGACGTGACCCGCATCCGGTAGCTTCGCATCGAGCTGCGGAGATGCCACCACGCCACCCGCCGCTCGACGGACACCCGCAGCCGCGTCGCGGCGGCCAACCACCGCAGCACCTGCCATGTCCCGCGCAGGTCGCGGATGTGCCGTGCCCGGTCGAGCAGGCGTCCCCACGTCGTGGAGCGGCCCGACGTATCCGTTGCCGTCGGTCCGGCCCGCATCACACGTCGGCCCTCGTGCCGCTCATTCCTCATGCCCGCCAGATGCGGCGCCGCGATCGTCCGGTACGCACCCCGCGCCAGAGTCGCCACCATGCCGCCAAGCCCTTGCGTTCCGCCCTCCTCCAGGCCACGCCGGTCAGCCACCGCAGCAGCGACCACGCCTCTCCGGGGCTGCGAGTGTCCCGTATGCTGTCGAGCAGAATGTCCCGTTCGGCAGGATGGCCCGCCGGCTCCCCCGAATCGGCGCCGACCGGCCTGGCGAGTTTGAGCCGCAGCCGTGCGGCGGGTATCGTCCGCACTTCGCCGAAGTCGGCGGCGCTCCTTCCTGCGCGGCGCGCCCGGTGCAGCGCCCACGCCTGCGTGATCGACACCGCGTTGCCGTCAGGGAGCGTCGACGCCGCGCTGACCGCGTCCCCCAGCGCGGCGCGCAGACGATGCACCAGACCCCGGGCGAACACGACGCCGGCGGGAAGCGTGACGTGGAACGGCGACGCCGGAAACTCGTCGAGCGCGGAGCGTGCGGGCGCCAGACGCACCCGCGGGTCCGGCCCGAACACCTCCCGGAGATAGTGCTCGCGCTGCCGGTCGCCACGCGCGGGTGTCTCGACTCTGACCACCAGGTCGTGCACGCGGTCTGCCAGGATGTCGACGACGGCCCTGACCACCGCGTCCGCAGGGCCTCCCGCGTCCATGGTCACCACGTACTGCGGCACCGTGAAGATGCGGCCCGGGCTGGTGCCGCGAAAGACGGGGTGGGCAATCAGATGGGCTGTTTTCCCACGCTGCAGCCGAGCGGACCGCTCCCTGACGGCTCTGTCTTCGTGCCAGCGGCCCTGATGCCAGGCCAGGGTGTCGCGGACCGGCACGAGCAGCCCGCCAAGGGTATAGGCTCGGTAGCCGAACTCGGTGTCCTCCGCTCCCCAGCGTGTGAACGATTCGTCGTGTCCTCCCACCGACCAGTAGAAATCCGCGCCAATCCCGAAGTTTCCGCCCATCATCCCCCGAAACCCGCCGCCGGTCCTCGAGTCCTGACGGCCGGGCCTGATCGGAGCACCTTCGACCCAGGGCGGGTCCGCCGGCTGGTCCGCAACCAGCTCCGCCAGCGACCCGGACCGGCGCCGGATGGCGTCCGCGTCCAGGCCGTCCATCGACACGCAGGCATGCCACCCTATGGTCAGCGCGTCGGAGACGGCATGGTGCCACCGGGCGTGCGCCGCCATCCAGTCCGCCTCGGCCATCATGTCGCTGTCGAGAAAGAGCAGGATGCCGTGCGCCGCCGCCCGGGCACCGGTGTTGCGCGCCCTGGCAAGCCCGAATCCGCGGCGCTCCTGGCGCACGACCTTGAGGTCCAGCGAGGTCGCGCGCGGCCGGGACAGCGGCGGCTCCGACCCGTCGTCGACGATCACCACCTCGAACAGGTCGCGCGGATAGGTCTGGCGTTCCAGCGCCGCCAGGGTTCTCGCCAGCGTGGCGGCGGGCGTCTGGTAGAAGGGGAGGATCACGCTGACCGGCAGCGTGGGCGTGAAGGTATCCAGCGGCTCCACCGCCACCTGGCGCCAGTCGTTGTAGCGGACGGATGTGGGTTCGGGAGTCATCGGAGCCCGTCTACCGCTTGATGGACACCCGCCACCGGACCGCGATGGCGAGGCTCCTCAGGAATGACCAGGCATCGGCCGGGCTGCGGATGTCTCGCATCCAGTGGCGCAGGGTGTCCCACTTGGTGGGAGAGTCCACAGGCGCAGGTGCGACTCCATTCCGTGACAGCGGCAAATCGGAGCTCCCGGAGCTTTCGGTTACGGGCGTAGCGCGGAGCGTTGCCGGTTGCCGCACTGTGAGATCGTATCCCGCAGTCCCCTCAGGCGCGGCGCGCCTGAGCTTTAGCGCCTTGGCGGGTATCGTCCGCGCCTCGCCGAAGTCGGCGGGGTCGCCCCCCGTGCGACGCGCCCGATGCAGCGCCCAGGCCCGCGTGATCGATACCGAGGCCCCGTCAGGGAGCGTCGCGGTCGCGCTGACCGCGTTTCCCAACCGGGCGCGCAGCCGATACACCAGGTCCCTGCCGATCACGGTGGCCGGAAGCGTGACGTGGAACGGCGACGCAGGAAACTCGTCGAGGGCGGATAGGCGGGGGGAGATGCGAACCCGCGGGTTCGCGCCGAATTCGCCATGCAGCAGAGCCACTCGCTCGTCATCGTCACGCGCGGGCGTTTCGATGCGGACCACCAGGTCGTGCACACGGTCGGCCAGGATATGTGCGGCGGCCTTGACGACCGGCTCTGCCTGGCTCTGGCTCGCGTCGATGGTCACCACGAACCGAGGCACCGTGAAGATGCGTCCGGGCTGGTTGACGCGGAACCCGGGGTGGGCGATCAGGTGCGCCGCCTTCCTGCGCTGGAGCCTGTGACTCCGGTCCTTGGCGGCTCTCTCCTCGTCGTTCCATCGGCCCTGATGCCAGACGAAGGCGTCCTGTATCGGTGCCAGCAACCCGCCGCCCGTGTAGGCGCGGTAGCCAAACTCGGTGTCCTCCATTCCGTATCGCCTGAACGATTCATCGAACCCGCCCACCGACCAGAAGAAGTCCCCGCGGATCCCCAGGTTGCTACTGGCCACGACCCGGAATATGTCGTCGGCCCTTGAAGTCAGACAGCAGGTTCTGGCCATGTGGCCTTCGTTCCAGACCGGGTCGCCCCGCCGGTCCGCAAACAGCGCTTTCAACGCCCCTGTCCGGGACCGTATCGTCTCCGCGTCGATGCCGTCCATCGACACACCGGCAAACGGCCCGATGGTCAGCGCATCCGAGACGGCATGGTGCCAACGGGCGTGGGCCGCCATCCAGTCCGCCTCGGCCATGATGTCGCTGTCGAGGAAGAGCAGGATGTCGTGGGAGGCCGCCCGAGCGCCGGTGTTGCGCGCCCGGGCTGCACCGAATCCGCGGCGCTCCTGGCGCACCACCTTGACGTCCAGCGAGGTCGAGCGGGGCCGGGACAGCGGCGGCTCCGACCCGTCGTCGACGATCACCACCTCGAACAGCTCCCGCGGGTAGGTCTGGCGTTCCAGCGCCGCCAGGGTTCTCGCCAGCGTCTCGGCGGGCGTCTGGTAGGAGGGGATGACTACGCTGACCGGCAGCGTGGGCGTGAACGTATCCAGCGGCTCCACCGTCACTTGGCGCCAGTCGTTGTACCGGACGGAGTTCGGTCGCGGGTTCATTGCAACACCTTCAACGGCTCCCATACGATTTGTAGCCGAGGCCGGACGTGACGGCGATGACACATTCATTCACGTACCGCACGGACGGAAGCCGGATGTTGACAGTATACCCGACACGGTCGAGACTCTTGGTCGTCGAGGATGGGAACCGCGCTCAGCACCCTCGGCGCCGCATGAAACACGCCTTTGATGGTCATTCGTCGCTCCAGCGCAACGTTGTGCTTCCGTCGCCAAGTTACGCTCCCAATCGGCGGGCAACTCTACCACAAGCGTCGATGCGGTGCGCTCCGCGCTGCCCGGCGACGCGTCGACCTGGATCTGCAAGGAACGCGCGGATACCATCCCCGCATCGCCGAAATCCGCCGGGCCACCCCCGGCGCAACGCACCCGATGGAGCGCCCACGCCCGGGTGATCGGCACCCGGGATCCAGTCGTTGTACCGGACGGACGCTTGCCACCCGTGCGGGCCTCCACCACCCCTCACCACTCCGCCTCGTCCATGGCCCATCGATCCAGGCTGGCGAGGTACTCCCGCATGAGCACCAGGCGCATGGCCACGGCGCGGCGGGTGGCGTCCTGGCACTCCGGGGTGGTTGCGTAGCGCTCCAGGATCTCCTCGGGACCGCTGCCGTGGCCCTCCTCGTCGGCCAGGATGCGCCGGTAGGGGGCCTTGATCCAGTCGGGGACCGAGGGCGCGGCCAGACACTTCTCGATCAGGTAGTTGGCCACGCCTTCACCGCCCATGGAGAAGCCCGCCAGCCGCTGACAACTGTCGGTGAGCCCCTCCATGGCGTTGAACATGGACATCTGTGCCGGCAGCGGGCGGTAGTCGAAGGGGTCCGCTCCGAGTTCCCGGATGCGCTCCGACAGGAGACCGGCGTGCACCATCTCCTCATGGGCGGACCGGGCCATCATGGTCTTGATCTCGACCTCCGGGGTGGTCTTGAGCCAGCCGCCGAAGAGGTCCGCGGCGCGCAGCTCGTTGAACAGCCGGCTCTTCATGACCCGGACCCGCTCCTCGTCGGTTCTCAGGGGAACGTAGCTGTACGCCGGTGGCCGCTCGTCCAACGTGGCGCAGAACGCCCGGACCTTGTCCCGCAACTCCTGAACGAATTCGCCGCCGGTCATGGACTGCCTCCCGATCGTTTGTACCAGGACAACGGACGAGCGCCGACGCCCTCTCCGTCATTCCCGCGAAAGCGGGGATCGGCGGGAGGATGGGCGCCACGGCCGTGCCCCCGCCCCATCCTGGTTCCCGCTTCTCGGGAATGAGGGATCCCTGGTGCGCGAGCGGCCCGCGTCCGCCACCCGCTGCTATGAGGTGACACCGCTCTCCCGGAGCTTCGTCAGCGCGTCCTCGTCGTAGCCCAACTCTCGCAGGATCTCTTCGGTGTTCTCGCCCAGCAGCGGCGCGGCGCGGTGAAACCGCGTGGGCGTGTCCGACAACCGGACGGCGTTGCCGATGAGGTTGCTGGTTCCCATCCTGGGATGGCGGATCTCTTGCGGCAGCCCCAGCGCCTTCACCTGTGGGTCGTCCAGCACTTCCTCGATCCTGTAGATGGGCGCGTTGGGCACGCTGACGGCGTCCAGCGCCTCGAGCCAGTGGTCCCGCGGCTTCTTCTCGAACTCCGTTTGCAGGATCGGGACGATATCGTAGTGATGGCGCCAGCGGTCGTTGCGGGTGGCGAAGCGCGGGTCGTCCAGCAGGTCCAGGCGTTCCACCGCGGTCAGCAGCCCTTCCCAGGCCTTCTGGTGTCCGGAAAGATGGATCACCAGGGCTTTCCTGTCGCTGGGGACGAAGCAATAGATGCGTCCACGGGGAAAGTTCTCCCGGGTGATGGCCTCGCCTCCGTTCAGGTAGTCCGCCATGTGAGACTCGATGAACGCCAGGCTGATGCGCAGCAGCGACGCGTCCACGAACTGGCCGCGGCCGGTGTGGTGGCGCGCCAGCAGCGCGGCGAGGATGCCGTAGGCGGCGAACACCCCGGTGGAATGGTCGGTGACGGAGACGCCCACCACCTTGGGCTCGTCGAAATCGGTCATCAGGCTCAACATGCCGCTCAGGGCCTGGCCGATGGTGTCGAAGCCGGGCTTGTCGCGGTAGGGGCCCTCCTGCCCGTATCCCGTGATGGAGCAGTGGATCAGCCTCGGATTGAGCCTGGCCAGGCGCTCGTAGTCGAGGCCCAGCTTCGTGCGCGTCTCCGGACGGAAGTTCTCCAGCAGGATGTCGGCTTTCTCCAGCAGCTTGAGAAGGATCTCTTTGCCGCGGGGCTTTCGCAGGTCCAGGGTCAGGCTCCGCTTGTTGCGGTTCAACGCCCGGAAGCTCGGCCCGTAGCCCTCGTACAGCGGGTTCCGTCCGCGGTGCGTGTCACCCCCGTCCGGCAACTCCACCTTGATCACGTCGCACCCGAGGTCGCCCAGGAGACTCCCGGCGAAAGGCCCGGCCACGTGGCCGCTCAGATCCAGCGCCATGGTTCCCTGCAATGCCGCACTCATGATTCAGGACACCTTCCTTTCACGGCTCGCCGCATGGCGCTGGCCGCCTTCGCGGACCGGAGAAACTTCACGGACGAGGAGAAGGCTGCCGGCCGGTGCGCTCAAGCCATTCGATATCCGCGCGGTCTTTGGCACGGTCTGTCGCGCGTTTGTTTCGAATCAGATGCTCTCGCCCGATGACGGTCACCGCGACACCCGACAAGCTCACCGTCACGCGAGCGGCCCATGCATCCTCGAAGCCGACTCCGCTGATGCCAGTCAGCAGATCGACGCGGTTGGGCGCCCTGCCCAGTTGAATCACGCAATCCGCCTGCAGGAAATCAGCGGCCTCGATTCCGATGCCGCCGAAGCCGAACTCCTCGATAACCTCCATCAGCCTGCCGGCGTTCTCCGGGCCGGGGCCCACGAAGAAGTCCACGTCGGCCGTGTAACGAGGCCGGGCATGAAACGCCATGGCCCAAGCCCCCACGAGCAGGTACTTAACCTTCTTCGCGTTCAACAAGCGGACGAACTCGCACAGATCGTTCGATAGTTCCCGCATCGGCGTTCTCGGGCATGACGAGCTCGAGGAGAATCTGCAGCCTCTGTTCCCCGGAGAGCTCTCTGTAGTAGGCGTATTCGGCTTCTTCCTCCTCGGCGAAGGAGGCGAATTTGCGAACGATCTTTTCCATGACGGGATGCGGCTGCTTCACAGTATAGACGATATCGCCAATGGTAGGGAATGGGGAAGCAGGCAACGTATAGGGTGGCAGGACGGGCGGGGCAAAAGAGGCGGCGGGACTTCGCTCATCATGACCGCCCTGGACGCTCACACGCGCGCACGGCGTCCCCGTGACGACGCCGGCTCCGGCGGCGGAGCGTACGGACAACACGGAACCCGGTATTGTTGTTCCGGTTTCCGGTATCGTTCCTGTTGCGGTTGGCGGAACGGAGCCTCCTCGGTTTGTTGTTCCAGGAGCCGCCGCGCAGCACACGCCGACAGGGGGGCGGTCAGGCCAACGGGAAGGGTCGAACCACCGGTCCCGAAAGATCGCCCGGCGCAGGCGCCGGGTGTTCGCATGGGCGGTATGGGCTATCCACGCGCCCACCCGCCGCTCGACCTCCTCGCGCGTCACCGGCCCTCGCGCCAGCGGTCGCGGAGCCCCCGCAGGCGGTTGCGGAAGCGACGCACGTTCCCTTCCAGCAGGCGCCGCCGACCGCCGGGCAGGAGGACGAAGCCCAGGAACTCCGCCGGCTCCTCCGTTCTGGCGATGCGGGTCTTGCGCGGGTGCAGGCGGCGGCCTTCCAGGAAGCAGGCAATCCGGCGCCGCCAGTCCTCGAGCTGCCCGGGGTCGTCGTGAAAGAGGGCGAAGTCGTCCATGCTGCACCACCCGGAAGGGGCGCGGCGGAGACCACACGGTGCTTCGGGTCGAAGACCTCGATGGTCTTGTAGCGGCCCGGCGTGTAGCGTCCGCTCCGGAGTTCGCGCTCCAGGCGCAGAACGTCCTTCTCCAGGTTGGCGAGGAAGGCCGCCGCCCCGGGCTTGGCCCGCTTGCCGGTGGCCGCACGCAACGCGGCGGCGTGCAGGGCCGGGAAGGAGGCGATGGCGTCAAACAGGCCGCGTTCTTTCCTTGGCACGGTGGGTCCTGCTCCAGGCGCCGACCTTGCGGCCGGTCTCGTCCATGCACCGTGCCGCGCGTGCTCGTAGCGTCGGTGGTCCAGGTGGCCCGGTGGCCCGGTGGCCCAGGTCATGGGCCAGTCGCAAGAGAAAGCGCAGCTTCTCGAGCCCCAGGTTGGCGCGGGCGAGATGGGGGCCGCGTTGCCGGGTGTAGGTCGCCTCCGTCAGGGACGGGGCACGGAACACGGGTCCGGCGCTGGAAGGTTCCCCAGGAGGTAATGATCTAATGACTCAAGGGGTGAGCGTCCGGACAACGCGGAACCCGGCGACGTAGCCCCGGGATCCGGTACCGTACCTGAAGCGGTTGGCGGAACGGAGCCTCCTCGGAGTGCCGTTCCAGGAGCCGCCGCGCAACACACGCCGACGACAGTCCCCAGATTCCCATGCACTCCCATCAGCAGGCGCTCCTCCATAACTATCGTTCCAACAGTCCTCCACCCACTCCAATACGTTCCCCAATACATCGTGCAACCCAAAACCGTTCGCTCCGAAACTCCCCACTGGCGAGGTCCGCGCATAGCCGTCATTACATCCCGCTCGCCGACGCCAACTGCGATTCGTGCTGGCATCCGCTCCGTTCTCATAGCTGCACTGCCCCGTCTCGCTCTCTCCCCAATACCGCGCCGTCGCCGTACCCCCGCGCGCCACGTACTCCCACTCCGACTCGCTCAACAACCGATACTCCTCTCCCGTCTTCTCCGACAACCAACCCACATACGCTCTGGCGTCCTCCCAATTCACGCATATCACCGGATGCGCTTCCGTCTGTCGAAAGCCAGGGCTCCGCCAATGGCGACCGGAACGCAGCTTACTCTCGCCACCTTCTCTGGTCCAGCACCCATCCTCCGACCTGTGACCCGTCGCCGACACGAACCGCGAATACTCCCCCCGCGTTACCTCGTACACTCCCACCGCGAACGGACGCTCAATCCTCACTCGATGCACCGGGCCTTCGTCGTCATCCCGCCCCGCCTCCGACTCCGGCGACCCCATCCTGAACGAGCCCGCAGGCACCACCACCAGCTCCGGACATTCGTCGCAGTCGCGGAACCGCGTTCCAGGCCGCCACGCCGCCGCCCGCTCCTGCGCCGTCGCCACTTCCCCCGGGCTCGCCGCGAGGTTGAACCACTTGTGGGCCTCCACGTAGTCCTGCACGACCCCGAGCCCCTCGACGTACCCCTGTCCGAGCGCAAACATCGCCCGCCGGTCCCCCGCATGCGCCGCCGCCCACCACCTGGACAGCGCCTCGGCACGGCGCCCCGCGTCCCATGCCTGCTGCCCCGCCTCGTAGTCCGCCCCCGCCGCCGGCGCACCGGTGAGCGCCACCGCCATGATCGCCGTCAGAATCGCGTTCCGAATCATGCTCGATCCTCCCTTCTTCCCCTTGGTAGTTGGACTCCTTTTTCCTGTCAAACAAAACCTTCCAGACGACGTCGGGCGATATGCGCCTTTTCGCAGACTGTGCAACGGACGCGCGCCGCCTCGCTTGACAGTCCCGGCGGTGCGTGGTGATATGGCCCGGTCGGCGTTTCGCCGGCGCGTTATCGGGCGCGCGAGCGCTCCGGTCGGGGGATCGGCGAGAGGGTTGGCACAGGGCAGACATGGGCTCTCTACGCGAACGGCTTGAAGCCGCGGTGATGGAACGGCATTGCGCCAACCATCCGCTCACCGAGAAGTGGGCCGCGGGCAAACTGAGCCGTAACGCCATGGCAGGTTGGGCCATCGAGCAGTATCACTGGATCAGCAACATCTACCGCGGAGAACTGTACAAGGCCGCCAACACGCCCCTCGAAGTGCAACCGCTGCTGCTGGGCAACTACCTGGAAGAGAGCGACCCCGAACGGCCGCACCTGGACATCATCCTGCGCTTCTGCACGGCCAACGGCGGCGACGCCGAGGCCGCCAGACGCGGCCGCGGCCTGCCCTCCACCGAAGCCTGGGTGAGTTGGTTCAACCGCGTGTGCAAGGACGAGTCCTTCATCGCCAGCGTGGCGGCCACCAATATCGGCACCGAGTCCCAGTCGCCGATGCTGTACAGCAAGGTGCTGCCCGCCCTGCGCAACGCCTATCACTTCGACGAGGCCGACATCGAACATTTCTGGCTCCATGCCGAGGTGGACACGGAGCACGGCGGCCGGGGCTTCGAGATCCTCGAACGGTACTGCACCACACCCGAGCTCCAGGAAATGGCCCTCCACTACGCGCGGGAAAGCGCCCGGATGCGGTGGTTCTTCTTCGACGGCATCTACATCCACTACGAAATGGGCTACGAGCTGCGCTGAGCGCACGCTGACATCAAGAGCATCCCATGCAGACCGAAACGCAGGACTTGACGGACCTGGACGAGTTTCTGGCCGACCGCTGGCTCTCGGGCCTGTGGAAGCTCGACCGGCACGAGCGCACGCCCGATCCCAGGACGAAGGTGGTGCCGCACCTGTGGAAGTGGAACGACGTCTACGAGAGCCTGCTTCAGGCCCGTGACCGCATCGGCATCGAGAAGGGCCGTACCGAGCGCCGCACCATTCGCCTCGTCAACCCCGGGATGCAGCACATCGAGATGACCAGCCACACCATGCTGCTGGCCTGCCAGATGATCCAGCCCGGCGAGGTGGCGCCCGCCCACCGGCACACCATGGCCGCCATCCGGTTCATCGTCCAGGGCGAAGGGGCCTATACGGTGGTCAACGGCGAAAAGCTCGTGATGGCCGAGGGGGACCTCATCCTCACGCCGCAGTGGACGTGGCACGACCACGGCCACGAGGGCAGCGAGCCCATGGTCTGGCTCGACGGTCTCGACGTGCCGCTGATCCAGTCGTTGCAGGTGATCTCGTACGAGCCCTGTTCCGAAGAGAAACAGGCCACCCGTGCAAGCGAGCAGGAAGCGTCCCGTTTCGGCATGACCCGCCCGGTGCGCTCGGACGCGGCGCCGGCGCCGCTCCATTACCGCTGGGAGGACACCTACCGCTCGCTCCAGGCGTTGGCCGAGACACCGGGCGACCCCTGCGACGGCGTGGCCCTCGACTACGTGAACCCGCTCACCGGCGGCAGCACCCTGCCAACGCTGGCGTGCCGGGCGCAGATGCTGCGCCCGGGGGAGCGCACCCGCGCCCACCGCCACAACAGCACCAGCATCTACCACGCGTTCCGCGGCAGCGGCGCCACCGTCATCAACGGCGAGACGCTGGAGTGGCGCCAGGGAGATACGTTCATCGTGCCGCTGTGGAGCTGGCACGAGCACGCCAACCGCTCGGCCGGAGAGGAGGCGACCCTCTTTTCCATGCACGACATCCCGGTGCTGGAGGCCTTCGGACTGCACCGCCAGGAGGTCATGGGGATGTAGTCGGGCTCACCGCACGGCCGGTTTTGTCCGGCAAGGGGCGTCGTCGGCGTTTTCAGTGGCCCTTCACCGGCATCCCGTTGACAGCGTTCAGTGAGAACCGAACAGGCAAGGCGATCCGATAAAGGAGGATTCGATGATGGGACGAACTCGCGCGACAGCCATCGCCATGATGCTTTCAGCCGTCGCCCTGCTGGCGGCCTCGGCCCCGGCTGCGGACTACTACGACGGCAAGACCATGACCATCCTGGTCTCTTCCAGTCCGGGCGGCGGCACCGACACCACCGCGCGGCTGGTCTCCCGCTATCTGCCGAAGTTCATCCCCGGCAACCCCAAGACCATTGTGCGAAACATGCCGGGAGGCGGCGGCACCGTGGCCAACAACTACTTCACGCGCCGCGCCAAGCCGGACGGACTGACCCTGTCGCAGGACTCCTCGTCGGCGTTGAGCACCTACGTGCGCGGCGGCAGGCGGGTCAAGTACAACCCCAGGGAATACAACTACATCGGCTCCATCATGAGGGGCGGCAGCATCCTCATGGTGCGGAAGGACGCCCGCAAGCGGCTCACCGACCCCAAGGCCAAACCCGTCGTGGTGGGCGACTCCGACGGCATCCGCACGTGGGTCGCCATGACCGTGTGGGGGGCCAAGTACCTGGGATGGAACAACCGCTGGATCTTCGGCTACGCCGGCACTGGCGAGATGGTGCTGGCGCTGCGACAGGGCGAGATCGAGATGTGGGGCACCGGCAACGCCAAGCTCATCCGCGACCTTCAGAAGGACGGGGTGGTGGACCCGCTGGTGCTGCTTACGGACGAGCGCCGCAGGGACTTCCCCGACGTCCCCACCTTCGCGGAGGTGCTCGGGGACAAGAAGCCCTCCGGCGTCGCCTGGCAGGCCTACAAGGTGTGGGCCGGACCCTCGGACGTGGACAAGTTTCTGTCCGCGCCCAAGGGCACGCCGGACGACGTCGTGAAGGTCCTGCGCGGGGCCTGGGCCGAAATGGTGGAGGACCCGAAATTCAAGGTCGATGCCACCAAGTTCTTCGGCGAGGCCTGGAGGACCCGGGACGGCCCGGCCACGGGAAAGCTGGTGCTGGAGGTCACCAACGCCTCTCGGGAGGTCAAGGACTTCCTCTTCGACATCCGCAAGGAACACGGTCTGCCCACCGGCAAGAAGAAATAGCGTCCCCCTGAGCTTCACCGGCTGGCAGTCAGTCCATGCTCGAAGCCGCGGTTGACGGTCTGGTCGGCGTTCTGACCCTGCACTCCCTGGGCATGATGGCCCTGGGAGTGCTGATCGGAAGCTTGGTGGGGTTCCTGCCGGGCATCGGCGGCCCCACCACCCTGGCCATCATGCTCCCCTTCGTGATGACCATGAAGGACCCCTATCCGGTGATCGCCCTGCTGGTGGGCCTGGACGCCGTGGGCAACACCGCCAGCGCCTTTCCTTCCATCCTCATCTCCATCCCCGGCAGCTCGGGATCCCAGGCCACCATCCTCGACGGCTACCCCCTGGCCAGGAAGGGGCAGGCCGCCCGGGCGCTGAGCGCGTCCTTCGCGGCATCGCTGCTGGGCGGGTTCGTGGGAGCCTTCGTGCTGGTGGCCTCCCTGCCCGTGCTGCGCCCGCTGGTGCTCGCCTTCGGCTCGCCGGAGTTCTTCGTGCTGACGCTGTGGGGCCTGACCATGGTCGCCGTGCTGAGCGGCAACGCACCCGTCAAGGGCATCATCGCCGGCATCATCGGCGTCCTCGTGGCCACCGTGGGCATGGACGCGAAATCCGGCATGCCCCGGTTCGACTTCGACTACGACTATCTCTGGGACGGCATCAGCCTCATCATCGTCGCCCTGGGCCTGTTCGGCATACCCGAGATCATCGACCTGGCGAGCCGAAAGACCAGCATCGCCGAGCACGAGGAGCTGGGGAGCGGCTTTCTCCAGGGCATCCGGGACGTCTTCCGCCACTGGTGGCTCATGGTGCGGTCGTCCGCCATCGGCGCGTGGGTGGGCTTCCTGCCCGGCCTGGGCAGCTCCGTAGCCGACTGGTTCGCCTACGCCCACGCCGTGCAGACCGAGAGGAACACCCAGGGCTTCGGCAAGGGCGACATACGCGGCGTCATCGCTCCGGAAGCGTCCAACAACGCCAAGGAAGGCGGCGGCTACATCCCCACCCTGGCCTTCGGCATCCCGGGCAGCACTTCCACCGCGTTGATCCTTACCGCCTTCGTGGCGGTGGGCATCAAGCCCGGCCCGGACATGCTGACCACGCAGCTCGACCTGACGTTCGCGGTGATCTGGACCCTGGTCATCGGCAACGTCATCGCCGTCATCCTTTGCAGCGCCCTCGCCAGGCCGCTGGCCCGGGCCTGCTTCATGCCTTTCCACAGCATCGTGCCGCTGGTGGCGGTGTTCGTCTTCATCGGCGCCTTCTCGGCAAACTTCAGCGTCAACGACCTGCGGGCGTTGCTGGCGTTCTCGCTACTGGGCTTCATGATGCGCCGGCACGGCTGGCCGCGCCCGCCGCTGCTGCTGGGGGTGGTGCTGGGCACCAAGATGGAAACCTATCTGTGGCTTTCCTACACCCGCTACGGGCTCGACTGGCTGCTGCGCCCGGCCGTCGTCGTCCTGTTGATCCTGGTGGCGGCGTCGCTTTGCTACCCCTTGCTCAAGGGACGGCGCGAGCGGCAACAGTCCGCCGTGAGCGAGGAACCGGAATGAACAAGGATCGGCGGCTGCAATACGAGGGCGCTCTCTTCGTCGTGGTCATCGGGCTGGTGCTGCTGTGGGCGCTCCGCGTGGCCCACGGCTGGGACGAACTGCGGGCATCCATCATCGTGTTCCTGCTGGGCGGGCTCGGCGTTGGTTTGGCCGCGCTCCAACTCGTCATGGACCTGCGCTCGCGCCCCGGGGGACCGCCGGCGGAGGGTATTCATTTCGACGCTCCGTCCCTTCAATCCGGGAGCCGCTGGGGCAATCTCGAGATCTGGGCATGGATCCTGGGCTTCTACTTCGCCATCCGCCTCATCGGGTTCCCCGCCGCGGTGCCGCTGTTCGTATTCGGCTACGCCAAGACCTACGGTGCGGGCTGGCTCCTCTCCTGCCTCCTGGCGACCGTGGCCTGGGCCTTCATCTACGGCGTCTTCGAGCACGTCCTTCACGTGCCCTGGCCCGAGCCGTTCCTGGCGGAATTCTTTTGAACCGCGCCCGGCAGTCTGGCGCGGTCACGGGCGGGTTTGAAACCCGCCCCTACGTCGGACGCGGCGCACGGTGGCGTCGCGATGTTGCGGTTGCAGTAGCGTCAGGACCGGCGTGACTCCGCGCCCGGCGTCGCGGCGACGTTGCGGCTACGGCGGTGTCAGAACCGAGGTGACGCCGCGACCCGCGTCGGTGTGGATCACCTCGCCGGTCATGATGCGGGACTGGGACGACGCCAGCAACACGTAGGCGGCGGCGTGGTCCTCCGGGACGACGGCGACCTCCAGGAGGTTCTTGCTCAACCCGGCGGGCGGGCGGGGCGCGCCGAAGACGTCGTCCCCTCCGGCACCGGCGGCCAGGGACGGCGCCGCGCGCAGGCCGGTGGCCGTGCCCGACGGCGCCACGCCGTTGACCCGGACGGTGGGCGCCAACTCGTTGGCCATCTGGCGCACCATCCCCAGCGCGGCGTGCTTGGAGGCCACGTACAGAGTGCCGCCGCTGACGTAGAAGGACGACGTGGACAGCGTGAACACCATGTTCCCACGGGTTTTCATCAGCTCGGGAATGGCCGCCTTGGCGCCCAGAAGGTAGCCCTTGACGTTCACCCCGAGGACCTCCTCGTAGCCATGCTCCAGTTCCTCGTCCGAGAGGTCCTTCAACGCCCGCCGGGCGTCGTGAATGCCGGCGTTGCCCACGAACACCGTCAGCCGGCCGAACTCCGACACCGCCGCGGCTACCGCCCGGCGGTTGTCTTCCAGGCTCCTCACGTCGCCCCGCACCACTGCCACGTTGGCGCCCACCTCTTCCCTGAGCGCCGCCAGCCGTTGTTCCGAAAGGTCGAAGGCCACCACCTTCGCGCCCTCCTCAACGAAACGCGCCACCACGGCCTTGCCGATTCCCGATCCGGCCCCGGTCACGACAGCCACCTCATTCTCGAGCCATTGCATGGACGTTACCTCCTCGCTTGTCTTCGACGCCGGAGCGCTCCGTCACGCCCTCAGCCGTGCCGTCCATTTGTATGGCACGCCCCGCTGGAAAGCGAACCCCAGCGAGAATCGGTCGTGTGTCCGCAAGAAGCCGGTCGTGTGCCAGCTTGAAATCCAGTGCGCGTTTCCCACCCCAGCCCCTCTCCCAGAGGGAGAAGAGTTCTGGTTCTCTCTCTGGGCCAAGGGCTTTGTTTGGTTTCCTCTCCTCTGGGAGAGGGCCAGTGTGAGGAGATTTTCAAGCTGATACACTACCGTGAAGCCAGGACGATCCTATAGTCGGCCGACCAGAGAGGCACCCTGCCCCCTCACTACAGGTCTCCTGGTTCGTCACCCTGAGCGGAGCGAAGGGTCTGCCGCCGTAGCTGAGATTCGTCGCTCCGCTCAGAATGACGGGTTCGGCCGCGACTTTGGAAAGGTCCTGACCGAGAAGGTGGAAAACTTGACACTCCGGCAGGCGGAGGGATAGAGTCGCCTTCAGCAGCCGGTGCGGCCGGCGGTATTCCCATGACGGTACGATTTCCCACAACCGGCGCCATCGCGGGTGATCTGTACGGCATGGTGTTGCGCGAGCTCACATTGTGCAAGACCACGGCCGAGGAGACCGCCGTCATCTTTACCGACACCCGCACCAACACCAACTACGCCGCGGCCTTCCTGGCCGCCGCCAAGGAGGTGGCCGCGAGCGCGTTCGAGATCAAGATTCCCCTGCTTCCCGGCACCGCCGGGGGCGACACCGACGTGACTCCGGTGGTCGAGATCCTGAAAACCGCCCAGCTCGTGGTGGATCTCACCACCGGAGGCGTCCTCTACCTCTACGGCAAGGGTCTGGCTGACGTGCTGTCCGGCGGCACCCGGGTGCTCCAGGTCCGCGGCACCGAGGATCAGCTCAGGCGCTGCTTTCCGGACGAGGCCGTGCGGCAACGGACCCTGAGCGGGGCACGGAAACTGGAGCAGGCCGGGGAGATACGCGTCACCACCGAGACCGGCACCGACCTCTCCATGCGCAAGGACGGCCGGCGCGGCGTCACCCAGTACGGCATCAGCGACGTGCCCGGACGCTGGGACAGTTGGCCTTCGGGCTTTCTCTACTGCGCGCCGCTCGAGGACAGCGCCAACGGCACGCTGGTGCTGGACCCCGGGGATCTGCTGGTGATGCTTGGCCGTTACGTCCAGCAACCCGTGCGCATCGAGGTGAAGGACGGTCGCATCACCGCGGTCGAGGGCGGTGTGGACGCGATCCTGCTCAAGGAGCACCTGGAGCAGTCGGGAGATTCCCAGGCCTTCATCATCTCGCACATCGGCTGGGGCACGGACCCGCGGGCGCGCTGGGTGGAGGTGGCCCAGCGCGGCACCGAAGAAGGCGCCCGCGACGCCCGCTCGACCTACGGCAACGTGCAGATCGCCTTCGGCGCCAACTACGCCCTGGGCGGCAAGAACACCACGCTGGCCCACGAGGACCTGATCCTGCGCCGGGCCGCGTTTCATCTCGACGGAGAGATGATCGTCGACGACGGCAAGATCATCCCCGAAGAGCTGCGATGACGGGCCGAGGCGCCGAAGAATCCGTGTCGGACGACGGCCCGGTGCGGCCACCCGCGGGTTTCAAACCCGCCCTGACAGGAGGTGAATCCATGAGCCTGGCCATCAAACCCGTCAGTCCCGCCATCGGCGCGGAGATCAAGGGCCTCGACCTGCGGGAGCCGCTGGACGGAAAGACCCGCGAGACGATCCTGGACGCGTTCCACGAGCACGTGCTGCTGCTGTTCCGGGGCCAGGACCTGACGGAGCTGCAACAGACGGCTTTCGCCACGACCTTCGGCGAACTGGGCAAGCGCACCGTCGGAGCCCGTTTCGTCAAGTCGCCGAAGGACGCCTACGCCAGCCCGGTGATGATGGTCACCAACCGCAGCGACGAGGGGCCCACGGGCAACACGGCCTCCTTCGGCGACGGCGACATGTGGTTCCACCACGACACCTGCTTCTACCCGGTCCCCAACATCGTCACCATGCTCTACGGCATCGAGGTCACCCGCCAAGGAGGGCTGACACGGGTTTCGAACATGTACCGGGCCTACGACAACGTCCCCCAGGGGCTTCGCGACCGCCTGGAGGGCCGCACGGTCCTGCAGGTGTACGACTACAACCGCTACCGCATCGACCCCAACGTGGATATGGCAGGCGCCCGCAGCCACTCCCAGCCCATCTTCGTGCGCCATCCGGTCACCGGCAGGAAGGCGCTCTACGTGAACCGGACCATGACCGCGCGCATCGAAGGCATGGACAAGGCGGAAAGCGACGCCATTCTCCATCAGTTGTTCGACATCGCGGAGGACGACCGCATCGTCTACGACCACCAGTGGCGGGTAGGCGACCTCCTCATGTGGGACAACCGTTGCTCCACCCATGCGCGCACGGACTTCCCCAGCGAGGAGAGCCGCGTCCTGAGGCGGTGCACGGTGGCTGGGAAAGAGCCGGTTCACGCGTGACAGGGGTGCGGCGGCAAAGGAACCGTTTGTAGCAGTGACGCCCGCATCCGTCCTTCCCGCGAAAGCGGGAATCCAGGCAGGGTGGAGCGGGGAATCCACGGTACGAAGGAGTATACGATGAGCTTGACCACAAGACCGCTTTCACCGGCTCTCGGGGTGGAGATTCTCGGACTGGACGTGAGCGAGCCGCTGGACAAGAAGGTCCGGGACGAGATTCTCACCGAGTTCTACGAACACGTCGCCCTGCTTTTCCGAGGTCAGGATATGACCGTCGAGCAACAGAACCGCTTCACCACCACCTTCGGCGACATCGGCAAACGCACCGTGGGTCCGCGGTTACGCAAATCCGCGGACGACATCTACACCACCCCGGTGATGGTGGTGAGCAACATCCTGGAGGACGGCAAGCCGCTGAAGGGCGCATCGGCCAACGGCGACGCGGAGATGGGCTTTCACCAGGACACCGCGTTTCACGAGGTGCCCGATGCGGTCACCATCCTCTACGGCATCGAGGTGTCGGCCCACGGCGGCCATACCATGGTGACCAACCAGTACGCCGCCTATGACAACGTCCCCGGCGACCTCAAGGAGAAGCTCGAAGGACGCCGGGTGCTGCAGGTCTACGACTACCAGCGACACACGGTGGACGCCGACATCGACCTGAGCGGCGCCCGCTACTACGTGCAACCCATCTTCATCACCCACCCGGTGACGGCCCGCAGGGCGCTCTACGTGAACCGCATGATGTCCATCCGCATCGAGGGCATGGAACGGGCCGAGAGCGACGCCATCCTCAAGGAGATGTTCGACATCGCCGAAGACCCGAGCTTCACCTACGAGCACACGTGGGAGGTGGGAGACCTGCTGATGTGGGACAACTTCTGCTCGATGCACGCGCGCACGTTCTACCCTCACGACGAACGCCGGTTGCTGCGGCGCACCACCGTCGCCGGCACCGGCCGGCTGCACGCGTAAGCCCGGCAGCCCGTGCGGACACGCCCCACCGCCTACCCTGGATCCCGGTTCAAGCCCGGGATGACGGGGCAAGCCGTGACGGCGGCGGGGCAGGCCGTGCGGGGGCGAGACTTCCGATCCGGCGTCAGGTCAGTCCCGTCTTGACCTCGATCTGATTGCCGTCCGGATCAAGGATGTATTGCGAGTCGCTGCGTCCGGTGGCGCCGGTCCGGGGCACCACTCCGCCTTCGAGCCTTACGCCCATGGCCTTGATGCGCTCCAGGATCTCCCGGAACTCGGGATCGGTGAAGGTCAGGCAGAAATGGTCCACACCGCCGTGCTCCTCCGGGCTGCGTGACCGGAACGAGGCGGTGTGCAACAAAAAGATGATGCTTCCGCCCACCTGCATGGCCGCCGCCTCGACGTTGCTGTTGCCGAGCATGCGACGGTCCACCATCTCGAAGCCGAAGAGATCGCTGTAGAACCGGATGGAGCGGTCGAGATCGGTGACCTTGACCCCCACGTGGTCGAGTAGCGGCATCACGCACCTCCTTGTCAGATGGACCCTCTATATCCTGAAGAAGCGGCGAAGGGTATGGGAAGCCGCGGCGGCTTCATGAGCGGCGTGGGATCAGGTACACTAATTCGTTGCCTGCACGCGCGGGACGCACGCATGGGGCGAGGTGCCGGCACGCATGAGGGAGAAGGTGTAGGGGGGGTTCAACCCCGCCCGCGCAACGAGAGCCCTGGAAAGCCCCCAATCAAGCCCATGAGCAAGACGGAAAAGACCGACGGCACCCGCAGGCGCGAGCCGCCGCCGGATTTCATTCGCGCCATCATCCGCGACGACCTCGCCGCCGGCAGGCGCCCCGGCGGGGTGGTGACGCGCTTCCCGCCCGAGCCCAACGGCTTTCTCCACATCGGCCACGCCAAGTCCATCTGCCTGAACTTCGGCGTCGCCCGTGAGTTCGGCGGCCGCTGCAACCTGCGCTTCGACGACACCGACCCCGCCAAGGAAGACACCCTCTACGTCGAGGCCATCAAGGACAACATCCGGTGGCTCGGTTTCGACTGGGGCGAGGGCCTGTACAACGCCTCCGACTACTTCGACGAACTTTACCGCTTCGCCGTGCAACTCATCGAGCGCGGCGGCGCCTACGTTTGCAGCCTGAACGAGGCGGAGATCCGCGAGACCCGGGGCACGGTGACCGAGCCGGGCCGGGAGAGCCCCTACCGCAACCGCTCCGTGGAGCAGAACCTGGATATCTTCGCCCGCATGCGTCAGGGGGAGTTCCCGGACGGAGCGCACGTGCTGCGCGCCCGGATCGACATGGCCTCCCCGAACATGAAGATGCGCGATCCGGTGATCTACCGCATCCGTCACGTTGTCCACCACCACAGCGGCGACGCGTGGCCCATCTATCCCATGTATGACTTCGCCCATCCCCTTTCGGACGCACTGGAGGGGGTGACCCACTCGCTGTGCACCCTGGAGTTCGGGAACAACCGCGAGTTCTACGACTGGATACTCGAACAGGTGGACGTCCCCTCCAACCCGCGGCAGATCGAGTTCGCGCGGCTGAATCTCGACTACACGGTGATGAGCAAGCGGCGGCTCCTGGAGTTGGTGGAGGAAAAGCACGTCGCCGGCTGGGACGATCCGCGCCTGCCCACCCTGGCGGGACTGAGAAGACGGGGGTACACGTCCGAGGCCATCCGCAACTTCTGCACCAGCGTGGGCATCGCCAAGAGCGACAACACCGTCGAGATGGCCCAGCTCGAGTACTTCATTCGCGACGACCTGAACCGGAAGGCGCCGCGGGCGCTGGCGGTGGAGCGCCCGCTCAAGGTGGTCGTCACCAACTATCCGGAGGGCCGGGTGGAGGAGTTGGAAGCGCCCTGCTACCCGCACGACGTCCCGGGGGAAGGGTCGCGCGCCCTGCCCTTCTCCCGCGAGATTTACATCGAGCGGGACGACTTTCTCGAAGAGCCCCCCAAGGGATACCACCGGCTGGCGCCGGGCCGCGAGGTGCGGCTGCGCTACGCCTACATCATCCGGTGCGACGACGTGGTCAAGGACCCCGCCACCGGCGCGGTGCTGGAGCTGCGCTGTTCCTACGACCCGGACACGCGGAGCGGCTCCGACAAGAGCGGCAAGAAGGTGCAGGGGACGATCCACTGGGTGTCCGGCGCACATGCGCTCGAAGCCGAGTTCAGGCTCTACGACCGGCTGTTCGCGGCCCCGGACCCCCAGGGCGACCCGGAGCGGGGCTACCGGGAGCTGCTGAACCCCAGGTCCCTGGAAACGCTCCAGGGCTTCGTGGAGCCGAGTCTCGGAACGGCCCGCCCGGGCGACCGGTTCCAGTTCGAGCGGCTGGGATACTTCTGCGTGGATCCGGACTCGACCCCGGATGCGCTCGTGTTCAACCGCATCGTGACGCTACGGGACTCGTGGCTCAAGATCGTGAAACGGGGCGACGGCGCCGAGCCCAGCCGTTCACGACCGCGGCGGGCCGCTCCGAAGAACCCGACAACGGCGCCGGTGGAGAGTAAGACCCCCTCCCCCACCCAACTGCCGCCGGCCCAAAGGTCCAGAATGGAGGACTACCGCCGCCGGCTCGGGCTTGCGGGAGGCGACGCGTTCCTGCTGGCCTCGGACGACGGCCTCGCCGGGTTCTTCGAGGAGGCGGTCCGCAACCACGACAACTCCAAGGCAGTGGCCAACTGGGTCATCAACGAGCTACGCCCGGTGTTGAAGGAGAAGCCTCTGGCTTCGTTGCCGTTGACCCCGGCGGCGCTGGCGGAATTGGTGGCGCTCATCGACGGCCAGGCCGTTTCCGGCAAGGCCGCCAAGCAGGTCTTCGCCGCCATGCTGGAAGACGGAGGGAATCCGGCGGACATCGTCGAGCGGCTAGGGCTCCGGCAGGTAGCCGACGCGGACCAGGTCGAGCCCGTGGTCGACGCTGTCATCGCCGCCGATCCGGAGAATGTCCGCCTTTACCGGGAGGGCAAGACCAATCTCCTGGGATTCTTCGTGAGCCAGGTGATGAAGTCCACCCGCGGCAAGGCCAACCCCCGCCTCGTAAACGAGTTGCTGCGATCGAAGCTGGATTGACGTGTCCGCGCCGTCCGGCAGGCCGGGCCGGCGCGTCACTTTCTGGGAGTCTGTCGGATTTGGCGAATCGTAGCGAGAGGCATGGAAATGGAGGCCATTTTCAGGCGGATTTGAGGAAAATATCGGGAATATTTGACGAAAATCCAACTGAAAATGGACCCATTTTCATGCCTCGCAGTAGATTCTTGCCAAGTCCGACAGGCTCCTGGTGCGGCAGGTCCGATGGCAGTTCGAACAGGTGCGCCTGAGCAGCATGAAGACCGTGTCCGGAGCCATGGTTGCGAGGTCTTCCGGCGTCGGATCCCGGCGCCGCGTGCCCGGACCCTTTTCGCCACTCGCCGCGGCGTTCGCCCGTTGGTTGGACGCAGCCGATGCCAACGCCCCCGCGTATGCTGCCAGTTCTTGCGCCAATGCGAAGAAACGGTCCCAATCGGTCCATATGGCGGGGGTCGTTCATGAAGGGTGTTTCAGGCTCCCCTCCGGGAACTGGCCCGTCAGGCTTTCACCCCCGTGCCCGGCGATGGTTCCCGCGTACGCCTTGACGCATTGGGCGTCGTAAGGCTGCTTTCCGCGAATCATCGACGTCAGCGCCTTCATGGCGTCGCCGAGGGACATCATGGCGTCCTTGCGCTGCTTGACGATGCCGGTGGCTCCAGGGTGCGCCAACGCCGGGACAGGGGCCAAGAGAAACACCAAGGCCGTCACCGCCACCGGTGATCTACCCGAGATGGGCCTCGGCTTCCACACGCCTCAGTAGATCCCCTTCGCCCGCTGCAACGCGCGCACGTAGCCGACGATGGCCATGACGTCGCGATCCGAAAGACCCGGAACCGGCGGCATGTTGCCGAAGCGCCAATGATGCGCCCGAACACCCCTTCGTACCGCCAGCAGGAACGACATGTCCGAATGGTGACCCGGTTTGTAGTATCGGTGAACCAGCGGCGGCCCTTGGGGAGAGCCCGCCGCGTGCCGGCCATGGCACACCGCGCACTTCTGATTGAACAGCGCTTCGCCCGCCATGCCGGCGGTCGAAGAGACCGCTACCGTGGAGGGCGTTTCGCCACCCGAACGAGTCCTGTCATCTTCGCGCGGCCACAGCGCCCATGCCGCCGCCACCACAACCGCCGCTGTGGCCGCCATGCCGATGATAGACCTCAACTACCACTCTTCCCCAGGGTCGCCAGCAGGCTTGCCAGATCGTCGGCGTGCTCTTCTTCCATCTTGAGAATGTCTTCGATGATCCTGCGGGTCGTGGGGTCGTCGTCGGAAAGCCAGCGGATGATCTCGGAATAGGTCTCGATGGCCACACGCTCGGCCACCAGGTCTTCCCGGATCATCTCTTCCAGAGTCTCGCCTTCCTGGTATTCGGAGTGGGACCGGGTCGCCAGACCCTCGGGACTGAAGTTGGGCGAGCCGCCGAGCTGGGTGATGCGTTGGGCCACCCAGTCCGCGTGCATCTGCTCTTCGTTGGCATGCTGGAGGAACTCGCCCGCCACCGGCCCTGCGTTGATCCCGCTGGCCATGAAGTAGTGGTTCTTGTAACGCAGGATGCACACGATCTCGGTTGCCAGCACCTCGTTCAGCACCGACAACACCTGGTCACGATCGGCGAGATAGGCGCCGGTGACGGCCCCCTGCTCCATTTTCTCGCGAGCCCGTTTCTGGATCGCCTGAAGGTCTGTCTTGAAGGGTTCTTTCATTTCTCGGTCCTCGTCCGCAGGGTGATTCACGCCAAGGCGCGTTGCTGACGTATGCGACATATCATACCGATTTTCAACCGCTGTCGGTCCATGGTCGCGCCTTGGGTGCCGCCCTTCTCAGGCAGCCTTTAACCCGAGACCCTCATCACGCCGGCGCAGCAGAACGATGAAGGGCAAGGCGAGCACCACCATCCAGGCCTTCCCGATCACCTGTCCCGGCAGGAACTCGATGCTCCCGAACGCCAGATACAGAAACAGGACGCTGTCAACGATCAGACCGACGACGCTGCTGGCAAAGACGGCGAACAGCAACCGGCGCCGCTGCAACGGCGTATAGACGGCAAGATCGGCGGTTTCCGAAAACAGGAAGGCCGTGCCGGAGGCCAGCACCAGAGCCGGCGGGGCGAAAAACGCGGATAGGCCGGCGCCCACGGCGACGGCCACCGCCGCCCATCCGACGCCGATCCGGCGCTGTACGAGATCGCGGAGAACGAACGCCAGTCCGATCATCACGACGCCGCTTGGCGCCAGGACCCCCGGCGCAACAGGGATCAGGCACGGCGAATCCGGCGGGCACACCGTCCCCACGTTGTCGATGAGCCAGTTGGCGGCCGGGATACACAACCCGAACCCGACCAGAAAAAGAATTCCTTCCCGGCGCCTTCGACGTTCATTTTCGGACACGATCCAAACCTCCGGGAATGCACCTTCCACCCGTTTCATCCCGCGATGTGCAATGTCTCGGCATCGTCACCCCGGCCGAGCCGGGATACTCCTCGGGTCACGCCCCCGTTCCCCAAAAGCCTGTTTCATGCAGCTTGTGCCAAGGTATCAGGCTCCCTTCCGCCCGCTCCTGGGGTTGATCGCCGCCATAGGCGACGACCACGGAACAGTCGCGAGGTGATCGGGAGAGGTGTTTCCGGACGCGCCGAGTGCCCTTGAACAAACTCGATGATGGAGTCTCGGCGGACTTGGCTTCGACAAGCGTCATGCGGGAGGGGTGCTCGATGATGAGATCGACCTCGGCTCCGTTACGGTCACGGTAGAACGAAAGGCCGCCCGTCTCGCCCTGATGGGTGCGGTATTTCGCGATCTCCGAGACCACCCAGGTCTCGAAAATCGGGCCGCGAAGGGGATGCGAGCGAAGCTGTTCGGGCGTGCGGATGCCCAGCAGCCAACAGACGAGACCGGTGTCGTAGAAGTGCAGCTTGGGCATCTTGACGAGCCGCTTGCGCAGATTCAAGTGAAACGCCGGGAGGCAGAAAGTGACAAAGCTGGTCTGCAATATGCCAAGCCAGGCTCTTGCGCTCGGCTGTGATACACTACAGTCGTCGGCCAGTGACGAGTAGTTGACCAACTGCGCCGTACGGCCTGCACATAGCTCCACAAAGCGCTGGAATGTGGCCAGATCACCCACGTTGCTGATGGTTCGCACGTCGCGTTCGATGTAGGTGGCGACATACGAACGGAGCCAGTCCGCCGGATTGAGACCGCGGTCGAATATCCGCGGGTATGCGCCGGCGAGAAGAGCCTCTTCAAGGCTCTCGGGATACCGGGGAAAGCGCACGATCTCGCCGCGACTCAGCGGCAACAGGTTGTACACCGCCGTCCTTCCGGCCAACGATTGACTGACCGATTCGAGCAGGGAAAGGTTTTGCGAGCCCGTAAGAATCCAGCGCCCGGGTACCGGGTCCGCATCAATGACGACCTGCAGGTAGGAGAGCAGTTCCGGCACACGTTGCACCTCGTCGATGACCGCGCCTTCGGGAAATTGGGCCAGAAAGGCACGGGGGTCCTCCGTCGCAAAAGCACGTACGTCCGGAGCCTCGAGCGTCGTGTACGGGTGTTGCGCAAACACGGTTCGGCACAGGGTCGTCTTGCCGCTTTGTCGGGGACCGGTGAGGGTGATGGAAGGCGAAGTCCGTGCCGCCTTCTTGAGCTTTGGCGCAAGGTCGCGGTCAATCATTACAAGTCAAAAGGTAGCAGCAAATATAGGCTGTTTCAAGTTCTTAATTTGAGTTAGCTATTTTTGGCTCCGCTGCGTGTGGATCACAGTAGACCAGACTGGACTGGATCAGCCTCGACGAGGAACCAAGCCCGACCGGCGTCTTATCTCGCTCCCGTGGACGCCATGCGCCAAGCCGCCCGGAATTGTCCGCGCGCCAACGCAGACGCAATGTCCTTCACCACAACCGGACGGGAAAGGATCGCGCATATCTGCTTCGACCGGTATATCGGCCTGTGTATCAGCCGCCGCAGAGCATTCAGGCGGCGCAGCCACTTCCAGCATGCTTCGCTGACGAGAAAGCCCTGCCTACCCGACGATGGCCCGGTCGCCGGGAGGGTGTCGAGACATAGCTCGGCGCTCCGTGCGACTTCCCGCTCGACCTGATAGAGCAGGTAGTTGTCCGGCAGGCTACTATCGTCCGCGGACACCAGCGAGAGAAGCCTCGGGAAATCGACGTAGCGGAACAGCGAGTAATGCTCCTGCAACGGCTGGAAAAAGTCCGGCTTCCGCTCATCGGACATGATGAAAAGGACCGACCCGTCCGGGACCTCCCATCGCCTCAGACATTTCCTGATATGAGCCGGCTCGGTCAACCGTGCCGGATATTGCCAGAGCCGGTCGCCGCGCCGGACGTGGACGGCCACGAACCGTCCGCCATCGAGCGCCGCCAACTGCGCGACGACGGCCTGAGCGAGTTCCCTCACCCGCGTCGAAGGATGCAGGTGGACCCTGATCGCCGAGTAGTCCACGGGTAAGTCATGGCGGAACAGCCGATGCCTAGTAAGCCGAATATGCCGAATCGCGAGCGTGCCCCCACCCGGATCTACAGGCACCGGCTCTCCTGGACCCACCGCAAGAACCGGCGCCCCGGGTTCCAGCCCGTGAGGCGCGATGGGCAGTGGATGCTCCTTCCCCGCAGCGTCCACCAAGCGGCTCTCCCCGAAGTCGAAGTACGTCTCCCACTTCCAGTCGAGCCCTATTCCGAAGTTATGCTTCCATTCAAGGTCGAGCGGCGAAACGACTGCCAGTCGCCCCGTTGCGTGGGCCTCACGCAGCAGGCAGCAAAGGTTCTCTGCAGCATGGTCCAGTCCGGGCCTGTAGGGCTTGACTGTTTCGTACTTCAGGAAGCTTTGGGGCGGCTGCGTCACGGCCGGCACCTGTTAACGGTCGGCAGGATGGCGTCGGTGACGGCCCCCTGCTCCATCTTCTCGCGAGCCCGTTTCCGGATCGCCTGAAGGTCTGTCTTGAAGGGTCGTCATCGCCGTCATCCTCATCCGAAATGCATTCGCCCGAGACGCTCGTCGCGCCGGCGCAGCAATCAGGCAATCCGCTTCGCCCATCAACGCTGTTTCGAGCAGCTTGTCATCATGCGACAACGAACGTTCTGCACGAGATCGTTTCTCAGGCGGCCGTCAACCTCGGCGCCTCTTGCCATCGATTTGTACATGCCTCCATAGACGGAGACAAGTCTGGAAGGTCCTGGTTGCCGGTGGGACGATGAAGGGCAAGGCGACAGGGTTCGACAGGCATTGATCGTGATTCGCCGCCATGGCATCCTTGTATTCGGGGGACGTCCTTGATGCCGACACCCGAGCCTCTGACGCCGGATCGGCTTTTCACCAAATGCGATCCGGATGATATCAAGCTGCCGTCCGCAGACGATGCGGCCGTTCAGTCGAACAGTCTCGGCCAGGAGCGGGCGGTGGCCGCGGTCCGTTTCGGAGTCGGCATCAAACGCCACGGCTACAACATCTTCGCCTATGGCGCTCCCGGTACCGGCGAGCACGCGCTTGTACGGCAGCAGATCGAACAGGTCGCTGCCGCGATGCCGGCGCCGCCTGACTGGTGCTACGTCCATAATTTCGAAGAACAGCACAAGCCCACGGCGCTGAGTCTTCCGGCCGGCCGCGGCTGCCTCCTGCGGGCCGACATGGAAAGGCTCGTCGGGGAACTGCGGTCCGCAATTCCCGCAGCTTTCGAGAGAGAAGACTATCAAGCCAGGGTCAAAGCCCTCCAGGCCCAGTTCAGCGAACAACAGGAAGCCGCCTTCAACGAATTGCAGGAACGCGCCCAGGCGAAAAACGTTGCGCTGATCCGCACCCCCTCGGGTCTTGCCCTTGCTCCGACGTCGAAGGGCGAGGTCATCAGCCCGGCGGCGTTTCGGCAGTGGCCGGACGAGACCCAGAAAAAGATCCAATCGGACATTTCGGAGTTGGAAAAGGAGCTTCAGGAAATACTCCGGAAATTGCCGCAATCGGAACGGGAACAGCGCAGGCAACTGCGGACGCTGAACCAGGAAGTGACGAGCCGCGCGGTGGGCGATCTGATGGAGGAACTCGCCCGGAAGTACGAGGACCTCCCGGACGTGCTCGGCTACATCGAACACGTTCGAGCGGACTTGCTGGAGAACGCCGAGGAGTTCCAGGTAGCCGAGCCCCGTTCGCCTCAGGAGGCGATGGCGCTGGCCATGCGAGGCGGACCCGGCAAGCCGTCGTTTCGGCGTTATCAGGTCAATGTCATCGTGGACAACGGAAATTGCCGGGGCGCGCCGATTGTATACGAGGATCTGCCGACCTATGCCAACGTGATCGGCCGCGTCGAGCAGATGGCGGAGTTCGGCGCGCTCACGACCGATTTCAATCTGATCAAGCCCGGCGCGTTGCATACCGCCAACGGGGGCTTCCTGCTGATCGATGTTCGCAAGCTCTTCATGCAGCCGATTACCTGGGAAGAGATCAAGCGCGCACTCTTTTCGAACGAGATCCGAATACAGGGAATGAACGAAGCGCTGGGGTTCGCCAGCACGGTGACCTTGCAGCCGCAACCGATCCCACTCGACGTGAAAGTCGTCCTGTTGGGCGACCCGACGATCTACTACATGCTGAGTCGGGCCGACCCGGATTTCGCGGAGCTCTTCAAGGTTGCCGCTGATTTCGACGATCAAGTGCCCCGAAACCGCGGCAACACGGCCCATTATGGACAGATGATCGCCCATATCGCGCGGCGCGAAAACCTGCGCCCCCTCGACCGGAATGCCTTGGCGCGCGTGATCGAACGCGCGGCAAGGCTGGCGGACGACTCGGAGCGGCTGACCCTGCGCATGCAGCCCGTCTCCGATCTCCTGTGCGAGGCGGACTATTGGGCGGATCAGAACGGCAACGGCGAGATCAGCGCCGGAGACGTGCAGAAAGCCATAGACGCGCAAATCCATCGTGCGGACCGCATTCGGGAACGCAGCCACGAGCAGATTCTACGGAAAATCATGCTGATCGACACCGACGGCGAGGCGATCGGGCAGGTAAACGGGCTTTCCGTCCTCCAACTCGGCGAGTTCGCCTTTGGCAGGCCAAGTCGCATTACCGCGAGGGTGCGGCTGGGGCGAGGTGAAGTCCTTGATATCGAGCGCGAAATCGAATTGGGAGGACCGCTTCATTCCAAGGGCGTCCTCATTCTGTCGGGATTTCTTGGCGCGCGATTTGCTCGTCGCCACCCGCTGGCATTGTCGGCCAGCCTGGTATTCGAGCAGTCCTACGGCGGTGTGGACGGCGACAGCGCGTCTTCCACGGAGCTCTACGCCCTGCTCTCGGCGTTATCCGAGGTCCCCATACGCCAATCTCTGGCCGTAACCGGTTCGGTCAACCAGCACGGCCGAATCCAGGCCATCGGCGGCGTCAACGAGAAGATCGAAGGCTTCTTCGATATCTGCAAGGCACGTGAGCTCACCGGAAATCAGGGCGTGCTCATTCCGGCATCCAACGTCAAGCATCTGATGCTCCGGCAGGACGTCGTGGAGGCTGCGGCCCAGGGAAAATTTCATGTCTACCCGGTCGACACCATCGATCAGGGAATCGAGCTCCTGACCGGAGTCGCCGCCGGGGAAGCCGACGGTCACGGAAACTTCCCCCCTGAAACGATCAATGGCCGCGTACAGGCCACGCTGCTGGAGTTTGCCCGGAGTGCGCGCGCCTTCACCGGAGGTGACGCTGCCACGGATGAGGGACGGCCATGACGCCGCGCGACAAGGACTTCGACGTCCGCCGAATCGTGGTTGCCATGGACAACTCGCTCCCCGCAACCTCCGCCCTGGAAGCGGCGGCGGCTCTTGCGGCGCAACTGCACGCAGAGCTCGAAGGGATTTTCGTTCAGGATATTGATCTGGCCCGGCTGGCCGAGCTTCCGGTCGGTCGGGAAATTCAGTTTTGCACGGGTCGGGGACGGGATTTCACGGCCGACGCGCTGGACGCTCAGAACCGGGAACAGGAGATTTCCGCAAGACGAGCCATCGCCGCGGCAGCCGCGCGGGCGCGCGTGACGCATGCGTTTCGTGTCGCGCGCGGGCAGGTCGCCGTCGAAGTCATCAGCGCCGCCGGCGACGCCGATCTGCTGATTCTCGGTATCGGCAGCACCTCGCCGGGCGGCCGCGCCCGGCTTGGCGGTACCGCCCGCGCGGTGGCCGAGCGCGCCCCTCGCTCGGTTCTGATATCCAGGCCCGGGACACGACCCATCGGCATCCCTCTGGTCTGTTATGACGGCAGCAACGGTGCGAAACGCGCACTCGAAGCAGCCATACGGATTTTCGGTGCGCGTGAGCAAGGTCTCACGGTGCTGATCCATCCGGAAGACCTCGCCGGCGCGGGAACCTTGCGCCAGGAGGTCGCTGACAGACTCGCCCCCCTGCGTGTTCAACCCAGGTTCTTGCGCAGAGTCGATCCCGCGCCGGAACAGATCTGTCGGTTCATTACCGAGTCCGGCGCAGACGTACTGGTGATAGCGGCGGACTCGCGGCTTGTCGCCGGATCTCGCAAGCCGCAGATTCTCGAATCCGTCGCCTGCCCCGTGCTACTCGTGCGCTAGGAGCCTGCGCCGTAGAAAATCCTGGACACTATATATAGCGTGATAGCAGCTCAGTTAACACTACATGTGGTATGACAATGTGCCCAAAACTGTTCTGCGGCGCAGACTCCTAGGAGCCCGTCGGATCAGGTGTTTGATGACAGGCAGAAGGGGAGAGTTCGGTTGCGGTCATTAACTCGAACTTTTTGTTTGGATAGGACGAACAAGCCGGAACGAGTGTTGCGTTTCATATTTGCGATGACTCATCACCGAGCCATTTTGACGGCCCTTCCGACTCCCTCTCCCAGAGGGAGAGGGTAGTTGTTCATCGCCGACCACTTCTTGCGGAAACGGGGTGAAGATATGGAACAGGGTCAACACATTTACGGAACGCGACTCCAGGAGCCTGTCGGATTCAAGATTTCGACCTCTGTAACCTATTGATTTCGTTGGATTTTGATTTTGCCCGTGATGACAGCCGTTTTCCGGAAACCTATATATTTCAATAAGTTACGGATTTCCTTGAACTCAAATCCGACAGACTCCTAGTGGTATCCGCCACGGCTCGCGGTCGCGCCTTGCCGACCACAAATTCCTGCGCATCCCGTCCACGGTTCATTCAAGACACCCCACTGGCGCCAAACAGGAAAAGGAGAAGAGTATGAGAACATCGAGACGGCCGCTTCGATGGCTGATCACGTCGGTCGCGTTGCTTGCCCTGGGAATGATCGCCGTGCCCGTCGGGGCTCAGACGCCCTGCGATGGCTCCTCTGAGCGGCTGGACGAGATCCAGAGCCGCCACCAGTTGAAGCGCTTCGTGCAATGTGCCGTCGCCCACGTCGGCGACGTGGGATGGAAGCAGGCGGTTACGGATTTCAACACGAGCCCGAAGTGGCTCGACGGATCGATGTACCTGTTCGCCTCCGATGAGCAGGGCGTCATCCAGTTCATCGCGGGGACGAAGACCGAGCCGGGCACCCAACTCATTCATCTCAGGGATTCCACCGGACACCTCATCGTTCGGGACATGAAGCGCATCATCGACCGATTCGGAGGCGGTTTTGCCTATTATCGGTTCGTCAACCCCAATTCCGGCAAGGATGAGCCCAAGGTCTCTTATGTCGTGCCGGTGGAGGTGGACGGAAAGACGCTGTATCTGGGAGCCGGCGCCTATCCCCTCGCCGCTCCCGGCGCCTGCTCGCCTGACCACGTGCGCGCTTCCCTGGTGTTCACGGAGAGCGACGTGGAACGCTTCGTGAACTGCGCGGAGCACTACATCCGACGCCACGGGCTCGGGGCGCTGCACGCGTTCGAGACGGACCCGCGATGGGTGTCGGGTCCTACCTACCTGTTCCTGGTGGACGAGAGCTCCGTGTCGATTTCACACGGAGGGAACCCCGACCTGGTCGGAACGGATCTCTCCGATCTCACCGACCCCGACGGCTTCCGGATCGTTTCGGAGATGCGGCGAATCCTCGTCGACTTCGGCGAAGGATACGTCTATTACCACTTCACGAACCCGGCCACGGGCAAGGACGAGCCCAAGGTCGCTTTCGTCAAGCGAGTGTCTCTGGATGGCCACGATTATACCCTCGGCGCCGGCCTGTACGTGGCGTCGCCCCAATGCCGCTCCGTCCCCGCTGCCCGTGACGTGGATACGCGCAGCGAGCTGGAGCGGTACGTGACCTGCGCCAGGGAGTTGCTGGAGGAGCGAGGCGAGCTCGCCTTCGACCTGTTTCTTCATCACCGCCACTGGATCGACGGGTCCACCTACATCTACGTCATGGGGCAGGATTGCAGACACGTCGTGTATCCCCTCGACTACCGATCGGACGAAGCGAACCCCTGTGCCGTGGAAGATGCGCAGGGGGTCAAGGTAACGGCGGCCATCCTGGAAACCGCCGCCGACAAGACCGGCGATCACTGGCTCACTTATCAGTGGTTGAACCCGAAGACCGGGAAGGTGCAACCCAAGTCGGCCTACGTGCTGCAAGCCAGGCTCGGGGACAGGACGGTCGCCATCGGCGCCGGGCTGTACCTGGACAAGTAACCCTCGTTTCCTGACCGGAGTTCCTTCGCCGGCAAGGCCGGGCCCGCGGCAGGACCCTTTTTTGTCGCGATCGAGTGTGGACGGCCGACAAGAATTCCTGCGCATCCTTGTCCACCGATCATACGGGACACCCACCCGGTCACGCAGGCTGACGGGGTGGATGACCCTCACTTCTTCACCAGGGTTTCCCTGGCCACGAAAGCCAGCCCCGCGGCGGCGGCGAGCAGGATCGGGGCATAGAAGAGAAACGTCCTCCCGGCGGTGAACCGATCGGCGAGCCAACCGCCCACGAGGGGGCCCATGACCGCGCCGGACTCGCCCACGGTTCGGCGGAGGCCTTGCAGCCGTCCCCGCGCCGACTGCGGAATCACGTCGTAGGTGGACACCGACAGCGCCCCCAGGGACATGCCCTGGGCGAGGCCGATGAGCACCATGATCACCACCAGTTGCGGTAAGGTCGAGGCGAATGGGAACGCGAGGAACGCGATGCCCGGCAGCATCGTGCTGGGGACGCTGGCGTATTTGCGCCCGACGCGGTCCGTGATGAATCCCGTGGGCAGGATCATGAGAAGGACGAACAGGCCGGAGACGCCGAAGAGGCTACCCACCCGCGCCGCCGAGAAGCCCAACTCCACCCCGGCGTAGAGCGGCAGCATGCCTTGCAGGGCGGTGCGGTACATCTGCATGCTGAAGGTGGCGAACACCAGCGCCACGAACGTGGCCCGCAGGTCCGGCAGGACGTCCGAGACCTTTCCCCACCAGGCGATCTTGCCGACGTGGCCCCGGACCGTGTCTTTTGGAGCCAGGAACGAGGTGACGAAAACGGCCAGGGCGCCGGCCGCGTACACCATGAACACCACGCGGAACCCGACCCACTGAGCAATGATGCCTCCGGCCACCGGGCCGATGGCCATGCCGGCCGACTTGACCCCCATGAAACCGCTCAGCAGGCGCCCGCGCTGATGCTGTTCCACCATCTCGACGCCGGACACTTCGCGCCCCATGGTCCAGACGCTGTCACCGACGCCCGCCAGGAACTGCCCGAGAAAGAGCAGGGCGAAGTAAGGGGTGACCGCGGTCGCGAAAGCGCCGCACAGCACCAGCGCGCTTCCCGCCAGCATGGCGGTCCTGGCCCCGTAACGGTCGATGAGCAGGCCCGCCGGGATCAGGACGATGGTTCGGCCCAGGGCATGGGCGGTCACGACCTGCACCGCAAGCCCGGGCGAGACTTCGAAGGACGACGCCAGCAACGGAATGGTGGGGAACACCATGCCCTGCCCCAGACTCATGAGCAGGACCGTGCCGTACAGCATTGCGAGGCTGCCGGCCCGCGAGGCCGTCATCGAGAAAGGACCCTTTCAGTTCCAGGACACGGGGCGAGTGATCGGCCGTGGCCGAAGACCCGCACGCGAGGAGAAAATGGTGTTCAATGGTTTTCGGCCGGGGAGCCCGGCGGACCCGTTCCGCGACGGAACGAAACCGGGAGAGGTCAGGGCTTGGAGCCGCCGTAGAGGGAGAGTCCGGAACTCTTCTCGTGGCACGTCACGTCCTGGAACCCGGCGCTCCTGAACCAGCCGAGCTGATCGTCCATCGACGCCGAGCCGCGGTCGAGGTTGAAGAACCGGCCACCCGACCGCACCCGCCCGAAGATCTCCGAGTAGATGGCCTTGATGACCTCTCCCGTCCGGACGTTGTGGATGGCGTTGCACGAGACCACGAGATCGAACTCGCCGCCGGCCACGTAGCTCCAGTTCTTCTTGCTGAAGTCGGAGATCACGTACTCGAACCTTCCGTCGAGCCCCTTCATGCGTTCGCCGCCGAGCCTGGCCATGGCCGCAGAGCCGTCGTGGCAGACCGCCGTTGCCCGTGGGAAGGATTCGAGGAGGAACTTGCTGAGCGCCCCGTAACCGCACCCCACATCCATGAACCGGAAAGCGGCCTCGCTGTCGAACGGGACCCTGCCCGCCAGCAGTGCGAACTGCCGGGCGCGCAACGTCTCGTTGCGCCTCTGGCGCTGGGCCCAATCCTCGACGTATTCCTGGGAGTTCCAATCGTGTTGCCGTAGCGGGTCGGTGATCTGTGCCATTTCCTGCTTTCTCCACGTCCTCCGGGATGGCTGGCCATCGTTCTCGAACAGGCGCGTATCCCTGAGATTTAGACAAAAACTCCGCGGATGTCCAGGTTGACAGTCCGTGGCCGGTGCCATACAACACGCCCGTAGGGTGTCCTGAATCAACCGTGGACAGGATGCACAGGATTTTCCGTCGTCGGCAAGGCGCGACCACGGGCCGTGGCCGATACCCCGCGAGGCGGAGCCACGCGGGCGACGGCGGAAAGGACCCGCAGAGGATCCACGGTTCCTACAGGACACACCACGGGCGGCTACGGGTCGACGAGTTGGATGCATGACGAGCGAGCCAAGGGACGTTGAAGCGGCCCTCAACCTGCGAACCTTCATCGACAGGCTCAAGCGGGCCGGGAAGCTCAATGAGGTGAAGGACGCCCACTGGGATCTGGAGATCGGCGCGCTCACCGAGATCGCGGCCGAATCCGAGGAGCCCTCCGCCCTGCTCTTCGACGCCATCCCGGATTACCCGGAGGGATACCGCGTCCTCAGCAACGTCCTCCGATCCCCGGAATCCGACGCCTTGGCCCTCGGCATCCCACCGGAGGTCCGCGGCCTGGAAGTGGTCGAAACCGTCAAGAGCCGCCTCCGGAACCTCAAGCCTCTTCCTCCAACGGAGATCGGCGAATCGCCGTTGCTGGAAAACGTCGCCTTCGGCAGCGACGTCAACGTGCTCAAGTTCCCCACGCCCAAATGGCACGCGGACGACGGCGGCCGCTACATCGGCACGTTCTGCGCCACGGTCTGCCGGGATCCGGACACCGGCTACGTCAACGTCGGCACGTATCGCGTCCAGGTCCACGACGAGAATACGGTAGGCGTGTGGATGATCCCTGGAAAGCACGGCGACCTCATTACCCGGAAGTACTGGGCCCGTGGGGAACCATGCCCGGTGGCCGTCGTCTGCGGCCTGCCCCCGGGCATGATGACCGCGAGCGCCGTCGGCATCCCCTGGAACGTCAGCGAGTACGACTTCCTGGGCGGCCTGCTGGAGACCCCGGTGCCGGTGATCAAGGGGCAGAAGACGGGGCTGCCGGTGCCCGCCTTCGCCGACATCGTGCTCGAGGGCTACGTGCCGCCCCCCGAGCAGGAGACCCACGAGGAGGGGCCGTTCGGCGAGTGGCCCGGATACTACGCCTCCGGGTCGCGGCAAGCTCCGGTGGTGAAGGTGGAGGCGGTCTATCACCGCAACGACCCGATCATCACCGGCGACCCGCCGCTGAGGACCTTCCTCAACAGCGAGACCCACAAATACATCCGCTCCGCCAACATCTGGTCGGCCATGGAGCGCGCCGGCATCCCGGACGTGCAGGGGGTGTGGTTCCCGCGGCAGGGACGCTTCGTGGTAACCGTCGCCGTCAAGCAGCGCTACTCGGGCCACGCCAAGCAGGCCGGGTACGGCGTGCTCGCCACCCGGGACGGCGGCCGGGACGTGCGCATGGTCATCGTGGTGGACGAGGACGTGGACATCACCAACCTGGGCGAGGTGCTCTGGGCCATGTCCACCCGCTGGGATCCCAGGACGGACTCCGAGATCCTCGACGTGGCCGCCAGCATTCTGAACCCCCGGCTATCGCCCGAGGACAAGCAACGCCGGGAACTGACCACCTCCTGCATGGTGGTGGACGCGTGCCGGCCCTACAGCTGGAAAGACGACTTCCCGAAGATTTCCGGCGTGAGCGCGGAATACAAGTCCAGGATCCGCGCGAAGTGGGCGGACAGGCTCTGACCCGAGCGATAGGGGCCACTAGAAGGGAAAGCATCGGCACGGGATTGGTCCTTTAACTCCGTACCCGGTGGCATCAGGCACTCCGTCCGGATCTCAATGGCAAGGAGATACCCATGAAACACCACTTCCGACGTGCGCTGGGAGCGCTGTCGTTGCTCCTGTGCGTGGTCCTTCCGGCAACAGCATGGGCCGACGAGGCCGGGTTCTACAAGGGCAAGACGGTGCGGCTCGTGGTGGGCGCGCCCCCGGGCGGCGGCTTCGACACCTATACCCGGGTCATTGCCCGGAGCATTATCAGGCACATTCCCGGCAATCCGCGGATCATCGTCCAGAACATGCCGGGCGCGGGCTTTGCCATATCCATGAACTACCTCTACAACATCGCCAAACGTGACGGCTCGGTCTTCGCCGGGACCAACAGCGGACTGGTGATGAAGCAGATCGTCGGGGTCAAGGGGTTCGAGTTCGACGTAAACAAGTTCGGATGGCTCGGCAGCGCCGGCAAGGCCACTCCCACGTGCATGGTGATGACCCGGACCGGCGTGACGGATCTCAACGGCCTGATGAAAGCGCCGAAACCGATCAACTTCGGCTCCGCCGGAACGCTCACCCGCGAGGCGCCGCTGATCCTGCGTGACTTCGTAGGCGCCAGGATCAATCTGGTGGAAGGCTATCAGGGTACGTCCCAGATACGCGCGGCCATCCAACGAAAAGAAGTTGATGGATACTGCTCTTCCTGGGAGTCGGTGCGGGTCCGGGCCGGGGATCTGCTCAAGGGCAAGGGAGGTGACAGGCTGGTTCCCGTGATCACCAGCGGCGACAAGAACGAACCGGTTCTCAAGAACCTGCCGGAGTTCGCTTCCTCCATCAAGAACAAAGAAGATCGGTCGGCGTTCGAAGCCTGGCTGGGGCCCTACAAGTTCTTCCGCTCTTACGTGACGCCGCCGGAGCTTCCGAAGGACCGGCTCCAGGCGCTGCAGACCGCCTTCCGGAACACCCTCGACGACCCGGAATTCAAGGCAGCGTCCAAGAAGATCGGCATCGAGATATCGTACCTGTCCGGCGCCGACGTCGAGGGCCTGCTCAAGCAGATCTTCTCCATCGGTCCGGGAGCCAAGGCGAGGTTGCAGCGGTTGATCCTGGGCAAGTAGCTTCTCGAACGGGAACGACGGGCTGATGTCGTGCCCGCGCTTTCCCGCGGGACGCCAGCGTGACAAGGGGAGCGGCATGGAAACCGACGGCGTGGAACGGAACGGCGTGGAAGGCGTGTGGCAGGAGCTCGTAGACCTGGTGAACCAGCAGTTCGAGTCACCGCCCTTCCGCCGGCTGCTGGATCTCCGGTTCTCCCGGGAGCGCGCCCAGGCCCTCTCCATCCAGATGAAGCACTACGTCGCCAACCGGCGGGATTGCTGGGGATTCGTCGCCGGCGCGTCGCCGCTGAGCGTCAAACGGCTCATCTGGGAGCACGAGGGTGAGGAGCTGATGGGCGACAAGGCCGCGGGCAAGGTGGATCACATCACCCTGGCGGTCCAGGAAGGCAGGATCTTCGGCCTGTCCCCCGAGGACTACGAGCGGGTGCGCCCGCTGGACGGCGCCATGGCGTGTTTCTACGCGTGGATCCACCTGGCCAAGGACCGTCCGTGGCGCGAGGCGGTGGCGGCATCCTCGGTGCTGGAGATGCGCAATTCCGACGAGCTGGTGCGCGGCGGATCGCTTTCGTACCGCGTCGGCAAGAATCTCGAACGGGATCTGGGGATACCGCTCCGGCGCCAGATCAACAACGCCGAGCACGTCACCGCGGACGTGGAGCACGGCCAGCTCCTGCTGGCGGTGGCGCGGGAGCATTGCCAGACCGAAGAAACGCAACAGGCGTTGCTCCGGGGCGCCCGGGAAAGCCTCATGATCGACCGCGCCTACCGGGAACAACTCGTCAACATGATGGCGGCGCTCGACTGAAGCGGGAACAACCCGCGACGGACGCGCCGGAGAGGAGTCCTGCACCATGCCC
The DNA here is from genome assembly GCA_965214905.1 of uncultured Binatia bacterium (SeqCode). GTDB lineage: Bacteria > Desulfobacterota > Binatia > UBA9968 > JAJDTQ01 > JAJDTQ01. The sequence continues at coordinate 388,552 of OZ243984.1, forward strand.
GATATCGCGCAACTCAAGAGCATCCTGGACGAGATGTGCAAGCGTCAGTTCGAGACGGACGAGTTCCGGGACCTGCTGTCACTACCCTGGACCATGGAACGGGGACGCTACTACGTCGTCCAGAACGCCCTTTACACCAGGAACCGCCGGGACTGCTGGGGTTATGTGCAGGCCGCCTCGCCCCTGGACGTCAAGGCGCTGGTATGGCAACACGAGAGCGACGAACTGATCAACGATCCGCGCTGCGGCATGGATCACTATTCGCTCACGGTCAAGCAGGGTGAGGTCATCGGCCTGGAACGAGAAGACTTCGAGAAGGCGGAGCTGCCGCCCATGGCGCAGGCGGCGTTCCTGGCCTGGCACCACATCGCCCTCAAAGGTCCGTGGCTGGCCGCGTTCACTTCGTCCCAGATGCTGGAGCGCCGCAACAACCCGGACATCGTCACGGACGGCGGGATGTCCTACCGCATCGGCAAGAAGTTCGAGAACGAACTGGGCGTCAGCCTGAAGCGAATGATCTCACTGAACGTGCACGCCACCGCGGATACCGAGCATTCGGACATGATGGACGGCGTCTACGACCAGCACGTGCGCACGCAAGAAGACTACGACACGGTGCTTCGGGCAGCGAAACAGTGTATGGCCATCGACCGGGCCTACCGCGGCGGGCTGGCCTACGTCATGCGGCGCATCGAGGGCTGAGACCGGGAAGCGGCGACGACCGGCAACCAGCGGCAGGGAGACGATCATGAGCCTCGATGATCTCGACAAGGACCTGGCCGCCAAGCAACTGGCGGGTTTCTGGGCCTCCAACATCACCAGCAACGACGGCGACGGCGACGGCGACGTCATCGAACCCAGGACCACCGTCCCGAGCGAAGCGAAGTCGAAGGACGCCATCGCCCCAGGAATCGAAGTCCGGAAGAAGGAGTCTTTACCATGAGCAAGCCCGCCACTACCGACACCGGCAACGGGTTGGAACGAAACCTGAACGAAGCCTCGGCTTTCGCGCCCATCAGCCCCTACGAGATCTATCAGCAGTGGGAAGGCATCCCGGTATACAAGGGGTTCATCATCGACGATCTGCTGGAACTGAAACTGGGCGACTGGGCGCGCACCGGCGGCAAGGGCGCGTTCGTCAACCTCGACGGCGCCGGCGGCACCTGCGACACGGTGATTCAGGAGATCGCGCCGGGCGGGGAGCTTCGCCCGCAGCACCACCTGTTCGAGGAGGCGGTGTTCATCCTGTCCGGTCAGGGCGCCACCACTCTGTGGCACGACGGCGGCCGGAAGCACACCCTGGAATGGCAAAAGGGAAGCCTGTTCTCGATCCCGCTCAACACGTGGTTCCAGCACTTCAACGCCCAGGGGCGGGAGCCGGTGCGGATGATCTCGCTGACCGACGCCACGGTGATCATCAACCGCTACCGCAACCTGGACTACATCTTCGACAACCCCTTCACCTTCGGCGACCGCTACCAGGGCGACGCCAACGAGTGGGGCCGGCCCGGGCGTTATCTCGAGGGGGTGAAGAAAGGCCGAGTGTGGGAGTCCAACTTCATCGCGGACCTGTGGCGGTTCCAGCCCAAGGACTACAAGGAGCGCGGCGGCGGCAACCGCACCACCCTGTTCGAGTTCGTTGACAATACCATGAGCGCACACCTCTCGGAGTTCCCCGTGGGCAAGTACAAGAAGGCCCACCGCCACGGCGCCGGCGCCCACATCATCATGCTGACCGGCTCCGGTTACTCCTTCCTGTGGGAGGAAGGCGCCCGACGGAAACGGGTGGACTGGGGCCGCATGAGCATGTTCGTGCCGCCCATCCAGTGGTGGCATCAGCACTTCAACAACGGCGCCGAGCCGGCGCGCTACCTGGCGCTCAAGCCCTGGGGCTTCAAGTACAAGGTGGAGGAGCTCAAGGACACCGGCGAGGACGTCAAGAAGGGCGGCGCGCAGATCGAGTACCAGGACCAGGACCCCGAGATCCATCGAGTCTTCGAGGACGAGTGCCGCAAGAGCGGCGCCGAGGTCGACATGGCGCAGTTCGGGTTTTAACGCCCCCCGGCCCTGCGCCGGGCGAGCCTTTGCCTCAGCGCCTGGGTAGCGGCGTCGTCCACTTGCCGGGATTCGGGCCTGAACGCCACGCCATAGATGGCTCGGGCCGCATCCTCGGAGACCACGCCGTCCGCCACGTCCGCCTGCACCCGGCCGGGCTCCCGGGTCAGCGGATCGCCATAGCCGCCGCCGCTGGCCACACGCATGTAGAGGACGTCCCCTTCCTTGAACTCGAAGTTGCAGTACGGAAGCGTCCGCTCGCGGCCGCCCACCTCGTCGAGATCCACCGCATTCCGGTCCCGGCCCATGACCTCGCGCACCCGCGTGCCTTCCCTGAGCACGATGACGCTGGGAGCGCCGGGATAGCCGCCGTACATGCCGTGGCCCGAGTTCCGGAGCCCGGCGACGCCGTAGGCCACACCCCCCAGCCTCCCCTCGGCGGCGTCATGAGGCGTATGGGCCGTCTCCACCGCCAACCCGCCGCGGTAACGTCCCGGACCCGCGGAGTCCACCGCGTGGCGGCGGAACAGGTAGAGCACCGGGAAGTTGAGCTCGAACCATTCCGCGTTGGGACAGTTCATGTAGTTGCCGCCGGAGTCGATGCCGTCGGCGTGGACGCGGGCGCCGTTGCCGTCCATGGCGCCGTGGGCGAGGTTGAACACGCAATAGCGGCCGTACTGGTTGACCCCCGAGTGCTTGCCGTTCCGGTGGCTGGCGTTGGGCGTCACGATCTCGTCCTTCCAGTGCTCGTGGGTGCCCAGCATCTGCATCAACACGGAACTGGCCAGGAACCCGATGCCGAAGCCGCAGGAGGTGGTGTTCATCGACACCGGACCCGGATAGGTCACGTTCACCAGCGTCCCCTCCGGAGCGATGACCTCCAGCGGCCGGAGCACGCCGTGGTTCTTGGGCAGGTCGTACACCAGGGTGGTGAGCACCGCGGCAAAGCAGAACCCGAAGGTGCCGTGGAACGGCAGGTTGACCCCCTTCACCGCCTGCGGGTCGGTGCCGGTAAAGTCGAAGATCAGCCGGTCTCCTCGCTTGCGCAGCGCGACCTTCATGCGCCAGGTATCCTGCGCCTCCAGCGCCAGCTCTTCGGTCCACTCGCCGTCCCGGAACGACTCGATCCGCTCGCGCAGGATGGCCTCGGTATAGCGGACCATCTCGCTGGCCACCGACTCCAGCAGCTCCGGGCCATACTGGCCGTACATCTCCCCGAGCCTCGCTTTGGCCACGTTGTTGGCGGCGATCTCGCACTTGAGGTCCAGCCCCACCATGCCCGGCTGGCGGGTCATGTTGGTCAGGGTGTCGAACACGTCCTGGCGCAGCTCGCCCCGCTCCACCAGCTTGATGCCGGGGACCCGCAACCCCTCGTGGAAGATCTCGGTGGCGTCGGGAGAGTCGCCCCCCGGCGACAGGGCGCCGACGTCGTTCACGTGGACGAACGTGGCGCTCCAGGCCACCAGCCGCCCGCGGTGGTGGATCGGCGCGACGACGTAGATGTCGGACTGGTGGATGGCGGCAAGGTAGGGGTCGTTCAGCAGGAAGACGTCGTGCTCGAAGATCCCGTCCGGCGGAAAGCGCTCGATAATCCGCTTCACCGCGTAGCTGGCGCACACCACGTGCTGCCCCAGGGTGGCGCCGGCGGAGAGGATATCGCCGTCCGGACGATAGAGCGACGCCATGTAGTCCCGCTGCTGGGTGGTGTTGACGGTGCCGCCGGTGCGCTCCAGGGTGATGCCCATCTCACGGGTGACCTGGTGCAGCCGGTGGGACAGGATCTCGAAGGTCACGGGATCGACGCCGCGGATGCGCGTGTCCATGGTATTCCCCTCAGCGGCCGATCAGGAGCCTGACGTTACGGTACGCGTCCATGGCGGCGCGGTTGCCGGGGGTGACCACGATGGTGGTCACCGGGGTCTCGACGATGGCCGGACCGACCAACTCGTTCCCCGGACGCAACGCGTCGAAGCCGTACACCGGCGTCTCGCACCGCTCCTCGAACTCTTCGAAGAAGACTTTCCGGCATCCCGTGACGGCGCCGCTCGCGTCGCCCGACGACAGCGGGTACGGCTGCAGCCGAGGCTTGTCCAGCATGCCGGTGGCGGTGAGCCGGAAGTTCATGATCTCCTTCCCCGCCTCGCGGTAGCCGGAGCCGGGGCCGTAGGTTCGTTCGTACAAGTCATCGAAACGTTCGTACACGCGGCCCAGCTCCTGCTCGGACAGCGCCGCGTCGCCCTCGGGCATGGCGACGTTCAATTCATGCACCTGGTAACGATACCGCATGTCGAGGCTTCTCTCGAACCGGACGCCGTCGCCCTCGAAACCGGCGGCGGCCAGCTCCGCGCGGGCGCGCCCCACCAACTCGTCGAAGGTCCGGTTGACGCGCTCGCGGCCCGCCGGCACCTGCAGCCGGTCCGATTTGCCGTACTGGTAAACCATGTCGGAGCTGACCAGGCCGGTGGCGCTGTGCACCGACGCCGTCAGCGGCACCACCACCTGCCGAATGCCCAACTCCGCCGCGTACCGGGCCGCGTGTACCGGCCCGGCGCCGCCGAAAGCGAACAGGGTAAAGTCCCGGGGATCGTAGCCGCGCTCCACCGTCGCTCGCCGGATGAGGTCGCTCATGTGCGCGTTGATGATGCGGTAGATGCCGCCGGCCGCGGCCTCCACGGACAGGCCCAAAGGCGCCGCCACCCTTTGCTCGATGGCGCGCCGTGCCCGATCCGGGTCCAGCGACATGCGTCCGCCCAGGAAGTAGTCGGGATTGAGGTAACCGAGCACGAGATCGGCGTCGGATACCGTGGGCTCGGCACCGCCCAGTCCATAGCACGCGGGCCCGGGTTGCGCTCCCGCGCCTTCCGGCCCCACCTTCAGCAAACCCGTCCGGGGATCGGTCCAGGCAATGCTGCCCCCGCCCGCGCCGATGGACTCCACCCAGATCTTGGTGGAGTAGATCTGATGGCGCAGGATCACCGGCTTGTAGTCCATCTCGATGGCGCCGTCCCGGATCACGCTGACCTTGAAGGTGGTGCCGCCCATGTCCGTGGCCAGGATGTCGGGCAGGTCCATGAGCCGGCCGAGCCAGCCGCTGCCCGCGACCCCGGCGGCGGGGCCGGACTCGATGGTGCCGATGGCGTTCCTGGCGGTGGCCTCCACGCCCAGAACCCCGCCGTAGGACTGCATGATGAGCGGCTCTCCCGCGAGCCCCTGCTCCCGGAGCCGGCCCCCCAGGCGCTTGATGTAGGCGGATATCCGCGGCCCGATGCAGGCGTTGAACACCGTGGTGGCGGTGCGCTCGTACTCGCCCAGGTAGGGCGCCACCTCGCTGGAGAGGCTGAGGAAAACCCCGGGGTGTCGTTTGGCCATGACCTCGGCGATGGCCCGTTCGTGGCGGTCGTTGGCCACCGACCAGACAAGACTCACGGCGACGGCTTCCACCCCCCTCGAAACCAGCTCGGCCGCAGCTTTCTCCGCCTGGGCCGGGTCGAGCCGCACCAGCACCGCCCCCTTGTAGTCCACCCGCTCGTCCACCTCCGTTATCAACCGGCGCGGCACCATGGGCTCGGGCTTGTCGAGGACGGACAGGTGGAAGATCTCGGACTCGGGAACGCCGTCGGTGAAACGGCCGCGCATGATGCGCAGGGTATCGGCAAAGCCCTTGGTGGTGATCAGTCCGGTCACCGCCCCGGCGCCCGTGATCAGGGCGTTGTCGCCGATGGTGCAGGCGTGAAAGAACAGACGGGTGGACGCGAGCAGCTCGGTTTCGTCCGCCAGGCCCAGGCTCTCGGCGGCGTTCCGCACCGCGTTCAATGCGCCGACGGAGTAGTCCTCGGGGGTGGAAAGGGACTTGCCCACGGTCACCGTGCCGCGGGCATCCATGGTGACGCAGTCGGTAAAGGTGCCGCCGATGTCCACGCCGATCCGGTATCGGGATCGCGAATCAGTCATAACTATTTAATATATCTGTTGTTTATAGAAAGTCATTGCTGAGCGCTTCGATCTTCGATCGTAAGCGTCCTGTAAGTGGATTCACTCCGATTGGCCTGTGTGGTACGCGTGTCGACGATCAGCCCATGGCGGTTGTCCATCAACGCCTGCCCATACTTGCTGTGGCCACGTTCAGGTACCGTTTATTGCAGCTTCGGCATGTCGAAGCTGATCCATGACCCATAGGAAGTCCGGGCCGTCGCCGAGGATCATGCCCTGCATGGCTCGGTAATCTTGTTCGATCACCGCGCGCAGTTCCGCTTGCGGAACCACCCTCATCGATCCGGGAACGGCTTCCTCGAACCGCTTCCAGGCCTGCCGGAAGGCGACGAGGTTGTGGTTCCGAACCGCGTCCAGCAGATCCATGTCGAACAACGCCGACTGGCCGACCTCCGTCGCCGTGATTTCCGCGACATCGTAGTAGTGACGCGAGATGCGGTCCTTGTCGACCGGCAGGCGCCCGGTATCCCGGTATCCGCAGTGCGCGCCATGCAGGATCAGCAGCTTCTCCCAATAGGTCCGCTCAGGGGCGGTCACGCGAAGCCCCCCCGACGCGAAAGACCAGCCCGGGAGTTCGTTGGCGATATAGGGAGTGACCGTGCATTCCCGGCTTGGGTCGAGCGCCGACCTCGCGCCCGCCTCGATCTTCACGCGCGGGGCCACATAGGTGACTTCACCGCTTGGAAAGAGAGTGGGATACTCAATGAAGAGCGTCTGTCCGTCGACGTGGCCCTCATCCGGAACGATTTGACAGTCAGTTGCGAGTTTGTCGATCCGACTTGCCAGAGCGGTCCGCAGAGCCCCACGAACGTATCGTTGGCACGCCGCCCCAAGATCCTTGAACAACGCGGCCCGCTGGTTGTTCGACAGGCCGCTCGCTACGGTCGGGTCGCGATCCCTTTCGAACCCGAGACTGTCGCGGAACACCACGAGATCGATGTCCTCGGAAAAGCGTTCAATGAGTCCGAAGGCCTTGGACAAAGACGTCCCGCCCTTGAAGAGCAGTCTCGGATGCCCCTCGGGCCGCCGGTTGAATAGCGTGTCGAGAACAAGGCAAACCCAAAAGTCTTTTTCCACGTAGCCCGGCAACGTGTCGAGGCGGACTGCCGCCGCCTCGAAAACATCCCGCCTGTCCTGCTCTGGCAGGGCGAGGAACGGTTCAAAGCCTCCGGTCATACCGCAGCGACCTGATCGCTCGCGATACTGCGCGCCAACGGCAATGCCCAGCCGGGCAGGTCGCGGCTGTTGTGCAACAGGTCGAGCTTCACTTTGTCGGGAAGATGACGATTCAACGTCGAAACAATCTCTCCGTCCGCGGCCGCTCGGGGACCCAGCCAACGCAGCGCCTGAACCACAGGTGCGGCGGGTCTTCCCGCCCACCTCATGACGTTGGGACCCGCGTGCCGGAACCGGACAGTTCTTCCGTCGATCTTGAGCGTCCTGGAGTGGCCGTCGGTCACGTAGCTGACCTTCGCGGGCACTGCGTTGGTGAGACCCAGTTGATTCGCGGCCACCAGGCCGTCCGGCATGATCCGCACACCGTCCCGTCGTGCCAGTGCTGCAATGGCGGCATCCAAGTCGACGGGTGCGGAACGATTCAACACGTTGCTGATCCTGGGCATGTCGTACAGGCCGTGGCTCACCCGGCGAAGCCGTCCCGCCTTGGTGAGACGCGACAGGGCCTGATCAACGGCCTCGCGGCTGCCGAGGTCCATGAAGTCCTTCGGTGTGCACACCCACCTTCCGCTATCGTGGGCGGTCACCCTCTGCATGATATTGTCGGCAATTCCGGTCATTGGATCACATCCCTCGAGGTCGGACGTATACCGACACTTGTCAGAAATCTATACTACTTTCTTCGCAAAAACAAGAGATGCGGCAGGCCCGGACGCCACACGAAGGGGCTCGTCTCCAGCCATACCTCTACCCGTTTTCGGCCTCACCCTACACGCTGCCCGCCGCCGGGAGGTCGTGGCCGGCGTGGGTCGGGCGAATCCCGGCCGTCTACAGTCATAACGAGTTTATCCTCTGCGCAAAAAACTACCGCAACGCTCGCGGCGCCTGTATACAACGGTCATATCATTGCCGATGCTCAGGGAGCGAGGATCATTCGGTCAAGGCCGACGCCGCCGATTTCAAACGGGAGTTGCCGGGAGGAAGCATGAACCGACAGGCCGCCGGACCCGCCCCGGGTCCCGGCGAATTCCTTGCTCTGGTCGCCCTGTTGATATCGCTGGTCGCGCTTGCGACCGACACGATGCTGCCGGCGTTGCCCGCGATCGGTCGCGACCTCGGGGCGTCGCGTCCGAACGACGTCCAGTTCGTCATCACGGCTCTGTTCCTGGGGCTGGGCCTCGGTCAGATGGTTTTCGGCCCTCTCTCCGACCGCATCGGGCGCAGGTCCGCCATCCATGCGGGCCTTGTCCTGTTCATGGGCGGATGTCTCATGAGCATCTTCGCACCCACCTTCGAGGTCATGATCGCGGGCCGTGTCCTGCAGGGCATCGGAGTCGCGGGACCGCGCGTGGTGACCATGGCCCTGGTGCGCGATCAGTACGAAGGACGCCAAACGGCGCGTCTCATGTCGTTCGTCATGGCCGTGTTCATCCTCGTTCCCACTGTCGCCCCGGCCCTTGGACAGGGGATCCTGTGGCTGGGAGGCTGGCGCGCGATATTCACCACCTTCTTCGCCATCGCCGCGATCGCGTTCGCATGGTTTGCACTGCGCCAGCCGGAAACCCTGCCCGCTGCTCGCCGGCGACCGCTTTCCCCGCGGGCCATCGGCGGCGGCGTCCTGGAAGTCCTGAGGATCCGGACCGCGCTCGGTTACACCCTCGCCACCGGATGCGTGCACGCGCCGTTCATCGCCTACCTGAGCTCTGCCCAGCAGATATTCCAGGAGGCCTACGGGACCGGCGCGCTGTTCCCGGTCTATTTCGGAGTGCTGGCCCTTGCCATCGGCGGCGCTTCGCTCGTGAACGGCCGCCTCGTGCCAAGGCATGGGATGCGCCGGCTCTCGAGGGCGGCGACGGTGTCCATCACACTGGTCTCGGTCGTTGCATGGACGCTGGCCTTCGCCTTCGAAGGGCTTCCTCCGTTGTGGCTGTTCATGGCCTATCTGCTCGCCGTCTTTCTCTGCATCGGACTCCTGTTCGGAAATCTGAATGCACTCGCCATGGCGCCCCTCGGCCACCTGGCCGGAGTGGGAGCGGCAGTGGTTACTTCGCTCTCGATCTTCATCTCGTTACCACTCGGAGCGCTCGTGGGGCAATGCTTCGATGGGACCCTGTACGCCCAGATTGCCGCCTTCGCGGTCTTCGGAGCAGGGTGCCTCGCTGCAATGAGATGGGCCGAGGGAGATGGAGGCGCGCGAAAGGCATCGGGCTTGCCAGGTTCGGAAGTCTGTGAGAGAAGTGAGGGCCGGAGGGTACGATCATGAGCGACCGAATCATCTCTGCTGACGGACACATGGACCTCTTCTATCTCGACGAGGATACCTTCAGGTCCCGCGCTCCCGCCAACCTGAAGGACCGGGTGCCCAACGTGCGCACGATGGACGGCAAACCCATGTGGATCGGCGACGGCGCGGTGATGGGCGGGCATCGGGCCTGGATGGGCCGGCAGCCCATGACCAACCACCGGGGCCGGCGAATGCGCGAGGCCGGCTGGGAACCCACGCACCCCTCGGACCCGAAGCTCCGGGCCAGGGACCTGGACATCGACAACATCGCGGCGGAGGTCATCTACGGCATCCGCTTCGTGGAGGACAGCATCAAGGACCCGGACGTGATCACCGCCACCTACCGGGCCTACAACGACTTCATCGCCGAGTTCTGCGCCTACGACCCCAACCGCTTCATCGGCATCGCGGACATTCCCGCCCATTCGCCGGACAGCGCGGCCGCGGAGATCCGCCGCATCGGCAGGAACGGCCTCGGGCTCAAGGGGGCGCTGTTCGACTTCTTCAACGGCCCCGCCCCCATCTGGCACGAGATGTGGGAGCCCATGTGGGCCGCCGCCGAAGAGGAGGAAGTGGCGCTGTCGTTCCACATCGGCGCGGGCCACGGCACCACCACGGTGGGGCCCCGGAACGCGGAGGAAAAGCTCCGAAGAGATATCCCGAAGGTTTCCCAGGAAGCGCACATCGCGGTGGTGGCCATGCAGGCCGACGAGTGCCTCGTGTCCATCATCCTGTGCGGCGCCCTGGAGCGCCATCCCGCCCTCAAGGTGGTCATGGCCGAGAGCCACATCGGCTGGATACCCTACGTGCTGGAGCGGCTCGACACCAAGTTCAGGGAAGGCGAGTACGAGGGCATGATCAGCACGCCGCCGAGCGCGCTGTTCCGGCGCCAGATGTGGGCCACCTTCCAGGATGACAAGGTGGGCGCGCACCTGGCGGAGGAATACGCTCCGGACAACTTCTGCTGGGCCTCGGACTATCCCCACCGGGACGGAGTCTGGCCCGACTCCCAGGAGTTCATCACGCAGACCATGGGCGGGCTGAGCGAGAAGATGCGCCGGCGGCTCACCGCGGACAACGTGACCCGGCTGTACAATATCGTGTAGCGGCGGGTTTCAAACGTTTCAAACCCGCCCGTAGCGGCAACACCCCCGCGGGGAAGCAGCGCAGCCGGCGGCAAGAAACGGCGCCGCGCCCGCGGCGACTACAAAATTCTAACCTTGGCGCGGTTGTAGACGGCCACCGACGCAGCCGACGCGCTACTGCCCGGGTAGTCCGCGGCATCCAGGCTCCACACCATGGTGTCCCGCAAGCGTCCCTCCGAATCGGTCTTGTTCCCGTAAAGCGTCGAACAGTGGATGAAGCCGAGCTTCTCGGCCACCCGTGCGCTGGCCCGGTTGCGGGGGTCGCAACGTATCTCCACCCGCGCCACGTTGTTGATCTCGAAGGCCACCCGCGCCAGCGCGCCCGTGGACTCCGTCGCCAGCCCGTTGTTGGCGCACGACCGGCTGATCCAGTAGCCGATCTCCCGTGCGTCCTTGCGCTCCCGTGTATGCAGACCGGTGCCGCCGATGATCCTCACCCCGTCGGCGCCGAATATGCCGTAGACGAAATCCCGCCGTGAGAGGAAGTCGTCCCGGAACCGCCGCAGCCGTTCCGTCTTCATCTCCAGGGATTCCGGCTCCTGGCGCGCCCAGTCCATCCACGGGCGCAGATAGTCGAGGTTGTCGTTGATCTGCCGTTGCAGCAGGTTGGCGTCCGTCGGATGCCAGCAACGGAGGATCAGACGCGGGGTGTGAATGCTGTATGCCAGTCCCGAGGGGCGAGCCATTGGCCTAGTGTCCCGTCCCACACACTAGATTCAAGGCCCCTCCCCTCGTTCCCGGAACGTGGCGGCCCTACTTCTTGGGCGCAAAGGTCTCCTTGATGGTCGCCATCAACTCCGCCGGCAACTCGGCGACGTTGGCCACGAGCCGTTCCACTTCCTCGCCGGAGACGGGGGTGATGTCGAACTTGCCCTTTGCCTCGGCCAGAAGCTGGGGGTCTTTCATGGCGGCGTCGAACGCTCGGCGCAGGATCATCACCCGGTCCTTGGGCGTCCCCGGAGGCAGCGAGTACGGCCGGTTGAGGGAGCCGCCGATATCGTGGACCACGGTCTTCATCACCACCCTTCCCTCCTCCGTCTTCATCTGGTCGATGCCCAGGGGAACCTTGGTGAGAGCGTAATGGGGCTTGTCCACGAATTGCATCAGCACGCGCACGTCGCCGCTCTTCAGCGCCGCGGCCCAAGGGTTCTTGAGCCCTTCCCAGCTCGCGCACACGCCGGCCACCTCGCCCCTCTCCGCCGCCAGCCGCGCCGGAGCCGTACCGCCGTACCCCTCGATGAGCTTGGTGGGAAAGTCCGTGTGCCGGATCAGGATCATCGGGATGTCCGACATCGTGGAGCCGGGCCGCTGGCCGCCGAACTTGACCGGCGCCTTGGCCGCACGCCACGTGGCCAGGTCGACGATGCCGCTCCGTTTGTGGGTCATGCACACGTTGTGGATCCGCACCGGCGCGCCGACCCACTCGAACTTGGCCGCGTCGAAACGCACCCCCTTGTCCCCAAGATACTGCTGCAGGACGAGGCCGCCGATCCACATGCCCATGGTCAGCCCGTCGGGCTTGACCTTGTTGTAGAGGTAGTTGGCGGTGATGCGGCCGCCGGCTCCGGGACGGTTCTGGACTATCATCGTGGGGTTGCCCGGTATGTGCCTGGGCATGTGCCGGGCCAGCATTCGCGAGTAGGCGTCGAAACCGCCGCCGGGGGAGGCCGCGACCATGATGTGCATGGTCTTGCCGGCGAAGAAGTTGTCGGCGGCGTGCGCCGCTGAAGCGGCAAGGGCAAGGGCCGCGAACAGAGCCAACAACGAAAGCGCGAGTTTCCTGGTCATGGTGTCCTCCTGCGTCGCCGAGCGGTAGACGGGATGTTGGAAACAACAAGTCAAGGTTTTTTTACCCTATACCACAGGCACCCTATGGCGGTTCAAACGGATAATGAACCTCGTGCCTGGAAGGCGCCCGCTCCGTCGGGCGGCCCGCGGAAGCCCTCGGGCGGCGCGGGTGGCGATGATGACCCTGCGCGATTCCCGATGGCCACCGGTCCCGATGGACAACACGGAGGAGCGGCTGGGGAGGGGCAACTAGCGCTATGCATCGTCATCCCGGACTTGATCCGGAATCCAGGGAAGGGCTGGTCGGAACCCATCTCACGCGAGTTTCAATTCGTCGGATACCTGGGTGAGCAACTCGTTGATCTTCTCCACCGCCTCCGGGGCAGGCGCCTTTTTTCCACCGAATTCGACCCGGACATTGAACCTGAGGTCATGACCCACTGCGGCCTTGGCGATCTCCGGCACCTGGTCCGCCAAGTCCTGGATGCCGTTGACTTCCAAGACAGCCTCGGCCATGAGAAGCCCCTGGGGTTTCGGCACTACGGGCTCCGGGTCGCCGCCGTCGCCCTTCGGAACCCGGAAGACCACGTGCTTGGCGCCGGCGAGGTCACAGGGCCACGAGGCGCCGCTGTCACGGACCTCGATCCATCTCACCCGGATACCATCCTCGATCGCCGCCTGCACCGTGGCCCATGGCAGGTTCATTCCGCGCTTCGCCGACAAGGCGGTGGCGATGGCGAGAGCGTTGGTCTCACCCTCCTTCCAGGCGTCGGGAATTGACGACGCCGTCAATTCGTCGACGGCAAACCGCTCGGGCGGCGGCCGCAACGTTGCCGAGGCACTGATCACTCCGGCCGGCACGGTCTCCTTCAGGATCGAGGCCGGTCCATTGGTCAACCACACGAGTCCCTGCTCCACGGCTTGCGAAACCGCAGCATCGACGTGCGCCGGTTCGCATTTCGGGATGATGATCGTCTCTTCGTAGCCCTCCTGCGGCAGGGTCACGGTGTGGCCGCCGGCGAAATAGTCGTAGACGTCCTGGACGCTGACATCTTCACCGCGCCACAGTCCAGGAAGTTTCCCCTGCTCCAGCAGGTCGGCGGTGAGTTCGCTCAGTGTCGCGCTTTCGGGCAACCAAACCTCCAGACCCGAGTCCTTCAGGGCGGGCTCGTCGATCGCAGTGCGCCAGAATGTCCTGACGGTCCGATCAGGACGCAAAACCCGCGCCACCCAGATTCCTTCCTGAACTCCTTGCACCACGGTATCGAGGATCTCCTTCGTCCGCATCATCTTGGGCAGCTTCGGAAATTGAGCAAAGGCGCCGACCAGATCCTTGACTCGGCGGGAATGCTCTCCTTCGCGCCACAGGTCATAGGGGCCGCCCGGCAGCATCGCCTCCGCGCTGATGGCGGTCTCCTGGATGCGGGACCGCCTGTCGGCCTTGATGGTCGTGAACAAGGGTTCCTCGGTCACCACGACCTTGAAGGCATGGACGCCGTTGCTTTCGTTGACCGCCACCACCATGGAGTATGCCTGCCTGATGGTCTCCGGGACGCGCTTTCTCGCCGCCTCCGTCTCACTGGCTAGCATCTGCTCCCGGGTGGGATCGATGGGCTGGTCCTTGAGTTGATCGCGCACATCCTGCCAACCGAGATACTCGCGAATTCGCACGCGCGCCGCATCAAGGCCGTCCCGGGAAGGAACGGCGAGGACAATGGCGTTGCGGTGGACCCGTGGGCGGTCGGCCGCGGTAGTCTCGTCGATGAACCGCTTGGCCTCCGCGCTCGGTTTGCCGGACTCCGAGGCCGCCCTCGGACCGAGGATGCCATAGTGGAAGTCGCCGTCGTCCGTGATGTCGCGCGGTCGCTCCGGCAGGTTGTGGACCTTTGCGCCCGCCGCGGACGCACCGGAGGTGAGCGTCTTCAGTTTCTCGATGGCATTGATGAGTTGCGATTCCACGAGCGATGGCTGCACGCTGTTGCAGGCGTCATGGTGCATCTGGCGCAGGTTGGGACGATTTCCCAGCCGCCATGCCTTCGGCAATTGCCGGATCCCGCCCGAGTCCGTTTCGCCCGTGGCCACCTCCACCTCGTCCAGGAACCAAGACAGTTCCGTCCAACGGAGCAGGGCCTTTTCCAACTCGATCCTGTCCGGCTCGGCTGCTCCAAGAAGCACCATCAGCTCTGGTGTCATCGCCCTCTGACCGATGGGCTGAGAGCTCAGAAACACCGAAACCACGGCCTGCTCCATCTGCCGATGGCGCAGGCCCGTGGCCTCGGATTGAATGATCTGCGCCTTGGCAAGCTCGCCCTCGAGGATCGGCCGCCACTCCTGCTTGCGGGTGGCTTCATCCACGCTGGCGAAGGAAGCCAGCTCACTCGCGGCCTCGGCAAGGTCGTTCCTTCCCGGCTCAGCCAATAATACATTCGGCCCGACCAGCGGGCTCGTGTCCCACTTCTCCGCATCGCGCAGGGCGATGGCAAACGTCCGCAGGATGCCTCGCGTGCGCTGGAAGCCGTCGAGTTGGGTCCAGCGAGTGTAGAAGATCTCGGTAAGGTCCGGGTGAAAGGGATAGCTGTCCAGATAGCGCTTCTCCGCAGCCTCCCGCTCCTTCCGGGTCCGGTCGTCAAGCGCGGCGATGCTGCCCACCACCGAAGTTACGTGAGGACGGAAAACTTCCGGATCGCGAATCGACTCGGGCTTGAAGAAGCGGCGTCGCAGAACCTCCGCCACGTCCTCCTTGCTCACCGGACTCGCGTCCTCTTCCATCTGGCGGCCGAAAACCTCGGACACATCTCGAAGCAGCTCGTTTCCGAAGTCGTCGTGTTTCCGGGGATCGGAGGCCAGCAGCGACGCCACCAGCGCGCAACGGTCCACCTTCACCACCGCTTGCGTGAGGTACTGGAAAAAGCTGAGCAAACGTCCGCGCCAGCTCGGGTCGGTTTCCACCTGGGCGCGAATATACATCAACACCTCGTCGACGAGCACCAGGGTCGAAAGATCGTCGGCTTGGGGCCTGGACAGCAGCTCCACCACCAGCGGCTCCGCCGGCGGGGTGTCGCGCTCCCTGTCCTTGCCTTCGGCATGGATGAGTCTCAGGCCGTCCGCTCCGGCGAGTTGATAGGCGAGAAGGCTCCACGGATGCCTGAGCATCCTGACCGTCCCGTCGGGACCCGGCGTTTCAACGCCTTTCTCCAGGTCGATCTTGTCGAAGCACAGCGCCGCGACCCGCGCCTTCGGGGGCTTGAAGTCGATGTGCGCCTCGAACTCCCGGATCGCCGGCAGGTCCGGCAACGCGTCCGGGTCGTGCACCAAGTGCCTGAGTGCGATGAGAGTATGGGTCTTGCCGCCGCCGTAGTTGACGGAGAGCTTTCGATACGCCTTGTCACTCTTGCCAGCCAGGCGGACGCACACGTCCTTGACCAACCTGCGCAGGTTAAAGGTCGGATAGGTGAGAGCGAAGAACTCGGCCGGATGCTCGTACACTGGCCGACGGCCCTTCTGCATCACCACGTCGTACAGGTCCGCGGCGAACACCGCCAACGAAAGCTCCCCGGTTTTCAGGTCGTCGCGCAGTTGCACGACCTCGTGCCAGGGTTTCCGGGAAGGTTTGGTTGTCATCTCGTCCTCATTCGAGTGCTTGCACGAAAGACGGGTTCATCGCGGATACCCACATAGCTCGTACATCTTCTTTCGAAAGTATTGGAAACTCGGCGATGCGTTGCTATCTACATCCATAAGCGGGGCGATTTTCTCCGACCACTCCGATTTTTTCCGGCCTACTGCCTGCCACCCCTTCTTCTTGAGGTCACTTGAACCACCGAGGTACACAGCATCGGCCAGAAGCTCCCAGGTACCGCGAATAGAGTCGTTCTCGTAACGATTCAATACATCGTCCTTGGCCTTGGGGTAAGCTGCCCTGATCGCGGGAATGTCGCCGAGCAGCCAAGCTTCACCTTCTTCAATGGCAATGCAAAACCGTGTCTCCGGCTTGGGGTTGCTGGCACTCAGAACCGTGAAGAGTTCCTGGCGAAATGCTTTCAGACACCTGTCATCCAGGTCGCAGACCAAAATCACCGCTGCGTGATAGCCGGCAGGATATCCAGCAAACGCCTTTCCATAACCTCTGAGTAACCGGGGGAGTCGGTCGAGCAAAATGCGTTTGCGCGTATCGGTACTGCTCGTGAGGTTCTTGGGAATACGGCCGACTCCTCGGTAATCAATAACCTTGAACGTATGTTGATCGCCGATGATCTTCGGGATCAGAATGTCGAGTGCCTTCTTGCCGGACTGATCTTCGACGAGTACCTCAAAGTGCATCTGATCCCCTCGCGTCGAGATAGTCGCTGTACCAAAGGCTCCCCAACGGCAATCCCTCCGCAACCATGCTGTTCACGATCGGATCGTCGCTTGCCCGACGGATAGTAGAAAAGCCGTCCGACCTCTTTTCCAGAATCCAGACTTCTTCAGGCTCCAACGCATCAATAAAATACGGCTGGTGCGTCGTAACAAAAACCTGCGAGCCGCCGTGCGCGCTGGCGTGCGCGCGAAATTCCTTAGCCAGTGTTTCCAAAAGCTTGTGGTACAGACCGTTCTCCGGTTCTTCGATACAGAGAAACGGCGGAGGTGTCGGGTCTTCGAGGAGCAATAGATAAGCAAATACCTTTAGTGTCCCGTCCGAAACCTGCTGTGCGTAAAAGGGATCCTGAAAGCCCTTGTCGTTGAACCGGAGCAGCAACCGGCCGTCGCTGGTTCTTTCCGTGTCGATGCTGTCTATGCCCGGAATCTTGCCGGCAATGCTGTTCAGAATAGCCTGGAAGCGCCGTGGATGTTCGCGCTCCATGAATTGCACGACGTTGCCTAGGTTGTCGCCATGGACATTGAGATGTCTCTGCGGGCCGGCCAAGGGCAGACTGCGGGCCGCGTCCGGGGTGAAGTAGCTGAGGTACCATCCCTCGACGAACTGGCGGAAAGCAGAAATGCGTGGATGTTGTTTCAGGCCACCCAGCGTGGCGACGCCGAGCTTTCGGCGGTCTTCCAATTGGATGCCTTCCTTTCCCTCCTCCAGCAATTTGGCAAACGCATTAATATCGATGCCTTCCGCCGTTCCACCGATTTGACCGGATGCTTGGTATCCGCTCCACGCCCAACCCCGTCCGTTTACGAGAAAAAGGAAAATTCTTGGCTCATCGTCCCGGATCTCCAGCATTTCTTCTCGCCACACATAGGGACGCCCGGACTCATCTGCCTCGATGGCGATCTTGTAGGTAATAGGATGGGCGGTTCCGTGTTCCCTGTAATACAGATCGAACTCGATTGGACCCGATTCTGTTTTGGTCCGCGTTTTTTCGAATCCGCCGCGACCGCGCGCATCACAGGCATCTTCGACGCCGAACTTGAGTGCCTCGGCGAGGAACCCCAAAGCATCGAGCATGGCACTTTTCCCTACTCCGTTTTTGCCAATTACGGCCGTCATGGGCGTGAGCGGTTTGATTGCCGTCTCGCCCCACAGACGGCCCAGTGTCACATCCTTGAGTACCTTGAAGTTTCGTACTCTGAAGCCTTCTATCTTGGCCATTTTACGGTCCTTGTTTCTACGCCCATCTCAAGCCGGGCGGTCACCCGGTCGGTGATTGGGCAAGCTGTCGTGCAAACGACATGGATCGCCCGACCAGCCCGATTCAGACATGCTACAAGCAGCACCCTCCCCTTCGGTGTTGCTTGTAGTCTTCCAGATCATATTGAGCCACGACCTGCTTCTCCGAGTCGAAGGGGCCTCTGGCGTGTCGCCTGGACACCGCTACGTACGGCCGCGTGGTTGCTCAGAGCTTCGAGAATCGCCCGCTCGTCGGAGCCGGCGTCGGCCAACTCGATCAGGGCCTGGAGGAGTTGATTCAACAACGCGTTGCGCTGGAGGCCGCGGGTGTCGAGATAATCGTCTACCTTGGCTTGGTCGCCGGCGCGCCACAGATGCATCAGTTTGTGCACTTGGTCGATGAGGGGTACCGGGCGTCCCCCCGGCGCTTCGAGGCCGAGGTTGCGGTTCCGGCGCCGGTTCCAGGCTCTGAGCTTGACCTTGGCCCCGCCACTCGACTCTTCAGCCTCCTCGGGCGTATCGTCCTCATCGCCCCAATCCTCTTCGTCGCCGGACGTCCGCCTGCCCGACTGCGCCAGGAGATCGTGTTGATTGACCAGCGCCGAGTCGGAGAGATTGCACGACAGCGCGTAGAGGATGCAGCCGCCCACAGGCGCCTCCCCCATACCGAAGTCGTGGCGATGGAGCAGGTAGTAGGTGGTCACGTCGTCCAGTCCGGTGGGGTCTTGTCCCCCTGCGTCGACAGGCGCGCCATCCTGGGTCAGGACGCGGCCCACCACGAAATCGACCACCATGCGCCGCACCTCGCGCAGGAACTCCGAGACGGTCATCACTTGCTTCGGGTCGTTTGCCTTCTTGACCACCGGGTGCCGGCTGAAGGCTTCGAGGGCCGGCCCGGTGGCCGCCCACACGAAATCCGGCCCGCGAATACCCGCATCCCAAAAATCGTGGAGCTGCCGGGTGATGTTCTCGCGCATTTCGCCGAGGACGGTGTTGTCCCAGCCGTGGCGGGCCGGCGGGCGTTTCTTGCAGACCAGCCAGACGGAGGATGCGAGGGCGGCCGAAGCCATTGCCCGAGTCCTGGTGTTCATCTCCGTCTGGATGGGCCACGAGCCGTCAACGACGAAGCCTGCGCGGATCAGTGCGGAAACGAGTGTCTCCCACGCATCGGGCTGCTTGTTGGCGAAGACGATGACCAGCCGTCCTTCCGCTTGCAACGCCGCGTGGCACGCTTGAAACGCGCGGGCCATGCCGTCCTCGTAGTTCTTTTTGGATAGCTCCCTGTCGCCGTCGAACCGGCTCGCGTCGTCGATGAGCTCGCCTTCGCCCGTGTCATGGCTCCACTTCGGCCCGAGCGCATCCGCAAATGCGTCGTCCATTTCGGCGCACAGCCCGCGCGTGGACCGACGCAGCCACAGGTGGAAGAAATCCATCAGGTCGGAATAGGGGATCGCATCGTAATACGGCGGATCGGTGACGATGACGTCGTACTTTCCCGATGCTGCGGTTGCGCTGACGCTCTGTACGTTCGGCGTTTCCGCCGATCGGGCTGATTCGAGCGCGTGGGAAACAAAGCGCGACACCCATTCGAGGGCGCCGAGAAAGTTACCGGATGAATTCGATAACGGATTGACCTCGGTGTAATCCCACACGATCGGAAGCGCAAAGCGCGCAAAGGTGTGTCCCAGTTTTTCCCCGCTGTTGTGCCAGGAGCAGACCGTGCTGGAGTAGTCGGCCAGCCGATCGTTCACGATCGCAAGGCTCGCAATCACCGCTTCGCGCCAACGCTCCGGCCAGCCGTCGAGCTCGCGCATCAGTCCCCGAATGGCCAGAACGAACGTTCCCAGCGCCAGTAGTTGCCGGTTCGTGAACAGCCTCCGCCAGGTGTCGAAGCCGTAACCGTCCACCGAGAACGCGCGGGATGCGCCGCTTCCTGCCTTGGGCGTCGGTTCTTCCGGCAAACCAAAGGGGATGTCCTCGTAGAGGGCTTGAAGTTGCTCCTCCGCCACCTCCGCTACACGGCGTTCATGGTCCGTCGGCGGGCGATATTCCTTGCCCTTCGCTCCTTCCACCACCACTGCGGTCATCACCGCGCCGAGTCTTCCGGCGCGTCCTTCGAGCCGGATGTCCTCCATGGTCATGATCGCGCCGCAGCCGTAGCGCGGACAGGCAGCGCCGGCGCGCGACATGGTGCCCGCTCCGATGCGCTTGTCGTGCTCGCGCCGCTGCGCCTCGTTGCCGCCGTTCCGAGGCACGTCGGTCTGCACGCCGAAGACAACGCCTGCCTGCCGGAGCCCCGGCCCAGACACGCCGGTCTGCGCGGCGTCCGGCGCCAGCCGTTTGGCCGCCGGGGAGGCAGACTCGGCCTGTCCGTCTGAGTGCGAGCCGCTGGCAGACGCGTCCATGGTCAGGAGTACGCGCTTTCGTTCCTTCTTGCATAGCCAGCGGGTCTTGAGCAGCGGCAGCGTCGCCCGGCACTGCTTGCAGGCCACGGTGCGCGCCCAGAGATACGCCACCGTCGGCTTGGCGATCCAGCGCGGGTTGCGTGGGTCCTTGAGATAGGCAGCGTCGAATTCTGCATTCAGCGAATCGAGTTGCGGAACACCGTTTTCGTCTACCTCAAGGAGTTGCCTGGGGCGTGGCTCATACTCCTTGCTTGGCGTCAACGCCTCGAACTCGGCATAGGTGGGGTAGTGTGCGGCCAGTTCCTTACGCGCCTTGGCCAGCGCCCACCGGCCCCACGCGCGCACATGCCAAGCCAAGTCCGCCTTGGTCATCGGGTCGTCGCGAGGGAGCGCTTCGAGTTGGATTTCGCCGCCGTCGCCGTGGCCGAGCCGCTCCAGGAACGTCCGCAGGCCCGCCCCCTTGAACCCCTTTGCTTTCAGGAACGCCTCCATGAACCCACCGTCCTGCAGCGCGAAATCGGGCAACGGCCGGCTCTGACCGGCGAGCCTCTGCGGATATTCGAGGGTGCACTTGAGGATAAACCAAGCCACCGGGTTGATGTCCATGGCGGTCACGTCGCACCCCAAACGCATGGCTTCCAGCGGAATCGCGCCGCCGCCCGCAAACGGGTCCAGCACCCTGGGTGCGCGGCCACCGTAGGCCTTGCGGATCGCCTCGCGGAACCACTGGATATCGGTTTTGTTCTCCCGGCCCCAATGAAGGATGCCGCCCACCGTCTCCTCCTTCACCTTCTCCACCGTGCGTCCGTTCACCCGCTTGCATTCGACCTTTTCGATCACACGACCGGCCATTCGCGCCAGAAGCGTCTTCCGCTTCTCGGGATCATCGGGATCCGGCAACAGCGTCGCAATCAGTGCAGCCCGCGAAGCTGCCAGCGGCCGCCGCGCCGGCCAGATGTGCAGCGTGGAAACGTGTCCGTGCCGCACATTCTTCTCGTGAACAGAGTCGAGAGAAACCTGTCTCACGGGAAAGGCCACTTCGATGAGGCGATGGTCGCTCAAGGTGCTTCTCCTGCCGTATGCTTGCGCCATAGATAGCTGGCAAAGGAGGCGCACGCGCCCAGCATGAACACCGCCTCGTCCATGCCCACGCTCGCCCCCTCACGGTCCAACAATGCGTGGCGAACGCCCTGCTCGTCCGACGTGTACCAATAAAGTGCCTTGAAACCCTCCTTGAGATTGGAATGAAGAGAATTGCGCTTCTCGATCGAGTTCAACGCCTGTGTCAGCGTATCGGTCTTTTCCGGAGCAATTTGCCGTGCCACGGCCTCGACGGCGTGAATACTCTCCTGGATGCTTCCCGCCCGGTCACTTCGATTGATACATTCGGAAGCCTTGCGCAGGTGCACTGCGCTGCCATTATAATAGTCGTGTCCGTCAAAGTCGGTCTGTTCCTGCCCGTTTACATGAAAAATCGGAACTGATAGGGAGTACTTCCCAAACTCGGCATACGCTTTACCACCCGCGCAAGCACTTTCGCATATGCCATCGTGACGGGTAGCCGGTCGTATAGAGCGTCGTTGTTCCAATTCATCTTTGACAGCCCAAGCACGGCACGGACCGTTTCATCCCACGGTCCGTGACCGGCATGACGCACCAGCCGCACAGGCTTGGGAGTGCTCCGGGAGCCTTGGAAATAGGAACGCTCAGTAATCCCCTGTACATCGCCGTGTGTCCACAGCAACGCCTCGCGTGGCTCGAGACCCACAACAGTACCACGCGAAACCGGAAACACCGCTGCCTTCCCCTTCGTCTCTTTGTCAGGTCCCTCGTGGATACGAACGCCGCGCCAACCCACATCTTCGACAACCTGCACAAGGTCAACTGCCTCGCACAGGTGCAACGCCTCCAGACAGCCAGCGACTTCCTCGCGCTTGAATTCCGTGGTCTTGTGGACCATTACACGCCGAGGCGGCCGCCCGGCATGGCGACGACGATAGAGGTCCAACGAGCGTGTCATCACACGGAACATTTCGGTTTGCGACAGGAAGGGGTTATCCCGCTGGACTTCGACCTCATGGGCATCGTAGGCGACGAACTCCAGGCCGGAGCCCTCCTCGTCGAACACCTGACTGCAGCACGTCACGAATCGAGGTCGGTCCGACTCGGGGGGACGAATGGCGTATGAGATGCCGATGTAGGCCGTTTCGGAATCGGCTTCGGCCAGCTTCCATGGAATTCCGCCAGCCTTGGCGTAGAGCGCCAGACCGATACGCCACATGACGCTTGCTCGGCACGGATAGACAAACGCCTCGTCCCCGCGCACCAATTGGAGAGGTATTCGACGAGCAGCGGTAACGGCTTTCACATGATCGTGCAGGTCGAAATCTTCATCGGGTCCGCCGACGAAGCCTGGCTCCCATCGCTTGGGAAGGTAGACGAACAAGACATCGAACTCGGTCCGACGTGCATCAAGGCAATGAATAGCTCTTACCAGACGATCCGCAAGTACGACATGTGGTTTTGACGAGTTGCGAAAGTCAGTCTCAAGTTGAGAATCGAGTTCAACTCGGCAGTCGCTGCCGGCGGCGTGCATGTGTAGACCGAAGACGCCATGAAAGCCCGGCCATTCTGGCAGATACTCGGTGCGCTCCTTCGGTGTGTACTTTGACTTCAGCTCCCTCATGAAATCGTAGAGGCGTCCACTCCCACCGGCTGGCGCGAGCGTGGCTACCCGTATGGGGTCTGGTACCAGACCCGCCGAGTAGGGGCCGAATTGCAGCAGCCCACGCAACGGGTGACGCGATCGGTCCGCGCTACGGTCGGGATGGAAGCTCAGCTTGGGTTCTGGCAACCACATGTGCGGACTGAGTTCGCTATTCACGACATGGCCCTCCGTGAAAAACCAGTGATTGAAGAGAGCCGATAGACGGCATCGACACCATCCCCCACCTTCAACGCGCGCATCTCACCACCGTCTTGCGCCAAGTGCTGAGCCCAGAAACCGATCAGTTCGTTTAACACCCGGTTGTAGCGCGTAACGGAACGCTGACGAGCAAACTCGGCTGCGGCTGTCCTGTTGTTGTCGGTGACTCCATCGAACACCGTGCATGGCTCGATCAACAACCAGAGACGACCATCGGCCCAGTCCAAACGCGTACCGATACCCTCGCGCCACCGCAGATGAGGGTGGTCCTCCACCGTGCCGCTCAACGCCCCCACCAAGCTCTGTAGAGGTTGCCAAGCAGCATCCCGTACATCGGCGGGTGAAAACCGGTCGATGCTACGTCGCCGGAGCGCGTTGAGGCCGCGCTCACGCCCAATGGCGATGGTCAATGCGTCGCGCAAGAGACCGCGTTCGGTGGAATCGTAACTGCAGCGCCGGATCTCAAGAGTATAGAGATCGAATTCGGTGATGTCATGCTCCTTGAAGGCGGCGCGAACGTCGGCGTCCGCACCGAAAGCCAAGATCCCGACTCGGGAACGAACGGCAAGAACATTCACATCAGCTTTCTCAACTGCCCGGCGCACCTCGGATGTACCACCAATCCCGCAAACCACCCGCCGACAAATGCTCGGTGCTTCGACCACTGGCAAAGCATTGAAGCGTACCACCGGCCAACCGCCCCGTCGAACTTGTGGAAACGATGCCGGACTCCACGGCCGACGCTCCGCGGCAAAGTCGTCAAGGGCCTTGGTATCGATGCTGTCATAGAGACGGATCAAATCTCGCAGAGTCTCGTCGAAGTTCTCGACCGGCACCAACGCAGCCTCCACGCCCATTTCCTTTCCTCGATCCAAAAGTCGCTCGACACGCGGTAACGGCGGACCTTCGCCGCGGTGCAGCCAGAACAGTCCGGCCGGGAAGGCGCCCGGACGCCCCATTGCCTCCTCCAGCGTGTCCATGACGGAGTCGTCCCGCCCGCTGTATCCAGCCACCACGAGTCCAGAACGCAGGCATTGGTCGCCCAATGTCTGCCTCAGGTGCACGTCCTGACGTCGCAATTCGTCGCCGGTATTCTTCAGTCGCCGGGAACGGAAATCTCCGTGGAGCTTGATTTGCACTGGCCAGCGTTCATCGGCAATCGCTGGCTCGGCCAAGTCAGGGGCATCGAGAGTTACAGTCGTTAGTGCACTGGTAGTGTCAAAAACCTTGGCGCAGGCATCGGCGATGAGAGCGTCGAAATTCGTGGTCCACACCAAGCGCGTCAGTCCCTCGCGCATCAGAGTTGCGAGCACCATATGACCATAGGAAGGCTTGGCTCCGGCCAGCTTTGCATCCAGGAATGCGCGTCGATCCGATTCTGCCGGATAGACCTCCTCGAACAGCGCAGCGTACTCGTCAGGAGCTCCGGGCGGTGGCAGTCGTTCCAAGGAGTCGATATGAGCCTGGAGCCGGTCGCGGACGATCGACTGCGACAGATCTGCCACCGCTCGGTGCGAGCCGCGCCGTTGACTGATGAATAGCTTCTGCTTGAATTCCCACACCATATCCATGGCCGTGGGCAGACCGGCGGAAGCCGAACTGCCTGCACCGATAAACCACATCAGGGACCGCGCTCGTAACGAGAAACGACGAGCGAAGTCGTCCAGTGCTATCCGCGGGAGATCCTTCTTGCCGTTGGCGGTCATGTTTGCCATCCTTGAAACGTGCTGCGTAGATCCACCACAAAATGTCCGAGAGATCTATCCGCTCGTCCGGCGCGATTGATGTTTAGATGCTGCACGATGTCTTCTGCATATTCGATACCACCGAGTCCGGGTATGGTTCCCGTGGCCTGAATCGCTTCAAGCAGCCGTTGTTTGTAGCGACCTCGGTCGCATTTCTGATCGGGCGCATCGCAACCGTTACCGAACACCGCCTTGAAAGCCGCGCCGTCAAGCAACAGCCAACGCTCAATATGTGGATCTGGAATGGCAGGAATTATCGGAGCGGGAGCATCCGGCTGACCGATCTCCTTCCTACGTTCGTTCAATCCTTTGCAGTTGGCATCGGTAGCGACGATAATCAAGTCCGGCGAGGGACTACGTTGCCGCTTCAAGTCGCGCATGTAGTCGGTAAGCTCTGCGATCACTTTGCCGTGGCCGCCTACTGCGCTACGCCAGTCGAGTCTCATCGCGATATTGCATTCTACAGCGATTCGCTGAACCAACGCACCGATGATTTGCTGATGCGCGTAGTCCTCGACGAAAAGCGCAACCTCACGCATCGAAGTCCCCTCTCAGGATGCGCTCGGATACGGAGAGCCCCTCCTGCTCATCGGAAAGTGCCTGACCGATATCAACGGTACGTCCCAATGGCCCCCAGGTAGAAAACGGGTCGGCTCGTGTTCTACGGTCGCTTCGGCTCACTACGTACAAGGAATCGTCCGATAGCAAATCGGGCAGGATCGGCGAGTGCGTGGTGACGATGTACTGCGTCCGTCTCAGGGTCTCCTGTGTTTTCAACAGTTCTGCGATCAACTGGACCCGGCGTGGGTGAACACCGTTTTCAGGTTCCTCGAACCCGATCAATGCGGGGGCTTCGTCAACGCCGGTCAGCGCTAGCAGCCCGAGCATCCGCAGCGTGCCTTCAGAGAGTACGCGGGCCGGTATCGCAACGCCGCCTTCTTTGAGCCGGAGTTCGACCTCGCCGAGATCACTGACCTCCACCTCGATGCCGTCGATGTTCGGGACCAGCATATGCAACGCCTTCTCGACACCCTTGAACTGCCTGGGAGCGGTTGCCTTCATGGTATTGAGGAACGCTGCGAGTTCTTCGCCCATCAAGCCGATATGACGCACTTCCTTGACCGGGTTAGCGGCGCGCATGCGCTCGCGCGGCTCGAAGTAGAAGAACAGCCAGCTCTCCAGCTCACGCCGCGCCGCCGCCAAGTGGGGATAGTGCGGCGGATAATGCGGCATGGAGAGGATGCTGCGGTCCAGGTAACGGTCGAAATACGTGGGGTGCGCCTGTCCTTCGTGCCGCAGGTGAATTCTTTCGTGTTGCCGTTCGAGAAAAGGCTTGCGTTTACCCGTGGGCTCCCCCTTGCTGTTCAGGGCCGTCAGGTATTCGTCCGCCACACGCAGGATGCCTGATCGAGGCAGCATCTCCACCTCGATGCGGTAGCGCAAGTCGCGCTCGCGGACACGGGCTGGCATCTTGCTTCTCTCTTTGGACTCGCCCTCGCCGTTCGGGCGACGCATTTCTCGTATCTGGCGATCGACAGCTTCCACCACAGCGTCCGACAGGCTGAGGTCGGCTTCTATCGAGAACGACAACCTTTCCTGTTCGAGCAAGCCCTTGATGCCCTTTTGCCCAATGGTGAACGACTCAAGCGGTTTGCCGCGATAGGGCGGATCGAATGCCTCCTTGAGGGTCCGACTCGTCGCCAACTTCGACAGCAGTTGCAGCGCATCGAGCAAGTTGCTCTTGCCGGCGGCGTTCGGCCCGAACAGAACCACGAGTTGCGACAAGCGCACGTCAACGTCTTCGAGAGACTTGTAACCTCGGATTTGTATACGCTTCAGCATGTTCGCTTCTCCACCGGCTTTATTGATCTCCCTCGGCTATTCGGCTGCCTCCATGACAGCCCCCGGCGTGATCGTGAACGCGGAAGACTCACGTCCGCGCACGAGCAGCTTCGCAAAGGGATCGCGCACCCGTACCAGGCGCGGGTGGGGCGTGGCACAGTCGAAGACGACGTAGAGCCAGTAGTCGTTGCGCAGATTACACGCCTTGGCCCATTCGTTCTCACTCATCTCGACGTTGCCGGAGCCGGCGCGGCCCTTGACCTCGATGGCCCGCTCCTCGCCGGGGCGGCGGGACCTCAAGTCGAAGCCCGGCCAGTCGGTGAGTCCCGCGCGCCGCGCGAACTCGGGCCGCGAGACGTCCTTCACCTCGGCGCCGAAGCCCTCCTCGTATGCCGTGGCCACTTCCACGGCGATGGCCTCGACATCGGCGTCGTAGCGCTCGGCTTCCTCGGAATCCTGTACGGGCACTACGAGGGCGTGGGCAAGGAACTCGACCTCACCGGCCTGGATGAGGTCCGGCTCGGCCTGCATCTCGTCAAGGCAGCGGCGGCGCACGGCCGTCAAGCTCCGTTGCCGGTCCTTGACCTTGGAGAGTTCGTATTTCGCGCGCCGATCACCGGCGCGGGCCTTCTCGCCGAGGCGGGACCGGACGGTCGCGAGTTCGGCAGACTGAAAGTCGAAGCCTCGGTTGACGAACTCCATCCGCGCGGACAGACCGTCGAGGCGGCGCTGTCGATGAGCTTGCGCCAGTCGCTCGACCCCTTCCTCGCGGGCGAACCGGACGGCATCGGCGACCATTCCGCGAGCCAGGACAGCGAGCGGCGCACGGCTCGGCGCAAAGCCCCGGGCGCCCCTGAGCAGAAGCAGATGCTCCACCGGGCACTCCTCTACGGCGCCGTCGCTTGACTGGCGCAACCCGACGAGTCGCGATTCGAGTACCCTCGTGGCCACTTTGCCGTCGCCGAGGTCAGCCAACAGATCAGCCCCCGCATTGGCTTGGCCGTGCTGTTCGACGGAGACCCGCGCGATGTGGAACAGATAGGCCTCGGTTGCATAAGGGTCGATGAACACGGCGCCCCGTAGTCCGTCGCGCCCGAAACGGCTCAGGACCGCGGTCGAGAGGCCGTCGAATACCGGCTCGCCGGGGTGCATCCAGACCGCGTTTTCCCGGCTCGTGGGCTTGTACACCGTCAGCCGGTCACGTGCGCCCTCGGAATACATCTCAAGTGCGGGCAACAGGGAATCGGCTGCGCCGGGACGGTCCGGCATCAACGTAAAGGTGTTCCCCGGATCGCCCTCGATGCGCAAACCGAGCAGCGGCGCAGATCTTTCCACGAAACGGCGCACATAGCCGGGTAGAAGCCGCCGGTAGTTTTCCTGCTCGGCTTCGTCGTTCAGGTCGGCGAGTCGCCGGCGCACGTCGCCGCCTTCCCCAAAGAGCACGCGCTCCCGCTGCTCCAAAGCCTGGATTTGCTCTCCGGTGAGACGGCCCTCCAACCGCATGGCAACGGTGCCGGCATCCTCGGTGACCGCCTGCTCAAGATACTCCTTCATGGACAGGCCCTCGAACAGACGGCCCACCACGTCGAAAACCTTGTCGGAGCGGAGTTGCCGGCGCATTGCCTCAAGCTTGTCGAGCAGCGTCTTGAGCACCCTGCCCTCGCGGGTGCTGCCGGCCACCAGATTGACGATGACCACTGGGTCGTGCTTCTGGCCGTAGCGATGGATGCGCCCCATCCGCTGCTCGAGCCGCGCCGGGTTCCAGGGAATGTCGTAGTTCACCATCAGCCAGCAGAACTGGAGATTGATACCCTCGCCCGCGGCGTCGGTGGCCACAAGGTAGTTGGCTCCGCCTTCTGTCGGCGACCGGCGAAAATTCTCCACCTGCCGCTCTCGCTCCTGATACGGCAAGCCGCCGTGGACCAGCGCGACCCGACCCGTGAAGCCGAGACCTTCGAGCCGGCGCACCAAAAACTCTGCCGTGTCGCGCTGCTCGGTGAAGACGATGAGCTTCTCGTCGATGTATTTCGGCTCGCGGAGTACCTCGCGCAGTTTCTCGAACTTGGACTCCTCGCCGGCGTTAAACAGCTTTCGCGTCTTGTTGAGCAACTCTTCGACCTTGAGATGCTCGGTTTCCAGCTCGCTGAGGTTGACTGCGACGGTGCCCCCCAATGCCTTGCCCTCGAACTCCTCATGTTGCTCGCCATCGTCCTCACCCGTGGCGTCTTCGTCTGCGGTCCGACTCTCGAAGACGTCGTCGAGATCATCGAGGCTCCGTTGATGGCGCGCGAGCTGCTCCTCGGTGAGTCGCCCGTTCCGAATGTCGTCGATCAGCCCTTCGATCTTCTCCATGCGACGCTCGAACGACCGCATGAGGGCATAGGTGGAGCTGGCGAGGCGCCGCTGGAAGACGCTCATCGCCAACCGGACCGCGGACCGGTTCAGCACCCGAGCCCGGTTGTAGTAATATCGGATGTATTCCGTCGTCTCGTCGTAGAGTTCCTGCTCGCTTTCTCGACCCTGCGACAGTTCATAGCTCAATGTGTCGCAGTTGCGTTGCGGATACAGCGGAGAACCATCGAAACGGACCAACTCCTCCTTGGTCCGGCGGATGAAGTGCCTCTGTCGAGATTCGCGGGGAAACGTGTCGAAAGCGTCCCCGGTCGAGAGCGTGTCGGGCAGCAGCAGACGCCAAAGGAAGTAATAGGGGGGGTCCTTGCCCATATGCGGCGTTGCCGTCAGCAGCAGAAGATGTCGGGCTGACCAGGGGAGTGCCCAGCGCTCGTCGTCTACCTGCGCACCGGCCAGGGCCTCCGCCAGCTTGTACCGGTCCGTCTTGCGTACCCGGAAATCCGGCTGGCGGTCCGCGGACAGCTTGTGCGCCTCGTCGAAGACGACGAGGTCATAGGGGTCGGTGTGAGGGTCTTTGAGGCGGCTGAACATGCGTTCCCCGGCCAAAGTATCGATGCTGACGATTGCCCGATCACTCTCCGGGCCAAGGAAGGGATTGCCGGATCGCGCGTCCGCGCCGCTGATGATGCGGAACGGCAGGCGAAACAGGGTACGCATTTCCCGCTCCCAGTTGCCCACCAGACCGGCGGGCGGCACGATGAGCATACGACGGATAAGCCGGCGGGACAGCATCTCGCGCGCGTACAGGCCCGTCATGATGGTCTTGCCGGCGCCGGCGTCGTCAGCCAGCAAGAATCGCAGGGGCGCCTGTTGCAGCATGTGCTCGTATACAGCGATGCGCTGATGCGGGAGCGGGTCGATCAGCGACGTCTCCGTTGCGAACGCCGGATTGAAGAGGTGACCGTAGGCAAGGCGGTGCGCCTCGGCCACAGCCGAGACGGCGTTCGGGTCGGCGGAGAAGTCCAGGCTGGGCGGACTTGTCGGACTCTCATCATATGCAACATCCGTCCCTTCCATCACTCGGTTGGGCGGCGTCTCGATCTCGACGATGCGGCGCCACGCCAAGTTGTTGGGGCGGGACTGTCCGTTTTCCCAACGATTCACGGTGGCATACGAGACGCCGATGAGGTCTGCAAACTGCGTCTGGGTCAGCCCTCTGACACCCCGTGCGCTCTTGATCCTTCGGGGATAGTCACTCGGCAGTTCGGTTGGGATGGCGGATGACATATTCTTGTCGGTGCTGTCGGTTTGGTGACACCGTAGTAGAATATGGCATCGGATGCAATAATCGAGCGATATCGCAAATGCTATATTTACCGATCCTCCCCCTTTCGCCTCGGCGGCGCGTAGAGCTGGAGCAGGTTGCCGTCGGGGTCGAAGAAGTAGAAGCCGCGGCCGGACCTGCGCTCCACCACCGGGACCTCGTGAATGCGGACGCCGGCGGCGCGCATCCTTTCCTCCGCGGTGTCGAAGTCGTCGCCGTCCACAAAGAAGGCCTGGTGGGTGACGCCGTCCTCGGCCAAGGCGTCCCGTTCGATGGGGTCGGGGCGCTGGAACAGCACCACGATGCTGCTGCCGGAGCGCATGTCGGCGCGGCCGAGGCCTCTCAGGTCGTCGCGGGCGACGTTGGCCACCTCCATGCCCAGCACGTCGCGGTAGAACGCCACCGCCCGATCGATGTCATTGACCGGAATGCCGCTGTGATAGAGTCCCCTGGTCTTGATCATGTCCGACCTCCCGGCCCGTAGGGGCCCTGTCTTGCGCCCAATCGAATCCTGAGCGGAAACGCTCTCGGCCCTGTGCGGGCCACCCCGGAACATGCAAACACGGTTGTCGCGGTATTTTCACAGCAAACGTGTTATGGCAAGGTTTCCGTCATCACCAGTCGAAACACCACCCAAAGGATACCACCGATGAACGATCCGTGCCGACTCTCCGCCAGTGAAGCCGTGGAACATATCAAGCAGGGCAAGGTCACCTCCGAGGAGCTGGTCCGGGCATGTCTGGAACGGATCGAGGAACGGGAACCGGAGGTGGAAGCCTGGGTCCACCTGGATGCCGAGTACTCGCTGGCCCAGGCGCGGGAACGCGACCGTGAGCGCACGTCGAACCGCGGCCCGGTGCACGGCCTGCCATTCGCGGTCAAGGATATCATGGACACGGCCGACCTGCCCACGGGCTACGGCTCACCCATCTACCAGGGCCATCGTCCCCGGGCGGACGCCGCCTGCGTGGCCATGACCCGGGCCGCGGGCGGCGTTCTCCTGGGCAAAACCGTTACCACCGAGTTCGCCAGCCGCCATCCCGGCAAGACGAAGAATCCGCACGACCCGACGCACACTCCGGGCGGATCCTCCAGCGGCTCGGCCGCGGCCGTGGGCGATTTCATGGCGTTCATGGCCTTCGGCACCCAGACCCTCGGGTCGGTGATCCGGCCGGCGTCGTTCTGCGGCTGCGTGGGCTACAAGCCGAGCTACGGCGAGATCAGCACGGAGGGGGTCAAGGAAAACACCGGCTCCTTCGACACGGTGGGGCTGTTCGGCCGGGCGGTGGAAGACCTGCCGCTGTTTCGGGCGGCGGTCACGGGCGAGCCGGTCCGGCCCCTGGACGCGGTTTCGGTCAAAGACCTTCGGGTGGGCCTGTGCCGCACGCCGTTGTGGGACCGGGCCGAGGACTACACCAAGGCGTTGGTGGAAGGCGCGGCCGCGGATCTCGCCAAGGCGGGGGCGGCGGTATCGGATGTCGACCTCGGCGGCCCGTTCGCGGAGTTCGAGCCCATGGGCCGCCGTGTCAGCGACTACGAGATCGCGCGCGCGTTGTCGTGGGAAAGAACCCACCACTTCGACCTGCTGAGCGAGTTCCAGCAGGGCAAGATGAAGGACTGGCCCGCGGTCTCCTACGAGGAATACCGGGAAGCGGAACGGGTCATGGCGGCGTGCCGATCCTACCTGGACGAGGCATCGAAGGAGTTCGACGTGCTGGTGACGCCGAGCGCCACGGGTGAGGCGCCCGAGGGGCTGGACAACACGGGCGACACGTCGTTCAACATCCTCGCCACCTGGACCTACGTGCCGTGCGTGACGCTTCCCGTCTTCAAGGGACCCGCGAGCCTGCCCGTGGGATTGCAGCTCGTGGGCCACCGTTGCCGGGACCACCGGCTATTCGAGGCGAGCCGCGCGGTGCTCTCCGTGTTGTCCGGGTAGCGCGCTTCTCCAGGAGCCTGTCGGACTTGGCAAGAATCTACTGCGAGGCATGGAAATGGGTCCATTTTCAGTTGGATTTTCGTCAAATATTCCCGATATTTTCCTCAAATCCGCCTGAAAATGGCCTCCATTTCCATGCCTCTCGCTACGATTCGCCAAATCCGACAGGCTCCTGGAAGAGACGGGGCTTGACGCACGTTGTTCCGCCCATCGATATGGAGGCGACTCGTCCTCGTCTCCATCGCGGCTATCCTGCTGATGAGCTATACCGGCTGCCTCGAGACCTTCTTCCTCTACCACCCGCTCCGGAAGATCGACGTCACCCCTGCCGACTACGGCGTACCCTTCCAGGACGTGCGCTTCCCGACCCAGGACGGCGTCCGCCTGCACGGCTGGTACGTGGAACCCCCCGATCCGGACCGCCCCGTGCTGCTCTGGGCGCACGGCAACGCGGGCAACCTCTCCCACCGGGCCCGGAACATCGCCATGATCCACAAGGAACTGCGCGCGGGAGTCTTCCTGTTCGACTACAGGGGCTTCGGCCGGAGCGAGGGACAGCCCAGGGAGTCGGGACTCTATGAGGATGCCCGGGGCGCGTACGCGTGGGTGCGGCGGCGGGTGCCGCCGGAGCGGGTATTTCTCTTCGGGCGTTCTCTCGGTGCGGCCGTCATGGTTCGCATCGTCGCGGAGGGCGCCGCGGCCCGCGGTCTGATACTCGAAGCACCCTTCGAGAGCCTGGTGGCCATGGGGAGGAACGTCTTCCCCTTCCTTCCGGTGAGTTGGCTCGTTTCCCAGGAGTTCGACAACGTCAACTACCTTCCCCGGGTAAGGATGCCCGTCTTCATCCTTCACGGGGACGCTGATAAAATCGTCCCCCTCACTCAGGGGCGGCGGCTCTTCGAGTTGGCCCATCCGCCCAAACGCTTCTACGTCATTCCTGGTTCAGGGCACAATGATACCTATCTCGCGGGCGGAGGGCCGTACTGGGACGCCTGGCGGTCGTTCATGGCGAACCCCGAGCAGGGAACCCCGGAATCGGAGGGCCGGCAGCCCGAGCCGTGACCTTACCCCGCTTGCCGGCGTACACCGCTTGCCGGCGCTTCAAGGTTCAAACCGTTCCCGCGCGTCGAGCTTGCGCTGGAACTCCAGGTACTCGTCCCGGGTCATCCGCGGTTTGTCTTCCGCCAGGATCCGGCGCGCGGCCGCGGCGCCGTCGTGCAGCAGGTCGATGGCGGTCATGGCCAGGAGCTTGGCGGACTTGACGTAGACGGCATCCTGGTCCACCAGTAGGTAGGCGTTGGTGTGGCCGCCGCCCGATGCGCCGGCGACGTAGGGCTGCACCGCCGGCATGATGTGCGCCAGGTCGCCGAAATCGGTGCTGCTGGTGCGGTGCTCGGCGCCATGCTCGAACTGGCCGGCGCCGAACAGCCCCTCGACGTTCCCGCCCCAGAGACGGGCCATGGCCTCGTTGTTGGTCTGAGGCAGATATCCCGGCACCGTGGTGATCTCCACCGCCGCGCCCACCGCCATGGCCGCGCCCCGGAGCGCGTTGTCCACCTTGCGGTTGGCGTCGAGGATGCCCTCCAGGGTCCTTCCGCGAATGAAGGTCTCGATGGTCACCTCGGCCGGCACCACGCTCACGGCGTCGCCGCCCCGGGTGATGATGGGATGGATACGGATGGTGTCGTCATCGTAGAAGGTCTCGCGCTGGTAGGCGATGGCGGTCATGGCCAGGGATGCGGCGTTGAGGGCGTTGATACCCTTCTGCGGGCTCCCGCCGGCGTGAGCGGCCTTGCCGATGAACCGGATCTTCTTGATGATGGCGCCGTTGGAGGACCGGGCTACGTGGGAGGCGAGCGTGTCGGTCTTGGTGTGGAACATCATCGCCATGTCGACGTCGTCGAAGTGTCCGAGCCGGATGAGCTCCGCCTTGCCGGACAGGAACTCGAGTTCGTTTCGCGCCTTGCGCGCCATGCGCTCATCGACGTCGATCATCTCTTCGGCCGGTACCGCGAAGAACACCAGCGAGCCGTGGAGCTCCGGCAGCACGCCGGCGGACAGGAGCCCCATGGCCGCGCCCACCATGCCGGCCACCTGGGCGTTGTGGCCGCAGGCATGAGCCGCACCGGTACAGGGATCGGCATGGGGGTGATCCGGCACCCGCAACGAATCCAGCTCTCCCAGCAGAGCCAGCGTCGGACCCTCGCCCGCGCACTCCTGCCGCCCCTTCACGCCGGTGATGGCCAGACCCCGTTGCGGCTCGACCCCCAACTCCTGGAGCCGCCCGGCCACCAGGTCCGCGGTGTCGGTCTCGTTGAAGCCGGTCTCGGGATTGCGCAGGATCGTCTCGCCCAGGTCGATGATCTCCTGCCTTCGGTCATCAATGACCCGGCAGGCCTCGGCCTTGAGAGCCTCCTTGGACGCCATGAGTTCCTTCCCTTGCCGGACCGCGTCCCAAGAGCCTGTCGGATCAGGTGTTTGATGACAGGCAGAAGGGGAGGGTTCGGTTGCGGTCATTATATCGAACTTTTTGTTTGGATAGGACGAACAAGCCGGAACGAGTGTTGCGTTTCATATTTGCGATGAGTCATCACCGAGCCATTTTGACAGCCCTTCCGACACCCTCTCCCTCTGGGAGAGGGTTGGGGTGAGGGTCCCCCGTGTGCGCGCCGCCGGTTGGGAGCGACCGGCAAGGCAGGGCAGGTTTATTCGGGGCGCCCTCACCCGGCCTTCGGCCACCTCTCCCAGAGGGAGAGGGGAGTTGTTCATCGCCGACCACTTCTTGCCGGAACGGGGTGAAGATATGGAACAGGGTCAACACATTTACGGAACGCGACTCTAGCGCTTCCGGAGCGCTTCTTCCAGCAACGTCAGGGCGGCCCGGGTGAAGGCCCACATGTTGGCTTCCCGGTCGGCCTGGCCGGTCTCGATGGTGATGGCCTTCTCCACCGGCCCGACGATGGCCATGCAACTGTGTCCGGCGGCGTCTCCGTAGCGATTCCCCGAGGGACCGGTGGCGCCGCTTTCCGCCAGACCCCAGATGGTATTCAACCGTCCCTGAATCAGTCGCGCCATGTTCAACGCGTACGATTCCGTACTGCCCCGGACCGCCACCTCGCTTTCCGGCATCATCAGAAGGCCCGCGCGGGCGTGACGGGTGTAGATCACCCCGCCGCCGACGAAATAGGCCGAGGCGCCGGGCAGCGACAGCAGCGCGGCGGAGATCAAGCCGCCGGTGGACGATTCGGCCACCGCCACGGTCTGTCCGCTATCCTTGAGCAACTCGCCGACGGAACGTCCAAGGGTTATCAGGTCCGGCATGTGTTCTCCTTTCCGCCAAGTGGGGAATCACGCCCGTCGCCCCCTCCCGACTCCTGGAGTCCCGCTTTCCGGTCGTGCGTCACGTCAACTCCGGGGTACGAAAGGCCAATCCGTCATTCCGGGTAATCATACTCCACTCTTCTGCAACGACAGCGAAAGACCCGGGCGGCGCACCTGGATGCCCGCGTACCGGCTCCGGTCGGTCAGCCGCTCCATCAGCGCCACCATGGGCATCCTGGCGCTCAGGTACTCCCGGGGCGGACCGGCGGCGCGCATGGCGGCGATCTCCTCCTCGCTCAGCATCCATCGCAGCAGCAGCTCCTCGTCCGTCACCCCCGGGCCGCCGAGCTTGCGCCGTACCTCTGCGATGGTGAGGTCCGGCGGCGCCCAGCGGGCCATCTCCTTGCCCCGGGGGCGGTCCAGGATCTTTTGCTTGACGTCGGGATCCATGGTTTCGGCGCCCTCCCGGCCCCAGAGTCCGAGCGCGTACTGGATGATCTGATCGGTGACCTCCTGGTAGCGCTCGCCGACGATGACGTTGATGGCGGCCTGGCTGCCCACGAACTGCGACAGCGGCGTCACCATGATGGGGTAGCCGAGGTCCGCCCGCACCCGCACCACCTCTTCGAGAGCCTCCTCCACCTTCTCTTCCAGGCCCACCTTCTGCAATTGGTGGCGCAGGTTCGAGATCATTCCGCCGGGCACCTGGTGCTGGTACTGAGCATAGTCGTATTCCACCGGGGCGCCCATGGGGAACCCCTCCCGTCGGGCCACGGCCGTGAAATGCTCCGACACTTCCGCCAGGGAATCCGTGTCCACGGCGCAATCATGGCCCAGGGCGCGAAGGTTGGCGGCGACGCTGAACACGGACGGGTTCGAGGAGGCATTGGCCAGCGGCGGCACGGCCGTGTTCACCGTGCGGATGCCGAGCTTCACCGCTTCCAGGCAACACAGGGGACCGAGCCCGGTGGTGCAGTGGGTGTGCAACTCCACCGGGATGCCGCCGGCGTTCTCGAAGATCATCGGCACCAGGGAGCGGGTGCGTTCCGGTGTGAGGAGTCCGCCGGGGTCCTTGAGGCAGAGGAACGGCACACCCAGGGACGCGGCCTCGCGGGTCTTCCGCGCGTAGTACTCGTCGGTGTGCTTCGGCGACACCGAGTAGATAAGGTTGACGATGGGCTGGAGGCCGTTCTGGCGGGCGATGCCGACCTTGCGCCGCCAGCCTTCGAGCTCGTTCCACTCCTCGGAGATGCGCGCCTGCCGGATGCCGTTGGCCGCCATCCTCTCGATGAAGAGTTCGTACACCGATACCGGGGTGATCTCGAACGCGTTGACCCGGCCCGCCATCAGCCGCAACGGCGTCCGGGTGACGCGCTCCGCCACCATCCGCACCCGGTCCCACGGGTCTTCCTTGAGCTCGCGCACGCACTTCTTGAGGTGGGAAGCGGACATGAGCTCGATGGCGTCGAACCCGGCCTCGTCCATGGTCCGGGCCACGGGCAGCATCATGCCGGTGGTCATACGCTCGGCCCAGAGGCTCTGGTGCCCGTCCCGCAACGTGGTGTCTACGAATCGAATCTCGTCCATCTATCGCTCGCGTTCCATGCCAACCCTGTCCCTGCAGGAGAGGGTGGCCGAAGGCCGGGTGAGGACGCTGCGACAACCCTGCCCTCGGTGAGAGCCTGCCGGCGGCAAAGCGCCCTCACCCCGACCCTCTCCCATGGGAGAGGGGGAAAAGACGGGTCACCTCTACTCCAGGATGCGGGGACCGAACAGCGTGACCGCGTTGTCCCACAGGATCTTGCCCTTGGCCTCGTCGGAAATCGGTTGCGCGTCCAGGTCCGGCAGGGCCTTCTCCGGCCTGGGCGCATCCGGATGGGGATAATCGGTGTTCCAGGCGATGTTGTCGCCGTGCAAGTGGTCCACCGCGTACGACAGCGCGCTCTCGTCGCTGTCGCAGGTCACCGTGATCTGGCGCTTGAAATACTCGCTGGGCAGCATCGGCAGGCGCTCCACCGCGTTGCCCATGACGCTGTTGCGGCCGTGGGTATGCTCGTCCATCCGGCCGAGCCAGAACGGCACCCAGCCGACGTTGGACTCGAGGATGCCCAGGCGCAACTCGGGGAAGCGGTCCAGGATGCCCGTGAAGATGAAGTGGCCCATGGTCGCCATGTTGTCGCACGGGAAACCCAGGGCATGATCGAGACCCCGCAGGGCAAGCTGCTGCATGTCCCGGTCGTCCACGTTGCCGCGGTTGCCGCCGGCAAAGGGGTGGAAGCGGCGCTGGCGGTATTCGCCGTGAATCGAGATGGGGAAGTCGAGTTCGCAGGCCAACCGCCAGAGCGCCTCGTATTCCGGCTCGTGCAGCCACCTGCCCTCGGGCAGGAACGGGTTCCGCACGGACACGGCGCCCAACTCATCCACCGCCCGCCGGGCCTCCACCAGCATGGCCTCGGTATCCGCTCCCGGGAGCACCGCGACGAACTTGAGGCGCTTGGGGTCCGCGTCACAGTAGTCCCGGCACCAGTTGTTGTAGGCCCGGCACATGGCGGCGCCCAGCCCGGCGTCCTTGAGCGCCACCCGGTAGGCGAAGTTGCCGTTGTTGCCCGTGGGCAATAGCACCTGCACGTCCCAGCCGTGCGTGTCCATGTCCTTGAGCCGCGTCTGCGCGGACCACCACGTGCGGTATCCCTCGCCGTACTTGGCGTCCATGTCGGCCCATGCGGTGGCCGGCAGCTTCGGTTGCTTCTCGGTTTTGGGAATGATCCGGCCGTCGGGCTCATAGACCATGAAAGCCCCGTCCATGAAGGCCACCTTGGGCGCCTGATCCCGGTATGCGGGCTCGACGTAACGCTCCCACAGGTACTGCGGCTCATGCATGTGCGCGTCTGCATCGATGACCTTGAATCCCTTCCACATGATGGCACTCCTTTCAGCCGCGGCCCGTGAAGCGCGGTAAATCCGGCAGACTCTCAGGCGCCGGTATCAGCCGGTGGCGCGATGCGGGCACGGACGGGTTTGAAACCCGCCCCTACATCGGGCGTCCGAATTCTACGGCGCAAACTCCTGCATACTATTCCCTGTTTCGTCTTCCGCTTCAACCGCATCCGGGGACCCTTGACATCGCCGCGACGATTCTTTTAGTGTCCGGTCCGGTCCATTTCGTGTGCTACGCCGCGCCGGCGGGCGGAACCGGCTTGCGCTGGCGCGGGGGAGGAACGTCATGACGACCCGAGCCTTTGTGGACTCCATCGTGGAGACGATCATCCACCCCGGAGTCGAGCGGCTGATGGAGAGCCGGTATTTCACCGACCTGCGCGCCGGCAGGCTGTCGAACCGCAGGCTCCAGGGCTTCGCGGTGCAGCACTATCTCCTCAATGTCGCCATCAACAAGGGGTTCGTCCTGTGCATGGCCAAGAACGCCCACAACCAGGAACTCTACGATCTGTTCCTCCACGCCTTCACCGAGGAACAGACGCACCCGGATCTCATGAAGCGTTTCGGCCTGGCCATCGGTCTCACCGAAGCGGATTTCGACGAGGCTCTGCCCATCTTCGAATGCCAGGCTCACGCAGCCGCCATCCTCAGGGGCATGTTTCTGGGCTCGCCGGCCGAGAGCCGCACGAGTGCGCTGGTCAACGAAAGCATGGTGGGCCGTTACGCGGCGGAGTTCGATGGGCGCCTGGCCGACCGTTACGGGATCAACGATCACGACCGCGAGTTCTTCACGGTGCACGCGGTGGCGGACCGGGAACACACGGCCATCGCCGCACGGGTGGTCGAACGCTACTGCGAGTCCGAGCGCGAACGCAA
Organism: uncultured Binatia bacterium (SeqCode); assembly: GCA_965214905.1. Classification (GTDB taxonomy): domain Bacteria; phylum Desulfobacterota; class Binatia; order UBA9968; family JAJDTQ01; genus JAJDTQ01. The sequence continues at coordinate 428,253 of OZ243984.1, forward strand.
GGTCGTCGCCCATGCCGCGCGTAACATGGTCCGCTTCAAGCTGGCCAAGTTCGACGGGATTTACGATGCCTACGCCTGACCGCCTGTCGTGAGACGACACGCCGGGTTGACGGCTGACCGGGGGACTCTATAATTCAGCGAGGGGGTCAGCATGGAAGACAAAACCGCGTCCGTCTCGTTACCCGAAATCCTCTCCGTCTTTCCGCTCACGGGAGTGCTGCTCTTGCCCGGCACACGGTTGCCGCTGCATATCTTCGAGCCCCGGTATCGGAACATGGTGCAGGACGCGCTCGAGGCGGAGGGTGTTTTCGGCATGATCCAGCCCTTTGTTCCCCAGAAAGACAATCTCCCGCAGCCCGGAGCCGCGTCCACCATGCCCGATCTCTACGACGTCGGCTGCGCCGGACACATCGAACGATGGGAAAAATCGTCGGACGGACGCTACATGATCCAGCTTCGCGGCATCAGCCGTTTTCGCATCAGGGAGGAGCTGTCCCTGGAACGCGGCTACCGGCGCGTGCGACCGGACTACGAGTGTTTCGGCGACCTGCAGCAGACGGACTCCGACACCATCGACCGCGCGCGCCTGACGCGGGCCTTGGACCGCTACGCGCAGGCCCGCGGCCTCGACATCGACATGAGCCAACTCGACCCCATAGCCGATGCCGATCTCGTGAACTTCCTGGGGGTCGCCATGCCCTTCCATCCATCGGAAAAGCAGGCGCTTCTCGTAACAGGATCCCTGAAGGAACGGGAGGATGTCCTCGTCAGCCTCCTGGAACTGGGCGGTGAAACCCCGACCGTGCCTTCCGGCTCCGGCTCACGTACCCTCAACTAGTGTAGTGTCCTTCAGCCGCATGGCGTTGGCGCCGACGTCGATGGCGGCAAAGGCGGCCGGTTTCGATCCGTTCGTCATCACCTCGTCAGGCAGCAGCGTTTGTACTTGCGGCCGCTGCCGCAGGGACAGGGGTCGTTGCGGCCGGCTTCAGGCCGGAGGGCGGCGTCCGCTTCCCGCACCAGGCGCATGACTTTCTCCATGGGTTCGCCGGCCTGCCACAGGCCGGCCATGGTGCTCAGGTGCTCCCGGCTGTGGATGAAGAACTTCTTGTAGCCGGCGCAGAGATAGTTGAGCCCGCCCTCTCCGTCGGGGGCCTTGATGAACCGGTCCTTGGGGCAGCCGCCGTTGCACTGGGCGCGCACCTCGCACTCGCGGCAATAGCGCGGCAGCGAGGTCCACTTGTCACGGCCGAACTTCCGCTGGGCGTCGCTGTCGATCATGCGGGCGAGGGGGGTCTCGCGGATGTTGCCGACGCGGTAGTCCGGGTCCACGTAGTGGTCGCAGGAGTAGAAGTCGCCGTTGTGCTCCAACGCCGGCACGTCGCCGCAGGTCTCCCGGAAGATGCACAGGGCGTGGTCGATGCCGAGGCCGGTGCGGGCCGCCTCGTCGAAGATCTGGATGGTGACCCGCCCCACGTCGGTGCGGATCCACTCGTCGAAGATGGCGCACAGAAACGTGCCGAAGGCCTCCGCCGGCACGCTGCGGGGGGTCACCCCGGCGTCGCCGGGCAGGGGCTCCACCAGCGGAATGAACTGCTGGTGATCGCCGCCGATGCTCTTGAAATAACGATAGACCGTGGTGGGGTGACCGACGTTGCCGGCGTGGACCACGCACAGCACGTCACAGGGCACCCCGTGGGCCTTGAGCCGCTTGAACGCCTGCACCACCTTTCGGTGGGTGGGCTGTTGCCCCTTGGTGACGCGGTACTGGTCGTGGAGCTTCTCGGGGCCGTCGATGCTCAAGCCGATGGAGAAGCCTTCCTCGGCAAAGAAACGGCACCACTCGTCATCGAGCACGACTCCGTTGGTCTGCATGCCGTTACGGACCTTGCGGTCCGGCGGGCAGTGCTTGCGTTGGAGCGCGACGATCTCCCGGAAGTAGTCGAGGCCCAGGATGGTGGGCTCGCCGCCGTGCCAGGCGAAGCCGACGATCGGGTCCGGACAGGCCTCGATGTGCTGCGCGATGTAGTCCTCCAGCACGTCCGGCTCCATGCGGAAGGACCGGGTCTCGGGATAGAGGTCTTCCTTCTTGAGATAGTAGCAGTAGACGCAGTCCAGATTGCAGATGGCGCCGGTGGGCTTCGCCATGATCTGGAAGCCGCGGGAGGCGGGTGTAACGGCCTTGATCAATTCGACCGACATTCGGGAACGGTCTCCCCTACCGGCTGTACCCACGGGGAACGGACGCCGTGCTCAGTCCATGCCGAAGAACTTCCTGGCGTTGTCCAGCATGAGCTTCTGTTTGACTTCGGGCTTGATGGTGATCTTCGAGAAATCGTCCAGCCAGCGCTCCACCCCGATGGCCGGCCAGTCCGAGCCGAACATGGCCTTGTCCTGAAGGATCGAGTTCACCTGCTGCACCAGCTCGGCGGCGAAGTACTTGGGCGACCAGCCCGACAGATCGATGTAGAAATTGCTCTTGTGCCGGGCAATGGCGAGACTCTCGGCCGTCCACGGCCACGACGGATGGGCGCAGATGATCTTCAGCTCGGGGAAGTCCGCGGCCACGTCGTCCAGGTGAATCGGCTGGGTGAACTTGAGCTTGTTGCCCATGCCCCCGGGGGTGCCGGCGCCGGCGCCGGCCATGCCGCTGTGGAACAGGATCGGCAACTCGAGCTTCTGGCACTCTTCCCACAGGGGGTAGAAGCGGGTGTCGTTGGGGAAGAACTGCTGCCGGGCCGGGTTGATCTCGCCCACGCCGTGCAGGCCCAGGTCCTTGATGCGGCGAATCTCCTGCAGCGCCACCTTCTGCTGCCACGGATCGATGACGCCGAAGCCCATGAAGACGTCGGAGTTCCGCTTCACGCCGTCGGCCACGTGCTCGTTGGGCACCGGTTTCAGCCCCGTGATGGTCTCGTCGGTGGTGTTCTGAATCACGGCCATCATGTTGCGCGCCCGGTACTCGTCCGCCATCTCGTCGATGGAGACGGGCTTCCGCTCCCGCTTGAAGTACTGCGCCATCTGCTTCGGACGGTCGCCCTTGGAGCTCAGGGTCAGCTCGTCGCAAAGGTGGACGTGAACGTCAATGGCAATCGGGTCCGTAATCGGGTCCATCCTGTCGATCCTCCTCGAGTTTCTCGAAAGCCGGCAACGGCGCCTTGCCGCCGCCCCGAATTCCTAGTGTAGTGTCCCGTTGCTAACACGATCCGCGCTGGCTGGCCAGCGCATCCGCGGCATACAGGCACGGAGTTGAAACCGCTCCTGCATCTCCGCGCTCACTCCCAGGGTGCGGCCGTCAACGCCTCCAGGGTCTTGTCCAGCATCTTCTGCATGAACCCGGCGTTGCCGCTCTCGTTCCACTCGTAGCGCACGCCGGTAACGAGGGTGGCGCCCGGGTCCTGATCCTCCAGCACCGTGTGGAGCTCCACCTGGAACAACGCGAACATCGTGTCCGCCAGTTGCTCCCGGGTCCGCCGTGCATCGCCCTTCAGATAGAAGTTCACGCCGTGATCGGTGACCACGAAGGTCATGGCGCCGGTGCGCAGCAGGTTCCGCTCCGTGGTGCTGTTCCTGCCCACGGCCAGATGAATCCGGCTCGGACTCTTGGCCACCATCTCGAAATACGAGGCCATGGCCGGGTGGGCCCAACCCTTGTCGTCCACCGTGGCCATGACGACGACCTTGCCCGCCTGGGCGTCCTTGCCGCTCATCAGCGTGAACAGATCCTCCGGCATCTCCTTGCCCACGAGTTTCGACACGAAACAATCCTCCCTGGTTCGGTGCAACGGCGTCAGCGAGCGTCCGCGCGGCCGCCCAGTGCCAGTTCCTGCCGCTTGCCGAACCCTTGCCGGTTGTCGATGTAGTAAAGCGTCTCCGGAATCACCCGGTAGAACTTCACCTTGAGAAACGCCCGGTGATAGACCCCGCTCGAAGGGTCCGTGAACAGCTTGATGACGCCGGGATACTTCCGCGCGTAGACCGCCATGGCCTTGCCCTTGGCCATCACCGAGTCGACGAGATCCACGGCGCCATCGAGCTGGATCCCCTTGATCTCGCGCCAGTCCTTGTAGTCCTCCTGCACCGTCACCGCCACCCGCGGGTTGGCCGCGAGGTTGGTACAGTGGCGAGAGTCCGGGGCGGAGAAGAAATAGAGCTGGAACCCGTCGCTGGCGTAGAACACCGTAGCGTTCCACGGCGCCCCGTCCAGGCAGGTGCCGAGAGTCATGGTGTTATGGCTCCGGAGATATTCGAGAACCTGTTCCTCAAGATCGGCCATACGGGAAAACCGGCCGGCAGGCATCATCCCCCGCGCGGGTGAGCCTCCGCCTACTCCTTGTCTCCGGGATAGCGGCTCAGGGACTCTTCATCCCACCGGTGGAACATGTCGGTCTCGATCTCGAACTGGTCCAGGATCCGCGCCACGGTCTGGTTGATCACGTCGTCCAGGGTTTTCGGCCGGTGATAGAAGGCGGGCACGGGCGGAAAGACCACTGCGCCCATGCGGGTGAGCTGCGCCATGCTCTCGAGATGGCCCAGGTGCAGGGGGGTCTCACGCACCACCAGCACGAGCTTCTTCCGCTCCTTGAGGATCACGTCCGAGGCGCGCACCAGCAGGTCGCCTCCCACCGACAGCACGATGCCCCCCATGGACTTCATGGAGCACGGCGCGATGACCATGCCGGCGGTGCGGAAGGAGCCGCTGGCGATGCTGGCGCCGATGTTGTTGATGTCGTGGACCACGTCGGCCATGGCCTCCACTTCCCTGACCGTGTGCGGCGTCTCCACCTGAAGAGTCATTTTCGCGGCCTTGCTCATGACCACGTGGGTCTCGATGTCCGGGATCGGCGCCAGGACCTGGAGAATGCGGATCCCGTAGATGGACCCGGTTGCCCCGGACAACCCTACGATGAGACGGCGCATACTGGATTACCTCCTGTGACGACGAACCCCACGGTCAACTCGTCGCCGTCCCGCACCGAGCGGGTCTGCTTCAACGAAACCGGGGCGATGATCTCCAATTTGTCGGCGGGGTATTCCGCGACCTCCGGAACGACGACCGCGATCCGTTCACGCGGTCCCGGTGGAGCCTCCCATCCTTCGAGGGAACCCGTGAACAGGAAGGCGTTGCAGAAGGCCGGGTCCGGCGAAGACAGGACGATCTTCCCGCCGTGCCGTCGAACCTGATCCCACCGGGCCAGGTCGGCGCCGCGCGCCCGCACGTTCAACGTGCCGGGGAAGGGTTCGAAGCCGAGCCGCTCCCGGATGGCGTCCCGCACCCAATCAAGGCCCAGGAACGCGCCGGCCCGTCCCAGGTCCGAGAACACCACCCCTTTCACCAGGATGTCGCGGGAAGGGCTCACTATTTCCGGGAGAGGGACTGCGCCTTGCCGCCGCGCCGGACCTTGATGATCTCACCCAGGATTCCCACCGCGATCTCCTCCGGCGTCTCCGTGCCGATGTCGAGCCCGATGGGCGCGTACACCCGGGAGATGAGCTCCTCGGAGATGTGCTCCTCTTCCTTGAACCGCTCGAAGCACGCCTTGATCCGCCGCTTGCTGCCGATCATGCCGATGTACTTGGCCGGCCGGTCCAGCAGCTCCCGCAGGCACGGTTCGTCGTATTTGTGGCCGCGGGTGATGAGCACCACGTAGGTGGTCGGCGTAATATCCAGCTCCTTCACGGTCTCGGCCATGTCGCCCACCACCACCTCGTCGGCCTCCGGGAACCGTTCCCGGTTGGCGAAAAGAATACGGTCGTCGATGACCACCACGTGGTAGTCCATGAGCTTGGCGATCTTCACCAGCGGCACGGCGATGTGCCCGGCGCCGACGACGATGAGCCTGGGCGGCGACGGCATCACCTCGAAAAAGACGTCCGCCTGCCCTCCCGATGCGGTCTCCAGGGACACCAGCCGGGAGTGCTCGTCCGAGAGCCGCTCGGCCGCCTCCCGGAGCACCGTCCGCTCCAGCTCCGCGTCGTTCACCGCCCCCTGGACGATGCGTCCGTCCCGGATCAGGCACTTGGCGCCGCTGTCGAGCCCGTCGAGGCCCTGGGACTCCACCACCGTGAGGAGCACCGCGCCCGCACCCTCACGCTTGACCTTGATCAACTCTTGAACCAGTGCGTCCATTCATCCGTTACCTTGGGAAACCTCATCGGCCCCCGCCCTGCAGCACGGGCCGGCGACCGGTTCCATCATCCCGGAGCCGTCAGTCTCCATCCTTGTCCTTCCACCAGGGATCGATGAAGACGTTCATGATGCCGCCGCACACCGCCGGGCTGTCGGACGAGATGTCGTCCAGCAGGTCCACGCGCACGGTGCGGGGCTTGCGGGTCCGCACCACCTCGACGGCCTCGCGCCGGACGTCGGCCTCGCCGCATCCGCCGCCGATGGTGCCGAGGATCTCGCCCCACGCCGTCACCACCATCTTGGCCCCCACCTCCCGCGGCGTCGAGCCCCTGGTGGAGACGATGGTCGCCACCGCTACCGTCTCGCCCTTGTCGAGGAACTCCTTGACGTCATCATAAATGGATTCCATGGATGACTCCTTGTCGCCCGGCTGTCCCGCGATACCGCGGGATTCACCCGGCGCGGGCGGGTTTGAAATCCTGTGACACGGGCGGGTTCGAAACCCGCCCCTGCTACGCCACCAGCTTGCGCATGGTATGGCCCAGATGGACCAGACTGTTGGCGTTGTGCGCCGAAAGAAACAGGTCCAGGTACGGCAGCGCCGCCTGCATGCCCTTGCACAAGGGCTCGTAGTTCTCGCTCGCCAGCAACGGATTCAGCCAGATGAGCTTGCCGCAACGCCGCTTGAGGGCCTGCATCTGCCGATCCAGGACGCCTACGTCGCCCCGGTCCCAGCCGTCGCTGATGATGACCACGACGGTGCGGTGGGTGACCATGCTGACCGCGAAGTCGCGGTTGAAGATCTCCAGCGACCGTCCGATGTTGGTGCCGCCGGACCATCCCAGCACACTCTTGGAAATCTTCTCCAGGGCGTTGCCGATGTTCTTGGTCCGGATCAGGTGGGTGATGCGGCTCAGGGTGGTGCTGAAGACGAAGGTCTCCACGCCCCACAACTCGTTCTGCAGGCCGTACATGAACTGGATGAGAAAACGGCTGTAACAGTCCATGGAGCCGCTCACGTCGCACAACAGCACCACCCGGGTCTTCTTGATGCGCCGCTTCCGCGCCACCAACTCCACCAGCTCGCCGCCGTACTTGATGTTGCGGCGCATGGTGCCCCGGGGATCGATCTCCGTGCCCCGGCGGGCGCGCTTCTTGCGGCGGCTCACCTGGGTGGCGATCTTCGAGGCGATGAGGAGGATGGCCTGGGTCACGGCTCGGCTCTCCTCGATGCCCATCTCGCTGAAGTCCTTCTCGTTCAGTTGCTCGTTGGGGCTGTAGGTGGGCACCAACAGCGGCTCCGGGTCCGTGGCGCCGTCGTCGCTGGCGCCCTCCCGCTCCGCCACCGTCTCTTCCATGCTGCCGCTGCTGTCGTCCGATGAATCCAGCGCCTCGTCCGGGCTCTGGGCGGGAACCTCCATGGTCTCGATGCCGGGCTCGATCTCCACGTCGCCCTGCCAGAAGGCCTCGAACACGTGGTCGAAGAGCTCGATGTCCTCGTATTCGTGGAGCAGGTTGGCGGCCAGCGCCCGATGGAAGTCCGGGCGGCTCCGGATGTCGATGAGCGGCAGGCAGCGGTTGGCGTCGATCACCTGGCTCAGGCCCAGCCGGAACCCCAGGTCCTTGAGCACCCGGCCGAAGATCAGCATGTTGGCCTGCGTGCCCCGGCCGCGCAGCGGCTTGTAGCGCTCCACCGCGCGGATGATTTCTTCGTCGTTCAGCTCTCTCGCCATGGTCTGTTCCCGGCGGGTCGCCGTGTTACCGACCGCCGACCAGCGTGGCCGGCTCCTTGAGGATCCGGTCCATGTCGAGCTTGTCGCCGGACAGCTCTTCATCCAGATGGTGCAGGTCCTCCCGGTACTTGAACACGCAGCCCACCGTCTCCTTCACGATTTCGGGGTCCAACTCGCCGCGGTTCAGCAAGAGCAGCGCCGACGCCCAGTCCAGGGTCTCGGCCACTCCCGGCCGTTTGTAGAAGTTCATCTGCCGCACCTGCTGCATGAACGCACAGATCTGTTCGGCCATGAGCGCCCGGATCTCCGGATATTTGGTCATGATGATCTCGTACTCCTTGTCGAACGTGGGGTACTCGATCCAGTGGTAGAGACACCGGCGCTTGAGCGCGTCATGGATCTCCCGGGTGCGGTTGGAGGTCAGGAACACGTAGGGCCGCTTGCGCGCGCGGATGGTGCCCACCTCCGGAATGCTGATCTGGAAATCCGACAGCACCTCCAGAAGAAACGCCTCGAACTCCATGTCGGCGCGGTCGATCTCGTCGATGAGCAGGACCGGGGGTTCGGCGCCGTCGGTGCGGATGGCGTCGAGCAGCGGACGGCTGATCAGGTAGTCCTCGGAGAAGATCTCGGTCTCCACCGACTCGCGGTCCCGGGAGCCGATCTCCTCCAGCTTGATCCGCAGCATCTGCTTCGGGTAGTTCCACTCGTAGAGCGCCGTGTTCGAATCCAGCCCTTCGTAGCACTGGAGCCGGATCAGCCGGGTCCCGAGGACGTCCGAGAGCACCTTGGCGATCTCGGTCTTGCCCACGCCCGCCTCCCCTTCCAGCAGGATCGGCTTGCCCAGCCGGACCGAGAGATAGACCACCGTGGCGAGGCTTCGGTCGCAGATGTACTTGCGCTCCCTCAGAGAATCCCGGATCGATTCGACGGTAATGCTGTCCAGATTCATGCGTATCCCTTCTTCGCGGACGGCCCCGTGATCTGGTGAATGCGGTTCGTGCGCGCCGCCGGCCGTACGGGCCGCGGCGGCTACTTGTTCTCGGCGAGCTGCCGTTTCCACCCCAGGGTCCTGGCCTTGACGCCGACGGCTTCGGCCTCCTCGATCATCCCCTTGCGCTGGTAGAAGATGGAAAGGCTCGTGTAGGACAGTTCATCGTCGGGGCTTGCCTCGATCAGGCGCTTGCCCACCTCGATGGCCTCGTCCAGACGATCCAGATTCGCGTACGCCATCCCCAGGGCGTGCAGGGCGTCACCGTAGCCGGGATCCTCGGCAAGAGCCTTCTTGTACGACTCGATGGCCTCCTCCACCCGATCGTCGGCATACGATTCCATGCCCTGGATGTAATAGTCCTCTTTCGTCATGATCAACCTTCTTTCGTTCGCCCTGAGCGTAGCGAGTCCCGAGCTTGTCGAAGGGCGAGCGAAGTCGAAGGGCCTGTCCCGAGCCGGTCCAAGGGCACCAGTGTCGTGTCCTATATAAGACGTAGATAATCTGCTGGTCCTTTTCACCGTCGGCTGCGTGGCTCCGCCTCGCGTGGTATCGGCCACGGCTCGTTGTCGCGCCTTGCCGACGGCAAAAAGTCCTGCCCATCCTATCCACGTCTTATATAGGACACGACACTAGCTCGCAGCCACCCGGAAGCCTTAACCAGCCTTAACCCGATGGACTTATTCTGTATTACGAAATCGTGATATTCTCAACCGAACACGGGCTTGCGCCCCGGCCGGCGTTCCGCCGCCGGGACCCGCATCCGCATTCCCGCTTTGAACCACGCCAACCCGGAGGACCCCATCATGGCCGAAGCCGCAACCCTCGACGAAATCAAGGACCGCATTCGCAAGCGCGTGGGCAGGCGCAGCCCGTTCCAGCTCATGGACCCGGCCGAGGCCGAAGGCGCGCTGGCCGACCTGGACAGTCTCGACCCCGACGCCTGGGCCGAGGCCTGGAGCAAGCCCGGCGCGCGCTGGGAGAACACCGCCAGGGACGCGGAGGAAAAGGGACGGGCAGACGAGGCCCGGGAGGCCTACTTCCAGGCCGCCGCCTGGTACGGCGCCGGGCGCCACCCCTTCCCCAGCTCTCCCGGCAAGCAGGAAGCCTACCGCAGGACCATCGCCAACTATCTCGCCGCCGCGCGCTACTTCGACCCCGCGCTGGAGCGCATCGCCCTTCCGCTAGGGGACAAGGAGGTCGTCGGCTACCTGCGTCTTCCGGCCAAACGGCCGGCGCCGGTCATCATGCACTGGGGCGGCATCGACAACTGGAAGGAAGAGCGCCACAGCTTCGTGGAGTCCATGCTCGCCGAGGGCTGGGGCTGCTTCATCATGGACAGCCCCGGCACCGGCGAGTCCCCGGTGCTCGCGTCGGATACCGCCCACGAGGTCTACAGCGTCGCCCTGGACCACCTCGTCACCCGGCCGGAAGTGGACCCTGCCCGCATCGCCGTCCTGGGCGCCAGCTTCGGCGGCTACTGGTCCACCAAGATGGCCCACGTCGAGCCCGAGCGGCTGCGCGCCGCAGTCAACTGGGGCGGCGGCATCCACGGTTTCTTCCAGCCCGACTGGCAGCAGCGCTCCCGCAACGCCTCGTCCTACCTCTTCGACCTCATCGAGGCCCGCGCCAACCTCTTCGGCAAGAAGACCTTCGAGGAACTCGTCGAGGTCATGCCCATCCTGTCCCTCAAGGACCAGGGCTGGCTCGACAAGCCCTGCGCCCCCATGCTCCTGGTGAACGGCAAGGACGACCTCCAGGTCCCCGTCGAGGACTTCTTCATGCTGCTGGAGTGCGGCAACCCCAAAGCCATGCGCCTTTTCCCCGGCGGCCACATGGGCGAATCGCCGGAGGTGTTTCCGACGATACTCAGGTGGCTGCACCGGGAGCTGGATGGCTGATGAGGGACGGTCCATGAGGGTCAGGAGGCGATCCTACGACCTCGGCAGCTACTCGACCGGATACGCTTGGATGTTCGCGACAGCAAGACGCCGATGAAGCCCGAGGACGTTTCAATCCTGTTTTTCGAGCGGGGCGACCTGGACGTACACATCCATTCTCTGCGAGTGGATCAAGGGGGGAATATCATGGACTCACCGCCGAGCTACCGAAGGTTCTTCCTGCAAGAGACCCGGCGGTCTCTGGGGCTTGTTCCCGACCAAAGCCACATCGACCGATCTGAGAAACCCTTTAGCGGCGTTCCGGAAGCGGCACGTCCATGATGATTGAACGACCTCAGTAGGAGCGCCCTGACGACCCGACCCGTTGCGCATGGTTGCGAGCCATCGAACAAGATCGGTGACGGGTCACGAGTTATGTCGGGAGGTCATCCAAGAACTCTGACGCCGGTTTGACACCCGTGATGAGCAAGCGGTCCCGAGCGCGGGTGCAGGCTACGTAGAGCAGGTGCCTCTCCGTGTCGTAGACCTCCTCAAGGTCGGCATCGTCGGCCACATTCTCGATCCGCTCCTGCAGCGGAATGACCTCATCGTCACACGCCATGACTGCAACCGCGCGAAACTCCAATCCCTTCGCCAGATGCATCGTGCCTATCGACACGCCGTCACCACCCGTGCCGCCTTGTTCATCCAGGACTTGATAAGAGAGCCTCGCGTCGGTCACTGCCTTGCGAGCCCGGTCCAGTTGCGCCGCTGAGCGTACGAATACGCCTATCTCACAGGCACTCACGCCTTCATTGCAGCACCGCTGCAACCATTGCCCCACGGCGTCCGTCTCTTCCTGTTGTGTTTCGAGCAGGCGTATTGTGGGATCGGGGCCATTGAACGCTGAAACGGTCCCCCGTCGGTCCTCGACATTGCCGTCGACATCGGCGACGTCCAGACCAAGCAAACGGTCAACCTTCACCCTGATCTGATGGGAAGTACGGTAGTTGAGCTTGAGAATCTGAGATCTTCCGCGGACCTCGACGCCCATAGCCTTCCAGGAAAACGGCGTTTGGAAAATGCGCTGTCCGAGGTCGCCCGTGAAGAAAAGGCCGTTCGAGCGCTGCCCTCTCAACGCGGCCAGGAAACGCAGTTGGGCCACCCCAATGTCTTGCGCCTCATCCACGATTGCGAAATCAAACGGCGGATTCGGTCGGTCCTTGAGATTCTCGGCCAGTAAGCCGAACATGCCGGCCCTGGTCAACAACCCTCGGTTCCGAAGTTCGTCCCTGACCCGCTCGAAAATGGACCAGAGCGCCAAACGGCGGTCGGAAGGAAGTCGCGTTTTTCGACCGAGCCGTCGTACATCGCGGTAAGACTTCCAACTTCCCAACTGCCATGCATCGACGACGTTTTCCCATTCGTTCAGCAAGAATCGGGGCTTGAAGTCATTACTCCCTGCTTGGTCCGCTGCATTAACGAGTAGCGCCACGATCTGTTCCCGTGTTGCGATCCGTGGGGAACCAAATTGTGCACGATAAAGCCGTTCACCGACTGCGTTGATGGCCTCGACTTCCACACGCTCTGCGAGTCTCGGCTCGTTGTGGATCAATAGCTTGAGCTTGGCATGAAGGGCATCGGCCAAAGTGTCAGAGAAGGTGGTCAGCAAGACCCTGGCATCGGGGTTGGCGCGGGCCAAGTACGCGGCTCTGTGGACTGCGACGACAGTCTTGCCAGTGCCGGCGGTGCCGAACACACGGGCGGGACCACTGAAGTGCTTCTCCACAACCTGACGCTGCACTGGATGAAGGAACACGGCCCACTTCTCCCAAGGATAGTTAAGCGCGCGCTCCAACTCCGCGACATCGTGCATGACACGGAAACGACGTTGAGCGTCTGGATGCTTAAAGGGGTCGAGGGCCAGGGTCCCTCTGTATTCCGCTTCGGGTTCCGCTACCAAGTTGAAAAATTCGAACGCCTGCGCCGTTTGTTCGAACGGCGTGGCCAACGCCTGCGCCGTTCGAGGCGTACCGCCGACCGCCAATTCCAGCAGCGCCTCTGCCGCTTCATTCGGCAGATGCACGGCCAAGTCCAGGATACTGTCTTCATCGGCTGTGCGTACGTCATTCAACCACTCATCCGGGACACCGTAGCCCAAGAGATCACTGTCGGTTATGTCGGTGAACAGCGGCGGCTTCGTTTGGACGTCTTGTCCTGTTTCCACAACTCTCGGGACCGCGATTTCCTGAACCGTCTCCCGCACCTTGACCAGTTGGACTGCGCCGGTCTTGGGGTGGACTTCCAGCTTGCGCCGTTCGGCCCACTTGTAAGCGGCATCGTGGTGGTCTACATAACAAAGGACTGTGCTGTCGGGGGTCCGATGTACGATGATCCGGACATCAAGACTCACGCGCACAGACCAGAAACCGGGATCTTTCGATTTCCCGACCCTGTGGAAGCCGAGCCCTGGCTGGGAAGGATTGGCCTGCAGGTCGAAGGCCGTGGTCTTGGCTGCCTTCTGCTCGTCACCAGTCAGTTTGGCAAGGCTGTCGGTAAAGGTGTCCGCGATGAGGAAGCGCATCTCAGGTCTCGACGTTCACCGTCGCCGCGATCAGATTTGCAACCTCGCTGTAGAGGTCCACATCCACCGCCGGCGCCTTTATGCTGACGATCAAGGCATACCGGGCCGCCTGATCGTACCGTTCCAGCCCAGGTCGCGTCTTCCACCAGCCCGCAGTGGGATAGACTGCGACAGAACCCCGGTCCGCGAGCTCTGCCGCGGTTCCCCGCCAGATGTCTCCGTGCAACGAACCTCTGTGGCGTCCTCGGCCTCCGATCAGCCATGACCGGTCGCCACCGCTCCCGCCGCCCCCCGCCTCTTCATCCCTGGCCGCCAAATTGATTCGGCGGCGAAAGTCGCCCGTCGATTCCAGGGGGCGTTTTACGTCAAAACGGAGGCCGTGGGATTCATACCGGTACCGCGACCGGACACCCCGTTGCGATGGGTTGGGCTCAATGAAGTAGGACAGCGTGACCCGCAACTCGACTTGTGTGTCGCCCAGGCTCTCCAGAACATCGCGCGGCCAAGGGAGGGTATGGAGATGCATGTCGCGCAGGATGGCCCGGTTGCCCGACGTACCCCTGAAAGGATGCAGGCTTTCCTGAACGACCATCGTCAATGAGTTCTCAACACTCCAAAGCGCCCTGTCGATGTCCGGGACGCCGAATCCGCACCGCCGAAGTAGCTTCTCATAGTCCAGCTTTGACGGACGCCTCCGCACCGGTAGAAACATACGCTTCATGGCATCAGTCCATTCTGCGGAATGTACCATCAACGCACGCACTGTTTCCGGCCATAGTTCGGGATAGGCGCCCATTACCTGTGCCGCTAGTCTGGACGCAAGCGCCATGGCGGCACTAGTCGCGTTGGTCGTCGTAAAGAGTCGATCCGCGGGACGATAGTTCGTTGTCAAAAGGCTCAGACTGGACAAAGATACTGCGCTTAGGGAATCCTTGGCCGCGTTACCACCTTCGAGCACGATGTCCGGTTTGTTCGGCCAGAAGCGATCCCATGTCAGAGATGTTGTACTGAAAGGGCTCAAGTTTCCCCCGTGGGTGATCGGCGCGTACCCGGTTGCATCTGGATCGGTAATCCGCACGAGATCCGTATAGGCGCCGACGGTGACGGCATTCCAGGCCTGGGCAGGATCATGAACCCCGTCCGTGTCGTTGCTGTGAGGATAATGCGGCCATGCGTTCGGGTCGTCCACGTTTCCGGCGGACACGACGAGTAGCCGCGGATTGGCTCCGTATCCGTCAACGTCCGCCGCCAGTGAATCGACCGCCGCCGACCAAGCGGACGGGTGCCCACGGTCTCGATTGTCACGGGCCGTGACCGCCATTCCGAAGACTCGGAGCCGCGACGGAGCCGTGACCTCGGGGCGCGACACGGCTTCGACCGTCAAGTACGCGTGGTGACGGGGATCCGTTCCGGTCGCGCCACCCTTGGGTAGTAGCTTGACGGATTCGAGTCGATGATCAATCTCGACCGGATCGCTACTTTCGAGGATTTCCGTCAAGTTGCCGGCCAGAGCGACACCTGCCATCTCCGTTCCGTGGCCCTCGGCGTCATCAGTCCCCCACCCCGGTTCGACGGTATGGAGGTCACGGGCGGCGAGGGCCGGGGCGAGCAATCGGTGCCCTCGATTGATACCCGTATCGAGCAGACACACGTAAGGCGTCTGCTCCGCCTCTCTAGCGAATCGTGTTCGCGCAAGGAGATCGTCAAGCCACGCACGCTGTTCATCACGATGCTGGGAATCGAAGAACTCCGCCGTCTCTTTCGCCCGTCGCAACTCGGCAATGCTGTTGAGCGTGACCATCGAGCGCTGCATGTCTTCAGGGGTTGCACGGACCAATAACACGGTACGCTCCGGAAATCGCGCTTCTCCTTGCGCCACCCGCATTCCCTGGGCTTCGGCTCTCTCCCGGAAGGCATCCGGGCGCAACAACTGGTCCGAGGCTGTGGGGTCAGACGGCAGAACTGGCCGTGGCAGCCATACCTCCCACCACAACGGACCTTCCTCGGCGGTCGGGAACGCCTCGTCATCGTCAGTCCAAAGCGCCCGAATGCTTGCCGCTCGGATCTGCTGGATGGCATCGATCAAGCGCCTGTTGTCACGGGGACGGCCAGCGCGGTCCCGCTTTTCCTCCAAATAGTCTCTGATGAGGCGTTCGAAATGGCCCAGCTTGCCGTCAGGGACGAAAACGGTAGCAGAGGTTCGAGTTTCGTCATGACGTACGTTCAGCAATTCGATACCCTGACGTTCTCTCGCCAGGCTCTCGAAAGCCAACTCAACGTCGGGAAAACTTTCGAATTCGACATGGAGGCCCAGACCCGCCTCAAGCCCGGCGCTCCGATGGATCTCTCGGGCGGCTTCGGCGGCACTTCGACACTCTTGAACCTGGTTCAGCAACGCTCCGCCATGCTGCGTCCGGTCCTGTTCGGGGATCGGTTTGCGTTGCCCGCCACCTCCCGGGCGACGGTACGCCTCTGTTTCGGTGATGCCCTCAAGAATGAAGTGCCGGTGCCGACCCGTCCTCGCCTCCGCCATTGGGTGCCCTGTCCCTCCCCTTATTCCCCTTGAGTGGACAACCTCTCGGCAATGCTCCTGCGCTCGGTGAGCATGGTCCGAATATCCTCTGTACGGATTCTGCCTCGATCGTGGATCAGCGCGTCCTTCAAAGCCTCGTGCGCGGCGCGGGTAACCTCTGCGTAGCTCAATCCCCGTGCCGAATTTGCCAAGTCCTCCCATGGGAACTCCTTGGCAACCGATCCGACAAGCCTCATCTTCAGCAGGGCCGCTATCTGGGACTTGCCCGGCAACTCGTAATCCAAGACATCGTCAAAGCGGCGAAAAAGCGCGGGATCGAGTATTCCCGGATGATTGGTCGCCGCAACCACCAAACTGTGAGAGCCATCCTGTTCGATCATCTGCAAGAAGCTGTTCAGTACCCGACGGATCTCACCCACGTCGTTGGCAAGACCCCGTTGGGAACCGATGGCATCGAACTCATCGAAAAAGTAGACGCCCCGGTTTCGACTCGTCGCATCGAATATCTGCCGTAGCTTGGCCGCTGTCTCTCCCATGAACTTGGTGATGAGCCCGTCCAGTCGCACTTGAAAGAGAGGAAGGCGGAGTTCACCCGCCAAAACCGTAGCCGTCAAGGTCTTGCCTGTGCCGGGAGGACCTATCAGCAGCAACTTCCGCCTCGGCGAAAGGCCATGGGACAGAATCCGTCCGGCATGGCGTTGCTCGCGAATGACCCGTCCGATCTGATCGGCAAGAGCATCGCTGAGAATCATCTCGCCCAGCCGGGCCTTTGGGTATGAGGCTTCCAGAAGGTTCGCGAGTTCCCCGCGCGGGCGGCCGATGGGTACGGGCCGAACCGCCCCGATCCGGCCCTTGGCCTCATCGACCATGGCGCGCAACTCTTTGGCCAATTTCCCGTGGCCCAGCCGCGCCTCATGAGCCGCCACCTGCATGGCGACGGCAAAGAAGCGGTCGTCATCACCCTCAAGGTGCGACTTCAGCAGTGCTTTGATTTGTTCGCCGCTAGCCATAAGGCGCCATCCTGGGTCGTAACGGCAGCTTCACACCCGGAATACCTTCATGACTTCATCTCCGAGGTGGTTGATCACCTTCACCGCGATGCGGCCGGAAGTCGGCCTGTCGAACGGCCGGGAGGTGTCGCTGCGGAGCGTTTCCCAGGCTTCCTGATCAATCTCGGCCTTGAGGGTGGTCTTGAGGGCCTTGTAGGGGTCGTTGGCGCCGAGGAAGTAGGCGTGACGGACGAAGAAGCTCTCCTCGTTGTAGTCGGTGTCGATGAACCAGCACGCGATGCCGTCAGCACTGTCGCTGCGGATCTCGCCAGTGTTGGGATGGAACACGTCCACGCCCTTGATCCTGACCTGGATTTGACCGCCATCCGCATGGATGATGTCGATGTCCGGCTCGCCGAAGATCACGAAGAGGTTGCCCTTGCCAGTGTTCTTCAGGTCGTCGGCCATGTGGAGGTCGGCGTTCATACGCGCCTTCAGGACCGGGACCCGGCCCAGCTTGTCGAAGTCCGTGGAGTGGGCTTCGTAGTTGAAGGCGCACGCGATCAGGACGTCAAAGCCCGCGTCTGCGGCCTCACGGGCAGCTTGTACAAGATCGGGACGGGAGATGGTGCCGAACTCGGGACCGATGAAGATGCCGGCGCGCTTCTCGGAACCGGAGTCGCTGTCACCCTCACGGTAGACGCCTTCGGCGCAGACGAGGTCGCCCGGCCAGGGTTTGATCCCGGAGAACGAGATCCGGTCCTCCTTGCTCGCCTGCTGAACCCCGGAGGTCTTGAGGTGTTCCAGGATCATCCCGACGAAGTCCTGCTTTTCGCCGTAGCCGAGCCTGGCTTCGGCTACATGGTCGATCAACTCGTCGTCCGCATCCACGCCCAGCACGCGGTGCGGCGACAGGCTGTCCACCGTAAACGGCCCGGCGACACGGACCTTCCCGTTGTCTTGGTAGGGTTTGTCGTAGAGGTACTCGTAGTCGGCGCCGGCGGCGATGGACGCGTCGATTTCGTGCTGGCGGGCGATGCGTTGCGCCCACCATTGCGTGTGAAGTTCCTTCGTCTGGTCGGGCCAGTCGTCACCGGCTTCGCGAGGGATTTCCCACTCCTCCCATTTCTCCTTCAGTGCTTCGTTGAGATTCTGACGCAACGGCTCCAGCGTCTGCTGGAACTTTTCCCAGATGACGTCGATCTCGGCGTTGTTGGCGATGGACTTGAGGGTGATGTGGGGCACCCGCTCGTACACGAAACCCTGGCGGATGTCGCTGTAGGTGGGCGCATCGGAGGGCGCCTTACCGGCGATCTCGGCTTCCTTGAATTGCCCGTCGCGGCTGTCGGAAAGCACGTACCAAGGATAGCGCGCGCCCATGATGCGGGCGCGGGCAAGCGCCAAGGCGACGCGGGACGTGTCGATGGTGATCCAGCGCCGACCCCACTGCTCGGCGACATAGACGGTGGTGCCGGAGCCGCAGGTCGGGTCGAGAACCAAGTCGCCGGGGTCGGTGGTCATGAGGACGCAGCGTTGAATCACGCGCGTGTTGGTTTGCACAATGTAGATTGCGCCGCTTGCTCCTCCCACATCGGTCCACGATGCGACAAGCGGTACAACAGTTGAGTCTCCGAAAAATCGTTTCAGACGTATTTGACTTCCCTCTGTGAGAAGCCGCCCAGCCCTTCCAACGCGCTGCAGGCCCTCGACAACGACGCCCCAGTGACGACTTTTCCCAGGATGGAAGGTCTTGCCATTGAATGGGAAGTCGACCGTTGTCGATACACGAAAGCCTTCAGATGTCAGTGGATATGAACACCAAATCCAATCCGCCGATAATTCCTTCGAGTCGATTCTTTCGGATACTTTTGTAATAGGAATATCGACGCCCGGCTCAAGTTGATAGTTCGTGTAACCATGACCGCCTTTTCCGTCGATATCTCTGTCCAGAAACAGCGGACGATACTTCATCCTGCTTGATCTGCGATACCAAAGAACATAATCGACATTGGACTGAAGATACGTACCCGTTTGGCTTCCAGTTTTCTGAACCAGAATGTCTACGACAAAGTTGTCCTCCCCGAACACTTCATCCATCACCGCCCGCACCCGGTGCACATTCTCATCCCCGATCTGCACGAACACCGAACCGCTCTCCGTCAACAAGTCCCGCGCCACCGTCAGCCGGTCGCGCAGATACGTCAGGTACGAGTGAATCCCGTCTCGCCACGTGTCCCGGAACGCCTTGACCTGCTCCGGCTCGCGCGTTATGTGGGCGGCGTTGCCGTCCTTGACATCGCGGCTGGTGGTGGACCACTGGAAGTTGGAGTTGAACTTGATGCCGTAGGGCGGATCGATGTAGATGCACTGCACCTTGCCGCGCAGCCCCTCGCGCTCCGCCAGCGACGCCATCACTTGCAGGCTATCGCCCAGGATCATGCGGTTCGACCAGTTGGCGTCATGCTGATAGAACTCGGTCTTGGCATCATCGGAGGGCAGGCCGTTGAAATCGGCGAACAGGTCAGGCTGGAAGCCGGACCCGTCGGCGGCTTTCTCCGCCTTCGCTTCTCTGCTCCGACGCAGCAAATCGTCGATCAGCGCCTTCGGGTGGACCTTTTCCTGTATGAAGAGCGGCGGCGCCTGCACCACGAGGTCGGACCAGTCCTGCACGTCCTTGCCGCGCCAGACGAGCTGCGGGTCAAGGTCGCGGTTGCGGCGCTCGTAAGCGACTTGGACCGGGCTCTCGTCATCCTTCCTCATCAAGGCCTGATACTCGGCCGTGGGGATATTCTTTCGTGACGCCTCGCCGTGGGTGAGAATGTCGACGATCTTGGGATTCTTGCGTGACCGCTTCATGGGCTGTTCCGGCTTTCTTGCGTTCCTTTACACTCTATCTGACCGGATCGACTCCGAGATTCCGGCAGATCTTTCGAACCAGGATATCGTTGATTTCCCGGTGTCGGGAATGGCAGAACGCCGGTCGCCACGCTCATTGCGCCACCATGAGTACCGTCTTCCTTCACGGATCTGTTCGCAGCCCTGCTCTTGAAGGTGCCTTACAAGGTCAATTCGATTCATGCGACGACGACCTTCTCCTCCTTATAGTCGTCGCCTGCGGCGACCAGGGCATCGCGCCGATTGAGTTCGAGCGCTTCGGCGAGTGTATCGGCAAGGCTTTGGCGCAATTCCTCATGAGTGCGCTCTTGGCAATTGACGCCGGGCACCTCCTGAATCCAGCCTATCCACCATTCGCCGCAGTGCTTCACGATTGCCGTGTACTCCATGTTTGCCCTTTTCCTGTTTCGGCATGTCTAACTAACCGCCGATTTTCAAGGTGACGTTTCTCTCACGATTACGTCCATGATCTGATTCGATGACATCAATTCAATGTGCACGGCTTATGGCGTTGCCTGCAATCTGTTTCCGTCCGCAGCCGCCTTCTCGATCATTTCGTTGAACGCTGCTTCGACCCTCGCCTCGAAGTCCGCCTGCATCTCGTAGACGTCCGTGAACTCGGCGAAGGCCCACCGGCCGTAGCAGCCGTGATGGTTTACGCCCGGCACCCAATAGGTGTCCATGGTGGCCTTCTTCTCCTTGGCGTCTTCCCTCCGGTAGCCCTTGATCTCGATGATGAGCTGCAAGAGGTCGCCGAGGCCGTCGTCCACGAGAACGATGAAGTCCGGGATGTAGATCCGCGCTTCGGACGCGTAGCGATAGGGAACCTCCAAGCCGAGATTGTGGTTCTTGACGTAGACCTTGACCCGGGGATGGGATTCAGCCACCCGGCAGAACTCGGCCTCCCAGTCGCTGTCGCAAATGACCCAGTTGACGTGGCAGCGGTCGGGGGCGGTCTTCCATCGGGTTGTCCGTGAGCTGGTGAAATTCACGTGGGCGGTGGAGCCCATGGGATTGTACGGGTCCAGCACCGCCTTGACGGGGCGGCTGCCGATTTCCGCCCGCGTGATGGCGGCGGTGATGCGCTCGCAAGCCATGTCGGCCAACTCCTGGTACATGAGCTGGGCCGGCCAGGTGTTCCCCTTGCAGACGAGGCTACCGTCGAGCCATTGCTTCGTCAGGCGTTTGAGCTGCCCGAAGAGGTGAAGCTTGGGCGCTTCACCCGGATCGCGCCACTTGGTGCAGAGCAGCCGTCGAGTCAGGTGAAACAGCAGGGTCGAGGGACGCAGATCTCCCGTGTGAACCAGATCGAGGTCGATTCCCTCGCCGATGATGCCCTGGTTCGTCGTAATGGACGGTCCCACGAGGTCGGGGGAGAGTTCCATCACCGAATCGTCATTGAAATCGGCGCTGAGCCTCTCTTGCGGCAACTCCACCCGGTAGCCCGCCACGCGCGGGAAACGGATCTCAAGCGGGTCGCGCTCGGGCCGGACGGCCTTTACCTGAACCGTCTCCCGCGGCGGCTTGGGCGGGACCACGACAGGCCTCGCGGTAAAGTTGAACGGTATGCCCAGGACATCCGCGTATTCGACGTCGAACAGACCGTCTTCGTTGAGGTCGTAGGATTGGCGACGCAACGCGCGGCCCACGACCTGCTCGCAGAGCAACTGCGTCCCGAAGGCGCGGATGCCGAGCACGTGACTGACCGTGTTCGCGTCCCATCCCTCGGTGAGCATCGACACGGACACCACGCAGCGAATCGAATCTCCCAGCCGCCCCGGCTTGCCGACGGTGTTCATGACCTCCCGGAGAAGGTCCTGATCGCTGAGGTTCTCGGCATGGTGACGGTCGCCGGTGCGCTCGGTGATCTCCCGCCGGAAACGGTCGATCTCGTCCGCGGCCATCTTGCGGAAATCCTTGTACAGGGTATCCCCGGACTCCAGTTGTTCGCTGTCGATCAACAGCGTACGCGGCCGCGGGTATCGGTTGCCATACTCGTCGAAGTTGCGGAACAGTTCCAGGTTTCCATTCTGGAACGTGGTGGAACCGTCGGCGTTCTCGCGCTGGAACCCGGAAATGTAGTCGTAGACGAGCCTGGAGGTGGAGGTGTTGTTGCAGACCACGATGAAACATGGCGGGACCTCGATGCCCGCGTCCGCCATCAAATCGAAGGTCTTGCGATAGTGCCCGTACAGGGCCTCCAGGGCAGTCTTGAGGAGGGTCGGCAGATTCAAGGGGTCGAGATCCGCGGCCTTGCCCCGCCCCTTCTTCGGCATGTCGGTTCGGATATGTTCCCAGAGACTGCGGAATTTCGGCATGTCGTCGCCGGGGACGTTGTCGGCCACGGGCACGCGGGGAAGTTTGACGATGCCGCATTCGATGGCGTCCATGAGCGAAAAGTCGTTCATCGTCCATGGAAACAACGTTCCCTCGGCGTAGCCTGAACCGCGCAGGAAGAACGGCGTTGCCGAGAGATCGATCACCCGGTTGACACCCAGCTTTCTGACCGCCGATTCGAGCCCCGATATCCACAAGCGGGCGGCCTCGGTGTTCTTTTCGGCCTCCTTCCTGTCGTCGCCCGTAAGCGCGCCTTCCTCCCCTTCGCCCGGCTTTTCGCGATAGCAGTGGTGAGCCTCATCGTTCAGCACCAGGATGTTCTTCACGCCCATGAGCTCGGGCATCGCGCGTTGAAGCATCTGCCCTTCGGTCTCCACGGTCGCAAGCGTCTGACCCCGCCCCTGGAGCAGGGAGCGCCCGCCCTTGGAAAGCTCCATGCGGTCACGCAGCTTGAAGGCGTGGTAGTTGGTGATGACGATCCTTGCCTTCTGAAGGTCCGGGAGCATGTCGCTGGGGACCAGCTCGCGGCTCTGATAGTAGCTGTCCGGATCGTTGGGCTGCAGCACCCGAAGACGGTCCTTGATGGTGATGCCGGGCGTCACCACCAGAAAGCCGCGCGTGAACCGGCGACTCTGGGGGTGGCGGACCGCGTTCACGGTCTGCCAGGCGATCAGCATCGCCATGACCGTGGTCTTGCCGGCGCCCGTGGCCAGCTTGAGCGCCAGCCGTTGCAGATCCGGATTGGCGTCGTTGTTGGCGTTGGCTAGGTGGTCGAGGAACCCCTTGGCTGCGCGGCCTGCCTGCGGCGCCACCTCGGTGAGCCAGATCACGGTCTCGGCCGCCTCGACCTGGCAAAAGAAGGGCCGGATGCCGCTGAAGCGGTGGCTCCGCCAGTGCCGGAGCAGACGAGCGGTCTCCGGGGTCACCTGCCACTGACTCGGATTCGATAGGCTGCGCCACCGGTCCACCTGCTGGCGCACGCTGTTGATGATGGCCGTGTGCTCGTACTGCTGCTTCTCGGTGGAAAGGTCTTTCCCGTCGCCGAACACGAGGGCGGCCTGCTCCGCCGAAGTTCCCTTGCGCTTCCTGGGCTTCGGGATGGGCGTGATGAACTGGGCCGGCCTCCGGCGTTCGATGATCTTCCGGGTCGGCTGGCCGGTCTCGTCCAGTTCCCAATGCCGGCTCGGATACGCGTAAGGCGAGTTCAGGACAGGCTGCTCGAAGAACGGATCGGACAACAGATTCATCTCTCGGGCTAACGGTCGGACTCGATTCGTACGCGTCGCCTGACCGCGCCTTACGCGACCTTTTCCCGTGCTTCCAGGATCTTCGCCACGACCACCTCGATGTCCTGCTCGTCGATGAACGGCGACAGGATGTACGACTTCAACGCGTAGATAGGCTCCCCGTAGCGGGTGTGTCGATAGCAATCGGTGGAGGAAATGACGACGCCGCGTCCGGCCATGGCCTCGGAGTGGACGTACTGGAAGATCTTCCGGTTCCACTGGTTGTGGTCCAGCAAGGTGTCGCGAAAGGCGGGGTCGTCGAACTCCTGGCTCTTGATGGCGAAGGTGTCCACGCCCGGCGGATAGGCCCGGAACAGAGTCACGGCGCCGAAGTTGTCCCGGTTGAGCACGGTGGTGCCTTCATGTCCTTCGAGGTGTTCACGCAGGAGCTGCGCCATCTCCACGATGTGCCCCAGCACCACCTGCAGGCCCTGACGCCCGAACAGGCGGTAGTTGGCGACGGCGGCGAGCGGACCGGCGCCGGCCCGGGAGGTTTCGAGAGTGTACATGCCTGGCCGGTGCTCGCCGAAATGATAGAGATAGGGCATCTGTTCCGGGTGCCGCGCCACCCGTAGCAGGTCCTCACGGTCCTTGACGACGACAAGGCTGGAGATGTACGGCGCGAAGCCGGTCTTGTGGAAGTCGATGCCGATGGAATCGGCCAGCGACAAATGACGCATGCGACGGCAGGCGCCCGCCAGGGCCCGGAGGGTGCGCGGTCGAAACCCCAGCGGGTTCTGCTCGAAATCGTAGTCGTTGAACACCGACCAGGCCCAGCCGATGACGGCATCGGCGTGAACGTGCGGGCGATAGGCGAGCTGGTATTCATCCACCAAGGTGTCTCGGAGGGCCACGATACCCTGGAGATCGTCCAACCCGAACGAGTCGGTGGTTCCCAGGGTGGCGATGATGGCGGCAATCCTCTTGTTGCCGTCCAGCGCCGCCCGGGCGGCTTCCTCGAGCCGGGTCAGGTCCATTTCGTTTTCGGCAGTGGTGGGGATCGTGATCAGATGATTCGCGCCTATTCCGAGCCACCCGGCAACGTTCATCGCGCAGTAGTGCCCGGTATCCGAGACGAACGCCACCACGTCTTTGGGCACGCCCTCTTGCATGGCTTGCGGGCAGGCCTTCTCCAGTCCGATCTTCACCCCGTAAAGCGACGTTCCGGTGCCGCCGAAGGTAAACACGCCGCTGGCCCGTTCCCGGTCGTACCCCACCAATCCGGCGGTGATGCCGACGGCCTCGACCTCGGCCAGCGCCACGAGCCGGCTGTATTCATCCCAGGCGACGTTGGGGTTGTACAGCGAGGCGAGCAGGACGCCGATCAGACTCGGGATGGTGGGCGGAGGAACGACGTTCTGCTGGGTGTGGGGGTGACCGAAGATGGTCATGCCGCGCATATAGCCGACGATCTCGGCGGTGACGGCCTCCACCGAGGACATGTCCGCGGGCAAGGCCGCGTTCCTCGCCTCCTCGAAATCGCCGGGAACGATGGCGCCCAGGGTGGGCAAATGCGTCTTCAGCGCGTCGACCTGGTCCACGGCGCGCATGATGGAGTGCACGAAATACGAATCGTGCATCGGGTCGGATACGGGCTGGGGAAATGCCAGCCGGAGCTTCTTCAGGATGTCACGATAGGGCGTGGACATGGACAATGATCATCCGTGAGAGACTTCGCCGGTATGGGTGAAAAACGACGGAGCGCTCCCGACCCGCCTTACTCTTCCCTATCGAACAGCGTGCGAGACAAATCCGAAATGAACTCGAATCGAACCCGACTTCGACCACCGCCACGGCAACGGGCGCAAGCGGTCGCTCAGTCGTCCCGTCTGCCCTTCAGGGCATCGATGTTGAGGAAAGGAATGGCGTTGCCGCCGGAGAACTGCGGCAACTTGCCGTCCCACTTCTCGGCGATCCGAAGCTGGATCAGGTCGGGATTGTCCTTCAGCGCTTCGGCCTCCCGGCGAATGGCCTCGGCGCGCGCCTTGGACTCCACTTCGATCTGGTAGGCCTCGGCGTCCGCGGCCAGGGTACGCTCCGCGGCCGCGGCCTCGGCCTGCGTCACGCGGCGCAACTTCTCGTTCTGGGCCTTCAGCGCTTCCTGCTCCGCGCGGACTTTCTCCTCGATGGCGCGGTTGAACTCGGCCGAAAACTCGAAATCGGTGATGGCCACGTTGGCCAGCGCGACCGCGCCCATGACTTCCTTCTGCGCCAGGGTGGTGTCCACGTTGGACTCGATGGCCTGCTGGATCTGGACCTTCACCTCGGCACGCCTGGTGACCAGCTCTTCGGCTGTGTACTTGGCGGTGATGGACTTGACCGACTCCAGGATGGCCGGGTAGATCACGTTGCGCTCGACGACCTCCGCCTGGGCCCCGATCCTCTGGTAGGTCAGCGGCATCACGGGGCCGATCAGCGAGTACTGCACCGCGACCTTGGTGCTGACCACCTGCAGGTCCTTCGATGCCGCACTGGCGTCGGCCTCGGCCTTGCGCAGGCGCACGTCGAGCAGTTCCACCCGGTCCAGAAAAGGCTTCTTCAGGTGAAAACCCTCGGCCAGCGACTCGGGCTGCACGGCGCCCAGGGTGCGCACCACGCCGACGTGACCGCTTTCGACCACCACCCAACTGTTCCAGGCCACCAGGACGACGACCAGCGCGACAATGCCCATGATGGCCCGTCGCACGGTAAGGTCTTCTCCAACCACCATTTTGTCAGGATACCGGTGAATCGGGCCGCGATGCAACCGCTGACGGAGCCTGACGTTCCCTCAGAGCCTTTGAAGAAACCCCGCTCCGTAATCAATCGAACAGGCGCAGCAGCGAATCGACGGCGGTCCTGGTGTCCGAGAAGTCCGGCAGGAGGTGATCCGGCTCGATCCGCTCGAGCTCTTCCATGGGATGGTACCGGCCGGTGGCCACAAGCAGACACCTCATGCCGTTGGTTCTGGCGGCTTCCAGATCCCTGGGCGTGTCTCCGACGATCACGCAGTGGCGGGGCTCCACCGGAAGGTTCAGGTGGCGGCGCCACCGTTCCACGGCGATCTTCGGCAGGTCGTTGCGCCGGGCGGAGTCGCTCCCGAAAGCCCCGGGGCCGATGTGCTCGCCCACGCCCGCAGCCTGGAGCTTGAGACGGGCGGTGACCTCCATGTTTCCGGTGACGACCCCGAGGCAGAGGTCCGGCACACCGGTCAGCTCGCGCACCAGCTCGGGCACCCCGGGCAGCGCCCGCACCCGCGTGGGACCCTCGGAGATGGCCTGCTTGTAGCACTCCTCCAGATGTCCGCTGAAGGTCCGCCAGTCGGCCGGCCCGCACTCCACTTCCCGGCCGGCCACGTCGAAGATCTCCCGCAGGATCTGCGGATCGGTCTTGCCGTCGGGCCGGATCGTGCGGATGTCGCCGGGAAAGCCGAAGGTCCTGAGAATCGCCCGGTTGAAGGCGATATGACCATTTTGGGAACGGAGCATGGTGCCATCGAGGTCGAAGAAGACGATCTTTTGCGCCGTGGCCATGGGAACCTGGGAATCTATACGTTCGCGCGGCGCATGGGAAGGGGCGGCCGGTCGGCCTGACGAAATCGCCTTTCGAACGGCCGGCTGATTGACAAAACCGCCCGGCCAAGCTACGAACAAGATCGCACAACTGGCGTGTACGTGGATGCAACCACGGGGGAGTGCTTCACTACTGGACGGCCGTACGCCTGGGTCTCTGTGCCGAAGAGGTTCAGGCATTTTTTTGCGCAGTTCCCGTCGAGTGGGACGATTCACGCCGCCCTGCGGCCAAGCGGATGTAACCCCATGATCAAGCAATATCTCCTGTCTCCCGGACCGACGCCCATCCCCAACGAAGTGCAGTTGGCCATGGCCCGGACCATGATCCATCACCGGACGCCGGAGTTCGCGGTGGTCCTGGAGGAGGCGCGGCAGGGGTTGAGGACCCTGTTCGGCGCGAAGGACGACGTGATCATCCTGGCCTCGTCCGGGACCGGCGCCATGGAAGCCGCGGCGGCCAACCTCTTCTCGCCGGAGGACACGGTCATCGTGGTCAACGGCGGCAAGTTCGGTGAACGCTGGCTGCGCATAGGCCGGGCCTTCGGCCTTGACGTGGTGGAGATCAAGGTGGAATGGGGCACGGCGGTGGAGGTCGGCGCGGTGGAGCAGGCCCTCCGGGCGCACCCCGACGCCAAGGGGGTGTTCATCCAGGCCAGCGAGACCTCCACCACGACGCTCCATCCGGTGCGCGAGGTCGCGGCGCTGACGCGGGACCGCGGGCCGTTGCTGGTGGTGGACGGCGTCACCGCGGTGGGCGTGTTGCCGGTGCCGATGGACGACTGGGGCATCGACGTGCTGGTGACGGGCTCCCAGAAGGCCCTCATGCTGCCGCCCGGACTGGCCTTCATCGGACTCGGCGAGCGCGCCTGGCAACGGACTCGGGAAACCTCGTCCCCGCGCTTCTACTTCGACCTGCAGAGCGAGCGGAAGGGGCAGGCCAGGGGCTCCACCGCCTATACCCCGGCGGTGTCGCTGGTATTCGGCCTGTGCGCCGCCCTCAAGCTGATGCGCGAGGAGGGGCTGGAGCGGGTCTACGCGCGGCACGACCGCATGGCCCGCGCCACCCGGGCCGCGGTCACGGCCATGGGACTCAAGCTGCTGTCGCCGGACAACCCGAGCCCGGCGGCCACGGGCTTCTACGTACCCGAGGGCGCCGACGCCGACGCATTGCTCGACTACCTGCGGGCGCGCATGGGCATCACTTTCGCGGAGGGACAGGACCATCTGCAGGGAAAGGTCATCCGCATCGCCCACGTGGGCCACATGGGCGCCTTCGACGTGATCGTGGCCGTCAGCGCACTGGAGATGGCCTTCCGGAAGTTCGGGTTTCCGGTCACTCTCGGCCGGGGCGTGGCCGCGGCCCAGGAGATCCTGCTGGAGGCGTTGGACTGACCGATGGATTTGATGGACCATCGCGACGCGTTCGTCAGCACGCGGAGCAGAGGTGAGAGCGACATGATGAAGGTGCTGGTTTCGGACCCGCTCCCCGACGTGGGGCTCGAGGTGCTGAACAACTCGGCGGACGTCGGCGTCGACGTGCGGATCGGACTCAAGCCCGAAGAGCTCAGGGAGATCATCGGCGGCTACGACGGCTGGATCCTCCGCAGCGGCACCCGGGTGACCGCGGAAGTCATCGAGGCCGCGGACCGGCTCAAGATCATCGGCCGCGCCGGCGTGGGCGTCGAGAACATCGACGTGGACGCCGCCAGCAAGAAGGGCATCGTGGTGATGAACACCCCCGGGGGCAACAACGTCACCACCGGCGAGCACACCATCTCGCTGATGCTGGCCCTGGCCCGGCACATCCCCCAGGCGGTGGCTTCGCTCAAGAGCGGCAACTGGAACCGGCAGAAATTCACCGGCGTGGAGGTGTGCAACAAGACCCTGGGGGTCATCGGCCTGGGTAACGTGGGACGCATCGTGGCCGAGCGGGCCCTGGGCCTGCGGATGAAGGTGCTGGGATACGATCCCTTCATCCCGCCCGAGGCCGCCGCGCGCATGGGCGTGGAATCCGTCAGCCTCGACGAGATGTACCGTCGATCGGACTTCATCACGGTCCACGTGCCGCTGATCGAGGAAACACGGGGGCTCATCAACCGCGAGACCATCGCCAGGATGAAGTCGGGCGTGCGCATCATCAACTGCGCCCGCGGCGGGATCGTGGACGAGAACGACCTGGCGGAGGCATTGAAGGAGGGCAAGGTGGCGGGAGCGGCACTGGACGTGTACGTGGACGAGCCGCCGGGGCCGGATCATCCCCTGGTGCAACTGGACCAGGTGGTGACCACCCCTCACCTCGGCGCCTCGACCGACGAGGCCCAGCTCAACGTCTCCATCGCGGTGGCGGAGCAGGTCCGGGACTTCCTCGTGGACGGCGTCATCCGCTACGCGGTCAACGCCCCCAACGTCAGTCAGGATCTGCTGCGGGAGCTGCAACCCTACCTCACCCTGGGGGAAAAGCTCGGCAGCCTTCACGTGCAGTTGCTGGGCAGGTTCCCCGACGAGATCCGCATCGAGGGCGGCGGCGAGGTGGCGCAGTACGACATCGCACCCATCGCCCTGGCCGTCTTGAAGGGCGTTCTCAGCTTCGCCCTGGGCGAGACGGTCAACTACGTGAACGCGCCGTTCATCGCGCAAGAGCGCGGCATCCAGGTGATCCGGTCCAAGAGCGAGAGCGCCAGGGA
The DNA here is from genome assembly GCA_965214905.1 of uncultured Binatia bacterium (SeqCode). GTDB lineage: Bacteria > Desulfobacterota > Binatia > UBA9968 > JAJDTQ01 > JAJDTQ01. Next base: position 457,843 of record OZ243984.1, read on the forward strand.
CTTCGCCAGCTACATCAAGGTCCGCACCCGTGCCAAGGATCAGGAGACGGAGATCGAGGGGGCGCTCTTCGGCGCCAACAATCCCCGCATCGTCCGGCTCAACGACTTCTATTTCGAGGCCGTCCCCGACGGCCACATCCTGGTCTCGTACAACCACGACGTTCCCGGGGTGGTGGGAACCCTGGGGTCCCTGCTCGGCGACAGCGGCATCAACATCGCCGGGCTGGAACTCGGGCGGGAGCAGGCCGGCGGCCGCGCCATCTCCTTCATCCACGTGGACAACCCCGTTCCCAAAGAGGTGCTGGACAGATTCCGGGCACTGCCCGAGGTCATTTCCACGACGGCCGTGAAGCTCTGAGACCCGAGACGTGGCGAACGTTGCAGTCATAGGCGCCCAGTGGGGCGACGAGGGAAAAGGCAAGATCGTCGATCTTCTGGCCCGGCAGTCGGACGTGGTGGTGCGGTTCCAGGGCGGCAACAACGCCGGCCACACGCTGGTCGTCAACGGCGAGAAGACCATCCTGCACGTGATCCCGTCGGGAGCCCTGCACCAGGACAAGGTCTGCGTCATCGGCAACGGCGTGGTACTGGACGCCGAGGTCCTGTTGCACGAACTGCGGGAACTGCGGCGGCAGGGCCACCTGCGGGACGACTCCCAGCTCCGGATCAGCGAGCAGGCGCACCTGATCATGCCTTACCACAAGGCCATCGATCAGGCCCGTGAACGGATGCGCGGCGCCGGCAAGATCGGCACCACGGGCCGGGGCATCGGACCCGCCTACGAGGACAAGGCCGCCAGGGTCGGGATACGCGTCATCGACCTGCTGGAAGAGGACACCTTTCGCGCCAGGCTCGAGCACAACATCGCGGAGAAGAACGTTTACCTGAGAGCCATTCTGAAGGAACAGGCGCTGGACTTCGACGAGATCCACCACACCTACGGCGGTTATCGCGAACAGCTCGCGCCGTACGTCACCGACACCGGGGTGCTGCTGGAGGCAATGTTCCGGGAAGGGAAAAACGTGCTGTTCGAAGGCGCCCAGGGGACCCTGCTCGACCTCGACCACGGCACCTACCCATTCGTGACCTCGTCCAACACGGTGATCGGCGGCGTGTGCTCCGGCGCGGGCATCGGGCCGCGAAACATCCACGAAGTCATCGGCATCTCCAAGGCTTACACCACCCGGGTGGGGAGCGGACCCTTTCCTACCGAGCTCACCGGCCCCGAGGGCCGCAAGCTCCAGCAGGACGGCGACGAGTTCGGCGCCACCACGGGGCGGCCGCGGCGGTGCGGCTGGTTCGACGCGGTGGCGGTGCGGCACGCCGTACGTCTCAACGGATTGACCGGCATCGCCCTGACCAAGCTGGACGTCCTCACGGGTTTGCCGAAGATCCGGGTATGCACCGCCTACCGGACCGGAACCACCCTGTCGCACCACTTCCCCGCGAGCCTCCGGGTGATGGAGTCGCTGGAGCCCGTCTGGGAAGAGTTCGAGGGTTGGCAGGAACCGGTGTCCGGAGCCCGAAGCGTCAGCGATCTGCCCGCCAATGCCCGGCGTTACATGCAGCGGCTGGAAGAGCTCATGGAAACGGAGATCGTCATCACCTCGGTAGGACCCGACCGCGATCAGACCATCCTCATCAGGAACCCCTTCGACGCCCGGTGACGGTCCGCCCTCATGGCGCGCCTGCGGACCTTCTCGGATCCGACGCGCCGGTGATGCTTCGGCCGTCGACCCGAATGGCTTGAACCGCACCCCGTAGCCGCTCCCGCCGGACCGTGTGACCCTTGTCCTCGAGCGCGGCTACCGCTTCATCGCTCACGGACGTCTCCACCTCCACCGCCGGCGGCACGTCCGTCGTAACATGGATGCGCGCGGCCGCGAGGGCCTCGGTCAGCGGCATACGAAAATCCAGGACATTGAGGATCGTCTGCAGCACCGCCCCGGTCGTCTGCGGGCCTCCGGAAGCGCCGATGATCAGTACCGGCCGGTCGTCCCGCAGCAGGATCGCCGGAGTCAGGCTGTTCGCCGGCCGCCGCCGCGGCTTGAGGGCGTTGGGAGCATCGGCGGCGCCCCCGAGCCCGCCGGGAAGCGAGAAGTCCCGCATCTGATCGTTGAGGATGACGCCGGTTCCGCGCACCAGCACCTTGGCGCCGAACGGGCTGCCGATGGCAAGGCTCATGGAGACGGCATTGCCGTCCCCATCCAGCACGCTGACATGCTGGGCGCCGCGGTTCCTTCGCTTCCGGGCCGCCCGCACGGTGACGGGCCGGCGCGCCGCCAGATCCATGGAGATCTGCCTGCGCACCGCGGAGGCCCGTTCCCTGGAGGTGATCCGCTGAACCGGCACCTCGTTGGAATCCGGGTCCCCCAGCCGTTCCGCCAAGTCCCGGGTGCCCGCTTTCGTCGTTTCCGCCACCAGGTGAAGGTAGGCCCCCGAGTTATGGCGGAACTGGTCCGGACCATAGCCTTCCATGACGTTCAGCAGACCCACCAACGCCACGCCCCCGGCGCTCGGCGGCGGCGCCGTGATCACCGTCCTGTCCCGGTAACGGCCGATCAGCGGCCGGCGCCAGACGGGTTTGTAGCTATTGAGATCATCCAGGGTCACGGTGCCGCCGTCGTTCCTGATCCGTGCGGCAATGGACTGGCCCACGGCCCCCTCGTAGAATCCCGCCGCACCCTCCCGGGCGATGGCCTTGAGGGTCTCCGCCAACTCCGGTTGGCGGATCGTCTCTCCCACCTCGCGGGGCGCCCCGGATGCCTTCAGGAAGATGCGCGAAAAATTGGCGCGTTGCCGCAACGTCGACAGATTCTCCTCGACCACCTGCCGTAGCCGCGGGGTTACCGGAGCCCCTTCCGCCGCGTGACGGATGGCCGGAGCCAACACGGTCTCCAACGGCAAGCTGCCGAACCTGTTCAGGGCTTCGGTGAGGCCCGCCACGCTTCCGGGAACCGCCACGGCCATGGCCCCGGTCTCGGGGCGGTCCGCACGGGCGCCGTCTTCCGTCCGATAGAGCTCCGGGACCGCCGCCGGGGACACCGCGGTGAAGTCCAGCGTGTGAACCTTCTTCTCCCTCGACTGATAGAACACCATGACTCCGCCCCCGCCCAGGCCCGACGACGCCGGCGCCACCACCGCCAGAGCGAACGCCGTGGCGACCGCGGCGTCAACGGCGTTGCCGCCCTGTTCGAGGATCTCCATGCCGGCCCTGACCGCGGCGTGGCTATCCGAGACCACGACACCGTCCAGCGGAGTCCGGGCAAAGGACGCCGGCGGCCCTGAAAACAGTGAAAAGCCGAGAAAAAAGCCTGGAATAAAGTTTGCGGCGAAACGACGGAATCGGACTGCAACGGTCATGACACTGGCCACCATGCATCGCATCCAGTCGAGGGGGTCGTCGCCTGTTTAGTTCTTTATCGCGGGGTTTGCAACATCAAAACTTTTGCGAGGGCACGGGTTGTGCTAACCTTGCCCGGTGTTTCGGAGCTTGGGCTCCACCGCATCCGCTTCCGCAGATCGCGAGGCCGCAGGCCCCGGCAACCATCCGGAGAAGACGCTTGGCGCGCAAATACGTCCTCAAGAGCAACGAGCCTGCGCTTTCGCACACCACGTCCGGCATCGCCTACGACCAGGAGCTCAATGAGGCGCAGTGTGAAGCCGCCATGTTCCTGGAGGGTCCGCTGCTGGTGGTGGCCGGCGCCGGCACCGGGAAGACCCGGACACTGGTCTATCGGGTCGCGCGGCTGATCGAGCGGGGCATCGATCCCCGGTCGATTCTGCTGCTCACCTTTACCCGCCGGGCGGCGGAGGAGATGCTGCAGCGTGCGAGCCTGTTGACCGACTCCCGATGCGAACGCATCGCCGGGGGAACCTTCCACTCCTTCGGCAACATGGTGCTGAGGCAGTACGGCCAACTCATCGGACTGGCGCCGGGCTTCACCATCATGGATCGCTCCGACAGCGAGGACGTGATCCAGCTCCTGCGCGCCCAGATGGGCCTCGACAAGAAGGAAAAACGCTTTCCCAGAAAACAGACCATCAACGAGATCCAGAGCCTCGCGCGCAACAAGCAGATTCCCCTCACGGAGCTGGTGGAACGCGAGTACTCGCACCTCGCGGATTTCCTGGTGGAGCTGTCGACCATCGCGGAGCGTTACCAGGTCTACAAACGCGAGAAGTCGCTGCTGGACTACGACGATCTGCTCACCTGCCTCAAGGACCTTCTGGACCACCAGGACGATCTGCGGCGCCGGTTGTCCGAACGCTTTCGTTTCGTCATGGTGGACGAGTATCAGGATACCAACCGCCTGCAGTCCGACATCATCCGCCGGCTGGCCTCCGCCCACGACAACGTCATGGCCGTGGGCGACGACGCCCAGAGCATCTACTCGTTCCGCGGCGCCAACTTCCGGAACATCATGGACTTTCCGAACCAGTTCCCGGGAACGAAGATCATCCCGCTGGAAGAGAACTACCGCAGCACCCAACCGATCCTGCGGCTCACCAACCAGATCATTACCCGGGCGGCGGAGCGCTACGAGAAAAATCTCTTCAGCCGCAGGAGCGAAGGCGACGTACCCCTCCTGGTCCAGGCGGAGAGCGAGCACACCCAGTCCCGCTTCGTCTGCCAGCGGGTGCTGGAGCTCCGGGAGGAGGGGGTACCGCTGTGGGACATGGCGGTGCTGTTCCGCTCGAGCTTCCACTCGTTCGACCTCGAGATCGAGCTGGCCCGGCACGACATCCCGTTCGTGAAACGCGGCGGCTTCCAGTTCATGGAGACGGCCCATATCAAGGACGTGCTGGCGCATCTGCGGATCGTCAGCAATCCCCGGGACGCGGTATCCTGGAGCCGCGTGCTGATGCTGATCGAGGGCGTGGGCCCCCGGATGAGCCGCAAGCTCATCGAACGGATCCTGGGTGAAGAAGACCCAAGCCAAAGCCTGAGGCGGATGGAAACACGCGGCCGGGCCGGACAGGGGATCAAGACCCTGGGCCAGGTCCTGTGCGAGTGCTCGGAACGCACCCGGCCGGCGGATACGGCCCAGTACCTGATGCAGTACTATCTCCCCATCCTCAAGCGAAAGCACGCCGACGACTACCCCAGGCGGCTGCGGGATCTGGAGCACTTCCAGGGCCTGACCGAACGCTATCAGACCATCGAGCGGCTGTTGAGCGACATGGCGCTGGATCCGCCCTCGGCCAGCCTGGACGAGACCCTCCCGGTGGACCCCGACGAGGGCCCCCTGGTGCTGTCCACGGTCCATTCCGCCAAGGGCCTGGAATGGCATTCCGTGTTCATCATCTGGGCGATGGAGGGGCGATTTCCGTCGTACTACAACACCAACAGCCTCGAAGAACTGGAAGAGGAACGAAGACTGTTGTACGTGGCCGCCACACGGGCCAAGGAGAACCTGTTCTTCGCCTATCCCTCGCGTGAGTACGATCGTTCCCTGGGGATGGTGTTCTCGCGTCCGTCCCAGTTCATCGACGGGATCCCGGAGAACCTGCTGGAACCCGTGACGCTGGTCCATGAAGACTCGCACTACAGTCAATGGTAGGGGCCTGCCCGGACGGGCTCCTGCCGCGGCCGCCGGCCGGGGCGCATAACGCCATGCAGCGCCTTCTGGGGTCCCTCACGGACGGCGGGAAAAGACTTCGGCAAGCGTTTACGGCGCCGCCGAAAGCCATCATGTCGGCCATGCTGGCGCCCCTGGGGCGCGGTTGGGCCAAGACCCTGTACGAGAAAGATACCGGCTTCCACCGCATCCGGGTGGAAGAAACCCGGGAGCGCCGGTACCTCTACTTCGACGGAACGCTGCAGAGTTCCATGGACCGGCGAGATCCCACCGCGTTGGAGTTGGTCTATTCCCGCTTCGCCTCCCTTGGGCTGACCCTCAGGCCGGACGCCGCCCATGCCTTGCTCATCGGGCTGGGCGGCGGCTCCATGGCCAAGAAGTACCACCAGGAGTTCCCGGAGATGGAGATCGACTCCATCGAGATCGATCGCGACGTGATCGACGTGGCCCGCAGGTTCTTCCACTTCCGGGAAGACGCTCGGCAGCGGGTCCACAGCGGCGACGGCCGCGAGTTCCTGGCGCGCGCCGAGGCCCGTTTCGACCTGATCCTGCTGGACGCCTACTACGCGGACAACATGCCCTTTCACCTGATCACGCGCGAGTTCTTCGACACCGCCCGACGGAAGTTGACGCCGGAAGGCGTGCTGGTGCTCAATCTCATCGGATCGTTGCGGGGGCCGGACAGCGCCATGGTCCGCGCCGCCATCAAGACGCTGGGCGGCGTGTTCCCCCAAGTCTACACCTTTCCCACGTTCGGCAACCGCGGCCACGTGCTGAGCGAGATTCAGAACATCGTGGTCCTGGCCAGCAAGGCGTTGGATCGCATGAGCATGAAGAAGATGGAACGACGGGCCATCGGCCTCGGCCGGGACCTCTTTCCCCACCCGGTCGGCAAGATCCGCAGGGCGCACTATAACGGCCCGCTGGAGCAGGACGACGTGGAGTTTCTCACCGATGATAACGCGCCGTTTGATAATCGGGTCCGTCTTTAGCGCCTTCCTGCTGGCGGGTTGCGGCGTCCTCCAACTGGGCGACACCTCCCGGCCCATGCGGGTGGTGCGGGTCAAGCTCGTGGCCGACCCGGCGCTCCGGCAGGCGGACGCCGGGTGGCGCGATACCGCCAGAAACCTGCTGCGGGCGGCATCGGACTATTACGAGGAGCGCTTCGGCATCCGGCTGGCGCATCAGGCCACCGAGCCCTGGCGCATCGCCGGGACCACGACGTCGTCGGTCATCCTGATGAAACGCCTCAAGCGCTCGTATCCGCGGGCAGGCGGCCGGGAGTTGCACGATGTCGTCATCGGGTTGACCCGGCAGCCGCTTGATTTCTACAAGGGCGGACGGGCGCGGGCCGACCGTTTCGGGAACTGCACGCAGGGGCTGGGAAACTACATCGTCAGTCACGTCGGCGATTCCTTCTCGTACGACAACCGCGAGTTGACACACGACGTGGTGGCGCTGATCCATGAGATGGGACACCTTTTCGGCGCGGTCCACACCGACGATCCGGAATCGGTGATGCACCGGGACTTCGACCTGAGAACCGGATTCGACACTCCCAACCTGACCGTGGTCATGAAAAACCGCTTCTGCCCCTTCGCCGAACCCGACCATAGCGCCGAGAAACGAAGCCGGCGGCTGGGACCGTAACGGTCCGGGAGGTGACGGATGACGCCCCTTTGGTCGCCTACGGACCGACAGCGCCGACAATCCCATCTGTACCGTTTCCGGGAACGGCTCCGGGCCGCCCACGACATCGCCGGCGATTCCTTTGCCGAGCTGCACCACTGGAGCGTGTCACGGCTGGAGGAGTTCTGGGAAGCGGCGTGGCTGGACGCCACCGGCCGGACCCCGTCGGGACTCGTGCTGGGGGACCCCTCCATGCCTCCGGCCGATCGCCTGGGCCGCGAAGTCTGGTTCCCCGGGACCGGCTTCAACTTCGCCCGTCAGCTCCTGCGGCACCGCGACGACCGCGCCGCCGTCATCGAGGAAAACGAAATCGGGCAATGCCGCACGGTGACGTTCCGGGAGCTCCGTGGGCTGACGGGACGCTGTCAGGCTGCCCTTCGGCGCATCGGCGTCGGACCGGGGGACCGCGTCGCGGGGTATCTCCCCAACGTCGTGGAAACCGTCGTGGCCATGCTGGCGACAACCTCTCTGGGCGCCGTGTGGAGCGCCACCTCCCCGGATTTCGGGTTCCAGGGGGTGTTCGACCGCTTCAGCCAGATCCACCCCAAGGTCCTGCTGTCGTGCGACGGTTACCTCTACAACGGGAAGCTCCACGACTGCATGGAAAAGGCCCGCAGGCTGGCGGATTCGCTTCCCGGCCTGGAACGCTGGGTCGTGGTCCCCGGCACGGAACCCTGTCTGCCCGGCGGCGCCGTTTCGTGGGAGTCCTTTCTCGACCCCGAGGGCGCGGAGCCGACGTTCGCCGACTTTCCCTTCGATCACCCGGTCTACATCCTCTACACGTCCGGGACCACGGGACTGCCCAAGTGCATCGTGCACGGCGCCGGCGGCACGGCTCTCAAGCACCACGTGGAGCACAAGCTCCATACCGACATCGACCTTGACGACACGGTTTTCTTCTTCACCACCTGCGGCTGGATGATGTGGCACTGGCTGGTGAGCGGACTGGCCCAGGGAGCGACCGTGGTGCTATACGACGGCAGCCCCGCCTACCCGCGGGAGGACCGGCTGTTCCGGCTCGCGGAGGACCACGGCGTCACCGTCTTCGGCACCAGTCCGAAGCTGCTCGCCACCCTGGAGAAGGCCGGGTTCCGGGCCGCCGGGAAGTACCGGCTCGCCGGGATGCGGACCCTCCTCTCCACCGGAGCGCCGCTGGATGCCCCCCGGTTCCACTACGTCCACCAGGCCATCCAGCCGGACGCGCAGATCTGCTCGATTTCGGGAGGCACCGACATCATCGGCTGCTTCGTACTCGGCAACCCGATCTCGCCGGTGTACCCGGGGCAGATCCAGGGACCGGCTCTGGGGGTGGACGTCGCCGTGTTCGACCCGGACGGCCGGGCGCTGGTGGGCGAAGAGGGGGAGTTGGTCTGCCGGAAACCGTTTCCCTCCATGCCCCTGGGCTTCTGGAACGATCCCGACGACTCCCGGTACCGCGACACCTACTTTGCCACCTACCCCGGGGTCTGGCGCCACGGCGACTACATGGCCAGCACTCCCGAGCAAGGTTTCGTGATCCACGGTCGCAGCGATACGACCCTCAACCCCGCGGGAATCCGGTTCGGCACCGCAGAGATCTATCGCATCGTCGACCGGCTGCCATTCGTCCGGGACAGTATCGTCGCCGGCTACACGCGCGAGGGTCAAAATCGGGTTGCCTTGTTCGTGGTGCTGGACGGCGCCCTGGACCCGGAGACGGCCGCGGCCATTCGTTCGGCCATCCGCGCCCAGGCCACGCCGCGCCACGTGCCCGCCATCGTGGAACAGATCACCCAGGTGCCGGTTACACGAAACGGAAAGAAGGTGGAGAAGGCCGTGTCGGCCATTCTCGACCATGAGCCGGTCCGAAACCGGGAAGCCCTGGCCAACCCGGAGACTCTGGACGAGATCGCGGCCCTGATGCAGGCAGACGCTGCCGTTGCGCCGCGACCTCTCCGATGACGGTGGCAACGGTACAGGCTCGCAATACGCCACCGATTCGAAGGGAATGCATGAAAATCAGCTCTCGCGGTACTTACGGCATTCTGGCCCTGGAAGAACTGGTTCGTCGCCGGGAGGCGAAGACTCCGATTCAGGTGAAGGAGATCGCGGCAAGGAAGGGGATCCCCGAAGAGTTCCTGGGCCAGATCATGATCTCGCTGAAACAGGCCGACCTCGTGCACGCCAACCGGGGACCCGGCGGCGGATACTATCTCACGCGGGCGCCGGATCGGATTCCGCTGAAGGAGGTGCTGGAGGTTTTGAGCGGGCCGGTGACCGGGCCGGAGGAAAGCCTGCGGAAATATGCGGTCGACTCGGTTGCGGCCCGAAAGGTGCTGGAGACCTGGAGGAAAGCAACCGCCGCCATGGCGGACGTCATCGACGGCGTTACCCTCGCCGATATCTGTGAGCCGGACGAGCGGCCGCACATGTACTACATCTGACGCCCAGGGCGCTGCGCCGTGGAACCCGGACGCGCGTTACCGGCCGATACCGGCGGCCAGCCCCGGCTGTCGCTGCTCGGGACTTCAAAGCCCGTGGCGGGCGGGATCCGTCCCCTGCGGAGCTCGGCAATTCGAAACGTTTGGAGGCATGGCGCATGGAAACGATCAAGCACGGTGGGCGCGTGAAGGGCAAGGTGGCGCTGGTGGCCGGCGCCGGGTCCATCGAGCCCGGATGGGGCAACGGCAAGGCTGCGGCCGTGCTCTACGCGCGCGAGGGGGCAAAGGTTTTCGCGGTGGACTTCCGTCCGGAGGCGGCGGAGGAAACCCGCGCCATCATCGAGGCCGAAGGGGGCGTGTGCGCAGCCTTTGCCGCGGACGTGACGTCGGAATCCGACGTCACGGACATGGTCGACGCCTGCATGAGCACGTTCGGACGGATCGACATTCTCCACAACAATGTCGGCGGCCAGGGCCCGGGACGATGGGTGTTGGACATCGAGCGCGACGACTGGGATGCGGTGCTGGCCCGCAACGTGACCTCCGTGCTGCTCACCTGCAAGGCGGTCCTTCCCGTCATGATCCGCCAGGGCGGCGGCGCCATCGTCAACATCTCGTCCATCGCCGGCATGCGCCACGTCAACGTGCCCACCGCCTCCTACTCCGCGGCCAAGGGTGCGGTCAACCAACTCACGCAGAACCTGGCGCTGCAATACGCCGGCAAGCACATTCGCGCCAACTGCGTGCTGCCGGGTTACATCGACACGCCGTTCACGCGCCGTCTCGTGGCCGGAAAGCCCAGCTACGAGCACAAGGGGTTCACTTCGGCGGAGGAATATCGCCAGGCCCGTGACGCCATCGTCCCGCTGGGACGGGGCGGAACTGCCTGGGACGTGGCGCAGGCCGCACTGTTCCTGGCCTCGGACGACGCCGACTACATCACCGGCGTGATGCTGCCGGTGGACGGCGGCGTCACCGCCACCTGCCCCGGCGTCTGACCGGTCCGATGCCGCGGGACGTCGTTCGGGGCCGGCAAGACGCGGTGACGGCGCGCGCAGGCGGGGTTCGAACCCGCCCGCGCCGATACGGTCCACGAGCCGTCAGAACGAGCCGTCAGGTTTTCGGGCAACGTAACGGTTGACCGGGGGTTTACAGGGTCCGTGCGAACTCGCCCAGGAATTGCAGGGTCCGCCGCCGGCTGGCGTCGGGGTCCCGGCCCGCGGGCAGCACGCTGACCATGATTTCCCCGGCGCCGAAAGCGAACAGCTCGTGCAGCCGCCGCTCCGCTTCCGCTTCGTCACCCGACACCACCAGCGACTTGAGCATCGGCGTGCTCCAGGCTCTTTCCGCCGCTTCGGTGAAGCCGACGAGGCGGAACATCTCGACGTAGGGATCGCGCCGCATGTACGAGTCGAAGCGTTCTCTCGCCACGCCTTCGACTTCGTCCCGGTCCTGGTGGAGGCTCAGCGCCACGTGGGCGATGAGCGGAGGCGCCGGTTGCCCGGCCTTTTCCGCGCCCGCAGCCACGGCCGGCACGGCGACGTCACGCAGATAGGCGCCGGGGCACAGCCAGCTTATGGCGCCGTCGGTGTACGCTCCGGCCAGCTCGAAGGACTTCGGGCGCACGGCCGAGATCATCACGGGCACGTCCACGGGAAGGTTGTCCGCGGTCTGTGCGCGATAATGGCGTCCGGTAAAATCCACCGCGCCCTCGCGCAGCACCGCCCGTACGATCTGCACGTATTCGGTGAGATGACCCAGCGGGCGCTCGAACGCGAACCCGTAAGTGCGTTCGATGGGCGCCTTGTTGCCCGGCCCCACACCGAGGCGGAACCGGCCCGGAGCGAGCTGCGCCATGGCCTCGCAGTACTCCACAAGGGAGAGGGGATGGCGCGGCCACGTCAGCACGATGGCCGTGCCGAGCTGGATGGTCCGGGTGCACATGGCCGCGGCCGCCAGGATGCCGGGCGTATCCCGGCGGATGTTGTTGTCCGCGGTCCTGGGACCGCCGGTGGTCAGCCACACGGCCTGGATACCCAGGGTTTCGGCCTGGCGGATGTCGCCCAGCACCTGCTGGACATCGGACCCGGGAATCTCGACGCCGACCCTTCGTTCCGCGGTCACGATTGCGCTCCAACCTGGCGCTGATCCATGGGAACCTCCGTCGGGCAATATCCGGGTCGCCAACTGAAAGACACGACGATACGCGCACCCGTGTAGTGTCCTACAGTTTACCGGACAACCCTTGTGTTTGCCCAACCCGCCGCCTAAGCTCCGGTATCCGAGCTGTTCCACGGTTCGTGTCGCGCTCGCACGGAGGTCATGATGGAATCGAGAATGCGCCCCCTCGAAGAACTGAAGCCGGAGATCCTGCGGCGCGCCGGACGCGCCAACCCCTTCGAGTGGGTCAAGCCGGAGGACGCCGAGGAAGTGGTCGGATGGCTCGAATCCACCGAGGACGACCACTGGGCGGAGGCCTGGAGCCGGATGGGGGAGCGCTACGAGGCGCTGGGCGAACGGCAGGAGAGGAACGGCGAGCCGTGCGGCGAGTCCTTCTATCTCGCCTACGACTCCTATCGCATCGGCCGCTATCCGGTGGCGTCAACGCCGGCAAAGATGGCCTGCTACCAGGCGTCCCTGCGCAATTTCCAAAGGGCGGCCCGGCACATGGATCCCCCGGTGGAGCGAGTGGAGATCCCCTTCGGGGGAAAGTCGGTCATCTGCTACCTCCAAATCCCCCGCAATACGCACCGGCCTCCGGTGGTGCTCCATTGGGGCGGCGTCGACGGCTGGAAGGAGGACCGGCGCAGGCCGAGCGAGGCATTCCACCGTCTGGGCCTCGCGACCCTGACCATCGACATGCCCGGGGTCGGCGAGAGTCCCGTTCTCGGGTCCGATCCCAAGGCCGAGCGGACCTTTTCCGCGGCCCTCGACTACCTGGAGACGCGCCCGGACGTGGACGGCGCCCGCCTGGGCGTCATGGGCGGAAGCTTCGGCGGCTACTGGGCGGCCAAGGTCGCCCACGTGGAGGCGAAGCGGCTCAAGGGGGCCGTGGACTGGGGCGGCGGCGTGCACCTGACGTTCCAGGCGGAGTGGCTGCGGCCCGCGTTGACGACCCGGGCGGAGCAGTACCTCATGGGACCGGCCAGCCTGCTGGACGCGCGCGGCTACATCTTCCGCACCCGGGACCTCGACGAGATTCTGAAGCTGGCGCCGCCACTCTCGCTTGTGACCCAGGGCCTCATCGACCAGCCGTGCGCCCCATTGCTGCTCATCAACGGCAAGCTCGACGACCAGCATCCCATCGACGACTTCTACCTGCTGATGGAGCACGGCGACCCCAAGGAAGTCCGCATCTTCCCGGACGGCGGCCACATGGGCCGTGTACCCGGCCAATCCAACGAGCCGGCGCTGAACACGCTGGCCGGGTGGCTGCAACGGAAGCTGACAGCGTAAGGCCGCGGCTCCGGCGCGCCGCTAACCGTCGAAGTATCCCTCTTTCACGGCCCACAGCCACAAGTGGGCAATCTTTTCGTTGTAGAGCTCGGCGTAGCCCACGTGGCCGTAGCGGGGGATCAGGACAACGTGGCGCCTGCCGGTCACCGCGGCGTACTTGGCGCCCATGAACATCTCGCGCTTGTCCTCCAGGCGGTCTCCCCGGATCCAGTGCCCCTTGTCGTTCTCGCCCACCACCAGCAGCACGCCGATACCCTTCAGCCACTCGGGATCGGGATCCTGAAGATGATCATGGTACTCCTCCCGCGGGAGACCCGTCCGCTCCACGTACCGGTCGAGGATCCCGACCGCGGCGTTGTGCTGGTTGTCGCACAGGCTGGTCTTCATCTGGGACCGCAAGGGGTCGGCCCACGCCATGTATTCTTCGGGGCCGCCCCAGGGGGTCAGGTCCTCCGGGTCCTCATATCTGGCGGCGCGAAAGCTTTCGGGCGAGCGCCGGGAGATCTGCTCGACGGGAATCTCGCGGTACTCCTCCGCTCCGGTGCGGTCGCGCCATTCCTTGCGCCAGCCGTCGGGACCGCCGGAACCGAAGCCCAGAAGCCCGGTCACGCGCGTGCACCGTGAAAAGCGATACAGGTGGGCGGCCATCGGTCCGCCGGTCGAGTGGCCGAAGGCCAGCACATCGCGGTCCGGCAGGTGCCGGTCAGCGAGGAGACCGGCACCCTGCAGGATGGTGTTGAACGTGCACTTGAGATTGCGGTCCAGAATCTCGCCAGCCGGGAGCCGCCGGTCCAGCAGGTAGACCGGCATGCGCTCCGACACGGGTTCGGTCCAGACCCCGCCGGGCGGGTAGTGGCCCGGATAGGTAACGGCCAGCGTCACGAATCCCTGGGACGCCAGCACCCGCGCCAGTCCCGGACGGCCGTCAGGAGTCAGATCCATGATGCGTTCGCTGCCGGCGCCGCCGTGAAACACCACCACGGCGAGGCCGGGTTCCGCCTCCCGGTCCGGCGTGTAGAGCGTACCGTGAATGTCCCATTCGTAGCCGTTCCGCGCGTAACGCGCCGTCACCTCCCGGCGGGCGAACCCTACCTCGCCGTAGGGCGCCGGCATGGCCAGCCACCCGTCCCAGTCCGTCTTCAGCAGGAGATCCGTGGACCCCAAACCTTCCAGAATACCTTCGATGCTTCCGCTTCGCGTGCTCATGAGGCTGGGGATACTACAGGGTGAATCGCGGGGTCAACGCGCGGTCGGCGGGGTTCACCCGCAGGCGGTTCCATAGTAGATTCACTTCCCATGAAGGCCGTTACCCTACGCGAATTCGGTGACGCGGGCGTGCTGCGGATGGAGGAGCTTCCCACCCCTTCGCCCGCGCCGGGCGAGGTGTTGATCCGGGTTCATTCCGTCTCGGTCAATCAAACGCTGGACCTCAAGGTACGGGAAGGGAGCTACCGATCCAATCTCCGGTTCCCGGTGGTGCTCGGGGCGGATCCCGCCGGGGTGATCGTGGACACCGGCGCCGGAGTACCGGAGACCCGTTGCGACGAGCGGGTGTCGGTGGTCGCATCCATACGCTGCGGCGACTGCCGCTTCTGCCGCATGGGCCGGGAGGACTCGTGTCCCCGGAGCAGGCATCTGGGCCTTGACCGCTGGGGCGGTTACGCGGAGTACGTGACCGTGCCGGTGGAGAACGTCTTCACCATCCCGGACAACCTGTCCTTCGCCGAAGCCTCGGTGATCACCCGTCACTTCCCCACGGCCATCAACCTGCTGCTCAACCACGCGCAACTCGACGAGAACGAATGGGTGCTCATCATGGGCGCCGCGGGCGCGCTCGGGAGCTGCGGCGTGCAGGTCGCCCGGCATCGAGGCGCCCGGGTCATCGCCGCGGCCGGCTCCGACTCGCGGGCGGAAACCGCCAGGGACTATGGCGCCGAGTTCACCGTCAACTACCGCCGGCAGGATCTGGAACAGGAAGTGCTTCGCATCACCGGCGGCCACGGCGCCGACGTCGTGTTCGAGAACATCGCCGATCCGACCCTGTGGCCGGGAGCCTTCAACAGCCTGGCCTTCGCGGGCCGTCTGGTGACCGCCGGCGCCCACGGCGGCGGCACCGTGCCACTGGATGTGAAACGGCTCTACCTCAAGCGCATCCGCATCATCGGGCAGCCGGGAGCGAGCCGGAGCGACGTGGACCTCGCCCTGTCACTGGCCGCGGGCGGCTCGATACGCGCCATCATCGACCGGATCCTGCCGCTTGGAGCCGTGAAGGAGGCGCACGGACTCCTGGAGCAGGGGCGGATCATCGGCAAGATCGTCCTCGACCCCACCCTGACCCGGCATACCCGGAATCAAGAGCGGGTACACGCAAGCAACCGGTAGGGGTCTCCGTGTGAAAGAGGGACAGGGGTGAAGGTCCGGGTGATTTCAGGCGGAATTGCCACCAACGCAACCGCTTGTTGATGTCCCGTATCTGCACACTTCCCCCGCGGTCCGGCGAGACGGCATTCCAGGCAAAGAGGAAACGAATCATGGCGCAACGGGTCACCATGCTCGGCGTCACCCACGCCCAGGCTGTTCAAGCAGGCGCAGCAACCGCCGGGGGCGGCCAAGGTCCAGGAACGGATCGCGATGATGCAGGACGAGCTGGCGCGCCACCAGCCGGACGTGCTGATCACCATGACGCTGGGCTTTCTCAACTTCCTGATGGCCATGGGCGTGGCCGGTGGGGCGTCTCCCACCCATGCCGAAGGGCTCGACGCGGGATTTCCCGCGGTACCGTTCTTCGCCTGGAAACGGAAAGAGGAAGGAACGAGCCTGTGAGCAAGTATCTGGCGGACAAGTTCATGCACGTGGTGAACATGAACGAGGCCGCGGAGGACGCCTACGTGGAGAACCCGCCGGGCTTCGTGGCCCGATGGGAGAAGGGGGAACGGCTCGAGTTCACTCCGGAAGAGCGGCGCGCGCTGGAGCGGCGCGACTACGGCAGCCTCTACGCCATGGGCGCGCACCCGTTCCTGTTGTGGAGCTTCACCGAGGCGATCTGGCGCAGGGAGATGGACCGGGAAGAGTTAGTGAAGGACTACAAGGCTGAAGGACTACAAGGCCAAGGCGGCCGAGGCGGGCTACCCGGATTTCGAGACCTGACCGAACCCCCGAGCCCGTTCAGCCCTTTCTCCCGAGTCCGCCGGGCCAGGACAGCCACGGGAACCGCTGCCGGTAGCGCCGCACCAGTTCCCTGCCGCCGATGGCGCACCCGGTCCAGAATATCAGTTGACTCAGGAAGTAGATACCGGCCGCCGCCACCACCCGGTTGTATTCTATCTCCACGAAGGGCAGCAGCAGGATAGCGGCGGTCACCGCCCAGGAACCGGCCATCAATACCGCGGCGATTTTTTCGAGAAAGGTCATGTTGCAGAGCCGGTGATGCCGTCGAGGGTCAGGCCGCGCACGGATAATCCGGCGCCGGGGACACCTCCCTCACTGTTCGAATTGATAACGGAATGATGCCTCGGAGGGTCCTGTCCGGGTCCCGCCCCGGCGGCGCTACCGGTGTCTGACAGCTCTCACGTCCACCGCGGCCACACCCGCACCTGCCTCCTTCACCATCAGCGGATTGATCTCAAGGTCGCTCAACCGGGTCCGGTGCGCAGCGAACAGGCCGGACAGGCCGGTGACGGCCCGGACCAGCGCCTCGACGTCACGGGGCTTCTGTCCGCGGACCCCCTCGAGGATCCGGTAGCCCTTGAGCTCCCGGAGCATGGCCCGCGCGTCCTCGGTGGTGACCGGAATGAGGCGCAACGCCACGTCCTTCAGCACCTCCACGAAGATGCCGCCCAGACCGACCATGACGAAGGGGCCGTATTGCGGGTCGACCCGGGCTCCGAGAATGACCTCGGTGCCGCCGACCATTTCCTGCACCAGCAGCTTCGACCCTGCCGGCCCCCTGGCCAGCAGCTCCGCCCCGGCCTGCTCGACCCGGCCGGCCGATTCCAGCCCCAACACCACCCCGCCGATCTCGGTCTTGTGCACCACCTCCGGCGACTGGAGCTTCAACACCACCGGGAAGCCCAACTCCCCGGCCCTGGCGGCGGCGTCCGCCGCGGTGTCGGCCACGGCTTCCGCCGGAGGCGTCAGGCCGCACGCGGCCAATTGCCGCCGCCAGGCGGCCCCTTCCAGATCCTCCGGCTTGCCGTCGGCCGCGGGGACCGGCGGGATACCTACGCGCCGGCGGTGGCCGTAGGCGCCCAAACCGTTGAGCGCCCGCAGCGTGGCCTTGATGCCCTGGAGGTGCGGCAACTCCGAAGCCTCCTGAAAGGCGCGGCTCTCGTCCATCAGGCTGTAGGTGGAACGGGCATGGGCCAGGATGGGCTTGTCGATGCTCCGGGAAATTTTTTTCAGAAGCTCGGGATTGCGCTTTTCGCCGAAGCGCGGCAGCTCGCCGTGAATGGCCAGCAGGTCCACGCCGTCATCCTCGGCATGAATGCGCACGATCTCGGCAAAGGTGTTCTCGTTGCCGAAGCCGGCCACGCCGCACTCCAGCGGGTTTTCCACCACCAGGTCGTCGGGGATGAGGGGGCGAAGCGCCTGATTGGAGGCATCGCTCAGGGTGGCCAGCTCGACCCCCACCTCCTCGATGTGGTCCAGCAGGATGCCCTTCATGCCGCCGGAGTTCACCACGATGGCCGCGCGCCCGCCCCGTGGCCGCCGGCCCGGCAGGAACGCCAGCGTCATTTCCGTGAGGTCCTCCAGGCTGTGGCAGCGCACCAGACCGTAGCGGTCGCACGCCGCCGAGAAGACCTCGTCGTCGCCCGCCAGGGAGCCGGTGTGCGAGATGGCCTGACGCTTGCCCATCTCCGAGCGGCCGAGCTTCACCACGATGACGGGTTTGTCCTGCTCCAGCGCCCGGGCCGCGGTCTCAAGGAACGTCTTCGGGCGCCGGATGCCCTCCACCATGAGCAGGATGATCTTCGTATCGGCGTCGTCGATGAGAAAGGACAGATAATCGACCACGTCCAGGCTCACCTCGTTGCCGCTGGAAATGGCGTAGCTGAAACCGATGCCGCGCTCCGCCGCGCCCTTCATCCAGTTGCCGAGGGAGCCGCCGCTCTGGAACACCGCGCCCACGGGACCGGGCTTGAGCAACGGCTGGCGCTGGGCATAGGTCATCATGCGCTGGTTCACCGACGCGGCGCCCATGCAGTTGGGGCCGCAACAGACGATGCCGCTCTCCTCGCAGAACTCGGCCAGCTCGCGGCCCCGCTCATGGCTCTTGGGATCGGTCCCTTCGCCGAAGCCGGCGCTGTAGATGGTGGCCGCCTTGACCCCCAACGGCGCGGCCTGCCTGAGGGTCGGGATCACCGCCCGGGTCGGCACCAGCATCAGCAGGTGCTCGGGCGGCTCCGGCAGCGCGTCCAGGCCCGGATAGCAAGGCGCGTCCCAGAGCTCCTGGTAGTTGGGATTGATCAGGAAGACCTTGCCCGGGAACGCCGCGGCCTTGAGGTTGTGAAACAGCAGGTTGGGCCAGTTGCCCTTGGGCGAGGCGCCGACGATGGCCAGGGTCCTGGCGTGCAGCAGGTTGGCCGCGGGGAGAATGGTGGTTCTTTCCGTCGTTTCGGTCATGTCTGTCACTCTCCGTCATTCCCGCGAAAGCGGGAATCCAGGGGTGGTGGAGGGGCCTCTGCCCACTCCACCGTTATTCCCGCTTTCGCGGGAATAACGGTCTACGGGGCTGCAAATCCGACCGGCTCCTAAAACAGCTCGATGCCCAGGAAGCGGAACAGCTCGCCCTCGTACCACGAGGCGTGAATCACCTGATCGAACACCCCGTACAGAAACGCGACGACGCACGCGGTAAGCCCCAGTGACAGGAGCCAACCTTCGTCCGCTCCCACCTTGAGGTAGAGAAATACGAACAACGGCAGAGCGATGAGCTGTCCGAGAAGCCAGGTGCCGACGAATATTCCGATCAGCCACAAGCAGATGATGAAGGTGCGTTTCAGGGCTTCGCCGCTACGCAGGTTCACGTCGAGAAAAATGTCCGCGGCGCCCCCCGGACCGTCGGGGGCCTTCTCCTCCCCACCCCGGATCCCCGTCCACAGCGAAAGGACCAAGGCGATGATGCAGCCGGCAACCCCGATCAGCGTCGGAAACAATGCGGTCTTCCCCGGCCACTCACGGGCCGCGACCACGCCGGCGGCGAACATGACCGCCAAGGCCAGTATGAACAGGCTCTCGATGTAGTGCTCGCGGATCCGTCGCAGCATCACATACCTCGGCTCACAGGGAACATGACCCTACCGGCGGCGCGCTTGCGCTCGCGTCGCATAGTAGAGCGTCGCCAGGGTCAGCAGGATCAGCACGACGACGATGGGCCGGGTCCACAGCCACGACCAGCCGTACCGGCTGACGCTGATATCCAGGTAGCGTTCCATGATGGGGCCCAGGACGATGCCCAGGGCGATGGGCGGGCGCGGCCAGCCCCAACGCTTCATGAGATAACCCAACACTCCCAGACCCATCAGCACCAGCCAGTCACCCAGTTCCTGGGTCGCCATCCACGACCCCATGAACACCAGCACCAGGATGATGGGGATCAGCACGCTGCCCCGTATGGTGGTGACCTTGGCCAAATGGTTGGTGCAGCCCATCAACAGGACCGCGGTCAGCAGGTTGGCGATCACCAGTGCCCAGATGACCGAAAAGGTGACGTCGAGCCGGGTGCTGAGAAGTTCGGGGCCGGGGTAGATGCCGTGGATCAGGAAGGCCCCCAACAGGATGGCCATGGTGGCGCTGCCGGGGATGCCGAAGGCGATGGTGGGGATGAGCGATCCGCCCTTCATGGCGTTGTTGGCGCTCTCCGGCGCGATCACGCCGCGTATCTCGCCCTTGCCGAACTCCGCCTCCGGGTTCTTGTTGGACTGGACCGCATGACCGTAGGCCACCCAGTCGACGATGCTGGCTCCGAGACCGGGAATGAAGCCGATGTAGGCGCCGATGAATGCGCATCGGAGCGCCAGCCACCAGTTCCGGAACGCGTCCCGCACCCCGTCCCAGAGACCCTTCCCCATCTCCGGCACCTCCGACAAGGTGCCGCGGCGTACCGCCAGCTCCACCACCTCGGGAAGCGAGAACAGGCCCAGCACACAGGGGACGATGGGAAGCCCCTCCAGGAGATACGGCGCACCGAACCAGAAGCGGGGGATGCCGTCCTGGGGCGAATAGCCGATCATGGAGAGTTGCAAGGCCAGCAGGCCCACCAGTATGCCCTTGGCCGGGGCATTGCCGCTAAGGGCGCCCACCATGGCCATGCCCAGAACACCCAGCAGGAAGAACTCCGGCGCGCCGAACGAAAGCACCAGGGGGCTCAGGATCGGTATCGAGCAGACCAGCAGGATGGCGCCGATGACGCCGCCGAAGCCCGAAACCGTGTAGGCGGCGCCGAACGCCCGGGCCGCCTCGCCCTTCTTGGCCATGGGATAGCCGTCCATGATGGTGGCCTGCGAGCCGGCCGTACCGGGCACGCCCAGAAGAACAGATGAGATGGTATCGGATGTCGAGGTAATGGCGTACATGCCCATGAGCAGCGCCATGGCCTCATAGGGCTGGAGATCGAAGGTGAAAGGCAGAAGGATGGCCATCCCGGACAGTCCGGAGAGGCCCGGGACCATGCCGAAGAACACACCCAGCGTGACACCCAGCAGCAGGTAGCCGAAGGCGGGCCAAGCGATCACGCCCTGAAGTCCCAGTTGGGCAGCTTCCAGCATTGTCGGAAGGGGTCAGACCCTTGCGGAGTTCCCGTTGCCGGCCCTTGAAGCGGACGGCCGGCAACGGGACGGTCGATTGTCTACCTCTTGGCCGCCAGCTTGCGTCCTTCGTCCACGTAGTTGGCGCGGAACTGCTTCATCTCGTCCCCGGCCGTCTTCCACGGCACCATGGCTTTCTCGATATCCTTGGGCGCGGTCAACATATGCGGCTCGATACCCACCGACTTCTTGTAGTCGGCGCGAAACTCGGGGTCCTTGCTGAGGGCGATAAACGCCTCGCGCACCGCTTCCACCGCGGCCTTGGGAGTCTCCGGCGGCGCCAGAATCTGGCGGTAGCTGGTCAGGATCTGAAAGAGCTGCCACAGCGGTCCGGCGGGTTCCTTGCCGGAAAGCCGCTTGACGAACTCGTGCGCGGGCACGCCCGGGGCGATGGCGGGGATCTCGGCGTCACTGCCGTACCACAAGGGAATGGCGGTCCCCTTGTCGACCGCGATGGGCTTCACCCGCGGAATATAGAACGGCGTGCTGCCGTCCACGTAGTCGAGCTCCTTGCGGAGGAACGCCGCCAGGAGGTCCGCCGACCCCTGATATCCGGTGACGTACTTGTATTTCACCCCCGCCAAGTCGAACAACGTGCGGAACTTGAGGTCCTTGCTGCTGTCGGCGCGGAAGCCGCCCACGTTGAAAGTCTTGACCTTCAGGATGTCTTCCAGCTTCTGGAGGGGCGGATCGAGGTCCGTTCTGGCCACGCCGACACTGACCACCGGCGTGAACATGACCGGAATGATCTCTTCCATGTTGGCCCGGAGACCCGCTTTCTCGGGATCGCCCACGAACCATTCCTGGTAACGGCCGCTGGCGGTCTGGCAACCCATCACGGTGCCGTTTCGCCGCGCCCGCTCGTAGAGCCAGTTCATCGCCAGGTTGCCGCCGCCTCCCGCGCGGTTCTGGATCACGATGGTGGGGTCGCCCTTCAGGTGCTTCTTCAGGTGACGGGCGTAGATCCGGCACTCGATGTCCGTGGGTCCACCCGCGGAATAGTCGACGATGAGCTTCAGCGTCTTCCCCTGATAAAAGGGCTTGTCCGCAGCCGACGCCTGGGCTCCGAACAAAAGCGTAAGCACGAGCACGGCACAGGTGGAAAGCACGGCTTTCCGTACTATGGACTTCATGGCTTGCTCCCTCCTTGGGTCAGTGATTGCCGTCGTCCGGCCTTTGGGGCATCGCTCCGGCACCGTCCGGACCGATGCCCCGCCACGTGACACTTGCTGTCATACGGCTACGAAGCCTTGTTGACCCGAGCCATGGGACCCAGACCCGGCTTGTAGGTCTTGTCGTCGATGAACTGCTTGATCCCTTCGTCGTAGCCGCTCTCCCGGTCCTGCATCTTGATCTGGGCTCCCTTGGCCGCCAGATAGTCCTCGGCCTGGGAGTAGTCCATGTTGCGCACCAGCTTGTACGCCTGCTTGGTGGCCCGCAGCGCCCAGGGGTTCTTCTCCATGAGCTTCTTCGCCAACTTCACGGTTTCCGCCCGGAGCTGGTCGGCGGGTACGGCGTAGTTGACCAGCCGCATCTCCGCCGCCTTCCTGCCGTCGAACGGATCGCCGGTCATGGCATGGTACAGGCCGTCGCGCAGCGTCATCATGTCGGTGACCACGCGGCTCACGAGGCCGCCGGGCAGGATGCCCCAGTTGACCTCGGACAGTCCGAAGAGCGCGTCCTCCGCGGCGATGGCGAAGTCGCAGGCCACCAGCGGCGTGAAGGCGCCGCCGAAGCAGAAACCGTTCACCATGGCGATGGTCGGCTTGGGAAAGGTGAACAGCTTGCGCCAGCGCCACTCCTGGCTGCACCAGCTAGCCTGCCGGCGAAGCGCCGGGTTCTTGTCGCCCTCGCGGAAGTATTCCCGGAGGTCCTGGCCGGCGCACCAGCTATTGCCGGCGCCGGTGATGATCATCACCTGGGTCTGCGGATCCCCCTCGGCTTCCGTCACCGCGTCGTACATGTCGAAGTGAAGCTGCGGACTCATGGCGTTGCGCTTTTCCGGACGGTTGAGGATCACCCAGGTGATGCCGTCCTCCTTCTCCACCAATACGGTCTTGTATTCCTTCGTTGCCATTAAAACGATACCTCCTTGAAACGTTCACACGATTGATAATCTTGGCAACTCTATGCAGTCGGATCACCGGAGTCAAGGCGCCATCGGCCAGGCGCCTGTTTCGACCGGTAGCGCGATGCGGGCAGGGGCGGGTTTGAAACCCGCCCCTGCATCGGGCATCCGGGTTCTACGGCGCAGGCTCCTGGGAAGCCTTGTTGACCCGGGCCATGGGACCCAGACCCGGCTTGTAGGTCTTGTCGTCGATGAACTGCCTGATCCCTTCGTCGTAGCCGCTCTCCCGGTCCTGCATCTTGATCTGGGCTCCCTTGGCCGCCAGATAGTCCTCGGCCTGGGAGTAGTCCATGTTGCGCACCAGCTTGTACGCCTGCTTGGTGGCCCGCAGCGCCCAGGGGTTCTTCTCCATGAGCTTCCTGGCCAACTTCACGGTTTCCGCCCGGAGCTGATCCGCGGGCACCGCATAGTTGACCAGCCGCATCTTCGCCGCCTTCCTGCCGTCGAACGGATCGCCGGTCATGGCATGGTACAGGCCGTCGCGCAGCGTCATCACGTCGGTGACCACGCGGCTCACGAGGCCGCCGGGCAGGATGCCCCAGTTGACCTCGGACAGTCCGAAGAGCGCGTCCTCGGCAGCGATGGCGAAGTCGCAGGCGATCATCGGCGTGAAGGCGCCGCCGAAGCAGAAGCCGTTCACCATGGCGATGGTGGGCTTGGGGAAGGTGAAGAGCTTGCGCCAGCGCCACTCCTGACTGGCCCAGCCCACCTTCCGCTGAAACTCGGGGTTCTTGTCGCCCTCGCGGAAGAATTCCTTGAGATCCATGCCGGCGCACCAACTGCTGCCCGCTCCGGTGATGACCATCACCTGGGTCTCCGGATCCCCCTCGGCTTCCGTCACCGCGTCGTACATGTCGAAGTGGAGCTGCGGGCTCATGGCGTTGCGCTTTTCCGGACGGTTGAGGATCACCCAGGTGATGCCGTCCTCCTTCTCCACCAATACCGTCTTGTATTCTTTCGTTGCCATCGAATGTGTGCCTCCCTGAAGCGCTTGCCGGATCGCCGATCCCGGATGCGTGTTCCCTACCCCTTCAGATGCCGGTCCAGAAACGCCAGGGTCTTGGGCCAGACGTCCCGGGCCGACGCCTCGTGATAGCTCGGGCGGTCGTCGCAGAAGAACGCATGGCCCGCATCCTCGTAGAGGTGCCACTCGTAGTCCACGCCGTTGGCCTTCAGCGTTTCCTCGACGGCGTCCCGGGCCTCCTGCGGTATGCCCTGATCCTGCCCGCCCCAGACGCACTGCATCGGTATCCTGATGTTGCTTCCCTGGGTCACGGGCTCCACCGGGCTCTTCTCGCTCCGCTGGCCGCCGGCGATCTGGCCGCCGTAGTACAGGCTGCTCGCCGCAAGACCGGGGCAGTTGCACGCCGCCATCCACGACACCCTTCCGCCGAAGCAGTAGCCGATGATGCCCACCCGATCCGGGTCCACGTCCGGCCGCCCCTTGGCGTAGGCGATGGCGCGGTTCAGGTCTTCCACCACCCCGGTGTCGTAGAGCGTGCCGCGGGCGGCAAAGGCGCCGTCGCGGTCGGTGTTGGGAATGACGCGCTCGTCCAGTCGATAGTAGAGATCCGGAGATATGGCCACGTAGCCCTCGTTGGCGAAACGGTCGGTCACGTCCTTCATGTGGGCGTTTACGCCGAAGATCTCCATGATCACCAGCAGCGCCGGCTTCCTGCCGTCGCCGTCCGGGGCGGCCACGTAGAGGCCCATGGACTTGCCGTCTTCGGCGGCGACGTCCACCGTAGCGGTATGGATGCTCATCTGTTCCTCCTGCTCGATGTTTCGGTGAGTGTTCTCATTGACATGGCGTTTGCGAACCTGTCAAGGACAGTGCGCCACAAAGGGTCGTCGATGCCGTCCGTGAGTCATCGCGCCGGAGAGGCGCCGGCGGCGCTCACTCCCGGAGCCCGAGGGGACGGCGATAGAACGCGTCGAGCTGACCTCCTTCGGTTATCGCGTAGAGTTTCGGACCCGTGTGCACCATTTGCCCGCCGTCGCTCGTCAGCGGCCGGAAAACCGCCCCGGCCGTTTTCCGGGTCGAATACGGCAGGAACAGGTTCAGCGGCACCCGGAAGAAGAAGCCCTTGTCGAAGCCACCCTCGCCGAACTCGGCGGCCGAGACGTCGGTCAGGGTGAAGAACCCGCCGAACTCGATGCCGCTGTCGAACCGGCGCGCCAGTTGGAAAGTGGCGCCCCAGTCCCGTGCGAGGTAACGCCCGCCGTGGATGGCGGCTTCGAGGCCGTGCCAGGGCAGCTTGTAGTAAAGCGAGACATGGCCGGTGGTGGTATCGTAGTCCCGGAAACCGAGCAATTGATCGAAGTCGCGCTGCCAGACGTGGCTGAGCTCGAGCCCGGCGGCCCAGCGGGAGTTCTGGCGGCGGTACAGCATCTCGCCACTGACGCCGCCGAACATCCACTCGAGATACCCGACCGCGGCACGGGCGTACCAGTCGGGGGCGGGCGAAAAGACGTAATCGATCTGTGCGCCCGCCAGGATGTAGGATTTACCCTCCTGCAGATACTCCTTGAGGTTGCTGCGGACCGGCTCCAACTCGCCTTTCGACCCGCGGGAAATCCGGTCGAAGTCGTTATAGAGGTCGAATCCGAGGGTCGCGCCCGCGCGCAGGCCCGGCAGGAGCTCGACGCCGCCGGACAGCCGCGCCCAGAGCTGGAACAGATAGGGATGCTCCGGCGCGCCGATATGGTGCAGGAGAGCGGGGCTGAGACTCCAGCCGAATCGGGGATGGACCCCGTCGTTCTCGACCCGGACCGTGTCCTCGAGAGGCCGGCCAGGCCGCTCGATGCGGGCCGAGCGAAGCGCCTCCTCGGGGCTGCCGGAGCCCAGCGCCATGTCCTCCAGATGACGGCGCACAAGGGTGACACTCGTCAAGTCGATCCCGCGGGCACGGATGACGACCGAGATCTCTTCGACGCCGGGCGGGGCGTAGCGGGCGACGACGAGCGCGGCGCGGCCGACATTGCGGGCGGGTTCCGGGGACCGCCTGGGGGTCACCACCACGGTCGCACGGCCGCGGGCGAAGCGAACGGCCACGCCGGTCATCCCCTGCACCTGGAGTGCCGCGAAGATCTTTCGGGCGATGGCCCGAGCCTCCTTCGGCGTCGGCAGGTCGTCCGCCGTCCCCCCTGCGACCAGGCCGCTCGCCGGCGTGGAAGCGTCGGCTGCCGGAGGACGCCCGGCGGCCCCTTCGACATCGAAGCCCATCGGGACCGAGGCCGGCCGTCTCATCCCGGAATCCGTGTCAGACCCCGCCACCGCAGTGGCGGTCCCGTCCCCGTCCGGACGGTTGCGCGTCGGAGCGCGATCGGCATGGGTGTTTCGTCTCACCGCGGGCGGCGGCGGGTCCGCGGTCTTCAACGGCGGGGTCTCGCCGTTGAGATCGACCCTGAGCGCCAGACGCGCCATCACCTTGTTGCCGCGCTCGTAAGCAACGCTGGTCTCGAGCCAGTCCCAGGGCCTGTAGGTCAGGCCGAAATTGACGGGCAGTCCCTGAGTCAGCTTGCCGTGGAACTCCCGCTTGTAGTCATTGGAGTCGTACTCTACCTTCAGCGACAGGCCTGCGATGGGAGTGTGGTACTCGATCCCGCCGAACAGGTCGATTTCCGGCCCCCTGAACAGGGCTTCGAAGCCCGGACGGCCCGTAGCGTTGTTGACACGCTTTTCGAAGCGACCGGACAGCCAGGTGAGGGGATTGGCGAGCAGGCCGTCGCTGCCTACACCGTATCCCCAAACGGCGCCGAGGCTCAGGTCCAGGTCGCCAAAGCGCTTGCTGGCGACGATGTACTCACCGCTGAACAGGCCCGTGCCCAGGACGTCCTGGAAACCCAGGGCGATTTCCGGCCTGCGCCGAGTCTCCCCGAGTAGCCGGAACTTCAGGTCGAGCGATTTGTCGAGGTAACGGGCTCCGGCCAACTCGTCCTTCGAATAGCGGAAGGTGGCTTCGAGCCAAGGCAGAAACTGCCAGGACAGGTAGTAGGTGTGATAGGGAGAGAGAAACCGCGCGCCGAACGTGAACCGTTCATCCTCGGAGAAGCGCGCAGTGCGCGTTTGGAGCAGGCCGACGCCGCCGAAATCGCTGGAGGTTGCGCGCTCGCGCGTCAGATCCCGCTCCCACGCTTCCAGCGCCCAAACCGGCCCCGCCGCAAGACAGGTCAAAACCACCCACGCGACAAGGCCATCCGTAGGCCGCATGATCAGAAGATGCTATCCGCGCGGATTCGGATCTGCCAAGACCATCGGCCTTGCTGATGACGGGGTCCGACTTGCGGCAAGACCCCGTCCGAGAGCAACACCCGAGCTGATCCTCTATCTGGAGGTGGTCGTCGTCGTGGTCGTGGTGGTGGTGGTGACGTCATCACCCTGAATAGCTACAACGGTAAGGACTATAGCTCCGAGCGCGACCAAACCCCCCAGAGCCCCTACCGCGAGAGCGCCAGCGCCGGCGGCAGCAGCAGCTCCGGCAGCGGCGCCTCCGGCAGCGGCACCTCCCGTAGCAGCGCCTCCGGTAGCAGCACCTCCGGTAGTGGCGCCTCCAGTAGTTCCTCCACCGGCACCAGCGTCCTGCGCGACGGCGACCGTCGGTGCGAACATCAAGATCACCGCAAGAACTAATCCAAGCAACTGGTTCATGGAATCTCTAACCTCCACTTCTGTTTAGTCTGACCACCCTACCGGCAAACGGTATGGCTATAACACTTAAATTTCGCACGATCAAGGGATCACGGCTAATTTTTGTTTTGGTTCGGGCGGAGGGTGAGGGGAGTATGGCTTGGGAGGGGGGGGGGTCGGCTGAGTATGGAGGACAGGGAGATGGAGTTGGCGGGCGAGGTATGGGCGGTGTTCGGTAGTGTGGTGGCGTTTTCCGGGCACGAAGGATGGCTCGGGCAAGGTGTTTGCCCTGCGGGCGGATGAGGTTGGATGAGCTTGGTGCGGGGGTGGGTGGGTATCAGGCGATGGCGGGTTTGGGCCGGGAGTTGGCGGACATCTTCAGATAGTCGAGCAGCAGGCGAGGGGTACGGTTCAGCTTGCGGACGGTGGCGGCGACGGGCTTGCGGTGGGTCTTGATGACGGCGATGGCGAACCGGCGCAGGCGGGTCATGTTTTGGGGTCCATGGCCGGTGCGGATGCGGCTTTTGTCCTCGTTCCAGGCGTCGGTGTCATCGAGGATGCGATGGAGGGAGTTTTCGATGGTCCAGTGGCCTCGGTTGATGCGCAGCAGGGATTGGGCATTGGCGGTCTCTGGGGTATGGCTGGTGACGCCCCAGGAAGAGTCCACCGAGGTATCGATGACGCGGCCCTTGCGCACTTGGCAGCGGGTGCGGCGAATGAGGAAGGCTTGGCCGACGCCGGGGAAGCGGAGGTGGTGGTTGAGGGCGGTGGTGGTCCAGATCTCGCGCTGCTCCCAACGACCGTGCGCGGTGGGGAGCTTGCCCTTGATGGGCTTGCCGGTGTTCTCGACAAAGTCGGGTGGGCGTTTTGCGTCGTCATGGAACCACAGCCGGAGGTCCCCGAGCAGAGTCTTCTGGTTGCCCTTGGCGATGAACATATAGTGGGCATCGTGCCTGCGCAGGAAGGAGGCGATGGCGGTCTGTGTCAGCAGGGCATCGGCGGTGAAGGTCTTGCCGGCGAGGTCGCCGAGTGAATCGAGCAACGGGAGCGTGACCCCGATTTCGTTGGTGGCCTTGGTTTGGCCGTCGTCTTGGGTCAGAACAGTTTTTTTTGACCCCAGGCGATGGCGCTGTCATGGCCGCAGGCGCCGAGGATATGGACTTGGCGACCGGCCTCGTCGACAGCGCCCTTCATGGTCTTGCCGTCGATGGCCAGCGACGCGTCGTTGTGCCCGTGGGCTACGAACCAGGTCCGCAGCGCGGCATCGAGCTCTTCGGGTGCGACCTTCACGATGGCGTTGCGCAGACAGTAGATGCTTGGTCGCTGGTAGACGCCGTTGACCCGGCGGCAGCGGAAGTGGCGCAGCATCGCTGGCGAGAGGTCGCATACCCACTCGTGGATGGCCTTGTAGCCTCGGGCGCCGCACAGCGTGGCCGCCGCAGCGAGCCCCAGCAGGGTCTCGAGGCGGTAGCGGCGCCCGTAACGGCTGCGCGGGTCGGTGAGGGTGCGAAACACATCCGGCAGGCTCTTCATCTGCTTGGCGCTCAACATGGCTCTCGGTCTCCCATGACGGTAACGGGGCTCCAGCACAGGGCTGCGAAGCACCCGACGGGCGTGGCGGGTGAGGGCTCGCACGAAGACCTTCTTCGGCGTGGAGCCTGAGCGGTACCCGCCCCGAGTCCGGCGAAAGCCCCGGGTGAAGCCCACCTCGGTCCAGCCCGCAGCCCGGTAGACCGTGCCGGCGAAGCGCGACGGGTCGACGAACGTCTCCAACAGCACCAGCGGATGATGAAACCTCACCGGCCAGTCCCGCATCAACTGGCGTGCGCACAGCCCCAGCACCCGAGACCCCAGATTGGGCACCGGGCGCAGCAGCAGGAACCGGGTGTTGTTGACCACCAAGTGCAGCCGGTCGTACTTGTGGCGCAGCGTCCAGCCAATCCACGCATCCCGTGCCTGGCACTTCAACGCCGCAGCCGAAAAAGACGCCAGCGCCACCCACTGGCCGCGCCACCGCGCGCCATACCACACCGTCTCGCCCACCTTCGGCGCCGCCCCGAGGTAATGATGCTCCGCCATCAGCTCCCGGAACCGCGCCTCCTCGTGTGGCATCACCGCGTCGAGCGTGACTTCCGAAAGCTCCATCCCCTCCCCCGTGCGCCCTCGCCCCCTGTTCGAGAACTTGTACCGCAATTCGGGCAGGAAGTCCACCCCACACAGGTTCCGCTTTGAAACCCAGCAGAGTCAGTCGAAACAAAAATCCGCCCTGATCAAGGGATACTTCCGGATTCCGGCATTCGCATTCCCGATCCGGTTCCCGCCATGTTGCTGGTTCCCAGTATGCCGGATCGGGATACTGGCAGCCAGCCACCGGCAGCAGCGCCCTGCGCGACGCGGGCAGCAACCGGGTTGCCCGGTCGAACGCCTCGCGGAAGATGCACTCGGATGAACTGCAGCCTCCTCGCGCCTGTGAACTTTCGGGACGAAGTCACCAGGTTTCCGGGATGACGTTCGACGCCGCCTCGGCGGACACCAACAGGCTCAGGACCGGCGCCAGACCTCGCATGATCGGGTCGAGCAACGCCGGATCATTCGGCACCATGATCGCGCTGCCCGGCGGGACCAGCAAAGGCTGGTAATTCCATAAGCCGGCGCCGACCCGGCGCGCTTCTCCGTTGGGCAGGACGACGAAGACCCGGCCGTCGTCGGCCGCCGCCTGAAAGCCGCCAGCCCTGCGTATGTAGTCCGCCGCCGTCATTCCCGGCTCGAACCGAACTGCACCCGGATTGTGGACGCCGCCGCCGACCATGACGTAGTTCGGTCGTCTGGGCACAAAAAGGCGATCTCCCGTCTCGAGCACGGTGTCGAGGTCGGGTCGCACCCGCAGCAGGGTCGGGTCCGCCTCGATGATCACGCGTCCAACCGCCTCGGTCGCTCGCAGTCGCGCCGACAGCCGCGCGATGACCACGAGCCGCGTCTCGTCCGCATCCGGCCGCGCTGCCAGTGCCGCAACGGCCGCGTCCACCGCGCGCGCCGCGCGCCGCAGGACCGCCTCCTCGGCGCGCTTGACCCGCTCACGAGTGAACACCGCGCCATAGGGAAAGGCCGGCACCGTCAACCCGCCGGCGCGCCGTATCAGTTCGGACAGACGCTCGCCCTGGCGCGCCGCATAGGAACCAGGCCGCACGAACTCGCCGCCCAGCGTCACCCGTCCGCCCTGACCTTCCGCCTCGACGGTCCTGGCATCCTGTTCTGCAAGCACGCTTGCGAATCGGCTGGACTCCCCTGCCGTCGGCTGCGCCGCTCCCCCTCGGTCGGCGCCTGGCCGGCGCTCGTCGCTGCGCCTTGCCGACGACGAGAAACCCCGAGCGTCTTCATCGAGGTACTTGCGAAACAGGACACCGGCCTCCGAAACCACGACATCGCCCCGGGGGGTACGGCCTGCGGCGGCCCTCGCCGCTTCCTCGGGAGGCTCTGCCCTTGCCACTACGGATAGGGACACGGCCGTCAAGGCAAAGGCTGTTAGCGATAGCAGGCTTAGCGATAGCAGGCGTGGAGAAAGTTGCATCGCGGCTACTCCCGGACCCCTTGAACGGAGATCGAACACGCGTCGTCGGCAGGCCGTCGCGGCACCCGATTCCCGCCGGATATGCGGCGCCGATCCCTGTCGTGAGCCGCCACGGCTCGCTCAAACGTCGGCGGCCGGGGGCTTGAGAACGCTGATCCGAAACGGCGGGAATGACCGGTCGACATGCTGAACGGACCTCCAGACGGCGCCGGTGGCCGGATCGAACCAGTAGAAGTTCTCGTAGTCCCAGTCCTCGACCTCGACATGATTGACCTCGCGCATCAGGCGCGTCGGATAGGTCCGTCCGACGATGCTGATGGGTTCACTGCCGAGGTCGTCGAAACGTGATCTCACCACTCTCCCGTAGCGTCCCGGATCTCTGAAATCCACGATGCGCTTCGCTTGCGTCCCGCTCGACACATTTTGCAGCCCGACCGCCAGGGGATCCGGCGATACGAACTCGGTCCCGGCGATGTCGGTCGGAAGGTTGGCGGTCTTGACCAGACGCCACGAACGCGTCTGCAGGATCCGGTTGTCGCCGGAGCGCCACAGGAGATCCGAGCCGACGCGCTCCTCCAGCACCAGGACCGCGAGAACGCTCTTGCCGACGCGCAGCTCGATACTCGCATAGGGGCTATCGTCGATCTGCCGGCGGGTCATCGGGTTCTCGGCCTCGTCGCCCAAAGCGATGTCGTAACCGTACCTCAGCGCCCGCAAGACGGGGCTGTCGCCACAGGCGGGCAACAGCGCCGCTGCCGTCGAAACCAGGACGACTCGTCGCGAGACCGAGCCGGCGAGGCGTTTCGCGTTTCCCCTCACGGCTTCACTTCCTTGCGCGCGCCGTCGATAGCACGATCCTCCGGTCGCGACAGGCTTATCCACCATGAGGCGGGCGCTATCCCGGGTGGTGTGGAGTGCATCATGGGGGATCTTTCGGGAGCACGCAGACTGTCCGGTTCATAGCACATGATCCGACGGGTTTCACGCGTTGCCCGGGACCATCCCGTCTCACGCGGAAAGAATCACGCTGAAGGCCCCTTCTTCATTCCGGCTTGCTGATATGCTACGTTCTCGTCCCGAACCACGAGACGTATCGATCATGCAAATCTGCTGCCTGGACCTGGAAGGCGTCCTCCTGCCGGAAATATGGATCGCGGTCGCCGAGCACTATCACAACGACGACCTCCGACTGACTACGCGCGACCTCCCCGACTACGACCAGTTGATGCAACACCGGCTGAAGATCCTCCGGAAAAACCGGATCCGGCTGGCCGACATCCAGGGGGTTATCGCCGGCATGAAGCCGCTCCCTGGCGCCAAGGCTTTCCTCGACGACCTCGCGGGGCATTTTCAGGTCGTGGTGCTGTCGGACACCTACTACGAGTTCGCCCTGCCGCTGATGAGGGAGCTGGGGAATCCCACGCTGCTGTGCAACTGGCTGACGGTGAGCCGATCCGGGTACATCTCGGGCTACGTGCTGCGCCAGCGGGACGGCAAACGCAAGGCGGTGAAGGCGTTCAAGGGAATCGGTTTCGGTGTGGCGGCGGCGGGAGACTCCTACAACGACCTGAGCATGCTGCGCACCGCCGACCGCGGCGTGCTGTTCAATCCTCCGGACGCCATCGCCCGGCGCTACGCCGCTTATCCGGTGGCGCGCGACTACACGACGCTGGCGCGGTTGCTGAAACAAGGCTGAAACAAGAGCGGGCACGGAGGCGCCGCCGGGCGTCCGCCCCGGACGAGTGTCCTGTAACGGACCCCGGGGCCCCTCCCGCCAGGAACAACGATCAAGGAGAGATTTCATGCTGGACGTACTGATCGCCAATGCCGGGATTATCAACGCCAACGGCCGCTACAAGGGATCCGTCGGCATCCGGAACGGGACCATCGCCGGGATCTATCAACCCGGCGCGGCGCCCGAGGCCGGCGAGGTGGTGGACGCCGCCAACCTGGCGCTGATCCCCGGCGCGGTGGACATGCATTCGCATCACCGCGAGGGCGGCGAACCCGGCGGATACGACTACAAGGAGAACATCCACACGGCCACGATGCAGTGCGCCGCCGGCGGCGTCACCACTTCCGTGGCCATGCCCAACGTGGTGCCGCCGCCCAACACCGTACCGCGCCTCGAACAGTTGTTTCAGGCCTATGAGCGAAGCTCCATCATCGATTATAACGTCAACCCGGCCGGAACCATCCCGGAGGAGATCCCCAGGCTGGCGCAGCACGGCATCGCGGCGTTCAAGGTTTTCATGGTGGTGGATACGGGCCGGGACTACCCCCACATGCCCGGCATCGGCGTCCACGACCACGGCAAGCTCATGGAGATCATGGAGGCGTGCGCCGCGGCCAACGTGCCGCTTATGGTCCATCCCCACGACCAGGCGCTGATGGACCACATCGAGAAGAAGTTCTGGGACCGCGGGGAGCGCGACTGCCTGGCTTACGCCAAGGCCTACGCCGCGCACGACGGGGTGATCTGGGAGACGGCCATCCAGCTCCTCATCCGGCTGCAACGGGCCACCGGCGTCCATCTCCACCTGCTCCACGTCCAGACCGCCGGCACCGTGGAAATGATCCGCCGGGCCAAGGCCAACGGCCAGCGGGTGAGTGCGGAGATCAACCCCTGGGCGCTGTTCCTGGGGCCGGACTGGAGCGAGATCGAACGGCTGGGCTCGTACGCGCTCTCCTACTGGGTGCCGGAGGAGAACTCACCCGGCCTGTGGGGCGGACTGGGCGACGGCACCATCGACATCGTCGCCACCGACCACGCCCCGCACACGCGCGAGGAGAAGGAAATCGGCTGGAAGGACGGCTGGAAGGCCCACACCGGGACGCCTTCCGCGCAGTATTACCTGAGCCTTCTGTTCGACGCCGCGTCCAAAGGCAAGATCTCCCTGGAACGCGTGGTGGAGGCTACCTCCACCGGACCCGCGCGGATCTTCGGCGTCGAGAAAAAGGGCCGCATCGAGGTGGGCTACGACGCGGACCTTGTGCTGGTGGACCTCGGCGCGGAGAAGGAGATCCGCGACGAAGACGTGCTCAGCCTCATCGGCTGGACGCCGTATGCCGGCCGCAAGGTGCGGGGCGTTCCCGTTCGCACCTTCGTGCGCGGCGCCACCGTGTATCGGGACGGCAAGGTGGTGGGACAAAAGGGCCACGGCAGGCAGGCCCGGGCGAAGTACCCCGGTTAGGCAAGCGGGCGTCCTTGGACGCCGTCCGTTCCGTCTGTCCCGAACTTGTCGATACGGTGGACGGCGTTCAGGCGATGAACACCCGGCCGCCGTCCACGTTGATCACCTGCCCGCTGATCATGTCGCTGTCATCCGAGGCCAGAAAGGCCACGACGCCGTCGAGGTCATGGGGATAGAGATGCCGTTCGATACAGCGTTGGCGCAGCATGTGCTCCGACGGTGTCTCCGGCGCCTCCCGGACCTCCGAGGTGTCGACGCCCCCGGGCGCGATGGCGTTCACATTGATGTTGAAGGGACCGAGATCCGCGGCCAGCGCACGGGTCAGCCCGATGACGCCCATCTTGGACGACACGTACTGATGGCTCAGGGTGCGCCCGTGCAGCGCTACGCCCGAGCTGATGTTGATGATCTTACCCTTGCTCGACCGTTTCATGTAGGGAACCACCGCGCGGGCGGCAAGGAACGTTCCCGTGAGATTGACCGCGATGATCCGGTGCCAGTCGGCCACGTCGGCCTCCTCGATGGGAACCCGAGGCGTGTTGCGCACGATGCCCGCGTTGTTCACCAGAATATCGATGCCGCCGAGGTGTTCGAAGGCCTTTTTCGCTCCGTCCAGGGTCTGTTCCTCCGAGGTTACGTCCATCTCCACCGCCAGGGCCTTTCTGCCCCGCTCCTCCACCAGGCGAGCCGTCTCCTCCACGCCGGCAACGCTCACGTCCGCGGCGCATACGTGAGCGCCTTCCGCAGCCAATCGCAACGCATACACCCGGCCCAGGCCCGTGGCTGCGCCGGTGACCAGCGCAACACGATTTTCAAGTCTCATGGCTCTGCTCCGTTTCTCCGTTGATCGGGTCCGGGACCACGGCGGGCGGGAGAACCCCGACGGCCGGTGCGTCGCCACCCGTCAGGGGGTACTCAGGCCGGTTGACAGGCCATCTGTTCCAGGTCCAGCAGGAACCTCTTGATGTCGAGGCCGCCGGCATAGCCCGCCAATCTCCCGTCTCCGCCAATCACCCGATGACAGGGGACGACGATGGGAATCGGGTTGCGCCCGTTGGCCGCTCCTACCGCGCGCACGGCCCGGGGCTGCCCCATGGCCCGCGCCTGCTCGCCGTAGGAGCGGGTGGCGCCGTAGGGTATGTCCCGAAGCGCCGTCCACGCACTCAACTGAAACGCCGTGCCGGACGGAGCCAGGGGCAGATCGAACCGGCGCCGCCGCCCCCGGAAGTATTCGTCGAGCTGTCGCCTCGCATCCGCCACCACCGCACCACCCTTTCGCCAACCGTCTGCGACCTTGCCGGGATACCGTCCCTCCCGGAAGCCGATCATCCTGAGCGCGGTGTCGTCCGCCACGATCAGGAGATCACCCACGGGGCTCTTCATCCAACCGTAATTCATGCAACCCCCCCTTTCACGGGTGTGACGTCCTTGGAAGGCGACCCGGCCATGCACGTTGCGGCGACTCGTGTCGACGCCCAACGCGCCCGCGGACGGCCTGACCGACGCACGGATCGGTCAATCTTCGATTGGCAACATCCAGCCGTGCCGATCCGACCGGCGGCCTCGCTGAATGTCCGACAGATCATCGAACAGACGCTGTGACAGCGGACCCACCTCGCCGTCATGGACACGGATCCGCTCGCCTTTGTAGGACAGTTCACCCACCGGCGAGATGACCGCGGCAGTGCCGGTGCCAAAGACCTCGCGCAGCGTCCCGTTCCGCGCCGCGGCGAGCACTTCGCCGATGGTCACCGGCCGCTCGGCCACCGGCACACCTCTATCCCTGGCAAGCTGCAACACGGAGTCGCGGGTCACGCCCTCCAGCAGCGTGCCGGTGAGCGGCGGAGTCACGAGCTCGTCTCCGATCACGAACGCGATGTTCATCGAGCCCACTTCCTCGATGTATTCCTGATGCAGGCCGTCCAGCCACAGGACCTGGGCAAAGCCGGCCTGTCGGGCTTCTTCTGCGGCCATCAGGCTGCCGGCATAGTTCCCGGCCGACTTGGCGGCTCCGGTGCCGCCCCGCACCGAGCGAGCGTAGCGGTCCTCGACCCGGATGCGCAACGGCCTGAAGCCTTCCGCATAGTAGGCGGCCACCGGCGAGAGAATGATGAAGAACCGGTAGGTGCGAGAGGGCCGCACGTGCAGGTCGGGGTCGCTCGCGAACGCCACCGGCCGGATGTACAGCGAGGTGCCCGGCGTACTCGGCACCCAGTCCCGGTCCACTGCCACGAGCCGCTTGAGAGCCGTCAGAAACAGGTCCGGGTCGATGAACGGCACGCACAGCCGCGCCGCCGAGCGGTTGAACCGGGCGATGTTCCGGTCGGGGCGGAACAGCCGGACGACGCCGTCCCGTCCGCGGTAGGCCTTGAGTCCTTCGAAAACGCTCTGCGCGTAGTGCAGCGCGACCGTGGCCGGCTCCAGCGCCAGCGGGCCGTAAGGTACGATGCGCGGGTCGGACCAACCCGCGTCCGCCGCCCCGTCCATGAGGAACATGTGATCGGTGAACACCTGGCCGAAGCCGAGTCGGGCATCCCGGGGCCTGGCCTTTGGCTCCCGGACGCGCGTGACCGGAATCTCAATGCCCACGGTCTGTTTCCCCATGGCCGGTTTCCACACCGCCCGAACGGAACCCCATCAGGCCGAATCCCCCTGTCCTGCCTTGGCGGCGGCCTTCCGCGCCTCCAGTTCCGCCGCCTCCCTCGCGGTCTTGCCCCAGAGGGGCGGGTCCCGGAGGTATTCTTCCTCTTCCGGGGTGTTCGGGCGTCCCATAACCTCGTTGCGATGGGGGAAACGGCCGAAGCGCTTGATGGCGTCGTGATGGCCGATTGCGGACCTCATGGAATCCTCGTTGCCGAGGCTGCGGTAAAGGGCCAGCGCCCGCTCCTGGTCGGCCATCAACTCGCTGTGCTCGAACGGCAGGTAGATGAAAGTCCTCGGCCAGCGCGCAAGGCCCCGGTCGTAACCCGCCTCCAGGGCGTACCCGGCGATCTCGCGGGCGCCGGGGTCGGTGGCGAAGGCACGGGGGGTGCCGCGATGGATGTTTCGCGGGAACTGATCGAGCGCCAGGATCAGGGTCAGGCAGTCTTCCGGCGTCCGTTTGAGGTGGTCGAGTTCGCCGGCGGCCGCCCGCTCGTGAACCCCGGTGTAGTGATCGATGAGATGCCGGTCGAACTCCGGAGTCGCCCGAAACCACACCTGGCGTTTCTCCATCTCGACGCTCAGGTCGACGGTGCCGAACCAAAAGGTCAGTATCTCTCTCGATAGCGGATCCACGCTCCCCCCGTTCATCCGTTTTTCGCCAGCGACTCGACTTGGAGACAACCGTGGTTCGATGGCTGGAGTCGAGTCCTGACTCGCGGAAAACTTCCGAAACCCGGTCCAATAAAATTCGCTGCAAGTCTTGACCAGGAAAGACCCAATTGCAACACTGCCCGAGGCCCCTGAGGCGAACGGGCCAATTCGGTTCCCGGGAGGTTGCCACGGAAACTTTCGATGACAAAGTCAGGGCAAGCGGTCGTTCCCTACACAAGCAAACGCTGCAAGTGCTCCAGATCAACATGGGGAAGTACTGCAACCAGTCGTGCTTTCACTGCCACGTGGAGGCCGGGCCGGGCCGCAAGGAAATGATGGACCGGACCACCGTGGACGACGTTTTGCGGTTTCTCGAGAACTCCGAAATCCCCACCGTGGACATTACCGGGGGCGCGCCTGAACTGAATCCTCACTTCGACTACCTGGTGGAGTCCTGCAAGGGAATGAAACGTCACGTGATGGACCGTTGCAACCTGACGGTTTTCTACGAGGAGGGCAAGGAGTACTTGCCCGAATTCTTCAAGCGTCACCGGGTCGAGGTGGTCTGCTCACTGCCTTGCTACACCAGAGAGAACGTAGACAGCCAGCGCGGCAACGGCACTTTCGAGTTGAGCGTGCGCGGACTGCAGGACCTCAACCGCCTGGGCTACGGCCAACCCGATTCGGGCCTGGCACTCAACCTCGTCTACAACCCCATGGGCAACTACCTGCCGCCGCCGCAGGAGGAGCTCGAGGGCGACTACCGGCGCATGCTGAGCAATGACTTCGGGATCGTCTTCAACCATCTCTACTGTTTGACCAACATGCCCATCACCCGCTTCAGGAAGTTCCTCAGGCAACGGGGACAATACGACGACTACCTGCACCTCCTGGAGGACAACTTCAACGCCGAAACGGTGGAAAAGGTCATGTGCCGGGACCTGTTGAGCGTGGCATGGGACGGCTCGGTGTACGACTGTGACTTCAACCAGATGCTCGACATGCCCCTGGGCCGGGTGAACGGGAAGAAACCTCACATACGGGAGTTCTCGGCAAAGGATTTCGAGGACCAGGCCATCCTTACGGGGAATCACTGCTTCGCCTGCACCGCCGGCACCGGCAGCAGTTGCGGCGGCGCCTTGATCTGACCGACGGGTTACCGCGTGTCCTGTCTCACCATCAGCCGGCGGACAACCCGTCCATGCGGCTCTCCATCATCATTCCCGTCCTGAACGAAGAACGCACCATCGCCGGCGCCGTCGACGACTCGGCGCGCGTCGAACCCTACGAGATCATCGTCGTGGACGGCGGCAGCACGGACCGCACGCAGGAAATCGTGCGGGACGGCCGCGCCCGGCTGACGGTCTCCGCCAAGGGCCGCGCCGCACAGATGAACCAGGGCGCGCGGTGCGCCGAAGGCGACGTACTCCTGTTCCTTCACGCCGACACGAGGCTGCCCGTCACCGCCAGGCTCGACGTCGAACGCGGTATGGCCGACCCAGGTTGCGTGGGCGGCCGTTTCGACATTCGTCTGGACAGTGCGCGCCCCCTGCTCCGGGTCATCGGGCGCATGATCAGCCTGCGTTCCCGCCTGACCCGGGTGGCCACGGGGGATCAGGCCATCTTCGCCCGGCGAGCCGTATTCGAGCGGCTCGGCGGCTTCCCGGAGATACCGATCATGGAAGACGTGGCGTTCTGCCGCGCGCTCAAGAAGGTTGGGCGCATCGCCTGTCTCAGGTCGCGGGTGGTGAGCTCGGCCCGACGGTGGGAGCGGAACGGCGCGCTACGGACCATCCTGCTCATGTGGGCGTTGAAGCTCCTCTACTTCGCCGGCGTGCCGCCGGCCAGGTTGAAGCGGCTGTACAGCGAGGCCCGCTAGGAGCCGTAACGGCGCGGTGCGGGCAGGGGCGGGTTTGAAACGTTCGAAACCCGCCCCTGCATCCGCCCGAGAGGCTCCAACTTTGACCGTTTCGCCGGCTTTGTGCTAGGGTCCTCCCAGCGGCGAGGGACGCGGTTAGCTGTATGGAATCGAACAGACGGCAGGAGATTCTGGCCAAGCACAAGGAGTACCTGTTCTCCT
This sequence comes from uncultured Binatia bacterium (SeqCode), assembly GCA_965214905.1. GTDB lineage: Bacteria > Desulfobacterota > Binatia > UBA9968 > JAJDTQ01 > JAJDTQ01. The sequence goes on from OZ243984.1 coordinate 497,689, forward strand.
GCGTCGCCAACTATTATGAAGAGCCCCTGGTGGTGGACCGGGCCAAGGACTCCCTGGTCTACGATGTGGAGGGCCGGGAGTACCTGGACTTCTTCGGCGGCATCGTGACCATCAGCGTCGGCCACTGCAACGACAAGGTCGTGGCCGCCATCCGCGAGCAGACGGGCAAGGTCCAGCACACCTCGACCCTCTATCCCAACGAGCCGCACGTCCGCCTGGCGGAGAAGCTCGCCGCCGTCGCCCCCGGGGCGCTCAAGCAGTCCTTTTTCACCAACAGCGGCACCGAAGCCAACGAGACCGCGGTGCTGGTGGCGCAGCTCTACACCCGGTCCCAGGACGTCATCGCCCTGCGCCACGGCTACAGCGGCCGTTCCCAACTGGCCATGAGCCTCACCGGGCACTATACGTGGCGGCTGAACCCCACCGCGAGCCCGAACGTCCATCACATCCCCAACGCCTACTGCTACCGCTGCCCGTTCGGACTCACCTATCCCGGTTGCGACCTCAAGTGCGCAAAGGACCTCGAAGGGGCGATCCAGACCGCCACGTCCGGGAAGATCGCCGCGTTCATCGCCGAACCGATCCAGGGTGTCGGCGGGTTCATCACCCCGCCCAGGGAGTACTTCAGGGAGGTCGCCGACATCGTGCACAGGTACGGCGGACTGTTCATCTGCGACGAGGTGCAGACGGGATGGGGCCGGACCGGCGGCAAGATGTTCGGCATCGAGCAGTGGGACGTGGAGCCCGACATCATGACCTTCGCCAAGGGCATGGCCAACGGCGTCCCCGTCGGAGGCACCATCACCCGACCGGAGATCGCCGACAGCGTCAAGGGACTGTCGATCTCCACCTTCGGCGGCAACCCGGTGACCAGCGCCGCGGCCCTCGCCACCCTGGAAGTCATCGAGAGCGAAGGATTGGTGACCAACGCGGCCGATCGGGGACGACAACTCCGGGAGGGCCTGATGTCGCTGAAGGACAAGTATCCCATCATGGGGGATATTCGCGGCATGGGTCTCATGCAGGCCATCGAGATGGTGGGCCCGGACAAGATCCCGAGTCCGGAAGCCGTAGCGAGGCTTTTCGAGTTGACCCGGCAGAACGGGTTGCTGATCGGAAAGGGCGGACTCATGGGCAATGTGATCCGCATCACCCCCGCCCTGAACGTCACGCGGGACCAGGTGGGCGAGGCGCTCGACCGGCTTGACCGGTCGCTGGGCCAGATGGGGCTGTAGGACCGGAAGGCTGTAGGACCGGAAACTGGCCGTTCATCCTTCGACTTCGCCGGGGCCAGTGTAGTGTCCTATAGAAGACGTGGACAAGATGGGCAGGACTTGGCCTGTCCCGAGCGTGTCGAAGGGCTCAGGATGAACGGGGAAACGCGCAGGCGCAGGAGACGTTCCGGATGATTCGGCGCAGGATTATCGGGGCCGTACCGGTATTGATCGGGATGTCCTTTCTGGTCTTCCTCCTGATGCAACTCGCGCCGGGAGACCCGGTGACGCTCCTGCTCGGAGAGGACGCGGAGCCTCACGAGATCGAGGAGGTCACCCGCGAGTGGGGGCTCGACCAGCCCATCATGGTCCAGTACTGGCAGTTCGTAACGCAGGCCGTCCAGGGAAACTTCGGCGAGTCCATGCGTTACGGAGAGTCGGTCACGCAACTCGTGGCGGAGCGGTTGCCGGCCACCGTGGAGCTGGCGCTCGCGAGTCTTCTGGTGGCCGTCGTCATCTCGCTTCCCATCGGCGTCTACTCCGCCATCAAGCATAACTCACTGTGGGATCATTCGGGCATGACCCTGGCGCTGGTGGGCATCTCGCTGCCCAATTTCTGGCTCGGCATCATGCTCATCTTCTTCCTGGGGGGCCAGCTCAACCTGCTGCCGGTGGCGGGCCGCCTGACCTACGGCGTAAACGTGCCGGAGGTGACCCATCTCGTGCTGCTGGACGCCTTGATCGCGCGGGACCTGGCGGCCTTCTGGGACGCGGTCAAGCACATCCTGCTGCCCGCCGTTACCTTGGGAACGAGCTTCGCCGCCATCATCACGCGGATCTCGCGCTCCAGCGTTCTGGAGGTCATCCGGCAGGACTACATCACCACCGCCCGGGCCAAGGGATTGAGCGAACGCACGGTCATCTGGAAGCACACGCTTCGCAACGCCCTCATCACCATCATCACCATTCTCGGCCTCCAGCTCGGCGCGCTTCTGAGCGGCTCGGTCATCACCGAGACGGTGTTCTCCTGGCCCGGCATCGGCAGTCTTCTCATCCAGGCCATCACCACCCGTGACTACAAGCTGGCCCAGGGGGTCATCTTCTTCTTCGCCCTGGTCTATTTCTTCGTCAACCTGGTGGTGGACCTGCTGTACACGTGGGTCGACCCGAGGATACGGCTGTGATCGGCTGGCGGCGCTACGCGAAGGTCATGACCGGCGGGGTCATCGTGCTCCTGCTGTGCATCTGCGGGCTGGGGGCGCCCTGGCTCGCGCCCTACGATCCCCAGGAACAGAGCCTGGAGCAGCGGCTCCGCCCACCCTCGATGGACCTGGCCGAGAACCCGCACGTCATGGGGACCGACAACCTGGGCCGCGACCTCCTGAGCCGGGTCATCTACGGCTCACGCATCTCGCTCCTGGTGGGCGCCGCCACCGTGTTCCTGGCGGGCATCCTGGGCTGTTTTCTCGGAGCGGTGGCGGGATATTTCGGCGAGCTCATCGACGAGACCATCAACAAGACCACGGAGATCTTCCTCGCCTTCCCGTTCCTGCTGCTGGCCATCGCCATCATGGCCTTCCTGGGGCAGGGCCTGCTGAACCTCATCATCGCGCTGGTGCTCAGCCGATGGGTGCAGTACTGCCGGGTGGTCCGGGGGGAAGTGCTGTCACTGAAGGAACGCGAGTTCGTCCAGGCCGCACGGGCGCTGGGGGCCAGCAACCAGTACATCATCCTGCGCCACGTGATTCCCAACACGCTCCCCAGCGTCATGGTGATCGCCACCTTCGCCATGGCCGTAGTCATCATCACCGAAGCAAGCCTGAGCTTCCTGGGGCTGGGCGTTCCCCCCAGCATCCCCACCTGGGGCTCCATGCTGAGCGAAGGCCGCAGCTACATGTACCGCGCCCCGTGGCTCACCATCTTCCCCGGCATCGCCATCTTCATCACCGTCCTCGGCATCAATCTGCTGGGAGACGGCCTGCGCGACATCTTCGACCCGAAGCTCACGCGCAACCGGTAAGGGAAGGCGCATCACTCCTTTCGGGCTCCGCCGGCCTGTTCATCCGATTCCTTTCAACCCGGGAATCCGACAACTTGCGGGCCGAATAACACGATGCGCGAAGCCCCTTGAACGAGGACATCCGATCCAGGGTCGGTGGCCGCGGCGGCTCACTGTGGCGAATCTTCACCGTGGTGGATCTCCTCCCGGAGGCCCGGGGCCCATGCCCGTTTCCGAAAGCCCGCGCTCAGCGCTCTCGATGGCGGCCAGGAACGGCGCTGCGAATGCCTTGAGCTTGGCGGCGCCGACACCGTTGACCTGAGCGAATTCCTCCCTGGTCCGCGGCCTGCGGCGCGCCATGTCGATCAGGGTGCGATCAGGGAATACGACATACGCCGGCACCCCGCGCTCCCTGGCAAGCTGGAGCCGCAGGGCCTTGAGCGCGTCGAACAGCGCCGCATGAGGGCCGCTGAGCAGGTCGTCGGGCTTCTTCCCGCGCCCTTCGCCGGTCCCCCGCGCCGGCTCGGGTGACCGGGCCGGCACCGTGTCCTCGCGGTACCGGAACACGCCGTCGCCCTGCAGCAGACCGCGGCCCTTGTCCGTGACGGCGATCCCGCCGTAGCCCGCGATGTCGAGATGGAGGAACCCTGTGGCCACCATCTGGCGGATCAGGGAGCGCCACTCGTTCTTGCCCCGGGCCGCGCCCGCCCCGAAGGTGGGCAGGAGGTGATGGCCCGCGCGTTCGATCTTCTCCGTCGCCGTCCCGCGCAGGACGTCGATCAGGTGCGCCGCACCAAACCGCTCTCCGGTACGATAGACCGCGGACAGGATCTTCCGCGCGTCCTCGGTGCCGTCGATGCGCTCGGTCGGGTCGAGACAGACGTCGCAGTTGCCGCAGGAATCGAGCCGCTCTCCGAAGTACGCCAGCAGGGTTACCCGCCGGCACACCGGCGCCTCGCAATAGCCGAGCAGCGCGTCGAGCCGCTTGTGCTCCCGGCGCCTGCGCTCGACCCCGGCGTCCTCGTCCTCGATGAACTGCCGTCGCATGCGAATGTCGGCCAAGCCGTAGAGCATGTGGGCTTCGGCGGGCGCGCCGTCGCGCCCGGCCCGGCCGATCTCCTGGTAGTAGGCCTCGACGCTGCCGGGCAGATCGGTATGCAGGACGTAGCGCACGTCTGCCTTGTCAATGCCCATGCCGAAGGCGATGGTGGCCACCATCACCACCCCCGGATCGGTCATGAAGGCGTTCTGGTGCGCCTCCCGGTCCTCTTTCGCCATGCCCGCATGATAGGGAAGCGCCCGGACGCCATCCGCCGCCAGCAGCGCTGCGGTCTCCTCCGTCTTCTTGCGCGACAGGCAATAGACGATGCCGCTCTCGCCTTTGTGGCGCGCGATGAAGCTCCGCGACTGCCGCTTCCAGTCGCGCTTCATCTCCACCGCCAGCCGGATGTTGGGGCGGTCGAAACCCAGGACGAAGGACTCCACCTCGCCGCCGAACAACCGGTCCGCGATGTCCTCGCGGGTGACGGCGTCCGCGGTGGCGGTCAGCGCGGCGATGGGAATCCCGGGAAACCGATGCCGCAGTCCGCACAGGTCCTCGTACTCGGGGCGGAAGGACGGACCCCACTGCGAGATGCAGTGGGCCTCATCGACGGCGAACAGCCTGACCGGCAGCCGGGCGAGAGCCTCCAGCATGCGCTCGGTCATGAGCCGTTCCGGCGCCATGTACAGGAGCCGCGTCCCGCCGGCCGCAACCCGGCGCCAGGCGGCGACGTTCTCCGCTCGCCCGTTGGCGGAGTTGATGGTGTCCGCGGCGACGCCGGCGAGCCGCAACGCCGCAACCTGATCCTGCATCAACGCCACCAGCGGAGACACCACCACGGTCAGGCCGCCCAAGGCCAGGGCCGGGACCTGGAAGCACAGCGACTTGCCCGATCCCGTGGGCATCACGGTGAGCACGTGACGCCCGGCCAGCAACGCCTCGATGACCGCCTCCTGACCGGGACGGAAGTCCCCGAACCCGAAGGTGTCCTTGAGCACCCGGCGCGCGGCGGTCATGGGCCTTCCACCCAGGCCGTGTCCTTCCCCACCGCCGGTCAATGGATGAGGTCGCCCTTGCGCGCCTCCGCCACCATGTAGTCGCAGACGCGGAACGCGTTGGCCTCGATGGTGAGGGTGGGGTTGAGGCCGGCGGAGGTCACGAACACGCTGGCGTCGACAATGAAGAGATTGGACACGTCGTGGGAGCGGCACCACTTGTCCACCACCGACGCCTCGGGGTCGTTGCCCATCCGGCAGGTGCCCATCTGGTGGTTGTGGAGCTTGCGGGTCTCGGGCTTGGGCACGATGATCCGGGTCGCTCCCGCGGCCTCGTAGATCTCCCGTGAACGCTCTCCAAGGTAGGCCGCCAAGCGCACGTCGTTCTCGTGGCTGGTGTAGGTGACGCGCGCCACCGGCAGCCCGTAACAGTCCGTCACCTCGGGGTCGAGGTCCACGGCGTTGCTCTCCACCGGAAGGCTCTCGCCGGTGCAGTGGCTGTGCAGGTAGTGGCGCCAGGTCTCGCGCATGGAGTCCTTGTGCTCCTTGCCCCAGCGCTTGCCGTGGATCGGCCGGAGCGCCAGCTCGATGGGGTCGCCGCCGTGGGCCCGGGGGTGCATGAAGCCGCCGCGGATGAAACCCCGCCTGGTGTCCGTCCTGTAGAAGTCGTGGAGCACCCGGGTGCTGGAAGTCCCCTTGTGGCCGTCCAGCGGCTCGGGAAACGTCACCACCAGGGTCACGCCCGGAGAATGGAACATGAGGTTCCTGCCCACCAGCCCGCTCCGGTTTGCCAACCCCTGGGGGAACCGCGCGGACTCGGACAGCAGCAGCAGCCGGGCCGTCTCCACGCCGCCGGCCGCCATCACCACCAACCGTGCCGGCTGATGCTCCTCCTCGCCCTCGGCGTTGAAGTAGGTCACCCCGGAGGCCCTGCCGTCCCGGTCGAGGGTGATCTCCCGCGCCAGACAAAGCGGGCGGATCTCCAGCCGCCCGGTGGCCAGCGCCTTGGGCAGCAGCGACTCCAGGGTGCTCGACTTGGCGCCCACCGGACAGCCGTAGGAAGAGCACATCCCCTTGCCGATGCAGCCCGGACGGCCGTCGTAGTCGCCGGTGAGGATGGCCAGGGGGGTGGGAAAGGGATGCAGGCCGAGCTTGCGGGCGCCCCGCTCCAGCGCCGCGCCGGGGCTGTTACGGGCCGCCGGCCCCACCGGATAGTCGCGCTTGCGCGGCGGGTCGAAGGGGCTCGACCAGCCTTTGCCCGACACCCCGACGGTCCACTCCGCCTTCTCGTAGAAGGGTTCCATGTCGTCGTAGGAAACGGGCCAGTCCTCGATGGTGGCGCCGGTCACCGGACCGTCCTCGGACTTCACGCGAAAGTCAGACTCATGGAAACGCCAGGAAAGCCCGCTGTAGTGGATGGTGCCGCCGCCCACGCACATGGCGTTGGAAAAGGTCTGGGTCTTGGTGGAAAGGAGCTCGGTCGGAGAATCCGCGTTGGGCCGCCAGGTGCGCGGCTCCAGCTCCACGGTGGGCCAGAAGAAGTTGCGCCGCTTGTAGACCAGCTCGTCTCCCAGGGCAAAGTCCTCCCGCTTGTACCAGGGCCCCCGCTCCAACACGCACGCGGTCAGGCCCGCCTCGGTGAGTTCCTTGGCCGCCACCAGGCCCGAAGCCCCGCCGCCCACGATGCAGACGTCCACTGTCTCGCGTTTTGCCATCTACCTCATCTCCTCCGGGCCGCGAGGCCCGCATCGCCGACTTACCCTCACCCTGCCCTCTCCCAGAGGGAGAGGGGGAGAACGTCAGGACGCATCATGGACATGTTCGAGCGGCACAACCAGACATCAGGACGAGTGGTCCTCCCCGTCCCGGGCCGCGCTTGCCCGGACAGGTCCGCGCTTCGGCTTGGCGAACTCGTCGGGCACGTTGGCGTCGTACCAGCCGTAAGGGGATTCGTTGCCGTGAGGGAAGCTCGGGCCGGGGTACCCCAGGACCTGCCAACCCGCGCGGTCCTTGTTGCCCCCGTGCCGCGGGTGGCCGTAGAACCCCTCCATGGTGTGGGTGAGGAGAAGCGTGAAGAACCGGTCGTTGCGATCGTCCAGAATGCTCAGGACCTGATCCTGCCCGGCGCCGTCCAATCCGCAGAAGTCCGCTCCCGAGCGCAGCCCTGCAGCCAGCCTGTCCAGCTCCACGACGCCGGCGCGATAAGCCTGCCGATGGCGGCTGCCCAGCCCGTTCAGCTTGAACAGCGCCGCCTGCTGTTCCTCGGTTCGCCCCCCCATGGACCCCAGGACGAAGTTGGCGTACTCCTTCTTTTCCCGCGGACTGATGTCCGCGTCCACGTCGTCCGTCGCCAGGAGTCCCTCGATGTACTCGATGACGCCGGCCTCCCGCGCGCCGGGACCCTCGTCCGAGGGGACGATGCGCGCGGCCGCCGCCTCGATGACGGCCCGCTCGCGGTCCGAGAAGACAGCGCCTGAATCCATTTCGCTCATGTCGAACCTGCTTCCATGCCGGGTCACGGCCCATTGAGAATGAGACATCATACACCAGCGAGGAAGCAGTGAGAAGTTTGCCCGGAGCACCCTGAGAACGCCGGCGGTCAGAAGCGCTCGGTCAAGAGCCGCACCGCATTCTCCCGCGTCAGCAGCTCCACATCTTCCCCCCGCTCCAGAAACGGACGCGCGTCCGCTGCCACCCGGTCCCACGCCAAAGCGTCGAGGCGGCGCATGATCGTATCCCGCCATGTATGAGCGTACAGCACCGCGCCGGACCAATGGGTCTGGCGCAAGGCCGCGTTGAGCAGCGCAAGATTGGGCGCAGGCCACGTCGGATCGCTCATGTACCAGATCAGGTCATACAGATCCCGTCCCTTGATATAGGGACGCTGCAAGATCGCGTGCAGCTTGCCGGCGAGCAGAGACGCGCGGTCATGGTGCCGAAGCCGTAGCGTCACATGCCGGCGCACCAAGTGAGTCTCCAGGACGGCCCCGGCCGGCGGGCGGGCGGGTATCGACCTCGACCCTGATGGCAAGATTTTCGTCCCGATGGGGCGAGAGACCCGCCTCATGGAAGAGGCCTCGGAAGCGCACGAACGCGATCTGAACCGGGCGCCGGTCCCGCACCGCGATGCCGACAACATAGCCTTCGCGGGACAATTCCGCGCGGATGGCCTTCAGGAAGGCGCGCAGATCATAACGGCCCGGGTCGCCCTCCAGGGTGAAATCCAAGTCCTCCGAGTAGCGATCAGATGGGCTTTCACAGGACCTCGTACGACAGCGCCGGGTCTTCGGCCAGGGTGCGGACGTGTCGGGCGGCTCGCAACAGCTTGGGTTTGGCTGCGGCCTGCGCCAACCGGTCCAGCCGGTCCAGGTCCAGGGTTTCCAGGTCCAACCGCAACTCTTCGATGTAGGCCAATTCGTCGCCGCCGGGACACAAATGAACGATATCGAGCAGCGCCTTCTCCGGCACGGCCACGAACGCCGCTTGATTCCGGCCTACATCGACCTTCCGGTAGCCGTAGAGCAGATCAGCCTTGACGTGACGGAAGGAAAAACGGCCCAGCGCAGTCTGCCGGAGCTGAGGCCGTCCGGCTCCCACGCTGGTGGTCTCAGGAACGGATTCGGGGATGCAGTGCGCATACGCCAGCGCCGAAAAACCGCTCACGTAGGAACCGCGCGCAAGGTAGTTGACGACGAGAAAAGGGTGCGGCGTCCGCTTGCGATAGGGAGGAGCCAACGCGTACAGTTCACGACGCAGCCGGTGGAGCCGCCCGGCCCGTGTCCAGCGGGCGAACTGGTGTCTGATCCGAACGGGATCGGCCTCTCCGGCCAACAGCAGTCCCGTTTCAAACACTGGCTCGTCAGCGACGATTTCCAGTAGATGTTCAAATCTCATGGCAATAAGATATCCTTTATGTCAAGTTATCATAACAGATTGACAAAGCCGCCATACGCGATCACGTCGTATATCCTTTCCCGTGTTGAGCAAATCGGTGAAATGATAGGCCGAGCGGAGACCGCGGCCGTCTCACAGGATTTGCATCTGCGGCGAATCAATCGCATCCGCACGATTCACGGCTCGCTGGCCATTGAAGGCAACATCCTCAGCGAGGATGAGATCGCAACGATTCTCGACGGCAGGCCCGTTGCCGCTCCGCGCGCCAAGCGGATTATTACGAGGCCATCAGGCAAAGTTCGGCTGAGGGTCAGAGCACGCCATTCATTGCGTTCATGCTGGAAATCATGGTCGCGGCGCTTCGAATTCCTACAGCAAGCGATCAAGTAGACGATCAGGTAAGCGATCAAGTAGGACGGCTGCTCACGGCCCTGAGCAAAGGTCCGAAAACCGCCGCCGAACTGATGGCGGATATGGGATTGTCGCATCGTCCCACCTTCCGCAAGAACTACATGCGTCCAGCGGTATCCGGAGGCTTGGTGGAGATGACGCGCCCGGAATCGCCCACCGCAAGCAACCAGAAGTACCGGCTTACCGCGCGTGGACGGAACCTGTGTGAGTTACGCGGAAAGGAAGTTTGAAGAAGGACCGGAAATGCTTTCCGTTCACGACTCCTGGGGTATGGACCGATATCCCCTTTACGAACGGAAATCAGAGCGGCTTGACCACCTTGCCGACCGTCGCGACAAGGGCGGTGGCGGCCTTCAGGTACGTCCTGATCCGATGTTGCTTCTCCGCCGCCCGCTTGAGACGCTCCATCCCCCGTTCAAGCTCCTTTTCGTTGTCGGCGAGTTGTCGTCGGACCGTCGCGACTCCCGTGTTCTCAAGCCGGCGGATGGCCAGGCAAACGTCCAGCAGCGCCATGGCCGCGGCCGTGCGCTCGGCCTCCGGGAGGTCCTTCACACCATCGAGCCATTCGGCGGACATCATGTCCTTTCGCGCCCGGCGCAACTCCGACAGCGTCTTCCCGCGGATCGCTCCCGGAGTCATCGGACGGCCCTCCTCGCTTCGGCGCCGAGTCGCGACGCCAACTCGACGAACCCCTCGACCGTGGTGGCCAGCTCGGCTGCCTGGGCGTGATTCAGGCGTCCTTCCATCGCCGCCACGTACGCCTTCCGCAAGGAACGGATGGCCTGTTCCGCGGCCTGCGCCGCTTCCACGTCACCCGCGCCTCGCAAGCTCCGAAGCCGCCGTGCCGGCCAGGTCCTGGGCAATCGCTTCGCGCTGACGAACGGCTCCATCACCTCGTCGTTCCGAAAACGCGCCGACAGGACCTCCCGGTCCGCGCGGACCTGACGCGCGAGAGCGCTCACCAGGGCTTCCTGCACCGCCAGTTCGCGTTCGATGGCCGGGCCGCGGGCTTCGAACTCGCGACGCAAGGCGGCGGACAGGAACGACGCCACCGTGATGCGCGTAGCGGGCTCCAGGAGGCCGCCCACCGAAACGTCGCCCATCCGCGCCTTCCTGAGCCGTGGCGACAACTTGCCGAGCTCGGTCGTCAACCGTTTCGCGGCAGCGCCGATTCCCTTTGGCTCATCGGGATCGAGCAGGGTCTCCAGCGCAAGGAAGTACGACCTCAACAGGTCGTTGTGGCGTTCGGCCGCGACGTATTCCTTCAGGCGCGCCGTCATGGCCGCGTCGAACTCCTGGAGCCTGTCCCGACGTTGCTCCGGGGAGAGGCCGCTCCGTGCCGCTGACAACGCGCCCGAATCCACCGCCGCCGCCAGCTCGAACGCACGATCGAGCAGCGGCGGCACCTTGTCGGCATACGCGATGCCCGCCCGGGCAACCACCTCGAGCCGGGCAATGTCCGTTGCCGTGGCGCAGCCCGCGGCCAGCAACGCCAAGACGAACGCCAGCCAAAGATGCATCCGGCAGGCGCGCAGACCGCTTGCATTCATGAGTGTCTCTCCTCATCTTCGCCGAACTGGCAGCGGCGGCAAAACGCCGGCAGGAAACCCTGTCACACGTCCCTTGCCTGGATCCGCCGCTACAGTTACACAGCTCCGGCGGAATGTCCAAGGAGGTCCGGAGGCTTGCAGGACCGCGACCATGGAGACCGGCCCGTCACGCGCCGGCGGCGGGGAGACCCTCGCGGAGCGGCCGCATCGCCGACGGAATGAGGCGGCCGCGGTGACCGCCGTGGCAACCACGAGACAGGCCGCCGCTGGCGGGCCGAACCGGTTTCGCCGCTCCGACCAGGCAGTCGTTGACCGCGCGCCGGCACTTCCTGTAGTGTCATCCAAGGGGGGACAGGAAACCCCGATCATTCAGGCGCGTGTGAGCGGCGCATCCGGCGTCTGCCCGCACAAGGAGGAACGAAATGAAAGACGGCCTGCGTTTCGTAGACAGCGACATGCACGTTCAGGAACCCGGGGACCTCCTGGAAAAATACCTGGACCCCGAGTTCAAGCACCGGGTCACCTGGGCGGTGGACGGCCGGGGGAAGATCAGCCGCCGCACCTGGACCATCGACGGCCTGCCCACCGGCGCGGATTCGGAGCTGCAGCAGCACCGCAAGAAGGCGGCTTCGTCAAAGGCCACGGGTCCGATCATGGGGGCCGCCACCGGGGTGTTGTCGGCCTCCCGCATCGCGGACACCGGCCGCCTGGACTTCGCCATCAACCGGGGATACGACGAGGAAGCCCAGATCATGGGGATGGAGATGGAGGGTATCGACATCGCCGTGCTCTTCCCCACCGGCGGACTGGGCCTGCTGGCGCGGGACAATCTGGACCCGCGGCTCTCGCTGGCCCTGAGCCGGGCCTACAACAACTGGATCCACGACTTCTGCCAGTACTGCCCGGAGCGCATGAAGTTCGCCGCCATGCTGCCGCTGCACGACGTGAACCTGGCGTGCCACGAGCTGAAGCGGGCGGTGCAGGAGCTCGGGGCGGTGGCGTCGTTCATCCGGCCCAACCTGGTCAATGGACACTTCTGGCACTCCAACTACTGGGACCCGCTCTACAGCCTTCACGAGGAGTTGAATGTGTCCTGGTGCTTCCATGAAGGCACCGGCGCGTGGAATTCCCACATGAACGAGCTGTACGGCGAGAACCGCTTCTACCGCCACGTGGCCAGCCACTGGATCGAGATGCAGCAGGCCCTCATCGCCATGATCATCGGCGGCGTCTTCGAGTTCCATCCCAGGCTGCGGGTGGGCTACCTGGAAGCCCAGAACTCCTGGGTGCCGGGCATACTGACGCGCATCGAGTGGGACTACGCCAACTATCGCGAGTCACACGCTCCCTACCTGTCGCTGACGCCCAAGGAGTATTTTCAACGCAACTGCTGGGCCGCGGTGGAAGGCAGTGAGCCCGAGATCGCCGGCACGGCCGAGCTCATCGGCGCGGACCGCATGTGCATCTCGACGGACTATCCGCATTTCGACTCGAACTTCCCCAACGTCTCCACCAACCTTCTCGGCAACGTGTCACGGGAAACCGCTGCTTCCATCTTCATGGGCGGCGCCGGGCTCTACGACTTCGACGAGGAGGACTTCCGGAAGGCTCACGCCAGCGCGGAGGCGAGCCAGAAGCGGCAGGCGGCGGTCAATGAAGGGTGAACGGTAACGTCCGCGTGCGGGAAGAGCGGTGAAAGCGTTCCTGCTTTCACCGCTCGCAATTCTTCTTCCACATTTCACTTCGGCATCGGCCCCACCAGCAGCGCGGGATTGAGGCGGCGGCCGAACAGGTTGATGCGCCAGTCGAGATGGGGTCCGGTGGAGCGTCCGGTGGAGCCGACCTCGGCGATGGTCTGCCCCTGAGCCACCCGCTGACCCTTCTTGACCAGGATACGGGACAGGTGCAGGAACGCCGACGAAAGCCCGTGGCCATGGTCGACGATCAGGGTGCCGCCGGAAAAGAACATGTCCGGATGGACGAGGGTGACCACGCCGGCGGCGGGGGCCACCACCCTGGTCCCCTTGGGCGCAGCGATGTCGACGCCGTAGTGGGGCCGCCGCGGCTCGCCGTTCAGGATGCGCCGGGAGCCGTAGACGCCGCTGATCCGACCCTCGACCGGCCAGCGGAAGCCGCCCAGGAAATCGGTACGGGGGTCATCCACGGCGCGCGCCCGCTTCACCATGGCAACCTCCCTGCGGATGCGCGCGACGTCCTTCGTGCTGGGCGTTACCCTGCGCGGCGGCAGCCCGTCGATGCGCTGGATGCGGTACTCGCGGGGCTTCACCGCGAGCCCGTACCGCTGGCGCCGACCGTCCGGAAAGACCACCGAAAGCACGGCTTTCGGCGGCGCGTCCCGCCCGAAGCCGATAAGGAACCATCCCGTCTTCGAGACCCGCAGCGGCTCGCCCCCGAACTCGACCACGGAACCCGGCGCCACGCGCCCGCGCAGCAGGCCGCCCTGCACTCGCGGACCTTCCAGGCGCACCCCTTCCTCGACCGCCGGTGCAGGAGCCGCCGGCAGCAAGGTGAAGAACGCCAGCAGGCAAAGGGCCACACGCACGGGCAGAACATGGAGCATCCCGGCCTGGGTGTCAAACACACGACGCCCCCTTCCCGTAAGCCGGCGCACTCGAAACAGCGCGCCACGCGCGTGCGCCGGCCGGACGGTCGTGCATCGGTTCGAAATCCCCTCACCTCGGCCCTCTCCCGGAGGGACGGGGGAGATCCTCCGCTCCGCTCAGGGTGACAAGCCAAGGGTGAGGGCCCTACGCTGGATTTCAAACTGGTACACGACCGGCTGGAACGCCGTCTTGACACGGCCCGAGAACCCGTGGATCAAGGACCTCGGCGCGGAGGAAGCGGCGGCGCTCCGGAAGACGTACGAAGAGCGTTACGACCCGTGAGGGGTCAGGCCCGGGAGCCTGAACCGACCGACGCGGGCACGGGCGGGTTTGAAACCGCCCGCACGGTGCCCACGCCCGAGTGGAACGGCTGTGAGACGAAGAACCGTTTCCCGGCGGCGGCAATGGCGTCGCGCCATTGCGCGACCTCCTCGGGGGTCAACCGCGCGGCCATGCGTTCCTGCTGCTGTTGCAGCCGCTCCCCGGACCCGTAGGTGGCCCACTGCGGCAGCATCACCACGTCCTCGAGTCCGGCCCGTTCCATGCGCTCATACAGGCTCGCATCCGCGCAGCCGCCCGGCACCACGTCGCCGTAGCCGGTCTGCGCCTTGTGCTTGAGGTCGGGCCGCAGCGGCAGATTGACCCACCAGGGCATGTCCAGGGAACGGACGATCACCGCGACCTTGCCGCCGGGCCGGGTGACCCGCGCGCACTGGGCCAGCATCGCGTCCGCGTCTCCCTCTTCCATGACCGTAAACGCCATGGTGGCGTCGAACCCGCCGTCGGCGAACGGCAACTCCTCGCCGTTGCCGCTCTGCCACCCGATGACGTCGCCCAAGCCTTCGCTTGCGGCCAGCCGGCCGGCCTCGCGAAGCAGGTAGGGGTTGATGTCCACCGCCACGATGGGATTGCGCTGCTCCGTGCATCGGGCCAGCCAGCGCGCCACCGTGCCCGCGCCGCAGCCCACCTCCAGCACACGCTGGCCGGGTTCGAGCCCCACCTCATCCACCACGCTCCGGACCACCCGGAGGTAGCCGGGGCCACGGGTCTCCAGGAACGCCACCATGCCCAGGTAGGGCCCGCCCAGGGTAAGGGTCGTGTACCGCTCGCTCAGCACCGGCAGCAACGGCTCCCATTGCGAGGCCGCAAGTCCCAGCGGGAACAGCAGCAACGGCGGCCCCGAACCCCGTATCGTGTACGAAATGCCGGCCTCCTCGCCCTCTCCCTGCGGGAGCTGCACGGGCGTAAGCGGACTCTCCTTTTCCCGAAGCGAGAGAAACTCCAGCATGGCCGACCGGACCTCGCCGGGGCGTTCCGCCATGACGTCCGCCCACATGGGACTGAAATAGTCGCGCAGCATCGTCACCGTGGCGCCCGGAAGGTCGTCAACCGCCCGCGCCAGATCCGCCACCGCATTGCCCCCGTCGCCCGACACGATCAGCAGCCGGCCGGCATGGGGCCGGAGCACCTCGGTCTTCATGCCCCGGGGGCAGATGAGCGTCAGGGACCTCACTGCCGACGAATGCCGCTCCAGCAGCCCACCCCAGTCGCCGGGCAAACAGGCGGCCACGTGGGTCTCTTCGATGCCGAGGCGCTGAATCAACTGAACGATGCGGTCCTCGACCGGATGAGCTTCTCGTGCAACCACCGCATTCCTCCCGTACGTCGTGAAGGGTCTCGTTAGTGGATTTCCCATCCGGTATCAAGTCCGTGAATTGCCCCCCACTCCTGGATTCCCGCTTTCGCGGGAATGAGGGTCGCCTTGACCCGTTTCCGCATTCACGCCACTATGAGCCGTCAACACCGGCTTGTTCCTTGTTTCATTTCAGGAGATCCCATGAGCGAGATCCGATTCATCGACACGACCCTGCGGGACGGCAACCAGAGCCTTTGGGCGCTCAACATGAAGACCGCGGCCATGGTGGAGATCGCGGATCAGATGGACCAGGCGGGCTTCGAGTCCATGGAGTTCTTCGTCACCAACATGTTCAAGAAGTACGTGCGGGAGCACAAGGAGAACCCCTGGGACTGGCTGCGGGAGGGCACCAGGCGCCTGCGCAAGACCGAGCTGCGGCTTCACGGCGGCCTGAAGGGAGGGCTCGAGAAGAAGCCCTCGTCGATCCTGCAGCTCATCATCCGGAAGGTGGTGGACAGCGGCATCACGCTGACGCGCACGTCGAACTCCTGGAACGACTACGACGTGTTCGGCGAGGAAGTGGAGGGGCTGCGCAAGCTGGGCATGGATTGCGTCGTCAACCTGATCTACTCGGTGTCGCCGAGGCACACCGACGAGTACTATGCGCAGAAGGCCCGGGAAGCCGCCGCCATCAAGCCCTATCGCATCTGCTTCAAGGACGTGGGCGGCCTGCTCACCCCCGAACGCACCCGCACGCTGGTGCCCATCGTGCTGGAGAACATCGGCGATACGCCGGTGGAGTTCCACGCCCACTGCAACAACGGTCTGGCGCCGGTGAACTATCTGGAGGCCATCCAGCTCGGCATGACCACGATCCACACCAGCGTGCCGCCCCTGGCCAACGCCTCGGCCCAGCCTTCCGTCTTCAACATGGTGCGGAACATCCGCGCCATGGGCCACACGCCGCTGGTGGACGAAGAGGTCCTCAGGCCGGTGGAGGAGCACTTTACGTTCGTGGCCAGGCGGGACGGGCTGCCCATCGGCAAGCCCGTGGAGTACGACCATTCGCAGTACCTGCACCAGGTGCCCGGCGGCATGATCTCCAACTTCGTGCACCAGCTCCGGCTCGTGGGCATGGAAGACAAGCTGCCGGCGGCGCTGGAGGAGGCCGCCCGGGTGCGCGCCGAGTGGGGCTACCCCATCATGGTGACGCCCCTGTCCCAGTTCGTGGGCACCCAGGCGGCCTTCAACGTCATCCTCGGCGAGCGTTACAAGGAGGTGGCCGACCAGTCCATCCAGTACGCCCTGGGCATCTGGGGCCGGGAGGGCGCCGAGCTCATGGACCCGGACGTCAAGGACAGGATCCTGGGCCGGCCCCGGGCCAGGGCGTGGACCGAATGGGAGCAGCCGGAGCCGTCGCTGGCGGAGCTCCGGTCTCAGGTCGGCGGACCCACGGTGTCCGATGAGGAACTGGTGCTGCGGGTCTACGCCGGCGTGGACGAGGTCCGGACGATGATGGAGGCCGGGCGGCCGCGGGAATACCTGAGCGCGCAGCGGCCGCTGGTGCGGCTCATCAACGAACTGACCAAACAGAACGAATACACCCAGGTGTACATCCGCAAGCCGGGGTTCTCCCTCACCCTGGGGCGGAACGCCAACGCGGCGAAAGGGGCCGCTTGAGGAGACCGATGAGCGACGTCACATTCGTGGACACCACGCTGCGCGACGGCAACCAGAGCCTGTGGGCCTACAACATGAAGACCGCGGCCATGCTCGAGGCCATCGAACGCATGGACGAGGCGGGCTTCGAGTCCATGGAGTTCTTCAGCGCCACCATGATCAAGAAGTACGTGCGCGAGCACAAGGAGAACCCGTGGCACTGGCTGCGGGAGGGCGCCCGGCGCGCGCGCAAGACCCCGCTCAGGCTCCACGGGAGCATCCGCGGCGGGCTCGAGAAGAAGCCCACGTCGGTGGCCAGACTGGTGATCCGGCACGTGGTGGACAGCGGCATCCGCCTCACCCGCAACTCCAACCCCTGGAACGACTATGCCGTGTTCAAGCGGGACGTGGACGAGCTGAGCGAGCTCGGCATGGACACCGTGGTCAACCTGATCTACTCGGTGTCGCCGATGCACACCGACGAGTATTACGCGCAAAAGGCGCGCGAAGCCGCCGCACTGAAGCCCTACCGCATCTGCTTCAAGGACGTGGGCGGCCTGCTCACTCCGGAACGCACCCGCACGCTGGTGCCCATCGTGCTGGAGAACATCGGCGACACCCCCGTGGAGTTCCACGCCCACTGCAACAACGGCCTGGCGCCGATCAACTACCTCGAGGCCATCAGGCTCGGCATGACCACCATCCACACCAGCGTGCCGCCCCTGGCCAACGGCTCGGCGCAACCCTCGGTCTTCAACATGCTCAGGAACGTGCGCGCCACGGGCCACACGGCGTCGGTGGACGAGGAGGCGTTGAAGCCGGTGCGGGATCATTTCACGTTCGTCGCCAAACGGGACGGGCTTCCCGTGGGCGCGCCGTCCACCTTCGACCAGTCCGTCTACAGCCACCAGGTGCCCGGCGGCATGATCTCCAACTTCGTGCACCAACTCCGGCTCGTGGGCATGGAAGACAAGCTGCCGGCGGCGTTGGAGGAAGCCGCCCGGGTGCGTGCCGAGTGGGGCTATCCCATCATGGTCACGCCGTTGTCCCAGTTCGTGGGGACCCAGGCCGCCATCAACATCATCCTGGGCGAACGTTACCGGCAGGTCACCGACCAGTCCATCCAGTACGCCCTGGGCATCTGGGGCCGGCAAGGCGCCGAGTACATGGACCCCGATGTGAAGGACCGCATCCTGGGGCGGCCGCGCGCCAGGGCCTGGGAGGGATGGGAGCAGCCGGACCCCTCGCTCAAGGAGGTCCGGGCGCAACTCGGCGGGCCATCGATGTCCGACGAGGATCTGGTCATGCGGGTCTATGCGGGGGACGAGGCGGTGGAGGCGCTGCAGAACGCCGGCCGGCCGCGGGAGTACCTGAGCGCGAGCCAGCCGCTGGTGCGGCTCATCAACGAGCTCGTCCGGCAGCAGGAATACACCCGGGTGCATATCCGCAAGCCGGGTTTCTCCCTCACCATGGGACGGAACGCCAACGGAGACGCAGCGGACGAGACCGCCGCCTGAGGAGGCCCATGAGCGACGTAAAATTCGTGGACACCACGCTACGCGACGGCAACCAGAGCCTTTGGGCCTTCAACATGAAGACCGCGGCGATGCTGGAGAGCATCGAGCGCATGGACGAAGCGGGCTTCGAGTCCATGGAGTTCTTCACCGCCACCATGTTCAAGAAGTACGTGCGCGAGCACAGGGAGAACCCGTGGCACTGGCTGCGGGAGGGCGCCCGGCGCGCGCGCAAGACTCCGCTCAGGCTTCACGGCGGGATCAAGGGCGGGCTGGAGAAGAAGCCCACGGCGGTGGCGCGGCTGGTGGTCCAACACGTGATGGAGAGCGGCATCCGGCTGACCCGCACCTCCAACCCCTGGAACGACTATTCCGTGTTCAAGGAGGACGTGGAGGAGCTTCGCAAGCTCGGCATGGACTGCGTGGTCAACCTGATCTACTCGGTGTCCCCGCGGCACACCGACGAGTACTACGCGCGAAAGGCCCGGGAAGCCGCCGCGCTGAAGCCCTACCGCATCTGCTTCAAGGACGTGGGCGGCCTGCTCACCCCCGAGCGCACCCGGGCGCTGGTGCCCATGGTGCTGGACAACATCGGCGATACACCGGTGGAATTCCACGCCCACTGCAACAACGGGTTGGCGCCGCTCAACTATCTGGAAGCCATCAAGCTCGGCATGACCACCATTCACACCAGCGTGCCGCCCCTGGCCAACGGCTCGGCCCAGCCGTCCATCTTCAACATGCTCAAGAACGTGCGCGCCATGGGCCACACCGCGGAGGTGGACGAGGAAATGCTGAAGCCGGTCCAGGAACACTTCACCTTCGTCGCCAAACGCGACAACTTGCCGGCGGGGGCGCCCGCGGCCTACGACCAGTCCGTCTACCGCCACCAGGTGCCCGGCGGCATGATCGCCAACTTCCGCCATCAACTGGGGCTCGTGGGCATGCTGGACAAGCTCCCGGCGGCGCTGGAGGAGGCCGCGCGGGTACGCGCCGAGTGGGGTTATCCCATCATGGTGACGCCGCTGTCCCAGTTCGTGGGCACCCAGGCCGCCATCAACATCATCCTTGGGGAACGCTACAAACAGGTCACCGACCAGTCCATCCAGTACGCCCAGGGCATCTGGGGCCGGGAAGGCGCCGAGCTCATGGACCCCGACGTCAAGGACCGTATCCTCGGGCGGCCCCGGGCCAGGGATTGGGAAGGCTGGGTGCAGCCGGACCCGTCGCTGCCGGAGGTCCGGGCGCAACTCGGCAACTCCTCCATGTCCGACGAGGAGTTGGTATTGCGGGTCTTTGCGGGGGATGAGGCGGTCGAGGCACTGGAAACCGCCGGCCAACCGCGGGAGTACCTGAGCGCCAGCCGGCCGCTGGTGCGGCTCATCAACGAGCTCGTCCGGCAGAAAGAGTACACCCAGGTTTACATCCGCAAGCCCGGGTTCTCACTGGCGCTGCGGCAGGCCCCCGAGGCGGCCGAAGGTCCTTCCTGAACCGCGGCCCGGACTACGCCGCCACCGCCATGGGCGCGGGTACCGCCATGTCGTAGAGCCGCGCCACGTTGTCCCGCAGCTTGAGGTTGACGCTGCCCCGGTAGCGTTCCAGGCCCTTGCGCCGGGGCTCACGCCCGGTCCCGGTCGGCGATCTCCAGGGCGGCGAATGCGTACATCCGCGCGGCTGCCAGCAGGTCGTCCACCTTCTGCATCTCGCCGGTGGCCGGCTTGGCGTCCGCGGCCTCCGGCGCCGGGCCGCACTTGACGGCCGGGATGCCCACCTCGGCGAACACCGTGAGGTCCGCGTAGGTGCTGGTGAAGGCGCTGCGGATGGGCTCCACCTTGCGGCCCCGGACGTACTCATGGGCTTCCTCCATGGCCGCCACCAGCGGCTCCGCGCCCTTGGACTCGTAACCGTTGACCGACAGGAACAGCGAGCACCTGGCCTCGATGTCGGTGTCCGCGATCACCGCCCTGACTTCCCGGAGCACGTCGATGGCGCGCTGCTCCGGGGTCATGAAGGCCTCGACGTAGAGGTTGCAGATGGCCGGGGAGAAGTTGGGCTTGAACGGAGCGCCGCCGAAGATGGAGCCGATGTTGACCTTGGGCACCATGGCGCCGGCCCCGAACTCGTAGCGATGCTCCTGTTCGTACCGGCGCGCCCATTCCTCCAGGGCCGGGACGATGGAGGCCATGCGCACCACCGCGTTCTTGCTGTCCCTGGCCGCCACCGGATGATCCACGAACGGCCCGTACATGGGCTCGCCGTAGGTGGTGATCTTGATGAACACGGCGCCGCACTGGGCCCAGGTGATGCGGAACTGCGACGGCTCCACCACGATGCAGTAGTCCCCCACCACGCCGTGGGTCACCAGGTAGCGCGCGCCGTGCCCCTTGCCGCGGTAGGCGGGGCCCTGGTAGTGGTCCACCGGCGAGCGGCCGATCTCCCCCGCCACGCCGGTGACGATGACGTCGCCCTTGAGCTTCACTCCGCTTTCCTTCAGCGCCTTGGCCATAACGAGGGTGCAGGTGAGCGGCCCCTTGTCGTTGACGATGCCGCTGCCGTAGATGACGTCGTCCTCCCGCCGCGCCAGCGCCTGCCACTCGGGACGGGTGCTGCCGGTGATCCACAGGTCCTCCGGGGTGCCCGCCAGGGCGGTGTCCATGTGGCCGTTGAAAAGCAGCGTCGGCCCCGCGCCCGTGCCCGGGATCACCCCCACCACGTTGGCGCGGCCGGGCTCGGTGTGCTGGAGGAAGGTCTCGATGCCCTGCTTCTGCAGCCAGTCGTGGATGAACCGCGCCACCTCCTCCTCGCTCCCGGTGGGCGTGGGAAAATTGACGACGTCCATGGCCAACCGGGCCAACTCCTCCCGGTCGATATGGGAAAAGACCTTTTCCAGCGTGGCTTGATCGGTTTGCATGAGTGGAACTCCCGCTTGTCCAGATTGCCGGCCGGAGGCTACCCAACGCGGGAAGCACAAGTCAAGCGGACCGTGCTTGCGTGCGGTATCAGCGGGGGCATTCATCGAGATATTATGCTGACGAACATAATGTTTATATGCATAATAATTTCCTGTGCAATTCCTTGACCGCAATGATGAAATGCGCCGGCTGGACGGCGCGCTTTCGGGGTCCGGCGCGTTCGCCGTCATATGGGGACGGCGCCGGGTCGGCAAGTCACGCCTGCTCATCGAGTGGGCGCGGCGCCGTGACGGTCTGTACGCGGTTGCCGATCAGTCCGCGCCGCCGGTGCAGCGGCGCTACCTGGCCGAGGCGGTCGCCGGGCGGTTCCCCGGCTTTGCCGATGTCGAGTACCCGGATTGGCGTTCGTTCCTGATGCGGCTTTCCGCCGAGGCCGACCGCGCCGGCTGGCAGGGACCGTTCGTGCTCGACGAGTTGCCCTATCTCATCGCCGCGGACCCCTCTCTGGCCGCCATCCTGCAAAATTGGCTGGACCGTCCGGCTCGGCGACTGCGCCTGGTCGTCTGCGGATCGAGCCGGCACATGATGCACACCGCGATACTCGGCGCCGCTGCTCCCCTGTACGGCCGGGCCGCCGAAGCCTTTGCCGTGCGGCCCTTGCGACCGGGGCATCTCGCCGCGGCTTTCCCGTTCGACAACCACGGCGACCTGGTATCCGTGTACGCGCTGTGGGGCGGCATCCCCCGCTACTGGGAACTCGCCGAGCCTTTCGGCAACGATCTCGACGCCGCGGTGGATACGCTGGTCCTCGACGCCGCGGGGCCATTGCATGAAGAGCCGGATCGGCTGCTGCGGGAAGAGACCCCTCCGGCTACGTCGCTGCGGCCCTTGCTGGATGCCATCGGCGACGGCGCGCACCGGGTCAGCGAGATCGCCGGCCGTCTGGGCAAGCCTGCCTCCGGCTTGTCGAAACCGCTGGCGGCCCTGACGGAGATGGGGCTTGTTCGCCGTGAAACGCCGTTCGGAAGCAACCCGAAGTCGGGCAAGCGAAGCCTTTATCGGATGGACGATCCATTTCTGCGGCTGTGGTTTCGGGTAGTCGCCCCGCATCGCGCGGCCCTTGCGGCCGCCCCCCGCGAGACCCGGCTCGAATACTGGCGACGGCGCCGGACAGCCCTGGAGTCTCTCGCCTGGGCGGAAATGTGCCGCGCGGCCGTACCCATGCTCCACCGCTCCGATACGACGCTGGCCCGACTCGGCCCATGGGAGCCCGCGCAAAGGTACTGGCGGGGCAACGCGCCGGAGCTCGACGTCGTCGCGCGTTCGGTCGATGGCAGGAGGCTGCTGGTGGGCGAGGTCAAGTGGTCGGCGAAGCCGGTCGTCGCCGCCCCGAAAACCGTCGCCCGCAGTCGTATCGGGAGCCTGGCCGGCGCCGGCGGCGTCCCGGACGCCGAGGTGTGCCCCGTGTCGTTCGCTCCGGTGGCAGCGGCCCCGGACGCCGAGACCGGCGTCCACATCGTCGACGCGCGCGCAGTCATGAGCGTGCTTGTGTAAGGTACTACCATACGCGCAACGCGGCCGATTTGACACGGCCGGACGCCATCGGGTATTTTCCAGTCTTCGCACCGGAGCCATCGTTTCTTTCCGACAACCGCCTGAAGCCCCGAGTTCCGGGCTTGCGCCGCACGGGGTTACGGGAACTCACCGCGACTTCATCGAGAAATCGTTTCGAACAGGAGGCTGGTAATGGGGTATGCAGACCTACATGAGCATCTGAGGCAACTCGAAGAGGCGGGACACCTGCGCCGCATCAATCAAACCATCAACAAGGACACCGAGTTGCATCCGCTGGTGCGCTGGCAGTACCGGGGCGGCATTCCCGACGAAGAACGCAAGGCCTGGTACTTCTCCAACGTCACGGACTCCCGCGGCCGCCGCTTCGACTTCCCCGTGGTGGTGGGCGCGCTGGCCGGCAGCAAGGCCATCTACTTCCTGGGCATGGGCTGCAACAGCGCCGAGGAAATGGACAAAAAATGGAAGCACGCCCTCTCCAATCCCGTCACCCCGGTGGTCGTGGACAACCCGGCGTGCCATGAACAGGTGATGACCGGCGAGGCGCTGGAGAGCGAGGGCCTGGACAGGTTTCCGGTGCCCATCTCGACTCCCGGCTTCGACAACGGCCCCTACACCACCTGTTCCCACTGGATCACCAAGGACCCGGAGACCGGCATCGGCAACATCGGCAACTACCGCGGCCAGATCAAGTCCCGCACCCGCGTCGGCGTGTTCCCTTCCGGACTGGGCCAGGACATCTACCTCCACTGGAAGAACGCACAGAAGCGCGGCGAGCCGCTCCAGGCGGCGCTGGTCATCGGCGCCCCGCCGGTGGTCTCCTACGTCTCGGTGCAGAAGGTCGATTACGGCGTGGACGAGATGGCCATCGCCGGCGGCTTCGTGGGCGAGCCCATCCGCATGGCCCGGTGCAAGACCGTGGACCTGCAGGTGCCGGCGGAGTCCGAGATCGTCATCGAAGGGCGCCTCAACACCGAGTTCGTGGAGCCCGAGGGGCCGTTCGGCGAGTCCCACGGCTACATGCACCCGCGGCAGTTGAACCCGTTCATGGACATCACCGCCGTCACCCACCGGAAGGACGCCATTTACGTCTCATGGCTCAGCCAACTCACCCCGAGCGAATCGTCGGTCATCCGCAAGATCGGCTACGACCGGCTCATGCTGGTTCATCTCAGGGACCACTGCCGCATCACCAGCGTCATCCGGGTGGAGATGCACGAGCCCCTGACCAACACCTACAAGCTCGTGATCGTGCAGATGAAGCGCCCCAAGGAAGCCGAAGTGTGGCGCGCGCTCCACGCCGCGGCGTCTTTCCACCCCGGCGTCGGCAAAATCGTCATCGCGGTGGATGAGGACATCGATCCGTCGGACGAGGCCGCGGTGTTCTGGGCCATGTGCTATCGCATGAAGCCGCACAAGGACGTACAGATCATCGGCGGCATGGAGAAGGGTCACGCGCCGCCCTTCCTCTACAAGGACGACCACAAGGGCACGGACGTGGTGTCGTACCACCTGCCCGCGGACGAGTCGGGCATGCTCTGCAACGCCATCCAGAAGGAGCCCTTCCCGCCGGTATCGCTGCCCAAGCGGGAATACATGGAACACGCCCGGGAGCTCTGGGAGGAGTTCATGCTGCCGCCCCTCAAACCCAAAATGCCCTGGTATGGCTACTCCCTGGGCCAGTGGGACGACGAACTGGACGAGGAAGCCAGGCTCGCGGTGGAGGGGCGCTACTTCGAGACCGGCGAAAAGCTCAAGTCCCGCCGGGTGAAGGCCAGCGAGGTAGAGGACGATTGAATGAGCGAGGGGGCCATGCAGATCCGAAACGTCACGCTGTTGCATCCCGGCAACATGGGCGCCACCGTCGGCGCGGCCGTGAGCGGCGCCCGAGTGCTGTGGGTTTCGGACGGACGGAGCGAAGGAAGCCGCCGGAGGGCTCGAGCGGCCGGCCTGGTCGAAGCGGCGACCCTGGGCGAGGCCGTCCGTGAGAGTGACGCGGTTCTTTCCGTGTGCCCGCCCCACGCCGCCGAGGCGGTGGCGCAAGGCGTGGCCGAACTGGGATTTACCGGGCTCTACATCGATGCCAACGCCGTATCCCGAGCCACCGCGCAACGCGTGGGAGCGGCCATCGGCAAGTCCGGGGCGCGTTTCGTGGACGGCGCCCTGATCGGCCCGCCGGTACGCAAGCCGGGAACCACGCGCCTCTATCTTTCGGGCGCCGGGGCCGAGACGGTGGCGCAGTTGTTCTCCGGCAGCCCGCTCGACGCCAGGGTCATCGAAGGCGAGCCGGGGGCCGCCTCCGCTCTCAAGATGACCTACGCCGCCTGGACCAAGGGCAGCGACGCGCTGGTCCTTGCCATCCGCGCGCTGGCGGCCACGGAAGGGGTGGAGGAGGCGCTGCTCCGGGAATGGGCGGGGTCCCAACCCGACCTCGGCCGCAAGAGCGAACGGGCGGCCTCGGTGGCCGCGCCCAAGGGTTGGCGTTACGTGGGCGAGATGGAGGAGATCGCCGCCAGCTTCGAGGCCGCCGGACTTCCGGCGGGCTTCCACAAGGCTGCGGCCGAGCTTTACCGCCGGCTGGCGCCGTTCAAGGACCGCGCAGACCCCGGCCCCGAGGTCAAGGAAGTTCTCGACGTTCTCGCTACGATGAGAGGGTAGCGGAGAATGACCGGCCTCAACGTCAACTGGGAGCATCTCGGCGAGATCCTGGCCCTTCTGTTCGTCATCTCGGTCGTCTTCGAGACCGCGCTCACACCGATCTTCAATTGGCGTGTCTTCGCCAGACACTGTGAGGGCAAGGGGGTCAAGACTCCAATCACCGTCGCCGCCGCAGTCGTCCTGCTATGGGGCTACGATATCGACATTTTCAAGCATGTGATCGACGCTTTCGCCGCGGCAGAAGGAACGACTGCCGCCGCGCAGGGGACAACCAGCGCCGCCCAGGAATCGGCCAGTTCGTCCAGTACTTTACAAGGGCAGCACTTGAAGGTACGACCCGCACCGCTAATGTGCACACGCGTCTGAAGCGGGCACGTGAGATCGTTGGATTGCTTTAGTCCGGAGTAGCGGGAACGCGAATCGGTTCTTTTCGCTTTTTGGCAAAGGATTCCGCGAGTTCATGATAACCCAGGTCGAGGGTGGAAACCCTAGCTCGAAGTCAGTCAGGGCATTTGTCGAAATCGGGGAAAGCCGGAATCGACTCGTCCATCAGAACTTTGGAGAGTTCCAGATGGAGAAATCCATGCGAGAAGTCTACGACCTATACAGGGACGCGAGGGAGTTCGTTGATAAATTCCCTTCAGCGTTCCAGAATTCTCGCAGAAGGTGCAGGAACGAAGAGGTGGATGATGAGTATCCGGAACATCCGGAACCGAGTTTCGCCGATACCTTCGAACTTATGAATAGTTTATTCAGGACACTACTCTATTCCCGTAGCAGCGGATGCCCAGACCGTATCGGATAACCCAATAGCGGAATAGCGGCTCAAGCCCGGGATTGCCACGCCGGGACGGTGGTGAGGCGGACGCGAACGGGGTATGATGACCGCCATGTCCACGCCGAAGGGGGCGGCCCTCGTTACCGGCGGAGCCAGGCGCATCGGCGCGGCCATCGCCCGGGCGCTGGCGCAAGACGGTTACGACGTTGCGCTTCACTACCTGACCTCCGGGGAGTCTGCCGAACACGTCGCGAGCGAGATCGAGGGACTGGGCCGCCGGTGTCGGCTGTTCCGTTGCGACCTCAACGACCACCATGAGACGGCAGCGCTGATCCCCGGCGTGCGGAAGCACTTCTCCCACCTGAACGTCCTCGTCAACAACGCCTCCCTTTTCGAACCCGGCACCCTCGCGGGAACCGGCCGCGACCTGTTCGAGCGCCATTTCAACGTCAACTTCAAGGCGCCGTTCTTTCTGACCCAGGCATTTGCCGAAGGCTGTGCCCAGGGCCGGATCATCAACATCCTCGACACCCGTGTCAGCCGGTCCGACCCGCACCACGCCGCCTACACGCTGTCGAAAAAAGCGCTTCTCGATCTCACCCGGATGGCGGCCCGCGAGTTGGGACCGGCCATCCGGGTCAACGGCGTGTCCCCGGGCATGATCCTGCCGCCGGCGGGCGGTGTGATGGACGAGCTCGAACGGCGCAGCGCCGGCCTGCCCTTGAAACGGATCGGCGACACGGCTAACCTTGTCGCCGCGGTGCGGTTCCTGCTGGACAATCCCTTCGTCACGGGCGAATGCATTTACGTTGACGGCGGGGAGCACCTGTAGCCCACATGATCCAGCGAAATCCGGTCAAGATCACCATCGAGAACCTGCGGCTCCGGACCATCATCGGCATCAACGACTGGGAGCGGGACACGAAGCAGGACGTGGTGATCAACGTCGAGCTGGAGTTGGCCCCGGACACGGTCTTCACCCGCGACGCCATCGACGAGACCGTGGACTACAAACGGCTCAACAAACGGATCATCGCTGAAGTGGAGCGGTCGTCGTTCTTTCTCATCGAGAAACTTTGCGACCACCTGCTGATGATGGTCATGGAAGACGTCCGGGTCCAACGCGCACGGGTCCGGGTGGCCAAGCCCGCCGCGCTCCGCTACACCGATTCCGTTTCCGTGGAATGCTCGGCGGGAAGAACCAATGGCCTGTAACGGCATGAACCGGGCCGTCATCGGCGTCGGGTCCAACATCGAGCCCGAGATCAACCTGTCCAGGGCGCGGGAGCGGATCGCCGAGCGGCACGTGATCGTAGCCGAATCGCCGCTGGTGGAGACCAGTCCCGTCGGCTACGTCCACCAGCCGGATTTCACCAACGGCGCCCTGCTGCTGGAGACACGGGTCGACCGGCAGCGGCTGAGAGCCGAACTCAAGGCCATCGAGACCACGCTCGGACGTCAACCCGGACAGGACCGCTATGGACCCCGGACCATCGATCTCGACATCGTCGTGTGGAACGGCGAGGTCATCGACCCGGATCTCTACACCCGGGACTACCTGCGCGAGGCCGTATTGGCGGTCTTGCCGGACTTGAAGCTGTGATGCATCCAGCCCGGAATGCACGACGGATTCGCCCGGCCTGCGCGCTGCTCTGCGGGCTGGCGCTGCTGCCGGCCCTGGCCGGCGGCGGCCTTGCCGGGGAGATCCGGGTCAAGGCGGTGCCGGTGGAGTTGAACCCGCAAAAGCCGGGCGCGAAGACGGTCGGAAGACTCGTATTCATGCGCGGCTTCGAGCTGGTGTCGGACCACGGGGGGTTCGGCGGACTTTCCGGCCTGGACATCAGCTCGGACGGCAGGCGGCTCCGCGCCGTATCGGACCTCGGCAACTGGATCACCGCGGAGCTGACGCACGACGCTGACGGCCGTCTCATCGCCGCCGAATCCTGGCGCACCGCCCCCCTTCTGACTCCGACGGGTCACAGGGTCAACGGCTTGCAGCGAGACGCCGAAGGCTTGACGCGGGACTTCGACGGTTCCTTCCTGGTCTCGTTCGAGCAACACCACCGGATCTGGCGATATCCCAGGGACCTCAACGTGCCTCCCGCGCCGGTAGCGACACCTTTCGACCTGGCCGCTGCACCCCGCAACGGAGGCCTCGAAGGGATCACGCTCCTGCCTGACGGCACCGTCCTGGGGATCACCGAGGAGCACGCCAACGGCGATGGCGGCCTCAAGGGTTGGCTCATGAAGAACGGCGCGGCCCAGGGGATCGCCTACGTTCCGCGGAAGGGATTCAGTCCCACGGACCTCGCAGCCCTGCCCAACGGCGACGTGCTGCTGCTCGAACGGAGTTTTCACTTTATCGCCATGCGCGCTCGGGTTGTTCGGCTTTCGCGAGCCGGCCTGGCGGCAGGGGCGACGGTCCACGGCGGGACCGTCGCCCATCTGCAGCGTCCGCTGACGGTGGACAACTTCGAGGGGCTCGCAGTCAGGCGGGACCGCGCGGGACGGACGCTGCTCTACCTGGTGTCCGACAACAACTTTCTGCCGTTTCAGAGGACCCTGCTGCTTCAGTTTCGCATGATTGATGATTTGTGATTTCGAATCCAGGGTTGTGTCTTGCGACAGCATCAGGATCCCGTCCTGAATCCATCTGCGGGGGAACCATGAGCCTGCAACTGCTTGAACAGAAACCGCTCGAAAATCTGAGCCTGGATGAGCTCCATGCGCTGTTCCGCTCACGGGTCAAACCGGAGGCCATCGAGCACGTCATGGGAGCCGCGGAGAGCGAGTCCACGCGGAAGCGGAACCGCACCGCGTTGGACCGGCTGCTCTTCCGTCAGCGGATCTTTCACGACGTCACCGACCCGGATACCTCCATCGAGCTGTTCGGGCGCAAACTGCCCTCCCCGGCGCTGATCGGTCCCGTGGGCAGCTTCCGGCTGCTGCGGAAGAACGGCGAGCACGAGGTGGCGGAAGGGGGCAGCCTGTTCGGGGCCATGGTGTTCATCAGCGGCGCCACGCAATCCACCGTGGACCAGTGGGCGGAAGGGATTTCCTCGCCGCTGGTGTACATGGCCTATCTCAGCAAGGGGCGGGAGAAGGTGCTGAGCGCGGTCCGCAGGGCGGACGAGATGGGCTACGCCGCGGTGGGCCTCACCATGGACACGTTGCAGCCCACGAAGCTGAGGGACCGGGTCCCCCTGTCCTCGGACGGCAAGCCCCGCACCGTCCACCTGTCATCGCCGGATGACGTCACGTGGCTCAAGCACGAGGTGTCCGTTCCCGTCGTGGTGAAAGGAATCATGAATCCCGACGACGCGCGCATCGCCATCGACGCCGGCGCGGACTGCCTGGTGGTGTCCAATCACGGCGGCCGCATCCTCGACTTCAATCGCGCCGCCATCGAGGTGCTGCCGGAAATCGTCGACGCCGCCGACCACCGGGTTCCGGTGCTGCTCGACAGCGGCGCTCGCAGGGGCGGCGACATCGCCAAGGCGCTGGCTCTGGGCGCCAGGGCGGTTCTGCTCGGACGGCCCATCTGCTGGGGTCTCGGCGCCGCCGGGCCCGAGGGCGTGGCCCGGGTGCTGTCGATCTTCACGGACGAACTGAAGCGGGTGATGATCATGACCGGCACTCCCGCCATAGAGGACATCACCCCGGCGCTTCTCAGCCTGGACTCGAACAACGTCTGGTTCAGGGGGATGTAGGGGCCGCAGCGTCTTCATCAACGCATTTGGGATACGGAACGCCAAGGAGGTCCACATGAGCGCGGAAGACCGTTTGAAAGAGTTGAATCTGAGCCTGCCGCCGCGGCCCCGGCCCATGGCCAACTACGTCAGTGCCGTGAGAACGGGCTCGTTGCTGTACCTGGCCGGACACGGCCCCCTGGGCGACGACGGGAAACCCATCTCCCGCGGCAAGCTGGGCCGCGACCTGACCGTGGAAGACGGCTACCGGGCGGCGCGCCAGACGGCGCTGAACGCGCTGGTCACCCTGAGGGCGGAACTCGGAAGCCTCGACCGCGTCCGCCGCATCGTCAAGGTGCTGGGCATGGTCAACGCCGACGCGGATTTCCAGAAAACCCCGCAGGTCATCAACGGCTTTTCGGACCTGATGGTGGAAGTGTTCGGCGAGAGCATCGGCAAGCACGCCCGCTCCGCGGTGGGCATGGCGACGCTGCCCAACGCGATTCCGGTGGAGATCGAGTCCATCTTCGAGGTTGAATGACCCCCGAGGCGGAGGCACGGCGGGCCTCTCCGGCCGGCGTACTCCCGGCCAGGTTCGACGGAATGGTCGAAGCCGTTCGACTCTTTGGGCGCGACGGCGGGCCGCGGAGGCCCCGCAACGCACCAAAAAGACTACTTTCTTGCAGCGACGAGCGTTGGCACGGAACATGCTTCCTGCAGAGGGCATCCCATTCCACAAGGAGGAAGCTCAATGCTCTGCCAACCAACTCGTTCGACCATCGTCAAGACGTTCGGGGTCGGCGCCCTGCTGCTCGCCGCGCTCGCCTTTTTTTCCGGCTTCAACCAACGCCCGCTCGACGCATCGACCCAAACGGCGGTTGCGGACCGGCAGCCGGTCAACAACATCGTCAAGCTGGTCAAGGCCGTAAGCCCGGCGGTGGTCAACATCACCACCAAGGGGGAAACCCGGCCGACGACATGGTCGCAGCGGTTCGGCCACCCCCTGCCCGATGCGTGGCGTAAATTCTTCGAAACGCCACCGTTCTCCATGCCCAATCCCTTCGGAACGCCCCCGTCGCCCCGGAGGACCCAGTCCTACGGATCCGGCGTGATCATCGATCCCAAGGGACTGATCCTGACGAACCACCACGTGGTGGCAGGCCGCAAGAACGCCACCATTGCCGTCACCCTCTCCGACGATAACGAGTTCGAGGGAACCATCATCGGCACGGACGAAAAAACCGACATCGCCGTGATCCAGATCAATCCCGGCTATGCGCTTCCCACGGTCCCGCTGGGAGACTCCGACAAGCTGGAGATCGGTGAAGGGGTGCTGGCCATCGGCAATCCGTTCGGTCTCGACCGTACGGTTACGTCGGGAATCGTGAGCGCCAAGGGACGCCGTATCGGCACCGGGCCCTACGACAACTTCATTCAGACCGACGCGTCCATCAACCCGGGGAATTCCGGCGGCCCGCTCATCAATCATCGGGGCGAGGTGGTGGGAGTGAACACCGCCATCTACAGCCGGGGCGGTGGCAACGTCGGCATCGGCTTCGCCATCCCCATCAACATTGTCAAGGAACTGCTGCCACAGCTTCGGAATGACGGCCGCGTCACCCGTGGCTGGCTGGGGGTGGCCTTTCAGAAGATGACGCCGATGCTGGCGGAATCTCTGGGGATTGGCGAATCGCGAGGGGCGCTGGTTGCCGAAGTCTTGCCCGACACCCCGGCACAGCAGGGCGGGCTCAAGGCCGGAGACGTCATCGTCGAGTTCGACGAGCACCCGATAGAGGAATCCGGCGACCTCCCGATGATCGTGGCTCGGACCCCGGTGGGGAAAGAGGTAGGCGTAAAGGTGTTGCGCGACGGGGACGAACGGATGCTGACCGTGAGGATCGGCCAGCTCGAGGAGGAGACCGCGGCGGCAGCGGAACAGACTTCCGGCCTGGGGCTCACCGTGCGGGAACTGACCCCGGATACCGCCAAAAAGCTCTCCGTGAAGCGCGCGGAAGGGATTGTCGTCACCGCCGTAAAGCCGGGGAGCCCGGCGGACGAGGCCGGGCTGCGCCAGGGGGACGTGATCCTGGAAGTCAACCGAACCCCGGTCGCGACGCTGGCGGCCTACAACCGGGCACTGGAGCAAGTCGGGAAGGGCCGGAATGCGTTGCTCCTGGTTCAGCGGGGCGAGATGACGCGGTTTTTCGTCGCCAAGAGTTAGCCGCGGACGGCCGGTCCGAAAGTCCCGTCCGGACCTGCAGACACTTCCCTCGAAGAGGCGATGGGGCGGCGTACCGCTCCATCGCTTTCTCCTTCGGGCGCCGCCCGGCGGCCGCCGGACGGCCGGTTCCGATTCTTGCCAGGCCGGAGGTCGTTCGTATAATGTTTGTGTAACTTGATGTCAGGCTCCGACTTCCCATCGCGAGCGGTTTGAAACAGCCACGAATCGCCATGAAACGAGCGTCACTGGTTCCCTACTTCCTCGCCTCCGTCCTGCTGCTTCTGGGCCTCTTCTCGCTCTACGTCTTCTACGAGAGCCGGTGGCTGGAAGAGGAACTCGCGCGCCAGGTGGAGGTCAAGGCGCTGGCCCTGACCAAGACCATGGAAACCAGCGCCAAGAAGTCCATCAAGGGGAACGCGCTGATCGAGGGGCTGGTCCGGCAGCGGCTGCTGGACAACGCGCGGCTCATCGACCGACTGCTGCCCGCCAACCCCCCGGAGCGATTGGTGCAACGCATCAGCGCCCTCAACGCTCTCCACAAGGTCGAACTCCTGGACCGTCAGGGACGCCCCTGGGTTTCGCACACCGGAGCCGAGCCGCCCCGGATAGGCGACCTCCTGGCCGAATTGCGGGAACGGTGGTCCGGCCGCAAGGCGGCGGTCCACATCTGGGGCAAGCTCTGGTCTCAGTTTCCCGGACAAGTGCCGGCGCTTCCCGAGCACAAGTTCTGGGAAGACAGCGTCTTCGGCGTAGCCCTGGAAGCCCGAAGCTTCCCCGGGTACATCGCCGTCCACGCCGACGCCTCCTATATGCTCAAGTTGCAGCGCGAGATCGGCGTTCAGCGGCAGATCCAGGATCTGGGGCGACAGGATGAAATCCACCACCTCGCGCTGCTGGACAACGACTTCACCGTGCTGGCCCATACCGACGCCGCACTCACCGGGATCCGTATGGCGGATGACCTGACCGCCCGGGCCGGATCCACCCAACGCTCGGCGCACCGCATCGTGGAGACGGACGGCGGGAGCCGGCGATACGAGTTGGTGAAGCCCATCACACTGGATGATGATCCCATGGGTTTCCTGCGGATCGGCCTCTCCATGGACTCCGTGGACGCGGCGTGGTGGCAGAGCCTCTGGTCCATGGTGGGTCTCGGGGGCGGCATTCTGGCGCTGGGCATGCTCGGGTTCGCGGCGATCCTGTACAACCAACGGTTCCACATGCAGGAAATCAAGGCCCTGGAGGCGGAGGTCGATCGCCGTGAACACCTCTCGATGATGGGAAATCTCGCGGCCACCGTCGCCCATGAAGTCCGCAATCCACTCAACGCCATCTCCATGGGATTGCAACGTCTGAAGGCGGAGTTCCAGCCGACCGAGGACGAGGGGGAGTACAGTCGCTTCATCGAGTTGATGCGCGGAGAGGTCCACCGCTTGAATGCCATCGTGGAAGAATTCCTGACCCTGGCGCGGCCGTTGAGCATGAAGCCCGACCTGGTCAAGATCGACCAGTTGCTGAACGAACTGACAACCTTGACCGAGAGCGACGCGACGGTATCCGGAGTGGCAATCAACGTGGTCAACCACGGGCCTCGGCCGGTGGTGAAAGCCGACCCCGACTACCTGAAGCAGGTGTTGCTGAATCTCATTCTGAACGGTCTCCAGGCCATGCCCGAGGGAGGCACGCTGACCATCGAGACCGCGGCCCGAGACGGCAAGATGCGGCTCTCGGTGAGCGACACGGGGGTGGGGATCGAGCCGGAGAACCTGGCGCGGATTTTCGAGCCCTACTTCACCACCAAGGCGGACGGCTCCGGACTGGGCCTGGCGATTGCGCGCAGGATCGTCGAAGGCCACGGTGGAACCATTGACGTGACCAGCAAGGCAGGCAGCGGCAGTCGATTCGAGATCGTGCTTCCCTTGGACCACGCCCTCGCGTAGATCGAGCGTTGTGACGGAACAGGCATACCGAGAAGATCCCGGCGTACGGCCGCCGAGCCATCGAGCAGCGGCACGCGGCGACCGCTTCCACGTCATGGTGGTGGACGACGAGCGCACCCAGCTCGAGTTCGTCGGCGGTTTTCTGCGCAAGGCCGGCTTCGAGGTCGCGCTGATGGAGAGCGCCGCCCAGGCGCTGGAGCGGTTTCGCAAGGAATCCTTCGACCTGGTGCTGACCGACCAGCGCATGCCGGACATGTCCGGCCTCGATCTGCTGAAGCAGTGCCGCGCGGTGGATCCCGAGGTGGCCGTCATCATCATGACCGCTTACGGGAGCATCGAGACCGCGGTATCCGCGATGAAGGAGGGGGCCACCGACTACCTCACCAAACCGCTCAATCTGGAAGAACTCCTGCTGCGCATCGAACGGGTCAAGCGCAGCCACCAACTGGTCCGAGAAAACACCGAGCTCCGGGAAGCGCTGCAGGAACGCCATCGTATCGAGGGCATCATCGGCGAGAGCGGTCAGATGCAGGAGGTGCTGGACCTGGTGCGGCGGGTGGCTCCCAGCGACGCCACCGTTCTGTTGCGCGGCGAGAGCGGCACCGGCAAGGAACTGATCGCCAAGGCCATCCACTACGCCAGCACTCGCCGCAACGGCCCCCTGGTCAAGGTGAACTGCGCCGCGTTGCCGGAGACGCTCTTGGAATCGGAACTCTTCGGACACGAGAAGGGAGCCTTCACGGGCGCCTTCGCCATGCGCAAGGGGCGGTTCGAGATCGCCGACAAGGGCACGCTGTTCCTTGACGAAATCGGCGATCTGCCCGCCCACCTGCAGGCCAAGCTGCTGCGCGTGCTGCAGGAAAAGGAATTCGAGCGGGTGGGCTCGAACCGCGCCATCACCAGCGATGTGCGCATCATTACGGCAACCCACAGGGACCTCGAGCAGCTCATGCGCGACGGAAGCTTTCGCGAGGACCTCTATTACCGTCTCAATGTGGTCACCATCATTCTGCCTCCCCTGCGGGAGCGCCGGCAGGATCTGTCCGCGCTCCTCGATCACTTCCTGCGCAAGTTCGCCGAGAAGAACGGCAAGGCCATTCAAGGATTCTCCCGCGAGGCCCGGGACATGCTGTTGCGCTACGACTATCCCGGCAACGTTCGCGAGTTGGAGAACCTCGTGGAGCGCGCCATCGTGCTCACCCGAGACGACGTCATCCAACCGGGGGAATTGCCGCTCACGATCAAGGAAACGCGCGCCGGCACGGACAACCAGACCAATCTCTCGGCCGTGGTGGAAGGAATAGAGCGGCGCATGATCGTCGACGCCCTCAGCGCCGGCGGCGGCGTGCAGACGAAGGCGGCCGACAGCCTCGGCATCAGCGAACGGGCACTCCGGTACAAGCTCCGAAAGTACGGCCTCCGGGACGACAAGTGATTCCGCCCATCGCCTGGGATCGCCCGGGATCGCCCGATTCCTGGGAGTCCTGGGAGCCAATGGCCTTGACTCGTGGGGAAATTGAAGACAATCGAGCCTTGTCCTCACGGACAAGGCTTTTCAGCGACAGAACCAATCGAGGAGGAAAACATGGCCGGAGACATCGAAGTCATCGATGCGGACGGACACATCACCGAGACCGACGAGCAGCTCAAGAAGTACATGGAGGCGCCCTGGGTGGACCGGACCGCCACCCTCTACCCGATAGACAACGGGGACCGTTCCATCGGCGGGACCCTGGGGACGACGGCGTGTGACGCCAAGACGTGGCTGGACGCCATGGACGAGGGCGGGCTCACCACCGCCTACCTCTATCCCACGGGCGGCCTCGGCATCGGCTGGATCCGCGAGCCGGACTTGGCGGTGGCCCTGTGCAAGGCTTGGAACGACTTCGTTTCCGAGGAGTTCCAGAAGGTCAGCCCCAGGCTCAAGGGGGTGGCGCTGGTGTCTTTCCAGGACGTGCCCGAAGCGGTCCAGGAGCTGCGCCGGGCGGTTCAGGGGCTGGAGCTCACGGGACTCATGCCGCCGGCCGTGGGGCTGCGGCTGCCGCTGGGACACCAGGACTACTGGCCCATCTACGAGGAGGCGGAAAAGCTCAACTGCATGGTGGGCGTGCACGCCACGGTGCGGGGGCCGCAGTATTTCGGCGCGGACGGGTTCGACCAGTTGCTGCCGGAGGCGTCCGGGCGAGCGCCGGGCCGTGACTCGATGATGTTCGGGCGAAAGATCCATGGACGGCCAAGTGCCGGTTTCGGGACTGAATCATGGTGCAGTGGAAAAGGAAGCCCGGGCGCCACATGAAATCTGCGCGCATGCCGGCCAGGGAGCGCGCCGACAACCCGCCCGTCGGCCCCGTCACCCCGGGGACGGACCGGGATGCGGGCGGGAAGCGCTACGAGCACGAGCCGCATCTCGACCCGCAGCTCTTCCGGGCCGGCAAGGCGGAGCACCCGTCGCTTGAGGTGTCCACCGTCTCGCTGCGCGTGCACGAGCGCATCGAACCCCGCACCATCGTCGAGGCGGTGCGCAGGCGCAACGGCGCCGAACCCCAGTGGCGTTCGCGTGTTCGTCGATCGGGACCCGGTATTTCCGCATCCCTTGCCGGCAGGTCGGCCAGGGCGCCGACGACACGCCTGCCGAAATCCCCGTATATGTCGATAGCGATGGCCATCACCTTGGCAGTCCTGTTGGGAGGCTGCGGTGGGGGAGGGTCTCAACGCCCGGACGGCGATCAGGGAGAGATGGTCGCCGGTCGACCCCGACCCAACGCCCCGGTCGACCCCGACCCGCCGTCGCCGCCGGTCGACCCCGACCCGCCGCCGCCGGTCGACCCCAACCCCCCGCCGCCGCCGGTCGACCCTCTGCGTGAGGAGTACGAGCGGCAGGGCGGGCTTGACATCATCAAGGCCGGGGTAATGCACGCGCGAGGCGGCACGGGGGACGGGATTGTCGTCGCCCTGTTCGATTCGGGTAGCAGCAACCATCCCGAACTGAGTGGAAAGTACGTCTACGAATCGAAAATCGATATCGACTGCAACACGGTAGAACCCGGGCAGACGTGTACGCCGCAGGTGATCGCTGCCGCCGACACGATCGGACACGGCACCTTCCTCGCCGGTCTGATCGCCGCCCCCAGGAACGGCGAGGGCATAGTCGGCGTCGCCTACGAGGCCAAGCTCGCATCCGTGGCGATCCACTCCAACGACTTGACCGATGGCCAATATCCGAGCTGGCTCACAGGGCTCGTCCCGCAGATCGACAAGATGATCGAGCTGGGCGCGCTCGTCACCAACAATAGCTGGGGTACGTCGATATTGATTGCCAGGCCGGGACCGTATTTGCCGGCGAGCGAAGTCCGCGAGCTGATGCCGATAGACAAGTATCAGGAGTATGTCGATGCGGGCGGAGTCCAAGTCTGGGCCAGCGGCAACGAACAGTCCACCGTCCCGTTGTTGGAGGGGGCCGCGCCTTGGTACTTTCCCGATCTGGAGAAAGGCTGGCTGGTCGTCGGCGCCGTGAATCTGGATGGCGGGACCGCCTCCTGGTACAGCAATCGGTGCGGTCTGGCAGCCGATTGGTGCCTCGTCGCCCCCGCGGGAATCGGCACCAACCCCTTCAACTCCGAAGCAGAATACGAGGGGCTCATCTCGTTGTACCTGAACGGAGGATACAGAGAGCGGGCCGGCACATCGGTCGCGGCGCCGCTGGTGGCGGGCGCCATCGCCTCGCTCAAGAGCATGTTCCCGAATTTGAGCTACCACCAGATCCGCGACCGCATCCTCGCCACCGCCGACAAGGACGTCTACGACTTTTATCCGAACCTCCCGGGTTGGATCGAAGAGCTTGGCGGCCATCCCTATATATACGGCCAAGGTCTTCTCGACCTCGACGCCGCTTCGAGCCCGGTCGGCGGGACGTCCATCCCGATGACCGGGTCCGCCTACGGGTCGGTCGTCGCGACCCGGAGCACCGGCGTGAACCTTCCGGCCGCGGCCGTCGACCGCTATTTCGCCGGGCGGACGCTCCTCGTGCTCGACAATTTTCAACGCGCGCCGTTCCGGATTGCGGCGGATGCGTTTGCCGCGAGGCACGGCCCGTTGCTCGCGATGAGCGATCTCCGCCTCGGATTGGCGGAGCGGGACGGGTCGGGCAAGGCGGGCTATTCGACCGTCGGTTTCGGCGGGACGGACTTCCGGAACGGCGGCGACCCCGATGGCCGCGCGCGCGGCGTCCTCGGCTCGGGGGCGCGGGTCATCGAGGGGATGAACACCTTCACCGGCATCGACGGCCCGAGCGACGGCCTGTACCGGATGGCGAACGACGCCGCCGGCCTCGCGGTGCGCGTCGCATCCGGGGCGGCCGGCGAGATGTTCGCCGGCTTTGCGGCGAACGTCACCTCGGAGAGGGTCGGCGCGCGGACGTTCGGCGCTGCCGGGTGGGCGCCGCAAGCGGTGGCGGCGCTCACCTTCGTCGGACAGGACGCCAAGGGCTCGGTGGGACTGTTGGCCGCGCCGTCGCTGAAGCGGCCGATGGGCTAGGACGGCGCGGGCGCGTTCGCGCTCTCGGGCGATGCGTACGAGATGTCGTATACGCGCGAGATTGCCTCCGGAGAGGCGTACCGGTTCGGATTCGCGGGACGCCTGGTGCATCTGGAAACGGAGGCGGGGCCTCTGCTGCGTTTCGAGGACGCGACGATGGCGGCGGCGGAAATCGGTCTGTCGCTGGCGCTGGGAAAGCGGACGACGCTGACCGCGGGGCTGGGGATGGAGCGGGCGTTGACGCCGGCCATGGGCAGGCTGCGCTTGCCGAGCACAATCGACGAGAGCGGCCGCCTCGGCTTCGAGGAGGTCGAGGTCGACGGCTCCGAATTCCTGAGCCTGGACCGCGGAACGCTGAACCTGCGCTACACCCCGACCGAGGGCATGTCGCTCGGCGCCGGCCTGACCGTGGTGCGGGACGGTTTCGACGACAGCCAGGCGATCGCCGGCCTGCAGGCCAATATCGCCTTCTGACCCGGACTTCTCCCCCGGGTCGGGTGCATGGAGGTGCAACACGGGACGGATTCGTACTTCACCCTTTGGCCATCTCTTGCAATACCAGGAGTTTCCAGCGGCGCCACGTCGCGCCAGCGTAGGCGCCGTGCGGCGCAGGCGGCGATGAGGTCGCCGCTGTCGTTTCGCGCGGTGGCCAAGTCGCCGGCGCTGTCCACCCGTTCGCCGTCGATTTCGATGGAGCCGCCGTCCGGGCGCTCCAGGCCGGCGACGCAACGCAGGGTGGTGGTCTTGCCGCAGCCGCTGGACCCGAGCAGCACCGGCCGCCAAACGCCGGTAGGCCTGTTGCCCGAACACCCCATAGGCCCGCTCGCAGAGCTTCTTGACCGTCAAGTCGTTGGGCGTGTTATGCCGCTCGTCCATGGCCGCCAAACAGGCGCAATTCTGGTGCTTGACAACGAATAATTTCGGTGATAATTTAGGTTGTTGCTGCGTTTTTTCAAGGACCGCTGCCCAGTCTTGACGGGTCCACAGGGACTGTCCCAACGCACAACTACAGT
The DNA here is from genome assembly GCA_965214905.1 of uncultured Binatia bacterium (SeqCode). Taxonomy (GTDB): domain Bacteria; phylum Desulfobacterota; class Binatia; order UBA9968; family JAJDTQ01; genus JAJDTQ01. Next base: position 537,543 of record OZ243984.1, read on the forward strand.
ATCGTGCCTGTTCCGCAAATCTTCCGGTAGTGCCCCAAGTCAACGGTTTCGCGAAGATTGCGGATCCCCTCAGCTATCGGATTGTTGGATTGCCGGGTGGTTCAAGGGAGCTTCACCCTTTGGACGACGGCGTGATGAATCATCGTGGAAGCCGAAATGATGGAGAGAGCCTTGAACATCGAAGACACCGAGGACGCGATGGACGATTCAATTGACGAGATTGACGATATCGCCATAGGTGAAGTCGAGGAAGAAGAGCAGCCCGCGACCTTCTCGGAGGAGTCCCCCCCGAGTCAGGTCCCGGTGGACAGCGACCGGGTGGACGAGAAAACCGACCCGGTGTCGCTCTATCTTCGGGACATCGGTTCGACTCCGCTGCTGACGAGGGAACGTGAGGTCCAGCTCGGTATGCAGATGGAGCAGGGGCAGGAAGAGTACATCGCCAGCGTCATCGCCTCGCCTTTTGCCGTTCGGCAGGTGCTCGACCTTGCCGAGGAGATCAAGAGCAACGAGACGCCGTTGGATCGCGTGCTAATGGTCGGCGATGACAGGGAAGCGTTTGACGAGGCCGCCGAACGTCGCCGGTTTCTCAAGGGGGTCACGGTAGTACGCGGGCTGGTCAAGGATCAGCAGCGCGTACAGGGGGAACTCGCCCGCAAAAGGACCTCCCATAAACGCCGGGTCACGCTGGAAGCCGATCTGGGCAAGAAGCAAACGCGCATCATCGACACGGTGAAGGCACTGCACCTCTCGAAGGACTGGATCGACGATGTCGGGGAAACTCTCAAGGAGTCGCACCGTGCCCTCGCCAGGTTGCAGGAACAGGCCCGCAGCCACACACGCGGCAACGCGGCCAAGCAGATAGCCGCCGAGATAGAGGCGATCGAGAAAGCCCGTGAATCTTCCGCCGCCGACATCGCGGATCAGGTGGCGGCCATAACCGCGGCGGAGTACAAGGCTTCGTCGGCAAAGAAGATTCTGATCGAGGCGAACCTGCGCCTGGTGGTGAGTCTGGCGAAGAAGTACGGCAATCGCGGGCTGCAGTTCCTCGACCTGATTCAGGAAGGGAACGTGGGCCTCATGCGTGCGGCGGAAAAGTTCGACTATCGGCTGGGCTACCGGTTCTCGACCTACGCGGGCTGGTGGATTCGACAGAGCATCACCCGTGGCATCATCGACTCGGCGCCGACCATACGCATCCCGGTCCATATGATCGAGACTCGCAACAAGCTCATCCGGGCGCACCGCTCACTCCACCGCAAGCTCGGGAGAGACCCGCAACCGGATGAAGTCGCCACCGAAATGGGGCTGACCACGGACGAGATCCGCAGGCTGATGCGCATCGTGAAGGAGCCGGTTTCTCTGGAAACTCCCATGGGTGACGACGAGGAGAGCCGGCTTGGTGACTTCGTCGAGGACAAGCACATCCCCAAGCCCTTGGAGCAGACCATTCACGCCAACCTGCGTGACAAGGTCACGCGCGTTCTGGCCACGCTGCCGCCGCGGGAGGAAGCCGTATTGCGGTACCGCTTCGGCATCGGGGAGGTGCGGGACTACACCCTGGAGGAGCTGGGCGAACGGTTCTCTCTCACGAGAGAACGCATTCGCCAGATCGAGCAGCGGGCACTGAGGAAGCTCCGGTCCGCGGTGGCGGGACTGAATCTTCAGGACTAGCAGCCTCTACCTGCAACCACGCTGCCTGTACCATGAAAGGGCCGTCCGTCGGACGGCCCTTTCTCATGAAGCCGATCCATGCGCCAGACGCACCGTGCTGGCCTGAGGACCCTGCTGGCCCTGTTCTTCGGTGAAGTGAACCCGCGTGCCCAGCGTCAATCGCTCGAAACCCTCCCGGACGCTGTTTTCGTGGAAGTAGATCTCGCGGCCGTCGCTGGTTTCGATAAAACCGTAACCCTTGGTGGAGAACAGCTTGCTGACCCGTGCCGACGGCTCTTCCGCATGGGACTTGACCTCGCCGCGCCGGCGCCGCGCGTAGTCCTGAACGCGCCGCCTGGCGGCATTGAAGGCATCGCGGATGGCCACGTGAACATCATGGTGCGCCATGGCCTGGCTGTTGTCACGGTTCACCACCAGCTCTCCGCCAGGCACCGTCAAGTCGACGCGGACATTATAGAGTCTGCCTTTTTGATGGTGACGGTGCGGTGCGGCCACCACCACCCGGCAACTCGTGATGCGGTCATGGAACTGATCGAGCTTGGCGGCCTTCTCTCGAATGGCCTGCTCGATGCGGCGAGAGGGTTCCATGTCGCGGAAGGTCACTTGCAGTTCGAGTTTCATCGGCCCCCCCTTGTGATCTCTTTCTCTTCTTATAGTGTTCGGCGATACTGCGTCAATTACAAGCGCGGCCATTCCCTGAAATCCCGTTTTTCGCGGACAAGACCTTCATGACTGATCGTATTCTGACAGGATTCTCGCCCTCCGAGCGACGCCGCCTCGAACGTCTGGCCCAATCGGCGCCGTCTCCCCGCAACGCGCTGGTGCAACTCGGCCGCCTGATGGAAACCGGAGGCCGCAAGCCGTTGGCGGAGATGGCGCCCCCGGACCTGCGGATACTGCTCCAACTCCTCGGCGGCAGCGCCTACCTGAGCGACATCCTGATCAGTTGCGGAGACTCGTGGGCGGACACCTTCATCCAGGCGATCCACACCGACTCGAAGCCGCTCGCGCAGCATGTCGCCGATTTCGGCGACCTCGCCCGCAAGGAGGCCCCGGAACAGTTCCACGGAAGACTGCGGCGCCACAAACGGCGGGAGTTCCTGCGCATCGGCGTCCGAGACCTCGGCTCGCTGGCTTCGGTGGAAGAAACCATGAGTGAGGTGACGACCCTGGCGGACTTTGCGCTGGAAGCGGCTTACCGGTTCTGTCGCGCGGACCTGGAACGGCAACACGGCCGCCTGCGGATCCCCCGCGCCGCGCGCGACAACCGCTTCGTCATCCTCGGCATGGGCAAGCTCGGCGGAAAGGAGCTCAACTTCAGTTCGGACGTAGATCTCATCTACCTCTACGAAACCGATGAGCCGGCGAACCGCCGCGCCATCCCGCCCGGGGAGTTCTTCGGCCGGCTCGCGGAACGCCTGACCGACGCCATGGGCAGGATCACCGAGGACGGGCTGGTGTTCCGCACCGACCTGCGGCTTCGCCCCATGGGGAGCCAGGGGCCCAGCGCGCAACCCGTGGCCGCGGCCCTGCTCTACTACGAGTCCTGGGGCCTGTGCTGGGAGCGGTCGGCCCTGATCAAGGCCAGACCCGTGGCCGGGGACGTGGAGTTGGGCGACGCCTTTCTCGAAGACGTCAGGCCGTTCGTATACCGCCGCTACCTGGACTTCTCCACGGTGGAGGAGCTACGCGACATGAAGGCGCGCATCGAACGGCAACAGCTACCCGACGACGCCGCCCGGGAGCGGAACCTCAAGCTCGGTTACGGCGGCATCCGCGAGGTCGAGTTCTTCACGCAGGCCCTGCAGCTCGTGAACGGCGGGTACGACGCCCGCATCCGGAAACGAAACACGCTCGAAGCGCTCGCCGAGCTGGCCCGCTGCGGCTATATTCCGGCGGCGGAGAGCGAGGCGCTGAGCGCCGCCTACCGGTTCCTTCGCGACGTCGAACACAAGATCCAGATCTTCGCCCACGAACAATCCCACGAGATCCCCGAGGGAGCGGACCGCGAACGCCTCCTGGCGCGCCAGTTGAACCATATCGATGAGCCCGGCGGTGAGGCCCATGCCTTCTGGCAGGATTACCGCAAGCATACCGAAGTGGTACACGCGGCTTTCGACCGGCTTTTCTACAGCGCCCGGAAGGAGATCTCCGCCCACAGAGACCGACCGGAGGCCGAGATCTGGCAAGACCTGGAACGGCAGGACTGGGTTGTCCGGGAGCTCCGGAAACGCGGGTTCCCGGATCCGGACAAGGCCTACAGGGACCTGCTCGCGGTGCGGGACGGCAGCGGCGCCACGCCTCCCGGTCCCAAGCGCCGCAAGGTGATGCGGGACCTGATGCCGGCTCTGATGAAGACGATACTCGACTCGGCGGAGCCGCAGCAGGCCTTGGGCCACATGGCCGAGTTCGGCCGCCGAATCGGCGCCCGCACCGGCTTTCTCACGCTGCTGGCGGAAAACCCCGAAACCACGCGGCTGCTCATCGATCTGTTCGCCAACAGTCGATTTCTGTCGGACCTCTTCGTCAACCGACCCGAACTGCTGGACAGCCTGATCCGGGTGGACCTCACCCGGATCGCCAAGACCGGCGTAGAGATGCGCGAGGAGATCAACGCGTCCATCGCGGAAGCCTTCGATGTCGAGGAGAAGCTCGACCGCCTGAGACGCTACCGCGTGGAAGAGTTCGTGCGGCTCGGGCTCCACGACCTCGGCGGAGAGCTGGGTTTCGACGAATCCATCGCACAATTGACCGGCTTGGCGGAGGCCTGCCTCGATGCCGCCCTGACCCTGGCCCGGAGCGAGATGGACGCCCGGTACGGATCGCCGACGATCGGGCGCTTCGCCGTACTGGCCATGGGGAAGCTGGGTGAAGCGCAGCTCGACTACCATTCCGACCTGGATCTGGTATTTCTCTACGACAGTCCCGAGGCCGCCGAGACCCGGGGCGGCCCCGCCGGCAAAATCGCCGCCCATGAATACTACGTCAAGCTCGGGCAGCGGATCATCACCTATCTCTCTGCGCCCACCCGGGAAGGCGTCGCGTACAAGCTCGACATGCGGCTGAGGCCCTCGGGACGGTCAGGGCCGCTGGTCTCCTCCCTCGAAGCGTTCCGCCGCTACCACGAAGCCAGCTCCCAGTTGTGGGAACGACAGGCGCTGATCCGGGCTCGTTTCGTCGCCGGCGACCCGCGGCTCGGCGCGGCCGCCGAGGCCATCGCCGAGCGGTTCGCCTACCAGGGCGTCCTCAGCCCGGAGGATGTAAGCGAGATCGACCACTTGCGCATGCGCATGGAACGGGAGCTTGCCCGGGAGGACGGCTCCCGTTTCGACGTGAAGACCGGGCGCGGCGGGTTGATCGACGTGGAGTTCCTGGTGCAGATGCTGCAACTGCGTTTCGGCGGCGAGCATGCCCGATTGCGCCAGCGAGACACCCTCGGCGCGGCAGTCTCGCTCCGGGAGCACCGTATCCTCGGGGCCAGGGACTACCGGATCCTGGTGGAGGGGTATACGTTCCTGCGGCGTTTGGGACACCGCCTGCGGCTCGAGCGCGACCACGACACCCACATCCTGGAACGTGAGCCCGGCCGGCTTCGGGCCGTGGCCCTGGCGCTGGGCTACGAGGAGAGGGGCCGCAAGTCCCCGGGTGCGGCTCTGCTGCGGGACTACGAGAAACGCCGGGAGCGCATCCGCGCCTGCTATGAAAGGTTTTTTCCGGAGGCCGGGTAAGCCGGCTGCGCCGCTACTCGTCCAGCATCTCGGCCAGATCGGCCACCACGATATCGGCGCCGTTGTCGAGAAGGGCTTTGGCGTCGCCATGGCGGTCAACCCCGATCACCAGGCCGAAGCCGCCGCGGCGGCCGGCCTCCACGCCGGAGAGCGCATCCTCCACCACCACCGCCCTGTCGGGGCTCACGCCCAGCTCCCGGGCGGCCTTGAGATAGGTGTCGGGCGCGGGCTTGCCGGGGATCTTCAGCCGCTGGGCGATCTCTCCGTCCACCCGCGCGTCGAACAGGTCCTCGATGGCCGCGGCCTCCATGATGGTCTTGCAGTTCTTGCTGGACGACACTACCGCCGTCTTGAGGCCCCGGCCACGGAGATCCCTGGCCCAGCGGATGGTGCCCTCGTACGCCTCCACCCCTTCCACCTTCAGCACCTCGTTGAACAGCCGGTCCTTGCGGTTGCCCAGGCCGCACGCGCTCAACGCGCCTGGAAGGTCGCCGGGGTCGCCGTAGGGCAGTTCGATTCCACGGGACTCCAGGAAGCTGCGGACCCCGTCGTAGCGGGACTTGCCGTCCACGTAGCGCTGGTAGTCACCGTCCATGTCGAAGGGCACGAACGTCCCGCCGGTATCCGCCGCACGACGCTCCAGAAACGCGTCGAACATCTTCTTCCAGCACACGGCGTGAACCCGGGCCGTCGAGGTCAGGACGCCGTCGAGATCGAACAGCACCGCGTCGAAGTGGTCGGGGGTGACGCGGGGACCGGGGCTCACGGCGCGTCCTCGTTCAGCTTCGCCAGGATCGCGTCCCGCACCTCCTCGACCCGGCCCACCCCCGACACCTTGATGTACCGCGGCGCGCCGGGGTCGCCCCGGGCCCGCCACCGAGTGTAGTAGTCCACCAGCGGGGCGGTCTGCTCGCTGTAGACCTGCAGCCGCCGGTGCACCGTCTCCTCTCGGTCGTCGTCCCGTTGCATCAGCTCTTCGCCGGTGACGTCGTCCTTGTTCCCGTCTTCCGGCGGATTGAACCTCACGTGATAGATGCGCCCCGACGCCGGGTGGACGCGCCGGCCGCTGAGCCGTACGATCACCTCTTCGTCGGGCACCTCCATCTCGATAACGTGACTGATGGGAACGTCGTGGTCCTTGAGAGCCTCCGCCTGAGCCAGGGTCCGCGGGAAGCCGTCCAAAAGAAAACCCTCGCGGCAATCCGAGGCCTGGATACGCTCCTTGACCAGCTCCACGATGATCTCGTCCGACACGAGCTTGCCCGCCTCCATCACCTCCTTGGCTCGAAGCCCTAACGCCGTACCCTCCTTGACGGCGGCCCGAAGCATATCGCCCGTCGATATCTGCGGAACGCCGAACGCGGCGGCGATGTAGCCGGCCTGCGTGCCCTTCCCCGCTCCCGGCGGACCCAACACGATGATGCGCATCAACCCGCTCCCCACTCGCTGCCTGATTCCTGCAATGTTCGCGGGCCCGGGCACGTCCAGGCCGACAGACCGCGCTAAAGTTCCTGTCTCTTTCCGAGTTTCTCGATCTCTCGCCGCTGGCGTTCGAGATGCACGCATGAATGCACCGGCAAAATGCACAAGTATTATGAAGCAAGAAGTCCGGATTTCCAACCGGAGGAGGAAGCAACGACACGGCTAATTTTTGTTTTGGTTCGGCCTGAGCATGGAGGACACGGAGATGGAGTTGGCGGGCGAGGTATGAGGCGAGGTATGGACGGTGTTCGGTAGTGTGGTGGCGTTTTCCGGGCACGAAGGATGGCTCGCGCAAGGTGTATGCCCTGCGGGCGGATGAGGTTGGAAGAGCTTGGTGCGGGGGTGGGTATCAGGCGATGGCGGGTTTGGGGCGGGAGTTGGCGGTCATCTTCAGATAGTCGAGCAGCAGGCGAGGGGTACGGTTCAGCTTGCGGACGGTGGCGGCGACGGGCTTGCGGTGGGTCTTGATGACGGCGATGGCGAACCGGCGCAGGCGGGTCATGTTTTGGGGTCCATGGCCGGTGCGGATGCGGCTTTTGTCCTCGTTCCAGGCGTCGGTGTCATCGAGGATGCGATGGAGGGAGTTTTCGATTGGCCCCGGTTGATGCGCAGCAGCGATGGGGCATTGGCGGTCTCTGGGGTATGGCTGGTGACGCCCCAGGAAGAGTCCACCGAGGTATCGATGACGCGGCCCTTGCGCACTTGGCAGCGGGTGCGGCGAATGAGGAAGGCTTGGCCGACGCCGGGGAAACGGAGGTAGTGGTTGAGGGCGGTGGTGGTCCAGATCTCGCGCTGCTCCCAACGACCGTGCGCGGTGGGGAGCTTGCCCTTGATGGGCTTGCCGGTGTTCTCGACAAAGTCGGGTGGGCGTTTTGCGTCGTCATGGAACCACAGCCGGAGGTCCCCGAGCAGAGTCTTGCCCTTGGCGATGAACATATAGTGGCTTCGTCGGAGGGTTTTGTTCAGGGGGACAATGCACAGGCGGCGGTGGATGTGGACAGTCACCTGATCGTAGGGAATCTCGTGAGCCAGAAGGCCAACGACAAGGAAGAGATGGGGCCGGCGCTGAGTCGGTTGAAGGAGTTGCCGGAGGGGGTAGGTCAGCCGCAGCGTCTTTTGGCGGATGCCGGCTATTTCAGCGAGGCCAACGTGGAACGTTGCCAACAAGAAGGGGTGACGCCTTACATCGCTAGTGGCCGGGAGTCCCACAACCGACCTTTGGCGGAACGGTTACGACCGCCGCCAGCGTGTCCGGCGGATGCCGATGCGGTGACGGCCATGAGGCATCGGCTGAAGACGCCGGAGGGCAAGGCGCTGTATGCCAAGCGCAAGTCCACGGTGGAGACGGTGTTCGGGGTGATCAAAGAAGTGCTGGGGTTCCGGCGGTTCCATCTGCGCGGGTTCGAGGCGGTGCAAGGAGAATGGACTCTGTGTATGCATGGCCTGGAACCTGAAGCGGATGCACGCGATGGCAGGACCGTTGCCTGCGAACGCCTCCCCTTCTGCCTGTCATCAAACACCTAATCCGACAGACTCCTCGCACACCTCCGCTGAACCGATATCTCTCCCCATCTCTTCCACTCAGGCACCTTGCCAACCATCACCCCACCGCTACGCGCTACAGACTCCTAGGCCATCGCAAAGCTTGGTCGGATCATGTAATCCGGCCGCGGCACCTCAAAGAGCTCGAGGATGGCCGGGGCGAATTCCAGGTAGCTGATGCGCGACTGGTGTTGGTTTGCAGGAGTATTCGCGTTGTAGATGATCAGCGTTCCGTCGGGATGATGGCGGCCGCAGTGATGATCCTCTATTTCTATCGATTTCAGCCCCATGTCTTCGATAGTTGCTGTTTCGGCCAATGCGCCTGACCGGCGGGTGACCCAACCGTCCCATATCAAAAAGGTGAGGATATGATCATTCAAATAGAGCTGCTTGATTCCTGATGCAGTCAGTGTTCGGAACGCGTGTTGGGCGTTGGCCGGGCTCTTGAACTCGAGCGTGTAATGAGGCTCCATCGCCGAACGTACTTCGTACTCGTGTTCCGGCACACCGAGGGCGGCAAGGAAGCGCGCCACGTCATCGATTACGTACTGGGCAGTGGCTGTCGTGTCCAGTTCGGGGTTCGCACACTGCCCCATGCTGCTGTTCACGATGAGGATCCTGCCCGTGCCGCGGCAGTACTCCATCATTTCACCGATGAACGAATCGAACAAACCGAGCGCGAACACTATTTCTTGATTATACCGATTTACCCATTCGTTTCCATACGCCCCATCGACACCTTCTTCAGGGAAGAGAGCATACCAGTACCGGTGCATGTTCGACGCAACGTGATTGGTGAATAAAATCGCCAAGTCAGGGCTGGTCTGCCGCGCAAGTTTTGCGAACATATCGGCGATGAGCATGAATTGGACGCCGCGCAGCCGTTCTCTCGACACTCGCTTCGCAGCCACTTGGGCTGCCACTCTGGTGATGTCGAGCAGCGTGCGCGGCTTGACGCCCAAAGCCGGCAGGCGTAGCGCCATGAGCGCCTCGCGCAGCCCGGGACTGGTCGCGGCGACTCGGCGGCTCTTGTTGCTCAGCTCCTGATTGAGCTTCTGGAAGGGCTGGTATTTCGCTGGTTTGGTCAAGGAACTGGGGCAGAATACCTCCGGTATCAGGAACTTTACGCGCTCATGGTTGATCAGGTCTTCAACTGGCGATGTGTGCAGCGAGTTGACCAATCCTAAGCTATACCCCCGGCTTGCCAGAATTCGCCAGTACATGGGATAGTTCGCCGGCTTCTTGTCATTGTACCAGCGTATCCGGTGCCGGTCGTAGGGAGCACCGGTGTTGAGCGACGCCCAGGTCTGCGACGGGTAAAGAACGTCCCTCGGTACGTCGTCGGCTTCGGTGACGATCAAACGGGATTCTCGCAGCAGCGTCGCGATGTGCGAAGCGGGATTGAGCGAAGCATACTTCTGAAAGATTCTGGGTGGGACCTCGTTGGCCTCGAGTACGACAGCACCGCGCGGGGGGGGGGGGGGGGGGGGGGGGGGGGGGTTGGATCGGTCACGCTTCGGGGAGTACGACGGTTTCATCATGTCCTGTGGTAGCAGATGAGGTAGTGCGTGGCAACGCAGGACCAGGGCGATCCCACGCTGATAGGGGAGTGGATGTCTCATGAAAGAGTTGCCAGGCTGTGGGTCATGGATGTTCGGGAGTTGCGGGCGGAGCCACTGGCGCAGACGACGCCAGCAGGGTTTGTGCTGGACGAGGTGGTGGTGCGGCTGGCGCGGGCGGACGAGCGGGTGAAGTGGGACGCGCTGATGGACCGGCATCACTATTTGGGCTTCAAGCGTTTTGCCGGTCGGAGGCTGCGCTACGTAGCGGAGTGGCGAGGACAATGGCTGGCGCTGACGGGGTGGCAGTGTGGCGCCCTCAGGTGCCGTGCGCGGGACCGCTGGATCGGGTGGGGTCGGAAGGAGATGTACCGGCGCCTGCATCTGCTGGCGAACAACACGCGGTTCGTGGTGCTGGGGGAGCGCGGGGTATATGGGAATCTGGCTTCGTGGATGATGAGTGCGATGCTGCGCCGGCTGAGCGAAGACTGGCAGAGACAGTACGGACATCCGCTGCTGGTGGTGGAGAGTTTCGTGGACCCGGCACGGTTCGCCGGCACGATGTATGAGGCGTCGAACTGGACCTACGTGGGCAACAGCAAGGGCTATGCGCGCAGCAACGGTCACTACACCGATCCGCACGGTAAGCCGAAGCGGCTGTACGTACGCGCGCTGCGCCGCAACGCGCGGCGCATCCTGAGCTACCGCGGCGAGTTGGACGACGGCTGGCAGGCGCGCGGTGACCGGAATCGACAAGCGCAGTCTGTATGAGGAACTGGAAGAGTCGCCGGACCACCGGCGGGCGCAGGGCCGCAAGCATTCGATCGCAACCGTGCTGGCGATCTACCTGCTGGCAGCGTTGTCCAACATGCGCGGGCCGGTGGCCGCGGGCGAGTATGCGCAGGCACTGAGCCAGGCAGAACTGAAGATGCTTGGCGGATGGTGGAATCGGGCTCGGCAACGCTACGAGGCGCCCACCAAGTCGACCATCCACCGGGTGGTGATGGAAGCCGATAGCGAGGCTCTGGAAGCGATCCTGCGGCGCCAAGCCGCGGTTGCCGGCATCCGGAGAACAGGAGCCACGGTCGGCGCTGGCCGCCGATGGCAAGCGTATTCGCGGCGCCAATCGCAACGGCACGCTGCGCTACGAGACCGCGACGCTGGTGGAGCACAGCACCGGCGTGCCGCTGGCGAGCCTCAACTTTCACGACCGCCTTGCACGCCGTGCTGGCGCCCGGCTGAGGTCCGCTCCCACGATCCGCTCCCGTGTCCGCGCCCGACTCCACCTCGGCATCCTGCGCTGGACTGAACTGGCGCGCCACACCAACGGCCAAGTCCGGGCAATCAGCCCCGATCATGTTCTCCGCAGCGCCGCACTCTCCCAATCGCCCCACTTGTCCGTCATCCCGTCCGCCCAAGTCTCCCGGCGACACCCCAGGTGCTGCTCCCCCAAAGGATCAACTGAACACTTCGACCGACAAGTTTAGAGCGTGGAATAGTCCTGCTGAACTGAAAGGGTATCGTTGCAATCACCGGTCCTTGTCAGTATGATCGAAAGCAGGAGTGAATCATGTCGGGGGTCTTTTCTTGCGGAAAGGAGGGCTGGTGATGTCCGTTATCACGATTTACGAGGGCATCTCGGGGGCTGAGGAGGTCGCCAGAAAAGTTGCACAGTCCCTGGATTACGCATGCGTCGGTCGAGAAGAGCTGGTGGCCACTCTCGAACGTTATGGCATACCGCGAGCCAAGCTCGACGAGATCACGGAGAAGGAGCCGCACTGGTGGGAGCAATGGTTCCTGGACCTGCGGCCTTATCGGATCGCGCTTCAGGCCGCCATGTGCGAACTGGCTCAAGCCGGCCCGATGGTCTACCATGGCCACGTGGGACACGAGCTCCTTCCCGGGGTAACCCATGTCTTGAGGGTCCTTCTGACCGGCTCCACGGAGCTGCGCGTTGCGCAACTCCGGTCGCGTCTCGGAGTCGACGAGGAAACCGCCCGCAAGCGGCTGGAGCACACGGACAGAGCCCGCAGCCGGCGACTCATGGCGTTGTTCGGACACGACTGGCAGGACGCCAGCCGGTACGATCTTGTCCTGAACCTTGCCATGGGGCCCGAAGCGGCGAGTCAGGCAGTCAGCGCCACCGCCCGGCTCGCGGCGTTCACGGACACGCCGGCGTCCAAACGGGCGTTCCAGGATCTGGCGCTGGCGAACACGGTCCAGGCGACGCTGCTCCGGTCTGAAAAGTTCCGCAATCTACCCATCGACGTGCGGACTTACATGGGCGACATTACCGTGTCCGGCTGGGTTCCCGAAACCGTATCCGAAGACGAGATCGTCGCGGCCATCCAGGCCGTTCCCGGAGTCTCGAACGTCACAACGGATATTCTGGTCATGCCACGGAGCCCGGGGGGCATGGAATAGCCCGCCGATACGCCAGTGTCGTGTACAAACCGTGGATTAGATGCGCAGGCGGCCCGAGGAAACCCGCGTGATCCCTCTCATCAAAGATCGACTGGGAGATTCCCATGCCCAACGCAGGGACCAAGGCCAAACCCCTCAGAGTCGCCATCATAGGTTCCGGACCGGCAGGCTTTTACGTCGTCGAACGATTCTTTCACGAGCAGGAGCTAAGCGTCGAAATAGACATGTTCGACGAGTTGGCGACCCCCTTCGGCTTGGTGCGGGGAGGCGTGGCCCCGGATCATCAGAAGATAAAATCGGTTATCCGAGTCTATGACCGCAACGCTCGCAATCCCCATTTTCGCTTCTACGGCAACGTCCGATACGGCAGGGACATCTCCCTGAAGGACCTCAAGGACCACTACCACCAAGTGTGCTTCGCCACCGGCGCACAGACCGACCGCAGTCTCGGCATCCCGGGCGAGAGCCTTCAGGGCAGTCACGCCGCTACCGAATTCGTTGCATGGTACAACGGCCATCCCGATTACCGGGAGCGCCGGTTCGATCTGTCGGGAGAAACCGCTGCGGTCATCGGGGTCGGCAACGTCGCCATCGACGTAGCCCGCATCCTGTGCCGGAACTATGAGGAGCTGGCGGCCACCGACATTGCGGACCATGCCCTGGAAGCGCTGCGTCAGAGCAGGATAAGAGATGTTTACCTGATCGGCCGCCGCGGCCCGGCCCAGGCTGCCTTCACGAATCCGGAAATCAAGGAGATGGGAGAGCTCCTTGACGCCGACGTGAAAGTGCTCCCCGAGGAGGCTCGGCTCGACCCCCTCAGCAAGGCCGCCATCGAAGAGCATCCGGACAGGATGGTCAAGCGCAAAATCGAGATCCTGCAAAGCTACGCGAGCCGTGAGCCTGCGGGCAAGTCGCGCAACCTCATCATTCGCTTTCTCCTTTCTCCGACGGAGATCATCGGTGATGGGAACGGCAAGGTGAGCGCCATCCGCTTGGCGAAAAACGAGCTCCATGCCGGCGAGGACGGAACCCTGCGCCCGCACGCCACGGACGAATACGGGACGATCCCGGCGGACATCGTTTTCCGTTCCGTGGGCTATCGCGGCGTGGCTCTGCCCGAGATTCCGTTCCACGAAACGCGGGGCGTGATCTTGAATGAAAAGGGCCGGGTCCTGGCGGAAGGCGGCGAGGAACCGCTGCGCGGCCTTTACGCCGTCGGATGGATCAAACGCGGGCCCACCGGCGTCATCGGCACCAACAAACCCGATGCCGCGGAGACCGTGGAATGCATGCTGGAGGATCTACGGGCCGGGGCGGCCCTTGATCCTGCCTTTCCGGAAGTCGCCGCCGCGGAGCGGCTCATCAGACAGCGCCGGCCGGATTACGTATCCTACGAGGACTGGCTCCGTCTCGACGATTTCGAGACGGCTCTCGGCAAGGAACAGGGACGTCCGCGCGTCAAGCTCACCCGTACCGCAGACATGCTGGCCGTGTTGAGGGCCGCACCGGACAAGGAGGTGGAAACGGCCGCAGCAGCACTGCGGAGTTGACGTTCGCTTCCGCCTCCCGGCTCATGGAGTTGGAGGAACGCCAGCACAACACCGGCCATGGACCCCAAAACATGACCCGCCTGCGCCGTTTCGCCATCGCCGTCATCAAGACCCACCGCAAGCCTTTCGCCGCCACCGTCCGCAAGCTGAATCGTACCCCTCGCCTGCTGCTCCACTATCTGAAGATGACCGCCAACTCCCGCCCCAGATCCGTCATCGCTTGACACCGACGGCGCACCAAGCTTATCCGCCCGCAAGACAAACGCCTTGCGCGAGCCATCCTTCGTGCCCGGAAAACGCCGCCACACAAACGAACACCGTGCAAACCACGCCCCCATACCTCGCCCGCCAACACCATCTTCGTGTCCTCTATGCTCAGGCCGACCCCCTCACCCACCGCCCAAAACAAAATTTAGTTCCTGACCAATTGACATTGCATCGATTTTATGTGTGAATATCCAAATTAAAGCGGGTGCCCGGAAGCGGGTGCCCGGAAGCGGGTGCCCGGAAGCGGGTGCCCGGAAGCGGGTGCCCGGAAGCGGGTGCCCGGAAGCGGGTGCCCGGAAGCGGGTGCCCGGAAGCGGGTGCCCGGAAGCGGGTGCCCGGAAGCGGGTGCCCGGAAGCGGGTGCCCGGAAGCGGGTGCCCGGAAGCGGGTGCCCGGAAGCGGGTGCCCGGAAGCGGGTGCCCGGAAGCGGGTGCCCGGAAGCGGGTGCCCGGAAGCGGGTGCCCGGAAGCGGGTGCCCGGAAGCGGGTGCCCTTTTTTTGTTTAGGGTACCCAAGAAACGGGGTGCCCTTTTTTTGTTTAAGGTACCCAACAAGGCGACCGATGCAATGAGGCGGTCCAGGTTTCTTGGACAGGTGAGATCGCCGTTCAATAGGGCGACTCTCGAACCTTAAGAAGGAGGAATTCATTATGAGTCGAGCAAGCAGAGCGGTTCACGTTTGCGCTGTGGTTGTATTGACGGCAGCACTGTACGGCTGCGGTGGAGGAAGTCTGGACGCGGACCCAGTACCACCACCACCACTATTGGAACTGACGCTGCCTTCAGGCAATCATGCTCTGGTGCCTACCGGCGACGACCCGATTACAGTTGCTGCGGGCGCAAGCGGGAACCATGGCAATGTTGTAATTTCTTGCCCGGCTGACGGCGAGGACTGCGTCGTCCACGTCGCAGAGAACGGCTCCGCTACCTACTCGGGCGTGGGCGGCAAGCCTACCGTCGCCCCACAACTCAGAGATCTGACGCTGCCTTCAGGCAATCATGCTCTGGTGCCTACCGGCGACGACCCGATTACAGTTGCTGCGGGCGCAAGCGGGAACCATGGCAATGTTGTAATTTCTTGCCCGGCTGACGGCGAGGACTGCGTCGTCCACGTCGCAGAGAACGGCTCCGCTACCTACTCGGGCGTGGGCGGCGAGCCTACCTTCGCCCCACAACTCAGAGATCTGACGCTGCCTTCAGGCAATCATGCTCTGGTGCCTACCGGCGACGACCCGATTACAGTTGCTGCGGGCGCAAGCGGGAACCATGGCAATGTTGTAATTTCTTGCCCGGCTGACGGCGAGGACTGCGTCGTCCACGTCGCAGAGAACGGCTCCGCTACCTACTCGGGCGTGGGCGGCGAGCCTACCTTCGCCCCACAACTCAGAGATCTGACGCTGCCTTCAGGCAATCATGCTCTGGTGCCTACCGGCGACGACCCGATTACAGTTGCTGCGGGCGCAAGCGGGAACCATGGCAATGTTGTAATTTCTTGCCCGCCTGACGGCGAGGAGTGCGTCATCTACGTCGCAGAGAACGGCTCCGCTACCTACTCGGGCGTGGGCGGCGAGCCCACCTTCGCCTCGCAACTCAGAGATCTGACTTTGCCCGACGGCCACGATTTAATGAGCACCACGATCCCGGCGGGCGCAACAGAGTCAGGTGAGTATGTCAATGGCAGGACTGTCGGTCTCACATGTCCGGCCGGGGGCGAGGACTGCGTTGTCGCCGTCGCAGAGGATGGCTCCGCCACCTACGAAGCGACAGGTGGTATGCCAATAGACGCGACCGAGACGAACGAAATGATATGGGCGGCCAACAGCAATAGCGGTCCGGGATCGGGGCATGCCCCTGCTCTACACCGCAGGATGCGGAGCACGGCGACCAAACTCTACGAGGAACCTGCCGTGGTGGTGACCAGCGTCGTACAGAGTTCCGTGACGGACGAGCCGGATGTTGTAGTTGACGCAACATACGCATTCAATTCCGATCCCGTGTTTGAGATGACCCTGGGTCGCCCGGGCGTTGGCCTGTTCGGGAAGACCCTTGAGGATGCCGTGGAAATTTCGGACACGATCGTGAGTGCTATACCCGACCTCGGCGCAGATTGGAATCACGCCGCCCTGACGGAAGATATCGATGGCGGCACGACCGTGCATGTCGCCGTCTATTCGGACATTGAGCGGGAGGCCGCTCCCGTGGCTGCGGTAAACGAAACCTTCGGCAACCTGGACTTTAGCGGGGACCAGGAAGTGGGACAGCAACTGAATATGGCAGCCGACCGTATAGTCGAGGATCTAAGGATCCCCGTCATGGGGCTCGAGAATGTCGTAGTTACAGTCAGGAGGGATTGGGACGAAGCAGTTACTCCTGGCACAGCGGGGCTCTCGGTAACGTTTGATTCCTACGACCACGACGGAGATCCCTCCACACCCACGCTGACCGACGGTATCCTGCAATGCGTCGCCGCCCCTTGTGAGTCACAACAGCAGGGTGACAACCAAGTGAGATTGCTGGGCACTTGGCAGGTTGTTGTCGAGGTTGAGTCAGCAATTCCTGCAATGCCAGACGAGGAATACCTGACCCTTGGAGTATGGCTATCGTTGCCGGATCGTGATGACGGCCGTTTCGATGTCGGTGCCTTTGCGGACGGCGCAAAGCCGTTCCAGCGGGCTGACATCGATACACTCACGGGAACGGCGGAATACACAGGTCCAGCAACCGGCGTTTATGCCGCTAACGAAGGGACAGAGACGTGGGTCGGTTCTTTCGATGCGACTGCTACGCTGGAGGCAAACTTTGGCCCCACTGGCCCCACTGTCCCGGTTGTGGACGGGTTTGTCAGGGACTTCATGGAAAATGGCCAATCGCTCGGGGATTGGATCGTTGAATTGGACGACACCACCGGGGCTGCTACTGGTAACGATACGCTTTTCATAGGCAACACCTCCGGCGAAGCCGATGGCCGCCGGTTGACGGGCAGGTGGGGCGTTCGGTTCTTCGAGAACGGAGACGAGCCCGACCCAGTCGATCATCCGGGCTATGCTGCCGGCACATTTACCTCGTCCACCGAGGAGGAGGCCGAGGGCACTCTGGAGATCATCGGCGCGTTCGGCGCGACGAAACAGTAGTCATGCCAACCCCCAACCTTCGGTTTCCCGGACAATGTGCTCCGGGGAACCGAAGGCTCGATATAGAGGACAAATCAATGGAGTCCGGTTGTTCTCTCTTTCCCTAGTCATTCTCCCTTCCCTATACCGAGCCCAAAAGTTTCGACACATGATAATAATGGCAATCGCGTCCGTTTGCCGTGCGCTTGCGGTCGCCGCGATGATCCTTTGGATGGCGTCGCCGGCGACCGCTGATTCTCCGGCCGGGACTAGGCCGCCGCGTCCGCAGGTCGATGCCGCCGCCATCGAGCAAGCCAGATCGTTGATTACGGCTGGACGCCCCGAGGAGGCGCTGACCATCCTGCGCGAACTGCCGCGGGACAGCCGTCGCCGCACCGAAGTCCTGTTTCAGACCGGCTTGGCCGCCATCGCCGCAGCGGGAAAGGAGAACATCCCGGAAGACCAGCGCGAAGCGCTGCTCGACGAGGCCATCGCCGCCCTGCACACCATCTTGATCGACCGTCCGGGCTTGATGCGTGTGCGCCTCGAACTGGCCCGGGCATTTTTCCTGAAACGCGAGGACAGCCTCTCGCGCCGGCATTTCGAGCAGGTGCTGGCCGGCAAGCCGGCGGCGGCGGTAGTTGCCAACATCCAGCGATTCCTCGCGATCATGCGAACTCGCCGGCGCTGGTCCGCCTATTTCGGCGTCGCCATCGCTCCAGACACCAACATCAATGGCGCCTCGGACACCGAGATCATCCAAATCGACACCGTGTTCGGCAGGCTGCCGTTCCGCCGAGACGAGGAGTCGCGCGCGCAATCGGGAGTGGGGCTTTCGATTTGGGGTGGCGGCGAATATCAGTATCCGCTGAGCGGGCGGCTGCGGCTGCGGGTCGGCGCCGACGCTGCGCAGCAGGAGTATGAGGGCCGCAGGTTCGATAAAACCTACTTGGCGGGCCATCTAGGACCGCGCTGGCTGGCCGGCGCGGCCACCGAGGTCAACGTGCTCGCCGACGCCCAGCGCCGGTGGAGCGCCGGACGGCCCGACAACGACGCGCTCGGCGCCCGGATCGAAGGCGAGCACCGATTGACTCGGCAACTCGGCGTCCGCGGGACCGCGGCTTGGCGCCAGCGCGATTACCGGCGAAGCAAAGTGCTGGACGGCCCAGTCGCCGACTTCTCGCTCGGCGCCGTATGGGTGGCGACGCCGACCCTGCGGACCCGCGCGACCCTGGGCTACTCGCGCGTGCGCCCGAAGGAGGAAACCATGCGCAACAGCAGCCGCTGGGGTCGGCTGGGCGCCTCGTTCGCCTTGCCGATGGGCTTCACACTGGGCGCGAGCGGCGAGTTGCGCTGGACGGACTACAAAGGCGAAGGGCGGGCCCATCTGACCTCGGACGGCACCGCCCGCGCGGACCGCACGCGGACCTTGCGCGTCTCGGTCCTCAACCGCGGCGTCACACTGGCCGGCTTCAGCCCCCAACTCGTGCTGGTCAACGAAGTCCGCAAGACCAACGCTCAGGCGCTGGACTACAAACGAAACCGCGGCGAACTCCGTTTCATCAGGCAGTTCTGACTGGCCACTTGGGACGCACGACCTCCAACCTCCGGTGGCAATGGGGAAACTCGGTCTTCGGGTCGGCTGATCAGCTTGAGAGCCAGAATCGAGGGCAACGGGGCGCAAATAGCGTCGAACTCGGTATACCGACGGTTGTGAAACGAAGACCCTCACCCCTACCCTCGGAGAGTGAGTCGGAGGGGTTGCGGTTGAATCATCATGGATTTCGGCATTGAGGGCAGGCGCGCGTTGATATTCGGGGGCTCCCGTAGCATCGGACGCGCCGTAGCCGGGGTGTTGGCGGCCGAGGGCGCTGACGTGTCGGTGCGCGCCCGCAAGGAGTGGGCGGCGCAAAAGCGGCTTCGGAGGCGGCGGACAACAGCGGGGCCGTCTCCACGGCTCAGTGCGCCCGGGTCCTGCGACGTTGCTACCGGCCGCTACAGGCTCCCAGGCCTGTCCTGAGCTTGTCGAAAGGCTCAGCGCGAACGGAAGCAGGAACTTGAGCCCTTCGACAAGCTCAGGACAGGCCTAGCGTCAGCGAAGTCGCAGGACGCATACTCACGGGTCGCTGACCAGCCGCGCTGCGGCGCTGTCGGCCATCACCACGGCAGCGTCGGGAGAAACGCAGCCCGCCGGAATGGTGGTGTCGCCGTTGCTCAATCGCAACAGCATCGCGCCCTTGTCCTCACCGGTCACCACCCAGAGGATCCGGCGCGCGCCGTTGAGCACCGGCAAGGTCAGCGTCATCCGCCGGCGGCCCTGGTACGGCTCCGTGACGGCTACGGGCGCATCGCGGACTTCCAGCACCGGACTGCCCGGAATCAGCGACGCCGTGTGACCGTCCGGTCCCAGTCCGAGGTGAACCAGATCCAGCCGGCGCGACGGTCCCGCCAACCGCTCCATGACGCCGGCGTAGGCTTTTGCCGCGGCGTCGAGATCGTCTTCCCCCACGGGCATGGCGTGGATCTGCTCGGGCTTGAGGGACGCCTGCTCCAGCAAACTCTCCCGCAACCGCGTGAGATTCCGCTCCGGATGCCCTTCCGGCGCAACCCGTTCGTCCACCTGAAGGATCTGAACCGCCTCCCAGGGAACGTCCTCACGCACCAGAGCCCGCAGCATGACCCACGGCGTCCGACCGCCGCTCACGGCAAGGGTGAACCGGCCTCTGGCGTTCACCGCGGACCGTGCCTCCGCGGCGATGAACGCCGCCGACCGCCGCGCCACGGCGTCTGCATCGGGGAGCACCTCGATCTTCATGGAATCTCGCATATCCTGTCCGCGCGGAAACCTGCCCCGGCATTGATACGAAAATAAGAATTATGCACAGAAATTAGGCAATATGGAGCGTGACCGGCGCATCCTATTTTCATGCCCCCCCTCCCGTGCGTCGGCTGCAAGCCCACATGGAGGATTCCCGCGAAACTCGGGGTACGACCCCCGAAACCGTCATTCCCGCGAAAGCGGGAATGACGGAGGGGTGGAGGGACGTTACAGCCGTGTTTCCCCGCTCCACCATTGCGCCGGTAAGGGACTAATGACCGCCGGGCAGCTCTTCGTGCCCGCCGAACTGGAAGCGCATGGCCGAGAGCAGCTTGTCGGCGAAGTCCGCTTCCCCGCGGGAGCTGAACCGCTCGAACAAGGCCGCGGTGAGGACATGCGCGGGCACCGCCTCGTCCACGGCCGCGTGGATGGTCCAGCGGCCTTCTCCGGAATCGGACACCCGGCCCGCGAACCGCCCCAGCTCCGAGTCCTCCAGCAACGCATTGGCGGTGAGGTCCAGCAGCCAGGAGGTGACCACGCTGCCACGGCGCCACAACTCCGCCACCTCTCCCAGATCGAAGTCGTACTGGTAGTGCTCGGGATCTCTCAGCGGGGTCTGCTCCGCGCTGGCGGCCCGTCCCTGCTTGCCGACGTTGGCGTGCTTGAGGATGTTGAAACCCTCGGCGTAGGCCGCCATGAGACCATACTCGATGCCGTTATGGACCATCTTGACGAAATGGCCCGCGCCGTTGGGGCCGCAGTGCAGGTAGCCGTGCTCGGCGGTGCCCTTGCCCGCCTCCCGGCCCGGGGTGCGCGGCGCCGTGTCGATGCTGGGGGCCAGGGTCGCGAAGATCGGATCGAGATGCTTGACCACACCCGGCTCGCCGCCGATCATCTGGCAATAACCCCGGTCCAGCCCCCAGACCCCGCCGCTGGTGCCCACGTCCACGTAGTGGATGCCCCGGGGCTCAAGCTCCCGGGCACGCCGGATGTCGTCGATGTAGTTGGAGTTACCGCCGTCGATGAGAATGTCGCCCTCCTCCAGGTGCTCCACAAAGGAGCCGATGGTCTGATCCACGACGGCCGCGGGAACCATCATCCAAACCGCCCGGGGTTTCTCGAGCTTCGCCACCATCTCCGCCAGCGAAGCGCTCCCAACGGCGCCCTCCCCGGCCAGGCCCTGGACGGCGTCGGCATGCCTGTCGAACACCACCACCTCGTGCCCGGCCTTGATCAGCCGCCTCGCCATGTTGCCGCCCATCCTTCCCAACCCGATTATGCCCAACTGCATACGAACCTCCTTGGATACGGTTGTTGCGTTCAGTCCCCGGATTCCTGATCCGCTCCGTGTCGCCGCGAACCCGGTTGCCGACGATTTATCTTAGCATAAGATACGGCGCCGCAGGACACGCGCGTCGCCGCGCGCGCCTGATGGTATTGTCGGTCGGGATGCGATAGAGTGTCCGTGTCATGTACGCTCCCATCGAGAACTACGGCGTCATCGGCGACCTTCACACCGTCGCCCTGGTCGGCAGTCACGGCTCCATCGACTGGCTCTGTTATCCGCGCTTCGATTCGCCCAGCGTCTTCGGCGCCGTGCTCGATGACGAAAAAGGCGGACGCTTCATCATCAGCCCCGATGCCGGCAATGTCACCTGCCGGCAGTTGTACCTGCCGGACACCAACATCCTGATCACCCGCTTCATGACCGAGGAAGGCGTCAGCGAGGTGATGGACTTCATGCCCCTGGGCTCTTCCGACGAGAACTACCACGGCCGCGTCATCCGCATCGCCAAGGTAGTCCGCGGCACCATGTCGCTCAGGCTGGAGTGCACGCCGGCGTTCGACTACGGCCGCGCGGAGCACCAGGTGGAGATCCGCGGCAACCGGGCGGTGTTTCACAGCGAGAACCTGAACTGCATGCTGAAAGTGTCCCATACCGGCGGCAACCGGGAGGCCGTGACCATCCGTCCCACCGGCAACGGCGGCGTCATCGCCAGCGGAGCCTTGCGCGAGAACAGCGTGCTGGCGGCGGTGTTCCAGGGCGTGGACGACCGCGGCGCCGACTGCGAGTGCCCGGAGGTGGACGGCTGTCTCGATCTGCTGGAGCAGACCGAAAGCTACTGGCATCAATGGCTCCGGCAGTCCCGCTACAGCGGCCGCTGGCGCGAGCGGGTGGACCGCTCCGCACTGATGCTGAAGCTCCTGTGCTACGAGCCCACCGGGGCCATCGTGGCCGCGCCCACCTGCAGTTTGCCGGAAAACATCGGCGGGGTACGGAACTGGGACTACCGCTACACCTGGATCCGCGACGCCAGCTTCAGCCTGTACGGACTCATGCGGCTGGGATTCACCTACGAGGCCGGCCGGTTCATGGACTGGCTCAAGGAACGTTGCGGCGACCTGAAACCCGACGGCTCGCTGCAGATCATGTACGGCATCCGCGGCGAGAAAAACATCCCGGAGTCCACCCTCGACCACTGGGAAGGCTACCGGAAGTCCTCTCCGGTGCGCATCGGCAACGCCGCCGCCGACCAGCTCCAGCTCGACATCTACGGCGAGTTGATGGACTCGGTCTACCTCTTCAACAAGTACGGCACCCCCATCGACTCGGAGCTCTGGACCAACCTTTCGCGCCTGATGGAGTGGGTCTGCGACCACTGGGGCCAGCCGGACGAAGGTATCTGGGAGGTCCGGGGCGGGCGCCAGCACTTCGTCTATTCCAAGCTCATGTGCTGGGTTGCCCTGGACCGGGGCGTGCGCCTGGCGGAGAAGCGCTCCTTCCCGGCCAACCGCGAGCGCTGGCTCAAGACCCGGGACGCCATCTACCAGCAGATCATGGCCGAGGGGTTCAACCGGCAACGGAACGCCTTCGTGCAGGCTTTCGGCAGCGAAACCCTGGACGCCAGCAACCTGCTCATGCCGCTGGTGTTCTTCGTCTCCCCCACCGACCCCAAGATGCTTTCCACCCTGGAGGCGGTGAACTGTCCGCCGCACCGGGGCGGGCTGGTGTCGGACAGCCTGGTCTACCGCTACGACGTTGCGGAAACGGCCGACGGGCTCGCGGGCGAGGAAGGCACCTTCAGCATGTGCACCTTCTGGCTGGTGGAAGCCCTGACCCGGGCCGGACGGCTCCGGAACGCCCGCTTCATCTTCGAGAAGATGCTGAGCTACGCCAACCACCTGGGCCTCTATTCGGAAGAGACCGGTCCCCGGGGCGAGTCCCTGGGCAACTTCCCCCAGGCGTTCACCCACCTGGGTCTCATCAGTGCCGCCTTCAACCTGGACCGCAAGCTCGGAGCCAAGGACTGACGACCCGCAGGTATTGCCACAGCCCCACGATTCACGTAGACAGCACTCCTGAATCGGTTTCGGACCCGTGGCTCGCACGGCCCCCCCAGTGAGAACATCCAACGATCGGAGGAACCCCTATGCTGTCGCGAGTGCTCGTGGTTTTGGCCGTGCTCGGCCTGGGCTTGCCCGCTTTCGCGGAAGAGAAGATCTCTCCGGCGCTTCAGAAGGTCATCGACGGCGCCAAGAAGGAAGGCGCGCTGAAGATCCAGTGGTCCGCCGGCAGGTTCGGCGGGGATGCCGGCGTCCGGAAACTGGTCGACGCCATGAACAAGCGCTACGGGACCAACGTCAAGCTCCGCTTCACGCCCGGCCCCAGCTTCCCGCGCATGACCGCCAAGCTGTTGCAGGAGCAGGCGGGCGGCCAGCCGGCGAGCAGCGACATCCACCTCGGCACCTCCAACCATATCTCCCAAGGCACTGCCAAGGGGATGCTGCGTGAACTGGACTGGGAAGCGCTGCTGGAGCGGCCCAACCCCAAGGACGCCAACATCAACCGGACAGCCCCCAAGGGCACGGCGGTGGCCATTGCCTCGCGCGTAGTGGGCATCTCGTACAACACGAGCCTGGTCAAGGGTGATGACGTTCCCAAGAGCATGGAGGACGTATTCAAACCCAAGTTCAAGGGCAAGATCGCGTCGACGCCCTACGCCACCGGGCTCTACCAGTTCGCCGCCGAGGACATGCTGGGGCGTGAACGCATGACCGACTACACCCGGCGCCTCGCCGCGCACATCGGCGGACTGATGAGTTGCAACGCCATGGAGCGTATCGCCAGCGGCGAGTTCCTCATGCTCGTGTTCGACTGCGGTCACGACGATGCCCTGCGCATGAAGCGCAAGGGCGCCCCGGTGGCTCAGGCCACCATCGAGGAAATCTCGCGGGTCAACGTCATGTACTTCGGCGTACCCAAGCACGCGCAGAACCCCAACGCCGCCATCCTGCTCTCCAACTTCCTGAACACGGAGCAGGGTCAGAAGCTACAGTTCGACCTGGGCGGACACGACCTCCACATCTACCCCGAAGCCCATACCCGCAAACCGGTCCAGAAGATCGTCGCCGGCGGCGGGCTTCTGTTCATCGACACGGTGGAGCGCAACAACAGGCATGATCCCAAGGATCTCCGGAAGATCCAGGCGGAGTTCCGGAAGGTCCTCAAGCAGGGCGGAAAAAAATGACGATGGAGACCGCGGGTCTCGCGAGCGTTTCGGAACCAGGCTGACGGAGGCCCGTAGCCTTGCGCCGGCCGCGCCTCCACGGGACCGTTTCGCCCTTGCTGCCCGTCGCGCTGCTCCCCATGGGGCTCGTGGCGGTGTTCATCCTGGTGATCGTGTGGGTGAGTGTCCAGAGCGGGACTCTGGGCACCGCCCACAGCACCTTCACCCTGGAGAACTACCGGGACGTCCTCGGCGATCCGGAAGTCTATGACGTGACGTGGAACACGCTCTGGTTCGCGTGCTCCACGGTGTTCTTCGCACTGCTGATCGGGCTGCCCATCGCGTGGCTGACCGAACGCAGCACCATCCCCGGCAAACCGGCGATCTACGTCATCATGACGCTGGGGCTCCTGATCCCCGGCATCTTCGTGGCCATGGGATGGACGTTCATCGCCCATCCGCGCATCGGTTTTCTCAACCGCTTCCTGGTGGCCCTTCTGGGGCTGGACGACGGGCCCATCAACATCGCCACGCCCGTGGGCATGGGGTTCGTGCAGGGCCTGAACCTGGCGCCGCTGGCCTTCATCCTCACCACGCAGATGTTCCGGGCCATGAACCCCATGCTGGAAGAAGCGGCGCGCACCGCGGGCATGAGCGCGGCGGCGACCCTGCGGCGGGTGACGCTGCCCCTGGCCATGCCCGCCATCCTGGCCGCGGTCATCTACATCTTCATCATCGGCATCGCCACCTTCGACGTGCCGGCGGTCATCGGGCTGGGAAACCGGGTCTACCTGTTCAGCACCTACCTGTTCACGCTCACGTTTCCCGAGGACCTGGAGCCCCGCTACGGCGTCACCGGCGCGGTGGGGGTGATCATGATCGTGGTGGCGCTGGCGCTCACGGCCTGGTACGGCCGAGTGCTGCAGCGCGGCAACCGCTACCAGGTCATTACCGGCAAGGGTTACCGGCCCAGGCTGCTGGACCTGGGCCGGTGGAACACCGCCGCCTGGGCCATGATCGCCCTCTACGCTGTCATCTCCAAGCTCCTGCCCATCGCCCTCATCGCGTTCATCGCGTTCGCGCCGTACGTGGCGCCGCCTTCGCTGGCGCTCCTGGATCAGCTTTCGCTGGCCAATTTCTACAGCGTCAACTGGGAACTGGTGCTGCGGGGCATGAAGCACACGGTGATCCTGATGTTCGTGGTGCCGCTGCTGGTGCTGGTGTTCGCCTTCGCCATCTCCTGGCTGGTGGTGCGCACCCGAAGCCGCGGACGCTACGTCCTCGAGTTCGGGGCCTTTCTGCCCCACACCGTGCCGGAACTGCTTTTCGCCATCGGCGCCCTGCTGGTGGCGCTGTTCGTGCTGCGGGATTATCTGCCGCTGTACGGCACCGTCTGGCTCATCGCGCTGGTCTATCTCGTGACCCGCCTGCCCTTCGCCACCCGTGCCATCAACAGCGCTCTGCTCCAGGTCCACCAGGAACTGGAGGAGGCCGCCTACGTGTCCGGGCTGTCCATGCTGCGGGCCAGCCGGCGCGTGCTGCTGCCGCTCTTGCGCCCTACCCTGTTGTCGGTTTGGGTCTGGACCGCCCTGCTGGTATACCGCGAGGTGACCGTGGCCGTGTTTCTCGCCGGCGAGAACAACATCACCCTCACCGCGGTCGTGTGGAGCTACTGGAACGCCGCCGGCATGACCGAGGCCTCGGTGGTGACCACCCTGATGATCCTGTTCTTCTCGCCGCTGTTGCTGCTGTTCTGGATCTTCGGCCGGCGCAGCGCCCTGGGCGCGTAGGGGGTTTCAAACCCGCCCGTGGCCGGCGCCATGCGCTGTAGAGACGACGAAACCCGAGCCCCATGATCCGCATCCGCAAGCTCGAAAAGATCTTCGACTCCGCCCGCGGGCCGGTGCGCGCCGTCGGCGGCATCGACCTGGAGGTGGCCCAGGGCGAGTTCATGGTGCTGCTCGGGCCCAGCGGCTGCGGCAAGACCACCACCCTGCGCTGCGTCGCCGGCCTGGAGCGCCCGGACGGCGGCTCCATCGAAATCGACGGCGAACGGGTGGACAGCGCCGGCGGCGGCGCCTACGTACCGCCGGAGCGGCGCGACATCGGCATGGTGTTCCAGAGCTACGCCGTCTGGCCCCATCTGAACGTCTATCAGAACGTTGTGCTGCCGCTCACCGAGGGGCAGCGGCGTATCCCCCGCTCGGAGGTCCGGGAACGCGCCCTGGAGGCGCTGCGGCTGGTGCGCCTGGAGGGCCTGGAGGAACGTCCGGTCACCGACCTGAGCGGCGGACAGCAGCAGCGTGTTGCCTTGGCCCGGGCGGTGGTAACCCGGCCCAAGGTGCTGCTCATGGACGAGCCCCTGAGCAACCTCGACGCGCGCCTGCGGGACCGGATGCGCGACGAGTTGCGCCGGATCGCCGAGTCCGTGCAGGTGACGTCCCTGTACGTAACCCACGATCAGGCCGAGGCCCTGAGCCTGGGCGACCGGGTGTGCGTCATGGACGAGGGCGAGATCCTGCAGCTCGGCACGCCCAGGCAGGTGTACTCCGAGCCCCCCAACCTCTTCGTCGCCCGCTTCGTCGGCGAGATGAACTTCATCCCGGGAAAGGTGGTGGACGCCGGCCACGTGGACTCGAGTCTGGGAACTATCGAGTGCGAGGCGCCGGCCGCCTGCGGCGCGGGGGCAGCGGTGGTGCTCGGCATCCGCCCCGAGCACGTCGCCATCGCACCGGGCGACGCGCCGGCCTCCCTGCGCGGGCAGGTGCTGCGGCAAACCTACCTGGGCGACGCACTCCACTGCCAGGTCCGGGTGGGCGAGGTGGAGTTGACCGTCAAGGCCGTCGGCGACGCGGAGTACGCCAGAGGCGATACGGTGGCGGTGTCCTTGCCCGAGAAGGGCTGGCACGTGTTCCCGGAAACGTAATGTCATTCGCGGCGCCCGGTGGCGCCGAGCCTCGGCAACAGGACAGGAACAGAACCGGTTCTACCCGTTCGTCCCGGGCGTAGCGAGGCGCAGCCGAACGAAGTCGAAGGACGCAAGAAAGGACCTCCCATGGCCCTGATCATCAGCGCGGAACAGACCCGCGAACTTATCGACATGGCAACGGCCATCCGGCTGCTCGACAAGATGTTTCGCGACCGGGCCGCGGGCAAGATGCGAAACCTGCCGCGCCGGCGGCTCAAGGGAAGCGCCAGGCAGCTCAACGTGATGGCCGCGTGGCACGAGAACACCGACCTGATCGCGCTGCGCAGCTACGTCGCCAAGGCCAATACCATCAGCCTGTACGACGGCGGTTCCGGGGGGCTCGAGGCCGTCATGAGCGCGGCCTATCTCAGCAGCCTGCGGACCGGCGCGGCCACCGGGGTGGCGGCGAAATATCTGGCGCCGCCCAAACCGTCGGTGCTGGGTCTCATCGGGCCGGGGTGGCAGGGCACCTTCCAGGTGGAAGCCGTGGTCAAGGCCTGCCGGCCGAAGCAGGTGCTGGTGTTCGGCCGCAACCCCGAGCGCCGCCAAGGCTTCATCGACACCATGAGCAACGTGGTGCGGACGCCCTTCAGCGTGGCCGGCTCCGTGGACGAGGTCGAGAGCGAGTCGGACATCCTGGTGATATCCACCGACTCCACCGCGCCCATCGTCGACGGCCGGCGGCTCAAGGACGACGTTCTCGTGGCCACCATCGGCGCCAATCAGCCGGGGAAGCACGAGGTGTCCGGCAGGCTCGTCAACTCCATGGACCTGGTGGTCACCGACGACCTGGCCACCGCGCAAAACGACAGCGGCGACCTCATCGCCGCCTGCGCCGCACGGCGCCTACGCTGGCGCGACGTGGCGCCGCTGGAAACCATCGTCGCGGAAGGAGCCCAAGGCGAACCCCGCAAGGTCCTGTTCCAGTCCAACGGCATCCCGGACGAGGACCTCGCCGTGGGCGCCTACGTGCTGCGGCAGGCATTGAGGAAGAAGATCCGGCTGCGGGAAATCCCCGAGTTTTGAGGAGATGCCGGTGTCTCGATTACGTCATTCCGGCGGAAGCCGGAATCCAGGGGCGGCGGGGCGCGGCGGCCGGCCGTGCTTCACCGGCCCCCTGGATTCCGGGTCAAGCCCGAAACGACGGTTCGGGCCGGGGCGGATCCCCTGTGATCACGGGAGCGCGAATCAGTTCGTGACGCCGTACAGCCGCTTGGCCGAATCGGCCAGCAGCCACTTCTTGTCCTCGGGGGACAGGTCTTCGCGCCTGCCGAGGTGGTCTATGTTCTCGGGGAACTCCATGTCCCAGTGCGGATAGTCGGACGCGTAGTAGAGCACGTCCGGGCTCAGGAACTTCGACGTCTCGCCGATGAAGGGCTCGTAGTCCTCGGCGTGGAAGTAGACGTTGCCGTTGCGCACGTATTCGCTGGGTCTCTTCTTGCACAGCGGCGCCTCCGCCTTGCCGCGCTTCTCCCATTCCTCGTCCATGCGCCCGGCCCAGTAGGGCGCCCATGAGCAGCCCGCCTCCATGAACGCTACCCGGAGATTCGGAAACCGGTCCAGCACGCCCCGGAAGATCATGCTGGTCATCTGCATCATCTGGGCGAAGGCGTGGGACAGGGTGTGGACCTCGATGAACTGGTCGAACCCGTCCGCGCCGAAATACTGTGGCCCCCGCACCGTGGCGTGCACGCCCACCATGCAGTTGAGCTTTTCCGCCTCCTCGTAGATGGGCCAGTAGTCCTTGTGTCCCAGCGGCAGCCGCAGCCCCACGGCGGGCAACATGAGTCCCGTGAGCTCCAGCTCCTGGACCGCCCGGCGCAGCTCCTTGACCGCCTCGGGCACGTCCTGGAAGGACACCAGCGCCACCCCCTTGAGCCTGGGGCTGACCTTCTGGAACTCCTCGGAAACGAAGTCGTTCCAAGCCTTGCACAGGGCCACCGCCAAGTCCGGCTCGCGGATCCAGCCGATGCCGAGGCCGCCCGTGGGATAGAGGTACGCGGTGGTGAGCCCGCCCTCGTCCATGGCGTCCAGCCACGTCTTGGCGTCACACGCGGTCGTTCCCAAGGTCCCGCCGATGGAACGGTCCCAGTTGTCTATCGGGTAGAGGGTGGCGGTCCGGTCCACCCAGGGGGCCTCCATGTACTTCTTGAGCTGTTCGTCGGTCTCGGTGATGTGTCCGTCCGCATCGATGACTTCGATGTCTCTGGCCATGGTTTCCTCCTCGATTGGTTTGTCGCTGAAAAGAGTGCCGGCGGCGCGGTGGAGCAAAACCCGGTGTGATCTCCGGTCACGCGTCACGACGCTTCGTGAGCGCCTGTGTTACGCGTGGCGACTCTATGGCTACCTGAGGTTCATTGTCAACCCCAAGCCACGCTTGCCCTTGGCTTGTCCTTGGCTCGTTGAATGAGGCCATGGCTGGCGGCCTTGGCGAATCGCAGGAGACGGACGCATGAAAGTTTCAGGTCCTGATGTGCCGGCGGAACCAATCGGCGAGCTCGCTCTCGCCGGCCCGGCCAGCCGCGACGTCTTCCATGGTCCGGATTGCATCCAGGGGATCGAAGTCGAGGCGCTGGCCGTTATCAGCCAGGAACAAGCGCGCCGTGACCCACGCCGTGCGCTTGTTGCCGTCGACAAATCCGTGGTTCTTCGCAAGGCCAATGGCGTAGGCGGCCGCCAGTTCGGCCGCATCAGGGTCACCGGCCGCATCAGGGTCACCATATGCGAAAAGATTCACCGGACGGGCCAAGGCAGCGTCTATTGCTCCTGGATTGCGTATGCCATCCGCCCCGCCATGCTCGGCGAGCTGGCGGTCATGGACCGCCAAGACGACGCTCAACGTAACCCAGCGCCATGGACCGGGATCATCGGCGCTCACTTTGCCAGCGCCCGCAGCACCTCACGATCGTCATGCATGATTTCTTCGGCGAGTGCCATCTGGCGCACAAACTCGGGATCGTAAGGGGTAAGCCGATAGCCACCGTCCGGCGCCTCGGTCAGATAGAGCGTGTCACCTTTCTTCACCCTGAGCCGTGCCATCGCCTCTTTGGTAAGGATGACCCCGGAGGACGCGCCGACCGTTGTGACCTTGAATGAGAGCATGTAAGCCTCCGTGTATATAATCATGATTATACACGGTTCGGCTGACTTGCCAAGTTACCTTTGAAGCTCGGATTAGCTGTCGAAGGCATTCGGCTCGACCCCCGAGACTTGGCTCGGGATGCAGATGGCCTACGATTTTATGGCAGGCCCGTGAGCGTGCCAGGCGCATCGCGGTCGAGCGCTTTGTCACGGCCCCGACGCCGGGATAGCCGCCCGCACTGCAACCGGGGACGTATGCGATGACGGCAAATGACACGCATATCGTTCGCATCGTCCTGTCTCGCCAGGGAAAGAGACTACTCACCCGACGCGCAAAGACCGCAGCAGGGATTTCTTACGGTCCTCCCTCATCCTTTGGAACCGCGGCCACGCCGACCTAACTAACTCCCTCTCCCCAGCACCGTCACCATCTCCGCTACAACCTCTACATGCCCGGCCTCGTCCGGGGAGAAGACGATGGGCTCGTACTCCGGGTTGGTCGGCGACAGCACGACCCGCGCGTGACGCCAGTCCCCGTCTTCCGAGACCACCTTTTCCGACGAGTAACGCTTGACGGTGTACGAGCCCCCGGTGTCCGGGTCTGCCTCACCACGATACTGTACGAGCACGGTCTTCCCCTGCCGCGTTCCTTGCGGTTTCGCGCGGAAGACCACATAGTCGCCGTCGTGGATCCCCGGCTCCATTGAACGGCCCGCAGCTCGACAGACGAACATTCTCTCGTCGAGTCGCCCCACACCGTCTGCCTCCACCCAGCCCTCGGGCTCCACGGGCTCGGCGGTCCCGAAGTACCCGGCGGCTGCCTTGAGTGAATAGAGCGGCAGAAGGGTCTTGAAGGCCGCTCGCTTGACCCGCTCGTCCTCCAGCGAGATGAGGCTTAACTGAGGCTCCGGCGGCGCAATGGCGAGGCTTTCGGCGAGCCCGGCGAGGGAATGCACACCCGCCCCGAGACTGCTCTCGAGCTTTCGCTGCTGGATGAACAGGTATCGCCATCGGCCGTACCTCGTGCCGCTCATCTTCTCGCACCACAAGCGCGCCGCCTCGCTCTTGAGCGCGGTGTTGGGCCGGATTTCACCCTTGGTCTCGGCCAGCCAGAAGGTCTCGCGTCCCTCCTTATCCCGAGCGACGACGATGAAATCGGGGTAGTACTGGCGCGGGCGATTGCTCTCGTAGTAGGTCACGGAGAAACCGAAGCGCTCGTTCTTGAAGTACCGCACCACGTCTTTCGCGCCGTCGAGGAAGTCGGCGAACCGCTTCTCCAGTTCTGTATGGCAGGGAACCCTGTTAGTGTGGCAGCGTCGGCCCCTGGCCACTAGGCCGGTCCACTGGAAACGGCGCAGGCGGGCGGAATCGAGCCACTCGGGTGAGCCGAGAATCGGAACGGCCGCCACCCCGGCTACTCCGGCGCCGCGCATTGCGGTCTCAAGCACGTCAATCGCCTGCCGGCGCCAGTAGTAGATGCCGATGTCTCGGGGGTCCGCCTTCGCGCCGTCCACGGTTAGCGGCTCGACCCGGGCATGAAGATAGCGACGGGTGACCTCCAGCAACTCATCGAAGCCGGGACCGATACCGAGATCGACAGCGGAGCCCGGGTTGGTCGCCTCGAAGAGCTCCTCTGCCATCAGGAAAGCGGTACGAAGGACGGGCCATTCCTTGCGCACCTCATCGAGGGTCATCACCGCCTCTGGCGCGCCGCCCACGACCGGACGCACGTGCACGTCCGGCGGCGTCTCTTTCGGGTTGATACGGATCTCCGGCAAACTCTCCACCTGCACCACGTCCGCCAGAGTGTCCACGACGCCCACTGCCCAGGACCGTACGTTGGGCGCCTGAACGCGGTACTTGCCCTTCTTCGCATCCGGCTCGATCCAGACCGGCTTGTGGTCCCAATTCCCGGCCTTCGGGCGCTTGCGCTTTTGCACTGGGAACCCAACGAAGGGGATGCCGAACGCATCGGCCGTCTCCTCGTAGCCTTCCGGGCGCTCGTCCAGCGGCTGGTTCAGTACGTCGTAATTCGTGCGTCGCAGCCCCCGCCCGATGATCTGCTCGGTGAGCAGCGGCGATCCGAAGGCTCGAAGTCCGAGAATGTGAGTGACGCTCTTCACGTCCCATCCCTCGGAGAGCATGTTTACGCTCACGATGCAGCGGACGTGCTCCCCCGGCTTGCCGGCCGATCCGACGGTGTTCACCATTTCCCGAAGTACCGCGGCGTTGCCCTTGTCGGCGTCGAACACCTTGGAATCGACCTGGATGGTCACCCATCGAGTGCGGTCGTCGTCGTGCGGGTTGCGGAGCCGATCGTACTCACGGGTCAGATGCTCGAAGAGCCAAGCAGCCCGCTGAGCGCTATCGGCGACACAGAGCAGTACCGGGCTCGGCCCGCGCATGGTCCCGAAGGTGCCCTCCCACTCTTCGTAGTCTTTCCTCCACGACGAGTAGATGCTCGCGATCGCCCCCTTGCAGGCGCGCAGATACTCTTCCTTGGTCCTCGCACCCTTCACCTGATCCCAGAGATCGATGTAGACATGCCCCCTTTCGTCCGGATCGGGCAGGCGGACGACTTTGACGAGGCCCGACTCGAAGGCATCGTAGACGGAGAAATCCGACACCAGCCACTCGAAGAGTGAGCCTTCGGGTTTCGGAGACCCCGAGCCGTACCAGGGGGTCGCTGACATGTCGACGATCAGCGGGACGCGGGCTGCCTTCGAGACCCGTTCGAGGATCTTGCTCCACTTGATGTAGGCGGGATCCTCACCGTTACGCGTACGTTTCTCACCGTAAACGTGGTGCGCCTCGTCGTTGATCACCACCACGTCCCGCCAGCCGTGGAGCATCCGGCGGACCGGAGCGTTTGGGTCCCGGAGCGCGCGACGCCGCATGGCGCGGAGCACGGCTTGCGGGATGAAGCGACCTTCCTCGATCGGCACGTCCCCCTCTCCGAGCCAATCGTCCCGTTTCGTCTCGAGGGGGATTCCCTGCCAGTTGCGCACCAGTACGTTCGGATGAAATTCCTCCCGGTACTCCGGCGGCACCATGTCGAATGCGTCGTACAGGTTGTGCTCGCCGGCAGGGTCGAGGCCATCGCCACGCGGGACGCCGCTCACCCGGTCGCGCACGGTCAGATTCGGCACCAGCACGAGAAAGTTCGCGGCCAGCGAAGAACCGCTCACCTTACGCTTGTGAAGCGCCGACCAGGTAACGATCAACGCCATGACCACAGTCTTGCCGGCGCCCGTGGCGAGCTTCAGGGCATAGCGGAGCAGGTCGCCGGTTTCCGGCATCCGGCGCCGATTCCGGGCTTCGTAGAGGTAGATGAGGGTCTCCACCGCCTCCTGCTGGCAGAAGAAGAAGCGCCGCCCAACCGCGATACGCTCCTCGTTGCGCTCGAACCACCATTCCAGTAGCCGCCGAGTCACCATGGCGGTGCCGGGGTAGTCCGCCTCGCGCCACTCGCGGACCTCTTCACGCAGAGCGTTGACGAACTCGTTCGGCTGCGCGCCGGAAGC
Source organism: uncultured Binatia bacterium (SeqCode) (assembly GCA_965214905.1). Lineage (GTDB taxonomy): Bacteria > Desulfobacterota > Binatia > UBA9968 > JAJDTQ01 > JAJDTQ01. The sequence goes on from OZ243984.1 coordinate 571,775, forward strand.
GGACAGATCCTCGAACAGGCTCGCCTCCCTGCCGGCGACGCCGGCAATGCCGCCCTTCACGTCCTTGGCGGTGGCGAGGAACCGAAAGGACGGCCGCCGTCCTTTCACGCGCCTGGATCTCCCGCCGGGCTGAATCTGGTAGTGTGCGTCCGGCTCCCGATACGCATCACAGATCACGACGCGATCAACGACGTAGGCCACCGTTCCGGCCTCCTATCCGAGATCCTTCACGACCGTCGATTCGTTGCCGTAGACGTCGACGACCTTGACCGCGATCCGCTTGTAGGCGCGGAGCGGAAACGGCTCGGAGGTGACCTTCAACTCGAACGCATCGTCCGCGATGTCGAGACCGAGCTTGGAGAGAGCCAGCTTCTTCCTGAAGTCGAAGAACATCTGGCAATCGACGAAGCAGTCTCCATCATAGTCCTTCGTAGTGGAGCAGCGACTCCATCACGTGCAGCGAGTCGCCGCAGATGAGCTTGTTCTTCCAGCCTTCATCATGAACATAGAACTCGACGCGCCGCTTCTTTTCACCGTCGCGGAGATCCTTCTCCAGATCAGCGAAAAGGTGCCCCTGCCGATCGGCACCCCCCTTCTCCGCGGCAGCCTGCCGGGCACGTTCGATGATCTGTGCGATGCGAGACTCGGAGACGATTTCGTTACGTTGAAGCGGTAGTACAGGCACCTCGCGTCGGTTCCGCTTGCCCGCCCAGAAGAGCACCGGGTCGGCGGCGGGATCCATATCCACGACGACTGGACGCTTGTCCTCATCCGAAAGCCTTCCCACTTCGATGGCTTGGCTCCACCCGTTGTCCATCGGGAGAGAGACGATCTGCTCATCACCCGGCAGCAACGGCGTATGCCCGGTCTCCGGGGTACGCGGTTCACTGATGTCGTTGTAGCTGTATCGGGTGACCTTTGTCTCAGGCCCCTTCTTCCCGGTTTGTTTCCTGCTTCTTGCCATTACTTTGCTCATCCCCGTTTTCACAAGTGCCTTCGCGCGTCCATGCTCTTGTGCAGCACACGCACGATGGTCACGCTATCCTCTTCCAAAACATAGAACACGACGTGGGACCGGCGTTCGTAACGCCTTAACTCCGGCGCGAGTTGATTGGCCTGACGGCCAAGCGTTGGTTGTCGCGCGAGGTTTCCGAAGCAGTCATGCAGGCCGTTCAAGTAGTTCTGCGCCTGCGCCAACCCGAAGTTGACAATCGTATACTCATAGATTCCATCGAGGTCGGTCGCCGCTTTCCGTGATAACCTATAGACGGCCATCAGCCCGAAGCCGTGCTTCGACTTCCTCCATGATCTGTGGCACGGTCTTGTCGCTCATGCCGCTGTCCAAGCCTTCCTGGATGGCGGCCTTGAGCGCCAGAAACTTGATGTTCTGCTCTTGGTCCCGGCGAATCAGGTCACAAATGTATTCGCTGTCGTTGGCAAAGTCACCGGCTGTGATCTGCGCCCTGATCCACCGGTCCTGCTGATCGGTCAGCGTGATGGTCTTGCGTACAGTTCCCATGTCGCCTCCGGGGTCACGCGAAAATTTATCTCATTGATCCGATGGCCCGGCCAGCGGTACACATGCCTCGATAGTCGCACGTTCTACACTTACTCGGCGCAGGCACGGGCGACAAGTCATTGGCGCGAAGGGCGCCTGCCGCTCCACGCACCTTGGCCTCAACATCCGCGATGAACTCATCGTCCACGGACCGTGGCTTGCGCTTGCCCTTGTCCAACTCGTATATCTCCACGTAATCGGCCGAGTGCCCTGTGAGCTCCTGATAGCCGAGCGCATACACGTGCAGTTGTGCCTCGGTGACGTCCTCCGCCTGGGCTCGGTCGCTCGACTTGAGGTCCACGATCGTGACCTCACCGGTGTCCAGCCGTCGTACGAGATCGATCCGTCCAACGACGCTCACGCCGCCGCCCAAGTTGACCTCGATGGTTTTTTCCGAAAACTCGATCTCGTCGAACAATTCCGCGTTGTCGTCCAGGTAATCGTGAAGCACGCGCTTCGCCGCTGCCTCAAGCTTCTCGCGCAGCGCAGGGTACGCGTAAGGCGTGTGCAAGTGGGTGTCGACAAGGGAGGATGCTTCCGTGGGGTCTGCGACGTCGCCCTGGATGGCGCGGGTATGCACTTCGGCCAAGGCGTCGTGCAAGGATTTACCATATCCAAGCGCTTCATGGATCGGAGCGTTGAAGCCGTACAGCACACGAAGCTTGAACTGGTACGGGCACTCGAAGAAGTATTTCAGATTCGAGAAAGAAAACACTACGTTGGCGATGCTGGCCCGCGGAGTGGGCGGCAGACGCCTTCGCCCCGAATAGTCGGGGGGACGGCGCTTCACATGCTTCGACACCAGGATGTCGTCCCAAAATTCAGATGGACGTACATACCAGTTATTCTTCCCTGCGATAGGCGCCCAGGTCAGATGGAGGAACTTCTGACTTCTGGTCATCGCCACATAGAATAGCCGCCGCTCGTCCTCTTTGGTCCCCTCGAAACGGGGCTGGCCCTTCACTCCATCAGGCGGGATCAGGTGCCAGACGTTTCGCCCGCCAGGTCGTCGGGCGGGAAACCGGTTGCGAAGCAGCGCGGGTACGAACACCACGGGCCATTGCATTCCTTTGGCCTGGTGCACGGTCATGATTCTCACCGCGTCCGGATTCGCGTACTGATTGTCCTGCCATCCTTCCGGATAGGCATCTTCGGCCCGATGGTACAGGAAGTCTGCAAACGCTGCATACTTCTCCACGGGTTTCGAGTGATAGTGAATGGTCTCGAAGTCCGTGATGATCTGGCTGAACTTGCCGAGGTTGTAGAGGACGACCTCGCCTCGGCCATCCGGAAGCTACACCGCGGAGGGCTTGAGCCGTTTCAGCGATATGGCGCGCTTCCTCCTCAGGCGTATCGAACGGCAGCGCAACGATGTCTCCGGACTCGTACGTCTGAGCGCCTTTCGGCTTCATTGCCTTGGAAAGACGTGCTTTATTCTTTTCGATGAACGGGCGCGCCGTCTTGACGATCCCTTCACTCGACCGAAAATTATCTTCGAGCGGGACCTTGTCTACCGAGGGGTAGCGCTCAGCGAAGGTCAGAATGTTCTCGACGTCGCTTCCGCGCCACTGATAGATGGTCTGGTCGTCGTCTCCGACCACGCAGACGCGTGCGCCGAGTTCATGGAGCGACCGGACGATCGCCTCCTGCACCGGGTTCACGTCCTGATATTCATCAACGATGACGTACTTGATGCGTTCGGCCAATCGCTCACGAAGGTCTTCCTCGTTGGTCAGGACATCGACTGCGGCTTCGAGAATCGAGGAGTAGTCGAGATAGCTCCGCTGGTCCAGGAGATGACGGTACGTATCCAGTCCTTCAAAGACGGAGCAACCGACGAGCTCGCCGTCCTGGAGTTCCGCTTCACGGAGAATCGAGAGAGCCGAGATGAAACGTCCGGTATCCACATATCGGCGTAGGGTTTGTCCATGGACGTCCGTAGAAGCGGTCAAACCACTCTGCTTGCTGTAACGATCGACGAAGAGCCCCTGCTGGACCTCGTTCAGTACTTCATATTTGAGATATTTGGGGACCTCGCTTTTGATCAAATCCAGCGCGAACCCGTGGATGGTGCCAACGTACATCTCCGCGAGGCCGTTGATATCTCCGAGTTCTTCCCTGGTGCGGGTGACAATCCGCTCCTTGAGCTCCGCGGCCGCCTTGTTGGTGAAAGTGAACGCGACGATGTTGGCTGGTTTGAGGTGAAGTACATTTTTCGGGTTCAGCAAATGCACCACCCGGCGGGCTACCACCTCTGTCTTCCCGGATCCCGCGCATGCAATGAGCTGAAGGTTGTTGCCCCCGTGGCTGATGGCTTTTTGTTGAGATGCGGTGAACTGCATTGCCTTTGTCTTTTGTACCTGTCGGCCGCACCCGGTTCGGCCGCCCTATCCACACTCGTTACGGATATCGGATCACTCGTTGCCCTTGCCTGGCCTCGACACCGGATCGCGCGGACCAACGTGGGTGTGCGGGGTCATCAATATATGGGAATTTCCGTTACCGGCCAACCCTCGTCGGCCATCGTCGCAGGGCGGATTTTTGTTCTGACTGACTCTGCTGGGTTACAAAGCGGAACCTGTGTCGGGTGGACTTCCTGGCCGAGTTGCGGTACAAGTTCTCGAACAGGGGCGAGGGCGCACGGGGGAGGGGATGGAGCTTTCGGAAGTCACGCTCGACGCGGTGATGCCACACGAGGAGGCGCGGTTCCGGGAGCTGATGGCGGAGCATCATTACCTCGGGGCGGCGCCGAAGGTGGGCGAGACGGTGTGGTACGGCGCGCGGTGGCGCGGCCAGTGGGTGGCGCTGGCGTCTTTTTCGGCTGCGGCGCTGAAGTGCCAGGCACGGGATGCGTGGATTGGCTGGACGCTGCGCCACAAGTACGACCGGCTGCATCTGGTGGTCAACAACACCCGGTTCCTGCTGCTGCGTCCGGTGCCCAATCTCGGGTCTCGGGTGCTGGGGCTGTGCGCACGCCAGTTGATGCGGGACTGGCCGGTGAGGTTTCATCATCCGCTGGTGCTGTTGGAGACGTTCGTCGACCCGTCGCGCTTCGCCGGCACGGTCTACCGGGCTGCGGGCTGGACCGAGGTGGGCTTCACCCGGGGTTTTCGCCGGACTCGGGGCGGGTACCGCTCAGGCTCCACGCCGAAGAAGGTCTTCGTGCGGACCCTCACCCGCCACGCCCGTCGGGTGCTTCGCAGCCCTGTGCTGGAGCCCCGCTACCGTCATGGGAGACCGAGAGCCATGTTGAGCGCCGAGCAAATGAAGAGCCTGCCGGATGTGTTTCGCACCCTCACCGACCCACGCAGCCGTTACGGGCGCCGCTACCGCCTCGAGACCCTGCTGGGGCTCGCGGCGGCGGCCACGCTGTGCGGCGCCCGAGGCTACAAGGCCATCCACGAGTGGGTATGCGACCTTTCGCCAGCGATGCTGCGCCACTTCCGCTGCCGCCGGGTCAACGGCGTCTACCAGCGACCGAGTATCTACTGTCTGCGCAACGCCATCGTGAAGGTCGCGCCCGAAGAACTCGATGCCGCGCTGCGGGCCTGGTTCGTAGCCCACGGGCACAACGATGCGTCGCTGGCCATCGACGGCAAGACCATGAAGGGCGCTGTCGACGAGGCCGGTCGCCAAGTCCATATCCTCGGCGCCTGCGGCCATGACACCGCCATCGCCTGGGGTCAAAAAAAACTGTTCTGACCCAAGACGACGGCCAAACCAAGGCCACCAACGAAATCGGGGTCACGCTCCCGTTGCTCGATTCACTCGGCGACCTCGCCGGCAAGACCTTCACCGCCGATGCCCTGCTGACACAGACCGCCATCGCCTCCTTCCTGCGCAAGCACGATGCCCACTATATGTTCATCGCCAAGGGCAACCAGAAGACTCTGCTCGGGGACCTCCGGCTGTGGTTCCATGACGACGCAAAACGCCCACCCGACTTTGTCGAGAACACCGGCAAGCCCATCAAGGGCAAGCTCCCGACCGTGCACGGTCGTTGGGAGCAGCGCGAGATCTGGACCACCACCGCGCTCAACCACCACCTCCGCTTCCCCGGCGTCGGCCAAGCCTTCCTCATTCGCCGCACTCGCTGCCAAGTGCGCAAGGGCCGCGTCACCGATACCTCGGTAGACTCTTCCTGGGGCGTCACCAGTCACACCCCGGAGACCGCCAATGCCCCATCGCTGCTGCGCATCAACCGGGGCCACTGGACCATCGAAAACTCCCTCCATCGCATCCTCGATGACACCGACGCCTGGAACGAGGACAAAAGCCGCATCCGCACCGGCCATGGACCCCAAAACATGACCCGCCTGCGCCGGTTCGCCATCGCCGTCATCAAGACCCACCGCAAGCCCGTCGCCGCCACCGTCCGCAAGCTGAACCGTACCCCTCGACTGCTGCTCGACTATCTGAAGATGTCCGCCAACTCCCGCCCCAAACCCGCCATCGCCTGATACCCACCCCCGCACCAAGCTCATCCAACCTCATCCGCCCGCAGGGCAAACACCTTGCCCGAGCCATCCTTCGTGCCCGAAAAACGCCGCCACACTACCGAACACCGCCCATACCTCGCCCGCCAACTCCAACTCCGTGTCCTGAATTCTCAGGCCGACCCCCCCTCCCAAGCCATACTCCCCTCACCCTCCACCCGAACCAAAACAAAAATTAGCCGTGGCCATCGTCGGTTGAAACGCTTGACACGCGACCCCGACCTGAAGGAACATGGCGACTCTTGAACGCGCGGCCCGCCAAGCGCCGCGGGGAGGAACCGGCAAGGATGTCCACAAGAGAGGTGCACTCATGAATCATTCGTTACGAGCCGTAATGATCGGCTTCACGGCCCTGTTGCTGTTCAGCACCGCGGCCCATGCGGAGTTCCCGGAAAAGAACATCACCAGCATCGTGACGTTCTCCCCCGGCGGGGGCTTCGACACCATTTCCCGGGCCATCTCCCGCTACATCGAGAGGTATCTGCCCAAGGGCGTCAAGGCCATCGTCAAGAACGTCACCGGGGCGGGCGGCGTCACCGGCACCGTCTATCTGTACCGTTCCAAGCCCGACGGCTACACCATCGGCCAGATGTACGGCGGCATGATGCCCGTGCCCTTTCTGAGGGGCGCCAAGAAGGCGGGCTACGACTTCGAGAAGTTCACCTGGTTGGCGCGGGTGGGCGGCGAACCCTACGCCCTGCTCTTGCGCAAGGACTCCAAGTACAAATCGCTGGAGGAGCTGCAGAAGTCGGAACGCGTGACTTGGGGAGTCGAGGCCATCGGCGCCGGACGCTGGTTCGATGCGTTTATCGCGGCCAAGGAGCTGGGGGTTCCGTTCGAGGTCGTCTCCGGCTACCGCGGCACGGGCGAGAACCTGCCCGGCCTGCTACGCGGGGATTACGACGTCTTTCTCCAGCCTATCGATCATCCGTCCATCGTGCCGTATCTCGGAACCGGCGAGATCCGGCCGGTGCTGACCCTGGGCCCCAAGCGGGCCATCAATGCTCCCGACATTCGCACCGCCAAGGAGGCCGGCTACAACTTCACGCTGTCTTCATCCCGACACATGGCGGCCCCTCCGGGCACGCCGGCCAAGCGAGTGAAGATCCTGGAGACGGCGCTGCTGAAAGCCATGAACGACAAGGATTACAACGCGTTCATCAAAAAGTCCGGCCTGGTGCTGGACCCGGGCGATTCCAAGCGCGCCAACCAGGACATCGCGGACCTCGCGGCGCTCTACCGGAAGTACACGCCCGCGATGCGCAAGACCCTGGGTATGCAATAGGCCGAGCATACCTCGTCGGGTGAGCGACGCGGGCGACGCATTGCCTATGTCGGCGGCACGCGGACGGTGGGAACATCGTAGCGTTCGCCCCCGCTCAGGCGCCCTTGAAATCGGGCTTGCGCTTTTCGTGAAAGGCCTCGACGCCTTCCCGAAAGTCGTCGGACTGCCGTAGCCTGGAGTAGCAATGCCCCTCCATCTCGATGGCCGGGGACAGGAACATGTCCTCGGTTTCGTTGAGCAGGCGCTTGGCGGTGCGCTGGGCCAGCGGTGAGAATTCACACAGCTCGGCGACCATGCGATCCGTGGCCGTCTCCAGTTCATCATCCGGGACCACTTCGGTGGCGATGCCCCAGTCGTAAGCCTGCCGGCCGGTGATGCGCCTGGAGCGCATGACCATATCCTTGGTCCGGGTGATGCCGATCATCTTCTGCAAGCGCGCCGAGCCGCCGGAGCCGGGGATCTGCCCCAGGCGCTGCTCGGGGAGGGCGTAGCGCACCGTCTCCGAGACAATGCGGAAGTCGCAGGCGAGGGAGACCTCGAAACCGACGCCGAAGCAATAGCCGCGGTTGGCGGCGATGACCGGTTTCTCGCATCGCGCGGGCGCGGACATGTTGTCGGCCAGCTTGGAGACGTGCTCGGGCGACACCTCCAAAAAGCCGCGGATGAATCCCCCGGAGGAAAAGTTCGGCCCCAGGGCCCGGAGCACGATCACGCGCACCCGCTGGTCGTGGTCGAGATTCTCGAAAACGGCCCCCAGCTCGTCGCGCTGACCCATGGATATGGTGTTCATATCGCCGCGGTCCAGGATGATGTCGCCGCGTTGCCGTCCGGCGTCCACCGCCACGGTGAAGCCGTCGAAGCTTGTGCCGTCGAGGTCTTCGGTTGGTGTAACGGGCACGATCTCCCCTCCGTGTCATGCGCCGCCGCTATTCAGCGGGCGCCATCCGCAGCAGTCTCTTCTTGTCGATCTTGCCGCCGGCGACCCGGGGCAGCTCGTCCAGCCCGATGAACCGCGTCGGGATCTTGTAGGTCGCCAGACCGCCGGAGCGCAAGAGTCGCGTCAGCGTTTCCGCGTCGAGCGATCTTCCCTCGCGCAACTGGACGAAGGCCCACGGCACCTCGCCGTATTCCGGGTCGGGCGCGGCCACCACGGCGCACTCGAAGACATCGGGGTGCGTCGCCAACTCCTGCTCCACCTCCAGGGGCAGGATCTTGTGGCCGCTACGGTTGATGACCTCCTTGCGGCGGCCCGACAAGGTGAGCCGGCCATGATCGTCGAGGAATCCCATATCGCCGGTTGCACACCAGCCGTCCGACCAGACCGCGCGGGTGGCCTCCGGGTCGGCCCAGTAACCGGAGGAGGCAAATGCGGCGGAGACCTTGACCTCGCCGATCTCTCCGGCGGGGAGCGGATCGCCGTTGTCGTCGTCAATGCGCAGTCGGCAACCCGGCAGCGGCAGGCCCACGCTGCCGTCGAGGCGCAGGTCGTGGGGCTCGCTGAAGCCGGCGTGCCCGAAACCCGGACATTCCATGCTGCCCGACGCCACCACCACGCGGCAACCGGTCCGACGTTCGAAACGGCGCGCCGCGTCCGTGTCCATGGCCGCGGTGCCGCATCGCAAGGCCCGCAACGAGCGGAGGTCGAACGGCTCCACGTCCTCCTGAGCCAGCCGCGCCAGGATGACCGGGACCGTGGTCGCCACGGTGATGTTCACCTCATCCACCAGCGCCAGCAGATCACGGGAATGGTAGTTGTCGGGGAAGGTGAAGGCGCACGGCACCGTGCCCGACATGACCCAGGCCAGAACCCCGGCGGCGCCGGACATGGGCGCGAAGATGCCGACGTTGTCGTCGTCCCGGAGGCCGAGCCTCCCGGCAATGCCTCGACCGATACACACCTGCGCCGCCTCGGGCCACTCGCACAGCTTGGCCGGGCCGCTGGTGCCGCTGGACACCGTGATCAGGGAGACCTCGTCGAACCGGAACCGGCGGGTGGCCAACGGCTCCAACGCTCCGCCGTCCCCAGCGGCCTGGATCAGGTCACGCCAATCCAGCCATCCCTCGGGCGCTCCCTCCAGCAGGCCCACACGGAGCACTGGCTCGGCCCAACGCGTGACCATCCCATCGAGCCAGGCTCTCCGGTCATCGTCCATGGCCGCTGGCGAAACGAAAACCGCGCGGGGTTCGACCTTCTCCAGGACGTAATCCAGCTCCCTGCGGCGCCACTGCATGGGCGTGAAGCTGCCAACGATGCCAGCCTTCTTGAAAGCGATCCGAAGCACCATCTCGCGGCTTGAAGACGGCATCTGGACCAACGCACGGGCGTCTCGCGGAATCCCCCGGGCAATCAGGTTGACGGCGATCCTGTCGGTGATCTCATCCAGTTGCCGCCATGTGATGGTTTCCTCCGAATCGCGGCAGGCGATCTTGTCGGGGAAATCCCGCGCAAAGGCGGCGTATCGATCCACCATCGTCACCCGGAACCAATGCCCGGCCGCGACGTAGGCGTCGATGGTCTCCTGGTCGAGAAGGAAGGGTTTCATGCAGGACGTCTGTCGCTAGTATCCTGTCCCATAAGAAACCGTATCAACCATGGGAAGATGCGCGGGCTACCGGCCCTTGTATTCGGGGGGACGCTTCTCGGCGAAGGCCTTCAGTGCCTCGCGATAGTCCTCGGTGGCGGTGCAGATGGCGTAGAGCTTGCGCTCGTAGTCGATGCCGGTGAGCAGATCCGTTTCCGTGGAGCGGAGGACGGCGTCGCGCCCGGCGACAAAGGCCACGGGGGCCTGCGAGCCCATGGCACGCGCCAGCTCCCCGGCCCGCGACAGCAACTCGGCCTGCGGCAGAACCTCGGTGACCAGGCCGATGGCGGCGGCCGTGCGGGCGTCGATGCGCTGCCCGGTGAGCACCATCTGCATGGCCCAGCCCAGACCCACGAACCGGTACAGGCGCTGGGTGCCGCCGCTGCCGGGGATCTGTCCCAGGTTGATCTCCGGCTGCCCCAGCACGGCATTGTCGCTGGCTATTCGGATGGTGCAGCCCATGGCCAACTCCAGGCCGGCGCCGAAACAGTAGCCGTTGATGGCGGCGACGGTGGGCTTGCCGAGGCGTTCAATGGCGGTGGGCAGGTCCTTCCTCAGGGTCGCCGACGGTCCCATTTCCGACGCCAGTGTCCGTTGCTCCAGCTCCGGGACGTTGGCGCCGGCGCAGAAGGCCTTGTCGCCGTAACCGGTTAGCACGATGGCCTTGACTGCATCGTCGCTCTCGGCTCGGCGCACGCAGTCCAGCAGGTCCACCCGCATCTGGTGGTTCATGGCGTTGCGGCGTTCCGGCCAGTACAGCGTCACCATCAGCAGATCACCGTCCATCTCGGTGAGCACGTTCTGGTAAGCCTTCTGGCAATCCATATGAAGAGACCTCCGGGTAACGTGGGCGCCCTCACCCACCCTCTCCTTTCCTATCCCCTCTCCCTCAGGGAGAGGGAGGCCACGGTCACACTCCGTTCCGCAATATCGTCCCGGAGCGCTCTCCGGTGAGGGCGCCGTCCGCCAGCGTCACCTGCCCGTTGACGAGGACGGTGCGGATACCGTCCGCCTGTTGCACCAGCCGGGCGGCGCCGCCCGGGAAGTCGTGCATCAACTCGGGCTCCCGCGGCGCCACGGTGGCGGGGTCGAACACCACCACGTCCGCGGCCATGCCGGGCTCGAGCCGGCCGCGGTCGGTGATGCCGCAGATCTCGGCCTGCATGGACGTGAGCTTGCGGACCCCCTCTTCCAGAGTGAGGTCGCCACGCTCCCTGACGTACTTGGCCAGCAGCAGGGTGCAGTAGCCGAACCCCGCATCGATGGCCACGTGGGCGCCGGCGTCGGACTGTCCCAGCACGGTGTAGGGGTTCGATACGATGGCTCCCACGGCGTCGGCGTCGCCGTTGGTGTGCGCGGTCTGAAAACCCGTCTCCAGGTTTTCCTCCAGGCACAGGTCCAGGAATGCGTCCAGCACCTCCTTGCCTTGGGAGCGGGCGTAGTCGGCGACGTTGCCGCCCTTGAGCTGGGCGTTCTTCCCGGTCGCGGGCTTGACGATGTAGACCAGCTCCCAGCGCTTGTGGAAGGCCGAGGGCGTGGGATCCTCCACCACTTCCCAGCGGAGCTTCTTCCGCACTTCCGGGTCCTGGAACGCCGCCCTGCGCTCCTCGATGGGGCTGAACATGAGCCCGCGCCAGGTGGGGAACTCGTCGAACTCCTGGCCGTCGATGAGGTTGAAGCGGTTGTTGAAGGGCCGGACGTTGGTGTTGGCCCAGGCCCGGGCGCCGCGCTCGAACCCCGCCACTGTGGCGTCCAGCAGTTCTCGCCACTCGTCGGGCCTGGACCACCGGTGCAGGATCGAGTTCCACACCACCGGACGGCCGGTGCGTAGCGAGAAATCCGCCAGGGAGGCCACCCGGGCGGCGTTCTGGGACGCCGAGCTCATCTGGATCACGCCCCGCCCGAGGTCGGCCAGCACCCGCCCCAGGGCTTCCATCTCCTCCCATTCCGCCAGCCGGCTGGGCAGCGGCTCCCCGTCCTCGCGGAAGTGGCGCTCGTTGCGGTTGGTGGAGAAGCCCAGCAGCCCGGCGCCGAGCGCCTCCCGCAGAAGCGCCTGCATGGACGCGATCTCGTCCGCGGTGGCGGCGCGTTTGATGGCGTCGTCCCCCATGACGTACTGGCGCAGCGGGCAGTGACCCACCAGCATGCCGACGTTCAACGTCGGCCGCATGGCCTCCACCGCGCTCATGTACCCGGCCATGTCGGTCCAGCTCCATTCCACCGCGCGCCGCAAGAGCCCGATGTCCATGCCCTCGACGTGGGAGAAGGTCTGGAGCAGGATGTCCCGGTCCTCGGGCTTGCACGGCGCCAGGCTCAGGCCGCAGTTGCCGGTGACGATGCTGGTGACGCCGTGGTAGCACGAGCTGGTCACCTGGGGGTCCCACAGCAACTGGGCGTCCATGTGGGTGTGGCCGTCGATGAAGCCGGGCGCCGCCACCAGCCCGTCGCCGTCCACCTCGCGGCGGGCGGGTCCGGCCTTGCCGCCTACCTGCCGGAGCGTTCCTCCCTCGATGGCCACGTCTCCGGTGTAACCGGGCTGTCCCGAGCCGTCACAGATGGTCGCGCCGCGAATCACCATATCGTATGCCATGACGAATCCTCCTTGTTTACTGTCAGATCGCCTGGATGATCGCTCCCTCGGTGACCTGGAACCTCAGACTCGGTTCCGCTTCCTTGGCGAGCAGGTACCATCCCTTGAGCTCGATGCCCATCAGGATCTCGTCGCCCGCGATCCGGCGCAGCAGAACGTCAGGGAAAGTCTGCGCCTGTCGGACAAAGCCGTAAAGCGCATACCGGCCGTTCGGATCCCACGTGTTCCGTATCAGGTTCAACGTGCGAACCACCTGCTCTTCGATGGTGGCGCCGAGCACCGTGTTCAACGTGTGCAGATCGGTCGCCATGATGCCGGAAATGTGTGTCTCCGTACGGAAATAGGCCGGGAGAGACGTGACGGCTTCACGGACTCCGTTGTACAGATCCAGGTGTTCCCGGTCTTCGAGAGGTAGACTTCGCTCCGGCGGGGCCGGAATGCCGGGGCCACGTTCGCCGTTCACGTTGCGGCCAACCTCTCCGCAGCAGCGACGTAGAACTCGGGTACCGTCTCGGCAGCGTAGTACTCCCGGCCACTGAGGAACGAGACGGCGGCGCCCGGGCACAAGCCCCCGAACGGCTCCCAAACGACGTCGCCCCGGTCTGTCGATGCTCGCACGATCCGGTCGATGAACCGAAGCGGTTTCTGACTGCCATGCAGGCTACGGAACTTGTACTTCATCCCGTTGCGCGAACCCTGAATCCGCTCCGCACCGCTAACCTGTGGTTCACGCCAGACGTTCGTGACGCCAACGGTACACGAGAACTTCGCTCGCAGCGCCGCCCACTCGCGGCCGGACAAGGGCCGCCGCCCATCCACGCTGAAGAAGGGCCGCCCAGCGGGACGACCATGCATATTCGCGTACTCGACCAGCTTCACGAACGCCGCCACCGGCGGGTAGTACCACAGGTGGTCGCCAGTCAGGTACTTGCGCGTCGCGGCGTTCAACACCCCGCAGGCCTCGTTTGCCACGCGCAAGGGCAGGCCGGTTCTGCGCCACTCCGACCGCAGCCATTCCTGCATGTTCACGGCACGCGCTCCGACGGTGAACCGAGCGGCCTTGACATAGTGCACGCATACCTCGGTGACGATCGGGAACTTCCTCAAGGTCTGCGTGTTGGCATTCCCTGCGATGTGGCCGATACCCTTGTCCCAGATGTTGCAGCAGCGATACTCCCAGCCGTACTCTGCAAGCACCGGATGGACGTTGGCCCAACCGATCTCGGTGTTCCAGAACCACAAGGTGGTGGCTGGCGTCGAACGAGCGCTCCACGCGCGGACATGGGGTTCGTACCACTCGGCTAACGACTCCGCCGTGCGGCGATCTCCGGGAAAGCCATCGACACCGTACGGGCCATCCGAGATCAGACACGTTGGAGCGGGCCACTCGGCGTAGAAATCCTCCGCGAGGCCGAAGTGGAGAGATGCCGTTCCTCGACGGAAGCGCTCGCCGGGCGCGGGTGTCGGCTGGCGGCGATCGCGCTGCGAAAACAGTTTCCTTTGCGGTCCGGAGTCGTTTGCGGCCCCTACTTCCTGCACGGCCTCGGCGTCCCGACAATCGACGATGGCGCTCGGACCGTTATCGGGATGCGTTCCGGGTCTACCCAGGTCAGACGAGTCCTCCGCACCTCGCCGTCTTCCGGTACAGGCCTCCCGCTCCTCGGTGTCGTTGTCGAGCATGATCTTCAGTTGTTCTGGCGGATGCCAATAGCTTCTTTCGATCGGTCGCCGCCCTCCTGGCAACAGGCGACGGCCGGCACCGGGCCTTGGCCGCCCGGTCGCGTGCAACAGGTAGTGTATCACAAGTCGCGGCCGTCTCCACGAGCGCGGTCATGGACGATATCGACTCGTTGTGAAACCCGCAATTCGTTTCCGGCACGATGGGGAAGACCCTCACCCCCGCCATCCGGGGGCATCAACGAAAGGATTCAAGTGTAAACCCTGTTCGGCTTGTACAGAGGGTGGCCGAAGGCCGAGTGAGGGCGCCGCAACCACCCTGTCCACCCCGTCACTGTCCGCGCCACTGCGGCGCACGCTTCTCCACGAACGCCCGCGCCCCTTCCCTGATGTCCTCGGTGGTCCTCAGCAGTGCCGACAGGTCGGTCTCCAGGCGCAGGCCGTCGTCCAGCGACATCTCGTAGCCCTCGCGCACCGCCTCCTTGGCGAACACCACGGCCAACGGCGCCTTGGTGGCAATGGCCCGGGCGTACTCCTCGGCCGCGGCCATGAGCCCATCCCGCGGCACCACCTTGTTCACCAGGCCGATACGGCAGGCCTCCTCGGCGTCGATGACGCGGCCGGTGAGGATCAGCTCCAGCGCCTTGCCGAGTCCCACCACCCGTGACAGGCGCTGGGTGCCGCCGCTCCCCGGAATCATGCCGCGGGACACCTCCGGAAGGCCCACCCTGGCGCCTTCCACCGCTACCCGGAGGTCGCATGCCAGCGCCAGCTCGCAACCGCCGCCCAGAGCGAAGCCGTTGATGGCCGCGATCACCGGCTTGTTGAGCCGGGCGATCATCTCGGTGTCGCCGATCTCCATCTTCGCCTGCCGGGCCGCCACCACCCCGACCTTCTCCTGGGCCGCCTCCTTGAGGTCCCGGCCGGCGGAGAACGACCGATCCCCCGCGCCGGTGAGGATCACCACCCGCACTTCCGGGTCCGCCCGAACGGCCGTCACCGCGTGGATGAGATCCTCGCGCATGCGCCGGTTGCGCGCGTTCAGCACCTCCGGACGGTTGAGCGTGACGTAGGCGATGCCGTCCTTACGTTCGAATATGATGGCTTGATAATCCATGTTGCTGTTTGCTCCTCTCCGTGCTGCTTTTGCCTGTTCCTCTCCGCGTTGCTCTTTCCTCTCCGCCTCGAGTCCGTCCATTCCCGCGCCGTGCACCCGCCGTCAAAAGGCCCCGGCAGCCTCCAGGCCGCGAATCTCCTCGTCGCTCAGTCCGAGCAGTCCCTTCAGCACCGCGTGGGTGTCCTGACCGAGTAGCGGAGCGTGGCGGCGTATCTCCCCCGGCGTCTCGGAGAGTTTCGTCACGATGCCCGGCAGCGTGAGGCGGCCCTGGCGCGGATGCTCGTGCTCGACGACGGAGCCGCGGGAACGCAGGTGCGGGTCGGTGACGAGGGTGGTGCCGTCGGACACCATTCCCGCGGTCACGCCGTGGGCCTGAAGCGTCTCCATGACCTCGCGCGGAGTGCGCCGGCGCGTCCACTCGGACACCAGGGCGTCCAGGGCTCCGGCGTTGGCAAGGCGCGACTCCGCCGTGCCGAACCGTTCATCTCCAAGGGCCGCATGGTTATCCGTGGCCGCGCAGAAACGCTGCCATTCATCCTCGTCGGCCACCGAGACGACGCACCACGCGTCTTCACCCCGGCAAGGATAACAGCCGTGGGGGGCGTCCGCGCAGCCACGGTTCCCCACCGGCTTCGCGGCGCGTCCGTGGACCAGTCCTTCCAGCAGCGCCGGCCCGATGAGCGACGCCGTGACCTCACCCTGGGCCATGTCGATGAACTGCCCTTCCCCGGTGTTGGCGCGGTGATGCAGCGCCGCCATGAGCACGAAGGCCATGTGGACGGAGACGATGTAGTCGGGGTAGGAGGTCTGTGACCCCACCGGCGCGCCGCCGTCCGGATGATTCCACAGCCAGGTCATGCCGGAGAACGGCATCAGGCTGGGACCCCAGGTCACGTAGTTCTTCCGGGGGCCGGTGGCGCCGAGTCCCTGAAGCCGGATCATGACGATGTCGGGTTTTACCGCTCTGAGCTCCTCGTAGCCCAGGCCGAGCCGATCCATGACTCCGACGCTGAAGTTCTCCACCACCACGTCGCTCCTGGCGATGATGCGGCGCGCCACCTCCCTGCCTTCTTCCGACTTGAGGTTGGCGGTGATCGACAGCTTGTTGCGGTTGTGGTCGGCAAACGGCAGCGATGCTTCCACGTCCTTGTTCCCCTCGCGGATGCGCCAGGTGTCGGGCCGCGCCCGGGACTCGATCTTGATCACCTCGGCGCCGAAGTAGGCGAGTTGCATCGTGCCGTAGGGCCCGGCCACCATGTGGGTGAAGTCGGCGACGCGGATGCCCGCCAGCGGCAGCGCGCCCGGTGCGGCGCCGTTTCCCGCCGCAGGCGCGGCCGGCGAAGCCCGCTCCGTCACGGCGCAGGCCGCATCCGCCGCGGGACCGGCCGCGGGGGCCGTATCCCGGCCCGACCGCCCAGGCGCGGCGCCCGGGACCGCCGGCCGGTCCGGCTGCAAACCGGCCGGCGCCGAAGGCTTCCCGTCGAGCAACTCCCGGTCATGCTCTCCCACCGCGGGAGCGTGATGCCGGAAGCGCCAGGACCCGGTCTTGTAGGCCCGTCCCGGAAACTCCAAGGGACCAAGCCGCGGGTGCACCGTATCGACGACGAAGCCCCGGGACCGGATGTGGCGGTCCCGTACGAACTCCAGCGGCGTGTTCACCGGGGCGCACGGGATGTGGCAGCCTTGCAGCTCCTCGTAGACCTTTTCCCTGGGCAGCTCCGCCAGAACCCCTGAAACCACCCGGTCCACCTCCGCCACGTGGGCGCGTCGATGGACCGGATCCTTGAACTCGTGGCCCGTCAGCGCTTCAGGCCGCCCCAGCCAGTCCACGAACCGGTCCCAGGCCCCCGGCTGGGAGTTGGTCACGAAGATGTGCACGAAGCCGTCGCGGCAGCGGTAGATGGTCCCGGGAGCGGCGAAGCGGTGCTGCGTGCCGTCCCGGCGCGGATGCACTCCCGTGGCAGCGGAACGCGACACCAGGTTCTCCATGGCCGCGAGGCAGTCCATCATCGAAACGTCGATGTGCTGTCCCGCGCCGCCCTGCCGCACGCGCCACAGCGCCATGAGGATGGCCAGGGCGGCGTGGGCCGAACCCACCAGGAACGCCTGCGCGCCCGGCGCGTTCACCGGCGGCGACGACGGCTTGCCGCTCACGTACATGAGCCCGCCCATGGCGAACGCCACCAGCTCGGACCAGCGGTAGCCGCTGTACGGCCCGGTCTGTCCGAACGCCGTGACGGACGCATGAACCAGCCGCGGGTTGGCCGCGCGCAGGTCCGCGTACCCCAGCCCCATGGCCGCCAGCGTCCCCGGTGCGGCGCTCTCCACCACCACGTCCGCGTTCCGGGCCAGGCGCCGGACGCGCTCCCGGCCCGCTTCGGTCCCGAGGTCCGTGGTGACGCTCTTCTTGTTGGCGTTGAAGTAGAGGAAGGGAAGGCTCCGGTCCGGTCCCGGCCGGTGGTCCTTGAACGGCGGCCGGCTGCGGGAGGGGCTGCCGCCGGGCGGCTCCACCTTGATCACCTCGGCGCCGAAGTCCGCCAGGAGCTTGCCGCAGTACTCGCCCTCTGCGCCCGCGAGTTCCAGGACCCTCACGCCATCCAGCGCTTGTGGTGCGATGCGCGGCTCCGCCATCGGTACGATACTTCCAGGCTACCCGCGTCCTTCGACTTCGCTCGGCGGACCTCGCTACGCTCAGGACGAACGGACAATGGTTCCACAGCTATTCATTCGGAGGCAGGTTCAGCCCCCTCGGCCGCGCCGGTCCAGCGGCTGGAATTCGAGGCCCGTCGCGCCCACGTAACGTGAGTTGGGCCGGAACAGGCGGTTGTTGTCGAGTTGCTCGATGATGTGCGCCGACCAGCCCACCACGCGGCTCATGGCGAAGATGGGCGTGTTGAGGCTTACGGGGATGTTCATCATGTGGTAGATGGGTGCGGCGTAGAAGTCCACGTTGGGGCACAGGTTCTTCTCCCGGCGCATGACCTCCTCCACGGTGATGCAGATGTCGCTCAACCGGGTGTCGTCGAGTTGCTTCCCGAGCAATGCGCCCCATTTCCTGGCCACCTCCACCCGCGAGTCCGCGGTCTTGTAGATGCGGTGGCCGAAGCCCATGACGCGCTTCTTTTGCCGCAGGCTCTCCTCTACCCACGCCTCGGCCCGAGCCGGCTCGCCGATCTCCAGGATGACGTCCATGGCCTTCTCGTTGGCGCCGCCGTGGAGCGGGCCCTTGAGGGCGGCGATGGCGCCCACCACCGCGCCGTACAGGTCCGACAGCGTGGACGCGATGACCCGGGCCGCAAACGTGGAGGCGTTGAATTCGTGTTCCATGTACAGGATCAGCGTCACCTCCAGCACCCTGGCCTCGAACTCGTCCGGCCGCCGGCCCCGCAGCATGTGGAGAAAGTTGGCCGCGTGGTTGAGTTCCGGGTCCGGCGCCACCGCTTCCAGTCCCTGGGAGAGCCGGTGCTGGGCCGCCACCGCCGTGGCCATGCGGGCCAACAACCGGGTCGCCTTCCTCAGGTTGGCGTCGTGGGTGTTGTCCCCGGCCTCGGGGTCGTAGAGCGCCAGCGTCGATACCGCGGTACGCAGGGCATCCATGGGGACGGCATCCGAAGGGAGCCGATCGAGGCTCTCGATCGCGCCCGGCGGTAGCGCCCGGTCGGACCGGAGATTCGCGTCGAAGGTCTTGAGCTCGGCTTTTGTCGGGAGCCGGCCGAACAGCACCAGGTAGGCCACCTCTTCGAAGCCCGCCTGCTCGGCCAGGTCGTGCACGTCGTAGCCACGGTAGATCAGCTCGCCCTCCGGGCGCACCGAGCAGATGGCCGTTTCACCGGCCACCACCCCTTCCAGCCCCGGCTTTACCTCTGACATCGGATGTTTCCTCCAAGCACGTCGTTCCGCGCCCAGAATCCCCTCCACAGGGGCCTGCCGGACAATTACTCCAATAGAGGGCGCCGTTCAACCGGGATCAGACCGCCTTGGCCTTGCGCAGCTCGCGGATCTCGGCGGCGCCGTAGCCGAGGCCCTTGAGCACGGTGACGGTGTGCTGGCCCACGCGGCAGATCTTCCCTCCGGGCTTCCGGGCGCCGGCAAACCAGAACGGCGGCGCGAACTCGACGGCGCCGGTGTCCTTGACCCGGGAAAGCGTCTTCCGGAAGCGCACGTGGGGATCCTCCAGCACCTCCTCCGGTTCGTACACCGGCGCGGCCGAGAGGCCGTATTCGTTCCTGAGAAGCGCCACCCAGTGATCCCTCGGCCGGGTCTTGAAGTTGCGCCGCATGGCCGCCTTGATGCGGGGCATCTTTTCCGGATCGAAGGCCGCGTCCGCGTAACGCTCCAGCCTCAGCGCCTTGCACAATAGACCCCACTGCTTCGGTCCCAGGGCGGCCAGTGACACGAAGCCTCCATCCGCTGACTCGTAGGTGTCGTAGCACGCCGCGACGCCGGCCAGGGTGGCGTGCTCGCGCTTCACCACCGGTCCGGAACGGCGGGGCGGCGGGTCCAGCATCAGGTAGCGCGCCACCAGGAGCAGGGTCCAGTCGAACATGGAGATGTCGATGTAGCGCCCCTCCCCTTCCCGCAGCACCGCGATGTAGGCCGCGAGGATCGCGCTCAGGGCCGGGTAGCCGCCCCCGGCCACGTCGGCCACCTGGGCCGCCGGCGGCAGCGGCCTCCGGCCGGCCTCCCGGCCGATGCCGAGCATGCCGCTCAGCGCCAGGAAGTTGATGTCGTGGGCCGAATACGACACCGACGGACCGGTCTGACCGAAACTCGATATGGAACAGTAGACCAGCCTCGGATTCAGCCGCCGGAGCGTCTCGTAGTCCACCCGGAGCCGGCGCGCCATCCCGGGCCTGAAGCCCTCGACGACGATGTCCGATGCCTTGGCCAAGCTGTACAGGACCTCGCGTCCCGCGTCCGTCTTGAGGTTCAGCGTGATGCTCTTCTTGCCCTGGTTGAGGAACGGCGCCCCCGAGCGCACCGCTCCCGGCTCCTCCACCTTGAGGATCTCGGCTCCCAGTGCCGCCAGCAGCCACGTGCACAGCGTGCCCGGGTACATATGGCTCAGGTCCAGGACCTTGACGCCGTGCAGGATCGGTTTCGGCATGGTTCCTCCCAACGATTGGACAGAAGCGGACGGGCGTTTCTTCAATTACAGGGAGTTATCTCCGACGTACAGGGAAGAACCGATCGGAATTGAACTCCACGCGGGTTCCGCGCAACCACCGACCCAGTCTTTCCGCAACCTGAATTCCTCGCCTGTGTTTAAGGGCACATTCCCATACAATGGCAACGCGCCAACCTGCCTCCATCAGAAGTCGCCGATTGCGCTCGTCTCCCGCGATGTTGGCCTGGAACTTGGTTTCCCAAAACTCGGGGCGTGTTGCCGGATTCGTGGCGTAACGGCATTCGGGATGTCGATGCCAGAAACATCCATGTACGAAACAAACGGCTCCGTAACGGGGGAACACGAGGTCCGGCCTGCCTGGAAGGCGTTTCTCGTGCAACCGAAACCTGAACCCATCCGCGTGAAGCGCACGCCGCAGGATGATCTCGGGCCGTGTATCCTTGCCTCGGATGCCAGCCATCATGCGCGAACGGGTGGGCTTGTCCACTATATCCGTCATGACCATTCAGGTAAGGACACGCTTCGGCAGCGGTTTGACGCAGTGCCGCCCATGATTTACACCATATTCGTGGCCGAGCCTGTCCCAATTGTTGATCTGTTTTCCGGCCCCGGGGGCTTGGGCGAGGGTTTCTCTGCCTGTGTGGGGCCATATGGCGAGCGACGCTACCAGATAAACCTCTCCGTGGAGAAAGACCCGACTGCACATAGCACCCTCCTCCTGCGCGTCTTCCTGCGGAAATTCGATAGAGGCTTTCCGCCAGAGTACTACGCCTTCCTCAATGGGGCTACACCAGAACCGGATTGGGCACGGCTCTACCCGGAACAGTGGCAGGCTGCCAGCAAAGAGACTCAGTGCCTTGAACTTGGACAGAGGAAGACCACTGTATTTCTGAAAAAGCGAATCAGGGAAATACAAGCCAAACATGGGCACAGAACCCTGCTCATCGGTGGACCACCGTGTCAGGCATACTCGCTTGTCGGAAGATCCCGCAACGCCGGGAAGGCCAGCGATGTGCTGGATGGAGACAAGCGCAATTTCCTTTACAAGGAGTACGTGCGCGTTCTCGGGGCACTCCACCCAGCAGCCTTTGTCATGGAAAATGTGAAAGGAATGCTCTCATCGACGGTACGTAGCAGGAATATCTTCGAGAGGGTAATTGAAGAGCTTGGCGCAGCCGCCGGACCGAACACCTACCGTCTCCTGGCGCTTTCGCCTTCAAGGAACACTTCCCTGCTCAGAGAATCGTTTACAGCGGACGACTTCGTTGTTCGGTCAGAAGAGCATGGCCTACCCCAAATCCGGCACCGCGTATTCATTCTGGGTTTGAGACGCGATATTGCGGAACGTCTTCCCAAGGAGTGCCGGCCACAGCTCCGACGCAGCCTTGGTACCAGGGTCAAGGATGTCCTCGGCAAAATGCCGACGTTGCGTTGCGGCTTGAGTAGCGGCGACAGCTCTCAGAGGTGGCAACAGGCCCTGCGTGATGCCTGTGATCTGGTTTCGCAAACCGAGCCACGGCTTGCACCGGAAGAACGGGAAGCCTTCAACGAAGCGATTTCCCGAGTGATGGAGACCGGGTCCCGCCCTGCCCCCTCCCGTGAAGCCCGTGGTCATGTCCGGCTGCCGCGCTCTTGTCCGGCCGTGTTGCGTGACTGGATCAGCGACCCCAGACTCGAGCGGTTGCCAAACAACTACACACGCGCACACATGTCCTCGGACTTGGCCCGCTACCTGTTCTCCGCCGCTTTTGGGCGCGCCTGCGGTCGCTCACCCAAGGCTCCCGATTTTCCCGACGCCTTGGCGCCCAATCACAAGAACTGGTGGTCAGGGAAATTCGACGACCGATTCAGGGTACAACTTGCTGATCACCCCTCCGGCACGATTACGTGCCACCTCTCGAAGGATGGGCACTACTATATCCACCCGGATCCGAACCAATGCAGGAGCCTCACGGTGCGCGAAGCAGCGCGCCTCCAGACCTTCCCTGACAACTATTTCTTCAAGGGCAACCGCAGCGCACAGTACGTGCAGGTAGGCAATGCGGTGCCCCCTTTTCTGGCCCGCCAGATTGCCGATTGCCTGTGGGATGTTTTTGAGCACTCCGACCGAGTACAAGCTGAAGAAACTGAAAGGGAGCGACAATCGAGGCAGGTATCGATTGCTGTTGGCGCGGTGTGAGTAATCGCAGGTTGACTCGAAGAAAAAGAATCGGGCCTCGCGCGTCCGTACTGATCGAGAGCATGCGTGACATTGGCTACTCCCTGCCAACCGCAGTCGCTGACGTGATCGACAATTCGGTAACCGCTGGCGCGCGACGAATAGAGATCCTTGCCGACACGGATGCCGATGTCCCCGCCATCGGCATTATCGACGACGGGTGCGGCATGGCCGAGTCGGAGCTACTGGAGGCCATGCGGCTTGGGACGACGAGCCCCTTGGCAGAACGTTCCAATACCGATCTGGGTCGTTTCGGATTGGGATTGAAAACAGCGTCTTTCTCGCAATGCCGCAGGCTGACGGTAGTTACTCGCAAGAATGATATGATGTCCAGCGCCGTATGGGATCTCGACACAGTCGCCGAGACTGAGGAATGGTATGTTGAGCTCCCCGCTGACTACACGACCATCCCCTGGTTCAACCAGCTCGGCGCAAGCGGTACTCTGGTCGTCTGGCAGAAGCTCGACCGGTTCGGCGACCAGAACTCCGCAGATCGGAAAGAACTGATCGAACAGATCGACCGGGCGGCTTCGCACGTCGAACTTGTATTTCACCGGTTCCTTTCCGCCGAACATGGACGTAAATCGATCAGGATCTTCCTGAACGGTCGCGAACTCGAACCATTCGACCCGTTTCACTCCCGTCACCCTGCCACTCAACCGGGTCAGGAGGAGGTTTTCTCTCTCGACGGCAGGAAAATTCGCATCCAGGCCGTAACCCTGCCACACCACAACAAGGTCACAGCGACCGAATGGGAACGGTATGGAGGTACGGAGGGATATCTCAGGAATCAGGGTTTCTATCTTTATCGTAACCGGCGATTGATCATCCACGGAACCTGGTTTGGTCTGGCGAAGCAGTCCGAACTCACGAAGCTTGCTCGTGTTCGCATCGACATGCCAAATAGCTTGGATACCAGATGGAGAATCGACGTAAAAAAAGCCTCGGCTCAGCCTCCCATTCCCGTCAAACGGCGTCTCCAAAAAATTATCGAACGGATCGGAGCGCCGTCCAGGAAAGCCTACGTATCCCGCGGAACGCGTCTGTCAACGGACAACAGATTGCCAGTGTGGGTGAAGATGCAGAAAGACAACCAGATCCACTACCGTCTCAATGCGGAACATCCTGTTTTCGCGGGGTTCACGCAGAAATTGAGTCCGGCCATGGCTGACGAATTTACTGTTCTGGTGAACCTTATCAACGCCGCGCTTCCTGTCGAGGCGACCTACGCCGACGCTGGTGCGAACCCGGAAAGTGTGGGTGCGTATCCTCTCGCGGCAGATCAGTTTGCCGAGAGCGTAAAGTCCACTTGGCTGGCACTCGTGGAGGGTGGAGTGTCAAGGGAAGAGGCAAGGTTAATGATGCGCTCCGCAGAACCCTTTCGATCCAACTGGGAATCCGCAAGGAGAATAATCGAAGATCTCGGCGAACCGGAGGTTACGAGTGGTTGAAGAGCTTCGACGGCTTGAGATGATGGCCCGTGCCCTTCTGGCAAATCTGCTGGTCGGGGAACTGCCAACGCCGGAGAAGATACGTGAGTGCATAGGAGTCGCCCGACCTGCATCTCCTTCGGTTAGCGACGAGCAGGCCGAACAGCTTGCCAGGCAGTTCGAGAACGAACACGGCGTCACGATGAACCTGGGCGCCACCTTGCAGGAAGACGCCTTCGAAGAATGGCTGGATGAGGCGCGGTCTGAAATCGACACGTTTTTCTGGAAACGATACAGGAACCTGCTAGCCGACAAGCGCTTCTCCGCCCAGGTCCTCGCAACGTTAGACAGTGTCACGGATCGCACGCTCGGCCTGCTCCAGGACCCCAAAAGAGCCGGAAGGTGGGACAGAAGGGGTATGGTCATCGGGCATGTCCAGTCCGGGAAGACCATCAACTATACCGCGCTGATCTGCAAGGCTGCCGATGCAGGCTACAGGGTAATAGTTGTGATTGCCGGCATCCACAACAACCTGCGCAGCCAAACGCAGAGACGCATTGACGAAGGCTTTATCGGTTTTGACAGTGCAACAATGCGATCCCCGGGAACCCGTAGAATTGTTGGCGTCGGCCATTTCAACTCCAAGCGGCGTCCGAACACTTTCACAAACTCACTGCGCGATTTCGACAAGGCAACCGCAACAAGTGTGGGTATTCCTCTCGAAAACCTCGTTGAACCTGCGGTTTTTGTGATCAAGAAGAACTCCAGTACGCTTGGAAACCTGATCGACTGGCTGTCCGACCAAAATGCCAGACACGGTACGTCATCAATCAGTTCTCCGTTGCTTCTGATCGACGACGAGGCCGACAATGCATCCATCAACATCAGGAGAGGTCAGGACGAAGTATCCAGGATCAACGGACAAATAAGACAGCTTCTCTCGCTATTTGACCGAAGCTGTTATGTTGGCTATACTGCCACGCCTTTCGCCAACATCTTCATTGATCCGGACACCGATGACAAGATGTTCGGGCAGGATTTGTTCCCACGTCACTTCATCGTAAGTCTTGATCCGCCAAACAACTATTTCGGCGCGACACGGGCCTTCTCGACCGAGGATGGGGGGATTGTACGCCATATCGAAGACCATCAGGATCTGCTCCCGGCCAGACATCCCATATCACATGTTGTAACGGCCCTACCGGATAGCCTCCAGACTGCCGTGCGTGCTTTCATCATTGCGCGCGCCATTCGTCTTGTGCGTGGGCAAGCCAGAGAACACAACTCCATGCTCGTCAATGTCTCCCGCTTCACTGATGTCCAGAGGCAGGTACGCAACGAAATTCACACTCTGATCGACGGAATCCGTAGCAGCGTTCGGGTCAACGGCGCGAAGGCGAAGACTGCCGCACTGCGAGACCCGGAGATATCCGCCCTGCGCAGAGTGTTCGCCGAAGAGTACCCCGACTTGCGGGGGATTTCCTGGTCCGAAATACAAGCACGCCTGTGGGAAAGCGTGAGCGCCGTCAAGGTGGTGGAAGTGAACAGCCGCTCATCCGGATCTCTCAATTATGCAGATTACGCGAGGTCCGGGCTAAACGTGATTGCCGTAGGCGGATACTCGCTGTCTCGAGGCCTGACCCTTGAAGGACTAGTGACAAGCTACTTCCTGCGCAATTCTATGATGTACGACACACTCATGCAAATGGGGCGGTGGTTCGGATATCGACCTGGATATGAAGACTTGTGCCGCATCTGGATACCGGAGGAAGCCGAGGGATGGTATACGCACATAACTGATTCCATTGAGGAGCTACGGGACGAATTGCGCCGAATGGAAACCGCAAATGCCACGCCCGAACAATTCGGTCTCAAGGTACGCAGTCATCCAGATACACTTATCGTTACGGCCCGTAACAAGATGGGTTCAGGCCAGCATATCGTCGTCTCCATTGGTCTTGCGAACCGGTTTATTGAAACGGCCGTTCTTCGGCGGGATGAAGCGAGCCTCAAGGCGAATCGGCAAGCGGCAGCCGATCTCGCGACGAATTTGCGGACAACGGGCAGTCCTCCCGAACATGGAGAACAGTTGACCCCAGGGCGACTGGTACGGTCTGTGCCCACGTCCGCAGTACTCGATTTTCTAGCCGCCTTCCAGAACCATGAAGGTTCGCTTCTTACAGATGCGGAACCCGTTCGACGATATATCGAAGAACGCAGGGCCGACGAACTACAGGAATGGGACATTCTTTTTGCTGGTGTGGAAAGCCGTTCCAGGCATACTCTGATTGACCGCAGTCTGGGCTTCGAACTTGCCTGTCAGCGCCGAGCACCGGGACGCCGCAGCGACAACCAAACATTGCTGATCACAAACAAGCAACGTGTGGCTTCCCGCGGTGTGGAAGAGGTCGGGCTTGCCCAGGAAGACGTCCAAAGGGCAAAGGAAGAGTACCGACGGGAACGAGGGCGCAATGGTGAGCCACCCAACTTTCCTGATCGCATCTTTCGGAATGTCCGCCGCAAGCCCCTTCTGATTGTCCATATGCTCGCAATAGGCCAGAAGGACGAGGACCTGAGCGCCGCGGAGCCAGTGGTGGCGTGGAGTATCAGCTTTCCCCGAACGAGCCTGGAAGAAAGAACAGTCGAATACCTCGTCAATACCACTTGGTTCCGGGAACGTTACGGTGAGGAAGACGAAGACGAGGCAGCGGGTGATGATGACTGATTCGGTCGATCCCTGGGAAGACATCACGCCGCCTACGCAGACCACGAGCGCCAGCGCTCGGCGGGTTGATCCATCCATGCGGTGGGACATGTTCTGGGCGCTCGACGCTGACCGAAAATGCCTGCTTATGCTGCGGCATGCCAGAGGAGCAAACCTCCCGACACGTTTGCCCAAACTGCAGGGCTTGCAGGTGGAGTCCCGTTCCCCGGACACTGACTCACATGATTTGCTCGTAATCAGGCTGATGGACGGAGACCAGCGTGAGTTGTTTCATCGTCTCTGTCTGGACATTGTCACGGCAACCGGCCTCGCACAGACCGAGGAGGAAGCGATCGAGCGTTTCCTCACCCGGACCTGGCGATGGCACCGACTCCTCAAGGGCGGCAGGGATGGCAGGCTTGACGACGAAGAACAGAAGGGGTTGCTGGGAGAATTGAGGGTCTTGCAGGAACACCTGTTCCCTGCAATCGGCGTCTCGAAATCCGTCAGGTGCTGGAGTGGCCCGCTTGGAACACCCAAGGACTTTGAGATAGGTCGTGTCTGCATCGAGGCCAAGGCTCGACGTGGCGCGGCGGTGCCATATGTTGCAATCTCGTCAGAGCATCAGTTGGACTCCACGAGCGTCGATACGCTGTTCCTGTACGTCCTGGAAGTTGCAACCGCCGCTGGAAACACGAGAACCACAGTCACGATCTCGGAAGCTGTCGACGCAGTGCGCAGAGTGATAGTTGACCATGCCTTGGCGGTGGCGGACCTGTTTGAAGAACGCCTTGCGGCCATCGGTTTCGACCGTCTTGATGACTACAGCGACAGACACTGGATCATGGGTGCCGAGCATCTGTTTGAAGTTCGCGAAGGATTTCCCCGGATCACACCATCAATGTTTACCAGCGGCGTGAGCCATGTACGCTATTCGATTGCGCTGACGGAATGCGAGCCGTTTCGTACCGGTTCGGAAATCTTGGCCAAACTGATTTCAGAGAGTAGTGGTGATGACCAGTCTTGACGAGTTCGCGCATGAGTTCTTCCAGGACATTGTCGTGCAAGCTGATGCCGCCGAGCACTTTATGGAGGATGTTTTCTTCGAGATGTCATGCGACTATCTCATGGCCGCAGGCGATATCGACTGCGCAGACCGGGCTTTCTATCGTGGTCCCGGGACAACCGGGATCAGGGTGGACGGGTACGCCCTGGATGACAACACCGACACGCTGAGTCTGATCATATCGGACTTCCGGCAATCACCGAAGATCGAGCGTCTGACCGGCAACGAGATGAACACCATCTTTGAACGTCCTTCCAGATTTCTGCGGCGCTCACTCGACCCCAGATGGCGGAATGCCCTTGAGGAGACCAGTCCAGGCTTCGGCCTCGCCGATCTCGTCTCCCAGCGTTGGCGCGGGATTGAAAAGGTACGCCTCATCCTGATCAGCAATCGGGAACTGAGCGAGAGAGTCGACGGCCGTGAAGCTGAAGAGATCGACGGCAAGACAGTCACGTACAATGTCTGGGACATCCGTCGCTTGCACCGAGTCGCAACGGCCGGACATGGGCGAGAGGAGATCGATATCGACTTGAACGATTTTGGAGGAGTATTACCCATTCTCCCGGCCCATTTGCCCGATGTCGATTACAACTCCTTCCTGGCAGTTGTACCCGGAACCATGCTTGCCCGGATTTACGACCGCTGGGGTGCGCGACTTCTCGAGCAGAATGTCAGAGTATTTTTGCAGGCGCGCGGTAACGTGAACAAAGGGATCAGGAATACACTACAACATGATCCTTCCATGTTCTTCGCCTACAACAACGGCATAACCTGCACCGCCGAAGAGGTCGAAGAGGTAAACGTGGACGCTTCAGGAGGCCCGTTGCTCCTCCGTCGTCTCAAGAACCTTCAGATTGTGAACGGCGGGCAGACCACAGCATCCATTTATCACGCACACCGCAACAAGACCGACTTGTCCAGGGTCTTCGTCCAGATGAAGCTATCTGTCGTCGATCCCAAGCGTACGGAAGAGATCGTTCCGAGGATATCGGAATTCGCAAACAGCCAGAATCGTGTCAACGCAGCCGATTTTTTTGCCAACCATCCCTTTCACGTGCGAATCGAGAACTTTTCCCGGCGGATCTACGCGCCCTCGCGCGACGGGACCTTCAGGGAGTCAAAGTGGTTCTATGAACGGGCACGCGGGCAGTATGCAGATGCTCGTTCGCTGCTTACGCTGGCCGAACAAAAGAAGTTCGATCTTGAGAATCCGAGACGGCAGCTTTTCTCGAAGACAGACCTCGCAAAGTTCCTGAATGTGTGGTCAGAGCTTCCACATCAGGTCAGCCTTGGGGCGCAGAAGAACTTCGCGCACTTCGCCGGGACCATCGGGCAGGCTTGGGAAAAAAGCCCGGATGGCTTCAATGAAGCATGGTATCGAGAGACTGTGGCAAAGGCGATCATCTTCAAGACGACAGAAAGAATCGTTTCAGACCAGCCGTGGTACCAAGGCGGATACCGCGCGAACATCGTTGCCTACGCCATCGCGAAAATGGCCCACGACGTCGCCGTCATGAAGCGAGCGGTAGACTTTGAAGCCGTCTGGCGGCGACAATCGGCAAGTTCTGCCATGAAAACCGCCTTGGCAGATGCATCCCACGCAGCACATGAAGTACTGATCAATCCTCCAGACCGAATCAGCAACGTGACGGAATGGGCCAAGCAGCAAGCCTGCTGGGTGCGTGTTCGTGAGCTCAAGATAGAGTGGCCGGGAAGCTTCCTTGATGAACTGATCACGCAAGAGGACCAGCAATCGGCAGGTCGCACCGCACGGCGAGACCAAAAAATGCTCAATGGGATCGAAGCTCAGGCCACTGTTGTAAAGGCCGGAGGCCAATTCTGGCAGGATACCCTCTCTTGGGGTCGGAAACACCGTTTGCTTACCTCCAAGGAAGCAGGAGTGCTCGGCGTGGCGGGACGTGTACCAACTCGGGTACCATCCGAAGCTCAATCACTTAAGGTGCTGGAAACACTGAAGAAGTTACAGGCCGAGGGATTTCATGAGAGTCCTGCTGATCTGTGATCGGCCTGACGGTATTCGCCTCTATCTACCCCTCTCCACGCACTCCCACCGACTTTGCCTGCTGTTGCCAAGGCTGGTTGTTGAAAAGGCCCGCCGGCTGGTCTATCGTAGCCCGGTACGAATCGGGAGAGGGCTGAGCGGGCTTACGGAGACGGCATTTTACCCCAACAAGGAGAACCATCATGTTTCGACGAACGGCATGGATCGGACTCATTCTGGCGGTGCTGCTGGCATGCGGAAGCCTGGCCGGCGCGGCGTCGTTCTACGAAAAGAAAACCGTCAAGATCGTTTCGGTGCATGCCCCGGGCGGCGGTTACGACACCTATTCCCGTCTCTTCGCGCGTCACATGGGGAAGCACATCCCGGGCAAGCCCAACGTCATCGTCGTCAACATCCCCGGCGCCAGCGGCCTTATCGGCACCAATTACGTCTACAACGTAACCAAGCCGGACGGTCTCACGCTCATCCAGCCGAGTTGGGGCGTGGCCCAGGCCCAGTACCTGGATTTCCCCGGTATCAAATACGACGTCACCAAGATGATCTGGCTGGGGCTGGCCAACAGCGGCCCCATCACCGCGGTGGTGCGCAAGGGGTCACCGATCCAGACCATGGACCAGTGGCTCGATACCGACACCAAACCGCTGATCTTCGGCTGCACGTCGCGCAACAGCCTGACCTGCAGCATCCCCTTGGCCATGAACGACATCTTCGGCAAGACTTCCGAAATCGTGGCCGGCTACGTGGGAACCGCGCGCATCCGCGCCGCACTGCTGCAGAACGAGGTGGACGGCCTGACCGGGTGGAGCTGGGATTCGGTGAAATCCACCGGCATGTCCATGCTTGACGACGGCGACGCCAAGATCATGGCGTACATCGGCTACAACCGTCACCAGGAGCTGGACGACCGGAAGGTGCCGTTCCTGAACGAGCGGATTACCAAGCCCGCGGACGTCGCGTTCATGAAAGTCCTGCTCCTGCCCGCGGCCATGCTGCGGCCCTGGGCCGTGCCTCCGAAAACACCCGAGGACAGGGTCGAGATTCTGCGAACCGCCTTCGAGGCCACGCTCAAGGACCCCGCGTTCCTGGCGGACGCCAAGCGGACGCGCCTCGACATCAACCCCAAGAGCGGCAAGTGGCTGACCGACCTCATCGCCAGCATGAAGACGCAGATGACCCCGGAGGTGGTGAGCCGTACGCGGAAGATCATCGGCCTGGACAAATAGTCGGTCGTGCGGACGATCGTATCGGATCAGCGGGAGGGAGACCTTACATGTTACTGCGACTGACACGCATCGGGCTCATCATGGCGGTGATGGCGGCGGCGGGCGGCAGCATTGCCGGAGCCGCGTCGTTCTACGAAGGCAAGACGGTCAAGATCGTATCGGTGAGCGCACCGGGCGGGGGCTATGATACCTACTCCCGGCTGTTCGCGCGCCATCTGGGAAAACACATTCCCGGCAAACCCAACGTCATCGTCATCAACATCCCCGGCGGCAGCGGCCTCATCGGCAGCAACTACGTATACAACATCACCAAGCGGGACGGCCTGACCCTCGTCCACCCTACCTGGACGATCGCGCAGGCACAGTACCTGAATTTCCCGGGGATCCGATACGACGTCAACAAGTTCGTCTGGTTGGGACTGGCCAATACCGGTCCTATCACCGTGGTGGTGCGCAAGGGCTCCCCGATCCAGACCATGGACCAATGGCTCGACCCCGAGACCGAGCCGCTGATCTTCGGCTGCACCGCGCGCAACAGCCTCACCTGCAGCATTCCCCTGGCCATGAACGACATCTTCGGCGAGACTTCCAGGATCGTGCCCGGCTACAAGGGCACCGCGCCGGTGCGCGCGGGCCTGCTGCAAAAGGAAGTGGACGGCCTGACCGGCTGGAGTTGGGATTCGGTGAAAGCCACCGGCATGTCCATGATCGACGACGGAGAGGCCAAGATCATCGCCTACATCGGCGAGGAACGCCACCCGGAGCTCGAGGCGCGCAAGATCCCGCTGCTGAACGACCGGATCACCAAACCCGCGGACGTAGCCTTCATGAAGGTGCTGCTGCTGCCGGCGGCCATGCTCCGGCCCTGGGCGCTGCCGCCGAAGACGCCCATGGACAGGGTCGCGATCCTGCGGAAGGCCTTCGAGGCCACCATGAAGGACCCGGAGTTCCTGGCGGACGCCAAACGGGCGCGGCTGGACATCAGCCCGAAGAGCGGCGAGTACCTCACGAAACTCATCGTCGACATGAAGAAACAGATGACGCCGGAGGTGATCAGCCGCACGCGGCGGATCGTCGGTCTGGACAAGTAGGTTCCTTTCAAAAGGACAAGGAGGCAGCCATGTCGAACCTCTCGGGCAAATACGCCGTCGTGGGCGTGGGCGAGACGAAGGTGGGCAAGCGGCCCGAAGCCACCACCAACTCGCTGCACGTGGAAGCCATCCGCCTCTGTCTGGAAGACGCCGGGATCAGCGCGTCCCAGGTGGACGGATTGCTCACCAACCAGCCGCTGACGGACGCTCACCGGAGCTACGCGGTGCGGCTGGCGCACATGGCCGGCATCGACCCCAACTACGCCACCGACCTGGCGCTGGGGGGAGCCACCCCCATCGCCATGATCCAGAACGCGGTGATGGCCATCGAGGCCGGCATGGCCAACTACGTGGTGTGCGTCCACGCGCGGAAACGGGCGACGCCGGACCCCACGCCGGGCTATCCCATCCGCAGCGGCGACGAGCACTGGGAGCAGCCCTGGGGCCATTTCTCCGCGGTGGCCAACCACGCGTTCGCGGCCACGCGCCACATGCACGAGTTCGGCACCACCAGCGAGGACCTGGGCCAGATCGCGGTGTCCACGCGCAAGCACGCGTGCATGAACAGGAACGCCACCATGCAGAAGCCCATGTCCATCGAGGACCATCAGGCGTCGCGCATGATCGTCGCGCCGCTGCACCTGTTCGACTGCTCGCTGGAGTCGGACGGCGGCGCCGCCCTGCTGGTGACCAGCATGGAACGGGCCAGAGACCTGCCCACGAAGCCGGTGCAGGTGCTGGGCATGGGGCAGCACCACCCGCACTCCAGCGTCATGGACGCGCCCACCCTCACCACCCTGGGGAGCCGAAAGTCATCCGAACTGGCGTACCGCATGGCCGGGCTCGGGCCCAAGGATATGGATTTCGCCCAGATCTACGACTGCTTCACCATCACCACGATGATCACCATCGAGGACTATGGCTTTTGCGGCAAGGGAGAGGGCAAGGATTTCGTCAAGGACGGCCGCATCGAGGTGGGCGGCGAGATCCCCGTGAACACCCACGGCGGGCTGTTGTCGCAGGCCCATCTCGAAGGGATCATGCACGTCACCGAGGGCGTCAAGCAGTTGCGCGGCAACGCGGTGGAGCCGGAACGGCAGGTGCAGGGCGCCCGGGCGGGCATCATCAGCGGCCACGGCGGCAGCCTGTGCATGCACGCATCACTCGTACTGGGGGTACAATGAGCAAACCACAACAGGCGCATGACAAGCGCGGGCGCGCGGCGCCGCGCAACGAACCGTTTCTCGCGGAGGTGGAGGCCAGGCCTTTCTGGGACAACCTCAAGGAGCACAAGCTCACGGTGCAGCAGTGCAACTCGTGCCGGGCGTTCTTCAGCTTCCCGCCCCAGGCGCTCTGCGCCAAGTGTCTCTCATCGGACAACGAATGGGTTCCGGTGAGCGGCAAGGGCGCCATCTACTCCTTCGTCACCTATCATCGGGCGTGGCATCCGGCCTACCAGGACCGGATCCCCTACAACGTCTCCTTGATCGACCTCGACGAAGGGCCGCGGCTGGTGAGCAACGTCATCGACATCCCGCCGGATGAGGTGAAGGTGGGGATGGCAGTGGAGGTGGTGTTCGAGGACCACGAGGAGTACACGCTGCCGAAGTTCAAGCCGAGCGCCTAGCGGTCGGAAGGGCTGTCAAACGGTCCGATGATGAGTCATCACCGGACCATTTGGCAGCCCTTCCGACACCCTCTCCTTCTGGGAGAGGGTGGTTGCGTCTCACAAGCATCGCGCGTCAACGGACACGAGGAGTCGAACATGGCCTACACGGCGCAAGGGCGCACCAAGGACTTTCCGGTCTTCGACTGCGACAGTCACATCCACGAACCCCGGGAGGTCTGGGACGAATACATTCCGGAGAAGCAGCGGGCATTCGCCAAGCAGCATTTCTACCGGGACATGGACCGGCTCGTGATGGTGGTGAACGGCCAGGTGAGCTACGGCAATCCCAAGACCTACACCTATCCGGGACAGGGCTGGCATCCGGGCATGAACAAGAAGATCCTGGGCTCCATCCCGCCCAGCGATCCCCGATGGGACCAGGAGATCGGCCGCAACGCCAGCCAGCGGGACCCGCAGGTCCGCCTAAAGGACATGGACGCTTCGGGCATCGACCAGGTGATGGTGTTCCCGTCCACCTTCGTGCGCATGCCGCTGGTCAGGAACGCGGACGCAGCGCGGATCTGCGCCGCCGCCTATAACGACTGGGTTAACGACTACTGCGCCGCCGACCGCAAACGCCTCTATCCCTGCGCCGTACTGCCGATCCAGGACGTGGACTACGCGGTCCAGGAGCTCCGGCGCGTGGCCAGGCTGGGCTTCAAGTCCGCGGTGGTGCGTCCGGTCCTCGTCAACGACCGCTACCCCACCTTCCCCGAGTTCGACCCCTTGTGGAAGGAATTCGAAGAGCTGGGCCTGGCGCTGGGCATGCACACCTTTCCCTCGGGCGGCGAGGCCGTGACCGAGGCCATGGCCGAGCGGATGTCGGCCGGCACCCATGGCAAGAGCGGCGCCCAGCGCTCGCCCTTCACCGCCCACAACGTGCACGTCTACTCGCCCGGACAGTTCGTGGAAAACATCATGCGGAGCATGGGATCGGTTCAGCCCGGCTCCGAGTCCCTGAGCTTCATCAGCGAGGCCCAGACCTGGACCATGATCGTGCTGCTCACGGGCTGGCTCGAGAAGTTTCCCCGGCTCAAGGTGGCCATCCTGGAATCCAATTCGAGCTGGCTGCCGCTGATCGTGGAAAAGGCCGAGACCTACCTCGACCTCTACCGCTTCGTGCGGGAGCAGGCCAGCCCGCCGCAGAAGGTCGCGGACCCGCGGGAAACGTTCGCACGGCAGTGCTTCATCGCCTTCGAGAGCGACGAGGACGTCACGCTCAGGCTGTGGGACATCTTCGAGGACATCGGCCTGTGGTCGTCCGACATGCCGCACCACGACGCCTCGGACACATGGGAAGCCGTGGACAACATGGACAAGCACGGCGTGCCCCGTGAGGTGCAGGAAAAGCTTCTGGGCGGCAACGCCCGGCGGCTCTACGGCATCGAGCCGGAGCTGTTCGTGACCGAGGCGCCGGCGGAGTACACGCCGGTCAACATCGTGCCGCGCTACGCGGGGTAGGGCCTGCGCCGCAGGAGATCCTGCAATCCGTCATTCCGGGCTCGACCCGGAATCCAGCGGCGGGGGGTGGGGTGCCGCGGCAGTGTTCCCGTTGCCCGGCCGAACCGATCCGCCTGGAGCCGGGACCATGACCACCATGATCGAACTGGACAGCGTCACGTCGTCGAGTGAGACGGAATACCTCGAGTGGCACCTGCGCAACACGAGGACATGCCGCGGGAGGTGATCCTCAAGATGGATCTGCTGCGGGTCGGCCACTGGTTCACGGACGCCGCCCTGGAGCTGGCCTCCGACGCGCTGGTCAAGTCCTACCGGCTGTTCTCCTACGACCTGATGTCCATGAAGGACATGAAGCGGAAGGAGCACCGCAGGACGCCGGAATGGTTCACCATCCGCGGCGGCCACCTGGACCTCCGCCCGGTCATCGTCCAGACGACCCTGAACCCGGATTCGCCTTATGTCATCGACGTGGTCGGCGGACAGGCACGGCTCTTGCTGGACGGGCGGGAGCTCTGTGACGTGAGCTTTCCCAAGCCCCTCAAGTACTACACGCGGTCTTTCGAGGACGGCACCAAGTACCATGAGATCATCGCCTTCGGCTATTTCGCAACGGTGTTCCGCAACTGCCAGTACTGGGGGCCGGACGAGGAATGCCGCTTCTGCGACATCAACGTCAACGTGCGCCAGATGAAGGAGTCCCGGGACTTCACCTTCAACACGCCGGTGAAGCCGGTGGCCTACGTCGCCGAGGTGGCCCGCTCCATCGAGCAGGACGCCATCGACGAGGTGGGCCATGCCCCACCCATCGACTTCCTGATCTCGGGCGGCACCATCCTCAAGACCCTCCACCGCAAGCAGGAGGACGACTTCTACCTGGAGTACGCCTCGGCCCTCAAATGGGGCGGCCACCGCCGCTACATCAACGTCCAGACCAACGCCAAGGACAAGGAGACCATGAAGCGCTACCGCGCCGAGGGCGTGGACTGCCACCACGCCAACATGGAGGTCTGGGACAAACGGCTGTTCGAGTGGATCAACCCGGGCAAGAATCGCCGCATCGGCTGGGACAACTGGGTGCGGTGGATGATCGAGTCGGTGGAGGTCCTGGGCGAGGGTAACGCCCGGCCCAACTTCGTCTGCGGCGTGGAGCTGGCCCGGCCCCACGGGTTCGATAACATCCGCGACGCGGTGAAGTCCACCGGCGACGGCATCGACTTCATGATGCGCCACGGCGTGTTCCCGCGCTTCAACCAGTGGCGCCGAGAGCCGGGCTCCGACCTCGTCTCGCAGCACGAGCAGCCTGCCATCCCGCTGGAGTTCTACATCCGGATCATGCGCCGCTACTACGAGAGCTGGAAGAAATACCGGCTCCCCTTTCCTCACCACGACTCGGTGCACCCCGAGCGCCGCTGGGGCTCCGGCCACGCCACCTACGACGACATGCTCTTTCTGAACGACTGGCCCAACTACGAAGAGGAATGGGACCGAGGCTCGCGGGACGGCTTGAAGGCCTGCGTGGCCAGCGAGTAGGGCCTGTATCCGAGGTCGATTCCCAAGTTGGACTTTCAATCAGTCGGTGATCAACTTTCAATCAGTCGTCCCTTGACTTTCAATTGGTCGGGCGCATATCCTTGAATCGTCTAGCGTTCAGGGAGATGCGTCGTGTATCCTCGTTTAATTGAAAACCGCATCAACGAAGCGTTGACTGACACAAGGGTCGTCCTGATATCCGGGCCGCGACAGTCCGGAAAGACGACGCTGGCAAGGCACATCGCTGCCGAGAAAGTCCCGTTCCTGACCCTTGATGACAAGACGACGCTGGATGCGGCTTCGGCGGACCCGGTGGGGTTCATACGCGGCCTCGACCGGGCGGTGATCGACGAGATTCAGCGCGCGCCGGACCTTCTTCTCGCCCTCAAGACGGCTGTCGACGCCGACCCGCGGCCCGGACGTTTTCTGCTAACCGGTTCCGCGAACCTCATGACCGTGCCGCGGGTGGCCGATTCGCTTGCCGGCCGAATGGAGGTAGTGCGCCTTCTACCACTGGCCCAAGCGGAATTGAAAGGGCAACCGTCTGCCTTCCTGGAAATGGCCTTCAAAGGTCAGGTACCGAAGATCGACAACGTCACCGTCGGAAACGATCTCATCGAAAGGGTTCTGGCCGGCGGTTATCCGGAAGCTCTGGCCCGCTCCAGGTGGGATCGCCGGCAGGACTGGTATCTCGACTACGTCGAGGCCATCGTTCAGCGCGACGTTCGCGACACCGCCCAGTTCGAGAAGATACCGCTGATGCCGAGGCTCTTGCGGGTTCTCGCGGAGCACTCCGGACAGCTTGTCAACTATTCCGGTTTTGGCGCACCGTTGGGGATGAACCACCCCACCACACGAAGATACACCGGCGCCTTCGAAAGCCTCTTTCTCCTGCGCTTCCTCCAACCTTGGTACAGTAACGCACTCAAGCGACTGACCAGGACACCCAAGTTGCACTTCCTCGACGCCGGTCTGCTCGCCGCTTTGAGGGACATCACACCCAACCGTCTGCGACAAGACAAGACGCCGTTTGGACCCGTACTGGAAACCTTCGTTCTCGGTGAGCTCCTGAAACTGGCGAGCTGGTCCCATGACCGCTACGAATTCTCGCATTTCCGCGACAAGGAACGGAACGAGGTCGACATCGTCATCGAGGACCGCCGTGGGCGCGTGGTCGGAATCGAGGTCAAGGCTTCCGCCACCGTGACCGCTCGGGACTCCGCCGGCATCCGCCGCCTGTCCGAGGCCTGTGGCGATAGATTCGTGCTCGGACTGATCCTCCACGACCACGAGCAAGTCGTGCCCTTCGGCGAACGCTTGTTCGCCACGCCGATCTCGGCGCTGTGGTCGTAACGGTGAAGCTACGCGAAAAGCCTTCCCCAACCATCGCCGTGCTGAACTCTCGCACCGCTATACCCTGGGCCGCGAGGCCGTTGACGTGCTCAGGACGAACGGTTGTGGAAAGTCTTTCTTCTCCGTTCGCCTCAAGACGTTCTCTATTCCAGTACGCCCTCCTCTTTCCACTTCCGAATCACGGCGTCATCGTATCCCAGCACGTCGCGCATGACCTGCTCGGTGTGCTCGCCGAGCGCCGGGGTGAGCGGTATTTCCTCGTCCGGCATGTCCTTGAAGATCAGGCCGCCGCGGGGCACCTCGAAGGGGCCGATGGGGGAATCATCGTACTTCTGGAAATAGTCCCGGTGCCTGAGTTGGGGGTCCTTGACCAGGTCGGCGCCGTTCTGCACGACTCCGGCGGCGACCCCGGCCGCCTGGATGCGGTGGGCGACGTCCTCGACGTTCCGGGTCGCCAGCCAATCGGACATGATGGCATCCAGCTCGGCGGCATGACGGCGCCGCTCGACGCCGGTGGTGAAGCGGCCGTCGTGAGCCAGCTTCTCGTTGCCCATGACGCCGCACAGACGCCGCCATTCCTCGTCGCTGGTGACCGACACCGCGCACCAGCGCTCGTCGCCTTGGCACCGGTAGCAGCCGTGCGGCGCCGCGGTGAGGCTCCGGTTGCCCTGGGGCTCGGGGTCGACGCCGTTGATGCTGGATTCCAGGTAGCTGACGCCCAGGGTATAGGCGGTCACCTCGCCCTGGGACACGTCGATGGAGGCGCCCTTGCCGGTGAGACGCTGGCGTAGCAGCGCGGCCATCATGATGGTGGGTGCGGAGATGAAGCCGAGATGATCGGGATAGACGCCCTGGCTCCCGATGGGGCGGTCCTGTCCGGGATGGTTCCACAGCCAGGTCATGCCGCTGAAGGCGTTGAGGTTGAACCCCCAGGTGCCGTACCAGTTCTTGGGGCCGGTCTCGCCGAGCCCCGGCAGCTTGAGGATGATGATGGAGGGATTGACCTTCCGGAGCTCGTCATCGCCGAGCCCGAGCCGGCCCAACACCTGGGGCCGGAAGTTCACCAGCACCGCGTTGGACCTGGCCGCCAGCTCCTTGATGATTCGCTTGCCGGCGTCGTGCTTGATGTTGACGGTGATGGAGCGGATGGCCAGGTTGCACTCGATGAAGCGCGGTGCGGCATTGACGTCGTTGTCCTGGCCGTAGTGCCTGAAGGTGTCGAGCCCGCCGGGGGAGGACTCCACCTTGATGACCTCGGCGCCGTACTGCGCCAGCAGCCGGGCGGCATAGGGGCCGGCGTATCCGGTGGTGAACGCGATGATACGGACGCCTTCGAGTATCTTGTCGGGACTGGCCATCAGATCACTCCCTCCGCGGACAAGACCCCGAGGTCGGCCTCGCTCAACCCGAGCTCGCCGCCGAGAATCTCCCCGTTGTGCTGGCCCAGCATGGGAGCCGGCCGGGGGCCGCGGCGCTCGCCGTCCAGCAGGAACGGCACGCCGGGCTGGGAGAAGGAGCCGAGGACCGGGTGCGACACGGTGCCGAAGAAACCGCGCTCCACGATG
This sequence comes from uncultured Binatia bacterium (SeqCode), assembly GCA_965214905.1. GTDB lineage: Bacteria > Desulfobacterota > Binatia > UBA9968 > JAJDTQ01 > JAJDTQ01. Next base: position 611,541 of record OZ243984.1, read on the forward strand.
TGCGGGTCTTCCATGAAGTCCCGCGGCGAGTTCACCGGCAGCGCCGGCAGGCCGTGCTGCTGGAGCAGCACGGACAACTCCTCCTTGCCGTACCGGGAGGTGAACGCCGCCACCATGGGGTTGAGCCAGTCCGCGGCTGCGCGCCGTTTCGTGTTGATCCTCAACTCCGGGTCGTCCAGCTCCGGCGGATGCCCTTCCCACATGTCGAGGAAGATGGGCCAGTGCCGCTGGGTGGCGAAGAACGAGATCCAGCCGTCCTTGCACGGGAACAAGTTGGCCGGGGCCACGTGCTGGTGCTGGCTGCCGGCGCGCTTCATGAGCCGGCCCTCGGCCGACCAGGTGAAGGCCACGTGCTCGTGAAGCGCCATGCTGGCCTGCACCGAGGCGTCGATGTGGGCTCCCAGGCCCTTGGCTTCGCGCTGCCAGAGCGCCAGCAGGGCGCCGAAGGCGGAATAGAGACTGGTGTAGACGTAGGACTGGCCGCCGGGGGGTACGCACGGCGTCATGCTCGGGTCGCCGCTGATGAACAGCAGGCCGCCCATGGCGTTGGCCACCAGATCCGGCGCCAGGTAGTCGCGGTAGGGACCGTCCTGTCCGAACCCGGAGATGGAGACCAGCACGAGCCGGGGGCGGCGCGCCACCATCTCCCCGTAGCCGAGCCCCAACTCATCCAGGTAGCCGGGCTGGTGGCTGTCGATGACCACGTCCGCCTTCTCCACCAAGTCCAGCAGGATGTTACGGGCCGTCTCGCGCTCGAGATCCAGCGTGATGCCGCGCTTGCCGGAGTTGAAGTAGGCGAACCGGAGGCTGCCTTCGCGGTTGTTCCGGCCCTTGGCGAACGGCGGCTCGGTCCTGAGATCGTCCCCCGACGGCGGCTCGACCTTGACCACGTCCATGCCGAGGTCCGCCAGTACCTTGCCGCAGAAGGCGCCCATGGCGGTGCTCAGGTCGAGGACCCTGAAGCCGGAAAGCAGGGACTCGCCGCTCATTTGTTCCTGGCGCGGGCGCGCAGCAGGTTCTGGGCCAGACGCCAGCGCAGCACCTCGGTGGCGCCTTCGGTGATGCGGATGCTGCGCAACTGCCGGTACCACCACTCCAGCGGCAGCTCCTTGGTGAGGCCGATGCCGCCGTGGACCTGGATGGAGCGGTCCACCACGCGGCTGGCCATCTCCGTGCACACGCACTTGACCATGTAGGCCAGGTTGCGCACGTCCTCGCCCCGGTCGTGGCGCCAGGCGCATTCGTAGACAAGGTTGCGCGCCATGTGCAGTTCCATGACCGAGTCGGAGATCATGAACTGCACCGCCTGCCGTTCCGACAGCGGCTGGCCGAAGGTGGTGCGGATCTGCGAGTAGTCCATCATCATGTCCAGTGCCCGCTCCGCGATGCCGATGCAGCGCGCTCCGTGGCCTTTGATACGTCCCTCCTGGAGCCAGCTCTGGGCCAGCCTGAAGCCCTGCCCCACCTCGCCCACGACGTTGCCCGCCGGCACTCGGACGTTCTCGAAGAGGATCTGGAACGGCGCGTCGCCCATCATGGTGGGCCAGCGGCGCTCGATGGTGACGCCGGGAGTATCCATGTCCACCAGGAAGCAGGTGATGCCGCCCCGGGCGCGCTTTTCGGGATCGGTCACCGCCATGACCTGGGCGAAGTCGGAATAGCCGGCGCCGGTGATGAAGCGCTTGGTGCCGTTGATGACCCAGTGGTCGCCGTCCGGCACCGCCCGGGTCTTCATGCCCGCGGGGTCGCCGCCGGCGTCCGGCTCGGTCTGGGCAAAGCACGCGGTCTTCTCGCCGCGGATCACCGGGTAGAGGTAGCGCTCCTTCTGCTCGTCACTGCACTCGAACAGCACGGCGCGCACCTCCGGGCCGAAGATGGGGTTGTTGCGGAAGGGGATGGCGACGCTGCGGGAGATTTCCTCCTGGATGACGCAGCGCGTCAACAGGTCGAGCTCGGCGCCGCCGTACTCGGCGGGCACGTCCAGCATCCAGAACCCCATGGCCCGGGTCTTCTCCTGGAGCGGCTTGTACAGTTCCTCGGGCATCTCGAAGCCCTCCGGGCGAAAGTCCCGCTCCAGCGGGATCAACTCCCGGTCCACAAAATCGCGCATGGTGTTCTTGACGATCCGTATCTCTTCGGGAAGCTCGAAATCCATTCCTCTCCTCCTTGTCCAGTGTCCGAGCGCGCCGTTCCGGATGATGGCCGGTAACATATGCCCGACCCCGGTCGAAGGTCAAGTCGGCATCAAGTGGCATCACGTCGACCTTGCACCTCGGCGGGTGGGTGGCGCCGACGCGAACGAGCCGACGACCACGCGCCGTTGACAACCCGACGTCCAGTGCTTATGCTTTCGGAAACTTACCCGTGCGAGGCCAGCGTATGCCCATCTACGAGTACAAGTGTTCGAAATGCGGAGTGTTCGAGGCGACCCAGCGGATCACGGAAGATCCGTTGAAAGAATGTCCCACCTGCCGGCGAGAAATCCGGAAGCTCATCTCCAATACCTCGTTTCAACTGAAAGGCACCGGCTGGTACGTTACCGACTACGGACGGGGCAAGGGCGCCAACGGAGACAAGCAGGAGAGCACCGCCAACGGCGGCACGGATTCCTCCGACTCGTCCAAGTCGACCAAGGCGGCGGCCGCCGAGACGAAATCATCCGGGGAAGGCGCCGCCACCACCGCAACCTCATAGCCCGTCGGTTCCGATGAAAACCAAACCACTCGGCGGCACCCGACTTCAGGTGCCCGAGATCGGGTTGGGCGCATGGCAATACCGGGGCGGCGCCGCTCCCCTCCGGCACGGCGTCGAGCTGGGCGCAAACCTCATCGACACGGCCGAGATGTACCGGACCGAGGACGTGGTGGGCGAGGCCGTGCGCGGCATGCGCGAGCGGGTGTTCATTGCCAGCAAGGTATCCGGCGACCATCTGGGATACGACCAGGTGCTTCGGGCCGCGGATGCCAGCCTCCGGCGGCTGGACGTCGACACCATCGACCTCTACCAGATTCACTGGCCGAGCCGCAGCACTCCCATCGAGGAGACCATGCGGGCCATGGAAGCCCTGGTGGACTCGGGGCGGATACGGTACATCGGCGTGAGCAACTTCTCCACCAAGGAGCTGGCCGAGGCACGGGCCGCCATGAACCACCACCCCATCGTGTCGAACCAGGTCCTGTACAACCTCCGGAGACGCGAGATCGAGCGGACGCTGATGCCCTACTGCCAGCGCCACGCCGTCACCATCATCGCCTACACCCCGCTGGACAGCGGCAAGCTGGCGGGCGGGCGGGGCCTGCTTTCGTCGCGGAGCACCAGGCTGCTCCATGAGATCTCCGAACAACACGGGAAGACACCCGCTCAGGTGGCGCTGAACTGGTGCACCTCCCACGAGAGCGTCATCGCCATCCCCAAGTCCGACAGCGTCTCCCGCACCACCGAGAACTGCGGCGCATCGGACTGGCGTCTGTCCGATGAAGACATGGCCCGCCTGGACCAGGCCTTCGCCTGACCCCGTCACGCGGCAAGGGCGGCAGGTCGGCGGCCTCCGGGGCGGCGTTGAGAATTGAGGCAATGGATGGAGTTTCCCGCGCTGACCCGCACCGGAGCCATGGAATTCTTCTCGGACTTCGGGAAGACGATCTACAACCCGCAAGGCATCCTCTACTGGACCCGCAAGGCCAAGGCCAAAGCCCGGATCAACGCCACCATCGGGTCCGCCCGAGGACCGGAGCGGACGGTGTACCCCGAGGGCGGAGCGCGCGAGATCACGCTTTGTGCGCCGCTGATCCATTCGTTCTTCAACGGGCTGGAAACCGAGGAGATCTTTCCGTACACGCCGGAAACCGGCACACCCGCCTTCCGCTCGGCATGGAGGAAGTGGATCCTGGGGCGCGCGGGCGCCGAGTCCGAACGGCTCGAACGACAACTGCACCAGCCGATCCTCACCCCGGGGATCACCGCCGCCATCAGCATCTCCGCGCGTATGTTCGTGGACCCGGGCCGGTCCATCATCACGGCCGACCGGCGCTGGGAGAACTACGACCACGTGCTCGGCAAGAATCTCGGCATCCGAATCGCCGATTTCCCGCTGTTCGACGGCGGCGATCTGAACGTGGATGGCCTGCTTTCCGTCATCCGGCGGGTGTGGCTCGAACAGGACACCGCCACGGTGTTGCTCAACTTTCCCAACAATCCCACCGGCTTCTGCCCCTCCGTCGCGGCCGGGCAGCGGCTGTTGGAGTCACTGGAACAACTCGCGGAGGGAACCGGGAAGCGGCTGGTGCTGTTGTTCGACGACGCCTACGAAAGCTACGTCTACGATGCCGCGGCCATGCAGTCGTCGCTGTTCTACCTGTGCCGGCCGCGGCCCAACCTGCTGCCGGTGAAGCTGGACGGCGTAACCAAGGAGCTTCTCTGGTACGGCGCCCGCGCCGGGACCATCACGCTGGCTTGTCCCGACGATTGGCTTTCGGGGGACGACGCGGAAACCGTGGCCACGGAGCTGGACAACAAGTTCGGCGGAGTCAACCGCGGCCTGTTCTCCAACAGCTCGACGGTGACCCAGTCCGTGGCTACCAGGGCGATGGAACAGATGGAGCGCCTGCTGGTCGAGCGACGGCGGACCTTCGAGCTTCTGAAACAACGGTACCAGACCTTGAAGGACGAGCTCGCGAAGCTGGATACCGATCTCGTGACCGTGGAGCCGTTTCAGGGCGGCTTCTTCTGCTTCGTCAGCCTGCGCCCGGAATCGGGGCTCCGGGCGACGGCCGTCGCCAACCACCTGCTGGACGAGCACGGCGTGGGCACCGTGCCGTTCGAAGGAGAGGCCATGAACGGACTCCGCATCGCGTTCTGCAGCGTCGACCGCCAGGACTTGCCGGAACTGTGCCGGCGACTGGCGCAGACCGTGAACGAACTGGCCGGAGCCGGGAGGAAAACCCATGGGCAGGCTTGAGGGCAAGGTCGCCATTGTTACCGGCGCCAGCCGCGGCATCGGCCGGGCAGTGGCGCTGGCCTTCGCCCGCGAGGGCGCGGTCCTGGCCATCGTCGGCGTACGCGACCGGGAAGCTCTCGATGCGGTGGAGCAGGAGATCTCGGCGCTGGGAACCGAGTGCATGGCGCGGATGGTGGACGTCGGACGGCGGCCGGAGGTGGACCGGCTGGTGGCGGAGGTCGAGGAACGCTGGGGCCGGTTGGACGTTCTCGTCAACAACGCGGGGACCCTCACGCTCAAGCGGTTCGAGGACATCACCGAGGAGCAGTGGGACGAGACCATGAGGGTCCATCTCAAAGGCACCTTCAACGGCATGCAGGCGGTGCTGCCGATCATGAAGCGGCAACGGTCGGGCAAGATCATCAACCTGACCGGCCCGGCGGCGCTGCGGCCGTCCAACGGTGTATCCGACTACGCCAGCGCAAAGGGCGGCATCATCACGCTGACCTTCAACGTCGCCAACGAGATGAAGCCCCACAACATCCAGGTCAACTGCGTCTCGCCGGTGGCGGACACGCGCATGACCGACGCCATCGCCGAGTTCCGCGAGCGCGAGGGGATTCCCGACGCCCGGCCCGGCCCGGCCCCCGCCGAGGTCGTGGCGCCGGCGTTCGTCTTCTTCGCGTCCAGCGACAGCGACTACATTACCGGAGAGATCCTCGGGTTCCACCGGAAGTGAGCCGGGTGGCCTCCGGCGCGGTAATCGTGGATAATGGAGAAGGGACTCTTGATAATCGTTGCAGCGTCACATGAAAGAAACGAGGTGAACCCATGCTCCGAAAATCAGCGACGGCCTGGCTGGCTGCCATTGCAATGACCGCGCTGGCGGCGGCGACGGCCGCGGCTCAGCCGATCGGCTACCAGGCGGTGCCGCGGGACGCGTTCCCGGTCTTCGACGACCCCAGGATGCTGAGCGCCGCGGAGGCGGAAAAGCAGGAGGTCATCTTCGACCGGGACGTGATCATCGGCGTGGCCCACAACGGTGCGGCCAAGGCGTACCCCATTACCATCATGGGCGTCCACGAACTCGGCAACGACACCATCGGAGGGGTGCCCATCGCCGTCTCCTGGTGACCCCTGTGCCAAACGTCTATCGTGTATAGACGCAAACTCGACGACAAGGTGCTGAGCTTCGGACACGCGGGTATTCTCTACGAGAACTCGTTCATCATGTACGACCGGCAAACGGAATCGCTTTGGGTCCATGTAACCGGGGAGGCGGCGTTCGGCCCGCTCAAGGGGAAACGATTGGAGTTCATGCCGTCCACGGTAACGAGCTGGGCCAACTGGAAGAAGAACTATCCCCATACCCAGGTCCTGCCGGGGTACCGGCGCGGCGGGTTCATGGGGACCTACGTCGGCCCTACCCGGAGCAATATCCTCGGACTCGCGGTGGTGGTCAAACTCAAGGGCAAGCTCTACCCCTACCAGGTACTCGATCGGCAGAACGTGGTGAACGACGAGTTCAACGGGGCGAAGGTCCTGGTGTACTACTCGCCCGGCGATGCCACCGCGACGGCCTGGCGCCGGGAACTCGACGACCGGGTGCTGACGTTCGGGCAATCGGACCGCAAGGATGGCCAAGGCAACGTGCTGTTGCGCGACAAGGAGACGGGAAGCCTGTGGTCGTGGCTGCGCGGAGAAGCCGTGGAGGGCCCCCTCAAGGGGCGGAAACTCCGACAGCTTCTGTACAACCCGATCCTGAACGACCGCTTTGTCGCCTTCTATCCGGGCGCGCCGGTGTTCGATATCGTGAATTAGGAGGAGCCTGTCGGATTCGAGCATCATGGCGAGAGGCAGGGAAATGGAGGCCATTCGGCCGCCCTCCGATCCCCTCTCCCCGTGGGAGAGGGCCGGGGTGAGGGGTTTGGCTGCACCGTCAACCAGCGTCTAGTGTAGTGTCGATGAGGTCATTCCGAGATTCATGAGCGCGACTGCCGACTATATTCGAGAAACGCGGGAGAAAAAGGGACTCACCCTGAAGCAGGTGGAGGAGGCGACCCGTATTCCGCGCTACTACCTCGAAATCCTGGAGGGCGGGGGCGACGACCGTCTCGTTTCGGACCCTCTCTACATGGTCCATTTTCTCCGCAACTATGCCGCGTTTCTGGAAGTCGAGGAGGATATCCTCGCGGCCGAGTTCGTTCGCGAGAACCGCAAACCGGAACCCAGGGGAATCGTTCCGGTCCAGGAGCGCCCGTCCTGGCGGGCCATCGCCACGGCCGCGCTGGCCGTCTTGCTGGTGCTGGGGGCCGGCGTTTATCTCTATGACTCGACCCTCCTCGGGATCCGCGGTGGACCGGCAGAGCGAATCGCGGTGAGATCCACTGACACCCCGCCGCCGGAAGCACCTGCACCACCGCGGTCGCCGACTCCAACGACACCCTCCGGGACCGACGACGGAGAAAGCTCCGTCCTGCAGCCCGAAGCCAATGAGACGGATGCATCGACACCCAGGCTGGTGGCGACCACGCCCGAGCCCGGCCCCGCTCCCGCGCCGGAACCGGGACCTGAACCCGTCACCGCGGTGCAAAACGGGCCCCCGCCGCCAACCCCGCAGGACGCCCGCACGCCTCGGGCCGAGGAAACCGCGGCGGGGACTTCCGAACCCGGCGAACCGCCGCCAACGGTGCCGGACAGCGCTGCCGGCGGCGTCCCGACAACACACAGCCTGACCATCCGCGCCGAGGCGAAGTCGTGGCTGCGAGTCTGGGTCGACGGCGAGCCGTTTCGGGACATGCTCCTGGAGGCCGGACAAATCAGGACCGTGTCCGCACAGTCCGGTTTCGTCATCACTTTCGGCAACGCCGGAGGCGTGCGCCTCACGTTGAACGGAGAGGATCTCCCCGCCGTGGGGAAACCCGGACAGGTGGTGCGCGGCTTCAAGCTCCCACCCGAGCCCTAGGCACACGAAGATGACCGATCTGCGTTCCGATACCGTGACCACGCCGACGCCCGAGATGCTCCGGGCCATGACCGCGGCCGAAGTGGGCGACGACGTCTACGGCGAAGACCCCAGCATCAACCGGCTCGAGGAAGAAGTAGCGGCGCTCCTGGGCAAGGAAGCCGCGGTGTTCACCCCGTCCGGGTCCATGGCGAACCAGATCGCGATCCGGCTCCATACCAGCCCTGGCGACTCGGTGCTGTGCGAGGAGGGATCACACACCTTCGCCTACGAGGGCGGCGCCGGCGCCGCCCTGTCGGGAGTGCAGTTCGACCTCGTTCCGTTCAGCGAGAGGTTGTCCGACGAAGCCATCCGGAGCAGGTTTCGAGCCGACGGCCTGCACGAATCGCCGTCCACCCTCATCCTGGTGGAGAACACCCACAACCGCGGCCGTGGCCGCGCCCTGGCGCGGCAAGAGACGCAACGGATCGTCGCCACCGCGCGGGCCCTGGGACTCAGGACCCACTGCGACGGCGCCAGACTCTGGAACGCCGCCGTCGCCACCGGCGACTCCGAACGCGATCTCGCCGCGGGTTTCGACACGGTAGCGGTCTGCTTCTCGAAGGGCCTGGGGGCGCCGGTGGGCTCCGCCCTGGCCGGCAGCCGCGAAGACGTGGCACGGGCGCGAAAGGTCCGCAAGCGGCTGGGCGGCGGCATGCGCCAGGCAGGCTTCCTGGCGGCGGCGGCCCTCCATGGCGTGCGGCAACATCGCGGACGCCTTCGGGAGGACCACCGGCGCGCCGTGGCACTGGCTCAAGGTCTGGATGAGCTCGTCCACGACGGCCGTCCGCTTGAAGTGGACATTCCGGAACCGCCCACCAACATGGTCTATTGGCGTGTGGACAATGGGCAGGACGTGGTCGAGCGGCTGCGGCGGAAGGGCGTGCTCATGAACCACGTGGGAAACGGCTGGATCCGGGCGGTCACCCACCTCCAGATCTCGGACTCGGATATCCACGACGCGGTCCTGCGGATTCGCGACGTCCTGCTGGCGTCCGGGAGCTGAAGTTGGTGGACAGGGCCCGGTCTCCGGACACCGCACCGGCATGAGACCCGAAAGGGCACGATACGTCATCATCGGCGCGGGGTTCGCCGGCGCCGCCACCGCCTTTCACCTGGCCCTCCAGGGCGCCCGTCGGATGGTGATCGTGGAGCAGGAAGCGGTTGCCGGGTTCCATTCCTCGGGCCGGAACGCGGGGTTCATACGCCAGGTCCTGTCCGAGCCTGCGGTGGCGGACCTGGCCGCGCAATCCGCCGAGTTCATTCGCAACCCTCCGCCCGGGTGGCCCGTCCCGGTTTCCTACAACGCCATCGGCTGTCTGATACTCGGGCGCGGCGAACAATGGGCGGCGCTGCGGAACGACGCCGAGCTCGCGGGCCGGCGGGGCCTCGCGGTCGAGTGCTGGTCGCCGGAAAAGACCCGGGCGGCCATGCCGCTCATCGAAGGCGCCGCCCTGGACGGAGCCGTGTGGTGCGCGTCGGACGGCGTCATCGACGTAAGCGCGCTCCTGTCGGGCTACCTCGAGACGGCCCGGAGCCACGGCGCCGTCGTTCGGTACGGCGCGACGGTAGAGGAAGTGTCGGTACGCAACGGGCGCGTGCACGGCCTCGCCACGAGTCAGGGCTTTATCGAGGCCGACGTGGTCGTCAACGCCGCCGGGCCCTGGGCCGGACCCGTGGGCATCATGGCCGGAGCCGCGCCCATCGCCTTTCATCCACGCCGGCGGCACCTGTTCGTGACCCCGCCGCTGGACTGGGTCAAGCCCGACTGGCCCTTCGTCCTCAACGTCTCCGACGAGGTCTACTTCCAGCCCAGCTCCGGCGGCCTGATGCTGTGCCCGTGCGACGAGGAAGAGGCGCCGCCCGGGGACCCGCCGACGGATGTCCGGGCCATGGAACTCCTGGCGGAGAGGTTGACGGCGGCCTACCCCAACTTTCCCGACGTTCCCATCGGGCGTTACTGGGCCGGACTTCGAACGTTCACGGACGACAACCGGTTCGTCATCGGCTGGGACCCGGTGATCGAGGGATTCTTCTGGGTCGCGGGGCTGGCCGGCCACGGCGTCACCACCAGTGCCGCGGTGGGCTCCCTGGCAGCCCGGCTGCTCTTCGGAGCGGACGCGGACCCGAACTTCTCGCCCGCGCGCTTCGGCTGAAACGCCGTCCCCTCCCCTGCCGCTCTCCGCCCGATTCCTCTGTCAGCCCGATTCCTCTGTCAGCCCGATTCCTCTGTCAGCCCGATTCCTCTGTCAGCCCGATTCCTCTGTCAGCCCGATTCCCGCTTCACCAGGATCTCGTCGATGATGTGATACTCCCGGGCCATGGGGGCGGTCATGAACCGGTCCCGCTCGGTGTCCCGTTCGATGGCCTCGAGGGTCTGCCCGGTGTGCCTGACCAGGATGTCGTTGAGCTCCTCGCGCACCCGAAGGATCTCCCTGGCGTAGATCTCGATGTCCGCCGCCGACCCCTGGTATCCGCCCAGAGGCTGGTGGATCATGACACGCGCGTGAGGCAACGCAAACCGCTTCCCCGACCGGCCCCCGGCCAGCAACAGGGCTCCCATGCTGGCGGCCTCGCCGATGCACACCGTGGCGACGTCCGCCCGGATGTACTGCATGGTGTCATAGATGGCCAGGCCCGCGGTCACCGCTCCACCCGGCGAGTTGATGTACAGGTAAATGTCCCGTTCCGGATCTTCGGACTCGAGGTAGAGAAGCTGGGCGGCGATGGTGTTGGCCACCGGATCGTCGATCTCTCCCACCAGAAACACGATGCGGTCCCGCAACATGCGGGAGAAAAGGTCGTAGGTCCGCTCGCCGCGACCGCTCTCCTCCGTTACCATGGGCACTTCCATGACCCCATCCTACCTGTGCGGCTTGTCACTTGTCCAGGTTTGAAACTACACTGACCGGGGGAGGCAACGAACAGAAGATGCAGGAAGAACCTTCACGGAACCCTTTGCCGGAAGCCATGCGCGAACCGCTCCGGCGCTACGCGGACACCCTCAGGGAACTTGCCGGGGACAATGCCCGGTCGCTGACGTTGTTCGGCGCCGTCGCCGCCGGCGCCTTCCATCCCCGCTCGCACACGGTGCGGAGCGTCTTCGTGGTGGGCGCCGTGGACCTGGAGATGTTGCGGCGGCTGGCCCGCCAGGGTCCGCGTCTGGGAAAGTCGCGCATCGCCGCGCCGCTGATCATGACGCCGGAATACATCGACGCATCCCTGGATACCTTCCCGCTGGAGTTCCTGGAGATCGCGCAGCACCGCATCTGCGTGTTCGGGGACGATTACTTCCGGGAGCTTCCGCTGCAGGCCGCGGACGTGAGAAACGAGTGCGAGCGCGAACTCAAGACCATCCAGCTCGGCATGAGGCAGGCGCTGCTCGCCACGACCGGACGGGAGAAGGCCCTGACCACCGTGGAGGTGGACGTGGGAGAGCGCCTGCTGCGGTCGTTACGGGGATTGCTGTGGCTCCACGGCGACACCGGGCCCAGGGGGGTGCTGGACACGGTGGCGGCCGTCGAGGACGGCATTCATCGTTCATTGCCCGGGATTCGAAGCGCTGTCGACGACCGCAGCCATCACGGATGGGAGGAGTTCAAGACCCTCTACGCGGACGTGGACGCCCTGAGGACCCATGTCGATGCGTGGTAGGAGGACCCGTCTCCTGCCCGGGCTGGCGCTTGTGCTGTGCCTTGCCGGAGTGAGCGATGCGGCCGTGACGGTCAGGGACCCGGGAACGTATGTGGTGGACACCGCCGGGCTCATCGACCCCGCCACCGAACGGAAGCTGGAGGGCTGGCTGCGCGAACTGGAGCGGAAGACCACGGCCCAGGTCAAGGTCCTGACCGTACCCACCACGGAGGGGGAGGAGTTCTTCGGTTTCGTGCAGCGCCACGCGGAGGCCTGGAAGCTCGGCCGCAAGGGCAAGGACAACGGCGCCCTCATCGCCCTGACCGTCAAGGAACGGCGGGTCCGTATCCACACCGGTTACGGCCTGGAGGGGGTGCTGCCGGACTCCTGGGCGGGCACGGCCTCCCGTCAGGTCGCTGCGGACTTTTTCAGAGCGGGGAAATACGCCGAGGGGTTGCTGGCCCTCACCGTCACCACCGCCAACCGGGTGGCGGACGCGGCGCGCGTGAAGCTCACCGGTGCGCCGGACTACCGGATCCGCGGCGAACGTCGGCGCATGACCGGCGCCGGCATCGGCGGCTCGCTGATGCCGGTGCTGGTGTTGCTGTTCTTCCTGAGCTCCCTGCGGCGCCGGCGTCACCGCACCGCCTGGGGCGGTCGGGGGGCGGCATCCGGCTTTCTGATGGGGGCCGTCCTCGGGAGCCTCCTCGGAGGAGGCGGGCGCTCCTGGGGCGCCTCGGGAGGCGGTCTCGGAGGAGGCTTCGGCGGCGGTTTCGGGGGTTCCTTCGGGGGCGGCGGAGGCTTCGGCGGGGGCGGCGGCGGAGCCGGGTGGTGACACCAAAGCTCCTCTCCCTCCGGGAGAGAGGTTGGGGTGAGGGAACGGGCAAGGGAGAAAACGCATGAGCGCATCAAGAATTCTGTTGATATTCCTGGCGACAGTCGTCGGACTGGTCCTGCTCACGGGCGGCTGCGTCCTCAACGGCTACAACCGGGCCATCACCCTGGACGAGGGAGTCAAGAACCAGTGGGCGCAGGTGGAGAACCAGCTTCAGCGCCGCTTCGAACTGATCCCCAACCTGGTGGAAACCGTCAAGGGCGTGGCCAAGCAGGAAGACAAGATCTATCTGGGGGTTGCCAACGCGCGCAAGGCCTACTTCCAGGCGTCCACGGTGAACCAGAAGGCTCAGGCGGCTGCCGGCTTCGAGCGCGCGTTGTCCCGCTTGCTGGTGTTGCGCGAGCAGTACCCTCAGCTCAAGTCCAACCAGTCCTTCCTCAAGCTCCAGGACCAGCTCGAAGGAACCGAGAACCGTCTGGCGGTAGAGCGAAAACGGTTCAACGACAGCGTCACGGCCATCAACACGTTCGCGCGCAAGCTGCCGGGCCGCTTTTACGCCGACCTTGCGGGGGTTGAGAAGGCGGAGTACTTCAGAGTCGAGGAAGCGGCCAGGGAGTCACCCAAGGTGAGCTTCTGAAGGTGAGCTTCCGAGAATCCTTGCGGGGATGACGCAATGACGCACCTGGAACACGGTTCGAGCAGCCGAGCGGGTCAGAGAGTCCGGCGCAAGCTGCCCATCGGCATCCAGACCTTCCGCGAGATCCGTGAAGAGGGCTGCTACTACGTGGACAAGACCGCCTTCATCCGGCGGCTTGTGGACAAAGGCAAGCACTACTTCCTGTCGCGCCCGCGGCGCTTCGGCAAGAGCCTGCTGGTGGACACGCTGAAGGAGCTGTTCGAGGGCAGCGAGCCATTGTTCCGGGGGCTGGATGTTCACGACCCTTGGGACTGGTCGGTGCGCCATCCCGTGGTGCGCCTGGACTTCGGCAGTGGCAACTTCAAGGAGCCGGGCTACCTGCATACAAACCTGATGGCGCAACTGGACGCCGTCGAACGCCGGCAGGGCGTGGCGTCCGGGTACGCCACCGCGCCCGAGCGTTTCGGCCATCTGATCGAGGCGCTGCGAGAGCGCGTCGTTGTGCTGGTGGACGAGTACGACAAGCCGATCCTGGACGCGCTGGACGCGCCGGACATCGCCCGGGCCAACCGCGACTACCTGCGCGGGCTGTATTCGACCATCAAGTTCGCCGACGCCCACATCAAATTCACACTGCTCACCGGGGTGAGCAAGTTCTCCAAGGTCAGCCTGTTCTCGGGCCTCAACAATCTCAAGGACATCACCCTGGACCCGCGCTACTCGTCCCTGTGCGGTTATACCGAAGCAGACCTGGATACGGTGTTCGCAGCCGAGCTTCTCGGCCTGGACAGGGACGAACTCCGTGACGGGTACAACGGCTACAACTGGCTGGGGGAGGAAAAGGTCTACAACCCCTTCGACGCGCTGCTGCTGTTCGACACACGCCAGTTCAAGGCTTGGTGGTTCGAGACCGGCACGCCCACGTTCCTGGTGGAAACGCTGCTGGAGCGCGGCGTCGGCGCCTTGGAGTTGGACAATATGCTTGCCAGCGACGGGCTGCTGTCCGCCTTCGATGTGGACCACATCGCCACAGAGGCGCTGCTATTCCAAACCGGCTATCTGACCATCCGCCGCGCCGAGGGACGCGGCGGACGGATGTACTACCGGCTGGGCTACCCGAACCGGGAGGTGCGGCAGAGCCTGAACGAGAGCCTGCTGGCCCGCTTGGCGGGAGACCCGTCACGCCAGGAGAAGCACAGCGCTCGGCTGTACGACCTGTTGCTGGCCAACGACTTCTCCGGCTTGGAGGAGTTGTTCCGGGCGTTCTTCGCCAGTATTCCCTACCAGTGGCACACCAAGAACGACATCGCGGACTACGAAGGCTACTACGCCAGCGTGTTCTACTCCTATTTCGCCGGGCTGGGGTTGGACGTGACGGTGGAGGACAGCGGCAGCCGCGGGCGGCTGGACATGGTGGTAGTGTTCAACGGCAACGTGTACCTGTTCGAGTTCAAGGTGGCGGAGAACGTTTCAGAGGGCGCAGCGATGGCGCAGTTGAAGGAACAGGGCTACGCGGACAAGTACCGTCATCTGGGCCTGCCGACCCACCTGATCGCGGTGGAGTTCAGCAGCGAGACCCGCAATCTGGCCGCGTTCGAGGTGGAGCGGGGATGAGATTCTTTATGGGATCACCTCAGATCTAATCCTCCACCAAGTCCCGATCCGGATAATCCGGGCTGACCACTTCGGCGGTGTGGGCTCTCAGATCAAGGCGTCCATGTCCACCCCAAGGGCCTCCGCGATGGCGGCCAAGACGCGGACCGAGCCGTTGCGCCGGCCCCTTTCGATTTGCGACAGATAGATCGCGTTGATCCCGGCGGCCTCGGCCAGTTGCTTCTGGGTCATCCCACGATGGTCACGGTATACCCTGATGGCGTTCTCCCCCCCGAGCAGGCGGTCCGCCACTTCGATGGGAAAGGACTCTCCGCCCTCGGCCTTGGCTCGGTTGTAAAGATCTTCGTCGGTCAGGCCCGTCTCGGCGTCTACCGTTACCAAGCGTTCGTACTCCCGCCACGGAATGACGGCGAATGCCGGGTTTCCGCCATCGTCGAGGATGACTTGCGGTTTGCTCATGGGTCCCTCCTACCCCTTGTAGACATCACCACGCGGGCCGATGCGCAGCACATTGATCTCACGGACATTTTCGTCCCGCTCGAAAATAACGCGCCAGCCCAACACCAGCTTACCCGGCGGCTGTCGATGAAGGCCTGCGCGTCCTGGCGCGAGCGCAATTACCGGCGAAACGAGTTGCTGGACGGACCGCTGGTCGATCTCTCGCTGGGCGTTTCCTGGCTCATGACGCCGACCGTGCGCGCGCACGCAACGGTCGGCTACGGGCGCGAACGTCCGAAGTCGCTGGTGCAATTCCGGCCGCCGGGCGCAGGTCGGCGTTTCCATCGCGCTGCCGTTGGGCTTCACGCTGGGCGGCGGCGAGTGGCGGTGGACAAAATACCAGGGTCGGTGGTTTCCGTTCACGCCCAACGGCGCCGCCCGCAAGGACCAAGTCCGGGTTCTGCGCGTCTCGGTTCTCAACCGGGCCTTTACCATCCATGGATTCAGCCCGCAGCTCGTGCTGGTGAACGAGGCGCGCGAATCCAATGCGCAGCTATACGACTACAAGCGCAATCGCGCCGAACTGCGGTTCATGCGACAGTTCTAGTGTAGTCCGTTGCCGTGAAATTGATGGGCAGGAGATAGGATCCGATTCACCACCTCCTCCGAGCTCCCTCACCCGGCCTTCGGCCACCCTCTCCCTAAGGGAGAGGGTGTGTGTCAGGCGTTACCGACAGATCCATCACGGCCGGTCAGGCATCCGTTTCCGGCGCGTCGAATACGGCGGCCACGTCCGCGGCGATTCCGTCGAGCAGGGGCGACGTGGCGCGGCCCCCGCGTGAGAACACGCCGTGCTCGACATACGCATCCTCCCGCAGCGTAAGCACGGTGATCGTTTCGTCGCGCGGGTCGACGATCCAGTACTCCGGGATGCCGGCCTCGGCGTAGTCGGCGCGTTTCTCCACCAGGTCCCGGTCCGGATCATCCGGACTGACCACTTCTGCCACCAGGTCCGCGCCCAGCCAGTAGCGGTCCTGTCGGCGAGGGTCCGACCGGTCGCGGAAAAGCAGCAGGTCGGGCTCGCGGAACTTGCCCTCGCGGATGCGCATCCGCAATGCAGAGAACATCACGATGCCGCCGCGCCGCCGAAGGAAATCGTGGAACAGGCGGTAGAGGAACGCGAGGACGGCCTGGTGCGTGTCCGTGGGCATGGGCAATTCCTCGATACAGCCGTCGGTGAGCTCGATCAGGCGACCGCTGTGATCGGTGAGCCACAGGTAGGCCTCGTCGCTCCAGGATCCCTGGCGCGGCAGGAGGTCGCACAGGAGGGCGTTCAGCGCCTCCTGCGACGTCTTCGGTACGGTCATCGTGGCCTGGGTCACGTCCTCGTCCTCCTGCATGGAATGCGCTCGCGGGTACGTCCCTCCCCGAAAGCCCGCCCGCCGGCTGCTACAACGCCTCCACCCGCGCGGCGCAGAACTTGTACTCGGGGATCTTGCCGTAGGGATCCAGCGCCGGGTTGGTCAACAGGTTGACTGCCGCCTCGGCGAAACAGAAGGGGACGAAAACGCATCCATCGGGGACCGCGCTGTCGGCCCGCGACCGGATCTCGATCACACCGCGGCGGGTCGATACGCGCACCGGCTCCCCCGGCGACACGCCCAGGCGGCGCAGCTCCCTGGGGGACAGACTGGCAACCGCCTCGGGCTCGAGCTCGTCCAGCACACCGGCGCGGCGGGTGATGGCGCCCGTGTGCCAGTGCTCCAGTTGCCGGCCGGTGGTGAGGATCATCGGGAACGCCTCGTCGGGTTGCTCGTCGGGCGGGATGATGTCCACGGGCACCAGCCTGCCCCGTCCGGTGTCCGTTGGAAAGCCGTCGCCGAACACCACGTCGGAACCCGGCCGATCAGGCCCGGAGCACGGATAGGTCACCGAGCTCTCCCGCTCCACTCGCTCCCAGGTAATGTGGTCGAGAGATGGCATGACGCGCTTCATCTCCGCGAAGACGTCGGCCGGCCCGGCGTAGTTCCAGTCGAGTCCCATGCGGCGCGCCAGCTCCTGGATGATCCACCAGTCCTGCCGGACTCCGGCCGGGGGCTGCAACGCCGCCCGCCCCATCTGCACCTGACGGTTGCTGTTGGTGACCGTGCCGGTCTTTTCCGGCCATGCCGAGGCCGGCAGCACCAC
The DNA here is from genome assembly GCA_965214905.1 of uncultured Binatia bacterium (SeqCode). Taxonomy (GTDB): domain Bacteria; phylum Desulfobacterota; class Binatia; order UBA9968; family JAJDTQ01; genus JAJDTQ01. The sequence goes on from OZ243984.1 coordinate 628,825, forward strand.
GTCCGCGTGAAACGCCGTCTCGGTGAGGAATATCTCCTGCACCACCAGATGATCGAGCTTGGCCAGGGCCTCCCGCGCGTGCTGGACGTCGGGGTCCGACATGGCCGGGTTCTCGCCCATGATGTAAAGGCCCTTGATCTGCCCGGCGTGCACCGCGTCCATGACCTCCATCACCGTGAGTCCCCGCCGGGAGTCCAGAGCCCTGTCCCAGACCTCCTCGAAACGCCGGCGCGTCCCGGCTTCATCCACCGGCCGGTAGTCGGGATAGAACATGGGAATGAGTCCGGCGTCGGAGGCTCCCTGCACGTTGTTCTGTCCCCGCAACGGATGGAGTCCGGTGCCGGGGCGTCCCACCTGACCGGTGACCAGGGCCAGCGCGATCAGGCAGCGGGCGTTGTCGGTGCCGTGAACGTGCTGTGAGATCCCCATGCCCCAGAAGATCATGGCCGCCCTGGCATTGGCGTAGAGACGGGCCACCGAGCGGATGGTCCCCGGGTCGATGCCGCAGATTTCCGACATGGCCTCGGGCGTGAAATCCGTCACGTGCCTTTTCAGTTCCTCGAAGCCCTCGGTATGGCCGGCCACGTAGTCGCGGTCGTAGAGACCCTCCCCGACGATGACGTTGAGCATGGCGTTGAGCAGCGCCACGTCCGAGCCGGGCCTGAACCGGAGCATCCGGGCGGCGTGCCGCCGCAAGGCCTGACCCCGGGGGTCCATCACGATGAGCGTCGCTCCGCGCATGGCCGCCTGCTTGAACCAGGTGGCCGCCACCGGGTGGTTCTCCGTCGGGTTGGCTCCGATGACGATGATGACGTCCGAGTCCGCGCAGGCGGTGAAGGGCGCGGTCACGGCCGCGGAGCCGATGCCCTCCATCAGCGCCGCCACGGACGACGCGTGGCAAAGCCGGGTGCAATGATCCACGTTGTTGGTGCCGAAGCCCGTGCGTACGAGCTTCTGCACCAGGTATGCCTCCTCGTTGGAACCCTTCGCCGAGCCGTAACCCGCCAGAGCGTCGCCGCCGTCCCGGTCCCGTATCCTGCGGAGACCCGCTGCCGCCGCGTCCAACGCCTCCTCCCAGGCGGCCTCGCGGAAGTGGCTGTAGGGATTCGCCGGATCGATGTCCGCCGAGGCGTCCTTGGGCGCGTCCTCGCAGCGAAGGAGCGGCACGGTGAGCCGGTGCGGGTGGCTGACGTAGTCGAAACCGAACCGGCCCTTGACGCACAGGCGGCCCTGATTGGAGGGCCCGTTGCGGCCCCGGACCGCGACGATGGCGTCGTCCCTGACCCGGTAGTCGATCTGGCAGCCCACGCCGCAATAGGGGCAGACGCTGGGAACCTCGGTGAGGGCCTCACCCTTGTCCACGCCCGCGGCATCCACCAGCGACGCCGCGGTCAGGGCACCGGTGGGACACGCCTGCACGCACTCGCCGCAGGCCACGCAGGTGCTCTCGCCCATGGGGTCATCGAAGTCGAAGACCACCTTGGCGCTGCCGCCGCGGTAGGCCATGCCGATGACATCGTTCACCTGCACCTCGCGGCAGGCGCGCACGCACAGGGTGCAGTGGATGCAGGCGTCGAGGGCCACCCTCATGGCCGGATGACTGGCGTCGGGAGCGGGGGCGTCACGGGCCGGGAACCGGCTCGCCGCCACCTCCAGGCGGTCGGCCCACTGCCACAGACGCGACCCGGCATCGTGCGCGGCTTCCCGGCCGGGCTGGTCCGCCATCAGCAACTCCAGCACCATCCCGCGCGCATTCCGCGCCCGCTCGCTGTCCGTGTGCACCTCCATGCCGGCGGCAGGCCGCCGGATGCACGAGGCGGCCAGCACACGCTCTCCTTCCACTTCCACCATGCACGCGCGGCAGTTGCCGTCCGGCCGGTAACCGGGCTGCGGGTCGTGGCACAGGTGCGGGATCACCGTCCCCTGCCGCTCGGCCGCCTGCCAGATGGTCTCACCGGCCGCCGCCTCCACTTCCCGGCCGTCGAGGATGAAACGCACGCTCACGCCAACTCCTCCCGGAAGTAACGGAACGCGCAGCGTACCGAGTTGGGCGCCGCCTGGCCGAGGCCGCAGATGGAAGCGTCCGCCATGGCGTCGCCGAGGGCCTCCAGCAAAGGTTCGTCCCACGATGTTCGTTGCAGGAGCCCCACGGCCTTCTCCGTCCCCACCCGGCACGGGGTGCATTGTCCGCAGCTTTCGTGCTTGAAGAACCGCATCAGGTTCCGCACCACGGCCTTCACGTCGTCCTGGTCACTGAGCACCACCACGCCGTGGGAGCCGACGAAGCAGCCGTGCGGCTCGAGGGAGCCGAACCGGAGCGGCAGGTCGGCCATGGAAGCCGGCAGCAGGCCGCCCGAGGCGCCGCCGGGGAGGTACCCCTTGAAGCGGTGGCCCGGCAGCAGGCCGCCGCAATGCTCGTCGATCAGCTCGCGCACGGTAATGCCGGTGGGGGCGATCTTCACGCCCGGCCGCGCCACCCGGCCCGATACCGAATAGGCGTGGAGGCCGGCGCCGCCGTTGCGGCCCTGGGCCGTGAACCACTCCGGCCCCTTATCGAGGATATCCCGTATCCAGAAAAGGGTCTCGACATTCTGCACCAGAGTGGGCCGGCCGAACAGGCCGGTCTCCGCGACGTAGGGCGGCCGATGCCGCGGCAGCCCGCGCCTGCCCTCGATGCTCTCGATCATGGCCGACTCTTCGCCGCAGATGTAGGCCCCGGCCCCACGGCGCAGGTGCAACTCCACGTGGGCTCCCAGACCGGCTTCCCGGAGCCCGGGGAGTTCCCGGGACAAGATCTCCCGGACCTCGGCGTACTCGTCCCGCAGATAGATGTAGGCGGCCTCCGCCTCCACCGCCCAGGCGGCGATCAACAGCCCCTCCAGGAAACGGTGGGGATCGCTCTCCATGAAATAGCGGTCCTTGAAGGTCCCGGGCTCGCCCTCGTCCGCGTTCACCGCCATGAGCCGCGGACCGGGATAACCGCGTACGATCTGCCACTTGCGGCCGGTGGGAAAGCCGGCGCCGCCGAGACCCCGAAGCCCCGACGCCGACACCTTCTCCACCACATCCTCCCGGCTCCGGCGGTCTTCGACGCATTCCTTGAGCAGCGCATATCCGCCATCCGCGACGTATGCTTCATGGTCCCTGTACCGCGGCACGTCCGGCTGGAATTCCTGACGCCGCACCGACGCCGACACCTCGTCCACGGTGGCCCGGACCACCGTGCGGCGTTCCACCCTGGCCACCGGAGCGCGGTCGCAACCGCCCATGCAGGGTCCGGGCAGGACCCGGACGCCCGACCCCAACGCCCCCCGCAGCACCGCCAGCAGCCCTTGCGCGCCCATCATTTCGCAGACGAGGCCGTCGCATACCCGGACGGTGGCCTCCGGGGGCGGAGCCGCGGTTTCCCTGGCCACGTCGAAGTGGGCGTAGAACGTCGCCACCTCGTAGACTTCCGCCAGGGCCAGACCCATCTCGTCCGCCAGCGCCGTCAGATGGGCCGCGGACAGAACCTGGTACCGGTCCTGGATGCGGTGCAGGTGCTCGATCAGGAGATCCCGGCGCCGCGGCCGGTCCCCCAACAGCGCGCGGACCTGATCGAGCGCATCCGGGTCGACCTGCCGTCCCCTGGGACGGCTGCGGCCGCGGCCCCGGCCCGAGCCGGGGTGCCTGCGCCGCCGCGGCGGCTCCTGCTTGTCGGCCATGGTCTCAGGCTCCCCTGTTCAACGGCCGTGAACGGCGCCGTCCGCGCCCGCTCACGCCCCCTCCCCTTCGAGACGCGCGATGAGCGCGGCAACCTCGTCGAGACGCCGGCGGGCGTCCGCCGCGCACCGGGCCACCTGATCGGCCGCGACCCCGTCACCCACGGCATCCTCCAACGTCGTCACGGCGATGCCGAAAACCTTGAGCAAACGGCGGACTTCATCGCTCGGCATTGCGCTCTCCTCCATGCGGCAACTCGTTCAATCCCAACTCCTTGAGCCTGGCCTCGGGGATGCGGCCGTTTTCGTCCCATCGTCGGGCGCCGTAGTAATCCCGGATCATCTCCCGGAGCTCCTCACGGGTGAGGCGCGTGCCCTGGGCCGCACCCGTGGCCAGGGACTCCGTGAGCACACGGGACGGGAGCCCGTCGTCCTCCGGGCGCCAGCCCTCGCGCTGGTTGAACCAGCGCTTGAGCGTATGGATCCGCTCCGCGGCGCGCCGGAGCTCGTCCCCGGTGTAGTCCCAGCCCGTGACCTTGGCCAGAAGATCCGCGGCTTCGGCGTAGAAGTCGCTGAAGCAGCGCCGCAGGAACTTGCACACGATGAGGGAATCCTGCGCCGCGGCATGGTCTTCCGACGCCGCCACCAGCGCGCCCCGGCCCGGCCCGGACTTCAGACGGTCCACCGCGCCGGAGAAATCCGCCTCGTAGGCGCCGGAACGGTTGTGGCACGCGCCCCGCGGGCTCACCGCCAGACCCAGGGCCATGGTCTTGAGGCTCCGGGGCTCGTATCCGGGCAGTTCCAGCCCCTTCACCTGCATGGCCCAGTCGAGGGAGCCCCGGCCCAACGCCATCGCCGCGCGCCGGGACCCCTCGGCCAGGAGATTGCCGAAGCCCCGGCGCGCGGCGATGGCCGGTATGGCCGCGAGCACCGCCTCCGCCGAACCGAAGCGCAGACCGTCCGCCTCCGGCAGAAGCCCCCGCTCCACGCACTCCATGGCCCAGGCCAGGGTGCCTCCGGTGCTGATGCTGTCGAGGCCGTGCTCATCGCACAGCCGGGCGGCTTCCAGCACCACGTCCGGGTCTTCGATGCCGCACAGCGGCCCCAGAGCGAACAGGGTCTCGTACTCCATGCGCTGCTCGGTTCCGGACCGCGACCTGAACAGCCGTTCGCAGCGGATGGTACAGGAGGCGCAACCGTGCCGACGGCTGAAGCTGTTCTCGTTCAGGCTCTCGCCGCTCAGACCGTCGGCGGCCGCAAAGGTCGGCTGCTGGAAGTTCCGCGTGGGCAGGGCGCCGAGCCGGTCGAACACCGCCAGGTTCGCCACCGTGCCGACCTCCCGGTACTTGGCGGTGTGCTGGCCGACGCTCTTCTGCCGCAGGGTGGCAGCCGCGGCCGCCACCCCCTCGGGGTCCGCTACCGAGACCGGGGCCGCACCGGACAACGCGACGGCCTTGAGGTTCTTGGACCCCATGACCGCGCCGACGCCGCCGCGTCCCGCGTGCCGCCCCTCGTTGCTGATGGTGGCGAAGCGCACCTGATTCTCGCCCGCCGTGCTCACCGCAGCCACCCTCACGGCGTCGTTGCCGAGCTCGCCACGGATGACGGTTTCGGTATCGGCGGCGCTCCGTCCCCAAAGATGGCGCGCGTCCCGCAGCTCCACCCTGCCGTTGCCGATGAACAGCCAGGAGGGGCCGGGGGCCCGGCCCGTCACCACCACCGCATCCACCCCCACCGCCTTGAGCTCCAGCGCGAAGAAGCTCGACGAAAGCGAGTCGGCAATGAAACCGGTAAGAGGCGACTTCGTCACCACCGCGTACTTGGCCGTGGTGGTGAGCCCGGTGCCGGCCAGCGGCGCGCTGGCGAGGATCAACGGATTCTCGGGGGCCAGGGGCTCCACTCCCGGCGGCGCGAAATCGCAGAGCAGGCTCGTGCCAAGGCCGATGCCGCCGACGAAAGCCCGCAGGCGGCCCTCTCCGGTCTCTTGCCAATGGTGACGGCCGGCCCCCAGATCCACGTGCAGCAACCGGTCGTGAAACCCGTGCACCGTCATCCTCCGGCATCGCTGGACATGATGAGGAGCCGGTCCCCGGGCGCCACCGGGCGACTGGTATCCCGCACGAAGTCGTGCCCGTTGAGGTTGCACACGTGGCCGGCGGTGAGGCCGTCCCCTGCCTCCGTGATGACCGGACCCACCAGCGCCGGCAGCTTGAGGCCCAGCGCGGCCAGTACCTGCGCCAACGTCGCCGGCTCGGGCAACTCCACCGAGACGCGGCCCGTCCGCGCCCGCAGCCGGGCCACGCCGAAGAGCTCGACTTCGCAACGGGCAGACGCCGGGCCCGTGGACGGCTCCTGCCAGCGGGCCAGGGCCTCGGCGTAGTCTTCCGGGGTGTTCATGTTGAAGAAGCTCGAACCGTCGGGATCGAGGGTGCGCACCTCGTCCTCCTCCACCTTCAGGGTACGGACCTTGTCGTAGAGGAAGACCGGGCGCAGTTCGCCGCGCCGAAGCTGCCGTTTCAGCAACGGCAACACCGAGCGCCGATACACGGCGTGCAAGGGTTGCAAGCGCCCCTCCCAGTACGGCACCACCACATCGTGATCCGTGAGCCGGGAGGTCAGGAAGGAGATCAGGGGGAGGCTGAGGAACGGGACGTCGCAGGAGGTCACGAACCCGGCGGCGCCGTTGCAGGCCCCGAGTCCGTAGCAGATGCCGCCCACCGGGCCCTGATACGCCACCTCGTCGCGCACCAGCGTGGCGGGCAGATCCGGCAGTTCCTGCTCGGGCGCGGCCACCACCACGAGGTCCGGGAACAGGGACTCGAGCCTTCGGAGCACCTGCACGATCAGGGGCTCGCCACCGAAAGGAAGCATGGCCTTGGGCCGGCCCATACGGCGGCTCATGCCGCCGACCAGGACGATGGCCGAGCCGACCTTGTCCGTTTCAGCGCTCATTCACCTTCCCGTCTCGAACCCCGACAGAAACTCATGCCCTGCGGACCTCGAGTGAATGATTCCACAACGGTTGCACGAGCACAAGCGAAGATTTGCCGGCCAGGGGTTCGTCAGGAGCACAGCCTCAACCGCAATTCCCGCAGGGCCTGATGGAAAAGGTCGGGGTCCTTGGACAGGGCGGTCTTGTACAGGGCGTAGCGTTCGTGGCCGGCCCAGCGGCTCCACTCGGAAAGGGTCACGGGCACGCCCTCCCCTTCGCTGCGCGAGGCCACCGACCCCGGCACCGCGGCCGCGGCCCACTCGCCCGTATCCACCGCCGGACGACGCTCGGCTTCGACGCCGGCGCGCGTCTTCGCCAGAGCCGCAAGGAACGAGGCGAACACCTCCTTCTCTTCGTCCGTGTCCGCCGGGAGATGGCACAGCGCCCGGCGCTCCTCAAGGGTCAACGCGCGCCAAGTGCTCAACGACACCCGGACCCCCGCCGTGTCGAGCTTCATCCTGACGTGGAACGGTAACCGCTCCAGGGCGGGATAGAAGGCCGCCTCGAAATCGAACCGGTAGAACATGCGATCACCCCACGGACGCCGGCGCTCCGCCCGTGTCCTGTCCGGTTGATGCGCATGATAATCTGCCGGTCTTCCTTGCCGTCGGCTGCGTTGCGCTTCCTCGCGCGGCGTCCGCCGCTGCTCTTGGCCGCGCCTTGCCGACAACGAGGAATCCTGCGCACCTTGTCATGCGAATCGACCGGACGGGACACCGGGTTTCCGACGCTGGTTCATCCGAACGCCTGCTCCCTGCCGCCCTTCAGGAACCGTATGCCCCACACCATCAGTATGGAGACCATGAAGTTCCCGAAAGCGATCATGAACGGGATCGTATAGTTGCCGTAGACATCGTGCAGGAAGCCTCCCAGCCATATCCCCACCGCTCCGCCGATCCCGATGCTCATGGTGAAGTAGCCGTAGATGGCGCCGAAGTTGCGTCCGAGGAACACGTCGGCGGAGATGGCCGACAGCACCAGCGCCCTGGACCCCTGACCCAGGCCGTAGCAGGCGGCATAGGTATAGAGCAGGATGGGGTAGTCCGTACTGCCGGCCGCCACCAGCGCCAGGATCCCCGCCGAGGAAACCGCCTGGACCAGCGTATACACCATTTGATGGCTCAGGACATCCGTCAGAAATCCGAAGAGAACCCGGCCGAAGATGCTGAACACCCCCATGAGGCCCAGGACGGCGGCGGCGAAAAACGGCGGGTAGCCGATATCCACCGCGTGCGCCACCTGATGGTTGGTGATGATCTGATTGCCCATGCTGGCGACCACGCGCGAGACGAAGAGCAGCCAGAACATGGTGCTGGTCAGGGCCTCGCCGACGGTCCAGTCCCCGCCTGCCGTCACCGGCTGATCCACGGCTTTGGGCGGAGCCGGCTTGTCACGGGGCATGAGAATGCCCGAAGGCAGTACGACGAGGATGACGGCCAGGACTCCCATGCCCGCGTAGGCCAGCCGCCAACCCCACAGGTCCACCAGGAACTGGGCCGCGGGCAGCAGGGCGGCGATGCCGAGGCCGCCGCCGGCCCAGGCCAGACCCATGGCCAGGCCCCGGCGCCGGGTGAACTGCCGCGCGATGATGGCCACGTGGGGCACCATGCCCATGAGCCCGAGACCCAGCGCGGTGACCACCCCGACCCAGAGGTAGAGCTGCCACAACGACGCAACCGTGCCGCTGAACGCCAGTCCGACAGCGAGCAGGAGTCCCCCCAGCACCAGGGTCTTGCGCGACCCCCAGCGATCCACCAGGGAGCCCGCCAGCGGCATGGAGATCCCTTCCACCAGCACCGAGATGGACAGCGCCGTGGCGGTGACTCCACGAGACCACCCGAAGGCCCGGAACAGGGCGACATAGAACACCGCGTAGGAGCCGCGGATGCCGCGGTTGAAGCCCATGTGCAGGAAGCCCAGGGCGACTTGGCCGATACGACCGGCCGGGGTGGATGTCGAATCTTGAATGTGGATCTACCTCCTGGTCGGGAATCGGGGTGCGCGTCGTGCTCCCACACGATCGGCGCGTGCACGGGCACATCGGCGGCCTGCCGCTCTCCCTTGCGGCTGAAGCCCTTTTGTTCCCACTCGATGGTGCATGCACGGGCGGGTTTGAAACCTGCCCCTACACCCGTCAACGGCCATTCCGACGCGCGGGGCTTACAGGAACTCTTCGGTCCAGGCGTCGTATCGATCCCGGCCCAGCACGAGGTCCATCAGCTCCGGGGACGCCGCCTGCTCCTTGAGATCGGCGGGCGGGCGCCCCTCCCGCAGGTGCGCGTACGACGTCCGGAGCGCTTGCACCGCCACCTGGAAGGGCATGTGGCCCTGGAGGGCGATGCGGACGCCGTTGGCGGCTAGAAACTCGCGGTCGTGGAGCTCCGGCGGTAGGGTGCCCAGCACCACCGGCAGGCGGGTCATGGCATGAATGACCCGGACCTGGTCCCGGGATTTCACTCCGGTGAAGAAGACGCCGTCGGCGCCGGCCGCCTCGCATGCCTTCACGCGCGCCGCCAGGGCGTCCATCCCCTGGGTCGGGAGCACGCCGGTCCGGCCCAGCACCACGAACTGCCGATCCGACCGCGCCGACACCGCCGCCCTCACCTTCCCGGCGAACTCCCCCTCCGATATGAACCCGTCCCGGTCCTGCCCGAAGCCCCTCGGGAGACGGGTATCCTCGATGGTGAGCGCCGAGACGCCGGCGGCCTCGAGCTCCGCTACGGTCCTCATGACGCTCAGGGCATTGCCGTAACCGTGGTCCGCGTCCACCATCAGCGGCAGCCGGCCGGCCCGGGCGATGCGGCGCGCCTGCTCCGCGAACTCCGTCAGGGTCAGCACGACGAGGTCCGGCGCCCCCAGCACCGTGGCCGAGGCAATGGAGCCCGCCAGCATGCCGATCTCGAAACCTGCGGCTTCGGCAAGCCGGGCCGACACCGGATCGAATACCGACGCCGGGTACAGGCAACCGGAGCCCTGGAGGAACCGGCGATACTGTCGGCGGCGTTCGGTAAAGGTCACGGTCTCTCCTCGGCGCGACCGGCTTTTCGACCCCCGGCCCCCAGGACCGAGCCGAGGACCGGCACATCCGCCAAATCCGACAGGCTCCTGCTGGAGTGTCCTGAATCAGCCGTGGACAGGTGGCGATGGAATTCCCGGGGTCGGCAAGGCGCGACCACGAGCCCTGGCCGATACCACGCGAGGCGGAGCCACGCAGCCCACGGCGGAAAGGACCCGCCGGGGATCCACAGCCATTCGGAACACCCCACTAATGGCCTGGGTTCAATCGCAGGTAGTCGTAGCGGTCACCCGACACGACGCGCACCTCCTCGACTCGAACCCCTTTGAGAATGTTGAGCGGCACGCTCACTCCGGGGGCGCCCAGTGCCCAGACCTTGCGGTACACGTCGGCGAGTCCTTCCACGGCAACTCCATCCACCCCCGCGACGAGGTCGCCCGCATGCAGTCCGGACCGCGCCGCCGGCCCTCCCCTGGATACACGACGAACCACCACGTGTCCACCCACCTCTTCCATCTGCGCGCCGAGCCACGGTCTCGGCCTGGCGCCGGATCTCCCCTTCGAGGTGAGGTCCGAGAGGATCGGCTTCAGCAGATCGATGGGGACGAACATGTTGCCCGGCACGGGTTGGCCGGGAATCGCCTCCGGGACCTGAAGCGAGCCGATGCCCAGCAGCGTGCCGGCCCGGTCGATCAATGCCGCCCCGCCGAACGCGGCATGGTGGGGCACGGTGAAGATCGCCCGCTCCAGCAGGTACTCCCAGTAACCGGCGAACTCCCGGCGCGATGCCACGTAGGCGCCCTGTCCTGACGGGCCATTCCCCGAGTAGCTCAGAATCAGGACCTCGGAACCGCGGTCCAGGTCTTCCGACAACCCCAGCGGCATGGGCCGAGCGCCTCCCACGGCGGACCAGGACCGGAGCAGGCCGAAACCCGTGGCATGATCGTAACCCAGGACCCGGGCCGGCACCCTCCTTCCGGTCGAGTCGGTGATCTGCACATGCGACGCCTCGAGAATCAGGTAGCCGATGGTCAGAACCAGGCCATTGGAATCGATGACGACACCGCTGCCTTCCCGCAACGGCCCGAGGGAAGCCGCGGTGCGCGCGTCCGCAGGCACCTCCGCCCGCACCCTGACCACGGCGTCAAGGGTCTCGGCGGTAAACTCCTGGCCGAGGACGTGCGCCGGGACCCCAAGGACAAGAGCGAGAACGACAAGAATGACAAGGAGACCCCTCTTTTTCACAAGACACCTCCAGGCCGAACGATATCGGGCGCGCGGTCCCACGTGGGCCGGCGGGGCTCCGGTGGCGTGGACGCGAAACCCTGCCTTCATATTACCTCATAAGGGACACTGCGCTATAGTTCATCCTGAACGGGAAACAGGGCTCATGACACGGTTCTTCCCCAACCAGGAAGTGGAGAAGCCGACCGCCGTGGAAGACGTCACCGAGGCGACCGAGCCGACCTTCGCTGATGTGGAACCAGGCGTTCGGTCCCCCAGGCTCCGAATCGGTGTGAGCGGTTGCCTCCTGGGCCATCCGGTCCGTTACGACGGCGGGCACAAAAGCCACCGGACCGTCACCGATACGCTGTCCCGCTGCTTCGACATCGTCGCCGTCTGTCCCGAGATGGAGGTGGGAATGGGAGTGCCGCGGGAACCCGTGGAGCTCTTCGGGGACCCGCAGACGCCCCACATGCGCGGACAGGATTCCGGCAGGGACTGGACCGAGGTCATGCAACGGTATGGTCGGCAGCGGGCGGCGGAGATGGCGAAGCTGGAGGTGTCCGGGTTCGTTCTCAAGAAGGGTTCACCGAGTTGCGGGCCGGACCGCGTTCCGGTTCACGCGGAGTCCGGGAAGACCCGCCACGCGGGCGCCGGACTGTTCGCCCGGGCGCTGGCGGAGGCCCTGCCGCTGCTGCCCGTCGAAGCGGAAAACCGGCTGGCCGATGCATCGCGGTGTGAAAACTTCATCGAGCGCGTTCACGCGTACCGGGACTGGCGCGCCTGCCTCGGCGAGGGGCCGCCGTCGTTGTCAAGGCTGATGGACTTTCATGCATCCCACAAGCTGACCCTTCTGGCCCACAGCGAGAGGCGCCTGCGGCTTATGGGGCGCCTGTTGGCGGAAGCCGGGAAGGCTTCGCTGGAGGTCGTGACCACCCGATACGGCAACGCTTTCATGGAGGCGCTGAAACAGCCGGCGACGAGGAAAACCAACACCAACGCGCTACAGCATCTGGCGGGCTTCCTGTCGGAGCGGCTGGACGCCGACAGCCGGAAACAGCTCGCTGCGGTGGTGGATGACTATCGTCTGGGACGCGGCCCGTTGTCCGCGGCCCTGGCCCTCCTGCGCCGCCACGCGGCCGAACACCGGGCCGGGTACGTCCTGCGCCAAAGCTTCCTCCGCCGGCGCAGCACGCCGGCGGAGGATTCGCTGGCAAGGCGGCACACCTCGTGGACAGGGGGCCGGGCGCCGTAGAGGAGCCTGGCGGGGTGTCCTGAACAGGCCGTGGACAGGATGCGGCCGTGGACGGGCTGCGCAGGAATTCCCTGGGGTCGGCAAGGCGCGACGTGGCTGCTCAAGCCGCCCCGGAGGTCATGATTCCGTACCGGTACAAGCTCAACTCGGGGACGTTCTCCGGAGCATCGGGGGCCACCCGCCTGCCGAAATCGAACAGGGTGCCGGACTCGGCAGCCTTCAGGCCGGTACGCTCCTCGACGATGGACAGATCGTCGAAGCCGGTCAGCCATTTCACGTTCAGGGTTTTCTGGAACGCATCGGTGGTGGCGGTGACCCGCTCGTCGCCGGTAGTCCGGTCGATGACGCTCCTGGAGAAGAAATCGAAGGCGATCTTGAAGGACCGAATCCGGCCGTGCAGCCCGCGGAGGAAGCCGTAAATCAACTCCTCGGGCAGGTACATGGTGTTGCCTTCCCAGATGAACAGCATCGGCGCGTCGAGATCGAACTGCGCCTCCGCCAGCCTCGCGGGCAGGTCCACCTCCAGATAGTTGCACGGTATGCCCGCGCAGGGAGCCACGCCGCGGCTCTCCAGCACCTTGCTCTTGAACTCCAGCACCGCCGGCTGATCCACGTCGCAGAAACGCACCCCCTCGGTCTCGAACACCAGCGGCCGCATGTCGAACCCGGCGCCGAGAATCACGATCTGACGCATCCCGTTCTCGATCTCGCGCCGGATGATGTCATCGAACAGGCAGGAGCGGTACCGGACCAGCTCCATCCCTTCCGGCAGCACCGTGAACACCTGCCGGACCTTCTCCCGGATGTCGTCGTTGATGAACCACTCCGCATAGGGGTCATTGAACAGCGGATGTTCCCGGTCCTTTTCCTGCGCCCGGATACCCGCGATGAAGAACGCGGTGGCGCCGACTTCATTGATGTCCGACATGGTAGTCCTCCCACGAATCCATGTGAATCGCCTCTCCCGCGGTTTATCGGCGGTATTTCAGCGCGGCTCCGACGCGGAGCGCCCGAACCGCAGGTCGAATGCCCGCTTGGCCTGTTTCCGGGCCTGAAGGCACGGTTGATACCTCCGCCCGGTGCTCAGCCAGTCCCACAGGCCGCCCTTCTGAAACGGGTTCAGCGTTTGAAAAAAGCCCAGCACACGCGGTGTGGGCCGCTCGATTTGCAGCAGGGACTCAAGATCGTCCAGGACCGGACCCGCCAGCACCAGACGGGAACTCGTCCTTTCGTTCTCCACCATCAGGTTGAGGGTCAGCGCAGCGTCCGCCGCGGGAACGTCCCTGCCGTCAACGCGTATCGATTGAGAGTGCCTGTAATCGGGAGTCTCCTTCGAGACTCTCTCCTCCGGCTCCAGGAACTCGACCCAGTCCACTTCCCCGGACGCGGACACCCGATACGCCTCCTCTTCGGGATAGGAATCGCCCGTGGAGTGGTTGAACTTCGTTGACAGCGTGCCCGTGACCGCCCGCCTCGAATCGACGTCGACGATCTGCAAGGCCAATCCGAACCTCGCGCCGCGCCATTCCGCAGGCAGGCGCATCCGCATCTTCACGATCCTCAGACCGACGCCGTTCGGGCCGGCCTGTCCCGCGATCCAACCCACGATGACGTTGGCCAACACCAGCGCTGCATGACCTTCGCCCGCCGCCGGGTCCGCGAAGAAGGCGTAAGCCTGCCGGTAGGCACCGTAACTGCGGCCGGGTTCCGCGCAAAGGTGGTCGAAGCGCAAGGGACGTTCCCGGTCGAAGACCCCGACCACGGCACGGTCGGAAGCAGAGGCGGGCTGCCGCACCCACGCACCGCTTGCGAAGACGAGAACCGCCGCAGCAACGGCCGCGCACATGGCGCGTCCGCCGGGCGCCGTCCCATGTTTACGGTTCCGCTCCACGACGCCGAGAATATACCGTTCAGCATCCAGCTTCAAACCCGCGTGAACAACCGGAGACAAGAGGGATAAGAGGGGTCAGGGTGAGATTCCGGAAAATCCCACTCTGACGTCGCTGCGCCGCAACATCACACAGACCCGGACGGGCTCCGTGTATCAACCTGCACGCGCAGCTTCCGGGCTTGTATGAAAGCAGTTTCGGTGGTGAGATCCGCCTCGCTATCGCAGAATCGCGGCGCGAAGTGTCGCGGTTCAATCCTGGATGGCTGTCGTGTCGTCTTTTCGACAACGATCTGAAAGCCGGCCTTCCTCATTGCTTGGACGTGCCAGCTGTGCATCCAACGATTAAGAAAGTACGGCCTTCTGCCGCGAAGCACCTTCCATGTGATATCCGAGTAGGTCCAATGGCCGTTCCAGTCTCTGGCCGTGTGATGACAGCGATAGTCGATATCGTGGGACATGAACCCGCAGGGCTTGAGCCACTGGTACATCTGATTATAGGTAAAAGCCGGATTGTCGACGTGCTCGAGCACGGCCTGTGAAAACACCATGTCGACTGAGTCGGTCTCGATAACCTCGGCATTGTACCAAGGCACGACGTAGCGAATACACGAGTCGTCCGATTCGGGCATGGCAATCGACCGGCGTAATCTGGCGATCCGCGCCGGGCTCAAGAGCCCCTCGATCCGGGCGGTTGGTAACAACTCGTGGGGGAACCGGTATGACGATAATTTTGGTGTGACACGCGGAAACTCATCATCGTCCGGAATATCCGCTCGACTGCGCAGGAGCTCGATCAACTCGTCAAACACCTTGAGGTTTCCTGCAACGTTGGCGTGTTGGACGATATCGAAGGCATAGTAGCGCTCCGCGCCCGTAAGAAGCGCCGCCAAGCCCGTGCCCAACGAACTGCCGGGGCCCAATTCGGCAACCACCCCCGGGTTCGTTGGCAGTCCGTTCTCGCCTGCCTTGACCAAGTGCCGCAACCAGACTGAGTAATGGTACGAGCCCGCATGCATGCCTATTCCGCGCCGGAACGCCGGATGCACGCCGGGAATTAACGTCGCCATGCCTTTGAGCAAGAGGAGGGGGGGGGTCTTCAGCATTCTCGGTGTACCTCTTGTTTCCTGATCAGCGTCCGATCACACTTGTCTCCCGTCACTCGAAATTTCGGACACCGGACGTAACGTAGTGTAGTGTCCTGAACATAATAATACAATAAGGGGTACGGTTGGCGAGCGATCCTTTCGTGGCGACGCTCGCCGATCATCCTACCACGGTCGCCCGTCGGCGTCGGGTGAGTCCCAAAACGCGCGTACGGTATAGGCCGCCGACAGCAGACGCGGTCTCCATCACGAGCGTCGTCCGGGTCAGCCGAACCCCACCCTGACGCCAAGCTTTTCGGTCAGGATTCGGCGCGCCCGGCGAAAGCTCGGCAGGTGTTCTTCCAGAACGGTCGGATCGAGTCTGCTCAGCACCTCGAACGAATTCCGCCCCTTGCGGTAAGGGGCCGGACAGCTCCGGGTGGCGTCCTGCAGCCGATTCTTCACGGTGCCGGGCCTCAACTCCTCCAGACCGTCGAGGTCGGGAAGTTCGTCGACCAGAAGGCACTGACCGAAGTGCGCGCGCAAGGCCGACCGATCCGCTACGATCCAGGTCTCCATGCACGTGGTCATGAAAAACACTTGGTCATCCCGGGCGTCGGGAGGGCGCTGCCAGCTACGTTTTTCGGTGAGGTGTTTCCACGTCTCTTCCCTGTTCGCAACAGGAGACTCGCTGTCGATCAGCAGCGCGACATAGTATTGGTCCCCGGCATCCGCATGTGCGTCCCGGAAGTCGTTCCAAGCATCTCCACCTCCGCCACAGGCGGTCACTTGGAGTCTGCTATCGTCCAGGCCGCACTTGGCAAGCAGCTTGCGGAACCCCTCACGACATCGAATGTTGGTGAGCCTGTCAGGCGGCCCACCGCCCTCGACATGGATCTTCGCCCTCACCAGCGCACACCTCCTAACTTCCCCTTGGTCCAGAGCTGCCCCAGCCCGTACCGTTCGAGCCAGCGGGCGAGGTCCGATCGGTCGAGACGCCTCATGCTGGTGCGGCCGTCGTGCTTCTCGCATACGACCACCGACTCCGGTTGCTCGGACAGCGCGTCGACCAGCAAGTCGGAGTGCGTCGTCACGAGAAGCTGGCACCGGCTTGACGCGTCGACCAGCAGATCCGCCAGCTTGGGAAGCAGGTCCGGGTGCAGCCCCAGCTCAGGCTCCTCGATCCCCAGGAACCTGGGCGGTTTCGGGTCCAGCAGCACGGCCAGGAGAAAGAGATACCTGAGGCTGCCGTCGGACAGGCGCGATGCCGGGATCGAGTAATCGCCCTCCGTGAAGATGAGTTGTACGGAGTTCGGATCGAAGTAGAGATCGAAGTCGGTGATGCCTTCGTAAAGCTCGGTCAGATGCTCCTTCAGACGCGCTTTGGCGGCCGGGTACGGCGTCAGCCGGTTGAGGAACATGCCAAGGTTCGACAGGTCCTCGGCCAGCGGACTCGGGCGAACGTCGCTTCTCTGCGCGTCACGGATGCCGGCGTCCCGTCCGAACTCCCAGGAGCCGTACAGTCGGATGCCCGCGTAGAACGTGCTCAGATAGGCGAGCTCCGGATACTGATCGGGCTCTTTCCGCTGCGACAGAATCGACCGATCGGGTTCGACGTCATCCCGTTGAAGCTGCCGCCGGCGGTCTCCAACGTCTCCAATTACGTTCAGCACGGGGCGCCCGCCCTGGAGTCTGTAGTAGAAGTACGAGTCGGGTTGTCCGGGGTAGGGATTCTCGTTCTCGATCCGCTCGTCGTCCAGGGTGAACCGGCGACCGGACTCTCTGAACGCGATCACGTGCCGTAGCGGTTGGTTTCCATGCGGGTTGTCGATGATGACCTCGACCGTCGCCGAGGACTGCGGCTGGCCTCTCCAAATCCAATCACTGACGCCGCCGCCGGTGCGGACGGGATCGGCCAGATCGTGGGGAGCTGCTTGCAGCAGCCTGATGATCTCCAACAGGTTCGATTTTCCCGAGCCGTTCGGACCGATCAGCACGTTGAGGGCAGACAGTTCGAGGTCGATCCCCTCAGGCCCGAAAGACAGCAGGTTCGTGGCCCTGATCCTCCTCAGAGTCCCCGGTCCGATGGGTGTCTGTCCGGTCATGGCGCGAGACCTCCCGGAGCACTGCCGGCGGTCATCCCGTTCGGGACCGGCCGGCGGCAGTTCGCCCGGCGGATACCCGACGTAAACCCAACCGGTGCGGTCCTCGGGGGCGGCCAGTCGGCCGGCAGCGCCGAGACCGGTCGCGACGAGCGCGGCGTCGATGGTGTGATCGGCACGGTCATGACGACTGAACGTATATCGGCCGGCCCGGCGCCGGCAACCTCCTCAAGCTGTTCGGACAATGGTTCGGTCAATAATCCGCCGAGTCCAATCCGGCCTGAAAAACCCACTCCCAAGCCCTCGCACACCTCCGCTGAACCGATATCCCTCCCAATATCTTCCACTCAGGCACCCCAGCAATCATCCGTCCCTGTCATGACCTTCTACACACATCCACCCCAACCGCTACGCGCTACAGACTCCTGGCCCAATGATCCCGCCGGTTGTCCGAACACAAGCCCTGCGGTAACCAGAAAGGAGGGGTGCGCTCGGCTTTGTTGCCTTGGTTATTGATGCGCTCGCTTGGCCGGCAGCGATCGTGACCTTGATGCTGGCTCTTCAAGCGCCCCTTGGCAAGCTTCTGCCGGAACTGAAGCGGTTCCACTACGGCAAAGTCGAGAGCGATTTCGGGCGAGAGGTCCACGAACTTGAAGACCGGGCCAGGACCGGGGAGCGAGAAGTTGAAAGACCTGAAGGGATAGGCAATGGAACTCCGAAAGTTGAGTCTCGAACGATATAAGGGCTATGCCGAGCCGGCCGAGATGGAACTTGCTCCTCTGACCATCCTGGTAGGAGCCAATAACGCGGGTAAGACGGCGTTGGCTCTAGCGATTCAGTTGCTGGCGGGCGGCTTGGCCTCTTCAGAGAAGGACACCTCAGAGCCGCTACCGCTGGAGTCTGGTGGAATCCACCACGGGGAGACTTTCGAGGATTTGGTGACCGGGCGCACGGTGCATGGTTCGTTGCGGTTGTCTGCCACCTTGACGGACAACCGCAACGAGTTTTCGCTCTCGGCCACCGTCAGGAATGTGGTAGCGCCGAACCGCCCGTCCGAACGCCAGATTTCCGCTTGGAGCCTCAAGAGTGACGGCCACGAGGTTGTGGTGGAAAGACAAGGGTTCGATAAACGATCCCCCTACAAGGTCCACGTCTCGGGCAGGGCGCAGGGGTCGCGGGAGATCGATTGGCGAGGACTGATCCCCGAGCAGCCGAATGATCTTGCGGACTGGGTCGCGGACAACGCAAAGACTCTCAAAGCCTGGGCGCTCGGCATCCGCCATTTGAGGTGCCCACGCAGCCTGCTCGCGTCGCCGTTCACCATGGTAGAACACTCGCCTGTGGATCTTGGACCGAATGGGCGGAATACGCCTTTGGCTCTGGCTGCGGACGACCCATTGAGGGAATCGGTTCGCGAGTGGTATCGCGGGGCGTTCGGGGTGAGTATCGATGTTGTGGCGCAAGGCAGCTACTCTGAACTGGAGGTCCGAGAGCCGGCCCGCGGCGCTAACGTGCGACTCGTGCAATCCGGCCGGGGACTTTCGCACGTTCTCCCGGTTGTGGCAACGGCACTCACGTCCCGCCGGGCGGCGCCGGGTGTCGACATCATTGAGCATCCGGAGGCCGAAGTCCATCCAGCAGCCCACGCAGATATCGCGGAACTCTTGCTCCATAACCTCGCAGGATCCGCGCGGCCGATGGTGGTCGAGACTCACTCGGAGATGATCCTGCTCCGCGCGAGACGCTGGGTCGCGGAGGGGCGACTGCCGGCCGAGAATGTCCTTGTGTACTGGGTTCACGCAGAGCCGGGGCGTGGATCCATTCTGCGGAAAATCAAAATAAATGAGAACGGTGAGATGGATAGCTGGCCGGACGGCGTCTTCATCGAAGACTATGAAGAAATCCTGGCTATCCGGCGCGCGGCCCGGCTGAAGGGATAAGTCAGGTGCTCATCGAGATCGACTTCAACGCAGCGAACGACCCGGATGCCCACCCGTGGTTGGACCGCATTCTGTACAAGATCGAGGATGGGTGGCACGTGTGGGACACAGCCAGTCAGCCGGATCCCAACACAATCGAGGCCACTACCTGGATGGGTGACCGCGGACGTCAAGGTGATTGGGTGCGCCAAATGCTCGTCGCGTCGATTCAGCGCGGCGCATGGACTTCGGCACCCCACGAAAGACGTGTGCGAGTGACGGCGTGTCCGGATGCGGCGGATGAACTAAAGCCCGAGGACGCTGCCCGTTTAGCCGAGGAACCGCTCGTGATCCTCGTCGAAAATCGGCACAGTGACGGCGCGTTCGTAAACCGCGTTGTGAAAGAGCTCGACAAATCCCTCCATCGACTTTGGCGTCGGCCGGGAGAGCCGATCCGATTTGACAGCTTGGGCGGCGCAGGACAAATGCCGGAAGAGGTCAGGCGCCGTACACAGGGAAAACCGTATCTTCCACGGTTGGTCGCCATTATCGATAGCGACAGGAGGAGTCCGAACGACACGGACAGCTCTGCGGCTCGGAGGCTATATCGTGAATGTGAGAACCGGAGTGTTCCCTGCTGGATCCTCGCCAAACGGGAAGCCGAAAATTACTTGCCTCGCATCCTCCTCGATGAGCGGCAAGACGCAGGCACAGACCATGCCCGGTTGGTTGAAGCATGGGACAGACTCGACGACGATCAGAAGAATTTCTTCGACATGAAGCATGGCTTGGCGGCAGAGCCCTCCGTGATTGAGCGGGCACTCTTCGATGGACTGTCGTCCGCTGACCGAAAGATTCTTTCTCATGGATTTGGGCCGAACGTATACACGTGCTGGACTCTCTGGAACGTGCAAGCCAAAACGGAACTGCTTCGCCGTGGACAAGGCGACCTTGAACGCGGCATCGAGTTGATTCGAAAGGAGGTTTAGATGTCCGACGGCAGTCGCAGTCGTACCGAGGTCGTCCCGGAGGTTGTTTTTCTGGGAAAACTCGTGGAACGCATAGCGGCTGGAAAAATCCGCGTGCCGAGGTTCCAACGTACTTTCGTTTGGAAGCAGGCAGACCTGCACGCCTTGCTCGACAGCGTTTTGCGCGGTTTTCCGATCGGCTCCATCCTCGTCTGGGACACCGAGGAAACTATCGAGACCACGCAGCATGTCGGGCCGGTCGAAGTCAGCCCCCGCCCGACCGGGCTGGTTGGCTACCTCCTCGACGGTCAGCAGCGCGTGTCGACCCTTGTAGGCACGCTGCAGTTACCCGACGGGGCGAACTCGATAGTGGATCAAGTCGACTGGTGCGTGTACTGCGACCTCGACAACCGGGAGTTCCTCCGAGCACCGGCGGGGGGAGTCGAACCACGGCATTTCCCGGTGCGGAGCCTGCTTAACACGGCCGGATTCTTTACCGCGTGCCGCCGCATCGAATCGGAAGTTGGTGACAAGAGTGTGGCCCGACGATGGCTCGACGAGGCAGATCGCCTGGCGAACGCGTTCCGGGACTATCAGCTCCCACTCATTCATATCCGCGAGGCGGACCTCGACAGCGCCGTAACGGTCTTCGCGCGACTCAATCGCACGGGGCGCAAGATGACGGCCGACGAGATGGTCTCCGCGCTAACCTATCGGGAAGGGCAGTTCCATCTTGCCAAGAAGTTGGACGAGTTCCAGGACGAGCTCCACGGAAAGGGGTTTGGAAATCTCGATCGCGTCCTCCTTCTCAGAGGAGTGCTTGCAGCCCTCGACCGGGACATTTACGCCAAGGATTGGGCGGACCTCATGGTCAAGGAGGAGGTCCGGGCAAAGCTACCGCATGTCTTCAACTTGGCGGCGGACGGAATCAGGGGTGCGCTGGATTTTCTCAAGGGTCTGGGCGTTACGTCCGATCGATTGCTGCCCTATGGGCTCCAGCTTGTGCTGCTCGGTGAGTTCTTTCGGCTGTGCCCTCAGCCTGCAGACGAAGTGGTCAAGTTGCTGAACCGCTGGTTCTGGGTGACCTCTTTCACCGGCTGGTTCGGCGGAGTCAACCCCGCGCAAGCGACCCGCGCGATGGGCGAAATCCGCGACCTTGCCAAGGGCATGGGGACCCGGTTCAGCGTCGTTGATCTCAACGCACCGGCTCAGCCGTTTCCCGAGCGCTTCGATGGCAGAAGCGCCCGCGTACGTGCCTTTCTGCTCTACCTCGCGTCGCTTCAGCCTCGTTCGTTTCGAGGTGCGGAAAACCTCGATCCTGGTCAGTTGCTCGCTACTCGTGGAACCAGGGCGGTAGGCTACGTATTTTCCAACCCAGGGTCACTCGGGGAGCTTTTCAGCAGCCCCGCGAACCGCATGTTCCTCGACACCGAACAAGCCGGCCAAGCGTTCGACCACTTGGTTCGCTTGACTGACGAGGTGCTGATGGAGTTGCTACCGACACACGGCTTCCCGGTAAACTCGATCCCCCGGTTACGCGACGACCGCGTTGGTCTGATAGAAGCGCGGTTGGATACCCTGATAGCCGGCGAGCGGAAATTTATGGAAGAACGCCAAGTAACCCTGCCGACCACGCCGACGGCGCCTACCATAGCTGACAGCGAAACGTCAGACGAGGAATAGTGAATGAGGTTTCCGGAAGGGCGTCTTCACCGGGTGCCTGGCTGGCCGGCATTCCCCGGTGCCGAGAGGACGCGCCCACGCAACCGACGGCCACTGGCCTCCCGTTCCCCCGACGCCGTCCGGACGGACCTCCGCCCGGAGTACGCCGTACCGCTTTCACTGCACTTGTACACCGCGCGGATCGTTTCCGACCCCCTGTGACCTTTCCGTGACGAGTCGTTTGATCGACCTCCCAACCGCAAGGGCTACACCCTCGGTTTGACCCCTCGGACCTCAAATCGGCGGCCTGCTGTTCTCGCCGTATCCCGTAAGCTCCACATACCCCTGCCCGATGCGCTTCCCGCTTGCGGACTCGACCCGGACGGAGCCTTCCCAATAGTACAGATCGGGAACCAGCGCGCTCCTGTTTTCCTGATCCGCGAGTTTCGGGGTGATGGCCGCGGTCATGCCAGCGGCGGGGATCCGGAGCATCCATCCGGCGGGATAGGCGGCGCCGCTTACCAGACTCGTCCATTCCCGGGTGACGTTCAACTCCCATTCCCCCGGCTCCAGGTAACGGACCTCCCCCGCGGCATCCACCAGGGTGGCGCCGGTGTAGCGGGTATCGCCGTCGCGGCTGCGGAGCAGATAGAGCATGACCTCGCGGCCGTCGTCGAGTTGCAGGCTGAACCAGTCCCACCCCTGCTTGTCCTTGCCGAGTTGGTTGGACCCGAACTCCTTGTCCATCCAGCTCGTTCCGCTGACGGCCACATCCTTGCCGTCCACACGGACCGCGCCGGTGGTGGCCATGCGGGTGAAGCTGTAATAGTGGCTGGCCTCGGTGGCGCCATCCCCTTTCCGGCTCAGGCCGCCGGGACCCTGGAACACCACGGGCTTCAGCGGACGAGTGGAAAGGCTGAAGCCGAAGGATTTCCCGGCGTCGGCCATGGTGAAGTCGAAGCCGTCGCCGTTCCAACGGAGTTCCCACGGCTCCGGCGTTCCCGGGGGACCGACGCTCCAGGCAAGCCGGGTATCCGGATAGCGGCCGAAGCCGGCCAGGAGCGGGGCCGCCCGCACCACCAGCTCACTGAAACGGTGACGGCCGGTGTCCAGGTCCGTCAGGGCGGCGTGGCCCATGATGATGTCCCTGGCGGCCCAGGCCGAGCCGGACGGCGGCGCGTCCTGTGACACGCCGATCCTGAAAAACGTGAACTGGTAACCGAAACGCCGCGCCGGCTCTTCTACGGTGCGCAGGTGGCCGGTGAAGTACCACCACTCGGTCCTGTAGCCCTCCCGCGCCCAGTGGTCCCGGGGAAAGGACCAGACGTAGCCGGGCCGGGCGGGAGTCCAGGCGTAGACTGTCAGGCCAGTCCACAGAATGATCCCGAACAGCGCAAGGATGCAGACGGCCACGCCGGTCGGGCGGAGACCATATCCCGATTGGCGCGGGCCGTCGGCCCTTGACCTGCTCGGGACGAACGGGAAAAAGAAGATGCGACGACGCCCGGTACCGCTCCGTTCACGCATCCGCATGACACAACTCGTTGGCCGGCGTACGGCTGGCCTTGAACGCCGGGTACAGGCTTGCGAGCACCGCCGCGCACACGATGGCAAGCGCTTCCCCGGCAAGTGGCAGCCACGGCCAGGTCCACTCGATGCTCCAGCCGAAGTAGCTCTTCTGAATGACGAAGATCAGGATCACGCCGAGGCCGATACCGCCGGTGAAGCCCAGCGCCAGGCCCAGGAACGCCATGGCCGTCCCCTTGCTCACGAACAGCAGGAACACCTGCCTGCGGAAGGCGCCCAGGGTGCGGTACAGGGCGATCTCGCTCGCCTTCTCCTGAGCCACCACCAACAGGGTCAGGGTGATGGCGCAAGCGGCGATGATCAGGCTCATCACCTGGAGAATCCGCGTCACCGCAAAGGTTTGATCGAAGACGTGGAGCACATCCTCCTTCAACCGCCGGTTGCTGCGGACCCTCAGGGAGTCCCGTGGGTACCGGCTCTCGATACCGGCCGCCGCTGCTTCCGCATCGGCGCCGGGCGTCAGGTGAAGCGCGATGCTGGTGAGCGGCCCGGCCCCGAGGTTTTCCGCCATGAGGCCGAGGTCCATGGTGACCGAGCCGCCCTCCGTGTAATCGCGGTAGATTCCGGACACCGGCAGCCGCACCGGTCCCTCCGGGCCTTCGATCTCCACCACGTCCCCCACTATGACGGACGCGCTCCGGGACAACGGCTCGCCGATGAGGACGCCCCGGTCCCGGAGCGCGCGACCCACGGCGTCGTCGCCCGAAAGAACCGCCAGGCGCCGCTGCTCCGCCGAACGGTTCAGGTCTACCCCCACCACGGCCACGCGCCGGCCGCCTACCCGCAGGAACAGACGGCGCAGGGGATCGACGCTTTCCACCTGAGGCCCGCCGGCCAGCCCCTCCACGAGCCGCGGGCTCAGGGTGGCGTCCGGCCCGGGCCGGGTCCCGACGGCAGCGGTCACGTAGACGTCGGCGCGCAACGAGCGGTTCACCCAGCGGACCAGGGTCTCGCGGAAGCTCTCCACCAGCAGGGTGATGCCCACCAGCAGGCACACGGCCATGGCCAGGGACGATACCGAGAACGAGGTGTTGGTCAGGGTCGCCCCGAGGCTCCGAACGCCGTACCGGAAACCGAAGTCCGGGACCCGGACCCGCCCGGTCAAGCGCTGTACCAGCCAGGGGGCGAGCAGCGGCAGGCACAGCAACACGGCGGTGGCAAGGACGAATCCCGCCGGCCGCCAGCGCCAACCCGCGAGCCAGTACCATGCCACGGCTCCGGCCACCAGCACGAGACCGAGACGGAAAAGCACGCGGGCGCCGGCGGTCCCCGCGGACTGCGCCGGGAAGGTATCCAGCAGCGTCCGGGCGTCCCTGCGCCACACGTCGAGGGCGGGCAGCAACGTGCCGCTCAGGGCTCCCCCCAAGCCCGCGAAGGCCGCCAGCGCCAGGGTGCCGCCCGACACCTCCAGCGACTCGATCTCCCGGAGCATGTAGACGTTGGTCAGGGTCGAGCTTACGGCGTCCAGGTTCCAGATGGCGGTCCAGTAGCCCGCGAAGATCCCGATGGCCACTCCCATGACCCCGAGCAAAGCCGCCTCTCCCAGGATCAGCGCCAGCACCTGAGCCGGGGTGGAGCCCAGGGACCGCAGCACCCCGAACTCCCGTCGCTGCCACACCAGGCAGGCGCGCATGCTGCTGAACACGAGGAACGTGCCCACCAGCAGGCTCACAAGGCTCAAGGCGGTGAGATTCAGCCGGAAGGCGCCGAGAAGCTGCCGTGCCTGCCCGGTTCGTTCCGATGGGGTGACGGCGTCCACGCGGCCGCCGAGCCCGCCTTCGATGCGGGCCGCCAGCGCCGCAAGGTCGGCGCCCTCGGCAGCCTTGACGCCGATACGATGGAGGGTCCCGACGCCGCCGAACAGGGACTGGGCTTCGGCGATGTCCGTCACCACGGCTCGGCGGCCCCCGGAGGCCCCCCATCGCCGGAGGTCGATGAACGCCCCGACCCGGAGCGCCCGCACACGGGCGCCGTGACGGACCTCGAAGCGGTCCCCCACCCCCCATCCCATGGTCGTGGCCAACCCGGGGGTGACCGCCACCCAACCGCGCCGGCGCACGTCCTCCGCTCCCGGTGAGGGTCCGGAAAGCGCGTCCCGGAAATCCCGGGCGGGCGCGAGCAGATCGACGCCCAGCAGCTGCACGAACGTGTCGGGCCGTCCCTCGATCGACACCGTGGTCTCGAAGACGGGCCAGGCCGCGGTCACCCCCGGGATACCCCGGACCCGTGGGTAAACCTCGTCCGGCAGGGTCGCGCCCTTGCCGGTGACGACGATGTCGGCGGCGCCGCCGATGGTGCGGACCCCCGCGGCGAACGAAGCGACGGCGCTCTGGTTGAGGATACGGATGCTGATGACCGAGGCCACCCCCAGGGCCACCCCGAGAACGGTCAGGCTGTAGAGCACCGGGTTCGTGCGCCAGTGCGCCGACACCGTCCTGTAGAAATAGCGCAGCATGGGCGGGGCCTATGTCGTGCCGCCCGTGTCCCGTCCGGTTGATTCGCCTAACCGGACGCGCAGGCATTGCTGTCGTCGGCAAGGCGCGGCCACGAGCCGTGGCGGGCGCCACGCGAGGAAGAGCCACGCAACCGACGGCAGGAAGGACCAGCGGATTGCCATGCGGATCAACCGGACGGGACGCTGGATTCCGGGTCCAGCACCCCGCTGTGGAGCCGCAGGATGCCATCGGCCATGGCCGCCAGCTCACGGCTGTGGGTGGCGTAGACCAGCGTCGCTCCCTCCTCCGCCACCATTTGCAGCATGAGCTCCATCACCACCTGGCCGCTGGCGTCGTCCAGACTGCCGGTG
The DNA here is from genome assembly GCA_965214905.1 of uncultured Binatia bacterium (SeqCode). Classification (GTDB taxonomy): domain Bacteria; phylum Desulfobacterota; class Binatia; order UBA9968; family JAJDTQ01; genus JAJDTQ01. Next base: position 655,030 of record OZ243984.1, read on the forward strand.
GGCTCGTCCGCCAGCAACAGGCGGGGCCGCCGCAGCAACGCCCGGCAGATGGCCACCCGTTGCATCTCGCCGCCGCTGAGCCCGGCCACCGGATCATCGGCCCGGTCCGGCAGGCCCACCCGCTCCAGCAGCGCCGTTACCCGCTCGCGGAAGGAGCGCTCCCGGGCGCCGGCGATGAGTTCCGGCAGGGCCACGTTGTCCCGCACCGTCAGGTGGGGAAGGAGGTGGAAAAGCTGAAAGACGAATCCGATCTCGCGCCGGCGGAGCCGGGTGCGGTCGGTCTCGCCGAGACCCGCGAGAGGCGTGCCGCGCACCGCCACCGATCCGCGAGTGGGCACGTCGATGCCGGCCGCCAAGTGCAGCAGCGTGGACTTGCCGCTGCCGCTGCGGCCGACGATGGCCGCGGTCGTGCCCGGGGCGATCTCGAAGGAGACGTCGCGCAGAGCGTAGCGCTCCACCGAACCCGCCCCGTCGTACACCCTGGACACGTTGGCGAACGTTAGCGCGGCCTGTTCCATTCACATCCGTTCCCTGGAGGAAATACCCCTATCGTGCCGGGCGCGGCGACGCCAAGTCGCGCCCGGCTCCTGACTCACCCGGCGCCGAGGACGGCGCGCAGCCCCTCTTCCAGCGACCCGTGGCGAAACACGTGCCCGCAATCCAGCAGTTTGGCGGGCTTCACCCGTGTGCTGGCCAGCAGCAGCGCGTCCGCCATCTCGCCGAACACCAGGCGGGCGACGAATCCCGGAAGGGGGAACACCGTAGGCCGCCGCAGCACGCGGCCCAGGGTGGCGGTGAACTCGCGGTTGGTCACGGGCGCCGGCGCCGCCACGTTCACCGGCCCGGCTGCCGATTCGGTCGTCAGCAGGTGGCCGATGGCCGCCACGGTGTCGTCCCGCGTGATCCAGCTCATGTACTGCCGTCCGTTGCCGACGATACCGCCGGCGCCGAGCCTGAAGGGCGTCAGCATCCTGGCCAAGGCGCCGTCGTCCTTGCTGAGCACCACGCCGAGCCGCGCGTGGACGACGCGGATCCCCTTCCCCGCAGCCGCTTCGGTGGCCGCCTCCCACTCGCGGCACACCTCGGACAGGAAGCCGGAGCCTGCGGAACTCTCCTCGGTGAGTTCCTCGTTGCCGCGGTCGCCGTAGAAACCGACGGCCGAGGCGGACACCAGCACCTGCGGAGGCCGCTCGAGTCCCGCCAGAGTCCTGGCCAGCAACCGCGTCCCGCCCACCCGACTCTCCTTGATGCGCCGCTTCTTCGTCGCGTTCCAGCGCCCGGATGCGATGTTCTCGCCGGCGAGGTGAACGACGCCGTCGAACCCCTCCAGCGCCTCCGCCTCGAGCGCGCCGGCATCCGGATTCCACCGGAGGTCGCCGGCCCCGGGCGCGGACCGTCCCATACGCGCGACCTCATGGCCGCCGCCCGCCAGAAACGGAACCAACGCGCGGCCCACCAGTCCTGTCGCTCCGGTCACGAGAATCTTCATCCGCGGGCCTCCCTTCGTTCACGGCGATGTCGCCCACCACCCCTTCGGGTTTCTTTCCTTTTCTTTTCATCATAGCACCTCCCACCCGTTTTCCGACCCGGCCACCATGATCACACGGGCGCGGCGCCCACGCGCTGTTCGACTTCCCGGGTTTGACTTGACTGCCAAGTCTCCTTAAATTTTTCGTAAGCGGGGCTTGGAAAGCCGATCCCGCCTTTGCACAACCGTCCTCGGACCATGCTGGAAAACCTGCTGAAAAACGTGGAGCATCGCACCGGCTACTTCGGCGCCTACGGCGGCGCCTTTACCCCGGAGATCCTGCGCACCACCCTGGACGAGCTGATCGTGGCCTTCGACGATGCGCGCAAGGACCCGTCGTTCTGGGAAGAATTCCGGGCGGTGATGCAGTCCTACTCGTGCCGACCCACCCCCATTACCCGGCTCGGGAACCTGAGCGAGACCCTCGGCGGCCCGGGGATATACATGAAGCGGGAGGATCTCAACCAGACCGGCTCGCACAAGATCAACAACGTCATGGGCCAGGGCCTGCTGGTGGCGCGCATGGGCAAGAAGCGCGTCATCGCCGAGACCGGCGCCGGGCAGCACGGCGTCGCCACCGCCACCATGGCCGCCCGGCTGGGGCTCGCGTGCACCATCTACATGGGCGCGGTGGACGTGGAGCGTCAACGCCCCAACGTGTTCTGGATGGAGCGGCTCGGAGCGGAGGTGGTCTCGGTGGAGGACGGCTCGGCCACCCTCAAGGACGCCATCAACCAGTGCCTGCGGGACTGGGCCTTCTCCATGGACGACACCCACTACGTGCTGGGAACCGCGTGCGGGCCGCACCCGTTTCCGCAGATCGTCGCCTATTTCCAGCAGATCATCGGACAGGAATGCCGCGAACAGATGATCGCCGCCACCGGCCGCCTGCCGGACCGCGTCTATTGCTGCGTGGGCGGCGGCTCCAACGCCACCGGCACGTTCCTGGGCTTTCTCGAAGATGCCGAAGTGGAACTCGTGGGGATCGAGGCCGGCGGCGAGGGTCTCGACTCGGGCCGGCACGCGGCCCGGCTGGCGGGCTCCGACGGCAGTCCCGGGGTAGCCCAAGGCTACAAGACCTACTTTCTCCAGGACGAAGAAGGCCAGATGCGCCACACCCATTCCGTGGCCGCCGGACTGGACTACATAGGGGTGAGCCCCATCCTGGCCTGTCTGCGGGAGAGCGAGCGGGTCCGGTTCGAGACCGCCACGGACGACGAGGTCCTGGAAGCATTCCGGACACTGCTGCAGCGGGAAGGCATCATCGCCGCACTGGAAAGCGCCCATGCGGTGGCCGGCGCCATCCGGGAGGCGCCGCGCATGGGCCGGGACCAGACCGTCCTGATCACCCTGTCCGGCCGGGGCGACAAGGACATCTTCACCATCGCCGAGGCGTTGAACGACCCCGGCTGGCAGCGGTTCCTGCAGCGGAAAGCCGGCCGTTGAACCTCCGGACCTACATAGAGGGCCGGCTCGGCTCGCGGAAGATCCTGCTGATGACCCACGTCATCGTGGGCTATCCGTCGCTCGAGGCGAACTGGCGGATGCTGGAGCAGATGGAGCGCGCGAACGTGGATCTGGTGGAGCTGCAGATGCCCTTCAGCGAGCCCATCGCCGACGGCCCGGTCTTCGCCCGGGCCAATCAGGAAGCCCTCAGGCAAGGGCTTTCCACGGATCAGTACTTCGACTTCATGGCGCGGGCCACCGAGCGGTTCGGGTTCCCCCACCTGATGATGGGCTACTACAACACCGTGTTCCGGCTCACCCATCGCACGTTCTGCGAGCGACTGAGCCGGTCGGGGGGCGCCGGGTTCATCATCCCGGACCTTCCCATCGAGGAGTATCACGACCTGTTTCCGCTGAGCGAGACCCACCGGTTGACGCCCATCGCGCTGTTCACGCCCACCAACTCCGACGCGCGGCTGGCGGAGATCGGCCGCCACGGCCGCGGCTTCGTCTACGGCGTGGCCCGGCGCGGCGTCACCGGCACGCCCACGGACCTGAAGGCCGGCATCGACGCGCTGGTGGCCCGCTACCGGGCGGCCACGGACGTGCCCCTGGCCCTGGGCTTCGGCATCGCCGGCGGCGACGACGTGCGGCGGCTCCATGGAAGCTGCGAGGTGGCCATCGTGGGGTCGGCGTTGCTGCAACACTGGGAAAGCGGCGGCGAACGAGAGTATGCGGATTTTCTCCAGGAGCTGCAGCAGGCCCGCTTCCGAGCGTTCTGAAACGGTATCCGCATTTCCCACTGATAACCGTGAACCGTGCCAAGATGCGCAGGACTCTTTGTTGCCGGCAAGGTACGACGACTTGTACGGGCGGATTTCAAACCCGCCCGTGTGGCCCGACCCCACGCGAGGAGCCACGCAGCCGACGGCAAGAAAGACCATCAGATGAGTGCAGTTGTTTATGGCACAGGATATGGCACAGGACGCCAGGAACGCCGGACCCATGAAAGCGATCTTCATCCCCGAGACGGGCGGCCCGGAGGTCCTCACCTACGGCGACGTCCCGGAGCCCGAGATCGGCGGCGCCGATCTGTTGATCCGGGTGAAGGCGGCGGCGCTCAACCGCCGGGACCTGTTCGCCCGTGAGGGCAGCCACGGCGTCAAGCCGCCCCTGCCACACGTCCCGGGCCTGGAGGTGGCCGGAGAGGTGGTGCAGGCCGGGGCGGAGACCGCCGGTTTCAAGGCCGGCGACCGCGTCCTGGGGCGCTGCCGGGGCGGCGGCTACGCCGAACTGGCGCGAATGGAAGCCGCCGACGCCTACGTTTTCCCGGACTGGATGTCGTTCGAGGAAGCCGCGTGCATAGCCGTACCCTTCGGTACGGCCTGGCGCATGCTGGTGCGTCGGGCCGAGCTCAAGTCCGGCGAGAACCTGCTGGTCATGGCCGCCGGCAGCGGCATCGGCAGCGGCGCCATCCAGCTCGGCAAGCTCCTGGGCGCGCGGGTGATCACCACCGCCGGCGCGCAGTGGAAGCTCGACAAGGCCGCCGCGCTCGGCGCCGACGCGGGCATCAACTACAGGGAGTTCCCGGAATTCAGTCAGAAGGTCAAGGAGCTCACCGGCGGTGAGGGCGTCCACGTCATCTTCGAGCACGTGGGCGCGCCGGTGTGGCGCGAGTGCTTCGCCAGCCTCCGGCGGGGCGGCCGCTTCATCAACTCCGGGGTCACCGCCGGCTACCGCGTGGAGCTTCACCTGGGCCAGCTCTGGACCCGCGAACTCACCCTCATGGGCACCACCATGCGACCGCGCGAGGACATGCCCGAGGTCATGAAGCTGGTCCGCGAGCGCAAGCTGCACGGCGTGGTGTCCGAGGTGCTGCCGCTGCGCGAGGCCGCCCGCGCCCACGAACTCATGGAGCGAAGCGAGTTCTTCGGCAAGATCGTGCTGGCGCCGTAGTCCCTTACCGATGCAATCTTGTGCAGAGCGAGTTTGCTGGCGACTGGAACAAGGCACGGTAGATCATGCGATTCTGTATCATGGGGACAGGCGGAGTCGGCGGCTACTTCGGCGGGCTGCTGGCACGGGCGGGGTTGCCGGTGTGCTTCATTGCGAGGGGAGACCACCTCCAGGCATTGAAAGAACACGGTCTGACCGTGGAATCGGTGGAACCCGGCGCATTCAACGTGCGCGACGCGCTTTTCACCGACGATCCGGGGGAAGCCGGACCGTGCGACGTCATCCTCTACTGCGTCAAGACTCCTTCCAACGAAACGGCGATACCGTTCATGCGGCCGCTGATACACGCGGATTCAGTCATCATCTCGCTTCAGAACGGCGTCGACAACGGCGAGTTGCTGACCCGTGAGTACGGGGACGACCGGGTCATGGAGGGCGCCGCCTACGTCTTCAGCACCATCGCGGCGCCGGGGAGCATCCATCAGACCGGCGGGCCGCGCCGGATCGTGTTCGGGCGCCTGGGCGGCGGCCCCAGCCCGAAGGGGGAGGCCGTGGTGGATGCGATGCAACGCGGCGGGGTCACCGCGCATCTCTCCACCGACGTCCGCGTCGAGTTATGGAACAAGTTCATCCTGATCTGCGCGGTGAGCGGCATGACCGCGCTGACGCGGCGCCCTCTCGGCGAGATCCTCGGTTATGACGGGACCGCGCGCATGGCTCGGGAGGTCATGCGGGAAGTTTATCAACTGGCCCTGGCCGTGGGGATTCCGCTGGAACCGGATGCCGACGGCGCCAACTACCGCTTCATGTCTCAACAGCACCCCTCCAGCAAGGGAAGCCTGTGCCATGACCTGGAGGCCGGACGGCGTCTCGAGATCGACTCGCTGTGCGGTTACGTGTCGCGCATGGGCCGGGTCCACGGCGTGGCCACGCCGCTCAACGACTACCTCTACGACACGCTCAAGCTGGAGGACCTGCAGGCCGCGCGCCGGATCGGGGAGGCAACATCGTGACCACGCAGCATGTCCCGAGGGACTCGGAGGGGACAGGGGCGGCGCGCCGGTTCAGGGAACAGACATCGTGACCACCCTCCACCAACGCACCGCGAAGATCGCCGTGGACCGGGGCCTGCAGGTGTCCGCAGTGGTTGCGGAGCCGGCGAACGACAGGGCCGGTGAAATCGACGTCATCGTGCTTGCCCACGGCGCCGGCGCGGACATGAACCACCCGTTCATGACCTTCTTCCACGAGTCGCTGGCCCGGTCGGGCTGGCTCTCGGTGAAGTTCAACTTTCCCTACAAGGAGCAGGGCCGGAAGGCGCCCGATCCCGCCGCCCGGCTGGAAGATGCCTTCGAGCGGGTGCTGGATCACGTGCGCGCCAACCTGCGCCCGGCGCCGGGACGGCTCTTCATCGGGGGCAAGTCCATGGGCGGTCGCATCGCCGCCAACGTGGCCGCCAGGGAGGCGGCCGGGGCGGAATCGGACTTGGCGGGACTCGTCTTCCTCGGCTACCCGCTGCACGCGCCCAAACGCCACGACAGGCTCCGGGCCGACAACCTCATGAAGATCACCGCACCCATGCTGTTCGTGGAGGGCACCCACGATCCCTTCTGCCGGATGGATCTGCTCGCCGAGGTGTTGGAGCAGGTCAAGGCCCCGACCCGAACTCACCGCGTCGAAGGCGGCAACCACGACTTCCGCGTCCCGAAGCGCCAGGGCCGGACGGCCGAAGCCATCTGGCAGGAAGTGGTGGAAGCCATCGGCCGGTGGCGCACCCGCGGGCAGCCTCTCCCCCGCTGACAGGCCGTCGCGCAGCAGGGTGAGGCCGCTGTATCCTTCGCCGCAATTCTCTTCTCAACGTTGCAAATTAAAAGGGAGTCTTTTATTTTGCACACATGATTCCCCGACGAGCCTTTTCTGCCGAAACGCGCACTCGGCCGGCAGGCCGCCGTAGCGATTCTCGGGCCACGCCAAGTCGGCAAAACGACGCTCGCGCACGAGGTCGCCGGCGACTTCGATGCGCTTTATCTCGACCTCGAGTCGAGGAGAGACCGCGCCAGACTCGCCGAACCCGCCCTGTTCCTCGGACCGCAGGAAAACCGCCTGGTCATCCTCGACGAGATTCACCGCGTGCCCGAGTTGTTCCAGGAGCTCCGCGGCCTTATCGACCAGGGCCGGCGCGCCGGCAGACGCACCGGCCGTTTCCTCGTGCTGGGGTCTGCATCCATGGACCTGATGCGTCAGTCAGGGGAGAGCCTCGCGGGGCGTATCGAATATGTAGAATTGCATGGGTTGGACGTGCTGGAAGCTGCGCGAGACGCGACATCGGACGATCTCCTCTGGCTGCGGGGAGGGTTCCCTGACAGTCTGCTGGCAGCCACGGACGAGGACAGTTTCGCGTATCGCCGAAATCTCGTTCGCACATACCTTGAACGCGACGTCCCGCAGTTCGGGTTTCGCATCGCCGCCGAGACGCTGGAGAGATTCTGGACCATGCTGGCGCACGGCCAAGGCGCCCTGCTGAACGCGTCGACGCTGGCCGCCAGCCTCTCCGTGAGCGCCCCCACCGTGACGGCCTATGTCGACCTGCTGGCGGACCTGCTGCTGCTACGGCGGCTGACGCCCTGGCGCGCCAACGTCCGCAAGCGCTTGGTCAAGTCACCGAAGGTCTACGTGCGCGACAGCGGCTTGATCCATGCCCTGCTCGGGATCGAGGACATTGTTGTTCCATTCGATCTCAAGCGCTACACGGTTACGGAAGCAGTCCACCTTGTGAGTAGGCGTATCCGTTGCCACCGTATCGACTATGGCGCGTCCACGACGCACATGAGCAAGTTGCTGCCGCGGATTGAAGGCGGCGGCGGCGCGGGTTGTCCGCTCCTGGTCTTCGGGATTTCCAGGAAGCTTTATTTGGAGGACGACGCATGAGCCCGGCCGACGATCTCCTGGAGAAGGTTGGCGGTCGCAAGTTCGCGACGGTCCTGGCGGATCCGCCTTGGCGGTTTCACAACAAGACCGGGAAGATGGCGCCCGAGCACAAGCGGTTGGCGCGTTATGCCACGATGTCGTTCGATGAAATAGGCGCCTTGCCCGTGTCGAACCTCGTTACGGATACGGCGCACCTTTACCTGTGGATTCCCAATGCGCTGTTGCCTTTCGGACTGGAGGTCATGCGGCAGTGGGGGTTCGAATACAAGACCAACCTCGTCTGGTACAAGATACGCAAGGACGGCGGACCGGATCGGCGTGGCGTCGGCTTCTACTTCCGAAACGTAACGGAGATCGTCCTGTTCGGCGTTCACGGAAGGGACGCGCGTACCCTCGCGCAGGGCCGGCGGCAAGAAAACATCATCGTCACGCGGAAGCGGGAACACAGCCGCAAACCCGATGAGCAGTACAAGTTGATCGAGGCGTGCAGTCCGGGTCCGTATATCGAACTGTTCGCGCGGGGCACGCGCAAGGGCTGGTTCGGCTGGGGCAACCAGGCTGACGCTTACTCGCCGAATCGGGCCACTTGCTCCCATCCTTCGCGGACGGACCGTGTCGATCCGGCGCAGTCGCCGCTGTTTCCGGACTCGATGGTCCGTGAATCGGCCGACCCCGACCTTTTGTCCGACTCTGATACGGTAGGCCCCGATTCGATCTTGCGCGGGGGCGCCCCGCAGCTTCATTCCAGGCGACACGCCCGGCGCACATCGGCGCCGACAGACCGTGAGCGGCCCGACCTACTGTACCGGCTCCTTGCGGCGGGCGCTGCTGGTGACGACGGGTTCCATCGGCACGTCGCCGTGGGGTCCCCGGTTGCCGGTCTTGACGCCGGCGATCTTGTCCACCACGTCCATGCCCTCGATGACGCGGCCGAACACTGCGTAGCCGAAGTCCCGGGCGCCGTGGTCCAGGAACGCGTTGTCCTTGAGGTTGATGAAGAACTGGGAGGTGGCGCTGTTGATGTCCGAGGTGCGCGCCATGGACAGTGTACCGCGGGAGTTCTTGACGCCGTTGTCGGCCTCGTTCTTGATAGGCGGCTGCGTTTGCTTCTGATTCATGTCCGCGGTGAAGCCGCCGCCCTGGATCACGAACCCGGGAATGACCCGATGAAAGATGGTGCCGTCAAAGAATCCGGCATCGACGTAGTCGAGAAAGTTCTTCGCCGTGACCGGGGCTTCCTCGGACATGAGTTCGATCGTGATATCGCCCATCGACGTGGAAAAAATCACCACAGGCCTGTCTCCTCCCTCTGCTGTCGGACCGAACGCCGCAACGCTCAGGAATACAAAGACTGCTACCAGGCACTTCAGTGCCGCACCATGCTGTCTCAAGATGTACCTCCTGACGTGAATTTCACGTCTATGCCCGGCCCGCGGCGTGCGGTTCCGCCACGATGCGGTCGAGTATCCAGTCCACCACCCGCGGCTTGCCCAGTATGACGTCGAAACGCCGCTCGCCCATTTCCTTCCCCGCCCGTTGGGAGCATGCGTAACGGCCGCCGGCCTCTTCCATCAACACCTTGCTGGCCATGGTGTCCCACAGCCGGAGATCGAAATCCACCATGGCGCCGACGGAACCGTCCAGGGCCAGGGCGTGGCCGAAGCAGTCGGTGTAGGTCCGCACGCCGGGATGGGCCTGCATCAACGCATCGAATACGTTTGTCCGGCCGGCGTTGACGAACTGTTGCCGGTCGCCGATGCCGATGATCTCGTTCCCCAGCGCCTCGTCTCCGGGCAGGTCTTCCAGCGTGACGGGCCGATCGTTGCAGCGGGCCCCGAGGCCTCTTGCCGCGCTGTAGGTCCGGTCCAGGCCCGGCAAGTCGATGATCCCGAGGATCGGGTCGTCACCGTGAAGCAGGGCCAGCAGCGTGCCGTACAGGGGCACTCCGTGCCGGAAGCTCCTGGTGCCGTCGATGGGATCGATGACCCAGGTCAGGGAGTGGCTGTCGTCGGTTTCGGCGCCGTCGGTTTCAGGCAACTCCTCGCCGATGATGCGGTGCAGTGGAAAGCGCGACGCCAGCAGCGTACGGGCCTTCTCCTCCACCGCGATATCGACGTCCGTCACGAAGCTCCCGTCGGCCTTGGAGCGATGGGTGAAGCCCGTCGCCAGCGCGGCCTCGATCAGCGCCCGCGTCTGCCGGACGATGCCGCGGGCCTCCGACAGCATTTCCCGCAATTCCGCCGCCACCGGCGCGCCGTTCACCGGATACCCCGCTCTCTGTTCGGGATCACGGCCGTCCGGGTGACGTTCTCTCTGTCCATCGTGGCCTCCTGGCCGCGGGTCTCCGCGCTGCCCACCGGCGGAGTATACACGTTGCCATGCATGCAGGGAAACAAGGCCACGGGCACCGAACAGTGTGCCGGGTGTCGATGGTGCGGACCCTCACCCGTCGGGTGCTTCACAGCCCGCTCCGGAGCCCCGCTACCGCCATGGGAGACCGAGAGCCCGGTTGAGCGCCGAGCAAAGCTCCATCCCCTCCCCCGGTGCGCGCTCGCCCCTGTTCGAGAACCGGACCCGGGTGGACCCGGGTAAAGTGGACAGGCACGGATGCGGCTGTTAGTTAGGGTACGCATGGCAATTCGCCGGCACTCGGACGTTGGAGACGTTTCATGGACCATGCCATCTTTGCCATGACCGTGGGCATCGCGGAAAACTGGCGCCATTCGGGCATCATGCCGTGCATCCGCAGCGACGCGGAGCGGGACGAGCCGGTGCCCTACATCATCTGGTGCATCGAGACCCCGGACGGGCCGGTGGTGGTGGATACGGCCTACCATCCGGACTACGTCACCGCAGAGTGGGCCCAGGGGAATCAGTTCAGGGAACCGTCTCGACTGCTGGGCGAGTTGGGCATGCGCCCGGAGGACGTGGCCACCGTCATCGTGACCCATTTTCACGTGGATCACTTCACCGGCTTCGATTTCTTCCCCAAGGCGAAGTTCATCATCCAGAAGGACGAGTACGAGTTCTGGACCGGGCCGATGATGCGCTTCGACTACCTGAACAAGCTGATCCGGCCCAAGGTGCGTCCGGCGCTGCAACGGCTGGTGGACGAGGACCGGGTTGACCTGGTGGACGGAGACCACGAGCTGGTTCCCGGGGTGGAGTTGCTGAAGGCCGGCGGCCACACGCCCGGCTCCCAGATGGTGGCGGTGGAGACGGCTCGGGGCAAGGCCGTGCTGTGCGGCGACATCGCCTACACCTACCGGAACCTGCGCGAGCGCATTCCGGTGGGCTGGTACTTCGATCTGCCGGACTCGGTGCTGGCCCTGGACCGGGCGCTTGAGACGGCGTCGCGCCCGGAGCTGTCGCTTCCCAACCACGACCCCAAGCTGATGCAGGGTAAGCGGGTGGTCCGGGTAGCCTAGGAGCCCGCCCGAGTCATCAGGAATCGACTCGGACAGGCTCCTCGCCTCACGACGAACGTGTCGCTTCGAACCCACACGTCGAGCCGCATCGGCGTCATCTCGGATACTCACGGCTTGGTGCGACCCGAGGCTCTGGAGGCCCTGCGGGGGTCGGACCTGATCATACACGCCGGCGACGTGGGCGCACCCGAGGTGCTGGAGCGCCTGAGATCGCTGGCCACGGTGGCGGCGGTACGCGGCAACGTCGACAGAGGCGCCTGGGCTGACGAACTGCCCGAGGAAAGAACCGTCGAGGCCGCGGGCGTCCGCATTCACGTGATCCACAACGTCAAGGCCCTGGACGCCGTTCCGGACGGCTGCCGCATGGTGATCAGCGGGCACTCGCACAAGCCGTCCGTACAACGGCGCGACGGCATCATCTACCTGAACCCCGGCAGCGCCGGACCCCGGCGCTTCACCCTGCCCGTAGCCGTGGCAACCATCCAGGTGACCGCCCGAAGCCTGCGACCGAAACGGGTGGAGCTTGCGGTCTGACGGCCGCCTTGCCGGGCATTCACGTCACCAACCTCGGGAGACGACGTCATGGACCTCCGGCAAGCACTGACAACGGCACGAGAGGCGGCGCATCAGGCCGGAGAAACGCTCCTCTCCTACTACACGTCGCCATACTCCATTCAGCACAAGAGCGGCGGCAATCCCGTCACCACTGCGGACATCGAGGCCAACACCGTCCTTCGGGAAACGCTTCTCGGTGCGTTCCCCGAATCCGGCTGGCTGTCGGAAGAATCAACGGACGACGGCGCGCGGCTGCAGCGGGAGTGGGTGTGGATCGTGGACCCGCTGGACGGCACCAGGGAATTCATCGAGGGGATCGACGAGTTCGCCGTGTCCGTGGCGTTGGTGCATGGCACGGCGCCGGTGGTGGCGGTGACCTTCAATCCGGCGGCCGGCAGCATGACCCATTGCAGCCGCGGCTCCGGGACCTTCCTGAACGGGGAGCCGGTGCGGGTATCGGGCCGGCCGCAACTGCGCGGCGCCACCGCCGTGACCAGCCGGAGCGAGACCCGGCGGGGGCTTTTCAGCGGTCTCGAGAATGTCCTCGAGATCAAACCCACGGGCAGCATCGCTCACAAGCTCGCGGAGGTGGCCGGCGGGCGCGCCGACCTGACCGTGAGCCTCGCGCCGAAGAACGAATGGGACGTGTGCGCGGGAGTGCTGCTGGCGGAGGAGGCAGGCGCCAAGGTCACGGACCTGGACGGCAAACCGTTCTCCTTCAATCAACCCGACACGCTGCGCAACGGCGTCATCGCCGCCAATCCGTCCCTTTTCCCCGAGCTGTTCCGCCTCGTGGCCGAGCGCAGGCGCTAGCGCCTGCATCGGCCGACGGCGCGATGCGGGCAGGGGCGGGTTGGAACCCGCCCCTGCATCGGGCGCCCGAGTTCCACCGGCGCAGGCTGCCAGCGCCTACGGTTCGGCAACTTCGCGGAGGAGTTCCAGGGCGTCCTCGGCCTCTTCTTCCGGCACCTGGATGACCGCGGCGGCGCCGGCCGAGCCGAAACCGCCCCACAACGGCCCCACCGGCAGCAGCGTCAGGGCCGATTCGCCCTGGACCACGTAGGTGATGCCGGCGCCGTCCAGGACGGACTTGACCACGGCCAGGGTGGAAACATCTACCGTCCGAAACACGTCGACATAGGTCACGGATACTCCTACGGCGCTGCCTGCCGTCACGGCAGCGGCCCCTCGTCCAACTTGCACGGATCGGGGTTTACCGCCGGCCCGGCGATGTCCAACACCATCCTGGTCACGCTGACGCGGCCGCCCAGGCATACGTCCACGTCCCGTCCGGGCTGCCGCGGGCGCTCGTGGTACACCGCCTGGTAGATGAACGCCCCTGCCTCGCTACGATAGGCCACGCCGTGGGGGCGGATGTCGAGGGCGCAGACCACCACTTCCACGTCAGCGTCGGTGGCCGGGTGCGGCAGGTTCGCGTTCCAGAACTCGCCTGGCGCCAGGCCACCGGTCAGGAGCCGCTTCAGCAGCGACGCCGTCCGGCGGTAGACCACCTCCCAATCCAGTTGCCGGCCTTTGAACACGTACTGGGAGATCGCCGCGGCGCGGCAGCCCAGCAGCGCGGCCTCCCGGGCCGCCGCCACCGTGCCCGAGGTGTAGATGTCCGCGCCCAGGTTGGCGCCCCGGTTGACCCCGGCGAGCACCCAGGACGCATCCGGGCAGATCTCGGTGAGACCCACCCGAGCGCAGTCCGCCGGAGTTCCCTGGACGCTGTAGCGTCCGGCATCGGTGCGCTCCACGGCGATGGGACGGTCCGTGGTCACCTGATGGCCGACGCCGGACTGCCCTTCCGCCGGCGCCACGACGATCGGCTCGCCGCAGTCGCGGACGGCCCGTTCCAGCACCTCCAGGCCCGGAGCATCGATACCGTCGTCATTGGTCAGCAGCAGTTTCACGGTTCTCGCTTCGATTCCGTCATGGCCATGAGAATGACGGATTCGGGGCATTGTTCCAGGCCTCTTCACCGTCTGCGTCCCACCGCCTACATCCGCTCCAGGGGCCGGATACCCAGAATGGTCAGGCCGCTCCGGAGCACCTGCTTCACTGCGGTGAAGAGCCGCAGCCGGGCCTGCGCCTTGCCCGCTTCCTCGCCCTTGACCCGCAGGACCGCATAGCTGGCATGCAGGCCCCGGGCGAGTTCCAGCAGATAGTTGGCCAGCACCGAAGGCTCGTACAGCCGGCCCGCCTCCCGGATGACGTCGGGGTAGCGGGCCACCAGGCTCACCAGCCGATGGGCCTCGGGCTCCACCAGCGGGCTCACGTCGGCATCGGGGTCGGGGTCGAGCCCGCAGTTGCGCAGGATGCCGGCGATGCGGGCGTGGGCGCTCATGAGATAGGGGCCGGTATCGCCGTCGAAGGAGATGGCGAGATTCCAGTCGAACCGGTAGTCCTTGATCCGCTGCTTGGACAGGTCGGCGAAGAAGATGGCGGCGATGCCCACGGCCTCGGCCACGGTCTCCTCGTCGTCGAGTTCCAGCCGTTTCTCGATCTGGCCGCGCATGTAGGCCAGCGCGCGGTCCCGGGCCTCGTCCAGCAGCTCCTCCAGATAGATGACGTTGCCCTTGCGGGTGGACATGCCCTGCACCAGCCCGAAGTTCACGTGTACGCAGTCCTCCGACCAGGCGTGCCCGAGCATCTTCAACACCGTGAAGAGCTGCCGGAAGTGCAGCGACTGGCCGCTCGCCACCACGTACAAACTGAGGTCACAGCCGTAAGCGTCGTGGCGGTACCGGGCCGCGGCCACGTCACGGGTAAGGTAGAGCGTCGTGCCGTCGGCCTTCTCCAACAGGGCGGGCGTGTCGATGCCCTCATCCGAGAGGTCGATGATGAGGGCGCCGTCGGAGACCGTGGCCAGGCCCTTGGCCCGGGCCTCCTCGATGACCGCGTCCATCTTGTCATTGAAGAACGACTCTCCCGTATACGCGTCGAAGCGCACCCCGAGTCGCTGGTAGATCCGCTTGAAGTAGTCGAGGCTGGTGTCGCGGATGCGCCGCCAGAGGGCCACCGCCTCCTCATCCCCGGTCTCCTGCCGGCGGAACCACTCCCGCGCCTCTTCCAGCAGTTTCGGATCGCTGTCCGCCATCTCGTGGAACTTCACGTAGAGGCGGTTGAGGCTCATCAGATCGTTTTCGTCGCCGGGCCGTCCGAACCGCTTGAGCCCGGCGATCTGCCGGCCGAACTGGGTGCCCCAGTCGCCCACGTGATTGATGCCGATGACCTCGTAGCCGAGGGCCTCGAAGATCCGCACCAGCGCCCCGCCGATGATGGTGGAGCGCAGGTGCCCCACATGGAAGGGCTTGGCGATGTTCGGGGACGAGTAGTCGATGGCGATGGTCCGGCCGGCGCCGTCTTCGCAACGGCCGTAGGCCGCGCCCGCGTACGCGGCCTCGCGCAGCACCGCTTCGGCGAACCGGGTGCGGTCCACCGACAGGTTGACGTATCCGCCCGCGGCCTGGGCGCCGCACAAGAGATCCAGGTCCGCGGACGCCTTTTCCGCGATCTCCTGCGCGATGAGCGGCGGCGCCTTGCGGCGCTTCTTCGCCAGGGTAAAGCACGGGAAGGCGAAATCGCCCATGTCCGGCTTCGGCGGCACCGTCAGCATCCGGTCCACCGCCTCCCGGTCCAGCTCCGCGTGCCTGGCGATGACCCGGGCCGCCTCGCCGCGGAAATCATCGGCCCTCATACGGCAGCCCGTCCCGCCGACTTCATGTTTGCCGTCACCATCATCCCACCGAGTCTAACACAAAGGCAGGGAGCTTGTAGGGGCGGGTTTCAAACCCGCCCCTACAAGGAGATCGCGGTAACGGATAGCGGTGTTCCCGGATGGCGCTGTTCGTATGACAGGGAGGGAGTCAAAACGCGGGCGCCACGTGCCGGCTGAAGCGCTCCATGGAGGCGAGCACCTTGGCCTGGCTCAGGCCGCCGAAGTGGAAACAGAGGCCGATGTGGGTGGGGCCGACTACGTCGATGATGAGCTTGAGGTGCTCGATGCAGGTCTCGGGTCCGCCGAAAACGCCGCGGCTGTCCTGCACCATGGCGTCGTAGGCCAGGCGCTCGTGGATCTTGTCCACCATGGGCGCCCGGGCCGGGTCCAGCCGGACCTCGTCCAGCGCGAACTCGCGCCAGCGGTGCCAGGCGTCCTCCACGTCGGCCCGGGCCTGGCGGTCGTCCTCGCCGACGTGGACGGGGTACATGACGAACACGTCGTGGTCGTCCTCGGAGTACCCTGCTGCGCGCAGGCTTTCGAGATAGACCTCGATGCGGGGGCGCTGTTCAGGGTTGCCGCCGATCCACGGCAGCGTCATCAGGTGGTAGCCGTGCCGTCCGATCATGCGGAAGTTGTCCAGGTCCCTGTTGGCCGGCACGTAGACGGGCGGGTGCGGGTGTTGGACCGGCCGCGGCCGCACGGTCACACCGTGGTAGCTGAAATACTCGCCCTCCCACTCCACCATCTCTTCGGTCCAGGCCATGCGGATGACGTCCAGGGCCTCCACGAGACGGGGCTGCGCGGTGCTCCAGTCCCACCCGTACACCGCATACTCGTCGGCGCTCATGCCCCGGCCGGCGCCGAACAAAAGCCGCCCCTCACAGAGGAGGTCGAGCATGGCGTAGTCCTCGGCGATCTGCAGCGGGTGGTGCATGGGCACCAGCGACACGGCGGAGCCGAGCCGCAGCCGCCGGGTCCGTTGGGAGGCGGCCGACAGGAGCATCTGGGGACTCGGCATCATGCCGCCGAAGAGGCGGAAGTGGTGCTCGGTGACCCATAGGCTGTCGAACCGCATGTCCTCGGCGGCGTCGATCTGCTCCATCCAACGGGAGTAGAGCTCCCGTGAATCACCGTCCAACTCGGGAACGTAGGTATTGAGCAGATAGTATCCGAACTTCATGGCTGTCCTTCGCTTTCCACGCGCCTTTCCAGCGCCTCCTCCCGGGCGCGGCAGCGACGCGGGCGGGCGGGTTCGAAACCCGCCCCTACAAGTTGTCATCAAGCCCGCGTGGGGCTCTCCTGCGCCAACGTTTTCCGCAGCGCGTCCAGGTCGGGCTCGATGGGCTGCAACCGTTCCGGCGGCACGGCCACGCTGCCGACCTGCTTGAGGCCGTGGCCGGTCACGTTGCATACGACCATGTCGTCGGAGCGGATGACCCCCTGCCGGCGCAGCCGCGCGGCCGCGGCCAGAGAGACGGCGGCGGACGGCTCGGCGAAGATGCCGGCCATGCGGCTCAGGAGACCCTGGGCCTCGAGGATCTCGTCGTCCGCCAGCGCCACACCGGTCCCGTTGCTGGCCCGCACCGCGCGCAATGCCCGCAGCCCCAGCGCCCTGGGGTTGCCCACCCGGATGCTCTCCGCCACCGTGGCGCCCGCGGCCACCGGCTCCACTGCGGCGCTGCCGTTCTCCAGCGCCGCGGCGATGGGGGCCGCGGCGGCGCTCTGGGCCGCCACCAGCCTGGGAAAGCGGTGCACCCAGCCCAGACCGTGCAACTCCTGGTAGCCCTTCCACATGGCCGCCAGGCCGGCTCCTCCGGCGGTGGGGTGGATGACCCAATGGGGCACGTGCTCATCGAGCTGATCGAACAGCTCGAAGGCATAGGACTTCTTGCCCTCGTTGCGGTACGGGTTGGTGGACAGGCAATCGTACCAGCCGAACTCCTTGACCGCCACGCGGTAGAACGCGCCCATGCCGTCGAGACTCGCCTCGTTCACCACCACCACGGCGGCGCCGCAGGCGTACGCCTGGGTGACCTTGGCTGCATCGGTGCCGGCCGGCACCATGACTACGCTGCGCAGGCCCGCGGCCGCGGCGTAGGCGGCCACCGACGCCGCGGCGTTGCCGGTGGACAGCACGGCCACGGTATCGAAGCCCAGCTCCACCGCGCGGGAGATGCCCACGCTGTTGCTGCGGTCCTTGAGGGAGCCCGAGGGCAGCAGCGTGTCGTTCTTGACGTAGAGCCGCTCCATCCCCAGGTGCTCGCCCAGCCGCCGGCAACGGGTGAGCGGCGTATAGCCCTCGCCCAGGGACACCACCGAGCCGCGGCTCTTCACCGGGAAGAAATCGAACCAACGCCACAGGGTGGTATCGGTGCTGCCGCGGATGACCCGCACATCGGAGCGGGTGAGGTGCCCGAGGTCCATGCGGACATCCAGCACGCTGCCGCAGGAGCCGCACGCGAAGGTGTCGTCGGTCACCGGCTCCCAGCCGCACTGCACACAGCGTAACGCCGCGATCCTGCCCATGACCGCCTCAGCCCCCGGCTTTCCGGGCGTCTTCCCACAGCACTTCCACGGGATGAAGCGCCCGGCGCCCGGTGAGATGCTCGATCTGCTGCCGGCAGGAGATTCCCGAAGCCACCACCCGCGCGTCCTCGGACGCGGCCGCCACCGCCGGCACCAGACGGCGGCCGGCGATGGCCACCGAGACGTCGTAGTGCTCCTTCTCGAAGCCGAAGGAGCCGGCCATGCCGCAGCAGCCGGAGTCCACTTCGCGGACCTCGTGACCGGCCTCCCGCAGCACGGAGACCGTCGGCGCCATGCCCACCAGCGCCTTCTGGTGGCAATGACCATGCAGCACCACCGGCGGCCTGGGGGCGCCGCCGTTCTTCAACGAGCCCGCTACCTGCTCGTGCATCAACAGCTCCTCGATGAGCAGCGTCCGGTCCGCCACCAGGCGCGCCGGCTCGCTGCGCAGCAGGTCGGGATATTCGTCCCGGAGCGTCAGGATGCAGGAAGGCTCCAGGCCCACCACCGGCACCCCCTGCTCCACGTGGGGCAGCAGCCGGGCGACGTTCCAGGCGGCGTGGTCCCTGGCCTCCTGCAACATTCCCTTGGAGATCATCGGCCGGCCGCAGCAGCGCCGGGGCACGGTCATCACGCGATAGCCGAAATGCTCCAGCAGACGCGTGGCCGCCACCGCCACGCCGGGCGTGTTGTAGGTATTGAAGGTGTCGTGGAACAGAATCACCGAGCCGCGAACGCCGCTGCCGGCGGCGGCGTGCTTCTTCCACCATCCCTCGAAGTTGTTGCGGGCGAAACTCGGCAGCGGGCGCCGGCGGTCGATGCCCAGGAAGCGGTCCATGACCCAGCGGTTCACGAAGTTGCCGTTGATCCGGTTCGCAAGGGGGGCCAACAACGAGCCCCACCGGCTCAGGACGCCGATGCGCCCGAACAGGCGGCTCCGGAGCGAGACCCCGTGGACCCGCTGGTAGTGGTGCAGGAACTCGTACTTGAGCTTGGCCATGTCCACGTTGGAGGGGCATTCGGCCTTGCAGCCCTTGCACTCGAGGCAGAGGTCCAGCACCTCGTGAAGCCGTTCGCCGGTGAACTCGGAGCGCGGCACCTTGCCGGACAGCACCGCGCGAAAGGCGGAGGCGCGCCCGCGGGTGGAGTGCTGCTCTTCCAGGGTGGCCATGTAGGACGGGCACATGGTGCCGCCCAGGGTCTTGCGGCAGGCGCCGGTGCCGTTGCACATCTCCACCGCGGCCACGAAGCCCCCCTGGTCGCTGAAGTCCAGCATGGTGTCGGGCTGCCAGGTCTTGTAGGAGGTGCCGTAACGGAGCGAATCGGTCATGGGGGGCGCGTCCACGATCTTGCCGGGATTCAGCAGATGGTGCGGGTCGAACAGGCGCTTGACCTTGCGGAACTCCTGGTACAGCTCGCGCCCGAAAAGTTTCTCGTTCAAGTGGCTCCGGGCCAGGCCGTCGCCGTGCTCGCCGGACATGGCGCCGCCGAACTCCATCACCAGGTCGGAGATCTCGCGGGAGATCTGCGTCATCAACTCCACCTCGCCCGCCTCCTTGAGGTTGATGAACGGGCGGATGTGCATGCAGCCCACGGAGCAGTGGCCGTAGTAGCCGGCGCGGACGCCGTGGCGGCCCAGGATGCCGCGGAAGCGCTTGATGAACTCCGGCAGCTTCACCGGGTCCACCGCGGTGTCCTCGACGAAGGCGATGGGCTTCTTCTCTCCCTTGACCCCCAGCAGCAGCCCCAGGCCCGCCTTGCGCACCCCCCAGATCTGCTGGACCTCCCGCGGCTCGTAGGCCAGGGAGGCGGCATAGCCCATGTGCTCGCGCCGGCGGAGCTGCTCCAGCCCGGCGACCTTGTCGCGGACCTCCTCGGCGGTGTCACCGTCGTACTCCACCATGAGGATGGCGTCGGGGTCGCCCTGGACGAAGCCCAGCCGCTTGGACTGCTCGATGTTTTTGCGGGCCAGATCCAGGATGGGCTTGTCGGTAAGCTCCATGGCGTAGGGGTTGGTCGCCAGGATATCTTCGGACACCGCCAGCGCGTCCTGGATATCGTGGAAGTGGATGACGTCCAGCGCGGTGTGTGCGGGTTTGGGCACGAGCCGCATCTTCGCTTCCACCACGCACGCCAGGGTCCCTTCCGACCCCACCACCAGGCGTGCGAGATTGAACGGCTGGTCCTTGGCGAACTCGTCCAGGTTGTAGCCCGAGACCCGCCGCATGAGCCTGGGATAGCGCTCCGCGATGAGATCCCTGGCGGACTCCACCAGCGGCGGGAGCTGCCGGTAGATGCGGCTCTCCAGCCCCTTCCGCGCCTGCTTGGCCGCCAGCGCGTCGGGCGGGAGATCGCGCAGCACCGTCTCGCTCCCGTCCGCCAGCAGCACCGTCAACTCCAGCACGTGGTCCAGGGTCTTGCCGTACACGATAGAGTGCGCGCCCGCCGAGTTGTTTCCGATCATGCCGCCCAGGGTGGCCCGGTTCGAGGTGGAGGTGTCCGGGCCGAAGAGAAGGCCTGCGGGCGCCACGTGGGTGTTCAAGGCGTCCTGGACAAGGCCCGGCTGCACGCGACACCACAGTTCCTCCCGGTTCACCTCCAACACCTGGTTCATGTACTTGGAGAAGTCCATGACGATGGCGTGGCCCACGGTCTGGCCCGCCAGCGACGTGCCGCCGCCCCGGGCCAGCACCGGCACCCGGTGCCGGTTGGCCACCTCCAGGACTGCCTGCACGTCGCCCTTGTGGCGGGGAATCACCACGCCCACCGGCTCCACCTGGTAGATGGACGCATCGGTGGCGTAGAGCAGCCGCGAGTAGGCGTCGAACCGGACCTCGCCCTCCACACGCTTGCGGAGCTCGGCCGCGGTTTCCCGGTAATCCTGCAGGGCTTCACGCGCCATGGGAAACTCTCCTTGGGAATCTCTCGTCGCGGTCACCCTATCACGAATCGGGTGACGATACCTGAGTCTGCGGTCTTACCCCGTCTTCCTCCGCATGTCACTACGTCGAGAACCGGAGCTTGACGCCGCACGCCGCGGACACCTTCGCAAGCAAAACGTGATGAAGCACGACCCCGAAACCAGGTTGTAGCCCATGGGCCACAACCGGTGGACTCTAACGGCCCGCTCCATACTCGCGAGGGCGCGCCTGCCTTTGGCCTCAAGGGCGGTATCCCTGGTTCTACGGCGCAGGCTGCCGGCGCCCGCCGTCCAGCAGCGTCCGGGCCGTGCGGAAGACGCCGTGGAACATGGGCACGGTCAGCCTTCCCGTGAAGGTGTTCTGCTGGCTGGGGTGATACGACCCCAGGAGCGTCAGGCCGTTGGCGAACTCGTGGCGGCTGCCGTGGCCGAACCTGGGCCGGGGCCGGGGGAGCGGTCGGCCCGCCTCCGCCGTCGCCTTGAGGCAGGAGTCGAAGGCGATCTTTCCCAGGGCGACGACCACCCGGAGACGGCGGAGCAGGGCAAGCTCACGGACCAGATAGCCGATGCAGTTGTGGAATTCGTCCGGGGCGGGCTTGTTGGCGGGGGGCGCGCAGCGGACCGCGGCGGAGATGTAGCAGTCGGTGAGATCCAGGCCGTCGTTGCGGTCCACCGACTCGGCCTGGTTGGCGAAGCCGTGCTCGAACAGGGCGCGGTAGAGCCAGTCTCCGCTGCGGTCTCCGGTGAACATCCGGCCCGTCCGGTTGCCGCCGTGGGCCGCGGGCGCCAGGCCCACGACGAGCAGACGCGCGGCACCGTCGCCGAAGCCTGGCAGGGGCCGGCCCCAATACTCGCATCCGTGATATCGGCGCGGCGGATCGGCCGCGGTTCGGGCCCGCCAGGCCACCAGCCGTGGACACCTGCGGCACCGGATCACCGCCCGATTGACACGCGCCAGGGAGTCCCGTTCCATACGCCTCCGGCATAGCCCATCGGCCGGCCGCCCGCCACCGGCTCAGGAGGAGGCGAAAGCCGCGACAGCGGCGCATGGCTGCGATGCGGACGGGTTTGGAAGGTTTGAAACCCGCCCCTGCACCGCGGGATCGGACGGCATCACGGCCCTCGCCGTCACCGGCAGGAGAAGCGCGCGTCACGCCGGAAAACCGACCTTGACGCGTCCGAGCGGGTTTTGTTATACCCCTCGAAAATGCAGGGAAAAGTTCCGGCCCACTCGCCGAAGAAAAGGGGATTGCCCGTGCCGCAATATGATGTTCTCGTTATCGGTGGCGGCGTTTCCGGCCTGCGCGCGGCCATTGCCGCCAAGCGCGCCGGAGCGTCCGTGGCGGTGCTGAGCAAGGTCCACCCGCTGCGAACCAACTCGGCGCTGTCGCCGGGCGGCCTGAACGCGCCGCTGGGAAACGACGATTCCGCGGAAAAGTTTGCTCAGGACATCAGGAACGCCGGCGACGGCCTGTGCGACACCGAGGCCGTGAACATCCTGGCGGCGGACGCGGCCCGGGAGGTCATCTGGCTCGAGCGCGTCGGCGTGCCGTTCAACCGTAACGCCGAAGGACGCATCGACTGCCGTCCGCTGGGCTCCAGCAGCGTCCACCGCGCGGCCTACGCGGACGACCGCACCGGACACGTGGTCCTCCACGTGCTGCACGAGCAGTTCCAGAGAGAGGACATCCCCTGCTTCCGGGAGTGGTTCGTTACGTCGCTGATCCAGGACGGCGGAGCCTGCACCGGCGCGGTGGCGCTGGGGCACCGGAGCGGCCGGCTCGAGACCTTCGGGGCGGGCGCGGTGGTCCTCGCCACCGGCGGCGCCACCCGGTTGTACCGTCCGTGCACGTCGGCGGTGGGAACTACCGGCGACGGGCTGATACTGGCGTATGATATCGGCGTCGGCCTGGCGGATCTGGAGATGGTGCAGTTCCATCCCACGGTGTACAGCGCCACCCGGACCGCGCTCATCAGCGAGGCGGCCCTGGGCGAGGGCGCAAAGCTCGTGAACGCCGCCGGCGACACGCTGATGGACGCCGCCGGGCTCTCCCGGGCGCAGCTCGCGGCCGAGGTCCACAAGGCCGGCGGGAACGGCGGCGGCCCCGTGTCCCTCGACCTTCGGCCGGTAGAGAACCTCGCGTCCCGCTTCCCCGGGGCGGCGGAGGTGGTCAAGACCATGGCCGGGATCGACGTCACCCGGGATCCGGTCCCGGTGCAGCCGGTGGCGCACCGGCCCATGGGCGGCATCGAGACCAACGCCTCGGGTGAGACTTCGGTGGCCGGCCTCTTCGCCGTCGGCGAATGCGCCCACAACGGGCTCAACGGCGCGGGGCGCCTGCCGGGCAACACCCTCACCGAAGCGGTGGTATTCGGGAAACGGGTGGGTGAGGCGGCCGCGGCCCGCGCCAAGTCGGCGGGCGCCCAGGCCGCGGCCGCATCCCGGGCTTCGGAGGACGGCGAGCGGCTGGCGGAGATCACCTCGGGCGGGTCCTCCGGCGACACCATGGGCGCCATTCATCGGGAACTTGGCGAGTTGATGAACGCCAACCTGGGGGTGATGCGCACGGATGCGGGGCTGGCCAAGGCCCAGGACAGGATCCGCGCGCTGCAGCAGCGTCACGCCGTGCTTCGGGTCAACAACAAGTCGCGAATCTACAACTACGCACTCACGGGCTACATCGAGTTGGGGAACCTGCTCAAGCTGGCCGAGGCCACGGCCCTGGCCGCCCGGGGCCGCGCCGAGAGCCGCGGCGCCCATCTCAGAAGAGATCATCCGGAAAAGGACGATTCGAACTGGAAGGCCCACACCGTGGTGCGTTCTCAGGACGGCGCACCGAAGCTCGATACCCGAGCGGTATCGGCATAAGAGCGGGCGCCGCGGCCCCGCCGCCCGAGAACGGGGTGGGGAGACGGCGCCGGCCGAGGAGGAGCCATGGAAGTCACCTACAAGGTTTATCGCAAGGACCCGGAAAACGGCGGCGAATCGAGCTATTCCACCTACCCGGTGGACCTGCCCGAGGACGCCACGGTTCTGGACGGGCTCCAGAAAATCCGGGACGAGCAGGATGACACCCTGGCCTTCCGGGCCTCCTGTTGCCAGGGCACCTGCGGCGAGTGCGCGGTGCGGATCAACTACAAGGCCCAGTTCACCTGCACCACCCGGATCGGCGCGGTCACCAAAAAGGCTCCGGAGATCCTGCTGGATCCGGTGCGCAACATCCCGGTGATCAAGGACCTGGTGTTCGACATGGACGCCTTCACCTGGGACAAGATGGCCGCAATGAAGCCCTGGATGGAGCCGGACGACGAGTTCGCGCCGACGGAGAACCTGGTCCCCGAGTCGGAGATGGCGGAAGTGCGCAAGACCATGAGCTGCTACCAGTGCGGCCTGTGCGACGAAGGCTGCGCGGTGCTGCCGGTGAATTTCGACTTCCTCGGGCCCGCCGCCATGGTCAAGGGCTACCGCTTCGTGATGGACCCGCGGGAGACCGGGGCCAGGATGGAGGCCCGCATGAAGGTGGTGGAGCAGCCCCAGGGACTGTGGGACTGCGTCCACTGCTACGAGGCCAACGGCAAGTGCCCGCGCGGGCTGGCCCCGTCCAGCAAGATCATGGAGATACGCGACGTGGCCTTCAAGGAAGGCATCAAGCACGAGAAGGTGGGCCGGCATCACGCGAGCTTCATCAACTCGGTGAAGCAGACCGGCTGGCTCGATGAGCGCAAGCTGGCCATGGAGACCGAGGGCCTGACCAACGTGACCGGACTGGTGAAGCTCCTGCCCACCGCGGTGAGGGCGTTGCGGAGAGGGAAGATGCCCGGCCGTCACGAGAAACGCCCGGGGGCCGACCAGATCAAGCGCATTCTCGAGAAAGCGGAGGATTCCAAGTGAAATACGCGTTCTATCCCGGATGTGTGGCCAAGGGCGGCTGTCCCGAACTCTACTCCGCGGCCGTGAAGGTGGCCGAGAAGCTCGACCTCGAACTCGAGGAGATGACCGACGTGTCATGCACCGGCGCCGGCTGCATGCCGACGCAGCTATCGGATCCCATCAACGCGCGGACCTTCGCCAAGGCGGAGCAGATGGGCCTGCCCATCATGACCATTTGCAGCACCTGCCAGGGCGTCTTCAGCCAGGCCAACGACCGGCTGCGGAACCCCGAGTACCGGGAAGAGATCAATCGCGAGTACCTGGCCGAGGAAGGGCTGTCGTACCAGGGCACCACCGAAGTCAAGCACATGCTGTGGGTGCTGTTCGAGGACTACGGCATGGAGAAGCTCAAGCCGCTGATCGAGCGCCCCCTGAACGGCCTCAAGGTCTCCCCGTTCTACGGCTGCTTTCTGCGCCGGCCCGGCCCCATCATGGTGCCCACCAAGGAGGTGGGCGGCCGCCGGGGCTATCTGGAGGACCTGATCGGCGCCCTGGGCGCCGAGAACGTCGACATCAGCGGCAAGACCAAGTGCTGCGGCTTCCCGATCCTCACCGCCAACGAAGAGGCCTCCCTGGGCATGGTGGCCAAGCATACCGGCGAGTCGAAAGGCAACGGCGCCGACTGCATGGTGACCCCTTGTCCGCTGTGCCATCTGAACCTCGACGGCAACCAGCCGAGAGCCGAAGGCCGGAAGGGCGAGAAAATCGACTTGCCGATCGTGCATCTGCCGCAGCTCGTGGGTCTGGCGCTGGGGTTCGACACCGACGAGATGCAGCTCTCGCGGCACATCGTGTCGACCAAGGCGGTCAACGACAAGGTCGACATGCTCACTTAGCAGGTTGGCGTTCGTCCTTCGACTTCGCGGGTCTACGCGTGCTCCGAGCCCTTCGACAAGCTCGGGACAGGCCTGTCGAAGGGCGCGGGACGAACGGTGAGGGGTCGGACGTCGCAGTCAATGACCAACCAGGAAGACAAGCCCAATCCCGTCAACCTGGCGCGGAAACTGTTCAAGTTCCGCAAGGCCCAGCGCCCCTTCGGCTATTACTACGCCGTCAAGGTCCGGCTCGGTCATGCCTGGGTCGAGGACGAGACGGCCCTGGCCGAGATCCTGTCCGGTATCGACGAACTGGGCTACGAAGTGGTGAAGAAGAGGCAGTGACGGGGGTTGGGGCCTCCTGACGGAGCCCTCGCCGGCCACCGGCCCGGAAGCCCGGACGGGAGTTGTTCCGGGAACGAAAAACGACACGCGAAAAGGAGCGCGAAGACAACCGGATCATGAGCAGCATAGCAATCGACAGCAAGAGAACCCTGCGGCGGGACCTGTGGTGGCTGGAGCCGATGCTGGTGGTACTGGGTCTGGGCTGCTTCGCCCTCTATTCGACCTGGGCCGCGCTCCAGAACGGCAACTACTACGCGGCGCCGTACCTTTCGCCCTTCTACTCCCCGTGCCTGGCCATCAACTGCGAGCACGTGAGCGTGCCGCTCTTCGGCACGTGGTACAACTGGTCCCCGGCCATCCTGATCCTGTGGATCCCCGGCGGCTTCCGCCTCACCTGTTACTACTACCGCAAGGCCTACTACCGCTCCTTCTTCTGGTCGCCGCCGGCCTGCGCGGTGCGGGACGCGGCCGGCAGCTACTCCGGCGAGACCCGCTTCCCGTTCATCCTGCAGAACATCCACCGGTACTTCTTCTGGCTGTCGCTGCCGATCCTGGCGTTCCTGTGGTGGGACGCCCTCATCGCGTTCCGCTTCGCCGACGGCTTCGGCATCGGCCTGGGCACGTTGGTGCTGATTGCCAACGCCGCCCTGCTGTCCCTCTACAGCTTCTCCTGCCACTCGTGCCGCCACCTGTGCGGCGGCGGCCTCAACAGCTTTCAGGCCGCGGCCGGACGTTACAAGCTCTGGGGCATCGTCACCAGGCTCAACGAAAAGCACATGCAGATTGCCTGGGTCAGCCTCGTGTGGGTGGGCCTCACCGACGTCTACGTCCGGCTGTTGGCCACGGGTGTCATACAGGACCTGAGGTTCATCTGATGGCCCGCGAGAGCTACGAGACACACGAGTACGACGTGGTGGTGGTGGGGGCCGGCGGCGCCGGCCTGCGGGCCGGCATCGAGGCCCGCGACAAGGGCGCCAGGACCGCCATCATCTGCAAGTCGCTGCTGGGCAAGGCGCATACGGTCATGGCCGAGGGCGGCATCGCCGCGGCCATGGGCAACGTCTGGCCGGAGGACAACTGGAAGGTTCACTTCCGCGACACCATGCGCGGCGGCAAGCTCCTGAACAACTGGCGCATGGCGCAGATCCACGCCCAGCAGGCCCCGGACCGGGTGCTGGAGCTGGAGGAATGGGGGGCGCTGTTCGACCGCACCGAAGAGGGGCTGATCCTTCAGCGCGACTTCGGCGGCCATCGCTACGCCCGGCTGGCGCACGTCGGCGACCGCACCGGCCTGGAGATGATCCGCACCCTGCAGCAACGCACCGTGGCGCTGGGCATCGACGTCTACATGGAGTGCAACATCCAGCACCTGCTGATGAACGACGGCAGGGTCCGCGGGGTGGTGGGCTACTGGCGCGAGAGCGGCGACCTGATCGTGTTCAACTGCAAGGCCGTGGTGCTGGCCACCGGCGGTTCCGGCAAGTGCTGGCAGGTGACCTCCAACTCCTGGGAATACAGCGGCGACGGCATGGGCATGGCCATGGAGGTGGGGGCCGATCTCATCGACATGGAAAAGGTCCAGTTCCACCCCACCGGAATGGTCTGGCCGCCCAGCGTCCGCGGCATCCTGGTGACCGAGGGCGTCCGCGGCGACGGCGGCACCCTGCGGAACTCCACCGGTGACCGCTTCATGTTCAACTACATCCCCGAGTTCTTCAAGGCGGAGACCGCGGACAACGAGACCGAAGCCGACGCCTGGTACCAGGACAAGAAGAACAACCGCCGGACTCCGGACCTGCTGCCCCGGGACGAGGTGGCCCGAGCCATCAACGCCGAGGTCAAGGCCGGCCGGGGCACGGAGCACGGCGGCGTGCTGCTGGACATCGCCAACCGCCGGGACGCGGAGTACATCAAGCGCCGCCTGCCGTCCATGTACCACCAGTTCAAGGAGCTGGCGGACGTGGACATCACCAGGGAAGCCATGGAAGTGGGACCCACCTGCCACTACATCATGGGCGGCATCCGGGTGGACGCGGACACCTCCGCCACCACCGTGCCGGGACTCTACGCCGCCGGCGAGGTGGCCGGGGGCCTGCACGGCGCCAACCGCCTGGGCGGCAACTCCCTGTCCGACCTGCTGGTGTTCGGCCGCATCGCCGGCGGCTCGGCCGCGGACTACGCCCTGGGAGCGGACGCCGCGCCGGCGGCGGACCCGGCCGAGGTGGACCGGCTCACGACGCTGATGCTGGAGCCCTTCACCGACCGCGGGGAGGAGAATCCCTACGCCATTCACGGCGATCTTCAGCGCGTCATGCACAACCTGGTGGGGATCATCCGCACCGAGAGCGATATGCTGAAGGCGCTGGAAGAGATCGCCGTGTTCAAGGAACGGGCGGCGCGAGTCACGGTCGAGGGCGGCCGGCGCTTCAACCCCGGCTGGCACCTGGCGCTGGACCTGCGCTCGCTGCTGGGGGTGGCGGAGGCCGCCACCCTCTCGGCCATCGAGTGCAAGGAGAGCCGAGGCGGACACACTCGGGACGATTACCCGGACCCGGACCCCGGGTACGGCATGGTCAACGTGGTGACGCGCAGGCAGAACGGAACCGTCTCGGTCTCCCTCGAGCCCCTGCCGGAGATGCCCGAGGAACTCAAGAAAATCGTCGAGGAGCAAGTTTGATGCCTGAAGTTGCCGGTACGGGAAACGGAGCGGAAGCGAAGATGCAGGTCTGGCGCGGCGACGCCGGCGGCGGAGAGTTCAGGGACTACACCGTGCCGCTCGAGGAGGGCATGGTGGTGCTGGACGTGATCCACAGCATCCAGGCCATGCACGCCGGCGACCTCGCCGTGCGGTGGAACTGCAAGGCCGGGAAATGCGGGTCTTGCAGCGCCGAGATCAACGGCAAGCCGCGGCTCATGTGCATGACGCGCATGAACACGTTCGAGCCCGGCGAGACCGTCACGGTGGCGCCCATCAAGACCTTTCCGCTGATCCGCGACCTCGTCACCGACGTGTCCTACAACTACGAGAAGGCCAGGAACATCCCGCCGTTCAAGCCCAGGCCCAAGGAAGCCGACGGGACCCGGCGCATGTACCAGAAGGACATCGACCGGGTGCAGGAGTTCCACAAGTGCATCGAGTGCTTCCTGTGCCAGGACGTCTGCCACGTGATACGCGACCACGACGAGAACAAGCCGAGCTTCGCGGGCCCGCGTTTCTTCGTGCGGGTGGCGAGCCTGGAAATGCACCCGCTGGACACCGACGACCGGCTGGAGTTCCTGCGCAAGGAAGCCGGGCTGGGCTTCTGCAACATCACCAAGTGCTGCACCGAGGTCTGTCCGGAGAACATCAAGATCACCGACAATTCCATCATCCCGATGAAGGAGCGCGTGGTGACGCGGTTCTACGATCCCATCGCGCGGCTGCTCGGGGCACTGGGCGGCAAGCGGTCCTGACGGCCCTCGTGTCGCGAGCGGGGCAGCGATGCGAACACAGGCGGGTTTCAAACCCCCCGTGTTCGCATCCCACGGTCGATCGATACGGACTCCAAAGGGTTGGTTGGCTCATGGAACTGCCAGAACGAGTAGCGCTGGTCACGGGCGGCGGCACCGGCATCGGCAAGGCCGTGGCCCGGGCCATGGCGCAGGAGGGCGCCCGCGTCGTCATTGCCGCGCGCGACCGGACCCGTCTCGAAGTCGTGGCCGAGGAGTTGCGGGCGGAGGGCCATTCGGTGTTGCCGGTTCCCGTCGACGTCACGGACAAGACCGGCATTGGCGATTGCGTAAGCCGTATCCGGGAGCACTGGGGCCGGATCCACATCCTGGTGAACAACGCCGGGGCCTCGGGGATGACGCCCATGGATGACGTGGACGACGGTCTGTGGCATACCATCGTCGATACCAACCTGACCGGTGTCTACCTGTTGACGAAGGAAGTGCTCGGCCTCATGAGCGAGGACGGCGACGGCCGCATCATCAACATGTCGTCGGTGCTGGGCAAGTTCGGCGTTCCCGGCTACGCGGCCTACTGCGCCAGCAAGCACGGGCTCATCGGTTTCACCCGGGCCCTGGCGCTGGAACTGGCGTCCCGAGGCATCACCGTCAACGCCCTGTGCCCCGGATGGGTGGACACGGAGATGGCCCGTGCCGGTATCGAGCAGATTGCCGAGAGACTGGGGACGGACCCCGAGTCCTTCAAGCAGCAGGCGCTTGCGGCGGTGCCGATCCGGCGGTTTCTGGAGCCGGAGGAAATCGCCCGGTTTGCGGTGTACCTGGCTTCGGACCAGGCGTCCGGCATTACCGGACAGGCCCTCAACATCTGCGGCGGACAGACCATGGCGTAACTCATGACGATTCCCGAACTTGAAGGCATAGCCAGGGAACTCAGAGTCGACGTGATCCGCATGCTGGTGGAGGCGGGCTCCGGCCACCCGGGCGGCTCGCTGTCCTGCACCGACATGGTCACCGCGTTGTACTTCCACCAGATGCGCCACCGACCCGACCAGCCGGACTGGCCGGACCGGGACCGTTTCGTGCTCTCCAAGGGCCACTGCGTGCCCGCGGTGTACGCCGCCCTGGCCAGGGCCGGCTATTTCTCGCGGGAGGAACTGCTGAGCCTGCGCAAGCTCAACAGCCGGATGCAGGGGCATCCGGACCGCCATCGCTTCCCCTACGTCGAAGCATCCACCGGCTCCCTCGGACAGGGATTGTCGGTGGCCCTGGGGATGGCGCTGGCGGGCAAGACCGACGGCAAGGACTACCGCACCTATTGCGTCATCAGCGACGGCGAGTGTCAGGCCGGGCAGATCTGGGAGGCGGCCATGGCCGCGCCCCGGTTCAAGCTCGACAACTTCTGCGTGCTCATGGACTACAACCACATCCAGTTGAGCGGCGGGGTGGACGAGATCATGAGCCTGGAGCCGCTGCTGGACAAGTGGCGCGCGTTCAACTGGAACGTCCTGGAGATCGACGGCCACAGCTTCCCCGCCATCATCGAGGCGCTGGAGGCCGCGCAACGGCATCGCGGCGGCCCCTCCATCATCGTCTGCCAGACGGTCAAGGGCAAAGGGGTCAGCTTCATGGAGAACCGCTGGGAGTGGCACGGCAAGGCGCCCAGCCGCGAAGAAGGCGAACGGGCCATCGCCGAGATCCTCAACGGAGCGCAGCCGGCGTCCCGAGTCCCTGATCCGTGAAGTTCCGTGCAAGATGACGGAGAACGCTCCTGGTTTCAGCCATACCGGATCAGGGCTGCCATCGGCAGCATGAAGGATATATGAGCGCAACCGCAACACGCGTGACCTTCGGCGAGACCGTGACCCGGCTGGCCGACACCAATCCGGATATCGTCGTCCTCGACGCCGACCTGCGGAAGTCCACCATGACCGACGCGTTCTCCCGGAAGCATCCCGACCGGTTCTTCGACGTGGGCATCGCCGAGGGGAACATGGTAGGCATCGGCGCCGGCATGGCCCTGGCCGGCAAGATCCCCTTCATCTGCAGCTTCGCCTGCTTCGTGACGGGCCGCTTCGAGCAGATCCGCATGGCGGTGGCCTACAACCGCGCCAACGTGAAGATCGTCGGCACCCATGCCGGCATCGGCATCGGCGAGGACGGCTACAGCCAGATGGCCACCGAAGACATGGGCCTCATGCGCACCCTGCCCAACATGGCCGTGGTGCAGCCCGCGGACGCCATCGAGACCCGCGGCGCGGTGGAATACATCGCGGGCCACGACGGCCCCGTGTTCCTCCGGCTCACCCGCCAGAAGGTGCCCGATATCAATGGCGAGGGCTATGAATTTCGGTTCGGCAGGGCCGTGGTGCTCCGGGAGGGCGCGGACGTGTCGCTCGTGGGAACCGGCGCCGTGATGGAGAACGCGCTCAAGGCCGCCGACCTGCTGGCCGCTCAAGGCATCGCCGCCCAGGTGGTCAACATCCACACCATCAAGCCCATCGACACCGGGTTCATCGAGTCCATCGCGTCAAGCCACGGCAGGATCGTGACCGTGGAGGACCACGGCATCTCCGGCGGCCTCGGCAGCACCGTGGCCGAAGCCGTGGCCGAGCTCGGGCGCGGCCGGGTCCGGCGCGTCGGCGTCACCGAGTTCGCCGAATCCGGGGATACCGAGGGACTGTACGGCAAGTACGGACTGTCGGCCGAGCACATCAGCGCCGCAGCAACGGAGCTGTTGGCGTAGCCGCTGCTTGCGCTGACGCGACGATCGACGGCATTCCATCCTTTACGAAGAGAGCGGCAGTTGCCATGAACGCCTCCCGCGACAATGGCGGATCCTTGAACCGCCGAATCAAATCATTCCGTCTTCTTCGTCCGGCAGCCGCAACATGCGTTCGCCACGCCAGACTCGAATGATCCGCACGGTCTCTCGGTCTCGCCGATAGACGATCCTGAATGGCGGATCAATCAGTTCCCGAAGCGACGCTTGCCCGAATTCCGGTACGATGCGCCCCATGTCAGGATGATCCGCAAGGCGCTCGACGCGCTCCATGATCCTGCGGATCAGACGCAAGCCCACCTCCGGAACGCCTTTACCGTCGTACCAATCCCGGGTCTCGTTCAGGTCGGTCAGGGCAGAATTGGCCAGTCGAATCTCTGCCGACACGATTACTTGAGGCCGAGTCGGAACTTGGCCTCCTCCAGCGAGACCTCGCGTCCCTCCTCGATATCCGACAACCCCTCGATCACCGCGCGCATAAAGGCGCGCTCATCGTCGGCCGCCTCGAATTCCTCGACGGACTGCACAACCGCGACACCACGACCACGACTTGTCACCAGAATGGGACGGCGGGATTCCGTAGCCTGTTTCACTATGCGGCTGGGATTGGTTTTCAGTTCGGTCAGCGGAACGATGTCCTGCGAAAACTTCACTTCCTCCCCCTTGTTGAACCCATTGAGAATGCTAACCATAGGACTGGTTAAAGGAGTTGTCAACTGGTCTTTGGTCGGGTCATCGGAACGAGTTTCTGAAAGAGAACTTCACTTGTAACCCCTTATTGAGCCGTTGAGAATGCCAGGAACCTGCGCCGTAGAACTCGGACGCCCGATGCAGGGACGGGTTTCGAACCCGCCCCTGCATCGGGCGTCCGGCGCTTGGGAGAGTGGGCGAAGGGGACGTAGCGACGCCGGGGAAGAAGCTCAACTGCCGGCTACCGAGCTACCGAAGGGACATTCGAGAACCATTGTCATGATATGCTACACCGATGCAGTGGTCGCAGTCGATGACAACCGCCTCAGGCCACTTTAGCCGAGAGCCTTCCCGGAGATCCGGATCGCGGCTCTGGAGAACCGCCATGATCGATGTCCCCGGCACGCCGTATTCTTATGAGGAATCCCAAACCAACCAATTCGGGGAATTGTGCGCCCGCGTAAAAGACCTGCGCACCACCGGAAAACTGTCGCCCGATGTACTCTACAGAATACGCCGGTTTTTCCGGATCAAGGACATCTATCACTCGAACGCGATCGAGGGAAACCTTCTTGAGGTCGGCGAAACTCGTCAAGTCGTCGAATTGGGCCTGACCCTTACCGGGAAACCCCTGAAAGACCAGGCCGAGGCGAGGAATCTCTCACAGGCTCTGGACTTCCTCGAGGACCTGTCCGGCAGTTCCAACCGGCCGATCCGGGAGTATGACATTCGTCAGCTTCACTCGTTGGTGCTGAGCGGGATCAGCGACGAGGCCGGAGCCTATAGAACCGTTTCCGTAGAAATAAGCGGTTCGGGATACAAACCGCCCGGCCCGGAAGATGTCCCTGCACGGATGAACGAGTTTTCCTCGTGGCTCAAGGATGCCAGTATACCGGACAACGCCACCTTCGCCAGTGTGACGGGGCTCCTGGTTGCCGCCGCCGCACATACCTGGCTTGTCACGATCCATCCCTTCATCGACGGCAACGGCCGAACCGCGCGTTTGCTCATGAACTCGGTGCTGATGAGGTATGGTTTTCCTGTCGCCATCATTTCCAAGGAAGACCGCCTACGTTACTACGATGCCCTGGAAGAGTCCCAGGCATCGGACTTGACGCCATTCGGTATCCTCGTTGCCGAATGCATGGAAGAGAGTCTGGAAGAATACGAAGCGGCTATGCAAGAGCAAAGGGACCAAACCGAATGGGCTCGGTCATGGGTGCAGAAGATCACGGAGCCGGAACGAAACCGCGCGAAGAACGAGTACGAGATCTGGCGAAACGCGATGGAAATCTTCAAGAGTTACCTGCGACAAGCCGCCGACGTTTTCAATGAAAACCTCAGTAAAGCCGCAGGGTCGGGACGAATCTATTTCAAGGATTTCGGAACTCTCGAGTTTGAAAAGTATTCAAGTTTGAGACGCGACGAATCCGCAAAGCGCACATGGTTCCTTCGGATCGATTTCCGACGGGGAGACAAATCGGCGCGATACCTCTTCTTCTTCGGTTACAGCAGCCACTCCTTAAGGCCTGATTGTGACGTAACGCTTCACGTAGCACGGGAGGAACCGCCTGATTCATACAACTACGCCAGGCTGGACTCCCTATCCGACTCCAATGTGTCGGATTGTGTAGAGATCGGGTACCAAATGGCGCAAGAAGGATTCGTTGCGCGAAGAAGAAATGGTCGTGTTACCACAGACCGAATAGAGGTTCTCGGCAAGCAGATTTTCGAGGCCATTCTGTATCGACACTTCGGGACGTGACGCTAGCGAGACCTCGCGTCCCTCCTCGATATCTGACAAGCCCTCGATCACCGGCTGGGATTGGTTTTCAGTTCGGTCAGCGGAACGATGTCCTGAGAAAACTTCACTTGTATCCCCTGATTGAGCCGTTGAGAATACCAATAATAGGCATTGTTAAATGAATTGTCAAAAGGCCTCTTATCCTCCTTGAGTGCTTCCGGCTACACGTGTGCCAAGCAATGGCGCCAATCCGTCCCTCATTATGGGGGTGGAGAACTTTTCCAGGATGGCCAGGGGCGTGAGTCCGGGAATGCACCCTCGGGCAAGCTGTTTCACGGTGACGTGCAGGCAATAGGCGATGAAGGCAACGAAGATGTGCGCCTCGATACGTTCTTCGAGTTGATGGAAGATCGGGCGGATGGCGAAGTCGTGTTTGAGTTCCCTTGAACGCCCGTCCGATTTCCGTCAGTTGCATGTAGTAGCGCCAAAGCGTAGCCGGGTCTTCGTGGGTCAGGTTGGAACGCACGGCTTTCCCGGCGGCGGGCCTAGCGGAGTCGGTGGCGCCGCAGAGCGAAAGTGAAGGTGTCCGGGTGACGTCTTCATGAGCCCGGGCAGGCGGGACTGAGGTGGTCCCGAAGCCAGCGCCTCGTTGGGTACGGCAACCAATGGAGGGGGCAGGGTTACTGGGGCGCCCTCACCCGGCCTTCGGCCACCCTCTCCCAGAGGGAGAGGGTTTGGGTGCGCAAGGACGTTCGCTGTGAGCGTTTAATAGGTTCAGTTCCAAACTCAGCGACGATTCGCCATTAGTACACTGGCCAAGGCCCCAACCGCTGTTGATCCAATGGCGACGACAAACTCGGGAATGTCCTTATCGTATGCGGCAAGGACAATCGATCCGATGAGTGCGAGACCTGCAATGCCGGCCAATGACCATGCAACAACTCGGTAAAAATGTCTGTCGCCAAGGTAGGCGGGGCCGTATTTCAATGGGTCGAGATGGCGCTCCTCTGCCGAGCCCCAGTCGTCGGAAGAATCGTTCTTGTCAGTGGGCTTGGGGTCGGTCGGCATCAGCCAGCACTGCCTATACCGGCAATGAGCACTGTCTCCATCGAACCGTCCTTCTTTCTGACTATCAACTCTCCTCCGTCTTCAATCTTCCTCGTGATTCCCTCGGTGATCGCCAATGCACTGCTTACGGTTGACGCCTTGTTCTTCGAATGCAGTCGAGCAGTGAGGATCTCTGTATTGGCGATGTCCCGTTCGGTTAGGTTCATCGTAACCTTTTTTAGTTCCATGGTTGCCGGCTCCTTGTTTGGTTCGTTGCTAGCTGACTATGCCAGCCAAGGAAGTCACCCTGGAGTCGGTGCAGCGCCGGCGGAAGCTTCTTACCTTGAGGCTTACGGCGCTTCGCCGTCGGCCGCGACGGTCGGTTCGGCAGCGGCCGCTTCGGCTTCGACGGCCTCCGGCTCATCCTCCGACACCACCCTGACCTTGATGCTCGGCGTGACTTCGGGGCGGAGGCGGATGGGGACCTCGTAGTCGCCTACCGCCTTGATGGGGGCCTCCAGGACGATTCTCCGGCGCTCCACCTCGAAGCCTTTCTCCTTCAGCGCCTTCTCGATGTCCATATTGGTGACCGAGCCGAAGAGCCGGCCTTCTTCGCCGACCTTGACCGCGAACTCGAGGGAGACTCCCGCCAGCTTGTCGCTGATACCCTGCGCCTCCTTGGTGAGGCGCTCCCGCCGTTGGGCGATCATGCGCTGCTCGTGCTCCAGGGCTTTCAGGCTCTTCTTGTCGGCCGGCACCACCAGCCCCCGGGGCAGGAGGTAGTTGCGGGCGTAACCGTCCTTGACCTTGACCACGTCGCCCATGTGGCCCAGGTTTTCCATGTCTTCTTTCAGAACGACTTCCATCGACTCTCCTTCAGGTCAGGCCCGCGGTGCGTCGCTTGAGGCGACGGAAGTCGCCCCAGAGGTCGAAGAAACCGAGGCCTATGACCAGCACCGTGAGAACCTGCTCGAAGATGATGAGCAGGTATCCCAGAACGCGAAAAAACATCGGGACCTTCTTGTGATGAAAATAATACGCCACGATGGCGAGGCCGTGGAAGAAATAGAACGCCGTGCATACGAAAACCACGTTCACCGCCACCGTGCGCAACGGCCATCCGAGGGGCAGAAAGAGCGCCAGACTCGGCACCAGCAGGAACCACACCATGTGGTCCGGTGACTTCCATTCCTTGAGGTCCCCGGCCTCGAAAAAAAACGAGCGATACTGCGGGAATTGCCACGACAACAGGCCCAGATTGACCAGGACCGTTACCCCCAGGGCCAGGAAAATCATGCCCGGCAGCATCTGGACGAAGAGCGCCGCCATCTGTCCCGCATGTTCCCTGAGAAAATCGATGGTCTCGCCTGACAGCCCCATGCGCTCGTACACTTCCAGGGTCATGAGGACCTGGGCCTGGACACCGGCCTGTAGCGTCGTCCACAAATTCGAGAGCGAGCCCGCGAACGCCGTCGCGGTCACCAGCATGACCGCCACCGCACAGATGGCGCTGCCGCTCACGACCCTGGCAATGGACCATCCCCGACCGAAAGAAAAGAACATCAGGAACGTGATCAGCGCGAGCACGAGGTAAGCCACCGCGGCTTCCAACCCGGCCAGCGTGTAGATGCATGCCACCGCCGCCGGCGGCAGCAGTTGTCCGGCTTGTTTCCCTACCCGGACGCCGACGAACAGGGCCGGAAAGATCACCAGGGGAAGCGCGGCCAAGCCGAGGATCGGCACCCTCATGCCGGCAAGGAAAAGCAGCAGAGTGACGGCCAACCCGAGCCCGGACCACTTGAGAGTGTCAAGCCCCTTCATAAGCCCATCCGTGGGGGCCTGCGGACAGCAAAAAGAGCCGGCTGCGCATTTGCATGTTACAGGCCGCCTGGCGGGAGACGCCGGATCAGAGCTTTACGGTGGTGTAGGGGAGTAGCGCTACCAGACGAGCCCGCTTGATGGCTTTGGACAAGCGTCGTTGACACCAGCAACAGGTTCCGGTGATGCGGCTCGGTGTGATCTTACCCCGCTCCGTCATGAACCCACTCAGGAGCCTGGTATCCTTGTAGTCGAAGCGAAGGTCCTTGTTGGCACAGAAGCGACAGACCTTCCGGCGCGTCATGCCGCCGCGCCGACGAGGTGAATCATGGTCGTCCGAGCCTCTTCTCCCGCGATATTCTGCCATTTTCCTTAGCCGTCCCGTTCCCGAATCCGTGGGGAAACCCTACGCTTCCGAGCCTTCCCGAGCTTCCCGAACCTCTTCCACCGGCTCTTGCGGCGCCGATTCCGGTGTCGCCGTGGATTCCGGCGCCGGTACCGGCGCCGGCGCAGGTTTCTCCGCCTGGGCCAGGGAGCGTACGTCGTCATCCAGCACCACGGTCATGCAGCGCATGACCTCGTCGCTCAATCGCATCAGCCGCTCGAGCTCCTCGCTGGTTCCCGCCGAAGCCTTGTACTGAATCAAGTTGTAGAAACCCCTGCCCTGCTTCTCGATGGGATAGGCAAGTTCGCGCATGCCCCACTCCTCGAAGTGGGTAACGGTCGCGCCCTGCCCTTCCAGAACCCCCCGGAATCTGTCACAGAGCTCCCGGTTTCTGCCGCCGTGAACGGGGTGGACGATAAAAAGCGTCTCGTAATGGGTCGTTTCGTCAATCATGTTCCATCGAGTCCGGAATCCTCTGATTCCTTGTCTGATCGTTTGCCATTATCCGAAATGGCGTCCTTCAAGGACGCCATTTCAGTGGATCAGAATTCGTCAACCTAGCACAGGGGTTGCCTGTTTACAACCTTCAAGCTCATACCAGCAGCGGCGCGATGACCAGCGAAACCACCGACATGAGCTTGATCAGGATGTTCATGGACGGGCCCGAGGTGTCCTTGAGGGGATCCCCCACGGTATCGCCGACCACGGCCGCCTTGTGCGCCTCGCCGCCCTTCTGCTCGCTCTCGAGATCGCCCCGCTCGATGTACTTCTTGGCATTGTCCCAGGCGCCGCCGGCATTGGACATGAGCAGCGCCAGCAACACCCCCGAGACCATGGCCCCGGCCAGCGTCCCGCCTAGCGCCACCGGCCCCAGGGCGAAACCCACCACCACCGGCACGATCACCGCTACCAGCCCGGGCAGCACCATCTCCTTGATGGCCGCACGGGTGGAGATGTCCACGCAGCTCGCCGCGTCGGGTCTGACTCCCTTGCGGCCCTCCAACAGCCCCGGAATCTCGCGGAACTGCCGGCGGATCTCGTCGATCATCCGTCCGGCCGCCCGTCCCACCGCGGTCATGGTCATGGCGCCGATCAGGTACGGAATCAGGCCGCCGATAAACAGACCCACGACGACCTCCGGCGACGTCACCAGGATCTGCAGCGGCTCCTTCCCCATGGCCGCCAGCTCGGTATCCACCGTTCTCGTGTAGGCCGAGAACAGCGCCAGCGCGGTCAGCGCCGCCGATCCGATGGCGAAACCCTTGCCGATGGCTGCCGTGGTATTGCCCAGCGAGTCGAGCCCGTCGGTAATCTTGCGCACCTCGGGGCCCAGGCTGCACATCTCGGAGATGCCGCCGGCATTATCGGCAATGGGGCCGTAGGCGTCCACGCTCATGGTGATGCCCACCGTGGCCAGCATGGCCACCGCGGCCACGCCGATGCCGTAAAGCTGGGCCGCACCGTGGGACACCCAGATGGCGATGGCGATGACCACCACGGGAGCCGCAACGCTCTCCAGTCCCACGGCCAGTCCGTGGATGATGTTGGTGGCGTGGCCGGTGCGGCTGGCCTCGGCAATGCGCTCCACCGGCTTGGCGGAGGTGTAGTACTCGGTGATGAGGCCGATGAGGATGCCGCCCAGCGAGCCCGCGAGCACGGCCCAGAAAACCCCGATGGTAACGCCATAGGCGAGGATGAGCACCAGCGCCGTCACCAGGAACAACACCGTGGTGAGGACCGTGGCGCCCCGTAACGCCGACTGCGGGTCGATCTTCTTGAAAACCCGCATGGAATAGATGCCCACCACCGAGGCGACGAGCCCCAGCACCGCCAGCATCAGCGGCAGCGCCATCAACGTGGCGCGGGAGCCCTCGGACTGGGCCGGGACAAGGCCGGCGAGCCCGCCGGGCGTGAGGGTGGCGGCAATGGCGACGGACGCGATTACGGAGCCGACGTAGGACTCGAACAGGTCGGCGCCCATGCCGGCGACGTCGCCGACATTGTCCCCGACGTTGTCCGCGATGACGCCGGGATTGCGCGGATCGTCTTCCGGAATGCCCGCCTCGACCTTGCCCACCAGATCGGAGCCGACGTCCGCGGCCTTGGTGTAGATGCCGCCGCCGACGCGGGAAAACAGCGCGATGGAGCTGGCGCCCATGGCAAACCCGGTGATGTACTTGGCCTCGCTCGGGTTGCCGTAGAGCAGGTAGAGTATGCCCACCCCGAGAAGACCGAGACTGGCCACCGAAAGGCCCATTACCGAGCCGCCGTTGAAGGCCATGAGCAGCGCCTCCGACTGACCGCCTTCCGCGGCCGCCTGAGAGGTGCGCACGTTGGCGCGGGTGGCCGCCTTCATGCCGAGAAACCCGGCTATCACCGAGCAGATCGCGCCCGCGAAGAACGCCCATGCGGTGGCGACCCCGAGCTGCCATGCCAGGAGCAGCGCCACCACCACCACGAAAACCGAAAGAACGATGTACTCGCGCTTCAGAAAGGCCATGGCCCCTTCGTAGATGGAGTCGCTGACGGACTGCATGCCCGCATCCTTGACTCCGACCTTGACGATGGAGCGATAGGCCCCGTACGCAATGAGAAGTCCGGCCACGCCCAGCACCGGCGCCCAGACCACCAAACCATCCATAACGCCTCCTCTAATGAAGTCTGTTGAAACTTTCCATGGCCCGGACCGGGCCCTCCAACACGATGGCCTCCACCGCCTCCGCGGCCTTCGCCAACACGCCGTCCAACGAGTCCTGCTCCTCGGGCGAGAACCGGCTCAACACATGGTCCACCGCATCCATGCCCGCGGGCGGACGGCCGATGCCGATACGAAGCCGGACGAAATCACGGTCGGCCACGTGCTGCAGGATGGACCCCAAACCCCGATGCCCGCCGGCGGACCCGCCGGAACGGATCCTCAAACGCCCGAAGGGCAGATCCAGGTCGTCGTACACCACCACCAGATCCGCGCCCCGGACCCGGAAGCGCCGCAACAACGCCGCGGCCGCCAGACCGCTGTTGTTCATGTAGGTCTGGGGCTTGGCAAGCACGAGGGATTCCCGCTCCCACTCTCCCCGACCGACCAACGACTCGCACCGCTCGTCGCCGATTCGGATGCCCCTGGATTCCGCGATGCGGTCCAGCAACAGAAACCCGAGATTGTGCCGTGTGCGCAGGTATCGCCGGCCCGGATTGCCCAGGCCCACCACGAGCTTCACGCCGGTCCCCCGCTACGAAACTCCGCCCGCGCGCAGGGCTTCCGATTTTCGGCGACGCGCGCGGGGATCACTCGGTGGTCTGCTCCGCAGCCGTCTCCTCGGCCGCCGCTTCGGCCTCGGCCTCATCCTCTTCCCGGGCGATGACCGTGGGCGCCAGGACCGATACCAAGGCCAGATCCGGAGTGTTGTTGGTCACGTTGGGCGGCAGGGTGATATCGCCGGCCTTCAGGCCGTGACCGATCTGCAGCGACGAGACGTCCACTTCCAACTGCGCCGGGATATCCATCGGAAGGCACTCGACCTCCAATTCCCGTGCGATGGGCTGCAACACCCCTCCGTGGACAACCCCCTCGGGCCGCCCCACGTAGTGAAGGCCCACCATCACGGTGATCTTTCGCGATACATCGACCTCATAGAAGTCGATGTGGGCGATGGCGTGAGTCACCGGGTGATACTGCACATCCTTGATGAGGACGAGCCTGCCGTCCAGATTGCCGGCGTCGGACTTGAAGCGGAGCACATGGGAGCCCTCCAGAGCGCCGACGCGGCTCCTGAGCTCCCGGTCATCCACCTGCATGGCCACGCCGTCGGTTCCGCGACCGTAAACGACTCCCGGGAGCTTTCCAGTACGACGCAGGCGGCCGGCGTCGCGCTTGTTGCCGGCCGGCCTCGCCTCTACCGAAACTTCTACCGTTTCCAAAACCTGAACCTCCTGCCGATTTGCGGCGTGCCGCGAATATGCCGATCAGAAAAGGGAACTGATGGACCTCTCCAGGTGGGTCCTGCGGATGGCTTCTCCGATCAGGGGAGCCACCGACAGGGGCTTTATCTTCCCGCACTTGGCCATCTTGGCGTTCAAGGGAATGGTATCGGTCACCACCATCTCCTCCATGGGCGAGTCATTGATCCTGTCCAGCGCCTTCCCCGAAAGGACGGCGTGGGTGCAGCAGCCGATCACCTTCTTCGCCCCGGCCCGGACCAACGCTTCGGCGGACATGGCGATGGTCCCGGCGGTGTCCACCATGTCATCGATGAGGATCGTGATCTTGCCTTCCACCTCGCCGATGATGTTCATCTCCTCCACGACGTTGGCTTCGGCCCTGCGCTTGTCGATGACCGCCAGCGAGACATGGAGCTTCGTCGCAAAGGCCCGCGCTCGCTGGGCTCCCCCCGCATCCGGCGACACCACGATCAATTCCTCCTCGCCGATCCGGCCCCCCAAGTACTGGAGCAACACCGGCGACGCGTAGAGATTGTCCACCGGTATGTTGAAAAACCCCTGGATCTGACCCGAATGGAGGTCCATGGTGAGTATGCGC
The DNA here is from genome assembly GCA_965214905.1 of uncultured Binatia bacterium (SeqCode). GTDB lineage: Bacteria > Desulfobacterota > Binatia > UBA9968 > JAJDTQ01 > JAJDTQ01. The sequence continues at coordinate 697,582 of OZ243984.1, forward strand.
GAGGCGCCCGCGGTGGTGATGAGATCCGCCACCAGCTTGGCGCTGATGGGCACTCTGGGAGCCACCTTGCGGTCCTGCCGCGCGTAACCGTAGTATGGAATCACCGCGGTGACCCTCTTGGCCGATGCGCGCCTGAACGCGTCCAGCATAATGAGGAGCTCCATCAGGTTGTCGTTGCCCGGGGCGCACGTGGACTGGATCACGAAGACGTCGCAGCCGCGCACGTTCTCCTTGATCTCCACCCTGATCTCGCCGTCGCTGAAGGTCTCCACCAACGCCTCTCCCAGCGGGATCTCGAGATTGCGGCAGATGTCGCGCGCCAGCGGGGGATTGGAGTTACCCGCAAAGATCCTCATTTCATCGTGCAACGATTCCATTTCCGACCTGAGTTGAGTGAAACACGCCGGTGTCAGCATGCCGTGACGGCCACGGGCGGGTTTGAAACCCGCCCGTGCACCGGCTCATCGAAGGAGAGAGCTTGGCTGGGCGGGAAGGATTCGAACCTTCGTATACCGGATCCAAAATCCGGGGCCTTACCACTTGGCGACCGCCCATCCCGTCCCGCCGGGGTCGGTGTGTCTTGGCCCGGGACGCCTACCCGCCATCCCGGTCCTGGCCCGCATCGCCCGATGTAACGTCCCTGTATGCCGCGATAATCCTTTCTTCGATCATCCTGCGGGTTTCGCTGTTCAGCGGGTGCGCCACGTCCTTGTAGGTTCCGTCCCGGCGTTTCTTGCTGGGCATGGAAACGAAAAGGCCCGAGGCGCCGCGAATGACTTTGAGGTCCCGAACGACGAAGCAGTCGTCCAGGGTGATGGTCACATAAGCCTTGAGCTTATCCTCCTCGACGGGAAAGACCTTGACTTCCGTGACCTCCACAGGGACCTCCTTTCCGTCCGGGGACGGATGGCCTGCCCTTATGTCAGCGAAAAAGCCAGATACGCACGAACGTCTTTTTCGCCCTCGAAACCCGCGAACGCCCTTTCGGCGCCCGTCTTGTCAGCGAATATCCCGAAAACCGAGGAGCCGCTTCCGGACATGAGACTGCCGATGGCCCCCTCTTCGTCAAGGCGACGCTTGAGACGGGCAATAGCCGGATAGCGGCCGATGGTTACTTTCTCGAGGTCATTGACCATCACCTGAGCCACTTCGCGAGGAGTGTTCAAATTTCCGAACAAGTTATTATTCCTGGAAGACTTTGTCAACTTGAACCGGAGGTTGCGGTAGACCCAGGCCGTGGACACCGGGAAGTCGGGAAACAGCACGACCATCCAGAGCCGGGGCAACGGGCCCGCAGGGCTCAGCCGCTCACCGATTCCCCGCACCCGGGCGGCCTCGCCGCGGATGAAGAAGGGCACGTCCGCCCCCACCGATACCGCCGGCGCCAGGAGATCCTCGATGGTCAAGCCCGTCCCGAGCAGGTCGTTCATGCCCCGCAGGGTAGCGGCCGCGTCGGTGCTGCCGCCGCCGAGCCCGGCGCCGACGGGGATGCGCTTGCGGATACTCACGGCGACGGGGTCACCGCGGCCCGTCCGCTCATAGAACGCCTGCGCCGCCCGATGAACGGTATTCTCTTCTCCCGGAGGCACCTCCGGACTATCCGCGCGGACCGTCACCGACCGCGGGGACCCGCCGGCTCGGGAGATCTCGACGTCGTCACCCAGGCTGATGGGCACCATCAGGGAGTCCAGGAGATGGTAGCCGTCGTCACGCCGTCCGGTGACCCGGAGGTCGAGATTCACCTTGGCGGGCGCGAACAGTTTCATGGGAGGAAGGCCGCCGGTCCGCCGGCACGGGACCGGCGGGTGAGGGCCGTCACGGCTTGATCAGCGCCTTGGTGGGAAACATCTCGGGCACTTCTCCGCCCACCGCGCGAATGCAGTCCTCGGTCTCGTCGAGTGAGAAGACGTGGCTCACCATCTGCTCTACCGGAAAGCCGGTGGTCTCCATCAGCCGAAGGGTGGCGTCAATCGCGTCGTTGTCCCCGGTGTACGCCCCCTGGACGCAGATCTCCCCCCACACCAGCCGGTCCATGAGCATGGGCGTGACGGTCTTGTCGCCCGTCAGTCCGCCGAGGACCAGCTTCCCTTGCCGTCTGAGACAGTCCACCGAGGCGACGATGGCGGCCGGGTTGCCGGACACGTCGACGGCGACGTCGACCATGGCGCCGTCGGTCTCCTCCCGGATCACGTCCACCACGTTCTCCTCTTCCACGTCGAGGGTGCGATGCGCCCCGAACTGCCTGGCCACCTCCAGCCGGTTCTTGTCGCGGCCGATTCCGGTGACGAAGATACGCGCGGCGCCCGCGTGACTCGAGGCGAAGGTGCAGGCGAGTCCCTGCTGGCCGGGTCCCTGGATCAGCACGTAGTCGCCCATCTTGACGCCGCCGTGCCTCAGCGCCCACTGGAAGCCGTTTGCCATCACCGCCCCGATGAGCGCCGCGGCTTCCGGTGGAAGGTCATCGCCGATCCGGGTCAGCAACGCGCTCGGGGTGATGTACAGGTACTCCGCGAAGCCGCCGAACAAATGCGGCGGGTCCGCCGAGGACATCCGCGAGCCATAGGCGGAGCGCTGCTTGCAGAACCGGTCCCCGCCGCGCCGGCAGTCCGCGCAGCGGCCGCACCCCAGCGATCCCTTGATGATGACGCGGTCGCCTTCCTTGACGCCGTGTATCGCGGCCGCCCTGGCGCCGAGCTTCTCCACCCGGCCGAGGATCTCGTGGCCGAGGATGATGGGCATCGGCAGATTCAACTTCCCGGTGTAGTACTTGTAGTCCGTGCCGCACACACCGCCCATCTCCACCTTCAGGAGCCCGCCGTCCGACGGAACGTCCGGGACCGGGTACTCGCGGACCTCGATCCTGGCCGGCGCCACCAGGGTCGCCGCTCTACAGGTTTCGCTCATGGAGCCTCTCCGTCAGGCTGCCGGAGACCGGCAGCCTGACTTGCTCGACCAGGGCCGCGGTCACGGCTTGATCAGCGCCTTGGTCGGGAACATCTCCGGGATCTCGCCGCCCACGGCCTGGATGCACTTCTCGGTCTCGTCCAGCGAGAACACGTGGCTGACCATCTCCTCCACCGGGAACCGGGTGGCTTCGATGAGCCGCATGGTGGCTTCCACCGCATCGTTGTCGCCGGTGAAGCAGCCCTGCAGCTTGATCTCGCCCCAGACCAGCTTGTCCATGTGGACCTCGGTGACCGTCTTGTCGCCGGTGAGCCCGGCCAGCACCATGGTGCCCTGCCGCCGCAGGCAATCGATGGAGGCCAGGATCGCCCCGGGGTTGCCGGACACGTCCACCACCACGTCGACCATGGCGCCGTCGGTTTCCTCCCGAACGACGTCCACCACGTTCTCTTCCTCGACGTTGATGATCCGGTCGGCGCCCCACTTCCTGGCCAACTCCATCCGGGGGGCGTCCCGGCCGATGCCGGACACGAAGATCTTCGCCGCACCCGCGTGCTTCGAGGCGAAGGTACACGCCAGCCCCTGCTGGCCGGGGCCCTGGATGAGGACGTAGTCGCCCATCTTGACGCCGCCGCGACGAAGCGCCCACTGAAAACCGTTGGCCATGACGGAGCCGATGAGGGCCGCGGCCTCGGCGGGAAGGTCGTCGCTGATCCGGGTCATCAGCACGTCGGGCGCCAGGTAGAGATAGTCCGCGAAGCCGCCGAACAGGTGCGGCGGGTTGGCGCTGGTGGTGCGGCCGCCGTAGTTCGTCCGGTTCCGGCAGAACCGTTGCGCGTTGCGCCGGCAGTCGGCGCAACGGCCGCAGCCGATGGCGCCCTTGAGGATAACCCGGTCGCCTTCCTTGACCCCGTGGATCTTTTCGGCCTTGGCGCCGAGCTTGTCCACCCGGCCGAGGATCTCGTGCCCCAGGATGATCGGCAGCGGCAGGTTGATCCGTCCGTGATAGTACTTCACGTCGGAGCCGCAGACGCCGCCCATCTCGACCTTCAGCAATCCACCGTCGTCGGGAACGTCGGGTATGGGATATTCGCGGATTTCAAGCTTGTTCGGAGCAAGCAACGTTGCCGCCCTGCTGGTCTCTGCCATCGTGTACCTCCTTGATGGGTCTTGCGACCGTTCCGGGCTCTTCCCGGTTCAGCCGATGTAATCTTCCAGCCGGACCCGTTCGCGAACTTCCCTGGGTACGGCGAGCCGCTTGGGGAAATCCTTCCGTTTCCTGGTGGCGTCGATGACCATCTTGGCCGTCATGCCCCCTTCGCCGCTGGACGGGTCGGTCTCGGACCCTTGGCAACGGGGAATGACCAGCGTATCGGCATCCGCCTGCACACGATTGGCCACCGCCCACATCACGTCGCGCTCGTTGTAGACGTCCACGTCCCCGTCCACCACGATCACGAGCTTGAGATAGAGGTCGGTGGCCATGGCCGCCATGACCGCGTTGCGGACCTCGCCGTCGGAGCGCTTGTCCAGGGAGAGGTAGCAGTGGAACCGCGAACACCCCGAGGGGGGCATGTGCACGGCCCGGGCGCCGGCGGCCACCGCCTTCACGGCCCTGAAGATCGCCGCCTCCCGGGGGATGGAGCCCATGAGTCGCTGCTCCGAGTGACCGGTGAAGATGTCCTGGTAAAGCGGCTTTTGCCGAAGCGTGACGCCGGTGATCTCCGCCACGTGATTCCTGCGCACCCCCACCGCGTGGCCGGTGAATTCGCCGAAGGGGCCCTCCTCCTCGCGCACGTGCGGCAGGATCCGCCCCTCCAGGATCATCTCCGCGTGGGCCGGGACCTCGATGGGCACGGTCTCGCACCGCACCAGCGGCACCGGCTGCTCCATCATGCCGCCGATGACGTCGTACTCGTCCACGTCGAAGGCCGCCAACGACAGGGCGCCGATGGCGAAAGCGGGATGGACCCCCACGATGAAGGCGATGTCCAGGGGCTCGCCCCGCTCCTCGGCGTTGCGCTGGCACCGTCGGAGATGCATCCCGGGGGCGAGATGCATGCGCAGCCGGTTCCGCGCCACCATCATGGCCCGGTTGAAGCTGAGGTTGCGCACCCCGCTCACGGGGTCTTTCGCGACGACGATGCCCGCGGTCACGTACGGCGCCGTACTGATATCGAAGTGAGTCAACAGCGGGATCTCGCCCAGGTCGACGTCCGCCCCGGTGCGCACCACTTCCTTGACGGGACCGTCTTCGACAAGCTCCGGCGCCATGGGCCGGCTTTCCCGCCTGCGGTACTCCTCCACGAGGTCGTCGGCGTCCACGTCCAGCGCCATGGCCAAACGGTTGCGGGTGGCGTGCAGATTGGTGATCACGGGCATCGAAAAGCCCTGTACCTCGTGCACGAACAGCGTGGGAAACCGGCCGGACGACTCCAGCTCCATCAGCAGGCTGGTCACATCGTGCTCGGGCCGCACCGGCTTGCGGATGTGCAGTAGCTCCTCGGGGCCTTCGTTCTCAAGACGGTCCATGAATGACCGCAAGTCCTTCATGCGATCTCTCCCTAACCCGGCATGGCCGGAACCCCAAGGATGGCGTCCTTCGACTTCGCTCGGCTACGCCTCGCTACGCTCGGGGCGAACGGTCGTGGAAGCATCCGAACAACCGCTCCGCGTTGCCGCCGAGGATCTTGTCCCTGTCCGCCCGGGTCAAGCGGATTTTCCCGACGATCTCGATGGGGTCGGGATCGCCGATGCCGAAGGGGCAGTCGCTCCCGAGCAGCACGTGGTCGGCGCCCGCCTCCGCCACCAGGAACTCCAGCACGTCCGGCTCGAACACGATGGTATCGTAGTAGAACCAGCGCAGCACGTCCCGGCCCATGAGCGCGGTGGTCTTTTGAATCGCCGGCTGGATCTCCCGGCCACGGGTCATACGGCCGAACTGGTACGGCAGGAACCCGCCGCCGTGGCACAGGATGATCTTGAGATCCGGGAAGCGGTCCAGCACGCCGCCGAAGTAGAGGCACGCCACTCCCACGGTGGTGTCGGCCAGGAGGCCCACGATATGGGTCAGGAAGTAGGCGCCCAACCGTTCGATTCCCAGGGGGTTCAACGGGTGGATGATCAGCGGCGCCTGCAGACGCTCCGCGGTCTTCCAGAAGGGATCCAGCGACGGATTGTCGAGGTTGGCGCCGTCGATGTTGGATCCGATCATGGCGCCGTTGAGCCCGCACTCCTCAACCGCGAACTCGAGCTCCTCGGCGGCGCGGGCGCCGTCCTGCAACGGCACGGTGGCGGTGCCCCGGAACAGGCCGTCGCTGTCGCCGGCGGCCAGCGCCTCGCGCATGGACTCGTTCAACATGCGGCTCCAGTTGACCGCCTGATCGACCGGGAGCATGTACCCCACGATGTCCATCCATGCGGACAGGACCTGCCGGTCCACGCGGCTCTCCCGCACGGTCTCCCTCCGCTTCGGCAGGTCCATGGCCGGCGCCAGGATGGGGCGGGCCAGCGGCCTCCCGCCAAGACGCAGGCGCGGCCCCTGGGGCGTCTCCTCTCCGACTTCCACCCCGAACGACGGGCCGTCCTTGCGCAGCCGTTCCAGCACGGCCGGCGGTACGTAGTGCGCGTGACAATCGATTTTCATGATGCAGCCTCGATGATGCCTGACAAGGTTACGGTCCGTCCTCTACTGCGGTCAGTCCTTCAGAAAGCTGGCCGGCATGGGCATGCCGAGGATACTCACGCCCTCGGTCTTTTCCACGTGGCGAATGAAGCGGTACTTGTTCTCCACCTCGTCCATGGGATAGGGCGGCACTTCGCTACGGGCGGTCTCCACCTTGAGCCCGATGAACGCCGCATCGCGGCCTTCCAGGGCTTCGGAAAAGAGCGTCCGCAGGTCATCGGGGCTCGCCGCCCACGACGCCTTGCGAATACCCGCCCCCCGGGCCATGGCGACGAGATCCGTGCCCGCGCCGGTGGCCGTATCGATTTCCCCGGAAGCCTCGTAGACCTCGTTGTCGAGCACCACGTGGGTCAGGTTGGGCGGGTTCTTCCGTGCGATGGTGGGCAAGCTGCAGAGGTTCATCAACAGCGAGCCGTCGCCGTCGATGGCGACGACCTGCCGGTGCGGCAGCCCCAGGGCCATGCCCAGCGCTATGGAGGACACCAGGCCCATGGTGCGGACGCGGAAATTGCCGTCGCCCGGCCGGCACGCGTACCATTCGACGGTATTGCCGCCGGCGCCGGTCACCACCAGGGCATCCCCGGTCAACTCCGCCATGACCCTGAAACATTCGATGCGGTTCATCCACCGTTCCCCGTCGCGCGGGTTCACCGCAGCCCGTCATTCTCCCGGACGACGCCGGCCCAGCACGTCCTTGGTCAGCAGCACGGCCACCGGCCGCTTGGAGTCCTGGGTGAGCACCTGCGTCCGTTTGATCAACCTCCTGGCTTCGTCCGGATCCCGCAGAATGAAGTGACGGATGCCGAGAGCGCTCAGCACCGGCTGCGTCATGGCGCCATTGGTGCTGAAGGAACGGTCGCCCACGTCCCCGGCGAAATAGATCAGGAGCAGCAGCGGCAGGTTGTATTGCAGCAGGGTGGAAACGATGCCGTTGACGCTGTTGAACAGCCCCCCGTTCTGCATGATCAGCGCGCACTTCCTGCCCACCAGATAGCCGCCGGTGCCGATGCCGATGCCTTCCTCCTCACGGCACAGGGGCACGTGGACGATATCCGGATCCGCCGCCACCCGCTCCAGCAACGGATGCAGATTGATATCGGGCAGGGTCGCGACAAGGTCGACCCCGGCCTCCTTGAGTCCTTCGAGTATCAGTGCGGGTCCGGGGTGGTCCGCCATGCGATGATTCTCCTCGTTCTGCTGCGAGGCTGAATATCACTTTTTGCACCAGCCGCGTCAACCGTTGGCAGTGTATCGGTCCGGAGCCGGTGCACGCTCCCTTGCCCCAGCCCCTGTCCGGAGGAAGAGGGGCCGATCGCGACAAAAAAGGGGCCTGGCTACTCAACCGTTGGAGCCGTGCGGTCCCGGGAGCCGTCCGAGTTGCGGGAACACCGGCTATTGGCTACGTTCCATCAGGAGCGCATCTCCGCGCCGCGCCGAACGCCTCGAAGGAAGCCTGCAAACATCGTGCAGATCGGCACCGGGCTGTCGTTCCAGACCTGACGCCGTCCGCGAGACCCTCGCGTTCCATCGGGAGCTCGGCACGGACGGACCGATCCTCGAGCCCGCGACCCTCGCACCGGACCGGATCGACCGGTTGACCGAGGTTGTCGCGAAATCCCGAAGACCAGGGAGCCGCCATGTCACAAAGCCGTCTCGTCCCGGAGGGGCATGAGGTGTATCTCGACCACGTGGGGCTTTTCGTCCCGGACTTCGACGCGTCGCCCCGGAGACTCGAGGAGCTGGGCTTCTCCCTGACGCCGTTCGTGGCGCACATGGCCAGCACCGAGCCCGGCGTTGCGGCCGCCCCCAGCGGCACCGGCAATCAATGCGCCATCTTCGGCCAAGGCTACCTCGAGATGCTCGGACCCACCGTGGACACGCCGCTGTCGCGGCAGCTCCGGGCGCAACTCGACCGCTACCCGGGTTGGCACCTGATCGCGTTCGCGGCCAATCGGCCCGAAGAGAACCACGAACGCATCGGACGGGACGGCTTCAAGCCCCTGCCGCTGGTGCGACTGGCCCGCCCGGTGCCCACCGACACCGGCGAGGAAACCTGCCGTTTCTCGGTCATCCGGGTGCCTCCGGAGATCATGCCCGAGGGGCGCATCCAGATCGTCACGCACCACACGCCGGAGCTGGTGTGGCAGCCCCGCTACCGGCGCCAGCCCAACGGCGCCGCCGCCCTCACCGGCGTGCTGGTGTGCGTGGACGACTCCAGGGAAACGGCCGAGCGCTTCAGCCGGTTCGTCGGGGTCGAGCCGCTGGAACGGACGGACGCCTGGGAGATGGGGCTTCACCAGGGCCGCGTCGTCTTCATCCAGCCCCGGCGCTTTCGTGAGCTTTACCCGGGCCGGGAGCTGCCCTGCACACCCTACATTGCCGAGGCGTCCCTTCGCACCGACGACCTGGCCGCCACGCGCCGCCACTTCGACGAAGGCAACGTCCGCTACGACGAAGTGGGCGACGACGCTCTGCGAGTGCCGGGCGCCGAGGCCCTGGGGGCATCCTTTCTGTTCCACGAATCACCGGAGGGAGGCATCCCTTGAGCACGGACACACGCTACGACTACGACCTGTTCACCATCGGCGCGGGCTCCGGGGGCGTGCGCGCCAGCCGCATGTCGGCCGTCCACGGCGCGCGAGTGGCGGTGGCGGAAGAACGCTACCTGGGCGGTACCTGTGTCAACGTCGGCTGCATTCCCAAGAAGCTGCTGGTCTACGGCTCCCACTTCGCCGGCGACTTCGAGGATGCCGCCGGCTTCGGCTGGACCGTGGGCGAACACGCCTTCGACTGGCCGTCGCTGATCCGTAACAAGGACCAGGAGATCGCGCGCCTCAACTCGATCTACCGCGACCTGCTCCGGAGCCATGGAGTCGAGCTGTTCGAGTCCCGCGCCCGGGTGCTGGACCCGCATACCGTGGAGGTGGCAGGCCGGAAGGTCACCGCCGCCAACATCCTCGTGGCCACCGGAGGTTGGCCCACGGTGCCGAACGTTCCGGGCAGGGAGCACGCCGTCACGTCCAACGAGGCCTTCCACCTGGCGGAGATGCCCAGGCGCGTCGTCATCGTGGGCGGGGGCTACATCGCGGTGGAATTCGCGGGCATCTTCAACGGACTCGGCGCCGAGGTCATCCAGCTCTATCGCGGTCCGTTGTTCATGCGCGGCTTCGATCTCGACGTCCGCAACACGCTGGCCGACGAAATGCGCAAGCAAGGCATCGACCTTCGCTTCGATTCGGACATCGCCGCCATCGAGAAGAACGGAGGAGACCTGACGGCCACCCTGAAGGACGGCCAGATGCTGGAAACCGATGCGGTGATGTTCGCCACCGGCCGGCTGCCCAACACCCGCGGGCTGGGCATCGAGGAGATCGGCGTCGAGCTGGCTCGCAACGGCGCGGTGGTGGTCAACGAGCGTTTTCAAACCAACGTCCCGTCCATCTACGCCTTGGGCGACGTCACCGACCGGGTCAAGCTCACCCCCGTGGCCCTTGCCGAGGCCATGATCTTCGCCCGGACCGTGTTCAAGGGGGACGTGGGTCCGATGGACTACCGCAACATTCCGTCCGCGGTCTTCAGCCAGCCGCCGGTGGGAACGGTGGGATACACCGAAGAAGCCGCACGGGAACGCTGCGACGAGGTGGACGTCTACCGTTCCGTCTTCGGGCCGCTCAAGCACACCCTGTCCGGACGGGACGAGAAGACCATGATGAAGCTGGTCGTGGAGCGCGCCAGCGACCGGGTCGTGGGCTGCCACATGGTGGGGGCCGACGCCGGCGAGATCATTCAGGGATTGGCCGTGGCGCTGAACTGCAACGCCACCAAGGCCGACTTCGACCGGACCATCGGGATACATCCCACCGCCGCGGAGGAGTTCGTCACCATGCGCGAACCCGTGAGCGGCGGCGACTAGCGCCTGCGTCACCTCACCGTTCAGCCACGTCCTCGGTTACAGCGATGCGCAGATTCGGATTGACTCTGGCGGTTTGCCTTGCGCTGGCGCTGACCGGCGCGTGCGGCGACAAGGGTGAGGATTCGCAAGCGGTGAAGGGACCGGACCCGGCCCGAGGGAGGCGGCTCTACATCGCGACCTGTATCGTGTGCCACAACACAGACCCGAGCAAGCCGGGCTCCCAGGGTCCGGCCGTCAAGGGATCTTCATTGGAGTTGCTGGAGGCCAAGGTCCTGCACAAACGCTATCCGCCCGACTACGAGCCCAAACGAACCACCAAGGCCATGCCAACGTACCCCCAACTGAGAAAAAGGATTCCGGATATCGCTGCCTATCTGGCGCCACCCTGAGCGGCTACGCAATCTCCATCAGCACCCAAAAGATCGCGGTGAGGATCAAGCCGCTCCAGATCACGCCCGGAATGGACGTCAGGAGTTTCTTGGTGCCGCCCCCGGCGTCCCCCACCAACGCGTTCAACTCGACGATGGCGATGATCAAGAGGCTGACGATCCAGAAGACTGCCAGATTGCCGCCGGACTCCCCGTGCGGATAGTGGCTCGCCGCGCCCATCAGGAACAGCATGGGCATGGAGAGCATCGTATTGGTACGGGAGGCGAACCCAGCCCACTGGCCCTTGCTCGCCGCGTCCGGAAGCGGCGATCCTCCCCCCGCCACCTTGTTGGCGGAAGCGATGACCACCTGCTGATTGGGCCAGATCACCAGCCACACGTTGAGGAACATGATCGTTCCCATGAGGCCGCCGATGGTGATGGTCATGCCGTAGCCGGAGGTGAAGAAGTCCCCGCCCAACTGCATGAGCTTGATGAGCCAGATGAGAATACCGGCCAGGAAGGTGAACATGGCGCCCCAACGGAACCACCAGAGGGCGCGCGGCACGAGCTTCTGGATCGCGCCGGTGCGGACCCCGGCCTCGGTCTCGGCAAAAAACGGTGTCTGGACGAAATTGAAGTAGTAGAGCAGACCGATCCAGGTCACGCCGGCCAAGAAATGCACCCAACGCAATAGAAATTGAACGAGCTCCATCAAGCACCTCCTGTTTGCTTTTCCTCGAAGAATCGAACCGCCCGCATTATACGCCGTAACGGGTCGCGGGGTCAATGAAATGCCGGGAACGCTGCACGGCTAATTTTTGTTTTGGTTCGGGCGGAGGGTGAGGGGAGTATGGCGTGGGAGGGAGGGGGGGCGGCCCGAGTATGGAGGACACGGAGATGGAGTTGGCGGGCGAGGTATGGGCGGTGTTCGGTAGTGTGGCGGCGTTTTCCGGGCACGAAGGATGGCTCGGGCAAGGTGTTTGCCCTGCGGGCGGATGAGGTTGGAAGAGCTTGGTGCGGGGGTGGGTATCAGGCGATGGCGGGTTTGGGCCGGGAGTTGGCGGACATCTTCAGATAGTCGAGCAGCAGGCGAGGGGTACGGTTCAGCTTGCGGACGGTGGCGGCGACGGGCTTGCGGTGGGTCTTGATGACGGCGATGGCGAACCGGCGCAGGCGGGTCATGTTTTGGGGTCCATGGCCGGTGCGGATGCGGCTTTGTCCTCGTTCCAGGCGTCGGTGTCATCGAGGATGCGATGGAGGGAGTTTTCGATGGTCCAGTGGCCCCGGTTGATGCGCAGCAGCGATGGGGCATTGGCGGTCTCCGGGGTATGGCTGGTGACGCCCCAGGAAGAGTCCACCGAGGTATCGGTGACGCGGCCCTTGCGCACTTGGCAGCGAGTGCGGCGAATGAGGAAGGCTTGGCCGACGCCGGGGAAGCGGAGGTGGTGGTTGAGGGCGGTGGTGGTCCAGATCTCGCGCTGCTCCCAACGACCGTGCGCGGTGGGGAGCTTGCCCTTGATGGGCTTGCCGGTGTTCTCGACAAAGTCGGGTGGGCGTTTTGCGTCGTCATGGAACCACAGCCGGAGGTCCCCGAGCAGAGTCTTCTGGTTGCCCTTGGCGATGAACATATAGTGGGCATCGTGCTTGCGCAGGAAGGAGGCGATGGCGGTCTGTGTCAGCAGGGCATCGGCGGTGAAGGTCTTGCCGGCGAGGTCGCCGAGTGAATCGAGCAACGGGAGTGTGACCCCGATCTCGTTGGTGGATTTGGTTTGGCCGTCGTCTTGGGTCAGAACAGTTTTTTTTGACCCCAGGCGATGGCGCTGTCATGGCCGCAGGCGCCGAGGATATGGACTTGGCGACCGGCCTCGTCGACAGCGCCCTTCATGGTCTTGCCGTCGATGGCCAGCGACGCGTCGTTGTGCCCGTGGGCTACGAACCAGGCCCGCAGCGCGGCATCGAGTTCTTCGGGTGCGACCTTCACGATGGCGTTGCGCAGACAGTAGATGCTTGGTCGCTGGTAGACGCCGTTGACCCGGCGGCAGCGGAAGTGGCGCAGCATCGCTGGCGAAAGGTCGCACACCCACTCGTGGATGGCCTTGTAGCCTCGGGCGCCGCACAGCGTGGCGGCCGCAGCGAGCCCCAGCAGGGTCTCGAGGCGGTAGCGGCGCCCGTAACGGCTGCGTGGGTCGGTGAGGGTGCGAAACACATCCGGCAGGCTCTTCATTTGCTTGGCGCTCAACATGGCTCTCGGTCTCCCATGACGGTAACGGGGCTCCAAAACAGGGCTGCGAAGCACCCGACGGGCGTGGCGGGTGAGGGCTCGCACGAAGACCTTCTTCGGCGTGGAGCCTGAGCGGTACCCGCCCCGAGTCCGGCGAAAGCCTCGTGTGAGGCCCACCTCGGTCCAGCCCGCAGCCCGGTAGACCGTGCCGGCGAAGCGCGTCGGGTCGACGAACGTCTCCAACAGCACCAGCGGATGATGAAACCTCACCGGCCAGTCCCGCATCAGTTGGCGTGCGCACAGCCCCAGCACCCGAGACCCGAGATTGGGCACCGGGCGCAACAGCAGGAACCGGGTGTTGTTGACCACCAGATGCAGCCGGTCGTACTTGTGGCGCAGCGTCCAGCCAATCCACGCATCCCGTGCCTGGCACTTCAACGCCGCAGCCGAAAAAGACGCCAGCGCCACCCACTGGCCGCGCCACCGCGCGCCATACCACACCGTCTCGCCCACCTTCGGCGCCGCCCTGAGGTAATGATGCTCCGCCATCAGCTCCCGGAACCGCGCCTCCTCGTGTGGCATCACCGCGTCGAGCGTGACTTCCGAAAGCTCCATCCCCTCCCCCGGTGCGCCCTCGCCCCTGTTCGAGAACTTGTACCGCAACTCGGGCTGGAAGTCCACCCAACACAGCTTCCGCTTTGAAACCCGGCAGAGTCAGTCAGAACAAAAATCCGCCCTGGGGAACGCTGCGAATCACGGCTCCGAGACAAAGGGACCGAACTGTTCGTAGAGGTCGCGGAGTCTGGCCTTGTAGTAGTCCACGTTCTCGTCGGGGCTGGCAGGGTCCCATTCCGAGACATGCCGGCAGTTCTCGTTCACCCTCACGTTGGCCCCTTCCCCCGTGACGTAGTAGGAGACCTGATCCCCGGACAGGTACTTCCGCTCCGATCGCAGGGCCACCTCATAGGCGCCCCGGGGATGTTGTTTCCCGCCCTTGACCTTGATCTGATAGTCGTCCAGCGATTCCCGCAGGGTCTCGGTCCGCTTCAGCAGGAACAGATCGAGGCGGTGGTGCGTGATGGCCTCACGATACCGTTCGTACAGCGCCGGGATCTCGCCCTTCCGTCCCTGGAGCAGGAGCTTCAGCATCTCTTCCAGCCACTCGCGCCGGTAACGCTCGATCCCGCGTCCGCTCAAATCGGAACCGCTCACGAAGAGTTCGTCCCGCTCGGCCAGAAGCGCGTGATTCCCCGGCGCGTAGCAGAACATCGCCGGACATCGCGCCAGCGGCAGCTCTACCTTCCACGGCAGCGACGCCGCTGCCTCCGCCACCAGCGCCTCCACCGCCGGGGCGCCGGTAAGCCCGGCCGGGGGAACGAAGTAGATGCCGCCGGCGTCCACCGTGACCACCCGACCGTCGCGCTCCTCGATCTCCGCGGCCAACCGGCGAACCAGCTCGCCCCCGGCCCGGGTCACGCGATCCGCCGCACGGAAGTCGTTGAAGTGGCCGGCGGGGAAGGCCAGGTATTCGTGGAACGCATCCAGCAGCATCTTGATTCCGGACCGGACCGTTGCCGCGAAACGGCCGTCCTCCCCGGCCGGAGCGGCGTCGGACCATGGCCCGGCCCGTTCCCGGAGATCCCGGAACCCAGCCAACAATTCGGGAAAGACCCCGAGCTCGTCCGTCTCCGGACGGCCGTCGCCGGACAGAATGACGGCCGGGTACAGCGCCGCGACATCGCAATGCACCACGGGCCGGGACACCCCCGGGACGTTCAGCGCCGTATGCTTCCGCGCGACGGGCTCCGGGGTCATGGACGCGGGGATGGAATGGCGCCGGGCGAGATATTCCCTGAGCATGAGCCAATCGATCTTCGTCGGGCCGTCCGCCAGCGCCGTCTCCTGGTAGCGGCACGGGAAGATCCGGGCCTGGACGTAGTAACCGGGCGAGAGGACGGCGGAGATTTCCCGGGTTTCGCGGACATCGTCGAGCGCATAACGAAAAAGCGTGTCCGGATCGTGATCGAAATACCAGCTTGCCTCGGCGCCCGGGATATAGGTGCGGTCCGGCGACGCCACGCCGAAATGGCGGGCCACGTCCTTGAGGCCGTTTCGCCTGAGCTCACGGTCGGCTTCAGTGTAACGCTGCGCGAGGAACCACGTGTCGATGACGTGGCGTCCATGGATCGCGTAGTTCCGATACGGGATGACGCGGTCGCCGATCTGAAACCGCGCCGGGCGGCGGCGCGGCACGCCGCCGTTCCTGCCCACCGTCAACTCCACGCCGTACCGTCGCGCGCGTTCTTCCATGTACGGAAGGTCGAAACGGAAGATGTTGTGCCCCTCGATCACGTCCGGGTCACGGACCCGAATCTCGCGGACCATTTCCGCCAGCATCTCCCCTTCGTCATGATCCCTGCCGGATATGAGCCGCTCCCAGCCGCTGCTGTCCGACAGGGCGATGGCGGTGATGCGGTCGCCTTCCCGAAGCGGATTGGGAAACTCGAAGCCGTCCGTCCGATACACCTCCAGGTCGATCTGCATGCGTACGAGGCGGTCGAAGGGCAGACCCAGAAAGTGAGTCTTCCCGGACCACAAGAGGTATTGCTGCACGGGGTCACGCAGATGGAAATACGGCACTCCAGGGGCGCCGAGGCTCTTGCCGCTCTTGCGCTGGAGCCAGGATTTGGCCGACTCCAGGCTTCCGACATCCGGGAAACGAGCCAGCCGGCGGAACCTGCCTGTTCCCGACAGCGGCTCGATCCGGCAGTCGCCTCTCCATCCCGCGATCCTGTCCTCGGACGTCAGCCAGAGGAACGGCTCGAACGGAACCGTATCGGAAATCAGCGAAGACGACGCCCGTGAGAAGAGCCGGATACGGCGATGGCCTTCGAACTCCACGCCCACCACCGCCGGCGTCGCGTCGTGACCGTACAGCACCTCGTCGTATGGGGGGGTTGAATCGCACATGACGGTTTCCGCGTCCCCCTACTATGCCATGAACAGATGTGGTACAGAACAAGCATGGTTTCCAGCACCGTGTCCCATATCCGCCGGCCCCGTTTGCGGCAACCCTTTCTGATCCTGTCCTTCTCGGGATGGAGCGACGCCGGGTCTTCGGCCTCGTCCGCAGTCCGATATCTCACCGAGCAGCTCCTGGCCTCGGAGCTGGCCAGGATCGACCCTGAAGAGTACTATGATTTCTCGGTTCAAAGGCCTCACGTGCGTCTGGTGGACGGACAACGGGAGATCGAGTGGCCTTCCTACGACTTTCATTATTACAAGACCGGCAGCGACCTCGACCGGGATTTCATCTTTGCTTCGGGAGCCGAGCCCCATCTGCACTGGAAGTCCTTCTCCACCACCGTGCTGGATCTTGCGCGGCACTGGAAGGTTGCCCGCATCATCACCCTGGGGGCGCTTCTGGACGAGGTGCTTTACACCAAACCGGTGCCCCTGAACGGCTTCTCCTCCGATCCTGCCTTGATGAAGGAGCTGGACTTTACACCGTCCCGGTATCAGGGGCCCACCGGCATCGTCGGGATCCTGAGCGACACCTTCCGCAAGGAGGGCATACCGCACGTGAGCCTGTGGGCGGCCCTGCCGCACTACCTGGCGCCGTCTCCGAATCCGCGCGGAACCCTGGCCCTGGTCCTTCGTCTGACCCAGTGGCTCGGGATCCGTATCGACACGGGCCCCCTGGAGCGCGCCGCCGGTGAATTCCAGAACAAGGTGAACGAAGTGGTCCACAGCGACCCCAACCTGACGGCTCTGGTCCGGGAGCTTCAGAAGCACGAGTTCGAGCAATAGCGAAGGGGGGAAACATGCGAAAAGCACCGTGGCTGTTGGTCCTGATGGCGGGAGCATTCCTGATGGCGGGTCCGGGCATGGTCTCGGCCGCGCAGTTCGACAAGGTGATCGAGGAACGCCAGCAACTGATGAAGGGCATCGGCGAGGCCGGCAAGGGCCTGCGCTCCGCCACCGACGCGGCCGCGGTGGCCGCCAGTGCCGACGAACTGGCGGAAGCGCTCGCCAGGATCAACGCCGACGCCTTCCCCGAGGGAAGCGCCGACGGCTCGCGCGCCAAGCCGGAGATCTGGGAGCAGTGGGACGAGTTCGCGGCAAAGGCCGAGAACGCCGTAACCCTGGCCCAGGCCATCGCGGCAAAGGCGCGGGCGGGGGAGAACACCGCCGAGCTGGTCAAGGCTTTCGGCAAGAACGCCTGCGGGAGCTGTCACCGGCCCTTCCGGAAACCCAAGCAAAGGAGCTAGCCGCCTGTCCGCATGATTACCGATCACGTCGGGGAGGCGGCCCTCCCGGACATCGAGGCGTGGGCCAACGACATCATCCGGTCGGAGGACGACACCGTGAAGGCGGTGGAGTCCTATCACGACGCGGACTCCAACACCTACGTCATCCGCCTGTGCCGGGGCGCCCGGGTGCTGCTCTTCCGGCTCTCCGAAGCGCAGGTGCACACCCCCGGCCGCGAACCCGAGTGCGAGAAGACCCTTCGGAACAGGGTGAAGGAAGTGCGCCGCCTGCTGGGACGGGCCGGGTGACCCGCTGATTTCGTTCTCTGCTGCGGGGGAACGGGAATTTGGCCTGAACGTCCGGGGGCGCCTCTGGTTTCGGATCGCCGGCGCTACAGTCCCGCCGCCATCTCCTTGGCGAAGTAGGTAAGGATCAGGTCGGCGCCGGCCCGTTTGATGGACAGCAGCACCTCCGGGACCACCGTGGTCTCGTCGATCCAGCCGTTTCGGGCGGCGGCCTTGATCATGGCGTATTCGCCGCTCACGTTGTACGCGGCCGTGGGATAGTGGAAGCGCCGCTTGACGCGTGAGATGACGTCCAGATACGCGAGCGCCGGCTTCACCATGACGATGTCGGCGCCCTCCGCGATATCGGCCTCCACCTCCCGCAGCGCCTCGTCACTGTTCCCCGGATCCATCTGATACGAACGACGGTCGCCGAACTGCGGCGTCGATTCGGCAGCCTCGCGAAACGGTCCGTAGAACCCGGACGCATACTTGGCGGCGTAGGCCATGATGACGACGTTCTCCCGTCCCTCTCCGTCCAGCGCGGCGCGAATCGCTCCCACCCGGCCGTCCATCATGTCGGACGGAGCCACGATGTCGGCCCCGGCCCGGGCGTGGGACAACGCCTCCTTGACCAGCAGCTCCAACGAGGCGTCGTTGTCCACCTCGCCGTCCTCGACGATGCCGCAGTGGCCGTGGTCGGTGTACTCGCACAGGCAGACGTCGGTGATCACCAACAGGTCCGGGGCCTTGTCCTTGATGGCCCGCACCGCTTCCTGCACCACGCCGTGCTCGGCCCAGGCCTCCGAGCCCACCGCGTCCTTGGTCTCGGGGATGCCGAACAGGATCACGCCCGGAATGCCCAGCCGCCACACGGTCTCGGCCTCCCTGGCCGCCCGGTCCACCGAAAGATGGGCCACGCCGGGCATGGAGGTGACCGGTTGCGCCTGGTCGCGCCCCGGACCCACGAACAAGGGGTAGATGAAGTCGCGGGGACTCAAGGCGGTCTCGCGCACGAGATCGCGCAGCAGACCGGTTCGACGAAGTCTTCGCGGTCGGGTTGCAGGAAACGCCATCGTTGCCTCCGGTTCACCAGGGATTCGATTCAGCCCTCCACGATGACCGACCCCGCCTCGGTCGCACGGCCGGCGCGGTCCCGAATCGGATGGAACCGACCGCGCCGCCCGGTTCTTGGCTGATGAGCCGCACAGCGTATGCACCTGCTCCGCGGTGAGCAGATCGTAAGCGCTCTCGAACTCGGCGCGGACCTCGGATAGATCATTGAAATCCCCGCGTCAACTCTTGGCGAGCGCCCCTTGTCCGGACATTGTTCACCAGTGCCTGGATCAGGCCCGGCGCCGTATACGTCCCGGCTGTTACGTCCACCTTCAGGCCTCGCTTTCGGGCGGCGTCCGCAGTGACGGGGCCGATGCACGCCACCCGTATCCCTGAGGGCCGGGTTTCCGTGCCGGCCGTATCGAGCAGATCCATGAAAGCGTTCACCGTGCTCGGACTCGTGAACGTGACCCAGTCCACCTGCTTCAGAATCCGCGCCAGCCTCCGGGCGCCCTGCCGCACGGGCTCGTTCCGGTAGGCCTCCACCACCGTCACCGCCGCGCCCCATCGGCGGAGGGTCTCGGGGAGCACGTCCCGGGCGCCCGCTACCCGCGCGAGCAGGAAACGGCGTCCCCGGACCCGATCCGGGCCCAGAACGGCCAGGATACCCTCCGCGCGATATTCCTCGGGCACGAGGCTGACCGAAAAGCCGCGGTCTTCCAGCAAGCGGGCGGTTTGCGGACCAATGGCGGCGATGTCGAGTCGCTTCAGGTCGTCCATGCAGCCAAGGGCCTCGCAGCGCGCCAGGAAGTGCCGGACGCCGTTGGCGCTGGTAAAGACCAGCCAATCCTGGGCGGGCAGGCTGCGGACCGCCTCATCGAGGGCTACGCCGTCCTCCAACGGCAAAATCTCCACCGTCGGGAACACCACGGGCCGGGCTCCAAGGGCTTCCAGACCGTCCGCCAAGGCGGCGGTTTGCCCGAGCGGACGCGTGATGAGAACCCGCTGACCGGACAACGGAGCGTCGCCGGACTGTACCGGCCCCGGCATGGTCGAATCGGTCACGGCCGGGCCTCCTTCAACACCGCGCCCGCCCCCTCATCCAGCAGTCTCTCGGCGAGCTGAATCCCCAGGGAGGCCGCATCCACGCGCGCCCCCGAGATCTCTCCCCGGAAGACCCGCCTGCCGGACGCCTCCGCCACCATGCCCGTCAGCGAAACCCGGTCTTCCGCCACCACGGCGCGCGCTCCCACCGGCACTTGGCACCCCCCTTCCAGGCAACCCAGAAACGCCCGCTCGGCCTCCACTCCCGATGCCGACGGCTCGTGGTTCAGGAAGCGCAGCCGTTCCACTTCGTGGCGACGGGTCTCCAGGCCCAGTGCCCCTTGCCCAACGGCGCTCAACCAGGTCTCGGCGGGCAGCGGTTGCGTGGCCTCGCGCTCCCGGCCCAGCCGCTTCATCCCCGCCAGCGCCAGCACCAGGGCGTCCACTTCGCCGCGCCGGAGCTTGGCCAGCCGCGTATCCACGTTTCCCCGTATGGGCGCCACCGTCAGATCCGGGCGTTGGTTCAGCACCTGGGCCCGCCGCCTGAGACTGCCGGTGCCGACGCTGGCCCCGGCCGGAAGCTCGGCGAGACTCCCGGCGACGTGGCTGATCAGCACGTCCCTGGGATCCTCGCGTTCCGGCACCGCGGCGATGGCCAGCCCCTCCGGGAGCTCGGTCGGCAGGTCCTTCATGGAGTGCACCGCCACGTCGATGCCTCCCTCCAGCAGCGCATCCTCGATCTCCTTGATGAACACCCCCTTGGCCCCGATCTTCTCGATGGGCACGTCCCGGAAGCGGTCGCCGCTGGTCCTGATGGCCACCACCTCCACCACGGCTTGCGGATGGCGTTCCCGGATGCGGCCTCGGACCCATTCCGCCTGGGCCAGGGCCAGCGGGCTGCGCCGGGTCCCGATGCGGACCCTGTCCATGCGCGTCATCTGCTGACCGCCCTTTCGCCCGCTCACGGATCGCCCCGCCCCGGATCCGGCTCCTTGTCGAGGTCGAAAAGTTCCCTCACCGTATCGTGGTAGACGGCGCCTTCTTCGGGCCGCTCCTTGAGCCGCGTGAGGGGCCCGTGAAGAATCTTGTTGATCATGGCCGCGGTCAGATCCTCGATGGCCTTGCGTTCCCGCTCGGAAACATCCTTGAGGTTCGACTCCAGCGACTTCCTGAGTTCTCCCTCCCGGATCTCTTCGAACCTTCGTTTCAGCGCGACGATGGTAGGAACCTGATCCAGGGAGGCAAACCATCGATGGAACGTCTCCACTTCCTGGTCGACGATCAGCTCTCCCTTGTCCGCTTCGCTTTCCCTCCCCTTGAGATTCTCCCGCGCCACACCGGTCAAATCGTCGATGTGATAAAGGTACACGTTGTCCAGGCCATTGATGAGGGGATCGAAGTTCCTGGGCACGCCGAGGTCGATCAGAAACATGTTGTCCTGCTTTCGCTCCCGCAGCACCTCGGCCGCGGTTTCACGCGTGATCAGCGCCTCCTCCGCCTCCACCGAGCCGATGACCACGTCGGCCAGCTTGAGGTAGCGGGCATGGTCCTCGAAACGAATGGGGCTGGCTTCGAAACGGTCCGCCAGTTCCACCGCCTTCTCGAAGGTGCGGTTGGTGATCATCAGACCCCGAACGCCGTTCTCCACCAAGTGGCGCACCAGCGACTCGCCCATGACGCCGGAGCCGATAACCATCACGGTCTTTTCCTCCAGCCGGTCGAAGATCCGCTTGGCCAGGTCCACCGCCACCGAGCCCACCGACACCGGCCGGTTGGCGATGCCGGTTCCCTGCCTCACCCGTTTCGCCACGGCGAAGGAGCGATGGAAGAGGCGGTGCAGGACGCTGCCGACGGTGCCGGCCTGCTGCGCGATGGAGTAGTACTCCTTCAGTTGCCCGAGAATCTGGGGCTCTCCGACCACCATGGAATCCAGGCTCGACGCCACCCGGAAGACATGCCGCACCGCGCTCTTGCGGGCATGGTGGTAGAGCTGGTCTTCGGTGGGATTGATGCGGACGCCGGGTTGGCTCCCGAGAAACTCGCCGATCTCGGCAAAGCCCGCGTGGCGGTCATGGGTCACGGCCACCACCTCCACCCGGTTGCACGTGGACAGGATCACGCCCTCGTCCACCGAGGGAAGCGTCACGAGTTCATGGAGCGACCCGTTGAGGAGCTTGGGAGAGAACGCGAGCTGCTCGCGGACCTCCACGGGCGCCGTCCGGTGGTTCAGGCCGACCACCAGTATCTGCCGTCCCGTCTCACTCAAAGCGGCCTCCGTGGCGGCTCAGGAAAAATGCGTCTCCCCAGAGGAAGTAGGCCAGGACGATCATGAACCCCGCGATGGTCCACACCGCCGCCTTCCTGCCCCGCCAGCCTGCGGTCAGACGGCCGTGGAGGAGGATCCCGTACAGCAGCCAGGTCAGGGCGGAAGTGATCTGGCGCGGATCCCAGGACCAGTAGGTGCCCCATTGCGCGTGCGCCCACACGCTGCCCGTGAGGATTCCCAGGGTCATGAACGGAAAGCCCCATACCAGGAAAATCTTGTTGAGGCGGTCCAGCGTCTCGAGCGCCGGCACGGAACGGCTCAAGCCGGTCATCCGCTTGTTCTTGAGCTGGCGCCGGAGCAACAGATAGACCACGCTCACGGCAAAGGCCAAGGCGAAGACCGCGTTGCCCAGCAACGCCAGGGTCACGTGCAGCGGCAGCCAAAATGTCAACAATGCAGGCGGGGTTTCCAGGCCGGGATCCCCCAGGGCAATGGACCGCAGGGACATGAGGAAAGCCAGCGGCGCCACGAAGCCTCCCAGGATGGGAAGCCTGTATTGGAGCTGTACCGTAAGGTACACGCCTACCATCAGCCAACCGTAGAACGAGAGCGTGGCGGAGGTCTGCGCGAGCGCCGGAAAGCCGGCGTCATGGAACAGGAGCGTGAATTTGGCCGCGTGGCCGACGAAACCGGCCAGCAGAAGACCCTGTCCCGCGCGGGAGAAGGACTCCCGCGGGGAGAACAGGTAGAGAATGAACGCGCCCGTCGCCAGAAGGTAGAATCCGGCCGTGGCCTGGAGAAGGCTATGGTACATAAGCTCCGGCCATTATATCGCATCGGCCGTGCAAGCCCTAGGGAAGTGTCCTGAATCAACCGTGGATAAGGATGCACAGGAATTCTTGTCGTCGGCAAGGCACGACCACGGGCCGTGGCTCATGCCACGCGAGGCGGAGCCACGCAGCCGACGGCGAAAAGGACCCGCAGAGGATCCACGGCTGATTCAGGCAACCCCACTCGATGTGGCAGGCGGGTTTCAAACCCGCCTGTGCTCCGTCAGGACTGGGTCCCGGGTATTCTGAGCCGCTGGCCGGCGCGGATCCGGTGCCGGTTGCTGATGGCGTTGGCGCGCTGGAGGGCAGCCAGCGACACCCGGTAGCGGTCGGCGATGGTGGAAAGCGTTTCGCCCCGGCGCACGCGGTGATAGACCTGCCGTTTCGTCACCCCCCTCTTCACCGACCGGCCCGGGGACGAACCGCCAGGGATCGTGAGCCGCTGTCCCGGGCGCAGACGCCGGACGCTCGCCAAGCCGTTCGCCGACTGGATCGCCCGGGCCGACGTGCCATGGAGTCTGGCAATGTCCCAAAGAGTATCGCCTCGACGGACCACGTGGTACGAACCCTTGTTGGTACGTGGTTGTTCCACCACCCGGACGGTCCGTCGTTTGACCGGCGACTTGCCCGGAATCTCGAGCCGCTGTCCCACCAGCAACCGATGGGCACTCCTCAAGCCGTTGATCGACTGAATCGCACGCGCCGATGTGCCATAGGCTCTTGCCAGCTCGGAGAGCGTGTCGCCTCGGCTGACCACGTGGTACGGAAACGGGCCGATGCCCGCCAATGCCTTGCGGAACCGCCGACCCTGAAGCTCCGGAGCCTTCAGCCGATAGCCCGCGGGTATCCACGTGGCGTGCCGGCTCAGAGCCGGATTCCAGGTCAGCAACTCGGCTCGGGACACCCGGCTGCGGCGGAGCAGCGACGCCACCGACACGCGCTTGGTGAGGCTGATCTCGTCGAGCCGCACGAGTTGATCGAACCGGACGTTGGGCAGGTGCCGCTCGATGTCGCGCATGACGTGCACGGCCGCGAGAAACTCCGCGTAGAAGTTCTTGGACGCGAACTTGAAGGTACGCCCGCGGTAACGGCGTATGATGGTGACGAGGTCCCGTGTGCCCAGTTTGCGCACCGCCCTGCGCATGCCCGCGCGCCCGTGGTTGTAGGCGGTCACCGCCAGCGGCCAGGTCCCGAGCTGCCGGTAGTTTTCCTGCAGCAGACGGGCCGCCGCCCGGGTCGCCTCCATCGGGTCCTTGCGTTCGTCCAGCAACCGCGTCACGCGCAGGTACCGACGGCCGGTGCTCGGCATGAACTGCCACATGCCCACGGCGCCGCGAAACGAGCGCGCGTCGTTCCTGAACGAGGACTCCACCAGCGGCAGGTAGACCAACTCCACCGGGAGCCCCCGGGCGGAGAAGATCTTGCGCATGTGCGCCATGTAACGCCCGGACCGTCGCACCCCGGCTGCGAAACGCTCACGGATCCCGCGCTGCGCCTTGATCCGGTGCGACGGGATGCCGCGGCGCATGAGTCGGGCGCGCACGGAACGCACCACCTGCCTTGCCTCGGCCCTCCCCCCGGCCTCGACCACCTGGTGTATCTTCGACATGTCGTTGGGGTCGAAGAACACGAGCTGATTCGTGCCGTAATCGAGGAAGATCGCCTTCCAGAACTCGACCGCGGGCTCGAGCCCCGGGGGGATGACGAACGGATCGGATGCAGGGGAAACGGGGTCCCGTGCCAACGCGACCGAGGTGTAGGACAAACCGCTGAAAAGGAAGAACAGGAGGCCAATGAGGAGCACGAGGCGGCGTATCAAGCGGAATTCCTGCAAAAGCATCGGGTTAGAGTACCCGATGTAATCTTTGTTGTCAACTTTGCGGCTACAAGTTATCGACTGGGGCATAGATACCTTGGTTCGGAGACTCCTCGATGACGCCCCAATCGACGAAAGACCGCAGGACGTATCGCGCGCGCCGGGACACGGTTTCTCTTTGACCATACCGTTCCCGCATCCGCCGCTGGACCTGACGCGCTGTGACGGAATCCTGGAGCCTCAAGAGACGACCCACCTGCGCGGCCACGTTCGACCAAAAGGGATAGACCGCCATGACCATCCCCCAGTGGACGGCAAGACGCATCGAACGGGGCGCCTGCTTGAGCAGCACCAGTCCGTCCGCGCGCAATGCAGACAATTCCCCGGGCGGGTTGACCCATACCTTCGTCAGAACAGTAATGGTCTTGTCCAACGAACCGCGCGCGGCGCGGCCCCGAGAGCGGAAGGAACTTTCCAGGTCGCGATGAAGCGCCTCGCTGATCTCCCCGGCAGCAACTCCGGCGAGCGCAAGCGTGGCGGTCTTCTCCATCCACTCAAGGCGAACAAGGCGATCGATGCCGATCTGCGAGAACCGCCGCCCGGTCATGGGCCCCTCCGCTCGATCCGAACAAACGGAACGATCACTTCCTCCAACGCGATGCCGCCGTGTCCGACAATGTGTTCGGTTTCACTCACGAAGGCGGCACGGCGCGGCGCCAGGAGGAGAAGACAGTCGTTGGGGAGACCGGTCGGGGGCCATTCGATGGCGTCCGGGAACCGTTCCTTGACTCGGTCCCGAAGCGTCCGATCCGAATAAATGCGCGCGCGTTCGCCGCGGACGTCGGCGACCGCGCTGCTCCAGACCGGTGTAGAAGTCAGCAGCCGACAAGGGGACCATGACGCCACGCTGAACATGGAAAGCCGCCATGCGTTCAGTTGCTTCTTCGTCAGCATTCCTTTGTGGAGGACACGGACGTCAGCGATGATATTTAATCGTCTCATAATAGTTGGCATCACAGAACAGCGTATCGTGTCGTTGGGGCGCGAAAGAAACTTTGAATTATTATAAAACCTGCCTGTCCTAAAGCCTCCTGTACAGCCGTCCACACGGAATTCCTTGAATTATGAAATTCCACAGTGACCCAACGGCTTGGTTTAAGGATGCGGTAGACTTGCTGCAAACAGGCGATGCCATATTTGTATAGACACCCAGATCCTTTTCCCATTTCTTGCTGACAATTGCGTCTTGACCAATGTTGGTAAAAACTCGCAACCACGCTTCCCAGAGAAAATTCAGTTCGGCATACGGTAGGTTGTCCCCGAACGGCGGATCGATGAAAACATAGTCAATCGAGTTGTCTGGAACGAGCATGGAAGTCAATGACTGAGTGGCGATCATCACCTCTCTATCAGACGACGGAACAGCCTTTCTGCACCTGCACAGGCAGACCAGATTCTGATGGTTGTCCAACAGTTGCGAAAGTCTCCGGTGCGTCGCACAGTTGCGCCGCCACTCCGGTCATCCCTGTCCCACAAAACCCGTCGAAGACGACATCACCAGGATCGGTATAGTGCATGATGTACCGCATGATAGCCTTATGCCGCACCTTGGTATGGTAAGAATGAGCGTTGTAGATGGGATCGTTCTTCCCTTCACTCACATCCGCAGCGAAAGGCTCCCGGTGATAGTCGTGCGCAGGCGCTGAGCCAGGCAGAGTTGAAGATGCTTGGCGGGTGGTGGAATCGGGCTCGGCAACGCTACGAGGCGCCCACCAAGTCGACCATCCACCGAGTGGTGATGGAAGCCGATAGCGAGGCCCTGGAAGCGATCCTGCGGCGCCAAGCCGCGGTTGCCGGCATCCGGAGAACAGGAGCGACGGTCGGCGCTGGCCGCCGATGGCAAGCGTATTCGCGGCGCCAATCGCAACGGCACGCTGCGCTACGAGACCGCGACGCTGGTGGAGCACGGCACCGGCGTGCCGCTGGCGAGCCCGACTTTCACGACCGCAACGGCGAACGGGCAGCGGTGGGGGCGCTGCTGGACGTAACCCCTATCGCTGGCGCCTTGCTCACCATCGATGCGCTGCACACCACCCGCGAGGTGGCCGCCCGCATCGTCGAGCAGCATGGCACCGATTATCTGATGACCGTCAAGAAGAACGGTCCCGAGACCTTCCAGACACTGGCGACCCTGCCATGGCAACAGGCCACCGGGCGCTTCTCCGAGGACCCGGAAAAGGGCCATGGCTGGAAGCGATCCTGCAACGCTATGCCAAGCCGCGGTTGCCGGCATCCGGAGAACAGGAGCCACGGTCGGCGCTGGCCGCCGATGGCAAGCGTATTCGCCGCGCCAATCGCAACGGCACGCTGCGCTACGAGACCGCGACGCTGGTGGAGCACGGCACCGGCGTGCCGCTGGCGAGCCCGACTTTCACGACCGCAACGGCGAACGGGCGGCGGTGGGGGCGCTGCTGGACGTAACCCCTATCGCTGGCGCCTTGCTCACCATCGATGCGCTGCACACTACCCGCGAGGTGGCCGCCCGCATCGTCGAGCAGCATCGCGCCGATTATCTGATGACCGTCAAGAAGAACGGTCCCGAGACCTTCCAGACACTGGCGACCCTGCCATGGCAACAGGCCGCCGGGCGCTTCTCCGAGGACCCGGAAAAGGGCCATGGGCGCATCGACCAGCGCCACATCGAAGTGCTGACGCCGATCAAGAACTCCCTCAACTATCCCCACGTGGCGCAGGTGTTCCGTATCCGACGCGAACGCATCGACCTGAAGAGTAACACCCAAAGCGTCACCTATGCCTACGGCTTCACCTCGGTGGCCGCCAAACATGCCTCAGCCGAGCAACTGCTGGCCTGGAATCGCGGTCACTGGGCGATCGAGTCGAAAAACCATCAACGCCGTGACAAGACCCTTGAAGAGGACGCCTGCCTGGCCCGCAGCGGCTTGGCGCCGGCCAACCGCGCCACCTGCAACAACATCGTGCTGGCGCTGATCCTGCACCGCCGGCGGTGGGACAATGCGGCCGCAGCCCTGCGCTACTTTACCCTCCACCGGAAGGCCGCCTTGCACGCCTTGCTGGCGCCCGGCTGAGGCTCACGCGCCGACCGCTCCCACGGTCCGCTCCCGATTCCACCTCGGCATCCTTGCGCTGGACTGAACTGGCGCGCCTCACCAACAGCCCTATCCGGGCAATCAGCCCCGATCATGTTCTCCGCAACGCCGCACCCTCCCAATCGCCCCACTTGTCCGTCATCGCGTCCGCCCAAGTCTCCCGGCGACACAACAGGTACCGCTCCCCCAAAGGATCAACCGAACACTTCGACCGACAAGTTTAGAGCGTGGGATAGTCCTGCGCCTCATCTGATTCAAAGATCATTCCGAGGCACTCGACCGCTTCCGAACCGGCGTGCGCTGCGGAACTCCGGAACAGCTTCGGCACCGGGTCACCCTCGGCCATGATCTTCGTCTTCCCGGACTATGCGGATACTGGCTGCCTTGAGCGCGGCACCGGCTTCCGTCAGGACGTATCACTGGTTGGACGCCTGCGGGTTGTCCGGGTTCGTCATCGTGACGATGCCGGCATCCACTAGCGGTTGCAGGTGCATACGGCGGAAGAAGGTTCGGTGCTTGACTCTGGCGTGCGCCATCAACTCCGCCAAGCTCCGAGGAGCGTCGCAAGCTGCAATGATCCGTCGCTGCTGTTTGGTCAGCTCGCGAATAGCTTGGTCACTGACCATGTCGCCCGGCCTGGGCCTGACTTGGCCAGTGACCATGTTATCCGTACTGCTGGGAACTTGGTCAGTGACCAACTCTCCAGAGTCATCGCCAACTTGGTCACCAGACAACCGACTAGACGCCTGGGAGTCAAACCGACCTGCAAGATGCTCCGCGAGGCCGTATCGAACCCCCTTTTCGAGCGGCCGCAAGAGTCCCTGGACGACGAGCGCGTCCAACACTGTTCGGGCTTCGGGTCCGGCTCGCCCTGTGACCGCCTTCGCGTCCGTGAGCGACGCGCTACCTTGCCGACAGGCCAAGGCAAAGAGTCGCGCCTGCGTCTCGTCCAGCCGGACGCCGAGTTGCGCCTGGAACAACCGTTGCTCTTGGCCTAACAACTCCTCGCGCAGAAGGCTCAACTCGAAGGCTTTCTTTGCCTTGTCGTTCTCGATCACCGGCGGAACGTGGCCGAGATTCTGCCAGTTCCGAAAAATGGCGCGCACACCGGTCCCTGCCTGCTCGCTCAGTCCGACCCGTCGGAACGCGGCGACGATGGCCGGATTGCGCACCTCCTTTTCCGTCGGGTTCAGGAGCTCGGCGGTGGTGGCGAAGGCGTCGCCCGGGTTCCAGAACACGGTCCGGTCCCGGAAGAACCTGATCGATGCCTTCCGGCCCTGGTCGCCGTAGTCCTGGTGGATAAGCAGGTTAATGGCCGCTTCCCTGAACGAGATGTAGTCGGGCGGGTCGTCGTCTCGCCGAAGCGTCGCCGGATCCAACCGGAACGGGTGCTCGGCGTGCTTCACGTAGCGTTCGGACAGTATGAGCCACGCCTGGACCAGGTTCTCCTCGACCACGACGCGGTCGAGCCAGCGCTGATCCGTGGTCCAGGAGTCGAACGCGGCGTTGATGAACTGGCAATCCACGACAGGGCGGCGGAGTGCCCGGCGAAGGTGGCGTGGGCGGCCGAAGATGAGGACCGCTGCATGGGTCGGCGCGAGACGGTCTCCGTGCTCGACGACGAAGCCCCACTCGTTCAGGAATTCATGGTCGGAAAGCGCTTGGCTCCTGCCAGGGTTGCGGTCGTTGAACACGCGCCGGTACCAGCGGACGGAAGCAAGGTCGAAGAACTCCCCGGCATCCAGACCGTCGAGAGGCTGGTCGTCGTACCGGTCATGGATGCATCCCGAAGGAACCGCTCGATTTCCTCCTGCGTGCAGCGTTCGTCACAACCGCCGCGCCGGATGAAGGACCGCCGGATGTCGCCGTCGAGGTAACCGGCTTCTCGTGCCGGGGAGATTCCGGCACGTGGAAGACCAGCAACGTCTTGCCGTCGGTCTCGACCATGTTCTCAGCGACGCTGATCGCACGGTTTACCTTCGCTCCCGAACGAAGGGTACTCAAAAACTCGTTCTGTACCTTGTCGACCTCGATGACGCCCACGATCTCGAACGCACCGGCACGGTCCCGAACTCCGAACACGAGCCACCCGCCAGTCGTGTTGGCAAAGGCCGAGACCGTCTCGTATGCGGCCTTGGGCGCCGAATGCCGGGCCTCCTTGAACTCGATGTCCGACCATTCGTATCTGGTCAGGCGGTTGATAAGGTCGTCCCGGTTGATCGCTATTCCAGCACTATCCGGACCTTGCCGGCTTCCCTGCCCTTTGTCAGGATGTCCAGATATTCTTCGAACCGCTTCTTCATTTCGTCAAGTGTGGCAGGCGACCCGCCTTTCAACAACGCCGAGTGCAAATCCGCGGTCTTGACCTGCACCTTGGTCAGCCCCGAGAGCGCTTCACTCAGAGCATCGAGGAATGCCTGCGAAGGGTCATCAGGCAGTTTGCGCTCTTTGATGAAATCCTCGATCAACTGCCACAAGGGACAATCTGAACCTGCTGAAACCCGAGTCGAAGCAGGATCTTCCAGGTTGGAGAGCAACGTCCGGGCCCAGCGCTCCACCATAAGGTCCAGTTCCTCTTCCAGCTTTTCCAGCATACCGCCCGCAGGAGGGCCTGAAGGTTCTGCGCCTGGTTTGTAACCGCAGTGCGGACATACGGGGGAAGCGTTCAACTCATGCTCGGTCAGCGTAAAGCAACTCTTCAGCCCCGCCAAGCGGTCCTGGCAGTCCAACAGGTGCTGACGTGGCATCAGGTCGCGGCAACCGAAGCGTACGCTGCGGTTCGGTCAAGTCCAACAAGCGCCGTGAGATCTCGAAGCTGACGTTGACGAGCGGCGACCGGAGTTCTTCGGAGATTTGACGGAGGAGCCGGGTCTTACCCGAACCGCTATCGGCAACCACGAACACGAGGCGGTTGTAAAGGGTCTCCGCAGCCCTGATCTTTTCGAGAAGGGTCTCTTTGGACAGGGGCATCACCCGGAAAGGCGCACATGAGGCGCGGACCGGAGTGGGATTTTCTCTTACGAAACCCTCACCCCGGTCGACCTATCGGAACTATTCGAACTCGAACGGTATCTGGGTAGGCCCGTACCCTTGCCAGTACTTGCAGGTTTCCGGGTCGTATCTGCCCTGAAGGAAGCCGCCGGGCTTCTCGGCGCGCACGATGACGGCGACGGTGCGCTCCTCGCCGCTCTCTTCGGCGTGGATCTGCCACGGACGCACGAGATCGATCTTGCCGGGCCCCACCTGAGCATTCTCGGTCTTGCGAACTTCCGCGTAGTCCGGCTTGGAGGCGTCGTCCAGCCGTTCGTAGCGCTCGATGGTCTCGTGCCCGTCCAGTACCCCGTACAGGGTCCAGTTGTGGGCGTGGTCGTGGATGCTGGTACGGGTTCCCGGCGCCTTCACCAGCCCGTTGATGACGAAACCGTGGTCGGGATCCTCGTACAGGAGAAGATTCTGGGCTCGCTGCCCGCCCTCGGCCAAGCCGCCCTGATCGCAGGAAGGCCATTTCCCGGACTGTGCCTTCACGCCGGGGTCCGCGAGCAACTCGCTCAGGAGAGGCCCCATCTTCTGCCAGCGTTTGTCGACGTCCGGCTCGTCTGCATGGAGTGCTCGGGCGGCCGCGATGAATCGCCTGGCGGCGGACGGTTCGGTTTCCTGGATCGGCATGGGGCGTGCGCTCATGGTATGTCCTCCCTTTGGTTCCCGGGTTTGTGGCTTGCGTGGACGGTCGCCCAACTCGTGGAAAGTATCCGACGAACGGCCGCCCTGTCAACCTGATACGATGCCCTTGACCAGTTGTACCCGGCTCGTGTTGCGGAGCTCGTCGAACCCTTCCCGGTCCACCTTGAAGTAGTGGGGCCATGCGGAACTCTTGAGGATATAGTCATCGCCGTCCTCGGCGGACACCACCGTATGCTTGATGGTCGATCCTTCCTTCATCTCGATGGTGTATTCGAGGACGGGCTTTCCAGCCTCGAAGAGCGCCTTGCCGTCGTTGAAAAGGACATCCTTGAAATCCACCCCCGTCACCCGTTCCACGAACTGCCGCACCGGCTCGGTATCGGTCTCTTCATTCTCCCGCAGCCCCTGGACCTGAAAACCCCCGTCATCCGCCTTCAACGCATAGACCCCCAGGTCGATGCGGGCGATATCCTCCACTGCGGTCTTGAGGATCTCCGTGTCATACCACGGGTCCGCGTCCACCGGAGCGTCGAACGCATTGAAATCGATGGCGTAGGTGTGCTGGTCGCCGTCGAGACGCGCGTGGACCTTGCGGAATCCCGGAGACGAGCCCAGGAAGACGTCGCCGAGGACATCCGTTCCGCGGAGGAGCCTCACCCGCCGCTCGAATTGATCCGGAGTTACCTTGAATTGCCTGGCGGCCACCATGGTCTTGCCCACCGGCCAGGATCGCCTGGCGCCGAGAAGCTTCTCGGTGAACTGCTCGATCTTCGCCGACGAAACCGGAAAGTCGCCCATTTCAGGGAGGGTCCAGCCGGCGTCCTTGCGCGCCAAGCGCAACGGCGCTGCGCTCATTTGCTCGATGGTCACGGTATCCACGCTCTCCACGTCGAGGGACAGCAGCGTCCTGTCCGCCTCGAAAGCGCCGGGATCCTCTCCCGGGAGGTTGACCCAGGCCACGAGCCCCGCCTGAAGGACCAACAACAGCAACAAGAGCTTGATCGATCGGCTCACGCAAAAACCTTTCCGTTTCGGGTGTCCGTTGCCATTACCGGGACCCTCACCCCGACCCTCTCCCGGAGGGAGAGGGAGTCTGTGGCCCTCACCCTGACCTTCTCCGAGAGGGAGAAGAGAGGGAGGGTTGCGATCAGGCCGCCAGCATCCTGTGGTAGCGGTCCCGCAGGCGTCGCAGATGATAACGGTAGGCGCCGTAGATCAACGCCAGACCCACCAGGACGATGGCGTAGTTCAGATACTCCCAGAATGCCTTCTGCTCGCGCGTCATGGGCACGAGCGTTCGCGCGAAGTGTGCGCGGCTCCGAATCGACAGCAGCGCGCGGTCCTCCAATGCCCAGTCCACCACGTTCTCCAGGAACTGCAACGAGTTGACGAACCGGTCGTTGGCGGCGGCACGGGAGAGCTGCAGCGTCTGGTCGGTGAACGCTTCATTGGACCCGATGAGGATGATGCGGGCTGATTCCGGCGACCTGTCGATCATTCCGGTCACCACCGGCTCATCCGCTTCTTCCGCGGGAGCCTGGGCCTCTTCACCGCCCGAAGGCGCCGGCTTCTCATCGCCCTCATCCTTGGCCAACAGCGGCGATTCCTTGTCCGTGTAGTAGGAGCGGAAGACCCCCTCCACCACCGCGGCCAGCACGTGACCCTCGGGTTGGCCCTCCTTCTCGAATCCGAGCTTGGGATGGACCTTGTAGTCGGGATGCACCTTCAGGGAGTCCGACACCCAGGAGGCGTCGGAACTGGTGAGCAGCGGCGTGGTGGTGACACCGTCCTCGTCGTCGGGAAGCGTGAGCGGCGAAGCCCAACTCATGGTCAACTGCGGTAGTCTGGCGGTAATGGGGTTGTCCTGGTTGAGACCCGCGCCTCTGACGTCGACGAAATAGGGGTATGGCACGAGCTGGAGCTCGCGGACCGTGAAGGTGCCCACGCGGCGGTTCACGTGCACCGGGAAAGGCTCGTTCCGCGGGTCCAGCACCAGGGTCTTCCGGATGGTCAGGCCGTAGTGCTCCAGCAGCGGCTCCAGACCGGAGGTGTATCGGGAAGCGGCCAGGCCGGCTCGGGTACGCGCCACGGTATAGGGTGAGGTCAACAAGGCCACGGAGCCGCCCTTCATGAGGAATTGATCGACCGCGAACCGCTGCTTCGGCGTCAGTTCCCTGGGAGCCGCGAGCAACAGCAGATCCACGTTCTCCGGCACCAGGCCGGGCTTCAGGTCCACTTCCGCGATGCGATAGTTCTCCCGCAGTTTTTGCGCCAGAAAGCGGAACTGCCTGTCCGGCGGTCGGGGACGGGCTCCCGGTTGCTGCGGTTCCGGCGGCGGGGAATGGAAACCGATGGTCTTGATGAACCCCGGAGCGAACCTCCGCAGCGCCGCCTCGACGCTCCGCCGGGCGGCTTCCTGGTTCAGCTTCCCGGGCATGGGCACCTGCACGGTCGTGCCGTTGTTCTTCATGACCATGTAGAAGTAGAACCGCTTCGGATCGAGGGGGCCCGCAGCCATGGGCCGGAAGCCGTACTGGTCGGCAAGTTGCCTGGCCACCGCGGCGCCCTTGGCCTCGGGATCGATGATTTCGTACTCGAACTTTCCTCCCGACTCCTTGCGGAGATCCCTCAGCGAAGCCATCAACTGCGACCTGAAGCGCGCAATGGACTTCGGCAGCTTGTCTTCCGGCGAGATGTATCCCTGGAATTCCACCGGGCGATCGATGCCGGCAAAGAGCGCTCCGATGTCCTGAAAGCCGTACAACACCTTCTTGATGCTCCGAGCGAGGTCGTATTCGAGGTTTCGCAAGCGAACATTCGTTCCTGTCCGCCCCGCCTTGACCTCGATCAGATCCGTGAACCGCAGCACTTCGTGCTTGTCGCCGTATTGGAGCAGCAGGTCGAAGTAGGAGTTGACCAGCGAGGTCTGATAACGGTCGGCGGTCCGAAACGGGGTGGGACGGATGGCGTAACGCTGGTTGGCCTCCTCCTCCAGGCCGGGCTCCTCGCGGGGATCCACGAACTCGGCGCGCACCCGGCCGCCGCTGATGGACTCGATCTCGCGAATGGTATCCCGGATCCGCGGCACCAGCGGCGCCAGCACCGGATGGGTCCGGGCACTGAAATAACCCCGGATCAGCAGCGGCTCCTGCAACCGGGCGATGAGGTCCCGTGTGGCCTGGGAGATGGAGTAGTCCCTTCCCTCGGTGAGGTCCGCGCGCGCGGTCACGCCGCGATGGAGCCAGAAGTTGGCCAGGACGAAGTTGAGCATGACCAGCGCCGTTACCGCCCGCCAGGCCCGGTGGCGCGTCTTCTGCCCCTGCCTCGACCATCTGAGTCGTTCAAGGGAGAATACGTTCAGAGCCAGAAAGACGCCGACGACGCTCACGTAGTAATAGATGTCCCGCAGGTCCAGAATGCCCCGGGTGATGGACTCGAAACGGACGCCCGTGGCCGCCAGGCCCAGGTATTCAGCCCATTCATGACCCACCAGGGAACCCAGTGTCAGGGACCCCAGCAGATAGAACAGGAAGCAGATCACGGTGGTGAGAATGAGGCTCGCGATCTGGCTCTCGTTCCTCGAGCTGATGTAGAGGCCGATGGAGCAGTAGGCGGCGGCCAGCAGCAGCGAGGCGGTGTAGGCTCCCAGCACCGGGCCCCAGTCGAGCCGGCCCATGAACGAGACCGTTGCCGGGACCCCCACCGTCAGCGCCAGCGCGATGGCCACCAGGCCCAGACAAGCGAGAAACTTGCCGAGCACGAGATGGAGCGTCTTGACCGGCATGGTGAAAAGGAACTCCAGGGTCTCCATGCGCCTCTCTTCACTCCACATCTTCATGGTCAGGGCCGCGCTGAGGAAGATGAGCAGGATCGGCATCCACTCGAACAACGGCCTCGCGTCGACGATGTTGCGCGCAAAGAACTGCTCGACCCAGAAGAAGATGAACAGGCACACGGCCGAGAACGTCCCCAGGAAAATGAACGCCACCGGCGACGAGAAATAGGTGGAAAATTCCTTCTTCGCGATGCTCCAGATGCTACCGGACATGGCTACTCTTCTCTCCCACTTCCTTCGCGCCCACCTCGCGAAACACGGTCTCCAGGGTGCGCGCCTCCTCGCTCATGCGGTAGAGTTCCCAACCTCCCTCGACGGCAGCCCTGGCAACGCCGGGCGCCACCGTCTCCGCCGGGGCTTCGAGCTCAAGGCCGTAGCTGGTCCCGCGCGGCCCGTCCGCGGCCGTGACCAAGCCCACTCCCGGGACCTCCCGGAGCCGTTCGGCCGTGTCGCCGGACGGGTTCCCGAGCCCCACCACCAGCCGGTTGGACTGTTGCAACTCACTCAACCGGGCATCCACTGCGATGCGTCCCTGCACCATGATGATGACCCGTTCGCAGA
This sequence comes from uncultured Binatia bacterium (SeqCode), assembly GCA_965214905.1. Classification (GTDB taxonomy): domain Bacteria; phylum Desulfobacterota; class Binatia; order UBA9968; family JAJDTQ01; genus JAJDTQ01. Next base: position 733,428 of record OZ243984.1, read on the forward strand.
CCGCCTCCACCTCCTGAAGGACATGCGTGGAAACGATGATGGTCGCCTTTTGGCTCAAGTCGCTTACCAGCGAACGCATCTGGAAGATCTGCGCAGGGTCCAGGCCGTTGGTGGGCTCGTCGAGGATCAGGATCTCCGGCTCGTGCACGATGGCCTGGGCCACTCCCAGCCGCTGCTTGTAGCCCTTCGACAGCGTGGCCACCGGGTCCAGCGCCCGGTCCGTCAACCACGTCCGTTCCAGCGCCCGCCTGAGCACGGCCGGCCGGCCGGCGCGCGGAACCCCGCGCAGGTCGGCCACGTACTCGAGGTAGCGCACCACCGACATATCCGGATAAAGCGGAGCGTTTTCGGACAGATAGCCCAATTTTCGCTGAATGCTCAGGCGCGCTCCGGAGAGCGGCATGCCGTCGATGACCACCGACCCCGCGGTGGGCTCGATATACCCGGTGAGCATCCGCATGATGGTGGTCTTGCCGGCGCCGTTGTGCCCCAGAAGACCGACGACCTCCCCTTTCCCGATGGAAAAGGAGACATCGTCCACCGCCACCAGATCACCATATTTTCGGGTGAGACCCTCGACCTCGATCAAACTTCACCCTCCCGGCCCGGACTGTTCGTGGGTTTCCGCAGGTTTCGGAGCGAGATGGGAAATTTTTAACAGATCAGGCGGAAGGGCGCGAGTAGGCAACTGACAAGTACCAGGAACAAATGGAATATCCGACTGTCAGGGCCTTTCCGAAGTCCCGCCGAACCTGTCATTCCGAATCTCGGCTACGGCGGCGGTGGGACCCTTCGCTCTGCTCAGGGCGACGACTTGTGCTTGATCGTGCACTCTTAAAAATATATAAATGTACATTTATGATGTGCTCGATACATGGAAGGTGTACCTTATGGCAAAGGTGATGGGAGCGACGGAGTTCAAGGCGAAATGCCTCCGTGTCATCAACCGGATGAACAAGGATCGCGAGCCGGTGACGATCACCAACCGGGGGCGGCCGGTGGCGGTGCTGTCTCCGGTGCAGGCTCTGGGCGAAAGCCCGTCGATTATCGGGGCGATGCGAGGCTCGGTGCTGGCTTACCACGATCCATTCCGACCCGCGGCCGATTCCTCCGACTGGTCCGCCACGGGATGATCGTACTCGACACCCATGCGTTGATCTGGGTCGTAAACGATGACCCGAGACTTGGAAGCACTGCCCGTACCGTGATCGACGACACGGTGCGAGCCGACTTCGTGTTGGTCTCCGCCATCACCGCATGGGAGATCGCCCTGCTGGCCGAGAAGGGCCGCCTGCATCTCGGACGTGAGGTCGGGGCCTGGATCCAAACCGCCCTCGCCCTGCCGGGAGTAAGGCTGGCGCCCATCGAGCCGGAGATCGCGGTGGACAGCGTGCGGTTGCCCGGCTCCTTTCACGCCGACCCCGCCGACCGGCTCATCGTCGCCACGGCCCGCCATTGGGATGTTCCGCTCCTGACCGCCGACGACGCCATCCTCGACTACGGCACTCGCGGACACGTCCGCGCGGCCGACGCCACGAAGTAACGTCAGGGGACAACTCGCTCGGGCTTCGACGGCCCCTGAGCATCGGATAAGAAAACCAATCATGTTGCCTAGGTTCACGACAGTATCGGCGGAGGGCTTGTTAAGCCTACCATAATAGTTGCCCTTGGGTGGTGAAAGTTGATAGGATGACGTGCGATGAATACCGACGGACGAAGACTGGATTACAAGACGCTGACGGAACTGAGAAAGCGCGCGGTTGCCCGCGTACAAGTCGGCGAAAGTCCTGCGGCAGTGGCTGCGGCGATGGGAGTGAACCTGCGCACGGTGTTTCGTTGGTTGGCGCTGTATCGAAGCGGGGGCTGGGACAAGCTCGATGCCCGTAAGCGAGGGGGCCGGCCGCCGAAGCTCGATGCCCGTGCTCTGGAGTGGATTTACGACACGGTGCTGGGGCAAAGTCCGTTGCAGTGGAAGTTTCCCTTTGCGCTGTGGACGGCGGCGATGGTGCGCGAGTTGATAGCGAAGCAATTCCGAGTGAGACTGAGTCCTGGCTCGGTAGGTCGGTTGCTGGGCCAGATGGGGCTGAATGCACAGCGTCCGTTGTGGCGAGCGTATCAGCAGGACCCCGAAGCGGTGCGTCGCTGGAAGGAGGAGGAATACCCCGAGCTGCGTCGTCGCGCGCGGAGACTGGGGGCGCAGATATGGTTCGCTGATGAGGCAGGGGTGCGTTCCGCCTTTCACAGCGGAACCACTGGGGGACGACGCGGACGCACCCCGATGGCGTCGAGCACGGGCGCACGCTTTGGCGTCAACATCATCTCTGCGGTCAGTGCTCGAGGCCAATTTCGTTTCATGCTGACCCAGGGCCGCGTAACTGCGACGGTATTCATCGAGTTTCTCCAACGTCTGTTGGTCCATGCATCCTCGCCGATTTTTCTCGTGGTGGACGGTCATCCTACCCACAAGGCGAAGTCGGTGAAGCGTTTTGTACAAGAGCAACAGGGTTGGCTTGAACTGCACCCTCTGCCCCGCCTACTCGCCGGAACTCAATCCCGAGCTGCCTTATACCGCGCTCACGCGTCAGAAAGACCGCATCGTCATCCTGCACCAGGGCCCCCGTACTGAGTTGCGCAAGTATTCCTCGGATGATCGCTCCGAAATCGCACGACGCTTGACCAATCTCTTGGTTCCGTCGTCACCCAGCTTGACGTCCTCCCAGGGTTCAAGCTCGACCGTTCCGGCTTCAATGGCCTCGACGCGCCGCTTGATTTCCGCGGCCCAGGCCGCTTCGGCGCCCGGGTCCGAGGGACCGTCCAGGCTTTTCAGGATTTCGGCAGCCAGTTCGGCGCGCCCATGGAGACCGAGGCGCAGAGCCTCGGCGAGAACAGATTGAACGGCTTTGGACCTGCCCCGATTCTACCCCTGAACCGTAGATTGGCAAGACGTAGCGTTGTCCGATGGCTGTCCTGGTACTTGAACTACTTGAACATGCCATCCTGGGAACGCGGACACGTCCGCACGCCCGACGCCCGAAGTAGCGTCAGCGGGCCTTTCGCTGTCAACCCCCGTCGCCTGTTTCCCGCGTGCCGACGGAGCGCAATTCGACCGCCGAAATGTCATACTCAGGGCCATGCGCAAGTTCAACACGGAGGGTCCGGTCATCGCGGAGGACCATTACTGCATTCCGCCGCTGGAGCGGGTGGACCTCGGCGAGATCCTGGAGCGGATCAGGGACAAGCGGTACTTCGTGCTCCACGCGCCCCGGCAGACGGGCAAGACCTCCATCCTGCTGGCGCTGCGGGATCTGCTCAACGCCGAGGGCGAGTTCCGTTGCGTGTACGTGAACGTCGAGACGGCCCAGACGGCGCGTGAAGACGTAGGGCAGGCCATGCAGGCCATCCTTGGCGAACTGGCCTCTCGGGCGCGCCCGTTGGGCGACAAGTTCCTGGATGAGGTCTGGCCCGACATCCTGGAGCGATCCGGCCCCAACCGAGCCCTGACAGAGGCGTTGACTCGCTGGTGCGAGGCCGACCCGACACCCTTGGTGCTGCTCATCGACGAGATCGATTCCCTGATCGGCGACTCGCTGATCTCCGTGCTCCGGCAGTTGCGGGCCGGCTACGACCAGCGCCCCCGGCGCTTCCCCCAGAGCGTGGTGCTATGCGGCGTGCGCGACGTGCGCGACTACCGCATTCATTCGACCTCGGAGAACGCGGCCATCGCCGGCGGCAGCGCCTTCAACGTCAGGGCCGAATCGTTGCATCTCGGGGACTTCACCGAGGCCGAAGTGCGCGCGCTGATGGCCCAGCACACCGAAGAGACGGGCCAGCCGTTCACCCCGGAGGCGCTGGCTACGGTGTGGACCCAGACCCGGGGCCAGCCGTGGCTGGTGAACGCGCTGTGCCGCAGAGTCTCCTTCGGCAGGGAGGCCGTGCTCGACCGCTCCCGTGCGATCACCGCCGACGACATTTTCGACGCTCGGGAACATCTCATCCTGAGCCGGCAGGTCCATCTCGACCAGCTTGCCGACAAGCTCCGGGAAGAGCGCGTGCGGCGCGTGGTGGAGCCGTTGCTGAGCGGGATCATTCAGCCTCGACACTCCACCCCCGACCTGGAGTACGTTCGGGACCTGGGCCTGATCGCGCGCGGCGACCCGCCGCGCATGGCCAACCCCATCTACGCCGAGGTTGTGCCGCGGGAGCTCACCTATGCGATCCAGGCGGGGCTGAACCAGGACACCGCCTGGTACGTGGACGCCGACGGCGGCCTCGACATGGAGAAGCTGCTCGCGGCTTTCCAGACGTTCTTCCGCGAGCACTCGGAGCACTGGGTGGCGCGTTTCGACTACGCGGAAGCCGGCCCGCAGCTTTTGTTGCAGGCATTCCTGCAGCGGGGGGTGAACAGCGGCGGACGCATCGAGCGGGAGTACGGCCTGGGGCGGGGACGCACGGATTTGCTGATCATCTGGCCGCAAGGCGGCCGTGGTACGCCGGGGGCTGCGCCGGCCAGGTTCGTGATCGAGTGCAAGGTGTTGCACAAGAGTCTGGAGTGGACCATCCGTGAAGGTCTGGGGCAGACCGCGGGCTATATGGACCGCTGCGGGGCGCAGGCGGGTCATCTGGTGGTCTTCGACCGGACTGATGGAAAATCGTGGGAGGACAAGATCTTCCGCCGCGAAGAATCCCTGGACGGACGGACCCTCACCGTTTGGGGGATGTAATCGTCCTGGCTCTGAACCCCGGAAGCGCCGGTGTCCACACGGACCGACACCGAGGCATTGCATAACAGACAAAAGTCTGCCATACGCATTTCATGGCGCCCTTCACCCCACCGGGAGAGACCCGGGAAAAGGTTTACCGGTTCGTTCGCAGGCGGATTCTGGAGGAGCTTCCTCCCACGGTTCGGGAAGTTCAGGAAGCCTTCCGGTTCAAGGCGGTCCAGACGGCCCGGCAGCATCTCGAACGGCTCGTGGCCGAGGGACGGCTGGTCAAGGCGCAAGGGAAATCCAGGGGCTATCGCCTGCCGCGAGAGCCGGGAACGCTGCTCGTTCCCCTGCTGGGGCGGGTGCAGGCCGGCGGACTCCGGGCGGCCATCGAGGAGTGCGAAGGTTACCTCCCGGTCCAGTCCCGGGGCTCGCAAGAGCTGTTCGGGCTCCGGGTCCAGGGGGAGAGCATGACCGGAGCGGGAATCCTTCCGGGCGACATCGTCGTCGTGAGACAGCAGGCGGGAGCCGCCTCGGGGGACATCGTGGTAGCGCTGATCGGCGATGAGGCCACCATCAAGAGACTCCGCCTGCGCAGGAACCGGATCGAGCTGCATCCGGAAAATCCGGCTTTCGACCCGATCCTTCCCGGAGTCGATGAATGCACGATTCTGGGCAAGGTGGTCGAGATCAGACGATACCTGGAAGGATGACCCGGAACTCGGGACCGCGAGATACGCGAGCACGTCTCCGGCGCCCGGGCCTTTGCCATCCGAACCACTTGAAAGTCGTGCGGAGCTTTCATGGATGTTCCTGCTGAAAAGACCCAGGAAAAGACCCAGGATCGGGTGCCGGTCTCCAGACGCTGGTCGGACCCTCACCCCGGCCCTCTCCCAGAGGGAGAGGGTGTCGGAAGGGCCCGGCAGAGCCGGCCTGCCCGCGGACCTTCGAAGGATTGGAATCTATCCTCCCTGGCGGGGCGCCTTACGGAGATCTCGGACTCGGGCGCGGCCCCCACGCTCACGGCCGCGGCCTCGCTGATCCTCCAGGCCCAGCAGCGCGGGGAGCCCGCGGCGTGGATCGGCTTCGGCAACTCGATCTTCTTCCCGCCGGACTTCGCCGAGTGGGGCATTGATCTGGAGGCATTGCCGGTGATCCGGGCTCCCGACGACCGCGCCGCCTCCCTCGCCGCCGACCAACTGCTGCGCTCCGGAGCTTTCGGCCTGGTGGTGCTGGACCTGAAATCCCGAGCGTGGATGCACATGGCGGTCCAGAGCCGTCTGGCGGCGCTGGCCCGGAAGCACCACGCGGCGCTCCTCTGCCTCACCCGCAAACAGCAAGGCGCGCCCTCGCTGGGGCCGCTGGTGTCGCTTCATGGCGAAGGAAGGATCTCGAGGACCGCCTTCAGCCGCTTCGACTGGGAGATCCGCATCCTCAAGGACAAGCGGGGAGCTCCGGGATGGAGCCACACGGAGTCGTGCCGTGGAACGGATGGCCTGTGTTGACGTTGCCGCCTTTCCGCTGCAACTGCTGCTCCGGGACCATCCCGACTGGAAGGATCATCCCGCCGCGGTGGTGGACCGGGACAAGGCCCAAGGAACCATCCTGTGGGTGAACTCCCGGGCGCGGGCCACGGGCATCCTCCCGGGCATGCGTTACGGTGCGGGCCTCGCGCTATCGCGCCATTTCCGGGCCGGCGTCATTTCCCGTACGGCCATCGAAAAGGCCGTGGCCGATCTGGTTCCGCGGCTGCGGCGCTTTGCCGCGGAGATCGAGCCCTCTCGCGACGAGCCCGGAGTGTTCTGGCTCGGGGCCTCGGGCCTTTCCCTGCTCCATCCCCGCCTGGAGGAATGGGCCGGGCTCATCCACGGCGACCTCGCCGGCGCCGGCCTCCACAACACCGTGGCCGTGGGGTTCTCCCGCTTCGGCAGCTATGCCGCAGCCAAGGCCTGTGACCGGATCGAAGTCTTCCGCACGCCTGAAGAGGAGCATGACCACGTCCGCGGGGTCCGGCTGGAACGGCTTTCCTTCACCCCCGAAACCCGCGACCTCCTGGTCAAGCTCGGCATCCACACCCTGGGCGGGTTCCTGGACCTGCCTGCGTCACAGGTGCGCTCGCGTCTCGGGCGGGAAGCCCACCGGCTTCACCGGCTGGCCGCGGGCGATCTCCGGATCCCGCTCCACCCCGAGATGCCCTCCGAGCCCACTACCGCGGGGATCTTCCTCGACTATCCGGAAGCCGACCGCCGGCGGCTGGCGGTCCTCATGGAAGAGATGCTGGAGCCGTTGCTCGACTCGCTGGAGCAGCGGCACGAGATGATGACCACGCTCGTCCTCCACCTTCGCCTGGACGACGGCTCGGAAAAGGCCGAAACCCTTCGGCCGGCCAGGCCCACCCTGGACGGGGCGCAGGTGCTGGACCTGCTGCGGCTGCGCATGGAAGCCACCGCACTGACGGCCGGGGTGACGGAAATCGTCATGGAGGTCCGGGGAACCTCGCCCGACGTCCGGCAGGGGGAGCTTTTCCGCGACGCCTCCGTCCACGACCACGATGCGGCCAACCGCGCCCTGGCGCGGCTGCGGGCGCGATTCGGCGACGGCGCGATCCTGCGGGCGCGCCCGCAGGCCGGGCACCTTCCCGAAGCGCGCTTCACCTGGGAGCCCATGGAAACGGCGCCGCCGCCAAGGCCGCGCCGGGTCCGGCTGCGTCCGCTGGTGCGGCGCTTCTTCCCGAAACCCGTCCGGCTCAGGGACCCTGGACCGCCCGCGGCCGGTACCGAGCCCGGGGTCCTGGACCTTCAGGTTGCCAGCGCCCGAACCGAAGACGACTTTTTCACCCGAGAAAGCTCCGGCCCCTACATCATCTCGGGGGGATGGTGGGGTTCCGGCGCCGAGGTGCACCGCGAGTATCATTTCGTCCGCACCGGCGAGGGTCCCTGGCTGTGGATCTACTACGATCGGAAGCGGCAAAGCTGGTTTCTGCACGGGAAGGTGGAATAGGAAACCATGGCCGCCGGCAAGGCACGCCCTCTCGGGCGCTCGTCCCGCATGCCCCAGTCCCGGACGCCCGTGTCCTATGCGCCCCTCTACGGCAAGAGCCACTACTCGTTCCTGGAGGGGGCGAGCCATCCCGAGGAGTTGCTGGAGCGGGCGGCGGAGCTCGGGCTCGGGTCGCTTTGCCTGACCGACCGGGACGGAGTCTACGGCATCGCGCGGGCCCACGTGAAAGCCCGGGAGCTGGGTCTGCATCTCGTCATCGGCTCTCAGATAACCGTTGCCGACGGCTCCTCCATCCTCCTTCTGGCCGCCGACCGAACCGGCTACGCCCATCTCTGCCGGCTCATCTCCGCCGGGCGCCTCCGCTCTCCCAAGGGGAAAAGCGCGGTCGAATGGCGCGAGATCTGCTCCCACGCCGGCGGGCTCATGGCCCTCTGGGGCGGAGAGGACAGCCTGCTGGCGCGGGAGCCGGACCCCGTGTTCGTCGCCCGGGACCTCCGGGACGCCTTCGGCGACCGGCTCTACGCGCTGGTGACCCGCCATCGCCGCGCGGAAGAGACACAGCAGGAGCGGCGGCTGCGGGAGCGCGCCCGGCGTTACGGCATCGCTACTGTCGCGGCAACGGAGGTTCTTTATCACCACGCTTCACGTCGCCGGCTCCAGGATGTCCTCACCTGCATCCGCCACGGGGTCCAGCTCGCCGCCGCGGGACGTCTGATCAAGCCCAACGCAGAGCACGACCTCAAGTCCCCGCCCGCGTTCGCGGCCCTTTTCAGGGACGACCCGGACTCCGTCGCCCGCACCCTGGAAGTGGCCGCCCGCTGTGGATTCTCCCTGGACGAGATCCGCTACCGCTACCCTTCCGAGAAGCTTCCGGACGGGAAGACCTCCGGGGAGTGGCTACGGGACCTCACTTTCCAGGGGGCCGGGGAACGCTACCGCGGCCGCGTCCCGGAAGACATCCGGGCACAGCTCGAGCGCGAGCTCCAGGTCATCGGGGAGCTCGCCTACGAAGGCTATTTCCTCACCATGTGGGACATCGTCCGGTTCTGCCGGAGCAACGAAATCCTCTGCCAGGGACGCGGCTCCGCGGCCAATTCCGCGGTGTGCTATTGCCTCGGCATCACCGCCGTCGATCCGGTGCGCATGGAGCTGCTGTTCGAGCGGTTCATCTCCCGGGAGCGGGCCGAGCCTCCCGACATCGACCTCGATATCGAGCACAACCGCCGCGAGGAAGTGATCCAGTATCTCTACCGCAAGCACGGCCGGACCCACGCGGCCATGGTCGCCAACTTCATCCGCTACCGCGGGCGTTCCGCGGTCCGAGACGTCGGCAAGGTCCTGGGGCTGGCGGAAACCGCGGTCAACCGCATCAGCAAGCTGATGCCCCATTTCGAGAGCGTGAATCCACGGCTCCTCGAAAATGCCGACCTCGATCCGCTGAACCGGGTGCATCGGGATCTCCTCACGCTGGTAACGGAAATCCAGGACTTTCCCCGCCATCTGTCCATTCACCCCGGCGGATTTCTGCTCGGCCACAAGCCGGTGCGCGACCTGGTTCCCATCGAGAACGCGGCCATGCCCGATCGCACGGTCATACAATGGGACAAGGAGGACCTGGAAAGCCTCAGGCTCTTCAAGGTGGACCTGCTCGGACTCGGCATGCTGACCGTCGTCGACCGGTCTTTCCGCCTCATCCGGAAGCACTGGGGCAGGAGCTTCTCCCTGGCCACGATTCCCAGGGACGATCCCGCGACTTTCGCCATGATCCGCAAGGCCGACACCGTGGGGGTGTTCCAGATCGAGAGCCGCGCGCAGATGTCCATGCTTCCCCGGCTCAAGCCGCGCGAGTACTACGACCTCGTCATCGAGGTCAGCATCGTCCGGCCGGGACCCATTGCGGGAGGCATGGTGCACCCTTACCTGCGACGCCGCAACGGCGAGGAAAAGGTCACCTACCCCCATCCTTCCCTGGAGTCCGTGCTCAAGAAGACACTGGGAGTCCCGTTGTTTCAGGAGCAGGTCATGCGGCTTGCGGTCCTGGCCGCGGACTACACTCCGGGCGAGGCCGATCAACTCAGGCGCGACATGGCCGCCTGGAGAAGATCCGGGAGGATCGAACGGCACCGGGAGCGGTTCATCTCCCGCATGGAGGCCAAAGGCATCCACAAGGCCTTCGCAACCCAGGTGTTCGAGCAGATTCGCGGCTTCGGCGACTACGGCTTTCCCGAAAGCCACGCCGCCAGCTTCGCCCATATCGCCTATGCGTCGTCATGGCTCAAGCGCCACTATCCGGCGGCCTTTGCCTGCGCGCTGCTCAACGCCCAACCCATGGGCTTCTACGCTCCGGCTACCCTCGTGGACGACGCCAAACGGCATGGGGTCCGCGTGCTTCCGGTGGACCTACGGCACAGCGACTGGGATTGTATCCTCGAAAAGGGGGGCGGAAATCCTTCTGCCCACGCCGTACGCATCGGCATGCGGTACGTGAAGGGACTCAGGGAAGAGGGTTGGAAACGCGTCGGGAGAGCCCGGCGCGCCGGACCTTTCCGTTCCCTGGCGGATCTCGCCTCCCGGACGGGGCTGCGCCAGGACGTCCTCGACCGCCTCGCCGAGGCCGGAGCGCTGGCGTCGCTGGCCCCTCGACGACGCCGCGCCCTGTGGCAGGTCCAGGGACTTCCGGCGGCCCGCAAAAACCCTCTGTCTCTCGAAACTCCCGAACCGCCGGTCCCCTTCGAGCCCCTGAGCGACCTCGAGTCCATCGTCTGGGATTATCGGACCACCGACCACAGCCCCCGGGGCCACCCGCTGACTCACCTGCGCAGGCAGCTCACCGCTTCGGGACTTCCCGATGCCGTGACCGTGCAACGAATGCCGCATGGCCGAAGAGTGGACTACGCCGGGATCGTGATCGGCCGTCAACGGCCCAAGACCGCCAAGGGCGTCATCTTCATGACCCTCGAAGACGAAACCGGCTTCGTCAACGTCATCCTGTGGCAAAACGTCCATGAAAAATTCCGCATCGCCGCCAAGACGCTGTCGTTCATGGGAGTCAGCGGAACCTTGCAGACCGAATCCAACGTCGTCCACATCGTCGTGGAGTCGATCTGGCAGCCGAAGCTCGACACGGAGCCGGTGAGGAGGAAGAGCCGGGACTTCCACTAGGAGACCCACTGTTGACAAAGGCACACAGCATGGGAGGGTTTCAGACGTGCCTGCATTCGGCTGGGATGATGAAAAGAATGCGCTTCTTGAGAAAACACGGGGCGTCAGTTTTGAAGACGTCGTCTTTCACATCGAGAATGGCGACCTCCTGGATATCATCAGGCACCCCAATGCATCCCGGTATCCGAATCAGAAGATCATCGTTCTGAACATGGAAGGATACGTGTATCTGGTGCCGTACGTGGAACGGAGAGGAACACGATTGCTCAAGACCATCATCCCCAGCAGAAAGGCGACAAAGGAGTACCTCGAATGAGAAACCCTCTCAAGTTGGACAAAGAAGAAGTGAAGCTCCTTCAGGATTTTGAACGCGGAGAATTTACCAGCATCACCCACTTCAAGGAAGCCAGGCGCAAACTGGAAAAGGCTGCACACGATTTCCTTCAGAAGGACAAGCGTATCAACATTCGAATCTCGTCCCACGACTTGCAAGCCCTTCAGAAAAAGGCGAGCAAGGAAGGGATGCCCTACCAAACCCTCATCTCCAGCACACTCCATAAATTCGTGACAGGGAAATTAAGAAGCGTGGAGTGACGTGCGTCCGTCAACTCTTGGGGAAATCGAACAGCACCTCGTCACCCCGGGCATAACCCACGATGGACCAAGTATCTGTTTCGAACCCGAGATGCAGCACGCCGCAGGTGGGCAGGTTGGGAATCGGCCGCGGCCCCAGGTGGTTTGCGAGCTCCGTCAACCCGGGATTGTGTCCGAACAGCATCAGTGTCGCCACCGACTCATCCGCGTGGCGAATCACGTCGAGCAGCTCGGCGACGCCGGCGCCGTAGAGACGCTCTTCCACCACGATGCTTCCACGCGCGTAGCCGAGCTTCTTGGCGATGATCCGCGCCGTTTCCAGCGTCCGCACCGCCGGGCTCGAAACGATCAGATCGGGCCTGTCCTTGCGCCGCGCAAGCCGGGCCCCCATCTCGGGCGCGTCCCGCTCGCCCCGTTGGTTGAGCGGTCTTTCACGATCGTCGAGGGTGGGGGCCTTCCAACTCGATTTGGCATGACGCACGAGGATCAGCTCTTTCACGAGGCAGCAACTCCCTTGGGACACGCAGTGCTGGTTGTAACCGCTCCTCAGGCTACCGACCGGCGGCCCGGTGGTTGGCTGAACGGGCGGTCGTGGCGGAGACTCGGCACGCGTTTGCGAACGCTGGCGACGCTCTCCATGTCCACGGTGGCGACGATGGTGCTGACGCCATCGCCGCCCTCGGCCAGGATCTCACCCCAAGGGGAGACGATGAGGGAGTGGCCGTAGACGGCGCCGCCGCCGGGCACCGGGCCCACGGCGCAGGGGGCCACCACCACGGCGCCGTTCTCGATGGCCCGGGCGCGGTTCAACACGTGCCAGTGGGCCCGTCCCGTGACCTTCATGAACGCGGCCGGCACCGCCAGGATCGCGGCGCCGGCATGGGCGAGCGAACGGTAGAGGTGAGGGAAGCGCAGGTCGTAGCACGTGGTCATGCCGAGACGGCCCCACGGCGTGTCCGTCACCACGGCCTGTTCACCGGGGTTGACCACCGCGGACTCGCGGTAGCGCTCGGTTTCGGACAGGTCCACGTCGAACAGGTGGATCTTGTCGTAGCGGGCGCGGAACTCGCCTTTGTCGTCCACCAGGAAGCCCCGGTTGATGAGCCTGCCTTCCGGTCCGTCCACCGCCACCGAGCCGATGAGCGTCCACACTCCGGCATCGCGGGCGAAGCCGCGCAATGCCTCGAGCACGGGGTGGCTCGTCTCCGGCGCCGCCGGAGGCTTGAGCACGCCGTTCTCGCTCTTGAGCCCGCCGCAATACTCGGGCAGGCACACCAGCTCGGCGCCGGCCGCGACCGCGTCACCGGCCAGGCGGCGGGCGGCCTCGATGGCCTCGTCGAAGGTCGGCAGAGCCGGCGTCTGGACACAGCCGATCCGTACTTCCCGTTTTGTCGTCATCGGTTCTCTCCCGGGGGGTCTAGGAGCCTGCGCCGCAGAACAGTTTTGGGCACATTGTCATACCACATGTAGTGTTAATTGAGCTGCTATCACGCTATATATAGTGTCCAGGATTTTCTACGGCGCAGACTCCTAGCCTGCAACTCGCAAGGTCGGACGCCACAGCGCGAGATCACCGTCGCCGTCGTAGCGGTAACGCCGGAGCGCTTCGGGGTCCAGGGTGACGCCCAGGCCCGGGCCGTCGGGTGGACGCATGAAACCGTTGTCCGGCTCCGGACGCTCCCGGAGCAGATCACTGCGGAGGGGGTTCTCGTTGTAGTCGAATTCCATCACCGCGCTGTTGTCCAGCGCCGCGGCCAGATGCAGGCTGGCTGCAAGGGCGATACCGTCGCCGTAAGTGTGGAGCGAGACGGGGAGTCCGCGTTCGGCGGCCGCGGCGGCGATGGTGCGGACTTCACTGATGCCGCCGGCCCGGGCGACGTCGGGCTGCAGGACGTCGACGGCGTCGCGCGCCATGAACGATTCGAAGGCGAAACGGGTGTGGAGGTTCTCGCCGAGGGCTACGGGGACGCCGGCGCGGGCCTTGAGTTGCGCGTGGCCGGCCACGTCCTCCATGAACAGCGGTTCCTCCAGCCAACCGACCCCGAGCTTCTCGAACGCCGCCGCCGCGGCCAGGGCTGCGTCCAGCTCGTAGCCCATGTTGGCGTCGGTCATGAGCGGATAGTCGGGTCCCAGCGCCGAACGCACCGCGCTCACGATCTCGATGTCCTGGGCCAGGTCGAAGCCCACCTTGATCTTGATCCCGTGGAAGCCCCGTCCCGCGAGCTTCTCGGCCTTCTCCACCGCGGCCTCGGCTTGCTCGGGATACAGCGCGGTGGCGTAGACCTCGACCCGGTCCCGGCGTTTGCCGCCCAGCAGCTCGTACACCGGCGCCCGCTCGACCTTGCCGGCGATGTCCCACAGGGCGATATCCACGCCGCTGAGGGCGACCACCCCGACCCCTCTGGAACCGAAGGCGCGAACGCCGGCGCGGAAATAGGCCGTGTCCCAGAGCTCCTCGATGGCGAGGGGGTCCATGCCCACCAGGAGGGGCTTGAGCACATGGGCGACGATGGACTCCAGCACCCGTCCGTTGCCGGAGCATGACCCTATGCCCGTGACCCCCTCATCGGTATGGACCTCCACCAGAAACGCGTAACGGTGGGTCCGTACACCCGTACGGCTTTGCACCCGGCCCTGAACGCCCATCGGCGCGCGCAGGCGAATGGTCGTGATGTCCGTGATCTTCATTCGAATTCCCCTTCTTTAGGGCAATGCGACCGGCGGCGTCCATCCTGACTCGGCATCATCGGCACGGCACTTCACGGATAAGGGACGATTCAGGTTGGCGCATTGCCGGCGAGGGCGTCGTCGAGCTCGTTGGCGCGTTTGTAGGCGTCCCGGCCTTCAAGCCGCGACCAGTACTCGGCGAAGGCAGGGCGCTTCTCGACGGAACCCATCCGCAGGCCCCATCCGACGTGCGATCCCACGTACACATCGGCCGCGGAAAAATGCTCACCCGCGATGTGGCCGCCGCCGGTCACGGCCTGCTCCAAGGTATCCATCACCACCGCGAAGCTACCGTATCCAACCATGGATTGCTGTTCGACCGACGGTTCGAAGTTCAGGAACCGGTTGGTTACCGCTGCTTCGATGGGACCCGCGGCGAAGAACAGCCATCGGTAATAAGGGCCGCGGGCGTCAACCGGCGGCGCGAGACCCGCTTCGGGGAAGACGTCGGCCAAGTAGGCGCAGATCGCCGCAGCCTCGGTGACAACCGTGTCGCCACGGCGGAGCGCCGGAACCTTGCCCATGGGGTTGACCGCGAGATAGGCCGCGGACTTCATCATCGAGCCGTACTCGATGACTTCGGTGCGGTAGTCCGCGCCGACCTCCTCCAGCATCCATCGCACGATTCGCCCCCGCGACAGGGGATGGGTGTAGAAGATGAGATCCTCGGCCATTGTCTCCTCCGCTGCGTGAGGTGAGGGAAGAATCGCGCTCATGGATGGATCATCGCCCACGTGCGTCGCGAAGGAGCGGATGGACGCGAGTCGACGCGGGTCGCGCCTGTCAGCCTGCCAACCGTGATATTACTAACCGAACCCGTGGGCGGCAAGTCGTCAGGGCGATCCCACGCTGATAGGGGAGTGGATGTCTCATGAAAGAGTTGATAGGCTGTGGGTCATGGATGTTCGGGAGTTGCGAGAGCAGCCACTGGCGCAGACGACGCCAGCAGGGTTTGTGCTGGACGAGGTGGTGGTGCGGCTGGCACGGGCGGACGAGCGGGTGAAGTGGGACGCGCTGATGGACCAGCATCACTATTTGGGCTTCAAGCGGTTTGCCGGTCGGGGGCTGCGCTACGTAGCGGAGTGGCGAGGACAATGGCTGGCGCTGGCGGGGTGGCAGTGTGGCGCCCTCAAGTGCCGACCGCGGGACCGCTGGATCGGGTGGCATCGCAAGGAGATGTACCGGCGTCTGCATCTGGTGGCGAACAACACGCGGTTCGTGGTGCTGGGGGAGCGCGGGGTATTTGGGAATCTGGCTTCGTGGATGATGAGTGCGATGCTGCGCCGGCTGAGTGACGACTGGCAGAGACAGTACGGACATGGGCTGCTGGTGGTGGAGAGCTTCGTGGACCCGGCCCGGTTCGCGGGCACGATGTATGAGGCGTCGAACTGGACCTACGTGGGCAACAGCAAGGGCTATGCGCGCAGCAACGGTCACTACACCGACCCGCACGGTAAGCCGAAGCGGCTGTACGTACGCGCGTTGCGCCGCAACGCGCGGCGCATCCTGAGCTACCGCGGCGAGTTGGACGACGGCTGGCAGGCGCGACCGGAGGCGGTGACCGGAACCGACATCGACAAGCGCAGTCTGTATGAGGAACTGGAAGAGTTGCCGGACCACCGTCGGGCGCAGGGCCGCAAGCATTCGATCGCGACCGTGCTGGCGATCTACCTGCTGGCAGCGTTGTCCAACATGCGCGGGCCGGTGGCCGCGGGGGAGTATGCGCAGGCACTGAGCCAGGCAGAACTGAAGATGCTTGGCGGGTGGTGGAATCGGGCTCGGCAACGCTACGAGGCGCCCACCAAGTCGACCATCCACCGGGTGGTGATGGAAGCCGATAGCGAGGCTCTGGAAGCGATCCTGCAACGCTATGCCAAGCCGCGGTTGCCGGCAACCGGAGAACAGGAGCCACGGTCGGCGCTGGCCGCCGATGGCAAGCGCATTCGCGGCGCCAATCGCAACGGCACGCTGCGCTACGAGACCGCGACGCTGGTGGAGCACAGCACCGGCGTGCCGCTGGCGAGCCTCAACTTTCACGACCGCAACGGCGAACTGGCGGCGGTGGGGGCGCTGCTGGACGTAACCCCTATCGCTGGCGCCTTGCTCACCATTGATGCGCTGCACACCACCCGCGAGGTGGCCGCCCGCATCGTCGAGCAGCATCGCGCCGATTATCTGATGACCGTCAAGAAGAACTGTCCCGAGACCTTCCAGACACTGGCGACCCTGCCATGGGAGCAGGCCACCGGGCGCTTCTCCGAGGACCCGGAAAAGGGCCATGGGCGCATCGACCAGCGCCACATCGAAGTGCTGACGCCGATCAAGAACTCCCTCAACTATCCCCATGTGGCGCAGGTGTTCCGTATCCGACGCGAACGCATCGACCTGAAGAGTAACACCCAGAGCGTCACCTATGCCTACGGCTTCACCTCGGTGGCCGCCAAGGATGCCTCAGCGGAGCAACTGCTGGCCTGGAATCGCGGTCACTGGGCGATCGAGTCGAAGAACCATCAACGCCGTGACAAGACCCTTGAAGAGGACGCCTGCCTGGCCCGCAGCGGCTTGGCGCCGGCCAACCGCGCCACCTGCAACAACATCGTGCTGGCGCTGATCCTGCACCGTCGGCGCTGGGACAACGCGGCCGCAGCCCTGCGCTACTTTACCCTGCACCGCAAGGCCGCCTTGCACGCCGTGTTGGCGCCCGGCTGAGGCTCACGCCCCGGCCGCTCCCACGACCCGCTCCCGACCCCATCTCGGCATCCTGCGCTGGACTGAACTGGCGCGCCTCACCAACGGCCAAATCCGGCCAATCTGCCCCGATCATGTTCTCTGTGCCGCCGCACGTTCCCAATCGCCCCACTTCTCCGTCATCGCGTCCGCCCAAGTCGCCCGGCCACACCCCAGGTGCTGCTCCCCCAAAGCATCAACCGAACACTTCGACCCACAAGTTTAGAGCGTGGGATAGTCCTGGGCAAGTCGTCTGTTCTCGGGCCTCGGCAATTTGGATCGACACCCCCTGAATCCCTAAATCCGTCATCAAGAAAGTTAGGGACCTGGTTGGAGGCCGTGATAAAGGGGGCAAAGATGGTAGTAAGGCAAGCGAGAGCATCACCAACGAGGTGCAATTATTATGAAGCAAGGGCTACTGGGATTCCCTAGTATGAGGAAGAGAAGAAGTTGGAGGCCGTGATAAAGGGGGCAAAGATGGTAGTAAGGCAAGCGAGAGCATCACCAACGAGGTGCAATTATTATGAAGCAAGGGATACTGGGATTCCAGTATGAGGAAGAGAAGAAGAGGGCGGGGATGACGGGATTGTCAGGGCTGGGGGTGTATCTGGAGTTGATGGAGGCGATGGGGTTGAAGCGATGGGTGGAGGGGCGTGTGGGGCTAGAGAGGGGGACAGGGCTGGACGGACAGCCAGGTGGTGATGGCGCTGTTGCTGCTGAACTTGGCGGGCGGGGAGTCGGTGAGCGACGTGGAGGTATTGGAGAAGGACGAGGGGTTGAAGCGAGTGATGGGAGAGGCGGAGGGTCACGGGCTGAAACGGGGAGAGCGGCGATGGCGAGTGGAGCGACGGCGCGGGTTTCCGTCGGAGGCGGCGGTGTTTCGTTATTTGCGTGGGTTCCATGATGAGGAGGCGGAGGGCGTGCGGGAGGAGCACAGGGCGTTCATTCCGGCGGCGAATGAGGCATTGCGTGGATTGTGGGAGGTGAACGGGGCGATGTTGTGCTGGATGCAGAGGCGTTGGCCTCAGCGGGAGGCGCCGCTGGACATGGATGCGACGTTGGTGGAGACGCAGAAGCGGGAGGCATTGGCGAGCTACCAGAAGACCAAGGCGTATCAGCCGTTGACGACGTACGGGTGGGAGACGGAGAGTGTGGTTCATTCGGAGTTTCGGGACGGGAACGTGCCTGCGGGGTATGAGCAGTTGCGGGTGATGCGGGAAGCGTTGCGGCATCTGCCTCGTGGGGTGAAGACGGTGCGGCTGAGGTCGGACACGGCGGGGTACCAGCAGGAGTTGTTGAAGTATTGCGCGGAGGGGAAGGACGAGCGCTTCGGGGTGATCGAGTTTGCGGTGGGGGTGGACGTGACGGCGGCGTTCAAGCGGGCGGTAGGGCGGGTTCGGGAGCGGGAGTGGAAGCCTGTGTACCGAGGGACGGGCAAGGATCGGGTGAAGACCGAACAGGAGTGGGCGGAGGTGTGCTTCGTGCCGAACTGGATCGCACGCCGGAAAAGGGGCCGGCGTACCGATTCATCGCCACCCGAGAGCCGTTGAGAGAGCCGCCATTGCCGGGGATGGAGGATCAGATGGAGTTGCCGTTTCCCACCATGGAGTCGTCCAACGGGGGATGGCACAAGGTCTTTGGCATTGTCACCAACCGCAGGATTGCCGGGGATGCGGTGGTGGAGTGGTACCGGCAGCGGTGTGGCAAGAGCGAACAGGCCCATAGTGTTCTGAAAAGTGACTTGGCCGGGGGCCGGCTGCCTTCCGGGTTGTTCGGGAGCAACGCGGCATGGTGGGCGATGGCGGTGCTGGCGCTCAACCTCAACGCGGTCATGAAGCGGCTGTGGGGTGAGGATTGGATCGGCAAGCGTTTGAAGGCCGTGCGCTTCGCCGTGATTGCCCTTCCGGGTCGAGTGGTGCGACACGCTCGGAAGTGGATCATCCGCTTGGCTCGAGGCCATCCTTCTTATGACCTGCTGCTGAAGACCCGGCGCAGGATACAGGCGCTGGCTGCCGACCCCGCCGCAGCCTAGAACACCCAGTATCAGACTCACCGTCGAGAGCGACCCCACCGGGTGGCACCGCCGGAGTGTTGATAGGCTGTGCGTCATGGATGTTCGGGAGTTGCGGGAGCAGCCACTGACGCAGACGACGCCAGCAGGGTTTGTGCTGGACGAGGTGGTGGTGCGGCTGGCGCGGGCGGACGAGCGGGTGAAGTGGGACGCGCTGATGGACCAGCATCACTATTTGGGCTTCAAGCGTTTTGCCGGTCGCGGGCTGCACTACGTAGCGGAGTGGCGAGGACAATGGCTGGCGCTGGCGGGGTGGCAGTGTGGCGCCCTCAAGTGCCGTGCGCGGGACCGCTGGATCGGGTGGGGTCGGAAGGAGATGTACCGGCGCCTGCATCTGCTGGCGAACAACACCCGGTTCGTGGTGCTGGGGGAGCGCGGGGTATTTGGGAATCTGGCTTCGTGGATGATGAGTGCGATGCTGCGCCGGCTGAGCGAGGACTGGCAGAGAGAGTACGGACATCCGCTGCTGGTGGCGGAGAGCTTCGTGGACCCGGCACGATTCGCGGACACGATGTATGAGGCGTCGAACTGGACCTACGTGGGCAACAGCAAGGGCTATGCGCGCAGCAACGGTCACTACACCGACCCGCACGGTAAGCCGAAGCGGCTGTACGTACGCGCGCTACGCCGCGACGCGCGGCGCATTTTGAGCTACCGCGGCGAGTTGGACGACGGCTGGCAGGCGCGCGGTGACCGGAATCGACAAGCGCAGTCTGTATGAGGAACTGGAGGAGTTGCCGGACCACCGGCGGGCGCAGGGCCGCAAGCATTCGATCGCG
This sequence comes from uncultured Binatia bacterium (SeqCode), assembly GCA_965214905.1. Classification (GTDB taxonomy): domain Bacteria; phylum Desulfobacterota; class Binatia; order UBA9968; family JAJDTQ01; genus JAJDTQ01. The sequence goes on from OZ243984.1 coordinate 753,191, forward strand.
ACCGTGCTGGCGATCTACCTGCTGGCAGCGTTGTCCAACATGCGCGGGCCGGTGGCCGCGGGCGAGTATGCGCAGGCACTGAGCCAGGCAGAACTGAAGATGCTTGGCGGATGGTGGAATCGGGCTCGGCAACGGCGTCAAGGTGGGAGTGAGGGTGGTCTTCACTTCCATCGCCGCGCGCCGTTGCTGCTCTTGAGGTGGCTCACCGTATGGTCGACTACGATCCCGCGCTGTGCCAGCAGTTTGACCAGGTCGCCTTCCATCAGCGCTTCTATCAGCTTGCCCCACTGGCCGTTGAACACTCCGAAGGGCGCTGGCGGCAGGCAGGACCGGAACCGGGATGGCGAAGCCCGCGTGCACCCTGGTGTTGCGCGCCCGCGCCGGCCCGAAGCCCCGGTCCTCCTGCCGCACCACCTTCACGCCAGCGGCGTCGACTGTGGACGCGCCAGCGGCTCCGGCGAGCCGTCGTCGACCACCACCTCGAAGAGACCCGGCGGATACGTCTGGCCCCTCCATCGCCGCCAGCGTCCGCGCCATCTCCGCCGGTGCCGCGTAATACGGCACGACCACGCTCACCGGCAGCACCGGCGTGAACGCCCCGGGCGCCGGCAACGCCACCTGTCGCCAGTCGTTGTACCAACGGGTGGACTGTCTCAACTCAATGGTTCGTGACACGTGTTCGGGAGGTTGTGTGAGGTTGGCTGGTCCCCCCGGTGAGGTTGCCCCGGCTATGCAGAGATCCGCATAGCTGAGGCTGGGGGCAACTCCAAAGGCGACTTCGACGGCGCGGAGCCGTTCGTCGAGCCCGTCCTCTCGGTGCGAAGCTCAATCGTCGCCGGACTCCGCCAGACGGCGCTCCAGTTCGGCGATGCGCTCCGCCGCCGCGGCGCGCTCCGCCCGTTCTACTTCCAGGGCCGCGTCCTTCTCGGTCAGGGCCGCGTCCTTCCCGGCCAGGGCCGCGTCCTTCTCGGCCAAGGCCGCGTCCTTCCCGGCCAGGGCCGCGTCCTTCTCGGTCAGGGCCGCGTCCTTCCCGGCCAGGGCCGCGTCCTTCTCGGCCAGGGCCGCGTCCTTCTCGGTCAGGGCCGCGTCCTTCTCGGCCAAGGCTGCGTCCTTCTCGGTCAGGGCCGCGTCCTTCTCGGTCAGGGCCGCGTCCTTCTCGGCCAAGGCCGCGTCCTTCGCAGCGCTCTCCCGCTTCATCCGCCCCCAGGTCTCCGCGACTTCGTCCTCCAACGCCATCGAATCCGCCACCTCGACGCTCGCTGCGGCGCCCTCCAGTCGCCGCAGCACCGGCGCGTAGCGCTCCGGTATCTCGCGCTCGTTCACCTCCAGCACGTGCCGGTCTTCGGGCACCCGCAATTCCTGGTCGAACACGCTCAGCAGCCGCTCCAGGTCGGTGCGCCGCCGCGACGCCAGCAGCGGCACCTGCACCACCCAGCAGTCGTGGCTCAGCGCTTCCACGAACTCTTCCCGCTCGCACAGCCGCTCGCCGCTCACCCCGTCCACGTACTCCCGCGCCACCCGCAGCACCGTCGCTGTGGTGCGCGGCAGGCACTCGCCCAGGATGTAGATCGCGCGCAGCGACCGGTGCCGCCGGCGCCCGTCGGCCGCCTCGTCGTAGTTGTCGCGGTCCGCGTAATGCCGGCCCAGATACTCCCGGAACCGCATCACCTCGTCGGTGAAGCGCGCCTTCTGCACCTCCACCAGCACGCGGAGCCGCTCACCCGCCGCCGTGCGCACCGTGGCCGCGAAGTCCACCCGACGCACCGTCAACAGCTCGCCTGACGGCGGCTCACCGGGCGCCGCCGCTGGCGCCGACCGTCCAACCCGCTCCTGCGGCAGCGCCTGCAGGCTCTCGACCTCCTCGCCCAACACCGCGCCTACCAGCAGCCGCGCGGCTGCCTGGTCGTCCATCAGGTACTTGAAGGCAGCGTCGTACATCGGGTTGGCGATACGCATGGCTCAAGCTTAGCTCTCCGCCCGCGGAGCGGCAAACACTCCGCCTCCTTCAGGACGATCAATATGGATTTGCCGATTTCCACGAGGGCGCGGCCCCGCTTTCGCTGGGTCGGCACGCCCGGCACATGGCAAGGCAATTTGCGTCAGCATCTTTATGTACCTGACACCGTTGTACCGCGGCGCGAGAACCGAAGACCTCCGTGATGGCCCGCCGCAGCCCCGTCGATGACGAACAACAACGTCCGGTCCATCGGCAGTCCACGCGTCACCAAGTCGCTCAACAGGCCGGTGGTGACGGCCGCGTCTCGGCGGCGCCTCCGCGCAGGCCCAGCACGTCTTTCCGGCCCTCGGCGTCGATCCCCAACGCGATCCCCATGCCTGCAGGGGCGGGCTGTTTCGGCGATTTGCGGGCTGATCAGGCGCTGGATCGTCCCGTTGGGAACGTCTGACACGCGCGTCCGGGCGGTCAAATGGAGACCGGCGGCGTCTGTCGGCTCACTCGTTCATCGCCGGGATGTCTGCACGGGCCCGCTCAGCGAACAGGTTTCTTTCACGGGCTGATTTGGATGGCGCGGCGAGCTACGCTACCAAGTGGGAGCGACTGCGCGGGTAGGCGCGGGGCATCCGCGGTCCCGAAGAGGCATGGTGGCTCCTGCAAGGGTTGACCAGCGCACTTCGGTGGCGGGTCGCCGGAAACGAAACGCTACCGGCAACCGGAGCGCCGCCCCGAGGTCATGATGCTCAGCCATCAGGTCCCGGAACTGCGCCTCCTCGTGTGGCGTCACCGCGTCGAGCGTGACTTCCGAAAGCTCCATCCCCCTCCCCCGGCGCGCCCTCGCCCCCTGTTCGAGAACTTGTACCGCAACCCGGCCAGGAAGTTCACTCAACAGAGCCTCCGCCTTGAGATCCGGCAGAGTCAGTCAGAACAACAATCCGCCCTGAGGTGGGAGTCGATGAAGCGGATGCCCGCGGCAAGCCGTTCCAGGGTCAGCTCCCGTCCGAGCACGTCGATGACCTCGTAGATGCCGGGGCTCACGGTCGAGCCGGTAAGCGCCACGCGCACCGGCTGGGCCGCCTTGCCCAGCTTGATGCTCCGTTCCATGACGATGCCGCCGAACACCTGCTCGATGCCGGCTTGGTTGAACTCCGCCAGGTTCCCCAGCCGGGCTGCGACTTCCTGAAGCAGCTTCCGGGCCTCGGGTGCCAGATGCTTCCGGCCGGCTTTCTCGTCGATGTCCACAGTCTCGGTGAGGAAGTAGTGCGCCATGTCCACCAACTCCACCAGGGACTTGGCTCTTTCCCTCAAGGTCTCGACCATTTTTTCCAGCCACGGGCGGTCGCCGGGCACGGCGTGGCCCTTCGCCGCGAGGTAGGGGACCACATCCTCCGCCAGTCGGGACAACGGCCGGTTCCTGAGGTAGTGGGCGTTGAGCCAAAGCAGCTTCTCGGGGTTGAAGACCGCAGAGGATTTTCCTACGGCGTCGATGTCGAACTTCTCCACCAATTCCCCGCCGTCGAATATCTCCTGGTCGCCGTGGGACCATCCCAGCCGCACCAGGTAGTTGTTCAACGCCTCGGGAAAGTACCCCAGGTCCCGGTAGGCCATGACCGAGGTCGCGCCGTGCCGCTTGCTCAGCCGCTTCTTGTCCGTTCCCAGGATCAGCGGCACGTGGGCGAACCCCGGCGGCTCCGAGCCCAGCGCCTGGTAGAGCTGCTTCTGCCGGGGCGTGTTGGACAGGTGGTCATCCCCGCGGATGATGTGGGTGATTCCCATGTCGATGTCGTCGCAGACGACGCAGAAGTTGTACGTGGGAGTGCCGTCCGAGCGGGCGAGGATCAGGTCGTCGAGCTCGGTGTTGTCGAACTCCACCCGGCCCTTGACCTTGTCGTCCACCACCGTGACGCCGCTTTCCGGCGACCGGAAGCGGATGGTGAACGGAGTGCCTTCCGGCAAGGGCGCCGCCGCCCGCTCCGGGGGCCGGCAGGCGCCGTCATAGGTGGGCTTGCGCCTGGCCTCCAGCGCCGCCCGCCGCTTGGCGTCCAGGGTCTCCGGCGTGCACACGCAGGGGTACGCGTCCCCCGTGCTCAGGAGCGCGCGAATCCGCTCCTGATAGAGCGCCATCCTCTCGGTCTGGTAGAACGGTCCTTCATCCCACTCCAGTTGCAGCCATTCCATGCTCCGGAGGATGGCGCCGATGGCCTCCGGCGTCGACCGCTTGCGGTCCGTGTCCTCGATGCGCAGGACGAACGTCCCGCCGCAGTGCCGCGCGTACAGATAGTTGAACAACGCCGTGCGCGCGCCGCCGATGTGCAGGTAGCCGGTGGGGCTGGGGGCGAAACGTGTGCGGACCTCCGACATGGAATCAACGGTCGAGTCGCAGGGTGATGATGCGGTGAGCCGTCCCTCTCCCGGAGTTTCGGCCCAAGACCCGTGAATTTCACTTGTTACTGGCGCAGCCCGGTATTTGTCAAATCGCGCACACTCCGTGCGGCCACTCCACGCCGGCCGGTCTCTGCCGGTGACGCCAGTGGGTGCCTGGAACCGTGGGACACAGGGTCGTGTATCAGTTTTAGCTCCAGTGCACTGACCCTCACTCCAACCCCTCTCCCACGGGAGAAGGGCTTTTTGTTCCTCGTCCCACTGAAAGAGGAACAGGGGCTCTGGTTCCCTCTCCCTCTGGGAGAGGGCTAGGGTGAGGGTTCTGGTTCCATCTCCCTCCGGGAGAGGCCAGGATGAGGGTAATCGTCAAACCCATACACGACCGAAAGGAATCCATGAAGCCTTGACACCCCCGTTCAAGCGGCAGTAGGTTCCGGAACCTGGGCGACGCGCGCGAAGAACGTCATCGGTCTCGAAAGAATCCCTGAAGAGTTACGGAGTCACCATGCAAGGCAACAAGGTCTGTATTCCGGCGCCGCACAAGCTTTCGGCGGGGCGGGAGATGCTGGAGGATGCGGGGTGCGAGCTGGTGCTGGGAAAGGACCAGGACGAATTCCCCAGGCACCGCTACACGGAAGACGAGTTGGTGACGCTGGTGGGCGACTGCGACGCCATCTGGGCGGCCCAGCGAGACCTCTTCACCGGCGCGGTGCTGGGCCGATGCCCGAAGGTGCGGGCGGTGATCAAGGCCGCCATCGGCTACGAGACCATCGACGTGGACGCGGCCACCGAGTTGGGCATTCTGGTGTGCAACAGCCCGGCCCGGGAGAACTTCACCGGCGTGGCGGAAGCCGCCGTCGGCCTCATCTCCATGCTGTTCAAGCGGCTGGTCCACAACCAGCAACTCCTGCGCGAAGGGCGCTGGAAACGCAACGAGCACCGGGGCAACCTGATGGCCGGCCGCACCATCGGTATCGTGGGCCTGGGGCGGGTGGGCAAGGAGACCGCCAAGCGGCTCGGCCCCTGGGAGATGCGGCTCATCGCCTGCGACCCCTATATCACCCAGGCGTCCGTGCAGCACCTGGGCGTGGAGCTGGTCTCGCTGGACACGGTGCTCCGGGAATCCGATCTCGTGACCTTCCACACGCCCCTGACCGAGGAGACGCGCCGGCTCATCACCATGACCGAGCTCAGGAAGATGAAGCCCACCGCCTACCTGGTGAACACGTCACGGGGCGGCGTGATCAAGCAAGAGGACTTGGTACAGGCTCTGAGCGAGGGGGTCATCGCCGGCGCCGCCCTGGACGTGTTCGAGGAGGAGCCGCTGCCCATGTCGGATCCCATCCGCCAGGTGGACCCCGAGCGATTGATCATGACCCCGCACATCATCGGCACAACCCGCAGTCCCAAGTCTCGGGCGAGCGCATGGCGGCCCGGAGCATTCTCGCGGTGCTGGCGGGACAGGCGCCCGAGACGGTGGTGAACCCGGCGTGCGTGGATGCCTGGATGGAGCGGTTCGCCGCGAGATAACGCGCCGCGGACCGGCCCCGCGGGACTCGCAAAGGACCGGAGCGGACCGGCCCGCTCGGCCCGGAGCCGTCACCCCGTTGAAACGATTGGAGGAAACCCGTGTCGGACAAGGAAACCATCATCGAAGAGATTTCCGAAGAAACCGGGATCGCGTGGATCACCCTCAATCGCCCCGAGCGGAAGAACGCGCTGAGCCGGAAACTGCTGGCGGAACTGGCCGACAGCCTCAAGACCCTGTCGGTGAACGACAACATCCGCTGCATCGTCACCACCGGGGCCGGCAACGCCTACAGCTCGGGGCTGGACCTGTACGATCTGCGGGCTTCCTGGCAGGGCAAGCGCCGGCTCTACGAAGGCGGCTCGGCACGGGAAATCGTGACGTTGCTGCGCCAGTGCCCGCAGGTCACCGTGGCCGCGGTCAACGGCTGGGCTCTGGGGGGCGGGCTGGTGCTGGTGAACGGCCACGATCTGGCCATCGCCGCGGACACGGCGCAGTTCGGCATGCCCGAGATCATCCGCGGCAGCTATGGCGCCACCGCCACACCCACCCTCTTCCGTAGCGGCATTCCCTTCAAGAAGGCCTTCTACATCCAGCTCACCGGGGAGAATATCGCCGGCGTCGAGGCCGAGCGCCTGGGGCTGGTGTCGAAGACGGTGCCGGCAAAGGAGCTGATCCCCTTCGTACGGGACTTCGCCGCCACCATTGCCAGCCGCCACCCGGCGACCCTGGAGCACGCCAAGATCGCCGCCTACACGGCCATGGACCTGGACAACCACCGCGGGCTTTTGGTGGACGAGATCATCTCCCACCGCATGCGCGTGTACACCAACCCGCTGAACGACGTCGAGGGCTACCTGCAATCGCAGAAAGGCGGCGGCAACGTGGCCTACGAGAAGCCCGACGCCAAAAAATCGTAGCGGCGGGAATCGGCGTGGCAAGGGACCCATCGGAAGAGCAGCCGGAAACCCCGGCCGGCGCCCCCCGGTTGCTGGAGGGATACCGGGCGCTGGACCTGACCGACCGCAAGGGCCAGTTGTGCGGCCGTTTCCTTGCGGATCTCGGGGTCGAGGTCGTCAAGATCGAGCCGCCCGGCGGCGACCGCGTGCGCACGGCGCCTCCTTTCGCGGGCGAAACGAGTCTGGCGTTCGCCCATCTCAACGCCAACAAGCGCACCCTCGAGCTGGATCTCCAGCTTCCGGAGCACCGGGACCGGCTGCGGGCGCTGGCGACCGAGGCCGACATCCTCATCGAAAGCGGCGCGCCGGGCCGGCTGGCCGGGCTGGAGCTGGGCTACGAGCGGCTCCGGGAGATCAACCCGGCCCTGATCATGGCGTCGGTCACCGGCTTCGGCCAGTGGGGTCCCTACAGCAACCTCGCTTATAACGACCTCGTGGTGTTCGCCATGTGCGGACTGATGTCCATCTCCGGCGATCCGGACGGACCTCCGTGCGCGCCGCCCGAGACCCAGGCCTACTACTTCGGCAGCCTCGTGGCGGCACTGGGCATCGTGGCCGCGTTGCATCGCCGGGAGCGCACCGGCGCCGGCGACTGGATCGACGTGTCCATGCAGGAAGCCCTGGCCACGCAGGAGCACATGATCCGGCTCTACGCCAACGAGCAGGAGGTCCACATCCGCGCCGGCAGTCAGCATCAGCACGTGGCGCCCGCCCGGATCTTTCCTTGCCGGGACGGTTACGTCTACCTCTACGTCAGCCGGCAGCACTGGCAGAGATTCCTGGAGATCTGGCCCAACCATCCCAAGGCATTCGACGCGCCGGAATACCTCAACAACCTTTTCCGGCGGACGCGGGCCGACGTCATCAATCCCGCGGTGAACGATTTCACCCGGCGGTACTCGATGGACGAGCTGACGCGCCGTCTCCAGTCCAACCGCATCCCGTGCCTGCCGGTGAACCGGCCGCTCGGCTTTCTGCGCGACCCGCACGTGGAAGGACGGCGCTTCGTCCAGGAGGTAGCCTATCCGGACGGGACCTCGTTGATCCAGCCGGCCCTGCCCTGCCTCTTCAGCGGATCGAGACCCGCGGTCATGGCGCCGCGACCGGTTGCTCCGGATGGACCGGACATCTGGTCGCCGGCAAGGAACGCTGATGCGGTCGAAGGAAACGAAGCTGCGTCCGCGGCCGCCGATGCCGGCGACATGAACGCGGACGGCCAGGGCCTGCCGCTGGAAGGCATGCGGGTGCTGAGCTTCGACCACGTGCTGGCCGGCCCCTTCGGCATGATGCTGCTGGCGGACCTGGGCGCCGAGGTGATCAAGGTGGAATCGGGCAAGGGCGGGCTCGATCCCTTCCGCTTCTTCGGCGCCGGGGACGATCCCAACGCGTCGCCGCGTTTCCTGGAGTTCAACCGGAACAAGCGCTCCGTCACGGTGAACCTCAAGCATCCCGAAGGACCCGGCCTGATCCGGGAACTCGCCCAGCGCTGCGATCTGGTGCTGGACAACTTCGCGGCGCGGGTCATGCCGGGCCTGGGACTCGACTACGATCACCTGGTGGAGCACAAGCCCGACATCGTGACCCTGCGGATGCCGGGGCTCGGCGCCACCGGCCCCAGGAAAGACTCCCTGACCCTGGGGACCATCATCACCGGGTTCACCGGCTTCACCTGGCTGTGGAACGAGTCCGCGGAGGTGGACCCGCCGGTGGGGTCCGGCACCGTGCTGCCGGACTATGTGTCGGGAGTCATGGCGGCGATCCTGTCGGTGGCGGCGACCCTCTACCGCCGGCGCACCGGCCAGGGGCTCGACATGGATCTGGCCCAGGCGGAAGCGGCCGCGTTCCTCATCGGCGCCGCCGTGATGCAGGCCGCCAACACCGACACCGAGCCCGTTCCGGTGGGCAACCGTTCCCCGTACTACGCACCCTACGGGATCTACGCCTGCAAGGGGGAGGACCGCTGGTGCGTCATCGCCACCGAGGACGAGGCGCAATGGCGCAGGCTGGCCGAGGCCATCGGGCGGCCGGAGCTGGGCGACGACGCGCGGTTCCGGAGCCCGGCGGACCGGATCCGCAACCGGGATGAGCTGGACGCCCTGGTCGAGGACTGGACCCGCGCGCGCGACGCCCATGACGTCATGAAACGGCTCCAGGAGAACGGTATCCCCTGCGGCGCGGTCCAGAACGGCGCCGACCTGGTGAACGATCCGCACCTCCAGGCCCGAGGCTTTCTCGGCGCCCACGACAACCCGCGCTTCGGACGCATCACCCTGCCCTGCCTTCCCATCCGCTTCGCCCGCACCGCCATGGCCCAGGACTGGGTGTTTCCCGAACTCGGCCGGGACACGGACCGGACCCTGCGCGACGTGCTCGGCTACGACGATGCGCGCATCCGGCAACTCCGCGACGACGGGGCGCTGGAGTAGGGTCCCGGCACACGGCCGCCGTGTGCCGATCATCGAGGTCAGGGCTGCCGGCGGTGCCGGGGGGGAGGGTCTCCCGGTCGCGCTGGCAACGCGGCTGAGCCGGGCTACGGCTCGTACGACAGCGACGAACGCACCAGGTTGCTGATGCGCCGGTGCATGGGGTTGCGGAGTTCCTCGCCAATGTGGGCCATGGCGCCCAAGGTGCGGCCGATGAGGGCGAAGGCCTTGGCCATCTGCCATTGGAGCCCCATGTCCGAGGCGATGGCGGCGATGGCGCCGGTGACGTTGATGGGGAGGCGCCGGTTGTGGCGCGCTGCCGCGGCCTTGCCGATCTCCTCCAGCAGCTCGCAGTAGCGTCCGCGCACCCCCGTCTCCGCGGCGATCTCGTACAGCCGGTCGGCGCGGGGGTCGCCCTCGGAGTGGGTGGCGTGGCCGATGCCGGCGACCCGCTGCTTGCGGTTGGCGTGGTCTTCCACCACCCCCTGGGCCACCGCAGCCAGGTCCGCGTCGCCGCGGTCCAGGGGCAGCGCGTCCTGCAGCATCCTGGCGCAGTATTCCGACGAGCCCAGGTGGACGCTGCCGGCGCCCAGCAGGGCCGCGGCCACGGCTCCCTGGATCGCCTCCGGCGCGGTGGAAACGGTGAAGCGCGCCGCGATGATATTGCCCACCATGCCGTGCTCCACCAGGACGTTGAGCAAGGCGTCGGTCATCCGCCCCTCGTCCTCGCTGGGCACGCGGCCCACCAGCATGAGAAACGTCATCTGTCCGAAGCTGAGCTTGCCCAGGATGTCCTTGGTCAGGTCGATGTTGCGGACCAGGACCCGATGCAGCTCGGCCTTGCCCAACCCGGTTACGATCTTCGTGTCGTCACTCACTCAAGACTCCTTGTCTCCGTGCTCCGGCCCATCGGGTCCGGCCCCGTGCGGTGTCCGTCGACCTCGCACCTTGTCAACCTGTTCCGCTTCCCTGTCCTCGTTCGCCCTGAGCAAAGGGATGGGCCTGTCGTACTTTCCTTCTTCCTGCAGCGCAGGCTTCCGGCCCATGGATTGCCGGCTACACATGCTCATACGTCGATGCGAGTATCCCACAGGATCGGATCGCCGCCCATGGAGGGGCAGAACAGATCCACCTGCAACTGTACCTGGCAGCCCGGGCAACTGTACTCGTGGTACTCGCCGATGTAGGGCTCGCCGGACGGCAGGGCGTCGTCCATGTAGTCGTTCAGATCCACGATGCGCCGCAACGCGTAGTTCTTGTAGTTCTCCTCGGGGCCGCAGAAAAGATGGTTGCAATGGACGCAGCGGATGGCGTGCCGCCCGTTCCAGCGGGCGATCTCCAGGCTCGCGTGGAAACGCAGCACCGAACCGTACTCGCCCGCCTGAACCGGGTCCAGCGACGAAGTCCGGCCCGAAGGCGGAGCGCCAAGCTGCTTGCGTTCGGCGCGAACCCGCTCCCGAAGGCTCTGCGTCGCGGCCGTGTCCACGGACCCTCCGTCCCTGGCCAGGACCACGCCGTACACCGCTTCGGCGATCGTGGGGCTCAGCCAGCCCCGGCCGAAATCCCGCGCCACCAGTCCGGGGTCGCGTTCCAGGGGGTCTCCGAAACCGCCTCCGCCGGCCACGTAGTCGATCAGGAGGCTTCCTTCCGGCAACCCCACGCGCTCCGGGACCCCGTCGGGATGGACCACCCGACCCCAGGTGCCGTCCCGCATGCCGGCGCCGTCCGGGTACTCGCCCGCCTTGACCCGATCCAGCAGCTCCATGCCGGCCCGAACCATGTAGCGCAGCACGCTCTTTCCGGTGGGATAGCCGCCGCACAGGCCGTAACCTCCCTGGGCCACGCCGCCGTAGGGCTTGTAGTCTACGCTGCAGTCCTGGGAGCCGTAGATCCAGTAGATGCGGTAGCTGCCGAGGCCGCCGCGATACTTCCCGAAGCCGCTGCCGTCCGGGTTGTGTCCCCGGGTGAAGTAGAGGAACGGATACTGCATCTCGATACGCTCGATGTCGCTGATGCCGGCGGAGGGGATGTTCATGTGGCCGCCGGTGTTGACGCCGTCCCGCAACGGGGCGCCTCCCATGCCGGCGCCGTGGATGTCGTACAGCCCCTGGGCCACCCGGATGCCGTCACGGGTGTGGCCGCCGTAGAAGTAGCCGGGTCCGCCGGCGTAGGCGAGGTTGCCGGTGGTGGAGGCGTTGACGTCGTCCGCCCGGCCCGCAGCGTAGAGCATCTTGGAGACGCATTCGCAGATGGTGGAAACCAGCACGTTGCCCACCCGCGGCGCCGCGCCGCAGGCCGCTGGAAAGGTGCAGTTCAAGATGGAGCCCTCCGGCACCTTGATGGTCACCGGCCGCATCTTGCCGTCGCTCCAGGGCACGTCCCAGAACAGCGCGTTGGTGAGCGCCAGGGCGATATGGGCCGCGGTGCTGGGGAGGGTGGAGTTGTGGTCCGTGTCGGTCTGCGGGCTGGTGCCTTCGAGGTCGAACTCCAGCTCGTCGCCCTTCTTGGTCATGGTGCAGTAGAGTTGCTGGGCCACGGCCTTGCGCGACTTGCGGTCCAGGGTGGTGACGTATTCGCGGGAAACCCAGGCGCCGTCCGGCAGCGAGCGCAGCTTGGCCCGGGCCTTGGCCTCGGAATCCTCGATCATGCGCCGGCCGGCGGCCTCGACGAAGTCGGCGCCGAACTTCTCCACCAGCCCCAGGTAGCGGTCGGCGCAGACGTTGTTGCCGGCGATCATGGCCTTCATGTCCAGGCCCACGTACTGCGGGTCCCGGCACATGCCGGTGAGAGTGCGGAATACGTCCTCGCGGAACTCGCCCTTCTCGACGATCTTGAGCCCGCTGATGCAGATGCCCTCGTGGAAGATCTCCAACGCGCCGCCGCGCAGCACCCCACCGGTGTCGGCGGTGTGGGTGCTGGTGGCGGTCCAGGCGATCAACGCGCCCTCGTGGAAGATGGGCTTGATGACCATCATGTCGTAGGTGTGGGAGCCGGCCACGTAGGGGTCGTTGAAGAAGAACTGGTCGCCGTCGTGGAACCCCGGCGACTCCTCGAAGTACTCGATCATGTTCTTGATGGCCTGGGAGGTGGCGGCCGCAAACCGCAGGTGTCCCGAGCACGCGAGCACCATGACGCCCCTGGCGTCGTAGAACGAGCTCATGCACTCCCCTCCCTGGGCCACGATGGGAGAAGCGGTGACGCGCTGGAGCGTCATGCGCCCTTCTTCCCCAATGGCCCAGAGCCGGTGGAAATACATCTCGTAACGAATGGGATCAACCGCTGTCGGTTCCATCAGTGACTCCTGAGTCCTAAATTTCCATGACCAGGTTCAAGTACGGATCCACGGTCACGCGCGCTCCGGGCGGCACCGGAATGGTGGTGAAGGGCAGTTCCAGAACCGCCGGGCCCGCCACCTCGTTACCCGCCTTGAGCAGCGCATCGTCGTACACCGGGGTCGCGATGAACTTTCGCTCCGGCCGGGTGAAGTAGACGCCCCGCTCGCCCTTGATGGCCTGGGAGCCGTCGCCCTTCTCCACCGGCTGCGGCTTGAGCTCCGGCTTGGTCACCAGACCCACCGCATCGACCCGGATGGCGCTGATCTCGATACCGGCCTTGGTATAGCCCGCGCCCACGCCGTAAAGCTCCTCGTACTTCTTCTCGAAGCTCTCCTGAAGCTCCTGCAGCCGCGCGTCCGTCAGACGGTCCCACGGCAACGGGATCTCGACACCGGCCGTCTGCCTGCGGTAGCGCATGGTGAAGAACCGGCGGTATTCCACCTGGTGGGCCTTGAAGCCCTCCGCGGTCATGGCCTCTCCGAGCTCCTTCTCGATGGTGTCGAGCCGTTCGTTCGGCCCGTCGGGCTGGGTCGGGAGAATGTACTGACAGGTTATGACCCGCGTGTGGATGACGTCCGCCGAGGCCACGCCGAAAGCCGAGAACACCGGCGACGTGGGAAAGATGTAGATCTTGTTGATGCCGAGCTCGGCGGAAAAGCCCGCGGCGTGAACCGGTCCGGCGCCGCCGAAGGCGTAGATGACGAATTCCTCCGGCAGGTGTCCGGTACGCACCACTTGCTGGCGGATGAGGTCGGACATCTTGCTGTTGACGATGTCATAGACCCCGGCCGCGGCTTCGACGGCGCTGAGCCCCAGCGGCTTGGCGATCTTCTCCTCCACCGCCTTCTCGGCCTTCTCCTTGTTCAGCGCCTTGCGCCCGCCGAGGAAGTAGTCGGGGTCTATGATGCCCAGCGCCAGGTCGCAGTCGGTGACCGTGACCTCTTCGCCGCCGGCGTCGTAGCACACCGGCCCGGGGCTCGCGCCCGCGCTCTGGGGGCCCACCAGCAGACGGCCGGTCTCTTCGTCGACCCGGGCGATGGTGCCGCCGCCGGCGCCGATGGACTGGATGTCGATGATGGGCTGCAACATGCGGAAACGCTCGACGATGGGCTCCGCGGCATAGCGCCAGTAGCCCTCGGTGATGAGGCCCACGTCGAAGCTGGTGCCGCCCATGTCCGCGGTGATGACGTTGGGGTGACCCAGGAGGCCGGCCACATAGGCCGACGCGATGGCGCCCCCGGCCGGGCCGGACTGGAGGTTCGACACCGGCGTGGCGTGGGTGCGGTGGGCCACGCCGCCGTTCCCCTGCATGATCAGGAACGGCCCTTCCAGGCCGCCCTCTTCGAGCTTGGTCTGGAGGCCGCCGAGATAACGGTCCACGGTGGGGCCGAGGAAGCTGTTGATGATGGCGGTGTTGGCGCGCGCGTACTCGCCCGCCACCTGGGCGAGCTCGCTGCCGAAGGACCAGAACACCTTGCGCGACGGGTCGGCCTCCAGGGTCAGGGCGCGCACGTCGTCTTCGTGCCTGGAATTGGCCCAGGCGTGGAGAAGACTCACGGCGATGGCTTCGCACCCCTCCTCGTCCACCAGCTTGCGGATGGCGTCCATCACGTCCTGCCGGGACAAGGGCACCACCACCTCGCCGCGGTAATCGATGCGTTCGCGCACACCCAGGACCCGTTCCCTGGGCACCAGCGGCTCGGGCTTGGTAACCCAGGTGGCGTGACGGATCTCCTCCTCGGAGAGGCCGTCCACCCGGCCGATGGCGCGCATGATCTCGGTGGTGTCCTCGAATCCCCGGGTGGTGATGAAGCCGACCTTGACCCCGGTGCGGGTGATCAGCGCATTGGTGGCGACGGTGCTGCCGTGCTTGAACAGCACGGCCTGCTTCAGCAACTCGGCGCGGTCCACGTCCAGCACCTGCGCGGCTTCGGTGAGGGCGTCCATGACGCCCCGGGAAAACTCATCCGGCGTGGTCGACGCCTTGGCGGTCCACACCTCTCCGCTCCGGGACATCACCACGACATCGGTAAAGGTTCCGCCGGTATCGATCCCGACAATATACTCTTTCGCTTCGGCCATGCCTTTCTTTCCTCCTGGTTCCCTGAAACCTGACCGGACTGTTGAGCGGACTGCATCCCGGCGAGGGGCGCGCCTGACACTAGCTATCGCGTCTGGCCCCTGGATTCAAGGGACCGGTGTATGAAGGAGGGGTGAACTTGCCGATAGAGCAGGCTATTGGCTCTCATCTTTGAACTTCAAAGATGGAGCGGATCTTTTCGGCAATCCACGTCCAGCCACTGTTGTCAGCCAGATTGAGCGTCCGGGCATTCTCGGCGTCGGTGTTCACATCGAGTGAGTGCCATTCGCCTTGCCGGGTCGCAAGATTCACGTCCAGACTCACCTCGTTCGGTGGGCTCGACCATTCGGCCAGCACGCCGCCTTCGAGGGTCGGGTAAACATGGGGCAACGGCAAATCATCCGGATAACGGCAGTCGAAGCTCGTGGCAAGCCAATCCAAGGCCTCGGAGTTCGGGGCCAAGCCCTCTCCGTCAAGCCACCCATCCTTCAATTCCCGGAGCTCGTCCAGGCGCGCAGGAACGTCCAGTGGATCGAGCAGGTTGATATGCTCCACGGATTCCAATCCACACTTTTCGTTGCGCGGCGGCAGCGCCCTGAATCTGCGCGGAGGCGTGTTCAGTTCATCACCACGCCGCCGTTGACGTTGAGCGTGTACCCGGTGATGTAGGTGTTCTCGGGGCTCACGAGGAAATAGAAACCTTCGGCGATGTCCTCCGGCTGGCCGGTGCGTCCCAGGGGTATCAACGGCTTCCACGCCTCGCGTGCTTCCGGGGTGGACCGCGCCAGGACCCGCGGCGTGTCCGTGGGGCCCGGGGCCACGACGTTGACCAGGATGCCGTAGGGGGCGAGCTCCTGGGCGAGGGATTTGGTAAACCCGAGGACGCCGGCCTTGGCCGCGGAATAGGGCGTGCGCAGGGCGCAGCCGGTGAGTCCGTAGTTGGACGCGGTGTTGACGATGCGGCCGCGCCGTTGCTCCATCATCAGCGGAGCCACCTCGCGGCAAAAGAGGAACGTCCCTTTCAGGTTGACGTCCAGAACCTCGCGCCATTCCGCCCAGGACAGGTCCTCCACGGCTTTGGTGTGGATGGTGCCGCCGGCCAGGTTGGCAAGGATGTCCACGCTACCGAAATCCTCGCGAACCCGCGCCACGACTTCCTCGACCTCGGCGGCCCGGGTGACGTCTACGCCGTAGGAGCGCGCCTGCGCGCCTGCCGCGGCCAGCTCGCGCACGACCCGCTCGGCGCCCGCCCGGTCCGCGTCGGCGATGGCGACGGCGATGCCCGCCCGGGCGAACCGTAGCGCGACACAACGGCCGATGCCGTTGGCGCCGCCGGATATGATGGCCACTTCGCTCAAGTGAGACTCCTTCCCTGGCAGCGGACCGATAGACCGTATCCCAATCGCGGGCGGCTTTCAAACCCGCCCGCGTCCTGCGTCAATGGACCGGAGGGAGAGGCTACTGGGTCAGCTTGCGTTGCATGAGGCGTGTCGCGTACGTGATCAGCACGGTGGAGAGGCCCAGAATGTAGGCCACGTCCCAGAGCAAAGCGGCTGACGGGGCGCCGTGGAAGGCTGCCCGCGCCAGCCGAACGGGGTGGAGCAGCGGCAGGCACTCGGCCAGCCACAACCACGGCCCCGACAGGCGTTCTTCCAGGGGGAAGAAGACCGACGAGAAGAGAAACAGCGGCGTGAGGAACAGGGTGAAGTAGAAACTGTAGAACTCGATCTGGGCAATGCGCAGGGTGAACGCCAGTCCGATGGCGGAGAAGAGAAGACCCGTCAGGGGCACCACCGGCAGCACCCAGAGAGCCGTGGGCAGAGGCGCGAGTCCGGCCGCGGCCACCACGACGGCGAAGCACAGGCCGTAGATGCACGACCGGGTCATGGCCCACAGCAGCTCCCCGGCGACCACGTCCACGGGCTGAATCGGGGTGGTCAACATGGCGTCGTACGCCTTCTCGATATTCATTCGCACGAAGACGTTGTAGGTCACCTCGAAGCTGGTGCCGTTCATGGCCGCCACGCACACCAGACCCGGAGCGAGAAACTGGATGTAGGACGTCCCGCCCATGGTGGTAATGTAGGCTCCGAGGCCCACCCCGATGGACACGAGGTAGAGGACCGGCTCGAAGAAGTTGGGCAGGATGTTCCAGCTCCAGGTCCGGCGGTACATCGCCGCATTGCGCCGCCACACCGCCAGCGCGTGCCGCCAGGAGAGGTTCACGGATGGTGCTCGAGACGGGTTCCCGTCAGTGTCAGGAACACGTCCTCCAGATTGGTGGGTCGCACGGTCACGGCGCGGCCGCCACTTCCGGCCCCCAGACGGATACGCTCCAGCAGCGGGGCGGGGTCATCGAGGTAGATCATGCTGCGGTTCCCCGCGCGATAGCGCGGCGGGCTGTCGCCGAGAGCACGCAACAGCGCGTGCTCCTGTTCCGGGGTCGCGTCGAGCTCCACCGCCCGTGGGGCCAGGTAGCGTTCGATGAGCTCTTCGGGCGCGCCCTGGGCGATGACGTCGCCGGCGGACATGATGGCGACGGTGTCGCACAGCCGCTGGGCCTCGTCCATGTAGTGGGTGGTCAGGAGCACCGTGGCGCCGCCGCGGCGCAACTCGCGCACCCGGGACCAGAGCGCCAGCCGCACGGCCGGATCGAGCCCGGTGGTGGGCTCGTCGAGGATCAGCAGCTCCGGACGGTTCATCAGCGAGAGAGCCACCGCCAGCCGGCGCTGATAGCCGCCGGACAGGTTGGCCACCGGCACGTCGGCGTGGGAGCGCAACTCCATGAAGTCGATGAGCTCTTCCACCCGCTGCGCCAATCCAGCGCCGTCCAGCAGATGGTACCGCCCGAAGATGGTGAGGTTGACGCGCGGGGACAGGGTCTCGATGAGCACGTTCTGCTGCAGCGTGACGCCCAGGCGCTGGCGCACGGCGCGCACGTTGCGCGACACCTCCATGCCGAACACGCGGACCTGGCCGCTGGTGGGCAGGGTGACGCCGTAGATCATGCGAAGCGTCGTGGTCTTGCCGGCTCCGTTGGGACCCAGAAGACCGAAGCAGACGCCTTGCGGAACGTTCAGGGTGAGTTCGTCAACCGCCAACCGTTCGCCGAAACGCTTGGTGACGACGGAAACTTCAACGATCACGAGCGGTGGCCGTCAGGGCCGCCGTGTCCTGTCCGGTTGATGCGCATGATCATCTGCCGGTCGTCGGCGGCGTTGCTCCTGCTCGCGTGGCGCCCGCCACGGCTCGTCATCGCGCCTTGCCGACCACAAATCCCTGCGCGCCTTGTCATGCGCATCAACCGGACAGGACACTGGCGGAGACCTCAATCGAGGCCGTAGAAGCGGCGCGCGTTGTCCCCCAGCACGGCCGCCTTGTCCCTCTCCGAGAGCTCCGTGTGGGTGCGCGTCTCCTCGATCATCTTCCGGGCCGCCGGCAGGTCCACCTCATGGGGATAATCCGAGGAGTAGGCGAACGGCTCGATGCCCACGCGCCCGGCCAGATACGGCAGGCTCACGTCGTTGCCCTCGCAGCCGATGAGGATCTGGCCGCTGGCGATGTACTCCGGCAGCGGGCGGCACGAGAGCCCTTCCAGCTCGGCGTCCCGTTCCATGCGGTCGGCGATGCAGGTGAGCCACGCGCACCCGCCTTCCAGAAACGCCACCTTGAGGGTCGGGTAGCGATCGAACCAGCCGTGGTAGATGAACGAGACCAGGGCGATCATGAGCGGTAACGGGTGGTGCAGCAGCCGCGAGCCCAACCGGCTGCTGAACGAATCCAGGCCCACGCCGCGGTTGGAGCCGCCGTGAATGCCCAGCACGCAGCCGAGATCCGCGGCTTCCTCGTAGACCGGTGCGTAGAACTCGTGGCCCAGGTGGAGGTCCAGGCCGGTGGAGGGAAGCATGCCGCCCAGGAGCCCCATCTCCTTCACGCACCGGCGCAACTCCGCGGCCGCGGCCTTGGGGTCCTGCATGGGCAGCAGCGCGATGGGGTGGAGCCGCTTGCTGATGCCGCGGTAGCGCTCGGTGACGTAGTCGTTGTAGCCGCGGCACACCTTGACCGCGTAGCTGGGCTGCTGGATGAAGCCCAGCGACAACCCTTCGGTGGCGTACAGCACCGAGTCGGCGATCTCGGCTTTCTTCACGAACTCGAAGATGTCCTCGCCCGAGCCCGGGCGGTCGTCGCTGGCTCTCACCGGATGGATGCGGCTCTCCGCGGTCATCTCCTCGGTCTCCGGGTAGTGCATGCCGTCGATGGACGGAAACACGCCCGCCCGGTTCCGGGGCGGATTCAACGCGTAGTCCTTCGCTTCCGGGACCATGTACTCCGCCATCTCGGGTATGGACTCGATCAGGTGGCCATCGGCATCGACAACGGCAATCTCGCTCATTTCAACCTCCCGCGTGGTCAGGGTTCGAAAATGGGCCTAACACCGGGGGTCGGCAAGGTCAACCGGGATACGGGAGGCACAGGAGGGGACGCCTCAGTCTCTTCGGAACCTCAGGGGCAACACGAGGCACGCACCAACCAGCAGACAGGCGCCGGGGAAGAAGAAGGCCGCCATGATGCCGAAACGTTCGCTGAGATATCCTGCCAGCGTGGGCGCAGGCACCACCAGGATGTGGGTGCCGAAGGACACCAGTCCGAAGGAGGATGCCTGACTTTCCTTTCCCGCCACGTCCAGTGCCGCCGCCGTCGTCACGTTGGCCACCGTGTAGAAGAGAAACCCGATGGCGACCACCACGACCGCCAGCGCCACTTCGTTCGTCGCCCACCGCAGCAGGAAGTACACGACCCCAAGGATCAGCAGCGAAGGCGCCAGCACCGGCTTGCGGCCCAGACGGTCCGACAGCACGCCCATCACGGGCTGGGCCACCAGACCCGACACCGCCATGCAGGTGAGATAAATGCCCATCAACCCCAGGCTGTAGCCCAGGTGCTCGGCCAGGTAGATGGGCAGGAACGTCATGGTCACCTGCCGTGCGATCTGGTTGAAGCTTCGCACCAGCATCACGACGAGGACCACCGGATTCCGCGCCAGCCCCCGCATCTCCCGCAACAGCCGAGGCTTCTTCGCCGGGATCTCGTCGCCCTCGAACATGCGCGCGGCATAGATCCACACCACACCCGCGGCCGCGACCCCTACCAGGACCTGACTTTCCATCACCCTTTGCCACGCGAAGTTCTCCAGCATGAAACCCATGGCCAGCGGGGTCACGGTGTTGCCCAGGGTGGCGCCCATGCCGTAGACCCCGATGGCCGTGGCCCGGCTCTCCGGGAACTGGTTCGAAAGCGAGGCCACCGAAGCCGGATGAAACAGCGTGGTTCCCGTGCCCAGGAGCGCCACGGCGAGCAGCGCCCAGCCGTAGCCGGACAGTGTCCCGAACACCCAGCAGCAAAGCGCCATGCACACCAGCGACGACGTCACGATGAGCGCGCGCCGGTGGACCCAGGTGTCGGCCAGCATTCCCGACGGGACGTCCAACACGGCCTGAACCAACATCCGCATGGAGGCCAGACCGCCCAACTGCACGTCGTCGAGTCTCATGCTCGACTTGAGGACCGGCCCGAGCACGGGCAAGAGCTGCATGAACCAGTGGATGATGACGTGGGCCAGGGTGATGAAGCCGAGGAGCCTGAGGCGCGGCCGACCGACCTGGGCGGCCAGAGTGCGGAGCGATTCCAGTGTCTTCATGAAGGTGCGCCGAATCAGGCGACCGGAGATCGGACGCCCGATGTCGGGGCGGGCTTCAAACCCGCCCGTGCCCGCATCGCTCCACCGGCCGACACCGGCTCCCAGAGTCGCGTTCCGTAAATGTGTCGACCCTGTCCCATATCTTCACCCCGTTGCCGCAAGAAGGGTCGGCGATGAATAACTCCCCTCTCCCTCTGGGAGAGGGTGGCCGAAGGCCGGGTGAGGGCGCCCCGAATAAACTGCCCTGCTTTGCTGGTCGCTCCCAACGGGCGGCGCGCACACGGGGGACCCTCACCCCAACCCTCTCCCAGAGGGAGAGGGAGTCGGAAGGGCCGTCAAAATGGCTCGGTGATGAGTCATCGCAAATATGAAACGCAACACTAACCCGCTCCGTTGACCCCGCGGGCCTGCAGCACGAGCCGGGTCTTCATTTCATGGAGCCGGGCTTCGAGGCCCACCGGATACTCGTGCGGGTTCACCCGGCGTTTGATGCTGTTGTGGAATCCGGCAAGCTCACCCCGGGTCCGCTCTCTTGCCACATGCACGGATGGCACCTCGTAGACCAGCTCGCCTTTGCGGAACACCGGGATCAACAGATCCTGGAACTCGGTGCCGACGGAAATGCGCTTCCTGCGAATCATGTTGATGGGGTCGACGATGGTGCAACCGTCGGCAATGCCCAGGGATTCATCGTAGATCGCATCCGCCACGAACCGGTCCCCGCGGCGGAAACGCCGCGCCTGAAGGATACCCGGCGTCGATACCTTGATGGCCTGCTCGGAGAGCTTCACCTTGTTGATCCACTCCTTGCCCTCGGACCGGACGCACGACAACTTGTAGACGCCGCCGAGAGCGGGCTGGTCATAGCCGGTGGCCAGCTTGGTGCCGACGCCCCAGACGTTGATGCGGGCGCCCTCCTCCTTGAGCGACGCGATCAGGTGCTCGTCGAGATCGTTGCTGCCGACGATGGCCGCGTCCGGGAAACCCCCTTCATCCAGGATATGGCGCGCTTCGATGCTGAGAAAGGCCAGGTCTCCGGAATCCAGTCGGATGCCCACCATCTCGTGCCCCCGCTCCCGCAGCTTGCGGCCGATCGCCACCGCCTTGCGCACCCCGTTCAGGCTGTCGAACGTGTCTACCAGCAACAGACAGTTGTTGGGCATGGCCTCGGCGTAGGTCTCGAAGGCCTCCGTCTCGTCGCCGAAGGACAACACCCAGCTATGGGCATGAGTCCCCTTGACCGGAATGTCGAAGAGCTTCCCGGCCAAGGCGTTGGAAGTTCCCGCGCAGCCGCCCACGTAGGCCGCCCGGCTCGCCGCCAGCGCTCCGTCGAAACCCTGGGCCCTTCTCAACCCGAACTCCAGCACGGGCTCGCCGCGGGCGGACTGGCACACCCGCGCCGCCTTGGTGGCGATGAGGGTCTGAAAGCAGATGATGTTGAGCAGCACCGTCTCCAGGATCTGGCACTGCAGGATCGGCCCTCGGACCCGCACCAGGGGCTCGTGCGGGAACACCACGGTTCCCTCCGGAATGGCGTCCACGTCACAGGCGAACCGGCAGTCCCGCATGTAGTCGAGAAAGGCGTCCTCGAACAGCCGCTGGCCGTCGTTGCCCCGCAGTTGCGACAGGTACTCGAGGTCGCTGGCGTCAAACCCGAAACGCTTCAGCACCCCGACCACGTGCCCGAGCCCGCAACCTACGGCGAAACCGCCTTGATAGGGGTTCTCACGGAAAGAGAGGTGAAACACCGCTTCCTTTTGAGCGGTCCCGGACTTCCAGTAGGCATAGGCCATGGTGAGCTGGTAGAGGTCCGTCAGCAGCGCCAGGGAGTTGTTGTAGAGTTGTTCGAGGGTATGCATGACCGAAGCGCTTGATGTGCCGGGCCGGCACTGACGGCCAGTTTAGGTGCTGGTACGCCGGTAATCAAGCGGCGAGCGGCTCGGATGGCGAGGTCTGGTGTCGGGCGCATGGTTGCGGCGGCCGCCCGATTGTTGCACGATCCCGTGCGCAGTCGTCGGGCACGGAAACGCGGAAACGATATCATGCGACCCTTGGCGCGCTGTCATCGGGTGCGCCGTCATCGGGTCCATCGACAGGGGTGCAATCGTGGCGAATCGAAGCGAAGAGTTCCTGTACGACAGGGAAGCGGCGAGGCAGGCGCGCCTGGATCTGGCTGCCGCCTATCGTCTCGCGGTCCGCTTCGGGTTTCACGAAGGAATCGACAACCACTTCAGCCTTCTCCTGCCCGGGCGAGACGACCTGATGCTGTTGAACCCTTATCCGCTCCACTGGTCGGAAGTGACGGCGAGCAACCTTCTGCTCGTGGACTTCCAGGGCAACCGCCTCGAGGGCTCGCACCAGGTGGAGCCCACCGCGCTGCACATCCACGGGCCGCTCCACCAGAGCAACCCGAAAGGTTTCCGCTGCCTCCTGCATACCCACATGCCCTACGCTACCGCCATCGCCTGCCGTCAGGGAGGCCGCCTCGAGATGGTGCACCAGGTCAGCACCCGGTTCGAGAACGACGTCGCCTATCTCGAGGACTACAACGGGTTGGTGCTCGACCGGACGGAAGGCGGCCGCATCGCTCATGTGATGGCGGACAGGAACGTGCTGTTCATGGCCAATCACGGGGTGATCACCGCCGGGCGGACCGTGGCCGAGGCCTTCGACCGGCTGTATTTCCTGGAACGCGCCTGCCGGGTGCAGGTGCTGGCGGACACGGGCGGACACCCGCTTCGGCGCCTGTCACGGAAAACCATCGACTCCCTGAGACGTCAACGAGGCGACGGAGAGTCCCTGGCGGCCGAACGCCACTTCGCCGCCCTGAAACGCATACTCCATCGCGAAGAGCCGGACTACGTGGATTGAACCGCGTTCTCCCCGCAAGGGCGCGCCTGCACGACCCTTCACTCCGGCGGCTTGCGGCTGAAAACATACGCAACCCCGATGCTCAGGACATAGAGGGCGATCAGCGGCCCGGCCAGCAAGACCTGTGAGACCACGTCCGGCGGGGTCAACACCGCGGCCAGGACAAACATCACCAGGACCGCGTAGCGGAAATGGTGCCAGAGGAAGCGGTGGTTGCAGACCCCCATTCGCGCCAGGAAAAACGAGAAGATCGGGAGTTGGAAGGTTACGCCGAAGGCGACGACGATCCGGAAAAAGAAGGAGAAGTACTCCGCGACGCGGATCTCCGGTTGGACCCCGAGAGCACCGTACTGATCCAGAAAATACAGGAACGCCAACGGCAACACGGTCTGGTAGCAGAACACCGCACCCGACAGGAAGAACAGGGAAGTGGTCCCGACGAAGCCCACCAGGTAGACGGTCTTGCCGGCGGCGCCGAACAGCGGCGCCAACAGACGCCATACCTGATAGAAGATGACCGGGCTGCCTGCCATCACGGCAGCCAGGAAGGCCACCTTGATCTCGACGAAGAAGACTTCCGCCACCCCGGTGCCGATGAGGCTCTGGCCCGGTTGGAGCCGGCTTCTCAGGGGTTCTACCAGGACTTCGAAGAGCTGCGGGGCGAGCAGGAAACCCGCGACGAACAGGACCAGCACCGCGGCTGCGGATCGGGTGAGCGACGAACGCACCCTTTCCATTTCATCGATGAATCTCGGCAGAATCGGGGGCATGGCACGGGTGATCCGGCGGCGCCCACGGAGGTCCCGGACAGCGCCGGGCACGAGCCGCGTCAGGGGCGAGCCGCGGAAATTCGCCGCCGGCACCCACATCTGTCGCCGGCACCCACATCTGTACCAGACCGCGCCCCCCCGCGCGACGGAAACGGGAGAAGAATGGACATTTTCTTGCCGGTGAACGTTCTTCGAAGGCGATTATGTGTTGAACTTCCGGACGATTCGGGTTAAGAACCTGTGCTGTTAACGTATTGATGTGGTTTTCCACCCAACGGCGGCAGATCGAACCATTTCGAAGGAGGCAGATGTGAGATTCTCGACCAGATACGCGAAGGTGATCGGCAGGAGTGCCATGTCCCTGGGGGCACTCGCCCTGTTGGGTACCGCTTGTGGGCCCATTGAACACGAGCACCCACGGTACGATGTCGATGTTCAGGCGGTTGAAGACGCGACCCAGAAGTCGCAGGCTGCCGCCGGCGCCGCAGGGGCTGCTGCCGAGAAGGCCGACGGCGCTACCGCGCGGGCCGAAGCCGTTGCCGGCAAGGCCGGGGAAGCCGCTGCGCAAGCCGCAGCCGCAGCGGAACGGGCCGAACGCGCTGCCATCAAGGCAGAGGCGATATTCGAGAAATTCATGAAAAAATAGTCGCAAGGTGACCTTCGCGGCGTAACGCGATATCACCTCCTTACCCGGATCGGGAATCGCTCCATGAGGGCGATTCCCGCTTTCCGTGCTACCAGCCAATCCGGACTCCGCAACAGCCTTGCGGCCGTGGCGTAAATCGCCACACCCCCTGCAACCAAACCCATAAAGCTCGGAACCTGTACCAGCAGCGTTCCGGATACCAAGCCCCACTGCACTCGTTCTGCAACCAGGAACAGCGGACCCGCCATGACCACTGCGGCCGCGAGATTCCGCCACAGTGACGAGAGGTACTCGCCCCAGGCAAACCCCCGGAGACGGCGGGTCGCGAGCCACATGAGCGCCGCGAACTGAAAGGTGGCGGACAACGAGTTGGCCAGCGCCAGGCCCGCGTAGGACAGGCTGAACGCGCCGATGCCCTGACTCAGAGCGGCCACCGCCAGCACGAACGGATTGTCCCCTGCAACGGCATCCACGCGGCCCATCAGCACCAGGCTCAGGAACAGATTGAGCACGAAGGCCCAGAACGCCACCCTGACCGGCGTTCTGGTATCCTGCATGGCGTGAAACAGGGGAACGAGAACGCGCGAGGCGGAGACGGCCCACAAGCCCATGGCGAGAAACACCAGCGCGCGGGCGCTGGCCAGCACGTCTGCGGTCCCGAACGCCCCTCGTTGGAACAGCAGCGATAACGTCGGCACCGCGATGACCATCAACCCCAACGCGGCCGGGAGCGAGACGAAATTCACCATCCGCAGCGAGTAGCTCAGCGTCGTCTTCAAACCGGACACGTCGTTGCGCGCCGCCAGCGACGAGAAGCTCGGCAGCGCCGCCGTGCCCAGGGCGACGGCGAACACCCCCAGGGGGAACTGGAGCAGCCGGTCCGCGTAGTAGAGATAGGAAACGCTGCCCGGCTCCAGCAGCGAAGCCAGAATGGTGCTGACGAGGACGTTCAACTGATAGACCGCAGCGCCGATGACCGCGGGGCCCATCAGCCGCAGGAACCTGAGCAGCGCCGTGCTGCGAAAATTCGGACTCGGCCGCCACGAAAACCCGTGCCGGCGGAGAAAGGGCAACTGAAGCAGGAACTGCGCCAGGCTGCCGAGCAGGACGCCGTAGGCCAGGCACAGGACCGGTTGGGACAGCAAAGGGAGCAGCAGGACGGCGGACGCGATGATCGACAGGTTCAACAGCACCGGGGCCAGGGCCGGGGCCATGAAATGGCGAAAGGTGTTGAGGTATCCCATGGCCAAGGCCAGGAGACTGACGAAGAAGATGCTCGGGAACATGATCCGGACCAACTGGACGGTGAGGGAGAACTTCTCCGGCGTCGCGCCGAACCCCGGCGCGAACAAACGGGTCAGCGGCGCCGGGAACAGCAGGCCCGCGGCGGTGAGCAGGACGAGGAACAGGACCGCGAAGGTCACGATCACGCGGCTGGCCTCGACGGCCTCCCGGCGGCCCCGGTTGGCCAGACAGTCGGACAGGACCGGCACGAAACCTGCGGAGAGGGCTCCCTCCGCGGTGAGGCGCCGCAACAGGTTCGGGATCCGGAAGGCGACGAAGAATGCGTCGGCCGTACTTTGCGCTCCCAGCAGATACCCGATCGCGATATCCCTGGCAAGGCCCGAGACGCGGCTCAGAAGGGTCAGGGAGCCGACGACGGTCGTCGCCTTGGCCACCCTGCCGAACTCGCTCACCGTTGACTCGTCACGCATGCGGTGCTACAAGAGGGGTCTTTCAGGAGGTAGACTTTGGCGAACCACAAATCGGCAATCAAGCGACACAATCAAAGCATCCAGCGCCGTCTGCGCAACCAGTCGGTCCAGTCCAGCGTGAAGACCTTGATCAAGAAGGTGAAGGCTGCCATCAACAGCGAGAATCCGGATCCGGAAGCCATCGCGGAAAAGATCAGGGAGGTCAACGGTTCACTGGACAAGGCCGTGGTCAAGGGGGTCATCAAGCGTAATACGGCGTCGAGAAAACTCTCCCGTCTGGCCCGGGCCGCCCATGCGACCCTGAAGGCTTCCGCGGAAGCGGCGCCCGCAACCCAGCCTTGACGCTGGTCGGCCGTGCGTCAAACCCTCACCCCGGCCCTCTCCCGGAGAAGGTTCCCGTCCGTCAAAACCCCTCCGCCATCCGTTGCCGTATCGAACGGGCAAGCTTCTCGAGCAGGCGTTTCCTCGCTCTCATGCGGGAATCCTCGGCCAGTCTGGCATCGGTCAACCGGCTCACGTGCTCAAGGTCCAGGGTAGGGTCGAGAAACTCGGAGGAACCGGGAACGACGGCGCCTCTGGCGACCTCGTAGACCTCCCGGAGCCGTATCACCTGACGCGCCCACAACACTTCCTTCGACGGTCTGCGCCGTAGCGTCACTTCCACGTTGAATCGGGCTTCCACCTGCAGGACCTCGTCGAACCGGTTGACCAGGACGTTCCTGATCCCGTAGTGGCGGATGACTCCCGAAAGGACCGCGTCCGCGTCTTCGAACCGTTCCGCCACCCGTGGTGGCTGCTGATGGGCCGCCAACTCCCGCCGCAGCGCCGAAGCCAGGCCGTCCTCCAGTCCTGTGCTACGGGTCCGATTGATGAAGGGCTCCACATGGACCGTCTTGACGTCGTCGGGCAGCCCCGCATTGGAGTCGACGAAACGATAGCCGCATGCCCCCGCCAGGAGCGCCGCACTCAGGGAAATCAGCAGCGGCAAGGCCCACCCGCGGGTCAAGCTCATCCCTCGAGCACGATGTTGACCAGCCGGCCGGGCACCTGCACGACCCGGCGGACGCGACGGCCGTCGACGAAGGACGCCACCCGCGGGTCGCCCAGGGCAGCCGTCTCGATGTGCTCCGCTTCGGCATCCGCCGGAACGGAAACCTTGCCGCGCAGCTTGCCGTTCACCTGCACGACGATGAGCCGGCTTTCCTGAACCAGCGCCGCCTCGGAGTACTCCGGCCAGCCCACGTCCGCCAAGGCGTCGGTGTGGCCCAGCCGCTCCCACAGCTCGCTGGTGATGTGCGGCACGAACGGCGCCAGAAGGATGATCTCGGTCTCCAGGGCGGCCTTCGCCAACGCGACCCCGCCCTCCACCTGGAGATCGTCGCCGCTGACCGAGCTCAGGGTGTTGTGGAGCTCCATGATGGCGGCGATGGCGGTGTTGAAATGGAACCGCTGCTCGATGTCGTCCGTGACCTTCTTGACGGTCCAGTGGATCCGGCGGCGCAGCTCCTTGAGCCCGTCGGAGGAAGGGACGCGGCTGGAGTCCGGGGCGACGCCCGCCAACCGCTCACGGTGGCGCATGGCGAAACGCCACACCCGGTTCAGGAACCGATGGGCTCCCTCGACCCCCTGATCGCTCCAATCGAGATCCTTTTCCGGCGGCGCCGCGAACAGCGTGAACAGACGCGCCGTGTCCGCGCCGTAGCGATGGACGAGCTCGTCCGGGTCTACGACGTTCATCCTGGACTTGGACATCTTGGCTCCGTCCTTGATGACCATGCCCTGGGTCAGGAGATTCGTGAACGGCTCCGTCACCGACAGCCAGCCCAGGTCCCGGAGAACGCGGGTATAGAAGCGGGCGTAAAGCAGGTGCAGCACCGCGTGCTCGACGCCGCCCACGTACTGGTCCACGGCCATCCAGTAGGCCGTCCGTTCCCGGTCCAGCGGTTGACGGTCTTCGTCCGGACAGGCGTAGCGCGCGAAGTACCACGACGATTCCACGAACGTATCCATGGTATCGGTCTCTCGGCGAGCCGGTCCCCGGCACGTCGGACAGGCGGTCTCGTAGAACTCCGGAAGATTGGCCAGCGGCGATCCGCCCGCTCCCGTGAACTCCACGTTGGTGGGCAGCCGTACCGGCAACTCGTCCACGGGCACCGGGACCATGCCGCAGGCGTCGCAATAGACCACGGGGATGGGCGCGCCCCAGTAACGCTGACGGGAGATGCCCCAGTCCCGCAACCGGTAACGGACGGTTCCCTTGCCCCAGCCGCGCTCCTCGAGGAACGCGGCGATCCGGCTCCGGCCTTCCTCGCTGCCCAGGCCGCTGAAGCCGCCGCTGTCGGCCATCACCCCGTCGGCCGTGTAGGCCGCGGTCATGTCCTCGGCCGCCAGGGTCTCGCCGCGGGGGTGAATCACCGGACGCACCGGAAGGTCGTACTTCCTGGCGAACTCGAAGTCCCTCTGGTCATGGGCCGGAACCGCCATGACCGCTCCCGTGCCGTATTCCATGAGAACGAAATTGGCCAGATAGATGGGGATCTTCTCCTGCGTAAACGGGTTGAGACAGAACGCGCCGGTGAAGATGCCCTCCTTCTCCATCTCCACGTCGCCGCGCCGGGAATGACTGAGCCGCTTTACCCGTTGGGCGAACTCCTGAACCGCGCGTTGTTGCGGCGTCCCTTCCGAGAGCTCCAGGGCCATGGGATGTTCGGCCGCCAGGGAAACGAAGGTCGCGCCGTAGACGGTGTCCTGGCGGGTGGTGAAAACGATGAGGTCGCCCTCCCGGTCCACCAACGGGAAGCGGATTTCGGCGCCGATGGATTTGCCGATCCAGTTGCGTTGCATGGTCAGCACCTTGTCCGGCCATCCCGGGAGCTCGTCGCATCCCGCCAGCAAATCCTCGGCGTAGGCGGTGATGCGGAAGAACCACTGGGGCAGCTCGCGCATGACCACCTCTCGCTCGCAGCGCCAACAGCGACCGTCCACCACCTGCTCGTTGGCCAGAACGGTCTCGCAACCGCTGCACCAGTTGACCGCCGAGTTCCTCTTGTAGGCCAGCCCGCGCTCGAGCATCTCCAGGAAAAACACCTGCTCCCAGCGATAGTAGCCGGCATCGGACGTCGCCAGCTCTCGGGCCCAGTCGTAGCTGAAGCCCATCTTCTTGAGCTGCGCCCGCATGTAGTCGATGTTCTCCACGGTCCAGCGGGCGGGATGGACCCTGTTGGCGATGGCGGCGTTCTCCGCCGGCAGGCCGAAGGCGTCCCAGCCCATGGGATGAAGCACGTTGAACCCGCGCATGCGCTTGTAGCGCGCGATGACGTCTCCGATGGAGTAGTTCCGCA
The DNA here is from genome assembly GCA_965214905.1 of uncultured Binatia bacterium (SeqCode). Taxonomy (GTDB): domain Bacteria; phylum Desulfobacterota; class Binatia; order UBA9968; family JAJDTQ01; genus JAJDTQ01. Next base: position 782,893 of record OZ243984.1, read on the forward strand.
CGTGGCCCATGTGTATCCGGCCCGACGGATAGGGAAACATCTCCAGCAGATAGTACTTGGGCAGGTCCGAGGTCTCGCCCACCCGAAAGCTCTCGAGTCGCTCCCACTCTCCCTGCCACCGCTCCTCGATATTCCAGAACTCGTACTTCTCCATCATGGTTCCGGCCGCGCGCCCTCCTTGAGTCCATTGGCGTCCGCGACGTGGTCGAGCACCCCGTTGATGAAGGCGGAGGAATCGACCGATCCGTAGCGGTTGCCGATCTCGATGGCTTCGTCGATGCTGACGTTCAACGGAATATCCGGGCAAAAGAGCAGCTCGTACGTGGCAAGCCGAAGGATGATGAGGTCCACCTTCGACATGCGGCCGAGCTTCCAGTTCTCGACCGCGGTCTCGAGCAGCCCGTCGATTTTCGCGCGGTGCTCCACGGTCCCGGCGATCAGGCGCTGGGCGTAATCCCGTGCTCCGGGACGCGAGGGGAAATGGCCCCAGAAACTGCCCGGACCCGTGGGGGAAGGATCTCCGGTGATCTCCATCTGATAGAGCACCTGCAACGCCAGCTCCCTAGCCTTGCGGCGATTACTCACCATTGGATGGTTACGGTTGGACCGGAGCGCGGGAGTTCAGGAGAGCTCTTTGCTCAGGCTCGCCATTTCAATGGCGGTGACGGCAGCCTCGAAACCCTTGTTTCCCATCTTCGCCCCGGCGCGATCGACGGCCTGCTCCACCGTGTTGGTCGTCAACAGGCCGAAGGCGATGGGAATACCGTACTGGTTCATGGCATGGCCCACGCCTCGGGAGGCCTCGCCGCAGATATGGTCGAAGTGGGGCGTCTCCCCGCGGATGACGGCCCCGACGCAGATCAACGCGTCGTACTTGCCGCTCTTCGCCATCTTGTGGGCGCAGAAGGAAATCTCGAAGGCGCCGGGGACCCACGCCACGTCCACGTTCTTGTCCGTATCCGCCCCGTGCCGTCTCAGGCCGCTCACGGCGCCGTCGAGGAGCCGCTCGGTGATGAAGCCGTTGAACCGGCTGGCGATGATGCCGAAACTCATCGCCGCGGCATCCAGTTTCCCTTCGATCACTCGCATGGCCGGCGCCCTCAACGGGCTGGTTCATCCTCGACGTTGGTCAGGAGATGCCCGAGCTTGTCGCGTTTCGTCTGCAGATAGCCGGTGTTGCCGCCGTGGGGTTCGACCTCCAGCGGTATCCGTTCGCTCACCGACAAACCATGGCCCTCCAGGCTGACGATCTTGCGCGGGTTGTTGGTCAACAGGCGCAGCCGCTGGATGCCGAGGTGACGCAGTATCTCCGCCGCCACACCGTAGTCCCTGAGGTCCACGTCGAAGCCCAGCTCCAGGTTCGCCTCCACCGTGTCACGCCCGTCGTCCTGCAGCGCGTACGCCTTGATCTTGTTGGTCAGGCCGATGCCGCGTCCCTCCTGATGCATGTAGACCACGACGCCGCAATCTTCCCGGTCGATGATCCGGATCGCCGCACGCAACTGGTCGCCGCAGTCACACCGTTCCGACGAGAGCACGTCCCCGGTGAGGCACTCCGAATGCACCCGCACCGTCACGTCGTCGCGCCCGCTGACGTCGCCCTTCACCAGGGCCATGTGCTCGAACGGATCGAGGTTGGTCCGATAAAGGATCGCCTTGAAAGACTTGCCGTGGATACTCGGGAAGTCTTCCTCCCAGACCTGCCGTATGGTGACTTCGTTGCGGAGACGGAATGCCAGAAGGTCCACGATCGAGATCATCCGGAGACCGTGCCGCTCGGAGAAGCCGCGAAGGTCGTCCCCGACCGCGATGGCGCCGTCCTCGCGAAGAACCTGGCAGATGACCGCGGCGGGTTGCAGTCCACACAGTGCCGCAAGATCCACCGAGGCCTCCGGAGCGCCGGCCCTGGCCAGCACGCCTCCCCGGCTGGCCTGGATCGGCAACACGTTGCCGGGGGTGACGAAGTCCCGGGAACCCACATCCTGCCTGGCCGCGGTTCGGATGGTATGCGCCCTGCCCGCGGCCGAGACCTCCAGGCCCAGAGCCGAGCTGGCGCCGATGGGCGCCCACACGGGCGCCTGTCCCGGGACCTGGTCCGCCGCCGAATCCACGCTGAGCCCCAGCTTCTCCAGATGCGGGGCCTCCATGGCCAGATAGAGGACCCCGCGCGCGTGCCGCAGCATGAAGTTGACCCACTCCGGGGTCACCTTTTCGGCGGGCATGCAGACGAAGCCCACGCCGCGGTCGCTTTCCTCGTCCATGAGCAGGACCGGGCGACCCTGACCGAGCTCTTTCCGGATGGGTTCGATGGAAGTCGATGACATGTCTTGTGCCGGCAGGGCGATCCTGTATTCGACCGACCAAAGGACCTGCCAAAGGGACCTGCTAAAGGATCGCCCTGCCCTCTTCACGAACAGGCTTCTACAAACGGGCTTTCACGAACGGGCTTTGACGAACTGCAGCACGTACTTCCCGATGATGTCGGCTTCGAGGTTGACTCTATCACCAACACCAAGGCTCTGCAAATTCGTATGCGCCAGCGTGAACGGTATGATCGCCACCGAGAACGAGCGGGAAGTACACTCGTTGACCGTCAGGCTGATGCCGTTCACGGCGATGGAGCCCTTGGGGACCAGAAGACGGCCGACCGCGCCGGGGGCGATGAAACGGAAGAAGGTGAAGTCCCCGCTCTGGTGGATTCGGGAGATCCGTCCCACGGCATCGACGTGGCCGGTGACCCAATGACCCCCCAGTCGGTCGCTGACCTTGAGCGGCCGCTCCAGATTGACACGGTCGCCGTCGCGCACATCCGCGAGGTTCGTCCGCTTCAGGGTCTCGGGCGAGACGTCCACGGTAAGCCGCCGCCCGGTCTTCCTGACCACCGTCAGACAGCACCCGTTCACCGCGATGCTGTCGCCCAGCGCAATCTCACGCCCCGGCAGTGCGGTCTCGAACGTGAACTCTCCCCCGTCCGTACCGACGCGCCGGCGGGAGACCCGGCCGACGTCTTCGATGAGTCCGGTAAACATGGCCCGTTCCTCGACCCGAACGTGTCATCCCGGCGCGCCCTGGCGGGTGTATCCCAGGTACGCGGACACCAGAATATCCTCGCCGAACCGCCTGACCGCCGGGCCGGCGAGGTGCGGGCATTGACGCATTCGCGTTATGCCGAGTTCCCCCATCATGGGCAGCCCCTCGGCCCCGATGAACTTCGGCGCATAAAAACACAGCACCTTGTCCGCCGCCTTCTCACCGATGACCCGGCTCGCGGTCACGGCGCCTCCCTCCACCATGACGCTGAGCACATCCAGGCGCGCCAGCTTTCGAAGCACTCGCCTCAACGAGACCCGCCCCTGCCTTGCGGGGAAGGTCCACACCTGGACTCCCAGATCTTCGAGTCGCTTTCTTCGAGCTGCGGGAACGCCGTCGCCGGCCACCAATACGGTCTTTTCGGGCTGTTGCTGGTGCACCAGCCTGGCGGTGACCGGCGTCCGCAGCCGCCGGTCCAGCACGATGCGCCAAGGGTCCCGTCCCCCGGGCAACCGGCAGGTCAGTTGCGGATCATCCGCCAACACGGTGCCCGAGCCCACCAGCACGGCGTCGGCCTCGTTGCGCAACCGATGGACGAATTTCCGTGCGGCCGGTCCGGTGACCCACTTGGAGTCTCCGGTAGCCGTGGCGATCCTGCCGTCCAGGGAGGCCGCCAACTTGAGCGTGACGAAGGGAAGCCCTTGGGTGACGTGCTTGACGAAGGCCTCGTTCAGCCGGCGGCATTCCTCCTCCCGCACCCGCACCTCGACCCCGACGCCGGCCTCCCGGAGCGCGCTCACCCCGCGGCCGGCCACCACCGGATTGGGGTCCACCATCCCCGCCACCACTCGCTTCACGCCCGCGTCGATAACCGCCTTGACACACGGGGGAGTACGGCCGAAGTGGCTGCAAGGCTCCAGGTTGACGTAGAGCGTGGCGCCACGAGCCGCGTCCCCCGCCTGCCGAAGCGCCGCCACTTCCGCGTGATCGCCGCCGGCCCGCGCATGATAACCGCGCCCCACGACGCGGCCGCCTCGCACCGCCACCGCCCCCACCATGGGGTTCGGACTGGTCCTCCCGGCCGCCCTGCGCGCCAGCCTGAGGGCCGCGCGCATGTAACGCTCATCCGTTTCCTGGGGCATGGCGTGGGGTGGATGGAGGACAGGCTCCGTGTCTCACAAACGGGGTTACGAGTGCGTATCCTCGGCGGGCAAGGGTTTCCGGCGCTGCTTGCGGGCGTTCGCGGTTTTGGTGGGCGGTTTGGCGGTGGTCCGGTGCGTGCGCTCGTTGAGCAGGTCCTCCAACTCCGCCATGAACTCGTCGAGGTCCTTGAAGGATCGGTAGACCGAGGCGAATCGCACATAGGCCACCGGGTCGGTGTCGTAAAGCTCGCGCATCGCCGCCTCGCCGATGATCGAGCCCGGTATCTCCTTCTCACCTCTTTCCTGGATCCCGCGCTCGATGCGGTCGGCGATGGCCTCGATGGCATCCATGCTGACGGGGCGCTTCTGACAGGCGCGCTTCAGACCGTTGATGATCTTCAGCCGGTCGAAGGCCTCGCGGCGTCCGTCCTTCTTCACCACCATGGGCATGGTTTCTTCCACCCGCTCGTAGGTGGTGAAGCGACGCGAACACGCGATGCACTCCCGGCGCCGCCGGATCATCTCCTCGTCCTTCCCGAGACGGGAATCGATGACGTGATTATCGGACTGGCGGCAAAAGGGGCATTTCATGGCATGCCTGACGGTTCCGGAACCCGGCAGCGCTCGCGGTCAAGGCAGCGGAGCCGGCGCGGTAGAGTTGCGGCGATAGACGGGAAACCGCTCGCACAAGGTCCGCACCTCGGCGGCGATGGCTCGGAGGCCTTCGTCGTCCCCGACCCGGGCGAGGGCGCGCTGGATCAATTCGGCGATAACCCGCATCTCCGGCTCTTTCATGCCGCGAGTGGTGACCGCCGGGGTGCCGATGCGGACCCCGCTGGTCACGAACGGTGAGCGAGTTTCGAAGGGCACGGTATTGCGGTTCGCGGTGACCCCGGCCCGTTCCAGCGTTTCCTGGGCCAGCTTGCCGGTGAGCTCCGAGTCCCGCAGGTCCATGAGCATCAGATGATTGTCGGTACCGCCCGAGACCAGACGAAACCCTCGGTCCAACAGCGCGCCGGCCAGGGTCTTGGCGTTGGCGACGATCTGTCCTTGATAGTCGGCGAACTCCCGTGTGGCCGCTTCCTTCAAGGCCACCGCCTTGGCGGCGATGACGTGCATGAGCGGGCCGCCCTGCATGCCCGGGAAGACTCGGCTGTTGAGGGTCTTGGCGTGCTCCTGGCGGCACAGAATCATTCCCCCGCGGGGCCCGCGCAACGTCTTGTGCGTCGTGGTGGTCACGAAGTCCGCGTAGGGGATCGGGCTCGGGTGGCAGCCGGCGGCAACCAGTCCGGCGATGTGGGCCATATCCACCATCAGCAAGGCCCCTGCTTCGTCGGCGATGGCGCGAAACCGTTCGTAGTCCATGGTCCGCGGGTAGGCGCTCGCGCCCGCCACGATGAGCCGCGGACGATGCTCGCGGGCCAGCTCGGCCAGGGCATCGTAGTCGATGGTTTCCGTTTCCGCCGACACCCCGTAAGACACCACGGTGTACAGGCGGCCGGAGAAATTCACCGGACTCCCCATGGAGAGGTGGCCGCCATGGGAGAGGTCCATCCCGAGGTAGGTGTCGCCGGGTTTCAGGACCGCGAAGTACACGGCCATATTGGCCTGGGTTCCCGAGTGCGGCTGGACGTTCACGTGCTCCGCCGCGAACAGCTCCTGGGCGCGTTCCACCGCCAGCCGCTCCACCACGTCCACGTACTCGCACCCGCCGTAGTAGCGCCTGCCCGGATAGCCCTCGGCGTACTTGTTGGTCATCAGGCAGCCCTGGGCCTCGAGAACGGCCTCGCTCACCACGTTCTCGGACGCGATCAGCTCCAGGTTGCACTCCAGACGTTCGCTCTCCTTGTGAATCGCTTCAAAAACTTCCGGATCGACTTGCTCCAGGCTGGCGGTAATCATCGGTGACTTTCGATGTACTCGATGACGTCATGGACCGTCTTGATCTTCTCGGCGTCTTCGTCGGAGATTTCCATCTCGTATTCTTCTTCCAACGCCATCACCAACTCGACGATGTCCAGCGAATCGGCGCCCAGGTCCTCGATGAACGAAGCTGCGGGGCTGACTTCACCGTCGCTCACTCCCAGTTGCTCACATATGATTTCCTTGACCCTCGCTTCGACGTCTGTTGCCATACCGTACCTCCTGTCTGATATCACCAGTGCCGGGTTCCGAATAGCGACCTTGAAGGCAGCGCTACGTGATCATCCGTTCGCCAGTCGCCTCCGCATCCATCCCCGCTCCCGGAGGGAGAGGGCGCCGGAAGGCTGCGAACCAGCCTCCGCGACGACTCGACCGCGGAGTCACATGTACAGACCGCCGTTGACGGCGATGGTCTGTCCGGTAATGTATCGACCGCCCGGACCTGCCAGAAACGCCACCGTCCGGGCTACGTCGTCGCAACTGCCGAAGCGGCCCAAGGGGATCGCGCCAAGATACTTGCTCCGGGTGTCCGCGTCCAGGCTCGCCGTCATCTCCGTTTCGATGAAACCGGGAGCGACTGCATTGACGGTGATCCCGCGTGGCGCCAGTTCCCGGGCCATGGATTTGGTGAATCCCACGATGCCCGCCTTGGAAGCGGCATACACGGACTGTCCGACGTTTCCCATTTGTCCGGCCACTGAGGTCAGATTGATGATCCGACCGGACCGCCGTCGAATCATCCTCCTGCTGGCCGACCTGGTGCAGTGGAAAACACCCCGGAGGTTGACGTCGATGATCTTGTCCCAATCGAGGGCCGATTGGCGCATCAGCAAACCATCGACGACGATCCCCGCATTGTTTACTAAAATATCAACTTTCTCATGCTCGTCAACGACTTGCTTGAAGGCGTCCTCGACCTGTTCCTGGCGGGCGACGTCGAACCGCGACAGCTCGGCGCAGCCGTTGCCCCCCAGGACCCGACCCAGCACCTCCTGTGCGGCTTCCCGGTTCTCCCGGTAGTTGATAATCACCCGGGCTCCAAGGCCGGCCAGGCTCAGGACGATCTCCCGCCCAATGCCTCTGCTGCCGCCCGTGACCAGCGCGACCTTGTCCGCCAGCGGTCCCGCGGCCATGGTCAGACCCCCAACTCCGGCAGGAGCCGGTCCAGATCCTCGGGCTTTTCCAGATTGAACTTGAGCATCCCTCGATCGATGCGTCCGAGGAGCCCGGACAGGACCCTTCCCGGGCCCAACTCGATCACGCGCCCGCAACCAAGCCCGGCCAGGACCTTCATGGACTCCTCCCATCGAACCGACGCCACCACCTGCTCGACCAGAAGCGGCTTGACGCGCTCCGGGTCGGCATTCAAGGACGCCTCCACGTTGGTGATGACGCCCACCCCGAGCGGCATCACCTCGACCTCATCCAGCGCCTCCCGCAGTCCCTCCGCCGCCGGTTTCATCAGCGCGCAGTGGAACGGGGCGCTCACCGCCAGCTTCACCACTTTCCTCGCGCCCCGGTCGCGGGCCAGTTGCGCCGCGCGCCGGACCGCTTCGCGGGCGCCCGAGATGACCACCTGCCCGCCGCCGTTCAGGTTGGCCGGAGCCACGACCTCGCCCTGCCCGGCGACTTCGCAAATCTCGCGCACCGCCGCCGCCTCCAGCCCGAGGATCGCGGCCATGCTCCCCGCTCCCTCGGGTACGGCCTGCTGCATCAGGCGGCCCCGCTCCCGGACCGTCTTGACCGCGTCCGCAAACCCGAGCGCCCCCGCTGCCACCAGGGCGCTGTATTCGCCAAGGCTGTGTCCGGCCACCCACGCGGGCGCGGGCGCACCGTGACCTTGCAGCACCCGGAGCGCGGCTACCGACGCCGCCAATATCGCCGGCTGGGTGTTTTCCGTCCGGTTCAGGCCGGCTTCGGGGCCGCCAAAGCAGAGCTCGCGGAGGTTCAGGCCCAGCGCGTCCTCCGCTTCCTCGAAGACGGCCCTGGCCTCCGGGAACCGGTCGCACAGGGATCTTCCCATGCCCACGTGCTGTGAGCCCTGGCCGGGAAAAACGAATGCGGTGCCGTTGCGGTCCGTCATCGGTCTCGTTGGGCCAGCGCACTCGCGATATACCCGTTGATGTCCCGTGAAACGGCTTCGGCCGCGACCCGCACGGCATTCTTGATGGCCTTGGCCGAGGAGCCTCCGTGGGCCACGATGGCGACGCCGTTCAGACCGATCAAGGGTGCTCCACCGTAATGCGCGTAATCGAGACGGTCATAGGCCTGTCTGATGGCGCCCCGGCACAAAAGGAAACCCAGCCGGCTCGACAGGCTGCTTCGGAACGCCCCCTTCAGCGCGAAGAAACGAACTGTCCCAATCCTTCCATGGTCTTCAACGCCACGTTGCCCGTGAAACCGTCGCAGACCACCACGTTGGCGCGGCCGTTGGTGATGTCCCGCCCTTCCACGTGGCCCATGAAGTTCAACTCCGTGGAGCGCAACTCGCGGACCGCCTCGCGCGTGAGGTCATTGCCCTTGCCGTCCTCTTCGCCGTTGCTCAGGACACCCACCCGCGGGCTCGCGTGGCCGAGGATTTTCTCCGCGTAGATGGCGCCCATGTGGGCGAACTGAACCAACTGCCGCGGCTTGCAGTCCGTATTGGCGCCCCCGTCCAGCAACACCGTTCCGCCGGACAGCGAGGGGCTGACCGTCAGGATCGCCGGGCGGTCCACCCCCGGCAACCGGCCGAGCACGAACATGCCGATGGCCAGCATCGCTCCGGAATTCCCGGCGCTTACCACCGCGTCCCCCTCGCCGGCCTTCAACCGGTCGAAGGCCACGCGCATGGACGAATCCTTCTGTTTCAGCGCGCGGGTCGGGGAGTCGTGCATGTCGATGGAGCAGGCAGCAGGGAGGACACGTACGGCCGAGGGGTTGTATTGATGACGGGACAACTCGGACTCCACGGCGTCCGATTGGCTTATCAGGACGACCTCCACACCGTATTCTTCCGCGGCCTGCAGAGCGCCCTCTACGACAACGCCCGGGCCGTGGTCACCGCCCATCGCGTCAACGATAATCCGCCGCATCACGGACAAGAAGCAGGCAAACTAGTGTCCCGTCTCACAAATAGCGCAATTTGTGAGACAGGACACTAGCCTTCCTCGCCGGGGGTCACGGACCGGGCCCTGTAATAGCCGCAGCCGGTGCAGACTCTGTGCCTCAGGGTCGCTTCGCCACAGCGCGAACACGTGACCCACTGAGGGGCGGCAATGGCGTCATGGGAGCGGCGCTTGTCTCTCTTGCTGTTGGAGGTTCTTCTCTTGGGTACGGGCATGTGTAATATCCGTCCTGCCTGTTCGTCGCCGCCGACCGCCGGGGTCACCGGTCCAATCGAAGGTTACGGAAAACGGCCATGCGGGGGTCCCCCGGTGACGTGCACCCACAGCCAATACGGTTCAACTCGGCACCGCAACCGGGGCACAGGCCACGACAGCTCTCGCTGCACAGTGGCCGGAGGGGCAGGGCGAGTAGGGTTTGCTCGCGGACGTAGGGCGAGAGGTCGATATCCTCCCCCGAGTAGAAGCTCAAACCCATTTCGTCCGCCGTGAGTTCCATGTTTTTATTAGTCGGTAGGGGGTCCGGGGTCAACACGAAGTCGAAAAATTTTTCGATGACGAACGGGAAGCTCTCCAGACAACGGCTGCAGTCGCCCTCCACCTCCCCTTTCAGGCCGCCGTGGAAGAAAATCTCCCGGCCCGAACGGTAATAAGTCACCTGGACATGGATCGGCGAAGGGAGGCGAACCGCCGCCGAGAGTCCCTCCTGGCCGATGTCGGGTTTCTCGGAGAAACGGCTTTCCCTGGCTACGGTGTCGATCCGGTTCAGAGGAATTCTCAAGGCGACTCCGGTTATCGACATTCCTACCCGGCAGACGCCGCCCTTGTCAACGTGGAGTCGCGGCGGCCGGACCAGGGCTAACACCTTGTGAACACGGACTGTATCTGTTAACGCAAAAGGCCGTGAGCAGCCTGGATCATCCTGGAACGCCGGAGCACCGTGCGGACCGCTCGTTCGCCGTCCCCCGAACGGGGAAACCCGTCGGAGGCAGCGCGTGAACGCGCGGTTGGGTCTGCTGCACGCGGTTCTCCCGGCCACGGTCGATCTCGATACCAGGGTGCCGGCGAGTCATCCGTCGGCACGGAACCTGGGCACCGAGAGAATGGGCTCCGGGACCATCGTCGATCCCACGGGGACGATCCTGACCGTCAACTACGTCGTCAACGGAGCCGAGGCCATCACCGTGACGCTGTCGGACGGGAAGGAATACCCGGGCCGCCTCACGGCACAGGATTTCGACTCCGGTCTTGCCCTGGTCGACATCGACGCCGCCGATCTGCCGTTCCTGCGGCCGGCCGAAGCCGTCACCCTCGGCCAGCCTGCGTTCATGGTCGCAAGCAGCGGGCAGCACTCCCGGCGGGTCAGCGACGGCGGCGTCACCTCCCTCGAAGGTTACGACGGACAGTGGGAATACCTGCTCGAACGATCCATCCGGGTCAGCGCCTTCAATCCGGGTTTCGGCGGCGGCACGCTGGCCGATTCCCGGGGGCGCCTCATGGGGGTGGTGTCCCTGAATCTGAACGAGATCGGCAAGTTCACGTTGGCGATCCCGGTGGACTATTACCTTCGCGACGCAGATGAGTTGAAACGGTTCGGGCGGGTCCGCAGCCGGCCGCCTCGCCCCTGGCTCGGCCTGTACCCCCAGGCTATGGGAGGGCACGTGGTCGTCACCGGAGTGACGCCGTCGGGGCCCGCCGAGAAGTCCGGACTGAAACAGGGTGACATCATCCTGACCGTGCAGGGCCAGGAAGTGCAGACGCGCCCCCAACTCTACCGGGAGGTGTGGAAGAAACGCGCCGGCGACGTCATCACCTTCCACGTGATCCGGGGAGATGGTTCACTGGACGTCCAGGTGGCCAGCCGCGACCGCTGGGACTTCAACCGATCCAGGCCGCCAGGCGGAAAAACCGACAACTGACCGGCGTGAAGAACATCACCACTTATCGGGTCATTTATGGCGACACGGACCAGATGGGGGTGGCCTACTACGCCAATTATCTGCGGTGGTTCGAGATCGGCAGGACCGAGTTCATGCGAGAAGCCGGGATACCCTACGACCGGGCGGAACGGGACGGGATCTTTTTCCCGGTCGCCGAAGTCCAGTGCCGTTACCGGAGACCGGCCCTTTACGACAACCTGCTGCGGATCGAGACGACCGTCGAATCCCTGAGCCGGGTGGCGCTGAGATTCCACTATCGGATCGGTCTGGAAGCGGACCGCGCCACCCTCGCATCAGGCTGGACGAAACACGCCTGCCTCGACCGCGACCGCAAGATCACCAGGCTACCCGGCCCGTATGCGCGCCGGCTGGGGATCGGCCCGGGCTAGGAGTCTGCGCCGTAGGATTATTTGAGGGCGACAACAGGGAACAGACGGCAGCAATGGCGAAGCGATTAGCAGGATGGGGGTAGGAAGGTGACAGGGAAAGAATCCGAGGTGCGGGAGTGAAAACTCGGGATGGTGATTACGCTCAACATCGGCGGAGATCACCCCTTTTGGACCACGGCGGTGTCCCGCCAGGGTTTTATCTCGCCATCATCGGCTGCAGCCGCTTGACGTTGAGCGCCAGACAGACCAAGTTCCACTCCCCTTGTGCTTTCCTCAATCCCCGCACACTGAAGCGGCGAAATCCCAGCACCTGCTTGATCCACCCATTGGGCGCCTCGGACAGCCACTTGCGCGCCCGATACATCTCCCGACCTGCGACCGTCGCCAGCTTCTCGGCCATGCGATGCGTCGCCGGATGCTTCTCAGGATTAGCCGCCACCCTCTTCTTGCCTTCCCGGCCTGACGCCACGTAGCCGTCAATGCCCCGTGCCTCCAACTCCCTCAAGTCCCGCTCGTTGCTGTACCCCGCATCCGCCAACACCGTATCCGGTTGCTTCTTGAACGTCGCTTCCACCTCATCCACAAGCGCCAACATCTTTCCTTGGTCGCTCCCGTTGGCCGTCAACTCCGTCGCCACCACCAACTGCCGCTCCCCGTCCACTGCCACCTGCGCGTTGTAACACTGCTGGAACCCCTCCGTACTTGTCTTCATGATCTGACTCTCGGGGTCGGTGAAGTTGCTCTGAGCCTTCGCTTCCGGCTCCCCATAACCCCGCTTGTACGGCTTCCCCCCCTTCGGATTCCGATCCTGTCCCGGTGACCGCCCCCGAGCCTCATCCGCCGCCCGCTGCTTCGCCTCCAACCGCTCCTTTGCCTCCCGTATCGCCGCCAACCGATCCTCCCGCCGCCGCAACTCCTCCGGCAATTCGTCCCCCCGAAACTCCTTGCCAAATCGCTCATCCTCCCGCGCGTCCGTATCCCCCGCACGCCGCAACAACTCTTCGATCTCTCCCGCCAGCCGTCCCTCTTCCTTCCCCATCCGCTCGTAGCTCATGGCCTTGCGCTTCGACGCATTCGCCCTCACCTTCGTCCCGTCTATCGACACCTTGCCGAGTCGCACCAGCCCCAACTCCCTCGCCAACCCTACCACTTCCACAAACACCTTCTTGAAGTCCTTCAAATGACGCCGCCGAAACTCGCAGATCGTCCGGTGCTGAGGAAAGTTCCCCCCCGCCAACATCCGAAACGCCACATCCTCCTCCAGCTTCCGCGCTATCCCTCGCGACGAAAATACCCCCGTCGCATAAGCATAAATCAAAACCTTCACCATCATCCTTGGCTCATACGGCGCCTTGCGCCGCCCGTCCCCTTCATACCGTGCGTAAAACGCTCTCAGGTCCAATCCATCCACCAGATCGCTAATATGGTGCGCCAAATGCCCTTCCCCTACCCATTCCCGCATATCTTGCGGCATCAACATCATCTGCTCCGGTTGGTACGATCGAAACCTTGTCGACATCTACTCCCCTCCAATGCTACCTATGATCCCTTGCTTATAACACTCTCTTTCTTCTTTGTCTCAGTTTCCTACGGCGCAGGCTCCTAGGAGCCTGTCGGATTTGGCGAATCCGCGCCCGCAGGGATCTCTTCGGCGGCGCCGACACCGCAATCTATCTCCGCCACCTGCCGCAACAACGCGATATTTTCCGCATGACCGGTCATCTTCGCCGTCACGCGGCCGCGTACGGGCCGGGCGATCAACGAGAAGTCCCCGACGATATCCAGGATCTTGTGACGCACGAACTCATCGTCGAATCGCAGGACCGTGTTGATCACTTTCTCGTCGTCGATGAGGATACAGTTGCCGAGCCGGCCGCCCTTGATCAATCCCAGCCGCTCGAGTTTCTCGAAATCACGCAGGAAACCGAAAGTCCGCGCCGGGGCGATCTGGTCACGGAACGAGTCCGCGCCCTTGTCGACATAGGTGTATTCCTGCGTTCCCACGGGGCTCGGATATTGCAGCCGGTAGTGGATGGTGAAGCCGTCCGCCGGTTCGATGATGATCTCCTTTTCCCCGTCCCCGACCACGCGAAGGGTCCGGTCGATGACGATCTCCGGGCGCTTTCCCTGCTGCTCCTCCACGCCGACCTCCTCGATCAACCGGCAGAACTCGATGGCGGAGCCATCCATGATGGGAATCTCGCCATACATCTTGATCAGCAGGTTCGTGATTCCGTACGAGTGCAGCGCCGCCAGCAGATGCTCCACCGTCCCCACCACCACGCCGTCTCGCTGTAGCGAGGTGGCGAAATCGGTGGAGCGTACATAGTCCAGATGGGCGGGAACGGTGGCATCGCCGGAGATTCCGCCGAAATGGATACCGCTGTTCTCCGGCAACGGGTGCAGGATAACGCCCGTGCTGACGCCCGAATGCAGCCCCAGGCCACATGCCACCACGCTTTTCCTGAGGGTCTTTTGCGGCGCCGCGCCGGCGCCGTTGCCATGGGATCCGGATGGGTATGACGGCTGCCCGACGCGGCTTCGGGGCGCGTGGAGCCTCTCCTCGCCGCCCGAAACCTCTCGCCTCGCGTCCCCGCAAGCCCGCTCGATGGTGGCCAGCAAGCCGTCCAGGGACAGCGGCTTCTCGATAAAGTCGAACGCCCCGAGCTTCGTTGCCGTCACCGCCGTGTGGATGCTTCCGTGGCCGGAAATCATGATGACGCGAGCCTCGGGATGCTCCCGCCGAATCTGCTTCAGGAGCGCGATCCCGTCCGTTTCGGGCATCCAGACGTCCAGGAGGATCACGTCGGGATCTTCCTTCGCCACCAGGCTCATGACCTCCAACTCGTCCGGGGCCGCGATCACGCGGTAACCTTCGTCCGTGAGAATCTCCCACACGGTTTCGCGAATGACGTCCTCGTCGTCCACCACCAGCACGGTTCGTTGCGCTGACTGCATGATTGCTGGATCCTCCATAGTCGTCCACCCCGGTCCGGCATCCGCGCCGGACACCGTGTTTGACCGGCCGTGGTTCCGAGGTCAGGACGCCTCGCTGGCGCGGACGTCCAACGGGTCCGCCTGCGCCGCCACCGGAAACTCGATGATGAAGCGCGTGCCGTGGGGCTGGTTCGAACGCACGCGAATGTATCCCTGGTGATCGGCCACGATGGTCCCGACAATCGACAGACCGAGTCCGGTGCCGTCCTTCTTGGTGGAGTAGTACGGTTCGAAGATCCGGTCCCGGTCCTCCCGGGCGATGCCTTTACCCTCATCCGCCACCTCCAGGCGAACCATGCCGAAGGTCTCGTCGAACCGGGTGGCGATCTCGATGCGTCCATGACCGTTCAGGGACGCCACGGCGTTGTCCAGCAGATTGAACAGGGCGCGCTTGATCTGCTCGCGATCCAGCTCCACGGGCGGCAACGAGGCCTGCTCGGCGAACTCGAACTCGACTTCCCGGTGCCCCTCCTTGAACAGGAGCAACGCGTCGCGGACCACCTCGTTGAGGTTGTCCGCGACGAGCTGCGCGGTGGGCAGCCGGGCGAAGTTCGAGAACTCGTCCACCAGGGTCTTGAGCTCATCCACCTGCCGGATGATGGTGGACGTGCATTTGTCGAGGACCGATCCGTCGCCGTCCAGAACGTTCTCGTAACGCCTGCGCAGACGCTGTGCCGAGAGTCGGATCGGCGTCAACGGATTCTTGATCTCGTGAGCGATGCGGCGCGCCACCTCGCGCCACGCTTCCGCGCGCTGGACCTTCCGGATCTCGGTGATGTCCTCCATGAAGACCATGATCCCGAGCGTGTTGCCATGGTCGTCCCGGAGGCCGTCGGCCACGGTCATGAGCGTCCGGTTGCCGTCCGGACCTCCGATACGGATCACGCGTTCCAGCCCCACGCCCCCGGTCACCCGTTCGATCACGTCCAGCAACGGCATCAGCTCCGCGGTTCGCAACGCCTCATCGTATGGCCGGTGAAGCACTTCCGGCGCGTGGATGCCCAAGGTCAGCTCGGCGGCCTTGTTGACGATGGTGATCCGGCCGGAACGATCCACCGAGATGACCCCGGCCGTGATGTTGGTCAGCAGCGCTTCCATGTACTGCCGACGCTGGTCCAGTTCCGAGTTGGTATGCTTGAGATCCTCGGTCATCCGGTTGAAGGACGCCACCAGCGTTCCGATCTCGTCGTCGCCACCGGTATCGATCCGGTGGTCGAGGTTGCCGTGGGCGACCTCGTGCGTACCTTCCGCCAACCGCTGGATCGGCACGGTGATGCCCTTGGCGAGGGCGAGGCCGAACCATGTCGCTGCGAAGATCATGACCAGGGTGACGAGGAGCAGCGTCAACATGTAGGTATTCTTCACGGGGTCCTTGAGAATGGCCAGACGTTTGTGGTCCTCGTACGATCGCGATATCTGCTCCGCCTTCTCGCTGATGCTCCTGGGTACGAAATAGTCCACCACCACGACCCCGATGATTCTCCTGCCGTCGCCGTACACCGGCACCGCGCCCTGCAGCACGTCGCCTTCACCCAGCGGTTGCGTCCGGGTCACCTCGAGGCCCCGCAGGGCGCCGTTCAGAAAATCCGCCTGCGGGCTTACCGTGAGCCCCGTGGGCACCTGGTCGTTGAAGGCCTTCACCAGCGCGGTCCCGTCCGGCTCGTAGATCTCCACCGTGCCGAGATTGTATTCTCGCTGCTTGTCCTCCACGAGACGCTTCAAGCCGTCGGATTTCTTCGGTTCGAAGAGTTTTTCGTCGCCGATGCGCTGGCTAAGCTGCCGGGCGAAGAAAAGCGCGTTGTCGGCGGAGTTCCGATAGTAGGTCGCGCTGATATCGAGGGACCCCTTGAGCGCGTTCACGATCTGGGAGTCGAACCACTTGTCCACCGAACGGGTCACGAAGCTCTCGGCGATCAGGAACAACATCACGATGGGCACCAGCGAGATGCCGACGAAGGCCAACACGAGCCTGCTCTGAAGGCGGGATCCCAGGATGCGCCTTCTCCGGTCCAGGACCAGCTTGAGGAGGTTCCGGGCCACGAGAAAGACCAGCAGCACCAACAGGATGATGTTGATGTTGACCAGGAGAAAGAACGTGATGTTGCTGGTGAGGGAGTAGTCCGCGGCGACGTCCGGCAGAAGATCCTCGAAGAACGCGAACGACAGGATCATCAGGGCGGCGATGAGAATCACCCACCCTTCACGCTTGCGCCGCTTCCGTTCCTCCGATCGAAGCGTCTCCGCCCGTTCTTCGTCCGTCGTGCTCATTGGAGTGACCTGATCCGCGTCACACCGTTCTATCGCTTCCACCCGTAAAGCACAAAAGAAACGACAACCCCCGGCAGCAGGGAGGCCGTGATCGGAATGAAGAAGCCGAAACGCTTACAACAGCCGCTTCTGCCGCTTCTCCCGGTCCACCCGCGACGCGGACTGGGACCGTCCCAGATGCCGGTAGGCCACCGGGGTGGCGACCCGGCCTTGCGGCCGGCGCTCCAGCAGGCCCGCCTGGATCAGATACGGTTCGTAGGCGTCCTCGACCGTGCCTCTCTCCTCCCCGATGGCGGCGGCCAGGGTGTCCAATCCCACGGGTCCGCCGTCGAACTTGTCGATGATGGTGACGAGAATCAGCGTATCCATCTTGTCGCACCCCTCCTCGTCGACCTCCAGCATCTCCAGGGCCTTGCACGCCACCGGTCGGGTGATCCTTCCCTCACCGTGGACTTCCGCGTAGTCCCGGACCCGCCGCAGCAGCCGGTTGGCGATACGCGGCGTGCCGCGGGAGCGCCGGGCAATCTCCATGAAGCCCGCATCGTCGCCCCCCACGCCCAAAAGGGCCGCGGACCGGGCGAGCAACTTCGCCAGCACCCCGGGCTCGTAGAAGTCGAGCCGGAACACCGCGCCGAACCGGTTGCGCAACGCCGGGGTCAGAAGGCCGGAACGGGTGGTGGCGCCGATCAACGTAAACCGCTTGAGGTCCAGCTTGATGGATTTGGCGCCGGGTCCCTGACCGATCATGACGTCCACCTGGAAGTCCTCCATGGCCGGGTACAGCACCTCCTCCACCACATGGTTGAGGCGATGGATCTCGTCGATGAACAGGATGTCTCCGGAATCGAGGTTGGTGAGCAGCGCGGCGAGGTCTCCGGGCCGCTCGATGACCGGACCGGAGGTGGGCCGGATGTCTACCTCCATCTCCCTGGAGACGAGATGGGCGAGGGAGGTCTTCCCCAGACCCGGAGGGCCGTGGAAAAGGAGGTGGTCGAGCACGTCGCCACGCCGTCTGGCGGCCGTAATGGCCACCCCGAGGTTGGCCTTGACCTTGTCCTGACCGAAATACTCGTTGAACCGACGGGGCCGGAGGCTCGAGTCGTAGAGGACGTCCTCATCGGTGCCCGCGGGCGAGATGGTCCTGTTTTTCATGAACGCGGTCCCGCTGCACGGCCGGCTACCGGCTGAGCATGCGTAAGGCTTCCTTGAGTACGGTTTCCAGCCCGGCGGCTCCTTCGCTCAACACCTGACGCACGGCCCGCTCCGCATCCGCGCGGCGGTAGCCGAGGTTCACCAGGGCCGACAACACGTCTCCCCGGATCCCGGGATCGGCCGCCGCCGGCGCGATATCCGGGAGCGCGTCTATCCTATCACGCAGCTCCACGATCATGCGATCCGCCAGGCGTTTGCCTACCCCCGGAATGGTTACCAGGCGGGCGACGTCGCCGTCCCTCAGAGCGCCCATCAATTCGCCCGCGGCCATGCCCGACAGGATGTTGAGCGCCAGCCTGGGGCCGATGCCCGACACCCCGGTCAGCAGCATGAAGGCCTGCTTCTCCGCGGGATCGAAGAAACCGAACAACTGGAGGGAATCTTCCCGGACGTGGGTGTACACCAGCAGCGTCACGGGCTCTCCCACCTCCGGCAGCCGGTAGAACACGCTCAGCGCCGTAAACAGTTGATAACCAACGCCGCCGACGTCCACGATGACCTCGCCCGGCGCCTTGTGGTCCAGTGTTCCGCGAACCTTAGCGATCACGACGGGACTCGGGATGATTCAACGACGCCTCCGCACGACCCGGCGGCCGATGCGTCTCCATGGCAGACCCGCACCCTTCAGCCTTGGCCGCCGGGAAGTTCGTCCGCCTGCCAGCGCAATCCCCTGGAGCTTCTCCCCCTCCGGCCGGTCGCGGCCAGGACGCTGGTCCGAAAGGCGCGCAAATGGCCGTGGCAGATGGCGGCCGCCAGAGCGTCGGCCGCGTCCTCCTGAGGTTCGTCCGGGAGCTGCAGGACGGCCGTGACCATTTGCTGCATCTGTCCCTTGCCCGCGTGGCCATACCCCGTCAGCGCCTTCTTGACCTGGACCGAGTTGTACTCGGACACGGCGATGCTGCGTTCCGCCGCGGCCAGCAGGGCCACCCCGCGTACCTGACCGAGCTTCAGCGCGCTCTGGACGTTGCGCGCCAGAAAAACCTTCTCCAGGCTGACGTGTCCGGGCTCGTGTTCCCGGATAACCTTGGTCAGCTCCGTGAATATGCGGTACAGGCGCCGGTCCTGGGATTGGCTGGATGAGGCTCGGACCGTGCCGTGGGCGACGTGCCGCAGCCGCGTTCCGTCCGCACGGATCACGCCCCAGCCGGTCTTGAGGGTTCCGGGGTCTATGCCCAGGATGGTTTCGATCTTTCCTTCTCCGGTCCCGTCGGCGTCAACCGGCCTTCTCCAGGATCTCGTCGGGGATGTCGAAGTTCGCCGCGACGGCTTGAACGTCGTCGTGGTCTTCGAGTTCCTCGGTGAGGCCGAGGGTCTGCTCGGCTTCCTTCTCGCCGAGCCTGGTCGTGTTCCTGGGAATCATGGTCACCTCGGCCGAAGCCACCGGAATCTTCCCGTTCTCGATACTTTCCCTGACCGCGGCGAAATCCTCGGGCCGGGTGATGATCTCGAACACGTCGCCACTCTCGGTGACGTCCTCG
Source organism: uncultured Binatia bacterium (SeqCode) (assembly GCA_965214905.1). GTDB lineage: Bacteria > Desulfobacterota > Binatia > UBA9968 > JAJDTQ01 > JAJDTQ01. The sequence continues at coordinate 802,376 of OZ243984.1, forward strand.
GCGCCGGCCTCCAGGGCGAGCCCCAGCAGCGCCTCTTCCTCCACCGCCTCCCTGGACACGACGATGAGTCCCTTGCTGTCGAACATCCATGCCACGCAGCCGGTCTCTCCCAGATTCCCGCCGTGCTTGTTGAACATACGCCGGATGTCCGACACCGTCCGGTTCCGGTTGTCGGTCAGGGCCTGCACCAGAAAGGCCGCCCCTCCGGGACCGTAGCCCTCGTAGCTGACTTCTTCGTAAGACACCCCTTCGAGCTCGCCGGTCCCCTTCTTGATGGCGCGCTCGATGTTCTCGTTGGGCATGCTGTTGTCACGGGCCGTCTGCACCGCGGTGCGCAGGCGCGGGTTGGTGGCCACGTCTCCCCCGCCCATGCGGGCCGCCACCGTGATTTCCTTGATGAACTTGGTGAACAGCTTGCCTCGTTTGGCGTCCTTGGCCGCCTTCTTGTGCTTGATGGTGCTCCACTTCGAATGACCGGACATGGCGCGAACCTCTCCTCGAACAGGACTGACCCCGGGACCGGTGGCCGCCGGGACCGCTTGCGAACCCGCCTCCCGAACCGGGGTCCACGACGCGCGTTCACAACCGGAAAAGTTACCACAACTCACGCCCCTCCGTAAACGAATCGGCGCGCGCCCCCGTCGTGGCGTTCCTCTGCACAGAACGTTTTCTGTACCCTGGCTGGCACTGCCCGTGCCCCAGATGGATTGCAAGCAATTGAATTGATATGAATCATTCAGTTTCAACGTCCGGCCAGGAGAGGTGGGGCACGGGCAGCACGGGCAGCCCTCGGGTCGCGATGGTGGTTGCATCGCAGCGACGGTACCGCTTCGGTTGGCCCGGACCCCGGACCCTCGCGATCACCGGGGGCCGGGTGTCCGAGGCGCTCCACCGCCGCGATCTACACGACGGCGCTCGGGGCGGAGGCCCGGGAGCTCGTGAGCCGGGTGTGGGCGCAGGATCGGACCGGAACGAGGAGGGGAAATATGGCCGCGTCCCGAAGCGAAGCCCTCACGCCGCGCCGAGCGACCTACCAGGACGTGCTCGACGCGCCGGCGCACCAGGTCGCAGAGATCATCGGCGGCACGCTGCACACCCATCCACGTCCGGCGATGCCGCACGCGCTGGCGAGCTCGTATCTGAGCGACGAGTTGGTGGGACCGTACGGCAAGGGCCACGGAGGCCCAGGCGGTTGGTGGATCGTTTTCGAGCCCGAGCTGCACCTCGGTGAAGAGATCGTAGTGCCGGACCTCGCGGGCTGGCGCCGCGAGCGCATGCCGGAATATCCACAAACCGCCTACGTGACACTCGCTCCGGACTGGGCGTGCGAGATGCCATCACCGTCGACGCGCCGGCTCGACCTTCAGGAAAAGCGACCGGTCTACGCACGCGAAGGGGTCGTGTACCTGTGGCTCATCGAGCCCGCGGACCGGACGCTGGAGGCATTCGAGCTCCGGGACGGGGAGTGGGTGCTCATCGCGTGCGCGAAGGACGACGAGCCGGTGAGCGTGCGGCCGTTCGATGCGATCACCTTCAGCCTGGGGGACCTTTGGCCATGAACGCCGGTCGGGTCGTCTTCGACCTCGGCGGCCGCCCGGTCACCGCCGGAACGACGACGCGAGGGCGCGCCGCGATGGTGGCGCGGGTGACCGAGACCTTCGCCGTCGCGCTGGTCGGCGAGCCCGACACCGGCTGGCTTGTCGAGGCCGCGTCAGCCGGTGCAGCCGCCACGCCGCTTCCATGTCGCCGCCATTGCGGTATAATCAAGCCTTGATGCGTCCTGCACGCTTTCGGCGACGGGGCGGCGGCGTGCTGCCGTGGGCCGCCGGCACCCTCCTACTTCTATCCGCCTGCGCCCCCCCGAAACCACCGTCTCCGACGCCCGCACCCGGCGTTCCCACGCCTCCCGCCGTAGCGCTCTCACAGCAAGGCATCGCGTCGTGGTACGGCCCCGGCTTTCACGGGAAGAAGACCACCAGCGGAACCGTTTACGACCAGCACGGCATGACCGCCGCGCACCAGACTCTGCCGCTGGGCTCCAGCGTGCGGGTCACCAACCTCGCCAACGGCAAGTCGGTCACCGTGCTGATCAACGACCGGGGGCCCTTCGTCAAGGGACGGATCATCGACCTTTCCTATGCCGCGGCCCGGGCGGTGGACATGATTCGACCGGGAACGGCGCCGGTTGTCGTGGAAGTAATGGACACCGGCGGACACCCGCTCACGGCCATTCCCGACCGGCTCGACTACACCCTGCAGGTGGGGGCGTTCTCGGATCCGGAAAAAGCCCGAGAGTTGAAGGCCCGGCTCGAGAGTCGCTACGACAGACCCGTGGTCATCGAGCTCCATGAGAGTCTCTACCGGGTCCGCCTCGGGACCTTCACCGACGCCGACGAAGCCAGGGAGTACGGCGCCCACGTGTCACGGGAGGGACTGCCTGCGGTGCTCGTGGAGAAGTGGCCGCCGGTGACGGAGGAGTGAGGAGTTGCCCGGCCCAGTCAACCTGATGCTTCCCTGGGCCGGTCCGGTTACCAATCTGCCTGTTTCCCCTACTTTCGGCCGCACCCTGCGAGGAGCGACGCGTGTGTGACCTGGCCGCTTCCCGGACCGGCTCTCCATTAAAGAACGTTCCAATGCTGCCGAAGAGTCAATATGAGTGCTTGAGTGCTGCAGCCCCGTGCGCCGTATACCGGCTGATGCGGGATGAGTGTCTCATGGCGGAAGGCATGTATGATATGATGCGGGTGCGCAACGATGGATGATGCCGCCTACCGACGGCTGTTCGCGTATCCGCGGATGGTACGGGATCTGATAGAAGGGTTCGTGGGGCGGGATTGGAGCGGGGAGCTGGACCTGGATACGTTGACGTCCGTGCCCTCATCCTACGTGGGCGAGCGCTTCCAGGAACGCTATGGAGACGCGGTGTGGCGGGTACAGTTCCTTGGGAAGCCGCTGTACTTGATGGTGATGCTGGAGTTTCAGACGACGGTGGATGCGGGGATGGCGGTGCGGATGTTGACGTACACCGGGTTGTTGTACGGGAGGCTGATGGGGGAGGGGGCGTTCAGAGGGAGGGGGACGCTGCCGCCGGTGTTGCCGGTCGTGATCTACAGTCGTGAGGGGCGGTGGACGGCAGCGACGGAGTTGAGGGAAATGATCGCGCCGGTGGGGAAGGAGTTGACGGCGTATCAGCCGAGGCAGCAGTACTGTCTGGTACATGTCGGCGGCTTGGCCAGGGAGCCGTTGCCAACGGGGAATTTGATGGCAGTGTTGATCGGATTGGAGGGAAGCCGGGAGCCTGGGAAGCTCGGAGAGTGGCTTAAAGCGTTGGAGGATTTGTTGAGGCGGGAAGGGGACGAGGGGTTGATGCGGGCGTTCGTGGACTGGGTGTATGGGCTACTGATGCCGCGGCGGTATCCCGAAGCAGCAGACGCAGGGCCACTGGAGAGTCTGAAGGAGGTACGCACTATGTTGGCCGAACGGGTAAAGGAATGGACTGCAGAGTGGGTCAAGCAGGGTCGGGAGGAGGGCCGGGAGGAAGGGCATGCCGAGGAGAGGGCGCTGCTATGCCGCTTGGCGGCCCGCAAATTCGATGGAGATACGGCGGAGCGATTGTCGGAGTTGTTGGAAGGCGAGGCCAACGCGGAGATGTTGGCCCAGGTGGGCGAGTGGATCATCGAATGCCGGACCGGTGGCGAGCTACTCGGCCGGTTGGCGGGGGCAAGCACCGGTTGACGATTCCTCCCAGGCAGATGTCCGCAAAGGGTTACCCATACTTGAATCACTTCACAGGCCACCTGGGAAATACCGATCCCCTTCCCGATAGACCCGTTGCTCGGCCACGAGCTTGAGCAGGTGAGCCTCCACGGAGGAGTGGGCCACGCGCATGAGCGCGGGCGGGTAGTCCACGTAGATGACCGCCACCAAGTCGTCGATGGAATGGCGTCCCTCCCGCAGGCCCTGAAGGATCTGCTCTTCCCGCATGAGCCGGTGGTCGATGTACTCGCGGATCTTGGCCATGGGGTCGGTCACGAAGGGACCGTGCCCCGGGAGCAACAGGCGGATGTCCAGCGAAAGCAGCTTCTCCAGGGACTCCATGTAGTGGACCATGCTCCCGTCACCCGCCGGCACCACCGTGGTGCCCGTGCCGAGGATGTGGTCTCCGGAGAAAAGGATCTTCCTTTCGGGCTCGTAGAAGCAGCAATGCCCTGCCTCGTGGCCTGGAGTGAACACCACCTCCAGCTCGCCGCCGTCATAGGGGATGCGGTCACCCTCGTCGTAGGTGAAGTCCTCGCCGCCGAGATGGCCCGCGCGCACCCGCGAGATGCCCACCTCGGCGCCGGTCCGCTGTTTGAGCGCCAGCGCGCCGCCGCAGTGGTCCAGGTGGATGTGGGTCAACAGGATCCGGGTCATCCGGGTCCCGCCCAGCGCCCCCATCTCGGAAAGCAGACCATCGATGTTGGCATCCGAGCCCAGGGCGACGTCGATCACCGTGATCTCCCGGCGGCCCAGCAGATACTGGTTGGTACCCCTGAGGGTCATGTAGCCGGGATTGGTGGCGGTGAGGCAGCGGACGTTTTCGGCGTTCTCTACGTTGGGCATGGCCTCGTACTCCTCATTGCTCCTCACAATCGGGCGCGAGCGCTCCCGTGGCGAGAGCGCAGGCGGGTTCGAAACCCGTCCCACACGCCTGGGCCAGGCCGGTTCGACGATCCCTACAGCTCGTCGTCGGGCGTCCCCGCCAGGGTCTCGGCCAGTTCCAGGGTCCGGCGCGCCCGCTCGATGATGGGGCGGTCGATGAGCTGGCCGCCGAAAGCCACCGAGCCGTCGCCGCGGGCGGCGGCCTCCTCGTAGGCTTCGATGACCTTTCGGGCGTAGTCGATCTCCTCGGGTCCGGGGCTGAAGGCGGTGTTGATGGGCGCGATCTGCGACGGATGGATGGACGACATGCCGGTGAAGCCCAGGCGCCGGGATTGCCGCGCGAACCGCTCCAGTCCCTCCGGATCCCGGAGATCCACCCACACCCCGTCCACCGCCTGAACGTGGGCCGAAGCCGCCGCCACCACCAGCGAAGAGCGCGCGTAGAGCAGCTCCTGCGCCTCTCCCTCCCGGGAGGTGGGCAGCCCCAGCTCCCGGCCGAAGTCCTCCGCGCCGAACATCAACCCGACCACGCGCGGCGAGCACGCGGCGATGGCCGGCGCCGCCAGCAGTCCCCTGGGGCTTTCGATGGCCACCAGCAGCTTCACCGCCGTGCCGCGGGCGGCCTCGTGCTCCGTGATCAGAGACTCCACCGTCGCGATCTCATCCGCCGATTCCACCTTGGGCAGGACCAGCCCGTCGAGCCCCGGACGCAGCACCGCGGCCAGATCGTCCGCCATGCGCTGATGCCCGATGGCGTTGACGCGCACGTACCGCGACGGCTCCCCGGCTCTCCGATCCCGGTCCAGGGCCTCGCCGATGAGCCGCCGCGCCTCATCCTTCTCCGCCGGCGCCACGCCGTCCTCGAGGTCCAGCATGAGGGCGTCGGCGTCGAGCCCCAGGGCCTTGTCGATCATTCGCTGCCGGTGGCCCGGCACGAACATCCAGGAACGTTGCAAGTCCATGAGGAATCCCGTGCTTGAGTCCGCGTTGCGAACCGCCCCCTGCGTTGCGAACCGCCCCCTGTATACCAGACGCGCCCCGACCCGGCGAGAACGAGGACGGCGGCCTGGGAGCCTGCGCCGTGGAACTCGGCCGCCCGATGCAGGGGCGGGTTTCAAGCCCGCCCGTGCCCGCATCGCGCTACCGGCCGATACCGGCGCCTTGCGGACGGACCGGAGTTGTCTCTTCAGTAGGACCGCGGCATGCCCAGCACGTGCTGTCCGAGGTAGGCCAGCACCAGGTTGTTGCTCACCGGCGCGATGGTCAGCAGCCGGGTCTCGCGGAACTTGCGCTCGACGTCGTAGTCCACCGACAGTCCGTAGCCGCCGTGGGTGGTCATGCAGGCGTTGGCGGCTTCCCACGAGGCTTCCGAGGCCAGCAGCTTGGCCATGTTGGCCTCCGCGCCGCAGCGCTCGCCGCGGTCGAACCTGGCGGCCGCGTGATAGCGCACGAGGTCCGCGGCCTCGACATGGGCGTAGGCCTGAGCGATGGGAAACTGGATGCCCTGGTTGGCGCCGATGGGCCGGCCGAACACCTCCCGCTCGCCGGCGTAGCGCGCCGCCCGGTCGATGAACCACCGGCCGTCTCCCACCGCCTCGGCGGCGATCAGGATGCGCTCCGCGTTCCAGCCGTCGATGATGTAGCGGAAGCCCATCCCTTCCTCGCCGATGAGGTTCTCCACCGGGATCTCCAGATCCGAGAAGAAAAGCGCGTTGGTGTGGTGATTGATCATCATGTCCAGGGGCTTCACCTCCAGGGCGTCGCCGGCTTCCCGGAGGTCCACCAGAAAGGCCGACAACCCTCGGGTCTTGTCCGAAAGCTCGTCGTAGGGCGTGGTCCGGGCCAGCAGCAGCATCAGGTCCGACTGCAGCACGCGAGAGATGAAGATCTTCTGCCCGTTGATCACGTAACGGCCGCCCTTGCGAACGGCGGTGGTGCGGATACGCGTGGTCTCGGTGCCGGAATCGGGCTCGGTGACCCCGAACGCCTGGAGCCTGAGCTCTCCGCCGGCGACCCCGGGCAGGTAACGCCGCTTCTGCTCCTCGCTGCCGTGCCGCAGGAGCGTGCCCATGGTGTACATCTGCGCGTGGCACGCGGTGGCGTTGCCGCCCCAGCGGTTGATCTCCTCCAGGATGATGCTCGCCTCGGTGACGCCGAGGCCGATGCCGCCGTATTCCTCGGGGATCAGGGCGGCGAGCCAGCCCAGTTCCGTGAGCTTCCGCACGAACGCCTCCGGATACTCGCCGCGCGCGTCCACCTCCCGCCAGTACGGATCGGAAAAGTCCCGGCAAACCTTGCCGATCTCCTCCCGGAGCTGCACCTGGTCCTCGGTGAGGGTGAAATCCATCATGGTCGACCGGCACTATACTCGGCCGCCTCCCGCTTGAAAGTGGCGAACCGATCGATCAGATCCACCACGCGATTCGCATACCCCCACTCATTGTCGTACCAGTTGAGCGTTCGCAAGATGCGCCGGCCGACCAGACGGGTGAAGGGGGCGTCGAAGATCGATGAGTAGGGGTTGCCGATGATGTCGGAGGAGACGATGTGATCGTCCGTGTACAGGAGGATATCCTTGAGCCGGTCCGTTGAAGCGGCCGCCCGCACCGCCTCCTTGACCTCCTCTATCCCGACGTCGACCGCCAGTTCGGTGACCAGGTCGACGACGGACCCGTCGGCGACCGGCACGCGCGCCGCCAGTCCGTCCAGCTTGCCCGCCAACTCCGGCAGTACCTTGCCGACCGCCCGCGCCGCCCCGGTGGAGGTGGGAATGATGTTCTCCGCCGCCGCCCGGCTGCGCCGCCAGTCCTTGTGCGGAACGTCCGCCAGCCGCTGGTCATTCGTGTAGGCGTGCGTCGTGGTCATCACGCCCTCCACGATCCCGAAGGCGTCGTTGAGGACCTTGGCCATCGGGGCCAGGCAGTTGGTCGTGCAGCTTGCGTTGGAGACGATCCGGTGATGGGCTTTCAGGCCGTCCTCGTTAACGCCCAGCACCACGGTGTAGTCGATCTCGTCCTTCGCCGGAACGGTCAACACGACGCGCCCGGCGCCCGCCTCCAGATGGCCGGCGAGTTGAGCCCGTTCCCGGAAGGCGCCGGTAGATTCGATGACCACGTCGATCTCCAGTTCCTTCCAGGGGAGGGCGGACGGCCGCCGCTCGTTCACCATCGCCACCGTGTCGTTGGGCGTCTTGAGCCGATCTCCCTCCACTTCGATCTCGGCGCCGAAGCCGCCCATGACGGTGTCGTATTGCAACAGGTAAGCCAAAACGTCGGGGTCGAACAGATCGTTGACGGCCACGACGTTGATGTCCTCCCGTTGGTCGAGGATGCGGAAGACGGACCGGCCGATGCGGCCGAATCCGTTGATGGCCACTCTCATGCTTCGCCTCCCTGCGCGTCCACGTGGCGGTAGACTTTAACCAGGTCCAGCAGCCGGCAGGCCTGAGCCAGGTTGTTGTCGTACCAGCAGATCGTCTTCAACAGACGCTTTCCGGTCCGCATGGTCGCTCGGGAATCGAAAACGAGGCTGTGCGAGTTTCCGATCACGTCGCTGGAGACGATCGGATCGCCGGCAGATTCGATGACGTCCAGATGGGCGCCCGCGGCCTGGACCACCGCGGCATTCACCGCCTCGATCCCGGCGCCGGAATCCCGGAGCACGGTCGTCAGGTCGAGCATCGAGCCCTGGGACACGGGAACGTTGAGCACCGAGCCCTCGAGCCTGCCCCTGAACTGCGGTAACAGGTGCTCGATCCAGCGGGGAGCCGGGCTGACATTCGGAATGATATTCACGGCGGCCGCGCGGCTACGCCTGAATCGGGTTCCAACCTTGTCGCGCAACGGCTGATCGCCGGTGTAGGCGTGTACCGACGTCAGCATCGCATAATCGACACCGAACGCCTGGTCGAAAATCTTCAGGAGCAGGGCGGCCGCATTGGTCGTGGCAGAGCCGGCCGATACGATACGGTCGGTGGCGCCGGCGGTCTCTTCGTTGACCCCGATGACGACGAGATTGTCCAGCTCTTCGTCCGGCGTGGAGGCGAGGATCACTCGCCGAGCCCCGGATTCCAGATGTCCGACCAGGGAATCGAGGGTGCGATACTTGCGAGTCGAGTCGATGACGGCGTCCACTCCGAACGCATCCCAAGGCACGTCGCCGGGAGCAACGCCGTGAAGAACCCGCGCCCTCTGCCGGCCCGATACCAGATAGTTGGAATCGAGGGCCGCATCGACCGGACGCCGTCCATCGGTCCGAAGCAGATAGTGGAGGATGTCCGGGGGACCGAGGTCGCTGATGGCGACGACCTCTATCTTCGGTTCGTCGAGACAGAGCTGATAGATGTCCCGCCCGATCTCGCCGAAACCCATGAGTCCGAGTCTCACCGTGCCCATGCGCAGCGTTTCCTCTCTTCCGGTTCACCCGAGTCGTCGCAAGGGTCGCTGTTCGCAGAGGTTAGACGTGACGAGTGCCGTTGGTCAACCGACGACCATCAACCGGACCAGAGCCACCCGACCGCCCTCTACGTCCCGCGCCGCCTCGGGTCCAGGGCGTCGCGCGGGCCGTCGCCGATGTAGTTGACGCTCAGCACGGTGAGCGAGATGGCCAATCCCGGCCAGATGACCCGCGCGGGAGTGAGGGTCATGAAGTTCACGCCGTCGAACGGCAGCCGGCCCCAGGTCGGGAAGTCCGGCGGAAACCCCAGCCCCGGGAACGACAGGGCGGACTCGGTGATGATCGCGTTGGCGATCCCGAGGGTCGCCGACACCAGGATCGGACTGAGCGCGTTCGGCAGGATGTCCTTGGTGCCCCCGGAAAGAATGGCCTGTTTTGGCCGCGATGGACAAATTATTTTCTTATGGCTAATCTTGGCCAATGGCAGGCGATCCGTGGCACTTCGAGCGTCGCGAGTTCACGACGCGAGTCCTGAACCTGCTCGTCGGCGGTCCGGGGCAGGCTTTGACCCTGTTCGCGCCGCGGCGGACCGGCAAGACGGAGTTCCTGATCAAGGATCTCGCGCCTCTCGCCGAAGGTCGCGGTCATCGCGTGATCTACGCCTCCTTCTGGCAGGCGCCGCTCTCCCCGCTGGCCGTGCTGTTGCACGCGCTGGAAACATCGCTCAAGCGAGGCACGTTCAGCAACCGTGTGCGAAGCTCGGCGCTGGCCCTTGCGCCGACCCTGAAGCTCTCGGCAGGGGGAGCCGGGGCGCAAGCCGAGATCGATCTCACCGCGCTCAGGGGACGGCCGCCGGATGACCTGCTGCTCTACCTGGACGAACTGCTGGACCGCGTGTCCCGGAGGCGCAAGGCTGCAATCCTGCTGCTGGACGAAGTGCAGGAGCTTGCCCGAACCCCGGGCAACGCCCCCCTCGTGGCGGCGTTGCGGACGTGTCTCGACAAACGAAACGAGCGGTTGAGAACGGTGTTCACCGGATCGAGCCACGACGGACTCGCGGCGTTGTTTTCGGCTCGGCAGGCGCCGTTCTTCCATTTTGCGACTCCCATCGACCTGCCGGCGCTCGCGGAGCCGTTCGTCGATCATCTGCTCGATATCTTCCGAAAGGCATCGAGGCGGGCGCTGCCGCGAAGCGGCATGCTCTCCGCCTTCAAGCGGCTGAATGCCAATCCTCATTCGTTCCGTGTGCTGCTGGACACGTTGCTGCACGACCCGGCGCTGGCCGTTGAGCCGGCCCTCGCGCAAGTGCGCGACCGTATCGCCGTCGACCTCGGCTACCCCGAGACTCGGCTGGCGCTCACCCCCATTCAACGCGCGACGGCGCTGGCGCTGGCAAGCGGCGCCAGCCGGCCGTTCGGTCAGTCGTTCCGACAACAGGTCGGCAGCTTCCTCGGAGAGAGAGCGCCCACCGCGGCCGGGCGCGTCCAGGCGGCGTTGCGCCGTCTCCAACGACTCGGCCTCGCGGATACTCACACCGGCGCCTGGGCGCTTGTCGACCCGGAGTTCGCAACCTGGATCCGAGAGAACGACGGGGGACCGCCCCATTCCGCCCCGTGATTCCCGCCGTTGCCGCCAACGCATTCCGGGACGCATGATGACAGGTTCTCCGGGAAGAATTCCTGGAAGAATGACGAGAGGCCCTTTTCAATGAAACTCGCAAGCAACGTTACCTTCACGGGCTGGATGGCCGCTTTGTCGGCGGCGGTTCTTTTTCTTGCCGCCCTCGGGGCGGCAACCGTTCAGACACAACCACCGGCCACCCTCGAAGTTGGAAAATTCTCCAGCGCGAAAGCCGGAGGACCTTTCCCCGATTCCTGGAAACCTCTTACCTTCGAGAAGATCCGCAAACATACCCGTTACTCGCTGGTAGAAGACAACGGGACCGTGGCCGTCAAAGCCGTGAGCTCAGGCTCTGCTTCCGGGCTGGTGCGAGAGGTGAAAATCGACCCGAAGCAGTACCCCATCATCGAATGGCGATGGAAGGTCGAGAACATCTTGAAGAAGGGTGACGTCACGAAGAAGGATGGCGACGACTATCCTGCCAGGGTGTATATCACCTTCGAATACGACAGCAGCAAGGTCGGTTTCTTCGAGAGGGCGAGATACGAGGCCATCCGCCTTGCCCACGGAAAATATCCGCCCATCGCCGCCATCACCTACATCTGGGACAGCAAGAGCCCGGTGGGAACCAGGGTCCCGAACCCCTACTCCGAACGTGTGAGAATGATCGTCCTGGAAAGCGGCAAGGAGAAGGTCGGCCGGTGGGTGACCGAATCGCGGAACCTAGTCGAAGACTACCGGAACGCCTTCGGCGGCGCCCCGCCGCGGATCTCCGGCGTAGCCTTGATGACGGATACCGACAACACCAACGAGTCCGCGGTCGCCTATTTCGGCGACATCGTGTTCAAGAGGTTGTGAACGCCGGCCCGGATTTTCACCCTCGGCCTCCGCGAGGCGCCTGCGAGCCAGTTGCCTGACTGCCGTCAGCCCCTGCCAGCGCCTGTTCGGCAGTCACGCTCCAAAGGAGGCTCCTATACCTGAGTGCCCATGTCCCCATAGGTTGCGGTATCTGGTCAATTCATGGCGTCATGGCACGGGGGTATATAAACCCCCCTCCAAAGGAGGGCAGGCATGAGCCCCGTCTGTCCGCGGTCAGTCTGCCCTGATCCCCTGCGATCTGATGCGCAACTGGCCGAGGCCGACCACCGTACTCTTGCCGATATGAATCCATTGCAGAGCAGCCAGTAACGGCAGGAGCGGACCGGCGCCGGCGGGGAGTTCAATGGCGCCGGCTACGCCACGTAACTCCAACTCGGTCTGCTGGCGGGCCGACCATCGAATGAGGTCCAGCCGACGGCCGCGCCACGGGCGCGCGGATATACGGCCAGCAGCCTGGAGCACAGGGTTCCACCATCGGTGTAGGTCGGCCTGCGCGTCTCGGGGCAGCAAGGCGCGCAACCGGCGCAAACCACCCAGCACAATGTCCGGCAAAGCCGGCTCGGTTACGAGTCGACCGCCGCGGATCAGACGCAGTGGCACATCGAAGACCACCTCGCACGGCTCATCAGCCACAAACGGGGAAGGGATGGCCGCATGGTCGAGGGTCCAATCGGAATCCGTGTCTTGGTTTTGGATCGAGTCGTGGTTCGGGTTCAGCCGAACCATCGTCCTGATGTAAAAGCGTCGCCGGTCCGGACCCAGGCCCATGCCCGAGGCGACGTCCCAGGCACGTTGCAAGATAGCGTCGTGCGCGAGCCCCGGACCGAAGCTGATCCACTCGACGGCTGGCGCAATCTCCGGATCCTGCGGGGCAGGACGCAAGACATAACCTGGAGTCCGCATTGCCCCGTCACGGATTCCTTCAAATACAATCTGCCAAACATCTGCGTCGAGACCATGCAAAGCAGCGCCCCACACGCCGCGAAGCATGGGCACGGTGGTCTCCACTCCGGGAGTATCCAACAGCAAGCGCCGAGGCCTTACGGTGAGTCGGGACAACAACGCCCCGAGTCCAGCGACAACCCCACAAGCTGAAGCAGTCTCCGGCCCTGATCGCACGTCAGCCATGCCGGCGTCCTACCAATACCGCGGCTGGGTAGACAATCCGGGCCTCCCTTTCAATCCCCTTCCTGTCGGGGCGGCTTCTGCATCTAGTTGTCGGGATTTTTATTCCAACAACTATCATCACCGAAGCGACAGTCCTCCCCCTGCGTCTAAATCAAATAATTGAACCTACCGCTTTGAACGCCGCCACCCCGCAGCACGTGCCTCTGCCTCCGAACAGAACCACCGCTCACCCTTTGCCCTATTAATACGTGTTCTCGAATAATATGCACCACCCGGTACATGGTAGATACGCTCTCCTCTTCGGCTCACATTACCCTTGACCCTACATTCACTCGCCGGAGAAGAAAACGACAAATCCCCCACCAACTGCGCTGAAGAAACAGACACCCCGCCAAAAAAGAACAACAACGCAAAAAAGAAATAACACGCAAAAAACTTCCAAAAATTACTCAACACTTTTAACCCTCCCATTATGGCCGCCCACCAATTACATTCTTCTCCCAAATCTCCCCGTTTCAATCCCCTTCCTGTCGGGGCGGCTTCTGCATCTTGTGCAGCAAACCAACGTCCGCATTCGGGCATTGGCCGATGTTTCAATCCCCTTCCTGTCGGGGCGGCTTCTGCATCCGTTAAGCCGTCGTAGTCTTTTTGGCATGCTGATCGTGTTTCAATCCCCTTCCTGTCGGGGCGGCTTCTGCATCTCGGATTACCCTTCGCTCTCGAAAGACCGGTAATCATTAAGTTTCAATCCCCTTCCTGTCGGGGCGGCTTCTGCATCCGGTGGAGATCGGCCTGTTTCATTGGTTCGAGATTACCAGTTTCAATCCCCTTCCTGTCGGGGCGGCTTCTGCATCCGGGAAGATTTCCCCGATTCGGTAGAGATTGGTCTGCGTTTCAATCCCCTTCCTGTCGGGGCGGCTTCTGCATCGTTGGCAAGAGTTAGGCGGGGTAGATAATTCTGTAATTGTTTCAATCCCCTTCCTGTCGGGGCGGCTTCTGCATCCGGGTCACCCAGATGTCCCAAGCTAGGGCATCGATGGATCAGGTTTCAATCCCCTTCCTGTCGGGGCGGCTTCTGCATCGGGATGACCGTAGAGAGGCTGATCGCGACCGGGTCCAGGTTTCAATCCCCTTCCTGTCGGGGCGGCTTCTGCATCCACGTCTTCCAGATCTCGCCAAAGCGAGACGAGGTGATAGCCGTTTCAATCCCCTTCCTGTCGGGGCGGCTTCTGCATCGCGGAGCAAATGGAAGCGCTCGGGTGCACCCTGACCCCGTACTGTTTCAATCCCCTTCCTGTCGGGGCGGCTTCTGCATCGGGCTAATCTTTGTTACCCCAGGTTGTACTGAACAAGGGTTTCAATCCCCTTCCTGTCGGGGCGGCTTCTGCATCCGAGCAAGACGCCAGAAAATACAACACGTTGGCGTTGGTTTCAATCCCCTTCCTGTCGGGGCGGCTTCTGCATCCGAAGTCGAGGCGAGAAACCACAACGAGGCTATCTCCAGTTTCAATCCCCTTCCTGTCGGGGCGGCTTCTGCATCCGGTCATACGAGTTTATTTATTTGGCGTCATTCGGCTTTGAACAGTTTCAATCCCCTTCCTGTCGGGGCGGCTTCTGCATCCGGTCAGGATCTGCCGGATGTCGTCAGGATCTTTCTCGGGTTTCAATCCCCTTCCTGTCGGGGCGGCTTCTGCATCAATCCTGAGTATTATATCGAGTCTTGACTTCCTGCTGACGTTTCAATCCCCTTCCTGTCGGGGCGGCTTCTGCATCCGGTCCTTGCATAGACGGCAACCACGCCAGATAATCAGAGTTTCAATCCCCTTCCTGTCGGGGCGGCTTCTGCATCTGCGGCATACTACGGAACTACACTACGGTGAGGTTGCGCCCGTTTCAATCCCCTTCCTGTCGGGGCGGCTTCTGCATCGCCATCCTTCGAAAAGCGATGGGATTCAACAGGTTATGGGCCACTCATTCGTTACCTCCCTGAATATAGCCTTGGCACTCATGGCTCAATAGTGAAGCATGACAATACACAACCATGAAAATCGAGTAAAGACAACAGGTTAGCGGGAATAGTAACCTCCTGTTCTTGCACCTCTTTCAGAGGTTACGACTGACAGTCGCCATGGCTTAGACAACGTAAACCTTTTCGCCACCGATGTTCCGTCCCTCGGCCAATCCTCGATAAACGCGACGGTCATCGCAAGCAGCACACAGGGCATAGGCTGCGATGCTGTCCTGAGCCGGATCAATAATCCCGGCTAACTCCACCATGCACTTATCGAACAACTCTGCGCTGAGGAGCGCCTCGAATACGCTTTTCTGGATTCGGTCGCCATAGCCGTCGAGACACACGGATACCTGACGGAGACGATTTGCCGACCTGACATCATAGCAAATAATATAACGCATGGCTCATTTCCTCTTTCAAGGACGTCAGCGCGTAATGCTCAGCGGTTGGTATGCCTCGCCGCCCCTCAGGTCGGATGCAAGCCGCTCCACCTGACGGCGCATAACCTGATGTACGGACAGCGCGGCTGCTGTACCCTTTTCCCGGACCGGCCGATCCAGATGCTTTTCCCATTCCGCCACAAAGACCTTGAGGCCGTCTTGCGTAAGGCGGACACCCTTATCCTCATCGCCATCAGTAAACATCTCCAGGCGAACAATCCGCAGGTTGCACAGGCGCAGAACGAACCGGTCGACCACCGGAGCCCGCAACTCTTCCACAAGATCAAACGCCAAGCTGGGCCGGCCCGGACGTAACTTGTGGTAAAACCCGATGGACGGGTCGAGGCCCCGAGCCTCCAGCAGGGCAGTGATCAGATTGCCGAGCATGACGTAGGCCAGGGAGAGGAGCGCATTGGCCGGGTCCGTCGGCGGCCGCTTGACTCGTCCGCTGAACATGATATCAGCCGCGAAGCCGCGCCCCAGTCCGGCAAAGTACTTACGAGATGCCGAACCCTCCAGACCCAGCAGCGTCTCGGTGTTATCGGCGTCGGCGATTCTGTCCGCAATGCAACGGACGTCCGCGATGGCTGAGGCGAGGTCGGCGTCGCCGGGCCGATTGCTTTGCAAGCCGCGCAGCATGGCGGCTCCGTTGCGGACCTTCGCTTCCACGACGCTCCGGGCAAGGGCGAGACGACTGGCACTGTCCTCAGCACGCCGATATTGGGCGAGACGGACTTCGCCCGAGCGCGACAGTTCTGAAACTACCCGACCAAGCAGCCGGCCGCCACGGGTGAGCCAAACCAAGTCGATACCCTCGCGCAAACAGTATCGTGTGGCATCCGACGTAATATGAATGGGGCCGAACAATGCGATGAGTTCCAGTCGGTGTGGCTCGACCTCGATCAGGCGCCGCCGACGCTCAGGTTGTGGCCCAGCCGGCCCGGCCCCGTCCGGGTCTGCATCAACCGTGACCACGATAGACCGCGCCGCGCGGCGCACCACCGCTCCCGGCTCCGTGACGTACAGGGTAGGCATGAAGCTAATTCGTGGGAAACAGCAGGCTTCGTCCCACTTTCAGGCGCTCGCCTGTCTCCTTGTCATCTTCGTTCAACAACTTCTCAAGATCGGCCAGAACTTCCCGCAAAGAGTCTTCGTCCAGCGCCTTTGCCTCAAAACCATGTATCAAAACGCTAGTGTTGCGCTCCTTGGTTGGGAATTCGCGTTGCCTGTCGAAATCGAGCAATCGTTTGGCGAGGGGATCATCAAGGCGCTTGAGCAAACGGGCGGCGAGTTCGCGCGGAGCGGTCAGGGTTCCGTTTTTGTTCAGGCCGAAACCATGATCTCTTTCACTCAGTTTCTCCCGAAATTCCTGGATCTTCTTGTCGTCCGGCGGTAGGGCGGCGCTGTCGTAGCCACGAGCGAACAGCCGAGTCTGCCCGATCAATTCGAGCACCCGGTAGCCACGCAACAGGGCATCTTCAAAGTGCCGGTCGCGAAGACGACGCTCAGCGTTGGCAAGCAGGTCACAGGACAGTACCCTCAGATACCCGGCCATCTCTGCGTGATCGGTCTGCTCTGGACGATGCGCCAGTTTCCGGAGCCATTGGCGCATTTCCGGGGTCGGCGCGAAGTCGCCTGCCTCTTTAGCCGTCGGTCCAAACCGTTCCATCGCTTCAACTCCGGCCTTGTAGTCGAGCCGGTCCCAGGCAGCGTAGATTTGCGCCACTGCGCGCAGGGCGGCAAACCTGGGTTGGACGGTTGAAGGCACAAGCCCGACGGCCGTCCCGTTATTCAGGTCGGGCAGCAGTTCGATCACGGCGCCGAAACCACCGCGACGCATCAGACTGTCAGCCAGATCAAGGCGCCGGCGGGCCGTCGCCAGGGTCGTCCGTATCTCGCCGACCTTTTCGGTGCCAGGGACCACCATGCCGCGATTGTCTCGCCGTTCGCTGTGGACATAGCGCAGGACCGGGATGCCGCGACCCACCGCTGCCAGCACCAGAGCAGCGCTCATCGCCTTGGTCCCCCGCGTAAAATCTACCTGAACGTCGTCAGGCTTGAAGCCCTTGTCGAAAAGGTCGGCCAGTACCCCATCGAAATGTTCAAAACAACGGTCGGCGTTGTTCTCCTGCTTCTCTTCGGGGAGCAGTTCGATCCGGACTGCGGGATTGGGAATCCGCTCCTGTAGAGTTCGAGCGAAGTCTGCCGTCCTGTGCGATGGCAGCAGGACGACCTGTTCCCATTCACCATCGGCAATACTCTTAAGCATCGGGATGATCAGAGTCCGTTCGATATCGTCCACGTTGCCGGTGCCAACGGTCAGCACCAAGGCTTTTTTGACTTTATTGTGGATTGTCATCCATATCCCCTTCGCCGCGCCGGCCAAGTCTGTCCAAGCGGGTGCCGGCCGGAGCCCGGCGTGGGCCAACCAAGAGCCACTTCTATCCCAACCGAGCCACGAACGCGGTGCGCTCGGGCGTGTCCAGTCCTTTTTGCAACTCCGCCACGACTTGCGTCATGTCACCGGCCAACAAGGCCGAGACTGCCAGACGCAACCCCGGAAACACCTGGCTGGCAATCACGCCGGACCCATCAGGCGTCAGACGGATATATTCACCGTCGCGAAGGGCGAACCAGTCGATCTGCTCGTCGTACACACGCCAGACAAGATATTCCTGTACCCCGCTACGGCGATAGATATCCATTTTGTCATGCACATCGTAAGAGGCACTGCTGGCAGCGACTTCAGCAAGCAACTCCGGAGCGCCCTCCACGTAATCGTCTGCACTGATCCGCGAATTTCCCCCCACCTCCGGCTCTATACGCAGCAAGGCATCCGGCTGCGGCTCGGTATCCGACCCGAGTCGAACAGTGGTGTTATCCGCACAAAGAACTCCTGGCGTGAGTGTACCGTACAGCCCCAGCCAAGTGAGCAGTAATACGTGCGGTCTGCCATGAGCACGAAAGCGAACGGGCGAACCTACATGTACCACTCCACCAATCAGTTCCGCCTTCTTCACTTCCGGCATGGCCTCATAACGTCTCTCGAACTCCTCCCGCGTGAGCCGATCACCATTCTCCAACGGGGGCGGCTGTGTATCCCTATTGGGCAAGCGTTTGTCATCGGCCGGGGTGTGGTGAGTGGTTGCAGGTTGATCGGTAGATGTCTGTGCGACTGCCATGGTGACATCCTCCCATCACAGGTCGAGTAACACAGTCCAACTGACGTACAGGTTTGTGATGAGCAAATATCGCCTCGACCGCCTCCCTGCTCGTCATCGGCGTCCGGCTTTCTTCTTCGGCGGTGGAGGTTTCTTCTTCGGCGGTGGAGGTTCAGCCCATTGAAACGCTATTTCGTTCGGCTTCACAAAGGCCACCGTCAGTTCTACGTGCTGGCCCGGCTTCGCGTCCGCGGGGCCATTCTCGGAGTCCTGTATCGGGCCTGGCAGCCCGCTGCCCAGATGCTTCGCCTTCCAGCCGCCCTTTCGGGTTTTTTCCTCCAGCAGTTCGGCTTCGATGCGGTCATTCGCTTTTGGGAGACCAGATGGCGGAACCGTCAAGGACGGAGGCGAATGCTTCTCTTGCTTCGGAGACTGTCGAGCTTCCCGCTTTAGTTCTTTCTGCAAGGAGTGGACAAGGTTTTGCAAGGTGTCCTTGCTGGCGGGTTTCAGACGTGCGACGGGGAACGCGATGAGGCGTACAAGTAAAGTTCCATCTCCGGTTGTAGCGAAGCTCCAAAGCACCGGGGAGGCGTGACGGTCGAGCCCTCCTGACAAATCTCTGTCTCGTGTGTCGCTTGGCTTCTTGCTGAAACGCGGCAGACCCAGCGCAATGCGCTCCTCGTGCTTGAGACGCTTGGCACATCGTTGCAGCACCAGACCCATTTGGTCGAGTGCATACCAGGGATCCTTCCAGACCGTGGCGCATTCCCGAACGATTGCCTCGTCCAGGGCGGCCGCATCTACGGGATGCCGGTGCTGCCGGTCCAGATTACAAAACGCCCGGAATCTCTTCGCGGCGGCGATACAGTCCTCTTTCGAGCCGATGCCCTGAACCTCGACATCGTGAAAGGACCCGAAGCCCTTGCGCGTCCGTGATCCAGCACCGCCAAACTGTGTGAGCAGCCACAGCGCGGCCGCGGCCTGTTCCGAAAGCTGCCGAGGATCGAGAGAAACACCGTTGAACCGACCGGGTCTGGCGGTCAAGATCACCCGCCAGAGCGATCGGGCAGGACGAAACCAACGACGGATATCCTTTTCAGCCATCCCATAAGAGGCGTAGAACAGCCCTTGGGTCATTTTTCGTTCGGGCGTCCGCAGACCGTGTTTCTTCAGGAACTGTTGATCCTTTCTGTCCGGGTGCTTCCGGGGCTCCTCCCCTTCCATGAAATCCACGGCAATCCGCACAGGGCTGCTCGACTCTGCGTCGCCCCAGACGGCGGTTTCCAGCCGTTTCAGCGTATCCCGGTCGAGGTAGGCGGCATGCATGGTTCGCCACCACCAGCGCAGCAGGCCGCGCAGGGTAGCCGGGCGGAGCTCGCAGTCCTCCCGTTTCTGATCGGCACCGGCGAGAAAGGCCGGAGTAGCCAGCTTCAGATCAAAATTCGCACTGGCAAAACCTGCCGTGGCGAAATCGGGGGGGACCGGCGCGGCTGCTTTGTTTTCGACCTGCCTGAAGCGTCCGTAGCCAGCCGCGGTCTTGGCCCCAGCGCCTTCGACCGTCAGCGCGTCTTTAAGCCAGCCGCAGGCCAGATCAAGCAGGCCGTCGTCCTTAGGCTCGCGGTCAGAGATGGCAAACTCGAACTCCACGCCATCGCCGGTCGCGAGAAAATAGACCAGGGTCGGGTTTTCCCAGTCGCCGGGGTCGTCTTCGCCTCTGTAGTATTTGACGTGGTGGTTGTTGACGACGTCGAGGATCAGGCAGGGCCAACGCATCGGCCAGGCATCGTAAAAAACCAGCCGTCCGGCAGCAGAGCCTTCCGGGGCTACAACCTCGCTCGACCGCCAGCCGCACGCGCCCTTTTTCGGTTGGGGGAACTTGTGGTTTTCCGACCGAGTACTCCAACCGAAGGCATCCTCGATCCGCCGCCATGCTATCGTTTTGTCAGGCTGCGCAGCAGCCCACACCGTCTCGGCCCAGGCGCGAGCCAAACCCTTTATGCCGCTGCCGGGCAGATACACGAAACCATAGACGGGATGCAGGGCGATGCCGGCGTTCTCCAAAGCACCTGAGCGCGACAGGTGCAGGGTTAGGGAGCCGCGCGTGGTCATCGCCAGGCGCGCCGCACCGAGAGCATTGAGCATGGTGCTGCGACGGCCAATCAACTTGTCCAGCAGACTTGGGTCGCCTCCGGTCTTCGTCACCTCTTTCAACACATCCCGCTGGTTCTTCTGCTCCGCGACGGAAGACAGCTTGTCCAGTTGGAGGCCGGCATGGCGGCGTTCGACTTCTACCTTGCGGATCAGACCAAGCGTGGACTGCGGCAGGAAAGGCCCTGCGAACGGTTCCCTGGTCTCAACCGGCATTGTCATCGCCCTCGTCAGGCTTGAATTCGGCCTCGCTGAACCGAGTCAACCATTGCAAGTACAACAGAGCCTCCTCGGTGGCGCGGCGGAGCAGGTTGGCGTTCCCGTCGATGATAGCCTTGATCACAGCGTTGCGATCGTTGGCCCCTTCCGGCCAAGGTGCCAACTTGCGCTCCTTCAGCAACCAATCTCCCAACTCCTTCAGCAACCGGCCTCGATAATCTTCGCTGTCTCCGTCTTTCGACTTGGCGCATAGAAAGGCCAACGCCTGTCCCAGGCCGGCAGTCCTGATGCGCACCGGCAGCCGTTTGGCTTCACGGGCAAAGTTCTTCCTGGCTTCCTCCGAAAGGAGTCCTCGGGCGTGCTCTACTGCCTTCCAGGCATGTTGCGCACGGTGCTGGTCGAGGGTGGGCCGGCTGTCGGTCATTGTTGCCCCTCCTTGGCCGGATGAGCAAAGCGAACCGCGCAGAAACCCTTGCCGACCGTTTCACCACCGCCGATCTGGATCGTCTCGGGCGCTGTGTCGCATAGCCAACCGAGGATATCGGCAGCGGTTTTCTTACATGTTTCACGACGGCTGTCACTGCATATCACCAGCGAGTAGAACAGGGTCTCGGCCGGTAGATACTCCTCGTAGAAAAGCGCGCCTTTGCGAACGGTCTTCTTTTCATAGTCAAGCCCGACCCGGGCCACAACCTCGGTGGCGTTGCGGACGAAGTGGGTGAAATCGTCGTTGTGCAGAATGACCAGATGGGAGCGAAGCCTTTCTTGCGTGGCCTTGTCTTTCACACACTGCTCTGCAATCCAGTCGGCGACCTTCTGTACTTCCTCCGCCTTCTCCCCGCCGGCGTCACGCGAGAACTCGAACTCTTCCAGCATCAATTGTTGGCCGTGCGCCAACAGCGGACTGTCGGCGCGGCAGGCAGCTTTGTCTTTATCAACCGGAGGTACAACAGGAAGTTCACCTCCGCCGACAAGTCCGAGGTCACGCGAGAGCCGGGTCAACACGTCTTGACAAGTCACCCAAGCGAACACGCCGGTGAGCGAACGCACGGGGAAGGCAAGAATGCGCGCGTCCGAGAAGGAGGCAGCGCCGGCGTGGTCGGAAGCAGCGGCGGTCTCCGGCCCGAAGGCCGCCAGGACGGCCTCATCCGACCGGTTGTCCCGTGCGCATTCGGCCCGCAGTACACCTTTGAGCGACGAACCGGGTATCTGCGGCCAGTCCGTGTGCCGCTCGCGCTGCACCGGCAGGTCAACTACGCCCAAGGCCGTGCCGCTGCCGGGATGGAGTCCCGTCAGCGCGTGAATGAACAGCAAGGTTTTGTCAGGCATGGCTCCAGTTTCCTCTAAGAAAGCATCCCCATCCGACGCACGCGTCCTCGTCATCGACGAGTTCGTCTGGCACGTGGGCGTCGGCCCGCAAGAAATAGACCGACCCGGCTGGAACCATGAAACGGTTCGGCTTGGGACCGCCGGCAGCCAGGTTCCAGCCGGAAACGGCTTGATGACCGCCGACAGCAGCGGCCACCGGTTCGATGCGCCGCGGTTTCCAGCCGTTGAACCAGGCAGGCGTAGTCAACAGCACCAGCCTGCCCTTACCCGATCCCGGCGGAACGACCGGCCAGTCTACACACCCATGTTCGGCTCGGACGATAACGTGCCGGCCTTCACCGCCGAATTTCATCAGCACCGTTGCAGCCGCAAGCGGCTCCAACGCGGCCGCAGGGCCGCTCACCTCGGCGCACAGACCCGCTTTAGACTTGAGGACCAGCATTCGGACGCCGTAGATGGCTCCCTCGGCGGCGCTGTTGCTGTTCGGGTCAACGCCTATACCGGTGCGGCCCTCGAACCCGTACACATCGCTACGCGGCACCAGATCGCACGGCCCCGGCGTCCCGCCTTCAAGAAAACGGAGAAGTCCGCCGGGTCTGAGAAAACCGTCGACGGCCTCCACGGGCTTCCGGCCATAGCGCCACAAGGGCAGCATTCCCGGCACTTCAGGCTTCCACCCCGGTAGTGGAGCTTTGAGCGGGTCGCGCCGGAACACTGGCCGGGTATGCCGGTTATCCTTTCCTGCGTCCGTGGGTTGGTATTCCAGTTCCTTTTTTTCACGTTGGATGCTGGCCGGAGTCGGCACCAACACTTCATCGTTCAAGGTAAACCAGGGGCCGCCCACCCGCACGGATGCGACCGCCTCGGCTTCGGGACCGAATTCGGTCAGGGCTTCGGCAAACGAAGCCCCGTTCCTCGTCCGTTTTCCCAAGCGCCCGAAATCCACGCCGTGCCGTTCCAACAGCAGGGTCCACACGGCGCCCGCCAGCGTTTGCGGCATGGGCAGGCCCGATGCTCCATGGCTGGCAGGCTCGAACGGACGCGCGTCACGGAAGAACAAGCTATCGACCGGCTCCATCTCGAGCCGGAGCCGGGTATCCCCTTCAACCATCGTGACCTCGCGCTACAAACGACGCCCCCTGACACAGCAGAGTGAACATCTCGAGGAGTTCCGCCGCAGACCAACCTCGCTGCCTGCCGGCCCGGGAAAAATCGTGCCACCCCTGTTCTACCTGGGAGCCCGGAAGTGCGGTTGCGCCAAGCGCCTTGTCCTCTGCGGTCCGATCCACGAGGCGCCGTATTTCTGCGCCGACCGCCGCGGCAGGAAGGGCACTCCCTTGCAGTGTCGGCATTTCCTGACGCAGCCGATAGGTCCAGCGATCGGTAGCTCCGCTGGCGAAGATTCCGACCCACTGCTGAAACCACGCCGTGTGCTCCCACGACAAACCCGCCTCGGAATGCTCACCGGAACGACGCATGAAGCGGAGCGTCAGCCAGTCCCGACCACTCTCCTTGGCCACATGCTCTGCTCCGCGTGCCGCGTCGAGGGCCAACCGTAAATCCTCCATGAAATGCACGAACGCAATGCCGGCAGACAGGGTGGCGCGGTTGCCCATGGCCAGAAGTTGGCGCCCGTCCCTCTCTGTCCAGCCGGAGGTAGCCCCATCTTCGCCACGGAAAGCACGCCGCAACTCAGCCGCACAACCGACGGCCTGCCTCGCCGGTAACAGCGCCAGGACGTCGTCGCCGCCCGAGTATATCATGGTGCCGTTGTGTTCCTTCACGATGCTGGGGGCGATGTGACTGGCAAAGTTGTTGAGCGCTTCGCTGATGGAGGCGTGCAAAGCCGGCCCGACCGGTCTTTTTGCATCAAGGCCAGCCGTCGCCTTATCGCCAAGCTGCTCGTAGTAGTGGACCATCTTCGGGTGCAGGACCTCGCGTAGCGTGGGAGCGTGGTCGCCCTTGAGCCACTGTCCCATGTGGTCCGCATCCATCGCCACGATGGCATAGTAGACGGGCGGAGGATTCTCCTTCCGGGAAGACTCGACTTTCTTCCAGACCGGCTCCGGGGGAAGCTCATCGCCTTTATCCACATCTTGCCGGCGCTTCTGGTGAAGCCAGCGCCCGTTCCAATTGTGGTGTTCACGCCGCACTTCATCGGGGTCGATCCCCGCCTTGCCGAGCCATTCCGCGGCGGCTACCGTCGCCGTGTCGGGGAATCGCAGGTCGGCAGGTTTGATACACAGTTCACCGGCAAGGGTCGCCGGGGCTGCAAACCGCTTGCACAGCGCCACCGCGGAAAACCGCTCGTGGGCGCGCAGACGCACGCCTTCCATGGAGAGTGTCCCGGCGGCCTTCTCCCAGAAGAAGCGGGAATCATCGAGGCCGGGCGGCCCCATCTGCTCATGGGAACCGAGCAGACTGCACTTGGGCGGCGAAGCGTCACTCGATTTGGGTTGCGGGGTCTCCGGGATGTGCCGAATGGACCGCTGCGCTTCCATCAGACGGGCTGAGGTTTCAAGCTGAGCCTGCCAGCGCCCGGCCGAGCGTTGGTCGTAGCCTGGACGCTCGTTGTGCGGAATCGCATGGGCAAGCTCGCGCACCTTGGCGGCCTCCGGCCACATCGCGTCAAAAGACTCACCGGCGCCGCCGATCAGACGGGCGAGAGTTTCGTCGTTCATGCTGCGCGCAGGCAGGACAGCCGTCCTGACCTCGAAAAAGCTCTCGACCTGCACCTGCCAGCGGCGCGCCCAATCAGGATCGAAGCGCGACAGCTTCGGGTCGAGACGCTTGCGGACGTCATCCGCCAGGGAACGCCAGGCGGCGCGAACCTTCCCGGCGCAGTCCTCTGCGATAGCGTAGGCTTCAACACCATCCGGCCCCCACGGTATGATGGCGACAAAGCGGTTGGGAATGGACGGCGAGCGCCGTGCCGCGCCGCTCGGTTCTGGAATGAGACCGCGCAGCCCGTCCTGCTCGCTCAGCCAGAGGTCCATCAGCGGGTTGCCGCGTAACGCCGGATAGACGAGCACGGTGGGACCGAATCCCTCGATCACCGGGCGGAGACCCTGGAAGACGAGCCATGACAGGATAGCGCTTCCCGACCACAGGTCCCGCACGCTGCGGGCCGCCTCGATGAAACTCTGCACGGGACCGAGTGAGAGCGACAAATACGCGCCGCCGTGCGCGCCTTGTCGGCTGGCCCAGAGGCCGCTGGTGATGTCTGCGTGCTGGATCAGTGTGTGGTCGGGCACACGGGTGTCCGCAGGCAACCGCGCGAACCCCTGACCCAAACGGTCGGCAAGCCGTTCGGGCAGCAGGCGCCAGAGAGCCAGAAAACGCGAACGCGGGTCTGGCAGGTGATCGACGATGCGGCCAATGACCTCCAGTACGTCGGCCTCGTCGAGGGCCAGTCCCTCCAGAACATTCCCTTGCGCGCTGACCGGGTGGCGCGCGTCGATTCGCCCATCTTCGGGACCCACCGCACGCTCACCGTTGTCGCCCGCGGTCGGCATCGGGATGCGTTCGGCGATCGAAGCAAGTTGGTCCGCTAACGAAGCCGTGTCCTTGATCTCTTGCCGGGTGACGGGGCGACCCAAAGCGCGGGAGGCGTACCGAGCGGCGCGGGACTCATGTCCTCGGATGTCCAGAGCCTTGTCGATGGGGTCGTGGAGATATGCGAGAAGCAATGGATCCCAGTCCACCGAAGGAAGCCTTGTCGATACGCCGTTAGCCATTGGAACAATATAGCAATTTGGAGCAGGATGCGCAGTAATTCCGCCCAGGCTTCCGCAGCAACGACCTCGAAGAACGGAAGCCTTCGGTTCCGCGATGATCGGGGTCCGGACGACGGCGGCTATGTGGCACCGGATATTTCATGCTACCTTGGGAGTCTGTCGGATTTGGCGAATGGGCGAAATTTGGCGAATGGGCGAATCGTAGTGCGAGGCAGGGAAACGGAGATCTCCCATGGCAGTCGTAACCGGCTGGGAAGGCCGCTATTTCGAGGATTTTACCGTCGGCGACGTGTACCGGTGCCGGGTCGGGCGCACGGTCACGGAGAACGACAACATCTGGTTCACGCTGCTTACCAACAACAGCAACCAGATCCACTTCAACAACGAGTACGGCAAGCGCACCGAGTTCGGGAAGTGCCTGATCAACAGCGCCCTCACCCTGGCCATCGTCGCCGGCATGGGGGTGGCGGACGTGAGCGAGAACGGCTTCGCCCTGGGCTGGGACCGGATCCGGCTGCCGAACCCGCTGTTCGCCGGGGACACCCTCTATTCCGAATCCGAGGTGCTGGAGAAGCGCGACTCGAAGTCGAAGCCGCAGTGGGGCATCGTCAAGGTCCGCACCCGCGGCGTCCAGCAGGAAGGCAAGGTGGTCATCGACTACGCCCGTAGCGTCATGGTGTGGCGCAAGGAGTTTGCCCCCCGGCGGGACATCTTCCCGGAGATCGTTGACGGTGAGTAGACGGTGAACGCGCGCGTCGTTCCACCCCTCACCGTACGCTTTGAACCATCGAGGAACGTCGATCGTGGACTCAGGTGAATCCGACCGCGGCCTGGCGCTGAGCGGCGTGCGGGTCATGGCCTTCGAGCAGGTCCTGGCGGGGCCGTTCGGCACCGGCCTGCTGGCGGAGATGGGCGCCGAGGTCATCAAGATCGAGCGCCCCGGCGTGGGCGACCTGATCCGCCACTGGGACACCGCGGTGAAGGGTTTGTCTTCCGGCTACGTGTGGCTCAACCGCAACAAGAGGAGCCTCACGGTGGACGTCAAGAAGCCCCAGGGTCTGGAGGTCCTCCACAAGCTGGCGCAGACCACGGACGTCTTCTTCGAGAACTACGCGCCCGGGGTGGCCGAGCGCGTGGGACTGGGATGGGAGCGGCTGCACGAGTTGAACCCGCGGCTCGTCTACTGCTCGCTTTCGGGCTACGGCCAGGACGGCCCCTACCGCGACGTCAAGGCCTACGACCTGCTCATCCAGGGCGAAGCCGGCATCATCGCCACCACCGGCTATCCCGACAAGCCCGCCCGGGCCGGCGTGTCCGTGTCCGACATCGCCTCCGGCATGTACGCGGCCCTGGGCATCGTCCTGGCGCTGTTTCAGCGGGAGAAGACCGGCGCGGGGCAGGTCATCGACATCTCCATGTTCGAGAGCATCCTGTCCTGGCTGGGATACTTCCCGCACCACTACTGGCACCGGGGCGAGGAGCCCAGCCGGGTAGGCATGCGGCACCACTACGTCACCCCCTACGGACCCTACCTTGCGGGGGACGGCGAATACGTGAACCTCGCCGTAGCCACGCCCAGGGATTGGGAGACCTTCTGCCTGAAGGTGATGCAACGCCCCGCGCTGATGGAAGACCCCCGCTTCGCCACGGTAGAGGCGCGCAGGGAGAACCGCGGCGCGCTCGAGGAAACCATCGAGAAGCTCTTTCTCGAGCACGACCACGAAACCTGGCTCAAGCGCCTGCAGGACGCGGAGCTGCCCAACGGCAAGGTCCGGGGCATCGCCCGGGTGCTGGCCCATCCCCAGGTGGCGGCCCGGCGCATGATCCGGGAAGTGGATTCGCCCGTGGGCAAGGTGCCGGTCATCGGCAGCCCGCTGAACCTGTCCGACAGCCCGGCGCGCTACGACGCCATCCCGGACCTCGGCGACGCCACCGACGCGATCCTGCAAGAGCTCGGTTACGACGCCGGCGCCATCGCGCAACTGCACCGGGATCAGGCAGTCTGAATCCGGTTGCACACCGACAACCCTCCACCCCTCATCCGCTGGATTCCGGCTTTCGCCGGAATGACCGGTTCGGACCGTCCCGGTTTCATCAACCTTGGCAAGCCGCAACGCTTGCGCTAGAAACAAGGGTTTCAGGGCCCTGCGGCATCCATCCGCCTACGCCTTCCGGGCCGCCCGAAACCGAAATCCGTACCAAGGAGATCACCATGGCATCACAGGGCATCGACACGTTTCACACCGCGTCTTCGCTGGACGTCGGGGACAACCGCTATCGGATCCACCGGCTCGAAACCCTGGCGAAGGAAACTTCCCTGCCGGTGGACCGGCTGCCGTTTTCCTTGAAGATCCTGCTGGAGAACCTGCTCCGCTGCGAGGACGACCGGCACGTGTCGGCCGCGGACATCCAGGCGCTGGCGGGCTGGGACCCGGAGGCGAAGCCCGACAAGGAGATCGCCTTCATGCCGGCGCGCATCCTGCTGCAGGATCTCACCGGGGTTCCCGCCATCGTGGACCTGGCGGCCATGCGCGAAGGCATCCGGCGGCTGGGCGGCGACCCGAAACGCATCAACCCGCTCCAGCCCGTGGACCTGGTCATCGACCACTCGGTGCAGGTGGACCACTTCGGCTCCGGTCAGGCGTTCGCCTCCAACTCGAAGCTGGAGTACGAGCGCAACCAGGAACGGTACGCGTTCCTGCGCTGGGGCCAGAAGGCCTTCGACAACTTCAGCGTGGTGCCGCCGGACACGGGCATCGTCCATCAGGTCAACCTGGAGTTCCTCGGCAAGGTGGTCTTCACCAGGGAGTCCGACGGCGACACCCTGGCCTATCCCGACACGCTGGTGGGGGCCGACTCCCACACGCCGATGATCAACGGGCTGGGGGTGGTCGGCTGGGGCGTGGGCGGCATCGAGGCCGAGGCCGCCATGCTGGGCCAGCCCCTCATCATGCTGATCCCCGAAGTCATCGGCTTCAAGCTCCACGGACGGCTGCCCGAGGGGGCCACCGCCACCGACCTGGTGCTGACCATCGTGCAGATGCTGCGCAAGAAGGGCGTGGTGGAGAAGTTCGTGGAGTTCTACGGTCCCGGGCTGTCGAGCCTGGCGCTGGCGGACCGGGCCACCATCGGCAACATGGCGCCGGAGTACGGCGCCACCGTGGGCTTCTTCCCGGCGGACAACGAGACCCTGGAATACCTGAAGCTGTCGAACCGGAGCCCCGGGCTCATCAGCCTGGTGGAGGCCTACTGCAAGGAGCAGGGCCTGTTCAGGACCGACAACACGCCCGACCCGGTCTTCTCCGACACCCTGGAGCTGGACCTGGGCGAGGTGGAGCCCAGTCTGGCGGGTCCCCGCCGGCCCCAGGACCGGGTGCCGCTTCGGGGCGTCAAGCAGGCCTTCGCCGAGGTGCTGCCCAGCATGAAGGGCGGCGATACCCCCAACCGCGTGCCGGTTCGGCAGAACGGCGACTCCTTCGACCTCACCCACGGGTCGGTGGTGATCTCCGCCATCACCAGTTGCACCAACACCTCCAACCCGTCGGTGATGGTGGGGGCGGGGCTGCTGGCCAAAAAGGCCGCGGCCCGGGGGCTCAAGCCCAAGCCCTGGGTCAAGACCAGCTTGGCGCCGGGATCGAAGGTGGTCACCGAGTACCTGAAACAGACGGGGTTGCTGGAGCCCCTGGGAGAGTTGGGTTTCCATCTGGTGGGCTACGGCTGCACCACCTGCGTGGGCAACGGGGGACCGTTGCCGGAGAACATCGACAACGCCATCCAGGAAGGCAACCTGGTGACCACGGCCGTGCTTTCGGGGAACCGGAACTTCGAGGGACGCATCCACCCCAGCATCCGGGCCAACTACCTGGCGTCCCCGCCGCTGGTGGTGGCCTACGCCATCGCCGGCAACATGGACGTGGACCTCTACAACGATCCCATCGGCCAGGACTCCGACGGGCAGCCGGTGATGCTGCGGGAGATCTGGCCCACCCCCGAGGAGGTGCGCGCGGAGGTGGCCAGGGGGGTCACCGCCGATGCCTTCCGGAAGGAGTACGGCAACGTCTTCGAGGGAGACGACCTGTGGCGGAGCATGCCGGTCCCCGAGGGAGAGCTCTTCGCGTGGGACACCGACTCCACCTATGTCCGGCAGATTCCGTTCTTCGCCGACATGCCCGCGGAGCCGGCCGAGCCCGGCGACATCGAAGGGGCGCGGGTCCTGGCCCTGCTGGGTGATTCGGTAACCACGGATCACATCTCGCCGGCCGGATCCATCGAGCGCAACGGCCCGGCCGCGCGCTATCTCACCGAGCACGGCGTCGAGCCCAGGGACTTCAACCAGTACGGCGCCCGCCGGGGCAACCACGAGGTGATGATGCGCGGGACCTTCGCCAACGTGCGGCTGAGGAACCGGATCGCCCCGGGCACCGAGGGCGGCTGGACCGTGCACCAGCCCGGCAACGAGCAGATGTCGATCTTCGACGCCGCCATGAAGTACCAGGAGGAAGGGACGCCGCTGATCGTCATCGCCGGCAAGGAGTACGGCACCGGATCGTCCCGGGACTGGGCCGCCAAGGGGCCGCGCCTCCTGGGCATCAAGGCCGCCATCGTCGAGAGCTTCGAGCGCATCCACCGAAGCAACCTCATCGGCATGGGCATCCTGCCGCTGGAGTTCATGCCCGGCGAGAACGCCGCGTCGCTGGGGCTCACCGGCTTCGAGACCTACGACATCAGCGGCGTGGCCGGCGGCCTGAGCGTGCGCAAGGAGCTCAAGGTGACCGCAACGAGCGCCGAGGGGAAGGTGACCACCTTCCGGGTGACCTGCCGCATCGACACGCCCGCGGAACTGTCGTACCACCGCCACGGCGGCATCCTGGAGTACGTGCTGCGGCAACTGGCGGCGTGACGCAACCGAGGCCACGACAGGACCGAGGCCGCCAGGAGCCTGGACCGGCCGGCGGCGCCACGCGGACTCGGGCGGGTTTGAAACCCGCCCCTACACAGTCGTTCTCCCGCGGCGCTGTTGTCCTCGTGGTTCGGGTCCGCCAACGTCAGCCAACGTTGGTTGGCCGAAGGCGTGACCCGACGCGGCATGCAGGATTACTCGGACCGGCTGCAGGGCAGTGACCCATGGGTCATGACGAGGATCAGACCCAGCGTCATGCTCGCCGCGCCCAGCAACCGCGTCTTCGGGTTTCCCTCGCCAAGCAGGCGTATTCCCATCAACGAGCCGATGAGGATGCTGATCTCGCGGGCGGGCGCAATGTGGCTCACCGGGGTCATTTGCAGCGCCGTCAGCACCAGGACGTAGGCCAGGGGATTCAGCAGCGCCACCCACAGGGCCTCCCGCCGATGGTCCCGCCAGGCCGTGCGCAGCTCGCGCCGGCGGCGCATGGCGATGGGCGCCAACAGGATGGAGCGCCCGCAGTTGGTGCCCCAGTCGAGCAGCAGCGGCGCGATGGACATTCCGCTGACAGCGTTCTTGTCCCATAGCGTATAGCTCGCGATCACCACTCCGGTGGCCAGCCCGTACATCACTGCGGCCCGGTCCGGCCCGTCGGGGCGGGACCGTACACCCAGGCCGCTCAACACGAACACGCCCAGGATGATGAGCAGGCCGCCGGCGAGCACTCCGGCAGCAGGACGCTCGCCAAGGATCAGCACCGCGCCGATGACCGCCAGGAAAGGCCCGGTACCCCGCGCCAGTGGATAGACCAGGGACAGGTCGCCCACGCGATAGCCACGCTGCAGAACGCCGTAATAGAGCGTGTGCAACAAGCTGCTCCCCACGATCACGGCGACCACGTCCGCGTTCAGGTGGAATGGGCGGTACCAGTTCAACGCCAGCACCGCGGGCAGGTACAGGCCCGCGGACAGCACGGCGAACAGCCACTGAAACGCGGGCCCGCCTTTGGCTCTCTTGAGCAGGAGGTTCCAGGTGGCGTGAATGAAGGAGGCCGCCAGGAGCAGGGTCAGAGCGAAAAGAGTCACCGTCTTGACTCACTGGACCTGACCCGGTCCTTCTGGCAAGAAGGTGGGGCCATGGAGGAGGAACGGCTCTCGGTCCGCATCGTCCGCCGCATCAACGAGGTACCGCGGGAGACGTGGGATTCTCTGTTGCGGGACGGCTCGCCGTTCATGCGCTGGGACTGGCTGGACTGCATGGAGGAGTCGGGCTGCGTCTGCGACGAGACGGGTTGGGCGCCCCACCACCTCATCGTCGAGCGGGGCGAGGAGATCCTCGGCGCCTGCCCCATGTACCTCAAGTCCCACAGCATGGGGGAGTTCGTCTTCGACCACCAGTGGGCGGGTTACGCCATGCAGACGGGCATCCAGTACTATCCCAAGATGCTCGTGGGCGTGCCCTTCACGCCGGTGGCGGGCTCTCGTTTCCTCACCGCTCCGGGAATCGACCGCCGGGGCGTCATCGCCGTCCTGGGCCGGGCACTGGTGGAGATTTGCCGGGGCAACGAGCTTTCCTCCATTCATATCAACTTCTGCGGCCCGGACGAGATGGACGCGCTGGAGGACCTCGACTTCATCCCCAGGATCGGCCTCCAGTTCCACTGGCGGAACCGCGAGTACGAGACCTTCGACGATTATCTGGGCGCCTTCCGGAGCGAGCGCCGCAACAAGATCAAGCGCGAACGCCGGGAGCTCGACAAACAGGGCATCCGCGTCCGCGCGCTGCCTTGCGACGAGATCACCCCGGACATCCAGCGCACCCTGTTCGAGCTTTACAAACACCACATCGACCGGCTCTATTACGGCAGGCAGTACCTGAACCGCCGCTTCTTCGACGAGCTGCTGAAGCGTCCCCACCCGTTCCTCTGCCCCATCGTCGCCCAGCGCAACGGCCGCATCGTCGCCGGGACCTTCAACATCCGCGGCCCCGACGCCCTCTACGGCCGCTACTGGGGCGCCTTCGAGGACCACCGCTACCTGCATTTCAACGTCTGCTACTACGCCGCCATCGAGCACTGCATCGACGAGTCCCTGGCCCGCTTCGAGGCCGGCGCCGGCGGCGGCTTCAAGAACCTCCGCGGCCTGGAGGCGGCCAAGACCTACAGCGTACACTATATCCGGGACCAGCGATTCCGGCAGGCCCTGGAGCGCTACCTGCGGGAAGAGCGCTCGGAGACCATTGCCAGGCAGGAATATCTGCTGGAAGGGAGTCCGCTCAAGAAGGCCGGGGGCGGAGCGTAAAATCCCTGGATCATTCACCGGCAGATGCGCCAAGGATGGGGTAGCGGGTTGCGAAAAATCCGCCGGCTTGATACTTTCCGGGCTCGGGTCATTTTTGTATTTTCGGGAAGGATGACCATGAGCGACATCGGAGACAACTCGACCAACAGCCGCGACGGGACCACACAAGGTTCCATTCTCGAAGTTGAACATGGAGGTAGTAAGTGATCGAAGACAATGGAGATGCCCCGACCTACCCAAGGTCGCCATACACGCTTGCCGTGGGGGATACGTTCCAGGGGATGCTCAACCACGGCGGCGATACCGATGTGATGGGAGTCTTCCTGACGGCGGGCAAGACCTACCGGATTGCCATGAACGACGTCGACCCCGACAGGGACATAGACACGTACCTGGAAGTCACCGATGAGTACCTGGACCGCTCGTTTGGAATCGACCAGGACAGCGGTCGCCGTCATAACTCGTTGCTGTTCTTCACCCCGGCCGAAAGCGGTACGTATTTCGTCCATGCCAGGAGTGCCGATTTTCGCCAGGTCGGCAGATATGAAGTTACGGTGGACGAGGCGGATACGGAAGATGGCGCTGCGTCCCTGACCGTGGGGAAGCCATTCCAGGGTACGCTTGACTACAGCGGCGATACCGATGTGCTGGAAGTCGAACTGACCGCGGGCACGACCTATCAGATCGCCCTGGACGGTGTCGGCGACAACGGGGTAAGGGACCCGTATCTGGAGATCTACGATGCGGACGGGACCCGGCTTGAAGCCGACGATGACAGCGGTCCCCGTCAGAACTCGTTGCTGTTCTTCACCCCGTCTGCCACCGGCACGTACTCTCTCCATGCCAGGAGTGACAGCCGCCAGGTCGGCAGATATGAAGTCACGGTGAACGAGGCGGACGTGGAAGATGGCGTCGGGCCCCTGGCCGTGGGGGAGGCGTTCCAGGGCGGGCTCGACCACAGCGGCGATACCGATGTGCTGGAAGTCGAACTGACGGCGGGCACGACCTATCAGATCGCCGTGGACGGTGTCGGCGACAACGGGGTGGAAGACACGTATCTGGAACTCTACGATTCGGACGGGACCCGGGTCGAAGCCGACGACGACAGCGGTCCCGGTCAGAACTCGTTGGTGTTCTCCACCCCGACCGAAACCGATACGTACTCTCTCCGTGTCGGGAGCGACAGCCGCCATGACGGCGATTATGAAGTCACGGTGAACGAGGCGGATGCGGAAGATGTTACGGATACGGAAGATGGCGCCGGGTTCCTGACCGTGGGAGAGGCGTTCCAGGGTGTGCTCGACCACGCCGGCGATACCGATGTGCTGGAAGTCGAACTGACCGCGGGTACGACCTACCGGATCGCCATGGACGGTGTCGGCGACAACGGGGTGAGTGACCCGTATCTGGAAGTCTACGATGGGAACGGGAGACAGGTTGGATCCGACGATGACAGCGGGTTCGGTCAGAACTCGTTGTTCACTTTCACCCCGGCCGTCACCGGTACCTATTCCCTCCATGCCGGGAGCATCAGACGTCAGGCCGGTGATTATGAAGTCACCGTGAACACGGTTGTGGACACGGAAGATGACGCCGCCCCCCTGACCGTGGGAGAGGCGTTCCAGGGTGTGCTCGACCACTCCGGCGATACCGATGTCGCCGGCGATACCGATGTGCTGAAAGTCGACCTGACGGCGGGCACGACCTACAAGATCGCCATGTACGGTGTCGGCGACAACGGGGTGGAAGACCCGTATCTGGAAATCTATGACGCGAACGGGTATCGGGTCGGATCCGACGATGACGGCGGTGCCGATCAGAACTCGTTGTTGTTCTTCACCCCGTCTGCCACCGGCAGGTATTTTCTCCATGCCGGCAGTGCAGGACATGACGGCGATTATGAAGTGAAGGTGGACGTGGCGGATACGGAAGATGAGGCCGCGCCCCTGACCGTGGGGGAACCGTTCCAGGGTACGCTTGGCTACGCGGGCGATACCGATGTGCTGGGAGTCGACCTGACGGCGGGTACGACCTACAAGATTGCCATGAACGATGTCGGCGCCAACGGGGTGGGAGACCCGTATCTGGAAATCCATGACGCGAACGGAGACCAGGTCGAAGCCGACGACGACAGCGGTCCCGGCCGGGACTCCTTGATCTACTTCACCCCGTCTGCCACCGGCAGGTATTTCCTCCATGCCGGCAGTGCAGGACAACGTCATGACGGCGATTATGAAGTGACGGTGGACGTGGGGGATACGGAAGATAACGCTGCGCCCCTGACCGTGGGGGAGTCGTTCCAGGGTACGCTCGACTACGCCGGCGATACCGATGTGCTGGAAGTGGACCTGACGGCGGGTACGGCCTACCACGTCAGCTTGAGAAGTGCCGGTGAAAACTGGGTGGCAGACCCGTATCTGGAAGTCTACGATGAGAACGGGAGACGGGTTGGATTCGACGATGACAGTGGAATCAATCAGAACTCGTTGTTCACCTTCGCCCCGGCCGTCACCGGCACCTATTCCCTCCATGCCGGGAGTGACAGCGGCCATACCGGCGGTTATGAAGTCGCCGTGGACACGGTGGCTGGCGCGGATCCCCGCGTACGCCTGACCGTGGGGGAGCCGTTCGAGAGTACGCTCACCCATATCTGGGATACGGATGCGCTGAGAGTCAACCTGACGAAGGACAGGATCTACACCATCGCCATGGACGGTGTCGGCAAGTACGGGGTGGAAGACCCGCGTCTGCAAGTCTTCACCTCGTACGGGGTCCGGGTTGGAACCGACGATGACAGCGGCCCCGGCCAGAACGCGTTGCTCACCTTCATCCCGACCAAATCCATTGAGTTTGTCATCCGTGCCGGGACGGATGGAGGCGGAGTGGGCGATTATCGTGTCATGGTGACCGATGTGACGGACGCGGTGGACAAGGAAGGGGAAGTATCGCACCTGACCGTGGGGACGCCGTTCCTGGGGAGGCTCGGTTCCTGGGGCGAGACCGATGTGCTGGAAGTGGACCTGACGGCGGGTACGGACTACAGGATTACCATGGACACGGTCGGTAGAAACGGAGTGGATAACCCGTACCTGGAAATCCACAATGCGAACGGAGACCGGGTCGGAGCCAACGATAACGGAGGTGACGGGACCAACTCGTTGCTGCGTTTCACTCCGTCCGAAACCGGTACGTATTTCGTTCATGCCGGGAGTAAGCCGTACTTCCCTTTCACCAACATACCTCTCGGTCGGACTGGCGATTATCAAGTCAAGGTGGAAGCGGGCCTGGACGCTCATCTCCTGGAGGAGGGGAAGACGTTCCAGGATGCGCTCTCCGGCTTTGCCGACGGCCATGACGATTTTGATGTGCTGAAAATGGAGCTGGTCGAGGGTACGAGCTACCAGATTGCCATGAACGGAAAGGGGTTGCGCGACCCGCGTCTGGAACTCTACGATGCGAACTGGCGGTGGGTTGCAAGCGACGATAACAGCGGTCCGGGCAGGAATGCGTTGATCTCCTTCACCCCGTCCGAAACCGGCACGTATTTCCTTCATGCCAAGACCGGCAGTGCCATTGGCGGCGAATATGAAATCACGCTGAACGTACTGTCGGCGGACACGGAAGATGCCGCTCCCCCCCTGACCGTAGGGGATACCTTCCGGGGCAAGCTCGATCACGAGGGCGATCTCGATGTGCTGGAAATCGACCTGACGGCGGACAAGAACTACCGGCTTGCCATGGACGGTGGAGTGGCTGACCCGTATCTGGAAATCCACGATGCGAACGGAGACCGGGTTGGGTACAACGATGACAGCGGTCCGGGCAGGAATGCGTTGATCTCCTTCACCCCGTCCGAAACCGGCACGTATTTCCTTCATGCCCAGAGTTACCAACAGAGTTATGCCGGCGATTATGAAATCGCGGTGAACGGGGTGGTCAATGTGAATTCGGAAGGCGGCGTCATCCGCGGTTTCACCGACGGCGAAGATCTGATCGACCTCCGGGCGTTCCGATTGGCCAACGGCTTCGACGATTTGAGCGCGACCCAGGACGGAGACCATGTCCGCATCGACCTGGCGACGGACCAGGGCGGAGAAACGATCACGGTCGCGGACCTCGACCTCGCTGACCTGGACAGTGGCGATTTCCTGTTTTGACCGCTTTGGTCTCGACGTGCGAGGCATGGGGCGTCACCTTCCGGCCAAGCCATGAGCCCCCGGAAAGGTGACGCCTCGTAAGAAGATTCGAACAGGATGCCGCTGGTGGGCCGGGTCGAGTCCACGTCACAACGTCCTCGTGATGCCTGTCACTGCTACGCCGAGCCAAATCCCGCCTGAAAGCCAATCCCTGCAACCGCACGCCACCCCAACGGCCCCGCCATAAGGACTTCTGGCGGGGGTGTTCCGAATAAACTGTTTGTTCCATTTACCCAATACCCTTTGATCCCTATCACGTTCAGGACATACCACTCGTGCAAAATCCCGCTTCTTCCGGTCTGACACAATCAGCGCTGCTGAGGGCCGCGCTCTCCCGATGCCGCAAGGGCTTGTTATGGGTCGGGGTATTCAGCGCCTTCGTCAACGTGCTGGTGCTGGTGGCGCCGGTGTACATGCTGCAAATTTACGACCGGGTATTGAGCAGCGCAAGCCATGAGACCCTGATCGCGCTAACCGTGGTAGCGGTCTTTCTGTTGCTGTGCTTCGGTCTGCTGGAATGGGTGCGCCAACGCCTGATGGTACGCGTGGCGCTTTCGCTGAACTTCGAAGTGCTCGACGAGGTACTGGCTGGAGTGTTCCAGGGCAGTCTGCGCCGTTTCCGCCAAAGTGCCGGTCAGCCGATGCGTGATCTGGATACGGTGCGCCTATTTGTATCCAGCCCTTCCACGCTGGCTTTCTTCGACGCGCCTTGGGCGCCGATCTTCATCGCGGCCATCTTTCTGATCCATACCTGGCTGGGAGTCCTGGCGCTCTGCAGCGCGTTACTGATCCTGGTGCTGGCCCTGATCACGGAGTGGGTTTCCCGGGAGCCGTACCGCAGGGCCGCGGAGCATTCGACGGACTCCCACCGCTTCGTGGAGAACGGTCTGCGCCACGCGGACGTACTGGCGGCGATGGGGATGTTCGCGGGTTTTCGGCGTCGCTGGCGGGACAAGCACGATCGAGCGGTTGCCTTCCAGGCCCGGGGCGGGGAGAGGATCAACGTCCTGCTGGCTTCTTCCAAGTCGTTTCGACAGGTGGTGCAGGTGGGAATCCTGGGACTTGGAGCCTGGCTGGTACTGAGACAGCAGATCACTCCAGGGATGATGATCGCCGCCTCCATCATCCTGGGACGGGCGCTGGCGCCTATCCAGCTCGGGATCTCGGCGTGGCGAGGGTTTGTCTCTGCACGCCAGGCCTGGGGCAGGCTGGATACCCTGCTCCAGGCGGTACCGTCCGAACAGGGTGGGGACATGAGTTTGCCGCGGCCGTCCGGACTGCTGCAAGCGGAGGACTTGACCGCGGCCCCTCCGGGAATGACCCGCCCGGTATTGCGGCGGGTGAATTTCGTGCTGAAACCGGGCTTGATGTCGGGCCTCATCGGTCCCAGCGGTAGCGGCAAGAGTACGTTGGCGCGCCTGCTGGTG
Source organism: uncultured Binatia bacterium (SeqCode) (assembly GCA_965214905.1). Taxonomy (GTDB): domain Bacteria; phylum Desulfobacterota; class Binatia; order UBA9968; family JAJDTQ01; genus JAJDTQ01. The sequence continues at coordinate 840,910 of OZ243984.1, forward strand.
GGGGTATGGCCGACACAGGTCGGGGCGGTGCGCCTGGATGGGGCGGCCATAGGCGATTGGCCCACCGCCAGCCGCCTGCAGCATGTCGGTTACCTGCCGCAGGAGGTGGAGTTGTTCGAGGGCAGCGTGGCGGAGAACATAGCCCGGCTGGGCGAACCGGATGACGAGGCCGTGATCGCTGCGACGCGCTTGGCGCACTGCCACGAGATGATCATGCACCTGCCGGAGAACTACAACACGCCGGTAGCGGCCGAGGGTACGAACCTGTCTGCCGGCCAACGCCAACGTGTGGCCTTGGCGCGGGCTTTGTATGGCGACCCGGTGCTGGTGGTGCTGGACGAGCCGGACGCGAGCCTCGATACGGAAGGGGAGTCGGCCCTGTTCGATACCTTGCAGGCCCTGGCCAAGCGTGGGGTGACGGTGCTGACGGTGACCCATAACCTGCGTTTGCTACGGGCGATGGAGCAACTGATGGTGTTGAAGGATGGAGTTCTGGTGGAGGCCGGCCCGCGTCAGGAAGTGTTGCAGCGCTTCCTGCGCCCGGCGGAGACCGGAGCCAGAAAACAGCGGGGATAGGAGATCAAGACGGGCCGAAACAGCATGGATGAGAAAACGGAGTTGCAGGAGCGCCTGTCACGCGACTTGGCGATGCGGGTGGGGATTATCGTGATCGTCGTCGCCTTGGGCGGGTTCCTCGCCTGGGCCTCGCTGGTTCCCCTGACCGAAGGGGTGGTCGCGACCGGTTCGGTGGTCGTGGATACGGCACACAAGACCGTACAGCACCTGGAGGGGGGCATCGTGGAGAAGCTGTACGTGGAGGAGGGCAGCGAGGTCGAGGCGGGAGATATTCTGATCGAGTTGAGCGGAACCCAGGCGCGTGCCGAGTTGGAGCTCCTGAAGAACCGCTACTACGCGCGACTGGCGGAGATCAACCGGCTTAACGCCGAACGTTTGCTGCATGACAAGGTTACCTTTTCGCAGGAGTTGCTCGACAAGAGCGAAGAGCCGCGCGTCGCCGATATCCTGGCGGTGCAGCAGGACCTGTTCGAGGTGCGCCGCCGTCAATACCAGGGTCAGATCGAGATACTGGAACGCCGTATCGACCAGCTTGAGGAAAAGATTCATGGCCTGGAGGCGAGCCGGAAAGCGCGACTGCGTGAGCAGACGCTGATCGAGCGTGACCTGAAAAGTCTGAATGCCCTGTATGAAAAGCAGTTGGTTGATGAGGGCATGCTGATCGCAAGACAGCGGGAATACGAGCAGGGCATGGGTCGGGCCGCCAGCATCGCTGCGGAGGTCGCCGCCGGCCGGGTAGCCATCGGTGAGACTCGTCAGCAAATCATTCAACTCGAGCATGCCTTGCGCACGGAGGTCTCGGATCGGATCACCAAGGCGCAGCAGGAATTGTTCGAGACCCGGGAACGCATGGCGGCGGTGCGTGACGTATTGCAACGGACCCGCATCGTAGCGCCGCAGGATGGCAAGGTCATCGGACTGACCGCGCATACGCTGGGCGGGGTGATCGCTCCAGGGAGCCCGATCATGAACATCGTACCCAGCGAGGACAGGCTCATGGTGGAGGGTCGGGTCCGCCCCACCGATGTCGACAACGTTTCCCCGGGACAGGCAGCCAGGTTGCGTTTTTCCGCCTTTCGCTGGCGTACCACGCCGCAGGTGCAAGGCCGCGTGGAGCGCATCTCTCCTGATACCCTCCAGGACCCCGCGGCCCCGGAGCCTTATTACCTTGCTCGTATCCTGGTGCCCGAGGAGGAACTGGCAAAGCTGGGAGAGGTGCAAATCGGTCCGGGGATGCCGGTGGAGATCATGTTTACCGGCGAGGAGCGTACCGCCATGGACTATCTTCTCGAACCGCTGACCGACGTGCTGAACAAGGCTTTGGTGGAAGAATAGGAGATGCGGTATCTCCTTCTGGTGTGTTTGTGGATGTTGTCCACGCCGGTTTGTGCGATGGAGGAAGGGCCTGATGCCCCTCATCCGCCGGCACCGGAATCCGGGCCCGCCGGTGCTTACACGTTGGCGCAGGCGTTTCGCGATGCCTTGGCGCGGGACCCGCGGGTGCAGGCGGCAGAAGGCCGCATCGCCCAGGCCCGAGAGGGGTTGGAAGAGGTGAACAGCAGCCGTCGCCCCACCGTGTCGGCGACGGGCAATACCGGTTATGCCTATAATCGCAACCAGGCGCGGGCCACTTCGGTTTACAAAGGCCACTCGGCCCTCGGCGGGGTACAGGTCAGCCAGAATCTCTATGCGTTCGGGCGCATATCAAGCCGCTTACGGCAGGTCGAGGCGGAGATCTCCGAGGCGGAATACGCCGCCGAAGAGATCCGCCAGGGTGTGTTGGCGGAGGTTGCACTGAGTTTTTCCGAACAGTTGTTTCAGGCCCGTATCATGGATCGTCTGCGTGCCTTTGAAGGCGCGGTGGCCGAGCTCGAGAAAAGTGCCCGCCAGCGTATCGCACTCGGAGCCCTGGACCGTACCGAACTGTACGAAATCCTGCGCCGCCTGCATCGGGCCCGGGCCGGACGGATCGAGTCCGATGCACTCTACCGAGTCGCGCGGGCTCGACTTGCGCGACTTACGGGAGCCGACCGCAAACACCTGGCGCCTGCTTCCCTGGCCGGCCTGGAAGTGGCGACCCCCGCCAGTCTCGAAGACGCGCTGGCTCGCAGTGAACGGCAATCTCCGGCTCTGTCGCGAGCCCGCCAGCGGCTGGTAGCTGCGGAGGGCGCCCTGGCCTTCCGAGAGGCGGATTTTCGGCCTACCCTGAGCCTGGAATTCAACGCGAACACCGACAAGGTGGGGGAGATCGCTACCCATGATATCGAAGGCGGCGTCAACCTGTTCATGCATCTGTACCAGGGGGGGCTCAAACACTCTCTCCTGCGCCGTGCCCGGTTGGCCGTGGAGACGGCACAACGGGAATTGGCCGCGGAGCAGGAGCGTATCGAAAGCGAGGTACAGGCCGGTTGGGCCAGGCTTGATGGCCTGGTCAGGGCCCTGCGGGAATTCGAGGCAGCCATCGGCGACATTCAGGAGGTCGTGGAGCTGACCGAGAACAAGCTGGACGTCGGCCGCGCCACTTACGTGCAGCATATTCGTGCCCGGCAATCCTTCCTGAACGCCGAATTCGATTTACTCAACCACCGCCTGCGCCTGGAGAAAACACGCATAGGCCTGCTTCGCACCTTGGGTGTCCTCTCCCCCTGAACGGCGTGGAGGGACCGCCGGCCGCTTGGCCGTTGTCACCCTCCGTACTCGAACACCAGCTTGCCGTCCTTCTCGCCGATGCGGACGCGGCCGCCGTTCTGGAGCCGCCCGAACAGGATCTCGTCTGCCAGGGGTTTCTTGATCTCGTTGTCGATGAGGCGGGCCATGGGGCGGGCGCCGAACTGGGGGTCGTAGCCGCGCTCGGCGAGCCAGCTCCGGGCCGCGGATTCGAGCTGGATGGTGACCTTCCGCTCGTTCAACTGGGCGTCGAGCTGCGTGATGAACTTGTCGACGACCTTTCCGATGACCGCCGGGCTCAGGGAATTGAAGAAGATGGTGGCGTCCAGGCGGTTGCGGAACTCCGGGCTGAACATCTTCTCGATGGCTTCCTTGCCCTTGCCGACGTTGGAGTTTTGGGCGAATCCCAGGGCGGCGCCGCTCATCTCCCGGCCGCCGGCATTGGTGGTCATGATCAGGATGATGTTGCGGAAGTCGGCCTTCTTGCCGTTGTTGTCGGTGAGGGTGGCGTGGTCCATCACCTGCAGCAGCACGTTGAACAGGTCCGGGTGCGCCTTTTCGATCTCGTCCAGCAGCAGCACGGCGTAGGGCGTCTTCCGTATGGCGTCGGTCAAAAGCCCGCCCTGGTCGAAGCCCACGTATCCCGGAGGCGCGCCCAGCAGGCGCGACACCGTGTGCTTCTCCATGTACTCGCTCATGTCGAAGCGCAGGAACTCAATGCCCATGATCTGGGCCAACTGCCTGGCCGCCTCGGTCTTGCCCACCCCGGTGGGTCCCGAGAACAGGAAGCAGCCGGTGGGCTTCTCGGGCTGACCGAGACCGGACCGTGAGAGCTTGATGGTGCTGGCGAGAGCGTCGATGGCCTCGTCCTGGCCGAAGACCACGAGCTTCAGGTTCCGGTCGAGGTTGGCCAATTGCTCCTTGTCGGAGGTGGAGACGCTGCGCGGCGGGATCTTCGCCATGGTGGCGACGATCTGCTCCACGTCCCTGGGGCCGATGGTCTTCTTGCGTTTCTCCGGCGGCAGGATCCGCACCGAGGCGCCCACCTCGTCGATGACGTCGATGGCCTTGTCCGGCAGGAAACGGTCGTTGATGTGCTTGGCCGAGAGCCGGGCCGCGGTTCGCAGCGCCGCCTGGCTGTAAGACACCCCGTGGTGCTTCTCGTAGTGGGGTTTCAGGCCCTGGAGGATCCTGAAGGTCTCGTCGATGCTCGGCTCCGGGACCTCGATGCGCTGGAATCGCCGCGACAGCGCCCGGTCCCGCTCGAAGTAGCTCCGGTAGTCGTGGTAGGTGGTGGAGCCGATGCACTTGAGCTCGCCGGAAGCGAGCACGGGCTTCAGAATGTTGGAGGCGTCCAGAGAGCCGCCGCTGGTGGCGCCGGCGCCGACCACGGTGTGAATCTCGTCGATGAACAGGACCGCGTCGGGGTTGCCCTTGAGCGCCGTGATGATGCCCTTCAACCGCGCCTCGAACTCGCCGCGGAACTTGGTGCCGGCCAGCACCGCGCCCATGTCCAGGGCATGGATGCGGGTGTTCAGCAACGCCTCGGGGACCGTCTTCTCATGGATCCGCAGGGCCAACCCCTCGGCGATGGCGGTTTTCCCCACGCCCGGGTCGCCCACGTAAATGGGATTGTTCTTGCGCCTCCGGCACAGCACGTGGAGGGTACGGGCGATCTCGTTGTTCCGGCCGATGAGCGGGTCCAACAGCCCCTTCGAGGCCTTTTCCACCAGCTCGACGGTGAAGACTTCCAGCGGATTGCGCTGGCGCCCCTGCCCGCCTTCCTCGTCCTCCTCCGCCCCGGGCGAGTGCTGCGGTTCTTCCTCCGGCAGCTTGGAGACGCCGTGGGAGACGTAGTTGATGAGATCGAAGCGGCTGATGTCCTGCGCTTCCAGCAGATAACGCGCGTAGCACTGCTGCTCGCGGTACATCGCCACCAGCAGGTCGCTCCCCTGGATCTCGGCCTTTTCCGACGACTGCGCGTGAATGAAAGCCCGCTGGACGATGCGATGAAATCCCAGGGTCTGCTCCGGCTCCTTGTCCACGCCCTCCGGCAGCCCCTCCAGGCGCGTCGCGAAGAACTCCTCGAGCTCACGCCGCAACCGGTCGAGATCGCCGCCGCAGTTGACGATGGCGTCGCTGGCGCTCTTGTCCTCGAGCAGCACCCAGAGCAGGTGCTCGACGCAGACGAACTCGTGCCGCCGCTTCCTGGCCTCGTCGAACGCCGCCTTGAGCACGGCCTCCAGGTTCTTGGTGATCACGTCATTCCTCTTCGATGCTGCACTTGAGCGGAAACTCGTACTGGCGCGCCAGACCCTCCACGGTCTTCACCTTGGTCTCGGCCACCTCGTAGGGATAGACCCCGGCCACGCCGATGCCGTTCCGGTGCACATGCAACATGATATGCACGGCCTCGGTGTTGTCCTTGTTGAAGACGTACTCCAGGATCCGGACCACGAATTCCCTGGTGGTGTAGTCGTCGTTGTGAAGCAACACCTTGAAAAGGGACGGCCGCTTGAGCTTCTTCTCGGTTTCAACGACAACGTCACGATCCAGGTCTCGCTCGTGTTCGCTCATCGAGGGCCTCCCGAAGACTCATCCGCGCCGCTCATGTTAGTACGACCGGGGCAAGGGTTCAATGGAAGCTTTCAAGCCTTCTTCCAGCGAGGCACCTTGTCCCGGTGCGGGATGCCGTCGCCGAAAAGCGTCCGGCCGCCCAGGGGGAAGTCCTTCGGCGGGATGCCTCCCATGATGAGGAACACCACGTCCCGCTTCGAGTCGTTGCCGATGGCCCGGTTGACCTCCGGACTGACCCGGACGATGGTGCCCTCGGGCATGGCGATCCGGCGGCCGTCCAGGATGAGGGTGCCGTCGCCCTCGAGGGTGATGAACACCTCCTCCTGCACCTTGTGCTGGTGCACGTACTCCGCGCCCTCGCCCGGCTTGATGCGGACGATGCCGAAGCCGACCCCCTCACAGTTCAGCCGGCGCGCCAGAAACTCCTTGTCCTTCACGTCCTTGATGGGCATGGACAGCTTGTTGTACTTGGCCATGACAACCTCCTGGAAAGAACCGCCCGTCAATGTCCGAGCCGTCATTCCGGCTTTCGCCGCAAGGACGGGTCCGGGCATCCATCTACCCTGTAACCGCACCCTCCGCGGCCGACGATACCAGCCGGGCGTACTTGGCCATGACGCCGCCGGCATAGCGGGGCTCCGGCGCCTTCCACTGGCGCAGCCGCTTGTCCATCTCTTCCTCGGACAACTCCACGTCCAGCCGTCTGGCATCGACATCGAACACGATGGTGTCGCCGTCCCGCACCGCGGCGATGGGGCCGCCCTTGGCCGCCTCCGGAGCCACGTGGCCGGCCATGAGGCCGTGGGTGGCGCCGGAGAACCGGCCGTCGGTCAGGAGCGCCACGGACTCGCCCAGGCCGGCGCCGACCAAGGCCGCGGTCACGCCCAGCATCTCGCGCATGCCCGGCCCTCCCATGGGCCCTTCGTAGCGGATCACCACCACGTCGCCCGCCTGGATCTCGCCGTTCTGCACCGCCTTGAAGGAGTCCTCCTCGCGGTCGAACACCCGCGCCGGCCCACTGTGCCGGGTGCGCTCGTGGCCGGCGACCTTGACCACGCAGCCCTCCGGCGCGAGATTGCCCCTGAGGATCACGAGCCCGCCGGTGGGCTTCAGGGGTTCGGACACCGGTCGCACCACCTCCTGGCCCGGCGTCTCCTCCACCTCCCGGACTTCCTCGCCGAGAGTCCGTCCGGTGACGGTCATGCAATCGCCGTTCAGCCGGCCCGCGTCCAGCAGCCGGCGCGCCACCAGCGGGACGCCGCCGGCCCGGTAGAGGTCGTTGGCCACGAACCGGCCGCCGGGCTTCAGGTCCGCGATCAACGGGGTCCGGGAGCTGATGCGGTCGAAGTCGTCGATGCGCAGATCCACCCCCGCCTCGCGCGCCACGCCGAGCAGGTGCAGCACGGCGTTGGTGGAGCCGCCGGTGGCCGCCACCGCGGCAATGGCGTTCTCCAGCGCCGTCCGCGTGATGATCCGCCGCGCGGTGAGGTTCTTCCGCACGAGCTCCATGACCATCTCGCCGGCGCGGAACGCCACGTCGTCCTTCCGCTCGTCCATGGCCGGCACGCTGGCGGTGCCGACGGGGGAGATCCCCAGGATCTCGAAGGCGGTGGCCATGGTATTGGCGGTGAACTGTCCGCCGCACGCCCCCGGGCCCGGACAGGCGCGGCTCTCCAGGTCGCGCAGCTCGGCGTCGGTCATGCGCTTGGCCGCGTGGGCGCCGACCCCCTCGAACACGTCCTGGATGGTCACGTCGCGCCCCTGGAACCGTCCCGGCATGATGGAGCCGCCGTAAAGCATCAGCGAGGGCAGATCCAGCCGCGCCAGCGCCATGACCGTGCCCGGGATGGTCTTGTCGCACCCGGACAGCGCCACCACTGCGTCGAACAGATGCCCGCGGGTGACCAGCTCGATGGAGTCGGCGATGACCTCGCGGCTGATGAGCGATGCCTTCATCCCTTCGGTGCCCATGGAGATGCCGTCCGAGACCGCCACCGTGTTGAACTCGATGGGCGTTCCGCCGGCGGCGCGAATCCCTTCCTTCACCCTGGCCGAGAGCCGGCGCAGGTGGAAGTTGCACGGCATGACCTCGATCCAGGTGTTGGCGATGCCCACCAGCGGCCGGTCGAGATCCTCGTCCGTCAACCCCACCGCCTTGAACATGGCCCGGGAGGGCGCCCGATCCGGCCCCTGGGTGATGGCCCGGCTGTGTCGATTCAGTGGTTCCGCCATTTCCGTCAACTCCTTCCCCGGGTCTCTCAGTCGTCCAGCCACATGAGCCTGGCCGGATTGTCCTTGAGCATGACGGCGATCTGCTCCTGGGTGATGCCGAATCCCAGCAGCGCACGGATGAACACGCGCATGCCGTCGATGGCGTTGAGATGCAGCACCTGGCCGAAGTCGCTGCCGATGATGCAGCGCTCGGGGCCGATCTCGGCGATGGTCTTGACGGTTTCCATGGGGTCGGCCACGGGCTGGTACAGGCTCGGGATCATGGGCTGGCAGTAGGTGCCCACGAACACCCCGAGGTCCGCCAGCTCCTTCATCTCGTCCAGCAGCAGCTTGTTGAGCTCCAGCAGCGGGTGGTCCAGGGTCGCGCGCACGCCCAGCTCCTTCGCCTTCTTCGCCAGCGGCAACAACTCCTGGAAGTCGGTGTGGCCGAAGCCGATGCCCGCCTTGTGCTCCACCGCCAGCTTCATGATCTCCACCACCTCGGGCAGCACCTCGCCCTCCTCGCTCACCAGCCGCACGCCGCCCTTCTCCGGGTGGCCCGCGCTGCGCCAGAACCCCAGGGAGGTGAAGGTCGGGAACCAGATCATCCTGGCGTTGGGGTACTGCAGCGCAATACGGACATACTCGGGATTCATGCCGTGGCAGGTGCCCGCGCCGCCGTAGACCTCCACCCGGTGCTCCAGCTCCCCGGTCTCGATCAGGTAGTCGACGTGGCGCTGGGCCAGGTAGCAGGCGTTGGCGCTGACGTTCCAGTGGTCCTTGAAGGCCAACGCCCGCATCCCGGCCCTGGACGCCTCCACCGCGATCTGGATCATGTCCTGCGAGCGCTGGACGAAGTCGGGATACGCGTGGATGTGGCAGTCGATGGCGTTCTCGAGCAACTCGTCCTCGATGCCCGGATAGATCTTGAGCATCGCGGGGTTGTCCTTGAGCATCTGATAGAAGTAGTCCTTGGCATTGAGTTGGCGGACGCGTTCCAGGGTGAGGGTCCGGCCTACCAGGATGCCGGCGGCCTCCGCGTCTGCAGCGAAATCACACATGGTCTCCTCGCTTTCCGATTGCTTGCTCTTGCCCGCCAGCCGAATGCGGCGCCGGAAACGGGCACGGGCGGGTTGAAACCCGCCCCGACCTGCCCGCTCGCCAGCGGAAAGTCAGACGGCGGATTCCTTTTCCCAGGCAGTGATGAACCGCCCGGCGTCCTCGGCCGCGGGCTCGCTCACGGGGACGTACGGCACCACCATCCGCGTCACCCCGGCCTCCAGGTACGGCGCCAGCCGGTCCTTGATCTCTGCGACGGACGTCGCCGGGATCACCGGCAGCCGGTCCATGTAGTCGTCGGTGAGGGCCGCCATGGCGGCCTTGAAGCCGCCGCCCTTGAACGCCTCCTGGACCGCGTCCACCTCATCCACGAAGCCCTGCCCCCGCAGCATGTCGCTGTAATGGTCCGCGATGTTGTAGAAGGTGAGCGCCTGCCGGAGCTTGGAGCGGGCCACCTCGCGGTCCGGGTTGAGGGACACGCGCACCTTGCCGATGATCTCGATCCCGCTCGGGTCCCGCCCGGCGGCCTCGGCACCCGCCCGCGCCCCAGCCGCGATCTCGCGAATCTTGTCCGGGGTCGCCATGTTGATGAAGACCCCGTCCGATATCCTTCCCGCCAGCCGGGTCATCTGCGGGCCCAGGCCTGCCAGATAGATGGGCACCCGCGGATACCGCGGCTTCCACGAGAGCTGGAAGCGCTTGCCGGTGCGGTAGATCTCGCCTTCGTACTCGACGCGCTCGCCCGCGGCCACCTTGAGCACGATCTCCATGTACTCGCGCGCGCGCCGCAACGGGCGGTCGAAGACGCCGCCGTGCCACGCGGCAATGGCCTGGTTGGCCACGCCGAGCCCCAGCAACAAGCGTCCGCCCGAGAGGTCCTGCAGCGTCGCCGCCTGCAACCCCAGCGTCACCGGGCTGCGTCCGTAGATGTGGTAGATGGCCGTTCCCAGCTTGATGGCGCTGGTGCGGCCGGCTGCGGCCGAGATCAGCACCATGGGGTCGGTGCTGTTGGATTCGCCTTTCCAGAACGCGCCGAAGCCGGCCTGCTCCGCCCGCTCCACCAGACCCACCACGTCCGCCGCCGGATAGTGCGCCGCGGAATTGATTTCAATGTCGTAGATCACGTCCCTCCTCGCTCCGGTTTGCAGTGCCGAGCGCGAACCAACCGCCGCGCTTTCCTCTTATCGGGATATCGGTTCCTGTACGGCGGGCTGTCGTGCGGTCATGAAGTTGATCATCTTCATGCTCATGACCACCGCGCCGTCCTGATTCAGGGTTTCGAGTAGCGAGTTGACGATGCCGCGGTCGGGCCTGGAGTTCGACCGTCGAGTCTCCAGGACCGTGACCCGCACCGTCAGCCGGTCGCCCGGCCGTACGGGCGTATTCCAGCGAAGCTCGTCCACCCCGGGCGAGCCGAGGTTCGCCACCGCCGACAGGTAGTTGTCGGAGTAAACCCGCATCATGGCCGCGGCCGTGTGCCAGCCGCTGGCGATGAGCCCCTTGTAAAGGGTCTTCTTCGCCAGCTCCGGATCGACGTGATACGGCTGCGGCACGAAACGCTTGCCGAACTCGATGATCTCGGTCTCATCGAGGCTGACGGGGCCGAACTCGTGCACCGAGCCGGCCACGTAGTCCTCGAAGTACCGATCCTCCCTGGGGACATTGAATCCGGACTGTTTCATCGCCTCCTCTGATCCGGCCAGACACGCGAGTCATTTGCGTCTATGCAAAACATTCTTTCATGTCCATACAAGACACTTCGGTCATACTGGCAAGTGCACAGGGCCATGAGCGTTTATTCGGGAGGTGGAGGAAACGGGTCGAGACGGCCGCAATCGGTCCGACAATGATTGCGATTATTGTCAGCCACTCATTGGCGCTCATGCATTCAAGATCCGTAGCTTTTTGAATTTCGCGTTGACCGGACCGGTTGGCGTTTCGATACGATAGACTGTATCGGGATCAAGCTCGATTGGAAACCGAAAGGGTACGTCGAATGTGAAGGGACGCTCCGCTGACAAGACACCGGTAATCGTCGGCACGCCAGCCGGTATCGTTATTTTGATCGACCCGATAATATTCTCGTGGTCCGGCGCGAGCCGGTATTCGCCATCGTACTGACTGTCACCTGCATCAGCACCAGCAATCACACCGTCCTGGAATACGAGCATCGCTCCGGTCGTGCCCGCTTTGCCGGTCAGGTAAGTCGCATAGATGGCGTTGGGAAACGTCTGCAGTTCGGCCATCATAGTTCCCCCCTACGTTTGGTTTGGCACGCCCACCTACATTTATATTACGCCTCCCCGCAGGAGGCAAGCATTGCTTGGCTCTCCCACCTCTCCCCCTGAACCTTCAACCAAATCAACTGGTTAGCCCATCTTTAAGGCAGTTCACGTAGTGGACGCGGTGCGGGCGGGCGGCGTGGTCCAGCACATCAGCACGGTGGAGGTGAAGGCGGAGCCGGCGAAGATGGTGAGGGGCACGGTGTAGCTGTGGGTCAGGTCGTAGAAGAACCCGGCGCTGACGGGGCCCATGACGCTGCTGGCGGTGACGAACAGGCGGCTGAAGCCCTGGATGCTGGCGAAGTGGCGGATGGCAGGGGTGCCCCTGCACAGCCCCCAGCACCCGAGACCCGACGTGGGGCACCGGGCGCAGCAGCAGGAACCGGGTGTTGTTGGCTATCCGATGCAGCGGGTCGTACTTGTGGCGTAGCGTCCAGCCAATCCACGCATCCCGTGCCTGGCACTTCAGCGCGCGCCGAGCGTGACTTCCGAAAGCTCCATCCCCTCCCCCGTACGCACTCTCGCCCCTGTTCGAGGACTTGTCCGCAACTGGGGCAGAAAGTCCACCCGACAGAGCCTCCGCCTTGATATCCAGCAGAGTCAGTCAAAACAAAAATCTGTCCTGTGTCATACCTTATTGTACCACGGCGAGTCGCCAAACATAACCGATACCCCTTCTATAACCACGCCGCGCTCAAGCCGTTGACATCTTGATGTCAGACGGGTACGTCCACTCGCACGATTTGTACCGTCCATGAAATCCGCGGCGAAATCCGAGTCTGGCTCCGGCCGTCAGAACCGAATCGTTGAAGTAAAGAAATAGCTCACCCAAGTCTCTGCTGAAGCAATTGCGTATTGGGAATATGGCGGAAGTTTACGACCCACTCGACTACGAAAATCTCGCCAGGAGTGTTGTGCGCGCTCTCCTGGACACCACAGACGGTGAGCTGCCGCCAAAAGACGCCTTTTCTGGCTCCGGCGTCTATGCACTCTACTACCTTGGCGCACTTCCGTTCTACGCCTCTCTCGTGTCGAGAGAGCTGAGCACGCCAATCTATGTCGGAAAAGCGGTTCCATCGGGCGGCAGGAAAGGCAGCACAAGCAAGGTCCCCGAGCCGACCCATGAATTGTACCGGCGGTTGGGAGACCACGCGAAATCCATCGACCATGCAATCAATCTGGACCTGAACGAGTTCCGCTGTCGTTTTCTGGTGGTAGAGCCCGTGTGGATCACGCTTGCGGAACGATTCTTGATCAACCATTTCAAGCCAGCGTGGAATACGGTGATCGACGGGTTCGGCAACCACGATCCCGGACGAGGCCGTCGTGGCATGCGGCGGCCCCGCTGGGATGTCGTTCATCCAGGACGGCCGTGGGCCGAGGCTCTGAAAGCCGAAGAGACAGCGAGCGACATTATCGCATCGTTGACCTCTGCAACGTGAATCAAGGGACGCGGAGCTCGACCGCCGTTTCGTACAATCGCGTGCCGTGATTGACTGCGCCAACCCGCACCGATGAATTGACGATACTGTTGCCGGTGCGTTTTTTGCGCACCTCGTGCAAATCCACCACCTCGAACCCTTCCATTTCCACGATTTCCGCGAACAATTTGTCCGTCTGAAACTCGATGCCCTGAAGGATGTTATTGCCGATGACGACCACGACGGTACCACCGGAGCGCATGAGAGACCGGGTGAGCACGGAAAACCGCTGACAGTCATTGAAGTAGGCCGTGGCATAGTTCGCCCATCCCGGCCCTCCATAGGCACCCTTTTCGGGATGACATGCCCTGAGCGCCTGCAACTGTTCCGCCAAGTGCGGAAGACACGGCTTTAGAGCTATCTCCGGCCCGGATCGCGTGGTCTGCCAGAACTGTCCGAAGCTCTGATGCTCGATGGTCTTCAAGTCGGCGGAATTGTCTACCATCCCGAGCCAAAACAGGTGCGGACGTGTATTTCTGACGTAGTGGTAGTTGTTGAGATAAGGGGGTGAGGTGATGAGCACATCAATGCTGTGCGGTTCGGTCCGGGCGGCGTGGTCGAAATAGGACATCGGATGAACCGTCGCGCGCGGGATTTGCCGGTGCCTCGCCATCCATCCCTGGAACGCAACGATATCTTCGTACATCTCCAACAGCTTACGCCGTACCGTCCCGAAGACCTCGGCATGAGCGATGTCGGGCTTTCCGGCGCCGGCGCGGGTGCCGAGACTCGGTTCGTACGAGTAATTCGAAAAGCTCACCATGACGGAACCAAACGCCACGCGGAACAGCTCCCTCACCCAGTCAGTCGTTTCTTCCGAGATGAAATCCAAGCAAGCCAATGCCTGCCGTTCTACGGACTCGCTGAAAAACGGCACTCGACTGCGGAAACCCCCTGGTTTTTCCGAAGTCGGTGTGTCATTCAACCACGACTCGTCATCACCATATTCCTTGAAGCGGTCAAGGGTCGTTTCCAGCGTGGCAAGGTCATATTCGGCCGCGCGGGATTTGACCTTGCATGCCAGAGCCGCATACGGATTGATCTCGTAGCCGACTGCATCGTCACCTTGCTTGAGCGCTTCGATCAGCGTCGTACCGACACCTGCGAAAGGATCCAGGACACGCATCTTGCGCCCATGGCTCCGTACCGCGTCAAGCACTCCGGCAACAAACGACCCGGAAAAGCCGGCGATCCATGGCACCCAACGATGGAGGGCACGGTCATGGTTCTCCGAGAATCCGGTGTCACGAAAACCCGAGGAGGGAAGCAACTCGAATTGCACCGCCGCGTCGGTGACGGGTTCCGAAACAAGACCGGAACCGTCCACGGCGCGGTTTGCATTCATCGCCGTACGGGCACCGTCACCACCAAGCCACGCTTCGAGGCCGGCGCGCAAGAAGCGCCATTCTCTCCCTACCTTTTGTGATGGAATCCGCCTTGTACGGGCCATCTCTCCGAGCGTCTTCTCACTGACCCGGATGAATGCCGCTGCCTCCGCCAACGTCAGAATCTCATGGTTATCCGTATCTTCCTTTAGCTTCATGCAATCTCCCTTTATCGGCTGCAAATTCTCTGAAAAACTACCACGCCCAGGAAGAAATATCCAATCTTGCTTCCCCGATCTGATGCTCCAGACCCGGACGGGTACTTCCCAGGAGGCAGTTCACGTAGTGGACGCGGTGCGGGCGGGCGGCGTGGTCCAGCACATCAGCACGGTGGAGGTGAAGGCGGAGCCGGCGAAGATGGCGAGGGGCACGGTGTAGCTGTGGGTGAGGTCGTAGAAGAAGCCGGCGCTGACGGGGCCCATGACGCTGCCGGCGGTGACGAACAGGCGGCTGAAGCCCTGGATGCTGGCGAAGTGGCGGATGCCGAAGTAGTCGGCGCGGATGGGCTCCTGGAGCGAGGCGAGGCCGCCGTAGCAGAGCGAGTACACCACCAACGCCGCCATGAACCAGGACGATGAAGTCGTCGTGCCCATGACCAGGACCGCCACGCTCAGGGCGCCGAGCAGGCCGATCATGAGTTTGCGCTTGTCGATGAAGTCTCCCATCCAGCCGAAGGCCAGGCGCGACGGGACGCCGATGAGGGCGGATGTGCCCAGCAGCCCGCTGGCCACTTCCTGCCTCCAGCCCCGGTCCACCAGGAGGATGACGAGATGGACCGAGATCCCCTCGGTGACCATCTGCCGCAGCCCCATGACCGCGGCGAGAAGCCAGAACGAACGGGTGCGGAGCGTCTGCCTGAGGGTCAGTGACACCTCGGGGACGGGGGCCTCGGTACCGGCGCTTGGCGACAATGCCTCGTCGGACGCCTGCGGCGGGGGCGAGACCCCAGGCGCCGGCGCCGTGGCAGGGGCGCCCCTGGAACGCATCTTCTCCGATGGCCCCGGCAACCCGGCGCCCCGTTCATAGGCGTTTCCGATGGCCCGGGCCAAGGGCCAGCCCATGGCCACGATGATCACCGCCGAGGCTACCGACGCCGCGCGCCAGCCCCACCACACGATCATGAAGCCCACCACCGGCACCAGCAATCCGGACAGGCCCGGCCCCATGCGGAAGATGCCGAAGGCGAGGCTCCGGCGGGCGCGAAACAGCGTCGCCACCACCACGCTGACGGGGATGTAGAAGCCGATGCTGGAACCCAGCACGATGCCCGCGACGATGGCGACGTAGAGCATGGGCAGGGAGTTCACCAGACTCATGCCGAGGAAGCCCAGGGCGCAGATCACGATGCCCAGGTACATGACCCGCCTGGGACCCAGGCGGTCGGTCATGTACCCCTCCGCCGGCCCCAGCAGGCCGGACTCCACGCGGGCCATGGAGAAGGCGCCGGAGATGGCGGTGCGGCTCCAGCCGAACTCCCGCTCGAAGGACGGGAAATAGGCGCTCAGACCGAAATAGGCCAAGCCGGTGCTGACGGCGTGGGCGATCGCGCCGGCGAACACGACCCACCAAGTAGACAGGAAGCCGGTGCGCTGCCTGAAAAATGGCTTCACGAAACTACGGGTCCTCCTGCCGTCGACCGGGTTGCGCGTGTTATCGGCCACAACTCGTCAGCGCGCCTTGGCAACGACAACACCTTGGCGACGACAACAGTTCCTGCGCAGTTTCGTAGCGCTAGTCACGAGGCAGGACACTGTCCAGCCCTTGGCGGGCGGTTCGAGCGGCCGACGCGCCCGACTCGGACATCCTGGACAGAACCTTCTCGGCCGTGACGGGCAACGACCGGACCCGTGACCCGGTAGCGTCGGCCACGGCATTGGCCACCGCCGCGGCGAACGGGATGATGGGCGTCTCGCCGATGCTCATGCTGTTGTAGGGGCCGCTGCCGAGGTCGGACTGGATCAATGCCGTGCGCAGCTCGGGCACGTCGCGGATGGTGGGGATCTTGTAATCGCCGAGGTTGGCGGTGGTGACCTTGCCATCGTCGAACTGCACGTCCTCCATCAGAGCGTAGCCCACCCCCATGACGATGGCGCCGTCGATCTGGCCCTGGTGCATCAGCGGGTTCAGAATGGTCCCGGTGTTCAGTGCCGCGGTCACCTTGCGCAACTCCACCTGGCCGGTTTCGGGATCCACCTCGACCTCCGCCACCTGGGCGCACATGGAGGCTTCCGGGCCCATGGTCGTGTCGTTGTAGTGGCCCTCGCCCCGGATGGCCGAGCCCTTGGCCCGGGCCAGCTCGGCGCAGGTCATGTGCCCCTCCGCGTCGAGCCGGGTCACGCCGCCGTCGGCCACGGCCACCTTGTCCACCTCCGTGCCCATGGCCTCGGCCGCGATGCGCAGGAGCTCATCCTTCGCCGCGGTCACCGCCCGGTAGGCCGCGTTGCCGTAGATCCGGGTGCCGCGGCTGCCGCCCAGGCCCTGATCCTTCAGCACCTGGGTGGAGTCCAGGGTCTCGAGGTTGACGGATTCCAGCGGCACCTGAAGCTCTTCCGCCACCAGTTGCCGAAGCACCGTGTAGGTGCCGCTGCCCTGGTCCATGGCCGCGCACGAAACCGTGATGGTCCCGTCCGTGTCGATGGTCACGAAGGCGTAGCACTCGCCCCCCAGAGGCAGCCACTGGGCCACGGCCACGCCCCGCCCGGTGTTGGCGCCCTTGGGAGCGCCATAGCCGGACTCCGCGATGGCCTCGTCCAGGGTCTCCTCGGCCTTGATGTGGTGGATGACGTGGCCCGTGGGCGACTCGTCGCCGTCGTGCATCAGGTTGATCTTCCTGAACGCCACCGGGTCCATGCCCAACTCCTTTGCCACCGCGTCCATCTGGCTCTCGGTGGCGAAGAAGCCCTGCGGGTCTCCCGGCGCGCGCATGTGTCCGCACGGGATCTTGTTGGTGTACACCACCCGCTCCTCGCTCAGGTGGTGCGGCATGTTGTACGGCCCCCCGGCCTCCTGGGCGCCGAAGAGAAAGCCGATGGGCTTGAAGGCGCCGTAGGCGCCGCTGTCGAAGACGAAGTCGAGATGGTGCGCCATGATCCGGCCGTCCCGCTTGACCCCGGTGCGCACCTTGATGGTGCAGGCGTGGCGCGGGTTCCCGGCCATGAGCTCCTCGTCGTAGTCCATCACCATCTTCACCGGCCGCCCGCTCTTCCGCGACAACACGTAGGCCACCGCCACGTCCATGAAGTCGCCCTTGCCGCCGAAGTCGCCGCCGATGTAGCAGGGATGGACCCTCAGGCTCTCGAACGGCACCCTGAGGGCCTTGGCAAGCTGCTGGCGCAGGGCGAACGGGGTCTTGCTGCAGGACCAGATCTCCGCGGTCCCCGATTCCTTCACGCTCACCAGGCACGAATGGGGCTCGATATAGCCCTGGTGCACGGGCTGGGTGTAGAACGTGTTCTCCACGATGACGTCGGACTCGGCAAAACCCCTCTCGATCTCCCCCTTGCCCCAGGAAAGGTAGACGAAGGTGTTGGTGGGCGATTCCAGCGGGGCCATGAGCCCATCGTAGCTCATGACGTCCGGATGGATCACCGGGGCCGAAGGCTTGACCGCCTCCAGCGGGTCCAGCACCGGCTCGAGGTCCTCGTATTCCACCTCGATGAGCTCCACCGCCCGCTCCGCCGCCTCCTCGCTGTCGGCCGCCACCGCCGCCACCTTCTCGCCCACGAAGCGCACCACGTCCTCCGCCAGAATGGGCATGTCACACAACCGACGCCCGATCTTCAGCCCGGCCACGTCGGCGCCGGTGATGACCGCCCGGACCCCGGGCGCCTGCTCTGCCCGGCTCGTGTCGATGCGCTTGATCCTGCCGTAGGGTATGGGGCTCCGCAGCACCTGGCCCCACATCATGTCCGGAACGGTCACGTCCACCGCATACACCGCCTCGCCCGTCACCTTGCCCACGCCCTCGGCCCGGGGGGTGGGAACGCCAACGATCCTGCCTGTCGCCATAGGTTACCTCGGTGGTCTGGTCGGTCTTCCGCTGTTGCCGGTGAACCCGCGCGCGCGACGATGCCCTCGCGCCCCTCGCGCGCGCAACGATGTGCGGCCATGCTGGTGCCGGTGGGCGCCTCCGAGCCTCGCGCGCGCAACGATGGCGCCCCGATCGCCTGTAAAACCATGCCATATCGCCCCGCATGGGCCGAGTCAATGCGCTACTGGCTCGCCATTTGACAAAGGTGCTGCCTGAGTGGGATTTTGCGCTCAAGGGAGACCTTTTTCGTGACGGTCAGGTCATTGATCCAGTGGGGTGTCCTGGCACATGACGCCCGGCGGACCGGCCTGAATCGACGGAAGGACGCTTATGAATCTCGACGACTTCGCCGGCAGACTTCGGCGCGCCACGGACATCGTCTTCTTCACCGGCGCGGGCATCAGCACCGAATCGGGTATCCCCGACTTCAGAAGTCCCGGCGGCAAGTGGACCCGGATGAGGCCGGTGTACTTCGACGAGTTCGTCAGCAGCGAGGAGGCCAGAGTTCGGGCGTGGCAGCGCAAGAAGGAAAGCCACCGGCTCTACAAGAAAGTGAAGCCCAACGTCGGCCACACCTCCATCGGCGACTTCGAGCAGCGCGGCAAGCTGCTGGGGCTCATCACCCAGAACATCGACGGCCTGCACAGCCGGGGCGGCGTCTCGGAAGACAGGATCGTCGAGTTGCACGGCTCGGACCGCACGGTGGTATGCCTCGGCTGCGGCAAAATTTTCGACCCGGACGAGATACTGGCAGGCTTGGGGGAGACCTTCAGCTCGCCCCGTTGCAACGCGTGCAACGGCCTGCTCAAGTCCGGCACCATCTCCTTCGGCCAACCCATGCCGCAGGCGGCCATGCAGCAGGCCCAAATCTGGAGCGAGGCGGCGGAGATCTTCATCGTCGTGGGCTCGTCGCTGGTGGTGCAACCGGCTGCGTCATTCCCGGTCATCGCCAAGCAGGCCGGCGCCCTCCTGGCCATCGTCAACCGTGAGGCCACGCCCATCGAATCCCTGGCCGACTACAGCTACGAGGGAGAGATCGGCGAATTCTTCCGCAAGCTCAACCCGCTGCTGGCCGACGCCTGACGGCCCGGAGCCGGCTTGACACTTCAACTGCAAGACTGGTAGGGGTCGGCTAGTTTGTCGATACGCGCACTCTGCCACTTCATACGCCAACCCGCGGAAGGAGACCGCCATGAGCGATACGAACGGTCACACGAAGGCACTTCACGTCATGACCCATTCCGGGTGGTACCGCTTCGAGAAGAACGGCGATTCCTGGAATCAGGTGGACCGCGACCTGACGTTCTGGAGCCTGAGCTGCGTCGCCGTGGACCCGGAAGATCCGCGGACCGTGTACGTCGGCACCGAACACTCGGGGCTGTTCTTCACCCATGACGGCGGCGAGACCTGGAGCCGGTCCACCCCCAACGTACCGCATCTCGACATCTTCTCGCTGTGGGCGCTGCCGGGATCGCTGTTCGTCGGCACCCGCCCGGCGGCGCTCTTCCACGGCGCCCCCGGAAAAGGGTGGCGGGAGATCCCCGGGGTGCGCGAAGGCGGCACCTGCGGGACCTTTCCGCCGAACCCGGCCCAGGCGCCCCGGACCCGTTACCTGACCGGGGATCCTTCCTCGCCCTCGCGGCTCTACGCCGGCATCGAGGTGGGCGGGCTGCTCCTGAGCGACGACAGCGGCGACGGCTGGCGCACGGCCAACGAAGGGCTGTGGGACCGGGACATCCACCAACTGCATCACTCCAGGCACGAGCCCGAGCTGGTGGTGGCGGCCTGCGGCGAGGGGATCTTCCGCAGCCGCGACCGGGCCGCCCACTGGCAGGAGATCACCCCGTCCGACACCCGAACCTACGGCACCACGGTCACCGAAACGGATGACGGCAGCCTGTATCTCGGAGTAACGCTGGGCCGGCCCAACACCTGGGTGCGCAAGGTGCGGGCCAGCGCGGCCGTCATGCGGAGCGAGCACGAGGCGGTGGGCTGGAAGGTGCTGGCCGAGGACCTCCGCGGCGGCGTCATGGACACCGTGCCCGACCCCGACGGCCCCGGCATCATCGCCGCCACCTCCGAAGGCGAGATCATGATCGTCGAGGAGACGAACTGCCGCACGATCGCCAGCGGGCTGCCGTGCATCAACGAGATCGCCCTCGGCGCGTAGCCGCGGTCCGGTCCGGTTGATGCGCATGCCGAGTCGCGCAGGACAGGACACGGACATGGCCGTCCCCTTCCACAACCCGACCCCGCTGATGGCGGGGTCGGGCGTCATGGGCTGCCGGAATCACTGAACCGTGCCGGCTGTGACTCCCGAGTCCACCCGGACCGACTGGGGGTCCGTATCGGTTGCGGCCCTCTCCGCCGTGGGACCGGCCATGGTGGTGGCGGTTCTGGGGATCGGGTTGCCGGAGATCCGGGCCAGCCTGGAGCTCTCCGAGGTCTGGGCGGGTACGCTCTTCACCGCCATCTTTGTGGTCGCGGCGTGCGCGAGCTGGTCGGCCGGGCGGCTGTCCGACAATCTGGGCCGGCGCAGGGTTCTGGTGTTCGGCGGCCTCTCCCTGGGCGCCGGATTCGGTTTCGTATCCACGGTCCAGAGCTACGGCGCCGCGGTCGCCTTCCTGGCGTTGGCCGGCCTGGGATACGGCTTCATTACCGCCTCCGTATTGTCTTTGGTGTCGGATCTCCTGCCTACGCGACGGGGACTGGGCATGGGCCTGCTCTCCGCCACCTATGGGCTCGGCAGCGTCAGCGGCCCCATCGTGGCCGCCGCCGTCATCCAGCGTTTCGGGTGGCGCGGCGCCACGGTCACGGTGGGCTGCATTGCGGCCACCATCGCATGGATCCAGTGGCTGCGCATCCGGGAGCCCGCCCGTGCGCCGGCCGCCTCCGGTGTCGCGGGAGCCGGAAAACCCGGGGTGCTGAACCGCAACATGATCCTCCTGGCGGCGGCCCAGTTCTTCGGCGGAGCCGTGTTCTGGATCACCTCCTCCTGGACGCCGACGTTCCTGCGCACCGCCGTGAACCTGACGCTCGATCAGGCGGGCGTGGTCATGGCCGCCTGGGGCGCCACCCCCATTCTGGGGGCCATGGTGCTGGGGGTCCTGTCCGACCGCATGGGACGGAAGCGGATCATCCTGCTGGGCGCCTTTCCCGGCGTGCTCGTCGTGCTGGCCGTCTACGGCTGGCTTACCCATCCGCTGGCCCTGGCTGCGGGTATCTGTCTCCTGGGACTGTGCAAGTCCCCCGTCCCCTCGCTGGTGGTGGCGCTGGCGCAGGACTCCGCCGCCAAAGGGCGGATAGGCGCGGCCAGCGGCCTCATCATGTCCATGCACTATGTGGCGGCCCTCACCACCCCGGTGGCCATGGGCCAACTCATCACCTGGCTGGACAGCATGACCCTGGCCATGCTGCTGGGGTCGGTGCTGGCGTTTGCCGTGTTCGGGTTACTCGTGACCAGCGTCCGTGAACGCGCCTGACGAAGCGGAAGCCCGCCCTCGGCTCGCCCACCGATGCTGTGGTCGGGCGGGTCCAGCTACAGGGCGCTGCCCGGCTTCGGACTTCGGATCCATCCGTCGGACCGGAAAGTCTACATCGTGCAGGCGCGCATCGAGGGGCGGAGCCGGCGCTTGCATATAGCCCGGTACGGCGAGATCATGCTTGTCGACGCCCGCCGCCGAGGCCGCCCTCGCCTGCATGACCTGCGGCACACGGCAGCCGGTCAAGCCGTGATGTCCGGCGAGAATCCGCCCCTGGTCGGCAGGCTGCCCGGTCACTGCCGACATCGGACCACGGCGGGCTACGTCCACCTCGTCGAGGCTGTGGAGAAAGTCGGGGGCATCATCGCCAAGGCCATATTGAAAATGGTATAAGCGGCCAGATTCAATGCTGAAGGATCATCCCACGGAGTGTTCGCATGAGTGCAAAATCAACAATCGAATGGACCGACGCGACCTGGAACCCGGTCACCGGATGCACGAGGATCACGCGCGGCTGCGACCATTGCTACGCTGAACGATTCGCAGAACGATGGCGCGGCATCAAGGGGCACCCTTACGAGCAGGGCTTCGACCTTCGCTTGTGGCCATCGCGTCTGAATCAACCTGCCCAATGGCGCAAGCCGCGCATGATTTTCGTCAATTCAATGAGCGATCTGTTTCAGAAAGGCGTGAACCGTCGGTTTGTCGACAAGGTGTTCGAGACTATGGAAACGGTGGACAGGCACATCTATCAGCTTCTGACGAAGCGTAGTTCCCTGATGAGGGATTACCTGCGCCACCGATATCCCGATAAAATGGTACCTGACCATATTTGGTGCGGGGTGTCGGTGGAGGATCACAGGGCAAGCGCCAGAATCCGACATCTTCGGGCAGCTCCGGCCGCTGTTCGCTTCCTATCCATCGAACCGCTTCTGGGTCCTGTCGGAAACATCGATCTGGAAGGCATTTCCTGGGTGATCGTTGGCGGTGAGAGCGGCCCACAGGCCCGGCCCATGCGATCCGAGTGGGTCCGTGACATCCGGGATCGCTGTGCACGAGCCAGAGTGCCGTTCTTTTTCAAGCAATGGGGCGGGTCGACCCCGAAGGCGGGCGGACGCTTACTCGAAGGAATCGAGCACAACGCCATGCCATACCACCCAAGGGAAACAAGCGATCATGTCCTTCACTTGGCATCCTGACGAGGCTCCACCGTCCGTCGAATCTCACAGCAAAGCAAAGCTGGACGTATTGCGTAGCTATCTGAGAGCGTACTTCGACAGGTTGAATATCAATCCACAGCGAGAGGAATTCAAGCTCGATCTCATAGATGGTTTCGCTGGAGGGGGCACGTTTCTCGACGAAAACACCCTTCTTTCCGGCACGCCATTGATTATGCTAGAGGAAACAGCGGACGCGAAGAACAGGCTGAACCGAAAGCGTGTCAAGCGATTACACATTGACTGTAAATTCTATTTCGTTGACAAGGAAGAAGCCCACACGGATCATCTTCGAAAAGTTTTGACGGAGAAGGGCCACAGAATCGATGACGACAGAATTGTTGTCCGAAATAATCTTTTCGAAAACGAGATAGAGGATATTCTCCGTTCAATTCGACGACGGCAACCTCGTGCTGGACGAGCCATTTTTCTCCTCGATCAAACTGGTTTTTCTCGAGTTGAACTGGCGCTCGTCTCACGTATTTTCGATGAACTGCCCGCGGCCGAAGTCATATTGACATTTGCCGCAGATGCTCTCGTCAATCATCTGTCACAGACGCCGCAGATTGCCAAGGCGGTCTCCCCACTCCAGTTGACCGACACTCGGATACACGACTTAATCCAGTACAGGGACGGGGATGGTGGAAGAGCTCTCGTTCAGAGAACCTTGCGCGAACATGTACGCAGTGTCACCGGGGCAGCTTACGACACACCCTTTTTCATCCGTCCAGCGCAATCTCGCCGCGCCTTGTGGTTTCTTCATCTGTCAAGACACCCGACCGCGCGCGACGTAATGATTCAGCAGCATTGGGATATTCAAAACACGTTCGAACATTATGGTCCTGGAGATTTCGGCATGTTAGGATGGGATGCGTTGAGGGATTCCGGAACGCTTCCGTTATTCCAATTTCGAGAACTGGACGCAGATCGTATGAGAAAGCAACTCCTGGACTCACTTCCAAGAGAGCTTTTCGGGCTGGTGTCCGAACAACCGGTTACCATGGATGCATTGCGACACATGTTTGCGAATCGAACGGCTGCTCGCTTTTCGGATCTTGACCAGATTGTACTGCGGCTCGTCGAGGAGAAGGAGTTCGAGATTCTGAATCCCGAAGGAAAGACGCGCTCGCGTACGCTAACGCGGTTGAATGCAACCGATCGGATTGCGCTACCCTCGACGCTGTTGCTTCCGGGTTTGTCGCGTCGATCAGGTACCGCTTGACTCCTCCGCCTACCGCTTCCGACACCGTCCCACTTGGTTCTGACCCATCTCATCTCCGTCGCGACCTGTTGGTCCCTCCCATGCCTTCAACACGGTCTCCGCCCCCTCCCGCAATCGCAACGACACCCGACCCGACCTCCGCCACCCCACCAGCTTCCCTCGCCTCCCTCCGTCAACTCAATCCCTGCCACTGCTCGCATCCCATCCTCTCCTTGTCTCGTCCTCTCTCTTACGCTACCGATCCTGAAACCGTTATCTCCTGGTTGGTTCAGGACACCACCCCCGTACCGTTGCCTTCCAGGGGATTCTCGTTCAGCGCCGGTAAATTTACGTTGCGCCGGTTTACCGCTTGTCGTAGAGTTCGTTGATGGAGTCGCCAGGACTATCCCACGCTCTAATCTGTCCGTCGAAGTAGCGCAGGGCTGCGGCCGCGTTGTCCCACCGCCGACGGTGCAGGATCAGCGCCAGCACGATGTGGTTACAGGTCGCGCGGTTGGCCGGCGCCAAGCCGCTGCGGGCCAGACAGGCGTCCTCTTCAAGGGTCTTGTCACGGCGTTGATGGTTCTTCGACTCGATCGCCCAGTGACCGCGATTCCAGGCCAGCAGTTGCTGCGCTGAGGCATGTTTGGCAGCCACCGAGGTGAAGCCGTAGACGTAGGTGACGCTGTGGGTGTTACTCTTCAGGTCGATGCGTTCGCGTCGGATACGGAACACCTGCGCCACATGGAGATAGTTGAGGGAGTTCTTGATCGGTGTCAGCACTTCGATGTGGCGCTGGTCGATACGCCCATGGCCCTTTTCCGGGTCCTCGGAGAAGCGCCCGGTGGCCTGCTCCCATGGCAGGGTCGCCAGTGTCTGGAAGGTCTCGGGACAGTTCTTCTTGACGGTCATCAGATAATCGGCGCGATGCTGCTCGACGATGCGGGCGGCCACCTCGCGGGTGGTGTGCAGCGCATCAATGGTGAGCAAGGCGCCAGCGATAGGGGTTACGTCCAGCAGCGCCCCCACCGCCGCCCGTTCGCCGTTGCGGTCGTGAAAGTTGAGGCTCGCCAGCGGCACGCCGGTGCTGTGCTCCACCAGCGTCGCGGTCTCGTAGCGCAGCGTGCCGTTGCGATTGGCGCCGCGAATGCGCTTGCCATCGGCGGCCAGCGCCGACCGTGGCTCCTGTTCTCCGGATGCCGGCAACCGCGGCTTGGCATAGCGTTGCAGGATCGCTTCCAGAGCCTCGCTATCGGCTTCCATCACCACCCGGTGGATGGTCGACTTGGTGGGCGCCTCGTAGCGTTGCCGGGCTCGATTCCACCACCCGCCAAGCATCTTCAGTTCTGCCTGGCTCAGTGCCTGCGCATACTCGCCCGCGGCCACCGGCCCGCGCATGTTGGACAACGCTGCCAGCAGGTAGATCGCCAGCACGGTCGCTATCGAGTGCTTGCGGCCCTGCGCCCGCCGGTGGTCCGGCAACTCTTCCAGTTCCTCATACAGACTGCGCTTGTCGATGTCGGTTCCGGTCACCGCCTCCGGTCGCGCCTGCCAGCACTCGTCCAACTCGCCGCGGTAGCTCAGGATGCGCCGGGCGTCGCGGCGTAGCGCGCGTACGTACAGCCGCTTCGGCTTGCCGTGCGGGTCGGTGTAGTGACCGTTGCTGCGCGCATAGCCCTTGCTGTTGCCCACGTAGGTCCAGTTCGACGCCTCATACATCGTGCCCGCGAACCGGGCCGGGTCCACGAAGCTCTCCACCACCAGCAGCGGATGTCCGTACTGTCTCTGCCAGTCGTCACTCAGCCGGCGCAGCATCGCACTCATCATCCACGAAGCGAGATTCCCAAATACCCCGCGCTCCCCCAGCACCACAAACCGGGTGTTGTTCGCCAGCAGATGCAGGCGCCGGTACATCTCCTTGCCACCCCACCCGATCCAGCGGTCCCGCGCACGGCACTTGAGGGCGCCACACTGCCACCCGGCCAGCGCCAGCCATTGTCCTCGCCACTCCGCTACGTAGCGCAGTCCGCGACCGGCAAAACGCTTGAAGCCCAAATAGTGATGCTGGTCCATCAGCGCGTCCCACGTATGTGGGATGGACGGGTGACTGGATTAGGTGGGGCCCAAATAGTGATGCTGGTCCATCAGCGCGTCCCACTTGGCCCGCTCGTCCGCCCGCGCCAGCCGCACCACCACCTCATCCAGCACAAACCCTGCTGGCGTCGTCTGCGCCAGTGGCTGCTCCCGCAACTCCCGAACATCCATGACCCACAGCCTATCAACTCTTTCATGAGACATCCACTCCCCTATCAGCGTGGGATCGCCCTGCCGACTCGCGGGCTTGACTTGATTTCAGTTTCTCTACTATGACGGGATTCATCCCGGCAGAAAGACGAACGCCGCTTCGCCGGGTGAATGCGTCCCGGACACGACAGCGGAAGGAGGAAGGAAATGAAACGACGCAGCTTCATCAAGACGGTGGGTACGGCGGGTCTTGCCACTGGCGCCCTTATCACAGGCGCCCCGGCGGTCCACGCCCAGACCAAGTATCGCTGGAAGATGGTCACCACCTGGCCGAAGAACTTTCCGGGTTTGGGGACCGGAGCCAATTACCTGGCCCGCATCGTGGACGAGATGTCCGGCGGCCGCTTGACGCTCAAGGTCTACGGCGGCGGCGAGTTGGTCCCTCCCTTCGAGTCCTTCGACGCCGTGTCCCAGGGCACCGCGGAAATGGGGCACGCGGCCGCCTATTACTGGAAGGGCAAGAGCCCGGCGGCGCAGTTCTTTGCCGCGGTCCCGTTCGGGCTCAACGCCGACGAGATGGCCGGTTGGATCCACTACGGCGGCGGACAGAAACTGTGGGACGGTCTGTACGCCGACTTCAACCTCAAGCCCTTTGCGACCGGCAACACCGGCGTGCAGATGGGGGGATGGTTCAACAAGGAGATCAACTCGGTGGACGACTACAAGGGCCTCAAGATGCGCATGCCGGGTCTCGGCGGGGAGGTCATCAAACAGGCCGGCGCCACGGTGGTGAACCTGCCCGGCGGCGAGATCTTCCCGTCCCTGCAAAGCGGCGCCATCGACGCCACCGAGTGGGTGGGTCCATACAACGACTTGGCCTTCGGCTTCTACAAGGCTGCCAGCTACTATTACTGGCCCGGCTGGCACGAGCCCGGCACGGTGCTCGAAGCCTTCGTCAACCGTAAGGCGTACGAGGGGTTGCCGTCCGACTTGCGGGCGGTTCTCGATCAGGCAACCAAGGCGGCCTACAACGACATGTTCGCGGAGTTCACCGCGCGCAACAACGCTGCGCTGGTGGAGCTGGTGCAGAAGCACAAGGTCAAGCTCCGCAAGTTCCCCGAGGCGGTGCTCAAGAAGATGGCGGACCTCAGTCTGGAGGTGGTCGCCGACGCAGCGAAAGCGGATGCCGGCTCCAAGGCCGTCTTCGAATCCTTCAACAACTTCCGCGCGCAATCCGCCAACTGGAACCGCATCGGAGAGGCCGGTTTCAGCGCCGCGAGAAGCCTCGCCATCAAGAGCTGAATCCTGCACACCACGGGCCAGGGTCGGCGCCCCGCGTGCGTCGACCCCGGCCCGGGTCTCATCTCTTCCTCCTCGCAACCTCGCCCCGGACATTGAGCGGTCCGCTCAAATGCCCTACAGTGTCCGGTCATGAAAACAGCGTTGCGTTTCCTGGTAACGCGGCTCGACGCACTGAATGACCACGTCGGGCGCGCGGCCGCCTGGTTGACCCTCGCCATGGCCGTGGTCACGTTCGTGGTCGTGACGTTGCGCTACGGCTTCAACACCGGGTGGATCTGGATGCAGGAGTCGGTGGTCTTCATGCACGGCATCCTCTTCATGCTGGCCGCCGGCTACACACTCCTCAAGGAAGGCCACGTGCGGGTGGATATCTTCTACCGTCCGAAGGGTATCGCCTACAAGGCTGTCATCGATCTGCTGGGGGCCCTGCTGCTGGTCCTGCCCACCTGTTTCCTGATCCTGTACTACGGCTATCCCTACGTGGCCGAGTCCTGGAAAGTCTTCGAGGGCTCGAAGGAGGCCGGCGGCCTCCCGGGCGTGTTCCTGCTGAAATCGATGCTGCTGCTCGCGACCGTGCTCCTGGGCCTTCAGGGACTGTCCCAGGCGGCCCGCAGCCTGCTCATCCTGACCGGCGAACCGGTGCGCTCCCCCGAGGAGACCGGCTAGCGGGGACGCCGACGTGGAAACGTACCTGCCGATTCTCATGTTCATGGCCACGGTGGCGGTGCTGTTGCTGGGCTATCCCGTGGCCTTCAGTCTCTCGGGCACGGCCATCGCTTTCGCCCTGATCGGCGCCTGGACGGGCCACTTCGATCTCGTCTTCCTCGGCGCGTTTCCCCAGCGCATCTACGGCATCATGGGCAACGAGACCCTGATCGCCATCCCGCTGTTCATCTTCATGGGCGTCATGCTGGAGCGCTCCAGGATCTCGGAAGAGCTACTCACCACCATGGGCCTCCTGTTCGGCAACCTCAAGGGCGGCCTCGGCATCTCCATCTGCGTCGTCGGCGCCCTGCTGGCCGCGTCCACCGGCATCGTCGGCGCCACGGTGGTCACCATGGGGCTCATCTCGCTGCCGGCCCTGCTCCGCTATCGCTACGAACCCTCTCTGGCCACGGGAATCATCACCGCCTCCGGCACCCTGGGACAGATCATTCCCCCCAGCATCATCCTGGTCATCCTGGGCGACGTCATGAGCTCGGCCCATCAGCAGGCGCAACTGGCGCTGGGCAACTATTCTCCCGGCTCGGTCTCGGTGGGGGATCTCTTCGTGGGGGCGATCTTCCCGGGCCTCCTCCTGGTCTCCCTCTACATCCTCTACATCGGCGCCCTCGCCTTCCTGAAGCCCGACGTGGCGCCCGCCATACCGGCAGCGGAGCGCGCCCTGGTAAGCCCACGGGAACTCTTCCTGCGTGCGTTGAAGGTGCTGATTCCTCCGATCCTCCTCATCGTGGGCGTGCTCGGCTCGATTCTGGGCGGTGTGGCAACCCCCACCGAAGCCGCGTCCGTGGGATGCATCGGAGCGCTGATCCTGGCGGCGATCAAGAAGCAGTTGAAGCTCGGCGTGTTGAAGGAGGTCATGCACAGCACCACGCAGATCAACTGCATGGTGTTCGTCATCCTCCTGGGCGCCAGCATGTTCTCGCTGGTCTTCAGGGGCTATGAAGGCGACGAACTGGTGCAGGATTTTCTGACCCGGTTGCCGGGAGGTATGCTCTCCGCGTTCCTGCTCGTCATGGCGGTGATGTTCGTCATGGGGTTCTTTCTCGACTTCTTCGAGATCACGTTCGTGGTCGTGCCCATCGTGGGCCCGATCCTGCTTCAGATGGGACTCGATCCCGTCTGGCTCGGGGTCATGATCGCCATCAACCTGCAAACCTCGTTCCTGACGCCCCCCTTCGGCTTCGCCCTCTTCTACCTGAGGGGAGTGGCGCCGCCCTCGATCACCACCATGCAGATATACCGGGGCGCGTTCCCCTTCATCTTCATCCAGCTCCTGACCCTGCTGGTGCTGTGGTTCTGGCCCGAGCTGGTGACGTGGCTGCCGCGCGTGGTCTATGGAACGTGATTGGACGTGATGCGTGCCGGAGCCAGAGCCGAGACATCCGGAACCGACGAGCACGGTCCCGCTCCGGTCCGCGGCCTCGCACTGGACCTGGAGGTCGGCAAGAAGGATAGCGTCATCCACGCGTTCGGCGCGGTCCGCGCCGATGACGACCGGAGCCTGACCCATTCCGGCGGCGGCCTCGGCGCGGCGCTTGAGAGGCTCGATGATTTCGCCGACGGCGCCTCCTTCATTCTCGGCCACAACCTGATCGCCTTCGACCTGCCCCACCTGACCGCGGCGAAGCCCGACCTGCGGCTGCTCGAGCTGCCCGCGGTGGATACGCTGCGTCTCAGTCCGCTGGCCTTCCCGCGCAATCCCTATCACCATCTCGTGAAGCACTACCAGGACGGCGGACTCCGGCGCCGGCAGTTGAACGATCCGGAACTGGACGCGCGGCTGGCGCTGGAGGTCTTCGGGGACCAGCGCCGGGCTTTGCTTGAAGCCGAGCCCGGCCTGCTGACGGCCTGGCATTGGCTGGTCACGCCGAAGCCCGAGGGCGAGGACCGCGCCCTGGACGCGCTCTTCTCGGAACTCCGCGGCGCGGAACGCCCCTCGGACGCCGAAGCGCGCGCGGCCATCCGCGCGCGGCTGGAAGGGGCCGGCTGCGCCTTCCAGGTGCAGGAAGTGGCCGCAGAGGCCCGCACCGGGTGGGCGTTGGCCTATGCGCTGGCATGGCTGTCGGTGGCGGGAGGCAACTCGGTCATGCCGCCCTGGGTGGGCCATCAGTTCCCGGAGGCGGGCCGGCTCGTGCGCCGGTTGCGGGACACGCCCTGCGCCGACGGCGCCTGCGGCTGGTGCCGGGACCGCCACGACGCCCGCAAGGAGCTGAACCGCTGGTTCGGCTTCGAGGATTTCCGCCCCGAGCCGGTGGACGCCGAAGGGCGTCCGATGCAGCGGACCGTCGTCGAGGCGGCCA
This sequence comes from uncultured Binatia bacterium (SeqCode), assembly GCA_965214905.1. Taxonomy (GTDB): domain Bacteria; phylum Desulfobacterota; class Binatia; order UBA9968; family JAJDTQ01; genus JAJDTQ01. The sequence goes on from OZ243984.1 coordinate 871,647, forward strand.
TGACGGGACGGCACGTGCTCGGGATCCTGCCCACGGGCACGGGGAAGTCGCTCTGCTACCAGATCCCGGCCCTGTCACGCTACGACAAGACCGGCGCGCTGACGGTAGTGATCTCGCCCCTGGTGGCGCTGATGGCGGATCAGGTGGCCGGGCTGGAGGCGCGCGGGATCGTCTCGTGCGTGACCGTCAACGGGCTGCTGTCCATGCCCGAGCGGGCCCACGCGCTGGACCGGGTGCGGCTGGGGGACGCGAGCATCCTCCTCATCGCCCCGGAGCAGCTCCGCGCCCCTTCTCTCCGCCGGGCTCTCGACCAGCGCGAGATCGGCGCCTGGGTGCTGGACGAGGCCCACTGCCTGTCGCGGTGGGGGCATGACTTCCGGCCCGATTACCTGTACGTCAGTCGCTTCATCCGCGAGAAGGCCAGGGACGCCCCGCCGCCGGTGCTGTGTCTCACCGCCACCGCCAAGCCCGACGTGGTGGACGACATCACCCGCCACTTCCGCGACCGGCTCGGCCTCGAACTGACCGTCATCAACGGCGGCGTCGAGCGATCCAATCTGATCTTCGAAGTCATGCCGACGTCGGAAGCCGAGAAGTTCGCCCACATCCACCAGGTGTTGGAGTGGCGCCTGCCGCCGGAGACGTCCGGCGGCGCCATCGTCTATTGCGCCACGCGCCGGCAGAGCGAGGAGGTGGCGGAGTTCCTTCAGTTGAAGGGCGTGGCCGCGGACCATTTCCACGCCGGGCTCCGGCCGGAGACCAAGAAGGACGTGCAGCAGCGCTTCATTGACGGCAGATTGCGCGCCATCGCCGCCACCAACGCCTTCGGCATGGGCATCGACAAGCCGGACGTGCGGCTGGTGATCCATGCCGACATCCCGGGCTCGCTGGAGAACTACCTCCAGGAGGCGGGCCGCGCCGGCCGCGACCGGGCCGCCGCGCGCTGCGTGCTGTTGTACACGGCGGACGACGTGGAGCGGCAGTTCGGCATGTCGGCGCGCTCCCGGCTCACCCGGGCGGAGATCCACGGCATCCTGCGGGCACTGCGCAACCTGGACCGAAAGAAACGCCTGGGCGGCGAGGTCGTGGCGACTGCCGGCGAGATCCTCGGCGAGGACGAGGAGCAGGCGTTCGAGCGTGATTCCGTCACCGACGATACCCGTGTGCGCACCGCGATTGCCTGGCTGGAGGAGGCGGCGTTGCTGACCCGGGAGGCCAACCGCGTGCAGGTGTTCCCGTCGTCGCTGCGGGTGCGCTCGGCCGAGGAGATCCGCGAACGGCTCCGACCAGCGTCCATAACGAACGCCTATCGCGGCCAGTTGGAACGCGTGGCCGCGGCGCTGATCGACGCCGGGCCGAACGAGGGACTCTCCACCGACGAACTGATGGGAGTGTCCGGGCTCGGCCCCGAGGGCGTTCGCCACGCGCTCTACGACCTGGAACGGTTGGGCATCGCCAGCAACGACACGGCGTTGACCGCGTTCGTCCACGCCGGCGTGGAGCGTTCTTCCCTGAAGCGCCTGGAGGCGGCCGCCCGACTGGAGACCGCGCTCATCGGACACATGCGCGAGGCCGCGCCGGAGATGGGCAAGGGCGACGCTTCGTCGCTGCAATTGCGCGTGGCCGCGCAGGCGCTGCGGGACCAGGGTCTGGCCGACCCCCTGCCGGAACGGCTGTGGCGCATCGTCCGCGGCATCGCCTACGACGGCCGCGGCGAGGACGGCGCCGCCGGCAGCCTGACGGCGCGCAAGCTCGACGCCGAGACCGCGCGGGTGACGCTGCATCGCGAATGGGGAGCGCTGGAAGAGACGGCGCGGATCCGGCGCGAGGGGGCCAAACGGCTGCTGGATCACCTCCTGGCCTGCCTGCCGTCCGGCACTCGCGGCACCGACCTGCTGGCGGAAACCACGCTGGGCAAGCTCACCCATGCGCTGGTGTCCGACCTGGAGATCAAGAGCAAGGTCAGGAACCCGGCCAAGCTGCTGGATCGGGCGCTGCTGTGGCTGCACGAGTTGGAGGTCATCCAGCTCAACAAAGGGTTGACGGTATTCCGTCCGGCCATGACCATCCGGCTGCGACGGGACCGGCGCGGCTTCGCCAAGTCCGACTTCGAGCCTCTCGCCCTTCACTACAGCGGAAAGACCCTGCAGATCCACGTGATGGTGGAGTTCGCGGAGCGCGGCCTGGAAGCCGTCGCCGCAGCAACCCGTCTGGCCCTGGATTACTTCACCCTGAAGGAGGAGGATTTCCTGCGTCGCTGGCTGTCCGGACGGAGCCGGGAGATCCGCCGGCAGACCACGCCCGAATCGTGGTGCGCCATCGTCGAAAGTCTCGGGAACCCCGTGCAGCAGCGCATCGTCGCCGACGACCGGGAGCAGACCAACGTGCTGGTGCTCGCCGGTCCCGGCTCCGGCAAGACCCGTGTGCTGGTCCATCGCATTGCCTACCTCATACGGGCGCGGCGCGAGAACGCCCGCGGCATCCTGGCGCTGGCGTACAACCGGCACGCGGCCGTGGACATCCGCCGCCGCCTCGGGGAGTTGATCGGCGGCGACGCCAGGGGCGTGACCGTGCTGACCTGCCACGCCCTGGCCATGCGGCTGGCGGGGGCCAGCTTCACGGGACGCGCCGACCGTCCGGATAACGACGTGTTCCGGGAAGTGATGGAGCAGGCGGTGGGATTGCTGCGCGGCCAGGGGTTGCCGCCGGAAGACGCGGACGAGCAGCGCGCGCGGCTGCTGGCGGGATTCCGCTGGATCCTGGTGGACGAATACCAGGACATCGGCGCGGACCAGTACGATCTCATCTCGGCGCTGGCCAGACGCACCCTCGAGGACGAGGCCGGCAAGCTCACCGTATTCGCGGTGGGAGACGACGACCAGAACATCTACGCCTTCAACGGCGCCTCGGTGGAGTTCATCCGCCGCTTCGAACAGGATTACGGACCGCGGCCCGTGCATCTCGTCGAGAACTACCGTTCCACCGCCCATATCATCGAAGCGGCCAACGCCGTCATCGAGCCCGCGCGGCAACGGATGAAGGACGAGCATCCCATCCGCATCAACGCAGCGCGCGTAAAGGATGCGCCGGGCGGGACGTGGCAGAAGTGGGATCCGGTGGCGCGGGGACGGGTGCAGATCCTGCCCGCGCCGCAGGATCCGGTGGCGCAGGCGCGGATCGTCATGGCGGAGTTGCAGCGCCTCTCGGCCCTTTCACCGAATTGGGACTGGGCGCGGTGCGCCGTGATCGCGCGCGAGTGGAAGTATCTGGTTCCCGTACGCGCCTTTTGCGAGACCTACGGCGTTCCGGCCCAGATGGGCAACGAGGAGATCCCGGGTTTCTGGCGACTACGTGAAACCCGGAACTTCGTCGAGTGGCTGCGCCGGCGGGACACGGGGCTGGTGGACGGCGCGGTTCTGCGCGGCTGGGCGGAAGCGCACCCGTCCGGTCCCTGGCATGAGCTCTTGCGGCAGGCCATCGACGAGCACGCACTGGAAACCGGCGGCGGTGAAATGCCGGTCGGCCACTTCATCGAATGGTTGGCCGAGTGGGGACGCGATATCCGCCGGCGTCAGCGCGGACTCCTGCTGCTGACCGCCCACCGGGCCAAGGGACTGGAGTTCGACCACGTGGCGGTGCTGGACGGCGGTTGGGAGCGCGTCAGCCGCAACGAGGATCCGGACGCGCCGCGGCGGCTGTATTACGTGGCCATGACCCGGGCTCGGGAGACCCTTGCGCTCGCGCGCTTCGATGGACCCCATCCGTTGCAGGACCGGTTGCTTGCCAGTCCCTCGGCACTGCTCCGGGAACCGGCCAGGCTGCCGCCCTGCCCTCCGGCGCTTCAATACCGCCACGTCCAGCCGAGCCTTCGGGACCTGGACCTGGGCTTTGCCGGACGCCGCGCCGCCGGCCACGCGGTCCACCGCGCCATCGCCGCGCTGTCCGTCGGCGACCCGCTGGAAACGCGGGTCGTGGACGGAGGACGATGGGAACTGCTCGACCGCACGGGCGCCACCGTGGGACGCCTCGCCGCCAGCTTCAAGCCGCCGCCCGGGATGCGCTGCCGGTCCGCGGAAGTGCTGGCCATGGTCGAGTGGAGCCGCGAGGCGTCGGAGCCCAAATACCACGACGCCATGAAGTGCGACTCCTGGGAGGTGGTGGCGCCGGAGCTGGTGTTCGAGCCGGCAGACAGCTAGGCATGGACGCGTTCATTTGCGCGAAAATCGCGCGACCTGTTATGCCTTCCCTGGTCTTCGGACACGAAGCCCTCCGCTTTCCCGGCCGGCAGGGCCATGGATAGCGGGCATCTCCCTTCCGGGGCCTGAGCCCACTGCCCCGAGCCGAACACAAGTGCCATGACCAAGCCTGAAAACGCTCAACCCCAGGGGCCGACCGCGTGTATTCGCGCGTTCGTCGAGAACCGCGTCACGCAATGCGGGATTACCATCCTCATCGTGCTGAACGCCGTTGTCCTGGCGCTGGAGACCAGCCCGTCGGCCATGGCCGCGGCCGGGAGCTTCCTCAAGCTTGCCGATCGGGTGATCCTCGGGGTCTTCGTGGTGGAGATCCTGCTCAAGCTGATCGGGCAGCGCCTCGACTTCGTCCGGGATGCATGGAACCACTTCGACACCCTTGTGGTCACCGTCGCGCTGGTGCCGGCCACCGAGTTTCTCTCGGTTATGCGCGCCCTGCGGATCCTCCGGGTCTTCCGGTTGATATCCACCGTGCCCTCCATGCGCCGCGTGGTCGGGGCGCTGCTCCATGCGGTGCCCGGCATGACCTCGGTGGTGATGCTGTTGTCGGTGATCTATTTCGTGTTCTCGGTGATGGCCACCAACCTGTTCGGCGGCGGCTTTCCGGAGTGGTTCGGCAACATCGGCAGCTCGGCCTATACCCTGTTCCAGATCATGACGCTGGAGAGTTGGTCCATGGGCATCGTAAGGCCGGTGATGGAAGTGTTTCCGTATGCCTGGATTTTCTTCGTGCCGTTCATCCTGATCACGTCGTTCGCCGTGCTGAATCTGTTCATCGGCATCATCGTCGACGCGATGCAGACGCACGGCCATGGAGACGGCCGGACGGCTGCGACCTCGTTGTCAGCCCCGGAACCGACGCTCGCGGACCTGCAGGCCGAGATTCGCGGGTTACGGGCCGAAGTGGCCGAACTGAAGCGGCACCAGGAGTCTGTCGGATCAGGTGTTTGATGACAGGGCAGAAGGGGAGGGTTTGGTTGCGGTCATTATATCGAACTTTTTGTTTGGATAGGACGAACAAGCCGGAACGAGTGTTGCGTTTCATATTTGCGATGACTCATCACCGAGCCAGTTGGACAGCCCTTCCGACTCCCTCTCCCTCTGGGAGAGGGTTGGGGTGAGGGTCCCCCGTGTGCGCGCCGCCCGTTGGGTGCGACCAGCAAAGCAGGGCAGGTTTATTCGGGGCGCCCTCACCCGGCCTTCGGCCACCCTCTCCCAGAGGGAGAGGGGAGTTGTTCATCGCCGACCACTTCTTGCCGGAACGGGGTGAAGATATGGAACAGGGTCAACACATTTACGGAACGCGGCGCTAGCCGAGGGTTCATCGGACGCTTAAGGGACCAGCCCGTGTTGCGAGCCGACGTTTAACGGAAGTACTTGGCAGGAAGGTCGTGATTGGCAATCCAACGTCACGGGCTGTATACGGGTTACACGGATAACGCCTCGCTCATGCAAGTTGTTTCGGATTTGCGACAAGACCATGTCTCTTGCCACACAAATCATCGACCAACGACTCTCCGGTATCATTGCCGAACAGCAGGATACCTTCACCCATGAACTTCGGGTTGGTACCGACGACGGCAGGAGACGCTCCGTAGCGTTCCTGTTTCTCGTCGCCAAAACCATGTTCGATCTGACGGACGAGGAAACTCTCGACAGCATCGTCGATGGAGGCAACGACTTCGGAGTCGACGTGCTGTGGTTCGAGCCGCCCCTTCAAGGTGAACTGACCATCTCTCTCGTCCAAGGAAAATACAGGACAAAACTCGACGGTGACGCGTCATTTCCCGAGAACGGCATCGTCAAAATGATCGACGCAATTGCCGCACTCTTCGATCCCGAGAGGCCCGTGACACTCAATGAGCGACTTGCCCGGCGAGTCGAGGAAGTAAGATCGTTCATTGTCGACGGCGCAATTCCGCGCGTGACGGCCATCGCCGCCAACAACGGAGAGCATTGGACACAAGGAGCACAGCAACGAATAGACCACGCATCCACGGATTTCGGAGGCTTGGTGGAATGGCGGCACGTCGGGTCCGACGCGATCCTTTCCATGTTGCAGGCGCAGAAACCCATCGACGCGGAACTGCAACTTACCGGGCAGGCAACGGTGGAGCCTTTTGATTTCCGTCGCGTGTTGATGGGCCGCATGTCCGTCGGCAGACTCGCAGGGCTGGCGGAAGACTACGGGAACCGATTATTCGAAAAGAATATCCGGCGCTATCCTGGATTGGCCGGTAATCGGGTTAACGAAGCCGTTGCACACACACTTCGCCGGCCGGATCAACGCCCCCATTTCTACTTTTATAACAATGGTATCACCATCACCTGCTCAAAGTTCCGGCACAACGCATTGCAGAAAGAGAACTGGCGGGTTCAAGTAGATGGCCTTCAGATCGTCAATGGTGGGCAAACGGCGCGCACGGTTCAGCAGGTCGCCAAGGAAATCGGCGCGGAAATCGATGATGCCGAGATCCTGGTGCGTATCCATGAGATTGAACAGAACGACCATGATTTGGTGGAGGCCATTACATTCGCCACGAACAGCCGGAATCCGGTGGATCTGAGGGACCTCAAGGCAAATGATCCGCGCCAAAGGATCCTTGGCGAATCAATATCCGGCTTGGGTTACGTCTACCGCGCCAAGCGCGAGGACCGACCCGTATCGCCCAGCGAGTTCACCAGCGCTGTCATCGCTGAAGCCGTATTGGCAATCTGGCGTGATCGGCCACATCAGGCGAGGTTCAGCAGCCGTGAACATTTCGGAGCTCTATACGACAAGATATTCGATCCATTGAACGGCGCGCAGGCGGTCATCGCCGCCCTGTTACACAGGTACGCAGAAAACCACCGAAAGAGAGCTTCGGAAGACGCGCAGGACTTCCTTCCTTATGGCTCCCGCTTCATCGCCATGCTAATGGGACGTTATCTTCTGCAAGACATGGGGATCTCGCTTGATCGACTCGACCACCGCAACTTCGAGCAGGCGCGAAGCACGGTCGAACGGAACTACCCTGACTATTTGCGTCGTGCCGAAGAAGAAATCGCCCGCGCCCTGGAACCACTGTTCGTCGGACGGGAGCGAACGCTGCAACGGCTGTCAGCAACCTTCAGACGTGCCGACCTCGTCGACATGCTGCGAAAAACGAATCCAGTCACACCTTCGAAACTCCGGCCCCGGCGGGCGGCTGGGACTTGCCCGGGACCCACTCCACCTCCTTGCGCGGGCCGTGGGCCCGGACGGTGAAGCGGGCCTTGCCGAGTTTCTCGATGTCGATCTCCAGGGTGTCGCCGTTGTTCATGGGCCCGAGACCCACGTGGTAGGTGCCGGTGGCGATGACGTCGCCGGGCTGGAGCTGGACGAACCGTGACAGCCACGCGATCAGTTCCGGGATCTTGTGGGCCATGTGGCGCGTGTTGTAATCCTGCCGGGCCTCGCCGCCCACCCAGGACCTCACCGTCAGGTCGTGGGGGTCGGGGACCTCGTCCGCGGTGGTGATCCAGGGGCCGCAGGGACTGTGGGTCCCCTGACCCTTGGGGAGGAACTGGGTCCTGCGCACCACGCCCCGGGACGAGATGTCGAAGAACGGTGCGTAGCCGAACACCGCGTCCATGGCATCGGACTCGGAGACGTTCCTGCCGCACCGGCCCATGACGAAGGCCAACTCGGCCTCGGGCTGGGTCACCACCACCGCGGGGACGTCGGGCAGCTCCACCGCACCCTCCGGCCCCAGCAGCTCGGGCGCCTTGTAGAAGAATTCGATGGGCAGGGTATCGGGGGTGCGCTCGGGCGAATCCAGGTAGTTGACGAACGCGGCCAGACACTTGCTCGGTCTGGGGATGGGCGCCAGCAGCTTGACCACGCTCAACGGGAAGCCCGACCCTTCCCGCAACAGCCGCTCGAACTCCTTCCGGTAGTCGTCGAAGTTCTCGATCACCTCCTCCATCACCCGCTGGGGACCCTTCTCCACCCGGTACTGGATGATGCCGCTCACGTCCACCACGTTGCTGCCGTTCTTGAGAACGCCGACGCGATCGTCGTTGAAGCGAAGAATCTTCATGAAGCACCTCCCCCTGTCCGCGTCTGCGGAGCAAGCCGTAGTGGCGCCGTCGCCGCTGACCGCTTGTCGGCCTGAGCGTCAGGAAAACTCCGATCCAATGCCATGCCGTCCTTCGACCAGCCCGGACGAAGGGAACCAAGTCCCATCGCCGTTCTTCCCGAGCCCGTCGAGGGCCTCACACGGCCCGAAAGGCGCGCCCTTGCCGGGAAGCCCGTCGAAGGACCTCGTGCCGGACGATGGCAAGGCAATCCGGGTTCCCTAGTCGTTGACGGGCTCCAGCCAGACGTCCACCAGCGCCAGCCGCCCTTCCCTGGCGGCCTGGAGCCCCCGTTCGAGGGCGGGCTTGACCATGGCCGGGCTCTGTACCCGCTCGCCGAAGCCGTCGAAGGCCCGGGCGATGGCCGCGTAGTCCGGCGCGGGCGCGATGGACGTGCCCACGAACTGGTTGGTGCGCACCGCCCAGCCCTCGGGATAGTACGCCGGCACGCCGCGCTTCATGGACTTGTAGCCGTGGTTGTTCATGAGCACGATGAGGATGGGCGTGCGGAACTCCTGGGCGAAGCCGAAGCCCGCGATGCCGGGGTTGTAGTTGAACGAGCCGTCGCCGATGACCAGCACCACCGGCTGGTCCGGATGCGCGGCCTTGACGCCCAGGGCGGTGCCGAGGCCGGTGCCGAGGCCGCCGATGCAGCCGCTGAAGAAGTTGCCGGGCTTGACCCGGTCCAGGTACTGATGCAGCGCCATGCGGTGGGTAATGGTCTCCTCCACCAGGTAGACGTCATCGGGCAGCACCTGGTTGAGCTGGTACATCACCCAGTTGGTGTCCATGGGCTCCCTGGATTCGAGACTCCGGGCCTGCTCCGCCCACGCCGCCCGCCGCGCCGCGCCCTGCTCGCGCAGCCTGGTCCGCCGTTCCGCGGCCGCGGCGCCGCCCTCGACACCGTCCTTGCGGAGCCGCTCCAGCAGCGCATCCAGGGACGCTCCCAGCTCTCCGGTGATGCTCAGGTCCACCTGAACGCCCCAGTAGGGCAGGTTCATGTGCAGCGGCTCCTCGTCCAGCGCCACCACCCTGGCGCCCTGAGCGATGGACGCCGAGGCCGGATGCCAGGGCTGGGTCGCGCCGACGAGACAGACCACGTCGGCGTCGGCCATGAACTCCCCGGGCTCGAAGCCGCCATGCAGATCGTGGTCCCGCGGGAAGTTGAAGTAGCCGCTGCTGCGGGTCTCCACCACCGGCGCGTCGAGCAGCTCCGCCAGCTCCACCATGCGCTCCACGATGCCGGCGTTCCTGCCCGCGTTCTCGCTCACGACAACCGGGTTCCGCGCCGTCCGCAGCAGGCTCGCGAGCTCGTCGATCCCCCTGGGGTCCGGGCTCGGCAGGGTAGGCATGGACACCTTGAGGGGCGCCTCCCGCGTGACCTTGTCGAACAGGTACTCCATGGGCAGCGACACGAACACCGGCCCCCGGGGCGAGCTCATGGCCATCTGGCAGGCGCGCTGGATGGTGGAGACCAGGAGATGCCGGTCGTTGACCCCGAAGCTCCATTTCACGCACCGGTCCACCAGCCGGGCCGGGCCGCCCACGTCCGAGAGGAAGCGCATCCACTGGCCGCCGGGATCGGGGCCGTCGTCCTCGCCGAAGGCGATGGACTCGCCGGTGAAGACCACCATGGGCACCTGCTCGTGGAGCGCACCGCGCAGTGCCATGGAGCCGTGAAGCGCTCCCACGGTGGTGTGGATCATGACTCCGGGCAGCTTGCCGGTGGTCTTGGCGTAGCCGCTGGCCATGGCCAGCGCGATCTCCTCGTGGCGCGAACTGAGGTAGACCGGCATGCTCTCGTCCGGCTTGGCCAGCGCCTCCCACACCGGCGACCACTCCGAGCCCGGCGACGCGAAGATCCGCTCCACCCCCATGCCCGACAGAACGCGCAAGAACGCTTCCGCACCCGTGAGTCCATTGACTTCGATCATGTTCGGTTTCCTCCGTTGCCAAGTGAGACAGGACACTAGAATACCTCGCCGGGGCGGTCAACTCCTCAACCGGCCCTGGCGGCGAAGGTGGGGAGCCAGCCCGCCGGGGGTCTCAGGTCCAGCGAGTCCGCGTCGATGGAGGTGCGGCCCGACAGAAGGACCCGCTCGCCCCGGTAAGCCCACACGCGCAGGTCCGCCCACACGTGCGCGTCGCCGTCGAGCCGGATCCGCGGCCGTCCCACCTTCTTCTGGGCGACGTAGCCTTCGCCTCTCCGCACCAGCCGCTGCAAACGGGAGCGCCCAACGCGCGCGCTGGGGAGGAACCCCCGGCTGGCGTGGCTGCGGATCGGCTTGAACACGAACTGATGCCGGTTCTCGGCGACGGCGTCGAGGTTGTCGGGCCTGAGCAGACGGGTCTCGGGGATATGCCGGCTCAGGACTTCCCGCTCGCGGGCTTCGATGCCGAGGTCCCGGTCCCATGAAGGAAGCGAAAGGTATTCCAGCAGCCGCTTGTCGCTGCGGGTGGCGTAGGTGAAGGGACTGGGCGCGACGTACACGCTGCCGTTCAGAAAAGCGTCCCGCAACGGCCGCGTCACCTCCTTCTCCAGAAAGAAGTCGGTGGAACGGTTCACGATGAACGAAACCGGCGCTCCGCCGTGCCGGAGATGCTCTCCGTCCCAGCGGATCTCCGCCGTCGATGCCACTTCCGACCTCCAGCCCTCCTCGCGGAAGAGCTCCCGCAACAGCTCCATCTCCCCGCCGAACTTGCCCCGTTCCAGGCCCTCGGGCTCATCGAGGATCAGGAAGAGCCCGTCGGGCACGGCCCCGAAGAACGCCTCGGCCTCCCGGCGAACCATCCGCTTGATGCGCCGTCCCAGTTCGGCGGCCGACGGCGGGGCTTCGACAGCAGCTCTCCGCCCCGGCTCCAGGAGTTCGTGAAAGGATTCGTTAATGAGGCCGGCGTACAGGAGGCCGGAGCCGTTGTCGTTGAACTCGATGACCTGCCACGGCCCTTCGGGAGGCAGATGAAAATCCCAGGCGCTGAAGAAACACACCTCCGGCCGTGCCGCCGGCAGGTTCCGTCCGGACGAGCCGATGACGTTCTCCTGCCACACCGGCCGGGTGGTCACGTCCTCGAAGACGCGGATGAAGTCGTCGATCTCGGCCAGCACCGCAGCCGGGATCGCCTGGTGGGCGAAGGTCACCGAGAACTCGTCCGGGACACCGGGGATTCCCGCCGCCCGCAGCCGGCTCCACAACAGTTCGCGCCGATCCTCCATCAGTCCTCGGAGCGGGTGCATCCGCAGGAACGCAGGGCGGCGCGCGTCCGCATCCAGGTCCGGCCCGGGTTCCTGTCAGGCGGGCCCATGGATCGTCCGTGCAAGACGTTCAAGAAACCGTCCCACCTCCGCGTTGTCCTTCAGCCGATAGCCCGCCGCGGTCGGGCGCGGCTCGTCCTCCACGAGGATAGCCACCCCCCTGCCGGCCACGGCTTCGAAGGCGTCTTCATCGGTGGTGTCGTCGCCGAGATAGAAAGGCGCGGCGCCCGGATGGTCGAGCCCCAGCGCCTGGAGGATCCACTCTACCGCCTTGCCCTTGTTCCAGTCGAACCGGGGCCTGATCTCGAACACCTTCTTCCCGTGGGTCTTGCGCAGCCTGGGATAGTCTTGCAGCAGGCCGTCGACCAGGGCCTCGACATCCGGCACGGCCCCCTCTTCCACGAGGCGGTAGTGAACCGCCATGGAGTAGCCCTTGGTCTCCAGCAACAGGCCGGGGACGTGCGCGAGGGCGCCGCGGAGCCGCTGATGCAGCTCCTCCATCGACGGGAGGAACTCTTGCCCTACCTGGTGGTGAATGCCGGAACCCGCGGGCCCGACGATATCGAAACCATGAGTTCCGGCGTAGAAGAGATTGTCGAGGCGGACCCGTTCCTGCACGTCCTGGCGCGCGCGGCCGCTGACGACGGCCGTCACGCAACGGTCGCCCAGGCGCCGCACCGTCCCGCGCATCTCCTCGGAGAGCACGGCCTGCCCGGGCGTGTCCACGATGGGAGTCAGGGTGCCGTCGTAGTCGAGGAAAACGGCGGCCTGTCTGCCCTCCAGCGTCTTCTCGAGGTCGAGGAAATCGCTCAAGGCGGACGGGATCGTCCATTCGGCACTCACCACGGCGTCACCGTGTTCGCCTCGACAACCCCGTCCTCCTCTCATGCTGCCGACAGCGTTGCCGAGTGCGACGAGGAGGCCGGTTCGTCGGACCCGTCCTCCTCTCATGCCCGCTGACGGCCCTCATCCGCGGATCCGTCCCGCGCAGTCCACCTCGGCCCATTCCTCCTCGGGAATGGCGTAGGAATGGGTTCCGGCGATCAATCCCGCGCGGTTCAGGTTGCTGGGGCATATGGTGCGCTCGTCGATGGCCTTCTCCGCCAGCTTCGCGTCCATGAGGTCCCGGCTGCGATCCGAATGGCCCAGCCCCATGGCGTGCCCGATCTCGTGGGCCGTCATGTTTTGAGCCTCCACCGCGCCCATCCCCCTGAGTCCGAGGTAGACGTATGCCTTGCGGATGCCTTCTTGTCCGTTGCGGCACTTCACCCTGGTGGCGCCCACGATCCCGGGCAACACGTCGTCGAACAACTCGATGGTGATATCGGCGCCTTCGTGCGCGGTTTCGTGCATGGCGTAGAACGGCTGTACCTGGTTCCATCGCAAGACGCCGCGGCGCACCGCCAGCGCCGACTCCAGCGGCACGCCGGCCCGGTTGTTGACCTTGAACGTCACCACCTCCCGATCCACGGAGTTCCACCGGGCCACGGCTCCGTCTTCGCACGTCATCCGCTGGATATGGACCATGCGCCGGACGTCGCCACGGTCACGGGCGTCGCCGTCATGCCGGCAGGGAACGCCCGGGCCCGTACCGACATCGTCCGTGCAAGCCCCACCATTCGAATGGAACAGGGTCAGAGAGAGTGCCAGAGCCAGGAGGGGCGGGATGGCTTGATTCGGTGTGACCATGCTGACGTCGGTGTCTCGTCCGATGCGTCAAAAATCGCGCTCGGTGAACCGCTTCACCGCCAACCACGCCCTTATACAACGTCAGCCCCCCATCCACAACCGCAAGATCGATCGAGAACGATCGGTCCGTTCGACGAGACCGTCTCGACATGTTTGCCTCTCTACGTAGCTCATGCGATATTTTTCTCCGCACGATGTTCCATGCGCACACACGGGCGCAAACGAGGCAGGACATGGCATTCAGATATCCGCGCGCGAGCGGCAGCGAGAATCACGAAGACCTCACGATTACCCTCGGCGTGGAGGAAGAGTTCTTTATTGTCGATCCCGAATCCCGCGACCTCCTCGCCGACCCCGACCTCGACATTTTCGAGACCTGCGAAAAAAACCGCGGACCGCACAAGGTCGTGCGGGAGCTTCTGCGCACCCAGATCGAGACCAATACCCGGATCTGCGAATCGGTTGCGGACGTGCGCGCGGCGCTGCGCGAGACCCGCAGGCTGGTCATCGGCGCGGCCGAGGAGCATGGAGCCGCCCTGATGGGCGCCTCGACCCATCCCTTCGCGGAATGGCGCAATCAACTGACCACCCCCAAGGAACGCTATGAGCGCTTCGCCATGGCTTTCCAGGAAACCGTGCGACGGTTCCTTGTCGGTGGAATGCACATTCACGCGGGCTTCGGGGACCCGGATTCGCGCATCCGGGTCATGACCGCGCTCCGGCGCTACCTGCCCCTGCTCCACGCGCTGTCCACGTCGTCGCCGTTCAACGCCGCCCGGGAGACCGGGTTCAAGTCCTACCGGCTGAATATCGTTGGCGTCCTTCCGCGCGCCGGCATCCCCGGCCCACTGTGGTCGCGGGCGGAATACGACCAACTCCTGGCCGACTACCGGAGAATGAACTTCCTCACGGACGGCAGCGAGTTGTGGTGGGACATCCGCCCCTCCCACGCTTTTCCGACCATCGAGATGCGGATCTGCGACGTCTGCACGCGCCTGGAGGACGCGGTGTGCATCGCGGCCATCTACGCCTCCCTCATCCGAAAGCTTCTGCGACAGGACCGCAAAGGCGAACTGCCGGCCGAGCCGCCAACGGAGATCATCGTCGAGAACCGCTGGCTGGCCCAGCGCTACGGCGTGCTCGGCTTCCTCGGCGACATGCGTGACGGCGGGCGAAAGGATATCGAGGATTGCGTGATCGAGCTCATCGATGACCTGACCGACGACGCCCGCGCCCTCGGCTGCGAGACAGAGTTGCGCCACGCGCTCTCCATCATCCGCGACGGCGCCGGCGCCGACCGGCAACTCGACCGGTTCCGCCTCCGTCGCGTGGAGGGAGACACCGATAGGCAGGCATTGCGCGCCGTCGTGGATCTGGTGATCGAGGAGACCCGCGAGGGGATCGAGGAAACGTCGTGAGGGCTCCAGCCGAGGGATGGGCTTGCATGGACTTGCGATGCCGGACGTCGGTGCGCGCGGCCGGCACCGCTGGCAATTTACAGCCAAAAATGGTTAGGCTGGTGTAGGATACGCCGGTTGAGCGAGTCCAATCCCGTTTGTTGCAGGAGGTTATCCATGTCCGTGATCGATGCCGATACCCATGTCGACGAGTCCGAATCCACCTGGGCCGCGTTGGAGGGGACCCCCTACGACAAGTACATTCCCGTGACCGTCACCATCTCGGACGAGGAAGCGGCCCGAGCCGGCTTCAACACCACTACCCGGCGGAGTTGGGTGGTGGAGGGCAGGCTCCAGAACCGCGCGGTGCGGGACGAGATCAACCATCCGCCGCGGGTACGGCGGGAGCTCGATGACGTGGAAGGCCGGCTCGCCCACATGGACGAGATGGGCGTGGATATTCAGGTTATCTTCCCGACTTTTTTCATTCGCCACAACACGAAGAACGCCGAAGCCGAATGGGCGCTGACCACCACCTACAACCGCTGGCTGGCCGAGAAGTGCGAGCCCACCAACGGACGGTTGCAGTGGGCCGCGGTGCTGCCGTGGCTGAATCCGGAAGCTGCCGTCGAGGAACTGCGGTGGGCCAAGGAGCACGGCGCCTGCGGCATCTTCAAGCGCGGCTTCGACATCGACCGGAAGGTTACCGACCCGCACTTCTTTCCGGTGTACGAGGAGGCCAGCCGCCTGGACATGCCCATGTGCATCCACACCGGCCATCCGCTGCCGGCCCGCGAGTGGGACCGGGGCTTCCCGATCATGTACGCCTTCGCCGAGTTGGTGACCTCCAAGGTGCCGGAGATGTTCCCCGACCTGCGGTTCGGATTCATCGAGTCCGGGGCGTCCTGGATTCCCTACGTGATGTCGCAACTTGGAGCGACGAAGCGCGCCGCGTTGCGTGGCAAACAGGCCAAGGTGCCGCACCTGTTCGACCTGGACCCCGAGATCTTTCGCAAGAACCGAGCCTTCATCACCATCGACCCCATTGACGACGTGGAGTCGATCCTGAAGTTCCACACCGAAGACAACCTGATGATCGGCACCGACTACAGCCACACCGACATCTCCGCCAACCTGAGCGGGATCAACGAGGTACGCAACTGGGTGGACGAAGGCCGGATCGACAACCAGCAGGGCGAGAAGATCCTCAACACCAACTCCCGGGCGTTCTACGGACTGTAGCGGCAGCGGCTTTCGCGTGCGTGTGAAACCCGCGCCGGCTAGAACTCCATCAGGTCCTCGGCGATGACCACCTCGCCGGAGTAGTGCTTCCTCACCTCTTCGGCCCAGGGCTCGTAGTCGGTGGTGCCGACGCGCCGGGTGAAGTGGGACAGCACCACCTTCCTGACCGCGGCCCGAGTCGCCAGCTTGCCGATGTTCTCCAGGCCCATGTGCCCCTGGGTAGCTTGGCGCATGATGCCTTCCTGCTCGGCCGTGCTCATGGCCTCCCAGCGGCCGTCCTGGATCATCGCGTTCCTGCGTTCGTCGCACGAGGAGGTCTCGGTGACCAGCACATCGGCGTCCCTGGCCAGTGCGGTGACCGCGGCGCTGGCGCCGGTGTCGCCGGTGAACAGGATGACCCGGTCGGGGGTTTCGAACCGGTACGAGTAGGACTTGTAGCGGCCGGCGTTGTCACCCTGGTGGAAGCTGAAATGGGTGTTTTCCACCGCCGTCACCCGGACGTTGTCGTCCCGGTAGACCTCCCCGGTACCCACGTCGTGGCCGAAGAACACCTTGTCCAGCGGCACGCTGCGGCCGCCGTCGGCGATGCGGATGTCGGCGCTGATGCTGCAATACCGCACCGTCGCGTCCACCAGCTCCTCGGTCCGGGGCGGACCGTAGACGTTGATGGGCTCGGTGCGCTGACCGTCCCAGGCCAGCGACATGAGGGTCCCGAGACCCGCGGTGTGGTCGTCGTGATGGTGGGTGAGGAAGATGATCCCGACCTTGCGCACGTCGGCGCCGGCCCGGGCCATGCGCCGCGCCACCCCGTCGCCGGCGTCCACCACGTAATAGACGCCGTTGACGGTGAGCAGGTGGGAGGTCTGAGCCCGGCGGGGCGTCAACGACGGGCCGCCCGACGTGCCCAGGGTGATCAGTGACGATGGCGTCTTCATGTTATCCTCCGTTCGGCGGTGCCGTCGCTTCGGCCGGTCCCGTCGTCCGGGCCGGCGCACGGCTTGCCGCGCGCGGCAGGACCGGGGACGCCAGGCACCGGTCGGATACCGGGCGCGGAACCGTCAGCTCTCTGGCCCGGGCACCTTCTCTCCGGCGATCAAACCACGCTTCTCTCCGGTGATCAAACCATAGTGGAAGCCGCCGCTGATGTGAAGCCGGTCGCCGGTCTTCTCGTAGCTGAAGTACCTTTGCCGGAACCGTTCCCTGAACTCCGGCGGCCGGCGTTCCAGCTCGTCCACTACCTCGACCCAGTGCCGGCCTGTGGGGATGCCCTCGACGCCGTCCTGGTCCACGGTGTAGGTGTGGCGGTCCGCGTGCGCGGTCTCCAGCCCGCCGTACGTCATCAGCCGGCAGATCTCCTCCACTGCGTAGAACCGGAACCCGCTGCCGTGGGATTCCTGGAAAACCTCGTTGATGAGCCCGTTGACCGCGGCGTCGAGCGCATCGTCCGCCGCCATGATCACCGGATCGAGGATATACAGACGGCCGCCGGGCTTGAGTACCCGCCTCGCCTCCTGCACCATATCCCGGGCGCTGACGAAGTGATGGAGGCTGAAGGCCACCCACGCCCGGTCGAAGGTGTCGGGGTGTAGCGGCAAGCGCTCGGCGGTGGCGGCAATCCGATCATAGCGGAGAATGGGATCCGCGTCCGGCTCCTGCGACACCCGGAGCATGGCAAGCGCCTCGTCAATGCCGACGATGCTTCCGCCCTCGAGGCACCGTGAGACCGGGCGGGCAAACCGGCCCGTGCCGGTGGCCACGTCCAGCACGGTCTCGTCGCCGCGCAACTCCATGGCCTCGATCAGCCGCTCCGCCAACTGGCCGCGGATGTCCGACGTGGCCGCCCGCCTGTCGAACTCCACCGCGTGCGCGTGATCATGAAAGGGTGATTGTTTGCTCATGATGCCTTCCTCCAAGGTCCCTTCGATCCGTAGCACTGGACATGGTGGAACGGCTCGGTTCTCCCGACAATAGCACGGCGTGTATCTCGCGAAAGAGCCGTTCAACAGAGCCGTGCCGTCCCGCCAACTACGGCAACGGGCACTCCGGCGTGAGCCGCTTCAACTCGGGGATGACCTCCTCGCCGAAGCGCTGGATGGTTTCGAGGGTAAGGCTGGCGTCCATGCCGGGCCAGTCCACCATGAACCACATGATCTCGGCGCCGAACTCCTCGTGGTAGGACAGCACCTGCTCGGCGACCTCGGCCGGGCTGCCCAGCACGAGGCGGTCCTGCTGCAACTGCTCGAACGGCAGATCGTAACGCTCGCCCGGCTGGCCCCAGCGCTGATAGCGTTCGTAGCGCCGCTCGTAGCCCTCGCGGATGCGCTCTTCCGCCTCCTTGCGGCTGTTCGCGATGCACAGGTCGCGGAAGATGAACAGGCCCTCGAAGGGCCTGTCACGCTGCTCCAGGGCGCGTTTGTAAGCCGGGACGGCTTCACGCAGGAACGTCCTGGTGTGGCGCCGGCTGGCGATCCAGTGGTCGGCGATCTCGGGAACCCGCCCCACCGTCGGCACCGTGTCGGCCCCCAACAGGATGGGCGGCCGGGGTTTCCGTATCGGCTTGGGCTCGATGGTGACGCCGTCGATCCGGTAGAACCGGCCCTGGTGGTGGACCTCGTTCTCCGTCCACAACCGCTTCACCACCTCGATGCCTTCCTCCAGCCGCGGCCGCTTCTCGCGCATGGGTACGCCCATGGAGGTGAACTCGATGTCGCGATAGCCCTGGCCGATGCCGAAAAGGAACTTGCCGTCGCACAGGTTGTCGAGGGTGGCCGTGTACTCCGCCACCATCAAGGGCTCGTGCATGGGCAGGAGAAATATCGCCGTGCCCAGGTACATGCCGGGGGTCAGGCCGGCGAAGTAGGACAACAGCGGCAGCGATTGCAGCATCGCCGCGTCCGGCCCGGTGGAATAGTGCTGGGCCACGAACAGCGCCTCGTAGTTGCTGGCGTGGGCCACGCGCGCCCGTTCCGTAAAGTCGCGGCAGACGTCCGCCCGGTTCAGATCCGACGGGTAGCTGCCGAACGCGATTCCAAAACGCATGTGCAAACCTCCGGTTGTTCCAAGGGTTCTCCGCCCGCCCGTGGGCACTCTCCGTCAAGCATGCCGCTCAGGCCTTTGGGAAGGATAGGTGAGCTGTTCCAGGTAGTCGCCATAGCCGACCCCGTCGTTGCAACGGGTAGTACAAAAGCTCCGGACTTTGGAGACAATGGGAGCAGTGTTCATGCGGAGGAATCCTTCGTCCTGGTTTGTCGGGCCAATGCCTCACCAGCCGCCGTTCGTCGATAACGCTGGTTTCGGCTGGTCGGTTTGTCGGGGAACGTCATTTCAATCAGGCCAGCCTTGAGGGCAGGTCGGAGATACGTCGCTGTGAAGTAGTCCCGGTGAGTCAAGGTCAACGCCGCCTGCAATTCGGTGCGGCTCATCTCTCCGGTGAGGGCCGACACCAGTTGTTCGACATGATCGATATCTTGCCCGGTATCTTGCCCGGTATCTTGCCCGGTATCTTGCCCGGTTGGTCCACGAACGGGTTCGCCCAGAGCCGGAAGACGGACCAGGAACCAGGTGCGGTCCTCGCGGTCGTCGAACGGCACAGTGGCTGCCAGGGCCAGCAGTTCGCGTTCGTCAGCGCCCCTGGCGCGGACCGTGCTGCTGTGCCGGCGAATGTAATAGGCCCACTCCGTTCCGCCCTTGGACAGGTTGACCTTGGCCTTGTAGGGGCGCGTCTCGCCGCCGGGCGCCCACAGCACGAGGATAGTGCGGCCCTCCACGGTGTAGGCCGCCGTGAGCGGATGGTAATGAGGCTGCATGGCGGATTGCCCGAGACGCAGCAACTCGTTCTGCAACGCGTCGATCCGCCCAGCATCGATGCCCTTGGGCGGCAGCAGCGGTTGCCCGTTGCGTTCCTCGACACCCAGCACCACGTAGCCGCCGCCGAGATTATGAAAATCGTTGGCGAATGCGCAGATGGTGTGCAGCACACTCTTCGGATTCCAGCCGGTCTTGTACTCGACGCGCTCGCCCTCGATGGTCCGCTGGCGCAGCAGATCGTGGAGGTTGATGGGCAGTTTGTGGGTCATGCCGTTGCCTTGGCCCGCTGCCTGTCCAGCCGGCTGACGGGATAGGCCTTGAAGCTCCGGACTTTGGATACGATGGGAGCGGTGTTCATGCGGCGGTCTTCTTCTTTCTGTTCTTCCTGGTGGTCGCACTGCTCTTGCCGGCCCGCTCCTGCTCCAGCCTGAAACGAGCAATGAGCCTACCTGCTCCAAGACTCGTTTTTCAAATTCAAGGTTCACAGCGTCGCGCCCTTTGCCGAATGCACCGCAGGCCTCGTCTCGTTACCGCCTTCTGGAAACAGTCCAGCCTTTCTGACGCCACTTATGATGCGCGTCTCAATAAAAATCGAATCGCACGTTCCAAACCGTACCAGGACTATCCCACGCTCTAAACTTGTCGGTCGAAGTGTTCGGTTGATCCTTTGCGGGAGCAGCACCTGGGGTGTCGCCGGGAGACTTGGGCGGACGCGATGACGGACAAGTGGGGCGATTGGGAGCGTGCGGCGGCGCAGAGGACATGATTGGGGCTGATTGCCCGGATAGGGCCGTTGGTGAGGCGCGCCAGTTCAGTCCAGCGCAAGGATGCCGAGGTGGAGTCGGGAGCGGATCGTGGGAGCGGCCGGCGCGTGAGCCTCAGCCGGGCGCCAACACGCGGCCTTCCGGTGCAGGGTAAAGTAGCGCAGGGCTGCGGCCGCGTTACGGCCGTGCATCGGAAAGCTGCTCCATCCGCCGCCTCAGAAGCAATTCGCCGGCTTGTAAACCCGTCGTGTCCACGTCGCCGCCCATCAGCCGTTCGAGAAGCCCGGCGAGACTTGAATCGACAGCCTTCAACTGCGAAGGCAACTCCGGCCGCGAGAGGGGAAACACGCCGTCTCTGAGGAGAATTGCCCTGGCCACGTGGCTGGCTGCGAACAACAACTCCTCCGACGCCGCGTCCGTGTCTTCGACCTCCAGCAACTCGGACGCCATCCTGGTACGCTTCCTCGCGTACTCCACCTTGACATGCCAGTCCGGCCAATGAGGGATCGCAGCCTCCGAGGCCGCTTGTTCGGCCCACCAGCCATCAGGATCGCGTATGGGCATACCAAAGCGCAAGGCCCATGCCGGATAGTCGTCCCCCTCCTGGAGTCGTTTGAGGAATTCGGAACGGCTGTCCTGCTGCAGGTGAATATCGCCCGGACGCTTCAGTCGGATACGGTGTCCATCGTCATGCAGAACAAGGACGTCCATGTCGCTACGCCAGTTTGTGACTCCACGAGCGCAGGAGCCGACGAGTACCACCGTCTCTTCGTCCCCCAGCCCCGCACGGGCCAACGCATCCAGCACCGGCCTGCTTCTGTCTTCCACGGTCGCATTCATTTTGACGAGCCAATATGCGATTCGACCTCGTCGACCAACGCATCGAGTTCGCTTGCGAGGTGTTCAAGGTCTACCGCCAATAGATCGTAGCCAGGCTCCCCGTACGCAACATCCTTCCTGAGACTGTTGAATTCCTCAAGGTCGTCACCGACATCCCTTGAAATGAGTAGTGTCTCTTCAAACCGAGACTATCGCTTGCTCACATAAAACGGGGCATTCAATCCAAAAACAACGGACTCCCCTGTATACAGGATCTGACGCTACCTCAGCCCCCTGAGAATCGAATCGCGCGTTCCAAATCGCACCGCGAGGTGTTGACAGCTTCTTCCGCTGGTGTAGGCTGCATTTCCGAAGAAGCCCTATTTCCGAAGAAGCCCTGTGCCTCGGCTGAATCGCCGCTGACCGGGCGTCGGCGCCATCCACCGTCCTCCCGCTGCCCGAAGTATGTTCGACCCGTGTGAAGCCGGCGGTCCGCGTGGTTCACCATCGAGTTGCCCTGGCACGGAACGGCGTTCATGCGCGCATACCAGAGAAGGAGCCAGCGATGAGTCGAGTTCGGGTGCTGGTGGGAACGCTCAAGGGAGCGTTCGTGTTGACCTCGGACGGCGCGCGCCGGCAGTGGGAGGTCACGGGGCCTCACTTCGGCGGTTGGGAGATCCATCACATCAAGGGATCGCCTGCCGACCCGGACCGCCTGTATGCGGCCCAGTGGACCGACTGGCACGGTCAGGTCGTCCAGCGGTCGAACGACGGCGGAGCGACCTGGGAACCCGTCGGCAACAAGTTCACCTACGACGGCGCTACGGGGACTCACCTGTGGTACGACGGCACCCCGCACCCCTGGGAGTTCAAGCGAGTCTGGCATCTCGAGCCCTCTCCGACCGAACCGGACACGGTGTACGCCGGCGTCGAGGACGCCGCCCTGTTCTGCTCGACCGATGGCGGAGAGACCTGGCAGGAACTCCCCGGTCTGCGTAATCACGAGTCGGCCTCGATGTGGCAGCCCGGGGCCGGAGGGATGTGTCTGCACACGGTCTTGCAGGACCCGGGCCATGCACAACGGATGTTCGTCGCCATCTCGGCCGCCGGAGTCTTCCGCACCGACGACGCCGGCCGGAACTGGCGGCCGGTGAACCGGGGCCTCAAGTCCGAGGGGATCTCGGTCCCGGACCCCGAAGCCGAGGTCGGGCACTGCGTGCACCGTCTCGCCCTGCACCCTTCAAGGCCGGACGTGCTGTTCATGCAGAAGCACTGGGACGTCATGCGCAGTGACGACGGCGGCGAGTCGTGGCGCGAGGTCAGCGGCAACCTTCCGTCCGACTTCGGATTCCCCATCGACGTGCACGCGCACGAGCCGGACACCGTCTACGTGGTCCCGATCAAGAGCGATTCGGAGCACTATCCGCCGGATGGAAAGCTCCGAGTGTATCGCAGCCGGACGGGGGGCAACGAGTGGCAGCCCCTCACCGAGGGGCTGCCGCAGCGCGACTGCTATGTGAATGTCCTGCGCGACGCGATGTCGGTGGACTCGCTCGAGCCTTGCGGCGTCTACTTCGGCACCACCGGAGGTCAGGTGTACTGCTCGGCCGACGCCGGCGACACCTGGGCGCCCATCGTCCGCGACCTCCCCCGGATACAATCGGTGGAGGTCCAGGCGCTGCCATGATCCGCGTCGTACTGCCGGTGCATCTGCGGACGCTGGCCCGGGTCGACGGGGAAGTGCAGCTCGACCTGGCTGGCCCGGCGACCCTCGGAGGGGTGCTCGACGCGCTCGAAGCCGCCCACCCGGTGCTGCGCGGCACGATCCGCGACCACGTCACCCATCGCCGCCGTGCGTTCGTGCGATTCCATGCCTGCAGGCAGGACCTGTCCCACGACCCTCCGGACACACCGTTGCCGCCGTCCGTGGCGAGCGGCGCCGAGCCGTTCCTGGTCGTCGGGGCGATGGCCGGCGGCTAGGAGCCTGCGCTGCATCACGATGAGGAAGTGGAAGGCTTCTCCGTCCGCCGCCTCGGCAGCAATTCGCCGGCGCGCCACAAACAACAAGACCCCGAGGGATTTCCCTCGGGGTCTTGCGACTACGGTGTGTCTGGATCGGCGGCCGGAGATATGGCTCCCGGGGAGGGACTCGAACCCCCGACAAAGTGGTTAACAGCCACCTGCTCTACCGACTGAGCTACCCGGGAACGACTCGCTAATACCTACCACAGGCCCGCATCCATTTCCAGGAGAGGCGAATCCCAGACGCTTGAGCTCCTCCACCATGAGCCGCTGGTGAGTGGCGGGCCAGAAGACCCGGCGACAGCCCGGGCAGACCGAGAAAATCTCCTGGGTCTCGAAGACGTAGGGAGGTACGGCGTCCCGGACCTCGTCCCTGGCTATGGATCGAAGCGGCTCGTTGCACTCGACGCACCGGGTCAGGAGCCCCTCGAAGGGGTCCAGCCCGCAGGCTTCCACCACCTGCTTCAACTGACGTCGGAAATGATCGTCCCGGATGAAGATGCACCGCTCCGGATTCCAGCGCCGTATCCTGCGATCCCGCGTCAGCATGACCCGCCGCTCCTGCGTTGCCGCTCGCACCAGGCCCCGGCCGGACAGATGCTGGCCATGGATGACGTCCTGGCCGATGATCCGGAGCCACTTGACCAGCCGCCCCAGCATCTTGTCGGCGGCGAATTTCAATTCGTCGTCGATCCGGTCAACCATGGCGGCGCCTCGTCATGGAAAGAAGCGGCAATGACACTGTTTGGGGCGTCGGCGCCAATCTTCGCAGCAATGAAACTCACGATCGCTCCTCTACCTCGGATCGATCATCTGGTCCACATACATCCAAAGGACACGCGAATACCGAAACAGGAACGGGGCGGAAACGAGCAGCATCAGGCCGGACGTCAGGTAGATGGCAGCCGCGCCAAAGCCGAGGAGCAGCATGGCAACGATAACGGGGAGAACCTCCGCGATGGAGAGCGCGTAGCCGAAATACATGGCGCCGACAAAGTAACCCTGCTCGCGCTCGAACTCAAGGCCGCAGAGCGGGCATTGGCGGTTCATTCCGAACAGACTGGCAAAGACACGGCCGGTGGCGCAACGGGGGCAGCGCAACCGGATGATGGACAACAGCTTGTTCACGACGTTGTTCACGACGCCTCACAGAGCTCGTAGGTCGGGGCGTTTCCACGGTTTGCGCCGGCGGACAACCCCGGCAGCGCGTCGAATGGATCGCCGGCGTCCCAGGCAGCGGCGCGCACGGCCTCGACGGCCTGCGGCAGACGCTGCCCTTCCCGCCGGTAGAGCTCCTCGAACCGCGCCAGGTCGGTGACGTAGAGCAGGCGCTGCAGGATCACCGCGTTGTCGAGGGGCCGCCGGCTGAAGGAAGCGTGGCGATGACCCGGCCTGCCGGCCAACGCCGCCGCCCACTCCCGCCGGCTTCGGGCGAACACCTGTTCCCGGCGGCGGAGCTTGTCGGCCTCCGGCGCCGGTTCCGCGTAAAGCGCCCGCAGGCACCTCGTCAACTCCATCATCAGTCCTGAGAACTCGATCTCCTCCCGCCACGCCCGGCGCGCCGCCGCGGCTTCGGGGCTCCGAGGGCCGTGGCGCCGGGTGAAGAAGTCGATGGCGCCGCGCTTGCCGACGAAGTTGGCGAGGCTTTCGTTGAACGCCACCGAGCCTTTCACGAACAGCGTGTTGTGAAGCAACTCGTGCAGCACGACGTCCGCCAGGCTCACCCGGTCGAGCTCCAACAAGCGCCCGAGCAACGGGTCGTCGAACCAGCCCAGGGTGCTGAAGGCGCCGGCGGAGCGGATGTTGGTGTCGTACCCCCGGGCCGCCAGGGCGGCGGCCTCCTTCTTGGCGTCGTTCCCGTCGAAGTAGCCCTTGTAAGGCATGCGGCCTACGAACGGGAACCACCAGGTGTAGGGCTCGAAGGATGTCTTGGGCGCCGCGGTGAGAACGTGCAGGAGCACCGGGCGATCGACGTGGGACCAGGCGGCATAGCTTCCGCCGACGTTCAGCCGGAGCTCGTCCGCGGCGAAGTTCCGTAGCTTCAGCACCATCTCGAGCTTGCGGCGGACATCCGGCCCGATGCGGTCCTCGGCCAGCACCGTGGTGATGGGCTTGCGGCGCCACAGGATCCGGCCCTCCTCGTAGGCGGCGCGGATGTAGTACTCCGGGGAGCAGCCGCACAGGGCCAGCAGGAGGCAGGCGCCAAGAAATCCCCTGAACGTTCCGGCCACGGTTGTGCTGCTCCTCAGGCGGCGTCCGCCAACGGGCGGGTTTGAAACCCGCCCCTGCATTCGTCGTCACGCGTTGCCAACGACAGGAACCCCCGCATTTCGGCACACGGCTAATCGACCGCGGCCACGTCCCGCGCTTCCGGCCCGGCCGCGCCGCCGCCTTCCCCTTCGAACTGCAGTTGATGGAGCCGGTAGTACACGCCGCGCTGCTCCATCAATTCGGTGTGCGAGCCCATCTCGCGTATCACGCCCCGGTGGAACACGACGATACGGTCGGCGTTCCGGATGGTCGAAAGGCGATGGGCGATGACCAGACAGGTCCGGTCGGCCATGATCTTCTCGAAGGCGCCCTGCACCAGGAACTCGGTCTCGGTGTCGACGCTGGAGGTGGCCTCGTCCAGCACCAGGATCTCGGGGTCGACGACGAACATCCGCACCAGCGCCAGGAGCTGCCGCTGTCCGGCGGACAGGTTGTTGCCGCGCTCGCGCACGGGGGCGTGCAGCCCGCCGGGGAGGCGCCGGATGAAACCCTCGGCATTGGCGTTGCGCAGCGCCGCCCGGATCCGGTCCTCCGGAACCGATCCGTTGCCGAACTGGAGGTTCGAAAGGATGTCCCCGGAAAACAGGAAGACGTCCTGGAGCACCACCCCCAGGTGACGCCGCAGGGCGTCGAGGTCCCATTCCCGCACGTCCCGGCCGCCCACGCGCACCACGCCGCTGTCCACGTCGTAGAACCGGCTCATGAGCTTGATGGTCGTGGTCTTGCCGGAGCCGGTGGCGCCGATGACCGCCACCCGCTCACCCGGCTCGATCCTGAAGGAAACGCCCTTGAGCACCGGATCGTTGGGCCGGTAACCGAACCAGACGTCGTCGAACTCCACCGCGCCGCGGGAGGGTTCGACCAACGCCGCGGGAGCGGCGGCCGGGCGCGTGGCCGCCGGGGAAGCGGCCCGACCCGGCGCCTCCGGCGGCGTATCCAGCAGCTCGAAGATCCGCTCGGCCGCGGTCATGGCCGCCTGGATCACCGCATACTTGTTGCTGAAGTCGCGTAGCGGCACGAACAGCCGGCGGATGTACTCGCTGAACGCCACGAACGTGCCGATGCTCACGATGCCCCGGAGCACCTCGCCGCCGCCGTACCAGAGCAGCAGCGCGATGCTCAGCGAGCCCGCGGCCTCGACCATCGAGAACAACGACGCCTCGTAGACGTTGGAGCGCTGGATGGCGTCGCGGTGGTCCCGGTTGAGATCGTCGAACTCCTCGAAGCTCCGGGCCTGCCGGTTGAAGAGCTGGATCACGGCCATGCCCGGAATGGCCTCGCCGAGATAGGCGTTGACCCGGGCGATGCGGCTCCGGATCAGGCGGTAGGTCTGGCGCGCCTTGACGCGAAAGACGTTGATGGCCACCAGCAGGAACGGAATCATCGCCAGCGACACCAGGGCCAGCCCCAGGTGGAGCGAAAGCATGATCGCGACGATGGCCCCGATGAGGACCAGGTCGGCCACCAGGTTGATGGCGCCGGCGGCGAACATCTCCTGCAGCACCTCCACGTCCGTGGTCATGCGGGTCATCACCCGGCCCACGGGGTTGCGGTCGAAGTAGCTCATGGGCAACCGCTGCACGTGGGAAAACAGTTCGACCCGGAGGTCGGCCAGACAGCGCTGGGCCACCAGCGCCGACAGATAGTACTGCAAGAAAAACGCGGCCGCCTCCACCAGCAAGGCGGTGAAAAAGAGCAAGCCCGTGGTCATCAAGGTGAAGCCGTCGCCGGCGCCGACGGCATCGATGGCAGCCTTGAGGAGCAAGGGCTGGGCCAGATTGAAGCACTGGTGCACCGGCAGCAACAGCAGCGACAGGAGGAAGATCTTCCGGTGCGGCCGGATGAACCGCCAGAGACGCCGCGCCAGCGCTACATCGTAGGCCTTGCCGGAAATGTTCTCCTGGTCTTCCCGCGCGTTCATTGGAACGAAATGATTGGAACGAAATTCCCGAACTATCGACCGTCGCGCCGTCCTCAGAGCTCGTCGAGCTCGTCCGACATCTGCTGCCGGCGATACATCTGCGCGTACAACCCGCCGGTCCGGAGCAACGACTCATGGTTCCCGCGCTCGACGATGCGGCCTTCCTCCAATACCAGGATCTCGTCGGCTTGCTTGATGACCGCCATCCGGTGGGAGATGAGGATGCAGGTCTTGTCCTTGAGGACGCTCTCGAAGCCGCTGAGGATGCGTTGCTCGGTTTGTGAGTCCACGCTCGAGAGGCAATCGTCCAGGATCAGGTACTCGGGGTCCGCCAGTATGGCCCGGGCCAGGGTCGCCCGCTGCTTCTGTCCGCCGGAGAGGGCGATGCCCCGCTCCCCCACCCGGGTGTCGAGGCCGTCCGGGAAGACCTCCACCTCGCCCTCCAGATCGGCCACGCCCAGCACCCGGCGGACTTCCTGCTCGGTGGCGCCGGCGTCGCCGAATTTCAGGTTCTCCTCGATGGAGGTGGAGAACAGGAACGGGTCCTGCGGGGCGTAGCCGATGGCGCCCCTGAGCCCTTCCAGGGACAGCGCCCGGATATCCACGCCGCCCATGCGGATGGCGCCGGAGGTGACGTCGTGGAGGCGTGGAATCAGATGCGTCAACGTGCTCTTGCCCGAGCCCGTGCGGCCGACGATGGCCACCTTGCGGCCCGGCGGCGCATCGAAGCTGATGTCCTTCAACACCGCCTCGCCGTTGCCGGTCCCGCGGTAGGTAAAGGAAACGTTCTCGAACTCGATGCCCCTTTTCTTGTCGGCCGGCGTCACCGGGTGGTCCGGATCGGCGATGGACGGCTCCACCTCGAAGACCTCCTCCAGCCGCTCCATGGCCGCGCGGCCGCGCTCGATCAGCGAGATCATCCAGCCGAAGGCCGCCATGGGCCAGGCGAGCACGTTCAGGTAGAGGATGAACGCCACCAGGTCGGCCACCCCGGTCTGCTCGCGGATAATCAGCCAGCCGCCGTACCACAACACCACCAGCACCGTGAACCCGTGCAACGCCACCATCATGGGGTTGATCATGCCCCGGCAGCGGGCCAGGTCCATGCTGCGCGCCCGGTACTCGTCGTTGAGCTCGGTGAACCGGGCGGTCTGGGGCTCCGCCTGCACGTACGCCTTGACCACGTGCATCCCGCTGAGGTTTTCCTGAACGTGGGCGCTCATGCGGGACATCTGGCGCTGGACCCGCAGCGAAGCCCGTTGGATCCGGCCGCGAAACTGCCGGAACACCAACATGAGCAGCGTCAGGCACGCGCCCACTGCCAGAGTCAACTGCGGGTTCATGGCGAACATGAACACCGCCGCGTAGACGAAATACAGGGGCGTGTTGACCAGGTTGAGAAAACCGGGACCCAACAGCATGCGCACGGCGTTGATATCGTTGACCGCCCGGGACATCAGGTCGCCGGTGCGCTGGGACTGGTAGTAGCCGAGGGGAAGCTTCTCGAGGTGGGCGAAGAGGTCGTTCCGCAGGTCGTACTCCACGTTCCGCCCGGCGTTGAAGATGATGGACCGGGAAACCCCCCGCAGCAGCCCGCCGCCGGCCGCGGCCGATGCGATCAACAGCACGTAGCCGCCCAGCTCGGAGTCGGGATCCCCCCGCTCGATGACACCGATGGCGGCGCGGACCCACCACGGGACCAGCATGAGCAGGCTGGTGGTGCCCACCAGGCACAGCCCGCCCAGCAGGTAGCGGCGCCGGTATGGCCAGAGATATTCGATCAACCGTCCGATGCCGGCCATGATGGAAGAAACCAAACCTCTTGTAAGTCAGGTAGTTGAAAGCCTCGCGGGGGTGGATACACCGGAAGGCGGCCCGTGTTCAATCTAGCCGGGAACGGGACGGATTACCAACCGTCCGATCCCCCGGGGCGCCGCGTCGTCCCGACCCCGACCTTGACAAGGAGGCTGTGACTTGGTACTCCATTTCCGTAGTTCCACAGGCATTTTCTCTTGAATAACAGACATCGTTAGCGGGTTCAGCCAACCACCTCACCGGACGGTCCGCATGTCGCGAACGGACTCACACAAGAACATGGCCGAGTTGGGAGCGCACCAAAGCAGGTTGTACTCCGACCTCGCCCCCCTCTACGACAAGACCTTCGCGAAGTTTTTCTACTCCCGCGAACGGACCGTGATACAGAACCTGCGCCTGCCGGCCGGGGCCGAGATTCTCGAAGTCGGCGTCGGCACGGGCACGTCGCTTCCCGCCTATCCCCGCGACTGCCACGTCATCGGCATCGACCAGGCGCCCCACATGCTTGCCCGGGCCCAGGAAAAGATCACCGAGAACAACTGGCGCCACCTCGAAGTCAGGGAGATGGACGCCCTCGACCTCTCCTTTCCCGACAACGCCTTCGACTACGTGATGGCGTTCCACGTGGTGTCCGTGGTGCCCGACCCGGTCCGGATGACGTCCGAGATGCAACGCGTCTGCCGGCCCGGCGGGACCATCGTCATCGTCAACCACTTCACCACCGAATCGCCCGTCTGGGGCAAGCTCACGCATTCCCTCGATCCCGTCACCCGCCGGCTGGGCTGGAGCACCAACCTCAGACTGAAGCCGTTTCTGCAGGAAACGGGATTCAGCGGGTGCAAGGCCTACAAGTTCTCCCGCTTCTCGCTCTACACGGTGGTGGTGGGCGTCAACGACAAGGAATGACGACGGGGACCCGATCAGGCCGGGTCCCGTCCGATGTCGGCCAGTCCGGTGGCGGTGACACGCTCCGCCAGCGGGAACCGATCCTCCCCGGGGTAGACGATGAACAGATGGTCGAGCTCGAGATCGGCCAACACCACGTGCATCGACTTCGTCATGCCGGGGCTGTCCGTCAATTTGCATTCGTAGCCGATGCGCCGGCCGCGGTCGAGCACCAACACGTCCAGCTCGGCTCCGCCGTGAGTGGCCCAGAACCAGCAGCGGCGCTCACCATGAACGGCGATGATCTCCTCGACGCAGAGACCCTCCCACGAAGCGCCGTGCCCGGGATGAGACTCCACGTCGCGTTGACGCTCCAGGCCCAGCAGGGCATGCAGCAAACCGCTGTCCCGGACGTAGACCTTGGGTGATCTGACCAGCCGCTTGCCGACGTTTTCGAACCACGGATGCAGTTGGCGCGTCAGGTAGGCCCCTGAGAGCAGATCCAGATATCGCCGCACCGTATTCTGCGAGACTGCGAGTGAAGAACCCACGGAGGATGCGTTCCATCGCTGCCCGTGGAGATGGGCCATCATCGTCAGAAAGCGGCGCATCGCGGCGGGCGCCATCTCGAAGCCCAGGCGGCGGAGGTCCCGCTCGACGAACGTCTGTATGAAGCTCTCCCGCCAAGCGAAGCTGTCCTCGTCGGAATCGGCGAGGAACGACGGAGGGAAGCCGCCACGCAGCCACAGTCTGTCGCGGCTGGCAAGGCCGACCTCGGGCAGACGGAGACCCGCCATGGCGACCAACTCGACCCTGCCTGCGAGGGTCTCGGAAGCTCCCCGCACAATTTCAGGCGCCGCACTGCCCAGAAGCAGAAACTTGGCCGGAAGCGGCTGTCGGTCCAAGAGTACGCGCAGCAAAGGCAGGAGGTCCACGCGCAACTGAATCTCATCCATGACAACCAGACCCCGCGCGCGCTCCAGCACCATTTTGGGGGCAGCCAGCCGTGCCACATCGGAGGGATCCTCAAGATCGAAATACTCGGCCTGCCGACAGCTTGCGATGCGGCGCGCCACGGTGGTCTTGCCCGACTGGCGCGGGCCCAAAAGCACCACGCCTCTGCTGCGGCGCAACGCTCGCGTGACCTGAGACTCGATCGCCTTTCGTTCGATGAAAGTCATTTCCTTGAAAATTACGCATCCAATACATAATTTTCAAGGATGAGGGTCAGACGGACGCCCAAGGGTTCAGCAAAGCCACCTCCATGCCCACGAAATCCCGGATGTTGCGTGTGACGACCATCAGCCCGTGCCGTCGTGCCACAGCGGCGATCTGGGCATCGGCCATGGGTCTCGGCCGGCCGGTCCTGTCACCATCGCCCATGATCTCCCCCCAAATCACCGCCGCTTCGCGGTCGACCAGCAGGTCAACACCACGGCGCGCTACGCCCATCTCGCCCGCGAGTCGGTACGAACCTCGACGGCCAAGGTCGCCGAGAGTATCGGCGCGGACATCCTGACGGAGTAGGCGGGACGACAGGAAACGGGAGCGGATTCGAACGATGGCAAGAATCACCGCCGAGCATCGCCGCGCCTTCCAGGCGCTGACGAGCGGAGACTACGATAACTCCACGCTGTTCTCGTGCTTCATCGACGGATCTCCGGGCGCCGCCATCAACCGGTGCCCGCCGGCCGAAGAGGGGCGAGCCAGACTACGAGGTGCGGCCGCTCTTCGTCAGCCTCACGCCGGCGATGAAGGGGATGCGCGCCGCCGAGAGCCCGGCCCGCTCGAAGCTCGCGGTATGGCGGCGCAACGCCCACAACAGCAAGACGGGGCGGGCGTGGTTCGACTGGCTTCCCCGCACACTGATGAAAGAGGCGTATCACCGCTGCCCGCCGGGAAGCCGTCATGCCCTTGGCTCCCAGCGGGAGAACGGTGCGAATCCGCTCGGCCTCGGCGTCCGGACAGCGGTCAGACTGCACCCGCATGGCAGCGGGCTCCCGCGGGTCCCGCAGATGGCAGGCGTCCCCGGTCGAGCTCCCTACCAGCGTATCGTCGCCCACACCCCCACCCCGTGCTCGGGCGCATCGTCGCCGGTCGCATCCTCGCGCCGCGTCGCCTCCACACTGAGCTCGAACGAGCCGGCGTTGTCGCCCGCTGGCGTCAGACGCCACCCGAGCCGGTAGTCGCGCCCACTCTCCGACAGCCCGAAGCCAAGCTCCGGCGTCCCCGTGAAGCGACCGCCGAACGTGGCAACCCCGTAGCCGACCCGAGCCTCCAGGCGACGACGCCCCTGAGAATCGACCGCGCCGGCGTCGGTCCCACCAAGCCCCGCCATGGTGTCGCGCCCGTAGAGCGCGTCCACACCGCCGGTCGCCGACGCCCCCACGGTCTGGCTGAGGCTCAGGCTCAGCCCCCGGTCCGAAGTCGGGGACGGGTCGAAGACGAGCGAGCCCGAGAAGCCGACCTCACGGAAGCCCGACGCCTCATGGGCGAGAAGTCCGCGACCCCGGAGGTCCGCCGTCAGCCCCGAGGACGGATCGGCATAGGCAACACCCGCGCCCACCTCCACCCCGAACCCGGTCTCCGCGTCGCCCCCGTCATGGCGCACCCCGAGTCCGAACGACGGCGTCAGCGTCCAACCCCCCTCCGAACGGAACGCTCGCGTGCCCTCCAGACCCAGCCGCAGCCGCGTCACCTGCCCTCGCGCCGCCTCCAGCATCCCGCCGTCACCACCCCGCGCCGCCTCCGATGAGGTGCGCACGATCAGACCGTCCGTCTTCGCCGCCAACTCGAAGCCGCCTTCCGCCGGCGCCTCCATGAGCACGCCCCGCAGACCCGCCGCCGCCATCGCCAGATCCATGTCGGTCTTGATCCGGGCCCCGCCCTCGGGCTCCAGCGTCAGCGTCCCCACGCCATAGCCCGCTACCCCCCACACCGTCACCCGTTCGTTCAACTCATGCCGCCCCCAGGGATACAGTCCGGTCAATGACGACGAAACCGTGCCGGCGCCCTGGCCGCCGTAGTTGCCCTCCCCCCGGCTGTGGCCCACCATCAGACCCGCCGCCCAGTCGCCCCGCGCCCAGTCGGCCCCCAGCAGCCCCGTGCGCACCTTGCCGTCCACCGAGAGCCCGCCGTCACGACCGTCGAAGTCCGTCACCACGCCCCGGCCCCAGAGCGAGACGAAGCCGCTCTCCGCCGTCCCCTCCGTCAGCGCGAACGACGTCCCGGTCAGCAACTCGCGGCCGCTCACCGGCCGCCCCTCCGAATCGAACCCGCCCGCGACCCCGCCGTCACGGAGCGCCGCCATGTCGAACGCCCCCGGACCGGTCTCGCCCGCGAGCCAGCCTGCCACACGCCCGCCCGCGGCACCACCGCCACGGAACGCCGCCTCGTCGAACGCCCCGCCGGCCTCGACGCGCCGACCGGCAATCGAGACCTCCACCCCCGCCTCGCGCGCCGCCGTCATCCGCGCCTCCACCGCGTCGACCACCTGCCCCGCAACCGTGCGCCCGAAGCGCCCGAGCCACGCACGGGGCATCGCGTCGGTGTTCACGATGGTCCCCGTCGCAACCCCGTCCGAGACCTCCGCTCCGAACGGGCGCGTCAGCGTCAGCGTCAACGTCTCCTCGCCCTCGTCGTGCGCGTCCTCCAGCACCGCGACCTCCACCGTCTTCACCGTCTCGCCCGCCTCGAACCGCACCATGCCCGACGCCGCCACGTAGTCCGCCCCCGCCACCGCACTGCCGTCCGAGGTCGCATAGCGCACCGACACCGCCGACGACTGCGCCTCGGCCAGGGTCACCCGGAAGGCGAGCGGCCTCCCCGCCGACTCGTTCACCCGTGCGTCCGCCACCGAGATGCCCGCACCCGCGGCGCCGTCAGGGTCCGCGCCCGCCACCGTCCGCGTCAGGCGAAGCGCCACCTCCTCGCCCACCGACCATGGTTCTCCCTCGACCGGCCAGCGGAGAACCCGCCCGGAGCCACCCTCCGCCAGCGCCAGCGTCAGCTCGCCCGCGTGCAGCGTCAACTCCTCGGCCAAGGGCGGCCGGCGGTTGAAACGCACCACCACCCGGTCCTTCGGCGACCCGAGCCACCGCAGTCGATTCATCGCGTACTCGACGCCATCCTCCGACCAGTCGGGGTCCGCCAGGTCCGCACCCGAGGCCCCCACCGAGCCGCCGAGGTCCGCCACCGTCATCGTCGTCGACCACAGCGTCGCCGTCTCTTCCGGGGCCGCCGGCGCGTCGTCGTCGAACACGTCCACCCCGGCCGTGCCCGCGCCCGCGGCGACCGTGTAGCCGGTCCCCGCAATCACCGTCGCCGTCACGCGACCGTCGGCCTCGGCCGTCGCGTCGTCCTCGGTCGCGACCCGCAGCCGCGTCTGCGCCTCGTCCGCCCCGAACGTCGCCTCCGTCGGCGCGGTCCCGGCGAGCACGCGGCCGGCCTGGCTGACGTCCACCGTCACCGTCAGCGGCGCCGACGTATCGCCCGTGCGCGTCAGCACGAACACCGCGTCCTCGCCTTCCGTGACCGGGCCCGACTCCGCCGCCACCGTCACCAGCGGCAGGTCGTCATTCACCTGCAGCAGGTCGTCGTCCAGGATCGTGCCCGTCACCCTGGCCGAGTCAGGATAGAGCACCGCACCCCGCGGGTTCTCGAACACCATCACCACCGTCTCGTCGGGCTCGGCGGCAGTGTCCTCCAGGATCCCCAGCTTGACCACCGCGAAGCTCCGCCCGCTCTTGATCGTCGCCGTCCCGGACTTGTCCTTGAAATCGGCGCCGGGCGTCGCCGTGCCCGCACCAGCGTCCACGCGGTAGTCCACCGTGACGTCCGTATCCGCCTGACCCGACAGCTCCAGCCGGAACGTGAGCCGCGCACCGTCCGCACGCGAATCGCCCTCCGCCACCTCCGGCGGGTCGACCGACACAACCAGCCCGTCGTCGTTGCGGATCGTGGCAGTAGCCTGCGACGTCCCCAGCGCCACGCCTCCGCTCGGATCGCGGAGCTCGACCGTCACCGTCTCGTGCCGCTCGGCATCGGTGTCGCCGTGAACGCGGAACACGATCCTCTGCGGCTCCCAGAAGAGGGCCGGGAACGTCACCAGAACCGGCGTCGGCGCCTCGTAGTCGGCGCCGGACTCCGCCGTGCCCCCCACGTCGTACTCCACCGTCACCTCCCGGTCCGATTCAAGGTCCAAGCTCACGGTGAACACCAACTCCCTCGTGCCCGAATCGCCCTCGTCCACGCTCCACGGCGCGATGGACAGCGTCGCCGTGTCGTCGTCCACAATCGTCCCGGTGACCCTGGCCGGGAACGTCACCCCCTCAGGAGTGCCCGCCACCGAGAAGAACTCCAGCACCACCGTCTCGTCCGTCTCGTCGACGATGTCGGGTACCACCTGGAGGTACACGCTCCGGCTGCGCGTGTTCGGCGAGAAAACGAGCGTGCCTTCCATGGGGCCGGCAAAATCGGTTACCGGCCTTACCGGCTGCGCCGTGCCTTCCGTCGTTACCCGCCAGCCGAGCTCCACTCTCTGCCCCGTCTCGGACCGTGTCAGCGCGAAATCGAGCAGCGCCGAGCCGGCGTCGCCTTCCGTTACCCTCGGCGAGGCGACCGTGATCGTGTACTCGGAGACCGCACCCGTCGGCGCGCTCTCCACCGTCTCGCCGGTGCCGTCGTCGTCGGTGAAGCCCACGCGAACCTTCAGCATCACCCCGACATCCGCGGCGGCCACCGTGTAGCTCGCCGTACTCGCCCCGGCGATCACCGTCT
Source organism: uncultured Binatia bacterium (SeqCode) (assembly GCA_965214905.1). Classification (GTDB taxonomy): domain Bacteria; phylum Desulfobacterota; class Binatia; order UBA9968; family JAJDTQ01; genus JAJDTQ01. Next base: position 907,661 of record OZ243984.1, read on the forward strand.
CGGTTCCGCCCGACACCCGCAGCCACTGCCAGGTGAAGCTCCGGCTCGTCAGACCATCCGGATCGTCCACCCCCGACGCATCAGCGCGCAGCGTCTGGCCCACCACCGGCACCGTGCCGTCGATCGTCACCGCGCCCGTCGGGGCCGCGTTGTCGTCGTCAAGGACCGCCGCCGTCGCCGCCGCCTCGGCTCCCGGATTGTAGGCTTCCGGATTCGGCGTCAGCGTCAGCGTCACCGAGCCGTGTTCCTCATGGGCGCCGTCGTCCGTCGTGGTCACCGACACCTGCACCGTGGTTCTGTTCGCCGGGAACGTCGCCGTGTCCGCACCCGTCGCGGCCCCGAAGTCACCGGAGGCCGTCACCATGTAGGCCACATCCAGCGTCCCCGACGTGTCCCCCGTGCCCCCCGTGCGCGTCAGCGTGAACGTGACGGTCTCGCCCTCCGTCACCTCGCCGCCCGAGGCCACCGTCACCGAAGGCCGCGGCAGCACCGCCACCGCCGATGTCGCCGCGCTTGTGAAGGTCGCCTGATGGCCCTCGTCGTCGGTGACCGTCACCCGCACCTTGAGCGTCGCACCCGCGTCAGCGAACACCGGCACATAGGTCGCGCCGGTCGCACCGGAGATGTCCGCGTCGCTGCCGCCCGACGGCGTCCGCACCCACTGGTAGGTCCAGGCCGGGGCGCTCAGGCCGTCCGCGTCTTCCACCCCCGACGTGTTCGCGGTCAGCGTCTCGCCTTCCCTGGCCGTTCCCGTGATCGTCACGGCCCCGGTCGCCGGTGAATCGTCGTCGTCCAGGACCGCCGCCGTCGATGCGGCCTGGGCTCCCAGGTTGTAGGCTTCCCCATCCGCTGTCAGCGTCAGTGTCACCGAGCCGTGCGCCTCGTGGACGCTGTCGTCCGTCGTGGCCACCGACACCTGCACCGCGGCGTCGTTCGCCAGGAACATCGCCGTGCCCGCGCCCGTCGCGGCCCCGAAGTCCCCGGAGGACGTCGTCTCGTAAGCCACGGTAAACGTCCGCCCACGGTTGCCCGAGCGCGTCAGCGTGAACGTGACGGTCTCGCCCTCCGTCACCGCATCCGCATCGGCGACCGAGACAGTCGGAACGGAATCATCGTCCCACACTGTCACCGTCGCCGAAGACGGCGTGCCCAGCCGATAGCCTTCGCCGTCCAGCAGCGTCATCACGACCGTGCCGTCGCCGTCGACGTCACCCGCCGGACTCCCGCCCACCCGCAGGGTGGACTGGTTGGCCGCGAACGTGAGCGTCCCCGAGGTGAACGTACCCCCAATGTGCCTGACCCGGAAATTGACTGTCAGACTCCGCGACAGATCCACATCCGTTGTCCGCGTCACGATGAACGCAACCGCGCCCTCTTCTTCGATGACCAGCTCCGACTCCGCCGCAACCGTCAGCACCGGCAACGGCGGCTCCGCCGCGCTCGTCTGCGCGCTCTCCACCGTCTCGTCGGTGCCGCCGTCGTCGGTGAAGCTCGCTTTCACTTTCAGCGTCGCGCCCACATCCGCGGCGACCACCGTGTAGGTCACCGCGGTCGCCCCGGTGATCTCTGTCTCCGTTCCGCCCGACACCCGCAGCCACTGCCAAGTGAAGCTCCGGCTCGTCAGACCGTCCGGGTCATCCAGGCTCGATGCGTCCGCCGTCAGCGTCTCGCCCACCACCGGCGTCGTGTCGTCGATCGTCACCGCCCCCGTCGGCGCCGCGTTGTCGTCGTCTTCCACCGCCGCCGTCGCCGTCGCCGGATCCCCGAGCAAGTAGGCGGGGTCGGCGCCCGTGTCCGCCGTCAGCGTCACCGTCACCGTGCCGTGCGCCTCGTGGGCGCCGTCGCCCGTCGTGGCCACCGTCACCTGCACCGTGGCGCTGTTCGCCAGGAACGTCGCCGTGCCCGCGCCCGGCGTGACGCCGAAGTCACCGGTGGCCGTCACCGCGTAGGCTACGTCCAGCGTCTCCGCCGTGGCGCCCGTGCGCGTCAGCGTGAACACCGCGGCGCTGCCCTCCGTCACGTCGCCGTCCGAGGCCACCGTGACCTCGGGCCGCGGCAGCGCCGCCACCGCCGACGTCGCCGCGCTCGTGATCGTCGCCTCGTGGCCCTCGTCGTCGGTGACCGTCACCCGCACCTTCAGCTTCGCCCCCGCGTCCGCGAATACCGGCACGTAGGTCGCGCCGGTCGCGCCGGAGATGTCCGCGTCACTGCCGCCGGCCGGTGTCCGCACCCACTGGTAGACGTAAGCCGCGTTGTCCAGTCCGTCCCCGTCGGTGAGGCCCGACGTGTCCGCACTCAGCGTCTCGCCTTCCGTCGCCGTGCCCGTGATCGTCACCGCCCCGGTCGCCGGGGAGTCGTCGTCGTCTTCCACCGCCGCCGTCGCCGTCGCCGGATCGCCGAGCAGGTAGGCGGGATCGGCGCCCGTGTCCGCCGTCAGCGTCACCGTCACCGTGCCGTGCGTCTCGTGGGCGCCGTCGCCCGTCGTGCCCACGCTCACCTGCACCGTGGCGTCGTTCGCCAGGAACGTCGCCGTGCCCGCGCCCGGCGTGACGCCGAAGTTCCCGGTGGCCGTCACCGCGTAGGCTACGTCCAGCGTCTCCGCCGTGGCGCCCGTGCGCGTCAGCGTGAACAGGGCGGGGCTGCCCTCCGTCACGTCGCCGGCCGAGACCACCGTCACCTCGGGCCGCGGCAGCGCCGCCACCGCCGAGGTCGGGGCGCTCGTGAACGTCGCCTCGTGGCCCTCGCCGTCGGTGACCGTCACCTTGACCTTCAGCGTCGCGCCCGCGTCCGCGAATACCGGCACGTAGGTCGCTTCGGTCGCGCCGGAGATGGCCGCGTCACTGCCTCCGGCCGGCGTCCGCACCCACTGGTAGACATAGGCCCTGGTGTCCAGTCCTCCGTCCTCGTCGGCGATGTCCGACGTGTTCGCCGTCAGCGTCTCGCCTTCCCTCGCCGTGCCCGTCACCGTCACCGTCCCCGTCGCCGGTGAGTCGTCGTCGTCCTTGACCAGCACCCTCGCCGTGGCCTCGGTCCCCAGCTCGTACGCCGCATCCGCCTCCAGCGCCACCGTCACCCGGCTGTTGCCCTCGTGGAGGTTGTCCGACACCGTCGGCACCGTCACCGTCACGCTCGCCGTGTCGCCCGAGAAGTCGACGGTCTTCGCGCCCTTGTCCCCCGACCTCACCATGGCGCCCGTCTCGATCACGTTGTAGCGCACCCTCAGCGCACCCGTCGTCACCCCCGTGCGCGTCACCGTGAACTGCGCGTCCTCGCTCTCCACCACCGGACTCGCCACCGGCGCTACCGACACCACCGGCGGGTCGTCGTCGTCCTCGACCGTGACCTCCGCCGTGGCGTCGGTCCCCAGCTCGTACGCCGCATTCGCCGCCAGCGTCAGCGTCACCACGCTGTCCGCTTCGTGAACGCCGTCATCGACGGTCGGCACCGATATCACCGCCGAGGACTGGCCGGCCGGGATCGTTCGAGTCCCCCCACCCTCGTTGCCGGCCGAAACCATGTCTCCCGTCTCCGACACGCTGATTCTCACCCGCAGTGCCGCGGTCGTGTCGCCGGTTCGCGTCACCGTGAATTCAGCGGCGGGGTCCCCTTCGCTCACCGGAGTCTTTCTCGGCGTCACCGTCACCGTCGGCAGCGTCGCCGCCTCGACCGTCGCCGTCGCCGCGCTCTCGACTGTCTCTTCGATTCCGCCGTCGTCGGTGAAGCTCGCTTTCACTTTCAGCGTCGCGCCCACGTCCGCGGCCACCACCGTGTAGGTCACCGCGGTCGCGCCGTCGATTGGCGTTTCCGTCCCGCCCGACACCCGGACCCACTGCCAGGTGAAGCTCCGGTTCGTCAGACCGTCGGCGTCGGCAATGCCCGAGGGATCCGCCGTCAGCATCTCGCCCACCACCGGACTCGTGTCGTCGATGGTCGGCGCGCCCGTCGGCGCCACGTTGGTGGCGTCAAAGATCTTCGCCGTTGCCGCGCTTGGGGTTCCCACCCTGTAACCGTTGCCCGGCAGCACCGTCAGCGTCACCGCGCCGTGCGCCTCGTCGGCTTCGTCGTCAGCCACATGAAGGCGAGTCCGAGTCGTGGCCGCTCCGGCCGGGAAGCTGGTCGTTTTAAATTTTACGACCCCGAAGTCTCCGGATACGGAACGTTTGATATTCACGATCAGCCATGGTGCTGACGAGCCGCCCGTGCGCGTCAGCGTGAACGCCGCGGCGCTGCCCTCCGTCACGTCGCCGTCCGAGGCCACCGTGACCGTCGGCAGCACCGCCACCGCCGAGGTCGCCGCGCTCGTGATCGTCGCCTCGTGGCCCTCGCCGTCGGTGACCGTCACCCGCACCTTCAGCGTCGCCCCCGCGTCCGCGAATACCGGCACGTAGGTCGCTTCGGTCGCCCCGGAGATGTCCTCGTCACTGCCGCCGGCCGGCGTCCGCACCCACTGGTAGACATAGGCCCTGGTGTCCAGTCCTCCGTCCTCGTCGGCGATGTCCGACGTGTTCGCGGTCAGCGTCTCGCCTTCCCTCGCCGTGCCCGTCACCGTCACCGTGCCCGTCGCCGGGGAGTCGTCGTCGTCCTTGACCAGCACCCTCGCCGTGGCGTCGGTCCCCAGCTCGTACGCCGCATCCGCCGTCAGCGCCACCGTCACCCGACTGTTGCCCTCGTGGACGTTGTCGAACACCGTCGGCACCGTCACCGTCACGCTCGCCGTGTCGCCCGAGAAGTCGACGGTCTTCGCGCCCTTGTCCCCCGACCTCACCATGGCGCCCGTCTCAATCACGTTGTAGCGCACCCTCAGCGCACCCGTCGTCACCCCCGTGCGCGTCACCGTGAACTGCGCGTCCTCGCTCTCCACCACCGGACTCGTCACCGGCGTCACCGTCACCGTCGGCAGCGGCGCATCGTCGTCGTCCTCGACCGTCACCTCCGCCGTGGCGTCGGTCCCCAGCTCGTACGCCGCATTCGCCTCCAGCGTCAGCGTCACCACGCTGTCCGCTTCGTGAACGCCGTCATCGACGGTCGGCACCGATATCACCGCCGAGGGCTGGCCGGCCGGGATCGTTCGAGTCCCCCCACCCTCGTTGCCGGCCGAAACCATCTCTCCCGTCTCCGACACGCTGATGCTCACCCGCAGCGCCTCGGTCGTGTCGCCGGTTCGCGTCACCGTGAATTCAGCGGCGGGGTCCCCTTCGGTCACCGGAGTCTTTCTCGGCGTCACCGTCACCGTCGGCAGCGTCGCCGCCTCGACCGTCGCCGTCGCCGCGCTCTCGACTGTCTCTTCGGTCCCGCCGTCGTCGGTGAAGGATGCTTCCGCCTTCAGCGTCGCCCCCGCGTCCGCGGCCACCACCGTGTAGCTCGCCGAGGTCGCGCCGGGGATCCGCGTCTCCGTGCCGCCCGACACCCGGATCCACTGCCAGGTGAAGGTCGCGCCCGTCAGGCCGTCCGCGTCGTCGATGCCCGAGGCGTCCGCCGTCAGCGTGTCCCCCACCATGGGCGTCGTGTCGTCGATGGTCGGCGCGCCCGTCGGGGCCACGTTGGTGGCGTCCAAGATCTTCGCCGTCGCCGCGCCTGGGGTTCCCACCCTGTAGTCGTCGCTTGGCCGCAGCGTAAGCGTCAACGTGCCGTGCGGCTCATGGGTGCCGTCGTCACCCGTTCGTAGGGTAACTATAACCGTGGCGCTATTCTTCGGCACTATGCGGAAGGTAGATTCGGTGGACTCGTAGTCCCCGGTTACGGAAATCTCGTACAACACCCACAGGGCTGAAGACGTGTCGCCCGTACGCCTCAGCGTGAAAGTACCGATGATGCCTTCCGTGAAGTCGCCGTTCGAAACCACCGTGACCACCGGCAGCGCCGCCGCCACCGCCGCCGTCTCCGCGCTCTCGACTGTCTCTTCGGTCCCGTCGTCGTCGGTGAAGGACGCCTGCGCCTTCAGTGTCGCGCCCAGGTCCTCGGCGACCACGGTGTAGGTATCCGAGGCCGCACCGGGGATCCGCGTATCCGTACCGCTCGACACCCGGATCCACTGCCAGGCGAAGCTCGCGCCCGTCAGGCCGTCCGGGTCGGAGATGCCCGAGCCGTCCGCCGTCAGCGTATCGCCCACCCTGGGCGCCGCGTTGTCGATCGTCGGCGCGCCCGTCGGAGCCGCGTTGTCGTTGTCCTCGACCGTGATCTCCGCCGAGACGTCGGCTCCCAGCTCGTAGGCCGCGCCCGCCTCCAGCGTCAGCGTCACCACGCTGTCCGCCTCGTGGGCGCCGTCATCGACGGTCGAAATATGCAGCCTGTTCGAGGCCTGGCCGGCCGGGATGCTTATCGGCTTGCTCCCCCCCTCCTGGGAGCCCGCCACCATGTCCCCTGTTTCCGACAGGTGGTACCGCAAAAACAGCGTCGCGCCCGTGCCGCCGGTCCGCGCCAGCCTGAACACCATGCGGCTCCCCTCCGTCACCGGAGTCGTTTCCGGCGTCACCGTGACCACCGGCAGCGCCTTCCCCACCGCCGCCGTCTCCGCGCTCTCCACCGCCTCGTCCGTGCCGCCGTCGTCGCGGAAGCTCGCCTCGACCTTCAGCTTCGCGCCCAGGTCCGCGGCGACCACCGTGTAGGTCGCCGAGGTCGCGCCGGGGATCGGCGTCTCCGTGCCGCCCGACACCCGGATCCACTGCCAGGTGAAGGTCGGGCTCGCCGGCCCGTCCGCGTCGGAGATGTCCGAGGAGTCCGCCGTCAGCGTATCCCCCACCCTGGGCGTCGTGTCGGAGATCGTCGGCGCGCCCGTCGGAGCCGCGTTGTCGTCGTCGGTGATCGTCAGCGTCACGTCCTGCGGGGCCGTGACCCCCGCCTCGTTCGCCGCCGTGGCCGACACCGTCACCGTCTTGTGCGGCGCATCCACCTTGTTGTCCACGGCGGTGATGGTGAACGTGCCGTCGCTTGCGGTATCGCCCGCCGGAATCACCAGCTCCAGGGTTTCCACGTTCGGGGACAGGCTGTAGTCGGCCGCCGTGGCCGGCCCCACCGGCGAGACCGATACCGTCACGACCGTGTCCCGGCCCGACGCGTGGTCCAGGGTCGCGCTCAGCACGCTCGCCCCGCCGTTCTCCGTGATCGTGTCCGGGGTCAGGACCAGCGTCAGCGTCGGGTCGTCGTCGTCGTTGGTGATCGTCCCCGTCGCCGTATCGTCCCCGAGGGTCGCGCCCGAGGGGTTCGTCAGCGTCACCGTGAATGTCTCGTCCGGCTCGTCCACCTCGTCGCCCGCCACGGTCACGGAGACCGTCCGGCTGGAGTCCCCGGCGTTGAAGGTCAGGGTTCCGTTCCCCGCCGTGTAGTCCGTTCCGGCGGTCGCCGTCCCGTCGGACGTCGCCCAGTCCACGGTCACGGCTTCCGTCGCCGCGCTGTCCAGCGTCACCGTGAAGTCCAGCGTCGTGCTGCCCGTATCGCCCTCGGCCACGCTCGCGTCGCCGATCGAGAGCACCGGGAGCGGCGCCCCCCCGACCGTGTCCGTCTCCGCGCTCTCGACGGTCTCGGCGGTCCCGTCGTCGTCGGTGAAGGCCGCCTCCGCCTTCAGCTTCGCGCCCGCGTCCGCGGCGACCACCGTGTAGCGCGCCGAGGTCGCGCCGCTGATCGGCGTGCCCGTCCCGCCCGACACCCGGATCCACCGCCAGGTGAAGGTCAGGCTCGCCGGCCCGTCCGGGTCGGAGACGCCCGAGGCGTCCGCCGTCAGCGTATCGCCCACCCTGGGCGCCGCGTTGTCGATCGTCGGCGCGCCCGTCGGAGCCGCGTTGTCGTTGTCCTCGACCGTGACCTCCGCCGACCGGTCCGTCCCCAGCTCGTAGGCCGCGTTCGCCGCCAGCGTCACCGTCACCACGCTGTCCGCCTCGTGGTCGCTGTCGTCGGAGGTCTTCACGAACAGATTCGTCGAGGCAAGGCCGGCCGGGATGGTTGCCGATGCGGTTGCCCCCGCGCAGGAAGAACCCCGGCACATGTCCCCCGTTTCCGAAATGCTGAGGAACAACTGCAGCCGCGCGGCCGTGTCGCCGGTCCGCGCCAGCCTGAATACCGCGTCGCTCCCCTCCGTCACCGGAGTCGTTCCGGGCGTCACCGTGACCGTCGGCAGCGCCTCCCCCACCGCCGCCGTCTCCGCGCTCTGCACGGTCTCGTCCGTGCCGCCGTCGTCGGTGAAGCTCGCCTCCACCTTCAGCGTCGCGCCCAGGTCCGCGGCGACCACCGTGTAGCTCGCCGAGGTCGCGCTGGGGATCCGCGTCTCCGTGCCGCCCGACACCCGGATCCACTGCCAGGTGAAGGTCGGGCTCGCCGGCCCGTCCGCGTCGGAGATCTCCGAGCCGTCCGCCGTCAGCGTATCGCCCACCCTGGGCGTCGCGTTGTCGATCGTCGGCGCGCCCGTCGCGGCGGTGTTGGTGCTGGCTTCGGTCCCCCTGATCTGGAACTGGTAGGAACCGTCGCGGTCCCTCCAAGCCGTTCCGCCCGTGCTCGTACGGCGCCCGCCGATGCTCCAGCCGGACGCGGCTCCGGGGTCCGTGCCGTCTTCCGCGGTAGTCTCCCACCATCTAAATTGCCCCGGCTGGGAGAAGTCACGCGCCACGACATGGTAGTCGGTGCCGGCCTCGAGCATGGCGCCCGCCGGGGCCTGCCACTCGTAAAGACCGCCGCCCTCATCGGACGGGGAGCGGCCGAGGTCGTGGACGATGTCGCCGGGAGCTCCGTCCGCTTTGCTTTCCCTGATCGTCACCTGGATCCTGCCGCGGGGGTTGGCGATTTCAAGAACCACGCTGGAGAGGTCGTAGCCTCCGGGCGCGTCCCCCGTGGTGAACGATTGAGCCTTGAAAAATTCATTATCCCTAAGGGAGTTATCCGTTTTGCCCGTATTGCTGACAAGGACATCCGCCGGGGGCGGCGGAGGCGGAGGCGGCGCCGGCACCGTCGCCGTCGCCGCGCTCTGCACGGTCTCCGCGGTCCCGTCGTCGTCGGTGAAGCTGACCTCCGCCTTCAGCTTCGCGCCCGCGTCCGCGTCGGCCACGGTGTAGGTCGCCGAGGTCGCGCCGCTGATCGGCGTCTCCGTGCTGCCCGACACCCGGAGCCACCGCCAGGTGAAGGTCGGGCTCGCCGGCCCGTCCGGGTCGGAGACTGTCGATGTCGCCGTCAGTGTATCGCCCACCATGGGCGTCGTGTCGGAGATTGTCACCGTCCCCGTCGGGAGCGCGTTGTCGTTGTCCTCGACCGTGACCTCCGCCGTGGTGTCGGTGGTCCCCAGGTCGTAGGCCGCGTCCGCCGTCAGGGTCAGCGTCACCGTGCTGTCCGCCTCGTGGGCAGTGTCATCCACCGTCGGCACCGTCACCCTCAAGCTGGCCGTGTTGCCCGAGAAGTCGACGGTCTGCGCGACCTCCTCGCTTGACGCCACCATGTCGCCGTTCTCCGACACGCGGTAGTGGACCGTCAGCGCCCCCGTCGTCACCACCGTGCGCGTCACCGTGAACTGCGCGTGCTCGCCTTCCTCCACCGGGCTCGACACCCGCTCCACCGATACCATTGGAAGCGATGCCGCCTGGACCGTGTTCGTCGGCACGCTCTCGACCGTCTCGGCGGTCCCGCCGTTGTCGGTGAAGGACGCCTCCACCTTCAGCTTCGCGCCCACGTCCGCGGCGACCACGGTGTAGGTCTTCGAGGTCGCGCCGGGGATCGGCGTCTCGGTGTTGTCCGACGCCACCCGGAGCCACCGCCAAGTGAAGGTCAGGCTCGTCGGCCCGTCCGGGTCGGAGATCCCCGAGCCGTCCGCCGTCAGCGTATCGCCCACCATGGGCGTGTCGTCGGAGATCGTCGGCACGCCCGTCGGGGCCGCATTGCCGCCGCCTCCATCGTCCCCGCCCCGGACCGCGACCAGGAACACACGGGTGTCAACAGCCCACGGCGCGCTATCGAATGACTTCAGATGGGGAAAATCGATACTCCAGTCCGTGTCAAAGGGTCCAACTAACATGGATCTGCGGTTGGTTCTCAGCCAGCGCGCGGCGGCGCCGCCGGTCGATTCCGCCACGATGTGATAGCGGGTGTCGGCTGCGAGCGTGGCCCCCGCCGGCGCCGTGAAGGTGTTCCGGCCCGCGATCAGGGAAGTGGGATTGGTCAGCGTGTAGCGAGTGTTGCCGGGACGGTCATTGACCTCATTCTCCCTGATCGTCACCCGGATCGCTCCGGCCCCGATGTTGTCCAGATGCAGTACGACTTCCTGAAGCGGGTAGTCGCTGCTCTGGCTTCCCGTTTCGAACATTTGCGCGAAACTGCGGGACGTGGGGCCTGAGGTGATCTCGGTGGCGACGCCACTCCCACCTGTGCTTGTCAAGTTGCTGATGTAGTCCTCGACCTGCGCCTGGGCCGATGCCGGCGCCAGACCGGCGAGCGCCAGCGCCAGCAGCACGCAGGCCGCCTGCGCCAGCCGCCGATGCGGCGCGGCGCCGTGCTGAGCCGTTGCCGTCATGGCGCTCCGGTCCCGACGCCTTGGGGACGACGCCCGGACTCCGGCCGCGTTGCCGGGGACCCCGGCCATGCAGCGCAACCCCGTCCACCAGCGCCACAGGGCCGCCAAGGCGGGAATCGTTGTCCTGCGGCTCAACGGACCCGACCCGCGCGTCTTGCCGATGCCGGCCCCCGTCATCCCGAACCCCCTGGCTTGCCCAAGGCATTGCTCGGGGACAGGCGACGCTCTCCCGGACTCGACCGGGGAGAACGGCGGAGGAACCCGTCGACCGGTGTCGGGGGGGCTAGTGGCTGGTGTCCCCGGGGGGGGGGGGGACTTTGGTTTCTACGTATGGGATTATCGCCTGCGTTGAACATCGACGCCTCTCGCGTAACGTGAATAGCTTTCTCGTAACGTGACATGATCGTCTCCACTATCTCAAAATGAGTCTACGTGTCAACAGAACCATCGTCCGGAGCACACCATCGCCATTCCGGTCTCGGCTGCCGACGCGGGCGAGATCTCGCTCGCCGAGAACGTGATGCGCATCGCGATGCATCCGGCCGACCAGGTGGTCGGTGGTGACGGCGAACGCCTTGAGCGTCTCGAGGTCGATGGCCTCGGCGCGGTAGGCGTCGAGCAGCGCGGGCGCGGCGTTGCCGAGGCGAAGCCGCTGCTCGACGATGCGCTCGGAGACGCCGAAGCGCGCGGCGATGGTGGCCACGGGGACGCCGGAGGCGTCGAGCTCGCTGAAGGCGACCACGACCGCCAGCGCTCGGTGTGGGAGCGGGTCTCGGCCCAGGCTACCGAGCGTCGGCCTGGCAGGTGAAGCGCTTGCTGACCGAGGAGCGCATGCCCGCCGGCGCGCCGACGGCCCGTTTCGTCGGCGTCGCGGCCTACGAGGCCGCGGGCGGCCCGGTGCTGCGCGACCTCTTCGCCGACGAGCACGAGAACGGGGTGTGGCTGGAGGACCCGAAGCTGCTGGGCAGCTCGCCATGCAGAGGCTCACGGCGGCCGCGACGAGCTCGCGACCCGCTGGAAGTGGGCCGAGGCCATGGTCGAGGTCGACTGGAGCGCGACGGCGCGCTTCGGGCGCATCCACCCCGTGCCCGGCAAGCCCACCGATGCCGAGATCGCCGAGAGCGAGCGGCTGTGCACCCGCCACGACGAGATCGCCACCCTCGAAGAGCACGAGCTGACCGACGAGCGGGTCGAGGAGGCCGAGACCATCAAGGCGCGCCTCGACGCGATCGAGGCCGAGGTCGAGGCGCGGGCGACCTTCCGCGCCGAGGACTGCGCGATGGCCGGGTGCATCGCCACCATCGCGCGGGCACGCGACGCCGGGATCGACGACTGGCGCGAGCCGCCGAAGCGCGCATCCGTCGACGATCAGATACGCCATTATTCGAGATCGACTGCCCGGCCCGTCGTCCGATCACGCTCGATCGTCAAGTCTTCACCGACCAGCGGCGAAGCGCGCAGAAAATCCAGAAGTTCGGCGCCGGTGCGCGCGGGTTCAATTGCCGTCATGGTCGTGAGGGCCTCGCGTACCCTCCTGGCGTCATCGCCGCCTGCGCGAAGAACTTCGGCCACGGCCTTTACAAGCCCAGAGTCGTCCGCGGGCACGGTGACCTCAACCCTGCGCAATCCTTCCGCAACGGCCCGTACCCGGCGCCGAATGACCCGCCCTTTCGATCCTTCATGCTTGGCCATTGATTATCTCGGAAACGTTACCGGACCTGCGCCCCGATCAGCGCGTATCGAACCGTCCCGGCAGCGGCGGATTCACCAGTGCGCTCTCGCCGGGAGCCGCGTCCGCCCCCGTCACCTTCACCTTCCGGCCCTCGATTACGAGCCTGCCTTCGCTATAGAGCTGGATGGCGCAGGGGTAGATGCGGTGCTCCTGGACCAGGATTCGTTGGGCGAGGGTCTCCTCGGTGTCGTCGGGCAGGACCGGGACCACGGCCTGGATGATGACGGGGCCTTCGTCGCAACCTTCGGTGACGAAGTGAACGGTGCAGCCGGAGAAGCGCACACCGTATTCGATGGCTTGCCGCTGGCCGTGGAGGCCGGCGAAGGACGGCGACAAGGCGGGGTGGATGTTCATGATGCGGTTGGGGAAGCTCCGGATGAAGAACGGCGACAGCAGCCTCATGAATCCGGCCAGCACCACGAGCTCTACGCCGCGCGCCTCGAGATGGTCCACCACCACCCGGTCGTAGGCCTCCCGCGACGGGTGGGCGCGGTGGTCGATGACCGTCGTTGAGATGCCGTGGTTGCGGGCGCGGGTGAGGCCGTAGGCGTTCTCGCGGTTGCTGACCACGGTGCGGATGTCGGCGTCGAGGCGGGCCTGTTCGACGGCGTCGACGATGGCCTGGAGATTGGTACCGCCGCCGGAAAGCAGCACGCCGATGGGGACTTTACGGCTCATGAGAAAACCCTGAACCCGCATGGCCGGAACCAGGGAGTCTCCCTCACCCTGGCCCTCTCCCGGAGGGAGAGGGAACCAAAGCACGTCCTTGGACACGCGAGGGGAACCAGGCAAAGCCCCTCTCCCTCTGGGAGAGGGGTTGGGGTGAGGGAACGTGCAGTGAAATTCAAACTGATACACGAACCGTTGGCCTCACTTGGGGAGTTATGCAGAGGTCTCTTCTTATCATCCTGCATGGAACTTTACGGATAAGGGACTATTTCAAAAACGAAACGCCGCGGCGCCCCTTGCGGATCTCGCCGATGACGGCATAGGGTTCGCGACGGCGGCGCAACGCGCGCTCGACCCCGCCTGCCGCCTCCGGGCCCACCACCAGCGCCATGCCGATGCCGTTGTTGAAGGTACGGTCCATCTCCGCCTGCGGGACGCCTCCCGACCGCGCGATGAGATCGAAGATCGGCGGCACGGACCAGCTTCCCCGGCGGACCCAGGCGCGCAGCCCGGACGGCAGCACCCGCGGCAGATTCCCCACGATGCCGCCGCCGGTGATGTGGGCGATGCCCTTGATCCGGTGCCTTGCGGTCAGGCCGCGGATCAGCCCGGCATGGATCCGGGTGGGCTTCAACAGTTCGTCCCCCAACGGACACCCCAGGTCCGCCACCCGGGATTTCAGTTTGAGCTTCGCCGTTTCCAGCAGGACCTTCAGGGCCAGCGAATAGCCGTTGCTGTGCAGTCCGCTGGACGCGAGGCCGATGATCACGTCTCCGGCGCGCACGGCGCGGGGGTCCGGTATACGGTCCTTTTCGACGATGCCGACGCCGAACCCCGCAAGATCGTACTCGCCGTCCCGGTAGAAGGACGGCATCTCCGCGGTCTCTCCGCCCAGGAGGGCGCACCCCGCCAGGCGGCAGCCTTCGACGACCCCGCCCACCACCGCCCGGAACGTGGCGGGTTCCAGCTTGCCGGTGGCGAAGTAGTCGAGGAAGAACAGCGGCTCCGCCGCCTGGGTGATGATGTCGTTGACGCCCATGGCCACCAGGTCGATGCCCACGGTGTCATGCCGGTTCGCCATGAAGGCGACCTTGAGCTTGGTGCCGACGCCGTCGGTGGACGACACCAGCACCGGCCGCCGGCCGCGGATGCGGGTGAGATCGAACAGCCCGCCGAACCCGCCAATGTCTCCCATGAGACCGGGCCGAGCGGTCTTGCGAGCCATGGACGCGATCGACCGGACCAGCCGGTGGGCCTTTTCCACGTCTACGCCGGCGTCCTTGTAGGTGAGCTTCGCCATGGATGACTGAAACGCGGGAGATCGTGGCCCGGACGCTAGGGTTGCTGCACCTGGAGCATTTCCAGGGCGCGCCGCGCCGCTTCCTGCTCGGACTGCTTCTTGCTCCGGCCTTCCCCCTGACCCACCAGATGGCCGCCCACCTGGATCTCGGTCTTGAAGCACTTGTCGTGGCTCGGGCCGGTCTCCCGCACCAGGCGGTAGGTGGGCGGGACACGGTAGATGCGCTGACTGACCTCCTGGAGACGGGTCTTGTAATCGTCCAGACCCAGTCCGGTGTGGTCGAGGTCGGCAGCGAAGTGGCGCTCCACCACCGGCCCCACCGTTTCGTACCCGTTCTCCCAATAGACGCCGCCGAGCAGCGCCTCCAAGGACGCCGCCAGGATGGATTCCTTGTGCCGGCCGCCGGTGCGCTCCTCGCCCTTGCCCACCCGCAGAATCGCGCCGACCCCCAGGAGGCGCGCCTTTTCCGCCAGGATCTTTCGGTTCACCAGCGACGCTCGCATGCGCGAAAGATCGCCCTCGCTCCGTTCGGGGAACCGCCGCATGAGCATGTCGCTGACGGCCAGGCTCAGCACCGCGTCGCCGAGGAACTCCAGGCTTTCGTTGTGGGCGTCCATGCCGCCGCCGCAGGACACGTGGGTCAGACAGCGGTTCAAGAGCGCCGGGTCCTTGAATCGATAGCCGAGGGCTTCCTGGAACCGCTCCAACTCGGCGGGGTCCGCCGTCAGCATTCGACTTCCCCCCACAAGCGTCCGCGGGACCACTGCCGGAGCCTCACGCGGACTTCGCGATGAACGAGCTCGGGACCGCCGGCAAGGAGCACCGGCAGATAGCTGCGGCTGTAGCCCCTGACCCGTCCCGGGTCACCCGCCACCGGCTCTTCCACCAGAACCGACACCCGGCGTCCGACCTCGCTCCGGTAGAACGCGTGCTTCTTCCGGGTGCCGAGGTCGCGCGCCCGGCGCGAGCGTTCCTTCTTCTCGGCCGGCGATACCTGATCGGACATGTCGGTGGCCGGCGTGCCGCGACGGGCGGAATAGGGGAATACATGGAAGTACGTCAGCGGCAGGCCTGCGAGGAAGTCCAGCGACGACCCGAAGGCGGCTTCGGTCTCGCCCGGGAAACCCACGATGACGTCCGTCCCGAGGGCGGCCCGGGGCAGTTTCGCCCGCGCCCGCGCCATCAACCGGGCGAAGTAGGCGGTGTCGTAGTTACGGCGCATCTTCTTGAGGATGCCGTCGTCGCCCGCCTGGACGCATACGTGCAGGTGAGGGCAGATTACCTCCGAATCGGCCATCACCGCCAGCAATTCGTCCGTCACCTCCCGCGGGTCCAGGGAACTCAAACGCAGCCGGCGAATCAACCCGCTCCCGGCAATCCGCCGCACCAGCTCGCTCAGGGACACCCGCGGCGCGAGATCGTAACCGTACCCCCCGAGATGGATGCCGGTGAGGACGATCTCCGTGAAACCGGCCTCGGCGAGCCCGCGCACCTGCTCCAGGACCCGCTCCGGCGGCACGCTGCGGCTGCGCCCCCGGGCGGTGGGGATGATGCAGTAGCTGCACGCGAAGTTGCACCCCTCCTGGACCTTGAGAAACGCCCGGGTGCGGCCGAGGAAACGCCGCGCACCCAGGACGCCCACGCCGCGCTCGTCCCGCGGATTGCCGACGGATACCGCCGAGCCGGCTCCCGACACTCCGTCCCTGACGTAGCGCACCAGCTCATCCATGCGGTTGAGGCCGACCACGAAATCCACGCCCGGAAGCCCGGACACCTCTTCCGGGCTCACCTGCGCGTAGCAGCCGGTCACCGCCACCCGGGCCGCCGGACTCCGTCTCCTGGCCTTGCGCACGAGCTGGCGAGCTTCCCAGTCTGCCCGGTCGGTCACCGTACAGGTATTGATGACGTAGACGTCGGCCGGATCCTCGAAGGGAACGAAGGAGCAGGACTCCCCGGCCAGACGTTCCTGGATCACGGCGGAGTCATACTGGTTGATCTTGCAACCGAGTGTCTTGATGGCTACACGCATGGGTATTCAGGGTCGTGCCCTTCCTCGCCGGACGCCCTCGCCCCGGTCCCGGAGGGGGGAGGGGGTCGGAATGCTGATTGCGCCCGGCCGGCGCCTCGAAGACTCACCCCGACCCGGTCCCGGAGGGAGAGGGAGACTGAGGGCCATCTCCCGGCTTGTCGATCCAGCCGCCGCCGAGCACCTGATCGTCACGGTAAAAGACCGCGGCCTGACCCGGGGTCACCGACGGCAGCGGTTCCTCGGGGTGAACCTCGACGCCGTGGCCGTCCAGGGGCTTCAGGGTACAGGGCACCGGGGTCGAGCGATAACGCACCTGAACCTCGGCCGCGGTCTCCTCGCGCAAGGGCGGCTCCAACCAGTTCAGGCCGCTGGCGGTGAAGGACGGAGTGATCAGCTCGTCGCGCGAACCCACCACCACACGTCTCCGTTCCGCGTCGATGCGAAGCACGTACAACGGCCGTGCCGCCGCGATGCCGAGGCCCCTTCTCTGCCCCACGGTGAACCCGTGGACGCCGTTGTGGCGCCCCAGGACGTTCCCGCGGCCGTCCACGATCGCTCCCGAAACGATCCGTTCCGCTCCGGCCAGGGACTCCACCACCGTGCGGTGGTCCCCGAGGCAGAGGTCCTGGCTCTCCGGCCGCTCGGCCACCGGAAGGCCCAGTTCCCGGGCCTTGGCGCGCACGGCGTCCTTGTGAAGCTCACCCAGGGGAAACACGGTGCGGTCCAGTTGGCGCCGCGAGAGCGCGAAGAGGAAATACGACTGGTCCTTGTTGCGGTCCGATCCGCGCAGCAGCGAGGCGCCGCCGCACCGGCGACCGATGCGGGCGTAGTGACCCGTGGCCACGCGGGGGATGCCCCGGTCTTCCGCCCAGTCCAGCAGCTTCTCGATCTTGAACTGGCGGTTGCAGGCGATGCACGGATTGGGCGTGGCGCCCTCCAGGTAGCTCCGGGCGAAAGGCGCCACCACCGCCTTGCGGAAATCGTCGCGCCGGTCCAGCACCGTGTGCGGAATGCCCAGCCGAGCCGCCACCGCTTCCGCTCCCCGGTGGTCCGAGCAGTTGCGCGGCCCCGGGTTCCGGCCCTCCCAAAGGCGCAACGACACCCCCACCACCCGGTACCCCTGCTCCACCAGGAGACCGGCCGCCACCGAGCTGTCCACGCCTCCGCTCATGGCCACCGCCACACTCTTTTCCGCTGCTGCTTTCACCGTACGGTCCATGTGCCGCCGAGCACGTCACGGACAGGAGCAGGTACGCCCCGAATCCGTGCTTTCCGTATCCCCGTCCTTTCCGTATCCTCCTCATCTTTACCACGAAACCAGTGGGCGCATGAACCGGATGACCAGGGGGAGCTCCACCCAGGGCCTCGTCCTCGCCGAGGTCGAGCTCGACCGCGAAAACCGCCCCTTCACCAAACCCCCGTGGGTGGGCGAAGAGGTCACCGCGACCCCCGCTTCTACAACGCCGATCTTGTGGCAAATCCCTCCACCAAGTGGCACAATTCCGACAGGCGTCCCTGACACGGGGTGCGCCGGAGAAGATCCGCGTTGGGGGTTGGGGCCAGGGATCATGCGTATCGACACGACCTTTCTGCGGCGCTGCATCCGGACCCTGGAGCGTGCCCTGGACGAGATCGGGAAGCACGAGGACACGAGCGATACCCTTTACGAAATTTGCCGTGCAGCCTGTGTCAAGGAGTTCGAGCTGGTCTTGGAGCAGAGTGGCAAGCTGTTGAAAAAGCGTCTCGCTCCCTTCTTCGCCAGCAATCTGCAAGCGGACCGGCTGGCCTTCAAGGATCTCTTCCGACATGCCGCAAGGCACGGGTTGATGGACCCGGAATCGCTGGAACACTGGTTTCATTACCGCGACCATCGGAACGACACCGCACACGAGCACGGCGAGGACTTCGCCGAAGCGACCTTGCGGCTATTGCCGGCGTTCATCGTCGACGCCAGGTCGCTGGCCGACATGATCGAGGCGACAGACGATGGCTGATCGTTTGCATCTCTTGTCGAAGCACCGCCGGGTGCTGGAAGCGCTGTTGCAGAAGCATCTCCCCGATGTCGAGGTCTGGGCCTACGGGAGCCGCGTGAACGGACGAAGCCATGACGGGAGCGACCTCGATCTAGCGTTGCGCGGGCCGGATCTGAACGAGATTCCGATGAGTAAACTAGGGGAATTCGAGGAAGCGGTCCGGGAATCGAACATCCCCTTCCTGGTCGAGGCGAGAGACTGGGCGCGTCTGCCCGAGCGGTTTCACCGGGAGATCGAGCGGGAACATGTAGTGTTGCCGGGGACAGCCGATCGAAGGGCTGATCGCTGACAGAGGGGCAAGACGACTCGTCCTTCGTTACCTCGGGGATCTTCGGGGACGCGGCAAAGGATCGGTTCTCTGTGTTCTCTGTCGGTTGTCCTGTCTGAGGCGGTAGAGGGCTGAAGCAACCCATGCAGGAACGGAAGACACGGCCATGGCGAGCATCACGATCCGGAACTTCGACGACGACGTGAAGCCCCGATTGCGGGTGCGGGCCGCGGACAACGGCCGTTCCATGGAAACGCATCGGATCCTGCACGATGCGGTCGGGCGCAAGCCGAACTCCCGAAAGCTCACGAGCATCATCCGCTCGCACTTCGGTCCAGCCAACGGCGCGGACCTGGAACTGCCGCCGCACGAGCCGCGGTCCTGCCGGCGGGCCGGTGCCGGGAAACGCTGGTCTCGGACCTCGAGAGGGTGCTGCGCGATGCGTTCGGGAACCGGGTGGTCCCGTGCGACAGCGAGGCGTCGTGCGCCCGTGGCATGGTGGTGGCGACGCGCAGCGTTCGGCTCTTCGAGGGCATCGACATGATGGGGGTCGCCCCCTGGACATGAGCGGGACGACCGAAGCCTTCGCGCGGGTCAAGATCGACGCGCTGCTCAAGGACGCCGGCTGGGACCTGACCGACGGCATGAGCGTTCTGTTCGAACACGCGCTGCCGGACGGCACGCAAGCCGACTACGTGCTGTGCGACCGGCAGGGCCGGCCGATGGCGGCGCTGGAGGCCAAGCGCGCGAGCATCGATCCCATCGCGGCGCAGGATCAGGGACGGCATTACGCCGAACAGCTCGGCGTGCCGTTCGTCTTCCTGTCGAACGGCGAGGAAGTGCGGTTCCTGGATCGGGAGACGGACGCCCACGCCCGCAAGGTCGCGGGCTTCTACTCGCAGGACGACCTCGAACGGCGGAGCGCCGCGCGCCAAGTCCGGCGCGACCTGGCGACGGTCGCCATCGACTGGAAGATCGTCGACCGCGGCTACCAGATCGAGTGTATCAAGGCGCTGTCCGCCGAGGTCTCGCGGGGACGGCGCAAACTGCTGGTCGAGATGGCGACGGGAACCGGCAAGACCCGCACCGCGGCGGCCTTCATCAAGCGGCTGTTCGAGGCCGGCATCGTCACCCGCGTCCTGTTCCTGGTGGACCGGATCGCGCTGGCGCGCCAAGCCGAGGACGCCTTCACCGACCACCTGCGCGACTATCCCTGCCACGTGCTGCGCCCCGGCCGCGGCTTCGACCGCGCCAAGCGGATCACGATCGCGACCTTGCAGACCATGATCACGGAGTACAGCAGTTTGTCGCCCGGCTACTTCGACCTGGTCATCACCGACGAATGCCACCGCTCGATCTACGGCAAGTGGAGCGGCGTGCTGCGGCACTTCGACGGCATCCAGCTCGGCCTGACGGCCACGCCGTGCACGGCGGACGCCGACGCACTCCCCGATCCCGAGGACGGGCTGTTCGTGCGCGACACGCTGCGTTTCTTCGAACTTGCCGAACCCACCTATCGCTACACGCTCCACCAAGCCATCGAGGGAGGCCACCTGGTGCCCTACCGCATCTACAAGGCGATGACGGTGAAGACCGCCGCCGGGGGCGGGTTCGAGGTCGGGCGGGGCGAACTCGACTGGACGGCGATGGACCCGGCCACGCAAGAGGGGTTCAAGGAACTATTCTCCGAGTCGGATACGATCACGGTGGACCCGCGCGCCCTGGAGCGCAAGTTCACCATCCCCGAGCGCAACCGGGCGATGGTGCGGGAGTTCCGCGACGCGCACGAGAAGGGCTTCATGGGCAAGGACGGCATCCGGCGCTGGCCGACATGGGGCAAGACCATCGTGTTCGCGGTGACCCGGAAACATGCGGAGACGCTGGCGGAGATGTTCGACGAACACTTCGCGGACAAGAAGCCGCATCCGGCCACGCGCTACGCCGACTTCGTGGTGAGCGATGTGGGCGGCGGCCCGGTACCCGACGCGAGCGCCATCATCAAGCGCTTCAAGGAAGAGGACCATCCGACGATACTCGTCAGCGTGAACATGCTTGATACCGGCTTCGACTGCCCGGAGGCGGTGAACCTCGTCATGGCGCGGTTCACGCGCAGCGCCATCCTCTACCGGCAGATGCGCGGGCGAGGCACGCGCAAGGCGGACCACATCGGCAAGACCGGATTCACGATCTTCGACTTCGTGGGGGTGACGGACTTCCACGGGGACGACGACGTGGAGATCGAGGGCGGCCTTGTCCGGGAGCCCGCAGGTGCTTACCATCCCGGCGAGCCCCGGATGCTGCTGACGCTGGATGTGGACGACCACATCGACCCGGCGACCCGCGACTGGCTGACGCTCGACGAGACCGGCCGTATCGTGCGCACGCCCGAGCACGAGGCGCGCGCCGCGAAGATGGGCCTGCGCTTCGAGGCGTGGCGCGGGGAGCATGAAGAGTTCGATGCGGAACAGGCGCGCTGGGCGGGCCTGATGGGCAGCCGGGTGCGTGCGGACGCAACGAACATGGACACCTTCGGCGCATGGGACTTCGACGAGCATCCCTTCGCCGCGCTCGGAGGCTACGACCAAGCGCGGCGCGTGTTCGACGGCGAGGAATCGCTCGGCCGGCTGATCGCCGGGTTCAACGCCGCGGTGTTCGATGATGTATCAGTTTGACTTTCGACAAGTGCGCGCGCCCGGAAATATCAGCTTGACAACCATGACCAAAGTCGAACCGAGACACTACCGGGTGTTCGGACAGTGGCCGGCAGCGGTCGGCGGGGCCGAAGCCGCCCGCGCCGAGAAGCGGTAACGGCATGTCCATGACGCCCGAGCTCCGGCACGGCATCGACCGCATCCGCGACTACCTGTTCGGCGGCGGCTATCCGAACCCGGCCCAGAACGCCGAACAACTCAGCTTCCTGATCTACTTCTACATGTACGAGGCGGCGGACGCGGCGCGGGTGCGCGCGGCAGGGCGGCCGGGGGCCGCCCCATACGCCAGCGCCTTCGCGGGCGACTGGACTCTGCACGATCCACGCAACGCCCGCCAGCCCGGCGCGGCGACGGTGCCGCGCGAACACCTGCGCTGGTCGTCCTGGGCACATGCGCTCAACGGCGAGCGGCTGGTCAACTGGGTGCGCGAGGAGGTCTTCCCGTTCCATGCCGAGCTTGCGGCGAACGGCATCACCGACTTCATGGACGGCGCCCGGCTGGTGATCGACGAGCCGACCGTGCTCACCCAGGTCGTCAGCCAGTTGAACGACCTGCATCTCGACCGGGTGGACGCGGACACCAAGGGCGACCTGTTCGAGCACGTGCTGCGCCAGATCCGGCAGGCGGGCGAACTCGGCCAGTTCCGCACACCGCGCCACGTCATCCGGGCGTTGGTGCAACTGGTCGATCCCCGCCTGGGCGAGACGATTTACGACCCGGCGGCGGGGACGGCCGGCTTCCTGGTCGGAGCCTGGGATCACATCCGGCTGGCCAACTCCTCGCCCGCCGGCATCGAGAAGGTCGACGCGGAGGGCAAGACCGTCCGGCGCGGCCTGGGCGACACGCTGAGCCGCGACGCCGTGAAGCAGTTGCAGGAGGCGACGTTCTACGGCGCCGACGTGGACCCGCAGATGGTCCGGCTTGCCACCATGAACCTGACCCTGCGCGGCCTCGACCGGGTGCGCATCCTGCGCCGCGACGCGCTCACCCGTTCCCTCGACCGGGCGGCGAAGGCGGAACTCGGGTTCCCGGCGCGAGGCTTCGACGTGATCCTCGCCAATCCCCCCTTCTCCGGCCGGCTGGACCGGGACCGCATCGTCGAGGACGTAAAGGTCGGGCGGACGGCGCAGACCGAACTCCTGTTCCTGCAATACATGCTCAACCACCTGAAGGACGGCGGGCGTTGCGGCGTGGTGGTGCCCGAAGGCGTGCTGTTCGGCTCCACCGGCGCGCACAAGGAACTGCGCCGCAAGCTCGTCGAGAACAACACCGTCGAGGCGGTGCTGTCGTTGCCCGGCGGCGTCTTCAACCCCTATTCCGGCGTCAAGACCTCAGTGCTCGTTTTCCGCAAGGGCGGCGCGACCGACCGCGTCATGTTCCTCCATGCCGACAACGACGGCTTCAAACTCGACGCCAACCACGACCAACCCATCGAGGAAGACGACCTGCCCGGTCTGATCGAGGCGTTCCACGAGCGGGATGCGCTATGGGAGGCATGGCGCGAGCGCGACACGGCGCGGGATTGGACGGAGAACTGGTGGTTTGCGGAAGCGGACGCCATCCGAGCCGCCGACTTCAACCTGAGCGCCGGCCGGCATCGCCCGCAGAACCGGGCGATGGTGGAGCACCGCGACCCGCTGGAAATACTGGACGAACTGCGGGCGATTGAGACGGAAATTCTGGGCGAGATCGACGAACTAGCCGAGGCGGTGCGGGAAGCGGTCGCGAAATGAAAGGGTATGCTCGGGTGCCTCTCGGGGAGATATGCACGGTCAATCCGCGCGCGAAGAGAACCGGCTATTCGGACGATATGGCTGTGAGCTTCGTGCCGATGGCTGCTGTGGACGAACGAACGGGAGCAATCACAGTTCGAGAGGAACGGCCTCTCGCGGAGGTTTCGAAAGGGTTCACGTCATTCGAGGATGGTGATGTCCTGTTTGCGAAGATCACGCCGTGCATGGAAAACGGCAAGGCTGCGCTGGCTCGGAGCCTGACCAACGGCATCGGCCGTGGCTCGACCGAGTTCCATGTTCTTCGACCCGGCGACCGGGTTCTCGGCGAGTACATCTATCACTTTGTTCGCCAACCGCGATTCAGGGACGAAGCGAAAAGGAACTTCACGGGCACGGCGGGTCAGCAACGTGTTCCTAAACCGTTTATGGAGAATGCCCTCGTCCCGCTCCCCCCGCTCGACGAACAGCGACGCATCGTCGGCATCCTGAACCGGGCTGCGAAGATCGAGCGGTTGCGGGCGCGGGCGCGGGAACTGATGGGGGAGTTCATACCGGCTTTGTTTGTCAAAACGTTCGGGGATCCGGTCGAGAATCCGATGGGGTGGGAGGAAATACCTCTTGGTGAATTAGCGGAAGTTCAAGGAGGATTGCAGATCACGAAGAGGCGCGACGGGCGCCACGTGTTTCCCATCGAACGCCCATATCTCAGAGTAGCAAATGTGCTTCGAGACCAGCTTGCCCTCGACGAAATCAAACGGATGCGTATCTCGGAAAGAGAATTTGAGCGTGCACGTCTCAGGCGCGGTGACATCCTGATAGTCGAAGGGCACGGCAATGCGATGGAGATCGGTAGGGCCGCTATATGGAATGGGACTGTTGAAGGATGCGTCCACCAAAATCACTTGATTCGGGCACGACCTGACCATTCGACTGTCTTACCAGAATATGTGTGTGCTTATCTGAACTCGTCGTTCGGCCGACAGCACCTGTTACGCAGCGGAAAGACCACTTCAGGTCTCAACACTATCACGACTTCAAACGTAAAGTCCTGCGTAACTCCGGTTCCCCCGATCCACCTTCAACGTCGCTATGACCAAGCAGTTGCAGCGGCGCGTGCCGCTGCCGTCATCTCGGAGGCTGGCTCCCAGTCTGCTTCGGCACTGAACGATTCCCTCATGTCCCACCTGTTGGAGGCCAGCGCATGATCGACATCGTGGACAGCCAGCGACGAAGCGAAATGATGATGGATATCCGCGGGGACGACACCGCGCCCGAACTCTTTGTGCGGCGTATCGCCCACCGGATGGGCTTCCGCTTCCATCTGTACCGCAAGGACTTGCTCGGCTACCCGACCCGGATGAGCACGACGATAGGCAGAACGGTGGTCTACCCTCACACGACGCGAACGCGGCCGTTCCTCAGCAGCCATGCCAATGATGGGGGTTCCGGTTTGCATCTTTCCCTTGTTGGGTCATCGTGCGAAAGCACCTGTCCTATCCTGATGTCTGCGGGGTGACCGCATGTGGCAGATCCTCGAACGCATCATGCGACACCGAAATACGATGACGGTACTTCCATGACCGATGAACCGACCTTCGCGACTATCGGCGAGGCAACCGACGGCATCGAGGTCCGTCTCAGCTACCGAATCGTCGAACTCTTCTCCGAGGGCCTCTACACGAGCCCGAACAAGGCCGTCGAGGAGCTCGTTGCCAATTCCTTCGATGCCGGCGCCCGGAGAGTCCATGTACTCCTCTCGTCGAACCTGCACGATCAGGACGCCACGATCGCCGTATTCGACGACGGCGAAGGGATGGATCAAGATGGCCTCAAACGCCACTGGCTCATCGGCATCAGCAACAAACGCAGGCTGTCGGCACTCCCGAGAGGCCGGCAACAGATCGGCAAATTCGGGATCGGAAAGCTGGCCACCTATGTACTCGCCAATCGTCTCACTCACATCAGCAAGTGCGGTGGCAAGTACTACTCGACGTCCATGGACTATCGCACCATCGACAGACGTGTCGGTCAAGAGATCGAACCGAAGGCGCCTATCAGGCTCAAGCTCCGAGAGTTGACCGAGAGACAAGCGAAGCAGGCTGTCAAGCCGTGGACCGGGACTGCGGCCTTCAAGGCAGCGAGGACTGCGCTGTTCGGAAAGACAAGTCCAGAGTCCTGGACACTCAGCATCATGTCGTCGCTCAAGTCCAAGGTGCACGAGATCAAGCCAGGCACTCTCGGATGGGTTCTGCGCACCGCGTTGCCCCTTCGGCCCGATTTCGGCATCTGGCTGAACGGCCGAGTGCTGAAACCGAGCAAGGAAGGCAAGGGCTTGCTCAAGCGGTGGGTTCTTGGAAAGGACCTGAGCGAGCTTCCCAGACCAAGCCCCAAGGCCATCACTCTACTGGAAGACATGAACGCCCCCGAATCCAGCGAGCATCGCTTCGGGATGGACGTGCACGGGCTCGGGCGTATCACGGGATATGCGGAGGCATACAGGGATCTCCTGACCGGAAAGTCGGACGAGATCGGTCGGAGCCACGGATTCTTCGTCTATGTGTACGGGCGGCTCCTCAACGTTGACGATGGGCACTTCGGTATCTCCCCGGACGAGTTGAGACACGGCACGTTCGGGCGCTTTCGCCTCGTGGTCCACATGGACGGATTGGACGAGGGACTCCGCTCGAATCGGGAGGCAATCGGCGAGGGGCCATTGCTCAATACGGCACAGGACGTGCTACGGGCGATCTTCAATGCGGTGCGTCCCACGATAGAGACGCACGACAGTGATGAAGAACCGGGGGCGAAGTTGGCTCGCGTGCTCGCGGCCAGTCCGGCCAGTTTGTCTCGCCGGCCAATCGTCGATCTGTCGCGAGCTGTTGCAGCCGGCAAGAGCAAATCCCACTATTTGATCGTCCCGGAGTACGCATCAGACGAGGAGATGGAAGAATTCTTTGTCGATCTCGAGAAACGGGCGACCGACGAGGCTGAGAAATTCGTCGTCAGTGTCGACATCGACTTCAACGGATCGTCACGCGACGGGGTAGTCAGATTCGATACGCAGTCAGGCATTCTGCACCTGAACGGATGGCATCCCTTTGTCGCCACTTTCCATGACGAATTCACGAACAAGCGGCTGGGCCAGCCTTTGGAGTTGCTGGCGATGGCCGAGGTCCTCACCGAGGCTCACCTCCATGTCGTTGGCGTCGAGGCGTCGAAGATCGAGAGCTTTCTCTCGATCCGTGATCAACTCTTGCGGAACCTCACGAATGAGTCAGGCCGGCAGAGCGCTCTGTCCGTGGCCAATGGACTCTCGGAGGCACGTAACAGCCCGGATCGTCTGGAGGAGGCCGTCTGCGGCGCGTTCCGCAGCCTCGGTTTCGACGTAACTCCTCTTGGCAAGAGCGGGGGCCGGATGGTGTGGCGGCCGCGCACTTGTCCGCGGATGCGCAGGGAAAGCCTCGGCATTACAAGGTGAGCCTGGAGGCAAAGAGCAAGGAGAGATCCGGTGCACCGGTTTCTGCAAAGGACGTCGGCATCGCCGCGGTCGCTCTACATCGGGACAGATACGAATGCGACCATGCAATCGTCGTCGGACCAGCATTTCCGACCACTGGAGGGGATACCTCGACGTTGGGAAAGCAGATCAAGGCTGATCGGGAAAAATCGAGCGCGACCGGAAGTGCCAGGACGATAACCCTCATAACCGTGGACGCTCTCGCCCGGCTCGTTCGGCTCCGGCCCGTGAAACAGATCGGCCTTCAGAAACTCCGTGAACTGTTCCAGAAATGCAGCCTTCCCGATGAAAGCCTTGCGTGGGTCGAATCGATTCGCCAGACCACCGTGGAAAGACCTCCCTACCGCATGATCGTCGAGACGATTGAGGCCCTGCAAAAGAGGTACAAGAAAACGTCTTTAGAATACCCTGCGCTTCGTGTTGAGCTCTCGCACATGACCCCTCCTGTCGAGTACGAGACAGACGAGGGTCTCATCGAGCTGTGCAGGGGAATGGCGCAGATGGCGCCGGGCGCCATGTTCGCAAGCACCAGCACTGTTGAGCTCGACCAGAGCGCGGAGAACGTGGTCGCCGCTATCGAAGCGGCCATGCAGGACTATCCGCCGGATGAACGGTGAAGAGTGAACGACGTTCGATGAGCCAATCGCACGAGAAGAGTGTCTACGAGATCCTGGGGCGCGACTCGGTTCATCCGTTCCCTGCACGGATGGCACCGGGCCTTGCCCTCGAGGTGCTCGCGGAAAGCAGTAGGCCCTTGCGTATCCTCGATCCGATGTCGGGGTCCGGCACGGTGCTCGCCGTCGCAAGCTCCAAGGGGCATCATGCCATCGGAGTCGATCTCGATCCGCTCGCAGTGCTCATATCGAGGGTCTGGACAACCGCCATCGACGTGCAGGGTGTTCGGGACACAGCCACTATGGTGCTGGAGCACGCCCGTCACATCTTTCCCTCGCTGCCGACTCGGAATGCGTATCCCCGGAACGCAGACTCCGAGACTCGACGGTTCACAAGGTACTGGTTCGATGATTACGCGCGACGACAACTTGCGTCGCTCGCTACTGCCATAGAACGGATTCGAGACAGTGCGCTACGTGAAGCGCTGTGGTGCGCATTTTCACGTCTCATCATCACCAAGCAATCCGGTGCATCGCTGGCGATGGATTTGTCGCATAGTCGGCCGCACCGGAAGTTCAAACGTGCGCCAGCGGAACCCTTCCGCAAGTTTCTGTCCGCTGCGGATCGCGTCACCTCGAACTGCATCGACAGGAGGAGCCGAACCTGCAGCCCTGAGACACATGTGTATGAAGGAGACGCTCGGTGCCTCGACCTCCAGGACGAATCCATCGACTTGGTGATCACATCTCCCCCGTACCTGAACGCAATCGACTACCTGCGGTGCAGCAAGTTCTCTCTGGTGTGGATGGGATACTCCATTGGCGACCTCCGCCGCATCAGGTCCACGGCGGTCGGTACGGAAGTGGGTATGGACGCACGTGATGATCAGGAAATTCAAGGAATTCTGTCCGAGTTGAAGCTGCAACCAAGTCTAGCGGCAAGAAAGGAGGCTATGCTTGCTCGATACATTCATGACATGCGGCGCGCTGTCGGCGAGACCTCCAGAGTCCTCGCCGGTAACGGGAAGGCGGTATACCTGATTGGCGAGAATACCGTGCGTGATACCTTCATCCGCAACGCGACGATCCTGGAAGCGGTCGCGAGCACCGTGGGACTACGGCGTACTGACCACCGTACCCGAGACCTGCCGGCAAATCGTCGATATCTGCCACCTCCGTCGAAGCAGTCGAAAACAGCAACACTCGGTAACCGGCTACGTCGCGAAGTGATACTGACTTTTCGGAAAATGGCGTAGCTCTCGTCAAGCCTGGATAAGACGTTTGGTTGGTATTCTGCCTGCACAATTGGTTCTCCGGACTGGGCGCCGTGGGGCAGCCCCGGTCCGAAATGAGGAACGACCCGGTCGCTTTAGATTCACGAGCAACGCGATTGCCCTGTCGAGGATTACCAGATCGTTTCTGAATAGAATGCGCGGATCGCGGAATCGGAGGTGACGAGGGGACAGGCGTGCAGGCTGGCGGTAGCCACGATCGTGCGGTCGGCAGGGTCCCGGTGGTCAACCTGTTCCTGCTGGAGTAGTCTGGCCGTGGAACCGGCCAGGATCGGGTGTCGGCTCGCCCGGGACTTCTTCCAGGATCCATTGACGGATGGGCATCCGTCCTTTCCCTACCCTCCTCATCCTTACCACGAAAACAGCGGGCGCATGAACCGGATGACAGGGAGTTCCACTCGGACACGCTGTCCTGTCTGCAACAAAAGGGACGGTGCTGCGTCAGAGGCGAGAGCGGTAGCGGAGTGGATGCGGCAGCCGCTCCGATTTCCTTTCATGTGTTGGTTACGAAGAAAAAGAGCGCTTGAGAATTGGCATGGCCGTACTCCGTGCGGTTTTCGAATGTCGCATCGTACTTGGACGGTGGTGTGCCCGAAGAACGAAACCGCTGAAGTTTCCGACTTCCCTTGGCGACAGACTTTGCCATCGCTCAGCTCGTCTCACCCGAAAGGACTTCCCAGACCCGCTTGTATCCCGTTCCGGAAAGCGCCGCCCCCTCGGGCCTCACCCCGTCCCAGTCATTGGCGCCAAGTTTCTGCAGGAAGCGCCGCGCCTGCCCTACCGAATACCTGCCTTCGTCCCCTCCGGTGACCTCCCGGTACAGGCTGCCCAGCGCCTCGGCCGCGCTTCGTGGGGCCGAGTTCATCCGCATGAGCACCGCATCTTCGCTACTCACTCCGTGATAGATCATGGCCGGCAGTGCATTGATCCGCCGCTTGTCGGCTTCTGAAAGCGTGTCGAAGTCGATCCCCGAAACTCGGCTGAGAGCCGATACGCCCCATGTTCCACTGTTGACGATGGTGCGATAGATCGCCCTGCATGCGTCCGTCAGTGCACCCGTGCCCGCTTCATCATCGTTCTTGTGGGTGAAGTATTCCCTCGCGATGGCTTCGAGTCTCTTTCCGTTCACCCAGTCGTTAGTGATCTCGGAGATCCGGCTCCGGTCGAACCCCTTACCCCCTAGCTCCGTCAGATCCTTACGGAGCTGCGGCACCCTCAACATGACGCCGAACAGATCCGCCATTCTGCCGCCGCTGCCGAACAGGCTCTCCGGCGCCCAGTCCGACATGGTCAGCTTGCTCTCCAAGTGCCCAATGCCGCTCATCGCCACCTGGACGCCTTCGGGCGAAAACCCGGTGGAATCCGCAAGTTCCGCAACCCCCTCGCGCATACCGGCGAGTTTGCGGGCATACTTCTGCGTCGCATCCAGGAGCGCATCCGCCTTTTGCCGCTGCTCCGGATCGTTCCGCATCGAGGTGTATCCGTAGGTTTGTCTCAGAAGCTGCTCCGAATCCGCGAGGACCGCATCCAGGTTTTTCTTCTCGGCCCACAGGTGCGCGATGTAGCAGCGAAAGTCCTCCCATTGATCTTCCGAGAGCACATCCGATAGCTGCGCCAAGGACCCTTGGCCCGCAAGGTCGTCCAGAAGCACCACGAGACGGGAGACGAGCGCACCGGTGTTCCGGCTCACGAACTCGATTAGTGCATCGCGATCAGCACCTTCCGCCAGACCCACGACACCGACGCTGTCGTGGCCGATGCGGCCCGCGCGCCCGGCGAGGTTCCAGAACTCCCGCGGGGCCATCTCCACCGACATCATCCCCCGCGGCACATGGCGCGAGGACAGGAAGACCGACGATACCGGGAAGTTGATGCCTTGTGCGATCGTCGAGGTCGCACACAGCATCCGAAGGCTGCCCGTCTCCGCAAGCCATTCCATCAATGCCCGGACATCGTCGGACAGCCCCGCATGGTGTACGCCGACACCCTTCTCGAGCATGCCCACCAGCCTGAAGTCGGCGCTGATCTCGGTGCGCAGGAAGTCCTGAACCAACCTGATGTCCGGCGGCATTTCGTCCAACTCCGGGAGACTCCGCGCCGCTTCCCCGGCCATCTTCCAGACCGTGGAGATTCTGTTGGCCACAGCAACGCTCGTGCCCCGTGCCGACATGACCGCCCCGATTGCCGCCGTCTGTAACCCAAATCCCTTCTGAACACCCGCCGTGAGCACTTGGCTTTTCGGTACGTCAATCGGCTTCACGCCCCCCACGCGGTGGGTGCCGTGAAGCGGCATGGCCTTCTCGGTCGCGGTCAATGTCTCGAAGTCGAGGCGCCAGCCTCCGCGCGCGCGGTCATCGGCTACCGCCCGATAGAGGCCGATGATCCGCTCGTTGGGCTTCCACGGCACCGTGCCCAGGCTAATCGCTTTTCCCGCGTCGATGTCCTGCGCCAGCCAGTGCGCTACCGACTCCGCTTTCTCCACGTAGGGCATCAGCAGGAGGAAGTTTGCCTGCGGGCAATCGCGCTTGATCGTCGCCAACAACAGCTCGATCCGCAGGCCTCGCCCCTCGGATTCCAGGTTGTGGGCTTCATCCATCACCACCAGCGCGAGAGGACGATCCACCTTCCGGTTTCGTACCACCAGCGACAGCTTCTCGGGCGTCGCGATCAGGATGTCGAACGGCTCGTCCCTTTCGACGAGCAGTTCTTCCTCGAACGCGTCCACCTCGACGGCAGCGGTCAGTTGCTCAACGCGCAGCCCAACAGGCTTGAAGTCCGTGCGCAGGCGGCGCGTGATTTGCGCCGACAACGCACGGGTCGGAGCGACATAGACGACCCACCCCCGGTCGGACTGGAACTGGTTCAGCGCCTGGAGTATCCGGAACTGCGCGAGCAGGGTTTTCCCCCCAGAGGTGGGCATGTCGACCACGATGGCAGTCTTCGCCTGGTCGAGCAGCCCCTGTTCGACCAGCGCGGCGCGCTGCGGCGGCAATAGTTCGAACATCGCCTGGTGTTTCCGGTGCGTCAAAGAGCGCACGAAGTCCGAGGTTCGCGAGTTGACTGTTCGCGTCGCCCACCAGAGCGAATTCGTCACCATGATGCGCGCCGTTGCATGCAGCCACCGGAGCATCATTTCGTGCTGTGCGTCCCCCGACGCCGTCGCCGCCCGGATACCCGCTTCGAAATGCTTGTCCAGCGTGCCGAACGGATCGCCCGGTTCGCCCTGGAGCATGTATCCGGCGAGCGTCTCTGTGGCCTTCGCCCAGTTGTAAAGCGCCGCCAGCCGAAAGGCGATCGCCCGGTCTACCGCCTCAGAACCGTTACTCAGGCGACGTTCCTCGTGAACACCTTGGTCGTTGCGCAAACCGGCGATGATCTCGCGGATACGATCCAGATCGTCCCACCCGTCTTTGCGAAAGAGCCGGACCCAGCAATCGAACAGCCTGTACAGGAGCCTGCGGTCCCATTCGGCGTCCGCGACGCTCGGTGCCTTCAACGCCTCGCCATGCTCCCGATACCATCTCCGCAAATCCGACCCGCGATCCCCGCAATAGGCGATCGCGGACAGTTGCAGGACGAAGAACAGACGTTCAAGCGTCTCCGTCGGCACCGGAAGAAGGCGGCGGAGGTCGAAAGCACGGAACGATGCCGCCACCGCCTGATCGCGAAGGCGCTGGTTGTCTCCGGCCGGTCGGCTCAGTTCCTCCAGCCCCTCGATGGCTGCCAGCTCGAATGCCAGTCCCACATGATCGAGAGACGGTTCGTCCTCCGCGTTCTCTGCAAAGGAAAAGCTGATCTGCCTGCCCACTGCCCGTTGCGCCAACCGCTGGCGAGCGAGATCCCGCGCACGCTCCAGCGCGTCCGCTCCGATGGCGGCCACCGCCCAATGTTCGTTCAGTGCCTGCAACGCTCTTTCGGACAGGCTCATCCACCTTCCCCGGCCCGCATCGATATTGTCGTTGCCCCAATACCGTCCAGGCTCTTGTGTGGCAGGTAGAGCGCAAGTAGCTCGATACGGGTATCTTCGGGACACCCAGCGGCAAGGCTGCTGACCCGCGCCCTGAGGTCATCCTGATGGGGATCCACGTCCCGAACGAGGAACCCGTACAGTAGAATGTCGGAACTGTTCCGCAGATACCTGCCTCCCGCACGCTCGAACCGCGCCCGCCACGGAGCCGACCCGCCACGGTGACCGAGATACCGCAGGAGATCGTCGCGGATGGCTTTGTCGTCCCGCAGATCTTCCAGTTGCCGCTTCAACCCCGTGCGACCGTACATCGCTCGCGGGGGATAGTTGCGGTCGCCAGATGTCTTCACTTCGCCGAATGCAAGGCAGTCGCCTTCATCGTCGATCCCGAATCCGACCAGATCGGCACCCGGCAGGCTGGACCCGCTCTTTCTCTCGTCGCGTCCGTCCGGCCATGGGAAGCTGCATGATCTATGCTCCGTCAGATAGGTTTCCGCAATCGCTTCTCCCACCCTCCAGTCCTCGATCTCGTCGGGGTCCTGAAGCACGCGACGTAGTCCGTCACGGGCAAAGTCCGTCTCCGCTGACGCGCCGAGGATTGCTTCGATGTTCGCCTTACCCTCGTCATCGAAGAGCACCGCTGCGACCTGCCCTTTGAGTGCGGAGGTCAACTCGTCGTCCGACCATCGTATACCAGCCCCGGAACACGGGTCGGCACCGATTTTATAGACGGCTTCGCCTACACCAACTGCCACCAACATCCCCCTCTATCCAACGATGACGACCGAATCCGCAAACTCAAGCGTCCAATCGTGGAAGCGCATGAAATACCTGATCGCGACGTGTGGGCTCACGCCAAATGTTTCAGAAGGTGGTCCGTGAGGGAGCCCGTGAGCTTCGAGGCGGTCCTTGAACCGAAATTGGCAAAGACGGTGACTGCGCGGGCGGCTTCGACAAGCTCCGCGAAGTGCTTTTGAAGAGGAAGAGGCGGGATGAGCACTATAACGGTTTAGGAACACGTTGCTGACTCGCCGTGCCCGTGAAGTTCCTTTTCGCTTCGTCCCTGAATCGCGATTGGCGAACAGGACGGTTTCGGGCGGCGCTCTAGTTCTTGTACCGGCGAGCTTCTTCCACTTCTTCCCGGTGCCGTTCCTCCAGGCCGCCCTGTTTGGCATCGAGATCGTTCACCCGTTTCTCGAGCCTCTGGATGTATTCCACGAGATTGCCGAGGGACTTGGCCATGGGGTCCGGCAACCGATCGTGATCCAGGGCGATCTGATGCTCCACCGGGTCCCGGTGCACGCCGTCCCCTTCCACCACCTTTCCCGGCACACCCACCACCGTGGAGTTTGCCGGCACGTCCTTCACCACCACCGACCCGGACCCGATCTTGCTGTTCCGTCCCACCACCACCGGGCCCAGCACGATGGCGCCGGCGCCGATGATCACGCAGTCCTCCACGGTGGGATGACGCTTCTCCCGGCGCAGGCTGATGCCGCCCAGGGTCACGCCCTGATACAGGGTCACGTCATCGCCGATCTGCGAGGTCTCGCCGATGACCACCCCCATGCCGTGATCGATGAAGAACCGGCGTCCCACCGTGGCGCCCGGATGGATTTCGATGCCCGTGAGGAAGCGGCTCAGGTGACTCACGAAACGCGCGAGGTTGGTCCAGCCGCGGTGCCAAAGCTGGTGGGCGAAGCGATGGAGCAGCAGCGCGTGCACCCCGGGATAGCTGACCAGGACCTCGAACAGGTTCCGCGCCGCGGGGTCCCGCGCAAACGGCACCCGGACGTCCTCTTTCAAAAGACTCCACATGGGCGGCAGGACGTTCGGACGGCCGCGCGGCAGGAGACTCGCCGGACCCTTCGGTCAGGGCGCGGGCGCCGCGGCAGCCTGGCCTTTCCCGGCGGGGATCTTCCCCGCGCGGCCTTTCCTCTTCCCGTCCTTGTAGAGCTTGTAGTCGATGCTGTCCACGAGCGCCTGCCAGCTCGCCTCGATGACGTTCTGCGACACCCCCACCGTGCCCCACTGGCTCTGGCCGTCTCCCGACTCGATGAGCACCCGGACCGCGGCGCCGGTGCCCTCCCCCGACGACAGCACCCGGACCTTGTAGTCCAGCAGTTCCACTTCCTCCAGCGACGGGTAGAACCCCGTGAGCGCCTTGCGCAAAGCCTGGTCCAGCGCGTGGACCGGACCGCTGCCCAGGGCCGCGGCGTGCTCCATCACACCGCCCACCTCCACCTTGACGGTGGCCTCCGACAGGGGCGGCTCGCTTTCCACACGCTTCTCGTCGATGACCCGGAACCCGTCCAGCCGGAAATTGCGCTTCTTCCTTCCCAACGCCTCCTGGATCAGCAGCTCGAAGGATGCCTCCGCGGCCTCGAACTCGTAGCCCTGGCTCTCCATCTCCTTGATCCGGTTGAGGATCTGATGCACGGCCTGGTCCTGCCCGCTCAGGTCGATGTCGTATTCCCGGGCCTTGTAGACGATGTTGCTGCGCCCGGAAAGATCCGAGACCAGCACGCGCTGGCGGCTGCCCACCAGCTCGGGGTCGATGTGCTCGTAGGTCTCGCGGTTCTTGATGATGCCCGAGACGTGGAGCCCGCCCTTGTGCGCGAACGCACTGTCGCCGACGTAGGCTTGCCGCTTGCTGGGCACGACGTTGGCCAGTTCGTACACGAGATGCGAGATCTCCCGCAGCTTGCGCAACTGCGACGCACGAACACACTTGTAGCCCTGCTTCAACTGGAGGTTGGGAAGCACCGAGCACAGGTTCAGGTTGCCGCAACGCTCGCCGAAGCCGTTGATGGTGCCCTGGACCTGCCGGACGCCGTTCTCCACCGCCACCATGGTGTTGGCCACGGCCAGCTCGCAGTCATTGTGGCAATGGACTCCCAACGGCGCCTTCACTTCCGCCTTGGCCCGCGCCACCGCCGCGCCGATAGCGCCGGGCAACCCGCCGCCATTGGTGTCACACAGGACGATCCAATCGGCGCCCCCGTCCCTGGCCGCGTTGAGGCACTCCATGGCGAACTCGGGGTTGCTGCGGTATCCGTCGAAGAAGTGCTCGGCGTCGAAAATCACTTCGTCGACGCGCGTCTTCATGTAGGCGATGGAATCGGCGATCACCTCCAGGTTGGCCTTCTTGCTGATGCGCAGGTCGTCGCGCACGTGGAGGTCCCAGGTCTTCCCCACCAGCGTCACCACCGGCGTCCTGGCCGCCAGCAACAGCTTCAGGCTGGCGTCCTGGGCCGGCTTCGCCGACGGCCGGCGCGTGGTCCCGAAGGCCGCCACCCGGGTCTTCCTGAGATTCAGCTTCCCGACCTCCTTGAAGAACTCGGCGTCGCGCGGGTTGGATCCGGGAAAGCCGCCCTCGACGTAGTGGATGCCCAGCTCGGCCAGCTTCTCCGCGATCCGCAGCTTGTCTTTCAGGCTGAAGGCGACATCCTCGCTCTGGCACCCGTCCCGCAAGGTGGTATCGTAGAACAACAAATCACTCATGCAATCACCTGCCTTCGATCAAGGAAGCGTGCAGTGAATCCACCGCCCTGTGGCTGTCCTTCTCGTCCACGACCACCGAGACCTTGATCTCGGACGTGGAGATCATCTCGATATTGATCGATTGCTCCGCCAGGGCCTTGAACATCTTCGCCGCCACACTCGCGTGTGTTCTCACACCGACGCCCACCACCGACACCTTGGCGATGTGAGTATCGGAGGCGACTCCCTCAGCTTGGATCAAGGGCGCGGTTTTTTCAATCAGTTCCATGGCTTTTCGGTGGTCCTTCTTGGGCACCGTGAAGGTGACGTCGGTGGTGCCGTCGGCGCCGGCGTTCTGGATGATCATGTCCACCACGATGTCGGCCTCCGCGATGGGGCCGAAGATCTGCGCGGCGAGGCCGGCGCGGTCCGGCACGCTGCGGATGGTGATCTTGGCTTCGTCGTTGTCGCAGGTCACTGCCGAGACCAGAACCGAATCCATTTGTTGTTCCTCATCGACCAGCCAGGTGCCCTCGACGTCGTTGAAGCTCGAACGCAGGTGGACCTTGACGCCGAACTTCTTCGCCAGCTCCACCGAGCGGATCTGAAGCACCCGGGCTCCCAGGCTGGCCATCTCCAGCATTTCGTCATAAGTGATCCGATCCAGTTTTCGCGCCCTGGGACAGACGAAGGGATCGGCGGTGTAAACCCCGTCCACGTCCGTATAGATCTCGCACACCGAGGCGCCCAGGGCCGCGGCCATGGCCACGGCGCTGGTGTCCGACCCGCCGCGCCCCAGGGTGGTGATGTTGTCGCCCTCGTCCACCCCCTGAAAGCCCGCCACCACCACCACCTCGTTCCGCTTCAGCGCCTCCACCACACGGGTGGAGTCGATGCTCTTGATCCGCGCCCGGCCGTACACGCTGTCCGTGGCGATACGCACCTGGTGGCCGAGAAACGAGCGCGCCGGTTGTCCCAGGTCCTTCAGGGCCAGCGTCAGCAGGGCGCAGGAGACCTGCTCCCCGGACGCCAGCAGCACGTCGATTTCCCGGTCGTCCACGTGCGCCGACACCTGGTTGGCCAGGTTCAGCAGCCGGTTGGTCTCGCCGGACATGGCGGAAACCACCACCACCACCTCGTCCCCCTGCTTGCGGGTGGCCGCCACGCGCCTGGCGACGTTGCGGATGCGCTCCACCATGCCCACGGACGTGCCGCCGTATTTCTGTACGATCAGCGCCACGTCTTGACCGCTACGCTCAGGGCGAACGGGAATCGCTTCCCACAACCGTTCGTCCTGAGCGGCAGCGAAGCGAAGTCGAAGGATGAACCCGATATCATGCGTCCTCACCCGGCTCGTGCGTTCCCCGCAGTCCCGCAATCATCTCCCTGTAACGCCGGCCGTGGGCGGCGAAGCGCAGTTCCCGCTGCTCCTCGCTCACGTAGCGGAAGGTGACGCCCATGAGTTCCTCGACCCCCACGGCGTCCAGGCGCTCGAACCACTCGACCACGCAGACGCAGCCGGAGGCGAAGTACTCCTCCAGGTGCAGGTCCTCCATCTCGGGCCCCGGGGCCACGCGAAAGAGGTCCACGTGGACCAGCGGCAGGCGGCCCTCGTACTCGTTGATGAGGGTGAAGGTGGGGCTCCGCACCCAACTGTTGCGGCCCACCTCGAGCCCCTCGGCCAATCCGTGGACGAAGCAGGTCTTGCCGCTTCCGAGGTCGCCCGACAGTCCCAGGATATCGCCGCCGCGGAGCACCCGCCCCAGCGCGCGTCCCAGCGCCCGGGTCGCTTCCGGCGAATCGGTGGTGACGTGATACTCGTTGGTGTTCAAGCCCGTACCGACTCCCTGATCTGCGTCAGTTCCCGGATCGCCCGCGGCAACTCGTCCACCAGATCCGATGCGATGAGACCCACCCCGCCGCGTTCGTCCGCCACCCGGTCGCCGGTGCGGCCGTGGAGATACACGCCCAGACGAACGGCATCTTTCGGCGGCAGGCCCTGGGCCAGAAACCCCGCGACGATGCCGGCCAGGACGTCGCCCATGCCCCCGCTGGCCATGCCGGAGTTGCCGGTGGGGTTGATCGAAACCTGCCCCTCCGGCGTGGCCATCACCGTCCTCGCGCCCTTGAGAACGAGATGGCAACGATGCGCCGCGGCAAAGGCTCGGGCGATGCCGATCCGGTCGCCGTTGACCTCCGCCGTGTCCAACCCGGCAAGGCGGCTCATCTCCCCCGGATGCGGCGTCAGCACCGGCGGAACCCGCGCCCCCCGAAGCCGGCTCACGTCCGCCGCCAGGTTGTTGAGTCCGTCGGCGTCGATGAGCCAGGGCAGGCTGCAATGCTCCAGCAGCGTTTCCAGCGTCGTCCGGGCGGACGCATGGACGCCCACGCCGGGTCCGAACAGGATCGCGCTCTTGCGCTCGGCCAGACCATGCCAATCGGCAACGCCGAGGGCCGGCCATTGGTCCTCGCCCGGCCGCCCCAGCGTCTCGGTCATGGACTCCACCAGAGCGCCGGCCAGGATCTCGTTGAGTCCCCGGGGCGCCGCCAGGGTCACCAACCCGGTGCCCACCCGCATGGCCGCGCGGCAGCCCAGCACCGCGGCTCCGGTCTTGCCCCGGGACCCCGCCATCACCAGCAGATGGCCGTAGCTGCCCTTGTGCGAATCGTCCGCTCGTCTCGGCAGCAGCCGGACCACGTCGGCCGGATCCAGTAACTCTACCGAAGGGTCCACCGCGGCCGCCGCCTCCGGGTGGATGCCGATATCGGCCACCACCAGGTCGCCGCTGTAGACCACGCCGGGGTAGATCACCTGCCCGGCCTTGGGAAAACCGAAGGTCACCGTGGCCTCGGCCTGGATCGTCGCTCCCAAGGGCGTCCCCCGGTCGGCATCCAGCCCCGACGGCGTGTCCACTGCAACGATGGGCAGGCCCGAGGCGTTCATGAGCTCCACCACGTCCGCCAGGAAGCCCTCCACCGGGCTTCGCAACCCGGTTCCCAGGAGCGCGTCCACCAGCAGGCCCTTGTTCTTCATGCGATCGCGCAGGGGGTCCAGGTCCCCGGGCGGGATTTCCGTAAATGGCCCCTTCACCGCGCGATAGCGCTCGAGATGGGTCGTCGCGTCCGGCGACAGATCTGCCGCCGGGGCGATGCACGCCACCTCGCACGGGAACTTCCTCTGGCGCAACAGCCTCGCGATGACCAGGCCGTCGCCGCCGTTGTTGCCCTTGCCCGCCACCACCAGGACGCCGCGCTTCGCCAGGTGGGTCCAGCGCTCGAGGATGACGTCCACCACGCTCTGCCCGGCGCGTTCCATCAGCCTCAGGCTCGGAACGCCGTGCACGTCGATGGTGAGCCGGTCCAGACGGCGCATCTCCGCTGCGGTTACCACGCGCATGGGTCAACGCCCGGCGGATTCCGCCGCGGTGATGAGGGCTTTCATTTCCTTCACCGCCTGGGACATCCCGACCATGATGGCCCGCGCGACGATGCTGTGCCCGATGTTGAGTTCCACGATCTCCTCGATGGCCGCGATGGGGGTCACGTTCCCGGCATTGAGGCCGTGGCCGCCGTGAACCTCCAGTCCCATTCCGGCCGCCGCGGCCGCGGCCCGCCGCACGGCTTCGAGCTCCTGAGCCACCCGGGGCCCGCCGGCGTTGCAGTAGGCCCCGGTGTGAATCTCCACAGCGTCGGCGCCCAGCTCCCGGCCGGCTTCGAGCTGTTTCATATCGGGATCCACGAAGAGGCTCACGCGAATCCCCGCTTCCCGCAGGCGGAACACGACCTCCTTGAGCGGCTTCCCGTGGGAGACGACGTCGAGCCCTCCTTCGGTGGTCAGCTCTTCCCGCCGCTCGGGCACCAGGCACACGTCGTCGGGCTTGAGGGACAGGGCGTGTCCGGCCATGTCCGAGGTGCCGGCCATCTCGAGGTTGAGCGCGGCGGTCAGCCGTTGCCGCAGCCGGGCCACGTCCCTCTCCTGGATATGCCGGCGGTCCTCGCGCAGGTGCACGGTGATGACCTCGGCCCCGGCCTGCTCGGCCAGGAGCGCCGCCTCCACCGGGTCCGGGACGTCGATCATCCGCGCCTGGCGCACGGTGGCCACGTGATCCACGTTGACGCCGAGACGGGTCATGCCGGAACCCTCGAATCGGCTTGGATGGCGTCGGCGATCCCCTGCGCCAGCCGCCGTATCTCGTCCTCCGACTCTCCCTCGACCATCACTCGGGCCAGCGGCTCGGTACCGGAGTAACGCACCAGGACCCGGCCCCGGCCGTCCAGCAGGCGCTCGCTCTCGGTGATGCGCGCCTGCACCTGAACCAGCTCGGAGAGAGGACGTTTCTCCCGGACCGGGACGTTGACGATGACCTGCGGCAGCTTGTCCATGATCCGGCGGAGCTCGCCCAGGGGCCTTGCCCGCTCGGTCATGAGGGCCAGCACCTGCAACGCCGTGAGACAGCCGTCGCCCGTGGTGTTGTGGTCCAGGAACACCAGGTGCCCGGACTGTTCACCGCCGAGGTTGTGGCGGTCGCGGCGCATGGCCTCCACCACGTAGCGGTCGCCGATGGCTGTTCGGAGGACGTCGATGCCGTGCTCCCGGAGGGCGAGGTCGAGCCCCATGTTGCTCATCACCGTGGCCACCACCGTGCCGGTGGGCAGCCGCCCGGCGCGTTTCATCTCGACGGCGCACATGGCCAGCACCTCGTCGCCGTCCACCAACTCGCCCTTCTCGTCGATGAAGAGCGCCCGGTCGGCGTCGCCGTCCAGACACACGGCGAGGTCCGCGCCGTGCTCCAGCAGCGCCGCCCGGGCCTTCTCCGGATACACCGAGCCGCAGTCCCGGTTGATATTGGTGCCGTCGGGCTCCACCGCCACCGGAATGACCTCGGCGCCGAGCTCCATCAGGACGTCCGGCGCTACGTGGTACCCCGCGCCGTTGGCGCAGTCCACGACGATCTTCAGGCCTTCC
The DNA here is from genome assembly GCA_965214905.1 of uncultured Binatia bacterium (SeqCode). Taxonomy (GTDB): domain Bacteria; phylum Desulfobacterota; class Binatia; order UBA9968; family JAJDTQ01; genus JAJDTQ01. The sequence continues at coordinate 948,458 of OZ243984.1, forward strand.
AGGGTCAGGCGGCTCGGGAACGTGCTCTTGAGAAAGACGATGGTCCTTCCCACGGCGTCGGCGATGCGGTACGCCTTGCCGATCTCCGTCGCCGCCGGCCGGTGCGCGTCGTACTCTCCGTTCCGGACCATGGCCTCCATGCGCCGCTCCCACTCGTCGGGGAGCTTGAAGCCGTCGCCGGAAAAGAACTTGATGCCGTTGTCCTGGTAGGAATTGTGTGACGCCGAGATCATCACCCCGGCGTCCGCGCGCATGCTGCGGGTGAGAAACGCCACGCCCGGGGTCGGCAGCGGACCTACCAGCAGCACGTCCGCGCCCATGGCGCAGATTCCGGACGCCAGCGCGGTCTCGAACATGTAACCCGACAGGCGGGTATCCTTGCCGATGAGGATGCGCCGCCGGTGGATGTGCTTTCGCCCCATGGCGCCTCGGGACGGCTTGCCGGCGCCGTCGTCGCCGACCACCCGGGCAAGCGCCCGGCCCAGCCTCAGCGACGTTTCCGAAGTCATGGGCTCTTGATTGGCGACTCCGCGAATCCCGTCGGTGCCGAACAGGCGGCGCCGGCCCGGAACGCCTTGTGATCCATTGAAACTCATGGACTCCCTTCCGGAAATCAGCCGGCTGAAGCAGTCGAACGGGGACCTGTGCCACGGATGGCGTCCGCGACGCGCACGGCCCTGCAGGTCTCCAGCACATCGTGGACCCGGACCATGTGGGCCCCTGCCAGGACCGCTGCGGTGGCCCCGGCAAGGCTCCCCGCCAGCCGGCCTTCCGGTCCCGCCGGCGGCTGCGCCGATCCCCCGGGCTGCTCCAGTCGCCCGAGAAACGACTTGCGGGACAAGCCCACCAACACCGGCCGCCCCAGGGACCCGAGCGCGCGCAGGCGCCGCAACAACGCCAGGTTGTGATCCGGATTCTTGCCGAAGCCGATACCGGGATCCACCACGATCCGCTCGGGGGCGACGCCGCTCCTCACCGCATGGGCGACGCGCTCCCGCAGGAACAGCATCACCTCGCGCACCACGTCGTCGTAGCGGGGCGCGAGCTGCATGGTCCGAGGCCGGCCCTGCATGTGCATGAGCACCACCGGCACGCGCTCACGCGCCACCAGGCCGGCCATGGCCGGATCGAACCGCAGGGCGCTGACGTCGTTCACCATGTCCGCGCCTGCCTCCAGGGCCTTCCGGGCCACCTCCGCCTTGTAGGTGTCGATGCTGATGGGCGCCGGAACCCGTTGCCGCAGCCCGCGAATCACCGGGAGCACCCGATGGAGCTCTTCGGCGGCCGAGACCGGGGCCGCGCCCGGACGGGTCGACTCCCCGCCCACGTCCACGATGCTGGCGCCCTCGCGCACCATCTCGACGCCTCTCGCGACCGCGGACTCGATATCGGAATGCCTGCCGCCGTCGGAAAAGGAATCGGGGGTGACGTTGAGGATCCCCATCACCGCGGTGCGGGCGCGCATGTCCACCGGACCGTGGCGCGTCGCCAGTAACCGGTCCGACCCGCGGCCGAAGTCGTCGGAGGGTAACCGCTCACGCCGACTTCGCCTGGTATGCATCGGGGTGTTACGTGGCTGCGATGTTACGGGACACGACATCGGGGGCCCGTATCGGCCAACAGCGCGGTGCGGGCGCAGGCGGGTCTGAAACCCGTCCCTACGCGGGAACGGGTGTCGTGGGCAGGCCGGAACCGCTTTCTTCCATGTATTCCCTGACGATGACGTCGATCTCCGCGCCGTCCAGGACTTCCTTCTCCAGCAACTCCCTGGCTACCCGGTGCAGCAAATCCAGGTGGGTGGTCAGGATCTCCTTCGCCTGGTTGTAGCATTCCTGGATGATGTGCCGGACCTCCCTGTCGATCTCGACCGCAGTGCTTTCCGAGTAGTCCTGTTGCTGGGTGAAGTCCCGCCCGAGAAAGATCTGCTCTTCCTTCTTGCCGAAGGTCATGGGTCCCAGCTTGTCGCTCATACCCCACTCGCAGACCATCCGGTGGGCGATCTCGGTGGCGCGCTCGATGTCGTTGCCGGCGCCCGTGGTCATGTGGTCGAGGACCAGCTCCTCCGCGACCCGCCCGCCGAACAGGATGGTCACGTTGTTGAGGAGATGTTGTTTGTCCTGGCTGTGCCGCTCGTCCACCGGGAGTTGCTGGGTCAGACCCAGCGCCATCCCGCGCGGGATGATGGTGACCTTGTGGACCGGATCGGCGCCCGGCAACAGCTTGGCCACCAGCGCATGACCCGACTCGTGATAGGAAGTGTTCCGCTTCTCCTCGTCGCTGATGATCATGCTCTTGCGCTCGGTCCCCATCATGACTTTGTCCTTGGCCAACTCGAAGTCGTTCATGTTGACCTTGTCCTTGTCGTTCCGAGCCGCCAGCAGCGCAGCCTCGTTGACCAGGTTCTCCAGATCGGCGCCGGCGAAGCCGGGCGTCCCCCGGGCCAGCACCCGGATATCCACATCGCCCTCCAGCGGCACCCGCCGGCTGTGCACCGCCAGGATGCCCTCGCGCCCCTTGATGTCGGGCCGCGGCACCACCACCCGGCGGTCGAACCGGCCCGGCCGGAGCAACGCCGGATCCAGGACGTCGGGGCGGTTGGTGGCGGCGATGAGGATCACGCCGTCGTTGGCCTCGAACCCGTCCATCTCCACCAGCAACTGGTTGAGGGTCTGCTCCCGCTCGTCGTGCCCGCCGCCGAGGCCGGCGCCGCGCTGGCGTCCGACCGCGTCGATCTCGTCCACGAAGACGATGCAGGGCGCCTGCTTCTTGGCCTGGACGAACAGGTCCCGCACGCGGGAGGCGCCCACGCCCACGAACATCTCGACGAAGTCCGAGCCGCTGATGCTGAAGAACGGCACCCCGGCCTCACCCGCGATGGCCCGCGCGAGCAAGGTCTTGCCCGTGCCCGGAGGCCCCACCAACAGGCAGCCCTTGGGGATCCGTCCCCCGAGGCGGGTGAACTTCTTGGGATCCTTGAGAAAAGCGATGACTTCCTGCAACTCGTCCTTGGCTTCGTCCACCCCGGCCACGTCGCTGAACGTGACCCGCGTCTGGTTTTCGTTCAACTGGCGCGCCCGGCTCTTGCCGAAGGACATGGCCTTGCCGCCCCCCACCTGCATTTGCCGCATGAAGAAGATCCACACCCCCACCAGCAGCAGCATGGGGAACCAGTTCACCAGCAGCACGAAGTACCACGGAGAATCGTCCTCGGGCTTGGCGGCGATGCGGATGTCCTTCTCCCGCAGCGTTTTCACCATATCCGGGTCGCTGGGCGAGAAGGTGCGGAACCGCTCGCCGCTCTGGTATTTGCCGTGAACGTGCTGACCCTGGATCGTCACCTCCTGGACGTCGCCGCGCTCCACCGCGGACCAGAAGTCGCTGAAGATGATCTCCGGCTCTCGGCCCTGCTGCCGGGTGAAGACGTTGAAGAGCAGCAGGAACATCAGTCCGAGAACGAGCCACAGGGCAAGGTTTTTCGTCGCCTGGTTCAAGGGGAATCTCTCCGGAACTCGCGGTGCACCAGAAAAGTCGGCTTACAGGTATGGAACGTTAACATAGGGGTATGGTTACTTCAATAAGAACGGCGGCGGCCCAAGTCAATCGAACGCCTGCCGCGGGCCGCTACCAGACCTTGACCCGCCAGACCGTCCGGGTGTCGGACTCCACCTTGGCGAAATCGCTCCGGGCGCAACCGGGAACCCACACGATTTCCTCTCCCGCCAGGAGCAGCGGCAGGGTCCGGCGCCGGGACCGGGGGACCTTCTTCTCGATGAAAAGGTCCTTGAGCTTCTTGTGTCCGGCCATGCCCAGGGGCCGAAGCCGGTCGCCGGGCTGGAAACTGCGCAACCGGAGTTGTCCGCGGTCGCGCCTCAGTCGGGAGAGGTCGAAGACGGCTTCGAAGGGATCGTCCGGGATCTCCAGGCTCCGGGAACGCCACGTCCTGACGTGGACGCCGGCTTCGGGTACCGTCAACTCGCCCTCCAGCGGGAGGGGACAGGAGTAGAGCGGACAGGAATCGTCTTCCGAAGGGATGTCCTCCACCGAAGGGAGGTCTTCCATGCCCAGGAGGACCCTTTTCGCCAAGGGGGTCCCGACGGACCGGGTCAGCCGGACGGCGTCATACTGCCGGACCACGGTCCAGGCGCCGGGGAGGGACACCCTGCCGTGGGGGCGGATGCCGGCGATGAGCTTCATGACGGCGTCCACGTGAGCGAAACCGATGCGCCGGAGCGTCCCCAATCCGCGCCGCAACCAGAGTCGCACCATCCAGGGCCGGATCTCGGGTTCGAGCGCGAGCAGGGCCGGGCGGTCCAGCGCGCCGCCGCGGGCGACTTCCGGGTACGCGGCCGCGACCTGCCGTTCCAGCAGCGCATGGTCGGACCGCAGCATCCCGCTCAGCCGGGCGAGACGGCGGTCCAGGCCGCGGTCGCTCCGTTCCCGGAGTCCGGGCAACAGGGTCCGCCGGATCCAGTTACGCAGGTAACGCGTGTCGCGGTTGGTGCGGTCCTCCCGGTAGCCCAGCCCCCGGCTCTTCAGAAAGGCGAGGACCTCGTCGCGGGAGACATCCAGGAGCGGACGGATCAATACGGCATCTTCGCCGCCGGCAACGTCCCCGCCCGCAGGTAGCGTATGGCCTCGCGCAGGGTCGTGCAGCGTATCCTCGGCGCCGGTGAGGTCGCTGCCCAGCGGCCGCACCGCGGGCATGCCCGTCAGCCCCTCGGGGCCGCAGCCGCGGAGCAGCCACATGAGCATGGTCTCCACTTGGTCGTCGCGGTTGTGGCCTACCGCGACCTTGCCGATTCGCTGCTTGGAGGCGACCTCGGCGAAGAACCGATAACGCTGCTCTCGGGCCAAGGCTTCGAGGTTCCCGGCGCGGCGACCCTGGCCGGACTGCGTCAGGTCCAGGCGCGCGAGATGGAAGGGCAGGGACAGGTCGGCGGCGATGCTGCGGACGAACTCGCCGTCGTCCCGGTCCTCGCGCCCGCGGATGCCGTGCTCCACGTGGCCCACCTCGAGGCTCAGGCCGAGGGACGGGGCGATCTCCTGCAAAACGTGCAGCAGCGCCACGGAATCCGGGCCGCCGGACACGCCCACGAGCACCGCGTCTCCGGGCGCCAGCAGGCCGTTCCGGACTAGGCCGTTCCGGACCAGGTTCTCCACCCGTTGTCGATCGCGGCTCATGGAGTCGGGAACGTCTGGCCGCGGCGTCCGTCGGCGCGACAACGGTGCGACGAGCTCTCGTAAGGACCGACTCGGTGGCGCAAGGTTTGTGAGAGCACTCCTTGGCACTCCTTGTATGGAGAAGGGGAAGATCGTTTTCGCCTCGCAATGACCGACTCGGGGCGCAAGGTTTGTGAGCCCGTTCTACGGGTGTTATAGCCTGCCTTGATTCGAGCAGTTTCAGGATACACCGCGCCCGAGCCGCCAACAAACAGCGTCACAGGCAACCCAAAGGAGCAAACCGCATGGCTTCACCGTTAAACCCGCCCCGGAGAATCCTCCTCGGACCCGGCCCCAGCAACCCGCATCCACGGGTGCTGGAGGCGCTGTCGGCGCCGGTGGTCGGTCACCTGGACCCGGAGTTCTTCAAGGTCATGGAGGAGAACAAGGCCATGCTGCGGTGGCTGTTCCACACCGACAACGAACTGACCTTCCCGGTGTCGGGCACCGGCAGCGCCGGCATGGAGGCCTGCCTCGTGAACCTCGTTGAAGAGGGGGACACGGTGCTGGTCTGCGTGAACGGGGTCTTCGGCACCCGCATGGCGGATATCGTCGAGCGCCTGGGCGGCAACCTCGTCAAGGTCGAGGCGCCCTGGGGCGAGATCATCCGGCCGGAGCAGGTGGAGCAGGCGCTCAAGGACCGCAAGGTCGACATCGTGACGCTGGTGCACGCGGAGACCTCCACCGGAGTGTGGCAGCCGGTGGAGGAGATCTCCCGCCTCGCCCACGACGCCGGCGCCCTGCTGGTGCTGGATGCCGTGACGTCGCTGGGGGGCTGTCCGGTGACCCTCGACGCCTGGAACGTCGACGCCTGCTACAGCGGCACGCAGAAGTGCCTGAGCTGCCCGCCCGGATTGTCGCCGGTGTCCTTCAACCGAGCCGCGCGCGACAAGCTGGGTCGGCGCAAGGGCAAGGTCAGGAGCTGGTATCTGGACCTGACCATGATCGAGCGTTACTGGGGCGAGGACCGGGCCTATCACCACACCGCCCCCATCTCCATGAACTACGGCCTGCACGCGGCCCTGAGCGAGGTGGAGCGGGAAGGACTGGAAGCCCGGTTCGCACGCCACGAACTGAATCACCGGGCGCTGGTGGCCGGCCTGGAGGTCCTGGGCATTCCCCTGGCTTCACAGGAAGGCCATCGCCTGTGGATGCTCAACAGCGTGAAGATTCCCGAAGGCGTCAACGACGCCGCCCTTCGCAAGCGGCTGCTGCTGGACTTCGACATCGAGATCGGCGGCGGACTCGGCGCCCTCGCCGGCAAAACCTGGCGCATTGGCCTGATGGGAGAATCGAGCCGGAAGGAGAACGTCGTCGCCCTCATCGAGGCGTTGGGGCGGATCCTGCACGAGGAGGGCGCCGACGTGCCGCTGGAAGCCGCGCTCAGCGCTGTCGAAGGGGTCTATGCCGACGATTGAAAGGGTGTGTGCAAGGGCGGGTTCGAACCGAAGTTTCATCTTCCGATTTCCGCCCGAAGGCCATCGGAAAGATCGGCGAGATCGATACGGCCATGTCCGACTGCCACCAATAGCAGATTTTTCACGCTCGCCTTCGTAAGGCGGCGGCAACGCTTGTTCTCTATTGCAGCAACCACGCGACGAGCGACTTTCCCGAGGCGGGTGTAATCGAGCTTGCAGACGTCAACGTGCCGGTCGCACAACTCCTGGACAGGTGTTCGCCCATCGGTGTTTCTCAAAGTTTGACCGTCGGCTTGTAATTCGTCATTGGCCAACCAAACAATATCGAGCCTGTCTACGCGATCGCCGGCTGCCGCGATCGCCAGAACCGCTTCCTCGACATCGCCATTGGTCTCGGTGCGGCACATCCAGAAGGATAATGTATTCTCTTTCGTGCGCAGGTCGGTCGTCACCGCATCGGCCGAAATTTCTCCCGCCGACAATCCCTGCCCTGCTTCCCATTTGGTGCGAGTGATTTTTCGAGCCAAAAACATCGCCTACTCGCGAAGGTCCTCGATGACGTCCTGAATGTAGTCTCGAAGCCACGACACAGGTTCGAAATGCTCCTCAAGAATCCCTCGCAGGCCTCGGTCGCCCCACAGTTCCGCTGCTTGTATAGCCGCGTCTCTGATCCCCACGTCCTCCATGGTCAATCCGTCGCGTACGAGACCCGCGCGCCATGAAGGGGGTCCAGGATGCTTTTGACGTCCCAGGCAGCGCAAGACCGATGCCGCGAAATTCGAGTGAGCGGTATCCAAGGAGAAACTCCGCAGCCATTCGAGAACGTGCCGACCTTTCCTGGTTTGCAATGCTCTTCCAATAATCACTTCGGCCGGATGACTCGTTCCGTCCTCGAGAGATTCGGCTTCGAATGCAGCCCGCAGCTTGGCCGCAAGCTGCTCCTGCTCTCGACTTTCAACGAGAGATGGTTCCTCCATCGCCGATCGGAAGCAGGCCACATCCACAAGCGCCGGGAACAGACTCTCATGCAGCAGTGCATCAATTGGACCCGCGGTTGTCGATGAAAGCCTGTATGCGAGCTCTAACGTGGACTTTTGCAGCGCCGCAGCTTCCATAGAAGTGGCAAGAGAGTCTCTTCCATTGGCCAACAGGTGTAGAGAGTCGCCGGACAGATTCGATTGGTCCATCGCAGACAGGGCGTCCGGGATGAAGTCCCAAGCCGTAGAACGCGCGGGAGATTGAGGTTCAATCAGCATCGAAGATTTCCCTGGCTTTGTCCGTAATGACAGCTTCAAATGCCACTCTTTCCCGTGCACGCAAGTCGTATGCCTTTTCCAATGCCACGTCCCGATCAACCGGCTCGGTATTCTCCCATATGACGTCTAGATCGAGAAGAAGGCTGGTGGGAGCCGACGGTACGCTGATCAATCCTTGAGACAAGACAAGACGCACACTGTCCTGGTAGAGGTATTCGACGCGGCTCACGAAGTTGCTCAGATTATCCGGTAATTCGCTCACTTCCGGTAAGGCGCATACCAGATATTCCTCGACCCTTATCCTTTCTTGGGGGACGACGATTTTGTTTATGTACCGAATGCCGATCCTGCATACGCCATCAGGTTCCGCCACCTTCCAGTAGGCATCGAGTGCCGCTGAAATCCGGAGTTTGAACTCGTCCCATCCGCTGCTAGCAGGACAAACGGGGTCCTGATAGGGGCGCAGCATGTGGACGCTGAGAACGTCCGGGCCGACGCCGACCATGCGTCTTCCCTCCTTCGTGACAAGCTGGACCCTCGCCAGCCCTTCGCCGTAACGCAGGTTGGCTGGCTTGCCCTCTCGGACATCCAACCCGAACTCCAGGGCCTTCTGCTCCCGAGGTTTGCCGGAATACTCGTCGCCAAACTCAGTCTGGAGTTTGCCTGGAATAGTGAGATCCCACTCCCGCCCCGGCATGAAACGCAGTTCGCAGAGCGCCTCTTCAATAGGTGGGTTTTTGTAACGACGACGCTGATCCATGAATTCTTTCCTCGGAATGGCTCGCAGTCGAGCGCGCGGGGACCCGATCAGGCGACAAGTTCATGACCGCATGATTGTTGAGATGCTCCCCAACGGCGTGGACGCCTCGGCCCATGTCAACTACCTCGGCACTACCTCGGCTCACTGAAGCGTCCGCAACTCCGGATATACCTCCGTGGCGAACAGTTCCATGCTGCGCCGGGTCTCCTCATGGGTGAGGAAGCCGGCCTGGTTCATCATCAACAGGTGGCCGACGCCGCAGCGGTCGTGCAGGTACTTGACCTTCTCGATCACCTTCTTGGGGGTGCCGGCGATGATCACGCCCTGGTCGATGAGATCGTCGTAACCGCGGTTGTAGCGGGCGTTGCCCCTGGGGTCGAAGAACCGCGTCAGGCCCTGGGGGGGTACGAAGCCCGGCGGGGCGAAGAATCCCACCGGCCGTCGCTTGTTGAGGTACCAGAGAAGCTTGCGACCGCCCTCCTCCGCCTTCTTGTCGGTCTCGCCGGTGAAGGTCAGGGCGCAGTAGGCGAACTTGTCGGCGCCCGGCTCGGGGTAGTTCATCTCCTCGCAGCGCTTCCGGTAGGCGCCGAAGATCTGGTCGGTCTGATCATAGGAGGTGAGCACGGTGGCCAGGGTGTAGTGGTGGTCCGCCACCCACGGCACCGCCGCCGGTTGGCTGCCGGTGATCCAGATGGGGGGATGGGGCTGCTGGTAGGGCCGCGGCCACGGGTTGACGTAGCGGTAGTGGTAGTGCTTGCCCTCCCAGTTGAACACGTCCCGGGTCTTCCACGCCTTGATGATCAGGTCGTGGGCCTCCTGCATCCGTTCCCGGGTATCGGAGGGGTTGGTGTTGGCCGGATGGATCTCGGTTCCCACGCCCCGGACGAACCCGGCGATGAGGCGTCCGCCGGACATGACGTCCAGCATGGCGGCGTCCTCCGCCACCTGGATGGGGCTTCGGTGCGCCAGCGGGAATCCCAGGACCAGCAGCTTGGCGCGCCTGGTGCGGCGCACCAGGGTGGCGGCGGTAATGGAGACGTTGGCCGCCATGCAGGTGGCGGTGGCGTGATGCTCGTTGAGCATGATCTCCAGGCCCAGCTCGTCGGCGTACTCGTACTCGTCGAGGTAGCGGTTGTAGAGATCGTGGGCGATCCTGGGGTCGCAGTAGCGGCTGGGCAGGGTCACGCGCATGGCTCCGTGCCGTTCCTCCACGTCGTCCGGCAGGAAGGGATAGGGCATTTCGGTGAAATGATAGGCCAGCATTTCCCGCTCCTCCTCTGTGCAATGCGGTCGCGCTATTCTTCCAGGAACTCCGTGACCGCCTTCGCCAGGGCCTCCGGCTGCTCCCATTGCGGGTAGTGGCCCGCGCCCGGTATCGCCGTGAAACCCGCGCCCGGTATCGCCTGCTGGAGCGCCCGACCGTAGTCCGGCGACACCACCCGGTCGCTCTCACCCCAGAACACGTGGGCGGGAACCCGCACCCGGGCCAACCTCCGCAAGAGCTTGGGACTGTGCATGAAAGGACGCCAGCCGAACTTCAGCACCGACTGGCGGTTGCGCAACAGCGTCAGCAGCTCCTCGTCGACCACGCCTTCCATGCCCGGCCATTTCAGCGCCTTGGCGGCCTCGGGGTCGTGCCACGCCAACTCGGCAACCTCCTGGGCAGTGTACACGTAGACGTCCTGCACGTCGCGCACGGTGGGGCCGGAAATCTTCACGCCCACCGAGTCGATCAACACCAGACGCCGGATATGCTGCTGCGAGCGCACCGCCATCTCCGCCGCCACCCATCCGCCGAACCCGTGGCCGATGACGTCCACGGGACCCGCATCCAGGCCTTCCAACAAGTCGAGCCCCAGGAACGCGAGGTCTTCCATATCTTCGATCCAGTCGGGCAGCTCCGACTGGTTCACCCCGGGCAGGGACGGCGCCACCGCGCGGAAACGCCGCGCCATGACGTCGTCGAAAGGCGGGACCTGCGTGTCGAGCTGATCTCCGTAGAGAATCACCAGCGGGGCGCCATCCCCGTGCCGGCGGACTCCCAGTTTCACCCCGCCGACTTCCACCGTCTCCGAATGCCATGTCATGGCTGCGGTTCCTTCTCCGCGTGCCGCTTGATGAACTCGATGGCCAATGCGTTGAACTCGTCGGGGTGTTCCGCATGGGAGCAGTGCCGGGATTGGTCGAAAACCTTTACCTCGGATCCCGGTATCTCGCCCTGAAGATCGGTCGCGTAGGTCGGGAACCGCAACCGGTCCTGGGCGCCCGCCACGATCAACACCGGACAACGGATCTTGCCGTAGTCGGGCCGCACCGGACGGAATCCACGGGCCTGCCCCGGGGGCGCCAGGCGGGCGGCCGCGCAGGCTTCCCACACCCCCGGTTCCACGCTGGCGCGCCAGCGCTCCTCCACCACGTCGTCGGACCACCACCGCTCGTGGTAGAAGCAGACGCGCAGAATCTCGCGCATCTGCTCTCGCTCGCCCGTGTAGCCGGTGAGCACCTTGCGTTCGTCGTTGTCCGGGGCCTTGCCGCCGCCGCTCACGGCGATGACCGTGGCCACGTCGAAACGCGGGTCCACGGCCATCTGCAAGCAGAACCCGCCGCCGAAGGAATTGCCGATGAGATGCACCGGCCCGAGACACAGGGTTTCGAGGAACCCGTCGACGTGCTGGAGCCGAAACCCCAGCGGATCACTGAAGCTGTAGACGAGATCGGTACGCCCGAAGCCGGCGAGATCCGGCGCGTAGACGTGGAAGTGTTCCCCGAGCTGGGCGATGTTGTAGCGCCAACTGAACTCGGCCCGGCCGCCGAACTCGCCGCTGTGGATCAGCACGACCGTGGGGCGACGGCCAACCCCCGCCTCGAGGTAATGGGTACGGATCCGACCCACCTGAACGTAGTGACGGCTCACGCCTTGCGGTAGATTGCTCACGGACCCCTGCGTAGCCGAAAGCCCCATACCTGTCAAATCGGACGCGGGCGCCCCCTCCCCATCCACCCCTGGATTCCCGCTTTCGCAGGAATGACGGTTTCGGGGCTCGGCGCCGCATTCGCACCAACGACGGAATCGCGTATTCCGGGCTATTTTCAAGAGGATGATGCATTCAGGGGCGGGTTAGCCATTTCGTGCCAAAGCGGCGGACGGGGGTGCGGGGTCGCCCGGCGGTTCGGACTCGCGGGCCGTTCCAGTATGTGTTAGGGTCTGTTTCTGTCTCACGTGAGACGGAAATCGGTTGGAACGCAGGGAGGCCGTATGCACTGGGGTATGGAAAACAGAATGGCGCGCATCATCAAACCGGACGATGGGCGTTGCGTGATGCTGGCCGTGGATCACGGCTACTTCCTGGGGCCGACGAGCGGCCTGGAGCAACCGCGGGACACCATCGAGCCGCTGCTGCCCCACGCCGACGCCATCATGCTCACCCGCGGCGTGCTGCGGAACGCAGTGGACGCCAGCATGCAGGCGCCGGTGGTGCTGCGCGTATCCGGAGGCACCAGCATCCTGAAGGAGCTCTCGAACGAGGACATCACGGTGTCCATCGAGGACGCCATCCGGCTCAACGTGTCGGCCATGGCGCTGTCGATCTTCGTGGGATCCGAGTTCGAGAAGGAGACCCTGGTGAGCCTGGCCAGGCTGGTGGACGAGGGCGAGAGATACGGCATTCCCGTGCTCGCGGTCACCGCGGTGGGCAAGGACATGGCCCGTGACGAACGCTATCTGGGGCTGGCCTGCCGCATCGCCGCCGAACTCGGCGCGCACATCGTCAAGACCTACTACTGCGAGAACTTCGAGAACGTGGTCAACAGTTGTCCGATTCCGGTGATCGTGGCGGGCGGCAAAAAGACCCCGGAGATGGAGGCGCTGGAGCTCACCCGCAACGCCGTGGACCACGGCGCGGTGGGCGTCGACATGGGCAGGAACATTTTCCAGTCCGACAGCCCCGCGGGGATGATCCAGGCCGTGCGGGCCATCGTTCACGGCGACGCCTCCACCGAGGAAGCCTACCGGATCTACCAGTCGGCGAAGCCGGCGCCGGCGGAACGGGCGGCGGGCTGACCGGCCTGCGGGTCTCGCCGACGGTTCGAGTGGCGCAGGCCGTGGGTGGCCTGCGCCACCCTGCCCCCAACGCCTCTCTGCACCCTGCCAGCCTCCAGGAACCAGCCATGCGCGTAGCCATGTACTACAGCAACGACGACGTTCGGTTGGAGGAGCTTCCGGTTCCCAAGGCCGGTCCGGGGGAGTTGCTGCTGCGGGTCCAGGCCAGCGGCATCTGCGGCACTGACGTGCTGGAGTGGTACCGGCGCAGGCAGGCGCCGGTGGTGCTCGGACACGAGGTCACCGGCGAAGTGGCGGAGGTGGGCCCCGGCGTGACCGGTTTCGCGCCCGGCGACCGCATCGTCACCACCCACCACGTGCCCTGCAACGACTGTCACCACTGCCGTTCGGGCCACGCCTCGGTGTGTCGGCTCATGCGACGGACGCGCTTCGATCCCGGGGGCTTCGCCGAGTACTTGCGGCTGCCCAAGGTCAACGTGGATTCCGGCACCTTCCTCCTTCCCGACTCGCTTTCCTTCGTGCAGGGCTCCTTCGTCGAGCCGCTGGGCTGCGTCGTGCGGGCGCAGAACCACGCCCGCGCGCCGGTGCAGGAAAACGTGCTGGTCATCGGCGCCGGCATCGCCGGCCTGCTGCACGTCCAACTGGCCCGGAGCCGCGGCGTGAGGAACCTGGCGGCCACCGACATCAACGAGGACCGCCTGCGTCTGGCCCGGTCCCTGGGCGCGCAGCACACGTTCCACGCCACGGACGACGTGCCGTCGCGCCTGCGGGAAGCCTGCGACGGCCGGCTGGCGGACCTCGTGATCGTGTGCACCGGAGCGGCTCCGGCGATTCGGCAGGCGTTCCAAAGCGTCGAGCGCGGCGGCCGGCTGCTCTTTTTCGCCTCCCCTCCCGAGGGGCACGAAGTGCCAATGCCGCTATACGAGATGTGGCGCGACGAGGTCAGCCTCGTGACCTCCTATGGCGCGAGCCCGCAGGATCTGAAGGATGCGGTGGAATTGCTGGCCAGTGGGAAGCTCGGCGTGGATGCGCTCGTCACCCACCGCCTTTCGCTCGCCGAGACGGGAAAAGGCTTTCAGCTCGTCGCCAATGCCCGGGATTCGCTGAAGGTCGTCATCGAGCCGCAGCGAGCCTGACCCGGGGGACGCTCACTCGGTTTCGGCGACTTCGGGCCGCGCTTCCCTGACCTTGCCGGCGGCCACCTCCCGCAGAGCCACGACGATTTCCCGGTTGTCAGAGTCCACCAGCGGCCTGGCGCCTTTGAGGAGCTGCTTGGTGCGCTGGGAGGCGAGCATCACCAGCTTGAAGCGGTTGGAGACCTCGTTGAGACAGTCTTCGACGGTAATTCGTGCCACGGCGCATTCTCCCGATTCGTGAATGTCGGCGGGCCGTGCGGACGGCGACGGTTCCTGCGCGCCCGGATCCGGCCGGCCGCTACGCGATATTCTGCTGTTCCAGCAGGTCGTCCGGTTCCGAGGTCTCGATCTCGAAGCCCAGGTCCTCGATCATCCGATGGGCGTCGGAGGCGGCCTGACCCGACGTCGTCAGGTAGCCGTTGACGAAAATGGAGTTGGCCGGGTAGAGGCTCAGCGGCTGCAGCGAGCGCAGGTTGACCTCCCGGCCGCCGGCCACGCGGATCTCCTTGCCAGGGTTGACGAAACGGAACAGGCACAGCACCTTGAGACAGTACTGCGGCGTCAGGTTCGACCGCCCCTCCATGGGCGTCCCCGGAATGGCGTGCAGGAAGTTGACCGGGATGGAGTCCACGTCCAGCTCCCGCAACGACACCGCCAGGTCCATGACGTCGTCGTCCTGCTCGCCGAGCCCGATGATGCCGCCGCAGCAGGTGGACAGCCCCGCGGCCTTGACGCTCTCCAGGGTTGCCACACGGTCGTCATAGGTGTGGGTGGAGACGACCTCCGGGTGATAGCGGCTGCTGGTATTCAGGTTGTGGTTGATCCGCTCGACGCCGGCATCCTTGAGGATCCGCGCCTTGGACTCCGTGAGCAGCCCCATGCACGCGCAGATGTTGATGGGAACCCGGCGCTTGATCTCGGCCACGGCCTCGGCCATCTTCTCCGTTTCCTTGAGCGTGGGGCCGCGGCCGCTGTTGACCAGGCAGAAGCGCATGGCGCCCGCCTCCCTGGCCTTGACCGCGGAGTTGACCAACTCCTCCTTGGCGACGAACGGGTACTTGTCGATCTCGGCCTCGGAAACCGCCGATTGGGAACAATAGCCGCAATCCTCGGGGCAGAGCCCGCTCTTGGCGTTCATCAGCACGTGGATCTGGACCTTTTTCCCGAAGTAGTGATAGCGGACCCGGAACGCGGCCTCGAGCAGTTCGGGCAGCCTCTCATCGGCGCCGTCGATGACCGACTTCATTTCCGCGGGCGACAGGAGTTGCCCGGCGAGGGATTTCTCGGCGAGCGCGGCGTACCTCGGTTCCACGTTGTTCATGGGGCTTCCGTGTAACATGGAGGGTCCGATCATGCAACCGATTGGCGGCGGCGGCAGCACCGGTTGACGCCGGTGGAGTCCCTCTGCGTCGGGCCGGCCGGCCCATTTCTCCGGCGCCGCTATCCGACGAAAAGGTTGAAGATCGCACCCCGCTGATTGGATACCGTTTTCGGCATCAGCAGCCGCGGCTCGGGCGACAGGGCGCTTTGGGCCACCTCCCAGTTGGTCTGCGGCAGTGGGTCCAGCGCCCGGATCTGGTCCAGCGTCAGGTACACCGCCCGGTCCACTTCCCGCTGATCCGGCGTGGGCTCCGGCGTGAGGCCCCGGAGCAGCAGGACCACGTACAGGCTGTTGCCGGAGTCGGCATCGAAGCGGCTGCGGACCCCGAGCACCCCCTGGACTTCCGCCTCCACTCCGGCTTCCTCGGCCACCTCCCGGACCACCGCCTCCTCGATGGTCTCATCCGGCTCGATGAAGCCGCCGGGCACCTGCCAGTTGCCGCGCCCGCGACGCGACGCGCGCCGGACGAACAGCAGGCGTCCGTCCCGGACCACCGCTCCGCCCACGCCGATGTTGTAGCCCGTGTTGTAGCGTTGGGGTATCGCCATCTTGTCCTTTCCACCCGCGCGAACCCTCACCCCAACCCTCTCCCAGGCGAGCGGGGGGTTGGAAGTGTTGTTGCCAAGCAGTACCCGGAGCGCAGTCGTCCCGCGCCGAGGTTGCTGGACTCGCGTTCAGGGCCCAAGGTATAACACTCCACGGTCGCATTTTCCTATGGCGACGGTTCAGGCAGCTTGCGCGAATGCGGAGGAGCACGAATGGTTGACGCACTGGGCTGGCGGCGCAAATTCGCGGTCATCGCCCCCTCCACGAATACCTCGGTGCAGCCCGAGTTCGACGACATGAGGCCGCGCGGCGTCACCAACCACTTCGCCCGGATCCGGATACCCGACGACCCGATCCACGACGACGCGGATTTCGAGCAGTTGATGGAGAACATCCGCGCCGAGGTGGACAACGCCATCGATCGGGTGATGACGTGCCGGCCCGACTATCTGGTCATGGGCATGTCCTCCGAAACCTTCTGGGATGGCGCCGAGGGAAGCCGGCGGCTGCGGGAGTCGGTGGAGCGGCGAGCGGGAGTCCGGGTCGCCATGGGCTCCCATGCCTGCGAGGCGGCGTTCGAGGCTTACGGCGGCATCAAGCGCATCGGCGTGATCACGCCGTACATGCCCGTGGGAGACGCTCAGGTGGTGCGCTTCTTCACCGACTGCGGCTACGAGGTCGTCCGCCTCAAGGGACTCAAGTGCGAGAGTCCGGTGTTGATCGCCCACGTCCAGGCGGACACGCTGGAGGCGGCGATCCGGGAGGTGGACGGCAGCGACGTGGACGCGGTGGTGCAGGTGGGCACCAACCTGGCCATGGCGCGGCTGGCGGACGCGGCGGAACGCCGCCTCGGCAAGCCGGTCATCGCCATCAACACGGCCATCTACTGGTACGCGCTACGGCAGAACGGGCTGTCGGACAGGTTGGACGGGTTCGGCACATTGCTGTCGCGATTCTAGGAGCCTGTCGGATTGGACACGGGAAGGGCTCATGGAACCAACGGTTTATCAGGCGTCCGATTGGGACTCCGAGCCCGGACTGAGACACGGCTTCCTGGGCCGGGGCGGCGGCAACAGCCTGGGAGCGTATGCCGGCCTCAATGTCTCCTTCGCGGTGGGTGACGACCCCCATGCCGTCAAGGACAACTACTGCGACATGAAACGGGCCGTGGGCATGGCCGGCACCCGGATGGTCACCATGCGGCAACGACACGGCGACACCATCATCGACGTCGCCGAGCCGTGCAAGGACGCCGGCGAGGGAGACGCCATGGTCACGGGCGCACCGGGCGTGTTCCTCGGCGTGCTCACGGCGGACTGCGTGCCCATCGTCTGCCGGGCCCGCACCTCCCGCGGCAGGCTGGCGGCGGTGATACACGCCGGCTGGCGCGGCACCCTGGCAGGGCTGGCCATGAAGACGGTGCGGCACATCGAGAGCCGCTACGGGATGGGAGCGCAGGACCTGTGGTGCGCCCTGGGCCCGGCCATTGGAGGTTGCTGCTACGAGATCGGTCCCGACGTTTCGGGCCCCCTGACAGGGGCGTGGGGTGACAAGGCGGAGGCCTCGCTTCGACGCGCAAAAGGCAAGACGTACCTCGACTTGAGAAAGCTGAACGCCGCGCTGCTGGCGGCGGCGGGGGTGCCGGCGGAGCACATCGCTTCGGTGGGTCCCTGTACCGCGTGCAACCCGGCGGAGTTTTTCTCCTACCGCCGGGAATCGGGGAACGGCGCCGGCGCCACCGGTCGGCAGGCGAGCTTTATCGGGTGGTGGGAAACGCCGTGACCGCGCAGCCTTGGGAAATGAACAGCCTTGGAGTCGAGGGATCGGGAGCAGAAATGAAAAAGCCTTGGCTGGCGCGCTGGCCAGCCAAGGCTCGGTGTACTGCCGGAATTGACCAGACCCTCAATTCCGAAAGGCTCGAGAGCCTAGGTCTCAGTCACCTCGCAGCTACATGAATCACTCATATATTGACCACCTCCTTTCCCTGCTTGCCCGGTATCTTAAGGGAGCGGAGTGCATTTGTCAAACTTTATGGATCGGTCACGACGCGTCATCTTCCGAAAGCCGCGTCAACGCGAAACTCGCGGCGTTCCGTACCCGGACGTCGGCATCGCCCGCGGCGGCCCTCCTGAGGGCGTCCAGCGCTTCCGTCCCGACCTCGGAGGCCTTCGCAAGGGTCGTAGCCACCGCCACCCGGACCAACGGCTCCGGGTCCTGTACGGCCCTCAGCAAGGCGGCCGGCAAACCGGCCCCGGCCGCCCCGATATCCCGCAGGCAGTAGACCGCCATTCGTCGTTGGGTGGCGGAGCCGTGGCTCAACAGCGTTTCCAGGCGCGAACCGATCTCCGGATAGCGCTTGCCGAGGTCGGTGAGCAGCAGTTGCGTGGCCCACCGAACGTCCTGATCCTCGCTCCCGAGTCCCCGGACCAGCACTTCGAGGCAGAGAGCCGAAGGGTGGGTGATCTGGCCCAGGGCATAGGCGATGGGCCATCGGCGGGCGGTGCGCAACCGTTCGTCGAGCGCCTCGGCGACTTCCGGCGACTCCGCGGCCAAGGCCACCAGCCGCTCCACGGCCCGGCGGACCGTCCCCTTGTCGGTTTCCTGTAACGCGTCGAGTAGCGGCGGCAGGCGCTGGTCCATCATCCTGACCCGTCGGAACCGAGGTCCGGTGACGGACCTCGGCGCGTCGCTCGTCCTGGCGTCGCGCCCCCGCTCGCGGGCGGGTTGGAAACGTCGGGGAAGCCGCTTCTACGGGCTCGCTTCGGATTGCCGCACCACTTCCCGCAGGCGGGCAGGATAGTCCGTGACGATGCCGTCGACGCCGAGCGCCAGGAGTTCCTTCATCTCATTCACCTCGTTGATAGTCCAGACGTGGACCTCGACACCCAAGCCGTGGGCGGCCGCCACGGAGGCCGGAGTGACAAGCTCCATGCCCTGATAGCGTCGCGGGATCTGGAGCGCCTGGCCGGGCGCCTCGGGCGGCGGCGCCGATCCCGTCCACAACGCCGTCATGAACGCGCGGATCTCGCCCAGGGAGAATCCGGTGGCGACGGGCAAGCCGCGGCCGCGTATGACCGTGCGCGCGGCGTCCATCATGGCATCGTCCTCGGCCGCCACCAGCACCTGCTGCGCCTTGCCGAACTCCTCGACGAGGTCGAACAGCGTCTCGATGGCCGGCGCCGCCAACTCCTTGATCTCCAGCGTGGCTTTGGCCCGGGAAAAGTCCGTGAAGAACTCTCGCAGGGTCGGGACCCGAATCCCCCGACCCCGGAACGGATAGGTGGCGCCGCCGTCGGCCGTGAACCTGAAACCGGCGTCGAGCCGCTTCAACTCGTCCAGGCCCGTTTCCCGCACCAAACCGGCGCCGTCGGTGGTCCGCTGGACGGTCTCGTCGTGGATGATGACGATCTCGCCGCCACGGGTGGCGTGGACGTCCAGCTCGATGAACGTGGCGCCGTCATCGAGCCCGCGGCGAAAGGACGCCAGGGTATTCTCGGGCGTGATGCCCGCGGCCCCGCGGTGTCCGGTGATTCTGGGCAGCGGGTCCGAGAAGAACGGATAGGCGGATGATCGTGTCATGGCTCGGGGGTATCAGCGGCGCGTGACATCCGCACCGCCGGCGGGATGAGGATGCACTCCGGGGCAATCCTTGAATTTTTGCTCCGTGGAGCCTATGATCCCTGTAATTCTTTTGTGTTCCAGGATCCACCGACATTGATAACCGCGGCGACCTTCCCGGGTCAAGAGACGGAGCCGTGCACCCGGCCGGCAGGCCATGCCGCGACACCACGAAACCCATCGGACTGGGCGGTCACGGGCCGCCGGAAGGCGGCAGGTAAGGGGCGTTGATGGCTGTAGAGGATCGGCTTCTCAGACTGAAAGAGATGGACCGCCGCGCGCAGCTCGGCGGCGGCGAGGTGCGCATTCGCCGGCAGCACAAGGAAGGCAAGCTGCTGGCGCGGGAACGCATCGAAATCCTTCTGGACCAGGGCAGCTTCGTGGAGCTGGACCGCTTGCGGACCCATGAATGCACCGATTTCGACATGCAGGATCAGAAGATCCCGGGCGACGCCGTGGTCACGGGCTCCGGGGCCATCGACGGCCGCAACGTCTTCGTCTACGCCCAGGACTTCACGGTGTTCGGAGGCAGCCTGAGCAGCGTGGTTGCGGACAAGATCTGCAAGGTCCAGGAGATGGCCATGAAGAACGGGGCTCCCATCCTGGGCATCAACGATTCCGGGGGCGCGCGCATCCAGGAAGGCGTCGTCAGCCTCGATGGCTATGCCCGCATCTTCGCAAACAACGTCGTGGCTTCGGGCGTCGTCCCGCAGATCTCCGCCATCATGGGACCCTGCGCCGGCGGCGCGGTCTACTCGCCGGCCATCACCGACTTCATCTTCATGACCCGATCCACCGGATACATGTTCATCACCGGCCCGGACGTCATCAAGACCGTGACCCACGAGGAGGTCACCAAGGAAGAGTTGGGCGGCGCCGAGACCCATACCCGCAAGAGCGGGGTGGCGCATTTCTCCGCCGACAACGACAAGCACTGCCTGCTCATGATACGCGAGCTCATGAGCTTCCTGCCCGGCAACAACCTGGAAGAGCCCCCGTTCCGCCCCACCGAGGACGACCCCTACCGGCGTGACCAGCGGCTGCAACACGTGGTGCCGGAGAATCCCAGCCTTCCCTACGACATGAAGGATCTGATCGGCTCGGTGGTGGACGAGGGCTACTTCTACGAAGTCCACAAGGAGTTCGCCCCCAACATCGTGGTGGCCTTCGCCCGGCTGGGCGGACGGACGGTGGGCATCGTCGCCAACCAGCCGGCCCACCTGGCGGGGTGTCTGGACATCAACGCCTCGGTAAAGGCCGCGCGCTTCGTGCGGTTCTGCGATTGCTTCAACATACCGGTGATCACCTTCGTGGACGTTCCCGGCTTCCTTCCGGGCACCGGACAGGAGTACGACGGCATCATCCGCCACGGCGCCAAGCTGCTGTTCGCCTACGCCGAGGCCACGGTGCCGAAAATCACCGTCATCACCCGGAAGGCCTACGGCGGCGGGTACATCGTCATGGCCAGCAAGTTCCTGCGGGGCGACATCAACTTGGCGTACCCGGCGTCGGAGATCGCGGTGATGGGACC
Organism: uncultured Binatia bacterium (SeqCode); assembly: GCA_965214905.1. GTDB lineage: Bacteria > Desulfobacterota > Binatia > UBA9968 > JAJDTQ01 > JAJDTQ01. The sequence continues at coordinate 969,384 of OZ243984.1, forward strand.
CGAAGGGGCCATCAACATCGTCTTCCGCAACGAGCTCAAGGAAGCGAAGGACGAGAAAAAGACCCGGCAGAAGCTGGTGGACGACTACCGGAGGATGTTCGCCAACCCGTTCCGGTCCGCCGAGCTCGGCAACCTCGATGCCATCATCGTGCCCGAGGACACCCGCCCCACCCTCATTCGCTCGTTGGAGATGCTGAAGAAGAAGCGGGAGAACGGCCTCCCCAGGAAACACGGCAACATGCCGCTCTGAGAGCGGGAGTCGTCCGCAGATGTTCAAACGGATCCTGGTGGCCAACCGCGGCGAGATCGCAGTCCGGATCATACGGGCGTGCCGCGAACTGGACATCCAGAGCGTCGCGGTCTACTCCGAGGCGGACCGGGAGGCGCTCCACGTCAAGTACGCCGACTACTCCTATCCCGTGGGACCGGCGCCGTCCGCGGAGAGCTATCTCCGCATCGACCGGATCATCGACGCCGCCAGAAAGAGCCGGGCCGAGGCCATCCACCCGGGGTACGGCTTCCTGGCCGAGAACGCGGCGTTCGCCCGGGCCTGCGAGGAAGCCGGCATCGTCTTTCTGGGGCCCTCCCCGGAGGTCATCAAGCAGATGGGCGACAAGGTCCACGCCCGGGCGCTGATGAAAAAGGCGGGGCTTCCGGTGATCCCGGGGTCCGACGACATCCTCAGTTCCGAGGAAGAGGTGTTGGAGACCACCGAGGCCATCGGCTACCCCTGCGTCCTCAAGGCCGTGGCGGGCGGCGGCGGCAAGGGCCTGCGGCTGGTGGAGTCGGGCAGCGAGGTGCGTTCCGCCTATCGCGCGGTGCGCTCCGAGGCGGCCTCGTCCTTCGGCGACTCCCGGCTGTACGTCGAAAAGTACCTGGAGCGCTGCCGCCACATCGAGGTCCAACTCCTGGCCGACATCTACGGCAAGGTGGTGCACCTGTTCAGCCGGGAATGCTCCATCCAGCGGCGCCACCAGAAGATCATCGAGGAATGCCCGGCGCCGGGGATCGACGCCCGCATGCAGAAGGCCATGGGCAAGACCGCGGCCCAGGGGGCCCGGGCGCTGAACTACACGGGCGTCGGCACCATGGAGTTTCTGGTGGACCGCCACAAGAACTTCTACTTCCTGGAAATGAACACGCGCCTTCAGGTGGAGCATGCCATCACCGAACGGGTGGTGGGCATCGATCTGGTGAAAGCGCAGATCAACGTCGCTTCCGGAACGCCCCTGCCGTGGTCGCAGCGGCAGATCCGGGCCACCGGTCACGCCATCGAATGCCGTATCTACGCCGAGGATCCCGAAACCGACTTCATGCCGTGTCCGGGAAAGATCGAGGGTTTGCGATTGCCCGAGGGATTCGGCATCCGCAACGACTGCGGCGTCTACGAGGGCGCGGAGATTCCCATCCACTACGACCCCATGATCGCCAAGCTCATCGTCTGGGGAGAGGACCGCGCCGAGGCCATACGGCGCCTCAAGCGGGCCCTGCGCGAGTACCAGGTCCGCGGGGTCAAGACCAACATCCCGTTTCATCAGTGGATGCTGCGCCACCCGCAGTTCATCGAAGGCGACTTCTACACCGGGTTCGTGGACGACCAGCGGGGTTTCATGACCATGGAGCAGGTGTATCCCGACCGCCACGTGGCGCTGGCGTCCGCCGCCATCGTGGCGCTCCACCGGGAGCAGGAACGCGCGCTCCGAATGGTGGAGAAAGGGGCGGCGGAGAAGTCGGAATGGCGCGAGGTCGGCCGCCGGGAGGGGCTGCATCTCCACACCGGCGAGTCGGGCCCGAGACGTGGGTGGTAGAGCCATGGCATTCATCGCGAAGCTCGGCGGCCAGACTTCCGTGGTGCGCATCACCGAGACCGAAAAGTCCCTCTACAGGGTGGCGGTGGACGGGCACGAGTTCATGGTGGACGGGAGGAGGACCGGCCGCAACAACTACTCGCTGCTGATCGACAACCGGTCCTTCGAGGTGGACGTGGACACCACCGAGGACGAGTACCGCGTGCTGCTGGACGGCCGCACCTACCGCATCCACATGTCCGATGAGCGGCAGGTCCGGGTCGGCGGCCGGCAGTCGGGGATCGAGGTGTCCGGCAGGCAGGAGGTCAGGATCCCCATGCCGGGCAAGGTGGTGGCGGTGCTGGTGAACGAGGGCGACACCGTGGCCAAGGGCCAAGGGCTGCTGATCGTCGAAGCCATGAAGATGGAGAACGAGGTACGAGCGCCCAGCCCCGGCGCGGTCAGGGAGATCCGGGTCAAGACCGGGGAGTCCGTGGAATCCGGCCAGGTGCTCGCGATCGTCGAATGACCGTTGGAACGATCCTCCGACCGCGCATCGGCGCTCCCGTGAAGCCCTCTGTCGCAGAGCTGCGAAGTGCGGGCGCGGGTGGGTTTCAAACCCGCCCCTACGGGTCCTTGTCCTGCCGCCGCATGAAATAGACCAGCACGATCGTGAACCCGTAAAGCGCGGTCAACGGCAGCGCCAGCAACACCTGCGAGATCACGTCGGGCGGGGTGAGGACGGCGCCCAGCACGACGATGCCCAAAAAAGCGTAGGGGAAGTGGCGCATCATCATACGGTGATCGATGAGCCCCACCCGCGCCAGGAAGACCCCTACCACCGGCAACTCGAAGACCACCCCGAAAGCCAGCATCAGCTTGGCCGAGAACGACAGATACTCGCTGACGCGGATGGCCGGACGGATGTCCAGTTGCTGGTACTGGTCCAGAAAGAACCGGTAGCCGAGGTCGAAGACGACCGCGTAACAGAAGCCGGCTCCCAGCAGAAAGAACACCGTGCCGAAGGAGACGAAGCCCTTGGCGTAACGCTGTTCGTGGCGGTAGAGGCCCGGCGCCACGAACTTCCAGGCGTGCCACAACAGCACCGGCAGCGACAGGAAGATCGCCGCCACGAACGCCACCTTCAGCTTCGCGAAGAACGCCTCGGCCACACCCGTGCCGATCACGCTCAGGCCGGAAGCCTCCAGCCTGAGCAGGGGCGCCGTCATGAACTGGATGAGATATTCCGCCGCCAGATAACAGGCGAGAAAGGCCGCCAGCACGGCCAGTGAGGACTTGATGAGTCGGGAGCGGAGTTCCTCGAGGTGAGCGGTCAGGGGCATGCTGGCGTCGTCCGACAGCCGCTCCCCTTCCTCCCCGCCCGCGCCTTCGTCCGCGTTCACTCTTTCTTGGTGGGATCGTCCGCTGGAGATATGGTATTGGCGGGTGCGCCTTCTCCGGGCAGCTCGGTACTCTTGTTGTCGGTATCCGCGTTATTGCTCTCCGGACGCGCATCGAGATCATCCGCCGCGGCCTGCATTTCCCGCTTCACGTCGTCCGTCGTGCGACGAAACTCGGCCAGCCCCCGTCCCAGGGAACGGGCGATCTCCGGTAGTTTCTTGGGCCCCAGAATGATCAAAGCCACGGCCAGGATCAAGAGCAGCTCCGGCATACCGATACCAAACATTTCGACTCCCAAGCGCTAAGCTAAGGCATTTGCGGGAGCGAGTCAAAGAGTGACCATCAAGATCGGCTACCGAACGAGTTCGTGCCGTGCTATCGGTTACGTGGCCATGAAAATCCTGATCACAGGCGGCGCCGGCTTCATCGGCTCCCACGTTGCGGATGCCTACCTCGCCGCGGGTCACGACGTAGTGATCGCGGACAACCTGCTGAGTGGGAGCGCCGATCATGTTCCCGGTGCTGCCCGACTCCACTTGGTCGATATAGCCGCGCCCGAGTTCGATCGGGTGGTGGAGAGAGAGCAGCCGGATGTCGTGAATCACCATGCCGCCCAGATGAGCGTCACCGTTTCGGCGCGGGATCCGGGACTGGACGCCCGCATCAACTGCGTCGGGCTCCTTAACGTGCTCCAGAGTTGCGTCAGGCATGGCGTCGGGCGCTTCATCATGATCTCCAGCGGCGGGGCCATCTACGGCGATGTCCAGCAGCGCCCGACGCCCGAGGAGGCGACGCCGCAGCCGCTGTCTCCATACGCCATCCACAAGCTCACCGGCGAGCGCTACTTGGAGTTCTACCGGCGGGAACATGGTCTTTCGTCGATCACGTTGCGCTACGGCAACGTCTACGGGCCGCGGCAGGACCCGCACGGAGAAGCCGGCGTGGTTGCGATCTTCGTTGCGAAACTGCTGCGCGGGGAGCAGCCGACGATCTTCGCCTACCCCGATCAGCCCGCGGGGATGAGCCGCGATTACGTGTACGTCGAGGACGTGGTACGGGCCAACCTGCGCGCCATCGAGAGAGATGCGGTCGGGGCCTTCAACATCGCCGGCGGCGTGCCCGTGTGCACCGGAGAGTTGTTCGACGCCGTGCAGGCGGAGTGCGGCACCAACCTGACGGCGGCGTCGGGGCCCGCGCGGCCCGGCGACCTCCGGGAGAACTGGCTGGACGTGTCGCGCGCGGAGCGCGTTCTCGGCTGGAGTCCCGAGGTCTCACTGGCGGACGGACTCGCGCGCACGGTAGCGTACTTCCGCGGCCGGACATGAGAGAATCTCACCCCCGCTCCACCTCGAAAGCCGCCAGGTTGTGCGTCTCCCGGCTGAACTGCACGGCGATCAGGTAGATCGGCAGGCCCCGCCTCCGGTACTTGGCCGTGTAGCCCTTCTTCCGCAACTGCGCCATCGCCCCTGCCCTCGTCTTACCAGCCGCCGGATGAAGGCGGTTTTGTCCACGTAGTAGCAGTCCTCCTCGCGGATCTCGCGGAAAGTCTGGATGCCGATGGGTAGCTTGCGCCGGAGCGCTCGACCCGTTCTACTGTTCGAACCTTGTTCAGACCTCCTCGTTGCTTAACTCCCGGTCGTGTTTGCGAATATGCCCCTATACGATCCGTCCAACGCCTGCCCGCCGCTTCGCCAACGCTCGGGGTTGACTCACCTCTGGAGGCGGCATAAGGTTTGCGCCATGACAGTGCTGACAGTACCGCGACCATTGCAGGAACGCCTGGGTGACGCCGCTACGGAAGCCCTGATCGGGATGTTGCGGCAGATGGAGGTCGACCAGGACGAGCATCGTACAGCGCAGAAGGAGCACCTGTTCGAGCTTTTGGAGGAGCGGTTTCTGCGTCATGTAGTAGAGTCGGAGGAGCGGTTGCGCAAGGAGTTGCGGGCCGAGATGAACGCGGGGTTTACCCGTTTGCAGGAGCAGATATCGGGACATAAGGAGCAGATAACCGGACTCGGCACGGAGATCGGCGGTCTGCGGGTGGAAATCGGCGAGGTACGGGCGGAAATCGGCAATGTGCGGGTGGAAATCGGCGAGGTACGGGCGGAAATCGCCAATGTGCGGGCGGATCTTCAGCAACAAATCGGCGAGGTGCGGGCGGAAATCGGCGAGGTGCGGGCGGAAATCGGCGAGGTGCGGGCGGAAATCGGCGAGGTGCGGGCGGAAATCGGCGAGGTACGGGCGGAAATCGCCAATGTGCGGGCGGATCTTCAGCAACAAATCGGCGAGGTGCGGGCGGAAATCGGCAATGTGCGTGCGGAAATCGGCGAGGTACGGGCGGAAATCGCCAATGTGCGGGCGGATATTCAGCAACAAATCGGCGAGGTGCGGGCGGAAATCCACAGGGAGATTGCCAACGTCCAGAAGGAGATCGCGGTCCAGACACGGTGGATTCTGGCGGTGGTCGTCGGTGCTGCGGTCCTGTTCCCGATCATCCAACGGGTGATGGAAACGTTGCTGCCTTGAAGCCTGCTACATGATGCAAGCGTGGCGACCAAGGCGGCCGTGGTGGCGGGTATCTCGTGCATCACCTGGAGGTGGTCCCGGTTTATAGGACAAGGGGTAGCCTGGTTCCGGCTTGTTCGTCCTTATCGAAACAAAAAAGTTCGAAGAGTGACCCCACCACCGGGCAAGGGTACGGTTCGCGCACGACAAATCGGTGAGACAGGATCAAAGGCGGCAAGCGCGGCTCGCGGCTCGCGCTTTGACTCCGCGTCCGGCATGGTGGTAGATTACGCGGAGCATGCCTCGTTCCGCCATCGTGATCGATCCGGTGTTCCTGAAGCACCAGCCCGGCCCCTATCATCCCGAGAGTCCGCAGCGTCTCGAGACCCTCATCGATCTCGCCGGCGAGGTCGTGGGCGGCAGCGCCGGCTTCGAGCTTCTGCCCCTTCGCGCGGCGGCACAGGAGGAGCTCGAGCTGTGCCACGGATCAGGCTACATCGACCTGGTCCGCTCCACCTCCGAGCACAACCAGTTCGCGCTGGACGGGGACACCATCACCTGCCGGGACTCCTTCGGCGTGGCCCTGATGGCGGTGGGGGGGTTCCTGCAACTGCTGGATGCCATGGCGGCGTCCGATTACCGCAACGGCTTCACCCTGGTCCGCCCGCCGGGACATCACGCCCTGCGGGACCGGGGCATGGGGTTCTGCCTGTTCAACACCGCGGCCATCGGCGCCCGGTATCTCCGGAAGGCGCACGGCGCCCAGCGGGTCGCGATCATGGACTGGGACGTGCACCACGGCAACGGCTCGCAAGACGCCTTTTACGACGATCCTTCGGTGCTATTCCTGTCCACGCACCAGTATCCCTACTATCCTGGAACCGGGGCTGCGGACGAGACCGGCAGCGGCAAGGGCGAAGGGTATACGGTGAACGTCCCGCTGCCGGCGGGCTGCGGCAACGCCGAGTACCTGGCGGTCTTCCGCGAAATCATCGTCCCGGTCATCGAGCGCTACGAACCCGATTGGCTGCTGGTGTCGGCCGGCTTCGATTCGCACCGCGATGATCCCCTGGCAGCCATGAACGTCACCGAGCGGGGGTTCGGCGTCATGGCCAACGCCCTGCTGGAGCTGGCTCGGAAGCATGCCGGCGGCAAGATCGCCTTTCTCCTGGAGGGCGGCTACGATCTCTCCGCGTTGCGCAACTCCGTGGCCACCGTGCTGGAGTGCATGCAGTCCGAGGACGCCGCCCGATGGGACGGCGGCGGCGAACGGGTTGCGGCGCGCATCCGGGAAGTGCTTCAAATTCAGGAGAGGTATTGGTAGGAGAGCTCTGCATCACTCAAGCTTGCCGACAACCAACCACTTTATGTAGTAGAGTTCTGACGTCCTTCACACTACATGGAGTGTCCGATCCTCCGGTTCCCGAGTTTATGCAGAGCTCTCGGGTGAACAGCCTGACACACAACCATGGAAAATCCTGACGGACGCAGAGTGGTCATTACCGGGATGGGGATGTTGACGCCCCTGGGCATAGGCGTGGACGCCAACTGGGAAGCGATTCGAGCCGGGCGCTCGGGTATCGGCCCCCTCGAACGTTTCGAGGGTATCGAATCATTCCCTACCCGGATCGCCGGCCAGATCGACGATTTCAACCCCCATGACTTCATCGACGCGAGAGAAATCAAGAAGATGGACCTGTTCATGCAATATGCCCTGGCCGCGGCCCAACTGGCGGTGGAGGACAGCGGGTTCTCGGTGGACGGCGATGAGGCGTTCCGGGCCGGGTCCATCGTGGGAGTGGGATTCTGCGGCATCGCCACCATCGAGCACTACCACGAAGTGTACATGAAGCAGGGTCCGCGCAAAATTTCCCCGTTCTTCATTCCCAAGGTCATCTCCAACCTGGCGCCGGGCCATATCGCCATCCGCTACGGCCTGAAAGGGGTCAACTGGACCCCCACTTCGGCGTGCGCATCCGGCAACAACGCCCTGGGAGAGGCATTCCACCTGATTCGCGACGGCCGGCAGGACGCCGTCATCGCCGGCGGCTCGGAAGCGGCCACGACCCCCATGGGACTGGGCGGGTTCGCCGCCATGAAAGCGCTGTCCACCCGGAACGACGAGCCGGAGCTGGCCAGTCGGCCCTTCGACAAGGACCGTGACGGGTTCGTCATGTCGGAAGGCTCGGGCATGCTGGTGCTCGAAGACCGGGAACGGGCCATCCGGCGCGGCGCGAGGATCTACGCCGAGCTGATCGGCTACGGCACCAACGGCGACGCCCACCACATAACCTCCCCCGCCCCGGAGGGAGAGGGGGCCGCCCGCTGCATGGCGCTGACCATCGAGGACGCCGGCGCCACGGCCGCGGACGTGGACTACATCAACGCCCACGGCACCTCGACACCCTATAACGATGCCAACGAGACCGCGGCCATCAAGACCGTCTTCGGCGACCGCGCTCACCAGATCCCGGTAAGCTCCACCAAATCCATGACCGGCCATCTCCTGGGCGCGGCCGGGGCCGTGGAAGCCATCTACAGCGTGCTGGCGCTTTACCACGGCATGCTGCCGCCCACCATCAACCACGAGACGCCGGACCCCGATTGTGATCTCGACTACGTATCCAACGAGCCGCGGCAGGCGGACATCCGGGTCGCCCTATCCAATTCCTTCGGTTTCGGCGGCACCAACGCCTGCATCCTGCTCAGGAAGGCCTCATGACACAAACAGCACCGCGAAGCGCCATACTGGGTACAGGCTCCGCCGTTCCCTCCAGGGTGGTCACCAACGACGACCTCGCCAAGATCGTCGACACCTCCGACGAGTGGATCACCACCCGCACGGGCATCAAGGAACGGCGCATACTGGAGGAGAACAAGGCCGCCTCGGATCTGGCCCGGCTCGCCTCGGAGCGGGCGCTGGAAAACGCCGGCCTCGAGGCCGCGGACCTGGACGCCATCATCGTGGGCACCTGTACGGCGGACTACCAGTTCCCCAGCCTCGGGTGCGTCCTGGAAGCCAAGCTGGGGGCCAGGGACGTGTTCTCGTTCGACGTGAACGCGGCCTGCTCGGGTTTTCTGAACGCCCTTTCGGTGGCCGACATGTTTGTCCGGTCCGGTCGGATCCGCAAGGCCCTGGTGGTGGGCACCGACGTCCTGAGCCGTTTTCTCGACTGGCAGGACCGCGGCACCTGTATCCTGTTTGGCGACGGCGCCGGCGCTGCGGTCCTGGGGGTCAGCGACGACGACGACCGGGGTATCCTCAGCGCGCGCCTCCAGACCGACGGCTCCTATGCCGAAACCCTCTACGTCCGCGCCGGCGGCTCCAAGCGGCCGGCCACGATGGAGACCGTGGAGAACCGGGAGCACTCGATCTTCATGAACGGCAAGGAAGTCTTCAAGGTGGCGGTCCGGTCCATGGAAGAGATCAGCCGCCGGGTCCTCGGGGAAGCCGAACTCGGCGTGGACGACGTGTCCCTCGTCGTCCCGCACCAGGCCAATCGGAGGATCATCACCGCCCTGGCCGCCCGGCTCTGCATCCCCATGGAGAAGGTCATCGTCAACTTGCACAAGTACGGCAACACGTCGGCCGCATCCATTCCCGTGGCGCTGGACGAGGTCCGGCGCGAGGGCCGCATCGCCGCCGGCGATATCGTTCTGCTGAACGCCTTTGGCGCCGGATTCGCCTGGGGCGCCGCCGTCATCCGTTTCTAACCGCTGCGCGCCTGACGGAATCCACGCCTCTCACGTGATCCCGGCCGAAGCCTTCGCCCTCGCTTGCGGGCTCTTCACCGCCATCAACCTGATCCTCCTGAAGAAGGGGATGGCGCACGGCAACCCCATCACCGCCATCGTCATCTCCCTGGCCATCAACGTGTTGTCCTTCTGGAGCTTCGTCATCATCGCGCTCCCGCTGGACGAGATCCTGCGTCCGGAGCTGTTGATCTTCGTGCTGGTAGGCCTGATCCAGCCCGGCGGCACCCGCTTCCTGGCCTACCTGAGCGTCGAGAAGGTCGGGGTCGCGGTGACCGCGCCGCTCCGGGCCACCACGCCGCTGTTCTCGTCGCTGCTGGCCATCGTGGTCCTCGACGAGCAGCTCACCGCCGCGGTAGCCGCGGGAACGACCCTGGTGGTCTGCGGCATCATCCTGCTCGGCACGCGGGAGGAAAAGACCGGCGGGTGGATGAACATCCTCGTCATCCTGCCGCTGCTGAGCGCCTTCGTGGCCGGCTCCACCCAGGTGATCCGGAAGATCGGCCTGGCGCAGATCACCCTGCCGATCCTGGGAGCGGCCGTCACCACCGGCACCTCCTTTCTCGCCGTGGCGCTCTCGTTGACCGTGTCACGGAAGTGGTCGGCCCTCGACTTCAACCGTGACTCCCTGGGCTACTTCCTCGCCGCCGGCTGCGCCGTAACCCTGGGCGTCGCCAGCGTGTACATGTCCCTGTACCTGTCGGACGTGGTCATCGTCGCGCCGCTGGCAAGTCTCAGTCCGCTCTACAGCCTGGTGCTCTCCGCCGTGTTCCTGCGGGAGGTGGAGGTCATCACCACACGCCGGGTGGTGGCCGCCGGGTTGATCGTGCTGGGAGCCGTGCTCATCACCGCCATCCGCTGACCCGGCGGACATCTCGCCATTCGGTGCAAATGCCGCCCGGCGCCGGCGCGCCGGCGCGAGACCGGGCCACGTCCGGGGTGTTGAAAATTCACGCCCGCCGGGCCACATTTCGGCTGCGAAGGAGGATCATCATGAAACAAGTATTACGCGAGCACGTACCCGCCAACAGCGGCTGGTCCGGAGACCTCGAGAAGGGGCAGATCATTCGCATCATCGCCATGTCCACGGTGGACTTCCTGGTGCTGGACCGGCACAACCTGCGGGAACGGTTCGACCAGGCCCGCAGCAAGGTCTACAACGGAAAGATCTTCCTGAGCACCGGCGACAAGCTGATGTCCCGGGACAACCAGCACTTCATGACCATCGTGGCGGATACCTTCGAGGAAGGCACCCACGACCTGCAGAAGGGGATGTGCAGCGGACGCCGTTTCCAGTTGGCCAAGGAGGAAGGACGGCTGCGGGAGTACTATCACCGGGACTACCGGGACGACGAGATCCCCGACCACGGCTGCTGGGAGAACCTTTCCAAGGCGCTGGCGCCCTACGACATCGCCCCCGAGGACATCCCGAGCCCGTTCAACATCTTCCAGCACATGATCATCGACGGCAAGACCGGCCTCATGCAGCACACGGCCATCCGGCCCAAGACCCCGACCCACGTCGACATGAGGGCGGAGAGGGATCTGCTGGCGGCCTTCAGCGCGTGCCCGGACATGCCGGTGGGGGGCAAGCCGGTGGACGTGGCGATCTTCGAGGAGGATTAGGAAGCGCTCCGAATCCTGCTTGACCGAACGAGGGCAGGTCGAGCCAGTAGCGGGTGTGGCGGCGCTCGCCGGTTCGGCGCAACGCGCCCTTGGCGACCAGATCGGCGAGATCGCGCGTCGCAGTCGAGGCGGGCGCGCCGGTGATGCGGCGGTAGTTCTCGGCGCTGAGCCCGCCCGTGAATCCTTCCGGTTCCTCCCGGAACAGCCGCAGAAGCGTTTTTTCCTGACGCGGGTTCAGGCGGCCGCGGAGCCGGTCCAACATCCGCGTCTGTTCGATCAGCCGGATCAGACGGCGCTCGCTCCAGGTCTGCGCGCCCAGCACGATACCTGCGAACCAGACCAGCCAGCCGGTGATATCGAGTGACCGGCTGCTCGCTTCCAGAACATCGTAGTAGGCCTTGCGCCGTCGAGCGATGGCCCGTGAAAGCGCGATCAGGCTCGGCTCCTCGAGTGATTGGGCAATTGCCTTTTCCGCCAGGGCGCGCCCGATGCGCCCGTTTCCATCTTCGAAGGGATGGATGCACACGAAATGAAAATGTGCCATTCCAGCCCGAGTCAGCGCCGGCAGCTTGTCCCGCGTCGCCGCCGAGCCGTACCAGTCGATGAAACGGTCCATCTCCGTCGTCATCCGGTCGGATGGCGGCGCCTCGTAGTGGACCCTGGCCTCAGGACCGGAGACCACCTGTATCACCTCGGCGTGTTGTCGATAGCCGCCGACCACTGCCAATTCACGGTGCCCGCGCATCAGCATCCGGTGCCAGCCCCACAGCGTCTCGTGGTCCAGGGGCCGGTCGAACTCGCGATAGAGCGCCACCATCATCTCGGCCACACCGGCTTCCGCGGGCGCCACGGTCCGCCGGTCGCCACTCAACCCGAACCGGCGGCGGATCGAAGACTGAACAGAGGACCGATCCAGAATCTCGCCTTCGATCGCCGAGGTCTCGATCGCCTCGCCACTCAGCCATTCGATCCGCAACTCGGTCTGCTCTGAATCTGCGAGATGGCGCCAAGCGCCGATCCGGCGCCCCGATACATGCAAAAAACGCGCCTCCAGGGGCGCGAGCTTGACCGGATTCCAGGTGAATCGCGGCCAGTCGGTATGTTGCCATATCCAGGCCATGGGCCATAGAACTTCCTTCTATAGCCCATATTATACCCGGATACCGGGCGATAGCGAATACATTCGAACCATGCTCGGGACCGCTACTCGAATCCCATCCGGCGGCCCCAGTCGGCGGGGGCCTTGAGGAAATCGACGATCTGGTTCCTGCTGTCTTCCGAAAAGAATTGCGTCTCTTCGCCGGCGTTCAGGACATCGTCCCAGTCGGACAGGGTGTGAAGGCTGATCTCGTGGTCGGCCAGGTTTTTCTTTCCCTCGTGCAGATCCAGCTCGTCGGAGCTGTACCCGAAGACGCAGAGGCAATGCGTGATGCGGGCCTTCCGGGCGCGGACGCCGATGTTGAAGCGCAGCTTGCTGAAACCGTCGGTCACGAGGTCTTCCACCAGCGTGACCCGCTGCCCCTCGTCGAGAACCCCTTCGATCTGGTTGGTCTGCCCGTAGCCCTTGGGATTCTTGCGGATGTAGATCATGGGCTTCCGCAGGTAGTGGGACACGAAGGCGGCATAGGGAATGCCCGCGGTCTCGCCGCCGGCCACCACGTCGATGTTGTCGAGACCGATGTCACGGCGCGCGATCTGGGCCAACGCCTCGAGGATCTCGTCCCGGGCCTCCGGAAAGGACAGCAGCCGCCGGCAGTCGATGTAGACCGGCGAGACCCTGCCCGACACGAACACGAAAGGCCGGTCGCGGTACACCTGAATGGACTGCGTGGTCAGCAGCAACTGGGCGATTCTCTTGCCGGTCTCCGACATGGCGGGATGCCTCGAAGGTAGTCGATGCCTCTTGCAGCCGTCTCTCGTGGAGCCGTCTCGTGGAGCCGTCTCTCGTGGCTGAAGACGGCCTTCTAACACAGCGCTTGCGCTTTGCCAACGGTGCGTGCGTATCGGCCACGCGCCAAGGTTCCGGTAGCGGCGCGCCTGTTGTTGCCGTCGCTTCTCTGTTATCATGATTGTCCTGCAAACGTGCGCGTTGCCAAACGTGCGCGTCGCTTGTGAACCTGTGAGTCCGGCGATGGAAGTCCCCGAGATCCATAAAGACAGGCTGTTGCGTGACCTCAATGCGGTCTCGCGCATCGGACTGGGCGAGGGCGGCTCGGTCACGCGGCTGGTCTTCTCGGTGCATGAGCTGCGGTCCCGCCAGTTGCTGGTCCACCTGATGAACCAAGCCGGCCTCGACGTGCGCGTGGATGCGGTCGGCAACGTCTTCGGACGGCTGCCGGCGGGGCAGGATGCCCCTGCGGTGCTGGCCGGCTCCCACCTCGATTCCGTCATCCAGGGCGGCCGCTACGACGGCCCGGTGGGAGTCATCGGCGCCCTCGAAGCGGTGCGGACCCTCAAGGAAAGCGGCCTGCGGCTGCCGGTTCCGCTGGAGAGCGTCTGCTTCGTGGGAGAGGAATCCAGCCGTTTCGGGTTCGCCACCCTGGGCAGCAGCCTGGTGGCGGGCGACGTCGTCATGGATGACTTCGCCAACGCGGTGGACGCCGGCGGCACGCGGCTGGAAGATGTGCTTTCGAGCTTCGGCATCGACCGGGAGAACCTGGCTTCCCTGAAACGCGACCCCAAGACCATCAAGGCCTACTTCGAGCTACACATCGAGCAGGGTCCCGTGCTCGAATTCAAGAAGAAGAAGATCGGCGTCGTGACCGCCATCGCCGCCCCGAGCCGGTTCAGGGTCGTCTTCCGGGGACAGGCGGACCACAGCGGCGCCACCCCCATGGCAATGCGCAAGGACGCGCTGGTGGCGGCAGGATACCTGATCACCTACATCGACGAAGTCTGCCGGGAGCACACGGCCAAGGGCGGGGTGGTGGGCACGGTGGGCGCCATCAAGGTCGAGCCGGGGGTCATCAACGCCATCCCCGGTCGCGTGGAACTCCAGGTGGACGTGCGCAGCATCGACTCGTCCTCCAAGCGCAAGGTGGCCGGACTGATCAGGAAGCGGGCGCGGCGGATCGCCAGCGAGCGCGGCATGAAGGTCGAGGTCCTGACGATTCGGGACGAGGAGCCGGTGCCGCTGCACCCGCGAGTGATCTCCCTCATCCGCGCCACCTGCGAAGAACGGGCCGTTCCCTTCGAGATCATGCCGTCGGGAGCCGGCCACGACGCCATGCAGATGGCCAGGATCACCCCCACCGGCATGATCTTCATTCCCAGCATCAACGGCGTGAGCCACAACCCCGCGGAATGGACCGATCCCGAGGACATCTGCCTCGGCGCCCAGCTCCTGGTGGAGACCCTGCTTCGAGCCGCCCATGCAGAAATCTAAGGCAACCCGGAAGACCCGGGTGCTCAGCGGAGCACAGATCGAAAGGACCCTGGCGGGCTTTGCCACGCGCATTTCCGAGGACTGCGCCGACTCCGGTTCGCTTGCCTTCATCGGCATCCGGACCCGCGGCCCGACCCTGGCCCGGCGGGTCGCCGGGGTGCTGAAGGAAAAGCACGACTTGCCGGTTCCCGTGGGCGAACTCGACGCCACGCTCTATCGCGATGACCTGAACACATTGCTGCCGAAGGGACGCATCGACGCCACCCACATACCCTTCGAGGTCACCGACAAGACCGTGATCCTGTTCGATGACGTGCTGCATACCGGCCGCACGGTGCGCGCCGCGGTGGATCACCTCATGGCATTGGGACGGCCCAGGGCCATTTTTCTCGCCGTGCTGGTGGACCGCGGCGGACGGGAGCTTCCCATCGAAGCCCGTTTCGTCGGCAAGCAGGTCGAGATGTCCAAGGGCGGAGACGTGCGCGTGAGGCTCACGGAAATCGACAAGGTGGATGAGGTCGTCCGGGATTGACGACAAATGGTCAAGAGCGCTTGACAAGGTGCGCCAATACTCGTAAGAGGCAGGGCTTAATCGTTCGAGTCCTCATTTCTGCGCCCATCGAAATCCATGAGCAAAACACAACCGGTACCTCTCGAAGACACACCCGACCCTTCTCTTGCCGCATCCGTGAAGGGGGTCTACAACCGCCATCGCATCGGCATCAACTTCTGCCTGTCCGTGATCCTGGCCCTGCTGACGTGGGAGTTCATCGACTTCATCTTCGACGATCCGGACTTCTTCACCGGCCCGGTGGCGGTGGTGATCGAATTCGGGGTGCTGATCTACGAACCGCGGTTCTGGGAGAACATCAACTACAGCGGCACCGAGCTGGTCTACGGCTTCGGCCTCGCCATGATCCTGGGGGTCGTCATCGGCGCGGCGGTGGCTTTCAGCCGGACCCTGGACGAAATGTTCTCGCCCATCCTGGTGGGCCTCTACGCAACGCCGCGTTCGGTGGCGGCGCCGCTGTTCATCATCTGGCTGGGCCTCGGCATCGCCTCCAAGGTCGGCGTCATCACCCTCGCCTCGGTGTTTCCCGTGATCATCAACACCCAGGCCGGCATCAAGAACGTCCAGGGCGAGTTCCGCATGCTGGGACGGGCCTTCAACGTCTCCTTCTGGTCCATGCTGACGAAGATCATCGTGCCGGGGTCGCTGCCGTTCCTGATCGCGGGCCTGCGGCTGGGCTATTCGCGGTCGGTGGTCACCATCATGGTGGCGGAGCTGTTCGGGGCCGAGGCCGGTATCGGCTACATGATCGACCACGCGACGCAGACGTTCCACGTGGCCGAGATGATGGTGGGCATCTCGCTCCTGACCATCATGGGCATCGCGGGCAACGAGATCCTGAAGTTCGTCGAGCGCTGGGCCACGCCTTACAGAAAGACTTTGGTCTAGTGTCCCGTCTCGCAAATTTGTGAGTCGGGACACCAGGTCGAGGGAGCCGGAAGCGGATCAATGGAAGCCTTGCTAAACATCTATCGGCAGCAGCGTAAATGGATGAACGCCGTCCTCGGCATCGCCATCGTCACGGTGTTCTGGGCGTTCGCCAACTGGCAGGTCGACAGCGAGCTGTTCTTCGTGGGTCCGTGGCGGGTCGTCACCTACACCTACGGGCTCTTCGCCAGCGGCGAGATCCTCGACGACCTGCAGATCAGCGGCATCGAGTTCTTCTGGGGCTACGGCGTGGCCGCGGTCACGGGCATCGGCTTCGGCATGGTGTTCGGCATCAGCCGGATCTTCCGCGAATTCTTCGATCCCTGGCTCAGCGCGATCTATGCCACACCGTCCGTGGCTCTGGCCCCGCTCATCATCATCTGGTTCGGCGTGGATCTCACGGCCAAGGTCTTCATCGTCCTCATCACCGCGGTCGTACCCATTGTCCTGAACACCTACACGGGGGTTCTGAGCGTCGGCAAGGAGTTCCAGACCCTGGCCAACTCGTTCTGCATTCCCAAAAGCCAGGTCCTTTACAAGATCCTCATTCCGGGTTCACTCCCCTACATCGTTACGGGGCTGCGCCTCGGCGTCTCCCGCGGGATCGTGGGGGTCGTCGTGGGAGAGTATTTCGGCGCGTATGCGGGACTCGGTTATCAACTGTTCAAGGGATTGGATACCTACAACATGCCGCTCATGATGTCGTGTGCGGCCATGCTGGCCGGGACCGGCGTGTTGTTCAATCAAGTGATTCTCATAGTCGAGCGCCGGATGGCGCCCTGGCGTGACACCCAATTGCAGGAGTAGTCCGTGTCATCATCGATTCAGGTAGAGCAAATCCACAAGACCTTCGTCAAACCCACCGGGGAGACGGTCCATGCCGTGGGCGGCGTCGACATGGATCTCCGTCCGGGGACGTTCTATTCGTTCGTAGGACCCAGCGGTTGCGGCAAGACTACGTTGCTGCACATGATCCACGGGCTGCTGCCCCCTACCAGGGGCCGAATCCTGCTGGACGGGGAGGAAGTGAGCGGTCCGACGCCCAACAAGGCCGTGGTGTTCCAGCAGGCGCTGCTGCTACCCTGGCGCAACGTCACCGACAACATCAAGTTCGGCATCGAGAACGACCGGAGCAGGTCCGCCGCCGAGAAGCGTGAGATCTGTGACAAATACACGCAGATCGTCGGGTTGCGGGGCTTCGAGAGCCACTACCCTCACGAGCTTTCCGGCGGCATGCAACAGCGTGTGAACCTCGCGCGAGCGCTGGCGGTGGACCCGGAAATCCTGCTCATGGACGAACCCTTCGCCTCCCTGGACGCTCAGACACGGCTCCTTATGCAGGAAGAGCTTCAGCGTATGATCGATTGGAAGAACTCGGGCAAGATCGTGGTCTTCGTCACCCACGACATCGAGGAAGCCGTGTTTCTTTCCGACATCGTGTTCTGCTTCAGCTTCAGGCCGGGGACGATCATGAAGGAGATCAAGGTGCCCTTCCCGACACCCCGGACCCTGCGGGTCAAGGAAGAGCCCGAATTTCTGCAGATCAAGCACGACATCTGGGAGCTTTTGGCGGACGAGGCGCGTAAGGCCATGGAAGAGTAGCAGGGGTTTCGCAGCAGGCATGATCCCACACCCTTATGGAACGGCAGAAAAGCGAAGTTACGGGCTGAATCTCACGTACAAGGAGGGAAGCCGATGAAACATGAACTTGTCGCAAGAGGAATCGCCGCAGCCTTTCCGGTGGCAAGCCTGTCATGAGGGAGGTCCTGTTCCCCGAGTTCTACGCAAAGGCCCTGGCTTGGTACGACAACAAGGGCTGGATGAAAAAATAGCGAAGGAGGACTACGCATGAAACCCAAGCGCATTGCAAAAGGAATCGCCGCAGCCTTTCTCGGAGCCAGCCTGCTCTGGGGCGGCCAGGCGCTCGCACAGGAGAAGCTTCGAATCCCGGTTGCGATGACCAGCACCACCACCGCTCTGGTGGAGCAGGTGGCCATCTACAAGGGTTTTTTCGAGGATATCGGCTACGACGCCCGGGTCTACTCGGTATCGGGTGGTGAGAACGCCGCCGTCCTCGCCCTGGAACGGGGCCAGCTCCCCTTCTTCGGCTCGGACGACAACATCCCCCTGGCCATTCGCCCCGGCAGCAACATCCGCGTCATCGGCAGCGAGATGAACGTGTTGCCGTACTGGCTCGTGGCCGGGAAACACGTCAAGTCGTACAAAGACCTGCCGCGGCCGGTGAAGGTCGGAATCAGCTCTCCCACCTCGGGCAACGTCTACGTGTCCCTCAAGCTGCTCGAGGCGGCCGGCATCCCGACGAAGGACACCCGCCTGGTGAAGGTCGGCGGATCGTCGGCACGGTTGGCGGGCGTCAAGGGCGGCAAGATCGATGTGGGCTCGCTGACTTTCGGCATGATGCTGCGGGCCAAGAAAGCAGACTTGCAGATCCTCGGCGCGGCGAATCAGTTCGTCAAGGAATACGCGTTCCTTCAGCTTGCCATGAACAAGAACTACATCAAGGACCACCCGGACAAGGCCGAGGCCATGTTCGGCACCCTTATCCGCGGGTGCGCGTTCGTCAACGACCCCAAGAACCGGGAAGAGGTGATGCACGTCATCTCGAAGGTCATGCGCAACCCCGATGACATCGCCAAGGAGATGTACGAGATCGAGGTGGCCCAGGGGTCCATCCCCGACCGGTGCCAAGCCACGGAGGCGGGTATCAAGTCGTACCTGGAGTCGGCCGTCTGGAGTAAGTCCATCGCGGCGGACACCAAGATTCCGCCGGTGCAGGAGATCATGTTCCCCGAGTTCTATGACAGGGCCTTGGCCTGGTATAACAACAAGGGGTGGACAAAGCAGTAAGGTCGAGTCACCGCACAAGAGGTTGGAGCAAAGAGAGGGATCCCTCTGATGCCCCACTGGACATCGGAAGGGTCCCTCTCTTATGTCATGACAGGATGGGATGAGAGCCGCCCGGGACGGCGGCCGTTAACAACCAGGAGGAAACAGATGAGGGCCAAGAGCATTGCAAAGGGAATCGCCACCGCGTTGGTGGGCGCGGGATTACTGCTGGGGAGCCAGGCGCCGGCGCAGGAGAAGCTCCGTATCCCGGTTGCGCAGACCACCTCGACAACCGCTCTGGTGGAACAGGTGGCCATTCACAAGGGTTTTTTCAAGGACATCGGCTACGACGCCAGGGTGTACTCGGTGGCGGGCGGCGAGAATGCCGCGGTCCTCGCCCTGGAACGGGGGCAACTCCCGTTCTTCGGGTCGGATGACAACATCGCGCTGGCCATTCGACCGGGCAGCAACATCCGCATCGTCGGCTCCGAGCTCAACTCCTTGCCGTACTGGCTCGTGGCCGGGAAACACGTCAAGTCCTACGAGGACCTGCCGCGGCCGGTAAAAGTGGGCATCAGCTCTCCTACGTCCGGCAACGTCTACGTCTCCCTCAAGCTGCTTCAGAACGCCGGTATCCCGGAGAAAGACGTGCGGTTGGTCAAGGTCGGGGGATCGACGGCGCGGTTGGCCGGCGTCAAGGCCGGCAAGATCGACGTGGGCTCGCTGACCTTCGGCAAAATGCTGTTGGCCCGGGAAGCAAACCTGAAGGTCCTCGGCTCCGCCAGCCAGTTCGTCAAGGAATACGCATTCCTGCAACTCGCCATGAACCAGAACTTCATCAAGGACAACCCTGAAAAGGCCACGGCCCTCTTCGGCACGCTCATTCGCGGGTGCGCCTTCGTCAACGACCCCAAAAACGCCGAAGAAGTTCTGCACGTCTATGAAAAGGTGATGCGCAACAAACCGCACATCGCCAAGAAGATGTATGAAATCGAGATCGTGGAGGGCGGCGCCGTTCCCGACCGATGCCAAGCCACGGCCGCGGGTGTACAGGCGTACATCGATTCGGCATTCTGGAGCAAGTCCATCCCCGCCGATACCGAGATTCCGCCGATCGACCGGATTCTGCACGCCGAGTTCTACAACAAGGCGCTGGCCTGGTTCGAAAACAAGGGTTGGATGAAGAAATAGGCCGGAGCGAGAGCCCGGTGGGGCTGGCGCACCGACAAGGAAGAGCCCTTCGATGTCACCGGCATCGAAGGGCTCTTGGTTTGGGGAGATCCTGTCGCCGACATCGGCTCACGTCAGCATTCGGAGAGCGGCCGCAGCATAAACCCTGGCAGCGTTGCGCACCTGCTCCAGCGGCACCACCTCGGCGTCGGTGTGGGCGAAGGCCAGCTCCCCGGGACCGAACATGACGGTCTCGATGCCGTTCTCGTTCAGATAGCCCGCGTCCAGCGCCGCCGGGAACCAGATCGGCGGCCCGGGTTCTCCGGCGAATTCGCGCGCCGCTTCCAGCGCCACCGCCACCTCGCTGTTTTCCGACACCTCGGCGGGATACATGAAGTTGCCCCGGGTGACCTCCACCGGCCAGGGCTCCAGGTCCGCCAAGGCACGGGTGACCGCGGCCAAAGCCTCAGCGGGGTCCTCGCCCGGCAGGAGGCGCCGGTCGAGCGTCAGCCGGCAATGGTCCTGGATGGTGTGCAGGATGTCGGGGCCGCTCTCGATGCGGGTGGCCACCAGGCTCGCCTCGCCCAGCGCCGGGTGGGCGATGCCGTCCACCAGGCCGTCCAGGCGCTCCAGCACCGCGCGCGCTCCGTCCACCGCGTTGACGCCGGCCCACGGCGTGCTGCTGTGGCAGGATTTGCCGCGCACCACGACGTCCATGTCGATCCTGCCCTTGTTGCCCAGACAGACCCGGTTGGCGGTGCCCAGGCCGACGATGCCGTGGCGGGCCGCAAGCCCCTCCTGCTCAAGCATGTAACGGGCCGCATCGTGCCGCCCGGTCTCTCCGGCCGTGCTCACGGCCAACGACAGCGGCCGCGCCAACTCCCGGCCTGACCCCTGCACCGCGGCCGCGGCCGCCAGCATGGCCGCCAGGGCCGCCTTCTGCTCACAGCCTCCCCGGCCCCATACGCATGGACCCTGAAGCCCGTAGGGCTCTCCCGGTACGACCTTTCCCGAGAACGGCTCCGGCATCGAGCCTGCCGGGAACGTCATGGCATAGCCCATGAACAGCAGGCCCTGGGCCGGGTCCAGCGCCGACTCGCCGCACCGCCAGTGCAGGTTGCCCATGCCGTCCATGCGCGGCGCAATGCCGGTCAGCGCTTCGAGCCGGGGCGCCGCCACGTCCGCCACGAACGCCTTGACTGCGGGATCGGACTCCATGCGCTCCGTATGTACCGACGGGACTCGCAACAGCTCGATGAACAGCGCGTCCAACTCCCGATCGTCGACCTGCGCATCCGCGAGGCGAAAGGCTTCCCGTGCGTCCATGGTCATTTGTCCCGCGGTTCCGCTTCGAATATCTCCACCCGGATCGCCTGCCCCCTGCCGGACTCCGGACAGGCGCTAAGGGCCACCAGACAATCCATCTCGGCGCGAAAGTCCACGTGGGCCTCTTCCTTCGGCCGCACGAAGGTGTCGAACAGGGCGCCCGTGTCCGGGTCGATGCGCATGGTCTGAAAGATGTTGAACGGGCTCGGAATGTCCACCGGGGCGATGTCCCACGGGCGCACGGCCTCGGAAAGGTTCTCGTAGCATCCGTGGGTCGGAATATCCTCCGGCCTCTTGGGATTGGGATCACCCCCCTCGATGAAGTTCCGCTGGGCGAGTCCCGCGGCCACCAGTTCGAAACGCTTGCGGCTGCACATGCCCTTCTGGAGGTCATGACGCCCTTCCGGAAACGTGTCCGCCACGATGGCCAGCAGCGGATTGTTGAGCTTGGACAGGAGCCGGTCCCCGGTGCTGATGAAGATCCGGGCCTGATTGGTCTTGGTCCGGGCCTGATCGAAACGCTCGGTCAGATCGTGGAGGTTGAAGGCGACGAAATCCACTACCGATTTCCCCGCCACCCGGATGCACCGACCTTTCCTCACGGTAAAGGCGCGGCCGGAGTTCCTGGACACCGTCACGCTACTGAGAACGCGATCCCGCATGTCTGTTCTATTCTCCCTCCTGCGGTATGCGCAGGTCAGTTTAAGGCGCGGACATCGCCGAGTAAAGGCTTGTCCCGCTCGGCTTGCGTTTGACAACGGCATCTGTTAACCCGATTTCAGTTGCAACGTCACGGAGGAGAGACGCCATGTTCACCGATAAGGTCGAGCCCAAAGACTTCGAGAAGACGGATCCGGAGTATCAGGACCTGCTGAAACGGGTTCTTGCGATCCAGTGCGACTGCGAGATCGGCGGGCCGCATCTTTACCTGGACGACATGCTTCCCAACGCGCCGACGAAACTCTATCAGCTCGTGGTGGCGCGGACCGCGGCCGAGGAAGTGGACCACTACCGCAAAATGGCTCGTCTGGCCGGTGACATCGGCGAGGACGTGTCATACGTGCTGAGCCGGCCGAACCAGCAACGCTACGTGGAGGCCTTCCGCGGCAAGATCACCACCTGGGAAGACTTCGCTGTCTTCGGCTTCCTGATCGACCGGGTGGGACGCTACCAGCTCGAGGAATTCGAGGACTGCAGCTACGTGCCTCTTGCCGAAATTCTCCCCACCATGGAGCAGGAAGAGGTGGCTCACATCGCCTTCGGCACGAACCTGACCCGGGAGATGGCGGACAAGGGTGGCGAATCGAAGGAACGGGTCCAGAACGCTGTCAACTACTGGTACGTCAAGGGACTCGACATGTTCGGCAAGTCCGGTTCGAAGCGCTCCGAGCGGTACCGCTACTGGGGTCTCAAGCGGCGCACCAACGCCCAGCAGCGGGAACAGTACACCGCAGAGGTCAACGCCCTCATCAAGGACATGGGGCTCGAGATCCCCGACCCCGACGAGGGCCGGCTCTATACCTGAGGCGGAAATGGAAATGGCACAGGCGCCCCATACGGCGGAACTCGACGAGCACCTGAAGGAATGCATCGCAGCGGTCCACGGGGCCGTCAATCGGGCGATACCCAACATCGAGGACGAGAAAATCGTGGACCAGGCCCTTCAGGACTGCCAGGAAGTGCTGGACATGGTGATGGAGGGAAAGGTCTCGGAGTGGCTGGAGTGACCGCACCGGCATCCCCACCCTCTCCCGCCATCGTCCTCGGGCTCACGTTATAGCCGGCGCGGCCGGCTCCCACTATTCTCACCGGAGGTTCGCACCTTGGACATTGTGGTCTGCGGCAAGATCATCCCCGCCAGCACCGTGACCATCGAGATCGACCCCGCCACCAGGCGGATGATCCGCAAGGGCGTCGCCCACGAGCTGGATCCGGCCGCGGCCAGCGCCGTGGAAGAGGCATTGCGGCTGATGGAGCAGGAAGGCGGGACGGTCACCCTGGTTACCATGGGGTTCAACGAGATCACCATCGGCATACGGACGGCGCTGGCCATGGGAGCTACCT
The DNA here is from genome assembly GCA_965214905.1 of uncultured Binatia bacterium (SeqCode). Lineage (GTDB taxonomy): Bacteria > Desulfobacterota > Binatia > UBA9968 > JAJDTQ01 > JAJDTQ01. The sequence goes on from OZ243984.1 coordinate 992,746, forward strand.
CCGCGGTGCACATCTTCGACGACGCGCTGGCGGGATCGGACGCCCTCGCCACCGCCAAGGCCCTGGCCGCGGCCATCCGGAAGAAACCCTTCGACCTCATCATCTGCGGCACCGAGAGCAGCGACAGCTATTCCGGCATCGTGCCGGGCCAGATCGCGCGGCTGCTGGGTGTTCCACCGGTCACCTTCGCCAACGAGATGGCCGTGGAGGGATCGACCCTATCCATCAAGCGCCAGAGCGAAACCGGCTACGACGTGGTGGAGGCCGACCTCCCGGCGCTGGTGACGGTCACCAGCGGCATCAACGAACCGCGCTACCCGCAACTCAAGGGCATCATGTCGGCCAAGAGAAAGGAAATCCGGCAGTACTCCGTCGAAGATCTCGGCCTCACGCCGGACGATGTGGGCGAGCCGGGAGCCCGGGAGAAGGTGCTGGAGATCGGCAGGCCGGCGCAACGCGAAGCCGGGGAGGTGGTGGAAGACGACGGCGAAGGGGGCAAGCGGATCGCCGATTTCCTGGCCGAGGTCAAGGTCCTGTAGATGTCTGATATCATTTGGGTCTATGGCGAGGTGGTGGATGACGCCGTCACCTCCACCACGCTGGAGATGTTGACCAGGGCCGCCCAAGTGGGGACCGCCGAGGCGATCCTCCTCGGTCCGGCTCCCGACAACGCCGTGGAGTTGCTGGGCGAGCACGGTGCCAGCAAGGTCTATCGGTCGGCGGACCCGCTCTTTCGCGACTACCTGACGCTGCCGGCGGCGGCGGTAGTCGAATCCCTCATTCGGGAGCACAGGCCGGCGGCGGTCCTGTTCGCGTCGAGCTATGGCGGCCGCGACGTGGCTGCGGCCATAAGCGCCAGCCTCGACTGCGGCGCCATCACGGACGTGGCGGACTTCACCCTGACGGACGGCGCCGTCGAGGCCAGGATCCCCGCCCTGGGAGCCAGCTACTGGAACACCTCCACGCTGGTGCACGACGACGTCAAGATCCTGCTGGTGAGACCCAAGGCATTCGAGCCCGCCACGAATCCCAAGACCCCGGTGGTGGAGGAGGTCGCGTCCACGGGTGACGCCGAGCTTTGCAAGGTCCGGCTGAAAGAAAAGGTTACCGCCAAGGCCGAGGGACCGCAGTTGGACGGCGCCAACGTCATCGTCGCCGGCGGACGCGGGCTGGCCGGGGCCGCGAACTTCGACATGCTGCGGGAGTTGGCGGACCTGCTAGGCGGCGCCGTGGGAGCCACCCGTGCCGTGGTGGACTCCGGTTGGGTGCCCTACTCCCTGCAGATCGGTCAGACCGGCAAGACCGTCAAGCCCGAACTCTACATCGCCTGCGGCATTTCCGGCGCCGTGCAGCATCTGGCCGGGATGAAGGATTCCAAGCTGATCGTCGCCGTCAACAGGGATGCCGACGCCCCCATCTTCCAGATGTGCGACCTCGGCGTCGTGGGCGACGTCTTCAAGGTCATCCCCCAGTTGATCGAAGAGATAAAGGCACGCAGGTAGCGGCGCGCGCGTTCCACTCTATTGACAAACAGGGCCAATCCGTAGTAGATACGGGTTGTTCTGCTGACACACCCGTTAGTCCCCCCTCGGGATCGAGCCGTAACCGGCCCCCGGGGGGTTTCTACATCCGCGTTCCTCCGAATACGACGTGTTCGTTTCATCAGATGACACGAAACCGTCGACGAGAATGTCACTGATCGACGATCCCGTCGATCACAACGCTCGGAGGATTCCTGAAATCGCGCCATTTCAGGGGGTTGGCGTGGCAGATTGTATGGCACGAGGTTTGCTCTATCAGGACAACAAGAAAATCTCCTTCGAATGAGGACCCACGATGAACTCACTCACGCTTCTCGACGTCATCAACGCGGTAGGCGAGTATGCCAGGACCCCTGACGAACTGAAGGCCGTCGTCATCCATCTGGTCAACAGCGGCAAGGTCAAGCTGGGCGGCGAGCTTGCCGGTTGCAAGATCGACTTCGGCCCGGACGCCGCGCGACAGCCCGCCATCGTCGGGTCCCGAACCGTGCTCCCCCAACAGACGCTGGATCAAGCAGGCTGACCCGGCCGCTCCAGTGTAGCGTCCTGTCTCCTCCTCTCCGGCCAAGGGTCAGGTTCTTGCGCTGCGTGACCACCCCGAAGACGTGAAACTGTCTTTCACAGCAAACGCTCCTGGAGGCCATGGACCGGCATGGGGTGCGCCACGTGTCGGAAGTCGGATCCAGGTGGTCCGCCGGACGAGCACCTTCAGCCGTCCAGATCCTCGAAGTAGACCAACGCCGGCATATGGCGCCGTTGGTGAACGATCCGCAAGATCACCGGGTCACCGCCCGCTGCCGCAATCCGTGCGAAGAAAATGACGTGCCTTCCGTAGTTGACCGAGCGCATGCCTGCGGCGAACAGGCACCGGTCGCGTCCGCCATCGGGATTGGCCATGATGCCCTCGAAAGCGCGGACCAAGCCCCGGTAGTACTTCACCCACTGTTCGCGGCCCCAGGTCTCCGGAGTGTACCGACGGATGTCATCCAGATCCTGTTGCGCCGGGCGAGATAGTCGGATGGTCACGGCTTGGGCTATGACCGGTAGGCGTCCGGCTCGTAGGCCCGGGGATCGAATTCGTCGAAAGCCCCTGTCTCCGCGTCACCCACGGCATGCTCCAGGTCCGCCTTCAGGGCGTAGAATTGACGCGCGCCGTCCCGGTCCATCAGCAGCCGGAGCCCCGCTCGTACCACCTCGCTCAGATTGGCATAGGCCCCGGATTCGATCTGGCCCTTGATGTAGGCTTCCATTGGCGCGGTCAGGTGAATATTCGGCATTGGCAATCCTCCATATGTCCCATAATATCGGTTACTGACAGAAAGACCAGCCAGGAGCCTGCGCCTTAGAACTCGCTAGCGGCCGATACCGGCGCCTAGAAAGGCGGCCGGTCCAGGCTGCGGTACTGGATGGCTTCGGCGATGTGTGGCGGCAGGATCCCTTCGGCGCCCGCGAGATCGGCGATGGTGCGGCTGACCTTCAGAATGCGCACGTAGGCGCGGGCGCTCAATCCGAGCCTGTTGATGGCGGTCTCCAGAAGCCGTTCACCCGCCGCGTCCACCCGGCAGTAGCGCCGGACGTCGCGCGCGCTCATGCGCGCATTGGCGTGGATTCCGGTCCGGCCGAAGCGTCCCACCTGGATGGTCCGGGCCTGGTCGACCCGCCCGCGGATGGCCTCCGAAGGCTCGCCCGGCACCCGGGACGCCAGCGCCTGGTACTCCACCGACGGCACCTCCACCTGGATGTCGATGCGATCGAGCAACGGACCGGATACCCGTGAGCGGTACCGGGTGATCTGCATCGGGGTGCAGCGGCATTCCTTCTGTGGATCCGAGAAGAACCCGCAAGGGCAGGGATTCATGGCCGCCACCAGCATGAATACAGCCGGATAATCGATGGAGCCTGCGGCCCGGGCCACCGTGACGCGGCCGTCCTCCAGGGGTTGGCGCAGGACCTCCAGGACGTTGCGGCGGAACTCCGGCGCCTCGTCGAGAAAGAGCACGCCGTTGTGGGCCAGCGAAACCTCCCCGGGCTTCGGCACCGTGCCGCCGCCCACCAGTCCCGCATCGGAGATGGTGTGGTGCGGCGCCCGGAACGGCCGCACCGCCACCAGCGCCCGGCCGCCCAGCACCCCCGTCACGCTGTGGATCTTGGTGGTCTCGATGGCCTCCGCCAGAGTGAGGGCCGGCAGAATGGTAGGGAGGCGCTTGGCCAGCATGGTCTTTCCCGAGCCTGGAGGCCCCATCATGAGGACGTTGTGGGCGCCGGCGGCCGCCACCTCCAGCGCCCGCTTGACGTGGGGCTGTCCGCGAACGTCGCTGAAGTCGGCATCATGCAACGCATGTTGGCGAAACAGGCGCCCCAGGTCGACCCGGGTGGGCTCGATCCCCCGCTCTCCGTTCAGGAAGCCCACGACCTCGGCAAGGCTCTCCACGCCGAAGACTTCGATGTCCTCGACCACCGCGGCTTCGGCGCTGTTGGTTCGGGGCAGGATCAGGCCCTTGATCCCCTGCCGTCTCACGGCTGCGGCGATGGGCAGCGCACCGCGGACGGGCTTGACGGCGCCGTCCAGGGAAAGCTCCCCCACCAGCAGGTAGTCGGTCAGGTGGGACGGCTGCACAACGCCTTGAGCCGCGACGATGCCCATGGCCATGGGCAGGTCATAGCCGGACCCCTCCTTCTTGACGTCGGCGGGCGCGAGGTTGATGGTGATCCTTTGCGGCGGGAACGGGTAGCCGCAGTTCCGCAACGCCGCGCGCACGCGCACCTTGCTTTCGCGCACGGCGCCCTCGGGCAAACCCACCATGGCCAGTTCCGGGAGGCCGGATGCGATATCGACCTCCACCGCCACCTTGAGCGCGTCGATGCCGTGGAGCGACGCGCCGTAGATCCTCGCAAGCATCTCCGGATAGCTGTCGGCATGCCGCTCCAAAACTTTAGTTCGCCTCTGACGCGAATGATACAATTACTTGAAATCATTGACGAATCGAGCGCCGGTCCGCCCACGGACCGGGATCGACGGGAAACCGGACCTTGCCAGCCCGTGCCAAGCCTGCTAGGAAAGGTCATGGACCACAGGATGACGCGGAAAGACCAGGAAGCCCGGGCGGAGGTCCGGGCTTTTTTGTACCGACCGCTTTGAGGTGAAGGATGCTCGACCAGGAGATATTGCCCCTTGGACTCACGTTCGATGACGTGTTGCTGGTCCCGGCGGAATCGTCGATTCTGCCGCGCGACACGGATGTTTCCACCCGGTTGACGGCGCGCATCCAGCTCAACATCCCCCTCCTGAGCGCCGCCATGGATACGGTCACCGAGGCCCGAACGGCCATCGCCATGGCCCAGGAAGGCGGTTTGGGATTCATCCACCGCAACATGTCCGTGCAGGCGCAGGGCAAGGAGGTGGAAAAGGTCAAGAAATCCGAGAGCGGCATGATCTCGGATCCGGTGACGGTAAGCCCCCATCAGAAAATCGCCGAGGCCCGGGAGATGATGGACCAGCACGGCATCTCGGGCCTCCCGGTGACGCAGAAGGGCCGCCTGGTGGGGATCCTGACCAACCGTGACCTCCGCTTCGAGAAGAACCTGGACCGTTGCGTCGACGAGCTGATGACCCGGGAGAATCTGGTCACGGTGCCGGACGGCGTCGACCTCGACGAGGCCCAGGAGATCCTGCACCGGCACCGCATCGAAAAATTGCTGGTGGTGGACCAGCACTACCGGCTGAAGGGCCTCATCACGGTCAAGGACATCGAGAAGAAGAGCCGTCACCCGCTGGCCTGCAAGGACGACCGGGGACACCTGCGGGTGGGCGCCGCGGTGGGGGTGGGGCCGGACCGGGAGGAACGGGTGGAGGCTCTGGTACGGTCCGGCGTCGACGTGATCGCGGTGGATACCGCCCACGGACACTCCAGCAAGGTGCTGGAGACGGTGGCGCAAATCCGCAGCGGCTATCCGGAACTGGAGCTCATCGCCGGCAACGTGGCCACGGCCCAGGGAACCCAGGCGCTGATCGACGCCGGCGCCAACGGCGTCAAGGTGGGCGTCGGACCCGGCTCCATCTGTACCACCCGGGTGGTGTCGGGGGTGGGCGTACCCCAGCTCAGCGCCATTGCCGACTGCGCCCGGGTGGGCGCCCGCACCGGGGTCCCGCTGGTATCCGACGGCGGGATCAAGTATTCCGGCGACATCACCAAGGCGCTGGCGGCCGGCGCCAGCGCCGTGATGATCGGCACGCTGTTCGGAGGCTGCGAGGAAAGCCCCGGAGAAACGGTGCTCTACCAGGGCCGGAACTACAAAGTCTATCGCGGCATGGGCTCCATCGGCGCCATGCGCGAAGGCAGCCGGGACCGCTACGCCCAGGACGCCGTCGAGGACGAGGTGAAGCTGGTCCCGGAAGGGGTCGAAGGCCAGGTCCCCTACCGCGGCACTCTGGCGGCGAACGTCTATCAGCTCATCGGCGGGGTCCGCGCCGGCATGGGCTACGTCGGCTGTAGCAACATCGAGGAGCTGCAGACCCGGGCCCGGTTCATGCAGGTCACCGCCGCCGGCCTGACCGAAGGCCACGTTCACGACGTCTTCATCACCAACGAAGCGCCCAACTATCGAAGAGAATGATCGTCGTACTGGACTTCGGATCGCAGTACACCCAGCTCATTGCGCGCCGTGTACGCGAAGCGCGCGTCTACTGCGAGATACACCCCTTCGATACCCCCGTGGAACGGCTGGCGCGGCTCGAACCCGCCGGCGTGATCCTGTCCGGCGGGCCCGCCAGCGTCTATCGCAGCGGCGCACCCACGGTGAACCCGGAGTTGTTCCGGCTGCCCGTACCCTTTCTGGGCATCTGCTACGGCATGGGCGTCATCAACCAGGCCATGGGGGGCGGCGTGACCGAGGCCTCCGAGCGCGAGTACGGTCTCGCCGACCTCTACGTCGATGACGCCACGGACCTCTTCGCCGGCCTCGACCCGGACGCCGGCCAGAGCGTGTGGATGAGCCACGGCGACCGGATGACGTCGCTTCCGGAGCACTGGTCGGTGATCGCTCATACCGGCAACTCCCCCATTGCCGCCTTTGCCGACGACCGGCGGCGCTTCTACGGCCTCCAGTTTCATCCCGAGGTCGTCCACACCGAGCACGGCAGAGCGATCCTGGAGAACTTCCTGTTCCGCATCTGCCGGTGCGCGGCCGATTGGGACATGGAGCACTTCGCCACCGCCGCGGTGGAGAAGATTCGCCGGCAGGTGGGCGACGGCCGCGTGCTGTGCGGCCTGAGCGGCGGGGTCGATTCGTCGGTGGCCGCCACCCTCGTGCACCGCGCCATCGGGGACCGGCTCGTCTGCGTCTTCGTCGACAACGGGCTGCTGCGGCGGGGCGAGGTGGAGGCCGTGTCCCAGGTCATGGGAGAACGATTCGGCGCGGGCTTTCGCTGCGTGGACGGGTCCGCGCGGTTCCTGGAGGCCCTCGAAGGGGTGGAGGACCCGGAGGAGAAGCGCAAACGCATCGGCAACCTCTTCATCCGGGTGTTCGAGGAGGAGACCCGGAAGCTCGGCGACTTCCCCTTCCTGTGCCAGGGGACCCTCTATCCCGATGTCATCGAGTCCGTGCCTCATGCCGGCCCGTCCGCGCTCATCAAGAGCCATCACAACGTCGGCGGGCTGCCGAAGCGCATGAAGCTCGAGCTGGTGGAGCCCCTGCGGGAGCTGTTCAAGGACGAGGTCCGGGAGCTGGGCCGGGAGCTGGGCCTGCCCGACCGTTGGATCCACCGCCAGCCGTTTCCCGGGCCCGGTCTCGCCATCCGCATCCTCGGCGACGTGACCGGGGAGCGGCTCGGGATCCTGCGGGCCGCGGACGCCATCGTGGTCGAGGAAATCCGCAACGCCGGGTTGTACGAACGCATCTGGCAGTCCTTCGCCATCCTCCTGCCCATCCGCACCGTGGGCGTCATGGGCGACGAGCGGACCTACGAGAACGTCGCGGCCGTGAGAGCGGTGGACAGCCAGGACGGCATGACCGCCGACTGGGTGTCGCTGCCCCCGGATCTCCTGGGCCGCATCTCCAACCGCATCATCAACGAGGTGCGCGGCATCAACCGGGTGGTCTACGACGTCTCGTCCAAGCCCCCCGCCACCATCGAGTGGGAGTGACCCGGGGAGTACGGTCCGACCGTAGAGACCGGGACACTGCCGGGCTGCCGAGGATACAGCTTCATGAGCAACCACCGTTTCGTACACCTTCACTGCCATACCCAGTACAGCCTGCTCGACGGGGCCAACAAGATCGAACCGCTGATCGAGCGGGCCAAGAGCCTGGGGCAGCCGGCCATCGCCATGACCGATCACGGCAACATGTTCGGCGCGGTGGAGTTCTACCGGCAGGCGGTCGCCGCCGGCATCAAGCCGATCCTCGGCTGCGAGGTCTACGTGGCGCCGGGCAGCCGCTTCGAGCGCCAGGGGGTCGACCGCGGCAACAAGGAATACAACCACCACCTGATCCTCCTGGCGATGGACAACGAAGGCTACCGCAACCTCTGCAAGCTGGTCACACACGGCTTCACTGAAGGGTTCTACTACAAGCCGCGGATCGACAAGGAACTGCTGCGGGAGCACAACGCCGGGATCATCGCCTTGAGCGGGTGTCTCAGCGGCGAGATGGCCAAGGCCCTGACCCTGGGTTCCATGGAACAGGCCAGGAAGGTGGCGGAGGCCTACCGTTCCATCTTCGACGACCGCTACTATCTGGAAGCCCAGGACAACAAGCTGCCGCTGCAGGAAAAGGTCAACGCCGGGATCATGGAACTCGGCAAGGACCTTTCCCTGCCCGTCGTGGCCACCAACGACTGCCACTACCTGGACCCCGAGGATGCCCAGGCCCACGACGTGTTGCTGTGCATCCAGACCGGCAAGGGCCACAACGACCCCAACCGCATGAAGATGGACACCGAGGAGCTCTTCCTCAAGTCCACCGACCAGATGCTGGAGGGCTTCGCACACCTGCCGGACGCGGTGGACCAGAGCGTGGCCATCGCCGCGCGCTGCGACGTGGAGATCGAGTTCGGCAAGTACCACTTTCCGCAATACGAGGCGCCGAACTCCCGGAGCCTCGACGACTACCTGGACGCGTGCGCGCACGAGGGGCTCGACGAGCGGCTCAAGGACGCCGGCGACGTCGACCGCGACGCGTACCGGACCCGGCTCGACTACGAGCTCGGCGTCATCAAGCGCATGCAGTTTCCGGGCTACTTCCTGATCGTGGCGGACTTCATCAACCATGCGAAGGACAAGGGCATCCCGGTGGGGCCGGGGCGCGGCTCCGCGGCCGGCAGCCTGGTGGCCTACGCCTTGCGCATCACCGACCTGGACCCGATACGGCACAACCTGTTGTTCGAGCGCTTCCTCAACCCGGAGCGGCGCTCCATGCCGGACATCGACGTAGACTTCTGCATTCGCGGCCGGGACCAGGTGATCCAGTACGTCAAGGACAAGTACGGCGCCGACAAGGTGGCGCAGATCACCACCTTCGGCACCCTCAAGGCCAAGGCCGCCATCCGCGACGTGGGACGCGCGCTGGGACTCTCGTTCGCCGAGACCGACGCCATCGCCAAGCTGGTGCCGGCTCCCAGGCAAGGGTTCGACTGCCCGCTCACCGAAGCCCTCAAGCAGGAACCTCGGCTGAACCAACTGGCGGACGACGACCCGCGCGTCGCCAACCTCATCAACCACGCGCTGCGCCTGGAGGGCCTCACCCGGCACTCGTCGACCCACGCCGCGGGGGTGGTGATCTCCAACCGTCCGCTGATGGACTACCTGCCCCTGTACGTGGACCGGGACGGCGGCATCGTCACCCAGTACGACATGTCGAGCGTGGAGAAGATCGGCCTGATCAAGTTCGACTTCCTGGGGCTCAAGACGCTGACCCTCATCCACGATTGCCTGGACCTGATCCGGCAAAGCCGCGGAACGGCGCCGGATCTTCAGAGCACGGCGCTGGACGACGAGGACACCTACCGCCTGGTGGGCAGCGGCAACACCACCGGCATCTTCCAACTGGAAAGCACCGGCATCCGGGAGATGAGCGTGCGCATCAAGCCCGACTGCTTCGAGGACCTCGTGGCCATCCTCGCCCTCTACCGGCCGGGGCCGCTGGATAGCGGCATGGCGGAAGAGTACATCAAGCGGAAGAGCGGCAAGGAGCAGACTTCCTATCTGCACCCGGCCCTTCGCCCGATCCTGAAAGACACCTACGGCGTCATCGTGTACCAGGAACAGGTCATGGAGATCGCGCAGAAGCTGGCCAACTACGGCCTCGGGGAGGCCGACATCCTGCGCCGCGCCATGGGCAAGAAAGACCCACAGGAGATGGCCAGCCAAAGAGAGCGGTTCATCGGCGGGGCACGAGACAACGATATCCGGGAGGAGCAGTCCACCGCGATCTTCGATCAGATGGAAACCTTTGCCCGTTACGGCTTCAACAAGTCCCACTCCGCCGCCTACGCCCTGGTCTCCTACCATACGGCCTACCTGAAGACCCACTACCCGGTGGAATTCATGGCCGCCCTGATGAGCTCGGAGATGGGCGACACCGACAAGGTCATCAAGAACCTCGCCGAGTGCCGCGAGCAGGGCGTGGCGGTGCTGCCCCCGGACGTCAACGAGGGCGGCGCCCGATTCACGGTGACGGGGGACCGGATCCGTTTCGGCCTTTCGGCGGTCAAGAACGTCGGTGAACGAGCCGTCGAAACGATCCAGGAGACCCGCGACCGGACCGGTCCGTTCGAGTCGCTGTTCGACTTCTGCCGGCGCGTGGACCTCAAGGTGATCAACCGGCGGGTGCTGGAAAGCCTCATCAAATGCGGCGCCCTGGATTCCACCGGCGTGTACCGCGCCCGCCTCATCGCCTCGCTGGACGACGCCCTGAAGGCCGGCCAGTCGTCCCAACGGGACCGCGACAGCTCCCAGTTCGGCATGTTCGACCTGCTCGAGACCCCACCCACGGACCCCATGGACGCCTATGAATCCGTCGACGAATGGACCGGCGGTCAACTCCTGGCCTTCGAGAAGGAGACCTTGGGCTTCTACATCACCGGCCATCCGCTGGATCGGTTCGAGGAGTCCCTCAAGCGCCTCAGCGTGCTGCCGGCCAGGCAGATCCGGGGACAACACGGCGACAACGGCGAGGTGACCATGGTGGGGGTGGTGACGGCGCTGAAGCTCAAGAACACCAGGAAAGGTGAGCGGTACGCCAACTTCAACCTGGAGGACAAGACCGGGTTCGTGGATACCATCGCGTGGCCCGACACCTACCGGCTGACGGCGGACTGCATCGGACGCGACGATCCCATCCGGGTCAAGGGCAGGCTCGACGTCGGCGAGGAACGCGTCACCCTGATCGCCAACGACATACTGCCGCTGGAGGAGGCCTGCGCGCAGGCCATCGCGACCCCTTCGAACCCGACTCCCCGCGAAGTGCACTTCTACCTGAAAGAGGTCAACCGGCGGGAGTTGCAGGCGTTCCATGACCTCATCGCCCCGGAACAGGGACCGGCCTCCGTCTATCTGCACATGACCACCGCCGCCCAGGAGACCAAGGTCATCGGACCCGCCAACTTCCGCATCAATCCGTCAAAGATGCTGTTCGATACCGTGCACCGCAGGTTCGGCGCCCGGATCACCGCGAGAAGGAGCTGACAGCCTGAACGGGGAACCCGACCATCCGGACGCACAGCCCGAGTGCGCGGTGCTGGTGGGCGTGGAAACGCCGGCCACCCGTGAAGACGTTCCACCGGAGGACAGCCTCGAGGAACTCCGGGGACTCGCCGCCAGCGCGGGGGCTCGTGTCATCGGCGTGTTCCGCCAGAACTCGGGGAGGGTGCACGCGGCCACCCTGCTGGGCGCCGGCAAGGTGACCGAGATCCGTGCGTTCGCCGACGAACACGGGGCGGATCTGGTCATCTTCGACAACGACCTCACGCCGGCGCAACAGCGGAACCTGGAATCGGCCCTGGACCTCCGGGTCATCGACCGCACCCAGCTCATCCTGGACATCTTCGCCCAGCGCGCCCGGAGCCGGGAAGGCAAGCTCCAGGTGGAGCTGGCGCAACTGGAATACCTGCTGCCGCGCCTGACCCGGCTCTGGTCCCACCTGTCCCGACTGGCCGGGGGCATCGGCGCCCGGGGTCCGGGCGAGACCCAGCTCGAGGTGGACCGCCGACGCATCCGGGAACGCATCGGCCGGCTCAAACGGCGGTTGAAGGGGGTTGCCAAGACCCGTGGGCTGCAGCGCAAGGAACGCCAATCCATCCCCCGTCCCACCGTGGCGCTGGTGGGCTATACCAACTCCGGCAAGTCCACGCTGATGAACCGCCTCACCCGTGCGGGCGTGCTGGCGGAGGACAAGCTCTTCGCCACGCTCGACCCGCGCACCCGGGCCCTGCGGCTTCCCAACGGGGAAACGGTGATGCTGGTGGACACCGTGGGCTTCATCAACAAGATCCCCCATACCCTCATGGACGCGTTCAAGGCCACCCTGGAGGAGATTCACCAGGCCGACCTGCTGTTGTGCGTGATGGACCCCACGAGTCCGCTGGCCGAACAGCAGCTCGCCATCGTCGAGTCGGTGCTGGCCGACATCGGCGCGGGCGAGACCCCACGGTTGATCGTCCCCAACAAGATCGACGTCGCCGAGTGTCTGCCCATCTACCCGCCGGAGGGCCACGAAGGCATCAGCCCGATCTCCGCCCGCACCGGCGCCGGCATCGAGAATCTGCTGGAAACCATCGGCCATGTACTGGACCGGGGAAAGCAGCAGATCCGTTTAACCCTGCGGCAATCCGAGACCGTGATCATTTCCTTTCTGAAAGCCCGGGGACGGGTGCTGACCGAGGAATACGACCAGGACGAGGTCCGCATCACGGCGCTGGTGACGGCGAAGGTCTCGGGACAACTCGGCAAGCTCGTGGCCGCCGGCAAAGCGGAATTCGGATTCCGACCCTGCCGCGGGCAAGCGGAATCCGGATTCCGCTCAGGCCTTCCGCCGCCGGCTTTTCGCCGCCGACGCCATTGACAGAGTCCCCCGCGTTTGGTAATGAAATCAAACCTTTGCGAAGGTGAATCGAGGCACGTAGCTCAGTGGGAGAGCGCTTCCTTGACGCGGAAGAGGTCGGCGGTTCAATCCCGCCCGTGCCTACCATGCCCCGCGACCGATACCCGTGACAGGATGAAGAACATTCGCGTAACCGTACCAGGGGGCGAGACCCTTGAGGTCGCTCCCGGCACCCGTGCCGGCGACATCGGGACGCCGGGCGCAGCCGCGTCCGACGGCCGGCGCATCGTAGCCGCCGCCGTCGACGGCGCCGCGGTCGATCTGACCCGGCCGGTGGTGGCGGACTGCGCGGTTGATTGGATTCCCCTGGACAGCCCCGAGGGTATCGACATCCTGCGCCACTCCACGGCCCATCTCATGGCCCAGGCGGTTCAGAGCCTGTTCCCCGGCGCCCAGGTGACCATCGGCCCCACCACCCGGGAAGGCTTCTACTACGACTTCAAGCGCGACCAGCCGTTCGCCCCCGAGGAGCTCGAAAAGGTCGAGGAACGAATGCGCGAGTTGGCGCAACAGAATCTGTCCATCGCCCGCGAGGAGCTGCCGAAGGACGAGGCCATCGAGCTGTTCCGCGGCCTGGGAGAGGACTACAAGGTCGAGATTCTGTCCGGGATTCCGGACGAAACCGTGTCCCTCTACCGCCAGGGGGAATGGGTCGATCTGTGTCGCGGCCCGCACCTTCCCAGCACCGGGTTCATTCAGGCCTTCAGGCTCACGTCGGTGGCGGGGGCCTACTGGCGCGGCGACGAGAAGAACGAGATGCTCCAGCGCATCTACGGCACCGCGTTCCCGTCCCGGAAAGAGTTGAAGCAACACCTCGCACTGCTGGAAGAAGCGCGCAAGCGGGACCATCGCAAGCTGGGCAAGGAGCTGGACCTCTTCAGCTTTCATCCCGCGGCCCCGGCAAGCCCGTTCTTTCATCCCAGGGGAGCCTTCGTCTACAACGCCCTGGTGGAGTACATGCGCAGCCTGTACCGGCGCTACGGCTACGACGAGGTGATCACGCCCCAGATCTTCGACGCCGGCCTGTGGCGCCGGTCGGGGCACTACGATCACTACAAGGACAACATGTACTTCACCCACATTGATGAGCGCGAATTCGGGGTGAAGCCCATGAACTGCCCCGGCCACACCTTCATCTACGCCTCGAAGAAGCGCTCTTATCGCGATCTGCCGATACGGCTGGCGGATTTCGGGCGGCTGCACCGTTACGAGAAATCCGGCGTAACCGCCGGGCTCACGCGGGTGCGCAGCTTCTCGCAGGACGACGCCCACATATTCTGTGCCCCCTCACAGATCGAGCAGGAGATCGCCTGCCTGCTTGACATGCTTCGCGATGTATATCATAGGTTCAACTTCGAAGACTCGGAGGTCTTCCTCTCCACCAGACCGGACCCATACCTGGGGGCTCCGGAGACTTGGGAACGGGCCGAGGCCGCCTTGGCCGCATCGCTGGAGAAACGGAACGTAGCCTATGAGATCAATGAGGGCGACGGCGCCTTTTACGGCCCGAAGATCGATTTCGTCGTCAAGGACGCGATGAAGCGCGGCTGGCAGATCGGCACGGTTCAACTCGACTTCTCCATGCCCGAACGGTTCGACCTCGGCTACGTCTCGCCCACCGGGGCGGAGGAGCGGCCGGTGATGATTCACAGGGCGATACTCGGCTCCATCGAACGCTTCATGGCGCTGCTGATCGAGCACACCGGAGGGGCGTTTCCCTTGTGGCTGGCGCCGATGCAGTCACGCATCGTGACGGTCACGGATCAACAGAAACCGTACGCCGCCAACGTGCGCGACCGGCTGCTGGCGGATGGCTGGCGGGTGGAGCTCGATGACCGCAACGAGAAGCTGGGCTTCAAGATCCGGGAAGCCCAGTTGGCGAAGATTCCGTACGCGCTGGTCATCGGCGACAAGGAAGTGCGGAATGAAACCCTGTCGGCGCGGAAACGCGGCGGCGAAAACCTCCCGGCCATGTCGGTAGAAGCGTTTCTCGACAGCCTCCGGGAGGATGTGCGGCAGGAAACGGAGCCGGTACAGTGAAACCGGGGGCGCAGATCTTTACAGGAGGTGCTTTATAGCGCGGCCCACAAGAATCAATCAGCAGATCCGAGCACGCGAGGTCCGCGTCATCGACGCGGAGAACGACCAACTCGGAGTCATGCCGTTGCATGAAGCTCTGAGCATCGCCGAGCAGAAAGAACTCGACTTGGTGGAAGTAGCCCCTGACGCACAGCCTCCCGTGTGCCGCCTGCTTGACTACGGCAAGTTTCGCTACCTGCAGAAGAAAAAGACGCAGGAGGCGAAACGGAACGCCACTTTCGTTGCCATCAAGGAAGTCAAGATGGGAGCCCGGACCAACCAGCACGACCTGGAGTTCAAGGTGAGAAACATCCGCCGCTTCCTCGAACGGGGTCAGCGGGTCAAGGTATCGGTGTTCTTTCGCGGCCGCGAGATCACCCATCCCGAGCTCGGCAGAGCCATGCTCAACGGGGTCTTCGGCGAGGTGCAGGATCTGGCGAAACTGGATGTGCCGCCGAGGCTGGAAGGGCGGAACATGGCCATGCTTCTGACACCGAAAACCACCGCGTGAGACACGCCCTTCGACTTCGCTGGCGCGCTACGCTCGGGACGAACGCAGTTTCCGTCATTCTACACGACATTTTCAGCAACAAGGAAATCAAGGATGCCCAAGATCAAGACCAAAAGGGGGGCGGCCAAGCGGTTCAAGGTCAGCAAGAGTGGAAAGGTCATGAGGCGACACGGCTTCACGAGCCACATTCTGTCCACCAAGAGTCGCAAGCGGAAACGCCGGCTGAGGCAGGCCGAGTCCGTATCGAGCTACGAAACGAAGACCATGCGGCGTCTCATCCCCTACCTGTAGGGAAAGGCGGCGACTCATGTCCCGGAGACAGGCGCCGGGATCCACCGACACAAGAACCCGTTCAGACCAGCAGCGAGTCACGGGACAGGACACCGAGGCGAGCCGTGCCCGGCAGCGCCCCGGTCGATATTGGTTCAAGGAGCATAAGCCATGCCCAGGGTCAAAGGCGGACCGGCTTCCCGCCGGCGCCGAAGAAAAATCATGAAACTGGCCAAGGGGTACGTCGGAGGCCGCCGAAGACTGTACCGCGTCGCCAGGGAAACCGTCGAGCGTGGACTCGTCTACGCCTACCGGGACCGCCGGGTACGCAAAAGAACTTTCCGGGGTTTGTGGAACATCCGCATAAGCGCCGGGGCGCGCGTCAACGGACTGTCCTACAGCCGGCTGATCCACGGGTTGAAGAAGGCCGGGGTGGAGTTGGACCGCAAGATCCTGGCCGACCTCGCGGCGCGTGACGCGGCCGTGTTCGACCAGATCGCCCAGCGCGCCAAGCAAGCCCTCGACGCCGGTGCGGGGGACGCTCTCAACGCCTGACGCCCTCCCCCCGACCCATGATCGAAACCCTGGAGAAGCTCCGAGAGGAGATCGCCGGGCGCCTTGAACGGTGCGATTCGGAACCGGAGATCGAGCAGATCCGTATCGACTACCTGGGCCGCAAGGGCGGCAAGCTCACCGCGCTGTTGCGCGGGCTCGGAGAGTTGCCGGCTGACGAACGGCCGCGCGCCGGCCAGGAATTGAACCGGCAGCGGGCGGAGATCGAGGGGCTTCTCGAAGCCCGCCTCGAAGACCTCCGGGAAAACGCGGGTCGCCTGATCGACCGGGGTCCCGGCCTCGACGTGACCCTGCCGGGGAACCGCGTGGAGCGGGGCCGCGTGCATCCTCTGACCCGGGTGATGGACGAGATCATCGACGTCTTTACCGGCATGGGATTCGAGATCGCCCGGGGGCCGGACGTGGAGGACGACTACCACAACTTCGAGGCGTTGAACATTCCCAGGGATCATCCGGCCCGGGACATGCAGGACACCTTCTTCGTTTCGGATGCCCACGTCCTCCGCACCCACACCTCGCCGGTACAGATCCGTGTCATGGAGCAGCGCCGGCCGCCGTTGCAGATCATCGCGCCCGGCGCCGTCTACCGCCACGACGACGATGCCACCCACTCGCCCGTGTTCCACCAGGTGGAGGGTTTCATGGTGGACCACCATGTCACCTTCGGGGATCTGAAAGGCGTCCTGACCCATTTCCTGGAACGGATCTTTCAGGACCAGGTGCGCGTACGCTTCCGCCCGAGCTTCTTCCCGTTCACCGAGCCCAGCGCCGAGGTGGACATCGGCTGCATCCTGTGCCGCGGCGCCAGGGACGCCGACGATTGCCGCGTGTGCCGGGGGTCGGGGTGGCTGGAAATCCTGGGCTCGGGAATGATCGACCCCAATGTCTTCCGGTTCGTGGATTACGATACCGAGATCTTCTCGGGCTTTGCGTTCGGCATGGGCGTGGAGCGCATCGCCATGCTCAAATACGGGATGGACGACATCCGGATGTTCTTCCAGAACGACATCCGCTTTCTGAGACAGTTCCCGGCCTAGGAGCCTGTCGGATCAGGGTGGTTGATGACAGGCAGAAGGGGAGGGTTCGGTTGCGGTCATTAACTCGAACTTTCTTGTTTGGATAGGACGAACAAGCCGGAACGAGTGTTGCGTTTCATATTTGCGATGACTCATCACCGAGCCATTTTGACAGCCCTTCCGACACCCTCTCCCAGAGGGAGAGGGGAGTTGGTCATCGCCGACCACTTCTTGCGGCAACGGGGTGAAGATATGGAACAGGGTCAACACATTTACGGAACGCGACGCTAGCGCCCCGGACCCGACCATGAAGCTCACTTTCAACTGGCTGATGGAGTTGGTGGAGGTCCCCGACGCTGCCGGCGGGGGATCTTTCGGGCCCGCCGAACTGGCCCAGCGGTTGACCCACGCGGGCCTCGAGGTGGAAGCGGTGCGGCCGCTGTCGGACGATGCCGGCGCGGTCATCGTGGAAGTGGCGGACGTCCGGCCTCATCCCGATGCCGACCGGCTGTCCGTGTGCGAGGTCCATTGCGACGGCGAGCCGTTGCGCATCGTGTGCGGCGCGCCCAACCTCCGTCCGGGCATGAAGACGGCGTTTCTACGGGTGGGCTCCGTGCTGCCGTCCGGGCAGGCCATCGAACGCCGTCCCATCCGGGGAGTTCCCTCGGAGGGCATGCTCTGCTCCGAGAAGGAGTTGGGGCTTTCCGACGATCACCGGGGCATCATGGAACTGCCCGAGGACGCCCCCGCGGGCGCATCGCTGCACCGGTACCTGGGCCTGAACGACTGGATGGTGGAGGTGAGCGTCACGCCCAATCGGGGCGACTGTCTCAGCGTCCTGGGCCTGGCGCGGGAAATCGCCGCCCTTGCCGGAGGGAGACTCCGGATTCCCGCCGTCCCCCACCACCTCCGCGACCACCCGCCCAGGATGCCGGTGTCGGTGGAGATCCTGGACGCGGCGCTGTGCCCGCGCTACTCGGCCCGGTTGGTCCACGGGCTCCGGCCGTCGCCGTCGCCGCCATGGCTCCGTTTCCGGCTCGAGGCCTGCGGCATCCGCTCCATCAACCACATCGTGGACGTCACCAACTACGTGATGCTGGAGACCGGACAGCCGCTCCACGCCTTCGACGCACGGCGCATCGCCAGCCAGCGCATCGTGGTCCGGACCGCCGGCGAGGCGGGCGCCTTGACCACTCTCGACGGGTCGGAACGAGCGCTCCATCCCGACGACCTGCTGATCTGCGACGGGGACACGCCGGCGGCCCTCGCCGGCGTCATGGGCGGGGCGGGCTCGGAGGTGACCGAGGAGACCGAATCCGTGCTGCTGGAAAGCGCCCACTTCGATCCGCTCACCATCCGGCGGACGGCCAAACGCATGGGGATGCACACCGAGGCTTCCCACCGATTCGAAAGGGGAGTCGATCCGGAAGGGACGCGCTACGCCATGGACCGGGCGGTGACGTTGTGGGAGGAGATGGGCGAGGCGCGGGTGGTCCCGGGGTTCGCCGACGTGTATCCCGGGGCGCGCAAGCCGCCCGACATCACGCTCCGGTACGCCAGCGTCGAACGCGCCCTGGGGGTGAAACTGCCGCCGGACCGGATCCGCGATATCATCGAATCCCTGGGAATCGGGATGAAACGCTCTTCCGGGCAGGAACTCGTGGTGTCGCCGCCGTCTTTTCGTTTCGACCTCACCCGCGAAGCGGACCTCGTGGAGGAACTCGCGCGGGTCCACGGCTACGACAACATTCCGGCCACGCTGCCGGCGGTGCGGATGGGCGCCGGCCAGGGCGATCCGGTATTGCGCTGGATGCGGAAGACCCGGTCCCTGCTCGCCACCGCCGGGCTGAGCGAACTGGTGACCCTGCCCTTCTGCTCCCCGACGATGAACCGGACCTTTCCCGGACTCTGGGCCGGCGACGGCAAACCCGTGAGGGTCACCAACCCGTTGCGCCGGGAAACGGACGAAATGCGCCTGAGCCTGCTGCCCGGGCTGATCGAAAACCTGCACTACCACGCCGAGCACCGCGCCGAGAGCTCCATGATCTTCGAGCTCGACAAGGTCTTCTCGCTCGGAGACAGGGGCGGGTTCACGGAACGGATGAACGTTGCCGGGCTCATCCGCGGTCGTCGGCCACGGCGCGGGCTGAAGGTCGAGAGCCGGGACTTCGTCTTCGCCGACATGAAGGGAATCATGGAGGACCTGCTGGAAGGCCTCGGCCACGCCCATCCGCGCTGGACCGCCGGAGACCCCCCGCTCACCGTGCACCCGGGCCGGTTCGCCACGGTCTCATCCGGGGACGCCCTCCTGGGCTACGTTGGCGAGCTAAGTCCGCGAGTTCGTAAAGAAATGGACTTGCCCTCCTGCTTCCTTTTCGAACTTGACTTCGGCGCGATGGTTCACTATGTTCGGCCAGCTTTCAAGGTGCGTCCTATTCCCCGTTTCCCGTCGGTGGAGCGGGATCTAGCCATCGTCGTAGCGGAAGACTTCCCGAGTCGGACAGTGATCGATTGGGTGGAAGGACTGGATCGAGATCTGATTGAAAGAGTGGATATCTTCGACGAATACACCGGCGCTCCCATCAGCGAAGGCAGGAAGAGTCTGGCCTACAAGGTGTTTTACCGATCAACGGAGAGAACCCTCACCGATCACGAGGTCAACGCCATGCACGAGAACTTGACCAGCCAGCTTTGTGCCGCGTTCAACGCCACTCTGCGGTAGCGGACTCCGGCGGAAAACAGCCATGACCAAGGCCGATATCATCAATCGGATCCACGAAAGGGTGGGCTTTTCCAAGAAGGAGGCCACCGACATCGTCGAGGCCACCTTCGAGATCATCAAGGCCCGCCTCGAGAAGGGCGACAAGGTCAAGATCTCGGGGTTCGGAAACTTCGTCATCCACGGCAAACAGCCCCGCAAGGGCAGAAACCCTCAGACCGGCGAGGAGATCACCATCGCGGGCCGCAAGGTGCTGACCTTCAAGCCCAGCCAGACCCTCAAAAAGAACATGAACTCCGAACCCGCCGAGGCGCTGGACACCGACGGCCTCACCTTTTCCTGATATCATGAGACCCATGGCCGTCGTCATTCCCGACAAACTCTACTTCAAGATCGGCGAAGTCAGCGCCCTCTTGAACCTCAAGCCGCATGTGCTGCGCTACTGGGAAACCGAGTTCGACATCCTGAAACCCGGCAAGGCGCCGTCCCGCCACCGTCTCTACAAGCGCCAGGACGTCGAGCTGCTGCAGCAGATCAAGCAACTGCTGCACACGGAGGGGTACACCATCGAAGGGGCCAGAAAGAAGCTCGAGCAGCGCGACCCGGCCAACAACCAGCCGCCGACCCCGTGGCCGGACCCGGAATACAAGGAAGCCCTCCTCAAGATCAAGGACGATCTGACCTCGCTCCGCGACATGATTTCCTGACCCGGCAGAGCCGGAACCCAAGCGGAGACATGCACGCAACCTTCCCCACCCCTCTCCTTCCGGGAGAGCGGCATGAATGCGGGTCTCCCCCGGGCGACGCCGAGAATTGACCCGTTCCCGGTTGAGTGTTAAGAGTCCGGGTAGTGTCGGGGCGTAGCGCAGCCTGGTAGCGCACACGCTTGGGGTGCGTGTGGTCGCTGGTTCAAATCCAGTCGCCCCGACCATTTCTTGATCCGCACCCTGCCGCCGCCTCGATCAATGGCCGTGAACTCCAAACACCGCAGCGTTTCAGGATTCGAAGGCGCCAGGGAACGGATGGTCCGGACCCAATTGCTGGACCGGGGGGTCCAGGACCCGCGCGTCATCCATGCCATGCGCAAGGTGCCGCGCCATCTCTTCGTGGAGCCCGCCCTGGTGAACCGCGCCTACGACGATGACCCGCTTCCCATCGGCGCGAAACAAACCATCTCCCAGCCCTATATCGTCGGTTACATGTTACAGGCCCTCAAGTTGAAGGGGACCGAACGCGTCCTGGAGATCGGCACGGGCTCCGCCTACCAGACGGCGCTGCTGGCGGAGATGTGCACGAACGTCTTCTCGGTGGAGAAGCTCCGTAGCCTGGCGGTGCAGGCGCGGACCATCCTCGACGAGTTGCACTACTACAACGTGGCGCTCCACCTGGGAGACGGGACCGTCGGATGGTCGGAACACGCCCCCTACGACGCCATCATCGTGGCGGCGGGGGCGCCGAACGTGCCTGCGCCGCTGGGCCGGCAACTCGCGCCCGGTGGAAGGCTCATCATCCCCATCGGCGGCGACCAGTCCCAGACCCTCAAACTCGCGAGCCGAACTCCCACCGGTCTCGAACAGACGGACCTCGGAGGATGCCGGTTCGTCAAGCTTCTGGGGAGGTATGGTTGGCCGGACTAGCCTTTCGCGGTCTCGGGCTACTACACGTCCTCATCATCTTTGCCGTAGCGGGTTGCAGCTACGTCGATAACCGCCCGCCCCGGAAGGCTCCCAGGCAAGCCGGCCTCTACCACGTCGTCAAGAAGGGCGAGAATCTCTATCGCATCGGTAAGGCGTACGGCATCGATCACGTCGCTCTGGCGCGCGCCAACCGGGTCGCGGATGCGCGGGACCTCCGGATCGGGCGCCGGCTGTTCATCCCTGGCGCAACCCGTCGATTGCCGGTCGAGATCATCACCCCCATCAAGGAACCCGCGCGGTCTCGCTCCCGGGCCGCGCCCGGAAAGACCACCCGCGGAAAGGTCGCTGCCGGGAAGAAATCCCGCCCCCGAGCCGCACCGTCCAGGGCCTCCGCGGCCAAGACCCGAGTCAGGCGGCGACCGCCTGCGCGGCCGCCGAAACAAGGTTTCGCCTGGCCCGTGAGGGGCAAGATCACGGCCCGGTTCGATTCACGACACGACAGCCTGAATGACGGAATCGATATCGCCGCGCCTTCAGGCGCCCCGGTCCGGGCAACGCTGGCGGGACAGGTCATCTACAGCGACCGCCTGCGCGGCTACGGCAACCTCATCATCTTGCGCCACCGGCGCGGCTTTGCATCGGTCTATGCGCACAACCGCAGGAACCTCGTGCGCCGGGGACAAAAGGTGGCCCGACAGCAGGTCATTGCCGAGGTGGGCGCCACGGGCCGGGTCACCACCCCGCACCTCCACTTCGAGATTCGCAGGAACAACGTCGCCCGGAACCCGCTTTCCTATTTGCCCTGACTGTGTTAGCCAAGCCCCATGACAAACCGCATCGAGGCAGACTGCATCGAGGACGACGACATCGTTACAGAGATCCGAGCCATCATTCGCGACATCCACGACTTCCCCAAGCCCGGGATCATCTTCAAGGACATCACCCCGCTGCTGGGCAACGGACCCCTGTTCCGCAAGACCATCGACGTCCTGGCCGGGCGCTACGAAGCCGCCCCCGTGGACACGGTGGTGGGCGTCGAATCACGCGGGTTCATCATCGGCGCGGCGCTGGCCTATCGGCTGGGCAAGGGCCTGTGCGTGATCCGGAAGCCCGGGAAACTTCCGTACGACACCTTGAAGGCGACCTACGAACTGGAATACGGCACAGACGCCCTGGAAGTGCACAGCGACGCCCTGGTCCCCGGCGGCCGGGTGTTGCTGGTGGACGACCTCGTGGCCACCGGCGGCACCGCGGTCGCCGCGGCCACACTCGTGGAACAGCTCGGCGCCACTGTCTTCGAGCACGCCTGCATCATCGAGCTCGGCTTTCTCAAGCCCCGGGAGAAGCTCGGCCAGGAGCTGTTCTCGCTCATCCGCTACGATTCGGAATAGGCAACGGCATCCCCGAAATCGTCGATCCCGCGCGCCAGGCCGTGTCTAACGCCAACTCGCCGGGATGCGTTTCGACGCAGCCTGGCAGGCGAGAATCCCGGTGGAGTGTGGCGGGGGGTCATCGCCTTTCCTTTCACGCTTTCGTTTCCTTGACGCTGGGAACTCAATTGCTATAGAAGTGAAGGTTTCAAAGCACCGTATTCCAACCTATCGAGCGTCGCACAAGCGGACGGCACGCGGCGAGCCCCGGGAAGGGAGGCAAGTCATGTCCAGGAAAAACCGAGAGGTCGACCAGAAGACCGTGATCACCACGGATCCGTTCCCTGCCTCCGGAAAGATCCACGTCTCCGGGGCGGGCTCCCACGGGGTCAAGGTCGCCATGCGCGAGATCAGCCACACCGGTGCCAACGGGCATGGCCACGGCGCCAACGGGAGCGCCGGCGAACGTCCGCGCCTGCGGGTCTATGACACCTCGGGTCCCTACACCGATCCCACGGCTCGACCCGACGTGCGGCAGGGACTGCGGCCGTTGCGCCTGGACTGGATCGCCGCCCGTGGCGACACGGTGGAAACCGAATCCCACTACCGCTCCAACGGCAACGGCGCCGAAGGCAACCGCTTCCCCGAGATGAGCCGAAGGCCCATGCTCCGCGCCAGGCCCGGCGGCAACGTGAGCCAGATGCACTACGCCCGGCGGGGCATCGTCACCCCGGAGATGGAGTATATCGCCATCCGCGAGAACATCGGCCGGGAAGCCGCGCTCAACGGCGAGGGAACCGGCCACCATGCGGGGAATCCTTTCGGAGCGTCGATCCCGCCGTTCGTCACCCCGGAGTTCGTGCGCGACGAGGTCGCCCGGGGGCGCGCCATCATCCCCTGCAACGTCAACCACCCCGAAACCGAGCCCATGATCATCGGGCGGAACTTTCTGGTGAAGATCAACGCCAACATCGGCAACTCGGCCGTCACCTCCTCCATCGAAGAGGAGGTGGAGAAGATGATCTGGGCCACGCGCTGGGGTGCGGATACGGTCATGGACTTGTCCACCGGCGCCAACATCCACGAGACCCGCGAGTGGATCCTGCGGAACTCCCCGGTGCCCATCGGCACCGTGCCCATCTACCAGGCGCTGGAAAAGGTCGACGGCAAGGCGGAGGAGCTGACCTGGGAGATCTATCGGGACACGCTCATCGAGCAGGCCGAGCAGGGCGTCGACTACTTCACCATCCACGCCGGCGTGCTGCTGCGATACGTGCCGCTCACGGCCGGGCGCAGGACCGGCATCGTCTCCCGCGGCGGCTCCATCCTCGCCAAGTGGTGTCTGGCGCACCACCAGGAGAACTTCCTGTACACGCGCTTCGCCGACATCTGCGAGATCATGAAGGCCTATGACGTCGCCTACTCCCTGGGCGACGGACTCCGCCCGGGCAGCATCGCCGACGCCAACGACGAGGCCCAGATGGGCGAACTGGCCACCTTGGGCGAACTCACCAGGATCGCCTGGGAGCACGACGTCCAGGTGATGATCGAGGGCCCGGGCCACGTCCCCATGCACCTGATCCAGGAGAACATGACCCGGCAACTCGAGCTGTGCCACGAGGCGCCCTTCTACACCCTGGGACCCCTGACCACAGACATCGCACCCGGCTACGACCATATCACCAGCGCCATCGGCGCCGCCATGATCGGCTGGTACGGCACCGCCATGCTTTGCTACGTCACCCCCAAGGAGCACCTGGGGCTGCCCAACAAGAAGGACGTCAAGGACGGCGTCATCACCTACAAGGTCGCCGCCCACGCCGCCGATCTGGCCAAGGGACACCCCGGGGCCCGGATCCGGGACGACGCCCTGAGCGACGCCCGTTTCGAGTTCCGCTGGGAAGACCAGTTCAATCTGAGCCTCGACCCCGACACCGCCCAGGAGTTCCACGACGAGACCCTCCCGGCCCAGGGCGCCAAGGTCGCCCACTTCTGCTCCATGTGCGGCCCCCACTTCTGCTCCATGAAGATCACCCAGGACGTCCGCGACTACGCCGCCGGCAAAGGCCTCGCCGCCGAGCAGGCCCTTACCGCAGGCATGCAGGAGAAGGCCCAGGAGTTCAAGAAAGCCGGCAGCGAGATTTACCAGGCGGTAGAGACGGAAGAGAAGGGGGCGCCGTGAGGGGGCGCCGGTTTGACGGATTGATGGAATTTCTCTGTTTCAGGTCCTCTCAGTAGAGCCTGCCCCCGTTGGGCACCGGGCGGTCGGGCTCGACCATCACCACCTCGCCATCGGCATCGGGGAAGCCCAGCACGAGGATCTCGGACCGAAAGGGGCCGACCTGCCTGGGTGGGAAGTTGACCACGGCTGCGACCTGCCGGCCCACCAGTTCTGTCGCAGTGTAGTGGCGAGTGACCTGGGCCGAACTCTTGCGCTCGCCGATCTCGGGGCCGAAATCCACGTAGAGCTTGTAGGCCGGTCTACGCGCCTCGGGGAAGGGCTCGACCCGGGTGATGGTGCCGACGCGGACGTCGACCTTCAGGAAGTCGTCGAAGCTGATCTCGGCCATATGCTCACCGCAGGGCCTTCAGTGCACTTCCCTCAACCAACTCGAAGTCGCTCTCGTTCATGGCAGCACATCCTGCTTCAATCGACTCAGCCGAGCTGCTGCGGTCAGAGGAGGGCCTTGAGCGCGGCTTCGTCGAAGCCGGCGACCTTGCGCTTGCCCTTGATGGTCACCGGGCGTCGCAGCAGGTTCTGGTCGGTGAGCATCAACCGGATCGCTTCCTCCTTGCCGGGAGGGTGGTCCTTCATCTTTCGCTCGCGGTACAGTGAGGTGCGCGTGTTGAGAAAGTCCTTCACCGGCCCGGCGCCGATGATGGCTTCCAGCTCTTCCTCGGTCAACGGCTGCTTGCCGTACTCCCTCTCCTCCAGCTCCACCCCCTGTGATTGCAAGAAACTTCTTGCCTTGCGACAGGTCGTTCACGTGTTCTTGTAATAGAATTTCAGCTTGGCCATGCCTTGATCCTCTTTCCTCTTCCTCCAGGAGCCTGTACCGGCCTCTGATTTCCCTCTCCCTCCGGGAGAGGGCCAGGGTGAGGGTTCGTGTCGAATTGATGCACTACCTGATGCACTACCCGGACGCGGCAGGTTTGAACCCGCCCTGCAACCGCTGGGTTCAACCCACGTACTTGCTCACGTCCACCCGTTCCATGGCTTCCAGGGGCACCTCGTTGCGGATCGGGAACTCGCCTTCCAGGGGCCGCGTCGCGTCCACCACGGCGACGCTGTCGCCGAGCCAGCCGCGGAAGTTCTGCACTTCCCGGATGACGTCCAGGTCCCGGTCCCAGTGGGTCCGGGTGCCCACCGCCCACATCACCTCGCGCTCGTTGAACACGTCCACGTCGTCATCCACCACCACGCACAGCTTGAGGTTGGGCATGTCGGTGAACGCCTGCATGGCCGCCTTCTTGGGCTCGTTGGGGAACTCCTTCTTGATGGCGATATAGCAGATCACCCGGCCGCAGCCCGAGGGCGGCAGGTGGATGGCCTTGATGCCGTGGATGTTGCGCTTGATGGAGTTGTAGACACTGCCCTCCTTGGTGATGCCGCCAAGGTTCCAGTGGTCCTTCTGGCCGGCCCAGATGTCCTGGAGGATCGCGTTCTTGCGGTGAGTGACGGCGGTGACCTCCACGATGGGTACGTCCATGGTCACCTGGTAGTAGCCCAGCACCTCGCCGAACGGGTTCTGGGAGCGTCGCACGTTGGGCGGCACCTCACCCTCGACGATGATCTCGGCGTCCGCGGGCACGAGGAAGTCCTCGCCCCAGGTCACCGACGGCGTCAGTCGCAACGGCTCGCGCATGAACGCCGCGGCGCTCTGGTAGTCGTCGTTGCCGTAGGGCGTCATGCAGCACGACGAGAAGTAGAAGGCCGGATGATGTCCCAGCACGATAATCACCGGCGCCCGTTGATCCTTGGCCTCGTTCTCGGTGACGATGGCCTCCAGGTGATGGTGCTTGTGAGCCGAAAAGCTCATGGTCCGGCCGTCGTAATACAGGTTCTTGGTGAAGGTGATGTCGTAGAACGGCGCCGCCTCCCCCTTCATGACGCAGGCCATGGTCCAGTAAGGCCCCACGTCGAGGTCGTGGTGCATGGGGATGGGAAACCGCGCCAGATCCACCTCGGACCCCTTCAGCACCACTTCCCGGCACGGGGCGCTGTCGGGCGGGATCACCTCCGTGTCTCCCTTTTCCTTCTCCAGGCGCGAGACCTCGAGGCTTAGCGCCATCTTCGACTCGAGATCGCCCATGCCGATGCCGTCGGCGCAGAACTGCCGGCTGACCCAGGGATTGTAGAAGAGCGGGAACGGCGAGGGCTTCCCTTCCAGGGTCGTCACGTTCTCGAACAGCACCATCTTCTCCAACCCGCGGTCGTCGAGATGCTTGAGGAAGGCGATGGTCTCGCACTTGTTGGGATCGATGGGCTCCTTCACCCGAATCAATGCCTCCGGGCGCCGGCTCTCCTCTGCCGCAATGAATTCCTGAAGGTCTCTCATGGTCGGTACTCCCTGGATGGCGATTTGCTTCAGATACAGGACACTTAGACAATGGCGGCCGCCAGCGCAAGGTTTTGTCGCGTTCGCCCGCTCATCCGTGCCACGGGGTCATTCCTTGGACAAGGACGCGGTCATCCAGGCCAGGTAGCTCTCGCTCCCTTCGACGATGGGGATGGCGATGATCTCGG
Organism: uncultured Binatia bacterium (SeqCode); assembly: GCA_965214905.1. Lineage (GTDB taxonomy): Bacteria > Desulfobacterota > Binatia > UBA9968 > JAJDTQ01 > JAJDTQ01. The sequence goes on from OZ243984.1 coordinate 1,020,306, forward strand.
GGACGTCGTAGCCGTGGAGCGCCTGAACCCGCTCCTTGAGCCGGTCGAAGAGGTCCGCCCGGGTCTTGACGATGAGGAGGTCCTCCGTATCGCGCTCCACCCGGCCGTCCCAGGTATAGGTGGACTCCACCGCGGGTATGCGGTTGATGCAGGCCGCCAGCTTCTCCCGCACCAGCGCGCTCGCCAGTTCCTTCGCATTTTCGCCCGATGCCGTGATGTAAACAACAAGGAATTCAGCCATGTACCGGTCCCCGATCCCTTGAAACGAGAGCCCCTCCGGCTCCGTTTGCGCGCCCAACCTTTGTATGTTTTATTTCCTGTTTTGCATAGTGCGAGCCAGTGGCCGTGAGCCGGTGGCAGTGATCTTTACCAGCCTGTCGGACTCCCGTTGCCGCGGGATCCCGGTGTCCAGCGCATTCCCGAACACAGATCCGAGAAAGGGGTAGAGACCCGAATGGAGACAATCGATTTTGCCAAGGGCGGAGGAATCGTGCCGGTGGTGGTGCAGGATGACGAGACCCTGGACGTGCTCATGCTGGCCTATATGAACGAAGAGGCTTGGGATCTTACCCGGAAGACCGGCAAGGCCCACTACTACAGCCGTTCCCGAGACAAGCTGTGGCTCAAGGGCGAGGAGTCGGGCCACATCCAGGAGGTCAAGGACATCCTCGTGGACTGCGACAACGACACGCTGATCCTCAAGATCATCCAGCACGGCGGCGGCGCCTGCCACATGGGCTACCGCACCTGCTTCTTTCGCCACGATGCCGGCGCCGACTGGGAGGTCTGCGCGGAGAAGGTCTTCGATCCCGAGGAGGTCTACAACAAGTGAAGCAACTCAAGCTGGGGCTCCCCAAGGGAAGCCTGGAGAATTCCACCATCGAGCTGTTCCGCAAGTCGGGATGGAAGATCACCGGGATGAACCGGAGCTACTTCCCCTCCATTGACGACGACTCCCTGCATTGCAGCGTGGTGCGCGCCCAGGAGATGTCCCGCTACGTGGAGGACGGCACCCTGGACGCCGGCATCACCGGAAAGGACTGGATCCAGGAGAACGACTCTCAGGTCGAGTACATCACGGAGCTGGTCTACGCCAAGACGAGCTTTCGGCCCACCCGCTGGGTGCTGGCCGTGCCCCACGACTCGCCGGTGCAGAAGATCGAAGACCTCGAGGGCAAGAAGGTCGCCACCGAGATGGTCAATTTCACCCGACGGCTGTTCGAGGCGCATGACACGCCGGTGGACGTGGAGTTCTCCTGGGGCGCCACCGAGGCCAAGGCCGCCGAAGGGCTGGCCGACGCCATCGTCGAGGTCACCGAGACCGGAGGCACCATCCGGGCTCACGGCCTCCGCATCGTGACCGACCTGCTGGAGTCCGCGCCCCAACTCATCGCCAACCAGACCGCTTGGCAGGACCCCTGGAAACGGGCCAAGATCGAGCAGATCAGCATGTTGCTTCAGGGCGCCCTGGCCGCTGAGCACAAGGTCGGCATCAAGATGAACGTCATGGAGGACGACCTCCAGAAAATCATCGACCTGATCCCCAGCCTGACCGCGCCGACCGTCGCGACCCTCTACCAGACTCCGGCCCTGGGCGGCAGGAAATGGTTCTCGCTGGAAAGCGTCATCGCCGAAGAAGTGGTCCGCGAACTCATCCCCGAGCTCACCCGCAACGGCGCCGTGGGCATCGTCGAATATCCCTTGAACAAGGTCATCTGACCGGAGACGCGTTTCTCGGTCGGCCTGACGGGAGACCGCCCGAGAAACGTTTACAAGGTTGGAACAAGAGCGGACTGAATGATGCGCGCGTCGCGCGTCAGGAGCGTCGCGCCGAGAAGTTGGGCCGAGGCAACGATGATACGGTCGGCCGGGTCGCGCGGAAAGGAAGGCGGAAGGCCGGCAACCGCCGCCGCAATGGCGGGCGAGATGCCTACCCGCTGTATCAGGGGCGGAGCGGTGGCGGCTTCAAGCCAGTCCCGCAGGGGCAAACGCAATGAGAGACGCTTGAGATCGTACAGCGTCGCTATCTCCCACAGCGTGATGTCAGACACCCACAACGGATTCTCGGGACCGGCTTGTTCGAGAACTTCTTTCTGCTTTACGGACAGACGTTGGTTTGCCTCCAGCCAGTAAATCAGAACGTGCGTATCCAGGAGGACTTTCACTCGAGCTTGCCTCGCTCAGCGTCCCACAGGTCGGCTTCCAGGACCGGCCCGACAATATCCCCGTGGATTGCCACCGTTCCGAACAGGGCATCCTGCGGATAGCGGTGTTGTCTGGGAACGGGCGGGACAAGCTGGGCGACCGGCTTGCCGCGTTTCAAGATCGTCACGGCTTGTCCGGTCTCCACGACTTCATCGAGAATCGCCAGACACTTCGCCTTGAACTCCGATGCATTGATTTCCTTCATAAGACCCGTCTATATGACTGGTCATAGAAGTCAAATGCCGTAGAGACGATGTTCGGCGCAGGCTCCTAGAACCCCTCCATCTGCCGGTCCTCCAACTCTTCCTTGCCCTTGTCGTCGATGGAGTAGACGCCGTCTTCGGAGGAGATGAGCTCGGGGTCGTAGTAGAGCTTCGAGATTTCGAGGCCGTCCTCGTATTCCACCATGCTGATGGCGTCCCAAGGGCAGATCTTCTTGTCGAGCCGGTCTTCGGAGTCGGTGCCGATGAGCTGGAGATCGCTCTTCTTGGGCTCCTGCCCCTTTTCCAGGGGCTTCTTGTTGCTGTCGTAGAAGCGGTTGGCGTACTCGAAGAAGACCTCGCCGGTGTTCTTGTGCTCGTGGATCTTGGTGAGGTCGTCGCTGTAGCACATCTGGCAGCCGATGCACTTCTCGTTGTCCACCCAGACGCGGTAGGGCTTGAGGCCGCCTCCGGGCATCTCCTCGTAGAGGAGGTTGATGCAGTCGTCCACCGGGCAGTGCACCTCGCACAGAGGCGAACCCGCACAACTGGTGCAGTTCTCGTTCATCACGGCCAAGAGCGCCGTGCCCTTTCGTTTCTTGGCAACTTCAGCCATCGACCTTCACCCTTGTCCTTGCCCGGTACCGGAAATAAAAGAACAGACCCAAAGCCAGCAACAGGAACACCCAATAATAACGTATCAGACCGATCATGGCCCATTCGAGCCAATACACGAAATTCTGGGACCGGTGGCTTAGCCGGGCCAGAGCCTCCTGAGCGCCCGAGTAGTCGCGGAGCTCCTTGCGCACCCGGGCAAGGCCGTAAAGAGCCCCTTCATCCTCGGGCCGAAGAGCCAAGGTCTTTTCGAAGTCGGCCCCGGCCGCCTGCCAGTTGCTCTGCTCCACATAGGCCCAGCCCCGGTTGCTGGCGGCCTGTACAAAGTCCGGGTCGAGCTCCAGGGCTCGCCCGAAACTCCCGACGGCCTCATCCAGCTCGCCCTTCCGCTTGAGCGCCACGCCCAGGTTGTTGTGGACTTCGGGGACCTCGGGCTTGAGCGCTGCCACCTTGCGGTACGACGCGATGGCCGTCTCGACGTCGCCGGCGACCTCCAGATCGAGCCAGCCCAGCAGCGTCAGCGCCTCGGCATCATCCGGAGCCAGCGCCACAGCCTTTCTCACGTGGGTCAGGGCCGCCTCGGTATCGCCCCGCTTGAGGGCCGCCAGACCCGCCACCTGTAGCAGTTGCGGCTCTTCCGGGTATTGCTTGAGCAGCTTCTCGAACTTCTCCCAGGCATCCGCAACCCGGCCCGCGGCCAAGTCCTTTCGGCCCGCCCGCCACCGCTCTTCGTCAACCAGCGCGGACCGCGTTTCCCCGACAACGCCGACCACCGCAACCGCGATCAGGACCGCCAGAAACCGCAGACCCCGACCTCTACTTCCACATCGTTTCAGGGATTTCGTCCTCCCGGCCCTCATCGATCAGCCTGTCGTTCTTCATCGCTTGCCGCAGGCCGACCCAGGTAAAGAACAGGACGAGAATCAGCATGCCCACAATGGGAATGTTGTCGGGTTTGGATACGATCTCCATGAAATAGTACAAGCCCGAATATTCTTCCATACAAACTCGACCACCTTTAGCAAAGTACCATAAGAGTTATTGGAAAATCACGGGCTTGTCAATGTACGGGCCGGCTACGCCGCCAACCCTGGCCGCTCTGGCCAGAAGCCCGGCCTTGGGTTATAGTTTCCCCTGCATATGCGGGGGCTTGGCGTCATCATCCTGGCCGCGGGCCAGGGCAAGCGGATGCGGTCCGCCATTCCGAAGGTGCTGCATCTTCTGGGCGGCAAGCCGCTCCTGTCGCATGCCCTGGAAGCCTGCGCGGCGCTGAAGCCCGACCGGGTGCTGGTGGTGCTGGGTCACGGAGTGGACCGGATCCGGAAGGCCTTTCCGGAAGTGGACGGGGCCGGCTGGGTCTTGCAGCCGGAGCAGTTGGGCACCGGTCACGCGGCGCGGTGCGGAACCGAAGCCTTGGGCGATTTCCCGGGCGACGTGCTCGTTCTCAACGGAGACGTGCCGTTCCTCTCCCGGCAGAGTCTGTCCAGGATGCTGGCGGCGCACCGGGCAGGCGCCTGCGACGTCACCCTGGCCGTGGCTACGCTGCCGGACCCTTCCGGCTACGGCCGCATCCTGCGCGGCCCGAGCGGTGACATCATCGGAGTGGTGGAGGAACGGGACGCGACCGAGACGGAGCGAGCCGTCCAGGAGGTCAACGTCGGCCTTTATCTGGCATCGTCGGGCTTTCTTCGCGCGGCCCTCGCAGCCCTCGACAACGACAACGACCAGCGAGAGTACTATCTCCCGGACATCGTCGGCTTCGCCGCCGGGACGCAGGCCCGAGTCGGCAGCATGACCATCGACGACCCGCGCGAATTCCGTGGCGTGAACAACAGAGAGGAGCTCGCCTGGATGGAAAAGGCACTGCAAAAGGACATCAACCGCAAATGGATGGAGCGGGGCGTTACCCTCAAGGACCCCGAGAGCACCTATATCGACGCCGAGGCCATCATCGGAGAGGACACCGTCATCGGCCCCAACAGCCATCTGCTGGGCCGCACGGTGGTCGGCGCCCGCTGCCGCATCGACGGCAGCGCCTACCTCACCAACGTGCGCATCGCCGACGAGGTCCATCTGCGTTTCTCGGTGGTGCTCGATGACTGCGATATCGAGGAACGGGTCAGCGTCGGACCCTTCGCCCATCTGCGCCCCGGCACCGTGCTGAAGCGCGACGTCCATATCGGCAACTTCGTCGAGGTCAAGAACTCCTCCGTGGGAGAGTCCACCAAGGCCAGCCACCTGAGCTACATCGGCGATACCCGGCTCGGCCGGGACTCCAACATCGGGGCGGGCACCATAACCTGCAACTATGACGGCTTCACCAAGAACCGGACCACCATCGGCGACCGCGTCCAGGTGGGCAGCGACACCCAGCTCGTGGCGCCCGTGGTGATCGGCGACGACGCCTATATCGGCGCCGGGTCCACCATCACCAAGGACGTGCCCGCCGGCGCCCTCGCCCTGAGCCGCACGCCGCAGCGACACGTGGAAGGCTGGGTGGCCGGCTACCGGGCGCGCAAGAGCGGATAGCGACGCAGAGGCGAGCCGTATATGTGTGGAATCGTGGGATATATCGGCGTCCGGGAGGCTGCGCCGGTGCTCCTCGACAGCCTGAGGAAGCTCGAGTACCGGGGTTATGACTCGGCGGGCATCGCCGTCCTGGACGGCGGGCAGATCTCGCTGCGGCGCGCCGAGGGCAAGCTCGCCCGGCTCGAAGCCCTGCTCGCCAACGCACCCGTTCAGGGCCACGCGGGCATCGGCCACACGCGCTGGGCGACCCACGGCGGTCCTTCCGAGGCCAATGCCCACCCCCACCGCGCGGGCGATACGATAGTGGTGCACAACGGCATCATCGAGAACTACCTCGATCTCAAGTCGGCCCTGCTGCGGCGTGACGCGGAGCTGGCGTCGGATACCGACACCGAGATCGTTGCTCACCTGGTGGAAGAAAAGCTCGATCAGGGGAAAGACCTGCTGGAAGCCGTACGGCAGACGATCCGTGAGATCAACGGTTCCTACGCCCTGGTCTTCCTGAGCCAACGCGATCCCCGCCGGCTCATCGTTGCGAAGAACTCATCTCCCATCGTCATCGGAGAAGGCGACGGAGAAACCTTCATCGCCTCGGACATCCCGGCGCTCCTGGAATACACGCGGAACGTGGCCTTTCTGGAAGACGGAGAGATCGCCGAGGTCCGAGCCGGCGGATTCCGCATTTTCGACGGCGACTCGAGGCCGATGGAGCGCGCCACCAAAAAGATCACGTGGGATACGCTGGCGGCGCAAAAGGGGGGCTACCGGCATTTCATGCTGAAGGAGATCCACGAGCAGCCCCAGGCGGTGACCGACACCTTGCGGGGACGGATCTCGCCTGAATCCGGCGCCATCGACCTCGCCGAGATCAACCTCACCGAAGACCGACTGGCGCGGACGAGCAAAATCCATCTGGTGGGCTGCGGCACGGCGTGGCACGCAGCGCTGGTAGGCAAGTTCCTGCTGGAGGAGCTGGCCGGGATTCCCGTCGAGGTCGACTACGGCTCGGAGTTTCGGCACCGGACGCCGCTCATCGACCCGGATTCACTCATCCTGCTCATCAGCCAGTCGGGAGAGACCGCGGACACCCTGGCCGCCATGGAGGTAGGCCGGCAACAAGGAGCCAGGGTCCTGTCCATCTGCAACGTCGTCGATTCGTCCCTGGCGCGCAAGTCCGACGGCGTCTTCTACACCCACGCCGGACCGGAAATCAGCGTGGCCAGCACCAAGGCTTTCACCACCCAGCTCACCGCCCTCTACCTGCTGGCCGTCAGACTGGGGCGGTTCAACGGGCGCCTCCGGCCCGATGCGGCCGCCCGGCTGCTGGAAGACGCCGCGCGCCTGCCCGGATGGATCGAGGCGACTCTCAAGCTCGAGGAATTCATCGCCGAATTGGCCCACGGACTGAGCCACGCCAGCGACGTCCTCTACCTGGGCCGGGGCATCAACTACCCCATCGCCCTGGAGGGGGCGCTCAAGCTGAAGGAGATCTCGTACATCCATGCGGAGGGATATCCCGCGGGCGAGATGAAGCACGGACCCATCGCTCTCATCGACGAGAGCATGCCGGTGGTGATGATCCTGCCCAGGGACCACTACTACCCCAAGACGTTCATCAACCTGAAGGAAGTCGAGTCCCGCGGCGGAAACGTACTGATCGTCACCGACGAGCGGGACGAGAGCATGGCTTCGAAGTCCACGCTCGTGGTCCCCAGGGTCCCCTACCATCTGACGCCGGTGGTGTTGACCATCCCCTTGCAGCTTCTGGCCTATCACATCGCCGTCCACCGGGGCACGGACGTGGACCAGCCGCGCAACCTGGCCAAGAGCGTGACCGTGGAATGAAGCTCCACCAGGAAAGCTCCACCAAGCCCCTCACCCTGGCCCTCTCCCGGAGGGGGAGGGAGTCTGAAGCCGGTCAACGCGGGACGCTCCTGAAACCCCTGGCTACAACATAGATCTCCGACGATCCCTTTCGCGTGGCCGCGGAGCGGACCCGCTGCACTTCGTGAAAACGATTGGATACCTCATCCACGAGAGCCTCCACGTCAGCGCCCGCGAAGGTCTTGCACAGGAACACGCCGTGGGGTTTCAGGATCGTGCGGGCAATCTCGAAAGCCTTGCGGGTGAGATCGAGAGCGCGCCGGTGGTCCGCGTCACGGATTCCCGACAGACGGGGCGCCATGTCGGAGAGGACACTGTCCACGGAGCGCCCCAGCAGCTCCCGGATGCGTTCCTCGGCCCCTTCAGCCAGGATGTCCAGCTCGAACGTAGCCACGTTCTTGCGAGAGAGAGGCGGTATGGGTTGCAAGTCGAAGCCGAGCACCCGCCCACGGGGGCCCGCAAGCTCGGAGGCCACCTGGAGCCATCCCCCCGGCGCCGCGCCCAAGTCTACCACCGTATAGCCGGTCCGAATCAAACGAAACCGCCGGTTGATCTCCAGCAGCTTGTACGCCGCCCGCGAACGATAACCCTCGCGCCTGGCCTTGCGAAAGAACCCGTCCCGTGGCTGATAGGGCATGCTTCTCATATAGCCGTCCGCCGCTGATCGACAAGCACGAAAGCGTTTATTACGTTTATTAGAATCACAATTATAGCAACAACAAGGAAGGGAGACAGACATGACCGAGTTTGAAACCGCCAGCCTTGCCGTCCGGGAATGGACCCTTTGGGTGACGGCCTCGCTTCAGGCTCTCGCAGTCGGGGCCATCCTCTTGGGCATTTGGCAGATGCGCCGGGCCGGAGACCAGAGAGAGAAGCGGGAAGATCAACGGCACCGGGAAGCCATGCGGTCCCTCGAAGCGCTCATCAAGGGCATGGAGACCGTCATCGAACGCACAACGGGGGGCCGGGCATGAACGCCGTCACCGTCACCGCCGCGGGGGCGACGGGAACTCCATGAGGCCCGACCTGGGCAGGGCGGCCAACGCCGCATAGGTTTCGGGGCCGTTGCCCTTGACGGTGAGCCGGGAGTCGGCGCCGTGCCTGTCCACGATGGCCCGCAACTCACCCTGACCGAGATGGTTCGCAAACCGCTCCGTCGCCACCGGCCCGCTCGGCCCCGGCAAGCGCGCCAGCGCGCACACCGCCAGCACCGCCGACAACCCGGTACCTTGCGCCCCTGGCCCCGGCGGCAGTCCGGCATCACCGCAAACAACTCCCGCAACCACCGTAACTCCGGGCTCGTAGACGACACCTTCGTCGCCCGACACTCCCATTCCGCCCGGTCCCTCGGCGAGCGCAGCCGCTGCCGTGAGCGGGCCTGCAACCGGTGGACGTACCTATCCTTCAACTCCTCGTGGGGCTCGGTGTAGTCATCTCCCCCTCTCTTACTCCCCTCCCTATCCCCCTCTTGCCGATAGCGTGAAATAGTCCTGCACCCCGGACACGGCTAATTTTTGTTTTGGTTCGGGCGGAGGGTGAGGGGAGTATGGCGTGGGAGGGAGGGGGGGCGGCCCGAGTATGGAGGACACGGAGATGGAGTTGGCGGGCGAGGTATGGGCGGTGTTCGGTAGTGTGGCGGGGTTTTCCGGGCACGAAGGATGGCTCGGGCAAGGTGTTTGCCCTGCGGGCGGATGAGGTTGGATGAGCTTGGTGCGGGGGTGGGTATCAGGCGATGGCGGGTTTGGGGCGGGAGTTGGCGGTCATCTTCAGATAGTCGAGCAGCAGGCGAGGGGTACGGTTCAGCTTGCGGACGGTGGCGGCGACGGGCTTGCGGTGGGTCTTGATGACGGCGATGGCGAACCGGCGCAGGCGGGTCATGTTTTGGGGTCCATGGCCGGTGCGGATGCGGCTTTTGTCCTCGTTCCAGGCGTCGGTGTCATCGAGGATGCGATGGAGGGAGTTTTCGATGGTCCAGTGGCCCCGGTTGATGCGCAGCAGCGATGGGGCATTGGCGGTCTCTGGGGTATGGCTGGTGACGCCCCAGGAAGAGTCTACCGAGGTATCGGTGACGCGGCCCTTGCGCACTTGGCAGCGAGTGCGGCGAATGAGGAAGGCTTGGCCGACGCCGGGGAAGCGGAGGTGGTGGTTGAGCGCGGTGGTGGTCCAGATCTCGCGCTGCTCCCAACGACCGTGCGCGGTGGGGAGCTTGCCCTTGATGGGCTTGCCGGTGTTCTCGACAAAGTCGGGTGGGCGTTTTGCGTCGTCATGGAACCACAGCCGGAGGTCCCCGAGCAGAGTCTTCTGGTTGCCCTTGGCGATGAACATATAGTGGGCATCGTGCTTGCGCAGGAAGGAGGCGATGGCGGTCTGTGTCAGCAGGGCATCGGCGGTGAAGGTCTTGCCGGCGAGGTCGCCGAGTGAATCGAGCAACGGGAGTGTGACCCCGATCTCGTTGGTGGCCTTGGTCTGGCCGTCGTCTTGGGTCAGAACAGTTTTTTTTGACCCCAGGCGATGGCGCTGTCATGGCCGCAGGCGCCGAGGATATGGACTTGGCGACCGGCCTCGTCGACAGCGCCCTTCATGGTCTTGCCGTCGATGGCCAGCGACGCGTCGTTGTGCCCGTGGGCTACGAACCAGGTCCGCAGCGCGGCATCGAGCTCTTCGGGTGCGACCTTCACGATGGCGTTGCGCAGACAGTAGATGCTTGGTCGCTGGTAGACGCCGTTGACCCGGCGGCAGCGGAAGTGGCGCAGCATCGCTGGCGAAAGGTCGCATACCCACTCGTGGATGGCCTTGTAGCCTCGGGCGCCGCACAGCGTGGCGGCCGCAGCGAGCCCCAGCAGGGTCTCGAGGCGGTAGCGGCGCCCGTAACGGCTGCGTGGGTCGGTGAGGGTGCGAAACACATCCGGCAGGCTCTTCATCTGCTTGGCGCTCAACATGGCTCTCGGTCTCCCATGACGGTAACGGGGCTCCAGCACAGGGCTGCGAAGCACGCGACGGGCGTGGCGGGTGAGGGCTCGCACGAAGACCTTCTTCGGCGTGGAGCCTGAGCGGTACCCGCCCCGAGTCCGGCGAAAGCCCCGGGTGAAGCCCACCTCGGTCCAGCCCGCAGCCCGGTAGACCGTGCCGGCGAAGCGCGTCGGGTCGACGAACGTCTCCAACAGCACCAGCGGATGATGAAACCTCACCGGCCAGTCCCGCATCAGTTGGCGTGCGCACAGCCCCAGCACCCGAGACCCCAGATTGGGCACCGGGCGTAACAGCAGGAACCGGGTGTTGTTGACCACCAAGTGCAGCCGGTCGTACTTGTGGCGCAGCGTCCAGCCAATCCACGCATCCCGTGCCTGGCACTTCAGCGCCGCAGCCGAAAAAGACGCCAGCGCCACCCACTGGCCGCGCCACCGCGCGCCATACCACACCGTCTCGCCCACCTTCGGCGCCGCCCCGAGGTAATGATGCTCCGCCATCAGGTCCCGGAACCGCGCCTCCTCGTGTGGCATCACCGCGTCGAGCGTGACTTCCGAAAGCTCCATCCCCTCCCCCGTGCGCCCTCGCCCCTGTTCGAGAACTTGTACCGCAACTCGGCCAGGAAGTCCACCCGACACAGGTTCCGCTTTGTAACCCGGCAGAGTCAGTCAGAACAAAAATCCGCCCTGGCACCCCGGAGCGTAATGCTTGACATTGCCGAATCACAATGATAGTCGCCGCCCATCATGTACTACCATGGTATTCACATGTCCTTTCCGTCGTGGGTCTCGGCGCTTGCGGTGGTCTCCTGCCTGTGGGGAGCCTCGGCACAGGCATTCGAGTTCGGCGACGACGAGTTCTCGGGGAGCCTCGACACCACCATCTCGCACGGCGTGACCCTCCGTGTCGAAAAGCGCAGCGACCGTCTGGCCGCCGACCACAATGGCAACGACGGCAATCTCAACTACGACCGCGGCCTGGTCAGCAACACCTCCAGGTTCACCAGCGACCTCGATCTCGACTACGGCGACTTCGGTCTGTTCGCCCGCTTCACCGGGTTCATCGACTTCGAGAGCCAGAACAGCGCGCGGGCGCGCACTCCCCTGAGCGCCGCAGCGAAAGAGCAGGTGGGCAAGGACATCGACGTGCTCGACCTCTACGTCACCGGCACGTTCGATGCCGGCGAGGAGGGAGTGCTCGACCTGCGGCTCGGCAATCACGTGCTGAACTGGGGCGAGAGCACGTTCATCCAGAACGGCGTCAACGGATTCAACTCCTTCGACGTGGGCAAGCTGCGGCTGCCGGGCTCGGCGCTGCGCGAAGCCGTGGTGCCGCTGCCGATGGCCTCGGCCTCGTTGTCGCCCACCGCCGCCCTGTCGGTGGAAGGCTTCTATCAGCTCGACTGGGAGAAGACCGAGGTCGACCCGGTGGGCAGCTATTTCTCCGTCGTCGACTACGTGGGGCCAGGCGCCATGAGGGCGGTGGTCCCCATCACCGAGGACATAACCGACGAGGGATTCGGGTTCGGGGACCTCACCCCGGCCATCAACGCCGACCTCGCCGCTGCCAACCCGCAGGCTTGCGCACCTGCGAGCCCCGGCCCCCCTCCAACCTTCACCGGACCGGCTTGTCAACCGGCCTTCGACAGCGGTTTCCTGAACGTGGTGCGCAACCCGGACCGTGAACCTGGCGACTCGGGCCAGTGGGGAGTTGCGTTGCGCTACTTCGCCGAGGAGTTGAACAACACCGAGTTCGGCTTCTACTTCGTGAACTACCACAGCCGCCTGCCGGTGGTCAGCGCAAACGCGGGCAGCCGAGCCGGCATTCAGGCTGGTCTCTTCGCGGCCCAAACGGTAGGCGCGTCCGACTCCAAAACCATCACGGGAATTGCTTCAGCCGTTACTCCGGTAGTCACGGAGGCGGTCACCCGTCAGATCACCGCGAAAGTCATCGAGGCTGTGCCCTCCGGGACACCGCAAGCCGCCATCGACCAGGCGGTCGCCGCCGAACTCGCGAAACCGGAAACGCAACGGCTGATCGGCGAAGAGGTCCAGGCGGAGGTCGAATCGCGAGTCTCCGGAATCGCCCAACTCCTGGCGATTGACCGCTACGGGAAGACCGCGAACTACTTCGTCGAGTATCCCGAGAACATCCGGCTCTTCGGCCTGAGCTTCAACACCCAGCTCGGGACCTCGGGCTGGGCGTTGCAGGGGGAGTACTCCTTCCGCCTCGACGCGCCGCTGCAAAGGTCCGAGGACTCCCTGTTTGCAGAGGGTCTCGCGCCGATCGTAAGGGCCTTGACTCTTGCCCGGACGAATCCGGCCGCCGTCCCGGGCTTCCTCGCCAACTACCGGCCGTCGACGCTTCAGGGTTATGTCGAGCGCAACGTGAGCCAGGTCCAGGCTACCGCTACCAAGCTGATCGGACCCACGTTCGGGGCGGACGGCATGGCGTTCGTCACGGAGATGGCGGCGATGTTCGTACACGACATGCCGGACAAGAGCGTGCGGCCCCTCGAAAGCCCCGCCTTCGGCGACGGCGCCATCGCCGACGCTACCTCCTGGGGTTACCGGATGGCGGCGCGTCTCGACTACAACAACGCCGTCGGCGCGGTGAACCTGTTTCCCTATGCGCAGTTCCAGCACGACGTGAGCGGCAACAGCCCTTCGCCCAGCGGCTCGTTCGTGGAGGGACGGACCGCGCTGACCCTCGGACTCCGCGCCGACTATCTCAGCCGCTGGGAGGCGAACCTCGGTTATACGCGATTCGCCGGCCGTAAAAACGCGTTGAACGACCGTGACTTCGTTACCGCCACGGTCCAATACTCCTTCTGAGTCCAGGAAGAGCCATGAAGATGAGAGCATTCACACCCCGCACGCTTCGATCCGGTATTGCGCTCGTCCTCGGGTGCGTCGTCATCGCCCTTGCCCCCACCGTCGCAGCAGAGCTTTCGGCGGATCAGGTCGCGCGGCTCGGCCGCGACCTCACTCCCCTCGGCGGAGAGCGGGCGGGCAACGCCGAAGGCACCATCCCGGAGTGGACCGGCGGCATCACCGAGCCGCCGGCCGGCTATCAGGTCGGCGAGCATCACCGCGACCCGTACGACGCCGACCAGCCTCTCTTCGTCATCAACGCCGCCAACCTCGACAAGCACCGTGACCGGCTTCCGGCAGGTCTCCAGCGCATGGTGGAGACCTACCCGACGTTCGAGGTCCCGGTCTATCCGACCCGGCGCAGCGCCTCCAACCCGCAACGGATCTACGACGCCACCCGACGCGTCGCCGCCACCGCCAGGCTGGTGGACGACGGCAACGGCGTGGCCGGCGCGGTCATCGGCATCCCGTTCCCGATCCCGGCGAACGGCCTGGAAGTGATCTGGAACCACCTGCTCCGCTACCGGGGCGAGACGGTGAAATGCGGCATCGGCCAAGCCGCGGTGACCCGCAGCGGCGCCTACACCCTGGTCAAATACGGCCTGGAGATCGAGATCCGCTATTCGCTGCCGGACATGACCGAGGAGAAGCTCGACAACACCCTGGCGCTGTTCAAGCAGAAGGTGCTCGCGCCGGCGCGGCTCGCCGGCGACATCGTGCTGGTGCACGAGACCATGAACCAGGTCCGGGGGCCGCGCAACGCCTGGACCTACAACCCCGGCCAACGCCGGGTGCGGCGCGCCCCGAACCTCGCCTACGACAACCCCGGCACCACCACGGACGGGCTGCGCACCGCCGATCAGTTCGACATGTTCAATGGCGCGACGGACCGCTACGAGTGGCGGCTCCTCGGCAAGCGCGAGATGGTCGTGCCGTACAACGCCTACAGACTGCACAGCGACCAGATCACCTTCGCCGACATCCTCACGCCGCTTCACGTGAACCCGAAGCATCTGCGCTACGAACTGCACCGGGTGTGGGTGGTGGAGGCGACGCTCAAGGAGGGCGCCACCCACATCTACAAGCGGCGCACCCTCTACGTGGACGAGGACTCCTGGCAACTCCTGGTGGCGGACATCTACGACAACCGCGACCAGATCTGGCGGGTCTCGGAAGCCCACGTCATCAACTACTACGAAAAGCCGCTGATATGGCAGACGCTCGAAGTGCACACCGACCTGCAGGCGGGACGTTACATCGCTCTCGGGCTCGACAACGAGTTCCCCATGTGCACCTACGACACCGGGGTCAGGTCCAGGGACTTCACGCCCGCGGCCCTGCGTCGCGAGGGCCGGCGATAAAGCCGGGTGCGGGCTGAACCAACGTCCTGCCGTCGCGGAGTGGAGAATCCTGGGTGCGCGGGTTTCTCGACCGTGCCGCGGGCCGAACGAAGGCCCACAGGATACACCCGTGCGGGCGAGACGCCCACGCACCCGTGACTGCCGGCCCTTTCGTCGCCGACGCGGCAAGCCGCTTCGTCCATGACACCCATTGAGAATCATCCCAGGAGCGACGTCCAGCCAATGCGACGGCTCGGCGCCGGCGCCCCGGCGCTCGCGCTCATCCTCTGGCTCGGACTTCCAGCCCCAGCCGTTGCAGCTGCCCGACCGGCCGTCGAGGCGCCGCTCGCCATCGAGTCCCTGCTGCTCGACGGGGCGGTGGCCGGCTCGCGGGTGGTGGTGGTGGGCGAACGCGGACACATCCTGGTCTCCACCGACGGCGGCTCGAGGTGGAAGCAGGCCCGGGTGCCCACCCGGGTCCTGCTCACCGCGGTGCACATGCACGACGAGCGCACCGGCTGGGCGGTGGGACACGACGCGGTGATCCTCCGTACCGACGACGGCGGCGATACCTGGCGGATGGTGCACCACGCGCCGGAGGAGGAGCGTCCCCTGCTCGACGTCTGGTTTCGCGACGCGCACACCGGCTTTGCGGTGGGGGCCTACGGCTACTTCCTGGCTACCGGGGACGGTGGGCGCACCTGGACCTCGCGCACCATCGGCAAGGACGATTTTCACCTGAACAAGATCGCGCCCGCGGGGATGCGGCGGCTCTTCATGGCCGCGGAGGCGGGAGTCGTCTACCGTTCCGACGACGGCGGCGAGAGCTGGCGCAAGCTGCCCTCCCCATACGCCGGCTCGTGGTTCGGGGCCCTCGCCGGGGACCGGCTACTACTGCTGCTGGGGCTCCGAGGACATCTCTTCCGCTCCGAGGACGACGGCGAGAGCTGGATACGGGTGGCCACTGGGACCACCGCGACCCTCACCGACGCGGTTCGGCTGAAGCCCGACGGGGTGCTCGTCACCGGCCTTGAAGGTACCCTGCTCATCAGCCGTGACCGCGGGCGCAGCGTGTCGTTCAGGCAACTGCCGTCGCGCCAGGGAATCTCCGCGGCGGTGGCGCTGGCAGACGAAAGCGTGCTGCTGATCGGCGAGTTCGGCGTCCGGCGTCTGCCGGCGCCCCAGGCGGAATAGGTCTCTCGTGCCGGCCTCCACACCTTCCTCTCCGCTTTCCCCGGGCGCTTCCGGTCCTTCTTCCGTTCCGGCTTCGTTCACGGCCCGCGCCGAGAAGCTGCTGTTCGCCCGCCGCGGTCTCGTGCTTGCCGCCTTCGCCCTCGTCACCCTGGCGATGGCGTGGTTCGCCACCGGGCTGCGGGTGGATGCCGGTTTCATCAAGCTGGTGCCGCGCGAGCACGAGTACATGCGGACCTTCCTCGAGCACCGGGACGAGTTCGGCGGCGCGGACCGTGTGGTGGTGGCGCTGGTGGCGCGCGAAGGCGACATGTTCACGCCCGAGTTCTTCACCACGCTGCGCAAGGTGACCGACGCGATGTTCTTCCTGCCCGGCATCGACCGTACCCAGGTCTACTCCATCCTCACCCCCAACGTGCGCTTCATCGAGGTGGTGGAGGACGGCGTCACCGCGGGCAACGTGTTGCCGGCGGACTTCAAGCCCACCGAGACCGGCTTCGCCCGGGTGCGCGAGAACATCATCAAGGCGGGCATCGTCGGCCGCCTGGTGGCCAACGACTTCACCGGCGCCATCGTCAGCGGCAAGCTCCAGGAGTTCCATCCGAACACCGGCAAGCGGCTCGACTACATCGAGGTGGCCCGGGAGCTGGAGCGCATCCGCAGCGAGTCGCAGGCGGGCGCCGACGTGGACGTGCACATCGACATGCACGTCATCGGGTTCGCCAAGCTGGTGGGGGACATCGCTGCAGGCGCAACCCGGGTAATGGCGTTCTTCGGGCTCACTTTCGTGGTCACCGCCCTGTTCGTGTACGCCTACACGCGGTCGGTCCGTCTGACCCTGCCGCCGCTGGCGTGCTCTCTGGCGGCGGTGGTGTGGCAGCTCGGCGGGCTCACGGCCCTGGGCTTCGGCGTCGATCCCATGTCCATCCTGGTGCCGTTCCTGGTGTTCGCCATCGGGGTCAGCCACGGAGTGCAGATGGTGAGCGCGGTGCGTGCGGAGCTGATCGACGGCGCCGGCGGTCTCGATGCCGCCCGGGCGAGCTTCCGCCGCCTGCTGCTGCCGGGCGCGGTGGCGCTCGCCTCGGACTCCGTCGGCTTCATCGCCATCGCCTTCATCGAGGTGCAGGTCATTCAGGAGATCGCCATCACCGCGAGCCTCGGGGTCGCCGCCATCATCCTCACCAATCTGGCGCTGCTGCCGGTGCTGCTCTCGTACTTCGAGGCGGACGACGACGAGCGCCGCGCCGCCCGGGAGCGCGACTCCTTCCTGCTCCCCATGTGGTCACGGGTAGCGCGGGTGGCGCGCCGGGGTCCAGCGGTCGCGGTGATGGGCGCGGCCGCGGTACTGCTCGTGGTCGGCGCGCGCCATGCGCCGCAGGTCCGGGTGGGCGACGAGCACCGGGGAGTGCCGGAGCTGCGCGCGGACTCCGTATACAACCGCGACACCGCGGTCATCACCGAGCGCTTCGAGATCGGTGTTGACGTGCTGACGGTGATCGCGGAAACGGTGACCGAGGGCTGCATCGACTACAACGTGATGAGCACCCTCGACGACTTCGAGTGGCACATGCGCAACGTGGAGGGCGTCCAGTCCGTGCGCGGGCTCGCCGGCGTCGCCCGCAGCATCAACGCGAGCTGGAACGAGGGCAACCTCAAGTGGCGCACCCTGCCGCGCAATCACTACACGCTGGTGCAGGCCGTCTCTCCGGTGCCCACGGGCAGCGGCCTGCTCAACCCCGACTGCAGCGTGATGCCGGTGTTGATCTATACCACCGACCACAAGGCCGAGACCATCGAGCGCATCGTCGAGTCGGTAAAGGGCTTCCGCACCGCGTACCCTGACGCCGACGACCGCATCGCCTTCCGGCTCGCCGCCGGCAACGTCGGAGTGATGGCGGCGACCAACGAGGAGGTCCAGGCGTCCCAGTTCCCGATCCTCGGCTACGTCTACGCCGCGGTCATCGTTCTGTGCCTGCTTTCCTTCCGCTCGGTGGCCGCCACCGTGTGCATCATCGTGCCCCTTGCCGTGGTGTCACTGCTCGCCTACGCGCTCATGGCCCTGCTGGAGATCGGACTCAAGATCTCCACCCTGCCGGTGGTGGCCCTCGGGGTGGGCATCGGGGTGGACTACGGGATCTACATCTACGGACGGCTGCGCCTCCATCTGGCGCAGGGGCTCGACTTCGACGAGGCCTACGAGCGGACGCTGGCCACCACGGGCGCCGGCGTGGTGCTCACCGGCCTGACCCTGGCCGTGGGGGTGGCGACGTGGATCGTCGCCCCGCTCAAGTTCCAGGCCGACATGGGCACGGTGCTGACGTTCATGTTCCTCGTCAACATGGTCGGCGCCGTCGTGCTGCTGCCCGCGCTGGGCGCCTGGCTGGTTCGGCCAGGGACCGCGCCGACAACGGAGAACGCCGCGGTTGCCGACAGCCCTTGAGCGGCCCTGCCCGTTCGCTCGGGCGCAGGGAGCGACCCGGAACATCCTCTTCCTTTCCGAGGAGCAGTTCCTGTTTGACGACTCCCTTCCTGGTTTGGTTGTATACAATTCCCCAAGATCAACATCCTCCGGAGGCGCACTCATGGACATTCGACTGTACTATGCCCCGATCACCTGCGCGATGGTTCCCTACATCACGCTGACCGAGGCCGGCGCGGAGTTCGAGGTCAAGCCCCTCGACTTCCGCGCGGGTCAGAACCGGTCCGACGATTACATGAAGCTCAACCCCAAGCACAAGGTGCCGTTGCTGATGGTGGACGGACAGACCCTGACCGAGAACGTCGCCATCCAGATCTGGATCGCGCGCCGCTTCCCGGAGGCCAGGCTGCTGCCCGCGGATCCCTGGCAGGAGCTCAAGGCGGTCTCGATGCTGGCCTGGTGCGCTTCAGGCATCCACCCTTATCTGAGCCGGATCAACAGGACGTCACAGGTCTGCGACGTGGCGAACACCGAGGAGAGCGTACGCCGTCTGGCGGGTGATTTCCTTTCCGAAGCTTTCGGCATCGCCGAAGACCTGCTGGCCGGACGCGAGTACTTCTTCGACCACTTCACGGCCGCAGACGCGCACTTCTTCTGGTGTGTCCGTCGCAGCACGCAATTCGATCTCGACCTCTCGGCGTTTCCCCACTGCCGGGCGCATTTCGAACGTATGCAGACCCGTGCAAGCGTTGAAAAGCTGCTTTCCTACGAGAAGGAAGTGCAGGCCGGGTTCGCGTAGCAGGGGGTCGCTCTCGGGATGCGATCCCGACTTCCGAGCCCGCGCAGCGGGGCGGCGGTGAACAGGCCCCTCGCACTCGGCGGCAAGCAGGCGTGTTGGCCCTTCGAGGCCATGGACGGCGGCGTGCTACCAGCGCAGGGTTGCCTGCAGCCGCAGGCCGTGTTCCGGCGTGCCGTCGTCGCGTTCCTGCCGCTGCAACTCCACGCTCAGGTCGAACCGGCCGTTCACGGCCAGGTTCCCGCCCAGCCGGTAGCCGCGCCGGTCCGGACCGGTCGTCGACAGCGCGCCGTAGGCGGTGAGCAGCCCCGTGCCGCCGTTCCCGTCATCATCGTGCGTCACCAGCCCGTAACCCACGCTCACCTCCAGGCTGTCCGGCTGCCATGCCGACGACGGCTCGGCGCCGGTCTCCCGGGCGGACGCCGCCGTCAGCCCCGCGTCCCGCCACAGCGCCTCCGTCCTGCTCGCAGGCGCTCCCCACGTCGGCGCCACCGACACCCACAGTCCACGCTCCCGCTCACCCGGGTCCACCCGCAACGCCAAGCTCGATCCCCAGTCCTCCAACTCTTCCTCCTGGTGCGCCACCAGATACCGCCCTCGCGCTTCCAGACTCAGCCCCCACGGCTCATACCGGTACTCCACTCCTCCCCCGATCTCCGCCCCCAGACCGGTCTCCGCCGCGCCCGCGTCCAGTCGCCCGCCCGCCTCCAGACTCAGGCCCAGCCGAGACCCCGCTGCCAAGTCCCAGTCCCCACGCCCTTCCAGCAGCACCCGCAGCCGCTCCACGTCCGTCATGCCTGATAGAGCGTCTGCTTCCAGCCCCACCGCAAACGCATCCCCCTTCAACGCCAACTCGTACTCTCCCCACCTCAACAGTCCCCTGCGCCACCCGCCGGCCGCCAGCAGCAGCCCCAGATCGCTCTCCAAACGTCCGAAAGAGTCCTTCAGAACCGCGTCCCCCAAGCCCCCTCCCAGCACCGCCCACAAGTCGTCCCCCTCACTCGGCTTCCAGTGCAGGTACGTCAGCACGCTCGTCAGCGTCGCATCCACCGTCCCCGCTGCCTCCGGCCCCGCCACCTCGTAGGCGCTGGCGCCCACGCTGTGCGCCAGCGCCACCCCCAGCAACAGGTCCGGGCGCACCTGTCCGTCCACCCCTGCGTAGCCCGTGTACAGCTTGCCGTCCACACTCATCCCCTCCGGCTGCCCCGAGAAGCCGGCGGCGCTCCCCCGCCCCCACACCGTCACCCCCCTGCCATCTTCCTCCCCCTCACCGTCCAGCCGCAGGTCGAAGGAACTGCCGGCGGCCAACTCCCTGATCGTGATCGGTCGCCCGGCCTCGGTCGCCGGCGTCGCCCACGGCCCCATCTCGTAGCCGGAACGCAGGGTGGGATCGAAGCTCAGCCCGGCGTCGGTCGCCGGCCTCCCCCACCGATATCGGAGGGATACAGGTTGACCCTTGGCCGGCTCGCCCATCGCGGTCGCAGCGTCCCGGACCTCGGCTCCCCCGCCCTCAACCTGCACCCTTCCAATGGTGAGTTGCGAGCCCCCACGCGGCCCCGGCCCGAAACGCTCCCCCACCGTGTCTACCACGTCCTCCGCCAGCGTCCGGGCCAACCCCGCCAGCGATGCCCGCAGCGCCCGCCTCCGCATCTCATCCACATCATCGTCCACGATCGTCCCGGTCGCCGCAACTCGATCCAGAACCGCGTTCCCAGGCTCGCTCAGCGTTACCGTGAACTCCTCGTCCGTTTCCAACACCTCGTCCCCGTAGACCGTTACTGCGATGCTCCGCTCCCTGGTTCCAGGCGCGAAGATCAGCCTGCCCCGCGCCGCCTCGTAGTCCTCTCCCGCCGTCGCCGTCTCGTCCACCGTCTCCCAGGCAACCGTCACCGTCTCTGCGCTGGCCCGAGTCAGCGCCACCGTGAATTCCAGCAGCGCGCTGCCCGTATCGCCCTCGGCCATGCGCGCGTCAGCGACCGACAGCGCCGGCAGGTCGTCGTCCATGATCGTCAGCGTCGCAGAACCCGGATCGCCCACTTCGTAGGGACCGCCTCCCGCCGCTACCGCTACCGTCACCAGGCTGTCCGGCTCGGGCGCCTCATCGTCGATGGTCGCCACCTCCAACGCCATCGTCGCCGCGCCCGCCTCGAACGTCACCCGCCGTACCCTTTCCAGCACAGCCGAAACCATGTCTCCGCCACGCTCCGCAACCTCCACCTCCACGGTCAGCGCTGCCCTCACGTCCCCCGTCCGTCTCAACTCGAACTCCGCAACCTCGCCTTCCATCACCATGGCCGTCACCGTGGCCGCCACCGCCGCCCGAAACTCGCCAACCTCCCGTTCCGGAGTCCGCCCGGACATCGCCCATGCCGTCACCGCCGGCAGATCGTTGTCCCGGATCGTCCCCGTGGCCTGGGACGGCGCGCCCAAATCATGCGCATCGCCGGCGGCCAGCGTCACCTCCACCGTCTCGTCCGGCTCGTCGTCGCTGTCATCCACCGTCGCCAGCGCTATCTCCGTGCTCGTGTCTCCCGGCGCGAACCTCACGCGGCCGGCGCCGCCGTCCGTGTAGTCTTCTTCCGCCGTCGCCGTGCCGCCCAGACCGTAGCCCACCGTGATCTCCCCGGCGCTCGGGTGGCTCAGGTGCACCGCGAACACCAGCGTGCCGCCCTCCACTACCGATCCCGCATCGGCTATCGACACCGTCGGCGGCCCGTCATCGTCCCGTACCGTCACCGTGGCCTCCGACGGATCCCCCAGGTCATGGTCGGCGCCGTCGGCCAGTTTCAGCACCAGCACGGCGTCGGGCTCCTCGATCAGGTCGTCGTCGGTCGCCAGCCTCACGCGCGCCGTGTCCGCACCGGCCCCGAAGGTGGCTTCGGTCGGCGGCGCACCGCTCAGCACCGCATCCCCGCCGGTCACCGCGAAGGTCACCACCAACTCGTCCGTCACCTCCCCCGCACGCTTCAGGATGAACACCGCGTCCTCGCCCTCGGTCACGTCGCCGCCAGCGGTGACCGTGACCACCGACAGGCCGTCGTTGTCCGTGATCGTCCCGGTCGCCTCGCCGTCTCCGATGCTCGCCGGCCCCGCCAGACCCGTCAGCGTCAGCGTCACCCTCTCCTCCGGCTCGTCTTCGCTGTCGTCAACCAGATCCAGCACCACCTCCTTCGCCGTCTCGCCCGCTGCGAAGGTCACCGTGCCCGTGGTCGGTCCGGTGTAGTCCGCCGCCTGCGCCGTGTCCGGCGTGATCGCGTACTGCACCGAGATCTCGCCCGCGCCGGCAGGGCTCAGGGCCAGCAGGAACACCAAGTCGTCGCTCTCCGGGGCCGAGGCGTCGGCGACGGTCAACTCGGGCAGGCCGTCGTTGTCCCTGACCGTCACCGTGGCCTGTGACGGCGCGCCCAGGTCGTAGTCGGCACCGTCGTCCAGCGTCAGCACCAGCGCGGCGTCGGGCTCGTCGACCAGGTCGTCGTCGGTCGGCACCGTCACCGTCACCGTGGTCTGGTCGGCCGGGATGATCGCCGAGACCGGAGCCTCCCGGTCCAGCACCGTGCCGGGGTCGGCGATCGTGAAGGTCACCACGAGCGGCCCGGCGAGGTCCCCGCTCGCCCGCGTCAGCGTGAACGCCGCGTCCTCGCCTTCGGTCACCGTGGCCGCATCCGCCGCCACGGTCACCACCGGCACATCGTCGTCGGTGATCATCAGCGTCACGTCCTGCGGGGCCGTGACCCCCTGGCTGTTCGTCGCCGCGCCCGAGACCGTCACCGTCCTGTCCACGGCGTCCACGGCGTTGTTGACGGCGGTGATCGTCACCGTACCCGTGCTCGTCAGGGAGTGGGCCGGAATCGTCAACCGGCTCCCGCTCAGCGTGTAGTCGGCCACCACCGCCGGCGATACCGGCGCCGCCGTCACCGTCACCGTGGTCGCCGCGCTCGACGCACGGTCCAGCGTCGCCGTCACCGTGCTCGTCCCGCCGTTCTCACTGATCGAGGCCGCAGACAGGGCCAGCGTCACCGCCGGCGTCGCGTCGTCGTCGGTGATCGTCCCGGTCGCCGTGCCATCCCCGATCGTCGCGCCCGATTCGTTCGACAGCGTCACCGTCAACGTCTCGTTCGGCTCGTCCACCTCGTCGCCGGCCACCGTCACCGTGAACGTCTTGCTGGCATCTCCGGTGTCGAACCTCAGGCTGCCGCTCCCGGCCGTGTAGTCCGTCTCGTCGGACGCCGTCCCGTCGGACGTCGCCCAGTCCACCGTCACCTGCTGCGTCGCCGCCGGGTTCAGCGTCACCGTGAAGGTCAGCGTCGCACTGCCCGTATCGCCCTCGTCCACGCTCGCGTCTGCGATCGACAGGCCCGGCGCCGCGTCGTCTTCGGTGATCGTCAGCGTCACGTCCTGCGGGTCCGTGATCCCCTGGTCGTTCGTCGCCGTGGCCGACACCGTCACCTGCTTGTCACCCTCGTACACGGCGTTGTTCGCGGCGGTGATCGTCACCGTGCCCGTGCTCGTCAGGGAGTGGGCCGGAATCGTCAGCGTCGTGTTCGGGCTCAGCGTGTAGTCGCTCGCCACCGCCGGCGTCACCGGCGCCGCCGATACCGTCACCGTCGTCGCCGCGCTCGACGCACGGTCCAGGGTTGCCGTCACCGTGCTCGTCCCGCCGTTCTCCCCGATCGAGGCCGGCGTCAGGACCAGCGTCACCGCCGGCGGGCCGTCGTCGTCCGTGATCGTGCCGGTGCCCGTGGCCTTGCCGAGCGTCGCGCCCGGCGCGTTCGTCAGCGTCACCGTCAACGTCTCGTTCGGCTCGTCCGCGTCGTCGCCCGTAACCGTCACGGTAATGGTCTTGGTCTCACCTCCGGTGTCGAACGTCAGGCTGCCGTTCGCCCCCGTGTAGTCCGTCCCGACGGTGGCCGTCCCGTCGGACGTCGCCCAGTCCACCGTCACCGGCAGCGTCGCCGCCGGGCTCAGCGTCACCGTGAACGTCAGCGTCGGGCTGTCGCCTTCGTCGCCCTCACCCACGCTCGCGTCGCCGATCAACAGCTCCGGCATATCGTCGTCTTCGATCGTCAGCGTCACGTCCTGCGGAGCCGTGACCCCCTGGCTGTTCGTCGCCGTGGCCGACACCGTCACCTCCTTGTCCAGGGCGTCCACGTCGTTGTTCACGGCCGGGATCGTCACCTCGCCCGTGCTCGTCAGGGAGTCGGCCGGGATCGTCAACTGGCTCCCGACCAGCGTGTAGTCGTTCGCCACCGCCGGCGTCACCGGCGCCGCCGTCACCGTCACCGTGGTCGCCGCGCTCGACGCACGGTCCAGCGTCGCCGTCACCGTGCTCTTGCCGCCGGCCTCCGTGATCGACGCCGGGGTCAGGACCAGTGTCACCGTGGGCGCGTCGTCGTCGTCCGTGATCGTCCCGGTGCCCGTGGCATCCCCGAGCGTCGCGCCCGGCGCGTTCGTCAGCGTCACCGTCAACGTCTCGTTCGGCTCGTCCGCGTCGTCGCCCGTCACCGTCACCGTGATGGTCTTGGTCTCATCTCCGGTGTCGAACCTCAGGCTCCCGTTCGCCGCCGTGTAGTCCGTCCCGGCGGTCGCCGTCCCGTCCGACGTCGCCCAGTCCACCGTCACCGGCAGCGTCGCCGCCGGGCTCAGCGTCACCGTGAACGTCAGCGTCGCGCTCTCGCCCTCATCGCCCTCGGTCACGCTCGCGTCGCCGATCGACAGCGACGGCGCATCGTCGTCCTCGATCGTCAGCGTCACGTCCTGCGGAGCCGTGACCCCCTGGCTGTTCGTCGCCGTGGCCGACACCGTCACTTCCTTGTCCAGGGCGTCCACGTCGTTGTCCACGGCCGTGATCGTCACCTCGCCCGTGCTCGTCGTCGCGTCCGCCGCGATCGTCAACTGGCTCCCGACCAGCGTGTAGTCGTTCGCCACCGCCGGCGTCACCGGCGCCGCCGATACCGTCACCGTCGTCGCCTGGCTCGACGGATGGTCCAGGGTCGCCGTCACCGTGCTCTTGCCGCCGTTTTCCGTGATCGAGGCCGGGGTCAGGACCAGCGTCACCGCTGGCGGCCCGTCGTCGTCCGTGATCGTGCCGGTGCCCGTGGCCTTCCCGAGCGTCGCGCCCGGCGCGTTCGTCAGCGTCACCGTCACCGTCTCGTTGGGCTCGTCCGCGTCATCGCCCGTCACCGTCACCGTGATGGTCTTGGTCTCATCTCCGGTGTCGAACCTCAGGCTCCCGTTCGCCGCCGTGTAGTCCGTCCCGGCGGTCGCCGTCCCGTCGGACGCCTTCCAGTCCACCGTCACCGGCAGCGTCGCCGCCGGGCTCAGCGTCACCGTGAAGGTCAGCGTCGCGCTCTCGCCCTCATCGCCCTCGGTCACGCTCGCGTCGCCGATCGACAGCGACGGCGCGTCGTCGTCCTCGATCGTCAGCGTCACGTCCTGCGGAGCCGTGACCCCCTGGCTGTTCGTCGCCGTGGCCGACACCGTCACTTCCTTGTCCAGGGCGTCCACGTCGTTGTTCACGGCCGTGATCGTCACCTCGCCCATGCTCGTCAGGGAGTCGGCCGGGATCGTCAACTGGCTCCCGACCAGCGTGTAGTCGCCCGCCACCGCCGGGTCCACTGGCGCCGCCGATACTGTCATCGTCGTCGCCGCGCTCGACGCACGGTCCAGCGTCGCCGTCACCGTGCTCTTGCCCCCGACCTCCGTGATCGAGGCCGGCGTCAGGACCAGCGTCACCGCCGGCGGCCCGTCGTCGTCCGTGATCGTGCCGGTTCCCGTGGCATCCGTGATCGTCGCGCCCGGTGCGTTCGACAGCGTCACCGTCAACGTCTCGTTCGGCTCGTCCGCGTCGTCGCCCGTCACCGTCACCGTGATGGTCTTGGTCTCATCTCCGGTGTCGAATCTCAGGCTCCCGTTCGCCGCCGTGTAGTCCGTCCCGGCGGTCGCCGTCCCGTCCGACGTCGCCCAGTCCACCGTCACCGGCAGCGTCGCCGCCGGGGCCAGCGTCACCGTGAACGTCAGCGTCGCGCTCTCGCCCTCATCGCCCTCGGTCACGCTCGCGTCGCCGATCGACAGCGACGGCGCATCGTCGTCCTCGATCGTCAGCGTCACGTCCTGCGGAGCCGTGACCCCCTGGCTGTTCGTCGCCGTGGCCAACACCGTCACTTCCTTGTCCAGGGCGTCCACGTCGTTGTCCACGGCGGTGATCGTCACCTCGCCCGTGCTCGTCGTCTGACCGGCCGCGATCGTCAACTGGCTCCCGACCAGCGTGTAGTCGTTCGCCACCGCCGGCGTCACCGGCACCGCCGTCACCGTCACCGTCGTCGCCGCGCTCGACGCACGGTCCAGCGTCGCCGTCACCGTGCTCTTTCCGCCGGCTTCCGTAATCGAGACCGGGGTCAGGACCAGCGTCACCGCCGGCGGCCCGTCGTCGTCCGTGATCGTGCCGGTTCCCGTAGCATCCGTGATCGTCGCGCCCGGTGCGTTCGACAGCGTCACCGTCAACGTCTCGTTCGGCTCGTCCGCGTCGTCGCCCGTCACCGTCACCGTGATGGTCTTGGTCTCATCTCCGGTGTCGAACCTCAGGCTCCCGTTCGCCGCCGTGTAGTCCGTCCCGGCGGTCGCCGTCCCGTCGGACGTCGCCCAGTCCACCGTCACCGGCAGCGTCGCCGCCGGGCTCAGCGTCACCGTGAACGTCAGCGTCGCGCTCTCGCCTTCGTCGCCCTCACCCACGCTCGCGTCGCCGATCGACAGCTCCGGCATATCGTCGTCTTCGATCGTCAGCGTCACGTCCTGCGGAGCCGTGACCCCCTGGCTGTTCGTCGCCGTGGCCGACACCGTCACCGTCTTGTCCAGAGCGTCCACGTCGTTGTTCACGGCCGTGATCGTCACCTCGCCCGTGCTCGTCGTCGCGTCCGCCGCGATCGTCAGCGTCTTGTTCGTGCTCAGCGTGTAGTCGCCCGCCACTGTCGGCGATACTGGCGCCGCCGTCACCGTCACCGTCGTCGCCTGGCTCGACGGATGGTCCAGGGTCGCGGTCACCGTGCTCTTGCCGCCGTTTTCCGTGATCGAGGCCGGGGTCAGGACCAGCGTCACCGCTGGCGGCCCGTCGTCGTCCGTGATCGTGCCGGTGCCCGTGGCCTTCCCGAGCGTCGCGCCCGGCGCGTTCGTCAGCGTCACCGTCACCGTCTCGT
Source organism: uncultured Binatia bacterium (SeqCode) (assembly GCA_965214905.1). Lineage (GTDB taxonomy): Bacteria > Desulfobacterota > Binatia > UBA9968 > JAJDTQ01 > JAJDTQ01. The sequence continues at coordinate 1,047,514 of OZ243984.1, forward strand.
TGGGCTCGTCCGCGTCATCGCCCGTCACCGTCACCGTGATGGTCTTGGTCTCATCTCCGGTGTCGAACCTCAGGCTCCCGTTCGCCGCCGTGTAGTCCGTCCCGGCGGTCGCCGTCCCGTCCGACGTCTTCCAGTCCACCGTTACCGGCAGCGTCGCCGCCGGGCTCAGCGTCACCGTGAAGGTCAGCGTCGCGCTCTCGCCTTCGTCGCCCTCACCCACGCTCGCGTCGCCGATCGACAGCTCCGGCATATCGTCGTCTTCGATCGTCAGCGTCACGTGCTGCGGAGCCGTGACCCCCTGGCTGTTCGTCGCCGTGGCCGACACCGTCACCGTCTTGTCCAGAGCGTCCACGTCGTTGTTCACGGCCGTGATCGTCACCTCGCCCGTGCTCGTCGTCGCGTCCGCCGCGATCGTCAGCGTCTTGTTCGTGCTCAGCGTGTAGTCGCCCGCCACTGTCGGCGATACTGGCGCCGCCGTCACCGTCACCGTCGTCGCCTGGCTCGACGGATGGTCCAGGGTCGCGGTCACCGTGCTCTTGCCGCCGTTTTCCGTGATCGAGGCCGGGGTCAGGACCAGCGTCACCGCTGGCGGCCCGTCGTCGTCCGTGATCGTGCCGGTGCCCGTGGCCTTCCCGAGCGTCGCGCCCGGCGCGTTCGTCAGCGTCACCGTCACCGTCTCGTTGGGCTCGTCCGCGTCATCGCCCGTCACCGTCACCGTGATAGTCTTGGTCTCATCTCCGGTGTCGAACCTCAGGCTGCCGTTCCCCGCCGTGTAGTCCGTCCCGGCGGTGGCCGTCCCGTCCGACGTCTTCCAGTCCACCGTCACCGGCAGCGTCGCCGCCGGGCTCAGCGTCACCGTGAAGGTCAGCGTCGCGCTCTCGCCCTCATCGCCCTCGGTCACGCTCGCGTCGCCGATCGACAGCGACGGCACGTCGTCGTCGGTGATCGTGAGCGTCACGTTCGGCGGGGCCGTGACCCCCTGCGCGTTCGTCGCCGTGGCCGACACCGTCACCTCCTTGTCCAGGGCGTCCACGTCGTTGTTCACGGCCGTGATCGTCACCTCGCCCGTGCTCGTCGTCTGACCGGCCGCGATCGTCAACTGGCTCCCGACCAGCGTGTAGTCGTTCGCCACCGCCGGCGTCACCGGCGCCGCCGATACCGTCACCGTCGTCGCCGCGCTCGACGCACGGTCCAGCGTCGCCGTCACCGTGCTCTTCCCGCCGGCTTCCGTAATCGAGACCGGCGTCAGGACCAGCGTCACCGCCGGCGGCCCGTCGTCGTCCGTGATCGTGCCGGTTCCCGTAGCATCCGTGATCGTCGCGCCCGGTGCGTTCGACAGCGTCACCGTCAACGTCTCGTTCGGCTCGTCCGCGTCGTCGCCCGTCACCGTCACCGTGATGGTCTTGGTCTCATCTCCGGTGTCGAACCTCAGGCTCCCGTTCGCCGCCGTGTAGTCCGTCCCGGCGGTGGCCGTCCCGTCGGACGTCGCCCAGTCCACCGTCACCGGCAGCGTCGCCGCCGGGCTCAGCATCACCGTGAACGTCAGCGTCGCGCTCTCGCCTTCGTCGCCCTCACCCACGCTCGCGTCGCCGATCGACAGCTCCGGCATATCGTCGTCTTCGATCGTCAGCGTCACGTCCTGCGGAGCCGTGACCCCCTGGCTGTTCGTCGCCGTAGCCGACACCGTCACCTTCTTGTCCGCGGCGTCCACGTCGTTGTCCACGGCCGTGATCGTCACCTCGCCCGTGCTCGTCGTCGCGCCCGCCGCGATCGTCAACTGGCTCCCGACCAGCGTGTAGTCGCCCGCCACGGCCGGGTCCACCGGCGTCACTGCCACCGTCACCGTCGTCGCCGCGCTCGACGCATGGTCCAGGCTCGCGGTCACCGTGCTCTTGCCGCCGTTCTCCCCGATCGTGGCCGGCGTCAGGACCAGCGTCACCGCCGGCGGCCCGTCGTCGTCGGTGATCGTCCCGGTGCCCGTGGCCTTCCCGAGCGTCGCGCCCGGCGCGTTCGTCAGCATCACCGTCAAGGTCTCGTTCGGCTCGTCCGCGTCGTCGCCCGTCACCGTCACCGTGATGGTCTTGGTCTCATCTCCTGTGTCGAACCTCAGGCTTCCGTTCCCAGCCGTGTAGTCCGTCCCAGCGATCGCGGTCCCGTCGGATGTCGTCCAGTCCACCGTCACCGGCAGCGTCGCCGCCGGGCTCAGCGTCACCGTGAACGTCAGCGTCGGGCTGTCGCCTTCGTCGCCCTCACCCACGCTCGCGTCGCCGATCGACAGCTCCGGCATATCGTCGTCTTCGATCGTCAGCGTCACGTCCTGCGGGGCCGTGACCCCCTGGCTGTTCTCCGCCGTGGCCGACACCGTCACTTCCTTGTCCAGGGCGTCCACGTCGTTGTTCACGGCGGTGATCGTTACCTCGCCCGTGCTCGTCAGAGAGTTGGCCGGAATCGTCAACTGGCTCCCGACCAGCGTGTAGTCGCTCGCCACCGCCGGGTCCACCGGCGTGGCCGAGACCGTCACCGTGGTCGCCTCGCTCGACGCATGGTCCAGCGTCGCCGTCACCGTGCTCTTGCCGCCGTTCTCCCATATCGTGGCCGGGTCCAGCACCAGCGTCACCGTCGGCGCATCGTCGTTGTCCTCCACCGTCACCTCGGCCTCGGACGACGTACCCAGCTCATAGTCGGCGCCGTCGCTCAGCCTCAGCGTCAGCGTCGCGTTCGGTTCGTCGCGCCGGTCGTCCTCGGTCGCCAGCGCCACCCGCACGGTGTCAGCGTTGGCCTCGAAGGTGGCTGCGGTCGGCGGCTCACCGCTCAACACGCCGCCGCCCTCCGTCACCGCAAACGTCACCTCCAGCGCCGCTGACAGATCCCCGTCCCGCGTCAGCGTGAACGCCGCCTCCTCACCCTCGGTCACCGTGGCCGTCTCCGCCGCCACCGTCACCACCGGCACCTCGTCGTCCGTGATCGTCAGGGTCACGGCGTCCGGCTTCGTGATCCCCTGGTCGTTCTCCGCCGTGGCCGACACCGTCACTTCCTTGTCCGGCGCGTCCACGTCGTTGTCCGCGGCGATGATCGTCACCTCGCCCGTGCTCGTCGTCGCGCCCGCCGCGATCGTCAGCGTCGTGTTCGTGCTCAGCGTGTAGTCGCTCGCCACCGCCGGGTCCACCGGCGTCACCGCCACCGTCACCGTCGTCGCCGCGCTCGACGCACGGTCCAGGCTCGCCGTCACCGTGCTCTTGCCGCCGTTCTCCCCGAACGATGGCGGCGTCAGAACCAGCGTCACCTTGGGCGTGTCGTCGTTGTCCTGCACCGTGACCTCGGCTTCGGCCGGCTCGCCCGGGTAGTACGCGTCGCCGTCGATCACCGTCAGCGTCACCGTCCCGTCCGCCTCGTCCACCTCGTCGTCGTCGGTCGCCAGCGTCACCTGCGTCGTGGCCGCCCCGGCCCCGAAGGTGGCTTCGGTCGGCGGCTCATCGGTCAGCATTCCGCCGCCCCCCGTCACCGCGATCGTCACCACCAACTCCTCCGACGCACTCCCTGTCCGCGTCAGCGTGAACACCGCGTCCGCCCCTTCCGTGACCGCCGCCTCGTCCGCCGCCACCGTCACCGCGGCGTCGGACTCCAATTCCTGGCCCGGAGGATCATTGTCCTCCACCGTCACCGTCGCCGACGACTCCGTGCCCAGGTCGTAGATGGCACCGTCGGTCACCGTCAGCGTCACCGTCCCGTCCTGCTCGTGGGCCGCGTCGTCGTCGGTCGCCAGCGTCACCTTGACCGTGGTCTCGTCGGCCAGGATCGTGGCCGTGGTCGGGACCTCCTGGTCCAGCACCGTGTTCGGGTCGGCGACCGTGAAGTCCACGGCCAACGGCGTGGTGATGTCGGCACTCGCCCGCGTCAGGATGAAGACTGCGTCCTCGCCTTCCGTGATCGTGGCCGTCTCCGCCACCACCGTCACCACCGGCGCCGCGTCGTCGTCGGTGATCGTCAGCGTCACATCCTGCGGTCCAGTGACTCCCTGCGTGTTCGTTGCGGTAGCCGACACCGCCACCGTCTTGTCACCCTCGTACACGGTGTTGTTCGCGGCGGTGATCGTCACCACCCCCGTGCTCGCCCGAGAGTGGGCCGGAATCGTCAACTGGCTCCCGACCAGCGTGTAGTCGTTCGCTACCGTCGGCGGTACTGGCGCCGCCGTCACCGTCACCGTCGTGGCCGCACTCGACGGATGGTCCAGGGTTGCCGTCACCGTGCTCTTGCCCCCTGCCTCCCCGATCGAGGCCGGGGTCAGGACCAACGTCACCGTAGGCGGGCCGTCGTCGTCCGTGATCGTCCCGGTGCCCGTGGCCTTCCCGAGCGTCGCGCCCGGCGCGTTCGTCAGCGTCACCGTCACCGTCTCGTTCGGCTCGTCCGCGTCGTCGCCCGTCACCGTCACCGTGATGGTCTTGGTCTCAACTCCGGTGTCGAACCTCAGGCTCCCGTTCGCCGCCGTGTAGTCCGTCCCGGCGGTCGCGGTCCCGTCGGACGTCGCCCAGTCCACCGTCACCGGCAGCGTCGCCGCCGGGTCCAGCGTCACCGTGAACGTCAGCGTCGCGCTGTCGCCCAAGTCGCCCTCACCCACGCTCGCGTCGCCGATCGACAGCGACGGCGCGTCGTCGTCGGTGATCGTGAGCGTCACCGCCTGCGGGGCCGTGACCCCCTGGCTGTTCTCCGCCGTGGCCGACACCATCACTTCCTTGTCCAGGGCGTCCACGTCGTTGTTCACGGCGGTGATCGTCACCTCGCCCGTGTTCGTCGTCTCACCCGCCGCGATCGTCAGCGTCGTGTTCGGGCTCAGCGTGTAGTCGCCCACCACCGCCGGGTCGACCGGAGTGGCCGACACCGTCACCGTGGTCGCCTCGCTCGACGGATGGTCCAGGCTCGCGGTCACCGTGCTCTTCCCGCCGTTCTCACCGATCGTGTCTGGGGTCAGGACCAGCGTCACCGTGGGCGCGTCGTCGTCGTCCGTGATCGTCCCGGTGCCCGTGGCATCCCCGAGCGTCGCGCCCGGCGCGTTCGACAGCGTCACCGTCACCGTCTCGTTCGGCTCGTCCGCGTCGTCGCCCGTCACCGTCACCGTGACGGTCTTGGTGTCGTCGCCAGTGTCGAACCTGAGGCTGCCGTTCCCAGCCGTGTAGTCCGTCCCGGCTTCCGCCGTCCCGTCGGCGGTCTTCCAGTCCACCGTCACCGGCAGCGTCGCCGCCGGGCTCAGCGTCACCGTGAACGTCAGCGTCGGGCTCTCGCCCTCATCGCCCTCGGTCACGCTCGCGTCGCCGATCGACAGCTCCGGCGCGTCGTCGTCGGTGATCGTCAGCGTCACGTTCGGCGGAGCCGTGACGCCCTGAGCGTTCGTCGCCGTGGCCGACACCGTCACTTCCTTGTCCAGGGCGTCCACGTCGTTGTCCACGGCGGTGATCGTCACCACTCCCGTGCTCGTCAGGGAGTGGGCCGGAATCGTCAACTGGCTCCCGACCAGCGTGTAGTCGTTCGCCACCGCCGGCGATACCGGCGCCGCCGATACCGTCACGGTCGTCGCCGCGCTCGACGCACGGTCCAGCGTCGCCGTCACCGTGCTCTTGCCCCCGGCCTCCCCGATCGAGGCCGGCGTCAGGACCAGCGTCACCGCCGGCGGCCCGTCGTCGTCGGTGATCGTCCCGGTGCCCGTGGCCTTCCCGAGCGTCGCGCCCGGCGCGTTCGTCAGCATCACCGTCAAGGTCTCGTTCGGCTCGTCCGCGTCGTCGCCCGTCACCGTCACCGTGATGGTCTTGGTCTCACCTCCTGTGTCGAACCTCAGGCTTCCGTTCCCAGCCGTGTAGTCCGTCCCGGCGGTCGCCGTCCCGTCGGACGCCTTCCAGTCCACCGTCACCGGCAGCGTCGCCGCCGGGCTCAGCGTCACCGTGAAGGTCAGCGTCGCGCTCTCGCCCTCATCGCCCTCGGTCACGCTCGCGTCGCCGATCGACAGCGACGGCGCGTCGTCGTCCTCGATCGTCAGCGTCACGTCCTGCGGAGCCGTGACCCCCTGGCTGTTCGTCGCCGTGGCCGACACCGTCACTTCCTTGTCCAGGGCGTCCACGTCGTTGTTCACGGCCGTGATCGTCACCTCGCCCATGCTCGTCAGGGAGTCGGCCGGGATCGTCAACTGGCTCCCGACCAGCGTGTAGTCGCCCGCCACCGCCGGGTCCACTGGCGCCGCCGATACTGTCATCGTCGTCGCCGCGCTCGACGCACGGTCCAGCGTCGCCGTCACCGTGCTCTTGCCCCCGACCTCCGTGATCGAGGCCGGCGTCAGGACCAGCGTCACCGCCGGCGGCCCGTCGTCGTCCGTGATCGTGCCGGTTCCCGTGGCATCCGTGATCGTCGCGCCCGGCGCGTTCGACAGCGTCACCGTCAACGTCTCGTTCGGCTCGTCCGCGTCGTCGCCCGTCACCGTCACCGTGATGGTCTTGGTCTCATCTCCGGTGTCGAACCTCAGGCTCCCGTTCGCCGCCGTGTAGTCCGTCCCGGCGGTCGCCGTCCCGTCCGACGTCGCCCAGTCCACCGTCACCGGCAGCGTCGCCGCCGGGGCCAGCGTCACCGTGAACGTCAGCGTCGCGCTCTCGCCCTCATCGCCCTCGGTCACGCTCGCGTCGCCGATCGACAGCGACGGCGCATCGTCGTCCTCGATCGTCAGCGTCACGTCCTGCGGAGCCGTGACCCCCTGGCTGTTCGTCGCCGTGGCCAACACCGTCACTTCCTTGTCCAGGGCGTCCACGTCGTTGTCCACGGCGGTGATCGTCACCTCGCCCGTGCTCGTCGTCTGACCGGCCGCGATCGTCAACTGGCTCCCGACCAGCGTGTAGTCGTTCGCCACCGCCGGCGTCACCGGCACCGCCGTCACCGTCACCGTCGTCGCCGCGCTCGACGCACGGTCCAGCGTCGCCGTCACCGTGCTCTTTCCGCCGGCTTCCGTAATCGAGACCGGGGTCAGGACCAGCGTCACCGCCGGCGGCCCGTCGTCGTCCGTGATCGTGCCGGTTCCCGTAGCATCCGTGATCGTCGCGCCCGGTGCGTTCGACAGCGTCACCGTCAACGTCTCGTTCGGCTCGTCCGCGTCGTCGCCCGTCACCGTCACCGTGATGGTCTTGGTCTCATCTCCGGTGTCGAACCTCAGGCTCCCGTTCGCCGCCGTGTAGTCCGTCCCGGCGGTCGCCGTCCCGTCGGACGTCGCCCAGTCCACCGTCACCGGCAGCGTCGCCGCCGGGCTCAGCGTCACCGTGAACGTCAGCGTCGCGCTCTCGCCTTCGTCGCCCTCACCCACGCTCGCGTCGCCGATCGACAGCTCCGGCATATCGTCGTCTTCGATCGTCAGCGTCACGTCCTGCGGAGCCGTGACCCCCTGGCTGTTCGTCGCCGTGGCCGACACCGTCACCGTCTTGTCCAGAGCGTCCACGTCGTTGTTCACGGCCGTGATCGTCACCTCGCCCGTGCTCGTCGTCGCGTCCGCCGCGATCGTCAGCGTCTTGTTCGTGCTCAGCGTGTAGTCGCCCGCCACTGTCGGCGATACTGGCGCCGCCGTCACCGTCACCGTCGTCGCCTGGCTCGACGGATGGTCCAGGGTCGCGGTCACCGTGCTCTTGCCGCCGTTTTCCGTGATCGAGGCCGGGGTCAGGACCAGCGTCACCGCTGGCGGCCCGTCGTCGTCCGTGATCGTGCCGGTGCCCGTGGCCTTCCCGAGCGTCGCGCCCGGCGCGTTCGTCAGCGTCACCGTCACCGTCTCGTTGGGCTCGTCCGCGTCATCGCCCGTCACCGTCACCGTGATGGTCTTGGTCTCATCTCCGGTGTCGAACCTCAGGCTCCCGTTCGCCGCCGTGTAGTCCGTCCCGGCGGTCGCCGTCCCGTCCGACGTCTTCCAGTCCACCGTTACCGGCAGCGTCGCCGCCGGGCTCAGCGTCACCGTGAAGGTCAGCGTCGCGCTCTCGCCTTCGTCGCCCTCACCCACGCTCGCGTCGCCGATCGACAGCTCCGGCATATCGTCGTCTTCGATCGTCAGCGTCACGTGCTGCGGAGCCGTGACCCCCTGGCTGTTCGTCGCCGTGGCCGACACCGTCACCGTCTTGTCCAGAGCGTCCACGTCGTTGTTCACGGCCGTGATCGTCACCTCGCCCGTGCTCGTCGTCGCGTCCGCCGCGATCGTCAGCGTCTTGTTCGTGCTCAGCGTGTAGTCGCCCGCCACTGTCGGCGATACTGGCGCCGCCGTCACCGTCACCGTCGTCGCCTGGCTCGACGGATGGTCCAGGGTCGCGGTCACCGTGCTCTTGCCGCCGTTTTCCGTGATCGAGGCCGGGGTCAGGACCAGCGTCACCGCTGGCGGCCCGTCGTCGTCCGTGATCGTGCCGGTGCCCGTGGCCTTCCCGAGCGTCGCGCCCGGCGCGTTCGTCAGCGTCACCGTCACCGTCTCGTTGGGCTCGTCCGCGTCATCGCCCGTCACCGTCACCGTGATAGTCTTGGTCTCATCTCCGGTGTCGAACCTCAGGCTGCCGTTCCCCGCCGTGTAGTCCGTCCCGGCGGTGGCCGTCCCGTCCGACGTCTTCCAGTCCACCGTCACCGGCAGCGTCGCCGCCGGGCTCAGCGTCACCGTGAAGGTCAGCGTCGCGCTCTCGCCCTCATCGCCCTCGGTCACGCTCGCGTCGCCGATCGACAGCGACGGCACGTCGTCGTCGGTGATCGTGAGCGTCACGTTCGGCGGGGCCGTGACCCCCTGCGCGTTCGTCGCCGTGGCCGACACCGTCACCTCCTTGTCCAGGGCGTCCACGTCGTTGTTCACGGCCGTGATCGTCACCTCGCCCGTGCTCGTCGTCTGACCGGCCGCGATCGTCAACTGGCTCCCGACCAGCGTGTAGTCGTTCGCCACCGCCGGCGTCACCGGCGCCGCCGATACCGTCACCGTCGTCGCCGCGCTCGACGCACGGTCCAGCGTCGCCGTCACCGTGCTCTTCCCGCCGGCTTCCGTAATCGAGACCGGCGTCAGGACCAGCGTCACCGCCGGCGGCCCGTCGTCGTCCGTGATCGTGCCGGTTCCCGTAGCATCCGTGATCGTCGCGCCCGGTGCGTTCGACAGCGTCACCGTCAACGTCTCGTTCGGCTCGTCCGCGTCGTCGCCCGTCACCGTCACCGTGATGGTCTTGGTCTCATCTCCGGTGTCGAACCTCAGGCTCCCGTTCGCCGCCGTGTAGTCCGTCCCGGCGGTGGCCGTCCCGTCGGACGTCGCCCAGTCCACCGTCACCGGCAGCGTCGCCGCCGGGCTCAGCATCACCGTGAACGTCAGCGTCGCGCTCTCGCCTTCGTCGCCCTCACCCACGCTCGCGTCGCCGATCGACAGCTCCGGCATATCGTCGTCTTCGATCGTCAGCGTCACGTCCTGCGGAGCCGTGACCCCCTGGCTGTTCGTCGCCGTAGCCGACACCGTCACCTTCTTGTCCGCGGCGTCCACGTCGTTGTCCACGGCCGTGATCGTCACCTCGCCCGTGCTCGTCGTCGCGCCCGCCGCGATCGTCAACTGGCTCCCGACCAGCGTGTAGTCGCTCGCCACCGCCGGGTCCACCGGCGTCACCGCCACCGTCACCGTCGTCGCCGCGCTCGACGCACGGTCCAGCGTCGCCGTCACCGTGCTCTTGCCCCCGGCCTCCCCGATCGAGGCCGGCGTCAGGACCAGCGTCACCGCCGGCGGCCCGTCGTCGTCGGTGATCGTCCCGGTGCCCGTGGCCTTCCCGAGCGTCGCGCCCGGCGCGTTCGTCAGCATCACCGTCAAGGTCTCGTTCGGCTCGTCCGCGTCGTCGCCCGTCACCGTCACCGTGATGGTCTTGGTCTCATCTCCTGTGTCGAACCTCAGGCTTCCGTTCCCAGCCGTGTAGTCCGTCCCAGCGATCGCGGTCCCGTCGGATGTCGTCCAGTCCACCGTCACCGGCAGCGTCGCCGCCGGGCTCAGCGTCACCGTGAACGTCAGCGTCGGGCTGTCGCCTTCGTCGCCCTCACCCACGCTCGCGTCGCCGATCGACAGCTCCGGCATATCGTCGTCTTCGATCGTCAGCGTCACGTCCTGCGGGGCCGTGACCCCCTGGCTGTTCTCCGCCGTGGCCGACACCGTCACTTCCTTGTCCAGGGCGTCCACGTCGTTGTTCACGGCGGTGATCGTTACCTCGCCCGTGCTCGTCAGAGAGTTGGCCGGAATCGTCAACTGGCTCCCGACCAGCGTGTAGTCGCTCGCCACCGCCGGGTCCACCGGCGTGGCCGAGACCGTCACCGTGGTCGCCTCGCTCGACGCATGGTCCAGCGTCGCCGTCACCGTGCTCTTGCCGCCGTTCTCCCATATCGTGGCCGGGTCCAGCACCAGCGTCACCGTCGACGCATCGTCGTTGTCCTCCACCGTCACCTCGGCCTCGGACGACGTGCCCAGGTCATAGTCGGCGCCGTCGGTCAGCGCCAGCGTCAGCGTCGCGTTCGGTTCGTCGCGCCGGTCGTCCTCGGTCGCCAGCGCCACGCGCACGGTGGCCGCGTTGGCCTCGAAGGTGGCTGCGGTCGGCGGCTCGCCGCTCAGCACGCCGCTGCCATCCGTCACCGCAAACGTCACCTCCAGCACCGCCAACAGATCCCCGTCCCGCGTCAGCGTGAACGCCGCCTCCGCGCCCTCGGTCACCCTCGCCGTCTCCGCCGCCACCGCCACCACCGGCACCTCGTCGTCCGTGATCGTCAGTGTCACGGCGTCCGGGTTCGTGACCCCCTGCTCGTTCTCCGCCGTAGCCGACACCGTCACCTTCTTGTCCGCGGCGTCCACGTCGTTGTCCACGGCCGTGATCGTCACCTCGCCCGTGCTCGTCGTCGCGCCCGCCGCGATCGTCAACTGGCTCCCGCTCAGCGTGTAGTCGCCCGCCACGGCCGGGTCCACCGGCGTCACTGCCACCGTCACCGTCGTCGCCGCGCTCGACGCACGGTCCAGGCTCGCCGTCACCGTGCTCTTGCCGCCGTTCTCCCCGATCGTGGCCGGGTCCAGGACCAGCGTCACCTTGGGCTTGTCGTCGTTGTCCTGCACCGTGACCTCGGCTTCGCCCGGCTCGCCTGGGTAGTAGTCGTCGCCGTCGATCACCGTCAGCGTCAGCGTCGCGTCCGGCTCATCCACCTCGTCGTCGTCGGTCGCCAGCGTCACCTGCGTCGTGGCCACGCCGGCCCCGAAGGTGGCCTCGGTCGGCGGCTCATCGGCCTGCACCTCGCCGCCCCCCGTCACCGCGATCGTCACCACCAACTCCTCCGACGCACTCCCTGTCCGCGTCAGCGTGAACACCGCGTCCGCCCCTTCCGTGACCGCCGCCTCGTCCGCCGCCACCGTCACCGCGGCGTCGGACTCCAATTCCTGGCCCGGAGGATCATTGTCCTCCACCGTCACCGTCGCCGACGACTCCGTGCCCAGGTCGTAGTCGTCGCCGTCGGTCACCGTCAGCGTCACCGTCGCGTCCGGCTCGTGGGCCGCGTCGTCGTCGGTCGCCAGCGTCACCTTGACCGTGGTCTCGTCGGCCGGGATCGTGGCCGTGGTCGGGGCCGCCTGGTCCAGCACCGCGTTCGGGTCGGCGACCGTGAAGTCCACGGCCAGCGGCGTGGTGATGTCGGCACTCGCCCGGGTCAGGATGAAGACCGCGGCCCCGCCTTCCGTGATCGTGGCCGTCTCCGCCGCCACCGTCACCACCGGCGCCGCGTCGTCGTCGGTGATCGTCAGCGTCACGTCCTGCGGGGCCGTGACCCCCTGGTCGTTCGTTGCGGTAGCCGACACCGCCACCGTCTTGTCACCCTCGTACACGGTGTTGTTCGCGGCGGTGATCGTCACCACCCCCGTGCTCGCCAAGGAGTGGGCCGCGATCGTCAACTGGCTCCCGACCAGCGTGTAGTCGTTCGCTACCGTCGGCGATACCGGCGTCACCGTCAACGTCACCGTCGTCGCTTGGCTCGACGGATGGTCCAGGGTTGCCGTCACCGTGCTCTTCCCGCCGTTCTCACCGATCGTGTCCGGGGTCAGGACCAGCGTCACCGTGGGCGCGTCGTCGTCGTCCGTGATCGTCCCGGTTCCGGTTGCGTCCGTGATCGTCGCGCCCGGCGCGTTCGACAGCGTCACCGTCACCGTCTCGTTCGGCTCGTCCGCGTCGTCGCCCGTCACCGTCACCATGATGGTCTTGGTCTCATCTCCGGTGTCGAACCTCAGGCTGCCGTTCCCCACCGTGTAGTCCGTCCCGGCGGTCGCCGTCCCGGCGGTCGTCTTCCAGTCCACCGTCACCGGCAGCGTCGCCGCCGGGTCCAGCGTCACCGTGAACGTCAGCGTCGCGCTCTCGCCCAAGTCGCCCTCACCCACGCTCGCGTCGCCGATCGACAGCGACGGCGCGTCGTCGTCGGTGATCGTCAGCGTCACCGCCTGCGGGGCCGTGACCCCCTGGCTGTTCGTCGCCGTGGCCGACACCGTCACTTTCTTGTCCAGGGCGTCCACGTCGTTGTTCACGGCGGTGATCGTCACCTCGCCCGTGCTCGTCGTCTCACCCGTCGCGACTGTCAGCGTCGTGTTCGTGCTCAGCGTGTAGTCGCCCGCCACCGCCGGGTCCACCGGCGTGACCGTCACCGTCACCGTCGTCGCCGCGCTCGACGCACGGTCCAGACTCGCGGTCACCGTGCTCTTGCCGCCGTTCTCACCGATCGTGTCCGGGGTCAGGACCAGCGTCACCGCCGGTGCGCCGTCGTTGTCCTCGACCGTCACCTCGGCATCGGACGACGTGCCCAGGTCATAGTCGGCGCCGTCGGTCAGCGCCAGCGTCAGCGTCGCGTTCGGTTCGTCGCGCTGGTCGTCCTCGGTCGCCAGCGCCACGCGCACGGTGGCCGCGTTGGCCTCGAAGGTGGCTGCGGTCGGCGGCTCGCCGCTCAGCACGCCGCTGCCATCCGTCACCGCAAACGTCACCTCCAGCGCCGCCAACAGATCCCCGTCCCGCGTCAGCGTGAACGCCGCCTCCGCGCCCTCGGTCACCCTCGCCGTCTCCGCCGCCACCGCCACCACCGGCACCTCGTCGTCCGTGATCGTCAGTGTCACGGCGTCCGGGTTCGTGATCCCCTGGTCGTTCTCCGCCGTGGCCGACACCGTCACCTCCTTGTCCGCGGCGTCCACGGCGTTGTCCACGGCCGTGATCGTCACCTCGCCCGTGCTGTCCGTCGCGCCCGCCGCGATCGTCAACTGGCTCCCGCTCAGCGTGTAGTCGCCCGCCACCGCCGGGTCCACCGGCGTCACTGCCACCGTCACCGTCGTCGCCGCGCTCGACGCACGGTCCAGGCTCGCCGTCATCGTGCTCTTCCCGCCGGCCTCCCCGATCGATGGCGGCGTCAAGACCAGCGTCACCGTGGGCGTAGCATCGTCGTCCTCCACCGTGGTCCCGGCTTCGGCCGGATCGCCCGGGTAGTAGTCGTCGCCGTCGGTCACCGTCACCGTCAGCGTCGCGTCCGGCTCGTCGACCTCGTCGTCAGCGGTCGCCAGCGTCACCTGCGTCGTGGCCGCGCCAGCCCCGAAGGTGGCTTCGGTCGGCGGCTCATCGGCCAGCACTCCGCCGCCCCCCGTCACCGCGATCGTCACCACCAACTCCTCCGACACACCCTCTGTCCGCGTCAGCGTGAACACCGCGTCCCCGCCTTCCGTGATCGCCGCATCGGCCGCCGCCACCGTCACCGCGGCGTCGGCCGCCGATACCCGGCCCGGAGGATCGTTGTCCTCCACCGTGACCGTGGCCGATGACTCCGAGCCCAAGCCGTAGATGTCGCCGTCGGTCACCGTCAGCGTCAGCGTCGCGTCCGGCTCGTGGGCCGCGTCGTCGCCGGTCGCCAGCGGCACCTTGACCGTGGTCTCGTCGGCCGGAATCGTGGCCCTGGTCGGGGCCGCCTGGTCCAGCACCGTGTTCGGGTCGGCGACCGTGAAGTCCACGACCAGCGGCGTGGTGATGTCGGCGCTCGCCCGCGTCAGGATGAAGACCGTGTCCCCGCCTTCCGTGATCGTGGCTGTCTCCGCCGCCACCGTCACCACCGGCGCCGTGTCGTCTTCGGTGATCGTCAGCGTCACGTCCTGCGGGGCCGTGACCCCCTGGTCGTTCGTTGCGGTGGCCGACACCGTCACCGTCTTGTCACCCTCGTACACGGTGTTGTTCGCGGCGGTGATCGTCACCACCCCCGTGCTCGTGGTCTGACCGGCCGCGATCGTCAACGTCGTGTTCAGGCTCAGGGTGTAGTCGTTCGCCACTGCCGGCGACACCGGCGTTGCCGTCAACGTCACCGTGGTCGCCGCGCTCGACGGGCGGTCCAGCGTCGCGGTCACCGTGCTCTTGCCCCCGGCCTCCGTGATCGAGGCCGGGGTCAGGACCAGCGTCACCGTCGGCGCGTCGTCGTCCGTGATCGTCCCGGTGCCCGTGGCATCCCCGAGCGTCGCGCCCGACTCGTTCGTCAGCGTCACCGTCAACGTCTCGTTCGGCTCGTCCGCGTCGTCGCCGGTCACCGTCACCGTGATGGTCTTGGTGTCGTCGCCGGTGTTGAACGTCAGGCTCCCGTTCCCAGCCGTGTAGTCCGTCCCGGCTTCCGCGGTCCCGTCGGACGTCGCCCAGTCCACCGTCACCGGCAGCGTCGCCGCCGGGCTCAGCGTCACCGTGAAACTCAGCGTCGCGCTCCCACCCGCGTCGCCCTCGGTCACGCCCGCGTCGCCGATCGCCAGCGACGGCGCGTCGTCGTCCTCGATCGTCAGCGTCACGTTCGGCGGGGCCGTGACCCCCTGGCTGTTCGTGGCCGTGGCCGAGACCGTCACCTCCTTGTCCACGGCGTCCACGGCGTTGTCGACGGCGGTGATCGTCACCTCGCCCGTGCTCGTGGTCTGACCGGACGCAATCGTCAGCGTGGTGTTCATGCTCAGCGTGTAGTCGCCCGCCACCGCCGGGTCCACCGGCGCCGCCGCCACCGTCACCGTCGTCGCCTGGCTCGACGGACGGTCCAGGGTCGCCGTCACCGTGCTCTTCTCCCCGTTCTCCCCGATCGTGGCCGGGTCCAGCACCAGCGTCACCGTCGGTGCATCGTCGTTGTCCTCGACCGTCACCTCGGCCTCGGACGACGTGCCCAGGTCATAGTCGGCGCCGTCGGTCAGCGCCAGCGTGAGGGTGGCGTTCGGTTCGTCCTGCTGGTCGTCCTCGGTCGCCAGCGCCACCCGCACCGTGGCCGCGTTCGCCCCGAAGGTGGCGCCGGTCGGCGGAGTGTCGGTCAGCACCGTCCCGCCGCCCGTCACCCCGAAGGTCACCGCCAACTCGCCCGACAGGTCGCCCACCCGCGTCAGCGTGAACGCCGCCTCCCCGCCCTCGGTGACCGTCGCCGTTTCCGCTGCCACCGTCACCACGGGCGTCTCGTCGTCGGTGATCGTCAGGGTCACGTTGTCCGGGGCCGTGACCCCCTGGCTGTTCGTGGCCGTGGCCGAGACCGTCACTTCCTTGTCCGCGGCGTCCACGTCGTTGTTCACGGCGGTGATCGTCACGACGCCGGTGCTTGTCAGGGAGTCGGCCGGAATCGTCAGCGTCAGGTTCGCGCTGAGCGTGTAGTCGCCCGCGAGCGCCGGCGAAACGGGCGTGGCCGAGACCGTGACCGTCGTGGCTTCGCTCGATGGGCGGTCCAGGGTCGCGGTCACCGTGCTGCTGCCGCCGTTCTCCGTGATCGAGGCCGGGGTCAGGACCAGCGTCACCGTCGGCGTGTCGTCGTCGTCCTGCACCGTCACGGTGGCCTCGGACGGCTCGCCGGGGTAGTAGGCGTCGCCGTCGGTCACCGTCAGCGTCAGCGCGGCGTCCGGCGCGTCGACCTCGTCGTCCTCGGTCGCCAGCGTCACCTGCGTCGTGGCCGCACCGGCCCCGAAGGTGGCCTCGATCGGCGGCGCGTCCGCCAGCACCCCGTCGCCGCCCGTTAACGCGATCGTCACCGCCAGCTCGGCCGACACGCTTCCCGTCCGCGTCAGCGTGAAGACCGCATCCTCGCCCTCCGTGACCTCGGCCCGGTCCGCCGCCACCGTCACCGCGGCGTCGGAATCCAGTTCCTGCCCCGGCGGGTCGTCGTCCCGCACCGTGACCGTCGCCGACGCCGCCGAGCCCAGGTCGTAGCCGTCGCCGTCGGCCAGCGTCAGCGTCAGCGTGGCGGCCTCCTCGTGGGCCGCGTCGTCGTCGGTCGCCAGCGCCACCTTCGCCGTGGTCTCGCCGGCCGGGATGGTGGCCGTGGTCGGGGCTTCCTGTTCCAGCACCGTGTCGGGGTCGGCGAGCGTGAAGTCCACGGCCAGCGGCGTGGTGACGTCGGCGCCCGCCCGGGTCAGGACGAAGACCGCGTCCTCGCCTTCCGTGACCGCGGCCGTCTCCGCCGCCACCGTCACCACCGGCGCCGCGTCGTTCTCCGTGATCGTCAGCGTCGCGCTGTCCGGGGCCGTGACGCCCTGGTCGTTCTGCGCCGTGGCCGAGACCGTCACGGTCTTGTCGCCCTCGTACACGGTGTTGTCCGCGGCGGTGATCGTCACGACGCCGGTGCTCGCCAGGGAGTCGGCCGGAATGGTCAGCGTCGTGTTCGCGCTCAGGGTGTAGTCGCCCGCGAGCGCCGGCGACACCGGTGTGGCTGAGACCGTGACCGTGGTTGCGGCGCTCGACGGGCGGTCCAGGATCGCCGTTACCCTGCTCTTGCCACCAGCCTCCGTGATCGAGGCCGGCGTCAGCACCAGCGTCACCGTGGGCGCGTCGTCGTCGTCGGTGATCGTGCCGGCACCCGTGGCGTCAGCGAGCGTCGCGCCCGGCGCGTTCGACAGGGTCGCCGTCAGGGTCTCGTTGGGCTCGTCCGCGTCGTCGCCCGTCACCGTCACCGAGATCGTCCTGGTTTCGTCGCCGGTCTCGAAGGTCAGGGTTCCGCTCCCGGCCGTGTAGTCCGCTCCGGCGGTCGCCGTCCCGTCGGCGGTCTTCCAGTCCACCGTCACCGGCAGCGTCGCCGCCGGGGTCAGGGTCACCGTGAAGCTCAGCGTCGCGCTCTCGCCGTCGTCGCCCTCGGCCACGCTGGCATCGCCGATCGACAGCGACGGCGCGTCGTCGTCCGTGATCGTCAGCGTCGCGTCGTCCGGGTCCGTGACGCCCTGGGCGTTCTCCGCCGTGGCCGAGACCGTCACCTCCCTGTCGAGGTCGTCCACATCGTTGTCGACGGCGGTAATCGTCACCTCGCCCGTGCTCGTCAGGGAGTCGGCGGGGATCGTCAACTGGCTCCCGGCCAGCGTGTAGTCGGTCGCCACCGCCGGATCCACCGGCGCCGCCGTCACCGTCAACGTGGTCGCGGCGCTCGATGCACGGTCCAGGGTCGCCGTCACCGTGCTCTTGCCCCCGTTCTCGCCGATCGAGGCCGGGGTCAGAACCAGCGTCAGCGCCGGCGGGCCGTCGTCGTCGGTGATCTTGCCGGTGGCCGTGGCATCCTCAAGCGTCGCGCCGGGCGCGTTCGACAGGGTCACGGTGAAGATCTCGTTGGGCTCGTCCGCGTCGTCGCCCGTCACCGTTACCGCAACGGTCTTGCTCTCGTCTCCGGTGTTGAAGGTCAGGGTTCCGTTCGCGGCCGTGTAGTCCGTCCCGGCGGTCGCCGTCCCGTCGGACGTCTTCCAGTCCACGGTCACCGGCAGCGTCGCCGCCGGGTCCAGCGTCACCGTGAAGGTCAGCGTGGCGGTCTCGCCTTGGTCGCCCTCGGTCACGCTCGCGTCGTCGATCGACAGCGCCGGCGCGTCGTCGTCCTCGATCGTCAGCGTCGCGTCCTGCGGAGCCGTGATCCCCTGGTCGTTCGCGGCCGTGGCCGAGACCGTCACTTCCTTGTCCAGGGCGTCCACGTCGTTGTCGGCGGCGGTGATCGTCACGACGCCTGTGCTCGCGGTCTCGCCCGCCGCGATGGTCAACTGGCTCCCGGCCAGCGTGTAATCGGCCGCCACCGCCGGCGCCACCGGCGCCGCCGACACCGTCACCGTCGTCGCCTCGCTCGACGGATGGTCCAGGGTCGCGGTGACCGTGCTGACTCCACCGTTCTCCCCGATCGTGTCCGGGCTCAGCACCAGCGTCACCGTGGGCGCGTCGTCGTCGTCCGTGATCGTGCCGGTACCCGGATCCTCGGGAAGTTTGATCGTCGAGAACCCGGGGCCGGATGGATTCGAGAGCGTAAGTTCGACCGTCTCGTCCTGTTCGCTGGTCGTGTCGCCGTTGACGGTGACCGTGACCGTCTGCGTGGTCTCGCCGGGCGCGAAGGTGAGCGTGCCGTTCGCCGCCTCGTAGTCGTCGCCGCCGCCATTCGCGGCGCCGCCGGACCTGGCGCTGCCGTCTCTGGTGGCGTAGTCCACCGTTACCGACCCGGTGGACGCCGGATCCAGCGTTACCGTGAACTCCAGGTCTGCCGTGCCGCTGTCGCCCTCGTTCACGCTGGGAGAGTCGACCGACAGCGCATGGTCGTCGTTCACGATGGTAACGGTGCTTATGCGCACGCCATTGGGCGCGAGCCCCGCGTCGCTGTTCCGATAATTGATGTGTGCCGTCTCATCCTCCTCGATATGGTCGTCGCTGTATATGGTGAACAGGCACCAGATATAGGTTGTGTCGTCGCTTGCTCCATCATACGTGTCGACGTGAGCCAGTTCGTCGCCGGAGCCCGCGTAATAGTCGGTGTCTGGTCCGCGTATGAAGGGAGATCCGGGTTCGGGGTTGGCGCCGCCCGCCGTGCCGCCGTCCGCATAGCAGCGGCCATCGCTGTAGTCCTGCCGGTTCGTATGGATTTCGACCCGAAGATACGTTTGCGTTACGGTGCGGCCATCCTCCGCCGTTCTGCGTCTTGGGCCTTCCAGCACACTCGGCGAATTTCCCTCCGGGATGGTGTAGGTGAAGGCGTCGTCGTTTTCGATCCAGCCCTTCCCGACGTGGCCGACCAAGTGCGGAAACCGTAGCTTGATCCCGTCGGGGCCGGACACCTCGGAAAGGCGCACTTCCAGAAATTCGTCGTTCTCGGAGAAGCTGTCGCCGTTGACCGTGACTTCGATCTCCTGCGTGGCGGTTCCGGCGGGGAACCTGAGCTGGCCGCTCTTCGCCTCGTAGTCGTCGTTCCCGACCCCCGGTGCATTGCTCTTGACCGCGCCGAAAAGTCTGGATGCGCTTTCCCTCGCTCCGTCGGCCGTTGCATAATCGATGGTTACTTCGCCGCTGGACACCGCCGGGCGCAGACTCACCGTGAACCGGAGGGGCGTCGTCTTGCCCGGCGCGCCCTCCGTCACCCGTGGCGAGTCGATGGTGACCTCGTGGTCATTGTTCAGGATGGTGCCGGTGGCGACGATCGTCACCCGGTCCGTCCCGTCCGGATCGAAGACCGGCGGCGCGTCGATGGTGAGTTCCACCGTCTCGTCGGGTTCGATCCGGTCGTCGCCGACGATGGTGAATTGCAACTCTTTTTCTCGTTCACCGGCCCGGAAGATCACCTGCGGCGACAGAAGACTGCCTTTATAGTCCACCCCGGGGGTCGCCGTGCCGCCGATTACCGGAACGTCGACCACAAGCTCCTCGTCCCACGGCTGGTTCAGCCGTAGCGTAAAGACGAGCGGATGCTCTACGTTGTCGCCCTCCAGCACGCTGGGCGAGTCGATCGTGAGTCTCAGCCTGTCCCGGATCGACCCTGAGAAGACGGTCCTGGGAACGCCCAGATTGTCCACCGCGAGCCTGACGTCGGCGTCCGACGGCCCGCGCGGGTTCGAGAGCCGGAGGCGCAGGTCCTCGACATCCGGTTCGAATACATCGTCGCCGTTGACCACGATGTCGATCGACTTCGAGGAGTCGCCGGCTTCGAAGGTGAGCGTGCCGCTGGCCGATTCGTAGTCCGCGCCGGCGGTCGCCGTGCCGTCGGAGGTTTCGTAGTCCACCATCACCGGGGCGTTCGCCGTTGCCGACAGGTTCACGACGAATTCGAGGACGGCGGTCTGGCCGACTGCGGGTTCGTCCAGAACAGCGGGTTCGACGACCGAAATGTCGTATTCGTCGTTCAGGATCGTGCCCGTGCCCGTCGCGCTGCTCCCGCCGGGCTCGGCGAAAAAGCCCCGGTCATAGCCTCGAACCAGGGCGACCCGGACCTCCACCGTCTCGTCGGGCTCGGCGTCGTCGTCGCCCGTGACCGTGGCCGTGAGCGTCGTTTCGGTTTCGCCGGCCGGAAACCTGAGCCGGCCGGTGGCGGGCGTGTAATCATCGCCCGCGAGCCCCGTGTAGTCGTCGCCCTCGGTCGCCGAGCCGCCAACGGTGGTATCGACCAGCACATCGAAGGCTGCCGGCTTGCTCAGGCGCACCGTGAACTCGAGGTCGGTGGCGCCCGTGTCGCCCTCGCGCACGCTCGGCGAGTCGATGGACAGCGCGTAGCGTTCCTCGCTGTTGATCCCACTCATCGCCTCGGCGTCCGCAATCGTGGCCCCGGCTCCGTTTACGTTCGAAAGCAGGAAAATCACCTGCTCCTTGATCTCGACGAGATCGTCGTCGAGGAGCGCAACCTCGACCGTCTTGCTGGTCTCGCCGGGCGCGAATGTCAGGGTGCCGCTTGCCGGCCGGTAGTCCACGCCGCTCGTCGCCGTGTTCTTGCCGGTGGTATTCGCGTCGTCGGTCGCGTAGTCGACGGTCACCGGCTCGGACACCGATGGACTCAGAACCACCGTGAACGTGAGCGGGACGTCGCCGTTCTCGGTCGGGAACGTGATCGGGCCGAAGGCGATGGCGGGGCTGTCGTCGTTCCGTATCGTGCCGGTGCCATAGATGCGCTGGTCGCCGTCGGCGTAGGGCTGGCTGCCGGTCCGGGTGACCCGGACCACCACCGTTTCGTCCGCTTCGCCGTCTTCGTCGCCGGTTACCGTGAACGTGATCCGTTTGTCGGTGTCGCCGGGAGCGAACGTAAGCGAACCGTCCTCGGGCCCCGTGAAGTCCTCGCCCCGGGTCGCCGGATTGGGCGCGGTTTGGACCGTGGCATAGTCGATCGTCACCGGAAAGGCGGCCGCTTTGCTCATGGCGATGGTGAAGGTGAGATTGGTGCTTCCCGCATCGCCTTCGTCCACGCTCGGCGAGTCGATGGAAAGCGCGTAGCGGTCGTCGCTGTGGATGTTCCGTGTTCGCCGGGCGGTCGGTAACGTGACCGTCGATGCGGCGGCGACGCTGCCGGCGACGTTGGAGCCTTCTACCATCGGGCTCGAGAGCACGAGTTCCAGTGTCTCGACCTGCTCGACGATACCGTCGTTCTTGACGGCGAACTCGAGGAGCCTTTCCGTCTGGCCCGGGTAGAACCTGAGGAGCCCGGCCCACGATACGAAGTCCTCGGGACTCGTCGCCGTACCCTCTTCCGTCACGTAGTTGACCGTCACGGGGACGGTCGCCGGCGGGTCCAGAACCACCTTGTACCTGACCGGCTGGTTGCCGTCGTCGGCGTGATTCTCGTAGCCGTCCGAACCGTCGCCGAACGAGATCCGGTGGTCGTCGCCGAGGATCGTGCCCGTGCCGGTCGCCGACTCCCCGCCGGCCTCGGCGTACTTGCCGGCAACCCCGGGATGCAGGGAGACCGTAACCTCCACCGTTTCGTTCGGTTCGTGGACGGTGTCGCCGTTGACCGTGACCGTGATCTGCTTCCGGGTATCGCCAGCCGCGAACGTCAGGCTGGTGTCGGCGGGCGTCACGTAGTCCTCGCCGGCGGTTGCCGTGCCGCCGCCCACGGTGTAGCTGACCGGCACCGGAAAGGACGCCTCCTTGCTCAGGCTCACCGTGAACGTGAGATCCGTCGTGCCCGAGCGACCCTCGATCACGCTCGGCGAGTCGATCGACAGCGCGTATTGGTCATCGCTGTATATGGAGCGCCTGTCCTCGGCGTCGGGAATCTCGACCCCGAACTCCTCCGAGTCGGTACTCGCGTTCGAGAGCCGCAGCCCCACGCGCTCGTCTTCCTCGACGATGTCGTCGTCGAGGAGCGTGATGTCGACCGTCTGCTCCGTTTCGTTGGCCGCGAAGGTGAGGGTGCCGCTCTTCGCCACGTAGTCCGCGCCGGCGGTCGCCGCGCTGCCTGACGCCGTATCGTCGAAGGTCTCGTAGTCCACCGTCACCGGGGCGGGCGCGGGCGAGTCCAGAACGACCTTGAACCGGATCGAACGGAACTGTTCATGTATGTCGGGGTCGTTCTCGAACCCGCTCCAACTGTCGTTCTGATGGATCGAAATCACGCGGTCGTCGTTGCGGATCGTGCCCGTCGCCGGATCCCCGACGGAAACGAAGGCGTTCGCGTCGTGATCCGTGGTGACCGTGAACGTCACTTCCACCGTTTCGTCGGGCTCGAAGTCCTGGTCGCCGTCGACCGTGGCCGTGAGCTGCTTGCGGGTCTCACCGGGCTGGAACGTCAGGCTGCCGTCGGTGAACGCCGCATCGTAGTCCTCGCCGGCGGTGGCCGAGCCGCCCACGGTGTAGTCGATCTTCACCGGAAAGGACGCCGCCTTGCTCAGGGTCGCCGTGAAGGTGAGATCCGTGCTGCCCGACTGACCCTCGGCCACGCTCGGCGAGTCCACCGTCAGCTCGGCGCGGTCCTCGCTGATGATCTCGTAGATGTCGTGGCGGGGGACCTGCTGCCGGTAGTCCGCGATGGTGACCCGCCCCCCCGACGAGGCGGTCGCATCCGAGAGCGAGAGCTGCACCGCTTCCGCAGGCTCGACGAGATCGTCGTCGATGACCGCGACCTCGACTATCCTCGCGGTTTCGCTGGGCGCGAACGTGAGGGTGCCGCTTTTCGGTGTATAGTCCACGCCGCTGGTCGCCAGGCCGTCGCCCTCGACCGGCTGGTAGCGGACCGTTATCGGGACGGTTGCGGGCGGGTCCAGCACCACCTTGAAGCGGACCGGCCGGTTGCCGTCGGTGCCGTGATTCTCCTGGCCGTTCGAACCGGCGCCGAAGGAGATCTCGTGGCCGGTGTCGAGGATCGTGCCCCTGCCGGTCGCCGTATCGCCGCCGGCCTCGGCGTACTTGCCGGCATACCCGGGACGCAGGGAGACCGTCACGTCCACCGTTTCGTCCGGTTCCCCGACGGTGTCGCCGTTGACCGTGACTGCGACCTGCTGCTCGGTTACGCCCGCCGGGAACGTCAGCTCCTGGTCGGTGATTGCCACGTAGTCCTCGCCGGCGGTCGCGGTGCCGCCGGCGGTGCTGAAACCGGCCTTCACCTGGAAGGCCGCCTGCTTGCTCAGGCGCACCGTGAACGTGAGCGACATCGTGCCCGATCGACCCT
This sequence comes from uncultured Binatia bacterium (SeqCode), assembly GCA_965214905.1. Taxonomy (GTDB): domain Bacteria; phylum Desulfobacterota; class Binatia; order UBA9968; family JAJDTQ01; genus JAJDTQ01. The sequence continues at coordinate 1,070,881 of OZ243984.1, forward strand.
CGAGCACGCTTGGCGAGTCGATGGACAGGGTGTATTCGTCGTCGCTGGTTATCGATCGGCTCAACTCGGCATCGACAATCGCGACCCCGATAGCCTCCGAGGCGGACCTCGCGTTCGAGAGCCGGAGCACCACGTTCTCGCTTTGCTCGACGATATCGTCGTCGAGGACGACGACCTCGACCGTCTTCGTCGTGTCACCGGGCGCGAACGTCAGGGTGCCGCTCGTCGGCCGGTAATCCACGCCGCTTGTCGCTGCGTCCAGAGAAGTGGAGGCGACCGTTTCGTAGCGGACCGTTACCGGGGCGGGCGCCGGTGGATCGAGAACCACGTTGAACTTGATCGACCGGGGGCCATCAAGCAGCTCGTCGTACTCGTACCCGTAGCTGCTTTTAGGACTATCGAACGAGATCTCGTGGTCGTCGTTGCGGATCGTGCCCGTGGCGATGGCTTCGTGCCGGCCCGGTTCGACGAAGCAGTCGATGAGGGGGTTCTCCGGCAAGACGCAATGGCTGCCCAGCACGCCCTTGAACCTGACCGTTTCGTCGGGCTCGACCTCGTCGTCTCCCGTGACGCCGACCGTGACCGTCTTTTCGGTTTCGCCGGGCGCGAAGGTTCGAGAAGGCGCGAACGTCGTACCGTCGCCGACCTGTTCCACGTAGTCCTCGCCGGCGGTCGCCGTGCCACCCGCATGGGTGAGGAGATTCATCCGCACGTCGAAGTCGGCCGCCTTGCTCAGACTCGCCGTGAAGGTGAGGTCGGTCGTGCCGGAGTGGCCCTCGGCCACGCCTGGCGAGGCGAACGACAGCACGTAGAGGTCCTCGCTGGCCATGGTGCGGGTCTCCTCGGCGTCGGGAATCGCGACCGGAACCCCGGGTGAGGCGCTGACGTTGGAGAGCCGCAGCCCCACGCTCTCGTGTTCCTCTCTCTCGACGATGTCGTCGTCGATGACCGGCACCTCGACCGTCTTCTCCGTTTCGTTGGCCTCGAAGGTGAGGGTGCCGCTCTTCGCCACGTAGTCCGCGCCGGCGGTCGCGGTGTCGTCGAACGTGGCGTAGTCGACCGTAACGGGTACGTTCGCCGGCGGGTCCAGCACCACCTTGAAGCGGATCGGCACGTTGCCGTCGGTCGCGTGATTCTCCTGGCCGTTCGTACCGGCGCCGAACGAGATCTCGTGGGTGTCGGCCTGGATGGTGCCCGTGGCTGTCGACTTGCCCAGACTCGCCGTGCCGGTGGCCGGAGCCGACAGCGTGACATCGACGGTTTCGTCGGCCGTCTCGAATGCGTCGTCTTCAATCGTCGCCAGGCTGATCGTCTGCTCGATCACGCCGGGCGCGAAGGTCACCGTTCCCGAGCCGCGGTCCGTGTAGTCCGTGCCGGCGGTCGCCGTGCCGCCGAGGGTGTAGTCCACCCGGATCTCGGTGGCGCTCGGGTGGGTCAGGCGCACCGGGAATGCGAGCGTGCCGCCTTCCGATACCGCGGGCGCATCGGCGATCGATACGGTGGGCGGATCGTCGTCGTCCCGCACCGTCGCCGTCGCTTCCCTCGGCTGGGGTGGGAATTCGCCAAAGGTAACCGGCGGGCCCTCGCCGAGGAAATAGGCATCGCTCTCGGCCAGCGTCAGCGTGAGCGTGGCGTCCGGCTCGTCGGTGCGGTCATTCGCGGTCGCGAGCGTCACGCGCACCGTGTCCACACCAGGCTGGAAGGTCACGCTGGTCGGCGCCGCGTTGGTCAGCACCGCGTCGCCGCCGCTCACCGTGAAGGACACGGTGAGCAGCGTGGAGAGATCTTCGCCCTCCGTTCGCGTCAGGATGAACGACACATACCGCCCTTCGGTGACGGTAGCCGTCTCAGCCGCCACCGTTACGTCGAAAAGACCGTCGTTGTCCAGGGTCCGGACTTCCAAGAAGGCAGGAGGATGAGGAAACCAAGTAACATACATCTGAGCCTTGTTCGTCCCCCGTTGCTCGTCCCTGGAATCATCTTCCGTCGTGAACGGGATCGTCAGCTCCGTCTCTCCCGGTGGGAAGGTCACCATTCCACGCTGTTCGTTGTAATCGGCGGTGTCTTTCCTGACTTCGGTCGCTTGCCAAATTACTGTGATCTCCTCGTCGCTCGCGTGGCTCAACGACACAAGAAACTCGATGGTTTCGCCTTCCACCACCGCGGGCGGATCGGCGATCGACAACGTGGGCGGATCGTCGTCGTCCCGCACGGTCACCGTCGCTTCCCTCGGCTTGATCGGGCCAGGGTAATCGCTCACAACTATCGTGTCCAGGATATATGCATCGCTCTCGGACAGTGTCAGCGTGAGGGTGGCATGTGGCTCGTCGGTGGTGTCGGCAACGGTCGCGAGCGCCACACGGGCCGTGTCCGCATTGGCCTCGAAGGTAGCGATGGTCGGCGGCGCAGCGGCCAGCACCGCGTCGCCGCCGGTCACGGAGAAGGACACGGTGAGTGGCGCCGAGAGATCTCCGCCCTCGGCCCGCGTCAGGGTGAATACGGCATCCTGGCCCTCCGTGACCGTGGCAGCCTCCGCCGCAACCGATACTTCGAAACGGCCATCGTCGTCGAGGATCCGGCCTTCCGCAGAAACCCACGACCCAGGGTTCGGGTCGGGCTGAAGAAGCACTTGAACCCAGTTCTTCCGCTCGTCACGGTCGTCCTGGCACGTTACGAACCGGATCATCTGCTTCGTACTTCCTGGTGGGAAGATCACCGTGCCGTCCGCTGGCCCCCCCGGTGGACCCTCGGGACATCTCTCCTGTCTGCCGCTGTCGGCGTCGCCAGCGACGTAGTAACCAACCCCTAACCAAGGTACTCTGATCTCCTCGTCGCTCGCTTGGCTCAGCGACACCAGAAACTCCATGGTTTCGCCTTCCACCACCGGCTCCGCATCGGCGATGGACACCGACTGGGCGTGTGCGATGCCGGCGGCAGCGACGAGGAGTACCGGCAGCAGGAGCAGGATGCCGCGGGTGAGTCGACGACGATCAATCATGCCGTTCGTCCCGGGTGCATACGGCATCCTGCCCTTCCGTGACGGTAGCCGACTCGGCCGCCACCGCTACTTCGAAAAGGGGATCGTCGTCGAGGATGCGGCCTGTCGCAGCAGATAAAAACTCGAATGGTTGATTAAAAAGAGCCGCTTGAAGATCGAAAAGAGCCACTTGAACCTACCTCCTCTACTCGTCAAGGTCGGCCTGGCAGGTTACGAACCGGATCGTCTGCTTCGTACTTCCCGGTGGGAAAATCACGGTGCCGTTCTGTGGCGGGGAGCACCTTGCCCCGGATGAAGCGCGGGAGGAGTAGAGAACGGGCGGGGCTTCGGGAATCCGGGTGGAACGAGTGGGTCACCGGGTGACGCCGACCCGGTGGGGGAAAAGATGAGGGTTGGGGGAGAGATCCGAGTCCGTCCGAGGTGGGTGAACGGAGCTCGCGTTGCGGAATCCGCGCTGACCGGCGGTCCCGGGGCCGGCACGTCGGCGGTGGCTCCGGCAGTTCTCTCTGCGCGGTATCCATGCCGTCGACGCCGAGTGGACCATGGTGAGCCTGTGTCACAACCACCTCAAGCTGTTCGATCAATGGTTCGGTCGATAATCTGTCAAGCCAAATCCGCCCTGAAAGCCCCCCCCTCCCAAGCCCTCGCACACATCCGCTGAACCGATATCGCTCCCCACCTCTTCCACCCGGACACCCCAGCAACCATCCATTCCTATCATACCTTTTAATCGGAGGCCGTCAATCCACGCTATCGGGCAAGACAGGTGGTGGTGCGGGGGGTAGTTGACAGGCTGAGGGTGGGCATGGGGCCTTGTAGCCGAGCCACTCGGGCCGCCTTCAACCTGCGTCCGAGACACGGATGACCACGGCCTGCCTCACCGCGGCCCATGGACGGCGGCGTGCTACCAGCGCAGACCCGCCTGCGCCCGGAGGCCGTGTTCCGGCGTGCCGCCGTCGCGCTCCTGACGCTGCAACTCCACGTTCAGATCGAACTGGTCGTTCACCGCCAGGTTCCCGCCCAGCCGGTAGCCGCGCTGGTCCGGCGTGCCGTCGTCTCGTTCCTGCCACTGCAGCTCCACGTTCAGGTCGAACCGGCCGTTCACCGCCAGGTTCCCGCCCAGCCGGTAACCGCGCTGGTCCGATCCGGTCGTCGACAGCGCGCCGTAGGCGGTGAGCAGCCCCGTGCGGCCGTTCCCGTCATCGTGCGTCACCAGCCCGTAGCCCACCCTCACTTCCATGCTGTCCGGCTGCCATGCGGACTCCCCCTCGGCGCCGGTCTCCCGGGCGGACGCCGCCGCCAGCCCGGCGTCCCGCCACAGCGCCTCCGTCCTGCTCGCAGGCGCTCCCCACGTCGGCGCCACCGACACCCACAATCCACGGTCCCGCTCACCCGGGTCTACCCGCAACCCGAAGCTCGATCCCCAGTCCTCGACCCCTTCCTCCTGGTGCGCCACCAGATACCGCCCCCGCGCCTCCAGGCTCAGCCCCCACGGCTCATACCGGTACTCCACCCCTCCCCCGACCTCTGCCCCCAGACCGGTCTCCGTCGCGCCCGCGTCCAGCCGCCCGCCCGCCTCCAGCGTCAAGCCCAGCCGCGACCCCTCTGCCAAGTCCCAGTCGCCGCGCCCTTCCAGCAGCACCCGCAGCCGCTCCACGTCCATCATGCCGGATAGAGCGTCTGCTTCCAGCCCCACCGCAAACGCATCCCCCTTCAACGCCAACTCGTACTCACCCCACCTGAACAGTCCCCTGCGCCACCCGCCGGCTGCCAGCAGCAGCCCCAGATCGCTCTCCAACCGTCCGAAAGAGTCCTTCAGAACCGCATCCCCCAAGCCCCCTCCCAGCACCGCCCACAAGTCGTCCCCCTCGCTCGGCTTCCAGTGCAGGTACGTCAGCACGCTCGTCAGCGTCGTATCCACCGTCCCCGCTGCCTCCGGCGCCGCTGCCTCGTAGGCGCTGGCCCCCACGCTGTGCGCCAGCGCCAGCCCCACCAGCAGGTCCGGGCGCACCTGTCCGTCCACCCCTGCGTAGCCGGTGTACAGCTTGCCGTCCACACTCATCCCCTCCGGCCGACCCGCGAAACCGGCCACGCTCCCCCGGCCCCACACGGTCACCCCCCTGCCTTCTTCCTCCCCCTCACCGTCCAGCCGCAGGTCGAAGGAACTGCCGGTGGCCAGATCCCTGATCGTGGTCGGTCGCCCGGCGTCGGTCATCGGCGTCGCCCACGGATCCATCTCGTAGCCGAAGCGCCGAGTGGGATCGAAGCTCAGCCCGGCGTCGGTCGCCGGCGTCCCCCACGGAGCCTTGGCCGGTTCGCCCATCGCGGCCTTGGCAGCATCCCGGACCTCGGCTCCCCCGCCCTCGACCTGTACCCTGCCAATGGTGAGTTGCGAGCCCCCACGCGGTCCCGGCCCGAAACGCTCGCCCACCATGTCCACCATGTCCACCGCCAGCGTCCCGGCCAACGCCGTCAGCGATGCCCTCAGCGCACGCCTGCGCATCTCACCCACATCGTCGTCCACGATCGTCCCGGTGGCCGTAACTCGATCCAGAACCGCGTTCTCAGGCTCGCTCAGCGTTACCGTGAACTCCTCGTCCGTTTCCAACACCTTGTCCCCGTAGACCGTTACCGCGATGCTCCGCTCCGTGGTTCCGGGCACGAACGTCAGCGTGCCCCGCGCCGCCTGGTAGTCCTCTCCCGCCGTCGCCGTCCCGTCGGCCGTCTCCCAGGCAACCGTCACCGTCTGTTCGCTGGCACGGGTCAGACTCACCGTGAATTCCAGCAACGCGCTGCCCGAATCACCCTCGGCCATGCGCGCGTCAGCGACCGACAGCGCCGGCAGGTCGTCGTCGACGATTGTCAGCGTCGCGGCGTCCGGGGCCGTGATCCCCTGGGCGTTCGCCGCCGTGCCCGATACCGTCACCGTCTTGTCCGGCGCATCCACGTCGTTGTCCACCGCCGTAATCGTCACCAGCCCCGTGCTCGCCCTCGCGCCCGCCGCGATCCTCAGCACCCGGTTCTCGCTCAGCCTGTAGTCCCCCGCCTCCGCCGGCAACTCCGGTGTCGCCGTCACCGTCACCGTCGTCGCCGCGCTCGACGCACGGTCCAGGCTAGCCGTCACCGTGCTCTCCCCACCGACCTCCGTGACCGAAGCCGGCGTCAGCACCAGCGTCACCGTCGGCGCTTCGTCGTCGTCAGCGATCGTCAGCGGCACGTCCCCCGGGGCCGTGACCCCCTGCGTGTTCACCGCCGTGCCCGATACCGTCACCGTCTTGTCCGGTGCATCCATGTCGTTGTCCACGGCCGTGATCGTCACCTCGCCCGTGCTCGTCGTCGCACCCGCCGCGATGGTCAGCACCCGGTTCTCGCTCAGCCTGTAGTCCCCCGCCTCCGCCGGCAACTCCGGCGCCGCCGCCACCGTCACCGTCGTCGCCGCGCTCGACGCACGGTCCAGGCTCGCCGTCACCGTGCTCTCCCCTCCCGCCTCCGTGACCGAGGCCGGGTCCAGCACCAGCGTCACCGTCGGCGCTTCGTCGTCATCCGCGATCGTCAGCGGCACGTCCCCCGGGGCCGTGACCCCCTGGGCGTTCGTCGCCGTGCCCGATACCGTTACCGTCCTGTCCGGCGCATCCTCGTCGTTGTCCACCGCGGTTATCGTCACCAGCCCCGTGCTCGCCTTCTCGCCCGCCGCGATGGTCAGCACCCGGTTCTCGCTCAGCCTGTAGTCCCCCGCCTCCGCCGGCAACTCCGGCGCCGCCGCCACCGTCACCGTCGTCGCCGCGCTCGACGGGTGGTCCAGGCTCGCCGTCACCGTGCTCTCCCCTCCCGCCTCCGTGATCAAGGCCGGGTCCAGCACCAGCGTCACCGTCGGCGCATCATCGTCGTCCCGGATCGTGCCGGTCCCCGTGGCATCTCCGAGCGTCGCGCCCGACGGGCCCGACAACTTCACCGTGAAGGTCTCGTCCGGCTCGTCCACGTCGTCGCCCGTCACCGCCACCCTCACCGTCCTGCTGGAGTCCCCGGCGTCGAACGTCAGGCTGCCCGTCCCCGCGGTGTAGTCCGTCCCGGCGCTCGCCGTCCCGTCCGCGGTCGCCCAGTCCACCGTCACCGTGCCCGTCGTCGTCCGGTCCAGCGACAGCGTGAACGTCATCGTCGCGCTGCCCGTATCGCCCTCCGTCACGCTGGCGTCTCCAATCGACAACTCCGGCGGGGCTTCGTCATCCACGATCGTGAGCGTCACCGCGTCCGGGTCCGTGATCCCCTGGCTGTTCGCCGCCGTGGCCAACACCGTCACCTCCTTGTCCCCCTCGGGCAGGTCGTTGTCCACGGCCGTGACCGTCACCGTGCCCGTGCTCGTCGTCTCGCCCGCTGCGATCGTCAACCGACTCCCGCTCAGCGTGTAGTCCGCTGACGTCGCCGGCGACTCCGGCGCCGCCGTCACCGTCACCGTCGTATCCGCGCTCGACGGGCGGTCCAGGCTCGCCGTCACCGTGCTCGTCCCGCCGGCCTCACCGATCAAGGCCGACGACAGGACCAGCGTCACCGTCGGCGCGTCGTCGTCGTCCCTGATCGTCAGCGTCACGTTGTCCAGGGACGGGCCTCCGTGCGGGTTGTTCGCCGTGGCCCACACCGTCACCTCCTTGTCCGGCGCGTCCACGTCGTTGTCCACCCCGGTGATCGTCACCGTGCCCGTGCTCGCCATCGCACCTGCCGCGATCGTCAGCACCACGTTCGAACTCAGCCGGTAGTCGCCCGCCACCGCCGGCGACACCGGCACCACCGTCACCGTCACCGTCGTATCCACGCCTGACGGGTGGGACAGACTCGCCGTCACCGTGCTCACCCCATCGGCCTCCGTGATCGCGGCCGGCGTCAGCACCAGCGTCACCGGCGGGGCTTCGTCGTCTCCGATCGTCAGCGTCACCGCGTCCGGGTCGGTGATCCCCTGGCTGTTCGCCGCCGTGGCAGACACCGTCACCTCCTTGTTCCCCTCGGACCGGTCGTTGTCCACGGCCGTGAGCGTCACCGTGCCCGTGCTCGCCGTCTGGCCCGCCGCTATCGTCAGCCGGCTCCCGCTCAGCGTGTAGTCCGCTGACGTCGCCGGCGACTCCGGCGCCGCCGTCACCGTCACCGTCGTCGCCTCGCTCGACGGGCGGTCCAGGCTCGCCGTCACCGTGCTCGTCCCGCCGGCCTCGTCGATCGTGTCCGGTGACAGGTGCAAGGTCACCGTCGGCTGGCCCTCGTCGTCCTCGATCGTCAGCGGTGCGCTGTCCAGCACCGAGCCCGAATGCGCGTTCGTCGTCGTGGCCCACACCGTCACCTCCTTGTCCGGCGCGTCCACGTCGTTGGCCACCGCGGTGATCGTCACCGTGCCCGTGCTGTCCATCTCACCCGCCGCGATCGTCAACTCCACGTTCGAACTCAGCCGGTAGTCGCCCGCCACTGCCGGCGACTCCGGCACCACCGTCACCGTCACCGTCGTATCCAGACCCGACGGGTGGGACAGACTCGCCGTCGCCGTGCTCACGCCGCCGGCCTCGCCGATCGTGTCCGGGCTCAGGTGCAGTGTCACCGTCGGCGGGTCGTCGTCGTCCCTGATCGTCAGCGTCACGTCATCCGGGAACGTGACACCCAGACTGTTCGACGCCTCCGCCGACACCGTTATCCTCTTATCGGGCGCGTCCACGTCGTTGTCCACGGCCGTGATCGTCACCGTGCCCGTGCTCGCCGTCTCGCCCGCCGGGATCGTCAACACCGGGTTCTGGCCCGGCCCCACCGTGTAGAAGGCTTCGACATTGGCGCCGCCGATGCCTTCCACCGTCGTGTCCTCGCTCGACGGGCGGTCCAGGCTCGCCGTCACCGTGCTCGTCCCGCCGGCCTCGTCGATCGTGTCCGGTGACAGCAGCAGCGTTACCTTCGGCGACGCGTCGTCGTCCGTGATCGTCCCCGTCGCCGTGCCATCCCCGATCATCGCGCCGGAGGACGCATTCGACAGCGTCACCGTGACGGTCTCGTTCGCCTCGTCCACGTCGTCGCCCGCCACGGTTACGGACACCGTCTTGCTGGAGTCGCCGATGTTGAACGTCAGGGTTCCGTTCCCCGCCGTGTAGTCCGTCCCGGCGGTCGCGGTTCCGTCGGACGTCGCCCAGTCCACGGTCACGGCTTCCGTCGCGATCGGGTCCAGCGTCACCGTGAACGTCATCGTCGCGCTGCCCGTATCGCCCTCGTCCACGCTCGCGTCGGCGATCGAAAGCGCCGGCAACAGCGGCGCCGCCTCGTCGTCGGTGATCGTCAGGGTCACGTTCTGCGGTGGCCTGATCCCCAGCGTGTTCACCGCCGCGGCCGACACCGTCACCGTCTTGTCCCCTTCGTACACGCTGTTGTTCACCGCGGTAATCGTCACGACGCCGGTGCTGTCCGTCTCGCCCGCCGTGATCGTCAACTCGCTCCCGCTCAGCGTGTAGTCGCCCGCCACCGCCGGCGCCACCGGCGCGGCCGTCACGGTCACCGTCGTATCCGCGCTCGACGGATTGTCCAGGGTCGCCGTCACCGTGCTCACGCCACCGGCCTCGCCAATCGAGACCGGAGTCAGGACCAGCGTCACCGTCGGCGGACCGTCGTTGTCCTGGATCGTCCCGGTCGCCGTGCCATCCACGATCGGCGCGCCCGACGGGTTCGACAGCGTCACCGTGAAGGTTTCGTCCGGCTCGTCGACGAAGTCGCCCAGCACCGGCACCGTCAGAAACCTGCTGGAGTCTCCGATGTCGAACGTCAGGCTGCCCGTTCCCGCCGTGTAGTCCCTCCCGGCGGTCGCCGTCCCGTCCGCGGTCTCCCAGTCCACCGTCACCGTGCCCGTCGCCGGCGGGACGAGCGTCACCGTGAACGAGATATTCGTGCCGCCCCGGTCGCCTTCGGATATGCTCCCGCCCTCGATCGACAGGCCCGGCGTCGCCCCGACGGTCGCCGTCGCTGCGCTCTCGACCGTCTCTGCGGTGCCGCCGTCGTCGGTGAAGCTCGCCGCCACCTTCAGCGTCGCGCCCACGTCTCCGGCGACCACCGTGTATGACGACCCGGTCCCGACCTCCGTCTCGGGGCCGCCCGACGCCACCCGCAGCCACCGCCAGGTGAAGGTCGCGCCGGTCAGCCCGTCCGGGTCGCCGATGCCCGACTCATCCGCCGTCAGCGTCTCGCCCACCACCGGCGTCGTGTCGTCGATGGTCGGCGCTCCCGTCGGCGCCGCGTTGTCGTCGTCGGTGATCGTCAGCGTGACGTCCTGCGGGGCCGTGATCCCCTGCGCGTTCACCGCCGTGGCCGTCACCGTCACCGTCTTGTCGGCTGCGTGCACGGGGTTGTCGTTCGCCGTGATCGTCACCGTACCCGTGCTCGTCGTCGCGCCCGCCGCAATCGTCAACCGGCTCCCGCTCAGCGTGTAGTCGCCCGCCACCGCCGGCGACTCCGGCGTCGCCGTCACCGTCACCGTCGTCGCCTGGATCGACGCACGGTCTAGGGTCGCCGTCACCGTGCTCACGCCACCGTCCTCACCAATCGAGGCCGGCGTCAGCACCAGCGTCACCGTCGGGTCGTCGTCGTCGACGATCTTCCCGGTCGCCGTGTCGTCCCCGAGCGCCAGGCTCGACGGGTTCGACAGCGTCACCGTGAAGGTCTCGTCCCGCTCGTCCACTTCGTCGCCGGTCACCGATACCGTCACCGTCTTGCTGGAGTCTCCGCCGGCGAACATCAGGGTTCCGTTCGCCGCCGTGTAGTCCGTCCCCGCGGTCGCGCTTCCGTCGGCGGTCGCCCAGTCCACCCGCGCCGGCTCCCTCGCCGTGCGGTCCAGCCGCACCGTGAACTCCAGCGTCGTGCTGCCCGTATCGCCCTCGTCCACGCTCGCGTCGTCGATCGACACCACCGGCAACACCTCGTCTTCCTCGATCGTCAGCTCCACGTCCTGCGGGGCCGTGATCCCGTAGCTGTTCGTCGCCGTGGCCGTCACCGTCACCGTCTTGTCCCCTTCGTGCACGGGGTTGTTCACGGCGGTGATCGTCACCGTACCCGTGCTCGTCGTCTCGCCCGCCGCAATCGTCAACCGGCTCCCGCTCAGCGTGTAGTCGCCCGCCACCGCCGGCGTTACCGGCGTCGCCGTCACCGTCACCGTCGTCGCCTGGCTCGACGCATGGTCCAGGGTCGCCGTCACCGTGCTCACGCCACCGTTCTCGCCAATCGTGGCCGGCGTCAGCACCAGCGTCACCGTCGGCGTCGCTTCGTCGTCCTCGATCGTCAGCGTCGTGTCGTCCGGCCCGCTGATGCCCTGGCTGTTCGTCAACGTGGCCGTCACCGTCACCGTCCTGTCGGGCGCGTCCACGGCGTTGTCGTTCGCCGTGATCGTCACCGTACCCGTGCTCGTCAGGGAGTTGGCCGCGATCGTCAACCGGTTCCCGCTCAGCGTGAAGTCGCCCGCCATGGCCGGGGACACCGGCGTCGCCGCCAACGTCACCGTCGCCACCTGCGACGAGGGCTTGTCCAGCGTCGCCGTCACCGTGCTCACGCCACCGGCCTCCGCGATCGTGGCCGGCGTCAGCACCAGCGTCGCCGTCGGTGTCTCGTTCGCCACCGGCTGGTCCGTGAACGCCGCCGCCGCGTTCCCGTCCACGTCCTGAAGCACCGGCCCGCTGCCCGGCACCGCGTAGCTCACCGTCACCGTCTCGTCCGCGCCCACGTGCGGCGTCACCGTCAACGTCACCTCCGCCCCGCTCACCGCCACCCCGCTCAACCTGCGCCCTCTGACCCCGCCGACGTCGAACACCGTGAACGCCGACGCCGCCGGCACGCTCGCCTCGTCCAGCCCCTGGTTCATGGTCACCGTCACCACGATGCCGTTCACCGACGCGCGCAGGAAGACCAGCGTCGCCTCGGCCGCCGCCGTCACCGCGCTCTCGACCGTCTCTTCGGTACCGCCTTCGTCGGTGAACGTCACGCGTACCTTCAGTGTCGCCCCGACATCTGCGGCGGCTACCGTGTAGGTCGCCTCGGTCGCACCGGCGATCGGCGTCTCCGTTCCGTCCGATGCCACCCGGATCCACTGATAGGCGTAGGTCGGACTCGTCAGCCCGTCCGAATCGCCGATGCCCGACGTGTCCGCCGTCAGCGTCTCGCCGACCACCGGCGTCGTGTCGTCGATGGCCGGCGTCCCCGTCGGCGCCACGTTCTCGTCGTCGGTGACCGTCAGCGTCACGTCCTGCGGTTGCGTGATCCCCTGGGTGTTCGTCGCCGTGGCCGACACCGTCACCCTCTTGTTGGGCGCGTCCACGGCGTTGTCCACGGCGGTGATCGTCACCGTACCCGTGCTCGTCATCTCGCCCGCCGGGATCGTCAACTGGCTCCCGCTCAGCGTGTAGTCGCCCGCCACCGCCGGCGACTCCGGCGTCGCCGTCACCGTCACGGTCGTCTCCTCGCTCGACGGATGGTCCAGGGTCGCCGTCACCGTGCTCACGCCACCGTCCTCCGCGATCGTGTCCGGCGTCAGCACCAGCGTCACCGTCGGATCGTCGTCGTCGTCGGTGATCGTCCCGGTCGCCGTGTCGTCCCCGATCCTCGCGCCCGATGCGTTCAACAGGATCACGCTGAAGGTCTCGTCCGGCTCGTCCACCTCGTCGCCGAGCACCGTCACGGACACCGTCCGGCTGGCATCCCCGACGTCGAAGGTCAGGGTTCCATTCCCTCCCATGTAGTCCGTCCCGGAGGTCGCGGTTCGTTCGATCGTCGTCCACTCCACGGTCACGGTTTCCGTCGCCACGGGGTCCAGCGTCACCGTGAAGTTCAGCGTCGTGCTGCCCGAATCGCCCTCGTCCACGCTCGCATCGCCGATCGAGAGCTCCGGCGGCGGCGTGGCTTCGCTTCCCCTGACCTGGACCTTGAGGGAACCGGCATCGAAAATCCAACGGCTGCCAAGCCACAACTGGTGCGTCGCGGCGATTCTCCAACCGGGCGCGGATCCGGGGTCCGTGCCGGTGGTACTCGCCTCCTTCCAGGTTCTTGCCGACCCGCTGGTGACTTGCGCCACGACGAAGTACCCGGTGCTGGCGTCGAGCGTGGCGTTCGCCGGCGCCCGGTACTCGTGCAGACCGCCACCCAGATCGGTTGGGGGGTTGACGAGCTCGTAGAGGACGTCGTCGCTGGGATTGTTCCCGTCGCCTTCCCTGATCGTCACCCTGACGTCGGAACCGGGGGAAGCGATTGCAACCACCACGCTGGCGAGGTTGTAGCCCCCGGATGTGTTCCCCGTGGTGAACGATTGGGCCTGGGGGCCGCTGCGGCTGACTCCCGCATCGTCTCCATCCGGTTTGGCCGTATTGCTGACCAGAACCTCCCCGATCGGCAGCGGGTAGTCGTCGTCCAGGATCGTCCCCGTCGCCGTGCCATCCCCGATGGTTGCGCCCGAGGCGCCCGACAGCGTCACCGTGAAGGTCTCGTCCTGCTCGTCCACGGTGTCGCCCGTCACCGCCACCGCCACCGTCTTGCTGATCTCTCCGGGGGAGAAGGTCAGGCTCCCGCTCCCCGCCGTGTAGTCCGTTCCGGCGGTTGCCGTCTCGTCGGCAGTCGCCCAGTCCACCGTCACCGTCGGCCGCGCCGCCTCACTCAGCGTCACCGTGAACGTCATCGTCGCGCTGCCCGAGTCGCCCTCGTCCACGCTCGCGTCCCCGATCGACAGGCTCGCCGACGGGACTTCGTCGTCGGTGATCGTCAGCGTCACGGCCTCCGGCCCCGTGACCCCCTGGCTGTTCGACGCCACGGCCGACACCTCGAGGGTCTTGTCTCCCTCGTAGACGTTGTTGTCCCTGGGGGCAATCTGCAAGGACTTGCGGCTCGTCGTCGCGCCCGCCGGAATTGTCAACCGGCCCGGGCTCAGCGTGTAGTCGTTCGCCGTCGCCGGCGGCTCCGGCGTCACCGTCACCACCAACGTCGTCTCCTGGCTCGACGGACGGTCCAGGCTCGCCGTCACCGCGCTGGGTTTTTCACCCTTCTCACTGATCGAGTCCGGCTTCAGGCGCAGCGTCACCGTCGGCGTATCGTCGTCGTCCGTGATCGTCCCCGTCCCGGTATCGTCCCCGAGGGTCGCACCTGACGGATTCGTCAGCGTCACTTCGAAGGTCTCGTTCGGCTCGTCCACGTCGTCGCCCGCCACGGTCACGGAGACGGTCTTGCTGGAGTCACCGACGTCGAACGTCAGGGTTCCATTCCCCGCCGTGTAGTCCGTCCCGGAGGTCGCGGTGCCGTCGGACGTCGCCCAGTCCACGGTCACCGTACCCGTCGCCGCGCGGTCCAGGGTCACCGTGAAGTCCAGCGTCGTGCTGCCCGTATCGCCCTCGTCCACGCTCGCGTCGCCGATCGAGAGTTCCGGAAGCGGCGGCGCCGCAACGACCGTCGATGTCACCACACTCTCGACCGTCTCCTCGGCGCCGCCTTCGTCGGTGAAGCTCGCCTCCACCTTCAGCGTCGCGCCCACGTCCGCGGCGACCACCGTGTACGACTGCCCGGTCCCGACCTGCGTCTCGGCGCCGCCCGCCGCCACTCGGATCCAACGGTAGGCGTAGGCCACGCCCGCCAGCCCGTCCGAATCGCCGATGCCCGACGGATCCACCGTCAGCGTCGCACCCACCACCGGCGTCGTGTCGTCGATGGTCGGCGCACCCGTCGGCGCCACGTTCTCGTCGTCCCTGATCGTCAGCGTCACGTCCTGCGGCGCCGTGATCCCCAGGGCGTTGGTCGCCGTGGCCGACACCGTCACCCTCTTGTGGGGCGCGTCCACGGCGTTGTTCCGGGCGGTGATCGTCACCCCCTCCCCGGTGCTCTCGGTCGCGCCCGCGGGGATCGTCAGCCTGCCGAGGGTCGCGACGTAGTCGCCCGGCGTCGCCGGCGGCACCGGCGTCAGCGTCAGCGTCACCGTCGTCGCCTGGCTCGACGGATGGTCCAGGCCCGCCGTTACCGTGCTCCCGCCGCCGGCCTCACTGATCGAGTCCGGGGTCAGGGTCAGCGTCACCGTCGGCGTGGCGTCGTCGTCCGTGATCGTCCCGGTCGCCGTGCCATCCTCGATGACTGCGCCCGATTCGCCCGACAGGGTCACCCTGAGGGTCTCGTTCGGCTCGTCCACGTCGTCGCCCGCCACGGTCACGGAGACGGTCCTGCTGGAGTCCCCGCTGTCGAACGTCAGGCTGCCCGTTGCCGCCGTGTAGTCCGTCCCGGCGGTCGCGGTGCCGTCGGAGGTCGCCCAGTTCGCGGTCACGGTTGCCGTGGCCGCGCGGTCCAGCGTCACCGTGAAGTCCAGCGTCGTGCTGCCGGAATCGCCCTCGTCCACGCTCGCGTCGGCGATCGACAGCGCCGGCACCACCTCCCCGTCGTCGTTCCTGATCGTCAGCGTCACGGCGTCCGGGTCCGTGATCCCGTGGCTGTTCGCCGCCGTGGCCGACACCGTCACCTCCTTGTCCGGGGCCTCCGCGCTGTTGTCCACACCGGTGATCGTCACCGCGCCCGTGCTGTCCGTCGCACCCGCGGCGATCGTCAGCTCCACGTTCGAGCTCAGTTGGTAGTCGCTCGAGGTCGCCGGCGCCACCGCCGTCACCGTCACCGTCACCGTCGTCGCCTCGCTCGACGGGTGGTCCAGGCTCGCCGTCACCGTGCTCACGCCGCCGTTCTCGCTGATCGAGGCCGGGTCCAGGCGCAGCGTCACCGTCGGCGTGTCGTCGTTGTCGCGGATGGTCAGCGTCACGGGGTCCGGGTCCGTGACGCCTTCGCTGTTGGCCGCCGTGCCCGAGAACGTCATGGTCAGGTCCGGCTCGTCCACATCGTTGTCTTCAGGGGAAAACATGATCCCGTCCCCATGGCTCTCCGTCTGCCCCGCCCGGATCGTCAACGGCAAAGGGCTGGTCTGGGACGAGCCCGCCACCGTCACCGTATACGTCACCACCGTGTCCGCGGTCGACGCGCGGTCCAGGGTCGCCGTCAACGTGCTCGTCTCGCCTTCCGTGATCGTGTCCGGGGTCAGGACCAGCGTCACCTTCGGCGGCGGCAACTCGGCCACCGCCGTCACCTCGCTCTCGACCGTCTCTGAGGTCCCGCCGTCGTCGGTGAAGGTCGCCTCCACCTTCAGCGTTGCGCCCACGTCGGCGGCGACCACGGTGTAGCTCGCCGAGGTCGCGCCGGCGATCCGCGTCTCCGTCCCGCCCGACGCCACCCGGATCCACTGCCAAGTGAAGATCGCGCCCGTCAGGCCGTCCGCATCGGCGATGCCCGACGGATCCGCCGTCAGCGTCTCGCCCACCGCGGGCGTCGTGTCGTCGATCGTCGGCGCGCCGGTCGGCGCCGCGTTGCCGTCGGGCCTGTCGTCGTCCCGCACCTCGACACTGGCCATGGAGGGCGTGCCCGGCACGTAGTTGCTGCCTTCACGTTCACGGACCTCCACGGTTACCGTGCTGTTCGGCTCGTCCGTGGCGTCATCTACCGTTTCGTAAGCCAGACTTACGGTTTTTGCGTTGGGGCTGAACGCTGTAACAATATTTCCCAAATTGTTCGACGTCATCATGTTGCCTGTTTCCGTTATTCTGAGATTGACAAGCAACAAAGCCGGGACTGTCTTCGATATGGTCAACGTGAGAGTCACTCGTTCTCCCTCGGTGATGAGACTGCCGTCGTCCCCCGGCACAATGGACACTTCGGGCACCGTCGGCGCCGCCGCCTCGACCGCCGCCGTCACCACGCTCTCGAGCGTCTCTTCGGTACCGTCGTCGTCGGTGTAGCTCACCTCCACCTTCAGCGTCGCGCCCACGTCGGCGGCGACCACCGTGTACGACTCCCCGGTCCCGACCTCCGTCTCGGTACTGTCCGACGCCACCCGGAGCCACCGGTAGGCGTAGGTCACGCCCGTCAGCCCGTCCGCATCGCCGATGCCCGACGTATCCGCCGTCAGCGTCTCGCCGACCACCGGTGTCGTGTCGTCGATGGTCGGTGCGCCGGTCGGCGCCGCGTTGTCGTCGTCCTGGACCGTCACCTCCGCGCTGGCGGTCCCCAGCTCGTAGGCCGCATCCGCCGTCAGGGTCAGGGTCACCGTGCTGTCCGCCTCGTGGCCAGTGTCCTCCACGGTCGGCACCGTCACCGTCTGCTCGGTGTCGCCGTCCGCGAACGCGACGCTCTTCGCGCCTTCCTCGCCCGACGCCACCATGGCGCCGGTCTCCGACACGCGGTAGGCGACCGTCAGCGCGCCCGCCGTGGTCACCGTGCGCGTCACCTTGAACTGCGCATCCGCGCCTTCCTCCACCGGGCTCGCCACCCGCTCCACCGCTACCGTCGGCAGCGGCTCGGACGCGGTCTCCGTGCCCCTGACCGCCATCACGAAAGCAGATCCTGCGGTTACCCAGGATGCGCCGGCAGTTTGACGGTAGCCTCGGGAGAGAATCTCCCAACCCGCTGCAGATCCGGAATCCAGGCCGGGAAGCGCCCGCGACCAACGAGGGGTCCCGCTGTCCGACGAATACTCCAACACGACGTGGTACCGGGTGTCGGCGGCGAGGACGACGCCCGCCGGCGCCGTGAACTCGTTCACTCCGACCCTCATCACCGGGTCCGGATTGGTCAGCGTGTGCAGCACATTGCCGGGGGAGCCGCCCGCGGCGTTCTCTCTGAGCGTCACCGTGAGCCCGCTTCCGATCTCGGGAGTGCCATTGAAGCGCAGACCTATGCTTTGGAGCGTGTAGCCGCCCGTCACGCTCCCGGTCAGAAACGGCTGGGACAAACTTTGATCGCTGCTCGCCGGATCGGAAAAGAACGAGAGCGCAGAGGTTTCCACGTTGCTGACAAGGATATTCCCCGTCGGCGTCGGCGGCGTTTCGTCGTCGTCGTCCCGAATCGTCGCCGTCTCTGCGCTCTCGACGGTCTCGTCGGTGCCGTCGTCGTCGGTGAAGCTCGCCGCCACCTTCAGCGTCGCGCCCACGTCCGCGGCGACCACCGTGTAGCTCGCCGTGGTCGCACCGCTGATCGGCGTCGCCGTCCCGCCCGATGTCCGGATCCACTGCCAAGTGAAACTCGGACTCGTCAGCCCGTCGGGGTCGTCGATGCCCGAGGCGTCCGCCGTCAGCGTCGCGCCCACCACCGGCGTCGTGTCGTCGATCGTCGGCGCGCCCGTCGGCGCCGCGTTGTCGTTGTCCCGGATCTTCAAAACCGCAAATTCAGGTTGTCCCTCATCAGGTTCTCCCAGGGAGTAGGAGCCGTCATCCGGCTCCATCACAAAGAGACTCACCGTGCCGTCCGCCTCGTGGGTGCTGTCATCCACCGTGGACAGGCTCACCTGCGTCGCGGAACTGCCCGCCGGGAAGGTCGTCTCGTCCTCGGTTGTCATGTCTATCGGGAAGGTCGTCCCGCCCTCGGCGGCGAGGAAGTCCCCCCCGGAGGGGCGGATTCCGATTTTCACGCTTAGCATTCCCGTCGCGGAGCCCGTGCGCTCCAAAGTCCACACGGCAGGGTCGCCCTCCGTGACATCGCCCTCCGAAGTCACCCAGACTATGGAGGTCTTGACCGCCGACGTCGCCGCGCTCATCAGAGTCTCGGTGGTGTCGTCGTCGTCGGTGAAGGTCACCTCCACCTTCAGCGTCGCGTCCACATCAGCGGCAACCACCGCGTAGGTCGCCGCGGTCGCCCCGCTGATCCGCGTCACCGTACTGCCCGATGTCCGGATCCACTGCCAAGTGAACCTCGGGTTCGTCAGACCATCCGGATCGTCGATGCCCGAGGTATCCGCCGTCAGCACCTCGCCGACCAGGGGCGTCGTGTCGTCGATCGTCGGCGCGCCGGTCGGGGCCGCGTTGTCGTCGTCCTCGACCGCCACCTCCGCCGTGGCGTCGGACCCCAAGACGTAGGACGCATCCGCCGTCAGGGTCAGGGTCACCGTGCTGTCCGCCTCGTGGCCGGTGTCCACCTCCGTCGGCACGGTCACCGTCTTCTCGCTCTCGCCGTCCGCGAAAGCGACGGTCTTCGCGCCCTCCTCGCCCGACGCCACCATGGCGCCAGTCTCCGACACGTCATAGTTCACCGTCAGCGCGCCCGCCGTGATCCCCGTGCGCGTCACCCTGAACTGCGCGTCCTCGCCTTCCTCCACCGAGCTCGCCACCCGCTCCACCGACACCGTCGGTAGCGTCGCCGCCTGGGCCGCCGCCGTCACCGCGCTCTCGATAGTCTCTTCGGCACCGCCTTCGTCGGTGAACGTCACGCGTACCTTCAGTGTCGCCCCGACATCTGCGGCGGCTACCGTGTAGGTCGCCCCGGTCGCACCGGCGATCGGCGTCTGCGTTCCGTCCGATGCCACCCGGATCCACTGATAGGCGTAGGTCGGACTCGTCAGCCCGTCCGAATCGCCGATGCCCGACGGATCCGCCGTCAGCGTCTCGCCCACCACCGGCGTCGTGTCGTCGATGGCCGGCACGCCCGTCGGCGCCACGTTCTCGTCGTCCGTGACCGTCAGCGTCATGTCCTGCGGTGGCGTGATCCCCTGGGTGTTCGTCGCCGTGGCCGACACCGTCACCCTCTTGTGGGGCGCGTCCACGGCGTTGTCCACGGCGGTGATCGTCACCGTACCCGTGCTCGCCGTACCGCCCGCCGCAATCGTCAACCGGCTCCCGCTCAGCGTGTAGTCGCCCGCCACCGCCGGCGACTCCGGCGTCGCCGTCACCGTCACGGTCGTCGCCTCGCTCGACGGGTGGTCCAGGCTCGCCGTCACCGTGCTCACGCCGCCGTTCTCGCTGATCGAGGCCGGGTCCAGGCGCAGCGTCACCGCCGGCGTGTCGTCGTCGTCGCGGACGGTCAGCGTCACTGGGTCCGGGTCCGTGACCCCTTCGCTGTTGGCCGCCGTGCCCGAGAACGTCAGGGTCCTGTCCGGCTCGTCCATATCGTTGTCGTGAGGGGAAAACATCAGCTCTTGGCTCTCCGTCTGCCCCGCCCGGATCCTCAACGACACGGGCAGGGGCGAGCCCGCCACCGACACCGTCACCACCGTGTCCGCGCTCGACGCGCGGTCCAGGGTCGCCGTCACCGTGCTCGTCCCGCCTTCCGTGATCGTGTCCGGGGTCAGGACCAGCGTGACCTTCGGCCGCGGCAGCGCCGTCACCGCCTCCGTCGGGGCGCTCGTGAAGGTCGCCTCGTGGCCCTCGTCGTCGGTGACCGTCACCCGCACCTTCAGCGTCGCCCCCGCGTCCGCGAACACCGGCACGTAGGTCTGCGAGGTCGCGCCGGAGATGTCCGCGTCGCTGCCGCCGGACGGTGTCCGCACCCACTGCCAGGCCCAGGCCGCGTTGTCCAGGCCGTCCGCGTCGGTGAGGCCCGACGTGTCCGCCGTCAGCGTCTCGCCCTCCGTCGGCGTGCCCGTGATCGCCACCGCCCCGGTCGCCGGGGAGTCGTCGTCGTCCCGAATCGTCGCCGTCGCCGCGGCATCGGCTCCCAGGTCGTAGGCCGCGTCCGCCTGCAAGGTCACCGTCACCGAGCCGTGCGCCTCGTGGGTGCTGTCGCCCGTCGTGGCCAGGCTCACCTGCACCGTGGCGTCCTTCGCCGGGAAGGTCGCCGTGCCCGCGCCGGTCGTGACGCCGAACCTCCCGGAGGCGGTGACCTCGTAGGCCACGTCCAGCGCTTGCGCCCTGTCGCCCGTGCGCGTCAGCGTGAACACCGCGGCGCTGCCCTCCGTCACGTCGCCGTCCGAGGCCACCGTGACCTCCGGAAACGCCGCCACCGCCGCCGTCGCTGCGCTCTCGACCGTCTCCGCGGTTCCGCCGTCGTCGGTGAAGCTCGCCTCCACCTTCAGCTTCGCGCCCACGTCACCGGCGACCACCGTGTAGCTCGCCGTGGTCGCACCGGCGATCGGCGTCTCCGTCCCGCCCGACACCCGGATCCACTGCCAAGTGAAGGTCGCGCCCGTCAGACCGTCCGCGTCGGCGATGCCCGACGGGTCCGCCGTCAGCGTCTCGCCCTCCACCGGCGTGGTGTCGTCGATCGTCGGCGTGCCCGTCGGCGCCGCGTTGACGCGGGTCCCTTTGACCTGGATTTGCAAGGAAGAAGAAAAAGACCTCCACGTTCCGCCGTCAAGGATCCAGAACGAAGCGCCGATTTCCCAGCCGGGCGCAGCTCCGGGGTCCTCCCGGCCGGAGTGCGTCAACTTCCATCGTCTGGCCGCCCCGCTGATGCGTTCCGCCACGACGTGGTAGACAGTGTCGGCCTCGAGCGTGGCGCCCGCCGGGGCCGAGTACTCATGCAGACCGCCGCCCGCATCGGATGGGGGGTTGGTGAGTGTGTGGACGATGCGGCCGGGACTTCCGTCCGCTTCGCTCTCCCTGATCGTCACCCTGACATCGGAGCCAGGGGAATTGATCGCAACGACCACGCTGGAGAGGTCGTAGCCCCCGGATACGTTCCCCGTGGTGAACGGTTGAGCCATCGCGGGCGTGACAGAGTCGGTGCCGCGAACATCTCCGGATGTATTGCCGACAAGAACACGGTCACCCGGCGGCGGCGGCGGCGGCGCCGCGACCGTCCCCGTCTCCGCGCTCTCGAGCGTCTCTGTGGTGCCGCCGTCGTCGGTGAAGGTCGCCTCCACCTTCAGCGTCGCGCCCAGGTCCGCGGCGACCACCGTGTAGCTCGCCGTGGTCGCGCCGCTGATCGGCGTCTCCGTCCCGCCCGACACCCGGATCCACTGCCAGGCATAGGTCGCGCCCGTCAGGCCGTCCGGGTCGGCGATGCCCGCGGCGTCCGCCGTCAGCGTCTCGCCGACCATGGGTGTGGTGTCGTCGATCGTCGGCTTGCCCGTCGGCGCCACGTTCTCGTCGTCCTTGATCGTCAGCGTCACGGGCTCCGGGTCGTTGGCATCGAGAATGTTGACTACCAGGTTCGACGACACGGTCACCGCCTTGCTGGGCGCGTCCACGGCGTTGTCCACGGCGGTAATCGTCACCAGACCCGTGCTCTCCGTTTCACCTGGCTGGATGATCAGAATCAGGTTCGTGCTCAGCGTGTAGTCGCCCGCCACCGCCGGCGCCACCGGCGTCACCGACAGAAACACCGTCGTCCCCAGACTCGACGGGTGGTCCAGGCTCGCCGTCACCGTGCTCACGCCGCCGTTCTCGCTGATCGAGGCCGGGGCCAGGTGCAGCGTCACCGTCGGCGCGTCATCGTCGTCCCTGATCGTCCCCGTCGCCTCGGCGTCCCCGATCGTCGCGCCCACCGCGCTCGACAGCCTCACCTTGAAGGTCTCGTCCGGCTCGTCCACGTTGTCGCCCGTCACCAGCACGGACACCTCCTTGCTGGCGTCTCCGTCGTCGAACGTCAGGCTGCCGTTCCCCGCCGTGTAGTCCGCTCCGGCGGTCGCCGTCCCGCCGGCGGTCTCCCAGTCCACCGTCACCGTCCCCGTCGCCGCCGGACTCAGCGTCACCGTGAACGTCATCGTCGCGTCGCCCGAGTCGCCCTCGTCCACGATCGCGTCCCTGATCGACAGACCCGTCGGCGGGTCGTCGTCATCCTCGATCGTCAGCGTCACGGGCTCCGGCTCGCTGGCCCCGGTGCTGCTTCCGGAGTGGATCGCCGACACGGTCACCGTCTTGTCGGGCGCGTCCTCGGCGTCGTCCACGGCGGTGATCGTCACCCGACGCGTGCTCTCCGTCCGACCCGGCGGGAACCTCAGGGTGCGGTTCGAGCTCAGCGTGAAGTCGGATGCCGTCGCCGGCGACACCGCATTCGCCTCCACCATCAGGACGATTTCCCGGCCCACCCCGCGATCCAGGCTCGCCGTCACCGTGCTCGTCCCGCCGGCCTCCGTGATCGAGGCCGGGTCCAGGTGCAGCGTCAGCTTCGGCAGCACGGAGGGTCTGGTGACCGTTTCCGTCAGCGCACTCTCGACCGTCTCCGTGGTCCCACCGTCGTCGTCGTACTTCACCACCACCTTCAAGCGTCGACCCACGTCCGCGTCGAGCACCGTGTACGACTCCCCGGTCCCGACCTGCGTCTCGCCGCCCCTCACCCGGAACCACAGGTAGCGGAAGGTCGCGCCCGTCAGCCCGTCCGAATCGACGATGCCCGACGTATCCGCCGTCAGCGTGTCGCCCGCCTCCGGCGTCGTGTCATTGATGATCGGCGCACCCGTCGGCGCCACGTTCTCGTCGTCCCTGATCGTCAGCGTCACGTCCTGCGGTGCCGTGATCCCCAGGGTGTTGGTCGCCGTGGCCGACACCGTCACCCTCTTGTTGGGTTGGTCCACCTGGTCGTTCACGGGGATGATCGTCACCACGCCGGTGCTGCCCGTCTCACCCGCCGCAATGGTCAATTCCCGGTTCGTGCTCAGCGTGTAGTCGCCCGCCACCGCCGGCGGCACCGGCGTCAGCGTCAGCGTCACCGTCGTCGCCTGGCTCGACGGATGGTCCAGGCCCGCCGTTACCGTGCTCACGCCGCCGGTCTCACTGATCGAGTCCGGGGTCAGGGTCAGCGTCACCGTCGGCGTGTCGTCGTCGTCCGTGATCGTCCCGGTCGCCGCGCCATCCTCGATGGTCGCGCCCGATTGGACCGCCAGCGTCACCGTGAAGGTCTCGTTCGGCTCGTCCACGTCGTCGCCCGCCACGGTCACGGAGATTGTCTTGCTGGAGTCCCCGGCGTCGAAGGTCAGGCTGCCCGTTGCCGCCGTGTAGTCCGTCCCGGCGGTCGCGGTGCCGTCGGACGTCGCCCAGCTCACGGTCACGGTTGCCGTGGCCGCGCGGTCCAGCGTCACCGTGAAGTCCAGCGTCGTGCTGCCCGAGTCGCCCTCGTCCACGCTCGCGTCGGCGATCGACAGCGCCGGCACCCCGTCGTCGTTCCTGACCGTCAGCGTCACGGCGTCCGGGTCCGTGATCCCGTGCGCGTTCGTCGCCGAGGCCGACACCGTCACCTCCTTGTCCGGGGCCTCCGCGCTGTTGTCCACGCCGGTGATCGTCACCGCGCCCGTGCTGTCCGTCGCCCCCGCGGCGATCGTCAACTCCACGTTCGAGCTCAGTTGGTAGTCGCTCGAGGTCGCCGGCGCCACCGCCGTCACCGCCACCGTCACCGTCGTCGACTCGCTCGACGGGTGGTCCAGGCTCGCCGTCACCGTACTCACCTCG
Source organism: uncultured Binatia bacterium (SeqCode) (assembly GCA_965214905.1). Classification (GTDB taxonomy): domain Bacteria; phylum Desulfobacterota; class Binatia; order UBA9968; family JAJDTQ01; genus JAJDTQ01. Next base: position 1,095,028 of record OZ243984.1, read on the forward strand.
CCGTCCTCGCTGATCGAGGCCGGGTCCAGGCGCAGCGTCACCGTCGGCGTGTCGTCGTTGTCGCGGATGGTCAGCGTCACCGGGTCCGGGTCCGTGATCCTTTCGCTGTTGGCCGCCGTGCCCGAGAACGTCAGGGTCCGGTCCGGCTCGTCCACGTCGTCGTCGTCAGGGGAAAGCATCAACCCGTCCCCCTGGCTCTCCGTCTGGCCCGCCCGGATCGTCAACTCCAGGGGCACGGGCAGGGGCACGGGCGAGCCCGCCGCCTGCAACGTCACCACCGTGTCCTCGCTCGACGCGCGGTCCAGGGTCGCCGTCAACGTGCTCGTCCCGCCTTCCGTGATCGTGTCCGGGGTCAGGACCAGCGTGACCTGCGGCGGCACATTCGCCACCGCCGTCACCACGCTCTCGACGGTCTCTTCGGTGCCGTCTTCGTCGGTGTAGCGCACCTCCACCTTCAGCGTCGCGCCCACGTCGGCGGCGACCACCGTGTACGAATCCCCGGTCCCGACCTCCGTCTCGGTACCGTCCGACGCCACCCGGAGCCACCGGTAGGCGTAGGTCACGCCCGTCAGCCCGTCCGCATCGGCGATGCCCGACGGATCCGCCGTCAGCGTATCGCCGACCAGGGGCGTCGTATCGTCGATCGTCGGCGCGCCGGTCGGCGCCGCGTTGTCGTCGTCCTCGACCGTCACCTCCGCCGTGACGTCGGTCCCCAGCTCGTAGGCCGCATCCGCCGTCAGGGTCAGGGTCACCGTGCTGTCCGCCTCGTGGTCGGTGTCATCCACCACCGTCACCGTCACCGTCACCTCGGTAGCGCCGTCCCCGAAGTCGACGCTCTGCGCGCCTTCCCCGTCCGACGCCACCACGTCGCCGGTCTCCGACACGTCGTAGTTGACCGTCAGCGCGCCCCTCGTGGTGACCGTGCGCGTCACCTTGAACTGTGCGTCCTCGCCTTCCGCCACCGGGCTCGCCACCGGCTCCACCGCCACCGTCGGCAGCGGTACCTCGGTTCCCCTGACCGCAATGAGCAACCTGGAGGAACGAGAGCCCCCCCAGCTCTGGCCGCTATTGGAACTTTCGTGCCGGTTGCCGATCTCCCAACCTTCCGCGGACCCGGGATCCAGGCTGTCGTCCACCGCCTTCAACCACTGAGGTCCGCCTATTCTCTCATTCCACGCCGCCACGACGTGGTACCGGGTGTTGGCGGCAAGGAAGACGCTCCTGCGCACCGTGAACTCGTTGATTCCGTCATAATCCACGGGGGATGGATTGGTCAGCGTATGCAGCACGTTGCCGGGCTTGTCGTTTGGGTCGTTCGCCCTGAGCGTCACCGTAAGCCTTCCGGGCTGGGGGAATGAAAGTCGACGGAAGCGCAGAGCCATGCCATCGAGCGCGTAGCCGCTCGCCGCGCTCCCCGTCAGAAACGACTGGGACAAGGTCTTGTTGAGGCTCACCAGGATGACGGCATTGTGACCATGGAAGTTGCTGAGGGCGTTGTCGAGGTTGCTGACGAGGGTCGGCGGCTCGTCGTCGTCCCGCACGGTCACCGTCGCCGACCGTGTCCCCACGTCGTAAGCGTCGCTGTCGGTCAGCCTCAGGGTCACCACGCTGTTCAGTTCGTCGTCGGAGTCGTCCACGGTCGGCACCGTCACCGTCACCTCGGTCACGCCGTCCGCGAAATCGACGGTCTTCGCGCCCTCGTCGGACGCCGCTACCATGGCGCGGCTCTCCGACACGCTGAAATCGACCGTCAGCGCGCCCGTCGTGGTTACCGTGCGCGTCACCCTGAACTGCGCACCCTCGCCCTCCTCCACCGAGCTCGCCACCCGCTCCACGGACACGGTGGGAAGCGGCGTCTCGATTCCTCTGACCGCCATCGCCTGTGCACTATTCGAGATGCTGGACCAGGATCCACTGCCCCTTTGTTGGTATCGGGTCGAGGGAATTGTCCAGCCGGCCGCAGCTCCGGAATCCTCGCCGGTTCTCGCCAACGCCCACCGGAGGGGCCCGGAAAATGTCGAATACGCCAACACGACGTGGTACCGGGTGTCGGCTGCGAGGAAGGCGCCCGCCGGCGCCGTGAACTCGTTGACTCCGGCGTTCACGGAGGATGGAGTGGTCAGCGTGTACAGCAGGTCGCCGGGGCGCCCGTCCGCGGCATTCTCCCTGAGCGTCACCGTGACGTCCCTGCGGTTGATGATTTCGTCTACGTCCACGTAGAGGCGCAGAGCCATGCCCTGGAGTGTGTAGCCGCGCGCCGCGCTCCCCGTCCGAAACGGCTGGGCCAGACTCTGGCCGGCGAACGCTGACGCACTTGATCGAGGCTCGAATCTTTCCAGGTTGCCGACGAGGGCCGACTGTCCCGTCGGCAGCGGCACGTCGTCGTCGTCCTCCACGGTTACCACGGCGAATCGTGGGAATCCCAGGTTGTAAGCGTCATGGTCGGTCAGCACCAGCGTGACCTCGCCGTACGCCTCGTCGTCGGAGTCCTGCACGGTCGGCACCGTCACCGTCACCTCGGTGTCGCCGTCGCCGAAGGCAACGGTCTTTGCGCCCTGCGCGCCCGACGCCACTACATCGCCGGTCGCCGACACCCAGTAGAGGACCGTCAGCGCGCCCGCGGTGACTTCCGTGCGCGTCACCGTGAACTGCGCGTCCTCGCCTTCGTTCACTGTGCTCGCCACCCGCTCCACCGTCACCGTCGGCAGCGGCGCCTCGGTCCCCCTGACCGCCATCGCGTGCGCACGGGTGTTGAATTCCCAGAGTCCGCCGTCATTTTGCTGGAAATGGCGTCCGGGAATTCTCCAGTTGGGCTCGGAGCCGGGGTCCACGCCGAACAGCGCCCGCGACCACAACAGGTTCCCTGACGAATTTTCCACCACGACGTGGTATTGGGTGTTGGCTGCGAGAACGACGCCCTCGGGCGCCGTGAACTCGTTCACTCCCGCAGGGTTCACGGAGGATGGATTGGTCAGCGTGTGCAGCAGTCTGCCGGGCCTGCTGGCCTCGCCTTCGGCTCTGAGGGTCACCGTAAGCGCCCCGCTGTCGATGGCGCCGGAGCCATTGAAGCGCAGAGCTATGCCATCGAACGTATAGCCGCCCGCCACGGTCCCCGTCCAGAACGGCTGGGACACTTTCCGGCGGCTGAACACATTGGTAGTAGCTCCGGCATCCTCGTTTTCGAGGTTGCTGACGAGGGTGGGCGGCGACGGCGGCGACGCCTCGCCCCTGATCCGGGCCATGAACGCAGAATTGCGGTCCTCTTCCCACCATGTGCCGTTTACGCGTTCCGTCAGATAGGGAAAATTGATAGCCCAGCCGGCCGCGCCCCCGTCGTCCACGTCGTTGACGTTCCGAGTTCTGGACCAGAACGCTGCGTTGCCACTGCTTGATTGCGCCACGATGAAGTAAAAGGTGCGGGGTTGGAGAGTGGCGCCCGGCGGCGCCGTGAACGTGTTCAGGCCGGATACCAGGGAAGCCGGGTTGGTCAGCGTGTAGAGAATGTCGCTGGAGGGAAGGTTCTCGGTCGTGCTTTCCCTGATCGTCACCGTAAGCGTTCCGGTGCCGATGTTCCCGAAGCGCAGCACGACGTCCTGAAACTGGTAGCCGCCGCTCTGGCTTCCCGTGCTGAACATTTGCGCCCGTGCCAGAGGACTGGTGATATAACTTGGTGCAGAGGTGGCTCGCTGATTCACGTTGCCGACGTAGGCGACAGTCTGCGCCTGGGCCGCCGCGGGCCACAGGCCGGCGAGCGCCAGCAGGACGCAGGCCGCCGGGACCAGCCGGCGAGGCGCCAGCAGGACGCAGGTCGCCAGGACGGCGCACAGCGTCTGTACAGCGTAGCGGTTGGGGTGATGGGCGTAGAAGGTCGTCATGATAGGGATTGCCTCTCGCGTTCAATAACGTGTTCAATAACGGATGCTGCCTTTCAGCCAGATACCGTGCTCAGGTGCTGCGCCGGCGCTCTTGCGACGTTCGGCCTCGAGGCTCATCGACAGGCCATGGGTCAGTTCCAGCCGCCTGCCGAGGCGATAACCGGTCGTGCCGCCGTCGGACGAGAACGCACCGTAGGAGGTGAGGGTGCCGCGACGTGTCGGCAAGGGCGTGGTGTAGCCGAGCTCGGAATCCAGCCGCATCTTCGGGTCGAACAGGCGCCCGTCCGAGCCATGAGCCACGCCAGTGCTCGCTTGCCGGTCCTCCCACATCGCCCGAGCACCGCTTGCCGCATTTCCCCAGGAAGGAGCAAGCGCAAAGTACAGGCCGCGTCCGGGCTCGCCCGGGTCGGCCCCCAACGACAGGCTCACGCCCGCGTCCTCCAGGCCCTCTTCTTGATGGGATAGCAGAATGCGACCGCTTGCCTCGACCTCGATACCCAGGTCCGGGTGTCCATACGCAACACCGCCACCGAGTTCCATCCCCAGGCCGGCCTCGGCATCGCCCCCATCGACCCGCACCGCCAGTTCGACGTTGCCGGTCAGCCCCGAGCCTCCACCAAGCTCCTTCCCGGCACTGCCTTCGAGCAGCAACCGCACCTGCCAGACCTCGGACTCCACTGCCGGCAGCAGCCCCTCCCGTTCATCCGCATCAAGCTGCACAAGGAAACCGTTCGTGCCCAGGGACCAGTCGATACCCCACAGCGACGCCACTTCGTTGCTCCCCCCGGCCGCCGCCATCACCATCCCGATATCGGTCTCGATATCGGTCTCCGTCAGGGCGGAGAAACTGTCCGACAAGGCCGCCTCGCCAAGACCGTAGCCCAGCATCGCCCATGCCCTCAGACCATGCCGCGGCGACCACTGCGCGTAGGGATGCACACTGATGACGTTCGCCTCCACCTCCGTTTCAAGCTCCTCGTCAAAATCCAGTTCCCCGTCGCTGCCGTTCAACATGACACCGACCAGCGTGTCTTTGCGAACACGAAGCTCCACCCCCAGTTGACCGGAAAGCACCTCTCCTTCCGTCGCAACAGCCGGGTCCAGCCTGCCCTTGCTCCAGCTCTGGCTGCCGCGACCCCACAGCATCAGGGAGCCTGCTCCCCAGCCGCCCGCTTCCCCGTCGTCTTCGTTCCCCAGTGAAAGCCGGAAGTTGCTCCGGAACAACAGCTCCCGCAACGCAGCCGTACCCTCCCCTGCACCGTCCGCGCCTGCATGACGCTGCAATGCCCGGGAGATGGCCTCTTCGGGCTGGAACGAGCCCGGGGGCAACCGGGTCCCGGCAATCGTCGCCGTTGTCCCGGCACTCGCCGACCACTCCCTGTCCTCGATGGCCGTGACCAGATCCTGCACCACCGTGCGACCGAAAGACGCCAGCGCGTATTCGAGCCTGCGATGACGCGCGTTGATGAGATCGTCGTCCGCGATCGTCAGCGTCACGTCCTGCGGGGCCGTGATCCCCCAGTCGTTCGTCGCCGTGCCCGACACCGTCACCTGCTTGTCCAGCGCCTTCACGTCGTTGTCCACGGCGGTAATCGTCACCACCCCCGTGCTCGTCGTCGTACCCGCCGCGATCCTCAGCACCCGATTCTCGCTCAGCCTGTAGTCCCCCGTCACCGCCGGCGACACCGGCGCCGCCGAAACCGTCACCACCGTCGCCTCGCTCGACGGGTGGTCCAGGGTCGCCGTCACCGTGCTCTCCCCTCCCGCCTCCGTGATCGTGCCCGGGTCCAGCACCAGCGTCACCGTCGGCGCTTCGTCGTCGTCCTCCACCGTCAGCGTCACGTCCCCCGGGGCCGTGACCCCCTGCGTGTTCGCCGCCGTACCCGATACCGTCACCGTCTTGTCCGGCGCGTCCACGTCGTTGTCCACCGCCGTTATCGTCACCAGCCCCGTGCTCGTCGTCGCACCCGCCGCGATGGTCAGCACCCGGTTCTCGCTCAGCCTGTAGTCCCCCGCCTCCGCCGGCAACACCGGCGCCGCCGTCACCGTCACTGTCGTATCCTCGCTCGACGCACGGTCCAGGGTCGCCGTCACCGTGCTCTCCCCTCCCGCCTCCGTGATCAAGGCCGGGTCCAGCACCAGCGTCACCGTCGGCGCCTCGTCGTCGTCCTCCACCGTCAGCGGCACGTCCCCCGGGGCCGTGACCCCCTGGGCGTTCGCCGCCGTGCCCGATACCGTCACCGTCTTGTCCGGCGCATCCACGTCGTTGTCCACCGCCGTAATCGTCACCAGCCCTGTACTCGCCCTCGCGCCCGCTGCGATGGTCAGCACCCGGTTCTCGCTCAGCCTGTAGTCCCCCGCCTCCGCCGGCAACACCGGCGCCGCCGCCACCGTCACCGTCGTATCCTCGCTCGACGCACGGTCCAGGCTCGCCGTCACCGTGCTCTCCCCACCCGCCTCCGTGACCGAGGCCGGGTCCAGCACCAGCGTCACCGTCGGCGCTTCGTCGTCGTCCGCGATCGTCAGCGGCACGTCCCCCGGGGCCGTGACCCCCTGGGCGTTCGCCGCCGTGCCCGATACCGTCACCGTCTTGTCCGGCGCATCCACGTCGTTGTCCACCGCCGTAATCGTCACCAGCCCTGTACTCGCCCTCGCGCCCGCTGCGATGGTCAGCACCCGGTTCTCGCTCAGCCTGTAGTCCCCCGCCTCCGCCGGCAACACCGGCGCCGCCGTCACCGTCACCGTCGTCGCCGCGCTCGACGGGTGGTCCAGGCTCGCCGTCACCGTGCTCTCCCCACCCGCCTCCGTGACCGGGTTCTGGTCCAGCACCAGCGTCACCGTCGGCGCTTCGTCGTCGTCCCTGATCGTCCCGGTCCCCGTGCCATCCTCGATCGTCGCGCCCGACGGCTCCGACAGCCTCACCCTGAAGGTTTCGTCCGGCTCGTCCACGTCGTCGTCCGTCACTGTCACCCTCACCGTCCTGCTGATCTCCCCGGCGTCGAACGTCAGGCTGCCCGTCCCCGCCGTGTAGTCCGTCCCGGCGGTCGCCGTCCCGTCCGCGGTCGCCCAGTTCACCGTCACCGTGCCCGTCGTCGTCCGGTCCAGCGACACCGTGAACGTCATCGTCGCGCTGCCCGTATCGCCCTCCGTCACGCTGGCGTCTCCGATCGACAACTCGGGCGGGGCTTCGTCATCCTCGATCGTCAGCGTCACGGCGTTCGGGTCGGTAATCCCCTGGCTGTTCGCCGCCGTGCCCGACACCGTCACCTCCTTGTCCCTCTCGGGCAGGTCGTTGTCCACGGCCGTGATCGTCACCGTGCCCGTGCTCGTCGTCTGGCCCGCCGCTATCGTCAACCGGCTCCCGCTCAGCGTGTAGTCCGCTGCCGTCGCCGGCGACTCCGGCGCCGCCGTTACCGTCACCGTCGTCGCCTCGCTCGACGGGCGGTCCAGGCTCGCCGTCACCGTGCTCGTCCCGCCGTTCTCCCCGATCGTGTCCGGAGCCAGGTGCAATCTCACCGTCGGCTGGCCCTCGTCGTCCTCGATCGTCAGCGGCGCGTCGTCCAGCACCGAGCCCGAATGCGCGTTCGTCGTCGTGGCCCACACCGTCACCTCCTTGTCCGGCGCGTCCACGTCGTTGTCCACCGCGGTGATCGTCACCGTGCCCGTGCTCGCCATCGCTCCCGCCACGATCGTCAACTCCACGTTCGAACTCAGCCGGTAGTCGCCCGCCTCCGCCGGCGACACCGGCACCACCGTCACCGTCACCGTCGTATCCACGCCCGACGGGCGGGACAGACTCGCCGTCGCCGTGCTCTCCCCGCCGGCCTCGCTGATCGTGTCCGGGCTCAGGTGCAGTGTCACCGTCGGCGGGTCGTCGTCGTCCCTGATCGTCAGCGTCACGTCATCCGGGAACGTGACACCCAGACTGTTCGACGCCTCCGCCGACACCGTTATCCTCTTGTCGGGCGCGTCCACGTTGTTGGCCACGGCCGTGATCGTCACCGTGCCCGTGCTCGCCGTCTCGCCCGCCGCGATCGTCAACACCGGGTTCGGGCCCGGCCCCACCGTGTAGAAGGCTTCGACATTGGCGCCGCCGATGCCTTGCACCGTCGTGTCCTCGCTCGACGGGCGGTCCAGGCTCGCCGTCACCGTGCTCGTCCCGCCGGCCTCGTCGATCGTGTCCGGTGACAGCAGCAGCGTCACCCTCGGCGTGGCATCGTCGTCCGTGATCGTCCCCGTCGCCACGCCATCCCCGATGGTCGCGCCGGACGACGCATTCGACAGCGTCACCGTGAAGGTCTCGTTCCGCTCGTCCACGTTGTCGCCCGCCACGGTCACCGACACCGTCTTGCTGGAGTCTCCGATGTTGAACGTCAGCGTTCCGTTCCCTGCCGTGTAGTCCGTCCCGGCGGTCGCCGTCCCGTCCGCGGTGGCCCAGTCCACGGTCACGGTTTCCGTCGCCGTCCGATTCAGCGTCACCGTGAACGTCATCGTCGTGCTGCCCGTATCGCCCTCCGTCACGCTGGCGTCTCCGATCGACAGTTCCGGCGGCGGATCCTCGTCGTCCGTAATCGTCAGCGTCACGTCCTGCGGGTTGCCCAGGATCCCCAGCTCGTTCTCCGCCGTGCCCGACACCGTCACCTGCTTGTCCCCTTCGTACACGCTGTTGTTCACGGCCGTGACCGTCACCGTGCCCGTGCTCTCCGTCTCGCCCGCCACGACCGTCAACACCAAGTCCGCACTCAGCGTGTAGTCCCCCGCCACCGCCGGCGACACCGGCGCCGCCGATACCGTCACCGTCGTATCCGCGCCCGACCGGCGGGACTGTCTCGCCGTCACCGTGCTCAGCCCACCGTTCTCCGTGATCGCGTCCGGGGTCAGATGCAGCGTCACGCTCGGCGGGCCGTCATCGTCCAGGATCGGCAGCGTCACGGGGTCCGGGTCCGTCACTCCCCGGCTGTTCGCGGCCGTACCCGACACCGATATCTCCTTGTTCGGCGAATGCTCCCTGTTGTTCACTCCGGTAATGGTCACCGTACCCGTGCTTGTGGTCGCACCCGCCGCGATCGTCAACTCCAGGTTGTCGCTCACCTCGTAGTTGTCCTCCACCGTCGGCGCCACCGGCGTCACCGATACCGTCACCGTCGTCGCCGCGCTCGACGCACGGTCCAGGCTCGCCGTCACCGTGCTCGTCCCGCCATTCTCGTGGAGCGGGTTCGGGGCCACGATCAGCGTCACCTTCGGCTCGTCGTCGTTGTCCCGGATCGTCCCGGTCGCCGCGCCGTCCTCGATCGTCGCGCCCGACGGGTTCGACAGCGTCACCGTGAAGGTCTCGTCCGGCTCGTCCACGTCGTCGCTCGCCACGGTCACGAACACCGTCCTGCTGGAGTCCCCGGTATTGAACGTCAGGCGGCCGCTCCCCGCCGTGTAGTCCGTCCCGGCGGTCGCCGTCCCGTCGGCGGTCGCCCACTCCACGGCCACGGTTTCCGTCGCCGCATGACTCAGGGTCACCGTGAAGTTCAGCGTCACGCTGCCCGAATCGCCCTCGTCCACGCTCGCGTCCCCGATCGACAACATCGGCAACGCGACGGTCGCCGTCGCTGCGCTCTCGACCGTCTCCGCGGTGCCGCCGTCGTCGGTGAAGCTCGCCGCCACCTTCAGCGTCGCACCCACGTCCGCGGCAGCCACCGTGTAGCTCGCCGTGGTCGCCCCGGCGATCGGCGTCTCCGTTCCGCCCGACACCCGGACCCACTGCCACGTGAAGGTCGCGCCGGTCAGCCCGTCGGGGTCGCCGATACCCGACGGGTCCGCCGTCAGCGTCTCGCCCGCCACCGGCGTCGTGTCGTCGATGGTCGGCGCACCCGTCGGCGCCGCGTTGTCGTCGTCCTCCACCGCCGCCGTCGCCGTCGCCGGAGCGCCGAGCAGGTAGGCGGGATCGGCGCTCGTGTCCGCCGTCAGCGTCACCGTCACCGTGCCGTGCGCCTCGTGGACGCCGTCGCCGGTCGTGGCCACGCTCACCTGCACCGTGGCGCCGTTCGCCGGGAAGCTCGCCGTGCCCGCGCCCGTCGTGACGCCGAAGACCCCGGTGGCGGTGACCTCGTAGGCCACGTCCAGCGTCTCCGCCGGGTCGCCCGTCCGCGTCAGCGTGAACAGGGCAGGGCTGCCCTCGGTCACGTCGCCGTCCGAGACCACCGTGACCACAGGCCGCGGCAGCGCCGCCACCGCCGCCGTCGGGGCGCTCGTGAAGGTCGCCTGGTGGCCCTCGTCGTCGGTGACCGTCACCCGGACCTTCAGCGTCGCGCCCACATCCGCGAACACCGGCACGTAGGTCGCATCGGTCGCGCCGGAGATGTCCGCGTCACTGCCGCCGGACGGCGTCCGCACCCACTGGTAGACGTACCCCGCGTCGTCCAGGCCGTCCGCGTCGGTGAGGCCCGACGTGTCCGCACCCAGCGTCTCGCCCTCCGTCGGCGTGCCCGTGATCGTCACCACCCCGGTGGTCGGGGAGTCGTCGTCGTCCTCCACCGCCGCCGTCGCCGTCGCCGGATCGCCGAGCAGGTAGGCGGGATCGGCGCCCGTGTCCGCCGTCAGCGTCACCGTCACCGAGCCGTGCGCCTCGTGGGTGGCGTCGCCGGTCGTGGCCACGCTCACCTGCACCGTGGCGCCGTTCGCCGGGAAGCTCGCCGTGCCCGCGCCCGTCGTGACGCCGAAGTCCCCGGTGGCGGTCACCTCGTAGGCCACGTCCAGCGTCTCCGCCGGGTCGCCCGTCCGCGTCAGCGTGAACAGGGCAGGGCTGCCCTCGGTCACGTCGCCGTCCGAGACCACCGTGACCTCCGGCCGCGGCAGCGCCGCCACCGCCGCCGTCGGGGCACTCGTGAAGGTCGCCTGGTGGCCCTCGTCGTCGGTGACCGTCACCCGGACCTTCAGCGTCGCGCCCACATCCGCGAACACCGGCACGTAGGTCGCATCGGTCGCGCCGGAGATGTCCGCGTCACTGCCGCCGGACGGCGTCCGCACCCACTGGTAGACGTAGCCCGCGTTGTCCAGACCGTCCGCGTCGGTGAGGCCCGACGTGTCCGCACCCAGCGTCTCGCCCTCCGTCGGCGTGCCCGTGATCGTCACCACCCCGGTGGTCGGGGAGTCGTCGTCGTCCGCTACCGTCGCCGTCGCGGTCGCCGGATCGCCGAGCAGGTAGGCGGGATCGGCGCCCGTGTCCGCCGTCAGCGTCACCGTCACCGAGCCGTGCGCCTCGTGGGTGGCGTCGCCGGTCGTGGCCACGCTCACCTGCACCGTGGCGCCGTTCGCCGGGAAGCTCGCCGTGGCCGCGCCGGTCGTGACGCCGAAGTCCCCGGTGGCGGTGACCTCGTAGGCCACCTCCAGCGTCGCCGCCGGGTCGCCCGTCCGCATCAGCGTGAACAGGGCAGGGCTGCCCTCGGTCACGTCGCCGTCCGAGGCCACGGTGACCACAGGCAACGCCGGCGCCGCCGCGACCGTCGCCGTCTCTGCGCTCTCGACCGTCTCCGCGGTGCCGTCGTCGTCGGTGAAGCTCGCCGCCACCTTCAGCGTCGACCCCAGGTCCCCGGCGACCACCGTGTACGTCGCCCCGGTCCCGACCTCCGTCTCGGCGCCGCCCGCAGCCACCCGCAGCCACCGCCAGGTGAAGGTCGCGCCGGTCAGACCGTCCGCGTCGCCGATGCCCGACGCGTCCGCCGTCAGCGTCTGGCCCACCACCGGCGTCGTGTCGTCGATGGTCGGCGCTCCCGTCGGCGCCGCGTTGTCGTCGTCCTCCACCGTCACCGCCGCACTGGCGGTCCCCAGGTCGTAGGCCGCATCCGGCGTCAGCGTCAGCGTCACCGTGCTGTCCGCCTCGTGGCTCGTGTCCTCCACCGTCGGCACGGTCACCGTCTGCTCGGTGTCGCCGTCCCCGAAAGCGATGGTCTTCGCGCCCTCCTCGCCCGACGCCACCATGGCGCCGCTCTCCGACACGCGGTAGCGGACCGTCAGCGCACCCGCGGTGACCCCCGTGCGCGTCACCCTGAACTGCACGTCCTCGCCTTCCTGCACCGGGCTCGACACCCGCTCCACCGACACCCGCGGACGCGGCGCCGCCGCCACTGCCGACGTCGCCGCGCTCTCGACCGTCTCTGCGGTCCCGCCGTCGTCGGTGAAGCTCGCCGCCACCTTCAGCGTCGCGCCCAGGTCCCCGGCGACCACCGTGTAGCTCGCCCCGGTCCCGACCTCCGTCTCGGCGCCGCCCGACGCCACCCGCAGCCACCGATAGATGAAGGTCGCGCCCGTCAGACCGTCGGCGTCGCCGATGCCCGACGCGTCCGCCGTCAGCGTCTGGCCCACCACCGGCGTCGTGTCGTCGATGGTCGGCGCTCCCGTCGGCGCCGCGTTGTCGTCGTCCCGGATCGCCGCCGTCGCCGTCGCCGGATCGCCGAGCAGGTAGGCGGGGTCGGCGCTCGTGTCTGCCGTCAGCGTCACCGTCACCGAGCCGTGCGCCTCGTGGGCGCCGTCACCGGTCGTGGGCACGCTCACCTGCACCGTGGCGTTACCCGCCAGGAAGGTGAACGTGGCCTCGAAGGGCGTGACGCCGAAGTTCCCGGAAGCGGTGACCTCGTAGTCCACGTCCAGCGTCTGCGCCGTGTCGCCCGTGCGCGTCAGCGTGAACACCGCGGCGCTGCCCTCCGTCACGTCGCCGTCCGAGACCACCGTCACCTCCGGCCGCGGCAGCGCCGCCACCGCCGCCGGCGCGCTCGTGAAGGTCGCCTGATGGCCTTCGTCGTCGGTGACCGTCACCCGGACCTTGAGCGTCGCGCCCGCGTCCGCGAACACCGGCACGTAGGTCGCATCGGTCGCGCCGGAGATGTCCGCGTCACTGCCGCCGGCCGGTGTCCGCACCCACTGGTAGGCCCAGGCCGCATTGTCCAGGCCGTCCGCGTCGGTGAGACCCGACGTGTCCGCACCCAGCGTCTCGCCCTCCGTCGGCGTGCCCGTGATCGTCACCACCCCGGTGGTCGGGGAGTCGTCGTCGTCTTCCACCGCCGCCGTCGCCGTCGCCGGATCGCCGAGCAGGTAGGCGGGATCGGCGCCCGTGTCCGCCGTCAGCGTCACCGTCACCGTGCCGTGCGCCTCGTGGACGCCGTCGCCGGTCGTGGCCACGCTCACCTGCACCGTGGCGCCGTTCGCCGGGAAGCTCGCCGTGGCCGCACCCGTCGTGACGCCGAAGTCCCCGGTGGCGGTGACCTCGTAGGCCACCTCCAGCGTCCCCGCCGTGGCGCCCGTCCGCGTCAGCGTGAACCCGCGGCGCTGCCCTCCGTCACGTCGCCGTCCGAAGCCACCGTGACCTCCGGCAACGCCTCGACGGTCGCCGTCGCCGCGCTCTCGACCGTCTCTGCGGTGCCGTCGTCGTCGGTGAAGCTCGCCGCCACCTTCAGCGTCGCGCCCACGTCCCCGGTGACCACCGTGTAGCTCGCCGTGGTCGCCCCGGCGATCGGTGTGTCCGTTCCGCCCGACACCCGGACCCACTGCCACGTGAAGGTCGCGCCGGTCAGCCCGTCCGCATCGGCGATGCCCGACTCATCCGCCGTTAGCGTCTGGCCCTCCACCGGCGTCGTGTCGTCGATGGTCGGCGCTCCCGTCGGCGCCGCGTTGTCGTCGTCCCGAACCGCCGCCGTCGCCGTCGCCGGATCGCCGAGCAGGTAGGCGGGATCGGCGCTCGTGTCCGCCGTCAGCGTCACCGTCACCGAGCCGTGCGCCTCGTGGGTGGCGTCGCCGGTCGTGGCCACGCTCACCTGCACCGTGGCGCCGTTCGCCGGGAAGCTCGCCGTGGCCGCGCCGGTCGTGACGCCGAAGTCTCCGGTGGCGGTGACCTCGTAGGCCACGTCCAGCGTCCCCGCCGCGTCGCCCGTCCGCGTCAGCGTGAATACCGCGGCGCTGCCCTCCGTCACGTCGCCGTCCGAAGCCACCGTGACCTCCGGCAACGCCTCGACGGTCGCCGTCACCGCGCTCTCGACCGTCTCTGCGGTGCCGCCGTCGTCGGTGAAGCTCGCCGCCACCTTCAGCGTCGCGCCCACGTCCCCGGCAGCCACCGTGTAGCTCGCCGTGGTCGCCCCGGCGATCGGCGTGTCCGTTCCGCCCGATACCCGGACCCACTGCCACGTGAAGGTCGCGCCGGTCAGCCCGTCCGGGTCGGCGATGTCCGACGGCTCCGCCGTCAGCGTCTGGCCCGCCACCGGCGTCGTGTCGTCGATGGTCGGCGCTCCCGTCGGCGCCGCGTTGTCGTCGTCGGTGATCGTCAGCCTCACGTCCTGCGGGGCCGTGACCCCCTGCGCGTTCTCCGCCGTGGCCGTCACCGTCACCGTCTTGTCGGCGGCGTGCACGAGGTTGTCCACGGCGGTGACCGTCACCGTACCCGTGCTCGTCGTCGCGCCCGCCGCAATCGTCAACCGGCTCCCGCTCAGCGTGTAGTCGCCCGCCACCGCCGGCGACTCCGGCGTCGCCGTCACCGTCACCGTCGTCGCCTGGATCGACGCACGGTCCAGGGTCGCCGTCACCGTGCTCACGCCACCGTTCTCGCCAATCGTGTCCGGCGTCAGCACCAGCGTCACCGTCGGGTCGTCGTCGTCGACGATCGTCCCGGTCGCCGTGTCGTCCCCGAGCGCCAGGCTCGACGGGTTCGACAGCGTCACCGTGAAGGTCTCGTCCCGCTCGTCCACCTCGTCGCCGGTCACCGATACCGTCACCGTCTTGCTGGAGTCTCCGCCGGCGAACATCAGCGTTCCCGTTCCCGCCCGGTAGTCCGTCCCCGCGGTCGCGCTTTCGTCGGCGGTCGCCCAGTCCACCCGCGCCGGCTCCCTCGCCGTGCGGTCAAGCCGCACCGTGAACTCCAGCGTCGTGCTGCCCGTATCGCCCTCATCCACGCTCGCGTCGTCGATCGACACCACCGGCAACACCTCGTCTTCCTCGATCGTCAGCTCCACGTCCTGCGGGGCCGTGATCCCGTAGCTGTTCGTCGCCGTGGCCGTCACCGTCACCGTCTTGTCCCCTTCGTGCACGGGGTTGTTCACGGCGGTGATCGTCACCGTACCCGTGCTCGTCGTCTCGCCCGCCGCAATCGTCAACCGGCTCCCGCTCAGCGTGTAGTCGCCCGCCACCGCCGGCGTTACCGGCGTCGCCGTCACCGTCACCGTCGTCGCCTGGCTCGACGCATGGTCCAGGGTCGCCGTCACCGTGCTCACGCCACCGTTCTCGCCAATCGTGGCCGGCGTCAGCACCAGCGTCACCGTCGGCGTCGCTTCGTCGTCCTCGATCGTCAGCGTCGTGTCGTCCGGCCCGCTGATGCCCTGGCTGTTCGTCAACGTGGCCGTCACCGTCACCGTCCTGTCGGGCGCGTCCACGGCGTTGTCGTTCGCCGTGATCGTCACCGTACCCGTGCTCGTCAGGGAGTTGGCCGCGATCGTCAACCGGTTCCCGCTCAGCGTGAAGTCGCCCGCCATGGCCGGGGACACCGGCGTCGCCGCCAACGTCACCGTCGCCACCTGCGACGAGGGCTTGTCCAGCGTCGCCGTCACCGTGCTCACGCCACCGGCCTCCGCGATCGTGGCCGGCGTCAGCACCAGCGTCGCCGTCGGTGTCTCGTTCGCCACCGGCTGGTCCGTGAACGCCGCCGCCGCGTTCCCGTCCACGTCCTGAAGCACCGGCCCGCTGCCCGGCACCGCGTAGCTCACCGTCACCGTCTCGTCCGCGCCCACGTGCGGCGTCACCGTCAACGTCACCTCCGCCCCGCTCACCGCCACCCCGCTCAACCTGCGCCCTCTGACCCCGCCGACGTCGAACACCGTGAACGCCGACGCCGCCGGCACGCTCGCCTCGTCCAGCCCCTGGTTCATGGTCACCGTCACCACGATGCCGTTCACCGACGCGCGCAGGAAGGCCGGCTCGCTCGTCGTCGTCGTCCCTTCCACACTTCCCGCCCGGCTCTGCCCGGAGCCCCGCAGGTTCAATATCCACTTTCCGTCCAGCCCCGACGCAAGCTCGGTCAGTACACGCTCCGCAATCGTCCGCCCCTGCGCGTAGTGGTCGAACGCCTCCCGGGTCAACACCGCCGCCTGAACCGTGTACGACGTGCCCGAATCCAACCCCTCTATCCGGAGCGCGGGCGGGCTCGCCGACCCGAGACTCGCCCCGGACAGGATCCGATGCTCCCAGGCGCTCGTCCCGGTCTCCCGCCAACCCAGCCGCAGCCACGACGAACCGAGCCCCGACGGGTCCCGCACCCGTACCTCCAGCACATCGTCGTACTGCCCCACCAGGCTCACCTCGGGAGTCTGAGTCAACTGACGGGGCGGGACGATCCGGAAGGCGAAGGTCCGCATCGCGCTGTCGGCGCCCATCGTCGCCGTCACCACGCACTCCGTCGCCGTCTCGGTCCGGTCCCCGTGCGTGTGCCCCAGCTCGTTCGACACGAGGCTCAGGGTGCCGCCCGACAGGGTCACCGAGCGGTAGAAGTCGCTCGACGTGGCGCCGCAGTCGTCCACCGCGAAGGTCACCGCGGAGGACGCCACCCCGGTCGCCAGATATTCCGTCAGGTCCACCGTCGTCGTCTGCCGATACCGTGTAGTGACCCCGTAGCTCCGGTTCGCATCGAAGATCGCCGCCTCGGCCGCCGCGGTCACCGCGCTCGCGACCGTCTCCTCGGTCCCGCCGTCGTCGGTGTACGTCACCTCCACCTTCAGCGTCGCGCCCACGTCGGCGGCGACCACCGTGTACGACTGCCCGGTGCCGACCTCCGTCTCGACGCCGCCGGCCGCCACCCGGACCCACCGATAGCTGAAGGTCGCGCCCGTCAGTCCGTCCGCATCGGCGATGCCCGACGTGTCCGCCGTCAGCGTCTCGCCCACCACGGGCGTCGTGTCGTCGACCGTCAGCGTGCCGGCCGGCGCCGCGTTGTCGGTGATCGTCAGCGTGATGTCCGGCGGGGCCGTGACCCCCTGCGTGTTGGTCGCCGTGGCCGACACCGTCACCGTCTTGTCGGGGGCCTCCACATCGTTGTCCACCGCGGTGATCGTCACCAGCCCCGTGCTCGTCGTCGCACCCGCCGCGACCGTCAGCACCCGGTTCGTGCTCAGCGTGTAGTCGCCCGCCACCGCCGGGGTCACCGGCGTCACCGACACCGTCACCGTCGTCGCCTCGCTCGACGGGTGGTCCAGGCTCGCCGTCACCGTGCTCACCCCGCCGGCCTCCGTGATCGTGTCCGGGGTCAGGATCAGCGTCACCGTCGGCGTATCGTCGTCATCGGTGATCGTCCCGGTCCCCGCGGCCTTCGCGATCATCGCGCCCACCGCGTTCGTCAGCGCCACCGTGAAGGTCTCGTTCGGCTCGTCCATGGTGTCGCCCGTCACCTGCACCGATACCGTCCGGCTGGTGTCCCCGGCGTCGAAGGTCAGGCTGCCGTTCCCCGCCGTGTAGTCCGTCCCGGCGGTCGCCGTCCCGTCGGCGGTCTCCCAGTCCACCGTCACCTCGTCCGTCAGCGCCTGGTCCAGGGTCACCGTGAACTGCATCGCCGCGCTGCCCGAATCACCCTCGGCCACGCTCGCGTCGTCGATGGACAGGCCCGACCCGTCGTCGTCCATGATTGTCAGAACGACGTCCCACGGGGCCGTGATCCGGTGGCTGTTGGTCGCCGTGGCCGACACCCTCACCACCTTGTCCGGTTCGTCCACCTCGTTGTCCACCGCGGTGATCGTCACCACCCCCGTGCTGTCCGTCGCACCCGCCGGGATCGTCAGCATCAGGTTCGCACTCAGCATGTAGTCGGCCGACCTCGAAACCGCCGATACCGTCATCACCGTCGCCGCGCTCGACGGGCGGTCCAGGGTCGCCGTCACCGTGCTCACCCCCCCGGCCTCCGCGATCGAGGTCGGGGTCAGGACCAGGGTCACCGTCGGGGTCGCGTCATTGTCCTGCACCGTGACCGTCGCTTCCGACGGGGTGCCCAGGTCATGGGCGGCGCCGTCCGCAAGGGTCAGCGTCAGCGTGGCGCCGGGTTCGTCCGTCTCGTCGTCGTCCGTGCCCAGGCGCAGGGTGGCGGTGGCGGCCCCGGCCCCGAAGGTCACGCTCGCCGGCGCCGCCGATGCCAGCACACCATCCGCATCGGTCACCTGCACCGACACCACCAGCGCGCGCGACGCATCCCCCTGCGCCCGCGTCAGGGTGAACACCACCTCCTCGCCTTCCGTGACCGCGGCCGCCTCCGCCGCCACCGTCACCAGCGAAAGCCCGTCATTGTCCTCGATCCGGCCCGTCGCCCGCGACGGCGTGCCCAGCGTCGCCAGGGCCGGATCCGGCGCCGTCAGCGCGACCTCGACCGTCTCCCCCAGCTCGTCGTCAGGGTCATCCACCGTCGCCAGGGAGATCGTCCGCTCCCTCTCCCCCGCCGGGAAGGTCACGGCGCCGGCGCCGCCGTCCGTGTAGTCGTCGTTCGCCGTCGCCTGTCCGGCCAGGGTGTAGGCGACCGGGATCGGCGTTTCGCTCGGGTGGCTCAGGCGCACCGGAAACGCGAGCGTGCCGCCCTCCGTCACTGTCGGCGCATCGGCTATCGTCACCGCGGGCGCCACCTCGTCGTCCTGCACCGTCATCGTGGCCCAGGACGGATCCCCCAGCCGGTCGCCGGCGCCCGACACCAGCCACAGCACGAAGGTGCGATCGGCGCCGTCGATGTCGTCGTCCGGCGTCGGCCTGCGCACCTGCACGGTCGATTGCCCGGCCTCGAACGTTACGGTAGCCGCGCTCTGTCCATCCGCCGCTCTCCCGAACGCGCCGCCATCCCGCAAGCTCCTGAGCGCACCGTCCCGCGCTATCCTGAACGCATACGCGACTTCCAGCTCGTCCGACACGACCCCTTTCCGCGTCAGGGTGAACAGCGCGTCCTCGCCTTCCGTGACCGCGGTCTCATCCGCCACGACCGTCACCACCGGCAGGTCGCCGTCGATGATCGTGCCCTCGGCCGTCGACGGCGTGCCCAGCGTGGCCTGAGCCGGGTCCGGCGGCGACAGCGTGACCGCGACCGTCTCGTCCGGCTCGTCCACCTTGTCGGCCAGCGTCTGCAGCGTGATCGTCTGCCGCGTGCTCTTCGCCGCGAAGGTCACGGTGCCGGCGGCGGGGCCTTCGTAGTCGGACCCCGCCGTCGCCGCCCCGCCCAGGGTGTAGGCCACCGCGATCGGCGCGTTGAACGGCCTGTTCAGGGTCACCGGGAACGCGAGCGCGCCGCCTTCGGTCACCGACCCCGCGGCCGCGACCGACACCTCCGGCATCGCGTCGTCGTCCCGCACCGTCACCGTGACCCGCGACGGCTCTCCGAGCGCATAGGCGGCATCGTCGGCGGGCTGCTGCAATGCCAGCGTCAGCGCGGCGTCGCTTTCACCCGCATCGGTGTCGTCCTGCGTGCCCAGGCGCAGCGTGGCCGTGGCCTCCCCGGCCATGAACGTCACGCGGTCCGGCGCCGCCGTCGCCAGCACCGCGTCGGCATCGGTCACCGCAACCGTGACCGTCAGCGTTGCCGACACGACCCCGGCCCGCGTCAGGGTGAACACCGCGTCCACCCCTTCCGCCACCGCATCCGCGTCCGCCGCCACCGTCACCACCGGGGGATCGTCGTCGGTGATCGTGCCGGTGGCCTCCGGCGACGGGTCCAGCTCCCAGGACGCACCGGCGGCCAGCGTGACCGTGACCGTCTCGTCCGGCTCGTCGGCGCTGTCGTCCACGGTCGCGAGCGAGATCACCGTGCGCACCGCTCCCGGCGCGAAGGCCACGCTGCCGGCGCCGCCGTCCGTGTAGTCGTCCCCCGCCGTCGCGCCGCCGCCGAGGGTGTAGGGCACCGCGATCCGCGCGTTGAACGGCCCGCTCAGCGTCACCGGGAAGGCGAGCGTGCCGCCCTCGGTCACCGCCCCCGCATCGGCGATCGACACCGTGGGCGTCCCGTCATCGTCCCGCACGGTCACCGTGGCGACCGACGGCGTGCCCAGGCTGTAGGCACCGGCGGCGGCCAGGGTCAGGGTCAGCGTGGCATCCGCCTCATCGACGGAGTCGTCGTCCGTGGCCAGGCGCAGCGTGGCCGTGGCCTCGTTGGCGTCGAAGGTCACGCCAGTCGGTGCCGGCGACGCCAGCACCGCGCCGGCATCGGTCACCGCGACCGATACCGTCAGCGCTTGCGACAGGTCCCCGTCGGCCCGCGTCAGGGTGAACACGGCGTCCGCCCCTTCCACCACCGTGTCCGCACCCGCGGCGACCGTCACCGCCGAGGCGCCGTCGCCGTCCAGGATCCGGCCCGCGGCCATCGCCCGCTTCAGCATCGCCGGATACGGCGGATCCGGCAGCGACAGCGTGACCTCGACCCGTTCCTCCGGTTCGTCGGCGCTGTCGTCCACGGTCGCGAGCGAGATCACCTTGCGCACCTCCCGCGGCGCGAAAGTCAAGGTGCCGGTGCCGCCGTCGGTGTAGTCGTCCCCCGCCGCGGCGGTGCCGCCGAGGGTGTAATCGACCATGATCTCCGCAAAGTACGGCCCGCTCAGCGTCACCGGGAACGCGAGCGTGCCGCCCTCCGTCACCGCAGCCGCATCGGCGATGGACAGCGTCGGCTCCGCGTCATCGTCCCGCACCGTCACCATGGCCTGTGACGGATCCCCCAGCCGATACCGGCCCGCACCCGGTTGCAGGGTCAGCGTGAGCGCGGCATCCGCCTCGTCGGTGCCGTCGTCGTCGGTGGCCAGGGTCACGCGCACCGCGGTCCGATCGGCCCCGAAGGTGGCTTCGGTCGGCGGCGCATCGGTCAGCACCGCGCCGCCGCCGGTCACCGCGAAGGTCACGGTCAGGCGTTCCGACGGAACCCCGGCCCGCGTCAGGATGAACACCGCAGCCGCGCCTTCCGTCACCGTGTCCGACTGCGCCCCGACCGTCACCACCGGCAGATCGTCGTCCAGGATCCGGCCCGTGGCCGTCGCCGTGCCCAGCGTCGCCAGGGCCGGGTCCGGCGCCGTCAGCGTGACCTCGACCGTCTCCTCCGCCTCGTCGACGTCGTCGTCCACCGTCGCGAACGAGAGCTCCGTGCGCACCGCTCCCGGCGCGAAGGTCACCGTGCCGGTGGCGGAGCCGTCATGGTCGGCCCCCGCCGTCGCCGTGCCGCCCAGCGTCCAGTCCACCGGGATCGGCGCATTGAACGGGCGGCTCAGGGTCACCGGGAACGCGAGCGCGCCGCCCTCCGTCACCGACCCCGCCGCGGCCACCGACACCTCCGGCACAACGTCATCGTCCCGCACCGTCACCGTGACCCTGGGCAGCGCCCCCAGCAGCCGATAGCCCGCGCCCGGCCGCAGATTCAGAGAGACACTGCCATCATCCTCACCGGCCACGTCGTCGTCGCGGGTCGGCACCTCCACCCGCACCGTCGCCTCACCGGCCCCGAAGCTCACGCTCGACGGCGGCGTCGTCGATACCCGGACGTCGAGTGAGCGCGTAATCGTGACGTTCACCGCGAGGGCGCCCGACAGGTCCCCCGTCCGCGTCAGGGTGAACGCCGCGTTCGCGCCCTCCGCAATCACCTTCCGCACCACCGCCACCGTCACGATCGGAACGGCGCTCACCGTCACCGTAGCGGCCCCCGGCGGCGTCTCCAGCCGATAGCCCGTGCCCGACTGCAACGTCAGCGTCAGCGTGGCGTCGCTCCGGTCGAGGGCGTCCTCCTGCGTGGCCAGGCGCAGCGCGGCCGTGCCCACGCCGGCCGCGAAGGTCACGCCGGACGGCGCCGGCGAGGCCAGAACGCCGTCCCCATCCGCAACCGCGAACGACACCGCAAGCGCGCCCGACACGTTCCCCGTCCGCGTCAGGGTGAATGCCGCGGCCTCACCCTGCGCGATCACCTCCGCACCCGCCGCAACCGTCACGAGCGGGTCACCGTCATTGTCCCGCACCGTGACCGTGCGCGATCGGTCGCCAGCCCAGATGTATCCCTGCGTTATGAGGGGCAGCGACACGGTCACCCGCTTGTCGCCCGGGTCACTGTCGTCGTTCGTCGGCAGGCGCAGCGTGACCTCGGCCTCCCCGACCCCGAAGGTCACGCTCGACGGCTCACCGGGCGCCAGCGCATCGTCGCGGTCGCGGTAAATCAGGCCCACCCGCAACTCTCCCGACAGATCCCCCTCCGTCCGCGTCAGGCGGAACAGCACGTCCTCCCCTTCCGTGTACAGGTCCGGATCGCCCACGGTCAGGAGCCTCACGAGCGGAAGATCGTTGTCCTCGACCGCCACCGTGGCCGCGAACGGATCGCCCCGCTCGTAGGCGGCCGCATCCGCCTGCACCGTCACCGTCACCGCGCCCGCGCCGTCGGGCCTGTCGACAAGGTCGTCGCGCGTGGGCAGGCGCAGCGTGACCGCGGCCTCCCCGGCCCCGAAACGCACACCGGTCGGCGGCACCACCAACGCCAGAATCCTGAACTCATCCGCCCCGGGCTCCGTCACGGCAATCGACACGTCCAGCGCCGCCGACACGTCCCCGGTGCGCGTCAGGGTGAACACCGCATCCCTCCCTTCCGTGACCGCGTCCGCCTCCGCCGCCACCGTCACCACCGGCAGATCGTCGTCCCGCACCGTCACCGTGGCCTCCGGCGACGCGCCCAGGTCCCAGGTCGCGCCGTCGGCGAGGGTCAGCGTCACCAGGTCGTCCGCCTCACTGGCCACGTCGTCGGCGGCGGTCGCCAGGGTCACGCGCGCCGTGGCCACACCGGCCGCGAAGGTCACGCCGGACGGCGCATTCGACACCAGGATTCGATCCGTATCCGTGACCGTGAAGGTCACCGCCAGCGCCGCCGACACCACCCCCGCCCGCGTCAGGACGAACACCGCGTCCGCGCCTTCGTCGACCGTGTCCGGCGCCGCCGCCACCGTCACCACCGGCAGATCGTCGTCGGCGATCGCGCCCGAGGCCGTGGACGGCGCGCCCAGCACCGCCACGGTCGGGTCCGGCGCCGTCAGCGTGACCTCGACCGTCTCCTCCGGCTCGTCGGCGTCGTCGTCCACCGTCGCCAGCGCAATCTCCGCCTCCGTGCTCTCCGCCGTGAAGGTCACGCTGCCCGACCCCGCGTCCGTGTAGTCGTCGCCCGCCGTCGCCGTGCCGGTCAGGGTGTAGGCCACCGTGATCGCCGCGGCGCTCGGGTGGCTCAGGCGCACCGGGAACGCGAGCGTCCCGCCCTCCACCACCGTGGCCGCCGCATCGGCAGTCGCATCGGCGATGGACACCGCCGGCGGCGCGTCGTCGTCCTCGACCGTGACCGTGGCCTCGGACGACGCGCCCAGGTCCCAGGCGTCGCCGTCACCCAGGGTCAGGGTCAGGGTGGCGTCCGGCTCGTCGGTGGTGTCGTTCGTGGTCGCCAACGGCACGCGTACCGTGGTCGCATCGGCCTCGAAGGTGGCCTCGGTCGGCGGCGAAGCGGCCAGCACCGCGCCGCCGCCCGTCACCTCGACGGTCACCGCCAGCGCGCCCGTCACCACCGCCGCCCGCGTCAGGACGAACACCGCCTCCGCGCCTTCGGTGACCGTGCCCGCCTCCGCCGCCACCGTCACCACCGGACGCTCACCGTCCCGGATCGTGCCCGAGGCGGTGGACGGCGTGCCCAGCGTCGCCAGGGCCGGGTCCGGCGCCGTCAGCGTGACCGCGACCGTCTCCTCCGCCTCGTCGGCGCCGTCATCCACCGTCGCCAGCGAAACCACCCGGCGCACGTCTCCCGGCGCGAAGGTCACGGCGCCGGCGCCGCCGTCCGTGTAGTCGGTCCCCGCGGTCGCCGAGCCGGCCAGGGTGTAGGCCACCGTGATCGCCGCGGCGCTCGGGTGGCTCAGCGTCACCGGGAACTCCAGCGCGGCGCCCTCCGCCACCGGCTCCGGGTCGGCGATCGACACCTCCGGCAGCCCGTCGTCGTCCTGCACCGTGACCGCGGCCTGCGACGCCGTGCCCACGGTCCAGGCGTCGCCGGCGGCCAGGGTGAGCACCACGCGGGCATCCGGCTCGTCGGTGCGGTCGTCGTCGGTCGCCAGGGCCACGCGCGCCGTGGCCGCATCGGCCGCGAAGGTCACCTCGGTCGGCGGCGCGCCGTCCAGCACCGCGTCGCCGCCCGTCACCGCGACGGTCACCGCCAGCGCTGCCGACGCATCGCCGGTGCGCGTCAGCGTGAACGCCGCATCCGCGCCTTCGGTGACGGTGGCCGCGTCCGCCGCCACCGTCACCACCGGAAGGTCGTCGTCCCGGATCCGGGCGCTCGCCGTGCCGGGCTCTCCGGGGCGGCCCGGGTAGAAGACGAAGAGCTCGACCTCGACCGTCTCCTCCGCCTCGTCGACGCCGTCGTCGGTGGTCGCCAGCGCGATCACCTTCCGCACCTCTCCCGGCGCGAAGGTGACGGTGCCGGAGCCGCTGTCCGTATAGTCCGCCCCCGCCGTCGCCGTGCCGCCCAGACGGTAGGCCACCGGGATCGCCGCGGCGCTCGGGTGGCTCAGCGTCACCGGGAACTCCAGGGTGCCGCCCTCGGTCACCGTGGCCGCAGCGGCGATGGACGCCGCGGGCGCCGCATCGTCGTCCCGCACCGTCACCGTGGCCGCCGACGGCGTGCCCAGCTCGTAGGCCGCGTTCGATTGCAGCGTCAGCGTGAGCGGAGCGTCCGCCTCGTCGACCGTGTCGTCGTCGGTGGCGAGGCTCAGCGTGGCCGTGGCCGCATCGGCCGCGATGGTCACGCTGGTCGGCGCCGCACCGGTCAGCACCGCCCCGGCATCCGTCACCGCAACGAACACCTCCAGCGTGGCCGACGCATCCCCCCACCGCGTCAGGGTGAACGCCGCCGCCTCGCCTTCCACGACCGCGTCCGCATCCGCCGCCACCGTCGCTTCCGGCAGACCGTCGTTGTCCAGGAGCCGGCCCTCGGCCTGCGCCGCCGCACCCAGGTTCCAGGTCGCGCCGTCGGCCAGGGTGACCCGGACCGTCTCCGCCGTCTCGTCGTCGGCGTCGTCCACCGTCGCCAGCGAGATCGTCCGCTCGGTGTCGCCCGCCGCGAAGGTCACGGTGCCGGCGCCGCCGTCCGTATAGTCCGCCCCCGCCGTCGCGGTGCCGCCGAGGGTGTAGGCCACCGCGATCGGCGCGTTGAACGGCCCGCTCAGGCTCACCGGGAAGGCGAGCGTGCCGCCCTCCCGCACCGCATCCGCAGCGGCGATGGACACGTCCGGTATCGCATCGTCGTCCCGCACCGTCACCGTGGCCGCCGACGGCGCCCCCAGCCGGTAGCCCGCGCCGGCCTGCAACGTCAGCGTATGGATGCGATCGGCAGCGACCTCCGGCGCCGACCCGCCGTCGATCCGCGCGGTCGCGTCGCCGACCGCGAAGGTTGCGGTCTCCGTCCGGTCCGCATCCCCCGGCGCCGTGACCACGGCGGTGACGGTCAGCGCTCCCGACCGGTCTCCCGCCCGCGTCACGATGAACGCCAGAGCCTCCCCTTCGACGACCCGCTCCGACTCCGCCGCCACCGTCACCACCGGCAGGTCGTCGTCCTCCACGGTCACCGTGGCGGTGGCCGGATCGCCGAGCGCCCAGGCGGGGTCCGGCCCACCGGGCATGAGCGTCAGCACGACGGCGGCAGCCGCCGCATCGGCATCGTCGTCCACGGTCGCCAGCGTCACCTGCGCGGTGGCCGCATCGGCCGCGATGGTCACGCTCGCCGGCGCCGGCGATGCCAGGACGCCGCCCGCATCGGTCACCTCGACCGGCACCACCAGCGCCTCCGACACGTCCCCCGCCCGGGTCAGGGTGAACGCCGCCTCCGCCCCTTCGGTGACCGCGGCCGCATCCGCCGCCACCGTCACCACCGGACGCTCGTCGTCCAGGATCCGGCCCGTCGCGGCGGCGGGCAGCCCGACGACTGCCGGTCCGCCGACGGTCGTAATCTCGACCCTGACCGTCTCCTCCGGCTCGGCTTCGTCGTCGTCCAGCGTCACGATCCGGACCGTCCGCTCCGTCTCTCCCGGCGCGAAGGACTCGGTGGCGAAGGTGAACACACTTTCATGGTCGGTCCCCGGCCGCGCCGTGCCGGACACTCGGTAGGACACCCGGATCTCCTCGGTGCCCGCATTGCTCAGGCGCACCGCGAACTCGAGCGTCCCGCCCTCCACCACCGCGTCCGGATCCCCAACGACAACGGAAGCCCTGGAGGCCCCGCCATCGTTCTCCCGCACCGTGACCGACGCCCGGGACGGATCCCCCGGTTCGTATCCCGCGCCGGGCCCCAGCATCAGCGTCACCACGGCGTCGGGCTCGACGACCGTGTCCGGCTCCGTGCCCAGGCGCAGCGTGGCCGCGGCGTTCCCGGCGGCGAAGGTCACGCCGGTCGGCAGCGGCGTCGAGGTCACGACGCCATCCGCATCCTCGATCGTGAAGACCACGTCCAGGGCATCCGACACGTCCCCCGTCCGCGTCAGGGTGAACGCCACATCCGCCCCTTCGATGACCATGGCCGCATCCGCCGCCACCGTCACCACCGGACGCTCGTCGTCCTGCACCATCACCGTGGCCGCGGACGGCGCCTCCAGGTCCCAGGCCACACCGGCTTGCAGCGTCAGCGTCACCGTGGCGTCGGCGGGATCGTCGATGGCGTTGTCGCGCGTGCCGAGGCGCAGCGTGGCCGTCGCCTCCCCGGCCCCGAAGGTCACGCTCGCCGGCAGCGGGGTCGAGGTCAGAACGCCGTCCGCATCCGTCACCTCGACCGCCACCTCCAGCGCCTCCGACACCACCCCCGCCCGGGTCAGGACGAACACCGCATCCGCGCCTTCGGTGACCGCGGCCGCATCCGCCGCCACCGTCACGTCCGGCAGGTCGTCGTCCAGGATCCGCCCGGTCGCTGCGGTGGATGCTCCCGCGCGCGCCGGATGGAAGACGAAGATCTCGACCTCGACCGTCTCGACCGTCTCGTCGGCGCTGTCGTCCACGGTCGCCAGCGAGACCGTCTTGCGCACCTCTCCCGGCGCGAAGGTCACGGCGCCGGCGGCGGCGCCGTCATGGTCCGCGCCCGCCGCCGCGGTGCCGCCCAGAGTGTAGCCGACCGTGATCGGCGCACCGAAGGCATCGCTCAGACGCACCGGGAAGGCGAGCATGCCGCCCTCCGTCACCGACCCCGCATCGCCGATGGAGACCGCGGGCGCCCCGTCATCGTCCGCGACCGTCACCGTCGCCTCCGCCGGCGCGCCGAGCGTATAGCCCGCGCCCGGTTGCAGGGTCAGCACCACGGCGGCGCCGGCTTCCGCGACCGCGTCGTCCTCCGTGCCCAGGCGCAGCGTGGCGGTGGCCGCATCGGCCGCGAAGGCCACGCTGGTCGGCAGCGGCATCGCCGTCAGGACGCCATCGGTATCCGTCACCGCAACCGCCACCTCCAGCGGGTCCGAGATGCCCACCGCCCGGGTCAGGGTGAACACCGCATCCTGGCCTTCCGCGACCGCGGCCGGCGCGGCCGCCACCGTCACCACCGACGGATCGTTGTCCTGGATGAAGGCCCTGCCCGTGGACGGAGTACCCAGCACCGCCAGGGCCGGATCCGGCGCCAGCAGCGTGAGCACCACCGTCTCCTGCGGCTCGTCGATGCCGTCATCCACCGTCCGGATCGACAACACCGTTTTCGTCCTTCCCGGCGCGATGGTCACGGTGCCGGAGACGGCGCCGCGGTAATCCTCTCCCGGCACCGCGGTGCCGCCGAGGCGGTAGCTCACCGGGATCGCCCTGGCGGAGATCGCGAGGGCCAGTTCCACCTCGAACGTGAGCGTGCCGCCCTCCGTCACCCGGCTCGTCAGGCCGGTGGTGACCACGGGCTTCGGATCGTCGTCCTGCACCGTCTGCGTGGCCGTGTGCGGGTCCCCCAGCCGATAGCCCGCGCCGTCGGCCAGGGTCAGCGTCAGCGCGGCGTCCGCCCCATCGACCTCGGCGTCCATGGCCACCAATGCCGTCAAACTCCCGGCTTCGATGGTCGCGCCGGTCGGCGCCGCCGATGTCAGGACGCCATCCGGATCCTCGACCGTGAAGAACACCTCCAGCGCTTCCGACAGATCCTCGCTTGCCCGCGTCAGGTTGAACCCCGCACCGCCATCTTCCTCAACCGTGTCCCCGATCGGCGCGACCGTCACGACCGGCAAGACCGGCTCATCGTCGTCCAGGATCCGGCCCGTGGCCTCTATGGGCCCATGCGGATGCGACGCATCGAGCAGATTCTCCGTGTCCGTTGCGGGACCGCCGTCGCGCGGCAGCAACGCAATCTCGACGATCCGCGCCACGACCGTCTCCTCCGGCTCGTCGATGCGGTCGTCGAGCGTCTCGATCCGGAACGTCCGCGCCGTCTCTTGCTGTCCCACCAGGTGATACGGGAAGATCACGGTTCTGCCCTCGACCCCCCGATAGTCCTCATCCACCGTTGCCGTGCTGCTGTCGGCGACCGTGAAGACGAGCCTGATCCCCCCGAGGTGCGGATGGCTCAGGCGGACCGGGAATCGGAGCGTGCCGCCCTCCGTCACCGGCGGCGCGTCGTGCATGAACACCGTGGGCCTGTTCCCGTCATCGTCCCACACCGTCACCGCGGCCTCGGACGACGCGCCCCGCCGATAGCCCGCGCCGTCGGCAAGGGTCAGCGTCACCGTGGCATCGTCCTCATCGACGTCGTCATCGTCGGTCGCAAGAAACACAAGCCGCTCGAAATCGTGTGCAGCGAACGTCTCGCCGGTCGGCAGCGGCGATGTCGCCAGGACGCCATCCTCGTCCCCGATCGTGAAGGTCACCGTCAGCGGTTTCGACACCTCGTCGCCCCGTGTCCGCGTCACGAGGAACATCCTTTTGCCCCTGACTTCGTGGTCCCCGAGATGATCCAGGACGTTCCACTCCCCGACCGCGTCCGACACCGCCTCGACCGTCACGGTCTGGAGATCGTTGTCCCCGATTTGGCCACTGGCAACGCGCAGGATCGGGTTCGACGAGAGCCGCGCCAGGCGCGAATCCGGGGGCAGCAGCGTGACGTGGAACCTTTCGGTCGGCTCGTCGACATCGTCGTCCACCGTCTCGATCGCTATCAGCTTCCGTCTGTCGCCCGGGGCGAAGGTCAGGGTTCCGGAGGCGGGTCCCAGATAGTCGGCCCCCGCCGTCGCGTCGATGCTCGTGTTGCCGTCGGTCACGGTGTAGCCCACCGCGATCGTCTCGGCGCTCGCACGGTTCAGGCTCACCGCGAAACGGAGCGTGCCGCCCTCCGTCACAGAGGTATGGAAGATGGAAACCACGGGCCGCGCTTCCGTGTCCCGCACCGTCACCGTGGCCTCCGCCGGCGCACCCAGGTCGTAAGTCCCGCCGGCGGCCAGGGTCACCGTCACCGTGACGGCGTCGGGTTCATGGATATCGTCGTCGTCCGTGCCCAGGGGCAGCGTGGCCGCGGCCTCCCCGGCCGCGAAGCTCACGCTGGTCGGCGCCGCATCGGTGAGCACCCCGCCGGCATCCGTCACCGCGACGGCCACCTCCAGCGCCGCCGACAGGTCCGTGTTCGCCCGCGTCAGGGTGAACGCGACATCCCTGCCTTCCCTGACCGCGAACGCATCCGGCGCAATCGTCACCAACGGAAGATCGTCGTCCTCGATCCGGCCCGCGGCCGAGGACGGATCGCCGAGCGTCGCAAGCCCCGGATCCGGCGCCGCCAGCGTGACCGTGACCGTCCGGTCCGCCCCGTCGAGGTCGTTGCCCACCGTCACCAGCCGGATCCTCTGCTCCGTGACCCCCGGCGTGAAGGTCACGGCGCCGGCGGCGTCGCCGCGATAGTCGCTCCCCGCCACCGCCGTGCCGCCGAGGCGGTAGTCCACCGCGACCGTCGCGGTGCTCGGATGGCTCAGGCTCACCACGAACTCCAGCGCACCGCCCTCCGGCACCGCGTCCGCATCGGCGATCGACACGGCCGGCGGCGCGTCATCGTCCCGCACGGTCACCGTGGCCGCCGCCGGCGTGCCCAGGTCGTAGCCCGCGCCGGCGGCAAGGGTCAGCGTCACCGCGGCGTCGGGCTCATCGAGCGTGTCGTCGTCCGTGCCGAGGCGCACCGTGGCCGTGGCATCCCCGGCTGCGAAGGTCACGCTCGACGGCGCCCCCGGCAGCAGGACGCCGGCCGCATCCTCGATCGCGACGGGCACCGCCAGCGCCTGCGACACCTCCCCTTCCACCCGGGCCAGGATGAACACCGCGGCCTCGCCCTCGGTGACCGCGTCCGCAGCCGCGACGACCGTCACCTCCGAGGTGCCTTCGTCGTCCAGGATCCGGCCCGTGGCCGCGAGCGGCGCGCCCAGGGTGTAATCCGCGCCGGCGGCAAGGGTGGCCTCGACCCGCTCCCCCGTCTCGTCGATGTCGTCATCCACCGTCGCCAGCCGGATCGTCTGCTCCGTCGTCCTCGGCGCGAAGGTCACGGCGCCGGCACCGTCGTCCGTGTAATCGGACCCCGCCGCCGCAGTGCCGGCCAGGGTGTAGCGCACCGTGATCGCGGAGTGGTAGGGACCGCTCAGCATCACCGGAAACGCGAGCGTGCCGCCCTCCACCACCGCCTCCGCAGCGGCGATCGATACGGACGGCGTCGCATCGTCGTCGCGCACCGTCACCGTGGCCGCCGACGGCGTGCCCAGCCGGTATCCTGCGCCGGGCTGCAGCGTCATCACGAACGTGTCGTCGGCCTCGACATTCTCCGCCGGAAAGCCGCCCAAGCGAAGGGTGGCGTCGCCGGGCCCGAAGCGGTTGCTCCCCGGCGACGCTTCCTGCCCCGGTGTCTTGAACAGGACTCCGACCATCAACGTTGCCGACAGATCCCCCGCGGTCCGCGTCAGGAGGAACGCGACATCGCCCCCTTCCTCGACGACCTGCTCCGACTCCGCGGCCACCGTCACGACCGGAAGGTCGTCGTCCCGCACCGTGACCGCGGCCTGTGACGGATCGCCGAGGTCGTAGTCGGCGCCGTCGGCCAGGGCCACCGTCACCGTGGTTTCGGGCTCGTCGGCATCGTCGTCGTCCGTGCCCAGGCGCAGCGTGGCGGTGGCGTCCCCGGCCCCGAAGCGCACGCTGACCGGCGCCGTACCGGTCAGCACCGCGCCGGTCTCCGTCACCGCGACCGACACCTCCAGCGCGGTCGTCAGGAACACCGTCCGCGTCAGGGTGAACACCGCATCCCCGCCTTCGGTGATCGTGGCCGTATCCGCCGCCACCGTCACCGCCGGGTTCTCGTCGTCCCGCACCGTCACCGTGGCCGCCGACGGCGTGCCCAGGTCCCAGGCCGGATCGGACTGCACCGTCAGCGTCACCGCGGCATCCGCCTCGTCGGCGCCGTCATCCTCGGTCGCCAGCGTGACGCGCGCGGTGTCCATGCCGGCCTGGAAGGTCACGTCGGTCGGCGCCGTCCCGGTCAGCACCGCGCCGCCGTCCGTCACCGCGACGGACACCGTCAGCGCTTCCGACGCATCGCCGGCGCGCGTCAGGGTGAACGCCGCATCCGCGCCTTCGGTGACCATGGCCGCATCCGCCGCGACCGTCACCACGGGAAGGTCGTCGTCCAGGATCCGGCCCGTGGCGGAGGACGGGCGGCCGAGCTGCGCCTGCGGGGACGGAGCTCCGGACGGGTCGATCAGCTCGACCACCACCGTCTCCTCCGGCTCGTCGGTGTCGTCGTCCACCGTCACCAGCCGGAGCGTCTGCTCGATCACGCCCGGCGCGAAGGTCACGGCGCCGGTGGTGGAGCCGGCATGGTCGACCCCCGCCACCGCCGTGCCCGTGAGGTTGTAGGCCACCGAGAACTGCACGGCGGCCGGACTGCTCAGGCGCACCGCGAACTCGAGCGTGCCGCCCTCCACCACCGCAGCCGCAGCGGCGATCGACACTTCCGGCAGGTCGTCGTCCCGCACCGTGACCACCGCTTCCGACGGCGTGCCCAGGTCATGGTCGGCGCCGTCGGCCAGGGTCAGCGTCACCGCGGTGTCGGGCTCGTCGGCTTCGTCGTCGTCCGTGCCCAGGCGCAGCGCGGCCGTGGCGTCCCCGGCCGAAAAGCTCACGCTCGCCGGCGGCGTCCCGGCAAGCACCGAACCGGCATCGGTCACCGTGACCGGCACCACCAGCGCAGCCGAGCGATCCCCCGCCCGCGCCAGGGTGAAGGCCGCGTCCGCGCCTTCCGTGACCGTGGCCGCGTCCGCAGAAACCGTGACGACCGGAATGTCGTCGTCCAGGATCCGGCCCGCGGCCGTGGCCGTGCCCAGCGTCACCGGGCCCGGGGACGGCGCCGCCAGCGTGACCGTGACCGTCTCCTCCCCCTCGTAGGCGCCGTCGTCCACCGTCACGAGCGAGACCACCTTCCGCATCTCCCCCGGCGCGAAGGTCAGTTCCTTGACGGATGCGGCGTCGTGGTAGTCGGCCCCCTCCGCCGCCGTGTCGGCGGCGCCGTCGTCGAAGCGGTAGGAAACCGCGACCGCCTCGCGGTACGGCCGGGTCAGCGTGACCGGGAACGCGAGCGTGCCGCCTTCCGGCGCCGGCTGCGCGGCGGCGATCGACACTTCCGGCGCCGCGTCGTCGTCCCGCACCGTCACCGTCGCCTCCCACGGCGTGCCCAGGTCGTACTCCGCGCCGTCGTCCAGCGCCAGGATCACCGCCGTATCGTCTTCGCCGCTGCCCGCGTCGTCCTGCGTGCCGAGGCGCAGCGTGGCCGTTGCGTCCCCGGCCCCGAAGCTGACGCTCGCCGGCGGCGTACCGATCAGCACCGAGCCGGCATCCGTCACCGTCACCGGCACCACCAACGCGGCCGACAGATCCCCTGCCCGCGCCACGGTGAACACCACATCCGCCCCTTCCGCCACCGCGTCCGCTGCCGGCGTCACCGTCACGACCGGACGTTCGTCGTCGCGCACCGTCACCGTGGCCTGCGCCGGCGCGCCCAGCTCCCAGGCCGCGCCGGCGGTCAGCGTCAGCGTCACCGCGGCGTCGGGCTCGTCGACGGCGTCATCCAGCGTGCGAAGGCGCAGCATGGCCGCGGCCTCCCCGGCCCCGAAGGTCACGCTGGCCGGCGGCGTATCGGTCAGCACCGCACCGGAATCCGTCACCGTCACCGTCACCACCAGCGCGGCCGACACGTCCCCGTTCGCCCGCGCCAGGGTGAAGGCCGCATCCGCTCCTTCCGTGACCGCATCCGCGACCGCCGCCACCGTCACCGCCGAAAGGCCGTCATCGTCCAGGATCCGGCCCGTCGCCCGGGACGCCGCGCCCAGCACCGCCAGGGCCGGGTCCGGCGCCGCCAGCGTGACCTCGACCGTCTCCTGCCCGTCGTCGGCGTCGTCATCCACCGTCGCCAGCGAGATCGTCTCCTCCGTGTCCCCCGGTGCGAAGGCCACCGTGAAGGTCACGGCCCCGCCCGCCGCCCCGGTGAAGCGATAGTCCGCCGCCACCACGATCCGCGTGCCGCTCCGATGGCTCAGGCGCACCGGGAACTCCAGCACGCCGCCCTCCGTCACCGTGGCCGCATCGGCGATCGACACCTCCGGTAGCCCGTCATCGTCCCGCACCGTCACCGCCGCCTGCGACGGCGTGCCCAGGTCGTAGGACGCGCCGTCGGTCAGCGTCAGCGTCACCACCGCATCGGGCTCGACGACGGCGTCGTCCTGCGTGTCCAGGCGCAGCGTGGCCGTGGCGTTCCTGGCCCCGAAGCGCACGCTCGCCGGCGGCGTACCGATCAGCACCGCGCCGGGATCCGTCACCACGACCGGCACCGCCAGGCTGCCGGAGAGATTCCCCGCCCGCGTCAGGGTGAACGCCGCCGCCTCGCCTTCGGTGACCGCGGCCGCATCCGCCGCGACCGTCACCGCAGGAAGGTCGTTGTCGAACACGATGACGATCGCCGTCGACGGATCGCCCACATCATAGGCCGCGCCGGCGACAAGTTGCAGCGTCACCGTGTTGTCGCGCTCGTCGACGGCGTCGTCGTCCGTGCCCAGGCGCAGCGTGGCCGTGCTCTCCCCGGCCCCGAAGCGCACGCTCGTCGGCGCCTCCTCCGTCAGCACCGAGGTGGACTCCTGGAACGAAACCGAGACCTCCAGCGGCTCCTGCAGCTTCCGCTCCCGCGTCAGGGTGAACGCCACGTCCCGGCCTTCGTAGACGAAGGCCACACCCGTAACCGTCACCACCGGGAGAACGCTGTCCTGGATCCGGCCGGTCGCCCGGTCCCGCTGCACCGTGCCGATCGACGCGGCCGGAAGAATCACGACCTGGACCGTCTCCTCATCCTCGTCGGCGCCGTCCACCACCGTCGCGAACCGGAGCGTCCGCTCCGTCTTCCCCGGCGCGAACACCACCTCGCTGCGATGGTCCGAGGCATTGGTATAGTCGCGCCCCTCCACCGCCGTGCCGCCTTCGCCGCTGTAGGAGTAGGGGATCCGGATCTCCGCGCCGAACGGCCTGGTCAGCGTCACCGGGAACACGAGCGTGCCGCCCTCCGTCACCGTGGCCGCATCGGCGATCGACACGTCCGGCTGCGTGTCATTGTCCCGCACCGTCACCGCGGCCGAGGACGGGTCCCCCAGGACGAGGCTCGCGCGTCGCCCCAATGTCAGCGTGAGCGTGGCGTCGGCTTCGACCGCGGTGTCATCCCGCGTTTCCAGGCGCAGCGTGCGCGTCGCCATACCGGGCTCGAAGCGCACGTTCATGAAGTCAGCCGGAAACACCAGCACCGACGAGCCGGTACTCGTCACCTGAATCGCCACCTCCAGCGGCACCGACGAGTCGCCCGCCCGCGCCAGGGTGAAGGCCGCGTCCGCCCCTTCCGCCACCTCGTCCGCCACCGCCGCAATCGTCACCACCGGGAGGTCGTCGTCCCGCACCGTGACGGTAGCCTGATGCGGAACTCCCAGGTCATAGCGCGCATCCGCCTGTAGCGTCAGCGTGAGCGCGGCATCCGCCTCGTCGGCTGCGTCGTCCACGGTCGCCAGGGTGACGAGCGCCGTCGCCGCACCGGGCCCGAAGGCCGCCCCGGACGGCGCCGCCCCGGCCAGGACGCCGGCCGCATCCGCGATGGTGAAGGACACCTCCAGCGCCGCGGACCGGTCCCCGGCCCGGGTCAGGACGAACACCGCATCCGCGCCTTCCGTGACCGCAGCCGCAGCCGCCGCAACCGCCACGCTCCTGGGATCGTCGTCCCGCACCGTCACCGTGGCCTGATGCGGATCGCCCCGGTCGTAGTCCGCGTCCGGTCGCAACGTCAGCGTGAGCGCGGCGTCCGCCTCATCGGCCTCGTCGTTCCCGGTCGCCAGGGTGACGCGCACCGTCTCCGCACCGGGCACGAAGACCGTCCCGGCCGGCGCCGCCGAGGTAAGGACGCCGGCCGCATCCTGAATCGCGAAGGACACCGCCAGCGCTACCGACAGGTCCCCCGCCCGCGTCAGGGTGAAGGCCGCATCCGCGCCTTCCACGACCGCGGCCGCGACCGGCGCAACCGTGACCGACGGCAGGTCGATGTCCAGGATCGTGCCCGCGGCGGTCTTGCTGCCCGGCCTCACGATCTCGACGGCACCTGCCATGGCCACCGTGACGATGCTCGCCTGCACGCGCTCCTGCGGCTCGTCGGCGCCGTCGGCCAGCGTCGCGAGCCGGATCGTCCGCTCCGTCGTCCCCGGCGCGAAGGTCACGCTGCCGGAGGCGCCGCCCGCATAGTCGGCCCCCGCCGATGCCGTGCCCGCCAAGGTGTAGCCCACCGTGATCGCCCCGGTGGCCGGGGTGCTCAGACGCACCGGAAACGCGAGCGTGCCGCCCTCCGCCACCGGCGCCGCATCGGCGATGGAGACCTCCGGGCGCCGGTCGTCGTCCCGCACCGTCACCACCGCCCGGGACGGATCGCCCAGGTCGTACGCCGCGCCGTCGGCCAGCACCAGCAGCACCGCGGCGTCGGCTTCGGCGACCGCATCGTCCCGGGTGTCCAGGCGCAGCGTGGCCGCGGCGTCCCCGGCCCCGAAGCTCGCGCTGACCGGCGCCGCGGCCGGCGCCGGCAACGTGCCGTCGGTCAGCAGGGCATCGACCGTGAGCGGTTGCGACCGGTCCCCCGCCCGCGTCAGGGTGAACGCCGCTTCTTCGCCTTCCGCGATCCGCTCCGACACCGCCGCAACCGTCACCACCGGAAGATCGTCGTCCCGGATCCGACCGGTCGCCCGGGTCGATGAGCCGAGCGCCACCCCGGCATCGGCGCCAACGACCAGCTCGACCTCGACCGTCTCCTCCGGCTCGGCGGCGCTGTCGTCCTCCGTCTCCAGCACGATCTCCTCGAAGACATCGCCCGGCGCGAAGGTCAGGGTGCCGCGGGGGACCGGCACCTCGGGAGTGGGAAGAACGATGGTGCTGTCGCCGCTGTAGTCCTCTCCCGTCACCGCGCTGCCGCGCAACTGGTACGTGACCTCGACCTCCTGCTCGGACGGCCCGTCCAAACTCACCGGGAAGCTGAGCGCGCCGCCCTCCGTCACCGCCGGCGCATCGGCGATGGAGACCCTCGGTATCCCGTCATCGACCCGCACCGTGATCGTGGTCCGGGACGGTGACCCCAGATCGTATTGTCGATCCCCGGAGCTGAAGAACGAGCGGGGCAGCAACGCTATCGTGATCGCGTAATCCTGGGGGGCGCTCGTCGTGGACCCGTAGGGCAGGTCGATAGAGAACGTGTCGAACCAGGACCCAAAGAGTGCGTCGCGGCCGGCGTCCCCCGGCGGCCTTTCGAAGAACGAACTGCCGCTCACCACCTCGAAGCCCACGGCCAGCTCTGCCGTCAGATCCCCTGCTCGCTCGATGGTGAGCGACACGGGCTGCCCTTGCACGATCGTGTCGCGCGCCGCGGCGAAGGTCACCACCGGAAGGTCGTTGTCCCGGATCCGGCCGGTCGCTTCGGTGGCTGGCCCCGGGCGTCCCGGGGCGCCGACGACGATGGCGGCCTCGACCGTCTCCTCCGGCTCGTCGGCATCGTCGTCCACCGTCGCCACCGAGATCACCTTGCGGACCTCTCCCAGTGCAAACACCACGGCGCCGGAGGCGGCGCCCGTGTAGTCGTCCGCCGCCGCCGTGCCGCCCAGACGCCAGGCGACCGGGACCGCCGCGGCGTTCGGGTGGGCCATGCTCACCACGAACTCGAGCGTGCCGCCCTCCTCCACCGTTGCCGCATCGGCGATCGACACGACCGGAAGATCGTCTTCCGCTACCGTCACCGTGGCCTGGATCGGGTCTTCCCGGTCATAGCCCGCGCCGGCCTCCAGCGTCAGCGTCACCGTGACGTCGACGTCACCGACGCCGTCGTCCTGCGTGCCCAGGGACAGCGTGGCGGTGGCCGCATCGGCCTCGAAGGTCACGGTGGACGGCGGCGTCGAGGCCAGGACACCCTCCGCAGCCGCCACCGCAACCGTCACCGTCAGCGCCGCCGAAAGGTCCCCCTCGGTCCGCGTCAGGGTGAAGGCCGCGGCCTCCCCTTCCAGGACCACGTCCGAGGCCGCCGCCACCGTCACCACCGGAAGATCGTCGTCCCGCACCGTCACCACCGCCTGCGACGGGTCCCCCGGCGTCCAGGCGCCGCCCGCCTCCACCGCCAGCGTGACCGGGGCATCCGCCCTGTCGACCGCGTCGGCCCGCGTGCCCAGGCGCAGCATGGCCGTGGCCGCACCGGGCCCGAAGGTCAGGCGGGACGGCGGCGTCGAGGCCAGGACGCCCTCCGCGGCCGTTACCGCAACCGACACGTCCAGGGCTGCCGACACGGCCCCCGTGCGCGTCAGGACGAATGTCAATGCCTCCCCTTCCGTGACCGCGCCGGAAAGCGCCGCCACCGTCACCACCGGAAGATCGTCGTCGGTGATCCGGCCCGTGGCGGTCGCCCGGCCCAGCGCCAGGCGCGGACCCGGCGCCAGCGTGACCAGCACCCGCTCCTCCGCTTCGCCGGCGGCGTCATCCACCGTGACGATCCGGATCGTCCGCTCCGTTGCCCCCGGCGGGAAGGTCACGCTGCCGACCGCGATGCCGGCATAGTCCTCGCCCGGCGCCGCGCTGCCGCCGAGCCGGTAGCCGACCGTAACCGGCGCATCGAAGCGTGCGCTCAGGCGCACCGGAAACTCGAGCGTGCCGCCCTCCGTCACCGGCGCCGCATCGGCGACCGACACGTTCGGATGATCGTCGTCCCGCACCGTCACCGCGGCCCGGGACGGGTCTCCCCGGTCATAGCCCGTGCCGTCGGCAAGGGTCAGGGTCACCGTGGCATCCGCGTCGTCGTCGGCGTCGTCCCGGGTGCCCAGGCGCAGCGTGGCGGTGGCCGCGCCGGCCCCGAAGGTCACCCCGGTCGGCGCCGTCGATGCCAGAACGCCCTCGGCATCCCCGATCGTGAACGAGACCGCAAGCGCTTCCGACACCAGCCCGGCCCGCGTCAGGATGAACACCGCGGCCTCGCCTTCCGCGACCGAGGCCGGGGCCGCCGCGACCGTGACGACCGGCAGGTCACCGTCGGTGATCGTGCCCGTGGCCGTTGCCGTGCCCAGCGTCGCCACGCCGGGGTCCGGATCCGGCAGCGTCAGCGTGACCTCCACCGCCTCATCCGGCTCGTCGGCATCGTCATCCACCGTCACGAGCCGGATCGTCTGCTCGATCGTGCCTGGCGCGAAGGTCACGCTGCCGGTGGCGGCGCCTTGGTAGTCGGTCCCTGCCGCCGCCGTGCCGCCCAGGGTGTAGTCCACCGTGATCGCCGCGCTGCCGGGGTTGCTCAGACGCACCGCGAACGCGAGCGTGCCGCCCTCCGCCACCGCATCCGCATCGGCGACCGACACCGCCGGCGTCCCGTCGTCGTCGAGGATCCGGCCCGAGGCCGTTGCCGTGCCCAGCGTCGCCACGCCCGGGTCCGGATCCGGCAGCGTCAGCGTGACCCCCACCGTCTCCTCCGGCCCTTCGGCGGCGTCGTCCGTCGTCACGAGCCGGATCGCCTGCTCGATCGTCCCCGGCGCGAAGGTCACGCTGCCGGAGGCGGCGCCTGCATAGTCGGTCCCCGCCACCGCCGTGCCGCCCAGGGTGTAGTCCACCGTGACCTCGGAGTGGTAGGGGCCGCTCAGCGTCACCGCGAAGGCGAGCGTGCCGCCCTCCGCCACCGCATCCGCATCGGCGACCGACACCGCCGGCGTCGCGTCATGGTCCAGCACCCGCACAACGGCCAGCGACGGCTCTCCCGGCCGATACTCCATGCTCGTCCCCAGCCCCAGGTAGAAGGTGGCGTCGGCATCGACTTCCGGCGCCGGCCCGCCGCCCGCCTGCAGCGTCGATACGCCGGACCCGATCGTTACCGTGGACGCGGGACCCAAGGCATCCGGCGACCTCCCGATCAGGATCTCGACCGTCAGCGCCGCCGACAGGTCCCCCGTCCGCGTCAGGGTGAAGCGCAGCGGCTCCCCTTCGACGATCCGCTCCGCCTCCGCCGCAATCGTCACCAGCGGGAGATCGTCGTCGGTGATTCGGCCCGTGGCCGCCGCCCGGTCCAGGGTCGCGAGGCGGGGGTCCGGCGCCGACAGCGTGATCCGCACCCCCTCCTCCGCCTCGAGGTCGCCGTCGTCCAGGGTCGCCAGCGAAATCGTCTCCTCCCGGTCTCCCGGCGCGAACATCACGAAGCCGACCCGGACATCGGCATAGTCCGCTCCCGGCGCCGCCCCATCGACGCCGACGACGACGTAGGCGACCGCGATCGCCGTGGCGCTCGGGTTGCTCAGCCGCACCGGAAACGCGAGCGTCCCGCCCTCCGTCACCGGCGGCGCATCGGCGACCGACACGGTCCTGAGTTCGTCGTCCCGCACCGTCACCGCGGCCTGCGACGGATCCCCCAGGGCATGACCCGCGCCCGCCTGTAGCGCCAGGGTCACCATGGCGTCCGGCTCGTCGGCGGTGTCGTCCCGCGTGCCCAGGCGCAGCGTGGCCGTGGCCGCCGTGGCCGCGAAGGTCACGCGGTCCGGCGCCGTCGCGGTCAGCACGCCATCCGCATCGGTCACCGCGACCGCCACCTCCAGCGCCGCCGACAGCACCCCCGCCCGGGTCAGGGTGAACACCACGTCCGCGCCTTCCGTGACCGTGGCCGCCTCCGCCGCAACCGTCACCACCGGCAGATCGTCGTCCTCGACCGTGACCGTGGCCGCCGACGGCGTGCCCAGGTCATGGGCGGCGCCGGCGGCAAGCGTCAGCGTCACCATGGCGTCGGGCTCGTCGGCGGTGTCGCCCCGCGTGCCCAGGCGCAGCGTGGCCGTGGCCGCGGTGGCTCCGAAGGTCACGCGGTCCGGCGCCGTCGCGGTCAGCACACCATCCGCGTCGGTCACCGCGACCGCCACCTCCAGCGCCGCCGACAGCACCCCCGCCCGGGTCAGGGTGAACACCGCGTCCGCGCCTTCGGTGACCGTGGCCGCCTCCGCCGCAACCGTCACCACCGGCAGATCGTCGTCCTGGATCCGGCCCGTGGCCGCGACCGGCGCGCCCAGATGGTAGGTGTTGCCGGCCGTCAGCGTGACCTCGACCGTCTCCTCCGGCTCGTCGGCGTCGTCATCCGTGGTCGCGAGCCGGATTTCCTGTTCCATCGTCCCCGACGCGAAGGTCACGGCGCCGCCCGCGGCATCGGTGTAGTCCGCCGCCGCCGCCGTGCCGCCCAATGTGTAGGTAACCGTGATCTCGGCGCTGTGCGGACGGCTCAGCGTCACCGGAAACACGAGGGTGCCGCCCTCCGGCGCCGCATCCGCAGCGGCGACCGACACCTCCGGTCTCGCTTCGTCGTCCAGCGCCGTCACCATGGCCAGGGACGGCTCTCCGATGCGGTACGCCGCGCTCGTCTTCAGCCCCAGGTAGTAGGTGATGTCGGCATCGGCGTCCGGCGCCGTCTGGCCGCCAGCCGGCCCCGTGGATGCGCCGGGCGCGATCGTGACGTCGGCCTCGGTCCCCATGGCATCCGGCGGCAACCCGAACAGCGTCGTGACCGTCAGCGCCGCCGACAGATCCCCCGTCCGCGTCACGGTGAACCGCAGCGGCTCCCCTTCGACGACCCGCTCCGCCACCGCCGCAACCGTCACCACCGGCAGGTCGTCGTCCTGCACCGTCACCGTAGCCTGATGCGGATCGCCCAGGTCGTAGCCGGCGCCGGCCTGCAGCGTCAGCGTCAGCGCGGCATCCGCCTCGTCGACGTCGTCGTCGTCCGTGCCCGGGTGCAGCGTGGCCGTGGCCGCATCGGCCGCGAACGTCACGCGGGTCGGCGCCGCCTCCGCCAGCACGGAATCGGCATCCCCGAACAGGACCGACACCGTCAGCGGTCCGGACACGTCCCCGGCCCGGGTCAGGGTGAACGCCGCCGCCGCACCTTCCGTGACCGTGGCCGCGGCCGCCGCAACCGTCACCACCGGCAGGTCGTCGTCCCGCACCGTCACCGTGGCCTGATGCGGATCGCCCAGCTCATGGCCCGCGCCGGCCTCCAGCGTCAGCGTCACCGCGGTATCCGCCTCGTCGGCGGCATCGTCCTGGGTGTCCAGGCGCAGCGTGGCCGTGGCCGCACCGACCCCGAAGGTCACCCTGGCCGGCGCCGCCTCCGCCAGCACGGCGCCGGCATCCGTCACCGCAACCGGCACCGCCAGCGCTCCCGACACGTCCCCGGCCCGGGTCAGGGTGAACGCCGCGTCCGCCCCTTCCGCGACCGTGGCCGCGGCCGCCGCAACCGTCACCACCGGCAGGTCGTCATCCCGCACCGTCACCGTGGCCTGATGCGGATCGCCCAGGTCGTAGCCCGCGCCGGCCTGCAGGTTCAGCGTCAGCGGGGTGTCGGGTTCATCGACCGCGTCGTCGACGGTGCCGAGGCGCAGCGTGGCCGTGGTCGCACCGGCCGAAAAGGTCACGCTGGCCGGCGGCGCCGCACCGGCGAGCACCGCGCCGGCATCGGTGACCGCCACCGACACCGCCAGCGTGCCCGACGCATCCCCGTTCGCCCGGGTCAAGGTGAACACCGCGTCCGCCCCTTCCGCGACGGTGGCCGCGGCCGCCGCAACCGTCACCTGCGCAGGACCGTCGTCGTCCAGGATCCGGCCCGTGGCCGCGGCCGTGCCCAGCGTCACCCGGCCCGGATCCGGGTCCGGCAGCGCCAGCGTGACCTCGACCGTCTCCTCCGGCTCGTCGGCGCCGTCGTCGGTCGTCACCAGCCGGATCGTCTGTTCCATCGTCCCCGGCGCGAAGGTCACGGTGCCGGAGGCGGCGCCCGTATAGTCCGCTCCCGCCGTCGCCGTGCCGGCGGCGAAGCGGTAATCGACCGTGATCTGCGCATTGAACGGACCGCTCAGCGTCACCGGAAACGCGAGCGTGCCGCCCTCCGTCGCGTCCGCATCGGCAATCGACACGCTCGGTATCGCATCGTCGTCCCGCACCGTCACCGTGGCCCGGGACGGCTCTCCGAGGTCGTACCCCGCACCCCGGTTCAGCGTCACCACGTACACGGTGTCGGCGCCGACGTCCCGCGCCGGTCGGCCGCCCAACCGCACCGTCGCGTCGCCGGCCGCAAACGTCGCGGTGCGCGTTTCGATGAACACGTTCGGCGCCAGCCCGAACGTCCCCGTGACGGTCAGCTCTTCCGACAGATCCCCCACCCGCGTCAGGATGAACTCCGCAACCTCCCCTTCCACGATCGCGTCCGCAACCACCGCAATCGTCACCACCGGAAGATCGTCGTCCCGGATCCGGCCCGTGGCCCGGAACGCCGCGCCCAGCGTCGCCAGGCCCGGATCGGGATCCGGCAGCGCCAGCGTGACCTCGACCGTCTTCTCCGGCTCGTCGGTGTCGTCATCCACCGTCACCAGCCGGATCGCCTTCTCCGTCTCTCCCGGCGCGAAGGTCACGGCGCCGGAGGCGGCGCCGTCATGGTCTTCCCCCGCGACCGCCGTGCCCGACAGCGTGTAGTCCACCTCGACCTGCGTATGGAACCGACCGCTCAGGCTGACCGTGAACTCGAGCGTCCCGCCCTCGGCCACCGACCCGGCATCGGCGATCGAGACTTCCGGCGTCCCGTCGTCGTCGCGCACCGTGACCACCGCTTCCGACGGCGTGCCCGGCCGATGGCCCCTGCCGCCCGGCAGCGCCAGCGTCACCGTGGCGTCGGGCTCATCGGCGGCGTCGTCCACCGTACCCAGGCGCAGCGTGACCGTGGCGTCCCCGACCCCGAAGGTCGCGTTCGACGGCGCCGCCGCTGTCAGCACCGTGCCGGGATCCGTCACCGTCACCGGCACATCCAGCGGAATCGACCCATCTCCCGCCCGCGTCAGGGTGAACGCCGCATCCCCGCCTTCCGTCACCGCGGGCGCATCCGCCGCCACCGTCACCACCGGAAGATCGTTGTCCAGGATCCGGCCCGCGGCTTCGATGCTGCCCGGGCTGACCGCCTCGACGGAACCGGGCGTGGCGACGCTGACGATCCGCACCTGAACCGTCTCCGCCGGCTCGTCGATGTCGTCATCGAGCGTCACCACCCGGATCGTCCCCTCGGTCACCCCCGGCGTAAAGGTCAGGGCGCCGGAGGCGCTGCCCGCATGGTCCGCGCCCGCCGTCGCCGTGCCCGCCAGGGTGTAGCTCACCGTGGCCTGCATAGTGAACGAACGGTTCAGCGTCACCGGAAACGCGAGCGTGCCGCCCTCCGGCACCGGCCTCGCATCGGCGATCGTCACCGTCTGCCGGCCCTCCTCCTGCACCGTGACCGTCGCCCGGGACGGGTCCCCCGGGTCGTATGCCGCGCCGTCCTGCAGCACCAGCGTCACCGTGGCGTCGGCTTGCGCGCCTTCCTCGTCCTGGGTGCCCAGACGCAGC
This sequence comes from uncultured Binatia bacterium (SeqCode), assembly GCA_965214905.1. Lineage (GTDB taxonomy): Bacteria > Desulfobacterota > Binatia > UBA9968 > JAJDTQ01 > JAJDTQ01. The sequence continues at coordinate 1,138,818 of OZ243984.1, forward strand.
GTGGCCGTGGCGCCTCCGGCCGCGAAGGTCACGCTGACCGGCGCCGCAACCGGCGACGGTCGGGTGCCGTCGGTCAGCGTGGCGGCGACGGTCAGCGGCGCCGACCGGTTCCCCACCCGCGTCAGGATGAACTCCGCATCCTCGCCGGAGGTGACGGTGGCCGACGCCGCCGCGACCGTCACCTCCGGGGGGTCGTCGTCCCGCACCGTCACCGTCGCTGCCGACGGCGTGCCGAGCACCCAGGCGTCGCCCGATTGCAGCGTCAGCACCACCGCGGCATCCGCCTGCGCCCCTTCTTCGTCCGGCGTGGTGCCCAGGCGCAGCGTGGCCGTGGCGTCCCCGGCCGCGAAGGTCACGCTGACCGGCGCCGGCGAGGCCAGGACGCCATCCGCGTCCGTCACCGCAACCGTCACCGAGAGCGCTTCCACCGCATCCCCTTCCCGCGTCAGGGTGAACGCCGCGTCCTCCCCTTCCGTGACGACCGGACGCACCGGAGAGACGGAAATCCCGGAGGGTGGAAATGCCAGGGTCAGGGTCAGGCTGTCCGAGGCTTGGAACAGGGTGTCGGACACGGGCCAGCGGAACGTGCTTGCGGTGGTCGGGGATTCGGGTGCGGACGCGCTCTCCCGGCCCAGTACGAAGCTCCGGTCGCCGATGGTCAGCGTCAGCCGGTCGGCGAGCCGTATGTTCGCGGTGCCGCCGGATGTCAGCTCGAAAGCGACCTCCAGATCGCGGCCGGGCGCATGTTCGATGCGTGCGAATCGCATGACCTGTCCGCGATCACGGATTCTCTCGTCGCCCAGGATCGCGGCGTCGTCGCACGGCCCATGGGATCCGCGGCGACAACCGACGTGAAACGGGTCCAGGGCAACCGGAGTGAAGGTCGCAGACAGCAGCTCCCGGCCGCGCGGGGTCTGCGCATCCGCCGGCGGCGCCGCGAAGACGACCGCAAGCAGCACCAGCAGGAGGCCGCCGGCGAGCCGCCGACGCTTCCCGGTCGACGCAGCGGTGCGCCACAGGACTCGCCACGGCGACCCGCGGGCACGCCGTGGCCGTGCACCAGGCGGCAGTGCACGGCGGCCGAATCCGCCGACCGCTACGCCGAAGGCCGGGGTCCGTTCGTGATCACCAGGCAGCACAGGCGGCCCCGGACCGGTCATCCGGTACCGGCCGCGCACGCCGGCTCCCCGCGCAGCCCGTAATGAGAGCGCATCAGGCCCCCTGCCGCGGCGCCGCGATGGCCGCGTGCCCGGCGTCTCCGGAGCGGGCCCTGTGCGTGACGAGACCGTGCGCCGGCGCCGCACCGGCCATGCGTCGCTGTCCGCGCGGCGCTGCCCGGAGCGCGGTGGCGGCGCTGTCCTGACGGCGTCGTCCATCACCCCGACCAGGGCGCCGCCATGCGTCGCACGCGTATCGGCCCAACCCCACACAATCCGCTTTCCTCCGCAACGCACAGCCTCACATTCTACCGGTGTCGCCCGAAACCTGGTCCCAAAGCCCTCATGGCGCGTCGCCGTGCTTAGTGTAGCTTTAGGTATAGTACCGTGCAGTACCATATATGTTCCAACTCGTGGTAGTCGCCAACAACGAAAAAGGTACGGTGGCAGCAACGCCTACCGGCCCCGGAGCGATCCTCACATCAGACAGGTCTTCCACATCCACGGACAACCACAGACATTGATCGCGTTTCTCGAAATCGACGACATCGCCGTCTTCCTGAAGCGCCACGACGTGTCGGGCGGGCCCACACAGGACCCGCCGAGATGCCGTGCTCAAGTGTGCTCAGCATGCCATCGGGCAGCCAATGCCGAGTGGAAGCACCCTCCGGCGGGTCGGAACACGGTAGCGCCGGGAGTCTCGCCGTGACAAACTCCGTCGCCGGCGCACGCCACCTGCCGCCTCACCACGTGACCATCCGCGTGCCGTGGCACGACGGGGGCTGGACCGGGACGGTGTGTGCCCGGCCGCCGGACAACTCGAGTTGCCTCATCCTGCGCCGCATCGCCGAGGGCCGGCGCGACGAAATAGAAACTCGTTGCGCTGGCCGGCGGCTCGACGAACTGGATCGAGCCGATCTTCCGCCCTGTGTGAGCGAGCGGGTCTCGTTCATGGCTCCCTTCAGGCTCACTCGGACGATGCAGCACCCGTACAGGGAATACTACCCCGAGACCCACGGTCAAGTCGCAACCACCCGCTTCGTCCAGCCGCCGTACTCCGCTGCCTGCGTGCCCTATGGATGGATCCTGCGTAAGAAGGTTGAGGGGAGCGCCAGGAGTGGCGAGATCGGGATCGCCGAACGTCTGAAGATCGGCTGGGTCCCGGACCGCGAGCCCGACATCCGCAATCATCAGGGTAAGCAGGTCAAGACGGCGTGGGTCCAGGAGCGGGAGAACCAGTTGGCGATGCTGGACACCTTTTTCGGCGCGCTACGCCCGGAGGAGTCGCTGTGCTTCTTCTATGCCAAGCGCACGCCGCTCTCCGAGCAGTCCCGTCGCGTGATCATCGGCGTGGGCCGCGTGCTCTCCGTGGGCGAGGCCACCGAGTACGCATACGAGGTCAACAACCCGCCGCTCCGCGGCATGCTCTGGGAGCGCAACGTCGGCCACTCGGTTCGGCCCGGCTTCCCGGACGGCTTTCTCTTTCCCTACCAGGATGCGCTGGAGCTCGCCGAACGCGAGGGAGTGGACCCAGAGGAGTTCGTAGCCTTCGCTCCTGACGAGCACTTTGACGCGTACTCCTACGGTTCGGAACTCCTGACGCACGATGGCGCCGTGGCCTCCCTTGTGGCCTGCGCGGCGACGCTGGACCGGATCCGCGGCCGTATCGAGGGACCGTGGGACCAGGCCCTCGGTTGGGTCGATACGCAGCTCAACCGCCTGTGGAAGGCGCGCGGCGCGTTTCCCGGCCTGGGCTCGGCGCTCTCCGCGTTCGGCTACGAGTGGGGATTCCAGCACGGGAGCCTGCTCGCCTACGAGATCGAGTTGCTGCGCGAGCGCGAGGGCGGCGGCGATCCATGGACGTTCGTGGACGCCGTGATGAAAGAGCCCGCGAAGCTGGGCGGCCCCGTGGCGAAGCTTCTCACGGACGGGTTTCGGAAGGGCTGGAAGCGCCTCGCCGATGAGCGGCGGGCTCTGCTTCAGATCCTTGGGCGCTGCGCCCTCTCGGAGGATCAAGCGCTGCGAATGTACGACAACCCGGCGCGGGCGGAGGCGGGCATCAAGGCGAGCGACGCCGACCTGTTGCGCAATCCGTATCTCCTCTTTGAGCGCGACCGGCGCGCCGTCGATCGGATTGCCTTCGGCACGGTGGACCGGGGCCTGTTCCCGGATGAGGCAGTACGGAAGCAGTTCCCCGTGCCCGAGCCGAGCCGTGTCGAAGACCCTGCCGACGAACGGCGGGTGCGCGCATTGGTCGTGGATCTCCTGCAGCACGCAGCGTCCGAGGGGCACACACTGCTGCCCCGGAGCTGGATCATCCGAAGGGCGCGGGTGCGCGCGCTCCAGCCGCCGTGCCCGCTCGGCGAGAACGTACTCGACGCGTGCGAGGAGAGCTTCGAGCCGATCGTCGAGCGCGCAGTGACAGGCGCGGGCGAGGCCGCCTACCAAGTGGACCAGCTTGCCGAGTGCCGGAAGATCATCCGTCGCGAGGTGCGCCGCCGGAAGAGAGGGAGGCCCCACACGGGCGATCTCGACTGGCGTGGGCTCGTGGATGACGGTATCGATGAGCCGCTACCCAGGGGGCCGGAAGAGCGCCATCTGGAGGAGCGCGCGCGGCGCGAGAAGTCGGAGGCGCTGGAGCAGCTCTTCCGCTCGCGTCTCTGCGTGCTGATCGGCCCGGCGGGGACGGGCAAGACGACCCTCTTGAAGGTGCTCTGCTCGATTCCCGGCCTCGCCGAGAAGGGGCTACTGCTCCTCGCACCCACAGGGAAGGCCCGCGTGCGCCTTGAAGAGCAGACCGGCATGCAGAATGCCGGCCAGACGCTGGCGCAGTTTCTGATCCGGCAGCAGCGCTACGACGGGAAGACAAGCGCCTACTTTCCGAAACCCGACGCGCCTCGCTGTGGCAACTACCGGACCGTGATCGTGGACGAGTGTTCGATGTTGACCGAAGAACAGCTCGCGGCGTTGATCGACTCGCTCAGCAACGTCGAGCGCCTCGTGCTCGTCGGGGATCCGCGTCAGCTCCCGCCGATCGGGGCGGGTCGCCCGTTCGTGGACATCGTTCGAGAGCTTGAGCCCGATATCGTGGAAACGCTCACCCCGCACTGCGGACCGGGCTATGCCGAGCTCACCATTCCACGGCGCCAGCAAGGCGAGGCACGGGCCGACGTCCTCCTTGCATCGCACTTCAGCGGACGGCCGCTCGATCCTGGCGCGGACGCCGTGATGGACGCGAGGGGAGAAGGGCTGGATGAACGCCTACGGCTCGTCCAGTGGGACCACCCGCAGGAGTTTCAGGAGAAGCTCGTCGCGGAGATGGTCGAGGCGCTCCGTCTTGCCGGACCGGACGACGAACTGGGCTTTGAGGAATCGCTGGGTGGTGCGCGCTATAAGAAAATCCCGTGGGCGTTCTATTGGAGTCGTTCCGGCGACAACCCTGGAGCCGCGGCGCGAACGGAAGCATGGCAGATGCTCTCGCCCGTGCGAGCCGGGCTCGTGGGGGTGGACGCACTGAACCGCATGTTGCAGACGAAATTCCGGGCGAAGGCGCGCGAGCTTGCGGAGACGGAGGGGTGGGGCCGCAAAGTGCCTAATCCCGTCGGCCCGCAGATGCTCCTCTACGGGGACAAGGTCATCAACGTCATCAACCAGCGGAGGGACGACGTCTGGCCGAAGCCCGCTGGGCCGGCCCATATCGCCAACGGCGACATCGGTGTGGTCGTCGGGCAGTACAAGACGCAGAAGTTCCGGGGCTTGCCGCGGAAGATCGAGGTCGAGTTCGCCGGGCAGTTGGGCCACAAGTACGGATTCTTCGCCAGCGAGTTCGGAGATGAAGGCCGCAACCCGCTTGAGCTGGCCTACTGTCTGACAGTGCACAAGGCCCAGGGCAGCGAGTTCGGCGTCACCTTCGTCGTGCTCACCAACCCCTGCTGGCTGCTCTCCCGCGAGCTCTTGTACACAGCGCTGACTCGCCATAAGGACCGGCTGGTCATCCTGCACCAAGGCCCGCTTGTCGAGTATCGCCACTACGCGGGCGACGAACACTCGGAGGTCGCGCGGCGCATGACGAACCTCTTTGCGGATCCGCTGCCGCGTGAAGTAACCGTCAACGCTCAGCAACGCTTCCTCGAGGAAGGTCTCCTTCATCGAACGAAGCGCGGTGAACTCGTGCGCTCGAAGTCCGAGATGATGATTGCCGACGAGCTCCACGCCCGCGGGATCGACTATGCCTACAAGCAGCCTCTCGTGCTGAAAAATGGTCGCACTCGCTACCCGGATTTCACCGTCGCGGATGACGCCATGGGCGTGACTTTCTACTGGGAGCACCTGGGCTTGCTCGACGACCCAGGGTACAGGGCCCGATGGGAGAGAAAGCGTACCGAGTACCTGAAGTGCGGAATCGCGCCGTACGATGAGGGCGGAGGTCCGGAAGGCACGCTCATCGAGAGCCGCGACGAGCCGGACGGGAGACTGGATGTAGCGGGGATCGCATCGGTGATCGACAGAGTAATCTTGGGCTGAGACACGAACCAATGTGCCGCGTTCAGCGTTCGCCTGAGAGTCTGGCTGCTCGACGTCCCTGCCTGTAGCTGTCCAACATGCGGGGGCCGGTGGCCGCCGCCGAGGATGGGCGGGCGCTCGACCAGGAGCAGTTGCAAGCGCTTGGGGCGTGGCGGAATCGGCGCACGGGCCGCTACCAGGCGCCGACCAGATCGACCATTCACCGCGTGGTGATGCAAGCGGATGCACAGGAACTGGAGGCGACGCTGCAGGGCTATGCTACGCGCGGCTGCCAGCAGTCGGCCAGTTCACCGTGCCGGCTCAGGATCCGCCGCGCATCACGGCGCAGTGCGCAGACGTAGAGCCGCTTCGGCTTGCCGTGCGGGTCGGTGTAGTGACCGTTGCAGCGCGCATAGCCCTTGCTGTCGCCTACGTAGGTACAGTTCGCCGCCGCATGTCGGGTCTCCGCGAACCGCGTCGGATCAACGAAGCTCTCTACCACCAGCAACATGACCATACTGCGCCTGCCAGTCGTCGCTGAGCCGCCGCAGCATCGCGCTCATCATTCAGGAGGCCAGATTCGCAAACACCCCACGCTTGCCGAGGACCACGAACCGGGTGTTGTTCGCTGGCAGATGCAGACGCCTGAACATCTCCTGGCGGCGCCACCTGACCCAGCGATCCCGCGGGGCACACTTCAAGGCGCGACCTGCCAGCCGGCCAGTGCCACCCAGCGGCGTCTCCATTCAGCCACGTAGCGCAGGTCTCGACCGGCGAACCGGGTGAAGCCCAGGATCAGCGCGTCCCATGTGACTCGCTCGTCGGCTCGCGCCAAGCGTACCACTACCTCGTCGAGCGCAAAGCCCGCCGGGGTGGCCTGCGCCAGCGGCTCCGCGAGCAATTTCTGAAGGCCCATGACCGCAGCCTGTCGACTTACTCGCCGGACGATCAGTCCCGTCAGCATGGGATTGTCCTGTCTATGTCTCAGGAGGCGGAGCGTTTGCCGGCGTGCGGGCGGAGAGCTAAGCTTGGGCCATGCGTATCGCCAACCCGATGTACGACGCTGCCTTCAAGTACCTGATGGACGACCAGGCAGCCGCGCGGCTGCTGGTAGGCGCGGTGTTGGGCGAGGAGGTCGAGAGCCTGCAGGCGTTGCCGCAGGAGCGGGTTGGACGGTCGGCGCCGGCGGCGGCGCCCGGTGAGCCGCCGTCAGGCGAGCTGTTGACGGTGCGTCGGGTGGACTTCGCGGCCACGGTGCGCACGGCGGCGGGTGAGCGGCTCCGCGTGCTGGTGGAGGTGCAGAAGGCGCGCTTCACCGACGAGGTGATGCGGTTCCGGGAGTATCTGGGCCGGCATTACGCGGACCGCGACAACTACGACGAGGCGGCGGACGGGCGACGGCGGCACCGGTCGTTGCGTGCGATCTACATCCTGGGCGAGTGCCTGCCGCGCACCACAGCGACGGTGCTGCGGGTGGCGCGGGAGTACGTGGACGGGGTGAGCGGCGAGCGGCTGTGCGAGCGGGAAGAGTTCGTGGAAGCGCTGAGCCACGACTGCTGGGTGGTGCAGGTGCCGCTGCTGGCGTCGCGGCGGCGCACCGACCTGGAGCGGCTGCTGAGCGTGTTCGACCAGGAATTGCGGGTGCCCGAAGACCGGCACGTGCTGGAGGTGAACGAGCGCGAGATACCGGAGCGCTACGCGCCGGTGCTGCGGCGACTGGAAGGCGCCGCAGCGAGCGTCGAGGTGGCGGATTCGATGGCGCTGGAGGACGAAGTAGCGGAGACGTGGGGGCGGATGAAGCGGGAGAGCGCCGCGAAGGACGCGGCGCTCTCCCAAAAGGACGCAGCCCTGGCCGAAAAGGACGCAGCCCTGGCCGAAAAGGACACAGCCCTGGCCGAAAAGGACACAGCCTTGGCCGAAAAGGACACAGCCCTGGCCGAAAAGGACACAGCCCTGGCCGAAAAGGACGCGGCCCTGGAGGTAGAACGGGCGGAGCGCGCCGCGGCGGCGGAGCGCATCGCGGAACTGGAACGCCGTCTGGCGGAGTCCGGCGGCGATTGACGACGCACGGCCGCCAGTTCCGCACGAACGTTTCAGCGTGACCCCCGCGACCGCGCGGCGGGCGCGAAGTCGCGCGGGAACTCCTTGATCTCGACGAGCGGCGCCACGGGACGGCGCCGCCCATGCTCTACCGGGCCAATCGCGCGCTCGCGAGGCGGTTCAGGCTTACGCCCTCTTCCGCTGCCTGAAGCACCAGCTCTCTGTGGGTTTCCGGCGGCACCCGCACTACGAACCTCCCGCTATACTTTCGATCTGCGAGCGGTTCGGGCGGAGCTTCCCCGTTGGACTGCATGTCTGCGACGACGTTCCGGATCAGCTCTTGCATGCCGGCGAGCGCTTGCTGAGGAGTGGGCGCAAGCCAACTCAACGACGGAAACTCGGCGCAGAGCGCTACGTGCTCCTTGTCTTCATCAGACCACGTGATGCGATCACCGCGCCACGGCGTACGGTATACACGATGGCTGCTCCTCGCCTGTCGTGGTTCGCCGAAGAACCTGTCGCATACCCTGGCCAACTCGGAGAACGGAAGGTTGCGTATCCAGCGACGCAGCATCTTGATGGTGGCGTCCGCCTCCTTCACGCGATGTCAATATCAGTATCATCCGGTAGGGCGGTCAAGAGAGCCAGCGAAGGGGCCAAGGTACCTGAAGGAGGACGGCTGCAGGATGTGGGTTACCGAGTTTGTACCAGGAGCGTGCGGAGCCGCCCGGCCGTCTCGATGCGGTCCAGCCGGCTCGCCGCCACATCGAGCGCCCCGCTCGGAAGCAGTCCGTTCTCGCTGAGAAAGACCAGACACGTGGCGAGCGCCATCCGCTTGTTGCCGTCCACGAAGGGATGATTCCGGCACAGATAGAACAGGTACGAGGCTGCCACCTCGATCGGGTCCTGGAGCGCTTCGTCCCGGATCCCCCGGCATGCCGCCATGAGCAGCCAACACGGCCCGGTGTATCACCTTCACGGCGGCGACGGTGGGATGAGCGAGCGGTGCGCTCACGAAAGCCGCTGGAACAGATCCTGGTTCTTCTCTATGAGGCGCTTGGCGGCCGCGCCGGCCCGCTCGGCGTCGATGAGCGGGCGCACCGGCGTCAACATGATCGAACCGCCGTCGTGCACCGTAACCACGACCTCGTCTCCCACCTTGAGGTGAGCCATATCCATCAGCGCGACGTCGAAGATGATGCCCTGGGAGTTGCCGATTCTGCGAACGGTTCTCGTCATCAAGTCGGCCGTCAACCCGCCGCCGTCGACAATGGTGGATTGGCCGGCGGCTGCCGCCGGGTCCGTTCCTGGCCATCGACAGTGCCCGCCGCGCCCTCGGGCGGTTCGTTCGCCCCCGGGCGGTCGTATCGTTGACCACCTGAGCGGATTCGGGGCGCCATCCCCACGACCGACCGGAACCTCACAGACGTCCCGGTCGGGCCCCCTACCAGCGCATCATCACCCGCAACTCCACCCCGTGCTCCGGCCGCCCATCGTCGTCGTCCGCAGCCTCGCGCCGCGTCGCCTCCAGACTGAATTCGAACCAGCCGGCGGCGCCCCCCTCACGCGTCAGACGCCACCCCAGGCGGTAGTCACGGCCGCTCTCCGACAGCCCGAAACCCAGTTCCGGCGTCCCCGTGAAACGACCCCCGAAGGCGGAAACCCCGTAGCCGACCCGAGCCTCCAGGCGACCACGCCCCAGATCATCCACCCGCCCCGCGCCGTCGTCGGCCCCACCCGGCCCCGCCATGGTATCGCGCCCGTAGAGCGCCTCCACTCCGCCGGTCGCCGATGCTCCCAGGGTCTGACTGAGACTCAGGCTCAGGCCCCGGTCCGAGGACGGAGACGGGTCGAAGGCGAGCGAGCCCGAGAAGCCCACCTCCCGGAAGCCCGACGCCTCATGGCCGAGAAGCCCGCGGCCCCGGAGGTCCGCCGTCAGCCCCGAGGACGGATCGGCATAGGCAACACCCGCGCCCACCTCCACCCCGAACCCGGTCTCCGCGTCGCCCCCGTCATGGCGCACCCCGAGTCCGAACGACGGCGTCAGCGTCCACCCGCCCTCCGAACGGAACGCTCGCGTGCCCTCCAGACCCAGCCGCAGCCGCGTCACCTGCCCTCGCGCCGCCTCCAGCATCCCGCCGTCACCACCCCGCGCCGCCTCCGATGAGCTGCGCACGATCAGACCGTCCGTCTTCGCCGCCAACTCGAAGCCGCCTTCCGCCGGCGCCTCCATGAGCACGCCCCGCAGACCCGCCGCTGCCATCGCCAGATCCATGTCGGTCTCGATCCGGGCCCCGCCCTCGGGCTCCAGCGTCAGCGTCCCCACGCCATAGCCCGCTACCCCCCACACCGTCACCCGTTCGTTCAACTCATGCCGCCCCCAGGGATACAGACCGGTCAATGACGACGAAACCGTGCCGGCGCCATGGCCGCCGTAGTTGCCCTCCCCCCGGCTGTGGCCCACCATCAGACCCGCCGCCCAGTCGCCCCGCGCCCAGTCGGCCCCCAGCAGCCCCGTCGCCACCTCGCCCTCCATCGAGAGCTCGCCGTCACGACCGTCGAAGTCCGTCACCACGCCCCGCCCCCACAGCGAGACGAAGCCGCTCTCCGCCGTCCCCTCCGTCCGCACGAACGACGTCCCGGTCAGCAACTCGCGGCCGCTCACCGTCCGCCCTTCCAGATCAACCCCGCCAGCGAACCAGCCTGCCAGATGCCCGCCCGCGATCCCGCCGTCACGGAGCGCCGCCATGTCGAACGCCCCCGGACCGGTCTCGCCCGCGAGCCAGCCTGCCACACGCCCGCCCGCGGCACCACCGCCACGGAACGCCGCCTCGTCGAACGCCCCGCCGGCCTCGACGCGCCGACCGGCAATCGAGACCTCCACCCCCGCCTCGCGCGCCGCCGTCATCCGCGCCTCCACCGCGTCGACCACCTGCCCCGCAACCGTGCGCCCGAAGCGCCCGAGCCACGCACGGGGCATCGCGTCGGTGTTCACGATGGTCCCCGTCGCAACCCCGTCCGAGACCTCCGCTCCGAACGGGCGCGTCAGCGTCAGCGTCAACGTCTCCTCGCCCTCGTCGTGCGCGTCCTCCAGCACCGCGACCTCCACCGTCTTCACCGTCTCGCCCGCCTCGAACCGCACCATGCCCGACGCCGCCACGTAGTCCGCCCCCGCCACCGCACTGCCGTCCGAGGTCGCATAGCGCACCGACACCGCCGACGACTGCGCCTCGGCCAGGGTCACCCGGAAGGCGAGCGGCCTCCCCGCCGACTCGTTCACCCGTGCGTCCGCCACCGAGATGCCCGCACCCGCGGCGCCGTCAGGGTCCGCGCCCGCCACCGTCCGCGTCAGGCGAAGCGCCACCTCCTCGCCCACCGACCATGGTTCTCCCTCGACCGGCCAGCGGAGAACCCGCCCGGAGCCACCCTCCGCCAGCGCCAGCGTCAGCTCGCCCGCGTGCAGCGTCAACTCCTCGGCCAAGGGCGGCCGGCGGTTGAAACGCACCACCACCCGGTCCTTCGGCGACCCGAGCCACCGCAGTCGATTCATCGCGTACTCGACGCCATCCTCCGACCAGTCGGGGTCCGCCAGGTCCGCACCCGAGGCCCCCACCGAGCCGCCGAGGTCCGCCACCGTCATCGTCGTCGACCACAGCGTCGCCGTCTCTTCCGGGGCCGCCGGCGCGTCGTCGTCGAACACGTCCACCCCGGCCGTGCCCGCGCCCGCGGCGACCGTGTAGCCGGTCCCCGCAATCACCGTCGCCGTCACGCGACCGTCGGCCTCGGCCGTCGCGTCGTCCTCGGTCGCGACCCGCAGCCGCACCGCCGTCTCGCTCGCACCGAACGTCGCCTCCGTCGGCGCGGGCCCGGCCAGCACGCGGCCGGCCTGGCTCACGTCCACCGTCACCGTCAGCGGCGCCGACGTATCGCCCGTGCGCGTCAGCACGAACACCGCGTCCTCGCCTTCCGTGACCGGGCCCGACTCTGCCGCCACCGTCACCAGCGGCAGGTCGTCATTCACCTGCAGCAGGTCGTCGTCCAGGATCGTGCCCGTCACCCTGGCCGAGTCAGGATAGAGCACCGCGCCCCGCGGGTTCTCGAACACCATCACCACCGTCTCGTCGGGCTCGGCGGCAATATCCTCCAGGATCCCCAGCTTGACCACCGCGAAGGTCCGCCCGCTCTTGATCGTCGCCGTCCCGGACTTGTCCTTGAAATCGGCGCCGGGCGTCGCCGTGCCCGCACCAGCGTCCACGCGGTAGTCCACCGTGACGTCCGTATCCGCCTGACCCGACAACTCCACCCTGAACGTAAGCCGCGCACCGTCCGCACGCGAATCGCCCTCCGCCACCTCCGGCGGCTCGACCGACACAACCAGCCCGTCGTCGTTGCGGATCGTGCCCTCGGCCTTCGCCGTCCCCAGCGCCACGCCTCCGCTCGGATCGCGGAGCTCGACCGTCACCGTCTCGTGCCGCTCGGCATCGGTGTCGCCGTGAACGCGGAACACGATCCTCTGCGGCTCCCAGAAGAGGGCCGGGAACGTCACCAGAACCGGCGTCGGCGCCTCGTAGTCGGTGCCGGACTCCGCCGTGCCCCCCACGTCGTACTCCACCGTCACCTCCCGGTCCGATTCAAGGTCCAGGCTCACGGTGAACACCAACTCCCTCGTGCCCGAATCGCCCTCGTCCACGCTCGACGACGCGATCGACAGCGTCGCCGTGTCGTCGTCCACAATCGTCCCGGTGACCGTGGCCGGGAACGTCACCCCCTCAGGAGTCCCCGCCACCGAGAAGAACTCCAGCACCACCGTCTCGTCCAACTCGTCGACGATGTCGGGTACCACCTGGAGGTACACGCTCCGGCTGCGAGTGTTCGGCGAGAAAACGAGCGTGCCTTCCATGGGGCCGGCAAAATCGATTATCGGCCTTACCGGCTGCGCCGTGCCTTCCGTCGTTACCCGCCAGCCGAGCTCCACTCTCTGCCCCGTCTCGGACCGTGTCAGCGCGAAATCGAGCAGCGCCGAGCCGTCGTCGCCTTCCGTGACCCTCGGCGAGGCGGCCGTGATCGTGTACTCGGCGACCGCACCCGTCGGCGCGCTCTCCACCGTCTCGCCGGCGCCGTCGTCGTCGGTGAAGCCCACGCGAACCTTCAGCATCGCCCCGATATCCGCCGCGGCCACCGGGTAGCTCGCCGACGTCGCCCCGGCGATCTCCGTCTCCGTTCCGCCCGACACCCGCAGCCACTGCCAGGTGAAGCTCCGGTTCGTCAGACCATCCGGGTCATCCAGGTTCGACGTGTCCGCCGTCAGCGTCTGGCCCACCACCGGCGTCGTGTCGTCGATCGTCACCGCGCCCGTCGGCGCCGCGTTGTCGTCGTCTTCCACCGTGACCTCCGCCGACCGTTGCGCCCCCAGATCGTAGGCCGCATCCGCCGTCAGCGTCACCGTCACCACGCTGTCCGCCTCGTGCCCGCCGTCCCCGGCGGTCGGCACCGTCACCGTCTTCCCGGTCTCGCCGTCCGCGAAATCGACGCTCTTCGCCCCCTCATCGGACGCCGCCACCGCATCGCCGGTCTCCGACACCTGATAATGCACCGTCAGCGCACCCGCCGTGACCACCGTGCGCGTCACCGTGAACGTCGCGGCCGTCCCTTCCGTCACCCGAGAAGTCCCCGCCGCAACCGTCAGCACCGGCGACGGCGGCTTCGCCGCACTCGTCGGCGCGCTCTCGACTGTCTCTTCGATTCCGCCGTCGTCGGTGAAGGTCGCTTTCACTTTCAGCGTCGCGCCCACGTCCGCGGCGACCACCGTGTAGGTCACCGCGGTCGCCCCGGTGATCTCTGTCTCCGTTCCGCCCGACACCCGCAGCCACTGCCAGGTGAAGCTCCGGCTCGTCAGACCGTCCGGGTCATCCAGGCTCGATGCGTCCGCCGTCAGCGTCTGGCCCACCACCGGCGTCGTGTCGTCGATCGTCACCGCGCCCGTCGGCGCCGCGTTGTCGTCGTCCTCCACCGCCGACGTCGACGTCGACGGATCGCCGAGCAGGTAGGCGGGATCGGCGCCCGTGTCCGCCGTCAGCGTCACCGTCACCGTGCCGTGCGCCTCGTGGGCGCTGTCGCCCGTCGTGGCCACCGTCACCTGCACCGTGGCGCTGTTCGCCAGGAACGTCGCCGTGCCCGCGCCCGGCGTGACGCCGAAGTTCCCGGTGGCCGTCACCGCGTAGGCTACGTCCAGCGTCTCCGCCGTGTCGCCCGTGCGCGTCAGCGTGAACACCGCGGCGCTGCCCTCCGTCACGTCGCCGTCCGAGGCCACCGTGACCTCGGGCCGCGGCAGCGCCGCCACCGCCGACGTCGCCGCGCTCGTGATCGTCGCCTGATGGCCCTCGTCGTCGGTGACCGTCACCCGCACCTTCAGCGTCGCCCCCGCGTCCGCGAATACCGGCACGTAGGTCGCTTCGGTCGCGCCGGAGATGTCCGCGTCACTGCCGCCGGCCGGCGTCCGCACCCACTGGTAGACATAGGCCCTGGTGTCCAGTCCTCCGTCCTCGTCGGCGATGTCCGACGTGTCCGCCGTCAGCGTCTCGCCTTCCCTCGCCGTGCCCGTCACCGTCACCGTGCCCGTCGCCGGTGAGTCGTCGTCGTCCTTGACCAGCACCCTCGCCGTGGCCTCGGTCCCCAGCTCGTACGCCGCATCCGCCTCCAGCGCCACCGTCACCCGGCTGTTGTGCTCGTGGAGGTCGTCCGACACCGTCGGCACCGTCACCGTCACGCTCGCCGTGTCGCCCGAGAAGTCGACGGTCTTCGCGCCCTTGTCCCCCGACCTCACCATCGCGCCCGTCTCAATCACGTTGTAGCGCACCCTCAGCGCACCCGTCGTCACCCCCGTGCGCGTCACCGTGAACTGCGCGTCCTCGCTCTCCACCACCGGACTCGTCACCGGCGTCACCGTCACCGTCGGCAGCGGCGCATCGTCGTCGTCCTCGACCGTCACCTCCGCCGTGGCGTCGGTCCCCAGCTCGTACGCCGCATCCGCCTCCAGCGTCAGCGTCACCACGCTGTCCGCTTCGTGAACGCCGTCATCGACGGTCGGCACGGGTATCACCGCCGAGGACTGGCCGGCCGGGATCGTTCGAGTCTGTCCCCCCTCGTTGCCGGCCGAAACCATCTCTCCCGTCTCCGACACGCTGACTCTCACCCGCAGCGCCTCGGTCGTGTCGCCGGTTCGCGTCACCGTGAATTCAGCAGCGGGGTCCCCTTCGCTCACCGGACTCTTTCTCGGCGTCACCGTCACCGTCGGCAGCAACGCCGCCTCGACCGTCGCCGTCGCCGCGCTCTCGACCGTCTCTTCGATTCCGCCGTCGTCGGTGAAGCTCGCTTTCACTTTCAGCGTCGCGCCCACGTCCGCGGCCACCACCGTGTAGGTCACCGCGGTCGCGCCGTCGATTGGCGTTTCCGTTCCGCCCGACACCCGGACCCACTGATAGGTGAAGCTCCGGTTCGTCAGACCGTCGGCGTCGGCAATGCCCGAGGGATCCGCCGTCAGCATCTCGCCCACCACCGGACTCGTGTCGTCGATGATCACCGCGCCCGTCGGCGCCACGTTGGTGGCGTCAAAGATCTTCGCCGTTGCCGCGCTTGGGGTTCCCACCCTGTAACCGTTGCCCGGCAGCACCGTCAGCGTCACCGCGCCGTGCGCCTCGTCGGCTTCGTCGTCAGCCACATGAAGGCGAGTCCGAGTCGTGGCCGCTCCGGCCGGGAAGCTGGTCGTTTTAAATTTTACGACCCCGAAGTCTCCGGATACGGAACGTTTGATATTCACGATCAGCCATGGTGCTGACGAGCCGCCCGTGCGCGTCAGCGTGAACGCCGCGGCGCTGCCCTCCGTCACGTCGCCGTCCGAGGCCACCGTCACCGTCGGCAGCACCGCCACCGCCGACGTCGCCGCGCTCGTGAACGTCGCCTCGTGGCCCTCGTCGTCGGTGACCGTCACCCGCACCTTCAGCGTCGCCCCCGCGTCCGCGAATACCGGCACGTAGGTCGCGCCGGTCGCGCCGGCAATGTCCGCGTCACTGCCGCCGGCCGGCGTCCGCACCCACTGGTAGGCCCAGGCCGCATTGTCCAGTCCGTCCCCGTCGGTGAGACCCGACGTGTCCGCACTCAGCGTCTCGCCTTCCGTCGCCGTGCCCGTGATCGTTACCGAGCCGGTCGCCGGCGAGTCGTCGTCGTCTTCCACCGCCGCCGTCGCCGTCGATGGATCGCCGAGCAGGTAGACGGGATCGGTGCTCGTGTCCGGCGTCAGCGTCACCGTCACCGTGCCGTGCGCCTCGTGGGCGCCGTCGTCCGTCGTGGCCACGCTCACCTGCACCGTGGCGTCGTTCGCCAGGAAGCTCGCCGTGCCCGAGAACGGCGTGACGCCGAAGTCCCCTGTGGCGGCTACCTCGTAGGCCACGTCCAGCGTCCCCGCCGGGTCGCCCGTGCGCGTCAGCGTGAACACCGCGGCGCTGCCCTCCGTCACGTCGCCGTCCGAGACCACCGTCACCGACGGCCGCGATGCCGCCGCCACCGCCGAGGTCGGGGCGCTCGTGAAGATCGCCTCGTGGCCTTCGTCGTCGGTGACTGTCACCTTGACCTTGAGCGTCGCGCCCGCGTCCGCGAATACCGGCACGTAGGTCTTCGAGGTCGCGCCGGAGATGTCCGCGTCACTGCCGCCGGACGGGGTCCGCACCCACTGCCAGGCGTAGGCCGCGTTGGCCAAGCCGTCCGCGTCGATGAGGCCCGACGTGTCCGCCGTCAGCGTCTCGCCTTCCGTCGCCGTGCCCGTGATCGTTACCGAGCCGGTCGCCGGCGAGTCGTCGTCGTCTTCCACCGCCGCCGTCGCTGTCGACGGAGCGCCGAGCAGGTAGGCGGGATCGGCGCTCGTGTCCGGCGTCAGCGTCACCGTCACCGTGCCGTGCGCCTCGTGGGCGCCGTCGTCCGTCGTGGCCACGCTCACCTGCACCGTGGCGCTGTTCGCCAGGAACGTCGCCGTGCCCGCGCCCGTCGCGGCGCCGAAGTCCCCGGTGGCGGCTACCTCGTAGGCCACGTCCAGCGTCCCCGCCGGGTCGCCCGTGCGCGTCAGCGTGAACACCGCGGCGCTGCCCTCCGTCACGTCGCCGTCCGAGACCACCGTCACCGACGGCCGCGATGCCGCCTCGACCGTCGCCGTCGCCGCGCTCGTGAAGCTCGCCTCGTGGCCCTCGTCGTCGGTGACCGTCACCCGCACCTTCAGCGTCGCCCCCGCGTCCGCGAACACCGGCACGTAGGTCGCGCCGGTCGCGCCGGCAATGTCCGCGTCACTGCCGCCGGCCGGGGTCCGCACCCACTGCCAGGCGTAGGCCGCGTTGGCCAAGCCGTCCGCGTCGATGAGGCCCGACGTGTCCGCCGTCAACGTCTCGCCCTCGGTGAACGTGGTCGCCGTCGTAACCGTCACCGCCCCGGTTGTCGGCGAGTCGTCGTCGTCTTCCACCGCCGCCGTCGCCGTCGCCGGAGCGCCGAGCAGGTAGGCGGGATCGGCCCCCGTGTCCGCCGTCAGCGTCACCGTCACCGAGCCGTGCGCCTCGTGGGCGCCGTCGCCCGTCGTGTCTACGCTCACCTGCACCGTGGCGCTGTTCGCCAGGAACGTCGCCGTGCCCGCGCCCGGCGTGACGCCGAAGTTCCCGGTGGCCGTCACCGCGTAGGCCACGTCCAGCGTCTCCGCCGTGTCGCCCGTGCGCGTCAGCGTGAACACCGCGGCGCTGCCCTCCGTCACGTCGCCGTCCGAGGCCACCGTCACCGACGGCCGCGATGCCGCCGCCACCGCCGAGGTCGGGGCGCTCTCGAACTCCGCCTCGTGGCCTTCGTCGTCGGTGACTGTCACCTTGACCTTGAGCGTTGCGCCCGCGTCCGCGAACACCGGCACGTAGGTCGCACCGGTCGCGCCGGCAATGTCCGCGTCACTGCCGCCGGCCGGTGTCCGCACCCATTGGTAGGCCCAGGCCGCGTCGTCCAGACCATCCCCGTCGGTGAGGCCCGACGTGTCTGCCGTCAGCGTCTCGCCCTCGGTGAACGTGGTCGCCGTCGTGACCGTGACCGAGCCGGTCGCCGGCGAGTCGTCGTCGTCCTCGACCGCCGCCGTCGCTGTCGACGGAGCGCCGAGCAGGTAGGCGGGATCGGCGCTCGTGTCCGCCGTCAGCGTCACCGTCACCGAGCCGTGCGCCTCGTGGGTGGCGTCGCCCGTCGTGGCCACGCTCACCTGCACCGTGGCGTCGTTCGCCAGGAAGCTCGCCGTGCCCGAGAACGGCGTGACGCCGAAGTCCCCGGTGGCGGTGACCTCGTAGGCCACGTCCAGCGTCTCCGCCGTGTCGCCCGTGCGCGTCAGCGTGAACACCGCGGCGCTGCCCTCCGTCACGTCGCCGTCCGAGACCACCGTCACCGAGGGCCGTGATGCCGCCGCCACCGCCGAGGTCGGGGCGCTCTCGAACGTCGCCTCGTGGCCCTCGTCGTCGGTGACTGTCACCTTGACCTTCAGCGTCGCGCCCGCGTCCGCGAATACCGGCACGTAGGTCTTCGAGGTCGCGCCGGAGATGTCCTCGTCACTGCCGCCGGCCGGCGTCCGCACCCACTGGTAGACATAGGCCGCAGTGTCCAGTCCTCCGTCCTCGTCGGCGATGCCCGACGTGTTCGCCGTCAGCGTCTCGCCTTCCCTCGCCGTGCCCGTCACCGTCACCGTGCCCGTCGCCGGTGAGTCGTCGTCGTCCTTGACCAGCACCCTCGCCGTGGCCTCGCTCCCCAGCTCGTACGCCGCATCCGCCTCCAGCGCCACCGTCACCCGGCTGTTGCCCTCGTGGAGGTTGTCCGACACCGTCGGCACCGTCACCGTCACGCTCGCCGTGTCGCCCGAGAAGTCGACGGTCTTCGCGCCCTTGTCCCCCGACCTCACCATCGCGCCCGTCTCAATCACGTTGTAGCGCACCCTCAGCGCACCCGTCGTCACCCCCGTGCGCGTCACCGTGAACTGCGCGTCCTCGCTCTCCACCACCGGACTCGTCACCGGCGTCACCGTCACCGTCGGCAGCAACGCCGCCTCGACCGTCGCCGTCGCCGCGCTCTCCACCGTCTCTTCGATTCCGCCGTCGTCGGTGAAGCTCGCTTTCACTTTCAGCGTCGCGCCCACATCCGCGGCCACCACCGTGTAGGTCACCGCGGTCGCGCCGTCGATTGGCGTTTCCGTCCCGCCCGACACCCGGACCCACTGCCAGGTGAAGCTCCGGTTCGTCAGACCGTCGGCGTCGGCAATGCCCGAGGGATCCGCCGTCAGCATCTCGCCCACCACCGGACTCGTGTCGTCGATGGTCGGCGCGCCCGTCGGCGCCACGTTGGTGGCGTCAAAGATCTTCGCCGTTGCCGCGCTTGAGGTTCCCACCCTGTAACCGTTGCCCGGCAGCACCGTCAGCGTCACCGCGCCGTGCGCCTCGTCGGCTTCGTCGTCAGCCACATGAAGGCGAGTCCGAGTCGTGGCCGCTCCGGCCGGGAAGCTGGTTGTTTTAAATTTTACGACCCCGAAGTCTCCGGATACGGAACGTTTGATATTCACGATCAGCCATGGCGCTGACGAGCCGCCCGTGCGCGTCAGCGTGAACGCCGCGGCGCTGCCCTCCGTCACGTCGCCGTCCGAGGCCACCGTCACCGTCGGCAGCACCGCCACCGCCGCCGTCGCCGCGCTCGTGATCGTCGCCTCGTGGCCCTCGTCGTCGGTGACCGTCACCCGCACCTTCAGCGTCGCCCCCGCGTCCGCGAATACC
The DNA here is from genome assembly GCA_965214905.1 of uncultured Binatia bacterium (SeqCode). GTDB lineage: Bacteria > Desulfobacterota > Binatia > UBA9968 > JAJDTQ01 > JAJDTQ01. The sequence continues at coordinate 1,158,334 of OZ243984.1, forward strand.
GGCACGTAGGTCTTCGAGGTCGCGCCGGAAATGTCCTCGTCACTGCCGCCGACCGGCGTCCGCACCCACTGGTAGGCCCAGGCCGCATTGTCCAGTCCGTCCCCGTCGGTGATGCCCGACGTGTCCGCACTCAGCGTCTCGCCCTCGGTGAACGTGGTCGCCGTCGTAACCGTCACCGCCCCGGTTGCCGGCGAGTCGTCGTCGTCCCGAACCGCCGCCGTCGCTGTCGACGGATCGCCGAGCAGGTAGGCGGGATCGGCGCCCGTATCCGCCGTCAGCGTCACCGTCACCGAGCCGTGCGCCTCGTGGGCGCCGTCGCCCGTCGTGTCCACCGACACCTGCACCGTGGCGTCGTTCTCCAGGAACGTCGCCGTGCCCGCGCCCGTCGTGACGCCGAAGTCGCCGGTGGCGGTCACCGCGTAGGCTACGTCCAGCGTCTCCGCCGTGCCGCCCGTGCGCGTCAGCGTGAACACCGCGGCGCTGCCCTCCGTCACATCGCCGTCCGAGACCACCGTCACCGAAGGCCGCGTCGCCGCCGCCACCGCCGAGGTCGCCGCACTCGTGAAGGTCGCCTCGTGGCCCTCGTCGTCGGTGACCGTCACCTTGACCTTCAGCGTTGCGCCCGCGTCCGCGAATACCGGCACGTAGGTCTGCGAGGTCGCGCCGGAGATGTCCGCGTCACTGCCGCCCGACGGTGTCCGCACCCACTGCCAGGCGTAGGCCGCATTGGCCAAGCCGTCCGCGTCGGTGAGGCCCGACGTGTCCGCACTCAGCGTCTCGCCTTCCGTCGCCGTGCCCGTGATCGTCACCGCCCCGCTCGCCGGTGAGTCGTCGTCGTCTCCCACCGCCGCCGTCGCCGCCGACGGATCGCCGAGCAGGTAGGCAGGATCGGCGCTCGTGTCCGCCGTCAGCGTCACCGTTACCGAGCCGTGCGCCTCGTGGGTGTCGTCACCCGTCGTGGCCACGCTCACCTGCACCGTGGCGTTGTCCGCCAGGAAGGTCGCTGTGCCCGCTCCCGGCGTGACGCCGAAGTCCCCGGTGGCGGCTACCTCGTAGGCCACGTCCAGCGTCTCCGCCGTGTCGCCCGTGCGCGTCAGCGTGAACACCGCGGCGCTGCCCTCCGTCACGTCGCCGTCCGAGACCACCGTCACCGAGGGCCGCGATGCCGCCGCCACCGCCGAGGTCGGCGCGCTCGTGAAGCTCGCCTCGTGACCCTCGTCGTCGGTGACCGTCACCTTGACCTTGAGCGTCGCCCCCGCGTCCGCGAACACCGGCACGTAGGTCGCGCCAGTCGCGCCGGAGATGTCCGCGTCACTGCCGCCGGCCGGTGTCCGCACCCATTGGTAGGCCCAGGCCGCGTCGTCCAGACCATCCCCGTCGGTGAGGCCCGACGTGTCCGCACTCAGCGTCTCGCCTTCCGTCGCCGTGCCCGTGATCGTCACCGCCCCGGTCGCCGGCGAGTCGTCGTCGTCTTCCACCGCCGCCGTCGCTGTCGACGGAGCGCCGAGCAGGTAGGCGGGGTCGGCGCCCGTGTCCGCCGTCAGCGTCAGCGTCACCGAGCCGTGCGCCTCGTGGGTGGCGTCGCCCGTCGTGGCCACGCTCACCTGCACCGTGGCGTCGTTCGCCAGGAAGCTCGCCGTGCCCGAGAACGGCGTGACGCCGAAGTCCCCGGTGGCGGCTACCTCGTAGGCCACGTCCAGCGTCCCCGCCGTGTCGCCCGTGCGCGTCAGCGTGAACACCGCGGCGCTGCCCTCGGTCACGTCGACGTCCGAGACCACCGTCACCGTGGGCCGCGGCAGCGCCGCCACCGCCGAGGTCGGCGCACTCGTGAAGGTCGCCTCGTGGCCCTCGTCGTCGGTGACCGTCACCTTCACCTTGAGCGTTGCGCCCACATCCGCGAACACCGGCACGTAGGTCTTCGAGGTCGCACCGGAAATGTCCGCGTCACTGCCGCCGGCCGGCGTCCGCACCCACTGGTAGACGTAAACCGCGTCGTCCAGACCATCCCCGTCGGTGAGGCCCGACGTGTCCGCACTCAGCGTCTCGCCTTCCGTCGCCGTGCCCGTGATCGTCACCGCCCCGCTCGCCGGTGAGTCGTCGTCGTCTCCCACCGCCGCCGTCGCCGCCGACGGATCGCCGAGCAGGTAGGCAGGATCGGCGCTCGTGTCCGCCGTCAGCGTCACCGTTACCGAGCCGTGCGCCTCGTGGGTGTCGTCACCCGTCGTGGCCACCGTCACCTGCACCGTGGCGTTGTCCGCCAGGAAGGTCGCTGTGCCCGCTCCCGGCGTGACGCCGAAGTCCCCGGTGGCGGCTACCTCGTAGGCCACGTCCAGCGTCTCCGCCGTGTCGCCCGTGCGCGTCAGCGTGAACACCGCGGCGTTGCCCTCCGTCACGTCGCCGTCCGAGACCACCGTCACCGAGGGCCGCGATGCCGCCGCCACCGCCGAGGTCGGCGCGCTCGTGAAGCTCGCCTCGTGACCCTCGTCGTCGGTGACCGTCACCTTGACCTTCAGCGTCGCCCCCGCGTCCGCGAACACCGGCACGTAGGTCGCGCCGGTCGCGCCGGAGATGTCCTCGTCACTGCCGCCGGACGGCGTCCGCACCCACTGGTAGACGTAAGCCGCGTCGTCCAATCCGTCCCCGTCGGTGAGGCCCGACGTGTCCGCACTCAGCGTCTCGCCTTCCGCCGCCGTGCCCGTGATCGTTACCGAGCCGGTCGCCGGCGAGTCGTCGTCGTCTCCCACCGACGCCGTCGACGTCGACGGATCCCCGAGCAGGTAGGCGGGATCGGCGCCCGTGTCCACCGTCAGCGTCACCGTTACCGAGCCGTGCGCCTCGTGGGCGCCGTCGCCCGTCGTGGCTACGCTCACCTGCACCGTGGCGCTGTCCGCCAGGAACGTCGCCGTGCCCGCGCCCGTCGTGACGCCGAAGTCCCCGGTGGCGGTCACCGCGTAGGCCACGTCCAGCGTCTGCGCCAAGTCGCCCGTCCGCGTCAGCGTGAACAGGGCAGGGCTGCCCTCCGTCACGTCGCCGTCCGAGGCCACCGTCACCGAGGGCCGCGGCAGCGCCGCCACCGCCGAGGTCGGCGCACTCGTGAAGGTCGCCTCGTGGCCCTCGTCGTCGGTGACCGTCACCCGCACCTTCAGCGTCGCCCCTGCGTCCGCGAATACCGGCACGTAGGTCGCACCGGTCGCGCCGGCAATGTCCGCGTCACTGCCGCCGGCCGGTGTCCGCACCCATTGGTAGGCCCAGGCCGCGTCGTCCAGACCATCCCCGTCGGTGAGGCCCGACGTGTCTGCCGTCAGCGTCTCGCCCTCGGTGAACGTGGTCGCCGTCGTGACCGTCACCGTGCCGGTCGCCGGGGAGTCGTCGTCGTCTTCCACCGCCGCCGTCGCCGCCGACGGATCGCCGAGCAGGTAGGCGGGATCGGCGCCCCCGTCCGCCGTCAGCGTCACCGTCACCGAGCCGTGCGCCTCGTGGGTGGCGTCGCCCGTCGTGGTCACGCTCACCTGCACCGTGGCGCCGTTCGCCAGGAACGTCGCCGTGGCCGCGCCCGTCGTGACGCCGAAGTCCCCGGTGGCCGCTACCTCGTAGGCCACCTCCAGCGTCGCCGCCGGGTCGCCCGTGCGCGTCAGCGTGAACGTGACGGTGTCGCCCTCCGTCACGTCGCCGGCCGAGACCACCGTCACCACGGGCCGCGGCGTCGCCGCCACCGCCGAGGTCGCCGCGCTCGTGAAGGTCGCCTCGTGGCCCTCGTCGTCGGTGACCGTTACCCGCACCTTCAGCGTCGCACCCGTGTCCGCGAACACCGGCACGTAGGTCTGCGAGGTCGCGCCGGAGATGTCCGCGTCACTGCCGCCCGACGGCGTCCGCACCCACTGGTAGGCCCAGGCCGCGTCGTCCAGTCCGTCCCCGTCGGTGACGCCCGAGGTGTCCGCCGTCAGCGTCTCGCCTTCCGTCGGCGTCGTGTCGTCGATCGTCACCGTGCCCGTCGCCGGCGAGTCGTCGTCGTCCTCGACCGTGACCTCCGCCGACCGTTCCGTCCCCAGTTCGTAGGCCGGGTCCGCCACCAGCGCCAGGGTCACCACGCTGTCCGCTTCGTGAACGCTGTCCATGATGGTCGGCACCGGTATCACCGCCTGGGGCTGGCCGGCCGGGATCGTTCGCGTCTTCTCCCCCTCGTTGCCGGCCGAAACCATGTCTCCCGTCTCCGACACGCTGATTCTCACCCGCAGCGCCTCGGTCGTGTCGCCGGTTCGCGTCACCGTGAATTCAGCGGCGGGGTCCCCTTCGCTCACCGGAGTCTTTCTCGGCGCCACCGTGACCGAGGGCGGCACCACCGCCGTCTCCGCGCTCGTCAGAGTCTCGGTGGTCCCGTCGTCGTCGGTGAAGCTCAGCTTCACCTTCAGCTTCGCCCCGCCATCCGCCGCGGCCACCGTGTAGCTCGCCGACGTCGCCCCGGCTATCTCCGTCTCCGTCCCGCCCGATGTCCGTACCCACTGCCAGGCGTAGGTCGGGCTCGTCAGACCATCCGGGTCGTCGACGCCCGACGAACTCGCCGTCAGCGTCTCGCCCACCATCGGCGTCGTGTCGTCGATCGTCACCACGCCCGTCGGCGCCGCGTTGTCGTCGTCCTCGACCGTGACCGCCGCCGACCGTTCCGTCCCCAGTTCGTAGGCCGGGTCCGCCACCAGCGCCAGGGTCACCACGCTGTCTGCTTCGTGAACGCCGTCCATGATGGTCGGCACCGATAGCAACACCTGGGGCTGGCCGGCCGGGATCGTTCGCGTCTTCTCCCCCTCGTTGCCGGCCGAAACCATGTCTCCCGTCTCCGACACGCTGATTCTCACCCGCAGCGCCTCGGTCGTGTCGCCGGTTCGCGTCACCGTGAATTCAGCGGCGGGGTCCCCTTCGCTCACCGGAGTCTTTCTCGGCGCCACCGTGACCGAGGGCGGCACCACCGCCGTCTCCGCGCTCGTGAAGGTCGCCTCGTGGCCCTCGTCGTCGGTGACCGTCACCCGCACCTTCAGCGTCGTCCCCCCGTCCGCCAACACCGGCGTGTAGGTCTTCGAGGTCGCGCCGGAAATGTCCGCGCCACTGCCGCCGGACGGCGTCCGCACCCACTGGTAGGCCCAAGCCGCGTCGGCCAAGCCGTCCGCGTCCGTGAGACCCGACGTGTCCGCCGTCAGCGTCTCGCCTTCCGCTGCCGTGCCCGTGACCGTGACCGAGCCGGTCGCCGGCGAGTCGTCGTCGTCTTCCACCGCCGCCGTCGCCGTCGCCGGATCCCCGAGCAGGTAGGCGGGGTCGGCGCCCGTGTCCGCCGTCAGCGTCACCGTCACCGTGCCGTGCGCCTCGTGGGTGGTGTCGCCCGTCGTGGCCACGCTCACCTGCACCGTGGCGCTGCTCGCCAGGAAGGTCGCCGTGCCCGCGCCGGTCGTGGCGCCGAAGTCCCCGGTGGCGGTGACCTCGTAGGCCACGTCCAGCGTGTCCGCCGTGTCGCCCGTGCGCGTCAGGATGAACACCGCATTCTTGCCTTCCGTCACCGTGCCCGCCTCCGCCGCCACCGTCACCGAGGGCCGCGGCAGCGCCGCCACCGCCGGGGTCGCCGCGCTCGTGAAGGTCGCCTCGTGGCCCTCGTCGTCGGTGACCGTCACCTCGACCTTGAGCGTCGCCCCCGCGTCCGCGAGCACCGGCACGTAGGTCGCGCCGGTCGCGCCCGAGATGTCCGCGTCACTGCCGCCGGACGGGGTCCGCACCCACTGGTAGGCGTAGCCCGCGGCGTCCAGTCCGTCCCCGTCGGTGAGGCCCGACGTGTCCGCCGTCAGCGTCTCGCCCTCGGTGAACGTGGTCGCCGTCGTAACCGTGACCGAGCCAGTCGCCGGCGAGTCGTCGTCGTCTTCCACCGCCGCCGTCGCCGCCGACGGATCGCCGAGCAGGTAGGCGGGGTCGGCGCCCGTGTCCGCCGTCAGCGTCACCGTCACCGTGCCGTGCGCCTCGTGGGCGCCGTCGCCCGTCGTGGCCACCGACACCTGCACCGTGGCGCTGTCCGCCAGGAAGGTCGCCGTGCCCGCGCCCGTCGCGGCGCCGAAGTCCCCGGTGGCGGCTACATCGTAGGCCACGTCCAGCGTCCCCGCCGTGTCGCCCGTGCGCGTCAGCGTGAACTCCGCGGCGCTGCCCTCCGTCACGTCGCCGTCCGAGACCACCGTCACCACGGGCCTCGGCAGCGCCGCCACCGCCGAGGTCGGGGCGCTCGTGAACTCTGCCTCGTGGCCCTCGTCGTCGGTGACCGTCACCTCGACCTTCAGCGTCGCCTCCGCGTCCGCGAACACCGGCACATAGGTCGCGCCGGTCGCGCCGGAAATGTCCTCGTCGCTGCCGCCGGACGGCGTCCGCACCCACTGGTAGACGTAGGCCGCGCTGTCCAGGCCGTCCCCGTCGGTGAGGCCCGACGTGTCCGCCGTCAGCGTCTCGCCTTCCGCCGCCGTGCCCGCGACCGCCACCGCCCCGGTCGCCGGCGAGTCGTCGTCGTCCTCCACAATCACCCCCGACGCAGCGGTGCCCACCTCGTAGGCCGCATCCGGAGCCAGCCTGAAGGTCACCGTGCTGTTCGCCTCGTGGACGCTGTCATCCACCGTCGGCACCGCCACCGTCTTCTCGGTCTCGCCGTCCCCGAAATCCACGGTCTTCGCGCCCTCTTCGGACGCCGCCACCATGGCGCCGCTCTCCGACACGCCGTAGCGGACCGTCAGCGCCCCCGCCGTCACCGCCTCGCGCGTCACCAGGAACTCCGCGTCCGCGCCTTCCGACACCGGACTCGACACCCGCGCCACCGACACGCTCGGGAACACCGCCGGCACGACCGCATCCGTCTCCGCGCTCTCGACCGTCTCCTCCGTCCCGTCGTCGTCCGTGAAGGACGCCTCCGCCTTCAGCGTCGACCCCACGTCCGCGGCGGCCACCGTGTAGGTCGCCGAGGTCGCCCCGGCGATCCGCGTCGCCGTCCCGCCCGATGTCCGGATCCACTGCCAAGCGAAGCTCCGGCTCGTCAGGCCGTCCGGGTCGTCCAGGTCCGACGCGTCCGCCGTCAGCGTCTCGCCCACCACCGGCGTCGTGTCGTCGACCGTCACCGCGCCCGTCGGATCCGCGTTGTCGTCGTCCTCCACAATCACCCCCGACGCAGCGGTGCCCACCTCGTAAGCCGCATCCGGAGTCAGCCTGAAGGTCACCGTGCTGTCCGCCTCGTGGACGCTGTCATCCACCGTCGGCACTGCCACCGTCTTCTCGGTCTCGCCGTCCCCGAAATCGACGGTCTTCGCGCCCTCTTCGGACGCCGCCACCATGGCGCCGCTCTCCGACACGCCGTAGCGGACCGTCAGCGCCCCCGCCGTCACCGCCTCGCGCGTCACCAGGAACTCCGCGTCCGCGCCTTCCGACACCGGGCTCGACACCCGCGCCACCGACACCGTCGGCAGCGGCGCCGCCTCGACCGCCGCCGTCTCCGCGCTCTCAAGCGTCTCCACGGCCCCGCCGTCGTCGGTGAAGCTCGCCTCCACCTTCAGCGTCGCCCCCACGTCCGCGGCGACCACCACATAGGCCGCCCCGGTCCCCGCCTCCGTCTCCGCGCCGCCCGACGCCACCCGGACCCACCGATACGCGAAGGCCGCGCCCGTCAGCCCGTCCGTGTCGCCGATGCCCGACGGGTCCGCCGTCAGCGTCTCGCCCACCACCGGCGTCGTGTCGTCGATCGTCGGCGCCCCCGTCGGCGCCACGTTCTCGTCGTCCCGGATCGTCAGCGTCACCTCCTGCGGGGCCGTGATCCCCTGCGTGTTCTTCGCCGTGGCCGACACCGTCACCGTCCTGTTGGGCGCGTCCACGGCGTTGTCCACGGCCGTGACCGTCACCTCGCCCGTGCTCTCCGTCGCGAACGCCGGGATCGTCAGCTCCAGGTTCGCGCTCAGCCTGTAGTCGCCCGCCACCGCCGGCGACTTCGGCGCGACCGACACCGTCACCGCCGTCTCCTCGCTCGACGGGTGGTCCAGACGCGCCGTCACCGCGCTCTGTCCGGCCGCCTCCGTAATCGAGGCCGGCGTCAGGACCAGCGTCACCGTCGGCGCATCGTCGTCGTCCCTGATCGTCCCCGTCCCCACCGCCTCGCCGAGCGATGCCCCCGACGCGTTCGACAGCTCCACCGTGAACGTCTCGTTCGGCTCGTCCACATCGTCGCCCGTCACCGGCACCGCTACCGTCTTGCTGAGTACGCCGCCGCTGAACGTCAGGGTTCCGCTCCCCGCCGTGTAATCCGTCCCGGCGGTCGCCGTTCCGTCGGCGGTCGCCCAGTCCACCGTCACCTCCACCGCCGCCGCTCGGTCCAGCGTCACCGTGAACCGCATCGTCGTGTCGCCCGAATTGCCTTCACGCGCGCCCGCGTCGCCGATCGACAGAACCGGCGGCGGCACGTCGTCGTCCCGCACCGTCACCGTCGCCGACGACGCCGCGCCCAGGTCGTAGGCGTCGCCGTCGGTCAGCGTCAGCGTCAGCGCGGCGTTCGCCTCATGGGTGTCGTCGTTCTCGGTGCCCAGGGACACGCGCACCGTGGCCGCGCCGGCGCGGAAGGTGGCTTCGGTCGGCGGATCGTCGCTCAGCACCCCGCCGCCGCCCGTCACCTCGTAGGCCACGTCCAGCGTCTCCGCCGTGTCGCCCGTGCGCGTCAGGATGAACACCGCATTCTTGCCTTCCGTCACCGTGCCCGCCTCCGCCGCCACCGTCACCGAGGGCCGCGGCAGCGCCGCCACCGCCGAGGTCGCCGCGCTCGTGAAGGTCGCCTCGTGGCCCTCGTCGTCGGTGACCGTCACCTTGACCTTCAGCGTTGCGCCCGCGTCCGCGAGCACCGGCACGTAGGTCGCGCCGGTCGCGCCGGGGATGTCCGCGTCACCGCCGCCGGACGGCGTCCGCACCCACTGGTAGGCCCAGGCCGCACTGTCCAGGCCGTCCCCGTCGGTGAGGCCCGAGGTGTCCGCCGTCAGCGTCTCGCCTTCCCTCGGCGTGCCCGTGACCGTGACCGAGCCGGTCGCCGGCGAGTCGTCGTCGTCCCGCACCTCGACACTGGCCATGGAGGGCGTGCCCGGCTTGTAGTAGTTACGTTCAAGGACCTCCACGGTTACCGTGCTGTTCGGCTCGGACGTGTCGTCATTATCCGTCGGGTAACTCACTGTCGAGGTTGTCTGGTTGGGGCCAAACACTACAACCGACCTCCCCAAATTGTTCGGGAACATCATGTTGCCTGTTTCCGTTCTTCTGATATTCACACGCAACGGTATATCCCCGATTGTCTTCGACAGGGTGAACGTGAAAGTCGCGACTCCTCCCTCGGTGATGGGACTGCCGCCGTGCATAACGGACACCTCGGGCAGCGCCGCCACCGCCGCCGTCGGCGCGCTCGTGAAGGTCGCCTGGTGGCCCTCGTCGTCAGTGACCGTCACCCGCACCTTGAGCGTCGCCCCCACGTCCAGGGGGTTCAGGCTGTAGGTCCGCGAGGTCGCGCCGGAGATGTCCGCGTCACTGCCGCCGGACGGGGTCCGCACCCACTGGTAGGTGTAAGCCGCGTTGGCCAGACCGTCCCCGTCGGTGAGGCCCGACGTGTCCGCCGTCAACGTCTCGCCTTCCGTCGGCGTACCCGTGACCGTGACCGAGCCGGTCGCCGGCGAGTCGTCGTCGTCTTCCACCGCCGCCGTCGCCGCCGACGGATCGCCGAGCAGGTAGGCGGGGTCGGCGCCCGTGTCCGCCGTCAGCGTCACCGTCACCGAGCCGTGCGCCTCGTGGGCGCCGTCGCCCGTCGTGGCCACCGACACCTGCACCGTGGCGCTGTCCGCCAGGAAGGTCGCCGTGCCCGCGCCCGTCGCGGCGCCGAAGTCCCCGGTGGCGGCTACATCGTAGGCCACGTCCAGCGTCCCCGCCGGGTCGCCCGTGCGCGTCAGCGTGAACTCCGCGGCGCTGCCCTCCGTCACGTCGCCGTCCGAGACCACCGTCACCACGGGCCTCGGCAGCGCCGCCACCGCCGAGGTCGGGGCGCTCGTGAACTCTGCCTCGTGGCCCTCGTCGTCGGTGACCGTCACCTTGACCTTCAGCGTCGCCCCCGTGTCCGCGAACACCGGCACATAGGTCGCGCCGGTCGCGCCGGAAATGTCCGCGTCGCTGCCGCCGGACGGCGTCCGCACCCACTGGTAGACGTAGCCCGCGCTGTCCAGTCCGTCGCCGTCGGCGAGGCCCGACGTGTCCGCACTCAGCGTCTCGCCTTCCGCCGCCGTGCCCGCGACCGCCACCGCCCCGGTCGCCGGCGAGTCGTCGTCGTCCTCCACAATCACCCCCGACGCAACGGTGCCCACCTCGTAGGCCGCATCCGGAGCCAGCCTGAAGGTCACCGTGCTGTTCGCCTCGTGGACGCTGTCATCCACCGTCGGCACCGCCACCGTCTTCTCGGTCTCGCCGTCCCCAAAATCCACGGTCTTCGCGCCCTCTTCGGACGCCGCCACCATGGCGCCGCTCTCCGACACGCCGTAGCGGACCGTCAGCGCCCCCGCCGTCACCGCCTCGCGCGTCACCCGAAACTCCGCGTCCGCGCCCTCCGACACCGGACTCGACACCCGCGCCACCGACACGCTCGGGAACACCGCCGGCACGACCGCATCCGTCTCCGCGCTCTCGACCGTCTCCTCCGTCCCGTCGTCGTCCGTGAAGGACGCCTCCGCCTTCAGCGTCGCCCCCACGTCCGCGGCGGCCACCGTGTAGGTCGCCGAGGTCGCCCCGGCGATCCGCGTCGCCGTCCCGCCCGATGTCCGGATCCACTGCCAGGCGAAGCTCCGGACCGTCAGCCCGTCCGGGTCGTCCAGGTCCGACGCGTCCGCCGTCAGCGTCTCGCCCACCACCGGCGTCGTGTCGTCGACCGTCACCGCGCCCGTCGGCGCCGCGTTGTCGTCGTCCTCCACCATCACCCCCGACGCAACGGTGCCCACCTCGTAGGCCGCATCCGGAGTCAGCCTGAAGGTCACCGTGCTGTCCGCCTCGTGGACGCTGTCATCCACCGTCGGCACCGCCACCGTCTTCTCGGTCTCGCCGTCCCCAAAATCCACGGTCTTCGCGCCCTCTTCGGACGCCGCCACCATGGCGCCGCTCTCCGACACGCCGTAGCGGACCGTCAGCGCCCCCGCCGTCACCGCCTCGCGCGTCACCAGGAACTCCGCGTCCGCGCCTTCCGACACCGGACTCGACACCCGCGCCACCGACACCGTCGGCAGCGGCGCCGCCTCGACCGCCGCCGTCTCCGCGCTCTCAAGCGTCTCCACGGCCCCGCCGTCGTCGGTGAAGGACGCCTCCACCTTCAGCGTCGTCCCGATATCCGCGGCGACCACCGTGTACGACGACCCGGTCCCGACCTCCGTCTCGGCGCCGCCCGGCGCCACCCGGACCCACCGATACGCGAAGGCCGCGCCCGTCAACCCGTCCGTGTCGCCAATGCCCGACGGGTCCGCCGTCAGCGTCTCGCCCACCACCGGCGTCGTGTCGTCGATCGTCGGCGCCCCCGTCGGCGCCACGTTCTCGTCGTCCCGGATCGTCAGCGTCACCTCCTGCGGGGCCGTGATCCCCTGCGTGTTCTCCGCCGTGGCCGACACCGTCACCGTCCTGTTGGGCGCGTCCACGGCGTTGTCCACGGCCGTGACCGTCACCTCGCCCGTGCTCTCCGTCGCGAACGCCGGGATCGTCAGCTCCAGGTTCGCGCTCAGCCTGTAGTCGCCCGCCACCGCCGGCGACTCCGCCGTCACCGTCACCGTCACCGTCGTCTCCTCGCTCGACGGGTGGTCCAGACGCGCCGTCACCGCGCTCCGTCCGGCCGCCTCCGTAATCGAGGCCGGCGTCAGGACCAGCGTCACCGTCGGCGCATCGTCGTCGTCCCTGATCGTCCCCGTCCCCACCGCCTCGCCGAGCGATGCCCCCGACGCGTTCGACAGCTCCACCGTGAACGTCTCGTTCGGCTCGTCCACCTCGTCGCCCGTCACCGGCACCGCTACCGTCTTGCTGAGCACGCCGCCGCTGAACGTCAGGGTTCCGCTCCCCGCCGTGTAATCCGTCCCGGCGGTCGCCGTTCCGTCGGCGGTCGCCCAGTCCACCGTCACCTCCACCGCCGCCGCTCGGTCCAGCGTCACCGTGAACCGCATCGTCGTGTCGCCCGAATTGCCTTCACGCGCGCCCGCGTCGCCGATCGACAGAACCGGCGGCGGCACGTCGTCGTCCCGCACCGTCACCGTCGCCGACGACGCCGCGCCCAGGTCGTAGGCGTCGCCGTCGGTCAGCGTCAGCGTCAGCGCGGCGTTCGCCTCATGGGTGTCGTCGTTCTCGGTGCCCAGGGACACGCGCACCGTGGCCGCGCCGGCGCGGAAGGTGGCTTCGGTCGGCGGATCGTCGCTCAGCACCCCGCCGCCGCCCGTCACCTCGTAGGCCACGTCCAGCGTCTCCGCCGTGTCGCCCGTGCGCGTCAGGATGAACACCGCATTCTTGCCTTCCGTCACCGTGCCCGCCTCCGCCGCCACCGTCACGACCGGATCACCCGCATCAAAACCCGACGCATCCGTCACCGTCACCGTCGCTGCGAATGACGCGCCCAGGTCATAGGCATCGCCGTCGGTCAGCGTCAGCGTCAGCGTGGCGTCGGTATCCTCGGCGTCGGCGTCGGCGTCGGTCGCCAGCGGCACGCGCACCGTGGTCGCGCCGGCGCCGAAGGTGGCTTCGGTCGGCGGATCATCGCTCAGCACCGCCTCACCGCCCGTCACCGCGAAGGTCACCACCAGCGCGTCCGTCACCACCCCTGTCCGCGTCAGGATGAACACCGCGTCCTGGCCTTCCCTCACCGTGTCCGTCTCCGCCGCCACCGTCACCGAGGGCCGCGGCAGCGCCGCCACCGCCGAGGTCGCCGCGCTCGTGAAGGTCGCCTCGTGGCCCTCGTCGTCGGTGACCGTCACCTTGACCTTCAGCGTCGCCCCCGCGTCAGCGAATACCGGCACGTAGGTCTGCGAGGTCGCGCCGGAGATGTCCGCGTCGCTGCCGCCGGCCGGCGTCCGCACCCACTGGTAGACGTAGGCCGCGTTGTCCAGACCGTCCTCGTCGGTGAGGCCCGACGTGTCCGCACTCAGCGTCTCGCCTTCCGCCGCCGTGCCCGTGATCGTCACCGAGCCGGTCGCCGACGAGTTGTCGTCGTCTTCCGCCGCCGCCGTCGCCGTCGCCGGATCCCCGAGCAGGTAGGCGGGATCGGCGCCCGTGTCCGCCGTCAGCGTCACCGTCACCGAACCGTGCGCCTCGTGGGTGTCGTCACCCGTCGTGGCTACGCTCACCTGCACCGTGGCGCTGTTCGCCAGGAACGTCGCCGTGCCCGCGCCCGTCGCGGCGCCGAAGTCCCCGGTGGCGGTGACCTCGTAGGCTACGTCCAGCGTCCCCGCCGTGTCGCCCGTGCGCGTCAGCGTGAACACCGCGGGGCTGCCTTCCGTCACGTCGCCGTCCGACGCCACCGTCACCGAGGGCCGCGGCAGCGCTGCCACCGCCGAGGTCGGGGCGCTCGTGAAGCTCGCCTCATGGCCCTCGTCGTCGGTGACCGTCACCTTGACCTTCAGCGCGGCGCCCGCGTCCGCAAACACCGGCACGTAAGTCGCGCCGGTCGCGCCGGAGATGTCCGCGTCACCGCCGCCGGTCGGTGTCCGCACCCACTGGTAGGCCCAGGCCGCGTTGGCCAGTCCGTCCGCGTCGGCGAGGCCCGACGTGTCCGCCGTCAGCGTCTCGCCCTCCGTCGGCGTGCCCGTGATCGTCACCGTCCCGGTCGCCGGGGAGTCGTCGTCGTCCAGAATCGTCGCCGTCGCCGCGGCATCGGTTCCCAGCGCGTAGGCCCCGTCCGCCGTCAGCGTCACCGTCACCGTGCCGTGCGCCTCGTGGGTGCCGTCGCCCGTCGTGGCCACACTCACCTGCACCGTGGCGCTGTCCGCCAGGAACGTCGCTGTACCCGCGCCCGTCGCGGCGCCGAAGTCCCCGGTGGCGGTGACCTCGTAGTCCACGTCCAGCGTCTCCGCCGTGTCGCCCGTGCGCGTCAGCGTGAACACCGCGGCGCTGCCCTCCGTCACGGCGCCGTCCGAGGCCACCGTGACCTCCGGCAACGCCTCGGCCGCCGCCGTCGCCTCACTCTCGACCGTCTCTTCGGCGCCGCCTTCGTCGGTGAACGTCACCCACACCTTCAGCGTCGACCCCACGTCCGCGGCGACCACCGTGTACGACTGCCCGGTCCCGACCTCCGTCACGGCGCCGTCCGACGCCACCCGGAGCCAACGCCAGGCGTAGGCCGCGCCCGCCAGCCCGTCCGAATCGCCGATGTCCGACGTGTCCGCCGTCAGCGTCTCGCCCACCACCGGCGTCGTGTCGTCGATGGTCGGCGCCCCCGTCGGCGCCACGTTCTCGTCGTCGGTGATCGTCAGCGTCACGTCCTGCGGGGCCGTGATCCCCTGGGTGTTCGTCGCCGTGGCCGACACCGTCACCCTCTTGTGGGGCGCGTCCACGCCGTTGTCCACGGCGGTGATCGTCACCGTACCCGTGCTCGTCGTCGCGCCCGCCGCAATCGTCAACTGGCTCCCGCTCAGCGTGTAGTCGCCCGCCACCGCCGGCGACTCCGGCGTCGCCGTCACCGTCACCGTCGTACTCTCGCTCGACGGATGGTCCAGGCTCGCCGTCACCGTGCTGACCCCGCCGGCCTCGCTGATCAAGTCCGGGGTCAGAACCAGGGTCACCGTCGGCGTGGCGTCGTCGTCGATGATCGTGCCGGTCGCCGTGTCGTCCTCGATGGTCGCGCCCGATTCGCCCGACAGCGTCACCGTGAAGGTCTCGTTCGGCTCGTCCACGTTGTCGCCCATCACGGTCACGGAGACTGTCTTGCTGGAGTCCCCGCTGTTGAACGTCAGGGTTCCATTCCCCGCCGTGTAGTCCCTCCCGGCGGTCGCGGTGCCGTCGGAGGTCGCCCAGTCCACGGTCACGGTGGCCGTGGCCGCGCTGTCCAGTGTCACCGTGAAGTCCAGCCTCGTGCTACCCGAATCGCCCTCGTCCACGCTCGCGTCGGCGATCGACAGCGCCGGCAACGCCGGCGCCGCCTCGACCGCCGCCGTCTCTGTGCTCTCGACGGTCTCCGCGGTGTCGTCGTCGTCGGTGAAGGTCGCCTTCACCTTCAGCGTCGACCCCACATCCCCGGCGACCACCGTGTAGCTCGCGCCGGTTCCGACCTCCGTCTCGCCGCCGCCCGACGCCACCCGGAACCACCGCCAAGCGTAGGTCGCGCCCGTCAGCCCGTCCGCATCGCCGATGCCCGACGGGTCCGCCGTCAGCGTCTCGCCCACCACCGGGTTCGTGTCGTCGATCGTCGGCGCGCCGGTCGGCGCCGCGTTGTCGTCGTCCCGAACCTCCGCCGTCGCCGTCGCCGGAGCGCCGAGCAGGTAGGCAGGATCGGTGCTCGTGTCCGCCGTCAGCGTCAACGTCACCGAGCCGTGCGCCTCGTGGGTGTCGTCGCCCGTCGTGCCTACGCTCACCTGCACCGTGCCGTTGTTCGCCAGGAAGGTCGCCGTGCTCGCGCCCGTCGTGACGCCGAAGTCCCCGGTGGCGGCTACCGCGTAGGCCACCTCCAGCGGCTGCGCCGTGTCGCCCGTGCGCGTCAGCGTGAACAGGGCGGCGCTGCCCTCCGTCACGTCGCCGTCCGAGACCACCGTCACCGAAGGCCGCACCGCCGCCACCACCGCCGAGGTCGGGGCGCTCGTGAAAGTCGCCTGATGGCCTTCGTCGTCGGTGACCGTCACCTTGACCTTCAGCGTTGCGCCCGCGTCCGCGAAGGCCGGCACGTAGGTCGCGCCGGTCGCGCCGGAGATGTCCGCGTCACTGCCGCCCGATGGCGTCCGCACCCACTGGTAGACGTAGCCCGCGTTGTCCAGTCCGTCCCCGTCGGTGAGGCCCGACGTGTCCGCACTCAGCGTCTCGCCTTCCGTCGCCGTGCCCGTGACCGCCACTGCCCCGCTCGCCGGCGAGTCGTCGTCGTCTCCCACCGCCGCCGTCGCCGTCGCCGGAGCGCCGAGCAGGTAGGCGGGGTTGGCGCTCGTGTCCGCCGTCAGCGTCACCGTCACCGTGCCGTGCGCCTCGTGAGTGCTGTCGCCCGTCGTGGCCACGCTCACCTGCACCGTGGAGCTGTTCGCCAGGAACATCGCCGTGTCCGCGCCCGTCGCGGCGCCGAAGTCCCCGGTGGCCGTCACCGTGTAGGCCACGTCCAGCGTCTGCGCCAAGTCGCCCGTGCGCGTCAGCGTGAACACCGCGGCGCTGCCCTCCGTCACGTCGCCGTCCGAGACCACCGTCACCGAGGGCCGCGATGCCGCCGCCACCGCCGATGTCGGGGCGCTCGTGAACGTCGCCTGATGGCCTTCGTCGTCGGTGACCGTCACCTTGACCTTCAGCGTTGCGCCCGCGTCCGCGAAGGCCGGCACGTAGGTCGCGCCGGTCGCGCCGGAGATGGCCGCGTCACCGCCGCCCGACGGTGTCCGCACCCACTGGTAGACGTAGGCCGCATTGGCCAAGCCGTCCGCGTCGGCGAGGCCCGACGTGTCCGCACTCAGCGTCTCGCCCTCGGTGAACGTGGTCGCCGTCGTGACCGTCACCGTCCCGGTCGCCGGTGAGTCGTCGTCGTCTCCCACCGCCGCCGTCGCCGTCGCCGGAGCGCCGAGCAGGTAGGCGGGATCGACGCCCGTGTCCGCCGTCAGCGTCACCGTCACCGAGCCGTGGGCCTCGTGGGCGTTGTCGCCCGTCGTGGCCACGCTCACCTGCACCGTGGCGTCGTTCGCCGGGAACGTCGCCGTGCCCGAGAACGGCGTGACGCCGAAGTCCCCGGTGGCCGTCACCGCGTAGGCCACCTCCAGCGTCTGCGCCGGGTCGCCCGTGCGCGTCAGCGTGAACACCGCGGCGCTGCCCTCCGTCGCGTCGCCGTCCGAGACCACCGTCACCGTGGGCCGCGGCAGCACCGCCACCGCCGAGGTCGGGGCGCTCGTGAAGGTCGCTTTGTGGCCCTCGTCGTCGGTGACCGTCACCCGGACCTTCAGCGTCGCCCCCGCGTCCGCGAACACCGGCACGTAGGTCGCGCCGGTCGCGCCGGAGATGTCCTCGTCGCTGCCGCCGGCCGGCGTCCGCACCCACTGGTAGGCGTAGCTCGCGTCGGCCAAGCCGTCCTCGTCGGTGAGACCCGACGTGTCCGCACTCAGCGTCTCGCCCTCGGTGAACGTGGTCGTCGTCGTGACCGTTACCGAGCCGGTCGCCGGTGAGTCGTCGTCGTCTTCCACCGCCGCCGTCGCCGTCGCCGGAGCGCCGAGCAGGTAGGCTGGATCGACGCCCGTGTCCGCCGTCAGCGTCAACGTCACCGAGCCGTGGGCCTCGTGGGTGGCGTCGCCCGTCGTGGCCACGCTCACCTGCACCGTGGAGATGTCCGCCAGGAAGGTCGCCGTGCCCGCACCCGTCGCGGCACCGAAGTCCCCGGTGGCGGTGACCTCGTAGGCCACGTCCAGCGGCTGCGCCGGGTCGCCCGTGCGCGTCAGCGTGAACACCGCGGGGCTGCCCTCCGTTACGTCGCCGTTCGAGGCCACCGTCACCGAGGGCCGCACCGCCGCCGCCACCGCCGAGGTCGGGGCGCTCTCGAACGTCGCCTCGTGGCCCTCGTCGTCGGTGACCGTCACCTTGACCTTGAGCGTCGCCCCCGCGTCCGCGAATACCGGCACGTAGGTCTGCAAGGTCGCGCCGGAAATGTCCGCGTCACTGCCGCCGGACGGCGTCCGGACCCACTGGTAGGCGTAGCCCGCGTTGGCCAAGCCGTCCCCGTCGGCGAGGCCCGACGTGTCCGCACTCAGCGTCTCGCCTTCCGTCGCCGTGCCCGTGACCGTCACCGAACCGGTCGCCGGCGAGTCGTCGTCGTCTCCCACCGCCGCCGTCGCCGCCGACGGATCGCCGAGCAGGTAGGCGGGGTTGGCGCTCGTGTCCGCCGTCAGCGTCAACGTCACCGAGCCGTGCGCCTCGTGGGCGTTGTCACCCGTCGTGGCCACGCTCACCTGCACCGTGGCGTCGTTCGCCGGGAAGGTCGCCGTGCCCGCGCCCGTCGTGACGCCGAAGTCCCCGGTGGCGGTGACCTCGTAGGCCACGTCCAGCGTCTGCGCCGTGTCGCCCGTGCGCGTCAGCGTGAACACCGCGGCGCTGCCCTCCGTCACGTCGCCGTCCGAGACCACCGTCACCGTGGGCCGCGGCAGCGCCGTCACCGCCGAGGTCGGGGTGCTCGTGAAGCTCGCCTCGTGGCCCTCGTCGTCGGTGACCGTCACCTTGACCTTCAGCGTTGCCCCCGCGTCCGCGAATACCGGCACGTAGGTTGCGCCGGTCGCACCGGAGATATCCTCGTCACTGCCGCCGGCCGGTGTCCGCACCCACTGGTAGGCGTAGGCCGCGTTGGCCAGTCCGTCCGCGTCGGTGAGGCCCGACGTGTCCGCACTCAGCGTCTCGCCCTCCGTCGCCGTGCCCGTGATCGTTACCGAGCCGATCGCCGGCGAGTCGTCGTCGTCTTCCACCGCCGCCGTCGCCGTCGCCGGAGCGCCGAGCAGGTAGGCGGGGTTGGCGCTCGTGTCCGGCGTCAGCGTCACCGTCACCGAGCCGTGCGCCTCGTGGGTGTCGTCGCCCGTCGTGGCCACGCTCACCTGCACCGTGGAGATGTCCGCCAGGAACGTCGCCGTGCCCGCACCCGTCGCGGCACCGAAGTCCCCGGTGGCGGTGACCTCGTAGGCCACGTCCAGCGGCTGCGCCGGGTCGCCCGTGCGCGTCAGCGTGAACACGGCAGGGTTACCCTCCGTCACGTCGCCGTCCGAGACCACCGTCACCGAGGGCCGCGATGCCGCCGTCACCGCCGAGGTCGGCGCGCTCGTGAAGCTCGCCTCATGGCCCTCGTCGTCGGTGACTGTCACCTTGACCTTGAGCGTCGCCCCCGCGTCCGCGAACACCGGCACGTAGGTCGCGCCAGTCGCGCCGGAGATGTCCCCGTCGCTGCCGCCAGCAGGCGTCCGCATCCACTGGTAGACATAGGCCGCGGCGTCCAGACCGTCCCCGTCGGTGAGACCCGACGTGTCCGCACTCAGCGTCTCGCCTTCCGTCGCCGTGCCCGTAACCGTTACCGAGCCGGTCGCCGGCGAGTCGTCGTCGTCTCCCACCGCCGCCGTCGCCGCCGACGGATCGCCGAGCAGGTAGGCGGGGTTGGCGCCCGTGTCCGCCGTCAGCGTCACCGTCACCGAGCCGTGGGCCTCGTGGGTGGCGTCGCCCGTCGTGGCCACGCTCACCT
This sequence comes from uncultured Binatia bacterium (SeqCode), assembly GCA_965214905.1. Taxonomy (GTDB): domain Bacteria; phylum Desulfobacterota; class Binatia; order UBA9968; family JAJDTQ01; genus JAJDTQ01. Next base: position 1,177,748 of record OZ243984.1, read on the forward strand.
GCACCGTGGAGATGTCCGCCAGGAAGGTCGCCGTGCCCGCACCCGTCGCGGCACCGAAGTCCCCGGTGGCGGTGACCTCGTAGGCCACGTCCAGCGGCTGCGCCGGGTCGCCCGTGCGCGTCAGCGTGAACACGGCAGGGTTACCCTCCGTCACGTCGCCGTCCGAGACCACCGTCACCGAGGGCCGCGCCGCCGCCGCCACCGCCGAGGTCGGCGCGCTCGTGAAAGTCGCCTGATGGCCCTCGTCGTCGGTGACTGTCACCTTGACCTTGAGCGTCGCGCCCGCGTCCGCGAATACCGGAACGTAGGTTGCGCCGGTCGCACCGGAGATATCCTCGTCACTGCCGCCGGCCGGCGTCCGCACCCACTGGTAGGCGTAGGTCGCGTTGTCCAGACCGTCCGCGTCGGTGAGGCCCGAAGTGTCCGCACTCAGCGTCTCGCCTTCCGTCGCCGTGCCCGTGACCGTCGCCGAACCGGTCGCCGGCGAGTCGTCGTCGTCTCCCACCGCCGCCGTCGCCGTCGCCGGAGCGCCGAGCAGGTAGGCGGGATCGGCGCTCGTGTCCACCGTCAGCGTCACCGTCACCGAGCCGTGCGCCTCGTGGGTGTCGTCGCCCGTCGTGTCTACGCTCACCTGCACCGTGGCGTCGCTCGCCAGGAAGATCGCCGTGCCCGCGCCCGTCGTGACGCCGAAGTTCCCGGTGGCGGCTACCTCGTAGGCCACCTCCAGCGTCTGCGCCAAGTCGCCCGTACGCGTCAGCGTGAACAGGGCAGGGCTGCCCTCCGTCACGTCGCCGCCCGAGACCACCGTCACCGAGGGCCGCGATGCCGCCGCCACCGCCGAGGTCGGGGCGCTCGTGAAGCTCGCCTCGTGGCCCTCGTCGTCGGTGACCGTCACCTTGACCTTCAGCGTCGCGCCCGCGTCCACGAACACCGGCACGTAGGTCTGCGAGGTCGCGCCCGAGATGTCCGCGTCACTGCCGCCGGACGGCGTCCGGACCCACTGGTAAACGTAGGCCGCGTTGTCCAGTCCGTCCGCATCGGTAAGGCCCGACGTATCCGCACTCAGCGTCTCGCCTTCCGTCGCCGTGCCCGTGACTGTCACCGAGCCGGTCGCCGGCGAGTCGTCGTCGTCTTCCACCGCCGCCGTCGCCGTCGCCGGAGCGCCGAGCAGGTAGGCGGGATCGGCGCCCGTGTCCGCCGTCAGCGTCACCGTCACCGAGCCGTGCGCCTCGTGGGCGCCGTCGCCCGTCGTGGCCACGCTCACCTGCACCGTGGAGCTGTTCGCCAGGAACATCGCCGTGTCCGCGCCCGTCGCGGCGCCGAAGTCCCCGGTGGCCGTCACCGTGTAGGCCACGTCCAGCGTCTGCGCCAAGTCGCCCGTGCGCGTCAGCGTGAACACCGCGGCGCTGCCCTCCGTCACGTCGCCGTCCGAGGCCACTGTCACCGAGGGCCGCGGCGTCGCCGCCACCGCCGAGGTCGGCGCACTCGTGAAGCTCGCCTCGTGGCCCTCGTCGTCGGTGACCGTCACCTTGACCTTCAGCGTTGCCCCCGCGTCCGCGAATACCGGCACGTAGGTCTGCGAGGTCGCACCGGAGATATCCTCGTCACTGCCGCCGGCCGGTGTCCGCACCCACTGGTAGGCGTAGCCCGCGTCGGCCAAGCCGTCACCGTCGGTGAGGCCCGACGTGTCCGCACTCAGCGTCTCGCCCTCGGTGAACGTGGTCGCCGTCGTGACCGTCACCGTCCCGGTCGCCGGCGAGTCGTCGTCGTCTCCCACCGCCGCCGTCGCCGTCGCCGGAGCGCCGAGCAGGTAGGCGGGATCGACGCCCGTGTCCGCCGTCAGCGTCACCGTCACCGAGCCGTGCGTCTCGTGGGCGTTGTCGCCCGTCGTGGCCACGCTCACCTGCACCGTGGCGTCGTTCGCCGGGAAGGTCGCCGTGCCCGAGAACGGCGTGACGCCGAAGTCCCCGGTGGCCGTCACCGCGTAGGCCACGCCCAGCGTCTCTGCCGGGTCGCCCGTACGCGTCAGCGTGAACACCGCGGCGCTGCCCTCCGTTACGTCGCCGTCCGAGGCCACCGTCACCGAGGGCCGCGGCAGCGCCGCAACCGTCGACGTCGGCGCACTCGTGAACTCCGCCTCGTGACCCTCATCGTCGGTGACCTCCACCCTGACCTTGAGCGTCGCGCCCGCGTCCGCGAACACCGGCACGTAGGTCGCATCGGTCGCGCCGGAAATGTCCGCGTCGCTGCCACCCGACGGTGTCCGCACCCACTGGTAGACGTAGGCCGCGTTGTCCAGTCCGTCCCTGTCGGTGAGGCCCGACGTGTCCGCACTCAGCGTCTCGCCTTCCGTCGCCGTGCCCGTAACCGTGATCAAGCCGCTCGCCGGGGAGTCGTCGTCGTCTTCCACCGCCGCCGTCGCCGTCGCCGGATCACCGAGCAGGTAGGCGGGATCGGCGCTCGTGTCCTCCGTCAGCGTCACCGTCACCGAGCCGTGCGCCTCGTGGGCGCCGTCGCCCGTCGTGGCCACGCTCACCTGCACCGTGGCGTCGTTCGCCAGGAAGGTCGCCGTGCTCGCGCCCGTCGTGACACCGAAGTCCCCGGTGGCGGTGACCTCGTAGGCCACGGCCAGCGTCTGCGCCGTATCACCCGTACGCGTCAGCGTGAACACCGCGGCGCTGCCCTCCGTCAGGTCGCCGTCCGAGACCACCGTCACCGAGGGCCGCGGCAGCGCCGCAACCGTCGACGTCGGCGCACTCGTGAACTCCGCCTCGTGACCCTCATCGTCGGTGACCTCCACCCTGACCTTGAGCGTCGCGCCCGCGTCCGCGAACACCGGCACGTAGGTCGCATCGGTCGCGCCGGAAATGTCCGCGTCGCTGCCACCCGACGGTGTCCGCACCCACTGGTAGACGTAGGCCGCGTTGTCCAGTCCGTCCCTGTCGGTGAGGCCCGACGTGTCCGCACTCAGCGTCTCGCCTTCCGTCGCCGTGCCCGTAACCGTGATCAAGCCGCTCGCCGGGGAGTCGTCGTCGTCTTCCACCGCCGCCGTCGCCGTCGCCGGATCACCGAGCAGGTAGGCGGGATCGGTGTCCGTGTCCGCCGTCAGCGTCACCGTCACCGAGCCGTGCGCCTCGTGGGCGCCGTCGCCCGTCGTGGCCACGCTCACCTGCACCGTGGCGCTGTTCGCCAGGAACGTCGCCGTGCCCGAGAACGGCGTGACGCCGAAGTCCCCGGTGGCCGTCACCTTGTAGGCCACGGCCAGCGTCTGCGCCAAGTCGCCTGTGCGTGTCAGCGTGAACGTGACGGTGTCGCCCTCCGTCACGTCGCCGTCCGAGGCCACCGTGACCTCCGGCCGCGGCAGCGCCGCCACCGCCGAGGTCGGGGCGCTCGTGAAGGTCGCCTCGTGGCCCTCGTCATCGGTGACCGTCACCTTGACCTTCAGCGTCGCCGCCGCGTCCGCGAACATCGGCACGTAGGTCTGCGAGGTCGCGCCGGAGATGTCCTCGTCACTGCCGCCGGCCGGCGTCCGCACCCACTGGTAGGCGTAGCCCGCGTTGGCCAAGCCGTCCGCGTCAGTGAGGCCAGACGTATCCGCCGTCAGCGTCTCGCCTTCCGTCGCCGTGCCCGTGACCGTTACCGAGCCGGTCGCCGGCGAGTCGTCGTCGTCTCCCACCGCCGCCGTCGCTGTCGCCGGATCGCCGAGCAGGTAGGCGGGATCGGCGCTCGTGTCCTCCGTCAGCGTCACCGTCACCGAGCCGTGCGCCTCGTGGGTGGCGTCGCCCGTCGTGGCCACGCTCACCTGCACCGTGGCGCTGTCCGCCAGGAAGGTCGCCGTGCCCGCGCCCGTCGTGACGCCGAAGTCCCCGGTGGCGGTGACCTCGTAGGCCACGTCCAGCGTCTCCGCCGTGTCGCCCGTGCGCGTCAGCGTGAACACCGCGGCGCTGCCCTCCGTTACGTCGCCGTCCGAGACCACCGTCACCGTGGGCCGCGGCAGCGCCGCCACCGCCGATGTCGCCGCACTCGTGAAGGTCGCCTCGTGGCCTTCGTCGTCGGTGACCGTCACCCGGACCTTGAGCGTCGCACCCGCGTCCGCGTACACCGGCACGTAGGTCTCCGAGGTCGCGCCGGAGATGTCCGCGTCACCGCCGCCCGACGGTGTCCGCACCCACTGGTAGACGTAGGCCGCATTGGCCAAGCCGTCCGCGTCGGTGAGGCCCGACGTGTCCGCACTCAGCGTCTCGCCCTCGGTGAACGTGGTCGCCGTCGTGATCGTCACCGCCCCGCTCGCCGGCGAGTCGTCGTCGTCCCGAACCGCCGCCGTCGCCGCGTCCTCGGCTCCCAGATCGTAGGCGATCGGGTTCGCCGTCAGCGTCAACGTCACCGAGCCGTGGACCTCGTGGGTGCTGTCGCCCGTCGTGGCCACGCTCACCTGCACCGTGGCGCTGCCCGCCAGGAACGTCGCCGTGTCCGCGCCCGTCGTGGCACCGAAGTCCCCGGAGGCGGTGACCTCGTAGGCCACGTCCAGCGTCCCCGTCGTGTCGCCCGTGCGCGTCAGCGTGAACGTAACGGTGTCGCCCTCGGTCACGTCGCCGTCCGAGGCCACCGTCACCGAGGGCCGCGGCGCCGCCGCCACCGCCACCGTCGCCGCGCTCGTGAAGCTCGCCTCATGGCCCTCGTCGTCGGTGACCGTCACCCGGACCTTCAGCGTCGCGCCCACGTCCGCGAACACCGGCACGTAGGTCGCATCGGTCGCACCGGAGATGTGCTCGTCACTACCGCCCGACGGCCTCCGGACCCACTGGTAGACCCAGGCCGCGTTGTCCAGCCCGTCCGTGTCGGCTATGCCCGACGTGTCTGCGGTCAGAGCCTCGCCTTCCGTCGGCGTGCCCGTGATCGTCACCGCCCCGGTCGCCGGTGAGTCGTCATCGTCCCTGATCGTTCCCGTGGCCGCGGCATCCTCAATCGTCACGCCCTGCGATGCGTTCCCCAGCCTTGCGTTCCACAGCCTCACCGGGAACGTCTCGTCCGGCTCGTCGTCGTCGTCGCCGTACACCGTGACGGGTACCGTCTTGCTTGTCACTCCGGGATGGAAGGTCAGGATTCCCCGATCCCCTTCGTAGTCTCCTGTTCCGCGGTTGGACGGCCGCGCTGTCCCCCTGTCGAACGTCCACCAGTTGACCGTCACCTCGTCCTCCGCCGCCGGGCTCAGTGTCACCGTGAACCGCATCGTCACGCTCTCGCCCCTGGCGCCCTCGGTCACGCTCGCATCGGCAATCGACAGCGAAGGCAAGCCGTCATCGTCCGTAATCGTCCCGGTTGCCGTGGCATCCGTGATCGTCGCGCCCGACGCGTTCGACAGCGTCACCGTGAACGTCTCGTCCGGCTCGACCACATCGTCGCCCGTCACCGTTACCGTGAACGTCTTGCTGTACTCGCCGGTGCCGAACGTCAGGCTTCCGTTCCCGGCCGTGTAGTCCGTCCCGGCCTGCGCGGTCCCGTCGGACGTCACCCAGTCCACCGTCACCGGCTGCGTCGCTACCCGGCTCAGCGTCACCGTGAACGTCATTGCCGTGCTCTCGCTCGCGGCGCCCTCGGCCACGCTCGCATCGGCAATCGACAGCGAAGGCTCGCCCTCGTCGTCCGTGATCGTCAGCGTCACGTCATTCGTGTCCTTGGACCCCTGCGTGTTCTCCGCCGTGCCGGACACCGTCACCGTCTTGTCGGGCGCGTCCACGGTGTTGTCCACGGCGGTGATCGTCACCGTACCCGTGCTCGTCATCCGACCCGCCGCAATCGTGAGCGTGGTGTTCGGGCTCAGCGTGTAGTCACCCGCCACGGCCGGAGCCACCGGCGTCACCCTCACCGTCACCGTCGCATCTTCGCTCAACGGACCCTTCCGGGTCGCCGTCACCGTGCTCACCCCGCCGTCCTCACTGATCGAGATTGGATCCAGGGCCAGCGTCACGTTCGGCGGACCGTCATTGTCAAAGATCGTTCCCGTGGCCGCGCCATCCTCAATCGTCGCGCCCGACGCGTACGACAGCGTCACCGTGAACGTCTCGTCCGGCTCGTCTGCGACGTCATCGGTCAACCGTGCCACGAGCACTTGCTTCCGGGTCTCTCCGGCGTCGAAGGTCAGGACATCCGCGAACGGCACGTAGTCCTCGTCATCTCTTGCCGTCCCGTCCTCGGACGGCGTGTAACGCACCGTCACCGGATACGACACCGCCCTGCTCAACCTCACTGTGAACCGCAGATCCTGCCCCTCGACCCCGGTCGAGTCGTCAATTGACAGCTTCGGCAGCGGTTCGCTGTCGCCGTCAATGATCGTTCCCGTGGCCGTGCCATCCGCAATCGTCGCGCCCGACGCCTCCGACAGCGTCACCGTGAACGTCTCGCTCACCTCGATTGCGTCGTCATCATATGCATCCGCCATGAACACGCGCTTCCGGGTCTCTCCGGCGTCGAAGGTCAGTGTGCCCGAGTAGGCGTCATAGTCATAAAACTCTCTTGCCGTATCGTCGGTCAGCGTGTAGCGCACCGTCACCGGATACGACACCGCCCTGCTCAACCTCACTGTGAACCGCAGATCCTGCCCCTCGACCCCGGTCGAGTCGTCAATTGACAGCGATGGCGGCAGTTCGCCGTCGTCGTCAATGATCGTCAGCGTCACGTCCTGCGGGGCTGTGACCTCCTGGTCGTTGTCCGCCGTGCCGGACACCGTCACCGTCTTGTCGGGTACGTCCTCGGTGTTGTCCACGGCGGTGATCGTCACCGCGCCCGTGCTGTCCCGCGAGCCCGCCGGGATCGTCAAATCCGCGTTCGTGCTCAGCATGTAATCTACCGAATCCGGAACCGACACCGTCACCGTCGTATCCTCGCTCGACAGGTTGGACAGGGTCGCCGTCACCGTGCTGACACCACCGTCCTCATCAATCCGGTCCGGAGTCAGTTTCAGCGTCACCGTCGGCGTGTCGTCGGCGTCAAAGATCGTTCCCGTGGCCGTGCCCCTTTCAATCATCACGCCCTCCGATGGGTCCGACAGCGCCACCGTGAACGTCTCGTCCGGTTCGTCCACATTGTCGCCGTACACCCTGACGCTCACCTTCAAGCGCGTCTGTCCGGGACGGAAGATCAGGGTTCCCGAATTCGATCTGTAGTCTCCTCTTCCGCTTTCGGTCAGGGACAGAGACGTCGCGGCTTCTGCCGTGTCGTCGGACGTCGACCAGTTCACTGTCACCTCACCCTCCGCCGCCGGATTCAGTGTCACCGTGAACTCCATCGTCGCGGTGTGGAAGCTCCTATCGCCCTCGGTCACGCTCGCATCGGCAATCGACAGCGAAGGCGGGTCGTCATCGTCCGCAATCGTTCCCGTGGCCGTGCCATCAACAATCGTCACGTCCCCCGATGGGTTCGACAGCGACACCGTGAACGTCTCGTCCTCCTCGTCCTCCTCGTCGCCCGTCACCGTCACCGTGAACGTCTTGCTGTCCTCCCCGATGTCGAACCTCAGGCTTCCGCTCCCCGCCGTGTAGTCCGTCCCGGCCTCCGCCGTCCCGTCGGCGGTTCTCCAGTCCACCGTCACCGGCTGCGTCGCCGCCGGGCTCAGCGTCACCGTGAAGGTCATCGTCGCGCTGCCCGTATCGCCCTCGGTCACGCTCGTATCGCCAATCGACAGTGAAGACGCGCCGTCATCGTCCGTGATCGTCAACGTCACGTCATTCGTGTCCTTGGACCCCTGGCTGTTCTCCGCCGTGCCGGACACCGTCACCGTCTTGTCGGGCGCATCCTCGTTGTTGTCCACGGCGGTGATCGTCACCGTACCCGTGCTCGTCATCCGACCCGCCGCAATCGTGAGCGTGGTGTTCGAGCTCAGCGTGTAGTCACTCACCCCGGCCGGAGCCACCGGCGTCACCCTCACCGTCACCGTCGCAGCTTCGCTCAACGGACCCTTCCGCGTCGCCGTCACCGTGCTCACCTCACCGGCCTCACTGATCGAGACCGGGGTCAGAACCAGCGTCACGTCCGGCGGACCGTCATCGTCAATGATCGTTCCCGTGGCCGCGCCATCCTCAATCGTCGCGCCCGACGCCTCCGACAGCGTCACCGTGAACGTCTTGTCCGGCTCGTCTTCGTCGTTCTCATACGCCTCTGCCATGAACACTCGCTTCTCGGTCTCTCCGGCGTCGAAGGTCAGTGTGCCCGGGTAGGCGTCGTAGTCATAAAACTCCCTTGCCGTCTCGTCGGTCAGCGTGTGGCGCACCGTCACCGGATACGACGCCGCCCTGCTCAACCTCACTGTGAACCACATCAGCTCACCCTCAACCGCGCTCAAGTCGTCAATTGACAGCGATGGCAGCGCTTCGCCGTCGTCGTCAATGATCGTCAGCGTCACGTCTTCCGGGCCTGTGATCTCCTGGTCGTTCCTCGCCAGAGCGGACACCGTCACCGTCTTGTTGTCCGAGGGATCGTCGTTGTTCACGGCGGTGATCGTCACCACGCCCGTGCTGTCCCGCGAGCCCGCCGGAATCGTCAAGAGCGGGTTCTCCGAACTCAGCGTGTAATCCGGCGAATCCGGAACCGTCACCCTCACCGTCGTAACCCTGCTCGACGGGTTGGACAGGGTCGCCGTCACCGTGCTCACACCGCCGTCCTCACCAATCTGGTCCGGAGTCAGTTTCAGCGTCACCGTCGGCGTGTCGTCGGCGTCAAAGATCGTTCCCGTGGCCGTGCCCCTTTCAATCGTCACGTCCTCCGATGGGTCCGACAGCGCCACCGTGAACGTCTCGTCCGGTTCGTCCACATTGTCGCCGTACACCCTGACGAATACCGTCTTGCTCGTATCTCCGGGAAGGAAAGTCAGGGTTCCCTGATTCCCTCTGTAGTCTCCTGTTCCGCCATTGGCCGGCGACAACGTCCCGTGTCTTGCTGTCCCGTCGGAGGTCGACCAGTCCACTGTCACCTCGCCCGCCGCCGGCGGGTCCAGTGTCACCGTGAACTCCATCGTCGCGGTGTGGGTGGCCTTATCGCCCTCGGTCACGCTCGCATCGGCAATCGACAGCGAAGGCCGATCCTGGGCGAGGACGGGTTGCGACGGCAGCACAAACAGCAGAGGCAACAGAGGCAACAGGAACGCGAAGGCACCGCGCCTCCCCATTCCGGTCAACACGGAGACTCCTGCCGCATTGCCAACCGTTCGGGGGCCTTGGCCGCTCCAAGTCTGCCGGTGCTGCCCGACGAGGGGGGGCATAAGCGCTAACTTGTCTGGCATGTCGGCAGTCCTTAAGGTGAGGTGGTCCGGGTTGTTTGGACAGTCCGAGGGCTGGAATAAGGTGTACCGGGACTGTGACGTGATGCCCTCGGGATGATCGTACCCGTTGCCGGTGACCGGCGTCGAGGTACGCTGAAACTCTGGTTTTTCTTCTCTGGACCGCTGGTGGTTGGTCCTGTGAAGCTTGTGGGCGAGAGGTGCGAGAGTGTGGGCACGGGGCGTGTAGTACAGCGACGAGCGGCTCAAGTCAAGCAGCTCGCTCGCCCTGGCGCCGCAGGCTCGACCGACCCCCCACTCGCTTCTTGAACGCCGCCGTCTGGTCGCCATACCCGTGCCCTCCTGCAGGCTCTGAGTACAGCTTAGCGACCTGTCCAAAAATCCGGGACCACCTCGGTCGGGGGGTTCCGCGCCGTCGCCGTGATGGCTTGCGACGATGATCCCTCTACAGGAGCGGATCGAGCGCCGAGCAAGTCAGGCGCAGCCTCGATCCTGTCGCGATTCGGCTTGCCGTCGCACTGCACCCGCATGGCAGCGGACTCCCGCGGGTCCCGCAGATGGCAGACGTCCCGGTCGAGCTCCCTACCAGCGCATCGTCACCTGCAGATCCACCCCGTGCTCCGGCCGCCCATCGTCGTTCGCAGCCTCGCGCCGCGTCGCCACCAGACTGAACTCGAACGAGCCGGTGTTGCCGCCCGCAGGCGTCAGACGCCACCCGAGGCTGTAGTCGCGCCCACTCTCCGACAGCCCGAAGCCCAGTTCCGGCGTCCCCGTGAAACGACCCCCGAAGGCGGAAAGACCGTAGCCGACCCGAGCCTCCAGACGACCACGCCCCAGATCATCCACCCGCCCCGCGCCGTCGTCCGCCCCACCCAGCCCCGACATGGTGTCGCGCCCGTAGAGCGCGTCCACACCGCCGGTCGCCGACGCTCCCAGGGTCTGGCTGAGACTCAGGCTCAGACCCCGGTCCGAGGACGGAGACGGGTCGAAGGCGAGCGAGCCCGAGAAGCCGACTTCCCGGAAGCCCGACGCCTCATGGGTGAGAAGCCCGCGACCCCGGAGGTCCGCCGTCAGCCCCGAGGACGGATCGGCATAGGCAACACCGGCGCCCACCTCCACGCCGAACCCCGTCTCCGCGTCGCCTTCGTCATGGCGCACCCCGAGCTCGAACGAGGGCGTCAGCGTCCAACCCCCCTCCGAACGGAACGCTCGCGTGCCCTCCAGACCCAGCCGCAGCCGCGTCACCTCCGCTCGCGCCGCCTCCAGCATCCCGCCGTCACCACCCTGCCCCGCCTCCGATGAGCTGCGCACGATCAGACCGTCCGTCTTCGCCGCCAACTCGAAGCCGCCTTCCGCCGGCGCCTCCATGAGCACGCCGCGCAGACCCGCCGCCGCCATCGCGAGGTCCATGTCCGTCTCGATCCGAGCCCCGTCCTCGGGCTCCAGCGTCAGCGTCCCCGCGCCATAGCCCGCTACCCCCCACACCGTCACCCGTTCGTTCAACTCATGCCGGCCCCAGGGATACAGACCGGTCAAGGACGACGAAACCGTGCCGGCGCCCTCGCCGCCGTAGCTGCCCTCGCCCCGGCTATGGCCCACCATCAGACCCGCCGCCCAGTCGCCCCGCGCCCAGTCGGCCCCCAGCAGCCCCGTCGCCACCTCGCCCTCCATCGAGAGCTCGCCGTCACGGCCGTCGAAGTCCGTCACCACGCCACGCCCCCACAGCGAGACGAAGCCGCTCTCCGCCGTCCCCTCCGTCAGCGTGAACGATGTCCCGGTCAACATCTCGCGGTTGCTCACCGTCCGTCCCTCCAGATCAACCCCGCCCGCGACCCCGCCGTCACGGAGCGCCGCCATGTCGAACGCCCCCGGACCGGTCTCGCCCGCGAACCAGCCCGCGAGACGCCCGCCCGCAGCACCGCCGCCGGGGAACGCCGCCTCGTCGAACGCCCCGGCCGCCTCGACACGCTGACCGGCAACCGAGACCTCCATCCCCGCCTCGCGCGCCGCCATCATCCGCGCCTCCACCGCTTCGACCACCTGCCCCGCAACCGTGCGCCCGAAGCGCCCGAGCCACGCACGGGGCATCGCGTCAGTGTTCACGATGGTCCCCGTCGCCACCCCGTCCGAGACCTCCGCTCCGAACGGGCGCGACAGCGACAGCGACAGCGTCTCCTCGCCCTCGTCGTGCGCGTCCTCCAGCACCGCCACGTGCACCGTCTTCACCGTCTCGCCCGCCTCGAACCGCACCATACCCGACCCCGCCACGTAGTCCGCGCCCGCCACCGCGCTGCCGTCCGAGGTCGCGTAGCGCACCGACACCGCCGAGGTCCGCGCCTCGTCAAGGGTCACCCGGAAGGCGAGCGGCGTCCCCGCCGACTCGTGCACCCGTGCGTCCGCCACCGAGATGCCCGCACCCGCGGCGCCGTCAGGGTCCTCGTCCGCCACCGTCCGCGTCAGGCGAAGCTCCACCTCCTCGCCCACCGACCACGGCTCTCCCTCGACCGACGACCAGGCGAAAATCTGCCCGGAGCCACCCTCCGCCAGCGCCAGCGTCAACTCGCCCGCGTGCAGCGTCAGCGCCTCGGCCAGGGGCGGCCTGCGGTTGAAGCGCACCTCCACCAGGCTCGGCAGCGGCCCGAACCACCGCAGCAGCTCCAGCGTGTACTCGACGCCATCCTCCGACCAGCCGGGGGCCGCCAGTTCCGGACCCGAGACCCCCACCCAGCCGCCGAGCTTCGCCACCGTCATCGTCGTCGACCACAACGTCACCGTCTCTTCCGGGGCCGCCGGCGCGTCGTTGTCCAGCACGTCCACACCGGCCGTGCCCACGCCCGCAGCCACCTTGTAGCCGGTCCCCGCAGTCACCGTCGCCGTCACGCGGCCGTCGGCCTCGGCCGCCGCGTCGTCCTCGGTCGCAACCCGCAGCCGCGCCTCCGTCTCCCCCTCACCGAACCTCACCTCCGTCGGCGCGGGCCCGGCCAGCACGCCGCCGGCCTCGCCCACGTCCACCGTCACCGTCAACGGCGCCGACGCATCCCCCGCGCGCCTCAGCACGAACACCGCCTCCTCCCCCTCCGTGACCGCCCCGGCCTCCGCCGCAACCGTCACCAGCGGCAGGTCGTCGTCCAGGATCGTCCCCGTCACCCTGCCCGAGCCCGGTTCGAGCACCGCGCCCCGCAGGTTCTCGAACACCATCACCACCGTCTCGTCGGGCTCGGCAACAAGGTCCTCCAGGATCCCCAGCTTGACCACGGCGAAGGTCCGCCCGCTCCAGATCGTCACCGTCCCGGACTTGTCCTTGAAATCGGCGCCGGGCGTCGCCGTGCCCGCACCGGCGTCCACGCGGTAGTCCACCGTGACGTCCGTATCCGCCTGACCCGACAGCGCCAGCCTGAACGTGAGCCGCGCACCGTCCGCATGCGAATCGCCCTCGACCACCTCCGGCGGCTCGACCGACACAACCAGCTCGTCGTCGTTCCGGATCGTGCCCTCCGCCCGCGACGTCCCCAGCACCGCGCCTCCGGTCGGATCACGCAACTCCACCGCCACCGTCTCGTGCCGCTCGGCATCGGTGTCGCCGAGGACGCCGAACACGATCCGCTGCGGCTCCCGGGAGAGGGCCGGAAACGTCACCAGGGCAGGCGTGGGCGCCGCGTAGTCGGCGCCGGACTCCGCCGTCCCGCCCACCACATCCCAGGCAACCGTCACCTCCCGATCCGAGGGGTTGTCCATGGACACGTCGAACGCCAACTCCCTCATCCCCGCATCGCCCTCGTCCACGCTCGACGGCGTGATGGACAGCGTCGCGGTGTCGTCGTCCAGGATCGTCCCGGTCACCGTGGGCGGAAACGTCACGCCCGCAGGCGTGCCGTACACGGCAAAAAACTCCACCGTCACCGTCTCGTCGGACTCGTCGATGAAGTCGGGAAGCACCTGGAACAGAACAAACCGGACGGCCATGCCCCGCGGGAAATCAAGCGTGCCCTGCGTGGGACCGGCAAAGTCCTTCCCCTTCCCCGCCTGTGCCGTGCCCGACGCCCCCAGCCGCCAGCCCAGCTTCACCCGCTCCGCCCTCTCGGAACGGATCACCGCAAACTGGAGTATCCTCAGGCCGCCGTCGCCTTCCGTGACCGTCGGCGTGGTGACCGCAATCGTGTACGCGCCAACCGCAGCCGTCGGCGCGCTCTCCGCCGTCTCGGCAGTGCCGTCGTCGTCGGTGAAGCCCGCGCGAACCTTCAGCGCCGAGCCGATGTCCGCGGCAACCGCCGTGTAGCTCGCCGACGTCGCCCCGGCGATCGCCGTCGCCGTCCCGCCCGACACCCGCAGCCACTGCCAGGCAAAACGCCGGTCCGTCAGACCGTCCGGATCGCCGATGCCCGACGCGTCCGCGCTCAGCGTCTGGCCCGCAACCGGCGTCGTGTCGTCGATCGTCACCGTGCCCGTCGGCGCCGCGTTGTCGTCGTCCTCCACCGTGACCTCCGCCGACCGCTGCGCCCCCGGCCCCAGGTCGTAGGCCGCATCCGCCGTCAGCGTCACCGTCACCACGCTGTCCGCCTCGTGGACCGCGTCCTCCACCGTCGGCACCGTCACCGTCACGCTGGTCGCGTCGCCCGAGAAGTCGATGGTCTTCGACCCCTCCCCGGACGCCGCCACCGCATCGCCCGTCTCCGACACCTGGTAATGCGCCGTCAGCGCGCCCGCCGTGACCACCGTGCGCGTCACCGTGAACGTCGCCGCCCTCCCTTCCGTCACCGGAGACGGCCCCGCCGCCACCGTCAGCACCGGCGACGGCGTCGCCGCCGCGTCCGTCTGCGCGCTCTCCACCGTCTCGGCGACGCCGTCGTCGTCGGTGAAGCCTACGCGAACCTTCAGCGCCGACCCGACATCCGCGGCAACCACCGTGTAGCTCGACGACGTCGCTCCGGCGATCGACGTCTGCGTTCCATCCGACACCCGGAGCCACTGCCAAGTGAAGCTCCGGTTCGTCAGACCGTCCGGATCGTCCACGCCCGATGCGTCCGCCGTCAGCGTCTGGCCCACCACCGGCGTCGTGTCGTCGATCGTCACCGCGCCCGTCGGCGCCGCGTTGTCGTCGTCCCGGACCGCCGCCGTCGCCGTCGCCGGATCCCCGAGCAGGTAGGCGGGATCGGCGCCCGTGTCCGCCGTCAGCGTCACCGTCACCGTGCCGTGCGCCTCGTGGGCGCCGTCGCCCGTCGTGCCCACCGTCACCTGCACCGTGGCGCTGTTCGCCAGGAACGTCGCCGTGCCCGCGCCCGTCGCGGCGCCGAAGTCCCCGGTGGCGGTGACCTCGTAGGCCACGTCCAGCGTCTCCGCCGTGTCGCCCGTGCGCGTCAGCGTGAACACCGCGGCGCTGCCCTCCGTCACGTCGCCGGCCGAGGCCACCGTGACCTCGGGCCGCGGCAACGCCGCCACCGCCGACGTCGCCGCGCTCGTGATCGTCGCCTCGTGGCCCTCGCCGTCGGTGACCGTCACCCGCACCTTGAGCTTCGCCCCCGCGTCCGCGAATACCGGTACGTAGGTCTTCGAGGTCGCGCCGGAGATGGCCGCGTCACTGCCGCCGGCCGGCGTCCGCACCCACTGGTAGACATAGGCCGCACTGTCCAGTCCTCCGTCCTCGTCGGCGATGTCCGACGTGTTCGCCGTCAGCGTCTCGCCTTCCCTCGCCGTGCCCGTCACCGTCACCGTCCCCGTCGCCGGTGAGTCGTCGTCGTCCTTGACCAGCACCCTCGCCGCGGCGTCGGTCCCCAGCTCGTACGCCGCATCCGCCTCCAGCGCCACCGTCACCCGGCTGTTGTGCTCGTGGAGGTCGTCCGACACCGTCGGCACCGTCACCGTCACGCTCGCCGTGTCGCCCGAGAAGTCGACGGTCTTCGCGCCCTTGTCCCCCGACCTCACCATCGCGCCCGTCTCAATCACGTTGTAGCGCACCCTCAGCGCACGCGTCGTCACCCCCGTGCGCGTCACCGTGAACTGCGCGTCCTCGCTCTCCACCACCGGACTCGCCACCGGCGCTACCGACACCACCGGCGCATCGTCGTCGTCCTCGACCGTCACCTCCGCCGTGGCGTCGGTCCCCAGCTCGTACGCCGCATCCGCCTCCAGCGTCAGCGTCACCACGCTGTCCGCTTCGTGAACGCCGTCATCGACGGTCGGCACGGGTATCACCGCCGAGGACTGGCCGGCCGGGATCGTTCGAGTCTGTCCGCCCTCGTTGCCGGCCGAAACCATCTCTCCCGTCTCCGACACGCTGACTCTCACCCGCAGCGCCTCGGTCGTGTCGCCGGTTCGCGTCACCGTGAATTCAGCAGCGGGGTCCCCTTCGCTCACCGGACTCGTTCTCGGCGTCACCGTCACCGTCGGCAGCAACGCCGCCTCGACCGTCGCCGTCGCCGCGCTCTCGACCGTCTCTTCGATTCCGCCGTCGTCGGTGAAGCTCGCTTTCACTTTCAGCGTCGCGCCCACGTCCGCAGCCACCACCGTGTAGGTCACCGCGGTCGCGCCGTCGATTGGCGTTTCCGTCCCGCCCGACACCCGGACCCACTGCCAGGTGAAGGTCCGGTTCGTCAGACCGTCGGCGTCGGCAATGCCCGAGGGATCCGCCGTCAGCATCTCGCCCACCACCGGACTCGTGTCGTCGATGGTCGGCGCGCCCGTCGGCGCCACGTTGGTGGCGTCAAAGATCTTCGCCGTTGCCGCGCTTGGGGTTCCCACCCTGTAACCGTTGCCCGGCAGCACCGTCAGCGTCACCGCGCCGTGCGCCTCGTCGGCTTCGTCGTCAGCCACATGAAGGCGAGTCCGAGTCGTGGCCGCTCCGGCCGGGAAGCTGGTTGTTTTAAATTTTACGACCCCGAAGTCTCCGGATACGGAACGTTTGATATTCACGATCAGCCATGGCGCTGACGAGCCGCCCGTGCGCGTCAGCGTGAACGCCGCGGCGCTGCCCTCCGTCACGTCGCCGTCCGAGGCCACCGTCACCGTCGGCAGCACCGCCACCGCCGCCGTCGCCGCGCTCGTGATCGTCGCCTCGTGGCCCTCGTCGTCGGTGACCGTCACCCGCACCTTCAGCGTCGCCCCCGCGTCCGCGAATACCGGCACGTAGGTCGCGCCGGTCGCGCCGGAGATGTCCGCGTCACTGCCGCCGGACGGCGTCCGCACCCACTGGTAGGTGTAAGCCGCGTTGGCCAAGCCGTCCGCGTCGATGAGGCCCGACGTGTCCGCCGTCAGCGTCTCGCCTTCCGCCGGCGTGCCCGTGACCGTCACCGCCCCGGTCGCCGTCGAGTCGTCGTCGTCTTCCACCGCCGCCGTCGCCGTCGATGGAGCGCCGAGCAGGTAGGCGGGAGCGGCGCCCGTGTCCGCCGTCAGCGTCACCGTCACCGTGCCGTGCGCCTCGTGGGTGGCGTCACCCGTCGTGGCCACGCTCACCTGCACCGTGGCGCTGTTCGCCAGGAACGTCGCCGTGCCCGCGCCCGGCGTGACGCCGAAGTTCCCAGTGGCCGTCACCGCGTAGGCTACGTCCAGCGTCTCCGCCGTGTCGCCCGTGCGCGTCAGCGTGAACACCGCGGCGCTGCCCTCCGTCACGTCGCCGTCCGAGGCCACCGTCACCGACGGCCGCGATGCCGCCGCCACCGCCGAGGTCGCCGCGCTCGTGAAGATCGCCTCGTGGCCTTCGTCGTCGGTGACTGTCACCTTGACCTTGAGCGTCGCGCCCGCGTCCGCGAATACCGGCACGTAGGTCTTCGAGGTCGCGCCGGAGATGTCCGCGTCACTGCCGCCGGACGGGGTCCGCACCCACTGCCAGGCGTAGGCCGCGTTGGCCAAGCCGTCCGCGTCGATGAGGCCCGACGTGTCCGCCGTCAGCGTCTCGCCTTCCGTCGCCGTGCCCGTGATCGTTACCGAGCCGGTCGCCGGCGAGTCGTCGTCGTCTTCCACCGCCGCCGTCGCTGTCGACGGAGCGCCGAGCAGGTAGGCGGGATCGGCGCTCGTGTCCGGCGTCAGCGTCACCGTCACCGTGCCGTGCGCCTCGTGGGCGCCGTCGCCCGTCGTGGCCACGCTCACCTGCACCGTGGCGCTGTTCGCCGGGAACGTCGCCGTGCCCGCGCCCGTCGCGGCGCCGAAGTCCCCGGTGGCCGTCACCGCGTAGGCCACGTCCAGCGTCCCCGCCGGGTCGCCCGTCCGCGTCAGCGTGAACGTGACGGTGTCGCCCTCCGTCACGTCGCCGGCCGAGACCACCGTCACCACGGGCCGCGGCGTCGCCGCCACCGCCGAGGTCGCCGCGCTCGTGAAGGTCGCCTCGTGGCCCTCGTCGTCGGTGACCGTCACCCGCACCTTCAGCGTCGCCCCCGCGTCCGCGAACACCGGCACGTAGGTCGCGCCGGTCGCGCCGGCAATGTCCGCGTCACTGCCGCCGGCCGGTGTCCGCACCCACTGGTAGGCCCAGGCCGCGTCGGCCAAGCCGTCCCCGTCGGTGAGGCCCGACGTGTCCGCCGTCAACGTCTCGCCCTCGGTGAACGTGGTCGCCGTCGTAACCGTCACCGCCCCGGTTGTCGGCGAGTCGTCGTCGTCCTCGACCGCCGCCGTCGCCGTCGCCGGATCCCCGAGCAGGTAGGCGGGATCGGCGCCCGTGTCCGCCGTCAGCGTCACCGTCACCGAGCCGTGCGCCTCGTGGGCGTTGTCGCCCGTCGTGTCTACGCTCACCTGCACCGTGGCGTCGTTCGCCAGGAAGGTCGCCGTGCCCGCGCCCGGCGTGACGCCGAAGTCCCCGGTGGCGGTGACCTCGTAGGCCACGTCCAGCGTCTCCGCCGTGTCGCCCGTGCGCGTCAGCGTGAACACCGCGGCGCTGCCCTCCGTCACGTCGCCGTCCGAGACCACCGTCACCGACGGCCGCGATGCCGCCGCCACCGCCGAGGTCGGGGCGCTCTCGAACTCCGCCTCGTGGCCTTCGTCGTCGGTGACTGTCACCTTGACCTTCAGCGTCGCGCCCGCGTCCGCGAACACCGGCACGTAGGTCGCGCCGGTCGCGCCGGCAATGTCCGCGTCACTGCCGCCGGCCGGTGTCCGCACCCACTGGTAGGCCCAGGCCGCGTCGGCCAAGCCGTCCCCGTCGGTGAGGCCCGACGTGTCCGCCGTCAACGTCTCGCCCTCGGTGAACGTGGTCGCCGTCGTAACCGTCACCGCCCCGGTTGTCGGCGAGTCGTCGTCGTCTTCCACCGCCGCCGTCGCCGTCGCCGGATCCCCGAGCAGGTAGGCGGGATCGGCGCCCGTGTCCGCCGTCAGCGTCACCGTCACCGTGCCGTGCGCCTCGTGGGCGCTGTCGCCCGTCGTGGCCACCGTCACCTGCACCGTGGTGCTGTTCGCCAGGAACGTCGCCGTGCCCGCGCCCGGCGTGACGCCGAAGTTCCCGGTGGCCGTCACCGCGTAGGCTACGTCCAGCGTCTCCGCCGTGGCGCCCGTGCGCGTCAGCGTGAACAGAGCGGCGCTGCCCTCCGTCACGTCGCCGTCCGAGGCCACCGTGACCTCGGGCCGCGGCAACGCCGCCACCGCCGACGTCGCCGCGCTCGTGATCGTCGCCTCGTGGCCCTCGCCGTCGGTGACCGTCACCCGCACCTTGAGCGTCGCCCCCGCGTCCGCGAATACCGGCACGTAGGTCTTCGAGGTCGCGCCGGAGATGGCCGCGTCACTGCCGCCGGCCGGCGTCCGCACCCACTGGTAGACATAGGCCGCACTGTCCAGTCCTCCGTCCTCGTCGGCGATGTCCGACGTGTTCGCCGTCAGCGTCTCGCCTTCCCTCGCCGTGCCCGTCACCGTCACCGTGCCCGTCGCCGGTGAGTCGTCGTCGTCCTTGACCAGCACCCTCGCCGTGGCCTCGGTCCCCAGCTCGTACGCCGCATCCGCCTCCAGCGCCACCGTCACCCGGCTGTTGTGCTCGTGGAGGTCGTCCGACACCGTCGGCACCGTCACCGTCACGCTCGCCGTGTCGCCCGAGAAGTCGACGGTCTTCGCGCCCTTGTCCCCCGACCTCACCATCGCGCCCGTCTCAATCACGTTGTAGCGCACCCTCAGCGCACCCGTCGTCACCCCCGTGCGCGTCACCGTGAACTGCGCGTCCTCGCTCTCCACCACCGGACTCGTCACCGACGTCACCGTCACCGTCGGCAGCAACGCCGCCTCGACCGTCGCCGTCGCCGCGCTCTCGACTGTCTCTTCGATTCCGCCGTCGTCGGTGAAGCTCGCTTTCACTTTCAGCGTCGCGCCCACATCCGCGGCCACCACCGTGTAGGTCACCGCGGTCGCGCCGTCGATTGGCGTTTCCGTTCCGCCCGACACCCGGACCCACTGCCAAGTGAAGGTCCGGCTCGTCAAACCGTCGGCGTCGGCAATGCCCGAGGGATCCGCCGTCAGCATCTCGCCCACCACCGGACTCGTGTCGTCGATGGTCGGCGCGCCCGTCGGCGCCACGTTGGTGGCGTCAAAGATCTTCGCCGTTGCCGCGCTTGAGGTTCCCACCCTGTAACCGTTGCCCGGCAGCACCGTCAGCGTCACCGCGCCGTGCGCCTCGTCGGCTTCGTCGTCAGCCACATGAAGGCGAGTCCGAGTCGTGGCCGCTCCGGCCGGGAAGCTGGTCGTTTTAAATTTTACGACCCCGAAGTCTCCGGATACGGAACGTTTGATATTCACGATCAGCCATGGTGCTGACGAGCCGCCCGTGCGCGTCAGCGTGAACGCCGCGGCGCTGCCCTCCGTCACGTCGCCGTCCGAGGCCACCGTCACCGTCGGCAGCACCGCCACCGCCGACGTCGCCGCGCTCGTGAACGTCGCCTCGTGGCCCTCGTCGTCGGTGACCGTCACCCGCACCTTCAGCGTCGCCCCCGCGTCCGCGAATACCGGCACGTAGGTCGCGCCGGTCGCGCCGGCAATGTCCGCGTCACTGCCGCCGGCCGGCGTCCGCACCCACTGGTAGGCCCAGGCCGCGTCGTCCAGTCCGTCCCCGTCGGTGAGGCCCGACGTGTCCGCCGTCAACGTCTCGCCCTCGGTGAACGTGGTCGCCGTCGTAACCGTCACCGCCCCGCTCGCCGGCGAGTCGTCGTCGTCTTCCACCGCCGCCGTCGCCGTCGATGGATCGCCGAGCAGGTAGACGGGATCGGCCCCCGTGTCCGCCGTCAGCGTCACCGTCACCGAGCCGTGCGCCTCGTGGGCGCCGTCGCCCGTCGTGTCTACGCTCACCTGCACCGTGGCGCTGTTCGCCAGGAACGTCGCCGTGCCCGCGCCCGTCGCGGCGCCGAAGTCCCCGGTGGCGGTGACCTCGTAGGCCACGTCCAGCGTCTCCGCCGTGTCGCCCGTGCGCGTCAGCGTGAACAGGGCGGGGCTGCCCTCCGTCACGTCGCCGTCCGAGGCCACCGTCACCACGGGCCGTGATGCCGCCGCCACCGCCGAGGTCGCCGCGCTCGTGAACGTCGCCTCGTGGCCTTCGTCGTCGGTGACTGTCACCCGCACCTTGAGCGTTGCGCCCACATCCGCGAACACCGGCACGTAGGTCTTCGAGGTCGCACCGGAAATGTCCGCGTCACTGCCGCCGGCCGGTGTCCGCACCCACTGGTAGACGTAGCCCGCGTTGTCCAGTCCGTCCGCATCGGTGAGGCCCGACGTGTCCGCACTCAGCGTCTCGCCTTCCGCCGCCGTGCCCGTGATCGTCACCGCCCCGCTCGCCGGCGAGTCGTCGTCGTCTTCCACCGCCGCCGTCGCCGCCGACGGATCGCCGAGCAGGTAGGCGGGGTCGGCGCCCGTGGCCGCCGTCAGGGTCACCGTCACCGAACCGTGCGCCTCGTGGGCATCGTCGTCCGTCGTGTCTACCGACACCTGCACCGTGGCGCTGTCCGCCAGGAAGGTCGCCGTGCCCGCGCCCGGCGTGACGCCGAAGTCCCCGGAGGCGGCTACCTCGTAGGCCACGTCCAGCGTCCCCGCCGTGTCGCCCGTGCGCGTCAGCGTGAACACCGCGGGGCTGCCCTCGGTCACGTCGCCGTCCGAGACCACCGTCACCGAGGGCCGCGGCAGCGCCGCCACCGCCGGGGTCGCCGCGCTCGTGAAGGTCGCCTCGTGGCCCTCGTCGTCGGTGACCGTCACCTCGACCTTGAGCGTCGCCCCCGCGTCCGCGAGCACCGGCACGTAGGTCGCGCCGGTCGCGCCCGAGATGTCCGCGTCACTGCCGCCGGACGGGGTCCGCACCCACTGGTAGGCGTAGCCCGCGGCGTCCAGTCCGTCCCCGTCGGTGAGGCCCGACGTGTCCGCCGTCAGCGTCTCGCCCTCGGTGAACGTGGTCGCCGTCGTAACCGTGACCGAGCCAGTCGCCGGCGAGTCGTCGTCGTCTTCCACCGCCGCCGTCGCCGCCGACGGATCGCCGAGCAGGTAGGCGGGGTCGGCGCCCGTGTCCGCCGTCAGCGTCAGCGTCACCGTGCCGTGCGCCTCGTGGGTGTCATCGCCCGTCGTGGCCACCGTCACCTGCACCGTGGCGCTGTCCGCCAGGAAGGTCGCCGTGCCCGCGCCCGTCGTGACGCCGAAGTCCCCGGTGGCGGCTACATCGTAGGCCACGTCCAGCGTCCCCGCCGGGTCGCCCGTGCGCGTCAGCGTGAACTCCGCGGCGCTGCCCTCCGTCACGTCGCCGTCCGAGGCCACCGTCACCACGGGCCTCGGCAGCGCCGCCACCGCCGAGGTCGGGGCGCTCGTGAAGGTCGCCTCGTGGCCCTCGTCGTCGGTGACTGTCACCTTGACCTTGAGCGTCGCGCCCGCGTCCGCGAACACCGGCACGTAGGTCTGCGAGGTCGCACCGGAGATGTCCGCGTCGCTGCCGCCGGACGGCGTCCGCACCCACTGGTAGACGTATGCCGCGCTGTCCAGGCCGTCCCCGTCGGTGAGGCCCGACGTGTCCGCCGTCAGCGTCTCGCCTTCCGCCGCCGTGCCCGCGACCGCCACCGCCCCGGTCGCCGGCGAGTCGTCGTCGTCCTCCACAATCACCCCCGACGCAGCGGTGCCCACCTCGTAGGCCGCATCCGGAGCCAGCCTGAAGGTCACCGTGCTGTTCGCCTCGTGGACGCTGTCATCCACCGTCGGCACCGCCACCGTCTTCTCGGTCTCGCCGTCCCCGAAATCCACGGTCTTCGCGCCCTCTTCGGACGCCGCCACCATGGCGCCGCTCTCCGACACGCCGTAGCGGACCGTCAGCGCCCCCGCCGTCACCGCCTCGCGCGTCACCCGAAACTCCGCGTCCGCGCCCTCCGACACCGGACTCGACACCCGCGCCACCGACACGCTCGGGAACACCGCCGGCACGACCGCATCCGTCTCCGCGCTCTCGACCGTCTCCTCCGTCCCGTCGTCGTCCGTGAAGGACGCCTCCGCCTTCAGCGTCGCCCCCACGTCCGCGGCGGCCACCGTGTAGGTCGCCGAGGTCGCCCCGGCGATCCGCGTCGCCGTCCCGCCCGATGTCCGGATCCACTGCCAGGCGAAGCTCCGTTCCGTCAGCCCGTCCGGGTCGTCCAGGTCCGACGCGTCCGCCGTCAGCGTCTCGCCCACCACCGGCGTCGTGTCGTCGACCGTCACCGCGCCCGTCGGCGCCGCGTTGTCGTCGTCCTCCACAATCACCCCCGACGCAGCGGTGCCCACCTCGTAGGCCGCATCCGGAGTCAGCCTGAAGGTCACCGTGCTGTCCGCCTCGTGGACGCTGTCATCCACCGTCGGCACCGCCACCGTCTTCTCGGTCTCGCCGTCCCCGAAATCCACGGTCTTCGCGCCCTCTTCGGACGCCGCCACCATGGCGCCGCTCTCCGACACGCCGTAGCGGACCGTCAGCGCCCCCGCCGTCACCGCCTCGCGCGTCACCAGGAACTCCGCGTCCGCGCCCTCCGACACCGGACTCGACACCCGCGCCACCGACACCGTCGGCAGCGGCGCCGCCTCGACCGCCGCCGTCTCCGCGCTCTCAAGCGTCTCCACGGCCCCGCCGTCGTCGGTGAAGGACGCCTCCACCTTCAGCGTCGCCCCCACGTCCGCGGCGACCACCACATAGGCCGCCCCGGTCCCCGCCTCCGTCTCCGCGCCGCCCGACGCCACCCGGACCCACCGATACGCGAAGGCCGCGCCCGTCAGCCCGTCCGTGTCGCCGATGCCCGACGGGTCCGCCGTCAGCGTCTCGCCCACCACCGGCGTCGTGTCGTCGATCGTCGGCGCCCCCGTCGGCGCCACGTTCTCGTCGTCCCGGATCGTCAGCGTCACCTCCTGCGGGGCCGTGATCCCCTGCGTGTTCTCCGCCGTGGCCGACACCGTCACCGTCCTGTTGGGCGCGTCCACGGCGTTGTCCACGGCCGTGACCGTCACCTCGCCCGTGCTCTCCGTCGCAAACGCCGGGATCGTCAGCTCCAGGTTCGCGCTCAGCCTGTAGTCGCCCTCCACCGCCGGCGACTTCGGCGCGACCGACACCGTCACCGCCGTCTCCTCGCTCGACGGGTGGTCCAGACGCGCCGTCACCGCGCTCCGTCCGGCCGCCTCCGTAATCGAGGCCGGCGTCAGGACCAGCGTCACCGTCGGCGCATCGTCGTCGTCCCTGATCGTCCCCGTCCCCACCGCCTCGCCGAGCGATGCCCCCGACGCGTTCGACAGCTCCACCGTGAACGTCTCGTTCGGCTCGTCCACATCGTCGCCCGTCACCGGCACCGCTACCGTCTTGCTGAGTACGCCGCCGCTGAACGTCAGGGTTCCGCTCCCCGCCGTGTAATCCGTCCCGGCGGTCGCCGTTCCGTCGGCGGTCGCCCAGTCCACCGTCACCTCCACCGCCGCCGCTCGGTCCAGCGTCACCGTGAACCGCATCGTCGTGTCGCCCGAATTGCCTTCACGCGCGCCCGCGTCGCCGATCGACAGAACCGGCGGCGGCACGTCGTCGTCCCGCACCGTCACCGTCGCCGACGACGCCGCGCCCAGGTCGTAGGCGTCGCCGTCGGTCAGCGTCAGCGTCAGCGCGGCGTCCCCCTCATGGGTGTCGTCGTTCTCGGTGCCCAAGGCCACGCGCGCCGTGGCCGCGCCGGCGCGGAAGGTGGCTTCGGTCGGCGGATCGTCGCTCAGCACCGCCTCCCCGCCCGTCACCGCGAAGCTCACCGCCAGCGCGTCCGACGGATCCTTCGTCCGCGTCAGGATGAACACCGCGTCCTTGCCTTCCGTCACCGTGCCCGCCTCCGCCGCCACCGTCACGACGGGATTATCCGCATCCAAACCCGACGGATCCGTCACCGTCACCGTCGCCGACGACGCCTCGCCCAGGTCGTAGGCGTCGCCGTCGGTCAGCGTCAGCGTCAGCGTGGCGTCGGGATCCTCGGCGTCGGCGTCGGCGTCGGTCGCCAGCGGCACGCGCACGGTGGTCGCGCCGGCGCCGAAGGTGGCTTCGGTCGGCGGATCGTCGCTCAGCACCGCCTCCCCGCCCGTCACCGCGAAGGTCACCACCAGTGCGTCCGTCACCACCCCTGTCCGCGTCAGGATGAACACCGCGTCCTGGCCTTCCCTCACCGTGTCCGTCTCCGCCGCCACCGTCACCGAGGGCCGCGGCAGCGCCGCCACCGCCGAGGTCGCCGCGCTCGTGAAGGTCGCCTCGTGGCCCTCGTCGTCAGTGACCGTCACCCGGACCTTGAGCGTCGCGCCCGCGTCCGCGTACACCGGCACGTAGGTCTGCGAGGTCGCGCCGGAGATGTCCGCGTCACTGCCGCCTGCCGGCGTCCGCACCCACTGGTAGACGTAGGAAGCGTTGTCCAAACCGTCCTCGTCGGTGAGGCCCGAGGTGTCCGCCGTCAGCGTCTGGCCTTCCGTCGCCGTGCCCGTGACCGTGACCGTCCCGGTCGCCGGGGAGTCGTCATCGTCCCGCACCTCGACACTGGCCATGGAGGGCGTGCCCGGCATGTAGTAGTCACGTTCAAGGACCTCCACGGTTACCGTGCTGTTCGGCTCGGCCGTGTCGTCATTATCCGTCGGGTAACTCACTGTTACGGTTGTCTGGTTGGGGCCAAACACTACAACCGACCTCCCCAAATTGTTCGGGAACATCATGTTGCCTGTTTCCGTTCTTCTGATATTCACACGCAACGATATGTCCCCGATTGTCTTCGATAGGGTGAACGTGAAAGTTGCGACTCCTCCCTCGGTGATGGGACTGCCGCCGTGCATAACGGACACCTCGGGCAGCGTCGGCGCCGCCGCCACGACCGCCGACGTCTCTTCGCTCTCGACGGCCTCCGGGGTCCCGTCGTCGTCGATGAAGCTCGCCTCCACCTTCAGCGTCGCACCCACATCCGCGGCGACCACCGTGTAGGTCGCCGCGGTCGCACTGGTGATCCGCGTCGGCGTCCCGCCCGACACCCGGATCCACTGCCAGGTGAAGCTCGGGCTCGTCAGGCCATCGGGGTCTTCGATGCCCGACGAGTCCGCCGTCAGCGTCTCGCCCACCACCGGTGTCGTATCGTCGATCGTCACCGCGCCCGTCGGTGCCGCGTTGTCGTCGTCCTCGACCGTCACGTCCGCGCTGGCGGTCCCCAGGTCGTAGGCCGCATTCGCCGTCAGCGTCAGCGTCACCGTGCTGTCCGTTTCGTGGACAGAGTCCTCCTCCGTCGGCACCGTCACCGTCTGCTCGGTGTCGCCGTCCCCGAATTCGATGGTCTTCGCGTCTTCCTCGCCCGACGCCACCATGGCGCCGGTTTCCGACACGCCGTAGCGGACCGTCAGCGCGCCCGCCGTGACTCCCGTGCGCGTCAACGTGAACCGCGCGTCCTCGCCTTCCGCCACCGGGCTCGCCACCGGCGCCACCGACACCGACGGCAGCGGCGCCGCCTCGACCGTCGCCGTCGCCGCGCTCTCGACCGTCTCTTCGGCCCCGCCGTCGTCGGTGAAGGTCGCCTCCACCTTCAGCGTCGCGCCCT
Source organism: uncultured Binatia bacterium (SeqCode) (assembly GCA_965214905.1). Lineage (GTDB taxonomy): Bacteria > Desulfobacterota > Binatia > UBA9968 > JAJDTQ01 > JAJDTQ01. The sequence goes on from OZ243984.1 coordinate 1,203,986, forward strand.
CATCCGCGGCAACCACCGTGTAGGTCGCCGCGGTCGCCCCGCCGATCGGCGCATCCGTCCCGCCTGATGTCCGGATCCACCGCCAAGTGAAATTCGGACTCGTCAGACCGTCGGAGTCATCGATGCCCGAGGCGTCCGCGGTCAGCGTCTGGCCCACCACCGGCGTCGTGTCGTCGATCGTCGGCGCGCCCGTCGGCGCCACGTTCTCGTCGTCCCTGATCGTCAGCGCCACGTCCTGCGGGGCCGTGACCCCCTGCGTGTTCTCCGCCGTGGCCGACACCGTCACCGTCTTGTGGGGCGCGTCCACGGCGTTGTCCACGGCGGTGATCGTCACCGCGCCCGTGCTCGTCGTCGCGCCCGCCGCAATCGTCAGCTCCAGGTTCGCGCTCAGCGTGTAGTCGCCCGCCACCGCCGGCGACTCCGGCGCCGCCGACACCGTCACCGTCGTCTCCTCGCTCGACGGGTGGTCCAGGGTCGCCGTCACCGTGCTCTGCCCGGCCGCCTCCGTAATCGAGTCCGGCGTCAGGACCAGCGTCACCGTCGGCGGATCGTCGTCGTCCGTGATCGTCCCCGTCCCCGCGGCCTTCACCAGCGTCGCGCCCGACACGTTCGACAGCGCCACCGTGAACGTCTCGTTCGGCTCGTCCACGTCGTCGCCCGTCACCGTCACCGTCACCGTCTTGCTGGTCTCTCCGACACTGAACGTCAGGCGGCCGTTCCCCGACGTGTAGTCCGTCCCGGCGGTCGCCGTCCCGTCCGCCGTCGCCCAGTCCACCGTCACCTCACCCTTCGCCGCCGGGTCCAGCGTCACCGTGAACCGCATCGTCGCGCTGTCGCCCGAATCGCCCTCGGCCACGCTCACGTCGTCGATCGACAGATCCGGCGGCGGATCGTCATCGTCCGTCACCGTCACCGTCGCCGCCGACGGCGTGCCCAGGTCATAGGCATCGCCGTCGGTCAGCGTCAGCGTCACCGCGGCATCCGCCTCATGGGCGTCGTCATTCTCGGTCCCCAGGGGCACGCGCGCCGTACTCGCACCGGCACCGAAGGTGACTTCGGTCGGCGACTCTTCGCTCAGCACCGCCTCGCCGCCCGTCACCGTGAACGTCACCACCAGCTCGTCCGACGGGTCCTTCGTCCGCGTCAGGAGGAACGCCGCGTCCTTGCCTTCCTTCACCGTGCCCGTCTCCGCCGCAACCGTCACGACGGGTTTACCCACATCCAGATCCGCCGAATCCGACACCGTCACCGTCGCCGCGAATGACGTGCCCAGGTCATAGGCATCGCCGTCGGCCAGCGTCAGCGTCAGCGTGGCGTCGGGATCCTCGACCTCGTCTGCATCGGTCGCCAGTGGCACGCGCACCGTGCTCGCATCGGCGCCGAAGGTGGCTTCGGTCGGCGGATCATCGCTCAGCACCGCCTCGCCGCCCGTCACCGTGAACGTCACCACCAGCTCGTCCGTCACCAACCCTGTCCGCGTCAGGACGAACACCACGTCCCTGCCTTCCCTCACCGTGCCCGTTTCCGCCGCCACCGTCACGACCGGCACGTCGTTATCGGTGATCGTGCCGGTCGCCGTGGCCGTACCGACCGTCGCCGCACCGGACGGCTGGGGATTGGAGAGCGTGACCGTCACCGTCTCGTCCGGCTCGTCCGCCGTGTCGTCCACGAGATCCAGCGTGACGTTCTTCGATGTCACGCCCGCCGCGAACGTCACCGTGCCGGAGGTCGTGCCGCGGTAGTCGGCGGACGTCGCCGTGTCGGGCGTGATCGCGTAGTCGACGGTGATCTGCCGCGAGCTGGCATGGCTCAGGGACACCGGGAAGACCAGATCGGCGGCCTCGGCGGCCGTCGCGTCGGACACCGAGACCGTGGGCGCATCGTCGTCGTCGGTGATCGTCCCCGTCCCCACCGCCTTCACCAGCGTCGCGCCCGATACGCTCGACAGCGTCACCGTGAAGGTCTCGTTCGGCTCGTCCATGTCGTCGCCGGTCACCGTCACCGTCACCGTCTTGCTGGTCTCTCCGACACCGAACGTCAGGCTTCCGCTCCCCGACGTGTAGTCCGTCCCGGCGGTCGCCGTCCCGTCCGCCGTCGCCCAGTCCACCGTCACTTCACCCTTCGCCGCCGGGTTCAGCGTCACCGTAAACTCCAGCGTCGTGCTGCCCGAATCGCCCTCGGCCACGCTCACGTCGTCGACCGACAGCTCCACCAGGTCGTCGTCCGTGATCGTCAGCGTCACGGCCTGCGGGTCCGTGACCCCCCGGTCGTTCGTCGCCGTGGCCGACACCGTCACCGTCTTGTCGGGCGCGTCCACGTCATTGTTCCCGGCGGTGATCGTCACCACCCCCTCGCTCTCCGTCGCACCCGCCGGGATCGTCAGCTCCAGGTTCGCGCTCAGCGTGTAGTCGGTCGCCATCGCCGGGGCCACCGGCGTCACCGTCACCGTCACCGTCGTCTCCTCGCTCGACGGGTGGTCCAGGGTCGCCGTCACCGTGCTCTGCCCGGCCGCCTCCGTAATCGAGGCCGGGGTCAGGACCAGCGTCACCGTCGGCGCCGCGTCGTTGTCGGTGATCGTGCCGGTCGCCGTGGCCGTGCCGATCGTCGCCGCACCGGACGGCCGGAGATTGGAAATCGTGACCTCCACCGTCTCCTCGTCGGGCTCGTCGACGGTGTCGTCCACCACTCCCATCTCGATGTGCGCGGTGGTGTCGCCCGCCGGTATGGTCAGGGTGCCGCCGCCCGCATCGGTGTAGTCGCCGGCCTCGGCGGTGCCGCCGGTCACCGCGTAGTCGAGCGTGATGTCCCGGTAGCCGGCGCGGTTCAGGGTCACCGGGAAGCGCAGCGTCCCCCCCTCGGCCACTGCCGCCGCCGGCGCGCCGATCGAGACCGTCGGCGCGTCGTCGTCCTCGACCGCCGCCGTCGCCGTCGCCGGAGTGCCGGGCACGTAGGCAGGATCGGCGCTCGTGTCCGCCGTCAGCGTCAACGTCACCGAGCCGTGCGCCTCGTGGGTGTCGTCGCCCGTCGTGGCCACGCTCACCTGCACCGTGGCGCTGTTCGCCAGGAAGGTCGCCGTGCCCGCGCCCGTCGCGGCGCCGAGGTCCCCGGTGGCGGTGACCTCGTAGGCCACGTCCAGCGTGTCCGCCGTGGCGCCCGTGCGCGTCAGCGTGAACGTGACGGTGTTGCCCTCCGTCACGTCGCCGTCCGAGACCACCGTCACCGAGGGCCGCGACGCCGCCTCGACCGTCGCCGTCGCCGCGCTCTCGACGGTCTCCTCGGCCCCGCCGTCGTCGGTGAAGCTCGCCTCCACCTTCAGCGTCGACCCCACGTCCGCGGCGACCACCGTGTACGACGACCCGGTCCCGACCTCCGTCTCGGCGCCGCCCGACGCCACCCGGAGCCACCGCCAGGTGAAGGTCGCGCCCGTCAGCCCGTCCGCATCGGCGATGCCCGACGAGTCCGCCGTCAGCGTCTCGCCCACCACCGGCGTCGTGTCGTCGATCGTCGGCGCGCCCGTCGGCGCCACGTTCTCGTCGTCCCTGATCGTCAGCGTCACGTCCTGCGGGGCCGTGATCCCCTGCGTGTTCTCCGCCGTGGCCGACACCGTCACCGTCTTGTCGGGCGCGTCCACGTCATTGTCCACGGCGGTGATCGTCACCGCGCCCGTGCTCGTCGTCGCGCCCGCCGCAATCGTTAGCTCCAGGTTCGCGCTCAGCGTGTAGTCGGTCGCCATCGCCGGGGCCACCGGCGTCACCGACACCGTCACCGTCGTTTCCTCGCTCGACGGGTGGTCCAGGGTCGCCGTCACCGTGCTTTGCCCGGCCGCCTCCGTAATCGAGGCCGGCGTCAGGACCAGCGTCACCGTCGGCGCATCGTCGTCGTCCGTGATCGTCCCCGTTCCCTCGGCCCTCCCGAGCGATACGCCCGACGGATTCGACAGCGTCACCGTGAAGGTCTCGTTCGGCTCGTCCACGTTGTCGCCCGTCACCGTCACCGTCACCGTCTTGCTGGTCTCTCCGGCGCCGAACGCCAGGCTTCCGTTCCCCGCCGTGTAGTCCGTACCGGCGGTCGCCGTTCCGTCGGCGGTCGCCCAGTCCACCGTCACCTCGCCCGTCGCCGGCGGGTCCAGCGTCACCGTGAACTGCATCGCCGCGCTGCCCGAATCGCCTTCGAGCACGCCCGCGTCGCTGATCGACAGACCCGACGGCGGGTCGTCATCCTCGGTCACCGTCAGCAGGACAGCCTCCGGACCCTTCACTCCCAGCGGGTGCGTCGCCTCGCCCGACACCAGGACCTGCCTGTCCCCCTGGTACACGTCGTCGTCCCTGGACTGAAGCGACACATGCCTCGTGCTCGCCGTCGCGAACTTCGGGATCAACAAGCGCAGATTCGAGCTCGGACGGTAGGGACGCGGCGGCGGGGTCCCTACCGGCGTGAACGTGATGTCCACCCACGTATCGGCGCTCGACGAGCGGTCCAGACGTGCCGTCACCGTACTCGCACCGCGGGACCCACCGTCCTCCGTGATCGTGTCCGGCGTCAGGATCAGCGTCACCGTCGGCGCGTCATCGTCCCGCACCGTCACCGTCGCCGTCGCCGGATCGCCGAGCACCCAGGCGGGATCGGCGCCCGTGGCCGGCGTCAGCGTCAGCGTCAGATTGGCGTCCGCCTCATGGGTATTGTCGTTCACGGTCTCCAGGGTCACGCGCGCCGTGTCCGCATCGGCCTCGAAGGTGACCTCGGTCGGCGGCTCTTCGCTCAGCACCGCGTTACCGCCCGTCACCGCGAAGGTCACCACCAGCTCGTCCGACGGGTCCATCGTCCGCGTCAGGATGAACACCGCGTCGCCGCCCTCGGTCACGTCGCCGTCCGAGACCACCGTCACCGAGGGCCGCGGCAGCGCCGCCACCGCAGAGGTCGGGGCGCTCGTGAAGCTCGCCTCATGGCCCTCGTCGTCGGTGACCGTCACCTTGACCTTCAGCGTCGCGCCCACATCCGCGAACACCGGCACCCAGGTCTGCGAGGTCGCTCCGGAGATGTCCTCGTCGCTGCCGCCGGCCGGCGTCCGGACCCACTGGTAGGCCCAGGCCGCGCTGTCCAGGCCGTCCCCGTCGGTGAGGCCCGAGGTGTCCGCCGTCAGCGTCGCGCCCTCGGTGAACGTGGTCGCCGTCGTGACCGTGACCGTCCCGGTCGCCGGGGAGTCGTCGTCGTCTGCCACCGTCGCCGTCGCCGTCGACGGATCGCCGAGCAGGTAGACGGGATCGACGCTCGTGTCCGCCGTCAGGGTCAGCGTCACCGAGCCGTGCGCCTCGTGGGCGCTGTCGCCCGTCGTGTCTACCGACACCTGCACCGTGGCGTCGTTCGCCAGGAAGGTCGCCGTGCTCGCGCCCGTCGCGGCGCCGAAGTCCCCGGTGACGGTTACCTCGTAGTCCACGTCCAGCGTCCCCGCCGTGTCGCCCGTGCGCGTCAGCGTGAACGTGACGGTGTCGCCCTCGGTCACGTCGCCGTCCGAGGTCACCGTCACCGAGGGCCGCGGCAGCGCCGCCACCGCCGAGGTCGGGGCGCTTTCGAACGTCTTCTCGTGGCCCTCGTCGTCGGTGACCGTCAATCGAACCTTGAGCGTCGCTCCCGCGTCCGCGAACACCAGCACCCAGGTCTGCGAGGTCGCGCCGGCAATGTTCTCGTCACCGCCGCCGGACGGCGTCCGCACCCACTGCCAGGCGTAATCCGCGTTGTCCAGACCGTCCTCGTCGGCGATGCCCGTCGCTTCCGCCGTCAGCGTCTCGCCTTCCGTCGCCGTGCCCGTGACCGCCACCGCCCCGGTCGCCGGCGAGTCGTCGTCGTCCCGAACCGCCGCCGTCGCTGTCGTCGTATCGCCGAGCAGGTAGACGGGGTTGGCGCCCGCGTCCGCCGTCAGCGTCAGCGTCACCGAGCCGTGCGCCTCGTGGACTTCGTCATCCGTCGTGTCCACGCTCACCTGAACCGTGGATTCGTTCGCCAGGAACGTCGCCGTGGCCGAGACTGTCGCAACACCGAAGTCCCCGGTGGCGGTCACCTCGTAGGCCACGTCCAGCGTCCCCGCCGTGTTGCGCGTGCGCGTCAGCGTGAACACCGCGGGGCTGCCTTCCGTCACGTCGCCGTCCGAGGCCACCGTCACCGAGGGCCGCGGCCCCGCTTCCACCGTCGAGGTCGGGGCGCTCGTGAACTCCGCCTCGTGGTCCTCGTCGTCGGTGACCGTCACCCGGACCTTGAGCGTCGCGCCCGCGTCCGCGAACACCGGCACGTAGGTTTCGCCGGTCGCGCCGGAGATGTCCGCGTCACTTCCGCCGGACGGCGTTCGGACCCACTGGTAGACCCAAACCGCGTCGTCCAGTCCGTCCGCGTCGGTGAGGCCCGAGGTGTCCGCGGTCAGCGTCTCGCCCTCGGTGAACGTGGTCGCCGTCGTGACCGTGACCGTCCCGGTCGCCGGGGAGTCGTCGTCGTCCGCCACCGCCGCCGTCGCCGTCGCCGGATCGCCGAGCACGTAGACGGGATCGGCGCCCGTGTCCGCGGTAAGGGTCAGCGTCACCGAGCCGTGCGCCTCGTGGGTGTCGTCGCCCGTCGTGGCCAGGCTCACCTGCACCGTGGAGTGGTTCGCCAGGAAGGTCGCCGTGGCCTCCCCTCCCGCCGTGACGCCGAAGTCCCCCTCGGCCGTCACCGCGTAGGGCACGTCCAGCGTCTGCGCCGGGTCGCCCGTGCGCGTCAGCGTGAACGTGACGGTGCCGCCCTCCGTCACGTCGCCGTCCGAGGCCACCGTCACCGAGGGCCGCGGCTCCGCCGTCACCGCCACCGTCGCCGCGCTCTCGAACGTCGCCTGGTGGCCCTCGTCGTCGGTGACCGTCACCCGGACCTTGAGCGTCGCGCCAGCGTCCGCGAACACCGGCGCGTAGGTCTGCGAGGTCGCGCCGGTGATGTCCTCGTCGCTGCCGCCGGCCGGCGTCCGGACCCACTGCCAGACGTAGGCCGCGTCGTCCAGGCCGTCCTCGTCGGCGATGCCCGACGTGTCCGCAGTCAGCGTCTCGCCCTCGGTGAACGTGGTCGCCGTCGTGACCGTCACCGCCCCGGTCGCCGGCGAGTCGTCGTCGTCCCGGATCGTCAGTGTCACGTCCTGCGGGGCCTTGACCCCCTGCGTGTTCTCCGCCGTGGCCGACACCGTCACCGTCTTGTCCGGCGCGTGCGCGTCGTTGTCGACGGCGGTGATCGTCACCTCGCCCGTGCTGTCCGTCTCACCCGCCGGGATCGTCAGATCCAGGTTCGCGCTCAGGGTGTAGTCGCCTTCCACCGCCGGAGCCTCCGGCGTGACCGTCACCGTCACCGTCGTCGCCGCGCTCGACGGATGGTCCAGGGTCGCCGTCACCGCGCTCGTTGCGCCGCTCTCCGCAATCGAGGACGGCGTCAGGACCAGCGTCACCGTCGGCTCGTCGTCGTCGTCGGTGATCGTCCCCGTCCCCACCGCCTTCGCGAGCGTCGCGCCCGGCGCGTTCGACAGCTCCACCGTGAAGGTCTCGTCCGGCTCGTCCACGTCGTCGCCCGTGACCGTGACCGTCACCGTCTTGCCGGTCTCTCCGGCGCCGAAGGTCAGGCTGCCGCTCCCCGCGGTGTAGTCGGCCCCGGCTTCCGCGGTCCCGTCGGCGGTCTCCCAGTCCACCGTCACGGTCTCCGTCACCGGCTCCGTCGCCGCCGGGTTCAGCGTCACCGTGAACTCCAGCGTCGCGCTGTCGCCCGGACCGCCCTCGGCCACGCTCACGTCGTCGATGGACAGCTCCGGCAACGGCGGTCCCTCGTCGTCGAGAATCGTCAGCGTCACGTCCTGCGGGTCCGTGACCCCCTGCGTGTTCTCCGCCGTGGCCGACACCGTCACCGTCTTGTTCGGCGCGTCCACGGCGTTGTCCACGGCGGTAATCGTCACCACGCCCGTGCTGTCCGTCTCACCCGCGGGGATCGTCAGATCCAGGTTCGCGCTCAGGGTGTAGTCGGTCGCCACCGCCGGGTCCACCGGCGCCACCGCCACCGTCACGGTCGTCCCTTCACTCGACGGGCGGTCCAGGGTCGCCGTCACCGCGCTCTCCCCGCCGGCCTCCGTGATCGAGGGCGGGGTCAGGACCAGCGTCACCGTCGGGGTCGCGTCATCGTCCTGCACGGTGACCGTCGCTGCCGACGGTTCGCCCAGGTCATGGTCGTCGCCGTCGGCCAGGGTCACCGTCACCGTGGCGTGGGGCTCGTCGGTCTGGTCGTCGTCGGTGCCCAGGCGCAGCTCGGCTTCCGCCGCCCCGGCCCCGATGGTCACGCTGGCGGGCGGCGTTCCGGCAAGCACCGAGTCGTCATCGGTCACCGTGATCGGCACCTCCACCTCGACCGACCGATCCCCCTCCGCCCGGGTCACGGTGAAGACCGCGTCCTCGCCTTCGGTGACCGCGGCCGCATCCGCCGCCACCGTGACGACCGGAATGTCGTTGTCCAGGATCCGGCCCGTCGCCAGGAAGACCGGCGGGTCGGGCCGGTAACTCTCGTCGTACAGAATATCGACGCTGACCGTCTCCTCCTCCTCGTAGTCGCCGTCATCCACCGTCGCGAGCGAGATCGTCTTCCGCAACTCTCCCGGCGCGAAGCTGAGTGTCCTGTCACCGGAGACGACGGTAACGTCGGTGTAGTCAGTCCCCCTCTTCGCCGTGTCGGTGCCGTCCTGGTTCAATTGGTAGAAAACCCTGATCGCCTCGTTGTAGGGCCGGCTCAGCGTCACCGGGAATTCGAGCGTGCCGCCCTCCGTCACCGACTCCGCGTCGGCGATCGACACCTCCGGCGCCTCGTCGTCGTCCCGCACCGTCACCGTGGCCCGCGACGGCGTGCCCAGGTCGTAATCCGCGCCGTCGACCAGGATCAGGGTCACCGGCCTGTCGGCCCCGTGATTCCCGGGGGTGTCCTCCTCCGTGCCGAGGCGCAGCGTGGCGGTGGCGTCTCCGGCCCCGAAAGGCACGCTGGCCGGCGGCGTGGCCGTCAGCACCGAGCCGGCATCCGTCACCTGGATCGACACCGACAGCGCGGCCAGATCCCCCACCCGCGTCAGGGTGAAGGCCGCATCGGCGCCTTCCACCACCCAATCCGCGTCCGCCGTCACCGTCACCACCGGAGGATCGTCGTCCCGTACCGACACCGCGGCCTCCGACGGCGTCCCCAGCGCATAGGCCGCGTCCGGCCGCAGCGCCAGCACCACCTCCGCGGTCGCCTCGGAGACGGCGTCGTCCTGCGTGCCGAGGCGCAGCACGGCGGTGGCGTCCCCGGCCTCGATACGCACGCTGGCCGGCGCGGTCGAGGCCAGCACCCCATCCGCATCCGTCACCTGCACCGATACCGTCAGCGCGCGCGACACGTCCCCCTGCGCCCGCGTCAGGGTGAACACCGCGTCCTCGCCTTCCGTGACCGAAGCCGCCTCCGCCGCCACCGTCACCACCGAAGCCCCTTCGTCGTCCTCGATCCGGCCCGTCGCGCTCGACGGCGTGCCCAGCGTCGCCACGGCCGGGTCCGGCGCGGTGAGGGCGACCTCGACCGTCTCCTCCTGCTCGTCCTCGCGATCATCCATCGTCGCCAGCGAGATCGTCCGCTCCGTCTCCCGCGCCGGGAAGGTCACGCTGCCGGCGCCGCCGTCGGTGTAGTCGCCGCCCTCCGTCGCCGTGCCGGACAGGGTGTAGGCGACCGTGATCCGCGCGTCGCTCGGGTGGCTCAGGCGCACCGGGAACGCGAGCGTGCCGCCCTCCTTCACCGTCGGCGCATCGGCAATCGTCACCGCGGGCGCGTCGTCGTCGTCCTGCACCGTCATCATGGCCCGCGACGGATCCCCCAGCCGGTCGCCGGCGCCCGACACCAGCCACAGGACGAACGTGCGATCGGCGCTGTCGACGTCGTCGTCCGGGGCCAGCGGGCGCACCTGCACGGTCGATTGTCCGGCCTCGAAGGTCACGGTCGCCGCGCTCTGCTCATCCCCCGCTTTCGGGACCGCGCCGTCCCCCGATCTCCCGACCGCACCGTCCCGCGCGATCCGGAACGCATACGCGACCTTCAGCGTTCCCGACACGACCCCCTCGCGCGTCAGGGTGAACACCGCCTCCTCGCCTTCGGTGATCGCGGTCTCGTCCGCCGCAACCGTCACGACCGGAAGATCGTCGTCCCGCACCGTCACCGTCACCGTCGACGGATCGCCCACGCCATAGGCGGCGTCCTCGCTCAGCGTCAGCGTGAGCGTGGCATCCACTTCGTCGACGGCGTCATCGACCGTGCCCAGGCGCAGCTCGGCCGTCGCGTCGCCGACCCCGAAGGTCACGCTGGTCGGCGGCGTATCCGCCAGCACCGCGCCGGCATCCGTCACCGCAACCGTGACCTTCAGCTTCTCCGACGCGACCCCGGCCCGCGTCAGGGTGAACACCGCGTCCTCGCCTTCGGTGACCGCGGCCTCGTCCGCCGCCACCGTCACGACCGGGAGATCGTTGTCCGTCACCGTCACCGTCGCCGCCGACGGATCGCCCAGGGCATAGTCGGCGCCGGCCTCCAGCGTCAGCGTGAGCGTGGCGTCCGCCTCGTTGGCGCCGTCGTCGTCGATCGCCAGCGACACCTCCACCGCGGCCTTGCCGGCCTCGAAGGTGGCCTCGGTCGGCGGCGCATCGGCCAGCACCGCGTCGCCGCCGGTCACCGCGAAGGTTACGGTCAGCGCGTCCGAGGGGTTCCCCGCCCGGGTCAGAACGAAGACCGCGTCGCCCTTGCCTTCCACGACGACGTCCGCCTGCGCCGCCACCGTCACGGCCGGAACGTCGTTGTCCAGGATCCGGCCGGTCGCCAGGAAGTCCGGCGGGTCGGGCTGGAACTCCGCTCTGTAATTGAGATCGACGCTGACCGTCTCCTCCCCCTCGTGGTCGCCGTCGTCCACCGTCTCGAGCGAGACCACCTTCCGCACCTCTCCCGGCTCGAAGCGGAATTCCCCGTCGGCGTGGGCGACGGTGACGTCGGTGTAGTCGGTCCCCTTCTTCGCCGTGTTGGGACCGTCCCGGCCGACAAAGTAGAGAACCGTGATCGCCTCGCTGTACGGCCGGTTCAGCGTCACCGGGAACTCGAGCGCGCCGCCCTCCGTCACCGATGCCGCGTCGGCGATCGACACCTCCGGCGTCTCGTCGTCGTCCCGCACCGCCACCGTCGCCTGCGACGGCGCGCCCAGGTCGTAATCCGCGCCATCGACCAGGGCCAGGGTCACCGGCGTATCGGCTTCGCCCGGCCTGGTGTCGTCCTGCGTGCCGAGGCGCAATGTGACCGTGGCGGCGCCGGCCTCGAAGGTCACGCTGTCCTCCGGGTCGGACGCCAGGACACCATCCGCAACCTCGATCCCGAACGACACCGCCAGCGCTTCCGACAGGTCCCCCTCGGTCCGCGTCAGGGTGAAGGCGGCGTCCGCCCCTTCGGCCACCGCATCCGCGTCCGCCGCCACCGTCACCATCGGGGGATCGTCGTCGGTGATCGTGCCGGCGGCCTCCGGCGAGGCGTCCAGGTTCCAGTCGGCGCCGGCGGCCAGCGTGACCGCGACCGTCTCCTCCTGCTCGTCGGCGCTGTCGTCCACGGTCGCGAGCGAGATCACCTGGCGCAGCTCTCCCGGCGCGAAGGCCACAGTGCCGGCGCCGGCGTCCGTGTAGTCGTCCCCCGCCGCCGCGGCGCCGCCCAGGGTGTAGGGCACCGCAATCCGCGCGTTGAACGGCCCGCTCAGCGTCACCGGGAAGGTGAGCGTGCCGCCCTCGGCCACCGACCCCGCATCGGCGATCGACACCGTGGGCGTCCCGTCATCGTCCCGCACGGTCACCGTGGCGGACGACGGCGCGCCCAGGCTCCAGGCATCGCCGGCGGCCAGGGTCAGGGTCAGGGTGGCGTCCGCCTCGGCGAGGGTGTCGTCGTCCGTGCCCAGGCGCAGCGTGGCGGTGGCCGCATCGGCCGCGAAGGTCACGCCGGCCGGCGCCGTCTCCGCCAGCACCGCGCCGGCATCGCTCACCGCGACCGCCACTGTCAGCGCCTCCGACACGTCCCCGTTCAGCCGCGTCAGGGTGAAGACGGCATCCGCCCCTTCCACCACCGTGTCCGCCGCCGCGGCGACCGTCACCTCCGAAAGGCCGTCACCGTCCAGGATCCGGCCCGTAGCCGTCGCCCGCTCCAGCGTCGCCGGGGAATCGGCCGGCAGCGACAGCGTGACCTCGACCTGCTCCTCCGGCTCGTCGTCGGCGTCGTCCACGGTCGCGAGCGAGATCACCTTGCGCAGGTCTCCCGGCGCGAAGGTCAGGCTGCCGGTGCCGGCGTCCGTGTAGTCGTCATCGACCGCCGCCGAGCCGCCGAGGGTGTAGTCGACCGTGATCTCATCGACATGCGGACCGCTCAGGGTCACCGGGAACGCGAGCGTGCCGCCCTCCGTCACCGCGTCCGCATCGGCGACCGAGACGTCCGGCATCGGGACACGGTGCCGTACCGTCACCATGGCCCGTGACGGATCTCCCAGCCGATACGCCGCTCCCGGTCGCAGCGTCGCGTGCCAGACGGCGTCGCTGACAGGTTGCAGCGGATTCGAGTACTGCGCCGTCGATTCGCCGGCCCGGAAGGAAATGACGGACGGCTGCACGAAAAACGTGTCCGGCTCGAATCCGACCCAGAGGGTGGCGTCCAGCCCTGCCGACAGATCCCCTACCCTGGTCAGGACGAACACCGTGGCCTCGTCCTCCGTGATCGTCTCCGACTCCGCCGCAACCGTCACCACCGGGAGGTCGTTGTCCCGGATCGTGCCCGTGGCCGTCGCCGCGCCCAGCACCGCCAGGGCCGGGTCCGGCGCCGTCAGCGTGACCTCGACGGTCTCCTCCGCCTCGTCGACGTCGTCGTCCACCGTCGCGAACGAGAGCTCCTTGCGCACCTCTCCCGGCGCGAAGGTCACCGTGCCGGAGGCGGAGCCGTCGTGGTCGTCGCCCGCCGCCGCCGTGCCGCCCAGGGTCCAGTCCACCGCGATCGGCGCATTGAACAGCCGGCTCAGCGTCACCGGGAATGCGAGCGCGCCGCCCTCCGTCACCGACCCCGCCGCAGCGACCGACACCTCCGGCACAACGTCATCGTCCTGCACGGTCACCGAGACCCTGGGCAGCGCCTCCAGCAGCCGATAGCCCGCGCCGGGCCGCAGGTTCAGAGAGACAAAGCCATCCTCCTCGCCGGCCATGTCGTCGTCGCGGGTCGGCACCTCCACACGCACCACCGCCTCACCGGCCTCGAAGCTCACGCTCGACGGCGGCGGCGTCGATACCCGGACGTCGATTGAGCGCGCAATCGTGACGTTCACCGCGAGGGCGCCCGACAGGTCCCCCGTCCGCGTCAGGGTGAACGCCGCGTTCGCGCCCTCCGCAATCACCTTCTCCACCACCGCGACCGTCACGATCGGAACGGGGCTCACCGTCACCGTAGCGGCCCCCGGCGGCGTTTCCAGCCGATAGCCCGCGCCCGACTGCAAGGTCAGCGTCAGCGTGGCGTCGCTCCGGTCGAGGGCGTCCTCCTGCGTGGCCAGGTGCAGCACGGCCGTGCGCACGCCGTCCGCGAAGCTCACGCCGGCCGGCGCCGGCGAGGCCAGAACGCCGTCCGCATCCGCAACCGCGAACGACACTGCGAGCGCGCCCGACACGTTCCCCGTCCGCGTCAGGGTGAATGCCGCGGCCTCGCCCTGCGCGATCACCTCCGCGCCGGCCGCAACCGTCACGAGCGGGTCACCGTCATTGTCCCGCACCGTGACCGTGTGCGATCGGTCGCCAGCCCAGATGTATCCCTGCGTGATGAGGGGCAGCGACACGGTCACCCGCTTGTCGCCCGGGTCACTGTCGTCGTTCGTCGGCAGGCGCAGCGTGACCTCGGCCTCCCCGACCCCGAAGGTCACGCTCGACGGCTCACCGGGCGCCAGCGCATCGTCGCGGTCGCGGTAAATCAGGCCCACCTGCAGCTCTCCCGACAGATCCCCCTCCGTCCGCGTCAGGCGGAACAGCACGTCCTCCCCTTCCGTGTACAGGTCCGGATCGCCCACGGTCAGGAGCCTCACGAGCGGAAGATCGTTGTCCTCGACCGCCACCGTGGCCGCGAACGGATCGCCCAGCTCGTAGGCGGCCGCATCCGCCTGCACCGTCACCGTCACCGCGCCCGCGTCGTCGGGCCTGTCGACAAGGTCGTCGCGCGTGGGCAGGCGCAGCGTGACCGCGGCCTCCCCGGCCCCGAAACGCACGCCGGTCGGCGGCACCACCAACGCCAGAATCCTGAACTCATCCGCCCCGGGCTCCGTCACGACAATCGACACGTCCAGCGCCGCCGACACGTCCCCGGTGCGCGTCAGGGTGAACACCGCATCCGCGCCTTCGGTGATCGCGTCCGCCTCCGCCGCCACCGTCACCACCGGGAGATCGTCGTCCTCGACCGTCACCGTGGCCTCCGACGACGCGCCCAGCCGCCAGGTCGCGCCGTCGGCGAGGGTCAGCGTCACCAGGGCATCCGCCTCGCCGATCAGGTCGTCGTCGCGGGTCGCCAGGGTCACGCGCGCCTCGGTCGCATCGGCCGCGAAGGTCACGCCGGACGGCGCGTTCAGCACCAGCACGCGACCCGCGTCCGTGACCGTGAAGGTCACCGCCAGCTCCGCCGACACCACCCCCGCCCGGGTCAGCACGAACACCGCGTCCGCGCCTTCGTCGACCGTGGCCGCCTCCGCCGCCACCGTCACGACCTGGAGGTCGGCGTCGGCGATCGCGCCCGAGGCGGTGGACGGCGCGCCCAGCACCGCCAGGGCCGGGTCCGGCGCCGTCAGCGTGACCTCGACCGTCTCCTCCGGCTCGTCGGCGTCGTCGTCCACCGTCGCCAGCGCGATCTCCGCCTCCGTGCTCTCCGCCGCGAAGGTCACGCTGCCCGACCCCGGGTCCGTGTAGTCGTCGCCCGCCGTCGCCGTGCCGGCCAGGGTGTAGGCCACCACGATCTCCGCGGCGCTCGGGTGGCTCAGGCGCACCGGGAACGCGAGCGTCCCGCCCTCCGTCACCGCGGCCGCCGCATCGGCAATGGACACCGCGGGCGGCGCGTCATTGTCCTCGACCGTGACCGCGGCCTCGGAGGACGCGCCCGGGTCCCAGGCGTCGCCGTCGCCCAGGGCCAGGGTCAGCGTGGCATTCGGTTCGTCGGTGGTGTCGTCCGCGGTTTCCAGGACCACGCGCACCGTCGCCGCACCGGCCTCGAAGGTGGCTTCGGTCGGCGGCGCGCCGGCCAGCACCGCGCCGCCGCCGGTCACCTCGAAGGTCACCGCCAGCTCCTCCGACACCAGCCCCGCCCGGGTCAGGACGAAGGCCGCGTCCGCGCCTTCGGTGACCGTGGCCGCCTCCGCCGCTACCGTCACCTCCGGAACCTCATCGTCCTGGATCCTGCCCGAGGCGGTGGACGGCGTGCCCGGCACCGCCAGGGCCGGGTCCGGCGCCGCCAGCGTGACGATGACCGTCTCCTCCGTCTCGTCGGCGTCGTCATCGACCGTCGCCAGCGAGATCGTCTCCTCCACGTCGCCCGGCGCGAAGGTCACGCTGCCGGAGCCGCTGTCCGTGTAGTCGTCCCCCGCCGTCGCCGAGCCGGCCAGGGTGTAGGCCACCACGATCTCCGCGGCGCTCGGGTTGCTCAGCGTCACCGGGAACTCCAGCGCGGCGCCCTCCGTCACCGGCTCCGCGTCGGCGACCGACACTTCCGGCGTCCCGTCATCGTCCTCGACCGTGACCGCGGCCTGCGACGCCGCGCCCAGGACCCAGGCGTCGCCCTCGGCCAGGGCCAGGGTCAGGGTGGCGTTCGGCTCGTCGGTGCGGTCATCGTCGGTCGCCAGGGCCACGCGCGCCGTGGCCGCATCGGCCGCGAAGGTCACCCCGGTGGGCGGCGCGCCGTCCAGCACCGCGCCGCCGCCCGTCACCTCGAAGGCCACCGCCAGCGCTGCCGACACATCGCCCGCGCGCGTCAGCGTGAACGCCGCGTCCGCGCCTTCGGTGACCGCGGCCGCATCTGCCTCGACCGTCACCGACGGAAGGTCGTTGTCCAGTATCGTCGCCCGCGCCGTGTCGGGCTCTCCGGGGCGGCCCGGGTAGAAGACGAAGAACTCGACCTCGACCGTCTCCTCCGCCTCGTCGAGGTCGTCGTCCACTGTCTCGAGCCGGACCGTCCGCTCGGTCTGTTGCGGCGCGAAGGTCACGGTGCCGGAGGCGGCCGGGGTGTAGTCGTCCCCCGCCGCCGCAGTGCCGCCGAGCTGCCAGGCGACCTCGATCTCCTCGTCGAAGGGACCGCTCAGCCTCACCGGGAACTCGATTGCCTCGCCCTCCGTCACCGGCCCCGCGTCGGCGGTCGTCACGAGCGGACGGTCGTCGTCCTCCACCGTCACCGTGGCTGCGGACGGATCGCCCAGGCCGTAGCCCGCGCCGGCCTGGAGGGTCAGGGTCACCGAGGCGTCGGGCTCGTCGGCCTCGTCGTCGACGGTGGCGAGGGCGAGCGTGGCGGTGGCCGCATCGGCCGCGAAGGTCACGCCGGTCGGCAGCGCCGCATCCGCCAGCACCGCGTCGGCATCCGCGACCTCGACCGTCACCTCCAGCGCGGCCGTCAGAACCCCCGCCCGGGTCAGGGTGAACACCGCGTCCGCGCCTTCCGTGACCGCTTCCGCAGCCGCCGCGACCGTCACCACCGGAAGGTCGTCGTCCTGCACGGTGACAGTGGCCGCAAACGGAGCGCCCAGGGTGTAGCCCGCGCCGGCCTGGAGGGCCAGGGTCACCGGGGTGTCCGCCTCGTCGGCGGCGTCATCGTCGGTGGCGAGGGTCAGCGCGGCGGTGGACGCATCGGCCGCGAAGGTGACTTCGGTCGGCAGGTCCGCAGCCGCACCGGCAAGCACCGCGCCGGCATCCGTCACTGCCACCGTCACCGTCAGCGCTTCCGACGCATCCCCGTTCGCCCGGGTCAGGGTGAACACCGCGTCCGCGCCTTCCGCGACGGTGGCCGCATCCGCCGCGACCGTCACCTCCGGGAGGCCCTCGTCGTCCTGGATCGTGCCCGAGGCGGTGGACGGCGCGCCCAGCACCGCCAGGGCCGGGTCCGGCGCCGCCAGCGTGACCTCGACCGTCTTCTCCGGCCCGTCGGTGTCGTCGTCCACCGTCGCCAGCGCGATCGTCGCCTCCGTGCTCTCCGCCGCGAAGGTCACGCTGCCCGACCCCGCGTCCGTGTAGTCGTCGCCTGCCGTCGCCGTGCCGGCCAGGGTGTAGTCCACCTGGATCGCCGCGGCGCTCGGGTGGCTCAGGCGCACCGGGAATTCGAGCGTGCCGCCCTCCGTCACCGCGGCTGCGCCGGCAATGGACACCGCGGGCGGCGCATCGTTGTCCTCGACCGTCACCGCGGCTGCGGACGGCTCGCCCAGCTCCCAGGCGGCGTCCGGTTGCAGCGTCAGCGTGAGCGTGGCGGCGGGCTCGTCGACCGTGTCGTCGTCGGTGGCGAGGCTCAGCATGGCCGTGGCCGCGCCGGCCTCGAAGGTCACGCCGGCCGGCGCCGCGCCGGCGAGCGCCGCCCCGGGATCCGTCACCGCGACGAACACCTCCAGCGCGGCCGACACGTCCCCCCACCGCGTCAGGGTGAACGCCGCCGCCTCGCCTTCCGCGACCGCCTCCGCCTCCGCCGCCACCGTCACTTCCGGCAGGCCGTCATTGTCCAGGATCCGACCCTCGGCCCGCGACGCCGCGCCCAGGTTCCAGATCGCGCCGTCGGCCAGGGTGACCGTGACCGTCTCCGCCGTCTCGTCGTCGGCGTCGTCCACCGTCGCCAGCAGAATGGTCGCTTGCGTCTCCCTCGGCGTGAAGGTCACGCTTCGCTTCTGTACTTTGTAGTCGTCCCCCACCGTCGCGGTGCCGCCCAGGGTGTAGCCAACCGTGATCGGCCCGTTGTACGGCCGGCTCAGGCTCACCGGGAACGCGAGCGTGCCGCCCTCCCGCACCGCGTCCGCATCGGCGACGGACACCTCCGGCACCGCATCGTCGTCCCGCACCACCGTCGCCTCCGACGGCGTGCCCAGCCGGTATCCCGCGCCTTCCCGCAGCGTCAGCACCCAGGTCAGACCGTCATTGCCCCCCGACCCCGCGCGGGTTTCGACCCGCGCGGTCGAGTCGCCGGCCGCGAAGGTCACGGGCTGCGGCTTGGGGCGCCCCGCCACCGTCAAATCGGCGGCGACGGTCAGCGCCTCCGACCGATCCCCCACCCGCGTCACGATGAACGACACAACCTCCCCCTTGAGGATCCGCTCCACCTCCGCCACCACCGTCACCACCGGGAGGTCGTCGTCCTCCACCGTGACCGTGGCCGTGGCCGAGCCACCGGGCGTCCAGGCGGGGTCCGCCGACTCGTCGGGCACGAGCGTCAGCACGACGGCGGCGTCCGCCGCATCGACGTCGTCGTCCGTGGTCGCCAGCGCCACCTGCGCGGTGGTGGCGCCGGCCTCGAAGGTCACGCTGGCCGGCAACGGCGTCGAAGTCACGACGCCGCCCGCATCGGCCACCTCGATCGGCACCGTCAGCGCTTCCGCGGTATCCCCCGTCCGCGTCAGCGTGAACGCCGCATCCGCGCCTTCGATGACGGTGGCCGCATCCGCCGCGACGGTCACCAGCGGAAGGCCGTCCAGGATCCGGACGGTCGCGCGGAAGGGCAGCCCGGGCCCGGTGCTCGTGCTCGGACGGACGGCCGCAATATCGAGCCGGACCGTCTCCTCCTCCTCGTCGACGCCGTCGTTCACGGTCACGCGCGAGACCGTCTTCTCCGTCTCTCCCGGCGCGAAGACCGCGGTGCCGGTGTCGGCGCCCCGGTAGTCGGCGCCCGCCGTCGCCGTGCCGAACAATTCATAGATGACCCTGACTTCCTCGGCGTTCGCGCGGGTCAGTCTCAACACGAACGTGAGCGTCCCGCCTTCCGGCACCGCGTCCGGATCCCCCGCGACGACGGAAGCCCTGGACAGCCCGCCATCGTTCTCCCGCACCGTGACCGACGCCTGCGACGGGTCCCCCGGCTCGTATCCCGCGCCGGCCCTCAGCGCCAGCGTCACCACGGCGTCGGGCTCGATGCGCGTATCCATTTCCGTGTCCAGGCGCAGCACGGCGGTAGCGCTCCCGGCCCCGAAGGTCACGCCGGTCGGCAGCGGGGTCGTGGTCACGACGCCGTCCGCATCCTCGATCGTGAAGAACACGTCCAGCGCCTCCGACACGTCCCCCGCCCGCGTCAGGGTGAACGCCACATCCGCCCCTTCGAGGACGGTGACCGCATCCGCCGCCGCCGTCACCACCGGACGCTCATCGTCCTCCACCGTCACCGTGGCCGCGGACGGCGCCACCAGGTCCCAGGCCGCACCGGCTTGCAGCGTCAGCGTCACCTCGGCGTCGCCGGTCTCGTCGGTGGCGTTGTCCCGCGTGCCGAGGCGCAGCGTGGCGGTGGCGTTCCCGGCCCCGAAGGTCACGCCGGTCGGCAGCGGCGTCGAGGTCACGACGCCGTCCGCATCCGTCACCGCGACCGCCACCTCCAGCGCTTCCGACACGTCCCCCGCCCGGGTCAGGACGAACACCGCGTCCTCGCCTTCGGTGACCGTGGCCGCCTCCGCCGCCACCGTGATGTCCGGAAGGTCGTTGTCCAGGATCCGCCCGGTCGCTTCGGTGGTCGGTCCCGCGCGCGCCGGACGGAAGACGACGAGCTCGACCCCGACCGTCTCGTCCGGCTCGTCGGCGGTGTCGTCCACGGTCGCCAGCGAGACCATCTTGCGCAGCTCGCCCGGCGCGAAGGTCACGGCGCCGCCGGCGGCATCGGTGTAGTCCCCCGCCGCCGCGGTGCCGCCCAGGGTGTAGCCGACCGCGATCGGCGCATCGAACGAGTGGCTCAGGCTCACCGGGAAGGCGAGCGCGCCGCCCTCCGTCACCGACCCCGCATCGGCGATGGAGACCGAGGGCGCGGATTCGTCGTCCGCGACCGTCACCGTCGCCTCCGCCGGCGCGCCGAGCGCCCAGCCCGCGCCCGGTTGCAGGGCCAGCACCACGGCGGCGCTGGCTTCCGCGACCTCGTCGTCCTCCGTGCCCAGGCGCAGCGCGGCGGTGGCCTCCCCGGCCGCGAAGGTCACGCCGGTCGGCAGCGGCGTCGAGGCCACGACGCCGTCCGCATCCGTCACCGCGACCGCCACCTCCAGCGCTTCCGACACCACCCCCACCCGGGTCAGCACGAACACCGCATCCTCGCCTTCCGTGACCGCGGCCGGCGCGGCCGCCGCCGTCACGACCGGCAGGTCGTCGTCGAGGATCCGGAGCGTGGCCGCCGCCAGCGCCGGCGGGTCCGTCCTCCCGAAAAGGACCTCGATCGTCTCCTCCGGCTCGTCGGCGGCGTCGTCCACCGTCTCGATGCGGATCGTCTTCTCCGTCTCCCCCGGCGCGAAGACCACGGCGCCGGCGGCGGCGCCGCGGTAGTCCTCGCCCGCCACCGCCGTCCCGCCGAAGCGGTAGTGCACGGCGATCGGGCTGGCGCCGGGATTGGTCAGGCCGACCAGAAGCTCGAACGCGCCGCCCTCCGTCACCTGCGCCGGCGTGCTCACGATGGAGGGAACGGCCTCGTCGTCATTCTGGATCGTCACCGTCGCGACCGACGGGCTGCCAAGCCGATAGGCCGCGCTGCCTTCCAGCTCCAGCGTCACCACGGCGTCGGGTTCGTCGATGTCGTTCTTGCGGATGCCCAGGTGCAGCGTGATGCGATCCCTCCCGGCCGGGATGGTGACGCTGGCCGGCGCCGTTTCGGTCAGCGCCCCGCCGGGATCCGTCACCGCAATCGGCACCTCCAGCTCCAGCGCCTTCTCGAGATCCAACCGATCCAACCGGCTCCGCTTCACGACGAACGCCGCCCCGCCATAGTTTTCGGCGAACGAGCTCCTCTGCGCCGACACCGTCACGACCATCGGGTCGCCATCGTCCAGAATCCGGCCTCTGGCGTTTATCGTCCTGGAGGGAAGGGGGCGCCGCAGGTCCTCGACAACGGGATCACCATCGGTGGGTGTCGTCGTGATCTTGGTAATCCTCGTCAAAACCCGCTCATCCGACTCTTTTTTGTCGTCATCCAGCGTCTCGACCCGGATCGTCTTCGCCGTCTCTCCCGACGCGAAGGTCACGCTGGCCGGCTGCCAGTTCCTGGGCAGCAGGAAGTCCTCATTCACCGTTGCCGGGTCGCCTGAAACATAGAAGTCGAGGCGAATCTCGCCATCGAACTCATGGACCAGGCGGACCGGAAATTCGAGCGTGCCGCCCTCCGTCACCGGCTCCGCGTCGTGCATGACCACCGTGGGCCGGCTGCCGTCATTGTCCCACACCGTCACCGCGGCCCGGCGCGAATCGCCCCGCCGATAGTCCGAGCCGTCGGACAGCGTCAGCGTCACCGTGGCGTCGTCCTCGTCGTCCTTGTCATCGTCGGTCGCAAGCCACACTTCCTCCGCGGCATCGTTTGCAGCGAACGTCACGCTGGTCGGCAGCGGCGATGTCGTCAGGACGTCATCCCCGCCCCCGATCGTGAAGGCCACCGTCAGCGGTTGCGAGAGCTGGTCGTGCTGCGTTCGACGTACGCGGAAAAACGTCCTTCCCCTGGTGGCGTCCCATTCCCCGATCGCGCCCGACACCGCCTCGACCGTCACCACCTGGAGATCGTTGTCACGGATGCGGCCGATGGCCGTGGGAGCGCCGGTCGACGGGAACTTCGCCAGGCGCGAATTCGGGAGCCGCAGCGTGAGACCGAGCTGGGTGGCAGCCTCGTCGGTGTCGTCATCCACCGTCTCGATCGATATCTGCTTCTGCCTTTCGCCCGGGGCGAACGTCAGGGTTCCGGAGGCGGGTCCCAGGTAATCGGCCCCTTCCCGCGCCGTGGTGTCGCCGCGAGACACGGCGTATTCGACCGGGACCTCCGCGGCGCTCGCGCGGTTCAGCCTCACCTCGAAGCGGAGCGTGCCGCCCTCCGTCACACTCGTGCGGGGGTCCATTGAAACCGTGGGCCGCGGGTCATTGTCCCGCACCGTCACCGTGGCCTCCGACGGCGTTCCCAGGTCCCAGGCCGCGCCGGGGCGCAGCGCCACCGTCACCGCCACCGTGCCGGCGTCGGGTTCATGGATGTTGTCGTCGTCCGTGGCCAGGCGCAGCGTGGCCTCGGCCTCCCCGACCGAAAAGCCCACACCGGTCGGCGCCGCATCGGTGAGCACCCCGCCGGCATCCGTCACCGCGACGGCCACCTCCAGCGCCGCCGACAGGTCCCCGACCCGCGTCAGGGTGAACACCGCATCCTGGCCTTCCCCGACCGTGGACGCATCCGGCGCAATCGTCACCACCGGGCGCTCGTCGTCCTCGATCCGGCCCGCGGCCTCCGCCCGCCCCAGCACCGCAAGCGCCGGGTCCGGCGCCGCCAGCGTGGCCGTGACCGTCCGGTCCGCCTCGTCGGTGTCGTTGCCCACCGTCACCAGCCGGATGCTCTGCTCCGTGACCCCCGGCGTGAAGGTCACGGCGCCGGTGGCGGCGCCGCGATAGTCGGTCCCCGCCGCGGCCGTGCCGCCGAAGCTGTAGTCCACCGCGATCATCGCGTGGCTCGCGTGGTTCAGGCTCACCACGAATTCGAGCGTGCCGCCCTCTACCACCGCATCCGCATCGGCGACCGACACGGTCGGCGGCGCTTCGTTGTCCCGCACCGCCACCGCGGCCTCGGACGGCGTGCCCAGGCTCCAGGCCGCGCCGGCGGCAAGGGCCAGCGTCACCTCGGCGTCGGGCTCCTCGAGCGTGTCGTCGTCCGTGCCCAGGCGCAGCGTTGCGGTGGACGCACCGGCCTCGAAGGTGGCGCTCGACGGCGCCCCCGGCAGCAGGACGCCGGCCGCATCCCCGATCGCGACGGGCACCTCCAGCGCGCCCGACGCATCCCCGTCCTCCCGGGTCAGGATGAACACCGCGTCCTCGCCTTCGGTGACCGCGTCCGCAGCCGCGGCGACCGTCACCTCCGGGCGGCCTTCATTGTCGAGGATCCGGCCCGAGGCGGCGGACGGCGCGCCCAGGGTGTAGGACGCGCCGGCGGCCAGCGTGACCTCGACCTCCTCCCGCGCCTCGTCGGTGCTGTCGTCCACCGTCGCCAGCTCGATCGTCCCCTCCGTGTCGCCCGCCGCGACGGTCAGCGCGCCGGAGCCGCTGTCCGTGTAGTCGCCGCCCTCCGCAGCGGTTCCGCCCAGGGTGTAGGCGACCGCGATGTCGGTGTTGTAAGGGCCGCTCAGCGTCACCGGGAACGCGAGCGTGCCGCCCTCCGTCACCGCGTCCGCGCCGGCGATGGACACGGACGGCGGCGCATCGTCGTCCCGCACCGTCACCGTGGCCTCGGACGGCGTGCCCAGCCGGTATCCCGGGCCCGGACGCAGCGTTAACACGTACACGTCATCGGCTGCGAGATCTCCCGGCGCAAAGCCGCCCGCCCGATGTATGGAATCGCCCGGCAGGATTCTGTTGCTCCCTTCCGTAGCTGGCTGCCCCGGCTGTTTGAACAGGACGTTGACCTCCAGCAGTCCCGACAGGTCCCCCTCCGTCCGCGCAATGATGAACGCCAGATCGGCTCCTTCTTCAATGATCTGCTCCGACTCCGCCACGACCGTCACGACCGGAAGGTCGTCGTCCCGCACCGTCACCGCGGCCTCCGACGGATCGCCCAGGTCATAGTCGTGGCCGTCGGCAAGGGTCAGCGTCACCGCGGCTTCGGGGTCGTCGACATCGTCGTCCACCGTGCCCAGGCGCAGCGTGGCCGTGGCGTCCCCGGCCCGGAAGGTCACGCCGGTCGGCGCCGCACCGGCAAGCACCGCGTCGCCGCCCGTCACCTCGACCGACACGTCCAGCTCCCTCGCCAGGAACAGCGTCCGCGTCAGGGTGAACACCACGTCCGCGCCTTCGGTGATCGTGGGCGGCGCCTCCGCCGCCACCGTCACCACCGGATTCTCGTTGTCCAGCACCGTCACCGTGGCCGCGAACGGCGTGCCCAGGTCCCAGGCCGGATCGGACTGCAGGGTCAGCGTCACCTCGGCGTCCGCCTCGTCGACGGCGTCTTTATCCGTCGCCAGCGTGACGCGCGCCGTGTTGCTGCCGGCCTGGAAGGTCGCTTCGGTCGGCGCCGTCGAGGCCAGCACCGCGTCGCCGCCCGTCACCTCGAAGGACACCGTCAGCGCGTCCGGCAGATAGTCCGTCCGCGTCAGGGTGAACGCCGCCGCCGCGCCTTCGGTGACCGCGGCCGCATCCGCCGCCACCGTCACCACCGGGAGCTCGTCGTCCAGGATCCGGCCCGTGGCCTCGCCCTTGCCCGGTTGCGCCTGCGGGGACGGAGCCAGGGACGGGTCGATCAGATCGACGGTAACCGTCTTCTCCGGCCCGTAATCGCTGTCGTCCACCGTCACCAGCCGGAACGTCTGCTCGGTCACGCCCAGCGGGAAGGTCAGTACGCCAACGCGGGGGCCTTCATAATCCACCCCCGCCGTTGCGCCAAAGAGCTGCCAGGTCACCGGGAACTCCGCGGCGGCCGGACTGGTCAGGCTCAGCACGAATTCGAGCGTGCCGCCCTCCGGCACCGGCGCCGCATCGGCGATCGACAGCTCCGGAAGGTCGTCGTCCTGCACCGTGACCGCCGCTTCCGACGGCGCGCCCAGGTCATGTTCGTCGCCGTCGGCCAGGGTCAGCGTCACCGTGGAGTCGGGCGCATCGCTCTCGTCTTCGCGCGTGGCCAGGCGCAGGGTGGCGGTGGCGTCCCCGGCCCCGATGGTCACGCTGGCCGGCGGCGTATCCGCCAGCACCGAGTCGTCATCGGTCACCGTCACCGGCACCACGACCGCGACCGACGGATCCCCCGCCGCCCGGGTCAGGATGAAGACCGCGTCCTCGCCTTCGGTGACCGCGGCCGCATCCGCCGCCGCCGTGACGACCGGAATGTCGTTGTCCAGGATCCGGCCGAGCGCCACGATCCGCGGCGGATCGCCGTGGTGTCTCTCGTTGACGAAAATATCGACGCTGACCGTCTCCTCCCCTTCGTAGTCGCCGTCGTCCACCGTCCGGAGCGAGACCACCTTCCGCACCTCTCCCGGCGCGAAGCGGAATTCCCTGCGGGCGTGGGCGACGGTGACATCGGTGTAGTCGGACCCCTTCGCCGTGGCGGCGGGGTCCTGGTTGAGCTGGTAGAGAACCGTGATCTCCTGGTCGTATGGCCGGGTCAGCGTTATCGGGAATTCGAGCGTGCCGCCCTCCGTCACCGGCTCCGCGTCGGCGATCGACACCTCCGTCGACGTGTCGTTGTCCCGCACCGTCACCGTCGCCCGCGACGGCGCGCCCAGGTCGTACTCCACGCCGTCGACCAGGGTCAGGGTCACCACCGGATCGGGGTCGTCCCGCCGGGTGTCGTCCTCCGTGCCAAGGCGCAGCGTGGCGGTGGCGTCCCCGGCCTCGAAGCGCGCGCTGGCCGGCGGCGGATCCGCCAGCGCCGAGCCGGCCTCCGTCACCTGGACCGACACATCCAGCGCGACCGACAGGTCCCCCGCCCGCGTCAGCGTGAACTCCACGTCCGCGCCTTCCGCCACCGCGCCTGCCGCCGGCGCCACCGTCACGACCGGATACTCATCGTCCCGCACCGTCACCGTCGCCTGCGACGGCGTGCCGAGGTGCCAGGCCGCGCCGGCGGTCAGCGCCAGCGTCACCGCGGCGTCGGGCTCGTCGACAGTGTCGTCCAGCGTGCCCAGGGAGAGCGCGGCGGTGGCGGCCCCGGCGCCGAAGGTCACGCTCGACGGCGCCGCCGACGCCAGAACGCCGCCCGCGTCCGTCACCGTCACCGGCACCGCCAGCGCGGCCGACACGTCCCCGTTCGCCCGCGCCAGGGTGAAGGCCGCGGCCTCGCCTTCCGTGACCGCGTCCGCGTCCGCCGCAACCGTCACCTCCGAAAGGCCGTCATCGTCCAGGATCCGGCCCGCGGCCCGGGACGCCGCGCCCAGCACCGCCAGGGCCGGGTCCGGCGCCGCCAGCACGACCTCGACCCTCTCCTCCCCGTCGTCGGCATCGTCATCCACCGTCGCCAGCGAGATCGTCTCCTCGAGGTCTCCCGGCGCGAAGGCCACCGTGACGGTCACGGCGCCGCCCGCGGCCCCGCTGAAGCGATAGTCCGCCTGCACCGCGATCCGCGTGTCGCCGGCGTGGCTCAGGCGCACCGGGAATTCGAGCGTGCCGCCCTCCGTCACCGGCGCCGCGTCGGCGATCGTCACTTCCGGCAGCCCGTCATTGTCCCGCACGGTCACCGCGGCGGAGGACGGATCGCCCAGGGCATGGCCCGCGCCGGCCTGCAGCGCCAGTGTCACCTCGGAATTGGGCTCGTCGACGGCGTCGTCCTGCGTGTCGAGACGCAGCGCGGCCGTAGCGTCCCCGACCCGGAAGGTCACGCCGGTCGGCGCCGCGTTCGCCAGCATCGAGCCGGTCTCCGTCACCGCAACCGGCGCCTCCAGCGCGACCGTGAGATCCCCCGCCCGCGTCAGGGTGAACGCCGCCGCCGCGCCTTCGAAGACCGCGGCCGCGTCCGCCGCCACCGTCACCACCGGAAGGTCGTCGTCCCGCACGGTCACCGTGGCGGAGGACGGATTCCCCAAGGCATGGTCCGCGCCGGCCTGCAGCGCCAGCGTCACCGCGGCATCGGGATTGTCGTCGTCGTCGCCCCGCGTGCCGAGGCGCAGCACGACCGTGCTCTCCCCGGCCCCGAAGGTTACGCTCGACGGCGGCGTGTCCGTCAGCACCGAGCCGGCGTCCGTCACCTCGACCGGCACTGCCAGCGCCGCCGAACGATCCCCTGTCCGCGTCAGGGTGAACACCGCCGCCGCGCCTTCGGCGATCGTTTCCGCATCCGCCGCCACCGTCACCACCGGAAGCGCCCTGTTCAGAATCCGGCCCCTCGCCGTGCTTCGCACCACCCTGTCGATCGGCTGATGCCGGTCCGCGGAAATCTCGACTTCGACCGCCTCCACCCCCTCATCGACGTCGTCGGCCACCGTCGCGAACCGGATCGTCCGCTCCGTCTCCCCCGGCGGGAAGGTCACGGCGCCGCGGACGTCGGCGAGGTCCCTGTAGTCGTCCCCCTCCGTCGCCGTGCTGCCTGCGCCGCGGTGGTAGAAGATCCGGATCTCCTCGCCGTAGGGCACGCTCAGCGTCACCGGGAACACGAGCGTTTCGCCCTCGGTCACCGGCTCCGACTCCGCATTGGCGATCGACACGTCCGGCCGCGTGTCGTTGTCCCGCACCGTCACCGCCGCCGAGGACGGCTGCCCCAGGACATGGCCCGCGCCTTCCTGCAACGCCAGCATCACCGAGGCCTCCGCTTCGACCTCGGTGTCGTCCGCCGTGGCCAGGCGCAGCACGGCCGCAGCGTCCCCGGCACCGAAGGTCACGCTGGACGGCGCCGCATTCGCCAGCGCCGAGCCGGCGTCCGTCACCGCAACCGGCACCTCCAGCGTTGCGGACAGATCCCCCGACCGCGTCAGGGTGAAGGCCGCAGCCGCCCCTTCGACGATCCGCGCCGCGTCCGCCGCGACCGTCACCACCGGGAGTTCGTCATCCCGCACCCTGACGGTGGCCGCGGACGGATCGCCCCGGTCATAACCCGCACCCGGCCGCAAGGTCAGCGTGAGCGCGGCGTCCGCCTCGTCGGCCTCGTCGTCCACGGTCGCCAGGGTGACGCGCGCGGTGGCCGCACCGGCCTCGAAGGTTGCGCCGGACGGCGCCGCCGAGGAAAGGACGCCGGCCGCATCCTCGACCGCGATGGACACCGCCAGCGCCGCCGACAGGTCCCCTCCCCCTGTCCGGGTCAGGACGAACACCGCATCCTCGCCTTCGGTGACCGCGGCCGCGGCCGGCGCCACCGTCACTACCCAGGGATCGTTGTCCCGCACCGTCACCGCGGCCCGATGCGGATCGCCCCGGTCATAGTCCGCGTCCGCTTGCAGGGTCAGCGTGAGCGCGGCGTGCGCCTCGTCGGCTTCGTCGTCTTCGGTCGCCAGGGTGATGCGCGCGGTGGCCGCATCGGCCTCGAAGGTCGCGCCGGACGGCGCCGTCGAGGAAAGGACGCCGGCCGCATCCTGAATCGCGAAGGACACCTCCAGCGGCGCCGACAGATCCCCAGCCCGCGTCAGGGTGAAGGCCGCGTCCTCGCCTTCAGTGACCGTAGCCGCGACCGGCGCGACCGTGACCGACGGCAGGTCGATGTCCAGGATCGCGCCCGCGGCGGTCCTGCCGCCCGAGGTCACGACCTCGACCAGGCCCGCCACGACCACCGTGACGATGTTCACCCGGACGCTCTCCTCCGGCTCGTCGATGCCGTCGGCCAGCGTCGCGACCCGGATCCTCCGCTCCGTCACCCCCGGCGCGAAGGTCACGCTGCCGGAGGCGGCGCCCGCATAGTCGGCCCCCGCCGTCGCCGTGCCCGCGAGGGTATAGCCCACCGTGACCGCCTCGGTGTCCGAGATGCTCAGACGCACCGGGAACTCGAGCGCGCCGCCCTCCGCTACCGCCGCCGCATCGGCGATGGAGACCTCCGGCCGCCGGTCGTCGTCCCGCACCGTCACCACCGCCCGGGACGGGTCGTCCAGGTCGTACTCCTCGCCGTCGAGCAGCGCCAGCAGCACCGCGGCGTCGGCCTTGACGACCGCGTCGTCCCGGGTGTTCAGGCGCAGCGCGGTCGTGGCGGCCCGGGGTGCGAAGTTCGCGCGGAACGGCGTCGCGGCCGGCGACGGCGACGTGCCGTCGATCAGGATGGTATCGACCGTCAAGGCCGCCGACAGGTCGGGCCCCCGCCGCGTCAGGGTGAACACCGCCTCGCCGCCTTCCACGATCCGCTCCGACGCCGCCGCGACCGTCACGACCGGAGAATCGCTGCGCCGGATATAGCCGGTCGCCCGGGTCGACGAGCCGAGCGTTACCCCGGCATTCTCGCCGACGACAAGCTCGACCTCGACCGTCTCCTCCGGCTCGGCGGCGAGGTCGTTCTCCGTGTCCAGCGCGACCTCCTTGAGGGTTTCGCCCGGCGCGAACGTCACCCTGCGGATGGTGAGTTCTCCGCTGTAGTCCTCTCCCGCCACCGCCGTGCCGCCCAGCCGGTAGTCGACCAGAATCTCCCGGTCGGACGGGATGTCCAGCCTCACCTCGAACGTGAGCTCGCGGCCCTCGCTCACCCGGGGCGCGCCGGCGATGGTTACCCGCGGATCCCTGTCTTTGAGCACCGCCCTGACCGTGGCTTCGCGCGGCGTGCCCACGGAATACGCATCGCGGGACCTCAATCTCACCGTGGTCCTGTAGTCCTCGGAAGACTCCGCCAATCTATATCCCTGACTGAGCGGAAACGTGTTCAAGTTGGGCGGAAAGACCAGATTAAGGTTGCCGCTGCTCACTCCGCCGTCCGCTTTTTTTATCCAATGCGCTCTGCCTTCCGACACATAAGCCTGCACAGACAAGTTTTCCGATGTTTCCCCTCTCCCCGTTACTTTGACGACAAACGGAACGCCGTCCCCCTGCCGGACCCAGTCTTTCCCCACCGTCACCGTCACCACCGGAAGGCCGCTGTCCTGATTGTCTTCGTCCTGATCGTCTTCGTCCTGAACTTCGTTGTCCCGGATCCGGCCGGTCGCTTCGGTGGACAGCCCCGGGAGTCCCGGCGAGGCGACGAAAATGGCGGCCTCGACCGTCTCTTCCTGCTCGATGTCGCTGTCGTCCACGGTCGTCACCGTGATCACCTTGCGGGTCTCTCCCGGCGCAAACACCAGGGCGCCGAAGCCGCCGCCCGTGTAGTCGGCGCCCGCCGCCGCGGTGCCGCCCAGACGCCAGGCGACCGGGACCGCCACGTCGTTCGAGTGGGGCATGCTCACCACGAACTCGAGCGCGCCGCCCTCCGTTACCGTTCCCGCGTCGGCGATCGACACGAGCGGAAGATCGTCTTCCCGCACCGTCACCGCGGCCGTGGACGGGTCTCCCGTGACGTAGCCCGCGCCGGCGCCAACTGTCAGCGTCACCAGGACGTCGACGTCGCCGGTGGTGTCCTCCCGCGTGTCCAGGCTCAGCACGGCGGCGGCGTCCCCGGCTCCGATGGTCACGGTGGACGGCGCCGCCGAGGCCAGGGCGCCATCCGCGTCCGTCACCGCGACCGTCACCGTCAGCGCCGCCGACAGGTCCCCCGGCGTCCGCGTCAGGGCGAAGGCCGCGGCCTCCCCTTCCAGCACCGCGTCCAGGGCCGCCGCCACCGTGACCGTCGTCGGGTCGTCGTCCCTGACCGTCACCGTGGCCTCGAACGGGTCCCCCGGCGTCCAGCCGCCGCCGTCCACCACCGTCAGCGTGAGCGGAGAATCCGGCTTGTCCACCGCGTCGGCCCGCGTGCCCAGGCGCAGCGTGGCCGTGGCCGCGCCGGGCCCGAAGGTCACGCGGGTCGGCGCCGCCGAGGCCAGCACGCCGGCCGGATCCGCCGCCGCGACCGTCACCTCCAGCGCTTCCGACACGGCCCCCGTGCGCGTCAGGGTGAACACCGCGTCCGCCCCTTCCGTGACCGCGCCGGAAACCGCAGCAACCGTCACCACCGGGAAGTCGTCGTCCAGGATCCGGCCCGCGGCCACGGACCGCCCCAGCACCAGGGGCGGAGCCGGCGCCGCCAGCGTGACCAGCACCCGCTCCTCCGGCTCGCCGGCGGCGTCATCCACCGTGACGATCCGGAGCGTCTGCTCCGTGACCCCCGGCGCAAAGGTCACATTGCCGACCGCGGCGCCGGCATGGTCCGCGCCCGGCGCCGCGCTGCCGCCGAGCCGGTAGCCGATCGTGACCGGCGCATCGAAGCGCTTGCTCAGGCGCACCGCGAATTCGAGCGCGCCGCCCTCCGTCACCGGCGCCGCATCGGCGATCGACACGTTCGGGGAATCGTCGTCCCGCACCGTCACCGCGGCCGTGGACGGATCGCCGGGGCGATACCCCGCGCCGGCGGCAAGGGCCAGGGTCACCGCGGCGTCGGGCTCATCGACGGCGTCGTCCTCCGTGCCCAGGCGCAGGGTGGCGGTGGCCGCGCCGGCGCCGAAGGTCACGCCGGTCGGCGCCGTCGATACCAGGACGCCATCGGCGTCGGCGACGGCCAGGGAGACCGCGAGCTCTTCCGACACCACCCCGGCCCGCGTCAGGGTGAACACCGCGTCCTCGCCTTCCGTGACCGCGGCCGCAGCCGCCGCAACCGTGACGACCGGCAGGTCGTCGTCGAGGATCCGGCCCGCGGCCGTGGACGTGCCCAATGTCGCCAGGCCGGGGTCCGGATCCGGCAGCGACAGCGTGACATCCACCGTCCTGTCCGGCCCGTCGGCGTCGTCATCCACCGTCGCGAGCAGGATGGTCCGCTCCCTTGCGTTCGGCGCGAAGGTCACGGAGCCGGAGGCGCTGCCCGCATAGTCGGTCCCCGCCACCGCCGTGCCGCCCAGGGTGTAGTCCACCGTGACCTCGGAACGGTAGGGGCGGTCCAGTGTCACCGCGAACGCGAGGTCGCCGCCCTCGGATACGGCGCCCGCGTCGGCAACCGACACTTCCGGCATAGTGTCGTTGTCCAGGATCCGGCCCGTGGCCGTGGAAGCGCCCAGCGTCGGCCCGCCAGGACCCGAAGCCGGCAGCGACAGCGTGACCTCCACCACCTTCTCCGGCCCTGCGATTGCGTTGTCCGTCGTCGCGACCCGGATGGTCCGCTCCACTACGTTCGGGTTGAAGATCACGAGGCCGGATGCGGCGCCCTGGTAGTCGGTCCCCGCAACCGCCGAACCCGCCAGGGCGTAGCGCGCCACGAACCCGGAGCCGTACGGGTTGCTCAGCGTCACCGCGAACGCAAGCTCGCCGCCCTCCGGCACAGCCTCCGCGTCGGCGACCGACACGGTCGGCGCCGCGTCATGGTCCAGCACCCTTGCCATGACCACCGACGGCTCTCCCGGCCGAAACTCCGTGCTCGTCCCCAGCCCCAGATAGTAGGTGGTGTCGGCGCTGACTACCGGTCGCAGCAGGTGGCCCCCAATCAGCGTCGACCGGCCGCTCGGGATCGTCAACGTGGTATAGCGAACCAGTTGATCGGGCGATGTCCCGAACAGGACGTCAACCATCAGCGGCAACGACAGATCCTTCGTCCGCGTCAGGGTGAACAGCAGGGGCTCCTCCTCCGCGAACTGCTCCTCCTCCAACGTGATCGTCACGACCGGGAGGTCGTCGTCCAGGATCCGGCCCGTGGCCGCCGCCCGGTCCAGGGTCGCGAGGGCGGGGTCCGGCGCCGACAGCGTGATCCGCACCCCCTCCTCCGCCTCGATGCCGCTGTCGTCCAGGGTCGCCAGCGAGATGACCTTCCGCACCTCTCCCGGCGCGAAGGTCACGAAGCCGACCCGGACATCGGCATAGTCCGTTCCCCGCGCCGCCCCATCGACGCCGGCGGCGACCCAGGCGACCGTGATCGCCGCGGCGCTCCGGTTGCTCAGCTCCACCGGGAATTCGAGCGTCCCGCCCTCCGTCACCGCCGCCGCATCGGCAATCGACACGGTCCTGAGCTCGTCGTCCCGCACCGTCACCGCGGCCTCATGCACAGCGCCCAGGGCATGGCCCGCGCCCGCCTGCAGCGCCAGCACCACCATGGCGTCGGGGTCGTCGGCGGTGTTGTCCCGCGTGGGAAGGCGCAGCGCGGCCGTCGCCGCGTCGGCCGGGAAGGTCACGCTCGACGGCGCCGCCGAGGCCAGCACGCCATTCGCATCCGTCACCGCGACCGGCACCGCCAGCGCCTCCGACAGCACCCCCGCCCGCGCCAGGGTGAACACCACGTCCTCCCCTTCGGTGACCGCGGCCGCCTCCGCCGCCACCGTCACCACCGGCAGGTCGTCGTCCTCGACGGTCACTGCGGCCGTTGACGGATCCCCGAGCCGGTAGCCCGTATCGAGCAGCAGTGTCAGCGTGAGCGGGGCGTCGGGCCCGTCGGCGGTGTCGTCCTGCGTTCCCAGGCGCAGCGCGGCCGTGGCCGCATCGACCCCGAAGGTCACGCTCGACGGCGCCCTTGCGGCCAGAACGCCATCCGCATCCGCCACCTCGAACGAAACGTCCAGCGTGACCGACAGATCCCCCGCCCGCGCCAGGGTGAACACCGCGTCCGCGCCTTCGGTGACCGCGGACGCCGCCGCCGCCGTCACCACCGGCAGGTCGTCGTCCTGGATCGTCCCCGTGGCCGCGGACCTGCCCAGCGTCGCATGTCCGGGGTCCGGCGACGGCAGCCTCAGCGTGATCCGGACCGTCTCCTCCGGTTCGTCGACGTCGTCGTCGATCACCCTCCGCACGATCGCCTTCCGCACCTCTCCCGGCGCGAAGACCAGGGTGCGGCCGGCCCCGCCGACGGCGGCATGGTCGGACCCGGCGGAGGCCGTGCCGCCCAGGACGCGGTTTACCCTGATCTCCGAATGGTACGGCCCGCTCAGCGTCACCGGAAATTCGAGCGTGCCGCCCTCCGGGGCCGACCCCGCATCGGCGATCGACACGGACGGCCGGGCGTCATTGTCCCGCACCGTCACGGAAGCCCGACGCGGATCGCCCGCGTCCCAGGCCGCGCCGCCGGCAAGGATCAGCGTCACCGTCCCGCGGTCGCCGGTGGCCGTGTCGTCCCGCGTAGGCAGGCCCAGCGTGGCCGTGGCCTCGGCGGCCCCGAAGGTCACGCCGAAGGTGAAGGTCGTGCTGTCCGCGGTCAGGACGCGCGCCGGGTCCTCGATCGTGAAAGACACCGGCAGCGCCTGCGACAGCTCCCCCTCGGTCCGGGTCAGGGTGAACACCACCTTCGCCCCTTCCGCCACCGCGTCCGCCGCCGCAGCCACTGTAACGACCGGAAGATCGTCGTCCTGCACCGTGACCGTCGCCTGCGACGGGCTGCCCGCCCGCCAGGCGGCCGCATCCGGTTGCAGCACCAGCACCACGTCGGCGTCGGCCTCATCGACCCCGTCGTCCGCGCTCGCCAGGGCCACGGGCGCCGTGGCCGCGCCGACCCCGAAGGTCGCGCCGGCCGGCGCCCCCGGCGCCAGGGCGCCGCCCGCATCCTCGACCGTGAAGGACACCTCCAGCGGCACGGACAGGTCCCCCGCCCGCGTCAGGGTGAACGCCGCAGCCGCGCCTTCCGTGACGGCGGCCGCATCCGCCGCCGCCGTCACCACCGGAAGGTCGTTGTCCTCGATCGTGCCCGTGGCGATGGGCCTGCCCAGCAGCGTCGCCAGGGCCGGATCCGGCGTCGCCAGCGTGACCGAAACCGTCTCCTCGGCCTCGTCGGCGTCGTCGTCCACCGTCGCGAGCCGGATCGTCTTCTCCGTGTCCCCCGGCGCGAAGGTCACGACGCCGCCGGCGGCATCGGTGTAGTCCGCCGCCGCCTGCGCCGTGCCGCCCAGGGTGTAGCGCACCGGGATCTCCGCGGCGCTCGGGTGGCTCAGGCGCACCGTATAGTCGAGCGGATCGCCTTCCGCCACGGACCCCGCATCGGCGATGGAGACCGCGGGCGGCGCGTCGTTGTCCCGCACCGTCACCATGGCCGCAGGCTGCGCTCCCAGCCCGTACCCCGCGCCGTCATGCAGGGTCAGCGTCAGCACGGCATCCGCCTCGTCCACCCGGTCGTCCACGGTCGCCAGGGTCACGCGCACGGTGGCCGCATCGGCCTCGAAGGCGGCGCCGGTCGGCGGCGGCGCCGCCGCCAGGACCCCCGCCGCGTCCTCGACCGTGAAGGACACTTCCGGGGCGCCCGACAGGTCCCCCGCCCGCGTCAGGATGAACGCCGCCTCCGCGCCTTCCGTGACCGCGGCCGCGACCGCCGCGACCGTCACCTGCGAAGGGCCGTCATTGTCCAGGATGCGCCCGCCGGCCGCGGCCGGCGTGCCCACATGGTAGTCGTCGCCGTCCGCCAGCGTGACCGTGACCGCTTCTTCCGCCTCGTCGGCGCCGTCATCCACCACCGCGAGCCGGATCGTCTGCTGCATCTCTCCCTTCGGGAAGGTCACGGCGCCGCCCGCGGCATCGGTGTAGTCCGCCGCCGCCGCCGTGCCGCCCAATGTGTAGGCCACCGTGAGCGGCGCGCTGAACGGGCGGCTCAGCGTCACCGGGAACTCAAGAGTTCCGCCCTCCGGCGCCGCATCCGCATCGGCGAC
This sequence comes from uncultured Binatia bacterium (SeqCode), assembly GCA_965214905.1. Taxonomy (GTDB): domain Bacteria; phylum Desulfobacterota; class Binatia; order UBA9968; family JAJDTQ01; genus JAJDTQ01. The sequence goes on from OZ243984.1 coordinate 1,239,291, forward strand.
CGACACTTCCGGCGGCGCGTCGTGGTCCAGCGCCGTCACCATGGCCAGGGCCGGCTCTCCGGGCCGATAGTCCACGCTCGCCTTCAGCCCCAGCCAGTAGGCGGTGTCGGCGGGGTTGTCCGGCGCGGACTGGCCGCCGGCCCGACTCGTGGATTCGCCGGCCCCGATGGTGACCTCACTCTCGACACCCAAGGCATCCGGCGATGTCCCGAACAGGGTCGTGACCGTCAGCGCCGCCGACAGGTCCCCCGTCCGCGTCACGGTGAACCGGATGGGCTCCCCTTCGACGATCCGCTCCGACACCGCCGCCACCGTCACCACCGGCAGGTCGTTGTCCTGCACGGTCACTGTGGCCGCGGCTGTATCGCCCAGCACATAGCCGGCGCCGGCCTGCAGCGTCAGGGTCACCGCTGCAGCCGCCTCGTCGGCGTCGTCATCGTCCGTGCCCGCGCGCAGCGCGGCCGTGGCCGCATCGACCTCGAAGGTCACGCCGGTCGGCGCCCCCGGCAGCAGCACGGAATCGGCATCCCCGAACAGGACCGACACCTCCAGCGGCACCGACAGGTCCCCCGTCCGGGTCAGGGTGAACGCCGCATCCGCCCCCTCCGTGACCGCGGCCGCATCCGCCGCCGCCGTCACCACCGGCAGGTCGTTGTCCCGCACCGTCACCGTAGCGGTGGACGGAGCGCCCGAGGCATGGCCCGGGCCGGCCTCCAGCGCCAGGGTCACCTGGGCGGCGGCCTCGTCGGCCTCGTCGTCGTCGGTGGCGAGGCTGAGCGCGGCGGTGGCCGCATCGACCTCGAAGGTCACGCTGACCGGCGCCTCCTCCGCCAGCACCCCGTCGGCATCCGTCACCGCCACCGGCACCGCCAGCAATACGGACAGGTCCCCCGCCCGGGTCAGGGTGAACATCGCGGCTTCGCCTTCCGTGACCGCAGCCGCAGCCGCCGCCACCGTCACCGTCGGCAGGTCGTCGTCCCGCACGGTGACGGTGGCCGCGGCAGGAGCGCCCAGGCTGTAGTCCGTGCCGGGCTGGAGCGTCAGGGTCACCGGGGTGTCCGCCTCGTCGGCGGCGTCGTCGTCGGTGGCGAGGCTCAGCATGGCCGTGGCCGCACCGGCCTCGAAGGTCACGCCGGTCGGCGCCGCGCCGGCAAGCACCGCGCCGGCATCCGTCACCGCCACCGGCACCGTCAGCGCGCCCGACGCATCCCCGTTCGCCCGCGCCAGGGTGAACACCGCGTCCGCCCCTTCCGCGACCGCGACCGCGACCGCCGCCACCGTCACCTGCGAAGGGCCGTCGTCGTCCAGGATCCGGCCCGTGGCCGCGGCCGTGCCCAGCGTCGCCAGGCCCGGGTCCGGGTCCGGCAGCGACAGCGCGACCTCGACCGTCTCCTCCGGTTCGTCGGCGGCATCGTCGGTCGTCGCGATGCGGATCGTCTGCGCCGTGACCCGCGGCGCGAAGGTCACGGAGCCGGAGGCGGCGCCGGCATGGTCATCCCCCGCCGTCGCCGTGCCGCCGTCGCCGAGGCGCCAGTCCACCGCGATCTCCGTATGGAACGGGCCGCTCAGCGTCAACGGAAATTCGAGCGCGCCGCCCTCCGTCACCGCGTCCGCATCGGCGATCGACACGCTCGGCGCCGCATCGTCGTCGCGCACCGTCACGGAAGCGCGGGACGGCTCTCCGAGGACGTACTTCGCACCGCCCGACAGCCCCAGCACGTAGGTGGTGTCGGCGCCGACGTCCGGCGCCGTGCGGTCCCACCGCGCCGTGGCGGCGCCGGCGGCGAAGGTCACAATTTGCACCTCGATGAACAGGTCCGGCGCGATCCCGAACCCAATCAGGACGGCCAGCTCTTCCGATGGATCCCCGGTCCGCGCCAGGGTGAACGCCAAGGGCTCCCCTTCCGTGACCGTGTCCGCAACCGCCGTGACCGTCACCGCCGGAAGGTCGTCGTCGCGCACCGTCACCACCGCCCGGGACGGGTCGCCCAGCGTATAGGCGGGGTCCGGTTGCAGCACCAGCACCACCTCCGCGGCGTCTTCCCCGACATCGTCGTCCTGCGTGCCCAGGCGCAGCGTGGCCGTGAGCGAGCCGGCCTCGAAGGTGACTTCGGTCGGCGCCGCACCGGCCAGCACCGCGCCGGCGTCCGTGACCGCCACCGCCACCGTCAGTGCGCCCGACGCATCCCCGTTCGCCCGGGTCAGCGTGAACACCGCATCCGCCCCTTCCGTGACGGTGGCCGAGGCCGCCGCCGCCGTCACCTGCGGCGGACCGTCATTGTCCAGGATGCGGCCCGAGGCCGTGGCCGTGCCCAGCACCGCCAAGCCCGGATCGGGGACGGGCAGCGACAGCGTGACCTCGACTGCCTCCTCCGACTCGGCGGCGGCGTCGTCGGTCGTCGCGAGCCGGATCGTCCGCGCGGTCTGTCTCGGCGCGAAGGTCACGGCGCCGGAAGCGGCCGCGCCGTAGTCCGCGCCCGCCGTCGCCGAACCGCCGAAGCGGTAATCGACCGTGATCTCCGCCTTGAACGGTGCGCTCAGCGTCACCGGAAACGCGAGCGTGCCGCCCTCCGTCACCGGCGCCGCATCGGCGACGGAGACTTCCGGCGGCGCGTCGTCGTCCCGCACCGTGACCGAGGCCGTGGACGGATCGCCCAGGGCATGGCCCGCGCCGGCCTGCAGCGTCAGCGTCACCGGGGTGTCGGGCCCGGCGGCCGCGTCGTCGTCCGTGCCGAGGCGCAGCGTGGCGGTGGCCGCATCGGCCGCGAAGGTCACGCCGGTCGGCGCCGCGCCGGCAAGCACCGCGCCGGCATCCGTGACCGCAACCGGCACCTCCAGCGTCTGCGACAGTTCCCCCTCCGTGCGGGTCAGGGTGAACACCGCATCCGCGCCTTCCGTGACCGCGGCCGCCTGCGCGGCAACCGTCACGACCGGAAGATCGTCGTCCGTCACCGTCACCCTCGCCCGGTCCGGCGTGCGCACGCCGTACTCCGCGCCGATCCGCAGCGCAAGCGTGAGCGTGGCGTCCGCCTCATCGACCGTGTCGTCCACGGTGTCCAGGCGCAGCGTGGCCGTGGCGTCCCCGGCCCCGAAGGTCACGCTGGTCGGCGGCGCACCGGCCAGCACCGCGCCGGAATCCGTGACCGCGAACGACACCTCCAGCGTCTCCGAGTGGTCCCCTCCCGTCCGCGTGAACGTGAACGCCGCCTGCTCGCCTTCCGTCACCGTGCCCGCGACTCTCCCGACCTTCACGAGCGGACGATCGCTGTCCAGAATCCGGCCGGTGGCGGTCGATCGCCCCAGGCTTCCCGCCGACACGTAGGTAAGCGTGGCCGTCACCGGCTCGTCCGCCTCGTCGATGCCGTCCTGGAATGCTGCGATCCGGAGGAACCGCTTCGTTACCCCTCGATCGAAGTACAGACGGTTTCTTAGCCACGCGACATGTTCACTTGGCACCTCGCCCCAGTCGCCAGAATTAAATGTCGGGGTGCCGCCGAACGTGACGTAGATCTGCCTGTTGAACGGCCTGTCCAGCGTCACCGGGAACGCGAACACGCCGCCCTCCACCACATCTCCCGCGTCGGCAATGGAAACCGTGGGCGCCGTGTCGTCGTCCCGCACCGTCACCGTGGCCGCGGACGGCGTGCCCGGGCTCCAGGCCGCGCCGCCGTCGGCCAGCGTCACCGTCACCCCGGCGTCGGTCCCGCCGGCAACGTTTCGCGTGGCCAGGCGCAGCGTGGTCGTGGTCTCCCCGGCCCCGAAACGCGCGCCCGACGGCGCCGCCGACGCCAGAGCGCCACCCGGGTCGGCGACGTTCAGCGACACGTCCAGCGCTCCCGACACGGCTCCCGACCGCGCCAGCTCGAACACCGCATCCGCGCCTTCGACGACCCGCTCCGACACCGCCGAAACCGTCACTTCCACCGCACCGTCATCGTCCAGGATCCGGCCCGCGGCCGTCGCCGCGCCCAGCGTCGCAAGGCGCGAGTCCGGCGCCGTCAGCGTGACCTCGACCGTCTCCTCCGGCTCGACGGCGCCGTCATCCACCGTCACGAGCCGGATCGTCTTCTCCGTCTCTCCCGGCGCGAAGGTCACGGCGCCGGAAGCGCCGCCGTCATGGTCTCCTGCCGCCGCCGTGCCGCCAAGTCGGTAACCCACCGTGAGCTGTGCGCTGAACGGACCGCTCAGCGTCACCGGGAACGCGAGCGCGCCGCCCTCCGTCACCGCCCCCGCATCGGCAATCGACACGACCGGAGGCAGATCGTCTTCCAGCACAACCACGGCAGCATGATTACCTCCAGGTAACCGATAGGGTCCGGTGAGTAGTCTCACATCGATATCGAAGACAGAAGAAAAAACAGAGAAGAGCGCGTCGTCCTGCGTCGGCCAGCTCACCCGCACCGCAGGCTTGCCGGCCTCGAACGTCGAGGTCTCCCTGGCGACAGCATCGGATTGTTCCGAGACTAAATAATCGAATGTCAGCGGTTCCGACAGAGGCCCCTCCCGTGTCACGATGAACTCCGCGTCCTCCCCTTCCACGATCACGTCCGCAACCGGCGCAATCCTCACACGCGGAAGACCGCCGTCCCAGATCCGGCCCGCGGCCCGGGACACCGCGCCCAGCGTCGCAAGGCTCGGGTCCGGCGCCAGCAGCGTGACCTCGACCGTCTCCTCCGGCTCGTCGGCGCCGTCATCCACCGTCACCAGCCGGACCACCTTCTCCGTATCTCCCGGCGCGAAGGTCACGGCGCCGGAGGCGGCGCCGTCATGGTCCTCCCCCGCGGCCGCCGTGCCCGACAGCGTGTAGTCCACCGTGATCCGCGTATGAAACGGGCCACTCAGGCTGATCGGAAACTCGAGCGTCCCGCCCTCGTCCACCGACCCGGCATCGGCGATCGAGACTTCCGGCGGCGTCCCGTCATTGTCCCGCACCGTGACCGTCGCTTCCGACGGCGCGCCCGGCCGCCAGGTCGCGCCGTCCCCCAGCGCCAGCGTCACCGCGGCGTCGGACTCGTCAACCTCGTCGTCCACCGTGCCCAGGCGCAGGGCGGCCGCGGCGTCCCCGGCCCCGAAGGCCACGCTCGACGGCGCCGCGGCCGCCAGCACCCCGCCGGGATCCGTCACCGTCACCGGCACTTCCAGCGCAACCGACAGGTCTCCCGCCCGCGTCAGGGTGAACGCCGCATCCCCGCCTTCTACGACCGCGGGCGCATCCGCCGCAACCGTCACCACCGGAAGATCGTCGTCCAGGATCCGGCCCGCGGCTTCGATGCTGCCCGGGCTGACCAACTCGAAGGAGCCGGTCCTGGCGACGCTGACGACCTGCACCCGGACCGTCTCCTCCGGCTCGTCGACGCCGTCATCAAGCGTCACGACCCGAATCGTCCCCTCCGTCACCCCCGGCGCGAGGGTCAGGACGCCGGTGGCGCTGCCCGCATAGTCCGTTCCCGCCGCCGCCGTGCCTGCCAGGGTGTAGTTCACCGTGACCTGCGTATCGGACGATTCGGTCAGCGTCACCGCAAACGCGAGCGCGCCGCCCTCCGTCACCGGCGCCGCATCGGCAATCGTCACCGGCTTCCGGCCTTCGTCCCGCACCGCGACCGTCGCCCGGGACGGAGCCCTGGTGTCGTATGCCGCGCCGTCCCGCAGCGCCAGCACCACCGCGGCGTCGGCTTGCGCGCCTTCCTCGTCCCGCGTGGCCAGGCGCAGCGTGGCCGTAGCGGCCCCGGCCCCGAAAGTCGCGCTGACCGGCGTCGCCGGCGGCGGCGACCGGGTGCCGTCCGTCAGCGTGGCGCTGACGGTCAGCGGCGCCGTCCGATCGCCCACCCGCGTCAGGGTGAACACCGCATCCTCGCCGTGCGCGACGGTGGCCGGCGTCGCCGCGACCGTCACCTCCTGGGTGTCGCCGTCCCGCACCGTCACCACCGCTTCCGACGGCGCGCCGAGCGTCCAGGCGCCGCCCGATTGCAGCGCCAGCGCCACCGCGGCATCGTCCTGCGCACCTTCCCGATCCCGCGTGGCCAGGCGCAGCGTGGCGGTGGCGGCCCCGGCCCCGATGGTCACGTTCGACGGCGCCCCCGACACCAGGACGCCATCCTCGTCCGTCACCGCGACCGACACTTCCAGCGCTTCCGTCAGCGCTTCCGCATAATCCGGCGTCCGCGCCAGGGTGAACGCCGCGTCCTCCCCTTCCGTGACGACCGGCCGCGCCGGAGAGACGGAAATCCCGGGGCGTGGAAACGCCATGGCCAGGGACACGGACTCCCCGGCTCGAAACAAGTCGCGGGAAGAAACGGGCCAGCGAAACCTGCTTGCGGTCGTGCTGGACCCGGCGCCGACCGCACTCTGCCGATCCAGCGTGAAACTCTGGCCGGCGATGGTCAACGTCAGCCCGTCGTCGAGCCGTATGTTCGCGGTCCCGCCGCCTCTGACCGGCTCGAACGCGACATCCAGATAGCGGGCGGCGCCGGGTTGTCCTTCATCGTGCGTGTATTCGATCCACGCGAACCACAATGTCTGTCCGCGATAGTCGAAGATGCGGCGGTCCAGGATATCGAGGAGGGTGCACGACTTGTCTTCTCCCGCCACGTCAAAGCCATTGCGGCAACCATCTATCCTGAGGTGCAGGAAGACAGGCGTGAAGGTTGCGGACAGAAACTCCCTGCCGCCGCCCTGGGCCTGTGCGTCCGCCGGCGGCAACCAGAGCATGACCGCAAACAGCATCGGCAGGATGCCGCGGGCGAGCCGGCGACGATTCACGACCGACGAGGCGGCGAGCCACAGGAATCGCCACGGCGACACGCGGGCACGCCGTGGCCGTGCACCAGACACAGGCAGCAGCGGCAGTCCCGGACCGGTCATCCGGTACCGCCCGCGCACGCCGGAGCCGGCGTGTCGTCTCTCACGTCCCCGGATCTGTCCAGAATGCGAGCGCATGTTCAGCCCGCGGTCCCGGGGGGGGGGGGGGGGGACTTTCGTTGTCTACGCATGGGATCGTCTCTTGCGTTGATCATCGCCCCCCGCGTAACGTTAATGGCTTTCGCGTAGCGTGATAGAAACTACCTCTTATCTCGAAATGAGTCTCGTGTCAACAGAACTACAGAAGAAACCATCAGGGGGAGGCCCTAAATCCGTCACCAAGAAAGTATGGACCTCGTTGGAGCCCGTGATAAAGGGGGCTAAGGATGGTAGTAAGGCAAGCAAGACCATCACCAACGAGGTGCAATTATTATGAAGCAAGGGCTACTGGGATTCCAGTATGAGGAAGAGAAGAAGAGGGCGGGGATGACGGGATTGTCAGGGCTGGGGGTGTACCTGGAGTTGATGGAGGCGATGGGGTTGAAGCGATGGGTGGAGGGGCGTGTGGGGCTACGGAGAGGGGGACAGGGCTGGACGGACAGCCAGGTGGTGACGGCGCTGTTGCTGCTGAACTTGGCGGGCGGGGAGTCGGTGAGCGACGTGGAGGTATTGGAGAAGGACGAGGGGTTGAAGCGAATGATGGGAGAGGCGGAGGGACACGGGCTGAATCGGGGAGAGCGGCGCGGGCTGGAGCGGCGATGGCGAGTGGAGCGACGGCGCGGGTTTCCGTCGGAGCCGGCGGTGTTTCGTTATTTGCGAGGGTTCCATGATGAGGAGGCGGAGGGCCAGCGTGAGGAGCACAAGGCGTTCATTCCGGCGGAGAATGAGGCATTGCGAGGGTTGTGGGAGGTGAACGGGGCGATGTTGTGCTGGATGCAGAGGCGTTGGCCTCAGCGGGAGGCGACGCTGGACATGGATGCGACGTTGGTGGAGACGCAGAAGCGGGAGGCATTGGCGAGCTACCAGAAGACCAAGGCGTATCAGCCGTTGACGACGTACTGGTGGGAGACGGAGAGTGTGGTTCATTCGGAGTTTCGGGACGGGAACGTGCCTGCGGGGTATGAGCAGTTGCGGGTGATGCGGGAAGCGTTGCGGCATCTGCCTCGTGGGGTGAAGACGGTACGGCTGAGGTCGGACACGGCGGGGTACCAGCAGGAGTTGTTGAAGTACTGCGCGGAGGGGAAGGACGAGCGCTTCGGGGTGATCGAATTTGCGGTGGGGGTGGACGTGACGGCGGCGTTCAAGCGGGCGGTAGGGCGGGTTCGGGAGCGGGAGTGGAAGCCTGTGTACCGAGGGACGGGCAAGAATCGGGTGAAGACCGAACAGGAGTGGGCGGAGGTGTGCTTCGTGCCGAACTGGATCGCACGCCGGAAGAAGGGGCCGGCGTACCGATTCATCGCCACCCGAGAGCCGTTGAGAGAGCCGCCATTGCCCGGGGATGGAGGATCAGATGGAGTTGCCGTTTCCCACCATGGAGTCGTCCAACGGGGGATGGCACAAGGTCTTTGGCATCGTCACCAACCGCAAGATTGCCGGGGATGCGGTGGTGGAGGGGTACCGGCAGCGGTGTGGCAAGAGCGAACAGGCCCATAGTGTTCTGAAAAGTGACTTGGCCGGGGGCCGGCTGCCTTCCGGGTTGTTCGGGAGCAACGCGGCATGGTGGGCGATGGCGGTGTTGGCGTTCAACCTCAACGCGGTCATGAAGCGGCTGTGGGGTGAGAAGTGGATCGGCAAGCGTTTGAAGGCCGTGCGCTTCGCCGTGATTGCCCTTCCGGGTCGAGTGGTGCGGCACGCTCGGAAGTGGATCATCCGCTTGGCTCGAGGCCATCCTTCTTATGACCTGCTGCTGAAGACCCGGCGCAGGATACAGGCGCTGGCTGCCGACCCCGCCGCAGCCTAGAACACCCAGTATCAGACTCACCGTCGAGAGCGACCCCACCGGGTGGCACCGCCGGAGTGTTGCCTTTGACTCGCCAGCAACCTCCCCGGTGCGCCCATACACTGCCAACTCCCGATGGAGAGCCCACCCACCCCCCGTCAACCCCCCCTACACTCCCTCTCCATGCTCCTGATTACCGAATCCTTCCTCCCAAATCTCTCCCGCGCTTCGTTTGATGACGGATTTGGGAGGCGGCGATGGGTGGCCTTTTTTCGAGGCGTGGGATAGTCTGGAATATGATGTTCGACGCACGCCCGCAAGCGGGACACAAGCCGCCGTGGCTGAAGGTCCGACTGCCTTCCGGGACCGGCTACAACCGCCTCAGGGACAACTTCCGCGGGTTGAAGCTGCACACGGTGTGCGAGGAGGCGCGCTGCCCCAATCTGGCCGAGTGCTGGCAATCCGGCACCGCCACCATCATGATCCTCGGAGACGTCTGCACCCGCGGGTGCCGGTTCTGCGCCGTCAAGACCGCCAAGGCCGGCACCCCCGTGGACCGGGACGAACCCCGACGCGTGGCGGAAGCCCTGGCTCGGATGGAGCTCCGCTACGTCGTCATCACCTCCGTGGACCGCGACGACCTGGAGGACGGCGGCGCCGGGATCTTCGCCGATACCATCCGGGAGACCCGGCGCCGCTGCCCGGAACTGATCATCGAGACGCTGATCCCGGACTTTCGCGGCGATGTCCACGCGCTCGCGAAGGTCGTGGAGGCCGCACCACAGGTCATCGGCCAGAACATCGAGACCGTCCAGCGTCTCACCCGCCATGTCCGGGACCGGCGGTGCGGCTACGAGCAGACCCTGGAGGTCCTGGCGAACGTCAAAACCCTGGACCCCCGCGTCTACACCAAGAGCGCGATTCTATTGGGCCTTGGCGAAACAGCCGACGAGGTCCTGGCCACCATGCGGGACCTGCGTGCCCGGGACGTGGACATCCTCACCCTGGGCCAGTACCTCCAGCCCACCAGGAAGCACCTTGCCGTGACCGAGTTCCTGCACCCGGACCGCTTTCGAGACTACGAAAAGCATGGCATGCAACTCGGCTTCCGCTGCGTCGCCGCCGGTCCCATGGTGCGCAGCTCCTACAAGGCCGCGGAGTTCTTCGTGGAGAAGATGCTCGCATCCCCGCCACGCAACACCGCGGCAAGGAACCGTCCATTCAGAGAATGACGTCAGAGACCGCGCCGGGTGGACGCACCGAACTACGACGACGGTGAAGGAACCGGGCAAGACCGGGGGGGCGGGGGCGGATTCACTACAGCGTACGCTTACCTTCGCTGGTGTGCGATTTTACCGGCGGTGGTGGTGCCGGAGGGGGGACTCGAACCCCCACAGGGTTGCCCCTACTGGATTTTGAGTCCAGCGCGTCTACCAATTCCACCACTCCGGCGCGGAGAAGAATTGCCTGGCTCATGGTCAAGGTAGCGGCGGTGCGCTCAGCGCTCATCCACAAGACCTTCCAACGGGATCGCCTGCTCGATGAGCATGACGGGTATGTCGTCACGGATCACGTACATGTATCTGCGGTCCCTCCGTATGAGCCCGCCGTTCACCCGTTCGCTCACTTTCTCACCGGCGCGGTTGACCATCTCCCCCGCTTCGATCCTGCGGTTGATCCTGTCGATGAAAGTCTCGTCAGCCAGCAAGACGCTTTCCCGGGTCTCGGGACATGCCAGGATATCGAGCAGTTGCCGATCGATCACACTTGTCTCCCGTCACTCGATCTCAGGCACCCAATACAGCGTAGAATATCCTCCCCCGCTACATCGCGGGTGTCAAGCGCAAAGTTCGTCCCGGGGGCTCGGTTGATGCAGAACAGGCTCTTGGATATGCTGCCGTCCGGAGGTGGAGACATGAACGGGACCTTTCGGGAGTACCTCGAGCTGCTGCGGGCCAATGACGAACTGCTGGACATACGCAAACCGGTGGACCTGAGGGACGTGGCGGCGCTCACGGCCCAGAGCGACCGGGCGCTGCTGTTCGAGAATCCCGTGGGGTACTCCTTTCCCGTGGCCTGCGGACTGCTCCAGAAGCGGGAGCGCCTGGGTCTGGCCCTGGACGCTCCCTACCCCGAGATCCACAAGCGGTTCCAATGGGCCATGTCCAACTCCATCGAGCCGGTGATGGTGGAGGACGCCCCGGTCAAGGAGATCGTGCAGCAGGGCGAGGACGTGGACCTGTTCAAGCTGCCGGCGCCCATCTTCTCCACCCTGGACGGCGCGCCCATGATCACGGCCGCGGTGGTGATTTCCGAAGATCCCGAGTACGGCATGAACGCCGGGATCTACCGTCTGATGCTGAAGGAGCGGAACGTCACCGGCATCGACATCGTCACCCCCAACAACCTCCGCAAGTTCGCCGAGCGGGCGCTGGCGGAAAAACGCCCGCTGCCCATCTCCATTTCCATCGGCGTGCATCCGCGGGAGATGATGGGGGCGCTCTTCAAGGCGTCCCTGGGGACCAACGAGCTGGGCTTCGCCGGCGCCCTCGGCGGGCGTCCGGTGGAGCTGACGCCGGGGGTCGCCGGGCCGGCGCCGTTCATCGCCGGTGCCGAGATCGTCCTGGAGGGGGAGATCCCGCCCGAGGGCTGGGTTCATCCCGAGGGCCCCTTCGGCGAGTTCTCGCGCCTGGTGGGGGGCACCCACCGCAACCCCAACGTCCACGTGAAGTCCGTGCTGCATCGGCGCGACCCCATCTACTACGCGCTGCACATGCCCTGGGAGAATCTGTGGATGAGCGCGCCCATCTACGAGGCGGCGGCCTGGCGCGTGATGGCGGAGACCGGCGTTCAGGTCACCGCCATCAACGTGACGCCGGGAGGCTGCTGTCACTGGCACCTCGTGGCAGCCATCCGGAAGAGCCCCGGCGACGGCAAGAACGCCATTGCCGCGCTCTTGTCCATCGCCGACATCAAGTACGTGGTGGTGACCGACGACGACATCGACATCTTCGACCCCCAGGAAGTGGAATGGGCCATCGCCACCCGCGTGCAGGCCGACCGGGACACCGTCATCCTTTCCAACGCCCGCTCGAAGCCGCTGGACCCGTCCATCCCGCCGAGCGCCAACGGCGTCCCCACCACCGCCAAGATGGGCATCGACGCCACGATTCCCGAGAACGTGCCGCGCTACCGCTACAACCGCATCCTCTACCACAACCAGGGGAAGGCGGTGCTGGACGACTACCTGGGCGAGTCCCCGGCCGCGCCCCAGCCCGCGGCGGCGGACGCCGCCGCCGTCGAACGGCTGGCGGAACGGGCGCTGGCCATGCTGGGCGAGAAGCGGCTGACCTTCAGCGAGATCCTGGACGCGTTCCCGGACCAGGCGTTCGCCACCGTCATGGCGCTGGTGGGGCGCCTCAACGAGCGGAAGCGGATCACCCTGGACGAAGAAGGCAAGTATATGCCGACGGAGGACGACTCGTTACGGTAACCAGGAGCCGGCCGGACTTGGCGAATCGCGGCGAGACAGCAAAATGGAGGCCATTTTCAGGCGGTCATACCGAATCAAGTCCACGGGATCATCCGGTTTGGCGCCGCCCAGGCTCCTGGTGAATGCCCGTAATCTTGACGCTGGCGTGCTTCGACTTGTAGCGCCGGTTGAGGGCGATGAGCACGCCGGTCAGCCCTTCCACCACGTAGGCGTTGGCCGCCGGGCCGGCATCCAGGCCGGTGGCGCCGATGCGGTCCAGCAATTCGATCACCCGCTCCTTGGCTTTCCTGCCGTCGCCGCAGACCAGCACGTCGCCCAGGGGTTCGTCCGGGCGGCCGAGGTCCAGCGCCGAGATGTTGTGCAGGGCGCCGATGACCGGAGTGTCGTCGCCCAGGATCTTCTGCGCCTCCAGCAGCGCCGAGCCGGCCTCGGGCACGAACGGCCTGCCCTTGAGCAACGGCACCACCGCGTCGATGACGATCTTGCCGCGCAGCTCTCCGGCCAGGTCGCTCACCATCTTCTCCTGCCCCTCGTAGGGGACCGAGATGACGGCCAACTCCGCTTCCCGGACCGCGTCGGCGTTGAGCATGCCCTCCACGAGGTCCGTGCCCAACCTCTGGTTCAGAGCCCTGGCCGCATCCGCGCCGCGCTGGGCGTCCCGCGAACCGATAATCACCCGCACGCCGGGCCGAGCCAAGCGTCCCGCCAAGCCCATTCCCAGACTTCCGGTTCCTCCCACGATAGCGATCGAAATGGAATCCTGCATGGGAAGGCTCATAGCATGGTCGTGTGGGGTGCTGCAAATATGGGGCGCCCTCACCCCGGCCCTCTCCCGGGGGGAGAGGGAGTCGGAGGGAGTCGGAGGGAGGGTCGGAGGGCCGTGAAACGCCTGGATCATTAGCCGCGGAACAGGTCGTCCGCCGGCGGCCGGATCAGATCCTGCGCCGACCCGTCTTGCTGGGGCAGCTCGCAGCCGCGGACGATGGCGGCGGGTACGCGGCCGGTCTTTCCCATGACCAGCTCCGCAGCGCCGGCGATCTGGTCGGCCACCGCGGTGACCGAGGCCTTGAGTTCGTATCCGTACGGGTCCGTCTGCCCGCGGTAGTCGATGAGGGGGCCGAAACCGGCTACACCGATGGCCACGTCGGTAGCGCCGAGGCGCCAGGGACGCCCGAAGGTGTCGGTGATGACGACGCCCACCGCCGACCCCGTGAACCGCTGCACCTCGTCGCGGATGCGCCGGGCGGAACCGTCCGGATCCTTGGGCAGCAGCAGCGCGCGCCGGACGCCGACGTTCGACAGGTCGATGCCGGCGTTGGCGCACACGAAGCCGTGACGGGTCTCGACGATGATGGTGCTGCGCCCCTTGGCCACGATGCGGCGGCTCTCCCGAAGGATGAGCTCCAGCAGCCGGGGGTCCTTGCCGTCGAGCTCGGTCGAAAGCCTCGACGCCTCGGCCGAGGGAGTGACGGCGCACAGGTCCACGGTGCGGTCTTCCGACTTGGAGACGATCTTCTGCGCCAGCACGAGCACGTCGCCGTCCAGCAGCGGCGCCCGCTGGCGCGCGCACGCCTCCACTACCAGCCGCCCCAACGGGTCGCCGGGCTCGATCTCGCCGAGCCCCTCCACGCCGATAATCTCCATGCGCCGCATCAACCCGCACCCTCTTTCCGCTCCCACTCCCAGGGAAACTCTGATCGAACTGCCATCGTCCGGCACGAGGTCCTTCGACAGGTTTCCCGGCGCGGGCGCGACTTTCGGGCCGTCACGGTGTTTTTTTCAGCAAGGTCCCGAGGCGCCGCATCAACCCGCTTCGGCGAAGAAGCTGCTGCCGTTGTCCCTCATGGCGGCAAGACGATCGTGGGTGCGTCCGCTCTCCAGCCGGCAGATGAGCTGCCGGAGGTCCGCGGGCTCGTCGATGTCCAGCGCGATCCGCGAGTTCTCGATGACGTTGACCGGGACTGCGCGGGCGGACGCCTCGTTCAGATGGTAGCGGAAGCTGTCGGGGCCGAAGCGGAGCCGGAGGACGTCCGGCGGCGCCAGCAGCAGCGCGTTGGTCCCCATGCGGTCATGGGAAGGCACGAGGACGGCGAAAGGCCGGTCCGTGGGGGCGGGCGCGGCCCGGAGCACGCACTCCACGTCCTCCGCCCGCAACAGCGGGATGTCCCCCGGCAAGACCAGGGCCGCATCCATGCCCGCCTTCTTCATCACGTCGAGGCCGAAGTGGACCGCGTCGGTCTCGCCGGTCTCGTTCGGTTCCCGAACCACCTCCACCTTCAAGGCTGAAACCCGGCGCGCCACCTCGTCGGAGCCGGTGACGACATATGTCTTGTGGATGCCCTTGGCCCGGATCACCTCGGCCAGCACGTCGTGCACCATGGCCTTCATCAACTCCGAGCGCTCGGGCAGGCTGAGCCGCGACGCCAGCCGCTGCTTGGCCCCGTGAAACCCCTTGACCGGAATGAGCGCGCCAATGTTCATGATCGAAAAAAGATGCCAGTGTGGTGTCCCGCATCCATGGTCATGGTCGTTGATACGGGACACCGCACTGGCATCTCCGGTCCTGGAACCGAAGTTCGTGGACACCGGGAAGTCCGTGGAAAGTCAAGTTCGTGGACACCGGGAACCTGCATGGTAGAATGGATCGGAGCACTGTACAACCCTGGTGTCGTCCTGGACAGGATCATTTCACGCTACGGTTCCAAACCGGATTCAATCGCTCGGATGGCGAGACCCGGACGAGATCCGACCGGCGGCTCCCACGGAGCCCCCAGACTGCCGTGACGGCACTGATGAGTGCTTCGGCCCATCCGGAGCGGATGCTCAGCCAGCGTGAAATGGTCCTGCGTCCTGAACCAACCGTTGCGAATCGGCCGGTCCTTTTCGCCTTCGGGCTGCGTTGCTCCTTCCCGCGCGGTATCGGCCACTGCTCATCATCGCGCCTTGCCGACGACCGAAGTCCTGCGCATCTTCTCCACGGTCGGTTCAGGACACTGCGCGAGCCCGTCGGGATCCTTCCCAGCGATTTCCCGCAGACTCCCGGAGGGGCTGCTGCCTGCGAAGCGGTTCGCCGACACGGTCACCGTCCTGTCAGGATTTGCTGCGGTGCAGACCCCGGAGGGGCTGCTGCGCCGAGTCGTCTGCGCGCAGGAGAGGCAGCAGATCCCGGGCGAGCCGCTTCTTGTCGTCCAGGGTGTCCATGCGGATGGAAGTCGCCCACACGTCAACGCCGAGAGCCTCGATGGCCGGTCGGAGACCCCGGTCCGCCTCGTCGATCACCAGCACGTCCACGAAATCGCGGTAGGCCCCGGCGAGTCCCGTCACCGATGCCTCCACGCCCAACGTCGCCATGAGCCTGGAGGCCGGGCCGCTGAAGGAACGTCCCTGCACCATGGGACTCACGGCCACGACCCTGGCGGATGCCTCCCGCAATGCCTGCCGCACTCCGGGCACCGCGATGATGGGGCCGATGCTGGTGGCAGGGTTGCTGGGGCACACCACCACCAGGGCGGCGCCGTGGATGGCCTCCAGCACGCCCGGCGCGGGGCGGCACTGCTCGATGCCGCGGTATTGGAGGCTCAGGACCTCCGGCTGCCAGCGCTCCTTGACGAAGTATTCCTGGAAGGAAAGCTCTCCTTCCGAGGTGGCAAGCCGGGTTTCCACCCGCTGGTCGGACATGGGCAGCACGGTGGACCTCACCCCCAGCGCGCGGCAGAGCGAGGCGGTGACGCGCGACAGCGGCCGTCCCTGGGCCAGGAGACGGCTACGGGTGAGGTGAAGGGCGATGTCCCGGTCGCCCAGATGAAACCAGGTCTCGTTGCCGAGCCGTTGGAGCTGGTCCAGCACCGTGAAGGTGTCGTCGCGGATGCCCCAGCCCCTGGCGGGGTCGATGAGGCCGGCGAGGGTGTAGACGATGGTGTCGACGTCGGGGGATACGTGGAGGCCGTGCACCACCGAGTCGTCGGCGGTATTGCACACCACCGTCAGGTCCTCGGGCGCCGTCTCCTCGTGGAGCCCCAGCACGAGCTTTGCTCCGCCCGTGCCTCCGGTGAGGAGCACGAGGGTCCCGGCGGCCGGTTCCGTGCCGGAGCAGGAAGACGGCTCGCCCTGCGCATCCGGGTCCACGGACCTCGACTCCAGGGCGCCGCCGCCGCGCTTACTACAGGCCGGCACCCGGCTGATCCGGAGCACGGTCGGATGGCGCGAACTCGCTGGCGGGAATCGCGGCGTCGTCCTCCCAGGTCCGCAGGATGCCGTAGCCGGTGGAGCGCTCCGCAGGCACCCGGTCGATGCCGCGGATCAACGAACGGAACTCGTGGGGCCGGATCATCTGTCCCTCGGTGGAGCCGGCCAGACGCGAGATGCTCTCTTCCATGAGCGTGCCGCCGAAGTCGTTGGCGCCGGCCCGCAGACAGAGTTGCGACATGCGCCGGCCCATCTTCACCCAGGAGACCTGGACGTTGGGAATGGCGTCGTTCAACAGTACTCGCGCCAGCGCGTGGACGCGGATGTCCTCTTCCTCCGTGGGGCCGGGCCGGGCCAGTCCTTGCTGGAAGAGCGCGGTATTCTCGTGCACGAACCCCAGCGGGACGAACTCGGTGAAGCCGCCGGTTTCCTTCTGGATGTCCCGCAGCAGCAGCATGTGGTTCACCCAGTGACTGCCGTTCTCCCGGTGGCCGTACATCATGGTGGAAGTGGTGAAGATACCCACTCGATGGGCGGTCTTGATGACCCGTATCCATTGCTCGGTGCTGACCTTGTTCTTCGACAGCACCATCCGGACCTCGTCGTCGAGGATCTCGGCGGCCGTGCCCGGCACGCTGTCGAGGCCGGCCTCGCGCAACATGAGGAGGTAGTCGTCCAGCGGGAGACCGGTGAGCTCCACGCCGTAGGTGATCTCCATGGGCGAGTAGGCATGGATGTGGATGCCGGGAACGCGGGAGCGGATGGCCTGCAGCAGGTCGCGGTAGTAGTAGGGGGTCATGCCGCGCGGCAGACCGCCCTGCATGCAGATCTCGGTGGCGCCGCGGTTCCACGCGTCCTCGGCCTTGTCCGCCACCTCGTCCAGAGAGTTGTCCCAGCTTCCGGCCTTGTTGGGGCCGGTGTGAAACGCGCAGAACTTGCAGCCGACGTAGCACACATTGGTGAAGTTGATGTTGCGGCACACCACGTAGGTGACGCGGTCGCCCACCCGGGCCTGCCGCATCAGATCGGCCGTGACCGCGAGGGCGGCGAGCTCGTCGCCGCTCACCTCGGACAGGATCAGCCCTTCGTCCCGCGTGGTCTCACGGCCCTCCAGGGCGCGCTCCAGGATTCGCGCGACTCGTTCGTCGATGCGGGGCAGCAGCCGGTTCAGCCGTTCGCCCCCGTCGTCATGGTCGAACATCGCTTCGATGTGGCTCATGATATCCTCCAACGGCGCCGAGGCCATCCTCGCCGCACAACCTCTCTACGCAGGGGATCAGTTCGGGCGCGATGAACCGCTCCGCCCGGGCGATGTACTCCGGATAGATGGGAAGCCGGGATCTCAAGGTGAAACCCGCGGCCGCGGTCCGGTCCGCAAGCTCCACCAAGTGGGGCCAGGGGGCCTCCGGGTTGATGAAGTCGCGGGTCACGGGCGAAACCCCGCCCCAGTCGTTGATGCCCGCGTCGAGGTACCACTCGTAGCACTCGGGAGTCAGGTTGGGCGGCGCCTGGATGTTCATGTCGCCGCCCAGGATCAGCCGTGCCAGGGCGATGGTCCCGGCCTCCTGGTCGTAGTCCGGCTGCGGGTGATCGCGCATGGGAATCTCGGGCTTGACGCGGAAGTTCTGCACGATCACTTCCTGGATGTGGCCGTAACGCTGGTGCAGCTCCCGGATGGCGTACAAGGATGCGATCCGCTCCTCCCAGGTCTCGCCGATGCCGATGAGGATCCCGGTGGTGAAGGGGATGCACAACCTGCCCGCCTCCGCCAGGGTACGGAGCCGCGCCGACGGCTTCTTGTCGGGAGCGTCGGCATGGGGGCCGCCGGGCGCCATGAGGCGCTCGCTGACGTTCTCCAGCATGAGCCCCATGCTCACGTTGACCTGTCTGAGCCGCTCCAGGTCCGCGCGGGCCATGAGTCCGGGGTTGGCGTGGGGCAGCAGCCCGGTCTCTTCCAGCACGGTCCGGCAGGCCTCGTACAGGTATTCCAGCGTCCTGCGGTGACCGCGCTGCCTCAGAAACTCCCGCATCTCGGGATAGATGGCTTCCGGCTTGTCCCCCAGGCTGAGCAGCGCCTCGGTGCAGCCCATCGACCTGGCCCGCCGTACCGTGTCCAGCACCTCGTCCAGGGTCAGGGTCCGGGCGCCCTCCTCTCCGGGAGCCTTGCGAAATGTACAATACCCGCAGAAGTCGCGGCAGAGATTGGTCAGCGGAACGAAGACCTTGGGGGAGAAGGTGACGATCCGGCCCTTGTGACGGTCGCGCAACTCCGCCGCCGCTCCAAGAAGCGCCGTGAGCTCATCTCCCTCGACACCGGAGAGCAGAAGGGCGTCGCCCGGCGTCAAGGCCCTCCCATCAAGACATTCCTTCAGCAGTCGCAGGAGTCGGCGCGTCGTCATGGGCCAAACGCTCAAGATGGTCTGCATAACGGATAAGGATGTGCAGGTCAACCGGCGGGTGTCGGGTCGGGGCTTGCTTTTTCTCGGCGGATGAAGGAAATTTTTCCCAAGTTTCAAGGTATGCATGTCTCCGGCGCAACGGAGACAAGGAGTCCGTCCATGTCCGATGACCCGCAAGATGACAGTATACCGCCGTCGCGCACACCGCCCTTGAAGGCTCCCATCGTCCTCCTCTGCTTCCTCGAAGTCTCCTTTTGTCCACCTGGACGCATGTGCCTCTAGTCTGAACTGAACGTCCGGGGAATTTTCGCGCCCGGCTCGCCCCGGGGGCGGGATTCTTCCGTGCCCTTTCGTATCCCGGCATTCCGGACGGGAGATCTATCGATGCTTGACAGCATATGGTTGGGTGCAACGGTCATCTTCTTGTTGATCCTGGCCAACGGATTCTTCGCCGCGGCGGAGATCGCCGTCATTGCGACGCGCAGGATCCGTGTCGACCAGGGGCACGGCAGAGGCGCGCGCTCGGCCGCGGCCCTGGGCCGGCTCAAGGAGGAGCCGGACCGGTTTCTGGCCACGGTCCAGATCGGCATCACCTTCGTCGGCACCCTGGCCTCCGCCATCGGAGGCGCCGGCGCCATCCAGCTCCTGGAGCCGCGAATCGAATCGCTGCCGATTCCGTACGCCCAGACCTGGGGCAACTACGCCGCCATCCTCATCGTGGTCCTGCCCATCGCCTATCTGAGCCTGGTGCTGGGCGAACTCGTGCCCAAGTCCCTGGCGCTGCGCTATTCCCAACGCATCGCGTCCTTCGTGGCGCTCCCCATCGACGCCATCTCCAGGAGCACGTCTTTCCTGGTCAAGCTGTTGACCCGCTCCAGCAACGCGGTCCTGCGGATCTTCGGCGGCAAGGATACCGGCGCCGCCAGCTTCATCTCCGAGGAAGAGGTCAAGTCGCTCATCCGGGAAGGCACCGCCAAGGGGATCTTCGACGAGACCGAGAGGGAGCTGATCCACAGCGTCTTCGACTTCGTGGACACCTCGGTAAGGGCCGTGATGATCCCCAGGACCGAGATTCACGCCGTCGACATCGAAACGGAGCCGGCCGACGTCCTGCGGAACTTCGTCGAGAGCGGCTTTTCCCGGCTGCCGGTCTACCAGAACGACATGGATCGGATCCTGGGCATCCTGTACAACAAGGACATCCTGCGGGCGATGCAGGCCAACGAGCCCCTCGACCTGCGCAACCTGATGCATCCGCCCTTCTTCGTGCCCAGTTCGCTGCGCATCAGCCAGCTCCTGAAGGACCTGCAGCGGCGCCGCATGGCGCTGGCCATGGTGGTGAACGAGTACGGCGAGGTGGAAGGGCTGGCCACGCTGGAGGATATTCTCGAGGAGATCGTCGGCGAGATCCGCGACGAGTACGACGCCGAGGAACGGGGGCCGGTGGAGCGGCTGCCGGACGGCTCTCTGGTGGTGTCGGGATCCGCCCTGCTCAAGGACCTCCAGTCGGACTACCATCTGCCCTTCGAGGAGTCGGTGGACTACCATACCCTGGCAGGGTTCGTGCTGGCCAAGCTGAAGCGGATTCCCCGGGGCGGCGAGAAGATCGAAACCGACGGCCACCGGCTCACCATCGCCGACGTGGAAGGCCGAAGGATCGTCAAGATCAGGGTGGAGGCCAACCGCCGCGCCAAGGCCGCCGCGGCGCAGTAGCGCCCGTTCCCTGCGACGCCCGTCGAATCAGGCCCCGGCCCTGGAGCAGGGCTTCGGTCTCCCGCAGCAGCGCCCGGATCTCCCGGGGTCTTCCCACCGTCACCCGGATCATGTTCCGGAGCCCGGGGGCGTCGAAGAAGCGCACCAGGATGCCCTTGTCCCGGAGCCCGTCGTACAACCACCGGATGCCGTCACCGCCCAGCCGGGCCATCACGAAGTTGGCCTGGGACGGGCGCACGTCGAAGCCCAGCTTGCGCAGACCCCGGACCAGCGTCCTGCGGGTGCGCTGGATCCGCCCGACGTTCCGCCTCATCCATTCCACGTCCTCCAGCGCGGCGGCGGCGGCGGCGAGGCTCACACGGCAGAGGTTGTAGGAGTCCTTGACCTTGACCAGGTTGCGCACGATGTCTTCGCTGGCGAAGGCCAGCCCCACGCGCATTCCGGCCAGCGAGAAAGCCTTGGAGAAGGTGCGCAGCACCACCAGGTTGGGAAAGCGCTTGACCAGGGCGACGGCGCTTTCGTCGCCGTCGGCGAAGTCGATATAGGCCTCGTCCACGATCAGGAGACCCGCCACGGAACGCGCCAGACGGGCGATCTCGCTCACCGGCTCCAGGGTGCCCGACGGGGCGTTGGGATTGCACAGGAGCGTCACCTTGCTCGACTGGGAGTAGAGCGGCGCCGGTATGGTGAAGTCGTCCGGATAGGGAACGGTCAGGCTGCGCCCGTCCTGTATGGCCACCAGCGTCTCGTACAGGGTGTAGGTGGGGACGGGATAGGAGACGCAATCGCCCTCCCCCACGTAGCAGCGCATCAGGATCGACAGCAGCTCGTCCGAGCCGTTGCCGGCCATCACGTTCTCCGGCCGCACGTTGTAGAGGACGGCCGCACGCTTGCGCAGATCCAGGGCCACGGGGTCGGGATAGAGGCGCAGCGAGGAGGTGATTTCCTTGCGCACCGCGGCCCGGACCCTGGGGGACGGCGGATAGGGGTTCTCGTTGGTGTTGAGCTTGATGAGGTCGGTCCGCCCGGGCTGTGTTCCGGGCGTGTAGCCTGCCAGATCTTCGATGTTTTTTCTCAGAAGGGACTGCATCCGGAGGATCGGGAGATGATCATGGGTCAGGGGATCAACTTCACCAGAGTAACGGTAAGACCGACGATTCCGGCCGCCATGAGCCATAGATGCCGGTAGATGTCCGCCTTGAGCGCGGCGATGTCGGTCTTGAGCGCGGCGATGTCCGTCTTCGTGGCGACGTTGCCGCCAATGGCGTCACCCACGGTGGCGACGACGGCCTCGGCCTGGGTATCGTCGAAGCCCGCCTGCTTGAGTTCCTTCACCGCCTTGTGGGTATCGAACGCGAGAGTGCTCATAACACCCTTATCCTATCAGCGGTTGCCGCATCTTGTCCATTGGGGAGACTGGCAACGACCACCGCTCCGTCGTGCATTGCCGACGTATCCCGGCGCACTCGTTCACGACACAAGGCGCTACGCGGCGTCCGCCACCGCTGAAGCCGACAGCGTGAGGCCGGCGCCGTCGTGGTCCACCGTCACGCGGCTGTGGTCCTTGACCTCGCCGGCCAGGAGCTTCCGGGCCAGGGCGGTCTCGAGCTCCTTCTGGATCAGCCGCTTCAGCGGCCGGGCGCCGTAGGCGGGGTCGTAGCCCGTGTCGGCGAAGTGGTCCTTGGCCTTCCGGGTGAGATCCAGGCGGATGTGGCGCTCGCTCAGCCGCTGGCGCAGGTGGCCGAGCTGGATCTCGACGATCTCTCGGAGGTCCTCGCGGGTGAGGCCGTGGAAGACCACGATGTCGTCCACCCGGTTCAGGAACTCGGGCCGGAACTCGCGCCGCAACAGGTCGAGCACTTCCCGCTTCATGGCCTCGTAGCCGCTGTCGTCGTTCCGGCCGCTGTAGTTCAGGATGAGCTGGCTGCCGATGTTGGAGGTCATGATCACCACCGCGTTCCTGAAGTCCACGGTGCGGCCGTGCCCGTCCGTCAGCCGCCCGTCATCGAGGATCTGCAGCATGACGTTGAAGACATCGGGATGGGCCTTCTCGACCTCGTCGAACAGGATCACCGAGTAGGGGTGGCGCCGCACCGCCTCGGTGAGCTGCCCGCCCTCATCATAGCCCACGTATCCCGGCGGAGCGCCCACGAGCCGCGCCACCGTGTGTCTCTCCATGTACTCGGACATGTCGAGACGGACCATGTTGGCCTCGTCGTCGAACAGGAACTCGGCCAGCGCCCGGCCCAACTCGGTCTTGCCCACGCCCGTGGGGCCCAGGAAGATGAACGAACCGATGGGCCGGTTGGGGTCCTTGAGCCCCGACCGGGCGCGAACCACCGCGTCGGCCACCGCCGACACCGCCTCGTCCTGGCCGATGAGGCGCTTGTGCAGGTGCTCGCCCAGGCGCAGCAGCTTATCCCGTTCGCCTTCCAGCAGCCTCGACACCGGCACGCCGGTCCAGCGGGACACCACCTCGGCGATGTCGTCCTCGTCCACCTCCTCCTTGAGCAGGACTCCGCCGTCCTCGGTCCTGAGGCTCTCCTCCTGCCTGGCGAGATCGCTCTCGAGCCGACTCAGCTTGCCGTACTTGAGCTCGGCCACGCGGTTGAGGTCGTACTCGCGCTCCGCCTGCTCCATGGCCCGGCGGGTTTCGTCGATCTCCTCCTTGAGCTTGCGCAGGCGGGCGATGGCGTCCTTTTCCATCTCCCAGCGCGCCTTGAGCTTGTTGGCCTCTTCCTTGAGGTTGGCGAGCTCGTTCTCGAGCCTGGCCAGACGCTCCCGCGATGCGTCGTCGCTCTCCTTGCGCAGGGCCTCGCGCTCGATCTCGAGCTGCATGACCTGGCGGGAAGCCTGGTCCAGTTCCGCGGGCATGGAGTCGATCTCCGTGCGCAGCTTCGACGCGGCCTCGTCCACCAGGTCGATGGCCTTGTCCGGCAGAAAGCGGTCGCTGATGTAGCGGTGCGACAGCACCGCGGCGGTCACCAGCGCGCCGTCCTTGATGCGCACGCCGTGGTGCAGCTCGTAACGTTCCCGCAGCCCCCGAAGGATGGAGATGGTGTCTTCCACCGTGGGCTGGTCCACCGTTACCGGCTGGAACCGCCGCTCCAGCGCCCGGTCCTTCTCCACGTACTTGCGGTACTCGTCCAGGGTGGTGGCGCCGATGCAGTGAAGCTCGCCCCGGGCCAGCATGGGCTTCAGCAGGTTGCTGGCGTCCATGGCCCCTTCGGCGGCGCCGGCGCCCACCACGGTGTGCAGCTCGTCGATGAACAGGATCACCTCGCCGGAGGACTCCTGCACCTCCTTGAGCACGGCCTTGAGGCGCTCCTCGAACTCGCCCCGGTACTTGGCGCCGGCGATGAGCTGCCCCATGTCCAGCACCACGATGCGCTTGCGCTTGAGGCCCTCGGGCACGTCGCCCGCCACCATGCGCAGCGCCAGCCCTTCGACGATGGCGGTCTTGCCCACGCCGGGGTCGCCGATGAGCACGGGATTGTTCTTGGTGCGGCGGGACAGCACCTGCACCACCCGGCGGATCTCCTGGTCCCGGCCGATGACGGGATCGAGCTTGCCCTGGGATGCGAGCTGGGTCAGGTCCCGGCCGTAGCGTTCCAGCGCCTGGTAGGTGCCCTCCGGGTTCTGGCTGGTGACGCGCTGGTGGCCGCGCACGTTCCGGAGCGCGTCCAGCAGCGTGTCGCGGCTCACCCCCTGGGCTCGAAGGACTTGGCTCGCCTTGCCGCCCTCTTCCAGGGTGGCCAGCAGCAGATGCTCGACGCTGATGTAGTCGTCCTTGAGGCTGCGGGCCTCGTCCTCGGCCCGGGTGAACAGGCGCGACAGCCGCTGGGTCACGTAGAGCTGCTCCGGCCCGGCCGCCGCTCCCCTCCCGGTCACCTGCGGGATGCGGTCGAGCTCCTCGCCGAGGCCCTTCTTCACCGCGGCCACGGAGACGCCGATCCGGACCAGCACCGCCGTGACGACGCCGTCGGCCGGCTCCAGCAGGGCGGAGAGCAGGTGCTCGACGTCCACCCCCTGATGATTGCGCCGCGACGCCAGGGTCCGGGCCTGGCGCAACGCTTCCTGCGAGTTGTCGGTCAAACGATTGATATCCATGATTCCTCCGGACTCCCGTCCGCGAAAGCGCGGGGACTTGCCCGAATAAAGCCCGTTTCCGGCTTGATGGACGTTCCAGGCAGCGCGGGAATTCTCGGAAAAAATCTAGGTACGGATTCGTTAAAGTCAACGTGGCGCAGCGTCGGGGCTTGCCAGTCCTGGGCGGGCCCGCACCGCTGCTTCGGCGGCGGCGCTGTCTGTGGTATGTAAATTCCAAGGTATCCTTGCATGGCTATGGCGCCAGCGCCATACAGGCCAAGCCCGACGAAAGAGACTCCATGGCCGACGAACTCTACCAACCCCACGACAAACTCTTTCGCGCCGTCTTCTCCAATGCTTCCGAAGCCGCCAGCCTGTTGCAGACCGCCTTGCCCCCGGAGGTCCGGGACCGTATCGACTGGTCCTCCCTCACCCTTCAGGACGGCACCTTCCTCGATGAGGACCTGCGCGAGAGCCAATCCGACCTGCTCTATCACGTGGAGCTTGCCGAAACCCAGGAGCCGGTGGCGCTGTATTTGTTGTTCGAGCATCAATCCTCGCCGGACCGTTGGATGCGGTTCCGGTTGTTGAAGTATTGCTGTCGCATTTGGGACGCCAGCCTCCGGCAAGCGCCGGACCAGACAGGCTTGCGGCCCATCGTGCCGGTGGTGTTCTATCAGGGACCCCGAGGGTGGAGCTATTCGACGGAGTTGGCGGACTTGTTTCCCGAGGCCGTGCGGTCGTGGCCCTGGCAGCCGCAGTTTGCCCACGTGCTGCTGGATCAAACGACGTTGGAGCCCGAAGAGGTAGCCGGGGAAGTCGAGGCGCGCATCGCGCAGTTGCTGATGATGGTGGCGTTCAACCGTCATGTGGAAGCGGCGCTGGAACTCGCCGCGGCCTTGGTCCAGCGCCTGCAGGCTGGCGGCAGAGTGGATCGGGTCCGTCGCTACGCCCTGTATGTGATGGCCACGGTGGAGCCAGACAGGATCGAGACCTATAAGCAGGCGCTAAGGCGTCATGGAATGGACCAAGGAGACGCGATCATGACCTATGCACAGCAACTCCTGGATGAAGGCCGCGCCGAAGGCCGGGTCGAAGGCCGGGCCGAAGGCCGGGCCGAAGGTGAAGCCAAAGGTGAAGCCAAAGGCCGCGCCGAAGGTCAGGTGGAAGTCGTGGAGGGCTTTTTGGCGGTCGGCGTGCCCTGGCAGACCATAGAAGCAGCCACTGGTCTGAACGAATCCAGCTTCCGGGCCCTCAAGCAGCAAGTGGCAGCCTCCGGTTCGTAGTCCATCCGGGTCAACCTGTCATTCCGAGCGGAGCGAAGAATCTCGGCTACAGCCGGGGGGCTTCGCTTCGCTCAGGGTGACGGTGGCTGTATCCACGGCGACAACGGTGAGGCCCTGGGTATCCGGTTCCTGGTTCCGGCATGGTATCATCTACGCGACGGTGCATCCCGAACCAGGGCAGCGCATCCCGAACCAGGGCAATGACCGATTTCATCGAACGCAGGCTGGATGAGCTCAGGAGCCGGAACCTCTACCGGCAGTTGCAGGTCGTCGACGGCGAGCAGGACGCCACCGTCCGCCTGAACGGCCGGGAGGTGCTGAACCTCTCCTCCAACAACTACCTGGGGCTGGCCAACCATCCCGCCCTGAAGGCCGCGGCCACGGAAGCGCTGGACCGTTACGGCTGCGGTTCGGGGGCGTCCCGGCTGATCTCGGGCAACATGACCCCGCACGAGGAACTGGAACGGCGCCTCGCGCGCTTCAAGGGAACCGAGGCGGCGCTGTTGTTCAACAGCGGATACCAGGCCAACGTGGGCATCATCGCCACGCTGGTGGAGAAGGACGACGTGGTGCTGAGCGACCAGTTGAACCATGCCAGCATCATCGACGGCTGCCGGCTCTCGCGGGCGGGGGCGTCGGTGTACCGCCACTGCGACATGGATCACCTGGAGAGCCTGCTGAAGGAGGCGCCGGCCAGGGCGCGGAAGCTCATCGTCACCGAGTCGATCTTCAGCATGGACGGCGACGTCGCGCCGCTGCGGGAAATGGTGGAGCTGGCCGAGCGCTACGGCGCCATGGTGATGGTGGACGAGGCCCATGCCACCGGCGTGCGCGGTCCCAACGGCGCCGGCGTCGTGGCGGAACTGGGCCTCGGGGACGGGGTTCTGGTGCAGATGGGTACCCTGGGAAAGGCCCTGGGGGCCTTCGGCGCCTATGCCGCCGGCAGCGCCAGACTCAAGGAGCTGCTCATCAACCGCGCGCGCAGCTTCATCTTCACCACGTCGCTGCCGCCGGTGGTGCTGGCCATGGCCGGCGCGGCCGTGGATCTGGTGGAGAAGGAACCGGCCCGGCAATGCGCGTTGCACCGCAACACCGGGCGGCTCCGAGACGGCCTCGACAAGCTCGGCTACTCGGTGGGCGGCAGCACCCAGATCATTCCCGTCATCGTGGGAGAGGAGCAGTCGTGCATGAAGTTCGCGGCGCGGCTCCTGGAAGCAGGCTTCTACGTGCAGGGGATCCGTCCGCCCACGGTGCCCCCGGGCACGTCGCGGCTGCGGGTCACCACCATGGCGACCCACACCGCGGAACAGATGGAACAGGCGCTCGACGCCTTCGCGCGGGCCGCGCGCGACGTCCGACAATGGCGGTAAACCTCTGCCGCCGGACGAGGCGATGTGGGGGCGGGTTTCAAACCCGCCCGTGCCGCTTCGTTCGGGATCGGCGAACGAAACAAGGTCGAAGGGCGTTTCGACGGATCCGGGTTTTCAGGAAATGAAGGATCATGAACGCGAGTGACAAGTACGAGACCTTGAAGCGCATGGACCACACGCACCTGTGGCACCCCTTCACCCAGATGCAGGAGTGGATGGGCGAGGATCCCTGCATCATCGTGGAGGGCGAAGGGAGCTACCTCATCGACGTCGACGGCAAGCGCTACCTCGACGGGGTTTCCTCGTTGTGGTGCAACCTGTTCGGCCACCGCCGCCCGGAACTGGACCAGGCCCTGAAGGCGCAGACCGACCGCATCGCGCACTCGACCTTTCTGGGACTCACCCACGCGCCGGGCATCGAACTGGCCGCCCGGCTTGCGGCCATGGCGCCGGCGGGCCTCACCCGCGTGTTCTATTCGGACAGCGGCGCCACCGCGGTGGAGGTAGCCCTCAAGCTGGCGGTCCAGTACTGGCAGCTCCTCGGCCAGACCGGGAGGACCCTGTTCGCGCGGCTGGAGGAGTCCTACCACGGGGACACCGTAGGGGCCATGAGCGTGGGCTACAGCGACCTGTTCCACCATTTCCACCGCGCCCTGCTGTTCCCCACCCTGGCGGTGAAGCCTCCTTACGTCTACCGGCGGGAGCAGGGCCTGAGCGAGGCCGAGTCGATGGAGCGGTCGGTCGAGGAGGCCCGGGGCGCCGTCACCCGGGAAAGGGACCGTCTGGCGGCGTTCATCATGGAGCCGGTCATGCAGGGAGCGGCCGGCATGTGGCCCCAGCCGGCCGGCTATGTCGAGGCGATCCGGGACATCTGCCGGGACCACGACGTGCTCTTTATCGCCGACGAAGTGGCCACGGGTTTCGGCCACACCGGACGCATGTTCGCGTGTGGGCACGACGGCGTCAGCCCGGACCTCATGTGCATCGGCAAGGGGATCACCGGCGGCTACCTGCCGCTGGCCGCGACCTTGGCCACCGAGGAGATATTCTCGGCGTTCCTGGGGGACTACGGGGAGTTCAAGAGCTTCTTCCACGGCCACACCTATACCGGCAATCCCCTGGGCTGCGCCGTGGCGCTGGCGGGGCTCGACATCTTCGAGCAGGATGCGCTGATGGAGAAGGTCCCGGCCAAGGTCGCCCGGCTGGAGGACCGGCTGCGGCGGGACATCCTCACCCTTCCCCACGTGCGCGAGATACGCCAGCGCGGATTCATGGTGGGGATCGAGCTGGTGAAGGACAAGGAGCGTGGGGAACGCTACGCCCCGGGCGTGAGGATCGCCAACCAGGTGGTGCTGGAAGCCCGGCGGCGCGGCGTCATCGTCCGTCCGCTGGGAGACACCCTCATCATGCTGCCGCCCCTCACCATCAGCGACGCCGAGATGGAGACCCTGGTGGCGGTGGTACGGGGTTCCATCGACCGGGTAACGGGAGCTTCATGAGCCGCGGCTTTTTCATCACCGGTACCGACACCGGCGTGGGCAAGACCCTGGTGGCCTGCGGCCTGGCCACGGCGTTCAGGAACGCGGGTTTCAGGGTCGGGGTGATGAAACCGGCGGAGTCCGGGTGCAGGAACGAGAAGGGGCGCCTGGTGCCCCGGGATGCTGCATTCCTCAAGGCCGCGGCAGGCAGCTACGAGTCCATCGAGCGGATCTGTCCCTACCGGCTCGGAGTTCCCGTGGCCCCGAGCGTCGCCGCCGCCCACGCCAGCATACGGATCCAGCCGGACTTCCTCGTGCGGCTGTGCCGCGACATGGGTGCCGCCCACGATCTCATGGTGGTGGAAGGGGCCGGCGGCCTGCTGGTCCCCCTGCATTCCAGCTACACCTACGCGGACCTGGCCCGGGAACTGGGCCTCCTGGTCCTGGTGGTGGTGGGCAACCGCCTGGGCGCCGTCAACCATGCCCTGCTGACCCTCGAGCACGCCGCGTGCCTCAATCTCAAGGTCTCCGGCTACTTCCTGAACGATATCGAAAGCGAGAGCACACCGGCCACGGCCACCAACGCGCAGACCCTCGAGGAGATGACCCGCGTGCCGTGCGTCGGGAAGATCCCGTTCCTGCGGCCGCAGAGAGGATCAGCCGGCGCACCGCCCGAGAGGCGAGCCGACCTGGGAAGCCTGTTCGAGCGCCACGCCCGGCTCGACTACCTGAAACGGATCCTGTGAGCCGGCCGTGCCCTGATCCCTTGTCCGGCCCGAGCGCAGCGAGGCGAAGTCGAAAGGCGCCATTATGGCTTCCGGCTATGGAGCGCGGCTGATGAAGCACCGGGCCACTTCGTCGTACAGAGCCTTCAAGGGGATTCTCTTCGACGCGGCGATCTTCCGCAGCTCATCGTATTCGGGAGTCGCCCTCATCTGCCCCCCCGGATCTTCGGCGACCTTCACCGTCAAGGTCCCGAAACGGGTTTCGAGCTTCAGCGTGCTGCGCCGTAACACCAAGCGGTCCACCAGGTAACACCGAACTCCCAAGGTCGATGTCTCCTGCAACACGATCCCGGCGAGTGCGTCCCGGAGCGCCGGCTCCGCCAGGATGCGCAACAGCGTGCCCGGCCGGTTCTTCTTCATCTGGACGGGCGAAAGCGTGACGTCGCGGGCGCCGGCGGCGAACAGCCGATCCAGCACGTAGTCGTAGATCTCCGGGTTCATGTCGTCGATCTGGGTCTCCATCACCAGCATTCGGTCATGGCCCAGGGCCGGGGCGGCCTCCCCCAGCACGATGCGCAGGACATTCGGCCGGTCGGGAAACTCCAGCGTACCCGCGCCGTAGCCCGTCCGCTCGATGCGCATGGCCGGAGTCCCGCCCCTCTGCGAAACAAGGGCCGAGAGGATGGCGGCCCCGGTGGGGGTGACGTTCTCCGCTTCCAGCCCCGCGTCTTCGACGGGAAATCCCTTCAGCAGTTCCAGCGTCGCCGGAGCCGGAACCGGCAGCACCCCGTGCAGCGAACCGGTCAGCCCCCGGCCTAGGGGAACCGTGGAACAGGCGAAGTCATCGATGTCCAGGTGGCACGTGGCCACGGCAGCCGCCACGACGTCCACGATGGAGTCCACCGCCCCGACTTCGTGGAAGTGAACGTCCTCCGGCGGGACCCCATGGACCTTCCCCTCGGCCTCGGCCAGCTTCGAGAAGACGACGATGCTCCGGGCCTTTACCTCCGCCGACAGCCCGCTCCCTTCGATCAGCCCCCGGATGCCGGACCAACTCCGCCTCGGCTGGCCCTTCCCGGGCAGCACCTGAAACCGGGTGGCCCGGATGCCGTTGACGGTCTTCCTGCTCACCCGGATCCGGAAGCTCAACCCGGCGAACTTGTCCAGTTCCTCCTGAAGCCGCCGGCGCGGCACCCCCAGGTCCAGCAGCGCCGCCACCGTCATGTCCCCGCTGATTCCGGAGACGAGGTCGAAGTACGCGGTTCTCATGCTGAAGGGAGGGGTACGAAACGCACCGGCGCCGTGTCAAGGGCGGCTGAGAACCGTCCGCCGCGACGGCGCGGTTCCGCGTGAAGATGAAGAAAGAGACGGCAACCTGACGCCGTGGCGGCGCATTTACTTGAGTGTCCGGGGATGCTATCTTGTGCCTTGCCTGCTCGGTGGGGCCGTAGCTCAGCTGGGAGAGCGCTAGGTTCGCAATCTAGAGGTCGTGGGTTCGATCCCCATCGGCTCCACCAATTCCAAGTCCGAAGTTGCCCGAGGACGGTTTTCTTCCTGGCCGCCGCCGGCCTTTCCTGCCACCGCAGCGGTACGCTTGGCGTCCCGCACACTCGTTCCTTCACGGCCCCGACTCCGGTGCCGTTGCCCATATGACAAGTCGGAGCTCGCTCTCGTCGATGACCTTGTACTCGGGACGACATCCTGACAATGCCAGACTATCCCTCAGGATGATCGGCACCCCATCCCCTCGGCGGTCCATCAGATTTACCCGGCCCAGGCCCGCAGGCGCGGGACAGCGCGCCAACAGGGACACGATCAATTCGTTCCGGTTAGCCTGTCGCAGGTGCAGGGTTTCGGGCGTGAGGGTGTTTGCCAGTGCGCCGGGGACGTAGAGCTCGAGACGATCACCGAACATATGCAACCGGATACGCGAACCCGCCATCGAATAGTCCCGGTGTGCGACGGCGTTGACCAGGGCCTCGAACACGGCCCGGTCGCTGAACTGCGGTCGGTCCGTCCGGCCCGTGGTCTTGGTCGCGCGCACCAGCATGTTTTTACGCACGAAATGCAAGGCCTGGGCAACCTGCTCGTCGAGGGGTCCGCCAATGTCGCGCGCATCGGTCTGATAGTTCACATCCGTCCGCTCGCCCGCATAGCTGACCGCCTGCACGTAAGCGTAAGGCAACCAATGCTGCGGTTGGCGGGTGCATAGCAGGACACCGGCGAGCGTGAGCCGCGTCACTCCATCATCGTCCTCGGCCATCAAGCGGAGCTTTCGCGCGGCATTTTCCCGGACGCCATCCTCGATAGAGTCCTCGAGCAGGAAACGGACGGTCCGTTCACCGTCCAGATCGTCCGGCGTGGTTATGGGTACAATCGATTCGTCGAACCGGATGACACGACTCTGGCTGCGCTCCTGAAAGAGACGGGCGAGCAACTCGGGCGCCAGTTCACGCTTCGAACTTCCGATCCTCCGGAAGTACCCGCCCGGACTCTTGTGCACAAACAAGCTACGATGGATCTCCACGCAAATCACCGCAACGAGACCGCCGCCAGTCCCGGGCAACTCGACCTTTCGGATCAAGGCATCGAGTGGTGGCACAACGGAATCGTTACAGATCTCCCGTACCCAGGTCTCGACCGCATCAAGCTGGTTGACGGGGATCCCGATAATGTCGCGACCCTTGTCCTCGACACCCAGTACGACGGTTCCACCCCAACCGTTGGCCAGGGCACTCAATTCGTCGGCAAATTCGTTTCGCCTGGGCGCCGTGACTCTGGAGCCAGCAAGCAATACGCGCTTGAGTTCCAACGTCGAATCTTCGCCCAGGCGAACGCGCCGCATCAACTCGTCACGTTCCATCACGGGTTGGCTCCTGTCGGTTCCCTATGGACCCATGATCCGTTGGTAGCGGCTCTCGAACGCCTCACGACCACCTTCCATGACCCGGCAGATCTCTTCTCGAACCGCCTGCTCTTGCAAGCCGCCCTGGCAGGCGATTCGACTCCGACCCACTTGGGCTTCGAGCGAGAGTACCAACTCCGCGTCGCCGTGGACGACAATGTTGGGATT
Source organism: uncultured Binatia bacterium (SeqCode) (assembly GCA_965214905.1). Taxonomy (GTDB): domain Bacteria; phylum Desulfobacterota; class Binatia; order UBA9968; family JAJDTQ01; genus JAJDTQ01. Next base: position 1,271,839 of record OZ243984.1, read on the forward strand.
GTGGGTCACGATGAGGACTTGCCGTCTGGTCTTTATCTCCCTGAGTCGGCTGACTAACAGCTCGTAGATGAGTGCGTTGTCCAGGTCATCCTCTGGCTGGTCCAGGATGATCGGCTCAATACCATAGCCGAGTACGAAGGCAAGCAGCGCGGCCGTCTGCTGCCCGGGAGAACCCTGGGTGAGCGGCCTCCATGCGCCGGATGAACGGTCCTTGAAACGGACCTCCACCGCGTCTTCCGGAAGGTAGAGAGCGAGTCGATCCAATCGTTCGGGCGGGACCCTCTTCAGGGCGGTCACGAACCGATTGTCCTTTGTCGGCCACGGCAGCGACCTCCCCGCAAGAGACTGCCGTATCGTCGCGACCACATCATCAAGTCCAGCCCAACTCCACCGATCATCCTCTTTCGGTCGGATCCGCCGAGCCATCTCCTGACGGTCACCCTCAAAGCGCTCCATCCCGAGGATATCGGAAAGATCTTCCGCAAGATTCTCGTGGTTCCCGCATTCGACTATCCCGACCCGGATACTCTCACTCGATGTGGCGGTGGCGAAATCTTGACGTCGTTTGCTCAGATCCTGGCGCTGCGCCCGATATGCAGCAAGAGTTTCGGTTGCCTCTCGGTCCAGGTTCTCGGCGCGTCTTCGCTCGCCATCCAAAGCCTCGATTTCTCGTCCAAGTTCGGCCGCCTGCTCCAACAACACCCCGTACTGGTCCGGATCGGCAATACCCGCCCCTGCCAGTTGGACAGATACTTGTTCAAATTCCTGTGTCGCGACCGCCACGGACTCACGCCATTGTCGGACATCCGCCCCTGCTTCCATTTCCTGGATCTCTTGCTGCGCTCGTTCGACCCGCTCGATTACATCCCGCCGCAAGTCCTCGACCGTCTGCCTCAAGGCTGCATGGGCACTCCGGAGACTTGCTTCCCCCGGCTCGTCTTCCTGGGCAACAGCGTTCAAGTCGAGATCAGCTACCGAGAGTTCTTTCACGCTTTCCTTGACCGAATCCAGCGCTTGCGTGGACGCCTGCAGGATGGCTCGCCATGTGTCATCCTGCTGCCGTTGTTTTCGGAATCGGTTGAGAACAAGTGCCTGACCCACTCGTTCGAGCAGATCCAGCCTGCGTCGGATGTCCGCCAAGAGCGCTTCGCGTTCCGGTAGTTGTCCTGCCCGAGTCCACGCCGCACGTGCCTGGGCGCACAAAGACAGATAGCGATGGCCCAACTGCTCGATTGCGCGGCTCTGTTCCGTACCGCGAACGGACTGGCTGTCGTCGATCACCGTCAGCAGTGCGTTCGGATCCTGTGCGAGGGCGAAGAGTTGTTTTTGACTATAGATGCGTACGGGAAAACGCTCTCGAATATCCCCCTGTTCCGGAGTCCGCCGATCGCCATCCAGGCGTGCGACCGGCGGAGCATCCCCGCCGTCTTTCCAGGAAAGAACGAAACGTTCACCGTCCTTGCGATACACCACTTCCATTAGCGTCTCGTTCGTCAAGAGTCCTTCATCCCCCCGCGACGGAGGCACTCGCATGCGACGATTGAACAAATCACGCAACGACCCTTCTTCGCTCCGATAGCTACGGTCAAGCTCCGCCTCCCGACGGAGGGTCTTGCGGCAGAAGTCCACGAGTGTGGATTTGCCGGTACCACGCCCGCCGATGATCGTATTCAGCCATGGGTTGAACTCGACCGTGACCGGCGTCCCTCGACCCAGAAATTTTCCCTTGTCGACGGTAATACTCTCGATCGCCCAGGCAGCGTGGGTATCGGGTGTCCTCGGTCTATCGCGCGTATCCGGTTGCAGAGAAGCTGCACCGTCCAGCAGTGCCAAGCGAAGCCCTTCCAGGTTCGGACGCGTCATCTTCACCCAGGTGAAGCGCCGGCCCAAAGGGTCGAAGTCATGACCATCCGAAGCATGCACCTGGGAAATTCTCCGTCCTGTCTCCGACTTACTCCCGTCAAGCCAGCTTTCCTCTACCTCTCTTTCAGGGTCGACCTCGACGGCGGCCAAATTTCGATGTCGGAGTACCGCCAACCGTTCCTGACCGCCCTGCAGGAGCAGGCCGTTCGGTCCGTTGACGTGGGCACCGACGACCAGAGCGTCATCTCCGCACCTCTCCAGGATCTCCTCGACACTTAGGGGTGAACGAGCGGTATCGAGGCCCCGTTGGCCTACAGGAATCCGTACTCTGGAAAGAAGATCGTCGACATGCTGCTGTGTACGGTCCGGGTCCAACAACAGGAGTAGATGCACGCCATTACTGGCGGTGACTTCTACTCCAGGAAAGAGTATCGGTGCATTTTCGGCGCCCGCAGCGGCCGATTGCAGACGGGAGATCCCGGCCGATGTGTTGTGATCGGTCACAGCCACCGCGTCAAGGCTCGCCACCGCCTCGGTCCACCGCGCCCACCTGGAGTCCGTCCGATCGTGCCGGACCTTGAAGTCGTACGACGCCGGGGAATGGGTATGAAGATCGACACGCCACCAGCGCGCGCCGGGCCAATTCCATGATGACCTCGTCGGCGACCTTGCCATCCGTTGCCTCTGTCTGTACCTCGTCCTACCGGGATACCCGGGCGACTCCTTCAACGAAGACCTGAAAACTGCGTGAAGGGTTGCCTTGCGACAGGAAATCAGCCATGCGCCTTGCGCCCAACCGTTTCTGAAAGCCGGGGATCAGCTTGGCGATGATATCGGAAGGCCGAACAACGGTATCGGGGTTCTTGTAGCGGTTCCCGTTCAACTCGCGTAGCGCACTTGGTCGAGTTTCGGAAAACGCCCGCCCAAGCGCTTCCGGCTCGCCGACGTACCAGGCTTCCAACTCCCGACAAACCACCCGAACAAGCACGTCATCGCGTCCGCCTTGCCGACACAGGTCGGCAAGTGTCGTCTTGACTTGGCGACAATCCGCCATTGAAGGTTCCTCCACCAGGAAGACGAGCTTTGTCATCTCGGATCGACCCCTGTGAAAAGACGCTGTCTCCAGAGTGAGCTGGGACGGTCTCCTTCTTCCACTAACCTCCGCAGAAGTTCGCTGTCGCTGGCGCGCCGAACCCTGGCGAAGCCGTCGGCCTTTTCCAGCCAGTAGATTTCGTCGAGATTTGCTTCGCTCAGGAAATCGGGTGAGTGGGTCGATACGAATACCTGCCCACCCCGGCGCGCGTAGTCTCGAAACTCCTCGATGAGTTCACCGAGCAGCGACGGGTACAACTGGTTCTCCGGTTCTTCCACGGCCAGCAGCGGATGGGGTTTGGGGTCGTGAAGAAGCACGAGATATGCGAACATCTTGATTGTGCCGTCGGAGACGTAGCGGGCGATGAAGGGGTCCTTGAAGCTGCCGTCGTGGAAGCGCAGGACCAAACGGCCATCCTCCGTTGCCTTGGCTTCGACATGTGTCACGCCGGGAACGCGCCTTTGCATGGCAGCGAGCACGCGACCGAAGCTTTCGGGATGGCGCTCGTAAAGGAACTGCGCCACCTGGGCGACGTTGTCTCCCCGGCTGGAAAGATGCTCGGCGTAGCCAGCCTCGGCGCTCGGTCGCGCATCCGCGATATGAAAGTAGGAAATGTGCCAGTTTTCAATCAGGCTGCGGAACTCCGACACAACGCGAAACTCCCGGAATTGGCCAAGACCCTTGATCGCCAGAATGCTCGGATCGTCAAGCTCGTATTCTTCCCGCTCTTCGACGGCTTCCTTCTCGCCGTAGACGGATTCGTTGGTGATCGCCGTCCCGCGTCCGCGTGAGAAGTCGACGAAATGCCAGGGGCGACCGGCGCCTCGCCCCCTGCGATAGCGCAGCACCTCACGGGCGACGATCACCCGACCTTGCTCCCATGCCACCTCCAGGATATACGAAGCCAAGCGACCGCCGCTTTCCCGGAACTTGATGGTGATCCCTAACGGTCCGTCCGCGCCCCGGCTGACCAACTCCTTGAATCCACCGCGGCGGACCACAGCGGAGGCGACGTTGCCGTCAAGAGCGTCCTTCAAGAATGAAAATACGTCGAAAAGCGTCGACTTGCCGGAACCATTGGCGCCGATGATGACGGCCATAGGCGGCAACTTGTCCAGCTTTACGTTGCGGAACACGCGATAATTCTTGATCTCGATCTGCTCAATCCGCATTGGGTTCCCCTACCTGCGAGATCGCGTCCCCACCGACTTCAGAGGGTTCTCTACCAAACCGGAGCCGGCTTCGCGCTTCCGGGTCCATCACGCGAAATCCGCCCGCCACAGGTGCACGGCGCGCTCGGCGAGTTGCCTTTGACGTTTGTCCAGCAACTCCGGTGTCCAATGCTCGGGAGCCATCTCCGGGATGCGTCGGGTAAGAGCGTAGCCGCTCCGGGCGTAGGCCGCGAGCTTTTCGGTATAGACGGCGTTGCCGAGACGGCGATTGGCGGCCGCTTCGAGAAGGGTCAGGTTGCCGAGCCTGTAGACTGAATCTTCCCATAATCCACGCGGAAACGATTCAATCCACGAATCCGCTGGATTCTCGGGCAGGATATGCTCGACGGTGCCGGGGTCGGAGTCCGGGTCACAGGCGCGACCGGAGGCATCCCCTTCCAGCCGGGCGAGAAGGTATCGGGCGAGCTTGTTCCACTGGCCGCCGGCATCAATGACAAGCAGGGCGAAGTCCTGTTTCATCCTGGCGTCATCCATATAGACCGGCTTGAGGCGCTCGAACACTGCCGCCGGGTTCTTCGCCTGTCTGTCCATCACCGCCTTGGCGGCGTGGTGACAGGCCGGCTCGAGCCGATTGGTATTGAGCCCGCTGACCACGCTGTACCGAAACGAAATCACGCTGACGAGCTTCAACACCCGGACGAAATCCTCCTTCGAGAAACGCTCCCAGACCGCGAACAGCAACGGCATGATTTGCTGTACACGAAACAGGTCGAGTTCCCGGACATAGGGTCTCGCGGCGGGCAATTCTATCCAGTAACCGTGACCGGGGTCCAAAGCCGCGACGAACAACTCGGCCCGCCGCTCCAGCTCGTCCAGGAACGCAAAGATGTCGGAAGCCGTCTTTGTGCGGTCGCGCACGAGCTTGAAGAGCCGTTGACCGCGAACCTCCGGGTGCTCGCACAACGCGTGATGGCGTAGAAACTGCGGAAACCGCGCCTGTCCGACTGTCGCAACGAGCCGTTGCCATCGGCGTTGGAGGGCCTCCATGTCAGCGCCAACGCGTACTCGCGAGAACAGGTAGTTCTTGAGCAGGTCCGTGGTCGTCAATTCCAGGCCGCGGGCGTTGAGCGTCTCGAAGACGGTATAGGCTTTCAGGTCGTCGTCCACGGTAATCAGGGTGAAGAGGAGTTGGCGGGCAACCGTCTCGGACAGAAAAGCCGCCAAGGCTCTTCCATCATTCAACGGCTCATCCAGGGTGTTCAGTTGGCCCATGAAATAGCGGAAACATTGCCAGAGAAGCCGGTTCGACTTCGGTAACCCCCTCGGGTTGAGCGGCGACCGGAGTTGAACCAGGTAGTCTTGATAGAAGGGGTCATCCGTTTCGTTCAGGTAGAGCCGGCTGGACTCGGTCAGCGAAGCCGGATCCTTCTCACCGATGAAGCGGTTGCGGAGCTCTTGAGCGCGTTCCCGATTGGCGCCGGGGTCTACTCCCGCATCGGCCATGGCGCTCAATTTGCCGATCACGGCCAGCGCCAACAGGCTGAGCGTGGCAAGCCGCTGCTGACCGTCGATGATCAGGAACTCGCGGTCGCTTCTCCCCTCGACGGCCAAGGCGCCCATGTAATGGACGACTTCCGGCTCCGGCCGCAGCTCGACGAGGTCGTTCCACAGATCCTCCCACTGCTCTTCAGCCCACGAGTAATCCCGTTGGTAGGGAGGCACACGATACGATTTGCCGTTGCCGATCAACTCCAGGTAATTGATCGTTCGTGTGTTCAATACATTCTCTCTGGCCATTGGATATCTCTCTTTTTTACGCCGGCTGCTCCGCCCGCGCCAGCGCCTCCGCGAAGTCGTGTCATGTTTACCACCCTTGGACCGATCTCCTTCCTACGTTCGTTCAATCCTTTACAGTTGGCGTCGGTGGCGACGATAATCAGATCCGGCGAGGGACTACGTTGGCGCTTCAGGTCGCGCAGGTAGTCGTTAAACTCTGCGATCACTTTGCCATGGCCGCCTACCGCGCTACGCCAGTTGAGTCTCACTGCAATATTGCACTCTACGGCGATTCGCTGAACCAACGCACCGATGACTTGTTGATGCGCGTAGTCCTCGACGAAGAGCGCCACCTCACGCATCGAAGTCCCCTCTGAGTATCCGTTCGGATACGGTGAGCCCCTCCTGCTTGTCGAAAAGTGCTCGATCTATATCGACGGTACGTGCCAATGGCCCCCAGGTAGAAAACGGGTCGGCTCGTGTTTTACCATCAATTCGGCTCACTACGTACAAGGAATAGTCCGATAGCAAATCGGGCAGGATCGGCGAGTGCGTGGTAACGATGTACTGCGTCCGTCTCAGGGTCTCCTCTGTTTTCAGAAGTTCCGCGATCAACCGAATCCGGCGCGGATGGACGCCGTTTTCAGGTTCCTCGAACCCAACCAACGCGGGGGCTTCGTCGGTTCCGGTCAACGCCAGGAGTCCGAGCATTCGCAGTGTGCCTTCGGAGAGTACGCGGGCCGGTATCGCAACGCCGCTTTCCCTGAGCCGGAGTTCGACCTCACCGAGATCACTGACCTCCACCTCGATGCCGTCGATGTTCGGCATCAGCATGTGCAACGCCTTTTCGACGCCCTTGAACTGCCTGGGAGCGGTTGCCTTCATGGTATTGAGGAACGCTGCGAGTTCTTCGCCCATCAAGCCGATATGACGCACTTCCTTGACCGGGTTGGCGGCGCGCATGCGCTCGCGCGGCTCGAAGTAGAAGAACAGCCAGCTCTCCAGCTCACGCCGCGCCGCCGCCAGGTGGGGATAGTGCGGCGGATAATGCGGCATGGAGAGGATGCTGCGGTCCAGGTAACGGTCGAAGTATGTGGGGTGCGCCTGTCCTTCGTGCCGCAGGTGAATTCTTTCGTGTTGTCGTTCAAGAAAAGGTTTGCGTTTACCCGTGGGCTCCCCCTTGCTGTTCAGGGCCGTCAGGTATTCGTCCGCCACACGCAGGATGCCTGATCGAGGCAGCATCTCCACCTCGATGCGGTAGCGCAAGTCGCGCTCGCGGACGCGGGCTGGCATCTTGCTTCCCTCTTTGGACTCGCCCTCGCCGTTCGGGCGACGCATTTCTCGTATCTGGCGATCGACGGCTTCCACCACAGCGTCCGACAGGCTGAGGTCGGCTTCTATCGAGAACGACAGCCTTTCCCGTTCGAGCAATCCCTTGACGCCCTTTTGCCCAATGGTGAACGACTCAAGCGGCTTGCCGCGATAGGGCGGATCGAACGCCTCTTTGAGCGTCCGGCTCGTCGCCAACTTCGACAGCAGTTGCAGCGCATCGAGCAAGTTGCTCTTGCCGGCGGCGTTCGGTCCGAACAGGACCACGAGTTGCGACAAGCGCACGTCAACGTCTTCAAGAGACTTGTAACCTCGGATCTGTATACGCTTCAGCATGTTGGCTTCTCCAGCACGACAGCCGAAACGGGCCATCTGCTCTGCACCGACAGGGCCTGCTCGGACGGTCGGTGTTCACTGTGGAGGGCGAAGACGAGACCGTGTGTGTAAAAATCAAGCATCTGCATCCCAGCGGACGCCGGTCGTGAGGATGTCGCCCCGAACCTTGACAGCGCGTATCCGGGGTGGATCCAGATACAACCCTACACCAGCATCGGGATAAGGAACATGGCCATGAGGGCGCCGTTAAGTACCGATTGCAGGGTTCTTCCCGTTCAGGGGGAGGGCGAGGGCGTTCCGCCCCTGCCGAGGGCGGAACACCCTCGTTCCCAAGGGGTTTCCGAGGGTTCATGGCTCTCGCTCAACCCCCGAGTTTGGTGTATCGTACGTGTCGGTTCGCTGAAGGACTTCGAGGAACACCAGGAGGAATCCCATGAGCAACAACCTTCGAGGCAAGTACGCCATCGCGGGAGTTGGACACAGTGCGCTCGGCAAGGTGCCGGAGATGGGGCCCATCGGGATGTTTGCAGTGGCGGCGAGGAACGCCATTGCGGACGCGGGCCTGACCAAGGCGGACGTGGACGGGCTCATCACGCGGGGGCCGGATGACGTCTACTGCCATCACCAGCGGGTGGGCGCGGCGTTGGGACTCGACGTCACCTACAGCACCTCCACGGACAACGGCGGGGCGAGTCAGGTGCTCGGGGTGTCGATGGCCTGCATGGCCATCGACGCGGGGCTGTGCAACACGGTCATCGTCGGGTTCGGGCGGGATACCTGGTCCCGGACGCACCGCACCGAGACGGCGCGCAAGCGGGTCAACATCGGCATTCAGAACCAGGGGGAGTTCGGCCCGGAGTTCGGCTGGTTCGGCGCGCCGTCCAACTACGCGGTGTCCGCCCGGCGGCACATGCAGCTCTACGGCACCACCAAGGCTCAACTGGGCAGCATCGCGGTGGCGTTCCGGGACCACGCGAGCCGCAACCCCCACGCGTTCTTCCAAAAGCCCGTCAGCATGGAGGAGTACCTGAACGCGCGGATGATCGTCGATCCGCTGTGCCTCTACGACTGCAGCGTCTACATCGACGGCGCGGCCGCGGTGGTGGTGACGTCGGCGGAGCGCGCGAGGGAACTGAAGAACCCTCCGGCCCATATCATGGGGTTCGGCTTCGGGAACCGCCTCAGCGGCTGGTTCGAAGGAAGCAACATGCTCACCACCGGGGCCAGGGAGGCGGGCGAAGCCGCCTACCGCATGGCCGGCATCGGCCCCGAGGACGTGGACACGGCCCAGCTCTACGACTGTTTCACGCAGATGGTGCTGCTCCAGCTCGAGGACTACGGCTTCTGCAAGAAGGGCGAAGGCGGCCCCTTCGCAGCCTCGGGGGCCTTGTTGCTCGACGGCGCCCTGCCCACCAACACCTCGGGCGGGCAGCTTTCGGAGGGACACACCGAGGGAATGCTGCAGATCGTGGAGGGCGTCCGGCAGATCCGGCGCGAACACGGCCCGGACCGCCAGGTGAAGGACGCCGAGGTAGCCCTGGTCAGCGGCCACGGCGGCAACACCGCCTGCCAATCGGCGCTGATTCTGGCAAGGGAAGCATCATGAGCGAGTATGCCAAACCGTTGCCGGTTCCCACGGTGGAGTCCGAGCCCTTCTGGGAGGGCTGCAAACGCCACGAACTGCTGTTGCCGCAATGCCGCCAATGCGCCGGGTACTGGTTCCCGCCGGCTTCGACCTGTCCGCATTGCTGGAGCACGGAGTGGGACTGGAAGAAGGCCTCCGGCCGCGGGAAAATTCACTCGTTCGGAGTCTATCACCGGGTCTACCACCCGGGCTTCGAAGGCGAGACTCCCTACGTGTTCGCGGTCGTTCAGTTGGAGGAAGGGCCGCGGCTGGTGAGCAACGTGGTGGACGAATCGCCGGAGAAGCTCGAGTGCGACCGTCCGGTGGAGGTGGTGTTCGAGGACGTGACCGAGGACGCGACGCTCTACAAGTTCAAGCCCGCCTGACCCGGCATGGCCGGAACCGGAGAATGGCGCCCTTCGACTTCGCCGGCGCTACGGTCAGGGCGAACGTTGTGATTTCTCCGTCGTCTTGCGCAGCACCGCACGGATAAGAGACTACCGCGACGCTTCGGTGAGGGTCTTGATGAGAACATCGGCCTGCTTGTTCCTGAACTTTCGCCGGAGCAGGATGTCCCGAGGTGAGACCTTGGGGTGTCCGTAGTAGGTTTGATTGTCGGCCCGGTTGATGGCCACGAGGCCGCCCTCGACGGCCAGACCGGCGAACAGCCCCTTGATGCGGGCAAACGAAAAGATGTCGAAGATCTCGGCCTTGGCTCCGATCCCCGCGGGGCCCACGCCGATGCTTGCGTCGGCGCCGAGCTGGACCTTGTCCCTCAGGAATCTTCTCAAACCCCTTTCCGTCATGATCATGAGGATGACCTGCCCGCCGGCGGCGCCGAACTGAAAGCCGAAAGAACCGGAAAGCACGTCATAGAAGGCCGGATAGCTCCAGGTGCCGTCGCGGTCCTGGGCCAGCAGCACGCCATGCCCCCCCGATCCGCCGAAGAAAAACCCGCCCTTGAGGATCACCGGCATGATGAGCAGTCCCTTGGCGTAACGCACGTTCTCCCGAAACCACGTCATCCGGGCATCCCGCTGGAAATCCCGGAACGTGAACTGGGCCTTGGTCACTCTTTGGGCCAGGTCCTCCTCGGTGACCTGCGCGCCCGAAGGGACCGCGGACAACGCGGCGCAAAGGAACAGGCCGGCCAATGACACCGGAATTTTTCGCATCGGATGCCTCTCTTTCACTAGACCCCGTCCGTCGGAGACGGCGGTCGCAGGCAACCTGCCCGCCTGCCGATCATCCATCCTTAGCACGTGGTGCGGGGATAGGAAACGAAACCCGACCGGACCGGTCTCCAGGCGCCTGTCCGGGTAAAGCAGGAAGCTATTGCGGGGCAGGGAAACGGGGCTCCCGGCACTGGCGCTACTGGAACTCCATCCCGATGCCCGCCGCCCGGGCCTTGTCGTGGGCCAACCGCGCCAGCGCCATGTATCCCACGCCCTGGTCGCTGTTCTGCTTGAACAAGGTGACGTCCTTGTCGCTACGGCGTCCCGGGGTCTTCCCGGTCACCAGCGCGCTCAGGTCCTTGACGTCGTTCCAGGCGAGAACGCCGTTCCGGACCGGCTCGAGCAGATCTCCCTGCTCGTCCTGAATGCCTTGCTGCACCAGGGTGGCGACGATCACGTCCGCCCGCGCCAGCACCTCGTCGTCCAGCTCCCGGCGCGGCCGGCTGACCAGCCCTTCCATCAGCAGCTCCTTGTTGCTGCCCACGATGGAGGTGACGTGGACTCCCTCCTCCAACCATCGCCCGAAGACCACGGGCATGTTGCTGCCGGTGGCGCAGACGATGAGATCCACGTTCCGGGCTGCGTCCTCGGGCCGGTCCACGGGCTTCAGCGCCGCGTCCACGTGGGGCTGCATGGTGTCGCAAAAGGCGCGGCGGTTGTCGGCGCTGCGGCTGTAGACCCGCACTTCCCGGATGGGCCGGATGGCGCACATGGCTTCGACATGGCGGCGCGCCTGCCGGCCGGCGCCGTAGAGCCCCATCACCGTGGCGTCTTCCCGGGCCATGCGCCGGGTGCCGACGGCGCTGGTGATGGCGGTCTCGGTGGCGAACTCGTCCCCGGCGGCTTGCCGCCGGTAGAAGGGCGGACAACCGGCGATGATCGCCAGCAGCGCGCCGGTCTCGCTGTCATAGCTGACGTAGACCCGCGTTCCCACCGCGGCGTAGCTCTGGTCCTGGGCCGTGTAGTTGTGCCGTTCGTAGTGGACGAAGGTCCCGGCCACCCCAAGGGGCACGCATCCGCCGGAATGAACGGTGATGCGACGATCGTTCGCCAGCATCCGCTGGCGCGGCAGGCTGAAAAGGGGATGGTCCTCCTGAGAGGCGAATCCCTTCTCGACGGCATCGACGGCCTCGGTGATGGAGATGAGGCCTTCGAGCTCCTCCGCCTTGATGAACAGCGCCATGGTCTGCCGCCCCGCCGCGTCAGCGGTGAGCCCGGGTGAACTCCAGCGCCCGCTCGCACACGTTCCCGGTGGTCTGTTCCGGCGGCATGACGTTCCAGAACTCGCCGTTCGGCAGGCACTCGCGCAGGTAGTGCGCGCCCGAGGTGGCGTGGGACGGATCGTCGCCCGGCATGATGACGGCCGGCGCCTTGATGCCCATGACCTCCTCGGGGGCGGCGCCGGTGGCGGTATCGCGGTCGAACAGATCCGGGCCGCTGGTGGCGATGATGCCCAGGTAGCGCTCCGGGTCCTCGGCCGCGAATCGCTCGGCAAAGGCGCCGTCCCGCGCGATGACCGAGGCCCAGGGGCCGGACTCGGGATCGGTCCAGAAGGTCGTCCCCTTGGCCGCCCGATCCACCACTCCCCGGAGCCCGTTCTGCCGCACGAAGTCGAGATGCTTGACGAAGCGCGCCCGGCTCGCGGACTTCCAGCGGTATCCGCCCACCGGCCAGTGGAGGATCATGCCCCGGGTCGTCTCCGGAAAGTCGACGCCGAAGGCAAGGGCCACCGAGCAGCCCATGCAGCCGCCCATGACGAACGCCGATTCGACCCCGAGATGGTCCAGGAGATGCTTGCCTTCCCGCGCGTACCCGCTCCAGGTCAGGCGTTCCACGCGCCCGCCGGACTGTCCCGACTCGCGCCGGTCGTAGGCGATCACCTGATGCTCCGAGGCCAGCTTCGCCAAAGCGTCGATGCCGGTCCAGGCGCTGGCCACGCGCCACTTCTCGATGGTGGAATCGAAACCCCCGGGCGCGAACATCAGCAGCGGCGTTCCGGAGCCGCAGGTTTCGTAGTAGATTTCGATCCCGTCGATGACAGCCGTCGGCATGAAGTTCCTCCCGAACAAGCCCATGCGCGCATTCCAGCCGCGCGCCTCGGGGCCTGCGTGATGTTTCCCAACGATTAGCCCAACGGCGGGAACCCGTCAAATTCGCCGGCTCGACCGCTTGACACAGGACCGAGTGATTGACCGCGTTCGTGATCGGGTCCTATAACGTTCGTGATCGGGTCCTGCTATGATCGTCGCCTGCATTCCCGGATGCCCGGCGCCGGACAAGGCGCGAGGCGCCGGACCACCACGGAGGAAACCATGTTGATCGATTGGCATTCTCACCACACGGCGTCGGAGGTGGTGGACGCGTTTCGGCAGAAGGCCGGGAAGTCACCGAAGGTCGACGCGTACGATTCCGGCAACTTCGACCAGCGGCTTGCCGAACTGGACCAGGCGGGGATCGACTTCCAGCTCGTCTGCCAGGGCGCCAGCGAGGACGCGGATCAGCTAGAGGCCGGGGACGCCATCGAGATGGCGCGCCTGTCCAACGACGTGCTGGCGGAGCGCATCGCCGGGCACACGGACCGGTTCGGGGGCATCACCGCCCTGTCGCTCAAGAACGTGAGGGAGTCGGTGGAAGAGATCCAGCGCATGGCTTCCCGTGGCTTCAAGGCGGTGCTCATCTACCCTCGGGTGGACGGCGAAATGAAGGTGGACCTGCCGGAGCTCGATCCCGTTTTCGCCAAGGTGGCCGAGTTGGACCTGCCCCTCTTCCTTCACGGCAGCGGAGGCGCCAAGGACCCCACGCTCAAGCGGCTGGAGGACGGCGGCGCCGGGGTCGCCTACAGCGTGCTGTCGGACGCCAGCGTGAACGAGTGCGTCATGCGCATGATCGCGGGCGGTGTCTTCGACCGTCATCCCGACCTCAAGGTGGTGATACGCAGCGGTGGCGGCGGCATCCCCCTCCTGGTCCAGAGGATGTCCTGGAAACACAAGGGGTCCAAGGGCGAGAGGCGCTACTCCGACATCTTCCTGGAGCACTTCCTCATCGACACGGCCAGCGTCAAGCCCGGCGCGCTGCCGTTCCTCACCGACGTGATGGGGTCCGGCGGCATCGTCTTCGGCTCGGATTATTGCGGCGGGCTGGGGCCCCTGAAAAGGGCGCTGGCGGTCGTGGACGAGCAGGAGAACGCGACCGAGGTCCGTTCCTGGACGGAGCGGAATTCCCGCGAGATGTTGCACCTGTAGCCGGCTGTACGGTCTGCCGGAACCGGGTCGATGCGGGTGTGAAACCCGTTCCTGCGACAGGCGGAGAGGCGGGCAGGTCGAGGTGCTATTCACCCGGCTTCACCTGGGCGGCAAAAACCTCGAGGGTGCGCAGGAAGCTCGGGTGGGACAGGGTCGCCATGTCCAGAACGATGTGCTCCACGCCGGCTTCCTCGAACTCGGCGATGCGGTCCCGGATCAATGAAGGGTCTCCCTTGAACGGCGTGTTGCCGGCCCTGGCCGCGTAGGGTCCTGACGGCTCCGAGACGCCTTCGACGAGGAGATTGGCGCGCAATGACATGGCGGGCACCCGTGCGATCTGCCGCCGATCGCACAGCCTGGCCATGTAGGCCCTTCCCTCTTTCATCTCCCGGGCGGTAAGCCCGATGGGATGCCATCCATCGCCCAGCTCCACCGCCCGCCGCATGGCGCGCTTGCTTCTGCCGCCGATCCAGATCGGCGGTCCCGGCTGTTGCACCGGTCTCGGCGAGGTGTGGACCTTGTCGAAGTTGAAGTACCTGCCGCTGAAGCCGGTCTGATCGTGGGTCCATATCCCACGGATGATGCGCAGGTATTCGTCGCTTACGTCACCGCGTTCCTCGAAGCGCGCTCCCAGGGCGTTGAACTCCCCTTCCATGTACCCGGCGGCGGCGCCGAAGATGACCCTTCCGCCGGAGAGGACGTCGATGCTCGCAAGCATCTTGGCCATGACGATGGGATTGCGGTAGGCCAGAACGATGATGCTGCTGCCGAGCTGCGCCCGGTGCGAAACCGCGGCCAGGAAGCTGAACACGGTGAACGCCTCCAGCATGTGTTCGCGGTAGATCAACTGCGCCTCCCGGACCCCCTCCGGAATCACGACGTGATCGGTCACCCAGATGGAGTCGAACCCCAACCGCTCGATCTCCGTCACGGCCTCGACCAGCTCGGCGCTCCCGATCTCCCGGCCGTAATGCGTGAGACATACCCCGAACTTCATGGCTTCTCCTTGGCGCCGCTATTTTTGGGACAGGACACCGGCGTCGCGCAGCAGAATCGCGGGCGCGCTGGGAGCAGCGTGGGCGGCGTCCCGGAAATCCGTTGACGGCGGGCGGACGTGATTCGTGACCCCGATCAACCGCCCGTTTCGCGCGACGCAGCACAGCGCGACCCCGGCAGAACCGTCTTCCGATTCCCGGGACGCCGCCCACGCTGCCCGTTGCAGGTGCAGGCGCAGGTAGGGGCGGATGTGAAACCCGCCCTACTGTTTCCGCGTGGTCAGCTCGATCTTGTAGCCGTTGGGATCCTCGATGAATGCGATGACCCCGCCGCCGTGCTTCATGGGACCCGCGTCCCGCGTGATCTTGACCCCTTTCTTGCGCAGGTCGTCACAGGTGGCGTACACGTCGGGCACTCCGATGGCGATATGGCCGAAGCCGTCGCCCAGGTCGTACTCGTGGGTGTCCCAGTTGTAGGTCAGCTCGATGACGGCGTTGTCCTCCTCGGAGCCGTAACCCACGAAACAGTTGGTGAAGCGGCCGGACTCGTAGTCCTTCTTCTTCAAGATCTCCATCCCCAATCCGTCGCAATAGAAGCGGAGGCTTTCATCCAGGTGCTTGACCCGAATCATGGTGTGAACGATTCTCATGGGATTCTCCTTTCTCGGGCTTGCTCGCAAATTTGCGAGGGTCGATCACCGCCTCCCGAATCTCCCAGCCCCCTGACCGCGTATAGCTCACGTGGCTGAAGTCACAGGGTTTCAGATGAAAGGTGCGATACTCGTTCAGCGGCGTCCGGCTGATGCGGCACAATACGGAAAGGATGGGGAAACTGTGGCTGACCACGACGATGGCATCGCCGTCGTCATGACTCTCGACGATGCGGTCGAGCGCGGACCAGACCCGGCGGTCCAGGTCGAGCAACCGCTCTCCGCCCGGCAGGTTCACGGCCACGGGTCGGGAGCGCCATTGCTCGATCAGTTCCGCGAACCTCTCCCGCACCTCGACGAACGTCAGCCCTTCCATCTCGCCGTGGTCGAGCTCACGCAGGTCGGGCTCGATCCTCACGGCGACGTCATGGGGTCCGCCGACGATCTCGGCGGTTTGCCGGGCTCGCCGGAGGTCGCTGGAATAGACCGCGTCGATACGGCGACGGCTCAGGTGTTCGGCGACCTCGCCGGCCTGCCGACGGCCGAGTTCGTTGAGCTCGATGTCCGAGCTCCCCTGGCAGCGGCCTTCCCGGTTCCAGCGGGTCTCGCCGTGACGTAACAGAAAAATCTGCATGGGAAGGGGTGGCGCGTCAGATGAATTCCGGATGGATCTCTATCACGGCATTGGCCTTGAGGTTCTCGATCAGCCTTCTGAACGCGCGCTGCCGCTTCTCTTCCCGTATCTGCTGCGTGACGTCCTCCTTCTCCCTGGCCAGGCCGGCCGGGTCGGCCTCTACGGTCTTCCTCAGCACCATGACGTAAACCGTGTCGTCCCGGAGGTAGGCGGTCTCCACCACCGGGTTCTCTTGCGTCACCGTGAGCCGTCCCAGCGGCAGCGGGAGAATCCCGATCTCGGGGATCTCGGCCTGCCCGCGCGGAAACAGTCCGGTGTCCTCCACGTCGAGCCCATCGGCCGCCGCCGCGCTGGCCAGATCCGGCGTTTCCTTGAGCCCCGCAAGAAGGTCTTCGCCCTTCTTGCGGGCCAGCTCCCGCGCCTTCCTCCGGGTGAGGGTCTCGGTGATCCCGTCCTTCACCTCCTCCAGGGGCGGGACCACGGGTTCTATCCTCTCCGCGCCCTCCATCAGGTACAGCGCGTCGGGTGTCGCGATGATGGGGCCTACCTGGTTCGGCTTGAGGGACAGGGCCACGCGGTAGAAATCCTCCACGTCGCCGATCTCGTCGAGCGTCTCACCCGCGCTGAACAGCCTCGTTTCCGACAACGCGATCCCCCGTTTCGGGGCGACCTCGGCCAGCCGCGACCCGTCAAGCGCCCTTTCGCGGTCTTCCTCCGCCGCCCGCGCCGCCCTGGCCGCGCCGCGTTCACGCTTGAGCGCCTCGACGATCTGCTCCCTTACCTCATCGAACTCCACGACCCCTTCCTCCTGTCTCTCCACCGCCTTCAACAGGTGCAGCCCGAACTCGCTCTCGACGATCTCGCTCACCTCGCCCGGCTTCAGGACGAAGAGCGCCGCATCCAGTGCCGCCACCAGTTGACCCCGTCCCACGAAGCCCATGTCGCCACCCTGCGCGGCGCTCTCGTCCTTGGAGTGCTGCCTGGCCAACTCGGCGAAATCGGCGCCCTCACGGGCCTGCTTCAGAATCTCTTCCAGTTGCTTGCGCGCCGCCGCCTCGTCTTCCGGCGTCGTGTCTTCGGCCGGCGCCGGGATGAAGATCTGGCTGAACTTCACCGCCTCCCGCCGGCGGAATCGGCGGTCGCGGTAGACGTCGTAGTAGGCCCGCAGGTCCTGGTCGGAGACCTCGATATCGGCCGCGAAGTCTTCCACGCGATACTCCAGGTACCGTGCCTCGACCTTGAGCGGTTGCCGCAACAGCGCGCCGTTGCCGTCGTAGTAGGCCTGGATCTCCTCGTCCGCGACCTCGACGCCCGGGAGAAAATCCTCGGTCTCGAGACGGACGAAATTCAGCGCGATCTCCTGGTTGTCCACCCGATAACGCTGCTCGACCTCAGCGGCCGTGACCGGGATGGAGTCCTGGATCAGCTCCTGGTATTTCCGGATCACCAAGGCCTCGCGCTGCCGGGCCTCGAACTCTCCCGGAGTCAACCCCTGTCCGCGAAGCGCCTGCTCGTAGAGGGTCTTGTCGAACCGGCCCTCGGCCTGGAATGCCGGGTTGCGCGCGATTCCCAGCGCCAACTCCTCATCGGTGACCCGAAGCCCCAGCCCTCGAGCCGCCTGCAACAACAACCGTTGCTGGATCAACTCCTCCAGCAACCGGCCCCTGAGATTGAGCGCCTCGAGGTCGGCGGGAGAGAGCCGACCTCCGGCCAGTTGCCGGTAGGTCTGCAGCATCCTGTAGTAGTGGCTCTCGAGCTCGGTGTAGGTGATCTTGTCCCCGTTCACCTCCGCGATGGTAACCACCCGCTCCTGTCCACCCTGGGGACCCACGCCGACCATGACGAACGCCAGCACGCCGACCCCGAGCAGGAGCAGCACCAACCACGACCGTTTTCTCTTTCGTATCACGTCAAGCATATGCGAAACTCTCCTCGGAGCACCGGGATCTTTCCAAACTCCCGCCCAACCCTGTCATTTCCGAGCGGAGCCCCGTCTTTCCGAGCGGAGCGAAGAATCCCGGCTGCGGCGGGGGGACCCTTCGCTCCGCTCAGGGCGACGTTCGCTCTGCCCGGAGATACGCATCCGGGCTCATCCGAACTCATTATAGGTAGCCCTGGTGATGATGTGAAGGGCAGCGGTGCCGCCGCGGCGGCCAACGCCTCTCCAGCAGCCGGTAGCGGCCGGGACCGGTAGCGCACTGCGGGCAGGGGCGGGTTCGAAGCCCGCCCCTGCATCGGGCGTCCGAGTTCTACGGCGCAGGCTCCTGCCCTGTTTGTTGTACCACGGGTAGACTTCTGATATCTTTACCCGAAGCTCGGGAGTTCGTATTCGGTACACAAAAGGGGCGGCATGAGGTTTCTCGACAGGATCTACGGCCTCGTCTCCAACGATCTGGCCATTGATCTGGGCACTGCGAACACGCTCATCTATATCAAGAACGAAGGCGTGGTGTGCAACGAGCCCTCCGTGGTCGCAGTGCAGAAGAACGGGCGCGGCGAGAAGAGGATCCTGTCGGTAGGCACCGCGGCAAAAAAGATGCTGGGACGCACGCCCGGCAGCATCGTCGCCATTCGGCCGTTGCGGGACGGCGTCATCGCCGATTTCGAGACCACGGAGGCGATGCTCGAGTATTTCATCAAGCGGGTGCACCACCGTCGCTCGCTGGTGCGCCCGCGGGTGATCGTCGGGGTTCCCTTCGGCATCACCGAGGTCGAGAAGCGCGCCGTTCGGGAATCCGCGGAATCGGCGGGAGCCCGTGAGGTCTACCTCATCGAGCAGCCCATGGCCGCGGCCATCGGGTCGGGGCTGCCCATCACCGAACCCACCGGGAACATGATCGTGGACATCGGCGGGGGGACGACCGAGGTGGCGGTCATCTCCCTGGCCGGTATCGTCTACTCGAAGTCGATCCGGGTGGGCGGCGACAAGCAGGACGAAGCCATCGTTCAATTCATCAAGCGACGCCACAATCTGATGATCGGGGAGCGCACGGCGGAGTTGATCAAGATAACCATCGGCTCGGCCTATCCCGGCGAAGAAATCCGGACCATGGAGATCAAGGGACGGGATCTGGTGGCGGGCGTACCCAAGACCGTGCTGATTTCCGACGAGGAGATCCGCGATTGCCTGCTGGAGCCCATCAACCAGATCCTGGACACCGTCCGCGTTTCTCTGGAGCGTACGCCTCCGGAGCTGGCTTCGGACATCGTTGACAGAGGTATCGTTCTGGCCGGCGGAGGGTCGTTGCTCAGGAACCTGGACTCGCTGATCAGCGAAGAGACCGGGCTTCCGGTGACCCTCGCGACCGATCCCTTGACCTCCGTGGTGCTGGGAGCCGGCAAGGCGCTGGACGAGATCGACCTGCTCAAGGATGTGACGATCGACTGAAAGGACAGAGGCTGAAGGTGCCCGCAGCCAGGACAGGGGGAACTGCGGACTCGCTCCGGTCAACGCAGCATCTCTCCAGGAACCGCCAGCCGGACACCCGCTCGAGCAAAGCCGGGTTTCTGGCCGTCACGATACTTCGCCGGTATCGGATACCGATCCACTGCCTGTGCGCTCTGGCCCTGGCGTTCTACGTCGTCACCGTCTCATCCACCACCCCCGACAAGGGAGACCTGGTTACCAAGCTCCTGTCGCAATCCGTGAAACCGCTGCAGATGTCACTCCACGCCTTGGGCGCGGCGGTGCGCAACCTGCAACTCAACTACGTGGCCTTCAAGGATCTCTGGAACGAGAATCAGGCCCTGAAGGAACGGATCGCCGCGCTGGAGGCCGAGCGCAACCGGCTCTTCGAAGCCAAGCTCGCCAATGATCGCCTGACCGAACTGCTGGAGATCCGAACGCGGATATTGAGGGAATCCGTGGCGGCCACGGTGATCAGCAACAGCGCCAGCAGTTGGTTCCGCACCATCACAGTGGGCAAGGGCAGGCGTGCGGGCATCCATCAGGGCATGGCGGTCATCACACCGAAGGGCGTCGTCGGCAAGGTCGTGTCGGTGGAGGACGACATCGCCAAGGTGATGCTGTTGACGGACCACAAGAGCGGGCTCGATATCATCACGCAGCGGACTCGGGTGCGCGGCATCGTCTCCGGATCGGTGGACGGAGAGACCATCGTCAAGTACATGGGCCGTAACGAGGACGTCCGTCCCGGCGACAGACTCATCACCTCGGGGCTGGATGGGACGTTTCCCAAGGGACTTCTGGTCGGCACCATCGTCGACATCGCGGATGACGATCCCGGGCTTTTCCGGCAGGTTCGCGTCGCGCTGGCGGTGGATCCGTTGGTGATGGAAGAGGTGCTTTTCATCTCCGACAAACCCAGACCGGCGGTTTCCTCCGCGTCGAGGGAGGACGGGGAAAAAACGCTCCCGGTTACGCCATGAATGTCTCCCTGATCTTCTTCGGCATCGGCCTGGTCTTCGTTGTCCTGCAGTCCACGTTCCTGCACCTCGCAAGCTGGACGCCCATCATCCCCGACCTGACCCTGATCCTCTGCGTCTATTGGGCGCTCAACCGCCCACGCGTAGAGGCCGTTTGGGCGACGTTTCTGCTGGGATACGCCATCGACATCCTGTCGAGTCCTCAACCGGGCGTGAACGCCCTGGCCTTCTCCGCCGTCTTTCTGGCGGTGTATGTCGTCTTCCGTTACATCTGGGCCAACGGCCCCCTGGTCAGCGCAGTGACCGTATTCGCGGCCGTATGGCTGAAAGTCGGCACGCTGATCGTCATTTCCCCGCTGTTCGAGTTGTCCGCGGGTAACTGGGTCGTGGTTGCCGACGCCATCTTGCGGGAAGCCCTCTTTTCTGCCGGTATCGCACCCTTGCTGTTCCTGATGCTTCGCTCCATCCAGACCCGCATGGAGACCGTGAAAAAACCGTCTTCCCTAGCCAATGCTTCCGCTTAGGCCCACCTCCCGCACGCTGACGGAGTTTCGAGGGCGAATACGCATCTTCGGACTGTTGATCCTGTTGATTTTCTCCTTCCTGACGTACCGCCTGTGGACCCTCCAGATCCTGCAAGGCAAGCGTTACACCGTCATGTCCGAACACAACCGGATCCGGCTGGAACCCATCCCCGCGGTCCGCGGCATGGTGTTCGACCGGAAACACCGGTTGCTGATCAACAGCCGGCCCTCCTTTGACGTGCGGTATCGGGCCAACGGTTCGCAAGACCGGGAAACCACCCTGCGGCGCCTCGCGGACATGGTCGACGGCGACGGGGAACGATTCCTCGAAACGGTTCACCACAGCAACGGATCGAGAGCCGTCACGCTCATCCGCGACGTGGATTGGCCGTCCGTGGTGGCCGTGGAGACCCATCGACTGGAACTCCCGGGGGTGTACGTCAGCGTCAGAGCCCGGCGCAGCTATCTGACCGACGAGATGACGGCCCACGTGCTCGGCTACCTGGGGGAGATCAACACCGAGCAATTGCGGCAGCTTCGCAGAAGGGGCTACCGGCGCGGAGACGAGATCGGACAGGCCGGCCTGGAGAAGCGATGGGAGCGGCATCTGGCCGGCCGCAGCGGCGGCGAAAAGGTCGAGGTCGACGCGACCGGCCGCAAGGTGCGCGTGATCGATCGGCTCAAGGCGACCCCCGGACACAACGTGGTGTTGACCCTCGACATGGACGTTCAGCAAGTAGCGTACCATGCGTTGAAGGACAAGGAAGGCGCCATCGTTGTCCTCGACGTGAATACCGGCGCCGTCCTTGCCCTGGTGAGCACTCCCGCGTTCGATCCCAACTCGTTCGCGCGGGGCATGACGCCCGAGGAGTGGCGTCAACTGGCGGCCGACAACGAAACACCGCTGCACAACCGGGCGTTGCAGGGGCACTTCCCGCCGGGCTCGACGTTCAAGATCGTCACCGCGCTGGCCGGATTGCAGGAAGGCGTCATCTCCGCCGATCAACGGCTGTTCTGCGGCGGCTCGTACACGGTAGGCAATCGCGAGCTCCGGGATTGGAAGAAGTACGGACACGGCCATGTCGACATGCACCAGGCCCTGGTGCAGTCGTGCGACGTCTACTTCTACAAGTTGGCCCAGCGGCTCGGTGTCGAGAAGATCGCCAAGCACGCGCGGCGTTTCGGTTTCGGCGCACCCACGGGCATCGAACTCGACGGCGAAAGCGGCGGAGTGGTTCCCGACCGGGCGTGGAAGCGGCGCCGTTTCGGGGTCCGCTGGTATCCCGGCGAGACCCCCCTGGTGGCCATCGGACAGGGGTACCTCGGCGTGACGCCGCTGCAGATGGCGAGTCTGGTCGCCACCGTGGCCAACGGGGGGACGGTGTATCGTCCCTGGTTCGTGAAGCAGGTTCTTTCGCCCGAAGGCGAGGTCATGGAAGAATACGGCCCGGTCCGTACCGGCGCCGTGAACCTGCAAGAAGGGAATCTGGCCATCGTACGCAAGGCGCTTTTCGACGTGGTCCACGGAAAGAGAGGCACGGGCAAGCGGGCGCGCTCGGAGATCGTCGAAATCGCCGGAAAGACCGGCACCGCCCAAGTGGCCGAGATGCGCGGGGACCCCGTCAAGAGCGAAGACCTGCCGTACGCGGTCAGGGATCACGCGTGGTTCGTGGCCTACGCTCCGGCTCGGAATCCCGAGGTCGCCGTTGCCACCCTCGTGGAGCACGGCGGACATGGCGGCGCCACCGCGGCGCCCATTACCAAGGAGATCATCGAAGCCTATTTTCGTCTTGAAGACGACGAGGTGGAAGACCCTGAAGGGACACACGGCCCGCTGGTGGTCTCGACCGGCGACAAGCCCTAGGTGCGCAAGGAAGAGCAACCCAGCCATGAGCGGGACGGAATACTACCGGTAGACCATGCAAATCGACCGCCGGCTCGTGTCCAGCTTCGACTGGCCCCTGTTCATCCTGTCCATCGGGCTGGCCCTGCTGGGCATCATGACCATCTATAGCGCCACGTGCAGCGCCGACGAGGAGTGCTCGCGCTACCTGGTCACCAGACAATCCTACTGGCTCGTCATCGGCCTGGTGCTGATGGTCGCGACCTTTTCCTTCGATTATCAGCGCTTGAACCCCTGGGCCTATCCCATCTACGCCGCGATGGTGATCCTCCTCGCCCTGGTGCTGGTCACCGGCATTACCAGCGGCGGCGCCCAACGATGGCTGGACCTGGGATTCTTCTCGTTCCAGCCCTCCGAGCTCGCCAAGCCCGTGCTCGTGCTCGTGCTGGCCAAGACGCTGTGCTACTACGAGCCCGGATATCCCCTCATGGCGCTCGGGGCGCCTCTGATGCTGTGTGCGCCGGTGCTGGCGCTGGTGCTGTTGCAGCCGGATCTGGGGACGGCCGTGCTGATCTTTCTCATCGCCATGGCGGTCGTGGTCATGTCCGGACTGCGCTTGCGGTCCCTGCTCTACTTCATGCTTGCCGCCGTTGCCGCGCTGCCGTTGGGTTGGCAGTTTCTCAAGCCGTATCAGAAAAACCGCATCTGGACCTTCATGAATCCGGAGTCGGACCCTCTCGGCGCCGGCTATCACGTCGTCCAGTCCAAGATCGCCATCGGCTCGGGGCGTCTTTGGGGAAAGGGGTATCTTCAGGGCAGCCAGAACCGGCTGGAGTTTCTCCCGGAGCAGCATACGGATTTCATCTTCTCCGTATTCGCCGAAGAATGGGGGTTTTCGGGCTGCGTGCTGTTGCTGGCGGGGTATGCGTTGCTGATCCTGCTCGCGCTCCGGGTGGTGCGGCGGGCTCAAGACCGTTTCGGAGTGCTATTGGCCACAGGAATGACCGCCATCCTGTTCTGGCAGTTCACCATCAACATCGGCATGGTGACCGGCCTCCTGCCCGTGGTGGGGATTCCGCTGCCGCTCATCAGCTATGGCGGATCGTCCCTGGTTACGACCCTGGTGGCGGTGGGCCTGCTGATCAGCATCAGCATGAGGCGCAACACGCGGCCTTAGGGGCGGGGTTCCAACCCGCCCCGTGGGACCCTCAGCCCAGGGCCTTGTCGATCTCGCTCACCAATCTGGCTTTGGGAGCCGCGCCCACGATCTGGCCCGAGAGGCCGCCTTGCTTGAAGATCATCAGGTTCGGAATCCCCCGTACGCCATAACGGCCGGGTGTTTCCGGGTTCTCGTCGACGTTGATCTTCACCACCTTGAGCTTGCCGTCATACTCCCGCGCAAGCTCTTCCAGCACCGGCGCGATGGATTTGCACGGGCCGCACCAGGGAGCCCAGAAATCCACCAGCACGGGCATGGACGCGCGAATGACTTCTGCTTCGAACTCGTTGTCCGCTACATGGGATATGTCCATCGAGACGTGTCTCCCTTCCAATCGCTCTCGGCGAGAGCGGGATGCCCTCGCACGTGGGTCGGGGCGGGTTTCAAAACCGCCCGTAAACCGTAGATCGTGCCATGCGAGCGTGGGCGGGTTTGAAACCCGCCCCTACGAGATTCCGGAGAGAAGATTCAACAACGTCCGGACCCCGAACCCCGTTCCCCCCTTCGGGCACGTAACGTGATCCTTGCCGGCAAATGCCGGTCCCGCAATGTCCAGGTGCGCCCAGGAAACTTCGCTGACGAATTCCTGCAGGAACAACGCCGCGGTGATGGCGCCGGCCGAGCCGCCTCCCACATTCTTGATGTCCGCGACACGACTCTTGATGTCCTTGCGATACTCGGCTGCCAGAGGTAGCTGCCAGAGACTCTCGCCGGCATCGCGGCCGCATTCGATGAGCTTCCCGGCAAGGTCTCCGTCGTTGCTGAAGAGCCCCGCCAGCTCGTTCCCCAAGGCGACGATACAGGCGCCGGTGAGGGTGGCGAGATTGATCATGCAGTCCGGCTTCTCCCGGCCCGCCAGGGCCAAGGCGTCCGCCAGAATGAGCCGCCCCTCGGCGTCCGTATTCATGACCTCGACGGTTTTGCCGTTGAGGTACCGGATGACGTCCCCCGGTTTCTGCGCGCCGCCGTCCGGCAGGTTGTCCGTGGCCGGCACCAGGCCCAGCACCTCGGCGTCGGGCGCCAGCTCGGGCAGCACGCTCATGACGGCGATGACCGCGGCGCCTCCCGCCATGTCCAGCTTCATGGTCTCCATGGAGCGGGGCGGCTTGAGGGAAAGCCCGCCGGAATCGAAAGTGATGCCCTTCCCGATGAGAGCGATCTTTTTCTTCTGCGGCCGGCCCTGTGGCTGGTAGCGCATATGGATGAACCGCGGTTCCTCCCGGCTGCCTTGATTGACCGCCAGAAGCCCCGCCAGTTTCATCTGCTCTATCTTCTTCTTGCCCCACACCTCCACCTTCAGCCCCTCGCCGCGGCAGTGAGTCGTGGCCTGCTCGGACAGATAGCTGGCGGTGGCCGTGGATGGCGGCTCGTTTACCAGATCCCGGGCCAGGCAGACCGCCGACGCCGACAGCTTGGCCTTCTTCACCGCCCGAGTCAGCGCGACGCTCCGGCCCGACGCGGTCCGGCCGAGGATGAGCGTGCGAACCGGACTCTTGTGGGTGTCGTTGGACCGATACCGGGTGAAGCGGTAGGCGTTGAGCAGGGCGCCCTCGGTGACCGCACCCGCGACGGGTCCCGCATCCTGGTCCGGCGGCAACATGAAAACCGCCTCGTCGGCCCAAATCCGCCCGGCCTCCCTGGCGGTGACGGCGCCGGCCACACGCCAGTCGTGGAGTCCTTCCTCCTCATGCTTGCCCAGCCCCACCAGCAACACGTGGCCCGCGGGCATCGCGCCGTGGGTCGCCGCCAGCAGCGAACTCCCGCGCCTGGCGACAAAATGGCTCTTCTTCACCAGCGCGCCCAGCGCGCCCTTGAGCTGGCGGTCGAGGCGCCGTACCAAGTCCTCCTTGAGGCTCTTGTCCGTTACCGGCACGGCCAGTAGCGCCGTCCGGACCCGCGAGGGGGCGATTTCTCTCAGCTTGATGTCCATGAACATCGGTCAGGGGCGACGACCGCGAATGAGGGTCATGAACTCGGCGCGAGTCTTCTCCTCCGTGCGGAAGGCTCCCAACAGGGCACTGGTTATGATGGTGGAGTTCTGTTTTTGAACCCCCCGCATGCGCATGCACATGTGCTCTGCCTCCATGACCACCGCCGCCCCCAGGGGTTTGATGCGCTCCATAATGGTATTGGCGATCTGATTCGTCAGGCGCTCCTGGACCTGCAGGCGCCGGGCATAGGCGTCCACCAGCCGCGCCAACTTGGAAACGCCGACGATGTTCTTGCGCGGGATGTAGGCGACGTGGGCCTTGCCGTGGAAGGGCAGCATGTGATGCTCACAGAGAGAATAGAAGTCGATGTCCTTCTCGACGATCATCTCCTGGTAGTCCTCGGTGAACAGGGCGCCGTTGATGATGGTATCCGGATCCTCCCGATAGCCGCCGGTCAGGAACCTCCAGGCCGTGGCCACTCGCTCCGGCGTCTTCTTGAGCCCTTCCCGGTCGGGGTCTTCTCCGAGGGACGCGAGGATGGCTCTAACGTGTACTTCCAGGAAATCCGCCGGTTTCTCGGTGCTCTCGGCAGGCTGCTGAACGGGCATCAAGGCAACGTAACACCTGCCCGAAAGCGGGTCAAATCGACCTCCGCAGCGCCGCCGCACCTTGCCGATAACGGGAAATCCTGCGTATATTTGTTCACGAGCTCCGGTTCGGACACTGTTCCGCCACTGTTCGGACACCGAATACAGCCATGGCCCGCATACCCGACATCATCACCGAGGACGACGCCTCTCACATCGTAACCCTTGAAGAAATCAGCCGGTTCGTGGACGAAGCCGAGGACCTGCAAGGCTGCCTCAACAGCATCGCGGGGATCGTGGCCAAGCGCATGCAAACCGAAGTCTGCTCGGTCTATCTCCACGATGCCGAGAGCGGGAGGTTGACTCTCAGCGCCACCAAGGGTCTGGATCCGGCGGCCGTGGGACGCGTGTCCATGCTGGCCGGCGAGGGCCTGGTCGGGCTGGTGGTGGAAACACGGGAACCCGTGATGGTCATGGACGCGCCGTCGCACCCACGCTTTCTGTATTTCCCGGAGACTGGCGAGGAACGCTACCATTCCTTCTTCGGCGTTCCCGTCAGCGCCCAGAAGACGCCCATCGGCGTGCTGGTGGTGCAGACGTCCCGCCCGCGCGAGTTCATGCACGAGGAGGTCCGGCTCCTCAAGGCCATTTCCGCCCAGGTTTCCACCATCATCGTCCACGCCCGGCTGGTGGATTCCCTCAAGGACAAGGAGCGTGAACGCAAGCGGTCACGGCAACGCATGGTCAGCGCGCTGCGACGGCTGCGTTCGTACGAAGGAAGGGGAAAGGAACGAACCAGCGAGCCGCCGCGAAAGTTTCGCAGCCGTCTGACCGGGCTCGCGGCCTGTCCCGGCTTTGCCTACGGCAAGGCTCACATCATGCACCGGCGCGTGGACCTCGCCACCATCGGGAAGAGCCACACCGCCGATCCCCAGGGCGAGATCGAGCGGTTCCATTCAGCGGTGCAGCGAGCCGTGGCCCAGGTGGAAGCCATCAAGACCCGCATGATTGCCCTCATTTCCGATGAGGCGGGGGCGATTTTCGACGTGCACCGGCTGGTTCTGAACGACCCGGTGCTGCAGAACGAGATCGAAGGCCGGATCCTCGACGAGCATCTCACCGCATACTATGCCGTCAGCAGCACCTTCCGCAGACATATGCAAACCGTCAGCGAGGTCGGCGACCGCTACCTGAAAGAGCGGACGGCGGACATCCGTGACGTCGCCCAGAGACTACTGGACAACCTTTCGGGCTCCGAGGACCGGCGGCTCGTGGTCCCCGACGGAAGCGCCATCCTGGTCGCGGAAGATCTCTCTCCCGCGGACTTGGCGCTCATCGAAGGCGACCGTTTTCAAGGTATCGTGCTCGCCACGGGGGGCGTCACCTCCCACGCGTCGCTGCTGGCCAAATCCTTCGAGATCCCCACCGTGGTGGCGGCGGAGGGGCTGCTGGAAAGCGTCCGGAAAGAGGACTCGTTGATCGTGGACGGCAACTCCGGAGTCGTGTTCATCAACCCCAACAAGGAAATCGTCGGCGAGTACGACCGGCTGGAGCGCCACTATCTCGCCGTCAACCGTGAGCTCGACAAGATACGGGACCTGCCGGCAGAGACCACCGACGGCCACCGGGTTCACCTGCTCGCCAATATGGGGCTGCTTACGGATATCCGGTTCGCGCAGGCTCACGGAGCGGAAGGCATCGGCCTGTACCGGACCGAGATTCCGTTTCTGGCGTATCATGATTTTCCCACCGAGGCGCAGCAGTTCGCCCTCTACCAAAAGGTGGTGGAAGGCATGGGCGGCAAGCCCGTCACCATCCGCACCCTCGATATCGGTGCGGACAAGTATCCCCCGTACGTGAGCATTGCTCGTTCCGAGCCCAACCCGTTTCTCGGATGGCGTTCCATCCGCATCTCGCTGGAGGCGTCCGAGACTTTCGCGATGCAGCTCCGGGCCATCCTGCGGGCGGGGGCGCTGGGACCGGTGCGCCTCTTGATCCCCATGGTCTCGAGCCTGGAGGAGATCCTTCGGGTCAAGGCCATGTTGCGCGAGATCAAGGCCGATCTCGCGCGCAGCAACCTGCCCTTCGATGCCGACATGGAGACGGGGATCATGGTCGAGGTCCCCTCCGCGGTGCAGATGGCGCACAGGCTGATGGAGGAAGTGGATTTCGTCAGCATCGGCACCAACGACCTGATCCAGTACCTGCTGGCCGTCGACCGCGGGAATCGCAAGGTGGCGTCCCTGTACGAGCCTTTTCACCCCGCGGTCCTCTCCGCCCTCAACCAGGTCATCCGGGCCGCCAAGGACAAGGGCAAACGCGTCGCCATGTGTGGGGAGATGGCCGGGGACCCGTTGTCCACCCTGTTGTTGATGGGCATGGGCCTCGAAGAGTTCAGCATGGAGTCCCTGTCCATTCCCGTGGTCCGGAAGCTGGTGCGCTCGGTCAGCCACGAGAGAGCATGCGCCATCGGGCAGACGGCTCTGCGGATGGACAGGGTCGATAAAATCAAACGCTATCTCTTCAGCGAGATGCGCGCCCTCGGTCTGGTGGAGTTGATGGAGCTCTCCCGCTAGCGTCCTGTCTCACAAACCGCTCCGGGACCGCCGACCCGATGACGCCCGTTTCTCCCTGTTGACACCCCAGGGCGTTCGGTTTCCGCTCCTGGCCATCGCCAAGTGCCGGTGGTCTCTCGGTTCCTGATCCCTTCCATCCGCTGGCACGGCCGTTGCCTTCTTGTTCGTTCATGAAGGAGCCGCCGTCCGGCACCAGACCGGCAACCTATCCGGAGGTGGAGCAACACGACTCCCCCGCGGACGTCGTGACCACCTACCTGCCGCTCGTTCAACACATGGCTCGCCGGCTCCATCGCCGGCTGCCGCCCGGCCACGATCTCGACTCGCTTGTGAACTCCGGTGTGGTGGGGTTGCTCGAAGCCCTGGAGCGATACGATCCGGACCGGCGGGTATCGTTCCACGTCTACGCCCGACACCGTATCTACGGGGAGATGATCCAGTGCCTGCGCTCCCTTGACTGGGTGAGCCGTTCGATCCGGGCGTGGGGACGGCGGGTCACCGCCGCTCGCACACAACTCTCCGAACACCTCTGCCGCGAAGCCACTTCCGAGGAGATGGCGAAGGAGCTGGGTTTGCCGTTGGAGACCTATCACAAGATCAACTACCGGATCGGAGAGCAGGGGTGGTTGAGCCTCGATGACCCGTCTTGCGGCGGACCCGACCGGATCCCCGACGAGAACGTTGCGGGACAGGGGCTTTATCAGGACCCGGTCGCGTACGTGGAGCGCCGTGACCTGGTCGACAAGCTGAAACGCGCCGTGGCGCGGCTCCCGGAACGGGAACGACTGGTGGTGACCCTGCGCCACTACCAGGAGCTCAAGTTCAGGGAGATCGGAGAAGGACTGGGAGTGACGGAAGGGAGGATCTGTCAGATCTATGTGCAAGCGCGCAAACGCCTGCGGAAGGCGCTCGGCGATTGAGCGCAGCCCCAGGAGCCTGTCGGACTTGGCAAGAATCTACTGCGAGACATGGAAATGGGTCCATTTTCATGCCTCTCGCTACGATTCGCCAAATCCGACAGGCTCCTGGTGTCCGTCAGCCTCCGGCCCGTATGGCGGCGATCTCGTCCTGGATCACCTGCCGCCTCGGCGAATCCTCCGGGTACTGCTGGGCGGCACGTTCCAGGGAGTCGATGGCCTTGCGGGTCTCGTCCCGAAGCAGGTACGACTGCGCCAGGTAGTAGTGGGCTTTTCCAGGCTGGTTCAGCTTCCGGTAGGCGTAGCCGAGCCGCCGGGCGGCTTCGGGCCAGAACGGCGCGAGTTGGCGCACCCTCAGATACGACCGCGCCGCTTGCCGGAAGCGCGATTCCTTTTCGAGGAGTTGTCCCCGGTACAGGTGAGTGATGGGATCGTCCGGCTCCTGCGCCGACATGCGTTCGAAGGCGGCGTGAGCCTTGGCGAATGCTTCGGTGTGCATGTACGCCCGTCCCAGATCCCGATCCAGGCCCGGACTGACCGACTTCAACCGCGCCGCCCTTTCCAGCATTTCCCGCGCGCGGACCCACCGGCCGGTGGCGGCATAGGCGATGCCCAGGGAATGCGCCGGCTCGGGCGCTTCGGGACGCTGTTCGTGAGCCTTCCTCAGCCGTGCGACCGCGACCTCCGGCTCTTTCCGCAACTCGATCAGAAGCTTGACCCGTTCGATATCGTCAACGTCCCTGAAACCGGGACGCACGAGTCCAAGAGCCCGGATCGAGGCCGTGAGATTGATGATCCGTTGCTGGGTCAGAGGGTGCGTCAGCAGGTAGGAGGGTCTGCCCACGGGGTTCAGGATGCGTTCGCGATACATCCTCTTCATGAAGGTCACCGCGGCCTCGGGATCGTAACCCGCGCGCGCCAGGTAGCCGACGCCCAGGTTGTCCGCCTGTTCCTCGATCTGCCGGCTGAACTCCAGTTGCCGGGTCATGGCGACGGCGGGGCCGGCAAGCGCCGCGGGCCCCAGGACGGGCGCCAGGAACACGCTGAGCATTCCGATCAGCATGGTCGCGTCCGTATTGGAAGACAGGGTAGCGAAGTGCCGCGCATTCACGTGGACGATCTCGTGGGCGACCACGGAGGCCAGCTCGTCGGACGTGTCCACCCTCCGGATGAGCCCCGAGTGCAGGAAGATGCTGCCGCCGGGCACGGCGAACGCATTCACCGAGGAGTCTTCGATGACGAAAAAGCGGTACGGGTATCGGGTATTGCCCACCGCTTCGAGGAGCCGGCGGCCGATCCGGTCGACGTACAACTCGACTTCCGGGTCCTCGATGAACTTGAGCCGGAAACGGGCCTCCCGCCGGAACTGGCGGCTGACGCGGATCTCCTCGTCCTGAGAAAGGGCATGGGCAACGGGTACGCGGAGAAACGCCGTGGCGTGGCACGCGAGCAGCAATACCACGGCGCAACAGTGGAAGGCTTTCCGCATGCCTTGAACTCTATCCGACGCCCTGATACCGGGTCAATACGACGGCAGTGCGTCAGGTTTGACACTGACACTGACCCTCACCCTGGCCCTCTCCCATAGGGAGAGGGAACCAGAGCCCCTCTCCCCCTGGGAGAGGGGCTGGGTTGAGGGTTGGACTATCAATCGAGCCCCAGCCAGACGAACAGGTCGCCCGGTGGAAACGGCAGATGCAGGATCATGTCGAAGATGCCGGCGAAGAACACGTAGGCCACCACCGTGAGGATGATGGTGATGGGCCAGCCTTCCCGGGCGCCGAACTTGAGGTAGAGAAAGGTCGCAACCAGCGACGAATACACGAACCCGATCAGCCATATGGAGACGAAGAAACCCACCACCCAGGCGCTGATGACCAGGGTTCGCCATCGGGTTTCCTCCGGAGTTATTTCCTCGACTTCCTCGGCGCCTTCCTCTCCGTGTATCACCTCCCTGGAGGTCGTCATGATCTCCTTCACGAACACCGCCGCGCTGATGAGAAAGGCCGGAAGCCCGATGATCAGCGGGAACAGGGCGGCGCGTTCCTCGTCGGCGCCGAAGCCGAAGAAACATTCGCGCAGAACGTAGGCAAACAGGGCGACGAAGCAGAGGGCAAAGACGCCATTGGCCATGCGCTCGTTGCGTGAGACCGCTTCCATGGTCTTGGTGATCCCGGGGACCTCGAACCTGGCTTCGTGCCGCTCGAGACGTTTGCGCTCCCGGTAGGCCTGAAACATCGGGTAGCACAGTCCCGCGACGATCAGCAGCGCAATCAGCAGCACCCCGGGCCGCAACACGAATGCGGCGCCGTAGACCTTGGTGGCGATGAAAAGATTGTTTTCCGCGATGCCGCCGAGAACGAGCCCCAGCAGGAGCGGCGGCCGCTGCCAGTCGAACCGAACCATCAGCCACCCCACCACGCCGAAGATCAGCACCATCACGATGTCGCCGAAGGCGTTGTTGACGGCAAAGCCCCCCAGATAGATCAGCAGGAGGAGGAACGGTATCAGGTAGGTTCCCTTGACGAAGGTGATCCTGGCGAGTTGCTTCAGGAACAGCAGGCAGACGGCCACGGTGATGATGTTGGAGACGACGATGATCCAGACGAACGAGAACGTGAGGTCCAGGTGCTTGGCGGGATCGAGCAGATCCGGTCCCGGGACGATCCCCTGGATGATGAAGGCCCCCAACAGGATCGCCATGGAGACGCTGCCCGGGACGCCGAACGCGATGGTCGGAACCAGCGAGCCGCCTTCCTTGGAGTTGTTGGCCGCGCCCGGGCCGAGGACACCCTCGATGGCGCCCTTGCCGAAACGGTCCTTGTCTCCCGGGGAGCTCTGCACCGCGTGCGCATAGGCCACCCACTGGGCCGGCCCGCCGCCGAGTCCCGGAATGAGGCCGATGTAGGACCCGATGGCGCTGCACGTCAGCACCAGCTTCCAGTGCCGGAAGGTATCGATGACTCCCTGCATGACGCCGCCCAGCTTGCCGGTGGATGATTGGCGCGCGATGCTCGACCCCTGGACCGACAACTCGATGATCTCGGGAATGGCGAACAGGCCCACCGTCACCGACACGAGAGACAAGCCGTCCCACAGGAAAAGCGCGGCATCCTCGCCGATGAGGGGGTCGAGGGTGAAGCGCGGGACGCTCTCGATGGGGTCCAGGCCGATGGTGGCCAGAACGAGTCCGAAGGCGCCGGTGCACAACCCCTTGAGGATGTTGCCGCCGCTCAGAGAAGCCACGAAGGTGATCCCCAGAAGCGCCAGCATGAAGAATTCCGAGGAGCCGATGGAAAGCACCAGCGGTTGGACGATGGGGATGGCCAGGGCCAGAGCGAACGCGCCGAAGACCGCCCCCACCAGCGAGCTCATGAGCGCGGCTCCGAGGGCGCGGCCGGCCTCTCCCTTCTTCGCCATGGGATGGCCGTCCACGATGGTGGCGGCGGTGATGCCCTCGCCCGGCACTCCGAACAGGATCGAGGTGATGTCCCCGGTGGTGGCGGTCACCGCGTTGGAGCCCAGGAGAAACGCGAACGCGGTGGTGGGGTCCATCTTGTAGATGAAGGGCAGCATGAGCGCCAGTGTGGTGGCGCCCCCGAGCCCCGGCAGGATTCCTACGACGAAACCGATGGCGATGCCGATGAGCATGAACAGGAACGGGTCCTGTCCGGCGGCGGAGAACGGCAGGATGTTGGCCAGTCCGATATAGAACGCGTGAAAGGTGTCCATGGGGTTGCTCTCTGACGTTGGGGGTTTGAATCGAGCGGCTTACCGTGCTTTCGCCGCCAGCGACTCGTAGCTCGTGCCCTCGCCGTTGTCCTGGCTCACCGGAAGACCCAGGCCCGCCCAGCCCTCGACCAGCACCTGCCCGTAGGCGTCCACCATCCCGCCGAAGCCGCCGCGCACGCTGGCCACGTCCTGGTAGCCCTGCTGCTCCAGAAGATTGGCGGCATTGTTCGAGCGGGGACCCGCCTTGCAGCCCAGCAACAGCTTCCGGTCCCGGGCGAAATGCCGCTCGACCACGTCGGCGAAGTCGCGGTTGTAGACCATGCCCTGGGCCGGATCGAGGCACGCGATGGGGATATTGACCGCTCCCTCCGGATGGCCGGCGGCAAACTCCTCCACCGTGCGCACGTCGATGTACACGGCCTGGGCGTCCTGCCGTAACGTATCGTAGGCTTCCTGCGGCGAAATCTCCTTCACGGTTTCTCCCCCAACTTGGCGGTAGCCGGAACCAACGTAGCTGGAATCGACATGGCCGGAACCAGGTTTCCGTCGTTCCCTCCGGCGGTCTCACATACCCATCACGTTGTAACCCGCATCGACGTGGATCGTTTCCCCGGTCACTCCGCTCCCCAGGTCGCTCACGAGATAGACCGCGGTCCGGCCGATCTCGGCGGGCTCGACGTTACGCTTGAGCGGCGCACGCTCGCCGGCGTAGCGCAACATGTCCCGGAACCCGGCGATGCCGGCGGCCGCCAGGGTCTTCACCGGACCGGCCGAGATGGCATTGACCCGTATCCCCTCCGGACCCAGATCGTGGGCCAGATAACGGACGCTGGCCTCCAGCGCCGCCTTCGCCACCCCCATCACGTTGTAGTTGGGCACCACCTTCTCGGAGCCCATGTAGGTCAGCGTCACCACCGCGCCGTCGCGCCCCTTCATGAGCTCGGCGGCGTGACGGGTCAACGCCACCAGCGAGTAGCTGCTGATGTCCAGCGCGGTGTGAAACCCCTCCCGTCCGGTTTGCACATAGGGCTGGGACAGGTCTTCCTTGCTGGCGTAGGCGATGGCGTGTATCAGGACGTCGAGGCCGCCCCACTCGCGGCCGACGGTGTCGAAGACCGCTTCGATCTCCTCGTCCCGGGTGACGTCGCACGGCAGAACGAGGGTGGAACCGATGCCCTCGGCCAGCGGCCGGACGCGCTTCTCCAACACTTCTCCGGCGTAGGTGAAGGCCAACTCCGCCCCCTGGGCGTGCAGCTCCTGCGCCACCGCCCAGGCAATGCTCCGGTTATTGGCCACGCCGAAGATCAACGCCTTCTTGCCTGCAAGGATTCCCGCCATATCCGACTCCCGTCGCGCACTTTCGGACACCCGCGTCTTGTGCTCGTCCTGCCTAGGAGCCCGGAGGCCCCTTCGTCAATCCCCTCTGCCAGAGGTACTCGGTCTCGCCGAGATTCTTGCCCACCCATCGCCCCAGAACGTAGAAGAGATCGCTCAGACGGTTGACGTATTTGAGGGGTCCCTCGCCGATGTTCTCGCCTCGCGACAGCCGGAGGATCTCCCGCTCGGCCCGCCGGCACACCGTGCGGCATTGATGGAGTTGCGCGCTGATGGGCCCGCCTCCCGGAAGGGTGAACGACTTGAGCGGCTTCAACTCTTTTTGGCACTCATTGATGAGCCGTTCGATACGGGTCACTTCCTCCTCGCCCACCCGGTGCATGCCGTCGTAGGCGAAACCCTCCGGAGTCGCCAGCTCGCTGCCCAGATCGAAGAGCGTCTGCTGGATCTCCTGAAGCGTTTCGTCGAGCTTGCGGTGCATCTCGCGTTGACCCTTTCCCTGCTCGTTCCACGCGCGCACCAGACCCACCACCGCGTTGAGCTCATCGACGGCGCCGTAGGCCTCGACCCGGTCCGAGTCCTTGGGCACCCGCTCCCCGCCCACCAGCCCGGTGGCGCCGTCGTCACCGGTCCGGGTGTACACGCGTGTAATTCTGATGGCCATCTCGAGACCCTCGTTCATGGCGGATCAATGCGCACAGCCTATCGGGTTCGGTGGCAGAAAGCCAATCGTCACCCGCACCCGGCGGCGTCAAGCGACCGCAGGGTCTGTTTCGTTCAACTATGGAAGATGGTAGGAGAAAAGGGTGATGCTGACGAATTCCCGCTGCCGCAGGCTGCGCTTCCGGGGTTGGCTGGTACTGCTGGGCCTGACGGTCCTTTCCGGCTGCATTCGAGAGGAGGAGATGAAGCTCGTCTACGCGCAGCGCTGCGCGAGCTGCCACGGCCCGGCGGGCAGGGGCGACGGCCCCATCGCCAAAGCGCTTTCGGCCGACGTGCCGGATTTTCGCCACACCGTGGAGAACCGCGACGTGTTCGAGATCCGCCGGATCATCAAGGAAGGCAAAGGCATCATGCCCGCCTTCCGGCCTGCCCTGGAGAAATACCAGATCCAGGACATGGTGCGCATGGTGCGGGTATTGAGCATGGAGGGCCGGGACGTCGAGTGGTGGGAAAAGTTCGAACCCCTCGTCTGGGCCCACTGCTCGGTGCCCTGGCAGTACGTCTACGATTACGAGGCCGCCGCTGGCAAGGACAAGCGGTCGTAACTTCAGGCGCCGTGCAGGGCCAAGCCCGACGAAAAAGACCCGATGGCCGACGAACTCTACCAACCCCACGACAAACTCTTTCGCGCCGTCTTCTCCAATGCTTCCGAAGCCGCCAGCCTGTTGCAGACCGCCTTGCCCCCGGAATGCCGGGACCGTCTCGACTGGTCCTCCCTCACCCTTCAGGACGGCACCTTCCTCGATGAAGACCTGCGCGAGAGCCAATCCGACCTGCTCTATCACGTGGAGCTTGCCGAAACCCAGGAGCCGGTGGCGCTGTATTTGTTGTTCGAGCATCAATCCTCGCCGGACCGTTGGATGCGGTTCCGGTTGTTGAAGTATTGCTGCCGCATTTGGGACGCCAGCCTCCGGCAAGCGCCGGACCAGACAGGCTTGCGGCCCATCGTGCCGGTGGTATTCTATCAGGGACCCCGAGGGTGGAGCTATTCGACGGAGTTGGCGGACTTGTTTCCCGAGGCCGTGCGGTCGTGGCCCTGGCAGCCGCAGTTCGCCCACGTGCTGCTGGATCAAACGACGTTGGAGCCCGAAGAGGTAGCCGGGGAAGTCGAGGCGCGCATCGCGCAGTTGCTGATGATGGTGGCGTTCAACCGTCATGTGGAAGCGGCGCTGGAACTCGCGGCGGCCTTGGTCCAGCGCTTGCATGCTGGCGGCGGAGTGGATCGGGTCCGTCGCTACGCCCTGTATGTGATGGCCACGGTGGAGCCAGACAGGATCGAGACCTATAAGCAGGCGCTAAGGCGTCATGGAATGGACCAAGGAGACGCGATCATGACCTATGCACAGCAACTCCTGGATGAAGGCCGCGCCGAAGGTGAAACCAAGGGCCGCGCCGAAGGTGAAACCAAGGGCCGCGCCGAAGGCCGCGCCGAAGGTCAGGTGGAAGTCGTGGAGGGCTTTTTGGCGGTCGGCGTGCCTTGGCAGACCATAGAAGCAGCCACCGGTCTGAACGAATCCACCTTCCGGGCCCTCAAGCAGCAAGTTGCAGCCTCCGGTTCGTAGTCCATCCGGGCCACAGGGCTTCTCCACGCCGGAGGACGCACGCGGACGTTCCCCCTCTTGCCGATAGCGTGAAACAGTCCTGGTCGTAACTTACCGCCCTCC
The DNA here is from genome assembly GCA_965214905.1 of uncultured Binatia bacterium (SeqCode). Classification (GTDB taxonomy): domain Bacteria; phylum Desulfobacterota; class Binatia; order UBA9968; family JAJDTQ01; genus JAJDTQ01. The sequence continues at coordinate 1,309,225 of OZ243984.1, forward strand.
GACCCACTCTCCCTCTGAGAGACGGTCGGGGTGAGGCTACCCCGGTGCAAGCAGCCCGCCGTCAACGGCAAGGAACTCGGACCTACGCCGCCGCCCCCGCGGGTGACGGCCCCAGTGGCGGCACTGTCTTCCTGGGCCGGATGCTGAGCCCGAACGCCGCGGCCATCAGCCCCATCCAGCCGCCGGCGAAGAACGCCAACTCGTAGTTGCCGACATAGTCGTACAGCAGGCCGCCGCCGTTGGCCATGGCGAACCCTCCGATCTGGTGCGCCAGAAAGATCCAGCCGTAGATCCGCCCGATGGACTGCTTGCCGAAGGTCTGACCGGCGAGGGTGACCACCGGCGGAACCGTGGCGAACCAGTCGAGGCCATAGATGACGGTAAAGATGAGGAGTCCGCTGGTGTCGTCCACCAGCGTGAGATAGAAGAGCGCCAATCCCCGCAGGGTGAACACCGCGGCAATCAGCTTTCGGGGATCGACCCGGTCGGTCAACCAGCCGGAGAACAGCGTCCCGATCACGTTCATGGTTCCCATGAGGGCAAACGCGAAGCCGACGGTCCCCCGCTCGAAGCCCTGCTCCAAGGCATGGGGAATCAAATGGGTTCCAATGAGCCCGTTGGCGGTGCCGCCACAGATGGAGAACACCCCGCACAGGAGCCAGAAAGTGGGAGTCTTGATGGCGTCCCGGATGCCCATGACCGGCCCCGCGGGCGTTGCCGGCGGCATGGCTCCGCCGCCGGCACGTCGGATCTTTTCTTCTCGGGGGCCCTCCTCGTAAGGCTCCAGGCCGACGTCCGCGGGCTTGTCGCGCATGAGCAACCAGACCATCGCCACCGCCACGGCAGCACAGGCAACCAGCACGTAAGAACCCTGGCGCCAGCCGGTGTATCCAATGATCAGGAGCATCAACGGGGCGAAGACGATCTGTCCCGAAGAGCTGCCGCTGCTGAGAATGCCCACCGCGAGTCCGCGCCGAGCGTTGAACCAGCGATGCGCGACGGAAGCGGAAAGTACCCCGGACATGCCGCCGGCCCCCAGGCCGACCATGACTCCCCAAGTCAGCCAGAACTGCCATAGCTCGCTCACGAGAGTGGTGCCCAGAAGACCCGTCGAAAGCAGCGTCAACGAGGTCAGCATGACCCGGCGCGGTCCGTACTTGTCCAGAATCCAACCCACCACCGGAGCAGCGACGCCGTAGAGCAGAAGATTGAGGGAAATCCCGAAGGTGATGGCCGAACGAGCCCATCCGAAGTCCGCTTCCAGCGGATGGATCAGCACGGTGGGAACCACACGGATACCAGCCCCGTTGAAGCTGGCAAAGAAGGTCACCGCGACGATGAGCCAACCGTAATGAAAGGGTAACCGGAAGGGTGGACGCGCCTGCGTATCCGGGCTGGCGGGAGGGTTCATCCGATCTCGCTTTCCGTGGTGGCGGGAGAACCGGGATGCCTCTGAAGGCCGCTCCCTGCTCCCTGATCGCTGCTACTTCGGCAACGCTTCGCGCATGGCCTGGGTGTACCTGGTGTAGCTGTTTACGTAGTTTTCCAGGTCGCTCTGCGCCGCCTTGGAGTCGCCGGGGACGATGGGGCTCTTGGACTTGGCCAGGAACTCCCGGTATTCCGGATCGTTCATGGTCTTCACGAACAGGTCCTCCAGCATCTTCTTGCGGTCGTCGGGCAGCCCCGGCGGCGCCACGATGCTGCGGCCCACGTAGAGGCGGAGATCGATCCCCTTCTCCTGGGCCGTCGGGGTATTCGGCGCGTTCACCGGCCGCTCGCTGTGCAGATGGAGCACCGGCCTGACGTCGCCCGACGCGATGTAGGAGGCCGTGGTGGGGTGGTCGATGGGCTGCAGGTAGACGTCGAAGTCGTTCCGGATCATGGCCGGGATGCCTTCGCTGGTGCCGCGGTATCCGGACACCACGTCCATCTGGATGCCCAACTCCCTGGCCGTCACGAAGGTCGGGATCCAGCGCGACACGCCAATCCCCTCGACCCCCCATTTCACGCGTTCGGCCTTCCGGAGGTCTTCGAGGGTATGAAACCTGGAGTTCTTGCCCACGATGAGGCTGTAGGGCTCGGCTCCAACCCGCGCGATGTAGGTGAACTTGGTGACGTCGTAGCCGGTCTTGGCAACGCCGCTGATCAACTGCTTCCCGAGCATGCCGTCGGTGAACAGGTGTCCCAGCGTATAGCCGTCGGGCTTGGCCCTGTACATGGCCACGGTGCCGATCACCAGTCCGCCGCCCGTGATGTTCTTGACCACGACGTGAACGCCCTCGGGCAGGTACTTTCTCATGGTCCTGCCGATAGCCCGTGCCAGCCGATCGAATCCGCCCCCTGGGGACCCCGCAACGATGATGGTGATATTCTTCTTCGGAAAATCCGCTGCCGAAACCGCGGTCGATTGCGCAAAGGCCACCAGCGTCAGCAACAACGCAATCGCAATCCACTTCCTCATAACGGTCCTCCTGTCCGTGTATCTGCCCGATTTTTCGGGGTTACCTAAGAAACACCATCGGGCGGGGGTTGTCAAACCGGGTTTCTTCGGACGCGACCGTCCGCAGGTTGGGACCGGACACCCCTCGGGAAGCGGCGCGCAGGTGCGAAGGCATGGTCGAGGCTTGCGTGTAGCGTAGAGTTCGACTATTCGATTCCATGATCGGATTTGCGCCGGCAACATACTGGATGGATCCGGATCGGTTCAGGGCAGCCGGCGATACGGAATCATTCTCCGACCCACGGCGCCGGGAGGAAACCGCATGGAGATCCGCAAGCTCGTCACCATTGTCGAGGAGACCCGGCGCGAACTCGGCCGGCCGGTCGAGCCGGCGTCGCGGCAGGCCGCGGCGATCGCGGTGATCGCCAACCCCTATGCCGGGGTCTATGACGAGGAGCTCGAAGAGTTGCAGCAGGCGGGGGCGGAGCTCGGCGGCCTTCTGGCCCGACGCGCGATCGCTGCGTTGGGGATCGACGGCGCGGCCGTCCACAGCTACGGCAAGGCGGCGATCGTCGGCGAAAAGGGTGAACGGGAGCATGCCGCGGCGGTGATGCATCCCCGGCTGGGCCGGCCGGTGCGCGAACTCGTCGGCCCGGCGCGCTCGGTCATGCCCTCGACCAAGAAGGTCGGCGGGCCGGGGACGGTCATCGACTGCCCGTTGCACCACAAGGACGAGATCTGGAAGTTCAGCCATTTCGACGCGATGCAGGTCTCGGTCGCCGACGCCCCGAGGGCCGACGAGATCGTGGTCGTCCTGGCGGTCAGCGATTCGGGCCGGCCGTTCCACCGGGTCGGCGAGGATCTGGCTGCCGACGACGTGATGTCCAAGAACAAATAGATGCGCCCCCATGGCGCCTCTTCGGCCTCGAATCAAGGAGACTCCGAGCGAGTAAAACCCATGGTCATCGACATCCACGCCCATTTCACCCCGCCCGAGTGGATCAGGGCCATGCGCCGGGACCGCGGGCGGCACGGCTGCCACATCGAGGAGGACGGCTCGGGCGGGTTGTCGTTGCGGGTGGGGGAAGGCCGTCCTGCGGCGCTGCAACCGTTCCTCTCGGACCTTCCGGCCCGGTTGGGCGCCATGCGGGAGCGGGGGCTGGACCGACAGGTGCTGTCGCCGCCCATGACCATCGTAACCTATCAACTGGAGGGCGTTCACGGGCAGGCGGTTTCGCGGCTCTTCAACGAGACCAATGCCGAGGCCGCCCGCGGAACACCGGGGTTGATCCCGGTGGCCACCGTTCCCATGCAGTCGAGCCGGGAGGCGGTGGCGGAGCTCCGGTACGCGGTGGAACGGCTGGGCATCCGCATGGTGGAGATCGGCACCCACATCAACGGCGTGAACCTCGATGACGAGACGTTCCGGCCGTTCTTCGAATGCGCCACCGACCTGGGCGTGCTGGTGCAGCTACATCCCCACCGGGTCGCGGCCGCGGAACGGCTGAACCGGTATTACCTGAACAACCTGGTGGGGAATCCCATGGATACGGCCATTGCCGCCGCATCCCTGATCCTGGGCGGCGTGCTCGAGCGCTACCCTTCCCTCGACATCTGCCTGGTGCACGGCGGCGGCGCCCTTCCCTATCTTCTCGGCCGGGTGGTCCACGGCCACGGGGCCGTTGCCGCGGCCCGCGCGGTTCCCGGCGACCCGGAAACGTACTTTCGCCGTTTCTACTTCGACACCATCCTGCATGACCCGCGCATGCTCGCGTTCCTGTGCGAGTTGGCGGGCGAGGAGCGGCTGCTGCTGGGCACCGACTATCCCTACGACATGGGGGAGACGGACCCGCTGGGCCTGCTGGAACAGGCGGGCCTGGGAGGGTGTGACGCCGTTTGCGGGGGGAACGCGGCGCGGTTGCTGGGGCCGAGTGCCGGCTCCTGACCGGACGGTGCGCTGCGCCGGGGACCCTCACCCCGACCCTCTCCCAGAGGGAGAGGGGGAACTTACAGAGGGAAAGGGAGTGTCCCCGAGACCTTGCGAGCGAGGGTCCGGGCTACTCGACCCGGTGGTCGATGGGCGGCAGCGAGCGCAGGTAGACGGCGATGGCGGTGAGGTCCTCGTCGGTCATGTGCTCGTAGCCGTGGACGATGACCCGCTCCATGAGGCCCTGGACGTTGTCGCCGTCGGGCTTGTAGCTGCTCTTCAGGAGCTCCACCACGTCCTCGACGGACCAGTCGCCCACGCCGGTCGCCATGTGCGGCGTAACGTTGGGCGCGACCTCGCCCTCCGGTCCGTCGGCGGCGCCCGCCATCAGCATCTCCCGGTTCAGCCCGCCGGCCCAATCCCGCGGCGTGTGGCACTCGCCGCAGTGGGTGACGGCCTGCACGAGATAGGCGCCTCGATTCCATTGGACGGATTGGTCGGGGTCCGGGGTCCACGGGCCTTCCCTGAAATAGCGCCACTTCCAGCCCGCCAGCAGGAAGCGCCAGCCGAAGGGGGCGGTCAACTCGGGCGCCCGGTTCTCCTTGCGCACGGGCCTGACCGTGGACAGATAAGCCCTGAGGGCCAGGACGTCCTCGTCCGTCATGTTGGTGAAAGAGGTGTACGGGAACGCCGGGAACAGGTGCTCACCCCGGCGGCCGATGCCGTTTCGCATGGCCCTGAGGAAGTCTTCGTCGCTCCACTTGCCGATGCCGGTTTCCGTATCCGGCGTGATGTTGGTGCTGTAGATGGCGCCGAAGGGTACCTCGATGGCGTAGCCGCCGGCGAGCTCGGCGCCCTGGTTGTCGTAATCGGTGTGGCAGGTGATGCACAGGCCCGCGCGCGCGAGATACGCACCTCGCGCCACCCGATCGTCCGCGACGCCGGCCCCGGGCAGCCACACCGCCGCCCAGAGCGCCAGCCCGGCGGCGATGACCCGTGAGCGCGGGCATCCTGCCCTCGCCGAGGGTGGAACCCCCTTGTTCCCCTGCCTCCGACGGAGATCCTCCACGTCATTCCGCATGAGCCTTCACCCCTCGGGGACCAATGCGCTCGACGCCGTGCATGGATGAACGACCTCGCCCTCTCCCCTCACCGGTTCCGGCACACGATGAGATCCCGAGGGCAGTCGTGCATCTTCTCCAGCCCGGTATCGGTCACCCGCATCATCTCTCCGAACTGGACGCCGCGCAACCCGTCCTCGGTGACCACGTTGGGCTGGATCACCAGGCACATGTCGGTCTCGAAGCGGAAGTCCGGCGGGGCGCCGCGGCTGGTCTTTCGCGTCCGCAGGATCGGCGGCAACTGGCTGGCGCCGTGGACCACGTCGTCGTAGACCGTGAAGCCGCGCTCGTGGACGATGTCCGCGGCTTCCAGCACCTCCGCCGTTCCGGCCCCCGCCTTGATGACGCCGGCAATGCGGTCGAAGGCCTCCATGGCCACGTGGTGGAGCCGCTGGTATACCGGGGTCGGCCCCTCGCCGATGGTGAAGGTGCGCAGGACCTGTCCGGTGTAGCCGGCGTAGTTGGTGCTGATCTCGGTGACCAGCACGTCCCCCTGCTGCAGGATGCGGTTGGACAGGTGCTGCTGCGGCACGCCGCCCCTGGGGTCGTGCATGGAGGTGGTGATCATGAAGTGAATGCCGTTGATGCCGCCCTTGCCCAGGTAGACGTCCTCGACGATCCGGGCCAACTCGTGCTCGGGGATGCCGGGCCGCGCCCGCTCGGCCAGGGCCGCCACCGAGTCGTCGCTCATGGCCGCGGCCTGGCGCAGGCGCTCGATCTCCTCCGCGCTCTTGACCTGGCGCTGGTCACGCATCTCGGCGCTGAAATCCGACCACCGGACTCCGGGCAGCGCCTCCACCAGCCGCAGGTAGTGCCGGTAGGGGACGTTGCCGCAAAGGCCCACCGAGCCCTTCTCCAGGCCCCGGTCCTTCAGGTTCTCCAGCACCCGCGGCACCGAATCCACCGAGCCCGTGGGGCTGGAGCCGCCGAAGCGGACGTCGTCGATGACGGCCATGCGCTTCGCGTTGGGCAGGTGGTTGGACAACTGCACGAAGAGCGTGGGCTCCTCCTCACGCGGATCAATGAAGTAGGCTTCGCTGGTGGTGAGCCAGTTGCACAGGTAGTGGATGTCCGGCGCCGTCCGGCTGCCGTAGAACACCACGGCGTCGAGGCCCAGCCGGTCCATGCGCGCCTGCACCGCCGCATGGCGGCGCCCGTATTCTGCATCGGAAAAGCTGAGGTAATTCGGATCACAAGTCATGGGGTTTCTCCGTTCACGTGGTCGCCAGTCCGGGTTGGGGCGGCGCCAACCGGGCCGGCGGGTGCTTGGCGATGGCCAGCGACATGAGCGCGGCCAGCACGGCCAGCATCCCGCCGGTCAAGAAGGACGGAGCATAGTCGCCGAACACATCGTACGCGATGCCGCTGCCCTGGGCCATGGCGGCGCCGCCCAGTTGGTGCGCCAGAAAGATCAGGCCGTAGATGCTGCCCACCGAGTTCTTGCCGAAGGTGTTGCCGGCGATGGCCACCACCGGCGGCACCGTCGCGAACCAGTCCAGGCCGTAGATCACCCCGAAGACGAACAGACCGGCGGGGCCGGTGACCGACGGCAGGATGAACAGCGAGAGCGCCCGCAGGGCGTAGATCCAGGCCAACACCTTGCGCGGGTCCATACGGTCGCTGAGCCACCCGGCCCCCATGGTGCCGACGAAGTTCAGGCCGGCCATGATTCCCACGGTCATGCTGGCCACCTGGTGGCTGATGCCGATGTCCAGGGCGTGCGGGATCATGTTCGCCCCGATAAGGCCGTTGGAGGTCCCGCCGCAGATGGCGTAGGCGCCGGACAGGAGCCAGAAGGTGCGCGTCCGGATCGCCTCCCGCACCGGGGTGGTGGTGACCGGCGCCACGCCGCCCGGTTTTGCAGCCGCGGCCGCGTTGCTCTCCGACTCGCCCAGCGCCTCGTCCCCCACCTCGGCCGGATCGTTGCGCATGAGCCACCACACCAGCAGGAAGGCCGCTACCGCCACACCCGAAAGAGTCATGGCCGCGACGCGCCAGCCCCAAGCCACGATCAGGCTCAGCACCACCGGAATGAAGATGAGTTGCCCGGTGGAGCCGGCACTGTTCAGCAGGCCCAGCACCACGCCGCGATGGCGCACGAACCAGCGATGGGCGACGCTGGCGGCCAGCACCGACGAAATGCCGCCCGCGCCGGTGCCGACGATCAGGCCCCACACCAACAGGAATTCCCACAGCCGGTTGATGAACGCGGTGGCCCCCGCCCCCACCGCCAACAATACCAGCGCCACGAGCATCACCACCCGCGGTCCCCTGCGGTCCTGGATGCGCCCGCCGATGGGGCCGATGGCGCCATAGAGCACCAGGTTGATGGATACGGCGGCGTTTATCGCTCCGCGGCTCCAGCCGAAGTCCGCTTCCAGCGGTCGCACGAAGGTCTGCGGCGCGGCGCGGATACCCGCGGCCATAAGCGACGCCACGAAGGTCGTCGCCACCACCACCCAACCGTAGAAGAACCGGACGTTCAGCGGATTGCGGACCTGCGGGTCGGGGGCGCCATGTTTGGTTTTCATGCGCTCTCTCGTGTGGCCGGGGCGGGTTTGAAACTGTTTCGAATCCGCCCCGGCGCCTCGTCCTCGCGCCCCGTCGACAAGGAAGCCTCGCCGGCCACCGGTGATGCGGGCCGTTACGGGCGCGGCCCCAGCGCCTCGACGGTGCTTTCGTAGTCTTCGAGCCGGGGCAGCAGCAGCGGGTGATCCACCCCGGCTTCACGGTATTCGGCAATGCGCCGGCGGCACGCCGGGGCATCCCCCAGCAGGTAGAACGCCGCCACCATGGCATCCGTGATCAGGTGCACGGCGGATTTTTCACCGCGGCTCTTCGCGGTGGCGCGGAGCGACGGCAGGATGCCGGGGTCGAAGCCGCCACGCTCCAGCAGGACCTCCCCCACGAAGGGCTCGGCCAGGAGCCGCACCATCCGTTCCTTGAGGGACGGCATCATCCGCCCGGGATCGTCGGTCAGCCGCACGATGAGCATGCAGGCGACGTCGATGGACGCCGGATCGCGGCCGGCCTCCCTCGCCGCCGACGCGATCTCCCGAACCGCGTAGCGGACGTAGCGCGCCGGCACGTAGGCGTTGAGCAGGACGCCGTCGGCCACCGCGCCCGCCAGCCGCAGCGCCTTGGGGCCGATGGCGGCCAGGTAGATGGGGAGGCGTTCCTGCAAGGGCTCGACCGCCAGCCGCACGGCCTTCAGGTCCCAATAGACGGCCCCGGCGCTGACGCGCTCGCCGGCCAGGAGCTGCCTGAGCTGCTCCACCGTCTCCCTCATGGTGTCCAGCGGCCGCTCGTAGGGCATGCCCATGCGGCCCTCGATCACCCACTTGTCGCTCCGGCCCAGCCCGAGGAGGAAGCGGCCGCCGGAGATCCGGTCCAGGGTCGCCGCGCTCATGCCCATCAGCGCGGGGTTGCGCGTGTAGGGATTGGTAACGCCCAGGCCGAGCCGTATCCGCCGGGTGGCGGCGGCGAGGAATCCCAACAGCGAGAAGGTCTCCTCGTGAAAATAGCGCTCGGTCACCCACAGGGAGTCGAAGCCGGCATCTTCCGCGACGCGCGCGTAGTTCCTCAACTCATCGCCGCCGTCGATGCCGTGGTAGAGGACCATTCCGAGCCGTGACATGGATACGTCCGGTCTGCTACGCGAATTCCCGCTTTCGCGGGAACGACCTAGATTCCCGTTCCCGCCCGCTTGAGCCGTGGATCCAGGACATCCCGCAGGGCGTCGCCCAGCAGGTTGATCCCGAGCACCGTCACGAAAATGGAGAGGCCGGGGAACAGCGCCAGCCACCACGCCGTGCTGATGTAGATCCGGCCGTCGGCCAGCATGGTGCCCCAGGTGGGGATTTCGGGGGGCACCCCCAGGCCCAGAAAGCTCAGGCTGGCCTCGGAGATGATGGAGGAGGCCATGGCGAAGGTGCCGATGACCAGGGACACCTGGATCAGGTTGGGGATGATGTGGCGCGCGATGATCTGGGAGTCGCTGGCGCCCAGCGACTTGGCCGAGATGACGAACTCACGGGTCTTGAGCGACAGGCTCTGCCCTCGAGTTACCCGGCAGTACTGGATCCAGCGCTGGGCTACCAGCGCCAGGATCAGGTTGAACAGGCCCTGGCCGAGGAACGCCATGATGCTCAGGGCCAGCAGCAGCGGCGGAAAGGCCCACACCACCTCCACGAACTTCTGGATGGTGAAGTCGACGTTGCCGCCGAAGTACCCGGAGACGGCCCCCAGCACCACCCCGACGACCCCCGAGATGAACACCACGGCAAAAGCGATCAGCAGCGAGACCCGAGCCCCGAAAACGATGCGGCTCAGGATGTCCCGGCCGAGGTTGTCGGTACCGAAGAAATGAGGTCCCCAGAACCACTGGGGCCCCTGCAGCATGGTTTCCAGGCTCTGATGGTTGGGATCGTAGGGCGCCACCAGCGGCCCGAGGGCTCCCGCGATGATGAAGATCACCACGATGGAGCCGCCGGCGTAGACCTTCGTCCGCATCCACCGGCGCCACCAGGCGCGGCCGGACCGTCCGGCGCCGGACTCCGGCATGCCGGTGTCAGTACCGGATTCTTGGATCGATGATGGCATAGAGCACGTCGATCAGGAAATTGATGGCGACGAACGCCACCGTATACACCAGCACCAGCCCGGTCACCAACGGATGGTCCCGGGCGTTGAGGGCGGTGACCAGCAGGCTGCCGCTGCCGGGCCATGAGAAAACCGTCTCCACGATAATCGAACCGCTCAGCAGCGTGCCGAGCTCCAGCCCCACCACCGTGATCACCGGGATCAGCGCATTCCTGACCACGTGGCGCCACAGCACCTTGCGCTCCACCAGGCCCTTGGCGCGGGCGGTGGTCACGTACTCCTCGTGCATCACCTCCAGCACCGACGACCGGGTCACGCGCATGAGGATCCCCAGCATGTTGGAGCCCAGGGCCAGCGCCGGCAGAAAGACATGCTCCAGACCGTCCCGCACTCCGGCCCAGTTCCCCTGGAGGGCGCTGTCGAGAATATAGAACCCGGTGATGCGCGGCCCGGCGATGCCGTAGGTATCCCGTCCCGCGGACGGGAGGATATTCAATATACCCGCGAACAGCAGGATCAGCATGATGCCGAACCAGAAGCTGGGCATGCTGATGCCGAACAGGCCGAAGGTGGTGCCGGTGTTGTCCACCCACGAGTTGGGCTTGGCCGCGGCCCATACCCCCAGGGGGATGGCGAAGACGAGCGCGATGATGACCGAGGCCGTAGCCAGCTCCAGGGTGGCCGGGACCCGGTTGAGGATCACGTCCAGCACCGGCTCGTCGTACTTGAAGGACCGCCCGAAATTCCCCTGGGTCGCGGACATGAAAAACTTGACATATTGGACGTAGATCGGCTGGTCCAGTCCCCATCGCTCCCGCGCCTCGGCGATGTCCTCGGCGGTGCTGTCCTCGCCCAGCAGCATGAGCGTCGGGTCGCCGGGGGCCGCCTGGATCAGCAGGAAAACGAGCAGGCTGATCAGGATCATGACGGGGATCGTGCCGACGAGGCGGCGCAGCAGATAGGTTCCCATGGCAGGTCTCTCGAAACCTTATCGTCTATGCCATAGGCCGGGCGATTTCAAGGACCGATTCCCTCCATTGCCACCCTGAACCGCTTTCATTGTCACCCTGAGCGGAGCGGTGTGTTATGGAAAGGGACCAACAGCCCGCATCCGCACGATCACGAAAGGACGGCATCCATGGCAAAGGACCTGCGCGCGTTCATCGAGCAACTTGCGGCCGCGGCGCCGGACCAGATCCACATGGTCACCCGGCGGGTGGACCGCAGGTTCGACATCACCGCCATCGCCGAGAGGCTGGGCGAGGACGGACGGTTTCCCGCGCTGATCTTCACCGACGTGGAAGGCTCGTCCATGCCGCTCGTCATCAATCTGACGGCCACCTACGAACGGCTCGCCCTGGCCCTGGACACCAGCGTGCCGGAGATGGCCCGGGTGTACGGCGAGCGCCAGGCGAAACCGATCCAGCCGGAAACCGTCACGGACGGCCCGGTGAAGGAGGTGGTGCTCAAGGGAGACGCGGCCGACCTGTCGGCCCTGCCCATCCCGTTCCACAACGAGCTCGACGCCGGACCCTATATCACCGGCGGCGTCATGATTCTGAAGGATCCGGATAGCGGCGCCCAGAATGCCGGGCTCTACCGCCACCAGGTCCATGACCCGCACACCCTCGGGGTCTACATCCAGGGCAGCCACCACGGCGGCTACATCTACCGGCGGAACTCGGAACGGGGCGAGCCCACCGAGTTCGCCCTGGTGGTCGGACACTATCCCACCTTCATGCTCGGGGCGGTGTCGCGGCTGCCGGGCATCGGCGGCGAGTTCGCCGAGGCCGGCGCGCTCTTGCAGGAACCTATCGCGCTGGTGAAGGCCGAGACCGTGGATCTCATGGTGCCGGCCCACGCCGAGATCGTCATCGAGGGGCGGCTCTCGCCGGACGAGACCCGCCTCGAAGGCCCCTTCGGCGAGTGGACCGGCTACTACGTGAGCGTGGGCGCCCAGCCGGTGATGCACGTGCAGGCCATGACCCTGCGCCGGAACCCCGTCTACTACGACGTCTTCCCCGCGGGCCAGGAGCACCTGGTGCTGGGCAGCCTGCCGCGCATGGGCACCATCTACCGGCGGGTCCGGGAGGCCGTCCCCGGCGTCGTCAACGTCAACGTGCCGGCCCACGCGCGCACCCACTGCTACATCTCCATCCGCAAGACCCGGGACTCGGAGGTGAAGCGGGCGGCGCTGGCCGCCATCGCCACGGAGCCCGAGAACCTCCGGTGCGTGGTGGTGGTGGACGACGACATCAACGTGTTCAACGAGCCGGAGGTGACCTGGGCGGTGGGGACCCGCATGAGACCGGACCAGGACGTGCTCACGATCCCCGACTGGAACGGGCCCGGCGACCTGTTGCCGTCCAACTGGACCTATACCGTGGACGGCGCCCACGAGCCCGTCATGGGCGCGGTCATGATCCTGGACGCCACCAAGCCGGCGCCGCCGGTCCAGTACCCGCAGCGGGCGCGGCCGCCCCAGGCCAAGGTGCGGGAGGTGCGGCTGGAGGGGTTGCTGCAAGACTTCGACCCCTCGCTGCTCCGCCAGGAGCCTCTTGCCGATAGCGTGAAATAGTCCTGGGCGAGCCCGCACTGCTGCTTCAGCGGCGCTGTCTGTGGTATATTCGGTTCAAGGCATCCCTGTATGGTTATGGCACCATGCAGGGCCAAGCCCGACGAAAGAGACTCCATGGCCAACGAACTCTACCAACCCCACGACAAACTCTTTCGCGCCGTCTTCTCCGATGCCCCCGAAGCCGCCAGCCTGTTGCAGACCGCCTTGCCCCCGGAGGTCCGGGACCGCATCGACTGGACCACCCTCACGCTTCAGGACGGCACCTTCCTCGATCAGGACCTGCGCGAGAGCCAATCCGACCTGCTCTATCAGGTGGAGCTTGCCGAAACGCAGGAGCCGGTGGCGCTGTATTTGTTGTTCGAGCATCAATCCTCGCCGGACCGTTGGATGCGGTTCCGGTTGTTGAAGTATTGCTGCCGCATTTGGGACGCCAGCCTCCGGCAAGCGCCGGACCAGACAGGCTTGCGGCCCATCGTGCCGGTGGTATTCTATCAGGGACCCCGAGGGTGGAGCTATTCGACGGAGTTGGCGGACTTGTTTCCCGAGGCCGTGCGGTCGTGGCCGTGGCAGCCGCAGTTTGCCCACGTGTTGCTGGATCAAACGACGTTGGAGCCCGAAGAGGTAGCCGGGGAAGTCGAGGCTCGCATCGCGCAGTTGCTGATGATGGTGGCGTTCAACCGTCATGTGGAGGCGGCACTGGAACTCGCGGCGTCCTTGGTCCGGCGCCTGCTGGCTGGCGGGGGAGTGGATCAGGTCCGTCGCTACACCCGGTATCTGATGGCCACGATAGAGCCAGAGAGGCTAGAGACCTATAAGCAGGCGCTAAGGCGTCATGGAATGGACCAAGGAGACGCGATCATGACCTATGCACAGCAACTCCTGGATGAAGGCCGGGCCGAAGGCCGGGTCGAAGGCCGGGTCGAAGGTGAAGCCAAAGGTGAAGCCAAAGGCCGCGCCGAAGGTCAGGTGGAAGTCGTGGAGGGCTTTTTGGCGGTCGGCGTGCCTTGGGAGACCATAGAAGCAGCCACCGGTATGAACGAATCCACCTTCCGCGCCCTCAAGCAGCAAGTGGCAGCCTCCGGTTCGTAGTCCATCCGGGCCACAAGGCTTCGTACGCTCGGCCTAGCGGTTATGCGTACGCTTTTCTCGTAAGGTTCCAGGACCCGTTTCACCACGCCGGAGGACGCACTCCGACGTTTATCCGCGACGACAACCGGTCCTGGCAGCCGTTGACAGGGAATCGACAGAGGCGGTAAGGTCCGCACCGTGTCGAACCACCGTCTCGTGTCCTGGAACCGAGCCTTCGGGACATCCGCGCAACCGAAAGGAGTCTTTATGCGAACCTTGAAATCGTTGAGCAAAGTCGGTCTCGTCGTGTTCGTGGCTGGAGCCTTGGCGCTGGCGGTAACGCCGGCAATGGCTGCGGACAAGTATCCCGACAAGCCCATCACCATCCTGGTGGGCTTCACGGTGGGAGGCGCCATGGACACGGCCGCGAGGCTCCAGGGCGAGGTCCTGTCGAAGATCCTGGGCGTACCCGTGCTGGTACGCAACGTGCCGGGGGCCGGGGGCAGGAACTCCGTCACCATCCTGAACCGGTCCAAACCCGACGGCTACACCATGGCCGCCATCAACCTGCCCGGGCAGGCCGTCAATCAGGTTGCGCGAGGGATGAAGCCCGACCTGCGGAGCTTCACCTGGATCGGACGCCAGGTTTCCAACCCCTACTTCATGCAGGCCACGGCCAAGAAGGGCATGGATCAGTGGACGTCGCTCAAGCAGATGAAGACGGCCAAGAAGCCCATCAAGGCGGGCATCACCGGAACCGGCGGGAACACGTTCCCCATCTCCGTCATCACCGCCAACCTGGTGGGCTTCCCGGTGGAGTTCATCGCCGGCTTCAAGGGCCCCGAGCTGATCACCGGCATCATCCGCGGCGACTTCGCCATCACCAACCTGCCGCTGGTCAAGCGCTGGACCACCGCGGTGGACTCGGGCGAGTCCAGGGCCATCGCCGTCTACCTGCCGGAACGGCATCCGAAGTTCCCGAACATCCCCACCGGGGTGGAGCAGGGTTTCCCGGAGCTGGGGTCGGCCTCGCTGGTGGGGCAGAACCTCTACGCGTTGCCGCCCAACACCCCTCCCGAGATCGCTTCCGTGGTGGAGGCGGCCCTGGTGAAGGTCAACAACGACGCCGGGCTGAAGGAAAAGATCGAAGCCAACGGCAACATCGTGGCGCCGTTGAGCGGGCAGGACACCACCAGGCTCATCGCCGACATGATCGCTCTGGTGGGCGACAATGCCGCGCTGCTCAAGAAGTACATCAAGTGAGTGATCCCGGTTCGTCCGGTTGCGGCACGGTCCCGCCCGCGCGGGACCGTGCCCGGGCGCTTCCTTCCGGACTTCATCCGTCCCGCTCTCCGCTCGCGGCCGTTCGCCGCGTAACCGGGGCGGGACCAACCCTTCCGTGACACCGGATACCCGCGTTCATGTTTGAGGGATTCGGCGGAGCGCTGGTCACCATCGCCGAGCCGCACGTCATCCTGACGCTGTGCTTCGGCAGCATCATCGGCCTGATCTTCGGCGCCGTCCCGGGGCTGGGCGGCATTCTGGCCATGTCCATGCTGCTGCCGTTCACGTTCACCTGGGACGCCATCACCGCAGTCTACCTGTTCTCGGGCATCATGGGAGCCAGCTCCTTCGGCGGCTCCATCAGCGCGATCCTGCTCAACACCCCCGGCACCCCGGTGAACGCCGCCACCTGCTTCGACGGCTACCCCATGGCCAAACGCGGCGAGGCGGCGCGGGCGCTGGGGTTGTCGGCCGGGGCGTGCCTGCTGGGCGCGCTGTTCGGGCTGGTGATCCTGGCGCTCCTGATCCAGATCATGCGCCCGCTGGTGATCGCCTTCGGCCATCCCGAGATCTTCTGGCTGGTGGTGTTCGGGCTGGTCACCACCGCCACGGTGAGCCAGGGCTCGCTGCTGAACGGGCTCATCGCCGGCGGGGTCGGCATCCTGCTGTCCCTCGTGGGCCTCAACGAGCCCACCGGCCTCATCCGCTACACCATGGGCAGCGAGTACCTGTGGGACGGCATCCCCCTGATCCCGTTCTTCGTCGGGCTCTTCGCCATCGGCGAGCTCATCAACTACTCGGCCCAGGGCGGCACCATCGCCCGGGACGACATCCAGGCCAGCATCCGCGGCGCGTGGCAGGGAGTCATGGAGAACTTCCGCTACGCGGTCTGCCTGCTGCGCAGCTCATCCATCGGCACGCTGGTGGGGATCATCCCCGGCGTGGGCGGCGAGACCGCCAACCTCATCGCCTACACCGTGGCGGTCCAGTCGTCCCGGGACCCGGGCTCCTTCGGCACGGGCCATCCCGAGGGCGTCATCGCCAGCGAGGCGGCCAACGATTCCAAGGACGGCGGCGCGTTGCTGACGACCCTGAGCTTCGGCATTCCGGGAAGCCTCGCCATGGCCCTGCTGCTGAGCATCTTCATCATGCACGGGGTCTCGCCCGGGCCGCAGTTGATCCTGGACAACCCCATCTTCATCTGGACCCTGCTCAACGGCTATGTCGTGTCCAACGCCTTCGCCAGCATCTTCGGCCTCCTGGCCGCCCGCTACCTCGCCATCATCACCCGGGTGCCGGTGTATTACCTGTCCGCCATCATCGCGGTGGTGTCGCTGGCGGGCACGTATATCCTGCGGGAGAACATCTGGGACGTGGTGCTGGTGGTGCTGCTGGGCGTGCTCGGCTTCGGCATGCGGCGGGCGGGGGTGCCGGTGCTGCCGCTGGTCATCGGCTTCGTGCTCGGCAATCTGGCCGAGAAGTCGTTCCTGCTGACGTTGCGGATCCACGACGGCAGCTATCTGGGCTTCTTCGACAGCGTGATCTCCTGGATCCTCATCGTGACGATGGTGGCGGTGCCGCTGATCACGCGACTGCGCGCCCGCTGAGCCCATGGGAACCCACATGCCCAGGAAAGCCGTCTCCCGCTGCCGCCGGCGACGCGGCCAGGCCAAGTGCCCGTTGAGCCGGATGCCATGAAGCGCGTGAACTACAGCTACGTGATCGTCAACCTGCTCTACCTCGCCGTGGTGTTGGTGGTGGTCGTCCCCTCCTTCGGCTTCGAGGGACAGGGCGGGCTCGTGCCGCTGGTGCTGGGAATCCCGACGCTGGCGCTGATCGTGTTCTCCGTGGGACGGGAGCTGCTCTCCCCCCGGGCGGCGCCCGACGACTCCGTGGAGGTGGCGCCCTGGGCCAGGGCCGCCCCCATCGTGGCCTGGCTGGGGGTCTTCTGCGCGCTGGTGGTCCTCATCGGCTTCCAGCTCACCATTCCCGTCTACATGGTCCTGTTCCTGCGCAACTTCGGCCGGCTCTCGTGGCAACGGTGCGCCATCGCGACCGGGACCGTCTGGGTCCTGGTGTACGTGAGCCTGGAGCTCATCCTGCACCGCACGCTGTTCGAAGGCGTGCTGTTCGGCGCCATCCTGCCGCTGCTCTGAGCCGCTCCGGCGATCCGCCGATCCGGCCGGATGCACCCGCTGCTTCAGACGGACTCCGTCAAGGCATCGAACCCTCCCGCACCCGCCGCCCGGCTGATTGTCTCGCCGATCTTGCCCATGTCCGAGACCACGACGTAGCCCCAGGTCCCGAACTCGCCGTCCGCGTTGACCGCCCGCACCCAGCGGCGGGCCGCCTGTGACTTGACTTCCTTCAGCGGGTCGTAGCCCTTGGTTTCCAGGATCAGGTAGCGCTCGTCGTCGCCGGTCAGCCGGACAATGAAGTCGGGCAGGTACTCGTGGTGCTCGCCGTTGTGCAGATAGGGGATGGCGAAGCCGAGGCCGGCGTTCTTCACGAACGAACGCACGAGATCGTGGGCGTCCAGCCGGTAGGCGGCGGTCTGCTCCCACTTGGCGGTATCGGGGACGACCGCGTTGACGTGGCTCTTGACGACGGGGTAGGGCTCTCGCCGCGTCTCGAAGTCCACCGCCGCGGTCGATCCGGGTTCGCGTCCGCTCTCGTAGCGCGGCAACTCGGCGTTCTCTCCGGTTTCGTGATCCGGGCCGATGGCGGCGATGAGCCGCTCCACCAGCCATCCGTACCAGGGAGAGAGGAATGCATCGACGTCCCGCGCCGGCTCGACGGGGCGGACCTTCTCCTTGATGTATCGGTGGACGATGGCGGCTAGTTGAGCGAACAGCACGTGGGCCGGGGCGTCGCAGCCGGGTTGCCGCCGGTAGTCCCGCGTCAGGTCCCGGGCCATCTCGAACACCAGTCGCTGCCGGCGCCGACCCTGGCGGTAGGGGTTGAGGTCCACTCGTTCCAGCCGTCCCGGTCCGACGAGTGAGGGCCGGCCGGTGTTGCTCGGAAGCCCCGCCTTCATCTCCACCTCGGGGGGGATGTCCATGGGATCGAGGCGCAGAGGAGCGATAGCGTTCCAGTCCACCGTCACGCGGTTCCGAATGCCCTGCGTGTAGCCTTCGACGCGAGGGAACCGAATCTCCAGGTCGGCCTTCTCGGGCGCCGCTCGGATGCGCCAGGTCTTCGGGGGCGGCGGCGACCCGTCAAGGGGAGGGTTCTCCTTCAGCGGCACGACCTCGAACGGGACGCCGAAGATCTTCGCGATCTCCTCGCCCAGCTTCCCGTCTTCCCCCACGGCATAGCTGGACCTCCGCAGCCCCCGGCCCACCACCTGCTCGCACAGCAACTGCGACATGAAGGGGCGGAGCCCGACGATATGGGTAACGGTGTTGCAGTCCCAGCCTTCGGTCAGCATCCCCACGCTGACGATGCACCGAACGTCCCGGCCCGGCGGATGGAGCGGGCGTTCGAGCTTCTTCGCCAGCGCCTCGAAGTCCTCCGGATAGACCGGCCGTCCCTGCCCGTCCCGGAGCCAGTCGGTCTTGCCGACCGTATCCAGCGTGAGGCGCATCCACCGGTCCGCGTCGGACCTCGCCCCGCCGCTGTCGGATTCGCGCACGACCTTGGAATCCACCCGGATGGTGCGGGCGGCGCCGTTCACGTTGCGCAGTCCATCAAGACGCGCGGGCGGGATCCCCACCGGCGCCTCGTCGTCGGCGAGCCACTTGTACACGACCTTGGCGAGGGCGGTGTTCTTGCACACGATGATGAACACGGGCGGGCGGCTCTCGCCCTGGCGCCGGCCCCAATCCTCGCGGACCGCCTCCCACAACCCGCCCAGCATCGCCATGGGCGTGTGCGCGTACTTGAGCACGGCCTCCGGCTTCACGCTTCCCCGCTTGCCGCCACGCTCCGCCGCGGTCAGCCTGGGCAGTATCCAACGCCAGATGTTGAAGTAGCCGGGGACGGGGGCGCCGCTGGTGTCCCGGACCGCGAACTGCGGGATCTTGACCAGGCCCGACTCGATGGCGTCGACGAGCCCGAAATCACTGACGACCCAAGGGAACGGACGGTTCGCGTCCGGTCCCATGCGGCCCAGGTAATAGGGGGTGGCGGACAGGTCGATGCACAGGTTGATCCCGCGATGCTTGTGGATGCGGTCGAGGCCTGCGATCCACACCGTGGCTTCTCGATAGAACTCCTCGCCTTCATCGGCTTCGCCGAACAGGTCTTCCTCGTCTTCGTCCGGCTCGGCTCGCCGGATCCGATACGCGTGATGAGCCTCGTCGTTCATCACCAGGACGTTCCCCTTGCTCCCGACCTCGCGCCCGAGCACGCGCTCGATGAGCCTGGCGTCGCTCTCGACGTAGCGGGACGATTCCACCGAGACCGACTTGAGATTCCCCTGCCGGTCTCGCCGTTCGTCGAGGACGGTCACCAGGCCGGCGGCGACTTGCCGTTCGAGATCCCCCAGGGTCCGGTAGCGCACCCCGCGGGCCGTCGTGGTCCTGGCGCCGATGCGGATGGTCTCCCGGGTGCGGACCTCCCGCCCGGCGCGAAGGACCCTGGCCGGCTGCCCGGCGGCGTGGGCGGCCTTCGGCTCGAACACGTGCCAGTTGGTCACCAGCACGCGCCCGCGGGCAAGCTGCGGCATGAAGCGCGGCGGGACGAGGTCGCGCGCGCGGTACAGGCTCGCCTCGCCCCCGCGCGGCTTCAACTCTTCGAGCCGGTTGCGGATCGTCACGTTGGGGCAGACGATCAGCACCACGTCCGAGTAGCGCACATCGCTCCGGTCCGCCACCTTGTTGAGAATGCTCCAGGCGGCGAGCATGCCCATGACGGTGGTCTTGCCCGTGCCCGTCGCCATCTTGCAGGCGTAACGGCGGAACGCCCGGGCCCCGTCCGCCTTTGCTTCCTCGCCCGGCTCGTCCATCGGAACGTCGATCCCTTGCAGGAAGTCCGCGCGCGCCTCGGTGAGGAAGATGATGGTCTCGGCGGCTTCGAGTTGGGCAAAGAACAGCCGCTGGCTGCGCCCTTCCCGGCGCCAGTAGCGCATCAACTCCATGGTCGTCCGGGTGACCCCGCCCTCGCCGCGCAGCGCCAGCGGCCGCCACTCGGCGAGTTTGGCGCGGATCCGGTTGACCAGTATCAAGCGGATGGCCGTCCCGACGCCTTGTTGCTCCGGCGCCGTGTCGCGTCCCGGCCGACGATGGAAATACATCGCCGGGCGCCGGCCCGGGCGCCGTTCCGGCGGCTCGCGCTCCGCGATGCGCCAGTGCTCCCTCGGCTCCTCGAACGGGGAGTTGAGGATCGGCTCCGGGACCTCGCGCGCGGTACCAGGACCATGCTTCCGGCGCCCCGCCTCGATCGAATACCGGTCGCGCGCGTTCACGGCTCGACTCCGAAGGCGCGGCAGATGGCGTCGAGCTTTTCGACAACTTCGGGATGGATCTCCTCGTGGCGCATCCCCTCTGCGATCTCGTGGTAACGGGTGTAGGACAGGCCGTGGAGACCGGCTGCATCCAGGAGCGGAGGAAGAATTTCCGTGCGCGCCTTGGTTCTGTTCAAGAATGCGTGGTCGGCGAGGGGGTCCCTCACCAACGCCGGCGGGAACTCGTCGCGCCAATAGACGAGCATGTTCTCGACATGGGGCTTCGCGGCGTCTTCTCCTACGAGGGACTCGACGAAGCGGGCGAGCGCGTCCGGATGGACGAGATAGCTTTCGATCTCGTAGCGCCGCCAGCGGAGACGTTGCAGGCCGGCGCCGGTGACGTTGGTTTCGGGAATGCGCGGATGCGCGTCGCCGTCGAGAAGCTCAAGACCGGGAAGCCCGTCACGCAGGATGTTGATGTCCGTCACGAATCCGATCCCCGGAAAGGGTTCACGCCGTCTCCTCTCTTTCCGCCTCCGAGAGTGGCTTGACCACCATCAGTTCGTTCCCACGATCATCGACGACCTTGACCGCGACGTGTCCGTGCCCGCCCGCCTGGAAAGGCGCGCTGACCGTTCCCGACAGGTGCGCCCACACGCTGTCCTCGAACTCGCCCCGGAGCGACTGCTTGAGGGCCTCCCAGGCCGAAGTCCTCGGAAAGAACGCTTGGCAGACGTGGAAGCAGAGTCCGTTGTAGTCGGTATCGAGGAACCAGGCCGGGACGTCGCTCCCCTCCCGATGATCGGAATCCATCGCAACCGGATCGAAGACGTCGAGGCCCAGAAGCTCGACCTGGTAGCTCTGCGCTCCGGCCTGCGCGCGCGCACGCGCGACGGGAGCGGCAGGCAGGCCGCCCAGCGCGGATCGGGCCGCCCGCCTGATCCGTACGTCCGGCAGCCCGCAGACCGAGAAGACCTGGCTCGACCGCAGGTTCTTGAGCAGGTCTCCCATGATCAGGTCCATGCTCGCCTGAACGTAGGTGGCGGGCACGCCCACCGCCTGCTCGCAGTCTTCGACCAGACCTCGGGCGTTGGGCTGGATGGCGAAGCCGATGACGTAGAGATGGCCGTACCCCTTGGCATACGCCTCGCGCGCCGCCTCGAACACCAGCGTCTCCGAGACGGCGCCGTTCTCGGGGCCGAAGACGATGGCGGCTGCGCCTGCCCGCGCGCCTGCTTGCGCGTCGCCCGCGGGCGCGCCGCGCCGGTCTGCGTTCGAGGCGCCTGCCGGCGCCGCGGGCGAGGCTGGCCGGCTTGGGCGTGGCGCGTGAACAGACAGGTCAGCAGGCGCGGGCGAGCCGGCGCCGGCTGGCGTTTGCCTTCCGTTTCCTTCGCCTTCGATCAGCGCTTCGGCGGAGAGATTCAACGTGCGCGCCGGCGGGCGCACCCTGGACAGCCTGACCGTGCGTCCGCCCCCGAGATGCAGCACCGGCGAGCGTCGCAGCACCTCGATCATGCGCTCGACGTGGTTGGCGTAGGCGCCGGCAGCGGAGACGTCGCCGGAATCCTCCCCGCCGTCCCCTTCCCAGTCTACCGGGGTCGGGATGGTCGCCTCGACGCAGAACGGGCCGCTCACCCGGGTCACGCCAACGTCCTCCTCCGGCCGGTCGACGAGCACTTCCTCCTTCGCCGGTTCGTCGTTGGCGATGGATTCCAGGGTGAGGTGCGGCACGATGCCGCCGACTTCCTCGCCCTTCGCGTTCTGCCGCCGACGGTACTCGAAGCCGCCGGCGGGGCCACGGTCCGGCTCCTTGAGCCGATAGAACGCGAACCTGCTGGTGAGCAACCGCTGCCGCGCGAGCGCGAGCGGCACCCGGGACGTGTCGGTGGTAATCCACCGCCGCCCCCATTTCTCCGCGCAATACGCGGTCGTGCCGGAGCCGCAGGTGGGGTCGAGCACGAGGTCGCCCGGGTCGGTAGTCATCAGGAGGCAGCGCTCGACGACCTTGGGGTTGGTCTGGACGACGTACATCTTTTCGTTCGTGAAGCTGCCGGTCAGGGTGTCGGTCCAGAGATTGCTCCGCTCCTTGTAGGGGAAGTCCGAGGCGAAGCGCCGGTATCGAAGGCTGTTGGCCGCCACGTGGATGCGGCCCGCGGCGGCGAGGCGATCGAGCCCCTCCGGGTAGCCGGACTTCCAGTGCGAGTTGGCGCCGGGCGTGTAGACCTTGCCCTCGAACTCGAACGGCTGCGGCTCCCGCGCCGCGCCCTGGGACTGCAAATCACCGGGCTTGTAGAGACGGGCGCCCTCGGGCAGCGGGCGCTCCCGACGTCTCTCGGCCGCGGCCACGCCCCGATAGCTCCCGTCCGGCAGCAGCACCCATCTCGCGTTGCCCTCGCCGAGGACCACGGGCTGCTCCTCGAACAGCTTCCGTACCTTAAGCTGTTCCGGGTCCCGGGCGTACCACAGCAGGAAGTCGCCCAGCGTCGCGAGGGTCCTGGTCGCAAAGTCCGACGTAGTCTGGAAGCTGATCTGGGAGACGAAGCACTCCGCGCCGAACACCTCGTCCATCACCTCGCGCACGTGGTGCAGGTTGGTATCGGACATCTGCACGAAGATGCTCCCGGAGGGATGGAGCAGCTCCCGCGCCAGCAGCAGCCGGTCCCGCAGGTAGGTCAGGAACGAATGCACCCCCAGCTCCCAGGTGTCCCGGTACGCCTGCACCATCTCGGGCTCGCGCACCATGTGCTCGTCGGCGCCGTGGGTGACGTCGCGCCGGCGCACGAAAGGCTGGAAGTTCGAGCCGAACTTCACCGCGTAGGGCGGGTCCATGTAGAGGGTCTGCACCTGCCCGCCGAGGCCCTCGTAGCCGAGCAGGGAGTTCATCACCACCAGGGAGTCGCCGAGGATCAGCCGGTTCACCCAGCCGTTGCGGTGCTCGTAGGCCTTGAGCAGCCGGTCGCGGATGGGCAGGTCGCTCTCGCCGAACAGGTCGAACATGTCCACCTGGCGGTCGCGAGTATGCCCCTTCAGGGTCTCCAGGATCGCCGCGGTGGACAGCCGTTCGTGCACGAACAGGGGCAGGGTCGGCACGTCGAAGGACAGCCGCTCGGCCTTCCCGGCCCAGTCGAGCGCCGGGGACAGCGAGGGGTCGTGGCGGTAGGTGGTCGGCGGCTTCTTCCTGCGGAACTGCGCCTGCGCGCCGACGTCGGGCCGCAGCAGCGCGCTCGCCTCGGGATGCGCGTAGCTCCGGGCGCTCCGCTCCTTCCCGGCCCGACTCGCAGTCTTCTTCTTGCCCGTCACGTCCGTTTTCCGTCCTTCCGCGTCGACCCGGACCCTCGCCCCTGCCCCTCTCCCAGAGGGAGAGGGGTGGAAAGTATGCTCTCTCCCAGAGCAGAGGGGTGGAAAATATGCCCTCCCGGAGCAGAAGGGTGGAAAGTACGCCCTCCCGGAGGAGTGGGGTGTAGTGAGTTACCCGCTCTCGATGGGAGAGGGGCGGGGAAGTATGCCCTCTCCCTTTGGGAGAGGGTCAGGGTGAGGGAAAATTCCACATGAAACCCTCTACAGGTTGCTTGCATGTACCACTTTTGGTTCCGGCCATGCCGGGTCAGGAGATTACACTGATTCGACCATCGGGCGTGCTTGTGCGCGATGGGTCCCCGCAATCTTATACGGAATGACGAAAAAATTCTTGAAGCAACGGAAGTTTCCGTTTGCACCCACCCCATCCTTCTCGGCTTGTTAGTTGCATCAAATCTATTTTATTTGATATATGGTAAGTCTTTCTGTGGAGAAATCACGCGACGGTCCTATCCCTGTCCGCCTCATCTCCCGGGCGGCGCTGGTTGCAAACGCTTGACCCTACAGGAGCCATGCCATGAAACAGACACGACGCAGCTTCATCCGACAATGTGCAGCGGCCGGCGCGACGCTTCTCGCCGGCGTCGCTCCCACCCTGCCGGCCCTGGCCGCAACGGGCCGCAAACTGACCCTGCATGGCCCTCCCGCCGGGCCTTCCGTCATCCTGGTCCACGTCGCCGAGTCCAACGGCCTGGCTGATCTGGTTTCGGAGTTGCGCTTCGACCGATACCGCAACCCGGACATGGTCCGCACCGGTTTTGTCACCGGGCGTTGGGAGTTGGCGGCAACGCCGAGCTACGTGGCCGCCAATCTCGGCAATCGCGGCGTTCCCGTGCGCCTGATGAATATCATGACCTGGGGCCTGCTCTACGTGATCTCGGCCCGCGAAGATGTGGCAAAGATCGAGGACCTGCGCGGCGAAACCGTGGCCATGCCCTTCAAGGCCGACATGCCCGATCTGGTGTTCCAGTACATCGCCAGGCAGAAAGGCATGAAGGCGGGCAGCGACTACCAGCTCAACTACGTCGCCGACCCGTTCCAGGGCTTGCAGATGCTGGTGTCCGGGCGCGTGGACCACGTGGTGCTGCCGGAACCTGCGGCCACGGCCTCGCTGCTCAAGGGAGCCCAATCGGGGAAACGCCTGACGCGCGCCATCAGCCTCCAGCAGTCCTGGGGGGAGGTCACCGGCGGACCGGCCGCCATCCCGCAAGCGGGAATGACCGTGAGGGAGTCGCTGCTGGAGGAGATGCCGGGTCTGCCGGCCAGGCTCAACGCAGCCATCACGCGGTCCACGGAGTGGGTCGTCAGCAACCCGGCGAAGGCCGGCCGGTTGGCCCAGGCCCATCTCGGCGTCAAGGCGCCGATGATCGAGCGCTCCATTCCCCATGGCAACTTCCGGCTGCGGACCGCGGGCGCGGCAAGACCGGAGATCGAACGGTTCTACACGATCCTGGCCGAAACCAACCCGGCCATTATCGGCGGCAGGCTGCCGGACGCCTCCTTCTATCTCGACTGACGCGCCATGGCCGGAACCCTTCTTCGCGCCGCCGGCGGATGGGTGTCCCGTGCGGGTTAGCTGGCCGCGCGCCGTCTTCGACTACCTGTGGAGCGGCTGGGGCGCGGTGGCCAGCATTCTGCTGTTCATGGCGCTATGGGATTTCGGCAACCGGATCTACGGGGACTTCATCCTTCCCGCGCCGCAGGCTGCGCTCGCCCGTCTGGCAGAGCTGTCTCGCGAGGGTTCCGCCGGCGCCGAATTGCTGACGACCTCCTACCGGGCCTTTGCCGGCTTCGGCATCGCGCTGCTGGCGGGCAGCGGCGCCGGCGTGGTCGCCGGATTGTCGAGCACCGCCGCCATGGCGGCGCGCCCGTTGGTGACCATCCTCATCGGCGTGCCGCCCATTGCCTGGATCGTCTTGGCGTTGTTGTGGTTCGGCGCCACCGACTCGACGCCCATCTTCACCGTCGCGGTCACCACGGTACCCATCACCTTCGCCGCAGGGGTGCAGGGCGCGCGTACCCTCGACGGCGACTTGCGGGAGATGGCGCGCATCTTCAACGCCCCGTGGTGGATCGTCTTCATCGATGTCCATCTGCCGCACATCCTCTCCTATCTCTTTCCTGCCTGGATTACGGCCCTGGGAATGTCGTGGAAGGTCGTCGTCATGGCCGAGTTGCTTTCCAGCAATGACGGCGTGGGCGCCGGTCTGGCGGTGGCGCGGGTCAATCTGGATACCAGCGCGACCCTCGCCTGGATCGCTGCCATCGTCGGCGCACTGCTGTTGGCCGAGTATGGCATTCTGGAGCCCATCAAGCGCCGGCTGGAGCAATGGCGTGAATCCGACTAGGACTCTTCGGTTGAGCGACGTGAGCCACGCCTACGGTCTGACCGAGGTCCTGTCCGGCATCAGCCTTGCCGTGCGGGAAAGCGAGGTAGCGGCGCTGGTGGGGCCTTCGGGTTGCGGCAAGACGACCCTGCTCAACATGACCGCCGGCCTGCTCGCGCCCACCCGCGGCACGGTCCGCAACGACTTCCACCGCACCGCCTGCCTGTTCCAGGAACCGCGCCTCTTGCCGTGGAAACGCGCTCGCGACAACATCGCCTGGGGCTTGAAGGCGCAAGGGGTCCCGCGGGCCGACCGCAAGGACCGCGCCCGAAGGCTGGCCCTGGAGATGGGGCTGACGGAAAACGATCTGGCCAAGTATTCGTATGAGCTCAGCGGCGGGATGCGCCAGCGCGCGGCGCTCGCCCGGGCGCTGGTGACCCGCCCGGAGATGCTGTTGCTCGATGAACCCTTCAGCGCGCTGGACGTGGGGATGAAACGCGACCTTCACGAGCTGCTGTTGCGGGAGATCGGCCAGCGCTCATTGACCGTCCTGTTCATCACCCATGATCTGATGGAGGCCATGCGCCTGGCCGATCGCATCCTGGTGTTGGCCGGCCGGCCCGGGCGTATCGTCTACTCCCATGTCTGCCCGGTTCCGGCCGGCGAGCGCGACCTCGAATACCAGTACACCACCACCGCAGCGCTGCTCGCCGTACCCGCGGTCGCGGCCGCGTTCCGCATGGCTGCGTGAGCTCAGACCGCGATGACCGAAGTCACACATCGATACGCCACGCTCTTTGCCTACGGATTTCGTCCCTTCTTTCTGGTCGCCGCGGGCTATGGAATCATCAGCATCGCCTTCTGGACCCTGGCCGTAACCGGATGGGCGGCATTGCCGGGGGATGGCGACCCGGTGGCCTGGCACATCCACGAGATGGTGTTCGGTTTCGCCGGCGCGGCCCTGGCCGGCTTTCTTTTGACCGCGGTCCCGGACTGGACCTCGACACCCGCAGTGACCGGCCGCCGGCTGCAAGCGCTGGCGGCTCTGTGGCTGCTCGCGCGGCTGGCTGCGTGGCTCACCGGCGTCCTGGGCCCGGCGCCCATGGCCGTGCTGAACCTGACGTTCCTCGCGGCGGTAGCCTCAGCCGTTGCCCGGCCCCTGTGGCGCGGCGCCCTGGGACGGCATCGCGTTTTCCTGCCGCTGATCCTGTGCCTCATCGGCGTAGAGGCGGCCGTCTACGCGTATTGGATCGCCGGGGACCCTGCCGAGGTACGCGCCCTGCTCAACGGCGCGGTCGGGATCTTTCTGATGCTGATCCTGGCCGCCCTGGGACGCATCTCGATGGTCATCGTCAACCTGGCGCTGGACGAAGACGACCGCCAGTCCTTTCTCGCCCGCCCGCCTTTGCGTCGTTTTGCCATGAGCGTGCTGGCGATCTTTCTCGTGGTGGACTACATGCTTCCCCACAGCACGACGAGCGGTTGGGCCGCCCTGGCCGCGGCCGCGGCGATCCTCAACCTGCTCAATGACTGGCACGTTCGCGGCGCGTGGCGCGACCTCTACGTGCAGGCGCTCTATCTGGTTCACGTCTTCATGGCTCTTGGCCTCGCGCTGATCGGAGCGAGCCATCTGTGGCTGCTCTACCCCGCCCATTTCGCGCGCCACGCCTTCGCTGTCGGCGCCATCGGCTTGTCGGTCCTGGCCGTGCTCACCATCGCGGGGCAGCGGCACACCGGCCGCGCCCTGGCCTGCCACTGGCGCATCCGGGCGCCGTTCCTGTGCCTGATCGGCGCCGCGGGCGCGCGGATCGTCCCGCCGTGGCTGGGGCCGGACACCATCGTACCCATCGGCTACGAGCTTTCATCGCTGCTCTGGTGCCTGGGGTTCGCCCTGTACCTCAGCCTGTTCTGGCGTTTTCTGACCATGCCCCGGGTTTGACGGGCGGGCGGCATGGGTCGCATATGGGATCGATGAACACCAAGGGTGTACGCGCGACGCGGCTGCCCGTGCTGCTCATGGGTTTCCGGCCGTTCTACCTGCTGGCCGCAGCCTTCACAGCGACGGCCGTGCCGGCGTGGCGGTTCGGCGCGGCGTTGTCGCTCCCCGACAGCGGCTACCTCACCGGGACGGCGTGGCATGCCCACGAAATGGTCTTCGGCTTCGCAGCCGCGGTGCTGACCGGTTTCCTGCTGACGGCCGCGCGGACGTGGACCGGCAAGGCGACGCCCGCCGGCGCGTCACTCGCGGCGCTGGCCGGGCTCTGGGCCGCGGGCCGAGTGCTGGTGCTCACCGGACCGCCCATCCCGGCCATGGTCGTCGATTCCGCGTTCCTGCCGTGCATCGCGCTCGCCGTCGCCCTGCCGGTGGTGCAGGCCCGCAACTGGCGCAACCTCGTGGTGGCGGGCGCGGTGGTCCTGCTCGGGGCGGCCAACCTGCTGTTCCATCTGGATCAGGCCGGGCTGATGCCGCCCGCTCACCCCAATCGCGGCGCGCTCCTGGCCCTGGACCTGTTGGCGCTGCTGGCGACCCTGATCGCCGGCCGGGTGATTCCGGCCTTCACCGCCAATGCGATCCCGGCGGCGCGTCCTCGCCGCAACCCGTGGGTGGACCTCGTTTCCTTCGGCTCCCTCGGCGTTCTCGCTGTGGCCGGACTCGGCGGCGCATCCTCACCGGTCAATCCGTGGCTGGCGGCCGTGGCCGGGGCGGGCGCGGTCGCGCATGGGGTCAGGCTATGGCTCTGGGACCTGGCAACGGTCCGCGAGCCGTTGCTTTGGGTGTTGCCGCTGTCCTACGCATGGCTGGTCGTGGCGCTGGCGCTCCGGGCGCTCTGGCTGGCCGGCGCGGGGATGCCTCCGGGCCCGTGGCTGCATGCGCTGTCGGTGGGCGCCATGGGCGGGCTGATGCTGGGCATGATGACGCGCAGCGCCCTCGGCCACACCGGGCGGACCCTCACCGCCGGGCGATCGGAGACCGCGGCCTTCGTCCTGGTGCATCTGGCGGCGACGTTGCGCGTCTTCGGACCTCTGATCGCCCCGGAGGCGGAGGCGCTCGCCGTCGACGGCGCGGCGCTGCTCTGGTCGGGAGCCTTCGCCCTGTTCTTCGCGGCCTACTGGCCCGTGCTCACGCGGCCGCGGGTGGACGAGACGCCGGGTACAAACGGCGGGCCCTGACGGGGCAAACCGGCCCGCCTCCCGCGGTCCGCGCGCGGGCGGGTTTGAAACCCGCCCCTACAAGGTTCAAAAAGGACCGTGGATCGGATCGGCGCGCGCCGGAACCCGGATCTGCCGCTCCATCGACACCCGTGTCGTGTCCTAGTGTCGTGTCCTATATGAAACGTGGATAAGATGGGCAGGACTTTTTGCCGTCGGCAAGGCGCGACAACGAGCAGTGGCCGCTACCACGCGAGGCGGAGCAACGCAGCCGACGGTGAAAAGGACCCGCAGATTATCCACGTTTTATATAGGACACCACACTAGACCCCATGCGACCCGAATTCATCGCCCTCGCCGCCGCCATCCTCTACTCCGGAGGCTCCATCACCGCGCGCATGGGGATGCACCACTCCACCCCCTTGACCGCGGCCTGCATCCTGCTTTGCCTGCGCAGCGTCGTGTTCTGGGCCGGCGTCTACCTGACCGGCGGGATCCCCCACGTCGAATGGACGCCGCTGCTGCTGTTCGTCGGGCTGGGTATCCTCCAGACGGCCACCAGCCTGCTCCAGTTGACCGGCATCCACCGGCTGGGCGCGGCCCGGGCCGAGCCCCTGCGCAACACCTATCCGCTGTGGAGCGCAGCCATCGCCATCGCGCTCCTGGGGGAGCAGGCGAGCCCGGGGATCCTCGCCGGCACCGTGCTGGTGGTAGGCGGCATCGCGCTGATCTCCTGGCAACCGGCGGACTCGGGGCTGCGCTATCACTGGTGGGAGGCGATCTTCCCGTTGCTGGCCGCCCTGTTCGCCGGCATCGCGTTCCCGATCCGGCGGATCGCCTTCGACATCTCCAACGAGCCCCTTTACTTCGCCGCTATCCTCGCCATCGTGTCCTTCGTCTCGCTGGGCCCGTACGTGGCCGTCCGTCTCCGCACCGAGACGTTCGTGCTCAACCGGAGCGCCGTGCCTCCGTTCATCCTGTCGGGTTTTTTCGAATCGGCCGCGTCGCTGCTGTCGCTCATCGCCGTGAGCCTCGGCCGCGTCGTGGTGGTGTCCCCCATCGTCGCCTCTACGCCCCTGTGGACCTTGATCCTGACCGTCGTCTTCCTGCGCGGCATCGAGCGGATCAACGCCCGCACCGTCACCGGCACCTTCGCGGTCATGACCGGCACCATTGCCATCATCCTGAGCCGGTAGTACGCTCCTCCGCATCGGCCCGCAATCTCACGGATGTACCTCTAGTGTTGCGTTTCATATTTGCGATGACTCATCACCGAGCCATTTTGACAGCCCTTCCGACACCCTCTCCCTCTGGGAGAGGGTTGGGGTGAGGGTTGGGGTGAGGGTCCCCGTGTGCGCGCAGCCCGTTGGGAGCGACCCGCAAAGCAGGGCAGGTTTATTCGGGGCGCCCCCACCCGGCCTTCGGCCACCCTCTCCCGGAGGAAGAGGGGAGTTGTTCATCGCCGACCACTTCTTGCGGGAACGGGGTGAAGACATGGGACAGGGTCAACACATTTACGGAACGCGACGCTAGACTCTCCGCGGGCAGCACGTCGATCGGTCGGATGACGTTTCGGCGCCGCGTTTCCTGCTCGCTCGCCAACGAAACAGAATAGCCCGTGGGCTCGTCCTGAGCAGAGCGAAGTCGAAGGACGCCTTGCCGACAACAAAACCCTCATGGTGGTTGCACCATCAACCCGGAGGTATAAAAATCGCTTTCACAGAAACCCCTCTCCCTCTGGGAAAGGGTGGCCGAAGGCCGGGTGAGGGCGCCCCAATAATCCTGCCCCTCCATTTCCTGCTGTATCCAACAAACGTTTGCTCCGAGACCCCCTCACCCCAACCCTCTCCCAGAGGGAGAGGGGGTCGGAGAGCGGCGCCATGGACCCTCGTCACGGACCCTCATGGTCGTGCAACACTGGCTTCATCCCATGGGGTGGTCAGCGTCTCCAGATATGCATGGATGACCGTGTTGTACCAGGGCGTGGCGCCGTGGCGGTCGTGGAAACCCACGTGGCCGCCGTCGTCGGTGAGCATCAGGGTGACGTTGGGCGGGGTGCTGCGGCCGATGTCCTCGTAGGGATCGGCCGGTATCCAGGGATCGTTCCGGGCGTGAAGCAGCAGCAGCGGGGTCTCGATGCGCTCCAGCAATCCGGTGACGGAGCAGCGCGCGTAGTAGTCGTCGGCGTCCGTAAAGCCGTGGTGAGGCGCGGTGAAAGCGTTGTCGAACTCGCGGATGCTGCGGGCGTCCAGGACGGCCGCCTGTTGCCGCGGAGAAATTTCGGAGGCGCCGCCGATGACCGCCTCCTTCATGCGCGCCAGCAGCCACCGATGATAGAGCACGTTGCGGGGGCGCATCAGCCTGCGAATCACGGCTGCCAGGTCGAGAGGCGTCGAAACCGTTACCGCGCAGATGGGCGGGACCGTGCACGCATGTCGCGCCAGACAGTGCAGGACCACGGTGCCGCCGAGGGAGAATCCGATCAACACGACCCCGCGGCCGGCCTCCTCGATGTCGAGCGCCGACAGGACCGCGGCGACATTGTCTCCGGAGCCCGCGCAATAGCTCCTGCGGCAGGTCTCCCGTGACGGGCCGGCGCCCCGGAGGTTGAGACGCATGACGGGATATCCGAGGGCAAGGAAGGAGCGTGTGGTCTCGAACATGTAAGAACTACCCTCGCATCCGGTGAGGCCATGCACCAGGATCACCAGCGGGCGGTCCGCGGCGCGGGTCGGACGATGCAGCACGGCAAGCAACGCGTCGCCGCCGGACTCCGGCAGAGGAAATCTCAAGCGTTCCGCCGACCAGGCGGACAAGTCTTCACTGGGGGGAAAGAAATAGTAGCGGAGGGTCTGAAGGTCACCGCCCAGCCACGGGAAGCGGGGCGCGAACCCGGCACGCAGATCGTCCTGCCCTTCCGGGCGTCCGGCTTTCTCCTCGTCGAATGGAACCACGGTATACAGGACCGATTCAGTTTCGTGGAATCGGGACGGCGAGGCGTCAACTCCGGCTGACGCCCAGGCCCGGGCCTTCCGGGGCCACGAGCTTTCCGTCCACCACCTCGATGCCGGTGAACGGGTCGCCGGTCAGAACCTCGCACTCGCCGATCTCGCAGAACCCGGACACGCCGGGGGAGCTGAGGGCCAGGTGCAGCAGGGCCGCGTCTCCGACCATGCACGCCGCGATGTTGCTCAGGCCGCACTCGGTTCCCGTGAGCGCGCACAGGTCGGCGATCTGCCGGGCCTGCTGCATGCCGCCGGCCTTGAGAATGCCCGTGTTGATGGAGTCGCAGGCATGGTCGCGGATGAGCCTGAAGGCTTCATGCACCGAGGACGCCGACTGGTCCGCTTCGATCCGGATGCTCGACCGGGCCTTCACCTCGGCCAGAGCCGTGTCGTGATGCCGGGACACCGGCTGCTCGAACACCGCCACGCCGAGCTCGGCCATGCCCGCGGCCATGCGGATGGCGGACTTCGCGTCGAAGGCTTCGTTGGCGTCCACCTTGATGTAGATGTCCGGCCCCACCGCGTCGCGCACGGCCGTCACCCGCGCGAGATCCAACCCTACCTCCCCCCTGACCTTGAGCTTGAACGCGCGATAGCCCTGGCCCACCAGCTCGCGGCACTCCCGCGCCATCTCCAGCGGTTGCCCCACGCTCACCATCTTGATGACCGTGATCTCCGTCCGCGCGAGCCCCCCGAGAAGCACGTAGAGCGGCGCTCCGTAGCACTTGCCCAGCAGGTCGTACAGCGCGATCTCCACGCCGCCCTTGGCCCGCCGGTTGTCCACCATCCGGTAGTTGATGAGCGCGCTCAGCCGGGCCAGATCCTCGATGGGTTGCCCCACCAGCAGCGGGCGCATGATCTCCTCGATGGCGTATCGGGCCGAGCCCATGGTCTCCCCGGTCCTGGGGAACACGTCGATGTAGCCGTATCCCGTGTGTCCCGAGTCGGACTCCGCACGAACCAGGAACCCGTTCGACGAGTAGAACTGGTTGGTGGCGGTGATGAGGGGCTTCTTGTAGGGGAGCTCGAGCGTCTCCACCTGCAGGTCTGTAATCTTCATGATCGCACTCCTTGGAAATGGCGTCCCTCTCCCTCTGGGAGAGGGTGGCAGAAGGCCGGGTGAGGGCAACCCGAATGAACCATGCCCTCTCGTTTCCGGTCGCATCCAACGGGCGGCTCGCGCACCGGGCGCCCTCACCCCAACCCTCTCCCAGAGGGAGAGGGGGTCGGAAGGGCAGGCCGAACCAGCGTATCCACCGCCAGCACCCCCTGTCCCTCGGGCAGGACCATGAGGGGGTTGAACTCGATTTCGTCCACTTCGTCGTGAAAGTCCAGCGCCAGCCGCGACAGCGCCAGGATGGCCCGCGCCAACGCCCCGACATCAGCCTTGGGCCGGCCTCTTGCCCCGGTGAGCAAGGGGTAGGTCCGAATCTCCCGGATCATGTCACGGGCATCCTGAAGGCTCAGCGGCGGGAGCCGGAACGACACGTCCTTGAGCACTTCGGTGTAGATGCCGCCCAGGCCGAACGCGAGGCAGATGCCCAGATCCGGCGTGCGCGACGTCCCGACAATGACCTCGGCCACCCCCGCCACCATCTGCTGCACCAGCACCCCGTCGATACGGGCGTCCGGTGCGGCTCGCGCCACGTCCTCCAGCAGCCGGTCGTAGGCCGAGGCCGCCTCCTCCGCGCTGCCCAGGTTCAGCCGCACACCGCCCGCCTCGGTCTTGTGGGGCAGGTCCGCGGACTCGACCTTCAGGGCGACGGGAAACCCGATGTTCCCGGTCGCCTCCGCAGCCTCCTCCCGGGAACGGGCCAAGCGATCCGGCGCCACCGGGATACCGTAGGCACTGAGCAGCCGCCGCACCATGGCGTGGGAGAGGTCTCCGGCAGCCACCCGCCGGCGTAACTCGGCGAACTCCGCCGGCGCCGTGGGATCCGTCGCCACCGCCGTTAGCGCCGTTCCTTCCGGAGGTAGATCGGCCCGCTCATGGGGTGCCGCCGTGGCACCCGCCGCAACGGGGATGATCTTCGGCGGCATTCCCGAGATGTTCCCGGACCCCCGCTCATGGGGTGACGCCGTGGCACCCGCCGCAACCGCAGTAGGCGCTGTCGCGCCCGCACGAAGCGCCGTTGTGTCCGCTGCACCCGTGGAGGACGCCGCGGTATCGGCTGCCGGCGCGGGGGACGCCGCGCTCTCCGCCCCGACCGTGGGGGCTGCCGCGCTCTCCGCCGCCGGCGTTGCGGGCTCTCCGTCGCCACCGCCGTGGCTTTGCCGCGACAACCCGAGGATGTCCCTCACGGCGCGCAGCGACTTCTCGTACTCCAGCAGGAACGGCACTCCCAACTCGGTGAAGAACTCGAACCAGGAATGGTCGAGCTGCTCGCTCGCTCTGGACAGGAACAGGAACGGCTTGCCGCTGCGTCGGGCCACCGCGGCCGACTCCCGATACAACTGCGTCAAGCGGTCGCTGGGGCTCCTGGGCAGGTTCAGGCGGCAACAGATCACGGCGAAGTTGTCGTCCCGCAGGAAGGTCTCCAGACATTCGAGATACCGGGGCCGATCCGCCCAGTGCAGTTCCTCGATGTCCAGCGGGTTGCCGTTGAAGCCCTGCTTGTCGAAGTAGCTGCGCAACGCCTCGTAGGTGGCGGCGGAGGGCTCGGGCAGGTCCACTCCGTTGCGCTCGCAGATATCGGCGAGGAAGCTGCAATCACCACCCGAGATGGTAACGATGCCGACGCCGCCGGGACCGGACGCACGGTGCAATTCCCGGTCTCCTGCAGGACTCGTCGCGCGCTTCGCCGCCGCGGCGCCACGCGCACGGTGCAGCTCCCGGTCCCCAGCGGGACTCGCCGCCTGCGTGGCCGTCCCCGCGCCGGCCATGCGGTACGGCTCCGGGGTCGCCACGGCCAGGGCGGCGACTTCCAGCATCTGGTCGAGGTTGTCCACGGGGATGACGCCCTTCTGCCGGAACAGCCCGTCCCACACGGCGCCGGAGGTGGCCATGTTGCCGGAATGGGAAGTGACCGCGCGCCCGCCTTTCTGCGATCGCCCGAGCCTCAGCGCGATGACGACCTGCTCCCGTTCGCGCGCCAGGTCCAGCAGCCCGGCCATCTCCTGCGGACGGCTCATGGACTCGATGACGGCGATGACGACACGGGTGCCGGCGTCCTCCACCGCAGCCCGCAGGTAATCGGTGAAGCCCGCGCCCACCTGGTTGCCGGGGGCGATGGCGTAGCGAAACCCCAGGCAACGGTCCGCGGCGGTGTTGAGGAAGAGGTTGAGCAGGCCGGCGCTGCTGAACACCGCGCTCAACGGCCCCATGGTGAGGCGTTCGGGGAGCGGCGACGACCACAGCGCGGCGCCGCTTTCGAGGGCCAGGTAGCCCAGGGTGTTGGGACCGCACAGCGCAATGCCGTGCTCGCGCACGATGCGGGCCAGCTCCGCCTGATACCCGCGCCCCGTGTCATCGAACTCGCCGAAGCCCGTGGCCACGGTGAGCGCGGCCCGGACGCCCTTGGCGGCGCATTCCTCCATGGCCTGGATGGTGCCGTGCCGGGGTATCGCAACCACCGCCAGATCCACGTCTTCGGGCACCTCGCCCACCGAAGGGTAGCACGGAAGATCGAAGAGCTGCTGGTAACGCGGGTTGACGGGGTAGATGCGCTCCTTCGGGAAGCCGAACCGGAACAGGTTCCGCATGAGCGCCGCCGCGTGGGGAGCCCGCTCCGACGCCCCGATCAGCGCGATGCTCCGGGGTTTCAGCAATGTGGTCAGGCGGTCCGGGGCGGGGGCAGAATCCATGGTCTTCCTCTAAGACAGTATGGCGCGTCCTTCGACTTCGCTCGGCTAACGCTCAGCTACGCTTCCAACCAACTGCGAGCTTGCGCCCTCGACTTCGCTCGGCTGCGCCGGGCTACGCTCAGAGCGAGCGGGAGAAGTCGTCACGGCAGTTGGCTGCCCCAGGCCTTGAGCCGTGAGGCCCATGACCTGCTCAGGACGAACGGATACGGGACGGATGTTCAGGGCCCCTCTCCGTTCGTCCTGTGCGTGGCGGAGCGAAGTCGAAGGAGGCCACTTCCATCGATCGGAATCTCCCTGGCGTCAACCCTCGTTCGTTCGCGCCGCCGCGGCATGGACCGCCCGCATGATGTCGGGGTAGCCGCCGCAGCGGCACAGGTTGCCTGAAAGGTACTCGCGGATCTGGTCGCCGGTGGGGTCGCGGTTTTCTTCGAGCAGCGCCTTGGCCGCCATGATGAAGCCTGGGGTGCAGTAGCCGCACTGAGCCGCGTCGTGCTCGAGAAAGGCCTGCTGGACCGGGTGCAGCGCGCCGTCGCCGTCCAGCCCCTCGACCGTCTCCACGGAGCGGCCGTCCAGGCGTGCCGCGAGCAGGAAGCAGGCGCTCACCGGCCTTCCGTCCAGCAGCACCGTGCAGCTTCCGCAGGCGCCCACGCCGCAGGCCTCGCGAACGCTCCAGAGCTTGAGCCCGTCGCGCAGGACCTCGAGCAGGGTATCGGCGTCGTTGACTTGCAGTTCCCGTTGCTGCCCGTTCACCGTCATGCTGATGGTACGTTCCATGAATCCCGTTCCGTGAATCCTGCCCTATGAATCTGCCCCTATGGAACTCTCATGGTCGTTGCACGACCACCACCAAGACAGGAAAATACCCTCTCCTTCTGGACATGCCTCTCCCTCTGGACAGGACGCGCAGCCGCAGACGGTTCACGCCGTTCGACCCCCACGGCACGAAAATACTCTCTCCCTCTGGGAGAGGGTGGCCGAAGGCCGGGTGAGGGCGCCACAAGAGCCCTGTCTGCGCGATGGTCTGACATATCGGGTGGGCTGCTTTCGCCGAGGCGCCCTCACCCCAACCCTCTCCCAGAGGGAGAGGGGGGTCGGAGGGGTCGGCGCAGCATGTCGCAGCGACGAATCATTGCGAAACGCTCATGATCATTCTCGTGTTGCCTGCAAGGCCACGGTGTTTCCGATCATTCGGTTATCCGTCTGTCTTCCCCGCCGCCTTCAGCGCCTGGTGGATCCTTTCCGCGGTCAGCGGGATGTCGCGCACGCGCACGCCCACGGCATCCTCCAGCGCGTTGGCCACGGCCGCGGCCACGGTCAGGGCGCCGGTCTCGCCGATGCCCTTGGCGCCGAAGGGGCCGTCCTTGTGGGGCACCTCCACCACGATGGGATGACACGCCGCGGGCACATCCTTGATGGACGCGATCTGGTAGTCCAGCAAGGAGCCGTTGAGAAGCTGGCCGTCCTGGAACACCATCTGCTCGAACAGCGTCAGGCCCAGGTGCATGGTGGCCGCGCCCACGAGCTGCTGCTGGCAGTACTTGGGGTTGATGGCGGTGCCGGCGTCGCCGGCGGCGTGGAGCTGCAGCACATCCAGGCGGCCGGTCTCGGTATCCACTTCCACCTCCACCGCGCTGGCCGAGGCGAACCAGTACTCGGTGCACTTCTCCGACATGCCGGTCTCGGGGTCCGTGGGCGTCACCTCGGGCTGGCACAGGCCCTCGCCCGTGATGGTGGTGCCGAGGCTGCCGAACCTGGCCAGGAACGCCTCGGTAACGGTCAGGCCCCGCTCCTCGGCGCCGCGCACGAACACCCGGCCGTCCGCCGCCTCCAGGTCGCCGGGGTCGATCTCCAGCTTCCGGGCCACGGTCTCGAACAGCTCCGCCTTGACCTTGGCCGCGGCCGTCCGCACGGCGTTGCCCATGTGGTAGGTGGAGCGGCTTCCCGCGCTGATGGTGTCGTAGGGGGTCACGTCGGTATCCGGCTGCACCACGTGCACCCGGTCGTGAGAGATCCCCAGCTCCTCGGCCGCGATCTGCGCCAGCACGCTCTCGGAGCCCTGGCCCATCTCCACCGTGCTGCTCAGGATGTTGGCGCTGCCGTCGGCGTTGAGGATCACGATGGCGCCGGAGATGGACGGCGTGAGCACGGCCTTCACCCCGCAGGCGATGCCCTTGCCCCGGCGCTTCGTACCCGAAGCCGCCGTTCCCGAGTCGAGGTCCCTGGGTCGATCCCACCCCACGGCCTCCGCGGCCCGCTGCACCGACTCCTTCAGGCCGCAGGCGTGGACCGGCGTCCCGGTGACGAAGAGGTCTCCCTCCTCCAGCGCGTGCTCCAGGCGGAACTCCACCGGGTCCACGCCCAGGCCCCGGGCGACGATGTCCATTTGTGAATCATAGGCCCAGATCACCTGCGGCACCCCGAAGCCGCGAAACGGCCCGGCCGGCGGCTTGTTGGTGTAGACGCAGTACGAGTCGATGGACACGTTGGGGATCTTGTAAGGCCCGGAGGAGGTATAGCCCGACTTGTGGACGATCCGCGGGCCGATCTCGGCGAACGCGCCGGTGTCCCAATAGACCTCGCACTTGCGCGCGGTCATGGCCGAGCCCTTGACCGCGGTCTTGAGCTTCACCACCACGCCGTGCTTGGTGACCGTGTGGAACTCCTCCTCGCGGCTCAGGCTGTACTTCACCGGCCGGCGGGTCTTCATGGCGAGGATCGCCACCAGCGGCTCCAGCTTGTTGTAGAGCTTGGCGCCGTAGCCGCCGCCCAGGTACGGCACGCGCACGCGGATGCGGTTCATGGGCACGCCCAGCATGCGCGCCAATTCCCCCCGGACGAAGGACGGCGACTGGCTGGCGGTGTGGATGTTGATGCGCCCGCCCTCGTCCACGTACGCCAGCGAGACGTGGGCCTCCATGGGCACGTGCTGGGCCGGCGGCGCGGTGAACACGTCCTCGAACACGCGGTCGGCCTCGGCAAAGGCCTGCTCCACGTCCCCCTTGCGCAGCTTGTAGTGGTAGCAGATGTTGGAGCGCTCGCCGGCCTTCACGTGGGCCAGGTCCGCGAACGCCCCGGAGGGACGAAGCTCGTCGTGGATGACGGGGGCATCCGGCTCGATGGCGTCGAGCACGTCCAGCACCACCGGCAGGGGCTCGTACTCCACCTCCACCAACTCCAGCGCCGCTTCCGCGGCGCGCCGGCTCTCCGCGGCCACGGCCACTACCTGTTCGCCCTCGTGGCGCACCCGGTCGATGGCCAGCACCGGCTGATCGGCGAACGCCGGCCCGTGGTAGGGCGTGATGCCCGGCATGGCGGCGATGTCCGCGCCCGTGAGCACCGCGGCCACGCCGGGGCTCGCCTCGGCCCGGGACTTGTCGATGCGGACGATGCCGGCGTGGGGGTGGGGACTTCTCAGCACCGCCACGTGCAACAGTCCGGGCGGCTCCAGGTTGCCCACGTGCAGCGCCCGGCCCGTCACCTTCCGGACGGCGTCCCGGCGGTCAACCGACGTACCGACGATGGAATAATCCGCCACGCATTCACCTCACGAGAACATCCAAACGCAATGCCGCCGTAGGTGGCCCCTTTCAATGGACCGCCACGCATTCACCGAGCTGGCCCAAGGCGCCATCGCCATCCTCATTGCTTCGTGTCCCCGCCTCATGAAGACCTCGACCGGACCAGCCCCTGCAGCGTTCGCTTGACCCACACCCGTGTCATCTCGCGCTTGTAGTCCGCGCTGCCGCGCAGGTCCGACACCGGGGATATCTGTTCGTCGACGGCGTCGCAGACGGCGCCCCAAAGCTCCTCCGAGCAACGCTCCCCCTGGAACCGGTCCAATCCGGCCGCCAGAAGCGGCGCCTCCGCCACGCCGCTCAGGCCAAGTCGAAGCTTGCCCACGTTGTCGCCTTCGAGGGACAGGAGCGCCGCCACGCCGATGCACGGCCAGTCGTTGGCCGACAGCGAACTGAACCGGGAGTAGACCGTGCGGGCCGTTTCGGATGCGCGCGGCACCCGCACCTCCACCAGGATCTCGCCCGGCTCCAGCACCGTCTCGTACATGCCGCGGTAGAAGTCCTTCAACGCCACCGCGCGCTCGCCCTGCGCTCCGGACAGCACCACCTCCGCGTCGAGGACCAGCAGCGCCGGCGGCGGGTCCAGCCGGTAGTCCGCGTGGGCCAGATTGCCGCCAACGGACGCGGTCTCCCGGATGCGCACGTTGCCCACGTGGCTGAACGCCTGGGCCAGAGCCGGCGCACGCCGCTGCACCAGGGGCGACCGCTCCACCGACCGGTGGGTCGCCAGCGCCCCGATGCTCAGGCCGCCGTCGGTCTCGGTGATCCGGTCCAGACCGGGGATCGACTGCAGGTCCACCAGATGGGAGAAGCGCAGCGCCCGCTGCTTCATGAGGATAACCAGCGTCGTCCTGCCGGCAATGGGCCGCGCCTCGTCGCCGTGGTCCAGCAGCATCCGGCTGGCTTCGGCCACGGTTCGGGGTCTCAAGAGATCAAAAGCTGGAATGGTCATGAGCGATGGAACGCCCGGCGAGCAGTCGGCCGGCAATGGCCCGCTTTATACCGCCTACGATTCTCCTTGACAACGCCGAGGGAGAAGGAGTGATCAGTGCCCGGGAAGCCTTCGTTTACGAGGTCCTGACCTCCACGGCCAGCTTCAACCCCAAGCTCTCCAGCACGGCTTCAAGGGTCGAGAAGCGAGGGTTGCCGTTTCGGGACAGCGTCCGGTACAAGCTCTCACGGCTCAATTGCGCATCCTGAGCAAGATGTCTGATACCGCGGGCTTTCGCGACATCGCGCAGGGCCAACAGGAAAATATCCGATCCCATCCCGGAGTCGTCGTCCAGGGCAGCGTTCAAGTAAGCCGCGGCTTCTTCGGGATCTTGGAGATCCCGATAGAGAATGTCTTCGTAAGGAACCGTTCGTTTCCTCATAACGTTCATCCTCCAACATGATCTCGCGTCAATCTGTTGTTCCGGTCGTCGTCTCTGGAACCCGGTCTGCGTTTCGGTCACACAATCTTCTACGGTTTCCACGCGATAGCCGCCGGCGAGCGCACGCCACGACCCCACCCGATGAGCCTCCAGGATGACGTTGGTATCGACGAGCACGGGACCCGAATGTCGTGTCATGGTGTCTCACAACTCGACCGGGCTCTCCACCTCGTGCCTTGCAAACATCTCCGCCAACTCCTCGACAGCGCCATCGAGCAGGTCAGCGGCGCGCCGCACCGAGACAAGGCCCTTGTCGATGGCAAGGCCGATAACCTCCATGAACGGTTTCGAGAACAACGGAGGCAGGATTGCTTCGACGGTATTGTGTCCATTGTTACGCAGTGCCGTTTCGGGCAATAAACGCGCCGCCGCCGGTTTCAATTCGCCGAGCGCGACGAGCCGCCATCTCAGCGCCGAGGACGTCACCTGAAGCTCGTCTGCCGCCGAGTTCAGCCGAGCGACCAGGTTCTCCCCAACCAGGTGCGACCAACTGCCGAACCGTTCCAGTGCGCCAACCGGCATGAGCAGGGCCGCCGCGAAGTTGTTGGCGAGTTGCTCCACGCGATTGCCGCCGGTCTCTCCCGTCTCTTCCGAGTGATCGGGCGGCATGGTGTCCCAGGTGAGGATGTGGAACAATTCGTGGGCGAGATCGAAGTGACGGCGGCCGGCGACTTCGCCGCGCGCGATCAATACCGCGTCCAACTCCGGCAGACGGCAGGCCGCACCCGAAATACCGGGATATGCATCGACCATAAGGACCAGAATGCCAAGTTCGCGCTCCATGACCTCCGCCAAGCGGATTGCCGGCGCAGGGCCGAGGTCGAACTCGGCAACGAACCGCTCGCCGACCTGGATGGCATCCTCGAACCGCGAATGGCGGGTCAGACCGAGCGTCCGGCGCAAGAGCGGGGTCTTGTGCCCGACTTGGGGAGCCAAGGCCCGGAACGCAGCTATCCAGCGTCCGGCGACACGTTCATAGGCTTCGAGTCGGCCCGTGGCGACGCCGGATTGCCGCCACGAAAAGCGCCCTTCGCCGGCGAGCAGAAAAGGGTCGGTGAAGTATTCCAGCGGCGCGCCGAGCTTCTCGACCGCGAGCACCAATTCCCCAGCGGTTACGCGCCGCGCGCCGGTCTCGATGGCTGAAACAGTCTGCCGGTCCTTGAAGCCGAACAGGTGCGCAAGGCTGTCCTGGGACAGCTTGCGCTCTTTACCTAAATCCGTCACCAAGAAAGTATGGATCTCGTTGGAGGCCGTGATAAAGGGGGCTAAGATGGTAGTAAGGCAAGAAATACAATCACCAACGAGGTGCAATTATTATGAAGCAAGGGCTACTGGGATTCCAGTATGAGGAAGAGAAGAAGAGGGCGGGGATGACGGGATTGTCAGGGCTGGGGGTGTATCTGGAGTTGATGGAGGCGATGGGGTTGAAGCGATGGGTGGAGGGGCGTGTGGGGCTACGGAGAGGGGGACAGGGCTGGACGGACAGCCAGGTGGTGACGGCGCTGTTGCTGCTGAACTTGGCGGGCGGGGAGTCGGTGAGCGACGTGGAGGTATTGGAGAAGGACGAGGGGTTGAAGCGAATGATGGGAGAGGCGGAGGGACACGGGCTGAATCGGGGAGAGCGGCGCGGGCTGGAGCGGCGATGGCGAGTGGAGCGACGGCGGGGGTTTCCGTCGGAGCCGGCGGTGTTTCGTTATTTGCGAGGGTTCCATGATGAGGAGGCGGAGGGCCAGCGTGAGGAGCACAAGGCGTTCATTCCGGCGGAGAATGAGGCATTGCGAGGGTTGTGGGAGGTGAACGGGGCGATGTTGTGCTGGATGCAGAGGCGTTGGCCTCAGCGGGAGGCGACGCTGGACATGGATGCGACGTTGGTGGAGACGCAGAAGCGGGAGGCATTGGCGAGCTACCAGAAGACCAAGGCGTATCAGCCGTTGACGACGTACGGGTGGGAGACGGAGAGTGTGGTTCATTCGGAGTTTCGGGACGGGAACGTGCCTGCGGGGTATGAGCAGTTGCGGGTGATGCGGGAAGCGTTGCGGCATCTGCCTCGTGGGGTGAAGACGGTACG
The DNA here is from genome assembly GCA_965214905.1 of uncultured Binatia bacterium (SeqCode). Taxonomy (GTDB): domain Bacteria; phylum Desulfobacterota; class Binatia; order UBA9968; family JAJDTQ01; genus JAJDTQ01. The sequence continues at coordinate 1,352,350 of OZ243984.1, forward strand.
GCTGAGGTCGGACACGGCGGGGTACCAGCAGGAGTTGTTGAAGTACTGCGCGGAGGGGAAGGACGAGCGCTTCGGGGTGATCGAATTTGCGGTGGGGGTGGACGTGACGGCGGCGTTCAAGCGGGCGGTAGGGCGGGTTCGGGAGCGGGAGTGGAAGCCTGTGTACCGAGGGACGGGCAAGAATCGGGTGAAGACCGAACAGGAGTGGGCGGAGGTGTGCTTCGTGCCGAACTGGATCGCACGCCGGAAGAAGGGGCCGGCGTACCGATTCATCGCCACCCGAGAGCCGTTGAGAGAGCCGCCATTGCCGGGGATGGAGGATCAGATGGAGTTGCCGTTTCCCACCATGGAGTCGTCCAACGGGGGATGGCACAAGGTCTTTGGCATCGTCACCAACCGCAAGATTGCCGGGGATGCGGTGGTGGAGGGGTACCGGCAGCGGTGTGGCAAGAGCGAACAGGCCCATAGTGTTCTGAAAAGTGACTTGGCCGGGGGCCGGCTGCCTTCCGGGTTGTTCGGGAGCAACGCGGCATGGTGGGCGATGGCGGTGTTGGCGTTCAACCTCAACGCGGTCATGAAGCGGCTGTGGGGTGAGAAGTGGATCGGCAAGCGTTTGAAGGCCGTGCGCTTCGCCGTGATTGCCCTTCCGGGTCGAGTGGTGCGGCACGCTCGGAAGTGGATCATCCGCTTGGCTCGAGGCCATCCTTCTTATGACCTGCTGCTGAAGACCCGGCGCAGGATACAGGCGCTGGCTGCCGACCCCGCCGCAGCCTAGAACACCCAGTATCAGACTCACCGTCGAGAGCGACCCCACCGGGTGGCACCGCCGGAGTGTTGCCTTTGACTCGCCAGCAACCTCCCCGGTGCGCCCATACACTGCCAACTCCCGATGGAGAGCCCACCCACCCCCCGTCAACCCCCCCTACACTCCCTCTCCATGCTCCTGATTACCGAATCCTTCCTCCCAAATTTCTCCCGCGCTTCGTTTGGTGACGGATTTAGGTTTACGCAGGGCCTTGATTCTCGCGCCGATCGGATGTGTCGTCATAAGAGCCTCCGGAACCCCATATCTTGCATCTTGCAGAATGCAAGTATTCTACGCGAAACTTCAACTGCGGGCAAGAGTTTATTGGAAATCGGGCTTGCGCTCGGTAAAAATTTTTGTTCTTATTGGCAAGATGCGTTTGGTGCTATAACTCGGCATTGTCGTATTGGGGGAGGTGGGACATGCGCGCTGAATCCATCGAGTCACAAGGTCACGCACGTGCCGTCGAGCCGCGCGGGGCTGGCGGGCCGGGTGCTGCCGGACGCCTTCGACTTCCGCATGACGCGACCGGCTTCCGGGCGTTGTCGCGGACAGGGCGGCGGCCTGTCCTGTGGCTGCTGTTGCCTCTTGCCGCCCTGCTGTCGCTGCCGCCCGCGGTCGCGCAGGCGCAAACGCCCTCCATATCGATCAGCGACGGGAGCGTGATGGAGGGCGCCGCAGGCACCACCACGGAATTGGAGTTGGAGGTGACGCTGAATCGCGCGTCGGAGAGCCAGGTGGAGGTGTGGTGGACGACGTACGCGACATATGCCGAGGGGTTTGGGCTGGCGAAACCCGGTGTGGACTACACACGGGACGGAGGAACATTGAGGTTTGCGCCCGGAGAGACCAGCAAGACGATATCGATAGAGGTGTTCGGCGACGATCTGGACGAGGGGGAGTATGAGAAGATCATAGTGGAACTGTCTTTTCCGGTTGGCGCATGGATCGCGGATCGCGAGGCGGAGGGAAGGATCCTCGACGACGACGACACGCCGAAGGTGACGCTGGTGTTGAACCGGGACACGATCTCGGAGAACGGCGGCGAGGCCAGGGTGAGGGCGCGCCTGAACCATCCCTCGAAAGAGGAGACGGTGGTGACGGTGTCGTTTTCCGGATGGGAGGACGACTACACGCTGAGCACGAACCGGACGTTGCGGATCGCCGCGAACGAGACGACAAGCCCGGGGCCTGTGTATGTGAGCCTCACGGCGGTGGACAACGACTGGCGGGTGTCCGGCAAGAAGGTGACCGTGTCGGGCACGGCGACGAACGATCTCGCGATCGAGGATCCCGACGACGTGACGCTGACGATCAACGACGACGGCGATCCGACGCTTCCGGTGATGTTTGTCAGAGACGCGCGGGTGACCGAGGGCGACTCGGGCGAGACGGACATGAATTTCAGGGTGGAGCTGACGCCGCGGCTGACGCTTCCGGTGACGTTCGACGTCCGGACGGAGGAGATAAAGGGTTTAGAGGGTTCGGCGAAACCCGACCATGACTACAGGACGGTGAACAAGAGTGTGACGATTGAGCCCGGAGAGACCGTCGCGACGATATCGGTTCCGATCATCGGCGACACCGTGCACGAGCGGGAGATCGAGGGTTTCAGGTTCTGGGGGTCCGCCGGGTCGGACGCGCCCGCGCGGTTCAGGGACAACAAGGGGCTCGGAACGATTGTCGACAACGACCGTCCGACGGTGACGCTGGCGCTGAGCGAGGACAGGATCCGGGAGGACGGCGGGGTGACCACGGTCACGGCGAGCCTCGACCGTCCGTCGGTCAAGAATACGTTCGTGCGGATTTCGGCGTCTGCGGTTTCGCCGGCGGTCAAGGGCGACTTCACGTTCGGCGGGAATCGTGGGTTGACGATTGCCGCGGGTGAGCTGTCGAGCACCCGCACGGTGACCCTCACGGCCGTGGACAACGCTGTGGACGTCCCGTTCGACAAGACGGTGACGGTGACGGGCAACGCGCGCAACGAACGCGGGATCGACCACCCGGAGGCGCTGACGCTGACGATTGTGGACGACGAGATTCCGGTTGTGACGATCGCGGCGGAGACGGAGGAGGTCATCGAGGAACGGGGCGCGGTCACATTCATTGCGACGCGGACGGAATACGATCTGTCGCGGAGCCTGACCGTCAATTTCCTTTCCAACGGCGGCCCGTCCCTCCCGTCGGGGACGATCACCTTCGCCGCCAACGAAACCACCGCTCGGCTGGGCGGCAGTCCGTGGGGGGATATCGACGCCGACGGCACGGTCACGATAACGCTGCAGGACGGCGACGGCTATGAGCTGGGCGCGCCGTCTTCGGCTTCCGTGACGGTGCGGGACATCACGCCGGTTGTGACGATTGCGGCGGAGACGGAGGAGGTCGTCGAGGAACAGGGCGCGGTTGCGTTCATCGTGACGCGCACGGAGCTGAATCTGGCGGAGAGCCTGACCGTCAATTTCCTTTCCAACGGCGGCGCGTCCCTCCCGTCGGGGACGGTCACCTTCGCTCCCAACGAAACCACCAAGCGGCTGGGGGGCAGTCCGTGGGGGGATATCGACTTCGACCGCACGGTCAGGATAACGCTGCAGGACGGCGACGGCTATCGGCTGGGCCGGCCGTCTTCGGCTTCCGTGGCGGTGCGGGACGAGGATGTTCCGGTGGTGACGGTCGCGGCGGAGACGGAGTATGTCTACGAAAACGGGGACCCGGTTGCGTTCATCTTCACGCGGACAACGGATGAGGACCTGTCGCGGAGCCTGACCGTCAATTACCGGGTCACGCACATCGGGGGTTCATCCAACTCGTACGCGCTCACCTTCGCGGCCAACGAGTCCAGCGTGCGGATAGGCGGGGCTCCGGCGGGCAACGTCGACGCCGACGGCACGGTCGAGATAACGCTGCGGGACGGCGCCGGCTATCGGCCGGGCACGCCGTCTTCGGCGGTGGTGACGGTGTGGGATTCTCTTCCGACGGTCTCGGTCGCCGATGCGGATGCGGTGACGGAGGGCGAGACCGTCACGTTCACGCTGAGGCGCTCGGGCAACCTGGCGCAGCCGCTGGAGGCGGCCTACGAAATCACCGCCGCCGGGGACTTCGGCGCCGCGACGGGCGCGGGCGCGGCGACCTTCCCGGCGAACGGCGCCGCGGTGCAGGTGTCGGTGGCCACGACGGACGACAGCGTCCACGAGGCGAACGGCTCGGTGACACTGGCGCTGACAGCGAAGGCGGGCGTCTACAAGCTGAGAGCCGGGGCCGCATCGACGGCGGCTGTCCTGGACGACGACGATTCACCGGCGACGGGGACGGTGACGATCAGGGGCGCGGCCAGGGAAGGCGGGACGCTGCGCGCGAACATATCGGGCGTGGAAGACGCGGACGGCCTGGACAACGCAGCCTGGGCCTACCAGTGGGTGCGGACGCCGCCGGGCGGCAGCGCTGCGGACATTTCCGGTGCGACCGGCGCGACCTATGTGCCGGTGTTCGCGGACGTGGGCGCGGCGCTCAAGGTGCGGGTGACGGTCACCGACAATGAGGGCCACGAGGCCGGGTTCGAGAGCGCGCCGACCCCGGCGGTGGCGGCGCTGCCGGTGATGACGGTCGCGGCGGAGACGGAGCAGGTCGTCGAAGGCGGGGAGCCGGTTGCGTTCATCGTGACGCGGACAGGGGATCTGTCGCGGAGGCTGACCGTCAATGTCCAGGTCACGCCCGTCGGGGGGGATACGCCCACCACGCTGGCGGTCACCTTCCAGGCCAACCAGTCCACCCGGCGGCTGGGCAGCGGGAATCCGGCGGGTGACATCGACGGCGACGGCACGTCCGTGCTGGTGCTGCTGGACGGCGACGGCTATCGGCTGGGCACGCCGTCTTCGGCGACGGTGACGGTGTGGGATAGCGATTTCGTTCCGACTGTCTCGGTCGCCGATGCGGATGCGGTGACGGAGGGCGGGACCGTCACGTTCACGCTGACGCGCTCGGGCAACCGGGTGCGGACGTTTACCGCGGCTTACGAGACGACGTCCTCCGGGGATTTCGGGGCGGCGACGGGCGCGGGCACGGCGACCTTCCCGGCGAACAGCACCGCGGTGCAGGTGTCGGTGGCCACGACGGACGACAGCGTCCACGAGGCGCACGGCTCGGTGACACTGACGCTGGCAGAGGATGCGGACGCCTACGAGCTGGGGAGCCAGGCCGCATCGACGGCGGCGGTCCTGGACGACGACGATTCACCGGCGACCGGGGCCGTGGCGATCACGGGCGCGGCCAGGGAAGGCGAGACGCTGACGGCGGACACTTCGGGCGTGGAAGACGCGGACGGCCTGGACAACGCAGCCTGGGCCTACCAGTGGGTGCGGACGCCGCCGGGCGGCAGCGGTGCGGACATTTCCGGCGCGACCGGCGCGACCTATGTGCCGGTGTTCGCGGACGCGGGCGCGGCGCTCAAGGTGCGGGTGACGGTCACCGACGATGAGGGCCACGAGGCGACCCTGACGAGCGCGCCGACCCCGGCGGTGGCGGCGCTGCCGCTCGTGACGGTCGCGGCGGAGACGGAGCAGGTCATCGAAAACGGGGAGGCGGTTGCGTTCATCTTCACGCGGACAGGGGATCTGTCGCGGAGCCTGACAGTCAATTACCGGGTCAGGCACATCGGGGGTACGTCCAGCTCGGGGGCGCTCACCTTCCCTGCCAACGAGTCCACCCTGCGGCTGGGCGGCAGTCCGGCGGGCAACGTCAACGCCGACGGCACGGTCGCGATGACGCTGCTGGACGGCGACGGCTATCGGCCGGGCACGCCGTCTTCGGCGGTGGTGACGGTGTGGGACAGCGATTTCGTTCCGACCGTCTCGGTCGCCGATGCGGATGCGGTGACGGAGGGCGGGACCGTCACGTTCACGCTGACGCGCTCGGGCAACCGGGTGCGGACGTTTGCCGCGGCTTACGAGGTGACGTCCTCCGGGGATTTCGGGGCCGCGACGGGCGCGGGCACGGCGACCTTCCCGGCGAACAGCGCCGCGGTGCAGGTGTCGGTGGCCACGACGGACGACAGCGTCCACGAGGCGCACGGCTCGGTGACACTGACGCTGGCAGAGGATGCGGACGCCTACGAGCTGGGGAGCCAGGCCGCATCGACGGCGGCTGTCCTGGACGACGACGATTCACCGGCGACCGGGACGGTGACGATCGCGGGCGCGGCCAGGGAAGGCGAGACGCTGGCGGCGGACATATCGGGTGTGGAAGACGCGGACGGCCTGGACAACGCGGCCTGGACCTACCAGTGGGTGCGGACGCCGTCGGGCGGCAGCGGCGCGGACATCGCCGGTGCGACCGGCGCGACCTATGTGCCGGTGTTCGCGGACGCGGGCGCGACGTTCAAGGTGCGGGTGACGGTCACCGACGATGAGGGCCACGAGGCCGGGTTCGAGAGCGCGGCGACGGCGGCGGTGGAGGCGCTGCCGCGGCCGGAGGTGACGGTGGCCTCGGGCGGCGCCGTGACGGAGGGCGAGGCCGTCACATTCACGCTGACGCGCACGGGGGGGCACGGGGGCACCACGGGGACGCTGGATGTGGCCTACATGGTGACGGCCTCCGGCGACTTCGGGGCCGCGGCGGGTGCGGGCACGGCGACGATCCCGGCGAACAGCGCCGCGGTGCAGGTGAGCGTGGCCACGACGGGTGACGGCGCCCATGAGCAACACGGCTCGGTGACGCTGACGCTGGCGCCGAACCCGGAAGCCTACAATCTGGGAGCCGAGGCTGCGGCGACGGCGGCGGTCCTCGACGACGACAACGCGGCCCCGACGGGCGCGGTGACGATCGACGACACGGCGCCGGTGGTGGGCAAGACGCTGCGCGCGGATGCGTCGGGCGTGGACGATCCGGACGGTCTGACGGGCCGGAGCTTCACCTGGCAGTGGCTCAGGGTGTCGGGCGGGACCGCGACGGCGATCGCGGGGGCGACCGCGGCGCGCTACACGATGGTTGCCGCGGATGTCGGGTCGGCGCTGAAGGTGCGCGCGGGCTTCACCGACGATGACGGCACCGCCGAGACGGTGGAGAGCGCGCCGACCTCGGCGGTCAGGGCGTACACGTTCGAGGTCACCGCGCCGACGGTCACGGAAGGCGGCGACGGCGTGACGATACTCCAGTTTGCGGTGACCCGTTCCGATACGGCACGGCGGATGCAGCTCGGCTGGCGGCTGGCGGCGTCGAGCACGGCGCAGGCCGGGAAGGGGAGGGGGAGGGACATAGGCGGGCCGACGCAGGGCACGCTGAATTTCCCGCGGGGGTGGACCGTCAGCAGGTTCGTCGTCTTCCAGGTGATTGACGACTGGATCGACGAGTCCGACGAGACGGTGGTGATCGAGTTCTTTGCGGTGGCCGGCACCCCTGCGGGCGTCACCTTCCCGCCCACGGTGACCGGGACGATCCGGGACAACGACACCTCCATGGTCTGGATCGCGCCGTCGAGGAGCGTGGACGAGGGCGATGAGGGCGTGAGGGACTTGGCGTTCACCGTGTCCATGGACAACCCGTCGGACCGGGAGGTGACGGTTGCCTGGGATGTGAGCGGGACGGCGGAGGCCGGCAGCGACTACACGGCGCCGGCGCCCGCCCTGGTCACGTTCCCGGCGCTTTCCTGGGATTCGCAGAGGATCGTGTTCGGCGTCATCGGCGACACCGATGCCGAGCGGCACGAGACGGTGACGGTGGCGCTCCGCGACCCGACCGGCGGCGCCGTGCTGGGGACGTCGCAGGCCACGGCCCAGATCCGCAACGACGAGGAACTCGTGCTGGCGGTGGACCCGCCGGAGGCGGTCGAGGGCGACTCGCGATCGGATCGTGCGGGGCTCATTTTCAGGCTGACGCTGACCGATCTGGCGGATACGGACGTCACGGTCGATTACCGTGTCGAGTCGGACGCCGGCACGGCGACCGCCGGCAGCGATTTCAAGGACAAGTCCGGGACGGCGACGATCAAGAGCGGCCAGACCGTCGCGACGGTCAGGCTGGGGATCCTGGAGGACACGGACTTCGAGCCCGACGAGACGGTGGTGATGGTGTTCGAGAACCCCGAGGGCGCACTGCTCGATCCCGGTTCGACCAGGGTCACGGGCACGATCCTGAACGACGACCCGCCGGACGGAGACCCGACGAATGACAACGGGCCGGTTGTGTCGATCGAGCCGCCGGAGGTGGCCGAGGGCGATTCGCGGTCGGATCGCAGGCATCTCACCTTCAGGCTGACGCTGTCGGATCAGGCGGATTCGGATATCACGGTCGACTACCGCGTGGACGCCGGCGACGGCGCCGGCACGGCGGCGGCCGGCAGCGATTTCAAGAACAAGTCCGGGACGGTGACGATCAGGAGCGGCCGGACCTCCGCGGTGGTCAGGCTGGGGATCCTGGAGGACACGGACTTCGAGCCCGACGAGACGGTGGTGATGGTGTTCGAGAACCCGCAGGGCGCGGTGCTCGATCCCGGTTCGACCAGGGTGACGGGCACGATCCTGAATGACGACCTGTCGCAGGTGACGGTGGCCGATGCGGTCGTGGCGATTGCGGCGGAGTCGGGCGTGGTCACGGAAGGCGAGGATGCGGTGTTCGTGCTGACGCGCACGGGCGAGGCGTCGGCGCCGCTGACGGTGGCGGTGGCGGTGGGCGAGGCCGGCAGCGTGCTCGCCGGGGCCGCGCCGTCGGCGGCGGTGTTCGGGGCGAACGAGACGGAGGCGCGGCTGCGGGTCGCGACCGAAGACGATGTAGTGGACGAGGCCGACGGCCGTGTGACCGCGGCGGCGGTTGCAGGCGCCGGCTACACGGTCGCCGCGGGCGCGGGTTCGGCCGCTGTTGACGTGTTGGACAACGACGATCCGGCGGCCCCGGGAGAGCCGGCCCCGCTGTGGTCAACGACGATGACGGTGGTGGACTTCGGCAAGGCGGTGGGCGCCTCGGGTTCGGACCTGCCGAACCGCGCGTGGTCGGAGGACGGCGTCGATTACCGGCTTGACCGGCTCAAATGGTTCGGGCCGCCGAAGGGTCTGGTGAGGGTGCGCTTCAGCCGCCGGCTGCCTGCGGTCGACGAGTTGACGCTGCGGGCGGGCGCCTTGTCGCTGCCGCTGGCGGAGGGCGGTTCGGGGCGGGTTTTCCGCTGGCCGGTCGAGGGCGCTCCCTGGCCGGTGGGCGAGGAGGTGGAGCTTCGCCTGACGCGGACGGCGGCGGGCGAGGGCGATGACGGCGCCGCGGTTCCGGGTGTATCGGTGGCGGACGCGCGGGTGGACGAGTCGGCGGGGGCGCCGCTTGCCTTCCGGGTGACCCTGGACGAGGCGCAGATGTCGGCGGTGTCGGTGCGCTATGCGACCTCGGACGGCAGCGCGACGGCGGGCGCGGACTATGTGGCGGCGTCGGGCGTGGTGCGTTTCGAGGCGGGCGAGACGGTGAAGACAGTGAATGTCGCGGTGCTGGAGGACTCGCACGACGAGGGCGAGGAGACGATGACGCTCACGCTGTCGCACCCGTTCGGAGCGGAGGTCTCGGACGGCGTGGCGACGGGGACCATCGTGAACACCGACGCGATGCCGCGGGCGTGGCTCGGGCGCTTCGGGCGCACGGTGGCCGGACAGGTGGTCGAAGCGGTGGAGGCGCGGATGACAGCGGTCCGCCAGGCGGGGGTCGAGGTCTCGATTGCCGGTCAGCGTGTCGGGGCCGCCGGGGCGTTCGACGAGGCGGCGTCCCGCGGCGGCGATGCCGTGGGCGGGCGTCTCGCAGGCGGGCGCGCGGGCGAGAACGGTCCGGAGGGGCTCGACATGGCGGCGTCCCGTGACGCCGGTGCCGCGGGCGGGCGTCTGGCGGGCTGGCTCGCGGGCGGGATCGATTCGGAAGAGCGGACGGTGAGCGGCCGCGAGTTGCTGGCCGGGATGTCGTTCGCGCGGACGGAGGGGACGGCGGAGAGCGGGTTCGTCTCGCTGTGGGGGCGGGGCGTGGTGACGGACTTCGACGGTCGTGACGGCGAGCTCTCGGTGGACGGCGAGGTGGCGACGGGGCTGCTGGGGGCCGACTGGGCGCGGGGCGACTGGGCGGCGGGTCTGATGGTGGGCCACAGCCGGGGCGAGGGCAACTACGGCGGCCAGGGCGTGGGCACGGTCTCGTCGTCCTTGACCGGTCTGTATCCCTGGGGCCGGTGGGAGTTGAACGAACGGGTGACGGTGTGGGGGGTTGGGGGCTATGGCGCGGGGACGCTGACGCTGGAGCCCGAGGGCCAGGCCCGGATCGAGACCGACATGGATCTCGCGATGGCGGCGGCGGGTCTGCGCGGAGTGCTCATGGAGGCGCCGGCGGAAGGCGGCTTCGAGTTGGCGGCGAAGACGGACGGTCTGATCGTGCGCAGCGCCTCGGAGGCGGCGCGGGGTGGTGACGGCGGGATGCTGGAGGCGGCCCGTGCGGAGGTGACACGGCTGCGGCTGGGTCTGGAGGGCACACGAGCGTTCCGTTCGGAGGGCGGGTGGACGCTGACGCCCTCGTTCGGGCTCGGGGTGCGCCATGACGGAGGCGACGCGGAGAGCGGGGTCGGGGTGGAGGTGGGCGCCGGTGTTGCCTATGCCGATCCGTCCTTGGGGCTGACGGCGGAGTTCCGGGGCCGCGGGCTTCTCGGCCATGAGGCGGCGGGCTTCCGGGAGGTGGGCTTCTCCGGCTCGCTCGCCTTCGACCCGTCCCCGTCCTCGGACCGGGGCCTGAGCCTGAGTCTCAGCCAGACCCTGGGAGCGTCGGCGAGCGGCGGGGTGGAGGCGCTCTACGGGCGCGACACCATGGCGGGGCTTGGTGGAGCCAACGACGCCGCGGGGACGGCGGATGATCTGGGGCGCCGTCGTCTGGAGGCTCGGGTCGGCTACGGGGTTTCCGCCTTCGGGGGTCGTTTCACGGGGACGCCGGAGCTTGGCTTCGGGCTGTCGGAGAGCGGCCGTGACTACCGCCTCGGGTGGCGTCTGACGCCTGCGGGCGACAACGCCGGCTGGTTCGAACTCAGTCTGGTGGCGACGCGGCGCGAGGCTGCGAACGACGATGGGTCCGAGCACGGGGCGGAGCTGCGGGTGACGATCCGCTAGAGTCGCGTTCCGTAAATGTGTTGACCCGGTCCCATATCTTCACCCCGTTTCCGCAAGAAGTGGTCGGCGATGAACAACTCCCCTCTCCCTCCGGGAGAGGGTGGCCGAAGGCCGGGTGAGGGCGCCCCGAATAAACCTGCCCTGCTTTGCTGGTCGCTCCCAACCGGCGGCTCGCACACGGGGGACCCTCACCCCAACCCTCTCCCAGAGGGAGAGGGAGTCGGAAGGGCCGTCAAAATGGCTCGGTGATGAGTCATCGCAAATATGAAACGCAACACTAGTAGGGAGCTCGACCGGGACGTCTGCGAGTTCCGGTCGGTCGTGGAGCTGGCGCCCGACGCGCTGGCGTGTTCCCCTGTTCATAGATGCCCGCGTATGTGTGACCCATTGACGGCGAGCATGTCCTTGGCGACGGGAAAACTCTCCCGAGTTCGGCAAAGCACCATTGCCGGCAGCCGGGCCGCACGCAAGAGCGGCTGAACAGCGAGAAGCTGCCGGAAGTCTCTTCGCCCCGGAAGCTCTTTCCACTTCGCGTCGGCCAGCGTGAGCCCGCCGTCCTTCTCGATGACGAAATCCACCTCCCGCGACTGGTCCCGGTAGAACCAGACGGAGGCCTCGGGGGCGGTGGCCGAGAGATACTTGCGCAACTCCGCGAACACGAACGTCTCCCAGATGGAGCCGATCAGGTAGCTGTCCGTGACGGAGGCCTGGTTGAGGCCCAACAGGAAACACAAGAGGCCGACGTCGTTGAAATAGAGCTTGGGCGTTTTGGTGAGACGCTTTCCCACATTGGTGAAATACGGCTCGATCAACGTAACCTGATGGGACGCCTGGAGAACGCTCAACCACTCGGTAGCCGTTTTGTTGCTGGTCCCCACGTCCCTGGACAGCTCGGTCCTGTTCAGGAGTTGCCCGCTGCGTACCGCGGCCGCCCGCATGAAGCGGTCGAAGTCCCTGAGCGAAGACACGTTCAGAAGCTGCCGGACGTCGCGTTCCAGGTAGGTGGCCTGATAGCTGCTGAAGTAGTCCGCAGGTCTCAGGTCAGGGTCCTTCCAGAGCTGCGGCATGAATCCTCGAACCAGGACGCCGGCGATGCCTTCGCGCTGCTCTCGGTCGTGGAACGTGTTGCCGAGCTCCTCGATGGAGAGACCTTCGAGTTCAAGGACTCCGCAACGACCGGCCAACGAATCCGATACCTCCTTCATGAGGCTGAATTTCTGCGAGCCGGTGAGGATGAACCGTCCGTTGGCGTCCCGGTTGCGGTCGATCTCGACCTTGAGATAGCGAAAGAGCCCGGGGGCGTACTGCACCTCGTCTACCAGAAGCGGCGGAGGATGACGCAGCAAGAACGAACGGGGGTCTTCCTCGGCAAGTTGCGCTTGCGGCGGGAGGTCCAGGCTGACGTAGTGATGGTCGGGAAACAGTCGGGTGAGCAGAGTGGTCTTTCCTGCCTGGCGGGCGCCCGTGACCACCACCGCGGGGAAATGCGCAGCGAGACGCAACACCGCGGGGGCAATTTCCCTCTGGAACTCCATAAAATCGACAAATCAGGAAATCATGCCCCTGAATTCCAGGAATAGCTTATCAGGATTACCACTGGATGCAACCGGCCGACCTTCTTTACCCGGCCTTGCACATACCGTTCAGGATCGAGTTCTCCCGCGGGGGTTCCGGCGCATGACCTGAACCGATATCCGCGAAAACCCTCGTTCGCCCGATCCCTGCCCGCTGCCAGCCATAATAGACTACGGGCGGCAATAGAGGTATGATCCTGGCCTTTTGACTCAAAACGAGTCTTGGGAGGCAGCCTATGGTCAGGCGTCGGGCACATGATCCCCGCGAACTCCCGGCCTACACGATTTCGGAGGCCGCGCAATACCTCACGGTACCCGCTGCAACCATTCGTGACTGGTCGGTGGGCCGCGAGGGGTACATGCCCTTGATCGTGGTACCAGAGCATTCCCCGACGCTGCTTTCGTTTCTCAATCTCACGGAGCTTCACGTTCTTGCCGCCATTCGGCGCACGCACGAGGTGAAGATGCCGAGCATCCGAAAGGCGATCCAGTACCTGGCGGCCCACGCTCGGCGAGCAGCCGACAAGCGGCATCCGCTGATCGGCCGTGAACTGGAAACGGACGGTCTCGACTTGTTCACGCAGCAATACGGGCAACTGATCAATATCAGTCGCTCGGGTCAGACTGCCATGCGAGAGATCATCAACTCGGCCCTGCGCCGCATTGAACGCGACCCCCGCGGCATACCTGTCAAGCTCTATCCGTTCACCCGAACCACCATCGACGATGCGCCGGCGCTGGTCGTAATCGACCCAAGGTTGTCCGCTGGACGGCCTGTCATCGCCGGGACGGGACTCGCTACGCAACTCATTGCCGAGCGCTACAAGGCTGGAGAATCAGTCAGTGACTTGGCGCGAGACTATGAGCGCGACAATGCGGAAATCGAAGAAGCGATCAGGTGCGAGATCCAGGCGGTGGCCTGAAGAACCGACGCTTTTCCTGGATCGCAACCTCGGAAAGCACATCATCGCGGACAGGCTTCGTGCGGAAGGACGCGCGCTGCCGGAATGCACACCCTATGGCCATCGGGATTCTCGCTTACGGTTCGTTGATCCCCGATCCGGGTGCGGAGATCGGGGCGGTGACGGTGGGCCGCGTCACGGGAGTGGAGACGCCGTTCAGGATCGAGTTCTCCCGCAGCAGCCGCGTGCGCGACGGCGCGCCGACGCTGGTCCCGGTGGAGCGGGGCGGGGCCAGGGTCTCCGGGGTGGTCCTGGTGCTGCGCGACTCGGTTACCGAGACCGCGGCCCAGGACATGCTTTACCGGCGCGAGCGAAACCGGGTCGGCAGCAGCGACGTCTACGCGGACGTGGACCCTGCTGACGTCGACAGTGCTTTCCTGGGCCGCTTGGACCGTTTCGCAGGACTGGACGTGGTGTTTCACGCCGCGCTACGGGCGAACATCGCGGAGCCCACCCCCGAGTTGCTGGCGCGTCTGGCCATCGCAAGCGCGGCGGCCCCCTCCGGCGTCACGGGGCGGGACGGCATCACCTATCTCAGGGACGCCAGGCAAAGCGGCATCCTCACGCCGCTCATGGACGACTATGAGAGGACGATCCTTCGCCGGACCGGCGCCCGCGACCTGGAGGAAGCCCGCGCCGTCGCTCAATCTTTGCGGTAGCGTATCAGTTTGAAATCTCCCTCACCCTGGCCCTCTCCCAGAAGGAGAGGGCACGAAGCAATCCCCTCGCTCAGAGAGTGAACCAAAGCAAATCCCCTCTCCCCCGGGGAGAGGGGATGGGTTACGCGCCGCCGGTCAGCCTCTGGTCCACGTGCCACATGGCCAGGCAGTCGTCTTCGTTGTAGCGGACGGCCTTGTCGGCCAGACTACGGTCGCCGGTGTCGATGGAGTCCCAATAGCAGAGCAGCGCCTCGTAGGCGCCGAATCCCTGCTGGCGCCAGTTGAAGCCGAGGGCCGGGGCGACGCTCTTGATGGAGAACCGCGGCACCGGCAGGTAGACGGCGTCCTGGATGCAACGCTTCAGGTCGACGCAGGAGCCCATCAGCCGCGCCAGCCGTCCCTCCAGCCTCGGCCAGCGGCGTATGGCCGCCTTCATCTGCCGGATCTCGTAGTCGGTCCAGTGATAGAGCCGCGTGGCTTCGACGTCGTCCCCTACGTAGTCGATGAAAGCCTCGAAGATCTCCCTTTCGTCCTCCGGGCCGCGGGTCAGGAACTTGACGAACTGGTCCCGGGCGCCGTCCCAGCAGCCGATGAGGTAGACGTGGGGCGGCATGGCGGGATGCATGTCGTCGGAGGTCTCGAAGTCGAAGTAGAGGAGCCTTTTGGCCCGGGGAATCCGCAACTCGCGGCCGGGCTTGGCGACGGGTCTTCCGGTCCTGTAGCTCCGGGCCACATGGTACGCGGTGGAGCCGTGGTGCGGTCCAAGTATCTCGTCGATCGCTGCGGGCGAGCGGCCCCACAGGTCGTCCACCCGGTGTATCCCCGCGGCCCGGAGCTTCGCCCGCTCCGGCGCCCGCACCCCGGCCAGCAGCACCAGGTCCCGGCGCTCGTGCACCAGCCTGTTGCCGTACCTGCGCCAGGGCGAGTCGGTGACGTCGGGCGGCCTTCCGGGCTCGGGCGCCGCCGCGGCCCCGTCCCGCAGACCGGCCCAGCGCGACACCACGTGGTCGATCTCGTTCCCGAGGCCCGAGACGTTCACCGGCCGGAGCTCTTCCCGCAGCGCCACGGTCACGTGTTCCGGCGTGTAGCCCTGGATCGCGCCGACGGTCCGGTTGTAGAAGGCCGCCTGGAGCGTGAAGGAGTCCCTGAGCTTGCGCGCCCGTTTTATCTCCATGACCCGATAGTGATACGGGCCGAGGTCCGAGCCGTGGCTGTCGTCGCGCACCAGCAGGTCGCCCCGGCCGTAGACGTCGCGGCCGAGGTCCCACAGTTGCGGCTGGTGAATGGCGGGAACTCCGTCCAGCATGGCCCGGAGGGTCCGTGTGAGGGCCTCGTAGCCGAAGTCGGGCCGGACCGCCAGGGCATCGGGATAGTGCGCGGCCACCCAGGCGTCCTCGTGCTCGACGCCCCGGCGGTAGCGCATCTGCTCGTAGCGGCCGACTTCGTTCACCGCCTCGGCCTTGGGCGCGTGGTATTGGCACCAGACCCAGAACGGGTCTCGCAACACCTTGGCGACCAGCGACGGGCTGAACCGGGGCCGGCGGTGGACCCTCTCGCCCGAGGTGGCGCGGTCGAGCAGCGCCCGCAGCCGCACCTCCTGCCCCTGAAGCGGCAGCGTTAGCTGAATGCGGGTTTCTCCTTGGGATAGTGGGCTTCCATGGCCGAACGGTAGCGCTCCATGAGGCCGCGGTTGAGCTCCAGCGGCGGCTGTTGATCGTCGGGCAGCAACGGGCGGTACTCCACGTCGCCGATCTCCTCCTTGAAGGTCTCCCTGGCGCGCGCCACCAGTTGCGGGTCCATCAGCAGGTCGACGGCGGAGGCGGCCAGGGTCTTGGCGCCGGCAACCGCGCCCTTGTGGGCGACCGAGGTGGCCAGCGAAACGCCGGCGCCCCAGTGGTGGTAGGCGATCCCCGGGATGTTGGACGGGAAGTTCACCACACCGGACGGCACCACCCAGCAGACGTCTCCGGAGTCGTTGGCGGATACGGATTGCACCGCCTCCCGAAGCCGGGCCACCTGCGTGGGCATTCCCGTGGCCTTGACGTTGACCTTGGCCTGGACGTCGGTCACGAGCTTCTGCTCGGCCTCGGTCCACTGCGGCATGCCCACGGCCTCGATGTTCTGCTGGATCACCTCCGCCAGGGTGCGGTTGCACCGGGTGGGCGCCACCGCGCTCAGCACGTTCACGGAACAGGAGGTGTCGGTCATGGTGGCGGCGCCCCGGGCGACGCGCTTGGCCTTCTCGAACAGCGCCCGGGCCTTCTCCGCGGTGGCCTCGCGGAAGAACCACCAGATGGTCGCGGTGTTGGGGATGACGTTGGGCTGGTCGCCGCCGTTGCTGATGACCCGGTGGCTGCGCTGGGAGGGCTCCAGGTGTTCCCGCAGCTTGTCCCAGCCGATATCCATCAGCACCGCCGCGTCCACCGCGTCCCGCGCGTTCCAGGGCGAGGTGGCCGCGTGGGCGCTCTCGCCCTTGAAGGTGAACTCCGCGGAGATGAGCGCGTACTGCCGCAGGCCGTACACCGTTCCCAGGTTGTACCCGATGTGGTCGTGCAGGGCCACGTCCACGTCCTTGAAGTAGCCGTCGCGCACGAAGTAGGGGCGGCTTACGAGTTGCTCCTCGGCCGGGGCGCCGTAGACCCGCAGCGTTCCCTGGATGTCGAACTGCTCCATGGTCTTCCTGACGGCCACCGCCGCCCCGATCATCACCGCGGCGTTGACGTTGTGTCCTTCGGTATGTCCCGGGGCGCCGTCGACGATGGGCTTCTGCTCCGCCACGCCCGGCATCTGCGAACTCGATGGCGTGGCGTCGAACTCCGTGTGGAGCGCCACCACCGGCTTGCCCGACCCGTAGGTAGCGATGAAGGCCGTGGGCATCCCCGAGATGTTCCGCTCGATCGCGAAGCCCGCCTGCTCAAGGATTTCGGTCATGAGCCCGGTGGTGCGGTACTCCTGCATCCCCAACTCGGCGAAGTAGAAGATGTTGTCGCCGAGCAGAGCGATGTTGTTCCGGTTCTCCTCGACCGCGTCGATGACGAACTGCTTCTGCTTCGAATCCTGCATGATCCCTCCCTGCATGGTTCCTCCCGCGGGCACGGCGAGCCGGAAACGCGTGGCGACGGCTCCGCCGGGCCGGCCCTCATGGCATGAGCGAATCCTAATACAAGGAAGCGGCGCCTTCCACCCCTTCTCCCTCCGGGAGAGGGCAGGACCCTTTGAAGCGGGAATCGAGCCTTGCCCGGCCTTCACGGACGTAATAAAGTCGCTTCCATGCCGACGAGTCAACCGGTCATACGGGGCGCCGCCACGGCCCTCGCCCACACCCCGGGCCTGGTCCGGTACGGCTCGAAGCCGTTCCGGGAAGCCAAAACGCGGCCGGAGTTCCTCGGGGACCTGTCGCGCGCCCTGTGGAGCTACGACGACGCCTGCCGCTACCTGCCCAATCAGGTGTTCATCGGCAGCCGGCCGCCGGCGCGCCTGTGGGAGGTGGAGCAGCCGTGGTTCGACAAGCTCGCCGACCCGGAAGCCGGCGAACCGCCCTTCGGCCACATCATGGAGGAACGGCGCTTCCTCGCCCTGCTGGCGTGCGCGGACCCGTTCAGGCACGTACTGCTGCGGGAACGGTTCTGGGAAGCGATGAATCCCGTGCTGTCGGCCTCGCCGCTGACGGCGCCGCTGGCTTCCGGGACGCCGCCGCTTCTCGGCGATGCTCGACTGGAGGCCGAGCTGGAGGCCGCCGACTGCCTGCCGCTGTTCGCCGGAGGCGAAGGCGCCCCCGTAGGGATGGTGAAACCGGGCCACTCCGAGGACGAGGCGCTCTCGGCGACGGTGCTGCTGGAAAACCTCTGCTGCAAGGTCTCGGGCGCCCTGGCGGTGCACGAGTTGCTGAACCACGTCGACGGCGCCGGCGTGAGCGACGTCGACCTCGTGCTGAGCTGCTCGGAGGAGGCGGTAGGCGACCGCTACCAGCGCGGCGGCGGCAACATGGCCAAGGCCATCGCCGAGTTCGCCGGGTGCGGCCTCGGCACCGGCATCGACATCAAGGACTTCTGCGCCGCCCCCATTCCCGCCATGGTCATCGGCGCGTCGCTGGTGGCAAGCGGTGTTTTCAACAACGTCGTCGTGGTGGGCGGCGGATCCCTGCCAAAGCTGGGGATGAAGTCGCTCTACCAGTTGGAGCAGGGCATCCCGGTGCTGGAAGACGCGCTGGCCGCGGTGGCGGTGTGGATCGGGCGCGACGACGGCAAGAGTCCGGTGGTGAACCTGCACGCTGTCGGCCGTCATCCCGTAAAGGCCGGCGCCGGCCTGGACAAGCAGTTCAAGGAGCTTGTCCTGGAACCGTTGCGACGGTTAGAATGGGGCGTGGAGCGGGTCGATCGGATCGTCACCGAGCTGCACAATCCGGACATCATGGTCTCCGCCAAGGCCGGCGACGTTGCTGCCAGGAACTATCGGATGATGGGCGCCATGCTGGCCGTGGCCAAGGAGATCGACCGGAGCGACATCGCCGGTTTCGCGCGGGCCAAAGGGGTTTGCGGCTACGCCCCCACCCAGGGGCACATCGCCTCGGGCTTCGTCTACGCGCCCCACGCGCTCCGGGAGATGGCCGCCGGCGCCATTCGGAACTGCCTTCTGGTGGCCCGGGCGAGCCTGTTCCTCGGCCAGATGACCGAGCTGACCGACGGCATGTCGGTGCTGATCGAACGGAATGAGGGGTAGAGGGTAAGGGACATGTCCTCTCCAGACGCAGACAACATAGTCCAAGACTTGACCCCAACGGGCTGAACCCATTAAGAAACAAGGAGGACCCATGACGGCAGAACCCCTCGCGCTCAACGGCAAGAAACTGATCATCCTCGGAGAGAGGGACGGAGTCCCCGCCCCGGTCATCGAGCAGGCCATCGCGGGACTGGGAGGCGAGGTCGCGTACGCCGCCACCCAGTGCTTCGTTTGAACAGCCGCTGGGGCCATGGACCTTGAGGATCAAGGTCGAATCAAACAACTCGCTGAAGAATACGGAAAGGACGGCATCGTCGTGCTGCTCGGCGCCCCCACCACCGAGAGCAGCCAAGTCCAGTTCGAGACCGTCACCACCGGCGACCCCTCCTACGCCGGACCCCTGGCCGGCGTCGAACTCGGCCTCCCGGCCTACCACGTGTTCGAGCCCAGCGTGAAAGCCGCCATCGAGCCCGCCCAGTACGCGGAAAACATCGAGATCCTGGAGATGGGGCTGGACGCGGACGCAATCGTGGGGGCGTTGGCGGAGATGCGGGCGGGGTAGGAGGTTCGCGTACTGACTGAACGTTTGCTCTGCGCAGAAAATCGGAAGAAGAAAGGAACGCTCGCGGATGGTTCCAAACCATATGAACAGCTTGGTGTTCGTTGGTGGCGAGTTTCCGCTGACGATGTTCGATGAACGTCGGTTGTTCGGTGGCAACCTGGACCCGAAAGACCAGCTAAAGGTCGGCCCGATCGGGCGGTTTGGATACTCCGGGGGCAAATACAGATTCGAAGTTGTCCCCAACCGTATCGACCTCAAGTGTAACGCTCCGGATATCATGCCGAATGACCTCGTCAGTGCTGCGAGAAACGTAGCTGACATGCTTGAGCCCATGCGAGCCTTGGTACGTGTTTCAGGATTTGGAATGAACTGCGATACCGTCTTCGAAAAGCAACAGATTGGCATGACCGGCGCGGAATTCTGTTTGCAACTAATCAATCCCCGGGCGAAAGAACTCGTCGGGACGCCGTCTATTTCTGCTTGCGAAAGGGTGCGTTTCAGGGCAGAGGTGATGCTTTTCGATGTGCGGATCGAACCCCACTTCAACTCCGACGGTGACAACCTTTTTGTTGCGGTTAACGGACACCAGGAAGTACACTTGGAGGATCCTCTTGACACCAAACTGGAACGGATTGGCGCCTTTCAAGAGTATGTCTCAACGTTTCACGACAGGATTAAGGCAGCAAATCCTGCTCTCGTCCGACATTGACTACTGATTCAACAGGGCGTGGTGCGCAAGCGACGTTTCCAGTAAATGAACCGATGGATCGAACTGTGAAGCAAACGGGAATCGGTCGGAGCGACAAAACAGGAGCACTGAATAATGGAGACAGCAACGTCACTGGACTGGAACGAGACATCAACGGCAACAGCCCGCCCACCCGATACCTATGTCTGGAAGGCCATCGTAGCGGCGTTGCGCCACACAGGCACTGAGGCAACCGGCGAAGACATCCCAACGACCACCCAAAAACCCGCGGATGCGGAGCGTGAGGCACTCAAGACGGAGGTTTACGAGCTACTCAAGATGGCGGGAACCGAAAATTGGGACGGTGAAGGTGGTCTCGCGGTCACCCGTGAAATTGTGTCCGTCGCGCAGAAGTTCGTTGATAAACTGCCGAATCATCTTGGAAAACCCGATGTAGCGGCTACACCACAGGGGGAGATAGACTTCGATTGGGTCATCAACTCTGACGTGATGCTCACCGTCAGTATCGGTACCTCAAACGAGATTGCATTTGCAGGCTTGTTTCACGGTGCACGATTGAATGGCCGTGAGCCTTGGACGGGCATACTGCCGCAATTTGTAGATTGCTGTTTCAAACGGCTGCGTGATTCCATCGAGAGATGACCGTCAGGAAACTCGGCTTACTCGCGCGGTTTGCCGTAGAGAGCGGGCGTTTCACTGACGCGGGCGTAAAACCCAAACTGTTTCAACCGAACAGAGCGCTCAAACTTTCGGTTTTCCCCATCGACGGACTGCTGTGCCGAGAGATACGTGACCTGGGCCTGGATGTCGTACAGAAACATCCGAACGCACACAGACTCCATGGCTGGGGCGAAATCAGTGAGTCGGCGGTGTCTGACACGGGCCTTCAGGTCGAACATGACGATGTGCCGCCACGCCATGCCAACATTGTCGGTTGGCAGAGTGACCGAGGCGCGCTGAAACAGAAACAGCTCGAATTGGCGCGCTTTGCCCACGCGGTGGTGTTGGATGCACCAATCGAGGCAGAGCAAATACGTTGAGTTATACGGGTTCGCCCATGCTGTAACCAAGGGGCTCGACCCCGACGTCCCGATGGCTCGGAGATGTTCCGGTGGGATGTGAAGCGGCTGAAGCATCTCTGGCTGAGCCTCGACCATTGTCCTTGTTGTACCCGAGCACGGCGGCCCTGACCTCGTCCGGGATCGAGGGCACATCGTCGAGATCGAGGGACACCTGAAGTTTCACCAGGGCTGCATTCGCATCGGCCAATGCCGTGTCTCGCAGGGATCCCGGACTTTCAGAATAGGCCCTTTTTACGGAACGGAGGCTTACCATGGCGCGCAACATCGAAGGGCCGCTCTACTACGAGCGCATGGGACGCACGGGGCCGGTCATGGCCTTTATCCATCCCAATCCGATGGATCAGTCGTGCTGGATCTTCCAGATGGCGCATCTGTCCACGTGGTATCGGTGCATCGCCATCGATATTCCCGGGTACGGGCGGTCGCCGAAGGCCGCGGCCGGTCTGACCATGGACGACATGGCCGAAGCGTGCTGGGAGGCGATAGACGACGCGCTACCCGGGGAAACCGCCATCCTGGCGGGCTGCTCGGTGGGATCGGCCATCAGCCCGTACATGTATCACCAGCGTCCCGACCGGACCGCGGCGATGATACTGTCGGGCACGGGATACACGCCGGGCAAGGAATTCGCCCAGCGGCGCATCGACGCCTACAGCGCCAAGGGCATCGGCTATCGATGGGCGTACACGTTCGAGGACCTGAGCCCGGCGTTTCGTGCGACGCCGTTGGCGCATTTCTTCGCCAACCTGTTTGCCGAGCGCAACGAGTTCGCCGACGTGGATACGATCCTCCACCAGTTCCGGGCGCTTCAGACGCCGGAGCCCGAGGGCCATCACTCCGGCATCGCCTGCCCGACGATCATCCTTACCGGGAGCGAGGACGGCGCCCATCCGACCGCCTTCGCGCTGCAGGAGCGAATACCCGATTGTGACTTGAAGGTCTTGCCGGGAGCCGGACATGCCTGCCAGATCGAGCAGCCCTGGCTGTTCGATCGCTTCATGATCGAGTTTCTTGCCAGACACGACCTGTTTCCCGGGACACCCGAACCGGCGGCCGGCTTCTGAACCGGGGTCGGTACGTCCCGGATCGCCGAGACGAGCGGTTGCCGCCGTCGTCCGCATGGACCACGGCGCGGCGCCATGTTTAGCCTTTCCATGCGAAGTTCACGGTTATCCACCCACACCATCATCACAGATGGAATCCCAGCCCTGGACCCTGATCTTTCCCGCCACGTTCCTCGCAGCCACCCTTTTTCAGCCTCAATTTCCTGGGGGACGGCCTGCGCGAGGCACTGGACCCCAAGGCACGGTAGCGGCAAATGAAACCGTGGGTCGGATTGACAGGAACAAGGGGGCGGTGTGGAAGCTTCAGCCGGTTTCCAGCAAACGGGAAAGGGCATTCTGCACGGCTCGGGCATCCTGTCGGGACAACGCACCCACCTTGCGCACGATCAGGGCGTCATCGACTGTAAAGAGCTTGAAACGGACCTTGCAGGGGACGTTGAGACCGGCGTCTCGCCAGCCCTTGATTGCCACATCGCTCGGCCAGTCGCTCCGGACCGAAGTGATCATGGCCAGGATCGACTGCTGGTGAGCGGCATTGAAGTCTTGCGATGAAATGACCAGGGCCGGCCTGCGTTTGACGGCCTGCCGGTCTGTGAAGGGAAAAGGTACGACGACCACATCGAGCGCGTCAAAGGTCACGCCACGCTTCCTCGTCCTCGGGCGACACCCACTCACTGAGAACCTGCGACAAGCCTTGCAGGTAGTCGTCCCCGCCCGCAATCACCTTGCGGACCACGACATGATTTCCCTCGACCTCGAAGGCGATCATATCACCTTCGCGCAGGTCGGCTGCATCGCGGATCTTCTTGGGAATCGTGGTCTGCCCGCGCGTCGTGATTTTTGCGAGTTCCATGCGTGATTTACTGTTTTCTTACTTCACTGCATGTAAGCTTATCCTGACAGCGGATGCAACCGTCCCAAATGAACCCCTCAGGACTATCCCACGCTCTAAACTTGTGGGTCGAAGTGTTCGGTTGATGCTTTGGGGGAGCATCACCTGGGGTGTGGCCGGGAGACTTGGGCGGACGGGATGACGGACAAGTGGGGCGATTGGGAACGTGCGGCGGCACAGAGAACATGATCGGGGCAGATTGGCCGGATTTGGCCGTTGGTGAGGCGCGCCAGTTCAGTCCAGCGCAGGATGTCGAGGTGGGGTCGGGAACGGATCGTGGGAGGGGACGGCGCGTGAGCCTCAGCCGGGCGCCAACACGGCGTGCAAGGCGGCCTTGCGGTGCAGGGTAAAGTAGCGCAGGGCTGCGGCCGCGTTGTCCCACCGCCGGCGGTGCAGGATCAGCGCCAGCACGATGTTGTTGCAGGTCGCGCGGTTGGCCGGCGCCAAGCCGCTGCGGGCCAGGCAGGCGTCCTCTTCAAGAGTCTTGTCACGGCGTTGATGGTTCTTCGACTCGATCGCCCAGTGACCGCGATTCCAGGCCAGCAGTTGCCCCGCTGAGGCATCTTTGGCGGCCACCGAGGTGAAGCCGTAGGCATAGGTGACGCTGTGGGTGTTACTCTTCAGGTCAGTGCGTTCGCGTCGGATACGGAACACCTGGGCAACATGGGGATAGTTGAGAGAGTTTTTGATCGGCGTCAGCACTTCGATGTGGCGCTGGTCGATACGCCCATGGCCCTTTTCCGGGTCCTCGGAGAAGCGCCCGGTGGCCTGTTGCCATGGCAGGGTCGCCAGTGTCTGGAAGGTCTCGGGACAGTTCTTCTTGACGGTCATCAGATAATCGGCGCGATGCTGCTCGACGATGCGGGCGGCCACCTCGCGGGTGGTGTGCAGCGCATCAATGGTGAGCAAGGCGCCAGCGATAGGGGTTACGTCCAGCAGCGCCCCCACCGCCGCCAGTTCGCCGTTGCGGTCGTGAAAGTTGAGGCTCGCCAGCGGCACGCCGGTGCTGTGCTCCACCAGCGTCGCGGTCTCGTAGCGCAGCGTGCCGTTGCGATTGGCGCCGCGAATGCGCTTGCCATCGGCGGCCAGCGCCGACCGTGGCTCCTGTTCTCCGGATGCCGGCAACCGCGGCTTGGCATAGCGTTGCAGGATCGCTTCCAGAGCCTCGCTATCGGCTTCCATCACCACCCGGTGGATGGTCGACTTGGTGGGCGCCTCGTAGCGTTGCCGAGCCCGATTCCACCATCCGCCAAGCATCTTCAGTTCTGCCTGGCTCAGTGCCTGCGCATACTCGCCCGCGGCCACCGGCCCGCGCATGTTCGACAACGCTGCCAGCAGGTAGATCGCCAGCACGGTCGCGATCGAATGCTTGCGGCCCTGCGCCCGCCGGTGGTCCGGCAACTCTTCCAGTTCCTCATACAGACTGCGCTTGTCGATTTCGGTCACCGCGCGCATGCCAGCCGTCGTCCAACTCGCCGCGGTAGCTCAGGATGCGCCGCGCGTTGCGGCGCAGCGCGCGTACGTATAACCGCTTCGGCTTACCGTGCGGGTCGGTGTAGTGACCGTTGCTGCGCGCATAGCCCTTGCTGTTGCCCACGTAGGTCCAGTTCGACGCCTCATACATCGTGCCCCCGAACCGGGCCGGGTCCACGAAGCTCTCCACCACCAGCAACGGATGTCCGTACTGTCTCTGCCAGTCGTCACTCAGCCGCCGCAGCATCGCACTCATCATCCACGAAGCCAGATTCCCATATACCCCGCGCTCCCCCAGCACCACGAACCGCGTGTTGTTCGCCAGCAGATGCAGACGCCGGTACATCTCCTTGCGGCCCCACCCGATCCAGCGGTCCCGCGACCGGCACTTGAGGGCGCCACACTGCCACCCCGCCAGCGCCAGCCATTGTCCTCGCCACTCCGCTACGTAGCGCAGCCCCCGACCGGCAAATCGCTTGAAGCCCAAATAGTGATGCTGGTCCATCAGCCCGTCCCACTTCACCCGCTCGTCCGCCCGCGCCAGCCGCACCACCACCTCGTCCAGCACATACCCTGCTGGCGTCGTCTGCGCCAGTGGCTGCTCCCGCAACTCCCGAACATTCATGACCCACAGCCTATCAACTCTTTCATGAGACATCCACTCCCCTATCAGCGTGGGATCGCCCTGATGAACCCCTCTTGACGGCTTCCGGCGTCAGTGTATGATGGCCGAAATCGAGTTCACAGGTGTTCACTGTCTAGTGCCAGGCCACTCAAGGAGGAGGAAGCATGGCTTCATTTCGTGACACGGAATCGATGGCCGTCGCCTCACGGGAACCTGCATCTTCGGACTTCACCGGCGTGATCGACGGTACCTTGCAGCGGCGGACGCTGCTCAAGATGATGGCGGCGGGCGCGGGGGCGCTCGCATGGCCGGCGGGCATGGCGTATGGCCAAAGCGGGGAGAAGGTGCTCCGCATCGGCATGACCTTGTCGGACATTCCGGTGACCACTGGGCAGGCCAGCGGCGGGGCGGAGGGTGGGCGGTTCATCAACCGCTCGATCTATGACGCACTGTTGACCTGGGATCTGTCACAGGGCGACAAACCTTCGGGACTGCTCCCCAACCTCGCCACGAGCTGGTCCGTGGACCCCAAGAACCGGAACCGCTGGACCTTCAACCTGCGCAAGGACGTCAAGTTCCACGACGGCAGCCAGTTCACGGCGCATGACATTCTGTGGAACTTCGAAAAGTCGATGAACCCGAATGCGGCGCATTACGACCGGCTTCAGGCCAGGAACGCCGCCAACTGGCTCGTCAGCGTGAAGAGCGCCCGGGCCGTGGACGACTTCACCCTGGAAGTCACCACGAAACGGCCCAACGGCACGCTGCTCTACGAGTTGGTCAACATCTTCTACTCCAGTCCGCGGCAGTGGGAGAAGCTCGGGCGCGACTGGACGAAGGTCGCCTTCGAACCCTCCGGCACCGGACCCTACAAGCTCGTGCTGCTGGTTCCGCGCAACCGCGCCGAGCTGGTGCGCAACGCCGACTACTGGAACAAGTCCATGGTCCCGCAGCACGACCGCATGGTCTTGCGGCCCATGCCGGACGCCAACACGCGGGTCTCGGCGCTGCTCTCCGGGCAGGTGGACCTGGTGGAGGCGCTGCCGCCGGACGCCGTTCCCACGGTGAAGGGGGCGGGCATGCAGGTGACTACCAACGTCTACCCGCACATCTGGCCGTACATGGTGAGCCATCTGAAGAGCTCGCCGTTCAGCGACATCCGCATCCGCAAGGCCGCCAACCTGGCCATCGACCGCGAAAACCTGACGAAGTTCCTGGGGGGCCTGGCCGTGCCCGCGCAAGGAATGGTGACCCCGGACCATCCGTGGTTCGGCAATCCCACGTTCAAGGTCAAGTACGACCCGGACGGCGCGCGGAAGCTGATGGCGGAGGCGGGATACAGCAAGAGCAACCCCGTCAACGTCAACGTGACGATGTCCGCGGCGGGTTCCGGCCAGATGCAGCCGCTGCCCATGAACGAGTTCATCCAGGAGAACTTCCGCGAGGTCGGCATCAACATGTCCCTCTCGACCGTGGATTGGGAAGCGCTGCGGTCGCGGCGCTTCGCGGGGGCCGAGGGGGCGCTCAACAAGGGCGTCGACGCCATCAACTACAGTTGGTCGATACAGTACCCGGTGTTCGGCCTCATCGGCCAGACCTATCATGACGAGAACCGCGTCAAGGGCTACAACTGGGGTCACTTCGCCGACGCCAAGGCGGACCAGCTCGCGCTGAACGCGCTGGACGCGTTCGAGACCGAGGAACAGAACCGGCGTCTCGGCGAACTGCATTCCTACCTGGTGGACAACGCGGTGTGGGTCTGGGTGGTCCACGACATGAATCCCCGTGGACTGGCCGCTCACGTCAAGGGGTTCATACAGGCGCAGAGCTGGTTTCAGGACTTCACGCGGATCCGTATCGAGAAGTAGCCTTGGACGCCTGTCCGAGCAAGCGAATCGCAGTAGATT
This sequence comes from uncultured Binatia bacterium (SeqCode), assembly GCA_965214905.1. Lineage (GTDB taxonomy): Bacteria > Desulfobacterota > Binatia > UBA9968 > JAJDTQ01 > JAJDTQ01. The sequence goes on from OZ243984.1 coordinate 1,379,480, forward strand.
CCTGCATGCTCGGACAGGCTCCCGGGAACGCATAGCCGATGCTCTGGTATGTGCTGCGGCGATTGGCGTACGTCCTGCCGATTCTGCTGGGCGTATCCATCGTCTGCTTTTCACTGCTCCATCTGGCCCCCGGCGACCCGTTGACGGCAGTCATGCCGGAGTTCGCCTCCGAGCAGGTCATCGAGCAGATCAAGCGCTCCTACGGCTTCGACAAGCCGGTGCCGGTGCAGTATCTGCTGTGGCTTCTCAACGTGCTGAGCGGCGATCTGGGGCTGTCGCAGGCGGCCAACCGCCCGGTGTGGGACGAGATCCTCCCGGCCATGGTCAACACGTTCCAGCTCGCCGCCTTCGGCATCGGCCTGAGCCTCCTGTGCGGCATCGGGCTCGGCCTTCTGGCGGGCTACACCCGCCGGCTGGTGACCGACCGGGCCATCACCACCACTGCCATCATCGGCGTATCGGTGCCCCACTACTGGGTCGGGCTGGTGCTGATCGCCGTCCTCGCGGTCACGATGGGCCTTCTGCCGGCCATGGGCAAGGCGCCCCCCGGCGACGGCTTCGGCCTGACCGACATCCGCCACATGATCCTGCCGGCGGTAACCCTGGCGCTCATCCCCACGGGCATCATCGCCCGCAGCGTCCGCGCAACGGTCATCGACGTGCGCAAGCAGGAATTCGTCCAGACGCTGCAGGCCAACGGGCTGCCGCCGCGGCGGACGTTCCTTCACGTCGTCAAGAACGCCTCCCCCACCGTCTTGGCCATCATCGGCATCCAGTTGGGACATCTGGTAGGGGGCTCGATCCTGGTGGAGACGGTCTTTGCCTGGCCCGGCACCGGCTATCTCCTGAACAACGCCATCGCATACCGCGACCTTCCCGTGCTTCAGGGCACCATCCTGGTCCTGGCCACGTTCTTCGTGTTGTTGAACTTCCTGGTGGACCTGGCGCAGCCGTTTCTCGATCCACGCATGACGCGACAGTGAGGAGCAAGGAAGAGGCATGAGCACACCCGCAGCGTATGCCGGCGAGGCGCCGGCGCCGGTCATCGAGCCGCGCGGGCGCGTCCAGCGCACCTACTGGCAGGCGGCGCGCCGGCGGCTGCTGCGCGATCCGGTGTCCATGGGCTGCCTGGCCATCCTTTCCATGATTATCGCAGCGGCGGTCTTCGCACCCTGGATCACGCCCCATGACCCCTATTCCTCCAGCATCGTCAACCGCCTGAAGCCGGTCCTGAGTCCGGGGTTCATCCTCGGCACCGACGAGCTCGGCCGCGACATGTTGACCCGGCTGATCCATGGCGGACGGATTTCCCTGCTCATGGGCTTGTTGCCCATCCTGATCGCGACCCTCGCGGGCAGCGTCCTGGGGATCGTCGCCGGGTACCTCGGCGGCAAGACCAACATGGTGATCATGCGGGTGGCGGACGTCTTCTTCGCGTTTCCGTCGGTGCTGCTGGCGGTGGGGCTTGCCGGCGCCCTGGGCGCGGGCGTGGTGAACGTCCTGATATCCCTCTCGCTGGTGTTCATCCCGCCCATCACCCGGGTAGCCGAAGCCGCCACCACCCGGATCCGCACCCAGGACTTCGTCGAGGCGGCCCGCGCCACCGGCGCCTCCGCGCCGCGGATCATCATGGGCCACGTGCTCACCAACGTCACCAGCCCCATCCTCACCTATTCGTCGAGCCTCATCGGACTCTCCATCGTCCTGGCCTCGGGCCTGTCCTTCCTCGGCCTCGGCATCTCGCCGCCCCTGGCCGACTGGGGGCTCATGCTGAACACGCTGCGCCAGTCCATCTTCCTGGCGCCGATGAACGCGGTGCTGCCGGGGGTGATGATCCTCATCGCCTCGGTGTGCTTCAACCTCCTGAGCGACGGCCTGCGCACGGCCATGGACGTAAAGACATGAGCGCGCTGCCGACAACCGCGAATTGCCTGGACCCGCCCGAGACGGTGGACCCCGAGGCTTGGAAGCGACCGTTTCTGAGCGTCCATGGGCTCCGGAAATACTTTCGGCTGCGGGGCCGCTCGTGGGGCGTCGGCGGGGCCTACGTTCAGGCCGTCGACGGCATCAGCTTCACGGTGGCCGCGGGCGAGACCCTCGGGGTGGTAGGAGAGTCGGGCTGCGGCAAGTCCACCACCGCCCGGCTGCTCATGCGGCTGATCGATCCGGACGAGGGCGAGATCCTGCTGGACGGACGCGATGTGGGCGGCCGAGACGGCATGTCCCTGCGCACGCTTCGGCGTCAGGTACAGATGGTGTTCCAGGACAGCTACTCCTCGCTCAACCCGCGGCACACCATGGCCGAAGAGGTGAGCTTCGGGCTCACCGCCCAGGGCGTCCGGCGGGCGGAGGCGCGCCGGCGGGCCGACGAGGTCCTCGAATTCGTGGGCCTCGAACCCGCCATTTTCGCCGACCGCTACCCCCATGAGCTGTCCGGCGGCCAGCGCCAGCGGGTCAACGTTGCGCGGGCCCTGGCGCTCAGTCCGCGATTGTTGATTCTGGATGAGGCGGTGTCGTCGCTGGACAAGTCGGTGGAGGCGCAGGTGCTGAACCTCCTCATCGAGATCAAGGAACGCCTGGGCCTGACCTACGTCTTCATTTCCCACGACCTCAACGTGGTCCGGTTCATCAGCGACCGGGTGCTGGTGATGTACCTGGGCAAGGTGGTGGAAATCGGGCCGGTGGCGAGCGTTTACAGCGCTCCGGGACATCCCTACACGAGCGCGCTCATCGCCTCGCGCCTCAGCATGGACCCGCGCCGGCGCATCGAGGCGGCGCCCGTGGTGGGCGATCTTCCGAGCCCCATCAACCCCCCGTCGGGGTGCCGGTTCCGCACGCGCTGCCCGATGGCGGAAGCGGTGTGCGCGGGCCGGGACCCGGCCCTGGAGCCCTTCGGCGAGGAACGGACCCATCTGGCTGCCTGCCACGCGCTGACGCCGGACAGTGGGCACAGTCGGGCGCCGGCCCGCGGGGTCGAACCCGCTACCGCGGCGGAGGCGCGACCGGCGTGACGGCCGCCGCCTTCGCCGCCGCGGAAAGAAACGACCGTACCTTGCTGTCGGTGCGGGATCTGTCCGTGGAGTTCGCCAGCGAAGGCGCCGCGCTTCGGGCCATCAACGGCGTCGATTTCCACCTGAGCCTGGGAGAGACCCTGTGTCTGCTGGGCGAGTCCGGGTCGGGCAAGACCGTCACCATGCGCTCGCTGGTGCGGCTGCTGCCGCCCACGGCTCGCATCGCCGGCGAAGTGTTGCTGGACGATATCGACGTCCTGAGACTGGACCCGGACCGCCTGCGCGCCATACGGGGCACCCAGGTCTCGATGATCTTCCAGGAGCCCATGACGGCGCTGGATCCGGTGTTCACCGTCGGCAATCAGATCGCGGAGGTAGTGGTCTCGCACGAAGGGGTTTCCTGGGCAGCCGGCCGCGCCCGCGCCCTGGAAATGCTGGACCTGGTCCAGGTGCCGTCGGCCCGCCGCCGGCTGGACGCCTACCCGCACGAGCTTTCCGGAGGCCTGCGGCAGCGGGTCATGATCGCCCTCGCCCTCTCCTGCAAACCCAAGCTGCTGCTGGCCGACGAGCCCACCACGGCGCTGGACGCCACGGTGCAGATCCAGATCCTGCTGTTGCTGCGGGAGTTGCAGCGCGAGCTCGGCATGGCGACGATTTTCGTCACCCATGATCTCGGCGTGGCGTGCGAGATATCGGACCGGGTAGCGGTGATGTACGCCGGCCGCTTCGTGGAGACCGGCGCCATCGCCGAGGTCATCGACTCGCCGCTGCACCCCTACACCATCGGGCTGCTCAACTCCACGGTCCATGCCGGCAGCGAGAGAGGGCGGCTGGCGCCCATACCGGGAGCGCCTCCCGACCTGCTGGCCATGCCGCCGGGATGCGCCTTCGCGCCCCGTTGCCCCAGGGTCGTGGCCACCTGCCGCCAGCGGGTGCCGGACCTGGAAGAGCCCGCTCCCGGCCGGCTGGCCCGATGCCCCCGGACGGGGAATTGACGTCCGTAGCCGCGGGACCTTATTCTTTCACGCATGTTTCTGCTTCGATCCTACCTGAAACGCGCCCACGCGCGCAGTGAGAAGCGCTGGGCCGGAGAGGTCGAGCGGTGCGTGACGGTGGATCATCTCCGCCTGGTGATGGAGAAGCGTGTGCCGCCCATCGTCAGGGAATACTACCGCGGCGGCGCCGACAACGAGATCACCCTCAGGGATAATGTCGAGGCGTTTCGGAGGGAACGGTTCAAGCCCAGGTCCGGGGTCCGCCTTCCGTCAGTGGAACTGCGCACCGGGATGCTCGGTCACGAGATCGAGCTGCCGGTGATCGCGGGACCCATCGGCAGCCCCCGGATGATCTGGCCCCGCGGCGAGGCGGTTGCCGCCAAGGCCGTGGGCGAGGCCGGGACGATATGCACGCTCTCGACCCTGACGGGCACGGACCTGGAGGAAGTCAGGGCCGCCTCGAAGGGACCGTGCTGGTTCCAGCTCTATCTCATCGGCGGGGAAGAGGTCGCGGCGCGCGGCCTCGAGCGGGCGAAGAACGCGGGCTATTCGGCCCTCGTTCTCACCATCGATACCGCGGTTCCGGGAAACCGCGCCCACCATGAATGGATGGGCGCGGCGCGGGCCATCAACGGCACCCCGATTCAGAAACTGAGGTTCGCCCCGCAGATGCTGCGGTATCGCTCCTGGCTGAAGAGCCACTACGCGGACGGCGGGATGATGCAGTTCCGCAACGTCATCCGGAACGACGGCACGCCCATGCCCTACACCGACATCGGGACGCAACTGCGCGCTTCCGCGGTTACCTGGGAGCATCTGCCGTGGATACGGGGAATCTGGGGTGAGGACAAACCCGTGATCATCAAGGGCGTGCAATGCGCCGAGGATGCCCGGCTTGCGGTGGAGCATGGGGCGGATGCCATCGTCGTCTCCAACCACGGCGGCCGGCAGATGGACCGCGTCTATCCGACCCTGTCCATGCTGAAGGAGATAGCGCCCGCCTTGAAGGGCTCCGGCGTCAAGGTTCTGTTGGACGGCGGCATCCGGTCCGGCGCCGATGTGGTCATTGCGTTGGCGCATGGAGCCGATGCCGTACTCGCCGGCCGGGCTTATGTCTACGGCCTCGGCGCCGGCGGCGAGGCGGGTGTCCGCAAGACGTTCGACATACTGAAGAAAGAGATCGAGGACACCATGCGGCTCCTGGGCTGCGGCTCGATTCACGACCTGAACGCCGAAACCCATCTACTTCCCCATCCTTTTGCCGAGAGCCGGCCTTGAGCTGTCTCTGGTGTCGTGTCCCGTACACTAGCTGCCGGTATCGGCCGACAGCGCGATGCGGGCACGGACGGGTTTGAAACCGGCCCGGCCCTGCATTTCATCATTCCATTGCAGCTCTCCTGCCATCGGCCGCCACCAAGGCTGAACGGCTCTCCCACCATTCGTGAATTAGCAACCCTACCGTTCGGAAACGTCTCCGTTCGTCACTTTGCGAATCGGCAATTATTATAGTGATACCATTCTAGTAATATATTGGTCGTCTGCGCTTCGTGGTATGAAGCCGTCAGATGTTCTGCTAAGATCCCGTAGACTCCAAAACGATAAAGGTAGCGCGTTAGGGGAGCCGGTTATGGGTAGACCGAAGGAGTTCGACGAACATGAGGCCCTGATGAAGGCGATGCGGCTCTTCTGGGTTCATGGGTACAAAGCCACGTCCATACAGGATCTCGTGGACGGTATGGGAATCGGCCGGGGGAGCCTTTACGGGACCTTCGGCGGAAAACGTTCACTGTTCATGAAAGCGTTACACCACTACAACAAGAAGTGCGCGGATTTCCTTACCGAACTCTCGAAATCGCAGTCGCCGCGCCAAGCCGTGCTGAACGCCTTCGAGACCGTTGCGGACACGGTGCTGGGTCGAGGTTCCCGCGATGGTTGTTTTCTGGTCAACACGGCCATCGAGCTGTCGCCGCACGACGCCGAGATCGAGTCCGTCGTGGCCGGCGGTTTTGCCGACGTCGAGGGTTTTTTCCGCACCACGATTGAACGAGGGCAGGCCTCCGAAGAAATTTCGCACGCCGTGGACGCGACTTCCACCGCGCGTACCCTTCACACCCTTCTCCTGGGAATGCTGGTGCTCGCGCGCAGCCGTCCCCAGCCGGCGTCGTTGCAGATCATTGTCGAGCAGGCGGGCCAGTTGGTGCCCGAGCCAAGTGTGTAAGGTGTGAAATTCCGGCGGTCGGGCCGGCTCCGCCTGGAGTCCGTTCAGGACCGCACCATCTCGCCAACCGCGTCCTTGACGAGATCCTCCGGCAAATCATCGAAGGAAGTGTAGTTCAGAGCATAGAGCCGTGCGTACAAGCCTTTGCGCTCGGTCAGCTCCTGGTGCGTGCCGGTCTCGACGATCCGGCCGTCCTGCAGGACGATGATGCGGTCGGCGTCCCGCACCGTGGCGAGCCGATGGGCGATGACGATGCCGGTGCGGCCTTCCAGCAGTGCGGTAAGACCGATCTGGATCTGCCGCTCGGTGTAGGAATCGACGTTGGCGGTGGCTTCGTCCAGCACCAGCACCCTCGCATCCGCCACCAGCGCACGGGCGAAGCTCAGCAGCTGGCGCTGTCCCAGAGACAGATTCCCGCCTCCCTGATCGAGCACGGTATCGTAACCGTCCGGCCAGCGCATGATGAATGGATGGGCGCCGACGATTCGCGCCGCCCGTTCGACGTCCTGGTCGGTGGCTTCGGTGGTGCGGAAACGGATGTTGTCTCGAATCGTGCCGGTGAACAGGAACGGATCCTGCAGCACCATGGCGATATTCTTGCCCAGCGCCGCGGACGAGTAGTCCCGCACGTCGTGTCCGTCAAGCAGGATGGCCCCCTCCCACACGTCGTAGAAGCGGTGCAGCAACGCCGTCGTGCTGGTCTTGCCGGAGCCGGTGGGCCCCACCAGCGCCACCGTCTCCCCCGGCTCGATGGTGAAGTCGATGTTCTTGAGAACCGGCTGGTTCTTCTCGTAGCCGAAGGTGACGTCGCGGAACTCGATCCGACCTGCGACGGTCTCGGGTGAAATGGCGTCGGGCTTGTCCTGGACCGCCAACGGCACGTCCAGCACCTCGAAGATACGCTGACCGGAAGCCATGGCCCGTTGCATGACGCTGTACTGGATGGTGAGGGAGCGGATGGGGTCGAAGAATCGCTGCACGTAGAACGAAAACGCTATCATCACACCAAGATCCAGGGAGTCGTCGAGCACCAGCGAGCCGCCCACCACGATGACGACGCCCAGGGCCGCTCCGGTCAGCGTATCCACGATGGGCACCATGACCTGTGCGTACTGCGCCGACCGCAGGTGGGCATTCAGGTTCTCCGTCGCCTTCTCGTCGTAGAGATGGAAGTTGACGGCCTCCCGCCGCATCCCCTGCACGGTACGAACCGCGTGAATGCCTTCGGCCAGGGCGCCGTTGGCGATGGAATTGGTCTCCCGCGCGTAGCGGAAGGCAACCCGGGCCCGGGGCAGCCACACCATGCGCACGAAGAAGAGGATGGGCACCACGGACAAGGTCAGCAGGCCCAGATCGAAATCCAGCCACAGCATGATGGCGACGATGCCGAACAGAAGCAGGAGGTCGCCCAGGGCGGTGATGGAGTTCTCCAGGAACTCCTGGAGGGAGTACACGTCCCCCTGCAACCGCGACATCATGCGGCCCACTTCCGTCTTGTCCATGAACGCCATGGCCACGTACTGCAGGTGGGCGAACATGGCGCGGCGCAGGTCGAAGATGACCTGCTCGCCGGTGCGGCTCACCAGCCAGTCCTGCGTGAAGTTGGCGGCGTAGTTCACCAGGATCACCGCGGCGAAGATCAGGACGACGAGCCACAGCAGGGCGGCGTCGCCGCGCGCGATGGGATGGTCGATGGCGTAGCGGATGACCAGGGGGATGGCCAACTGCGCGCCGGTAAAGAGCAGCAGGGCGCCGATGGCGGCGTAGAGGCGCCGCCTGTAGGGATGAACATAGGCCAGGAAACGCCGCACCACGTGGCGGTCGAAGGCGGCGCCGAACATCTCCTCGTCGCGGCTGATCTGCGAGCCCACCACGGCCCGCGGCGGACGCGTCCGGCCCTTCCAGGCTTTCGCAGCGGTCATGCCCGTGTTCCCTCCGTGACTCCGGCTTCCGCCACAAGGTCGACAATATCCTGAAGGGGGCCGTCAAGGGTCTGAAGGGCGAACAGCGCCGCGTATCTCCCGCGCAAGGCCACCAGCGCGTCATGGGTGCCGCGTTCCACGATGCGCCCGTCCTCGAGGAAGATGATCTCGTCCGCGTGACGCAGCGCGCCGAGGCGATGGGAAACGATGAGGGTCGCGCAGCTCTGGGTGTGATCCCGGAGCGCTTCGCGGATACGCTGCTCGGTACCGGCGTCGATGGCGGCCATGGAGTCGTCGAGCACCAGGACCGCCGGCCGCAGCATCGCGGTCCGGGCAATGGCCACGCGCTGCTTCTGCCCGCCGGACAACGACACCCCGCGTTCTCCCACCAGGGTCTCGTACCGGTCCGGCAACTGGTCGACGAACCCACCGATCTGGGCGGTGGCCGCCGAGCTCCGAATGGCGTCGTCATCGGCCCACGGATCGCCGTAGGCGATGTTGTTCTCGAGCGACGACGTGAACAGGAACGTATCCTGCTGGACCACGCGCACGGTCCGGCGAAGGGACTCGATGGTGACGTCGCGAATGTCCTGGCCGTCCACCGTGATGCGTCCGCCGGTAACGTCGTAGTAGCGCGGGAGCAGATGGGCGATGGTGGACTTGCCGCTGCCCGGAGGACCGACAATCCCGAGGGTCCTGCCCCGTTCCACCCGGAACGAGATCCCGCGCAGGACCGGAGGCGATCCCTCACCCGCATAGGCAAAGGATACATCGTGGAACTCGAGGACGCCGTCCGTGACCTCCAGGGGCCTGGCGCCGTCGCGGTCGCGTATGGGCGGTTCCAGATCCAGCACCGCGAACAGGCGCGCGCCGCAGGTTGACGCACGGGCGAACGCGTTCACCACCATGCCGAGCTGACGCACGGGTTGCTGGAGGATGATCATGAAGAAGAGAAACTCGGTCAGCGTGCCCACGGTCATGTAGCCGTGGATCACGCGCAATCCGCCGACCCACAGCACCAGGCCCATGGCCGCGAAGAACGCGAAATTCATCGAGGTGGCGGAGGCTACCCGGGTGCGGATACGCCGGGCCGCCAGCGCCAGCGCGTGGTCCGAGGCGGCCTGGTACTTGTCCAGCTCGTAGGGCTCCGCGCCGAACGCCCGCACCACCCGGATGCCGGTGAGGTTTTCGTCCATGATCCGGCCGAGCACGGCCATTTTCTCCTGCAGCTCGAACCACATCTCCCGCAGCCGGCGCCTCACGGTGGTGGAACGCCACGCCACGAACGGCACGAAGCTGAGGCTCAAGGCCCCGAGGAAGGCGTCCGTGGACAGCAGCACGTAGGCCCCCACCCCGATGAGGACGGAGAACAACAGCACCCGCAACGGTCCCATGTTCATGAAGGAGCGGATCCCTTCCAGGTCCAGCATCCCGCGGGTGATCAACTCGCCCGTGTGGACGCGATCGTGAAAGGAAAAGTTCAAATGCTGCAGCCTGTCGTAGAAGGCCAGACGAAGCCTGTAGGCCAGGTGATGGCCAAGCGTCTCGCCGCAGTAGTTGTGGATCAGAGTGAACAGGCCGCGCAGGACCGAGGCGCCCAGCAGCATCAACGCCGTTCCGTAGAGGGCGTCCCGCGCCTCCTCCGGGGAAACCGATGCGCTGCCCGACAGGCGGAGGGCGCCGTCCACGGCCTCTCCCAGATACTGGGGGATCATGAGCTGGAAGAACCCCGCCGCCAGAATCCCCACCGTCGCCAGCACCAACCGCAGCCGCTGCGTCGCGGCGAGCTTGAAAATCCGCCACAGCACCGCGGCGTCGTCACCGGCGTCGCGGTCCTTGTCGATGGTCATGCCGGAATACGTACGCGCGTGTACGTACTTCCCGGACCGGGAGTCCGAGCCGTTGCCGGAGGCCGCGGCATTTGCCGGCGTGCGGTTGGTTGCCATCTCTCGATTTCGGGGAGTGGCCTTCGGGCGCTGTCCCGAAGGCGCCATTGCGCGTCCGTCGCCGCGCCGACACTGGATCAACCCGACTTAGATAGTTCCTGAGCCGCTTCGGGTCAAATTCCCCCGGGCGCCGGTAGCGCGATGCGGGCGCGGGCGGGTTTGAAACCCGCCCCTGCATGGGTCGGGGTGAGGGCGTCATCAAGGCCGGAGCCGCCTTGATGACGCCCCGGGCGGCTACCAGATCCGCTCCGCCACCATCATCACCACCGCGAGAACGATCACCCCGACGACGACGGCCTGAAGCCGTCTCGGGTGCATCCGTTTGCACAGGACCGCGCCGTAGTGAACGCCGGCGAGCGATCCCGCCGACATGAAGGCGGCGACGTTCAGGCGGACGTCTTCCATTCCCTGCCCCCGGCCTATGAATGCGTACAAGCAGGACATGACGGCCATCAGGAGAAGCGCGACAAAGATCGACGTGCCGACGTATCGGGACGTCTCCCGGTAGAAGAGCAGCAGTGCGGGGATGATCAGGATGCCCCCTCCGATGGAGGTCATCCCCATGACCGCACCGACCAGAAAGAGGCACGAGAACTTGACCGCGTTCCCGCCTCTCGACGAGAAGAACCGATTCTCGAATCGACTGTAGTCGAACAGCAGCGCCGCCAGCGCAAAGATGATGGACGCCATGACCATGTAGCTCACGACGTCCTGAAGCGTCTCGACGCCGCTCGGGGACAGCGAAACCCGGCTCCATTTCACCGCCAGAGAGCCGACGATGATTCCGGGTACCGAGGCCAGAAAAAACCGGATGCCGACGTCCAGGTTGACCGTTCCCTGCCGGTAGTGCCGGACCGCGGCCCAGATCTTGGTGAGAACGCCGTAGAGACCGGCGGTCCCCACCGCGGCGATGGGCTCCAGCTTGATCGCGAGCAGGAGGAACGGGACCGTCAGAACCCCGCCGCCGATGCCGGTAAGGCCGATGAGAAAGCCCAGCACGACGCCGGACAGAAGATAGAGGACGATGTCGGACAGGATAATGTCAGGCATGATGCCCGCCTCGGCGGGACCCGTTGACAGGAGCTTGGGAGTCGGCTTGTCGGGACCGGGGACGGAGTGAATTCCCTTCTCTCTGGTCGCACTTATCGCACGCTTTCCCCGTGCTGTCCAGGAAACCCGGCAGGCGAGGGGTCGAGCAACGGGATCGTGACCCCGATCTCGTTGGCGAACCTGGTCCGGCCGTCGTCACGGCCCGCGTGGAACGCGCGTTGACAGCATTCCCGAATGTATCGTAGCGTTCTGATCCGGTGGGCGGGACGACCGGAGGGATCCGCTACGAATACGACGGACTACTCATACGTGATCGCGTGGATATCGGCGGCGCCTTCACCGACCTCGTGGTGCTGAGCGACAGCGGGGGTATCCATCACGCCAAGGCTCCGACGACCCCGTGGGACTTCGCCGCCGGCGAGGTTACGCGAGGAAAGGACACTACACCAAGGCAGCATCGGGTCCAAAGCATCTCGTATTAACACGGAGGAGGGACATCCAATGAGGCAGAGGAGTTTTTCGGGAAAGCTGATGTTGTTGTTCGTGTCGGGGCTCCTGCCGTTGGTCATGGCGCCGGCGGCGCCGGCGGACGCGGAGACGATCCTCAAGGTGGCAACCATGTCCGGAGGGCCCGGAACCCCGGTGCCGGATCTTCTGGTGCGCTTTGCCAAGGGCGTCGAGCAGCGCACCGGCGGTGATGTCAAGGTCCGGATCTACTGGGCAAACTCGCTGGTTCACGCCAAGGAGGCCCTGGAGGCCGTCCAGATCGGGACGGTCGATGTCGGGCACATTGCGGTGTCCTACTTTCCGGACAAGCTGCGGCTGATCACCGTGGCAACGTTGCCCTTTTCGGTGAGCGATCCGGTAAAGATGCGCAACAGCATGCTGCGCGTCATCGACAAGGTTCCCGCGGTCCGCAGGGAATGGGAACGTTTTAACCACGTAGCCGTGTCCGTGTTCTCAACCGCCAGCTTCCAGTTGCCCAGTCGTACGCCCATCAGCAATCTCGCGGATCTGAAGGGCAAGAAGGTGGGCGGATTCGGCCGCATCGTGCCCAAGCTCATGCATCCGGTCGGCGCAGTTCCGGTTTCCATTTCTGCAGGAGAGATGTATCAGGCCTTGCAGCGGGGTACCATCGATGCCCGTGTGCTTTCGTATGAAGCCAGCAAGCGCTTCAAGATCTTCGAGGTCGTCAAGTACGTGAGCGAGATAGATCTGGGAGGTCTTGCAGGTGTAAATCTCATTACCATAAACCGGAGCCGTTGGGAGAGTCTCTCGCCTGAGCAGCGCAAGATCATTCTGGAAGTCGGCAAAGAAGCAGGGGCGTGGGAAGCCCAGGCCATGAAAGAAGGAGACGTACAATTCAAGCAGTATCTCCAGAACAAAGGAATGAAGGTCGTGAAGTTCTCCGAGGACGACAGAAACAAGTGGAAGAACCACCCCGCGGTGCGGAATATCAGCAAGGAATGGGCGGAGGAAAGAGAAGCGCAGGGCCTTCCCGCAAAGCGCGTGCTCTCCTTGTACAAGGCTGGTTGAGCTCTTGCGCCAACTCCGAGGCCGGCACATGGACTACGGCGTATTCGACCATCTCGACCGCGGGAATTTGCCGTTGAAGGATTACTACGAGGCGCGTCTGACGCTGATCGAGGCGTACGAGCGGGAGGGGTTCTACGCCTACCACCTGGCGGAGCACCACTCGACGCCTTTGGGCATGGCGCCGTCGCCCAGCGTATTCCTGTCCGCGGTCGCGCAGCGGACCCGGCGGCTTCGCTTCGGACCTCTCGTGTACGCCTTGCCCCTCCACCACCCGCTACGGCTCATCGAAGAGATCTGCATGCTCGATCAGATGAGCGGGGGGCGGTTGGACATCGGGTTCGGCCGCGGCTCCTCGCCCATCGAGCTAGCCGTGTACGGGCGGAACCCGTCCGAGGCGCAACGCATCTACGCCGAGGGCCTCGACCTCGTCCTGAAAGGACTGACTCAAAAGACCCTGAACTTCACGGGCGAGTTCTTCACCTTCGAAGACGTACCCATTGAGCTGGAGCCGCTGCAAAAGCCGCACCCGCCGCTGTGGTACGGAGTGCATTCTCCGGAAAGCGCCGAGCGGGCGGCGCGCCGGGGACTCAACATCGTGAGCCTGGACCCGGCGGTTCCCACGCGCGGCTTCACCGACCGGTTCCGGGAGGTCTGGGGCGAGACCCATGGGAACGGCGAGGCGTTACCCATGATAGGCCTGGGCCGTTTCGTGGTGGTGGCCGACGATGACGAAACCGCGCTCCGTATCGCCCGCCGGGCCTATCCCATATGGCACCGGAGCTTCAATCACCTGTTCCGGCTCAGGGGAAGCGCCCCGAGGCACCAGCGTCCTCCGGACTTCGACGGCGTTGTCGCATCCGGTCAGGGGATAGCCGGCGGTCCGGGCACGGTGCGGGCCTTCCTGCAGTCACAGCTAGACGCCGCCGGCGCCAACTATCTCATCGGCCAGTTCGCCTTCGGCGATATCTCCCTCGACGAAGCCCTGCGGTCGGTGGATCTCTTTTCCGAGAACGTGGTGCCGGGCCTGGGCTGATGGAGGGGTCGCGACTCGCCGCGTCCGAGTGAACCGTTTATCCTGAAAACATTGTCCAAGAACTGACCCTACTAACGCCAGCCACGCCAAGCCTCTGATTCAAAACAGGATTTTCCAACACTCATCCAGAGAGCTCACGCCCACCAGCTCGGGGCGCTCGACGTGCGTGAGCTGCTTGCAGTTGCCTTGGGGCAGGACACATTTGCGGAATCCCAGCTTGCCGGCCTCGGCCACCCGCGCCTCGGCCCGGGTCACGGTGCGGATCTCCCCCGCCAGGCCCACTTCGCCGACGAAGATCATGTACGGGTCCACCGGCCGGTCCTGGGCACTGGAGGCCACCCCCACCGCGATCCCCAAGTCGACCGCGGGTTCGGATACGCTGACGCCGCCGGCGACGTTGATGAACACGTCCTTGTCGAAAAAGTTCATGCCCTTCCGCTTTTCCAGGATCGCCAGGATCAGGGCAAGGCGGTTGGTGTCGACGCCGATACAGGTACGCCTGGGCAGGGTGAGGAACGATCGGGTCACCAGCGATTGGATCTCCACCAGGATCGGGCGGGTTCCCTCCATGCTCGGCACCACCACCGAGCCCGACCCGCCGAGAGGGCGTTCGGATAGAAAGATCTGCGAGGGGTTCGGCACTTCGCGGAGTCCGGCTTCCTGCATTTCGAACACGCCGATCTCGTTGGTGGAGCCGAAGCGGTTCTTGACCGCCCGCAGGATGCGGAAGCTGTGGCTGCCCTCGCCCTCGAAGTAGAGCACCGTGTCCACCATGTGCTCCAGGACCCGCGGGCCGGCGATGGCGCCGTCCTTGGTCACGTGACCCACGAGAAAGGTGCCGATGCCGCTCTTCTTGGCCATGGAGATCAGCGCGCTCGAACACTCCCGGACCTGTCCGATGCTCCCCGGAGCGGAAGGGACCGCGGACGTGTGGACCGTTTGTATGGAATCCACCACCAGCACCGCGGGCTTGACGGCCTTGACCTGTTCGAGGATGCACTCCAGCGACGTCTCGCTCAGCACCAGCAGGCTCGAAGACGCCAGGGAGATGCGGCGGCCCCGCATCTTGACCTGCTGCTCCGACTCCTCGCCGGAGACGTAGAGGCAGGGCGGTCCGTCATGGCTCAGGGACGCCACCGCCTGGAGCAGCAACGTCGACTTGCCGATGCCCGGATCACCGCCGATGAGCACCGCGGAACCGTCCACCAGACCGCCCCCCAGGACCCGATCGAACTCTTCGATGCCCGAACGCCGGCGGCCGTCCGTGTCCGTGGTGACGGCGTGAATGGGCGAAGGCGTCCGCGCGGGGCCGGCGTCCCCGTCCCCCCGCGCGTTCGACCGGACCGTGACCGCTTCCTCCGCCAGCGAGTCCCATCGGCTGCAGTCCGGGCACCGGCCCAGCCACTTGGGCGACCGAAAGCCGCAGTTCTGACACTCGTAAACGACCCTGGCTCGCGCCATGCCTCACCCCTTCGCGACCCTTCATCATAGGGTGGGAGCCAATGGAATGCTAATCTCGCTGTGCCCGGGATCTTTCCAAAGTCCCGCCAAAACCTGTCGGGCCGAGCGGAGCCTGGCAGTCTGAGCGAAGCGAAGAATCTCGGCTACGGCGGAGAGACCCTTCGCTCTGCACCGGGTGACCATGGAAAGGCCCGGCCGTTCCGCCCCCCGGAAGGGCTGATGGACTCCCCCACATCATGACTGTTAACATGGCCTCGTGCCCTTCTACCTGCACATCGACATGGACTCCTTCTACGTATCCGTCGAGCGCGTCCTCGACCCTTCCCTGGAAGGCAAGCCGGTGATGGTGGGGGGCGGTTCCGGCCGCGGGGTGGTCACCTCCGCGTCCTACGAAGCCCGTCGATACGGGGTCCGGTCGGCCATGCCGGGATTCCAGGCGCGACGGCTCTGCCCCGACGGGATCTTCGTTCCGGGCCGGCGCGGGGTCTACAGCGAGTTTTCCCGGAAGGTGTTCGACCTGCTCCGCTCCTTCTCGCCGGACGTCCGGGCTTTTTCCATCGACGAGGGGCTGGTCAACCTCACCGGCACGGAACGGCTGATGGGCCATCCCCTCCGCACGGCTCACGAGATCATCGGCCGCATCGGGAGCGAACTGGGACTGCCGTCGTCCGGCGGCGTGGCCACCCATCCGACCCTGGCCAAGATCGCCGCCACCGCGGTCAAGCCACGGGGCCTGCTCTACGTGCCGCCCGGGTCGGAAGAGCGTTTTCTCGGACCCCTCGAGGTCTCGGTCATCCCCGGCATCGGCCCCAAAACACACCGCGAGTTGCTGGACCGCGGCATCGCGACGGTCGCCCAGCTTCTGGCCCAGCCCCGGCTGGGAAGGCGCTACCTGAACCTGGACCGCCCGGCGGAGAGCGGACGCGCTCACGAGCATTCGATAGGCAGCGAGACCACGCTCGCGCAACCGCTCACGGACGTGGTGGCAATGGAACGAGTGCTCGGCGGGCTCGTGGGAGACGTGGCGGTGAGGCTGCGCCGGCAGGACGGCCGTGCCCGACGCGTCACTCTCAAGGTCCGCTATTCCGACTTCAAGACCATCACCCGGTCGCGCACCCTGAGGACGCCCACGTGCTTCGACGTGGACATCTTCAAGGTTGTCCGGGACCTGCTCGCGAGGAACCTGGCGCCGGACAGGGCCGTGCGCCTTCTCGGGGTCAGCACCAGCCGCATCACCGCGGAGGGGTGGCAGGACTCCATTTTCGACTACCGCGAACGGGCGTCCATGGACCAACTCTACAAGGGCATCGACCGGCTGCGGCACAAGTACGGCGAAGGCGCCGTCACGCTGGGCGCCGGCAAGAACCGCTAGTGCCCGTCCGGTTCATTCGCGTGATAAGATGCGCAGGATTTTTTGTCGTCGGCAAGACGAGTCAGGCAGATGCCATGAATGACGCGCCTACACGGCACCCGTTTCTCACCGCCTGCCGCCGGGGCAAGACCCCTTACACACCGGTTTGGCTCATGCGGCAGGCCGGGCGCTACATGAAGCACTACCGCGACGTCAGGGCCAGGGTCGGCTTTCTCGATCTGTGCAAGACCCCGGAGCTGGTGGCGGAGGTTACGGTGACACCCGTGGAGCGCCTCGACGTGGACGCCGCCATTATCTTTGCCGACATCCTGCTGCTGCTGGAGCCCATGGGGGTGGGGCTGGAGTACGCCAGCGGCGGGCCGGTTATCCAGCGGCCGGTGAGGACCGGCCAGGACGTGGACGCACTGCGCGATCCGGCGCCGGAGCATTCCCTGTCGTACGTGTATGCGGCCGTGCGCAGCACCCGAAAGGCGCTGGCCGGTCGCGTGCCGCTGATCGGTTTCTGCGGCGCCCCCTTCACCTTGGCGTCCTATCTGATCGAGGGCGGCGCTTCGCGGAACTATATCCATACCAAGCGGCTGTATCACACCGATGCCGGCGCCTGGAACGCGCTCATGGAACGGCTGGTGGCGTCCACCGTTTCCTATGTCAACGCGCAGATCGACGCCGGCATCGACGCCCTCCAGGTCTTCGATAGCTGGGTAGGCTGTCTTGCGCCCGACGACTACCGCGAATACGTCCTGCCGCACATGCGGCGTCTGCTGGCCGGGGTGACACCCGGCGTCCCGGTCATCCACTTCGGCACCGGCACCTGCGGCCTGCTGGAGCTGATGCGGGAAGCGGGCAGCGACGTGCTGGGCGTGGACTGGCGTGTGGACCTGGACCGTGCGTGGAGCCGCGTGGGCCATGACGTGGCCATCCAGGGCAATCTGGACCCCGTGGCCCTGTTCGCGCCGCCGGCCGAGATCCGCCGGCGCGTCCGGGACATCCTCAGCCGCGCGGAGGGCCGCCCGGGCCACATCTTCAACCTCGGCCACGGCGTTCTGCCGGAAACCCCGGTGGACCACGTCAGAGCCATGGTGGACGCGGTGCACGAGCTGAGCACGTAGAGCACATGGTCCTTCCACCACTACCCCGAAGGCATGAAAATCACGCTTTCATACAAACCCCTCTCCCTCTGGGAGAGGGTGGCCGAAGGCCGGGTGAGGGCGCCTCAATAACCCTGCCCCTCCATTTCCTGCCGTATCCAACCAGACGCTTGCTCCGGGAGCCCCTCACCCCGACCCTCTCCCAGAGGGAGAGGGTGTCGGAGAGCCCCTCGGCACAACCCCTCCTGGTCGTTGGCGCAGATCCGCCGTTTCGTCGAGGATGTGCTTCCGTGTCGGAGAACCCCTCGGCACAAATCCTCCTGGTCGTGCACGGTCGCCCCGAAGGCACGGTCGGCTTCACCATACGCAACCCGTCCAAGGTGTGACCCCCTGGTAGCAATGACCCGACACATCATCGTCATCGGCGGAGGCATCTCGGGCCTGGCCGCGGCGCACCGGCTGACAGAGCTGAGCCGCGCCGGGTCCATCGAACTGCGGATCACCTTGCTGGAAGCCTCCGACCGCCTCGGAGGCGTCATCGCCACCGAGCATGACCAGGATCTCCTGCTGGAACTCGGCCCGGATTCCTACATCACCGAGAAGCCCGCGGCGCTGCGCCTCTGCGAGCGACTGGGGCTCACGGAGCGTCTCATTGCGCCACGGCATGACGGGTTGAAACTCTACACCGTTCACCGGGGGGCGTTGGAACCGCTCCCCGAAGGGTTCCTGTTGATGGCCCCCACCCGCGTGGGCCCGGTGCTGCGCAGCCCCTTGTTCTCCTGGGCCGGCAAGGGGCGCATGGGGCTGGAACCCATCCTGCCCCGCCGGTCGGACGACGGCGACGAGAGCCTCGCTGCTTTCGTGCGCCGTCGGCTGGGCCGGGAGGTCCTGGAGCGGGTGGCGCAGCCTCTCATCGGCGGCATCCATGCCTCCGACCCGGAGACCCTCAGCCTGGCCGCCACCATGCCGCGGTTCCCGGAGATGGAGCGAACCCACGGCAGCGTCATCCTCGGCACCCGCCGGGCACAGAAACGCCGGGCGCAGGTCGCGGACGAGACCGGGGCGCGCTGGAGCCTGTTCGTCAGCATCGACGGCGGCATGGAAGTGCTCGTGCGCCGCATCACCGACGCGCTTGATCCCGGCGTGGTGCGCCTCGGCGAGACGGTGCGGGAGCTCTCCTGGCACCCCGGCGCCCGCCGCTGGCGCGTGGAAACCAGCCGCGCCGGGTTGGAAGCGAACGCCGTCATCTGCACGCTGCCGGCGTTCGCTGCGGCCGCAGCCCTGACCATACTGGAGCCGGCGTTGGCCGGCGAACTGAAGGCGATTCCTTTCTCATCCACCGCCACCGTCAACCTGGCGTACCGGCGGAGCGACATCGCCCACCCCCTCGACGGCTACGGGTTCGTGGTCCCCCACGTGGAACGCCGGAAGATCATGGCCTGCACCTTCAGCAGCGTGAAGTACGCCGGCAGGGCGCCGAAAGATGTCGTCCTGCTCCGCTGCTTCGCCGGCGGGGCCCTGCAACCCGACCTGCTCCACCAGCCCGACGAGTCTCTGGAAGCCCAGGTCCGGGAGGATCTGGACGCTCTGCTCGGCATATCCGGCGCACCGACCCTCTGCCGCACCACCCGCTACCCCGATTGCATGCCCCAGTACAACGTCGGCCACCTGGACCGCCTCGAGAGGATCGACGCCCGGCTGGACCGTTTCCCCACCTTGGCCCTGGCCGGCAAGAGCTATCGCGGCGTCGGCATCGCCGACTGCATCCACAGCGGCGAGACGGCCGCGGAAGGGATTGTGGAGAGGCTGGTGCAGCATGACTTGTAGCCGCTGATTTTTTCCCCTCGTAACGGTAAACTCGTATAGTATGTAGCGCAGGCGGTTACACGCTTGCGAAAACCGGAGGCATGAACCATGAGATTCATCCGTAGCCTCGAAATGCAAGGACTCCTGTCGTTTCCTCCCGACATGCCGCCCTTTGAACTTCAGGACCTCAATGTCCTCATCGGACCGAACGGGTCCGGCAAATCGAACATCATCGAAGCCCTGGAGCTCCTGCGCGCGACGCCGACGGATTTTTCCGCTGCGATACGTGAGGGCGGCGGCGCGTCAGAGTGGCTGTGGAAGGGAGAAAACTCGAGAAGGGTCGCCAAAATGGAGGTCGAGACCGGCGACACGGACGACGGTCTGAAGACACCTACCGAACGGCCGCTCCGCTACCGGCTTGAGTTCACAACCGACAACATACGGGTTGAAGTGTTCGACGAAGCCATCGAGGAGACGAAACCCCGACAGGGGTTTCACGATTCATATTTCTATTATCGCTTTCAGCAGGGGGACCCTGCCATCAACATCAAGGACCGGACTGACACGGAAGAAAGTAGGCCGCGTAGAATCGAGCGGCACGAACTGCGCTCGGACCAATCTGTTCTGGCACAGATCAGGGACCCGGAACTTTATCCGGAACTCACCTGGTTAGGGCGCCAGTTCGGACAAATTCAGATGTTGCGCGACTGGACCTTCGGGCGCTACACCGCACCCCGAAAGGCACAGCCGGCAGACCTTCCCGAAGATCGTCTCCTTCCCGACTCCAGCAATCTCGCTATGATCCTCAACCAGATCGAGCACAGTTATGCCTCGCTGGATTTCAACAAGCTGCTCAAACGTTTCTTTCCACGCTTCGAACGGATGTCGACCCTGCCGTCCGGCGGCACAGTCCGGTTCTACCTCCATGAGAAAGGCTTTCGGACACCGGTTCCGGCGACTCGCCTCTCCGACGGCACGATCCGGTTCGTCGCGCTTCTTGCCACGTTGCTGGCGCCTTCGCCGCCACCTCTGGTTTGCATCGACGAACCGGAGCTGGGTTTGCATCCCGACGCTGTCTCCCTTGTCGCCGATCTCATGGTTGACGCGTCTGAACGGATGCAACTTATTGTCGCCACCCATTCGGATGCGCTGGTTTCCGCCCTGACCGCTGCACCGGATACCGTCGTCGCCTGCGAGCGAGTCGGAGATGGAACGACGCTTCGTCGGCTGGACTCCAGCAACCTTGCGGATTGGTTGAAGGATTATGCCCTCGGCGATTTGTGGCGGATGGGCGAGTTGGGCGCGAATCCGTGAACATCGCGATTTATATGGAGGGCGGCGGGGACGGCAATAACTCCAAGGCCGCGCTACGTCAGGGCATGGAGGTATTTCTGACCGAAGTCAGGAACGCCTGTCGTGCACGGAACTGGCATTGGAAGCTGGTTTGTTGCGGTTCGCGCAACGAGGCACACAAGCGCTTCCGAAACGAGCGGAGGAAGGGTGACGCCGGGATCGTCGTGCTTCTGGTAGACTCGGAGGCCTCGGTCCACGCCGGCCCGGCCGATCATCTGGCAACTCAGGACGGTTGGGATCTCCACGGTATTGAGGACGCGACAATCCACCTCATGGTTCAGACAATGGATACATGGATCGTTGCGGACAGGAACGCTCGAAGGCTATTACGGTCAGGGCTTTCGGGGGAATGCTCTCCCCCGCCACCGGAATCTTGAAGAAGTGAGCAAGCACGATATCTCTGAGGGTCTGACTCGCGCCACCGCAGGGACACAGAAAGGGCCGTACCACAAAATCCGGCACGCCCGGCCCCTTCTTCAACGCATCGACCCGGCGGCTGTACGCCAACGATGCGGTCATTGCGAACGTCTGTTCGCAACACTTCCGGACTTGATCGGCCAAAACGGCTGAGACCGCTGATACGGAATACTTGTTCGTACAGTCACTGCCCTCCGATCCTCTGCCCACTCAGGGTCGGCTCGTAGAGCATCTGGATGACCACTCCGTCAGGGTCGGCGCAATAGAACGAGGCGCTGCCGTCTCGGTGGCGCTTGAAGGGTTTGATGATGGTGACTTCCCTGGCGCGGAACTCGCCCTCGAGCTTCTGGACGCGGTCGATGTCGGAGACGATGAAACCCAGATGGTCGAGAGAGGACGTGGCGGCAGCGGGCGCTCGGCCATCGGGGGTCTCGTGCAGCGCGAGATTGTCCGAGCCGGAGCTGAGATAGACGTTCCGAGGGTCGGGCTGCCACACGACCTCCATGCCCAGGACCTCCTGGTAGAAGGCTTTGGAGCGCTCGACGTCCCGGACGTTGAGGGCGATGTGGCGCATTCCCATCAGGCCGCTGAGCGCCGTGGGCATGGTTCCGTCCTTGCTGGAGTTGATACGAGGCCGCCAGTGCGCCGGCCTCGCTTGTGAAAACCAAGCGCTGAGAGCTAGCCGCCGAGAGCGTCCTGGATGGCCCGGACCGTGTTGAGCCGGGCCAGATGGGCACGGAACTCCGCGGAGGCGTGGATGTCGTCCAGGGCTTCGACTCCGTCCGTCACCTGCGCCGCGGCCGAGGCGATGGCGTCGGCGGTCAGCGCCTTGCCCTTGAGTTGGCCCTCTACGCCGGTGGCCCGGAAGGGCGTGCCGGCAAGGCCGGTGACGCCGATGCCGACGTCGGTGCAGGTGTCGCCGTCGGTTTGCAGGCATACCGCGATTCCGACGATGGCGAAACCCGAGGCCTTCTGCTTGACCTTGCGATAGGCCGCACGGGTGCCGGCGGCGGGCACGGGAACATTCACTCCCGTCAGGATCTCGGCAGGCTCGATGGCGGTGGTCAGGGGTCCCAGGAAAAAATCCCCGGCGGCCATCGAGCGCGAGCCGTCCCTGCTCGTCAGCGTCAACTCGGCGCTCATGGCAAGCAGGGCCGCAGGCCAGTCCGCGGCCGGGTCCCCGTGGACCACGCTGCCGCCGATGGTGCCGCGATTGCGCACCTGCGGGTCGCCGATGCTGCCGGCGGTCATGGCCAGCAGCGGGCAGTTGTCCCTTACCTCGCTCGATGTTTCCACCTGGTGATGGGTCACCAGGGCGCCGATGCGGAGCGCGCCGCCCTCCGACCGAATCTGCCGCAGGGCGTCCAGCCGCTTGAGGTCGATGACCACCGCGGGCTGAGCCAGCCTGAGCTTCATCATCGGCAGCAGGCTGTGCCCACCGGCCATTACCCTGGCGTTGTCGCCCGCCTCCGCCAAGCTGGCGGCCGCGGCCTCAAGACTGTCCGGAACGATATAGTCGAAGGCTGCTGGTATCATGATCGACTCTCACGGGTGTCCCGTCTCATGAACCCAAGACGCGCAGGCATTTCCATAACGTCATTCATGGGACCGGACGCTGGTTAGCTACTTCGGACCGCCCTGGCACAGGCGCCAGATCTTCTCGGGCTTGAGCGGCATGTCGATATGGGTGACGCCGAACGGGGCCAGCGCATCCACCACCGCGTTGACGATGGAGGGCGTGGAGCCGATGGTCCCGGCCTCGCCCACTCCCTTGACTCCCATGGGATTCACCGGCGACGGAGTTTCCGTGCGGGCAAACTCCAGCGGCGGCAGGTCTTCCGCCCGGGCCACGGCATAGTCCATGAGGCTACCGGTGACGAGCTGGCCGTCCTCGTCGTAGACCACCTCCTCCAGAAGCGCCTGTCCGAGTCCCTGGGCAATGCCGCCCTGTACCTGGCCGTCCACGATGAGCGGGTTGATGACCTTGCCGCAGTCATCCACCGCCACGTACTTCCGGATCTCGATCTCGCCGCTCTGGGTGTCCACCTCCACCACGCAGATGTGGGTGCCGAAGGGAAACGTGAAATTCGATGGCTCGAAGACGGATGTCGCCTGGAGCCCCGGCTCCATGCCCGCGGGCAGCTTGGTCGCCACGTGCGCCTGCAGCGCCACCTCCTGGATCGTGATGCCCTTGTCGGGCACGCCCTTGACCGAGAACTTGCCGTCCTCGAACTCCAGGTCCTCGGCGCTGCACTCCAGCACGTTGGCGGCGATAGCCTCGGCCTTGTCCCTGACCTTCTGCGTCGCCATGTACACCGCGGTGCCGCCCACCGAGATGCCGCGACTCCCGAAGGTGCCGATGCCGTTGGGCACCACCGCGGTATCACCGTGAAGCACGGCCACGTCCTCGATGGGAACACCCAGCTCGTCGGAGACGATTTGTGCGAAGGTGGTTTCCTCGCCCTGTCCGTGGGGCGACACGCCGGTCAGCACGGTGGTCTTGCCGGTGAAATCCAGCCGCACGGTGCCGCTTTCCCATCCCCCCGCGGGCAGCGCCGCGGAAGGCCCCATGGCGCAGATCTCGACGTAGGTGGAGAAGCCGATGCCGAGGTAGCGGCCTTCCTCCCTCAGCCGCTTCTGCTCCGCGCGAAGGTCCTCGTAACCCGCCATCTCCAGCGCCTTGTCCAGCGCCGCCTGGTAGTTGCCGCTGTCATAGGCCAGCCCGGTGGCCACCGGCAGCGGGAAGTCGGAGGGCTGGGCGAAGTTCCTGCGGCGCACCTCCACCGGATCCATGTCCAGCCTCCGCGCGATCAGGTCCATGGTCCGCTCGATTACCAGCGTGGCCTCGGGCCTTCCGGCGCCGCGATAGGCATCGGTGGCGACCTTGTTGGTGAAGCCGCCTGTGGAAGTGAACCTCAGAGTCGGGATCTTGTAGGAACCGCTGATCATCAGGCCGGTAAGCGGCGGCATTCCCGGCGTAAGGAGCTGGTGATAGGCGCCGGTATCCAGCAGGCTGTCGTAGGTGACGCCCAGGATCGTGCCGTCGTTCTTCACCGCCGCTTCCACCGTGCCCACCTGTCCGCGTCCGTGGATCGTCGCCTGGATGTTCTCGCGCCGCCCTTCGATCCACTTTACCGTGGCCTTGAGCTTCATCGCGAGGTGGGCCAGCAGCCCCTCTTCCCGGTAGACGTTCAGCTTGCAACCGAAGCCGCCGCCCACCTCCGGGGCGATGATCCGGATGCGATGTTCCGGGAACCCGAGCATGAGCGCCAGCATGGCCCGGAGAAGATGGGGAATCTGGGTCGAGCTCCAGACGGTCAGCTCGTCCTCGCCCGGAAAGTATCGCGCTACCACGCCGCGGGTCTCCACCGGGATCGGCGCGAGCCGCTGATGGATGAACTTCTGCTTGACGATGACGTCCGCCTCGGCGCGGGCCTTGTCCATGTCCCCCGTGCCAAGCGCGAAGGTGAAGGCCTGGTTGTCGGGCCACTGGGAATGGACGACCGGGGAGTCCGGCGACAGCGCCTTCTCCAGGTCCGACACCGCCGGCAGCGGCTCGTAGTCCACCTCGATGAGGTCGAGGGCGTCCCGGGCGGTGTAGGAGTCCTCGGCAACCACCGCGGCCACGGGCTCTCCCACGTGACGCACGCAATCCCGGGCCAGCACCGGGTGCGGCGGCGTGCGCAGCGTCGGATTGGCCGCGGCGCAAGGGACCGATCCCACGCTGTCGCCGATATCCGCGCCGGTCACGACGCTGACGACGCCGGGCAACGCAAGCGCGGCGTCGGTGTTGACGCCGTTGATGCGGGCGTGGGCGTGCGGGCTGCGCAGGATGGCCACGTGCAGGACATCCGCCATCCGGAGATCGTCCACATAGTGCGAAAGACCCTGCACCAGACGCGGGTCTTCACGCCGCTTCACTTTCGTTCCTACAAGCTTGCTTACCGGCATGGCTTACGTCCCAGCTTTCATTTCTTCCGCGGCCTGCTTCACCGCGTCGACAATATGCTTGTACCCGGTACAGCGGCAGATATTGCCTTCGAGGCCGTGGCGGATTTCCTCCTCCGAGGGGCTCGGAGTTTCTTGAAGGAGTTGCCGCGTGGCCATGATCATGCCGGGCGTGCAGAAGCCGCACTGGAGCCCATGGCAGTCCCAGAAGGCTTGCTGTATCGGATGCAGCCCTCCCTCGGTGGCGAGCGATTCGATGGTCTCGACCTCGCACCCGTCGGCCTGGACGGCCAGCAGGGTGCAGGATTTGACCGCCGAGCCGTCCAGCAGCACCGTGCAGGCGCCGCACAGGCTGGTCTCGCAACCGATGTGGGTCCCCGTCAGAGCGAGCACATCCCGCAGATAGTGCACCAGCAACAGGCGGGGCTCGACTTCATCCGTCCGGCTGACGCCGTTGACCTGAATCTCGATTCTGGTTGTTTTGCTCATCGTCCTCATCCTCGCTGGGACCGAGGATATACCCGGGCCGACGGCAGGTCAACAAAAATCTCGCGGCCGTTCCGGACCGGGGCCGGCCCGGAACGGGATCCGCGACGACGACCTGGGTTGACCTTGACGATTCGCCGCCGGGTGTGACAGATTCCACGGGTTTGCCGCCGGGAATCGGGGAGCTGCCGACCGGTGCCCGAAGGGGAGAATCCCGGCGCGGCTGCAACGAAAAACCAAACCGGGAGGGACTTCATGAAGATCTTCATCACCGGAGCCGGAATGCTCGGTTGCCACGCGGCCAGGGAGCTGACGCAGGAGGGACACTCGGTTCACCTCTACGACCTGAATCCCGATCCCGCTTACGTCGCGGCCATCGCCGGGAAGCAGCGGGTGACTGCCCTGCGCGGCGACCTCCTGGACCTGCCCAATCTGCTTCGCGCTCTCGACCAGGCCAAGCCGGACGTCGTCGTGCACACCGCCGGGCTCATCGGCGGCCAGGTCGAGAGCCCGCCCTACCGCGGCTTCCGGACCAACACGGTGGGGTCGGTGAACGTTTTCGAGGCCTGTCAGATCTCCGGTGTCAAGCGGCTGGTGCACGTCAGCACGTTCGGCGTCTACGACTGGGCCAACATCCGCAAAGGACCGGTCAAGGAGGACGCTCGACGCTGGGGCAACCGCTTCTACCCCGCCACCAAAGTTGCCAACGAGGTGCTGCTCGACGCGTATGAAAACTACTACGGCATGGAGTGCGTCCGCATCCGGCCCACCGGCGTCTACGGGCCCGGGCACTATCGCGGCGGCTCCGGGGGCGGCATCGCGATGAACGATCTCGTGCGTGCGTGCCTGGGCGATGGACCCATCCGCCTGGAAGACAAGCACGTGGGACCCAACGACTTCGTTTACGCAGCGGATGTAGGTCGCGGCATCGCCTTGGCCTGCGCGGCCAAGGACGCGCCCGGCAAGTCCTTCAACGTCGGCACGGGCAAGGTCTACGGTCCGCGGGACTTTCTCCGGGCGCTGCGCAAGCTGCTGCCGGATCGGGACATCGAACTTGCGGAAGAAGCGGGCAAAGCGAAGGCGCGCCCCCGCGTCGACCTGTCCGCGGCCGCAGCCGTCCTCGGCTACGAGCCGCAGTATCCCCTGGAAAAAGGGCTCGAGCACTATATCGAGGTGGCTCGAAAGCACGGCTTCTGGAGCTGACGCCAGGGACGAGGACGAGAGCATCCATCGGCCGACCCCGGGTGCGCGGGTGGCATACCCTTGCGATACCTTGAACAATTCCCTCCCTTATTCAAGGATAACAGGTATCCTTGAATAAGGGAGGGAATTGTTGGCGTACCTGGAAACGCAGCGATGGGACAGCGAGTTCGCGGGACCGACCCGGCGGGACCGCCGCCTCTGCAACTACGCGGTTTACCTGCCTGATGCGTTAGCTGGCCGCTCGTTCGTCCTCAATGGCGACGTTGCTGCGGACGTTGCCGATACCGAGGCCGCGCTCGTGCGGCTCGACACGACCGCGGAGGCACTTGCGGGTACCGAGGCGCTGGCCCGGCTGCTGCTCCGCGCCGAGTGCGTTGCCTCGTCGCGCATTGAAGGCCTCGCAGTGGGAGGACGGCGGTTGTTCCGCGCCGATGCCGCGCGACAGCTTGGCGAAGACCCCCGAGACGTGACGGCTGTAGAGGTGCTCGGCAACATCGATGCAATGGTCTGGGGAGTGAGCGCCGTCGAGCCCGGCGGCCTGATCACCGTCGAGACGCTGTTGGAGGTGCACCGCCGCCTGTCCGCCGGCACGCGTCTTGAGGAACATGGGGGCCGAATCCGCGACGTCCAGAACTGGATCGGCGGCAGTGCCTATAACCCTTGCTCAGCCGAGTTCGTGCCGCCGCCGCCGGAGGCCGTGGCCGGTCTGCTGGACGACCTGTTCGCCTTCTGCAATGACGACTCGCTTCCGGCCTTGGCGCAGGCGGCGGTCGCCCACGCCCAGTTCGAGACGATCCACCCCTTCGTGGACGGCAACGGGCGCACCGGCCGGGTGCTGCTCCATCTGATCCTGCGCCGCCGGGGGATCGGGCTCCGGGTCCTGCCTCCCGTCTCTCTTGTCCTTGCCACGCGGTCGCAGGACTATGTCGGCGGCCTGACGGAGACCCGCTACGTCGGCGCGCCCGATTCCGCCGAGGCCCATGCGGGGATCAATCGATGGGTCGCGCTCTTCGCGTCGGCGTGCCGCCGGGCAGTCGAGGAGGCCAGCCGGTTCGAGGAGCGCGTGCGCGCACTACAGGAGTCCTGGCATGAGCGGGTCGGACCCATCCGTCGCGATTCGACGGCGCGTCTCCTGATCGAGGCGCTCCCCGCTGCGCCGGTGCTCACGACCTCTACCGCGGCAGCGTTGGTCAGCCGGTCGTTCCAGGCCGCAAGCCAAGCCATGAATCAACTCATCGACGCGGGCGTGCTGGTGCAAGTCACCGTCGGCCGGCGTAATCGCGCCTTCGAGGCGCCCGAGTTGATCGAGGCCTTCACGGCGCTGGAGCGACAGCTTGCGAGTCACGGGGGCGACACGCGGGTCTCCGGGCCTGCCCGGCACGCGTCTCGACGGCGAGGGTAGGCAGTCAAGGCTCCGGCAGCGGGTTCAGCTTGGCTGCCGCGGGGGGCGGTGAGAGGCGCTGAAGCTCTGAAGGATGCCGTCGACGTCGACGCCGAGCTCCCGTCCTTCGCGGATGACGCCTTCCTTCTGGCTGCCCCAGCTCCGGACGAACATGTTCTCCAGAAACTCGCGGTTGCCGGCGTCCTCGGCAAAGCGCGCCAGCTTTTCCATGACCCGGTCTTCGTGGCCTTCCTCGTCGTCCACGATGTCCCTGGCGAGTTGCCGCACCACCGGATCGGGAGTCACGTCCCTCAGGTGCTGCATGAACACCACCGCAGACTTCTCGGCGATGTTGCAGAGCCGGAACGCCCGCACGTCGCCGGTGAGGAACTGCCCGAAGTAGCCGTCATAAGCATCGGCGGGAATATCGTCGCCGGCGTCGCGGCTGGCGAGGTAGTCCGCGATCAGGGCGTAATGCCTGTACTCGTCGGCGGCCTGTTCGGCCACGTGGGCGCGTTCATGGGGCTCCAACTCGCGGTATTGCAGCAGCGCCTTGGTAAACGCCACCGCGTGGGCCAACTCCTTCTTGGCCTGCCGCTGCATCAGGGCCACGAATTCCGGACTCTGCGGATCCAACTCCGCCAGCGCCTTGCGGATGGCGATGACGGGCCCCTCCAGCTCGTCGTGGTATCGGCTCCACAACGATTCGACGAATTCCCTTCCGGTCATTTCAACGATTCCTCCGCATCAGGATCGACTCAACCTACCTGCCGGGCTGCTGCGGTGTCAATTGTTACGAAACGGCAACGACAGCTCGAATCCAGAGCAGTGACGCCGCGCGTTCTCATCCGAGCCTTTGCCACGGGATAACGTACTGCTACAAGAGACCACGGACCCTGTGCTTACCGACCGGGCTGGTGTGAACCGGAAAGGAGACCGGACATGGCGGACGACGCGCGCAAGGCTTTCGCTGACGTATCGCTCGGGGCTGCGAACAAGGCCTACGACATCATCGCCGACCTCGACCCCGAATACGCGCAACATCTGACGGGGCTGTTCGTCGACGGCACCTTCGGACGCGAGGGCGCCCTGGACAGGAAGACCAAGGAACTCATCATGGTGGGCATCACCTGCGCCCTGAACCGGCCGCGCGGGGTGCGGCTTCACAGCGAGCGGGCGCTCAAGCTCGGCGCCACGCCGCGGCAGGTTCTGGAGGCGGTGGAGGTAGCGGCGATACCCGGGGGCATGCCGGGGCTCTGGCTCGGGGCCGAGACGCTGGACGAGATCCTGCGCGAGCAGGGCCTGGAATTCAAATGAACCCGGCCAACGGCCCGCTGCACGGGGTCCGCGTGCTGGACCTGTCGCGGGTCCTCGCCGGCCCCTATTGCACGATGTTCCTGGGCGACCTGGGCGCCGAGGTCGTCAAGATCGAGCAGCCCGGCACCGGGGACGACACGCGAAGCTGGGGACCGCCGTTCCAGGGAGGCGAGAGCGCCTACTTCCTGTGCGTCAACCGCAACAAACGAAGCGTGACCCTGGATCTCAGGACCCCGGACGGCATCGAGCTGCTCCGCCGGCTGGCCCGCGAGGCCGACGTGCTGATGGAGAACTTCCGGCCCGGGACGCTGGCGAACTGGGGCCTCTCCGAAGCGGAAATCCAGCGGCAGAACCCGCGCCTCGTCTACGCGTCGCTTTCCGCCTTCGGCGCCAGCGGACCCATGAAGGACCGGCCGGGGTACGACCTGGCGGTTCAGGCCTGGGGCGGCCTGATGAGCGTCACCGGCGCCGCGGACGGCGAGCCTTCGAAGGTGGGAGTGGCCATCATCGACATCGTCGCCGGTCTCATGCTGGGCAAATCCATCGCCGCGGCGCTGTACGCGCGGGAAAAGACCGGCGAGGGCCAAAGGATCGAAACCTCCCTCATGGAAGCCGAGGTCGCCAGTCTGATCAATGCCGGCAGCAACTATCTCGTGACCGGCAAGGCACCCGGACGCTGGGGCAACGCCCATCCCAACATCGTGCCCTACCAGAGCTTCGCGACCGCGGACGGCCATCTGGTCGTCGCCGTGGCCAACGAGGCCATCTGGGCGCGATTCTGCGACGGCGCCGGCAGACCGGAACTGGCGGCCGATCCCCGGTTCGACACCAATGCGCACCGGGTGGAGAACCGGGACGCGCTCATCGCCATCCTGGGAGAGATGTTTAGATCGCGTCCCGGACACGAGTGGATCGAACTCCTGAACCGTGCGGGAGTCCCCTGCTCCCCGGTCCAGGACATCTCGCAGGTATTCGACTCCCCCCAGGTGCTCGCGACGGAGATGCTCCGGGAGATCGACCATCCCACCGCCGGAAAGGTGCGCATGGCCGGGTTGCCGGTGAAGTTCTCCGGAACTCCGGCCTCCATCCGTCTCGCGCCGCCGCTGCTGGGTGAGCACAACGACGAGGTTCTGCGGGACTGGCTGGAGCTGGACGATGCGGCCATCGCCGAGTTTCAGCGCAAGGGAACGCTCGGTTAGTGCCGACGTGGCCAACGGGTTTGGCGCACCGAAAGAATCAGGCATGCGACACGGTATGACCTTCGAAGAGTTTCGGCCGGGCGACGTCCATAGAACCGCCCGGCGCACCGTCACGGAGACCGACGTGGTCCAGTTCGTCAACCTGGCCGGTCTCATCGAACCCCTGTTCCTCGATGCCGAGTACATGCGGGACGAAACCGACTACGGCGAGCGCATCGCCCCCGGAAGCCTCACCTTCGCGCTGGCCGAGGGGTTGACCACCCAGACCGGCATGATTCACGGCACCGGTCTGGCGTTCGTCGGCCTCCTGGGCATGCGGTTGTTCCGCCCGGTCAAGGTGGGTGACACCCTAGGGGTCGAAATCGAGGTGCTCGACAGCCGCCGGACCCGCTCCCGCAACGCCGGCATCGTCCGCTGCCGGCACCGGGTGAAGAACCAGCGCGGCGAGACGGTCATGGAATATACGGTGGAGCGGCTGATACGCGGCCAGGAGCCGTAGGGCCAAGGTCCGTTGCAATGACGCGATTACAAAGAGGGGTGTAGCGCGGTCGATCTTCCAGGGCAACGTGTTCAACCGGCACGGAGCACGAAAAACTCGTAGCCGTAGAACTCCGAGTACGAACGCCAAACGTCTATTTCGCGCTGGCACTGATCCGCCAGCTCCTGTGCGTCCGGCACGTCGTGGTAACGCTTGCGAAACGCGGTCACGCTGTCCTGGAGGGGGCGGTAGTAGTCGTCCCACCACGCCGAAGGAGGGAGCGGAAAGTGGCCCACCGTTTGGTAGCCGCACTCGTCGATGGCCCGAAGGAGAGACGACGTGTCGCGGATGGCCGGATACTCCTGATTCCAGAACGTCCGGCACTCGGCGGGCGGGTCCGGTTGCCGCCAGCATACCTCCGTCAGGGCGATGTGCCCGTCGCTCACGAGCAGCCGGCGCCAGTCGCGGAGCCCGGCCTCGAAGCCGATGTTGTAGATGGCTCCTTCGCACCACATCAGTTCGAACGAGTCGTCCGGGAACTCGAGTCGCCGCATGTCCGCGACCCTGGCGTCCACCCGGTGCTCGAGCCCGAGGCGCAACGCTTCGCGCTTCACGGCGTCGACGAACGGCGGATGGCTATCGACAGCCACGATGCGCGCCGGCGAACCCTGCGCCAGCACCCGTGTCTGGGCGCCCGTGCCACAGCCGACGTCGAGCACGCGGGTCCACGGTCCGACGTCGGGAACAAGCGCAAGCGCCCGAAGCGTGCTCGCTGCCGCTCCCGGTCCCTGCCGGGGCAACCCACTGAACAGCTCGAAGAACAGCGTGGTCATTCGATCGGCCATCATGACTGCCGCCTTTGCCCGCAACCGGTCCGCCCCGAGCCGTCGATCGCGGGAGCGGGTCCGGAACCCGTCCCTACGGCGTCCGGTCGACCCTGCCGGGCTCTTCGGGGAAGAGCACTTTCCTGAGCTGTACGATGAGCCTGGGACTCAGCTTGAAGAGGCCATGCACCGTCTTTTCGATCTCGGCCCCGTCCAGCGGGCGGATCTCCAGCCCCAGACCGTTGGCGTCGGCGACGAACGACGGATCCGCCACGGTGTCGGCAAAGGCCTGGCGGAGAACCGCCACCTGCTCGTCCGGGGTTCCGGGCGGAAGCGAATAGGCGCGCGCGACCTTCGCGGGATCATGAACGCCGTACAGGATCAGGAAGCGGGCCTCCCGAGACTTGGCCAGGTCCAGGGCGTTGGGTACCGAGGGCAGGTCGGGATGGGGCCTCGTCATGGCCTGCAGCACCACCTTGGCGCTCCCGGCGGCCAACATCTTCCGCCACGCCTTCTTCACCGCCTGCCAGTACCAGCAGGTGCCCTGCACTTCCTGGTTCGCGGCCGCCATACGCGCGTCCACCGGACCCCTGTATCCGTCGATGAACCTGATGGGCAGGCCAAGGGCGGCGCCGAAAACACGCGACATGTCGGCAGCGGCGTCCTTGCGGCCGACAACTCCCAGCCTGACGGGCTTCCTGGCGCCGGCCCAGGCCGCCAAGTCGCCGATGCCGCTCGCCCTGGTCAGCACGCAGACGGGATGCAGGGTGGTTATCGCGCCCACCCAGGCGAACCGCCGTGTATCGAGCTTCACTTCCCTGCTGCCGAATATCTGCTTGTGGATGAGACCGCCCGCCCAGTTCCCCACCGTCCGTCCGTCGGGCCTGGCGGTGCGGTAGAGGTACTCGGCGGCGACGCCGCCGCCGCCGCCGACCATGTTCCTCACCACGACATGGGGCCGGTCCGGCAGATGGCGACCGATGTGTCCGGCCAGAGTGCGGGTGTAGTTGTCGAAGACGCTGCCGGCTCCCGCCCCGACGATGAAGGTCAAGGGGCGCTGCTGCGCCGACGCGTGGTCATGGAAAGCCGGCGAGAGTGCCAGCAGCAAGGCTGCAACCGAAAGGCTGCCGGAGAGAATCGCCACGGTCGTCCAGTTCGCGGCATCACTCGGGTACGGCGGCTCAGGCGCCGTTCAGTCTCGGCATGACCTCCTTGTGAAAGAGGTTCAGGGAATCGATCACCTTGTGGTGGGCGAGGTTGCCGATATGGAACATGCCCATGAAATGCTCGGCGCCGATCTGGCTCATCTGCCGGTTGACCTGCCGCGCCACGGTGTCGGGACTGCCGGCGATGACGAACCCCGTCTCAAGGAGTTGCTCCCAACTCATGGGATGGAAGTTGACGCGCTCCTGGTTGCCTTCGCGGAAGTAGTTGAAGGACTTGGCGCTGACCATGGCTTCCTTCACTTTCCGCTGATCGATGGCGACGTCCGTCTTGGCCTCGTTGAAGCCACGGTTCCACAGAGTGAAGAAATACCGCAACGGCGGCTCGGCAACGGCCCGGGCCTGCTCATCGGTCTCGCCCACGTAGATGTGACGGCACAGGACGAACTTGTCGGGTCCGCTCTCCCACCCGTCCTCCTTCGCCACGCTGCGGTAGTAGTTGAAAGTGTCCTCGATCTGGTCGTTGGTCTGGTACACCTGCGCGATGGGGATCTTGCGCTTCACGCACCATTCGATGGACTCGGCGCTACGCGCCGCCACCCAGATCGGCGGGTGCGGTTGCTGCACCGGCCGCGGCCAGATGGCGCAGTTCTCGAACTGGAAGAACTCGCCCCGGTAGCTCCAGACCGGTTCGGTCCAGGCGGTCATGATGACGTCGAATGCTTCCCCGAACCGCCCCCGGGACTCCTGGGGCTTGACGTTGTACCACAGATACTCGGAGGGAATGCCCCGGACGAATCCCGCGATGAGGCGCCCCTCGGACAGGCAGTCGAGCATGGCGTATTCTTCGGCCACGCGCACGGGGTGCTGCCGCAGCGGCAGGATGTTGCCGAGGACGCCGATCTTCATCCGTTTGGTCTTCTGGCTCAGGGCCGCGGCGATGAGGTTGGGCGACGGCATGGTGCCGTAGGCGCTGTAGTGATGCTCGTTGAACACCACCCCCTCGAACCCCAGCTCCTCGCAATAGGCCATCTCTTCCAGGTGCTCCCGATAGTTGCGCGAGCCGATCGGCGGATCGAAGTAGGTGCTCGGTACGGGGGTGCCCGGGACGTCCTCGGGAACTTCCGGATAGGCCAGCAGGTCGAAGTTGTATACTTTCATGAGGACCGATTCTCCTTTGCGAGCCGCCTCGTCACCAAGCGGTGGGGTCGCCGGAACCGAAGGGACCGTCTGACGTGGTGTTCACACTAGTCCCATCCCTCGGCCACTGTCAATCACGGCGCGGGACCACGGCCGGGGACTATCCCGTGAACATCTCCATGAGCGTTCCCGGTGGAAACGGAAGCGCCAACGAATACACGAAGACCGCGTAGAACCCCGCCCAGCCGAGCAGCGTCAGCAAGACGCTGATGAACCACTTCTCCCCCGCCCCCACCTTGAGAAAGAGGAACGTGCACAGCGGAACCGTGATGGGGAAACCAAGCAGCCAGATGGAAACGAAGAAACCAAGAATCCAGCCGACGATGGCGAGCGTGCGCCGGACCACTTCCGGTTTCGCTCCCGCGGACGGCAACCCTGCTTTCCGCTCCTTCAAGAACCCCATGACGTCGATCTCGAGTTGCGCCAGGGCGAGCACGATCCCGGGAAAGCCGATGACCCAGGGGAACAGGCTGGCCCGAAAGCCCCAATCCCTGGCCTGCCACACGCCCCAGGCGAATCCCGTCAGGATCACCAGCGTGAAAATCACGTGCCAGACGTTGAGGGGCCGGGAGGCTTCGGCGGTCTCCCGTTCCGGTACCGGAACGGACACGGGCGCGTCTCCGGCGGATTCCCGTTTGACGTCGCGCCGCCGCTGGTAGACCGGGTAGAGGATGCCCGCGAGGATGATGGCTCCGATGGTCAGCACTCCCGGGAAGCCGACCCAGCCCCAGCCGTAGTTGTCGGTGGCGAGGAACAGGTTCTTTTCCGCCAACGAGCCCAGCACCAGACCCAGCAGGAGCGGCGGGCGCGGCCAATCGAGCCGCACCATGACCCAGCCCAGCAGTCCGAAAGCCAGCACCACGATGAGGTCCTCGAACGCATTGTTCTGGGCGAAGCCGCCGAGGTAGATGAGCACCAGCAGGAACGGCAGGACCAGGCTGCCGCGCACCTCGGTGATGCGCGCAAGCTGCTTGAGGAAAATGAAGCAGATGGAGACGGTGATGATGTTCGAGACGACGACGATCCACACGAACGAGAACGTGAGATCGAGGTATCCCCCCTGGCTGGCCGGCATCAGCATCGGCGGTCCGGGCACGAGACCCTGTATGATGAACGCCCCCAGCAGGATGGCCATGGTGACGCTGCCCGGGACCCCGAATGCGATGGTGGGCACCAGGGCGCCGCCGAGGTTCGAGTTGTTGGCCGCGCCGGGGCCCAGGACCCCTTCTACCGCCCCCTTGCCGAAGCGCTCCTTGTCGGGGGACGTCTGAACCGCGTGGGCGTAGGCGACCCATTGCGACACCGCGCCGCCCATTCCCGGAATGATCCCGATGTAGGTCCCGATGGCGCTGCAGCGCAGCACCAGAGCCCAGTGGCGGAAGGTGTCCTTGACGCCCTCCATGACGCCGCCCAGCTTCTCGACCTTCCCTTCCGCGATGCTGGAACCCTTGACCGAGAGATCGATGACTTCCGGGATCGCGAACAGGCCCAGGGTCACCGGAACCAGCTTGATGCCGTCCCAGAGATAGAGGTTGTCGAAGGTGAAGCGTTCGATGCCGGATATCGGGTCGAGCCCCACCGTAGCCAGCATGAGCCCTATGGCCGCGGCGGTCAGGCCCCGGATGATGGCCGCGCCGCTGAGGGATGCCAGAAACGTAACCCCCAAGAGCGCCAGCATGAAGAATTCAGGCGAGCCGATGGCGAGCACCAGGGGACGGACGACGGGGATGGCCAGGGCCAGTGCAAAGGCGCCGAAGACGGCGCCCACCAGCGAACTCATGAGCGATGCGCCCAAGGCCCGCCCGGCCTCGCCCCTCTTGGCCATGGGGTGGCCGTCCACGATGGTAGAGGCGGTGATGGCCTCGCCCGGAATGCCGAACAGGATGGAGGTGATGTCTCCGGTGGTTGCCGTCACCGCGGACATGCCCAGCAGGAAGGCGAACGCTTCCACCGCCTCCATCTTGAAGATGAACGGCAGCATCAGCGCCAACGTCACCGGACCGCCGAGTCCGGGCAGAATGCCTACGGCGAAGCCGATCACGATGCCCAGAATCATGAGCGTGAAGGTCGTAGCCGTGAAAACCTGTGCTAGACCTCCTGCAAAGGCCTGAAGCATTTCACCCATGATCCCTGACTTTCGGTGAAGCGAGGTGAACCCGGGTCAAAGGGAGTGCCCGGGTAACCGATCCGGATCGATCAGGAGAATACCACTCGGGGCAACGCCGCGCGCCATCCGGCGCAACGTACTCGACGGCTGTTCGGCCAAGGCCAGCCGATCCGACTCATGCGGACGGAGCCGTTTCCCGCTCGCGCCCGAGCGCGGCCGGGAAACGGTCTCATCCATTCCGATGCGTAGCTACTTCTTCGGCGCGAGGACTTCCTTCAACAAGGACACCGTGCCGGCATCCATGTCGTAGAGCCCCTTCATCTTCTTCGCCACCCAGTTGCCGTCGTTCGGGTTCAGCTCCACCTTCGACTTGTTGGCGTTGGCGATCAGCTCGGGATCCTTCAAGGTGGCGATGAACGCCGTCTGGAGCGTCTTGACCCGGTCCGCGGGCACTCCCGGCGGCAGGCTGTAGGGCCGCGATATGGCGCGGTAAACGTCGGCGGCCACCTGCAGAAGTTTCTTGCCGGTGTCGTCCTTCGCCAACTCGGTCGCCAAGGCCACGTCCTGGAGGTCCGGGTGCTTATCGGGACCCACCTGCAGGACCGGCTTGACGTTGCCGCTCTCGATGCCCTGCCGCCAAGTCGGCTTGATGGACTGCCACGCCCAGCAGCCGCCGTCTATCTCGCCCTTCTCCGCCGAGACCCGGATGATCGCGGTGCCGCCGTAACCCTCGATGACCTGCATCGGCAGGCCGGTGGCGGCCTTGATCAGCTTGGGCACGTCATCGGTGGTCGAGCCCGGTGCGGTGGCGCCGATCTTGATCGGCCTCTTGGAGTTGATCCAGTCCTCGATGCTGTCGATGCCGCTGGCCTTGGTGAGCGCGCAGGTGTTGTCGTCGGTGGACGGCACACCCAGCCAGTTGAACTTGCGGCCGTCGAACTTGATGCCCTTCTTGCCGAG
Organism: uncultured Binatia bacterium (SeqCode); assembly: GCA_965214905.1. Lineage (GTDB taxonomy): Bacteria > Desulfobacterota > Binatia > UBA9968 > JAJDTQ01 > JAJDTQ01. Next base: position 1,416,954 of record OZ243984.1, read on the forward strand.
AACGTGCTGCAGCACCAGCGGGCCGATCCAGTTGCCGATGGTCAGGCCGTCCGGCTTGGCCCGGTTGTAGATGTAGTTGGCGGCGATCAGGCTGCCGGCGCCGGTCCGGTTCTGAACCACGGTCCTGGGATTGCCGGGCACATGCTTGCCGAAGTGGCGGGCGATGAGCCGGGTGTAGGTGTCGAAGCCGCCGCCGGGCGAGAATCCGACCACGAAACGAATGGTCTTGCCCTTGAAGAAGTCGTCCGCTCCCAGGGAGAGCGACGGCACCAGCGCAAGGACAAGCGCCGAAACCATGACGATACGGATAAACCGACTGACCATGACGAGCCTCCTAAGCTTTTGTCTTGGTGAGACAACCCTTGGCATTCAAGCGGTCTTTGTTTCACAAATCCGGGCCAAAGAAAAGGGCACGCAAGAGAAATTCATCACCGCATGACGGCCAAGTCCCGCCGGAGGGTTGACGTTGGCGCCAGAAAGCATTAACTTTAGCGAACGCTCGTTTGAAATGCTAGCAGAACCAAGGAGTCATGGAGATGACGAGGATATCGACTTTCGACGACTGGATCGACTGCTTCAAGGAATGGCAGAAGGACATCGGGTATGACGCGGACCTGCTGGGTGATTACAAGTTCGAGACCAGGCTCGGCGACTTACACACCGGCGACATCGAGTTCGGCGACTATTCGGGCCAATCCAAGTGGGAGCGGGTGGGCCAGATACCGAACCAGTCCATCCGGGACGCGTTGCTCACTCTCATCGTCTATCAGGGCGACACCGAGTTCGCTTCGGTCGAGCAGCAAAAGAACCTGCTGGACAACGCCCCGACCGAGTACGACCGCCAGGCGTTGATACGGGTCAACAGCGACGAAATGCGGCACGGCTGGCAGATGTGCTACCTGCTGGTGAAGTACTTCGGCGATACCGGCAAGATCGAGGCGCGAAAGCTGCTGGAGCGCAGGGCCAACGAGCAGAAGCGCCTGCTGGGCTCGTTCAACGAGCCCGTGAACAACTGGCTGGATTTCTTCACCTACACACAGTTCGTGGACCGGGACGGCAAGTTCCAGCTCACCATGCTCAGCCACTCGGCCTTCGCTCCGCTGGCGCGCAGCGTGTCGGCCATGCTCAAGGAAGAGTTCTTCCACATGTTCACCGGGAATACCGGCCTCACCCGCATCGTCAGGGCGAACCGAATCCCCGTCCCCATCATCCAGAAGTACTTCAACAAGTGGCTGTCCACGGCCTACGACCTCTTCGGCACCGACCACTCCTCGTCGGCCCAGTGGGCTTACGTATGGGGCATCAAGGGTCGCTTCGACGAGGCTACCGCCGAGGGACCCGCGGACAAGGAAAAGCTCAACGAGCTCTCCCGGACGCACTATCTCGACGAATGCCGGGGGCTGGTGGACAACCTCAACAACTTCGTCCCCGAGGGCGAGCCCGACCTCAGGATTCCGGACGTCAGGTTCAACCGCTCCATCGGCGACCACGCGGGCATGCGGTACAGCGTTGACGGTGATTTGCTCTCCGAGACGGAATATGAGAAACATCTGTCCGAGGTGCTTCCCGGCGCCGAGGACGAGCGCGTCCTGAGCGGGATCTTCAAGGACAAGGACTGGGTCCTTCAAATGAACTAGGGTAGTGTCGACAGGCCCTGTCCGCCGCCTCGTTGCCGAGGGTCGCGGTCTCCGAAGGCCGCGGCCCCTGTTCCCCTCTGCCGGTAAGGAGAACCCCTGGTGAATCGATTCTGCCTCGTCTGTCAGAATGTCGACTGCAAGAGTCGGGGCTCCGAGGAGCTGATGAAGGAGCTGCAGGAACGGGTGGCAGCCGAAGGACTGGATGACGTGGAGGTGCGTTCCTACATGTGCTTCGGCGCCTGTCAGGAAGGCCCCAACATGGTCGTCTATCCGGACAAGTGCTGGTACGCCGGGGTGAAGAGCGAGGACGTGGACGACGTCGTCGCGTATCTGGCCGGCGGGCCGCAGGTGGACCGGCTGGACAAGATCGACCCCTCGCTCAAGGAACTCATCTACCAATTGCTCGACACCGGAGTCTTTTAGCCGTCATGGAAGGCATCCTGTTCCCGCGGGGCGTGGTCGAGGGGCCCGAAGACCTCGACGCCTATCGTTCGAGAGGCGGTTATCAGGCCGCCGGCGGACTGGGAGAACGATCCCCCCAAGACGTCATCGCCAGGGTGGACGCCTCGGGTCTGCGCGGCCGGGGCGGCGCGGGATTTCCCACCGGCAAGAAGATGGCGCTGACCCTGGAATGCCCCGCAACGCCCCACTACGTGGTCATGAACGGGGGCGAGGACGAGCCCGGCAGCAACAAGGACCGCGTGCTCATGGAGAATGTTCCCCATCTCATCCTCGAAGGGGTCATTCTCTCAGCCTATGCGGTGCAGGCGGAGAAAGCCTACCTCTACATCAACCACGGCTATGAAGCAGCCACGCGCTCGGTAAAGACCGCCATGCGTGACGCCCGGGAGGCGGGTTACTGGGGCGAGAACATCGCCGGTTCCGGTTTCAGCCTCGAACTCGTGCTGGTGGCGGCCCCGTCGAACTACGTCGCCGGAGAGGATACCGCAGCCCTGGAAGTCATCGAGGGCAAGGAACCCCTGCCCCGGCAAAAGCCGCCTTTCCCGGTCACCGCCGGCCTGTTCGGCAAGCCCAGCCTCGTCAACAACGTCGAAACCTTCGGCAACATCGCGCCCATCGTTGCCAAAGGGCCGGAGTGGTACCGCTCCTTCGGCACCGGCGAGAGCCCCGGCACCATGATCTTCTCGCTGGGGGACGAGATGGAGCGGCCCGGCGTCTACGAACTCCCCCTGGGGACCCCCCTGCGGCGCCTCGTGGAAGAATGCGGCGGCGGCTTGAAGGGCGGCAAGGGCATCAAGGCGATCCTGCCGGGAGGTCCGTCATCGGCGTTTCTGCTACCCGATCAACTCGACGTCCCGCTCGATCACGCCTCCTTGCAGGAAGCCGGCTCGTCCATCGGATGCGGCGTCGTCAAGGTCCTCACCGAAGACGATTCAGTGGTGGATGAAGTGGTGCGGATCGCGGATTTCTTTGCCAGAGAGTCCTGCGGCCAGTGCCCGGCATGCCGCATGGAAACGAACATGCTGGCGGCGCTGCTCAAGAAGGTTCAGCAGGGCCAGGGGAACGATGCGCTGACGGAACAGTTCGGCAAGGTGATCGCCTTCAACAAGGGAAAAGGGTTCTGCAGCCTCATCCATATGCCCGGCCCGCCCATCGAGAGCGCCGTCCGGCTCTTCCCCGACGAGTTTCGCGGCGCGTGACCGGCGGTAGGCCGTGCTTCACGGATTCAGGTTCTTCGTCGGCACGTTGAAGACCACGCCGTCGGCGTTCTTCACCAGACACATGTCGTTGCTCCACTCCTTCACCACCTCGACCTCGTCTCCCGGCGAGAACGTGGCTTCCTCGATTCCGGCGTTCTTGGTCGATTGATATTTGCAGGTAAACGCTTCCTTGACGCTGGCCATTTCAGGCCCCTCCCTTCCCTGGTGATCGTGTGTCCGCGTTCAAGTCATTGTGGATGTGCCGCCAACTTCCGCGGCGGGTCGGATGCCGCAATGCCTCTCCCAGGCGCTTCAGGAAAACCGCCCGGGGCACCTCCCGGGCGCCGAGGCTCAGCATGTGGGAGGTTGTAACCTGCGCATCGATGAAATGGAAGCCCCAGCCCGCGAGCCGGCCCACCAACCACGCCACCGCCACCTTGGAGGCGTCGGTCTCGCGGTGGAACATCGACTCGCCGAAGAACCCCCTGCCCAGAGCAATGCCGTAAATGCCTCCGACGAGGTCCTCACCGAGCCAGCTTTCCGCTGAATGGGCCACTCCCGCTTCGTGGAGACGCACGTAGGCCCGTTCCATTTCCGGCGTGATCCAGGTGCCCTCCTGGCCGCGCCGCTCCACGGTTGCACAAGCCCGGATCACGCCCGCGAAGTCCTCGTCGAAGGTGACCCGGTATCTCCCCTGGTTCAGGACGCGCCGCAGCCGCCTGGAGACGTGGAAGTCGTCGAGGTCCAGGACGCAGCGGGGGTCCGGCGACCACCACAGGATCGGCTCCCCTTTGCTGTACCAGGGGAAGATGCCCATGGAGTAGGCCAGCAGAATGCGTGCGCTGCCAAGGTCGCCGCCCACCGCCAGCAGTCCGCCGGGTTCCGCCTCGTGCGGGGAGGGAAAAGCGAGGCGGCGGTTCAAGCGATAGACCGGCATGGATGGAACCATGGTGCAGAATCGACGCAGTGGATGCAAGGAATCGGTTTGGTTACCGGCCCGCGCCATTGTAATTGCAGTTGGAAAGGAAATTTGGTTTCCTTTTTTCCTTACCCGTCAGGAGGCATGCACGAATGCTCGCGAAACTGACCTCCAAGAACCAGATCACCCTGCCGAAAGCGGTCGTGTCCGACCTTCAAGGCTACGAGTATTTCGATGTGACCAGGGAGACGGGCCGCATCGTGCTGACGCCCGTGCGTCTGACCCGTGTCGACGCCGTACGCGCAAAATTGGCCGAACTCGGCGTGGACGAGGACGATGTAGCCAAGGCCGTGGCCTGGGCTCGTCGGGCCGAATGACCCCGTCGCGCGTGGTGCTCGACACCAACGTGCTGCTGTCGGCCCTGCTGTTTCCCGCCGGATCCCTATCATGGCTGCGTCACGCGTGGCAGTCGGAAACCGTCGTCCCGCTGGCAAGCCAGGCGACGACATTGGAGTTGATACGAGCTTTGTCCTACCCGAAGTTCCAACTGACCCGCCACGAGCGGGAAGACTTGCTGGCGGATTACCTGCCATGGTGCGAGACCGTCATCGTATCGAAGCCGCCCGCCGTACCGCATTGCCGCGATCCTTTCGACCGGCCCTTCCTCGAACTGGCGCTGTTGGGCCGGGCCGATGCCCTTGTGAGCGGCGATGACGACCTGCTGTCCCTGGCCCCGGAGTTTCCGGTACCCTTCCTCACTCCCAGTGCCGCGAGACATCGTTTCGATGCGGGACATGCGGGATGAAACGCCCGCGGCTCGAAGCCCCGGCTTCCGCAGTCTCGTGCATTGACGAGGCATTTCGGGTTTCGGGAGGTTCCGGGGACAACCTGGGACTTTGGACGGCAATCGTGATATAGCCTGGACGGGGGGACCGCCATGTTCAAGAGAATCGACCATGTAGCGCTCCATGTCGCGGACCTGGACCGTACCATCGCCTTCTACGAGGAGCACTTCGGCTTCCGGAAGTATTTTCAGCACCAGGCCACGGCGGGGATGCAGATCGCGTACCTGAAGCTCGGAGACACCGTTCTGGAGCTGACCCACCGGAGCGAGGGCGCCATGACCGGGTTTCATTTCTGCCTGGAGACCGACAACTTCGACGAAACGGTGGCGGAACTGCAACAACGCGGCGTAACGCTGCTGCGGGCGCCCCACGGCACCGCGGCGCGGGAGCCGCGGGAGGAGGGCTGGCGCCGGGTCGTCTTCGGCGGCCCCGACGGCGAACAGATCGAGCTGCGTGGGTAGCCGGTAACCGGAAACCATCATGCCGGACCAGGAACCTCGGACGATCAAGCTGGATTGCCCCTGCTGCGGCGCAACCCTGATCGTGGACCCATCGCTGGCGGTGGTGTTACGGCACGAACTGCCGCCGCCGCAGTACAAGGCGCCGGAACTCAAGGACGCCGGCCGCCTGCTTCGGGAAGAAGCGACACAGCGCGACCAGAAGTACCGTCACCTCCTCGATGCGGAAAAAGACAAGGGCAAGGTGCTGGACCGAAAGTTCCAGGAGTTGCTCAAGAAGGCCAAGGACGAGCCCATCGAGAAGCCCCTCAAGGACATCGACCTCGACTAGTGACCCGTAACGCCGTTGTCCGCGTCCCGGTCACGACGGCCTTACGGCCCTCGGCTCGTAGCCGTATACGAGCTCGAGTAACTGCTTGACCATCCGCGCCGTGGCCCCCCAGATATCCCACTCCTGATACTGAAAATGATAGATGGGCTCCGATCTCCTGGACAAGCGGAAATCCAGGGTCAGGGCGTCCTGCTTCAACAGCGCGGCCACCGGCACGGAGAACACTGCGGCCGTTTCCCGGGGGTCGGAGCGGAACTCGTACGGAAAGGGAATCACTCCCACGAAAGGGGTCACCAGGAAATTGTAGCCCGCCACCACTTGGTCGAGCTGGCCCAGGATGCGCACGTGGCCGGGATCGACGCCGATCTCTTCCCGGGTCTCCCGTAGCGCCGTGGCCACCGCGCCGTCGTCTGCCGGATCGACGCTCCCCCCCGGAAACGCCACCTGACCGCTGTGGGAGCTCAGGTTCTCCGCCCGCAACGTGAGGACGAGGTGGTCTCCGTCCGGGCGCTCCTGGATCGGCGCCAGGACGGAGGCCGGCCGGAAGTCGTCTCCGGGGATGGCCTTGGGCGTCCTGGTACGGAGGATCTCGAATCTGTTTTCATACGTACCCACGTCGGGATCAAGCGGGAACATCCGGAGTCGGCATAACTAGCTGTCCCGCTTCAGCGATTCCGGGAAGTAGCGGGACGGGGACCAGACCTGCGCGTTGAAGTTGGCGCATCCCAGAATCCTCAACTCGCGCATGATGCGGATGTAGTCCTGGGATTCCACGAACTCCTGCCACGCGTGCAGGGAGTCGAACTCGATCATGATCGCGACCTGGGGGCTGACCTCCAGGGGGTTCCGTAGATTACGAATCTCCCTGACCCCGGGGGCTGCCAGCGTCATGGGCAGCCAATCGTTCTTGGCCTTGTTGCTGTAGATCGTCAGGTTGGCCTTCTGATCCGGCAGGTCCCATTGAACGATATAGTAAACCATGGCTCTTTCCTTACATGAGTGTCCTGACGAGACCGCCGTCGATCAGGAGCGTCGTTCCAGTAATGTAGCTCGCACGGTCGGAGCCAAGGAAGACCACCAGATCCGCAACTTCCTCGGACTGCCCGAAACGGCCCAGGGCAATCTCGGCCTTGCTCTGCTTCTGGACTTCTTCCAGGGGCAGGTCGAGCCGCCTGGCTCGGGCCACGTTGAGGTTGTGATGGCGCTCGGTGTCGATGCGTCCGGGCAACACGGTGTTGATGAGGATGTTGTCGGGCGCCAGCTCACGCGAGAGCGTCTTGGCCCAACCCACCACGCCCGTGCGGAACGTGTTGGACAGGATCAGTCCAGGGATGGGCTCCTTGATACCGTAGGACGTGACGTTGATAATGCGTCCCGCCCCCGCTTTCTTCATGTGCGGCACCGCCTCACGGGTGAGCCTTACCGTGCCCATGAGGCTCAGATTGTACGCGCCGATCCAGTCGTCCTCGCTCAACCCATCGAACGCTCCGAACGGAGGCCCGCCGGCGTTGTTCACCACCACGTCCACTCGTCCGAAAGCCTCGACGCTCCTGGTCACGAAGCTCCGGATGTCGTCATACCTGGACATGTCCGCCACCGTGGCGAGGACGTCTCCGCCCGTGGCCGTGCGAATCTCGCCGGCGGCGCGTTCCAACGCTTCACCGCCTCTGGCGCAGATGCTCACCTTCGCGCCTTCCCGCGCGAAACCGGCGGCGATGGCCCGCCCCATTCCCTGACTGGCGCCGCCCACCAGCGCCACCTTGCCTGCCAATCCCAAATCCATCCAAGACTCCTCGTGCGGAATGCGCCGGGCTCACCCGAAGGCGGCGCCCCGGCGGACGTCCGCCTTCACTTCTGCGTCCAATAAATGTTGTCGTCGAACTCCGGGTCCAGCCGCATCAGGTAGAGCGACAACATCCCGTGAGCACCCAGCGGCCGCAACTGCCGCGGATCCCGTGTCTTGATGGCCGCGATCTCCTCCGCGCTGAGGTCATAGTCGGACAACGCCTGGTCCAGGTCGGCATGCGCCTGGTCCAGGGTGTCCGGCTTCATCTTCAGGTCGAACAGGAAACGGTTCAGGTGGTAGCGGCTCATGTGATGCTCCCGTGGACCCCGTGCTCATGGACCTGGTGTAGCGCCCTTCCATACGAGCGCGTCAAATTCTCCAACTCGCGAACCCCCACCCGGTGGCGACGTGGTCGGGCATGTAGAAGGTCTCGGCGGCCGGGGTATCGTTCACGGCCCCGATGATGACCATCCAGTTGAGGAACTCGGAGTTCCCGGACTGCCGCAACTGCTCGAGCGTCAGGCCAGCCAGCGCGGGACCCTCGCCGGCGCGCATCTGCCGGAGCAACCCCTCATCGAAGCTCGTATCGATCTCACCGATCCGGGGGGAGCCGGGGAAGTGCGACAGGCCGCCGGTGGCGAGCACGGCCACCCGCTCGGGCGCCGCGTCCGCCACCTGCCGGATCAGGCGCCCCAGCCCGTAGCAGCGCGCCGGCGTCGGCAACGGGTCGATCCAGGTGTTGACGAAGACGGGAAGGATGGGGATCTCCGGCTCGGGCAGAAGAAAATGCAGCGGCACCATCTGCGTGTGCTGCAGCTCGATGTCCTCGCCGAAGGACAGATCCAGCCCGGCGGCGACCCCGGCATCGAGGATCGCCCGGCCCAGCTCCGGGTGGTTCCGGTAGTGGAACCGGTACCGGGTGAACCGGCCGTGGACCTCGTCCGCCAGCGTGACGAAAAAGGTCGGTATGTTATCGAAGAAAAAGTTCACGAACTGGTCGTTGGCCACCACGATCAGCACGTCGGGTCTGGCGGCTTCGAGATCCGAGCGGAGCACGGCAAAGGCATTCTCCGCGTCCTGCCGCAACTTCTGCTGCAACTCCAGGGAAGGCTTGGCGCCGGCCGCCTGCGGCGCCATGCGGTAGTGCAGCTTCATGAACTCTTCCCACTCGGCGCCGGGGTCGAGCAGCATGTTGGGTGCGTGGCTCGCAGCCAACGCGGCGACAAACGGCATTTCGGGGTCCTTTCCCACCTGTCGAGGGGCCTGCGGTACAAGTCACCGGGAAAAAGATGGTATAATCCGGGTTGACAAATTTCAACCGAACTCACCCAACCGGTGCTTTCCTTCCCTCTCCCCCGGGGAGAGGGCCAGGGTGAGGGAGATTTCGAACGGGGACGGGGGCATGATGACGGGGATGGGGGCATGAGATTGACTTTAAGCGCTGCGTTGACGGGCTTTGTGTTGACGGTCCTTGGATTGACGGCCTTCTCTCAACCGTCCATGGGGACCCCGTGGAAGCCCGCCGCCACCGTCTTCGAGTATCGCGAGTCCTCCAACGGGAACGCGGACCGGGGTGTCGATTCCACCATCATCGGAACCCCCGGGACACACGTCGTCCAATTCAACGATACCCTCCTTGACATCGCCCGCCTGAACCACCTTGGGTATCGGGAGCTGATACGGGCGAACCCTGGCGTGGACCCTTGGCTCCCCGGTGACGGATCGAGGATCGCCATCCCCTCGCAGTGGATTCTTCCCGACGCCCCACGGGAGGGGCTCGTTCTCAACATGCCCGAGATGAGGCTGTACTACTATCTGCCCGACGCCAGGGTCATGACCTTTCCATTGGGGGTGGGCGTGGAAGGTCAGGAGACGCCGGCGGGAAGCTATCGTATCGGACAGAAGCGCACGAACCCCGTGTGGTACGTGCCGGCTTCGATCCGGCAGAAGATGGAGCACCCGCGCAGGACCGTCCCCCCGGGACCGGACAACCCGCTGGGGAAATACTGGATGCGGCTGTCCCGGACCACCTACGGGATTCACGGCACCAACAACGCGTGGGCCATCGGCCGCCGGGTGACCCACGGCTGCATCCGGCTGTACCCCGAGGACATCGCCTACCTGTATCCCCGGGTGCCCAGGGGCACGCCGGTGCGGGTGATCTACCAGCACGCCAAGGTGGGCGTCCGGGAAGGGAAAGCCTATTTTCAGATCTACCGCGGAGACGGCACGAGTGACGCCGAGTTGATGGCGGACATCATGAGACAACTCGGCAAGCTGGACCTTCGCGCCGACCTGAGGGAGGTCCGGCGGCTGCTGCTCGACCTGCCCGACGGGGCCATGACCCCTCTCCCGCCAGGGGAGAGCCTCATGTCCGGTACTTCTCGTCCAGAGCGTACTTCTCCTCGAGCCCCACGATCTCGTGAAACTCGTCGAACGGCAGCAGCCGGTCCATGAGGGCCTCGGCCGTACCCTTCTCCCTGAGGTTGGAGTAGTAGTTCTTGAGCGCCATGGCCGCGGAGTAGAGCGGACCCACGGGCCAGACGATCAGTGCGAAACCCAGGTCCCCGAGCTCGGCGGGCGTCATGAGCGGCGTGGCCCCCCGCTCGATCATGTTGGCCACCAGCGGACCCGGGACGTTGCGGGCGATCTCCCGCATCTCCTCGCGGCTCTCCGGCGCCTCGATGAACACCGCGTCGGCGCCGTTCTCCTTGAAAGCGTTGCCGCGCCGGATGGCCTCGTCGAGGCCGAGGGCTTGGCGCGCATCGGTCCGGGCCACGATGAAGAGGTCTCCGTCCCCCCTCGCCGCCGCCGCGGCGTTGAGCTTTTTGAGATACTCGTCCAGGGGCACCACCTGCTTGCCCCTCATGTGACCGCAGCGCTTGGGCCAGACCTGGTCCTCCAGGAACATGCCCGCCGCTCCCGCCCGTGACAGCTCGGTGACGGTGCGGACCACGTTCACCGCGTTGCCGTAACCGGTGTCCGAGTCCACGATGACCGGCGTCGGCACCGCGCCGCAGATGCGGTAGATGGTGCTCAGCATCTCGGTCTGCGTGAGGATGCCGAAGTCGGGCTCCCCCAACAGCGTCGCCGAGATGCCGTAGCCGGTGGTGAAGATCACGTCGAAGCCGGCGCGGTGGGCGATGCGGGCGCTCAAGGCATCGTAAACCCCGGGCATGACCAGGGTTCCCTTCCGGTCGAGCGCTTCCTTGACTCTGCTCATTTGGGCCTCCAGGTTGATGGTTTGACGAAAGGCCCGACGTCAGCGGCTTGGCAGCCTGCGCCGTAGAACTCGGACGCCGATGTACGGGCGGGTTTCAAACCCGTCCGTGCCCGCATCGCGCTACCGGCCTATACAGGCTCCTGGCGACGCCTATCCGGTCAACGTGGAATTACTCGGCGGGAATCTCCACGATCACGTCGCCGATCAGCTTGGCAACGCATCCCAGACGGTCGGCAGGGTCCGAATCCAGCATGGACAGGGTCAACTCCTCGTTGTCGTCCATGGGGCTCAGGTTGTTCTCTCCGGCAAGGATCCTCACCTTGTCGGTGCCGCAGATGGCCTCGGTGCAGTCGTGGCGCAGCTTGACGCCGTTGCGAATCGCCGCCACCAGGATGGTGGTGCCGTCCTCGACCTCGAAGCTCTGCCCCAGCGGCATGAAAGTGACTCTAGGCATGGCGGGTTTGTAGGGGACGTTCGCCGGTATGTCAACCCAAATCCGTCATCAAACGAAGCGCGGGAGAGATTTGGGAGGAAGGATTCGGTAATCAGGAGCATGGAGAGGGAGTGTAGGGGGGGTTGACGGGGGGTGGGTGGGCTCTCCATCGGGAGTTGGCAGTGTATGGGCGCACCGGGGAGGTTGCTGGCGAGTCAAAGGCAACACTCCGGCGGTGCCACCCGGTGGGGTCGCTCTCGACGGTGAGTCTGATACTGGGTGTTCTAGGCTGCGGCGGGGTCGGCAGCCAGCGCCTGTATCCTGCGCCGGGTCTTCAGCAGCAGGTCATAAGAAGGATGGCCTCGAGCCAAGCGGATGATCCACTTCCGAGCGTGCCGCACCACTCGACCCGGAAGGGCAATCACGGCGAAGCGCACGGCCTTCAAACGCTTGCCGATCCACTTCTCACCCCACAGCCGCTTCATGACCGCGTTGAGGTTGAACGCCAACACCGCCATCGCCCACCATGCCGCGTTGCTCCCGAACAACCCGGAAGGCAGCCGGCCCCCGGCCAAGTCACTTTTCAGAACACTATGGGCCTGTTCGCTCTTGCCACACCGCTGCCGGTACCCCTCCACCACCGCATCCCCGGCAATCTTGCGGTTGGTGACGATGCCAAAGACCTTGTGCCATCCCCCGTTGGACGACTCCATGGTGGGAAACGGCAACTCCATCTGATCCTCCATCCCCGGCAATGGCGGCTCTCTCAACGGCTCTCGGGTGGCGATGAATCGGTACGCCGGCCCCTTCTTCCGGCGTGCGATCCAGTTCGGCACGAAGCACACCTCCGCCCACTCCTGTTCGGTCTTCACCCGATTCTTGCCCGTCCCTCGGTACACAGGCTTCCACTCCCGCTCCCGAACCCGCCCTACCGCCCGCTTGAACGCCGCCGTCACGTCCACCCCCACCGCAAATTCGATCACCCCGAAGCGCTCGTCCTTCCCCTCCGCGCAGTACTTCAACAACTCCTGCTGGTACCCCGCCGTGTCCGACCTCAGCCGTACCGTCTTCACCCCACGAGGCAGATGCCGCAACGCTTCCCGCATCACCCGCAACTGCTCATACCCCGCAGGCACGTTCCCGTCCCGAAACTCCGAATGAACCACACTCTCCGTCTCCCACCAGTACGTCGTCAACGGCTGATACGCCTTGGTCTTCTGGTAGCTCGCCAATGCCTCCCGCTTCTGCGTCTCCACCAACGTCGCATCCATGTCCAGCGTCGCCTCCCGCTGAGGCCAACGCCTCTGCATCCAGCACAACATCGCCCCGTTCACCTCCCACAACCCTCGCAATGCCTCATTCTCCGCCGGAATGAACGCCTTGTGCTCCTCACGCTGGCCCTCCGCCTCCTCATCATGGAACCCTCGCAAATAACGAAACACCGCCGGCTCCGACGGAAACCCGCGCCGTCGCTCCACTCGCCATCGCCGCTCCAGCCCGCGCCGCTCTCCCCGATTCAGCCCGTGTCCCTCCGCCTCTCCCATCATTCGCTTCAACCCCTCGTCCTTCTCCAATACCTCCACGTCGCTCACCGACTCCCCGCCCGCCAAGTTCAGCAGCAACAGCGCCGTCACCACCTGGCTGTCCGTCCAGCCCTGTCCCCCTCTCCGTAGCCCCACACGCCCCTCCACCCATCGCTTCAACCCCATCGCCTCCATCAACTCCAGGTACACCCCCAGCCCTGACAATCCCGTCATCCCCGCCCTCTTCTTCTCTTCCTCATACTGGAATCCCAGTAGCCCTTGCTTCATAATAATTGCACCTCGTTGGTGATGGTCTTGCTTGCCTTACTACCATCCTTAGCCCCCTTTATCACGGGCTCCAACGAGGTCCATACTTTCTTGGTGACGGATTTAGGGTCAAGTTGCAGCGCTTTCGCGGGAATGACGGAGAGGCGCAGGAATGACGGATTGGCCTTTCGTACCCCGGAATTGGCGTTTTGACACACACTGCCTCGCGGGAATGACGGATGCGGGGCGTGCGTTCCCTCACAGATCCATCACCAGTCCGTCCTCCGCAGTCCGGACCGGCAACATGTGTCGCCGGGCCAGCATCTCCTCTCCCATGTGCGTGAGGATCAGCCGCTTGCACTCCAGGCGCTCCCGGTGCGCGGCGATGTCCACATAGCTCATGTGCGAGGGGGACGGCACGTCGTAGTGGCAGCACTCGCAGATGAACAGGTCGGCGTCCCGGCTGTGAGTGATGAACTGGTCCGTCCAGCTCGAATCACCGGAGAAGAGCACGGTGCGCCCGCCGACCGTGACCCTGAGCCCGAGGGAGACGGCGTCGGTCTGGTGCGGGACCCGGAAGGCCCGCACCTCGGCGCCGGCGACCGCGGTGACGGTATCCGGCTCCAACACCGAAAAGGCAGCGAAGGGCAACTCCTTCTCGCCGTACATGAACCTCATGAGATCGCGTATCCGCTGCTCGGCGCCGGGCGGGCCGGCCAGCTCCAGCGGACGGCTCCGGGGCTTGTTGTAAAGGTAGTGGATGAAGAAGAAGGGCAGGCCGCCGAAGTGGTCGCCGTGAAGATGGCTGAGGATGACCGCGTCCAGTTCCGCCGGGTCCAGCCCGGCGCGCTTGAGGGCCGGCAACGTCGACGGCCCGCAGTCGAGGAGATAAAGGTGCGGCGAGTCCTCCAGCAGGTAGGCGGTCTGGTTTCTGCCGCCGCTGCCGAAGGCGTCCCCGGACCCGAGGAAGTGGACTCTCATGCAGCCGACATTAGCAGTGCCGGACGGACCTTGGCAACGCACACCGGATCTGCCACATTCCTGGTGCCGTTTCGGCCCGAGCCCTTCGGCAAGCTCGGGACAGGCGTAGCGAAGTCGAAGGGCGCAACCTCGCCGTCGCCTCGAAGCCTGGCGAAGGAGGCCCTTCCGATTCTTCCATGAAGATATTCCTCGGTCCCTGTCATCCACAACTCGAAGACGCCCTCGCGGAGGAGATCCGCACGCGCAAGGAGCAGGATCCGCTGGCCCCGCTCCTGCTGGTGGTGCCCTCGGAGACGCTGCGCCGCCGGGTGAAGGTCCTGCTGGCCCGGGAGCACGGTCTTCACCTGCTGAACTTTCACGTCCTCACCTTCTCCCAGCTCAGCCTGAAGCTGTTCCACGAAGTGCACGGCCCGGCGGACCCGACACTGCGTGACCAGACGTTCATGGAGGAGGCCCTGAAGCGCGTGATCCCGGCCAGCGGACGGTTCGCCCGGACGATGGAGAACGACGGCGTCTGCTCCGCCCTGTGGCAAAGCCTGCGGGACCTGAAGGATGCCATGGTGGATCCCGAGACCGCGCTGGAGGCATTGCGGGAGGGACTCTTCCGCAACCGGGACCGGAACGCGCTGGGCGATATCTTCGAATTGTACCGGGAGGTGAAGCGCCGCTTCCCGGAGTGGCAGGCCCGGGACCACCAGGACCTTGATGCGATGGTGGCGCGGCATGCGCCGGCCTCGACCTATCTCGGGCAGTTCGAACGCATATGCTACCACGGCTTCTACGACCTGACCCAGAGCCAGTTGGAGCTCTTTCGGAGCGTTGCCGGCAACTACCCGGTGACCCTGTTCTATCCCCTTGCCCAAAGGCATCCGGACTGGTCCTTCGCCCAGGACTTCTACGACCGTTACATCTGCGGACTCGCCGGGACGGACGAGGTGGTGGACCTGCTCGGCGGCCGCGCGGCACCCGACGCCTCTGCGGGCGGCCGCGCCCCGGATACCGGTCCGCCGGCGGACCGCTCCCCCCGCCGCGAGATCATCAGTTGCGCGGGGCCTCGCGACGAGGTCCTCACCGTGGCCAAGAACCTGCTCCGGCTGGTGGAGGAAGAGGGGATCGAATTCCAGCGCGTGGGGGTGGTGGCGCGCACCCTGGACGCCTGCCTGCCGTGGATCCAGGAGATCTTTCCGGAGCACGGCATCCCGTTCCACACCCCGGCCAGGGAGCCCTTGCGCCGCTCCAATCGGGTCCGGGCGGTGCTGACGCTGCTGGACCTGCCGGTCCACGACTACCCGCGGGCCGGCGTCATCGACCTCGTTTCATCCCACGACTTCAACTTTCAGGCTGTACTCGGTCCGGCCATCGACCCCAGGCCGGATCTCTGGGATATGGCCACCCGGTCATTGTGCATCACCCGGGGCATCGCCGAATGGCGCCGCCTGGAGCGCTACCTCGACAAGGGCCTCCCCCTGAACCGCATGGACGACCCGGAGGGCCGCCCGTTACGCATCTGGCCGGAGCAGCTCGACGCGCTGCTGAAAACCGTCAACGACTTGCACGAGCATCTGAGCGCGCTGCCCGAGGAGGGCACATGGTCGGACCTGAGCGCCCGCTGGCGCGCCCTCATCGACCGGTTCCTCAACCCCGGCCGGGACGAAGCCGCGGCCGAGGTGGCGCAAGCCATCGACGAGACCTTCGACGGGCTGGCCGCCCTGCACACGATAACACCCAGGGTCTCACTCGAGTCGTTCGCCCAGGCCCTGCGCAAGAGCCTGGACCAGGCCTCGGTGCCGCGGTCGCGGGAAGTCGGGCAGGGCGTCCAGGTCATGGATGCCGGCTCGGCCCGCGGCGTCCCCTTCCAGGCGCTCTTCCTCGTGGGCATGAACGAGGGCGTGTTCCCGCGCACCATCCGCGAGGACCCGTTCCTGCGGGACCACGAACGGCGCGTCCTGGAGACGGACCTGGGCTACAAGATCTCGCCGAAGCTGGCGGGGCACGACGAGGAGCGGCTGCTGTTCGCCCTGCTCTCGGGCTCGGTCACCGACCGCCTTTATTACAGCTACCAGCGCGCGGACGGGGCCGGCCGGCCGCTCGCCCCGTCCTGGTACCTCCGCGAGGTAGACGCCGTTCCCGGCGGGGACGGACACGGCCTGGACACCTTCCGGATTCCGAAAAGCGTTCTCGGCAAGCAGCGCCTGCCGCCGTTCGACGACCCCCGGTGGCTCCTGCCGGAAGAGATGGCGGTGCGGCGGGCACTGGGCGGCAAGGACCCGGCCCCGCTGGTGCGCATGAACGGCGCATCCGTGGAAGGTTTCGAAAGAAGCGTGGCGGCCGTCCGCGCACTGGAAGACGGCGCCGGAACGCCGGGGCCGCTGGACGGCATCACGGGGCCCCTGGAAGAGGTGTGGAACGAGATGCTGGATCAGGGCGTCTCCCCCACGGCGCTGGAAGCCTACGGCCGCTGTCCGTTCCAGTATTTCGCCCGCCGGGTGCTCCGGCTGGAACGGCTGGAGCGCCCGGAGACGGCGGAGGCGGTCCCGGCCCTGGAATGGGGGCGGCTCTGTCACGATATCCTGCAAGGGTTCTATCAGAACGCCGACCTCGCCTGGGGGGACGGTTGGAGCGCATGGCTCGACCGTGTGGCGGCCGAGGTCCTTTCCGCCTTCGAGGAAAGTGATCCCACGGGTTACCCGGCGGCATGGGAAGTGGCCGGGGAAGAGCTCGCCGGTATGCTGCGGGGGGCGGTCCGGGAGGACCGGGACGAGATGATGCGATCAGGCTTCCGGCCCGTGGAGTTCGAAAAGGACCTGACCACGCGACTCGACGCGGACTGGCCCGAAGACCTCCGGGACCTGCCGGTTCACGGCCGCCTGGACCGCATCGACCACCATGACCGGGACCACCGCCATCGGGTCATCGACTACAAGTACAAGACCAGCCGCAAAGCCAGCACCGAGGACGGGGATCCGTTGCTCGCGGCGATTCGGGGACAGAAGCTGCAACTCCCGTTCTATATCCTGCTCGCCGCCGACTACGCGAGCGCCCGAAGCCCCACCACGTCCGCGGCCGTCGAAGCAGCCTTCTACTACTTTCTCGCCAGCCGCTGGAAGGACGGCCCGCTGGCCTCTTGCGAATTTCCGGGCAGCGACCTGCGGGAATCTGACGGCGAACGGATCCGCGACGTGGTGGCGCGACTCCTGCGGGGCATCCGTTCCGGTGAGTTCTTCATCCTGCCGGGCGACTATTGCCGCTTCTGCGAGGTGTCCGAGATCTGCCGCAAGGACCATTTTCCCTCCGCCACTCGCGCCGGGCGGCATCCGGCTGCGAAAGCGCTGTCGCAGATACGGAAACAAAAGCCCGACTCGAAGGACTGACCCCTCATGACCGCACCGCCCGCAGATGACCTGGAGCGCCGGCGGGCCACCACGACCTTCGACCGCAACGTCGTGGTGACCGCGGGCGCGGGCACCGGCAAGACCACCTTGCTGGTGGAGCGGTGCGTGAACCTGCTGATGCGCCCGCCGGATCCGGTGCGGATGACGGAGCTCGTGGCCCTCACCTTTACCAACAAGGCCGCCAACGAGATGAAGGCGCGCTTGCGGGACCGCCTGGAAGATCTGGCCGGGCGCCGGGCCGGCAGGCCGGCGACGGAAGAGGCGGAAACCGCGACCATCGACACCCTTCGCGCGCGCCCTCCCCTCATCACCACGGACGACATCCGGAGCCGCGCCAGGGAAGCGCTGCAGCAGCTCGAGGGGGCCCGGATCGGCACCATCCACAGCTTTGCCGCCGCGCTGCTCAGGCTCTACCCGCTGGAGGCCGGACTGGATCCCCGGTTCCGGGAAGACGACGGCAGCCTGCGGAAAAGACGGTTCGACGTCGGGTGGAGGCTTTGGCTCGATGAAGAGCTGTCGGGCACGGGGCCCAGGACCGCGGAATGGAAGCAGGTCCTCGGCCGCTTTTCGCTCGACCGGCTCGGCGAGCTGGCGCTGGCCCTCTGCGCCGAGAACGTGGACCTGGACGGGCTCCAGCGTCCGGGCGCACCGGATGACCCGGGCAGCATCCTTGGAAAGTGGTTGCGCGAACTGGCCAGGACCGCAACCGATCTCATCGCCCGTCATCCGAAGCAACGGAAGCAACGGCAGGAACTGAAGATCAAACAAGCCCTGGCGGTGGCGCGGAAGGTGATCGCGGCCGTAGAGGAAGCTCGCCCGGACCCCGGCGGGAAACACAGAGAAGCCGCCGGTATGCGAACCGCTCCCACCGGCGGCGTCGCGCTCGACGACAAGGAGATGGACCTCCTGCAAGACGACGTAGGCGAGCCGAAAAAGGGCTGGTCCCAGGAGGATCACAAACGCGCCCGGGATCTCATAACGGACGCGCGGGGTCTCGCACGGGTGGACCCCGCGGAGATCCACCGACTGTGCGCCCTTCTGGCGCCGTTCGCCCGGCAGTGCCGCGAGGACTTCGCCCGCAACGGCCTGGTGACCTTTGACGGGCTGCTGGTGCGGGCGCGGAACCTGCTGCGCGACCACCCACGGATACGGGAGGAACTGAAGACGCGCTTCAGGGCCATCCTGGTGGACGAGTTCCAGGACACCGATCCGTTGCAGTACGAGATCCTCCTGTGGCTGTGCGAGGAACCCTCCCGGCGGGCCGGTAACTGGCGCGACATCCGGCTCGCCCCCGGCAAGCTGTTCGTGGTGGGGGACCCCAAGCAATCCATCTTCGGGTTCCGGGGCGCCGACATCGGGGCCTGTATGAAAGTCGTCAAGGAGGTGATCCAGGCCCAGGACGGCGTCGAATGCCGGCTGACCGCGAATTTCCGAAGCGACCCCCGGATACTGGACGTCGTCAACGGCGTCTTCGAGCACCTGATCCGGGAAAAGCCGGGCCTCCAGCCCGAGTACATTCCCCTCCAGCCCGGTCTCGACCGCACCGGCGAAGAACCCGCCGGTCCGGAGCTCAGGGATGCCGGCTCAGACTCCCGCACCAGCACCCGCCATCTACCTGTCGGCGAAGAACCCGCCGGTCCCGAGCACGGGGACGGGCCTGACGGCCACGGGCCCATGGAGGCGGTTGCATGGCCCGAGAAACGGGCAGTTGCCCGGAGGGGTGGCGGAGCGCCGGCGGAGCGGAGTCGAAGGCCGGTGCGCGTGCGCCGGGTGACCCGTACGGGCGCGAAGCCGGATGCGGATGAGGCGCGCCGAATGGAAGCGGCATCGCTGGCCCGCTGGCTGAAAGAAGAAGTGCTGGGACATGCCTTCTTCCAGGACCGGGATGGCAAACGCGTCCGGGTGGAGCCTGGTCACGTGGCCTTTCTCATGCGCGCCCTGAGAAACGTGCAGGTCTACCTGGAAGCGCTGCGCAGGAACGACATCGGCTACGTGGTGGAGGGCGAGCGGGACTTCTACGCCGCCCAGGAGGTCATCGACGCCGTCAACCTGCTCCGGGCCGTCGACAACCCCCATGACCGGCTGGCGCTGGTGGGGGTGCTCCGCTCACCCGTCGGCGGGCAGGACGATGCCGAGATCTTCGCGCTCGGCCGCCGAAACCTGCTGGACTATCGCGCCGCCGCGGACCACCGGTGGGTGGACCTGCCCCGGAGCGTGATGGACCTCTATCAGCGCCTCTTCGGGCTGCACCGTGAAGTACGCTTCCTGGAAGCGGCCAAGGCGGTGGAGCGGATCTTCAGGGAACTGCCGTTGTCGGTGCTGGCCGCGAGCAGGAGATCGGGCCGGCAGGCGGTCGCCAATCTGGAGAAGGTGCGCCTGGTTGCCGAGGAGGCAGGCGCCAACGGCAGCGGCACGCTCAAGGACGTGGTGGCCGAGCTGGAACGCCGGGTCCGGGAAGAAGAGAACGAGTCCGAGAACCTCCTGGAGGAGGAGACCCTGGACGCTGTACGGATCATGAGCATTCACCGGGCCAAGGGCCTGGAATTCCCCGTAGTGGTGCTGGTGGACGCCCTGGCCGGCGTAAACCACCGGTCGGGGCCGCCGGCCGAAGTCCTCCAGGATTGGGCCACGGGTCTCGTGGGAATCCACATCGACGACCTGTGGAGCCTGCCCGGTGTCTTTCTCCAGGCGAAACGGCGCGAGCGGGAGGCGTACGAGCAGCGCCGGCTGCTGTACGTCGCCATGACCCGGCCTCGTCAACAATTCGTCGTTTCCTTTGCCGAACGACAGCAGGACAGGGGGGACAGCATGGTCTCCATGATCGACGAGGCCACCGGCGGCGCCCTCGCCCAGGCAACTCCGCCCGTTGTGGCCTGCGGCATGGGCGAGATGGCGGTGGAGGTGGCGGAGGAGGACCCGGAGGCGAAAGAACACGGCGACGGTCTGTCCGCACCGCCGCCGGACACCACCGACTGGTCCTGGTACGAAGACCTGTGGGCCCGCCGGCGCAGCGACTACGAAGCCCGCCAGACCCCGCTCTTTCTGACGCCGACCCGGCTCAAGGCCGCAGGCGAGGCGGACGAGGCCCGGCGCCGCACCCGCGGCCTCGAACGCGACACCGCGCTCGCTCTCGGATCGCTGGCCCACCAAGTGCTCGAGCACTGGGACTTCCGCACCACACGGATCGAGGAAGACCTCGACGGAGCCATCGCCCGGCATGCCCCCGAGCTGCCGGCGGCACAGCACCGGGAGATGAAGGCGATCTGGGCTACTCTGACGGGCTCCCCGGTCTACGAGGAGTTGCGGAGCGCCCGTATCCTGGGCCGGGAGCTGCCCTTTGTCCTGCCCTGGGACGGGCAGATCATGGAGGGCCGTATCGACTTGGTCTACGAGCGGCAGGGACAGGTCTACGTGGCCGACTACAAGACCGACCAGGTGACCGACGAGGACATCGCCGAAGTCATGCACGACTACCGCCACCAGGCGCGGATCTACACCGAGGCCGTGAGGCGCACCCTGAACCGGGACGTGGCCGCGTTCCGGTTGATCCTCCTGCGGCTGGGCCGCGGCGTGGACGTGCCGGTCGAGGCCGACGGCGGGACGCCATGAGAAGCGAGCCCCATTTCACCGCGGAGAAGACGCTATCCAGGCTGGGGGTCGAGCCCGGCGCCCTCGGCCGGGTCGCGCTGGTTCCCGGTCCTCGGGACCGGGCCGCGAAGCTGCGGCGCGCGCTGGAGAGCCCCCGCAAGACCTTCTCCTTCCAGGGCTACGAGATGCACACGGGGACCCTGGGTGCGCAACGGGTCACCGTGGGCAACGGCGGGCGCTACTCCCCGGACACCGCCATCACCACGGAGCTGCTGTGCGCGGGGGGCGTGGAGACGCTGGTGCGGGTGGGAAGCTGCGGCTCGCTCCAGGAGACGGTGAAGCTCGGAGATATCGTCATCGCCACCGGCGCCGTTCGCGGCGACGGCGCCACTCCTCGCTACGTCTCCGAAGATTTCGCCACCCTTGCCCACCCGCGGGTGACGGAAGCCCTCGCGCGTGCCGCCGACAGCCTCGGGGCGCCGGTGCACCGCGGCCAAGTGTTCACCACCGACGCGCTGTTCCGGGAGACCCCGGAGCTCCTGGCCGAACTGGAACGACAGCGGATCACGGCCATCGATATGGTGACCGCCGCGTTTCTCACGGTGGCGCAAGTCGGCAACGCCCGTGCCGGCGCCATCCTGGCGATCTCGGACGAATGCCTCACCGGCAGGCTGGGCTTCCGCGACCCGTCGTTCCGCGCGGCCGAAGAGCGAATCATGGAGATCGCCCTCAAGGCGGTGGAATGGCTCTGAGCGGCGGATTTGGCGAACGGCGGGTTTCGTACTAGTGTAGTGTCCTGAACAGACCGTAGCGAACCTGCCGGTCCCCTTCCCGTCGGCTGCGTCTCTTCCTCGCGTGATGTCCGCCACTGCCCGTCATCGCGCCTGCCGACGGCATGAAGTCCTGCGCATCTTCACCACGGCTAGTTCAGGACACCACGCGGACAGAGTGTGAGGCGGGACGGTCCATTTCCATGGCGGAGCGTTCGAAAGGATTGCGGACCGAGATCATCCGATGGGGCGAGAGGCTGTTCGAGCGCCATCTGGTGAGTGGATGGGGCGGCAATCTCAGTTGCCGCCTCGACAGGAGCCGGTATCTGATTACCGGTCGGCACGCGGCGCTGGGCTTCCTCGGCGCAGGGGACATCGTGGAGATCGACGCCGGCGGCAAGGCCGTGGATCCGCCGGGTGCGCACCCTTCGAGTGAAACCCCGCTGCACTTGGCCGTATACGCCGCCACGGACGCGCGAGCAGTGATCCACGTCCATCCGCCGGAGATCATCGCCTATTGCCGGGACCGTGGCGAATTCGTACCCTTGAGCTTCGAAGAAAAGTATAGTCTGGGCCGGGTGCCGGTGATCCCCCAGGATACGCCCACGGTCACGGACCCGGCGGCGGTGGCGGAGGAGCTACGCCTTCACCCGGCAGTGATCCTGCAGGGCCACGGCACCGTTGCGCGTGGCCGCGACCTCCTGGAGGCGTTCCTGATCACCGATCTTTTGGCGGAAGCCGTGCACTGCCGGCTGGTGATTGCCTGACGAACCGGAACCGCCGGCCCAGGAGTCTGTCGGATCAGGTGTTTGATGACAGGCAGAAGGGGAGGGTTCGGTTGCGGTCATTAACTCGAACTTTTTGTTTGGATAGGACGAACAAGCCGGAACGAGTGTTGCGTTTCATATTTGCGATGACTCATCACCGAGCCATTTTGACGGCCCTTCCGACTCCCTCTCCCTCTGGGAGAGGGTTGGGGTGAGGGTCCCCCGTGTGCGAGCCGCCGGTTGGGAGCGACCAGCAAAGCAGGGCAGGTTTATTCGGGGCGCCCTCACCCGGCCTTCGGCCACCCTCTCCCGGAGGGAGAGGGGAGTTGTTCATCGCCGACCACTTCTTGCGGCAACGGGGTGAAGATATGGAACAGGGTCAACACATTTACGGAACGCGACTCCAGGAGCCTGTATCGGCCTGCATCGGCGTCCGCGTTCTACGGCGCCGGCTGCCACGAGCCGGCGTTCCGAAAAGGAGGAGACCATGAGACCGAATCGTGTTTCCGTACTCCGAACCGCCCTCGGGAGCGCTCTCATGGCCATGACCGTCATGGCCATGACCGCAACCGCGGCTTCGGCGGAGGACTTCTACAAGGGCAAGACGGTGCGCATTATCGTCGGCTCCGCTCCGGGCGGCGGTTTCGATACCTACGCGCGGCTCGTGGCCCGGCACATCCCGAAGCACTTACCGGGAGCGCCGAACACCCTGGTCACCAGCATGACCGGGGCCGGCAACCTCATCGCGGCCAACTACATGTACAACAAGGCCAAACCGGACGGCCTCACCATCGGCCACTGGGTGGGAACGCTGGTGCTGCAGCAGGTCCTGGGGAACCAAAGGGTCCAGTTCGATGCCCGGAAGTTCGAATGGATCACCGTGCCCAAGCCCAGCTACACGGCGTGCGTCGTGGCCAGGGACAGCGGCGTCACCAGCATGGACCAGTGGCTCGCGGCCAGCAAACCGCTCAAGCTCGGCGGCATGGGGCCGGGAAGCTCCATCTCGGACATTCCCCGATTGGTCGGAAGCATTACCGGGGTTCCCATCCACCTGATCGAGGGCTATGGCGGGGCCGCCAGAATCCGTTTGGCCATCGAGAAGCGCGAGGTCTTCGGCGGTTGCTGGAGTCCCGACGTCATCCTCTCGTACTGGCCGAAGCAGGTCCCCGCGGGAGAGTTGAACTTCGTGGTGCAGGTGGGCGTCGGAAGACACCCCAGGCTCCCCGACGTGCCCAACCTCCTCGAATACGCCAAGAACGACGCAGAGCGTCAGTTGGCAGGCGTGGTGGGGCGCAACGCCCACGAGATCCTGCGGGCGTTCTCGCTGCCTCCGGGCACGCCGAAAGACCGCGTGGAGCTCCTGCGCAAGGCCTTCGCAGACACCTTCAAGGACCCGGAACTGCTGGCCGAGGCGAAGAAGGCCAAGCTCATCATCAATCCCGTTCCCGGCCCTCGCCTGGTCGAGGCGGTGAACGAGTTCTTCCATCTCGACGCCGAACTGATGGCCAGGTTGAGGCAGATTCTGGTGCCGAAACGGTGACGGACGTCGGGCCGTCTACCGGGCGCCGCTGCTGATCGCCACCGGCCGGAACCAGGAGAGGCGTCGAGGCGCCGGAGCCGCTGTACCCGGCCAGGCTCGAGGGCGTCGAGGCGCCGGTATTTCAGACGAAGACGTGGAGCAGGTGCGGTGGAGGCAGCGGTGGAGATCTATGAGTTGTAAGTCGGTAAAGGAGGATTCCATCATGCGTTTGGACGGTAAGGTCGCGATCGTAACGGGCGGAGGCATCGGCATCGGCCGTGCCTATTCCAAGGGGCTGGCGCGGGAAGGCGCCAAGGTCGCCGTGGCCGACATCCAGGTGGAGGCCGCCACCCAGGTGGCCGAGGAGATCAGGAAGGACGGCGGCCAGGCCATCCCTGTGGCGGTGGACGTCGCTTCCACGGAGAAGACCCGCGAGATGGCGGAAACGGTGCTGAAGGAGTACGGGCGCATCGACGTCCTGGTAAACAACGCCGGCCTCTACACGGCGCTCACCAAGAAGTCCTTCATGGAAATTCCCGAGGACGAGTGGGACCGGGTCATGGCGGTGAACGTCAAGGGTCTGTTCCTGTGCGTGCAGGCGGTCTATCCGGCCATGAAGGAGCAGGGCAAGGGCAAGATCATCAACATCTCCTCGGGGACCATCCTGGGCGGGACGCCGATGTTCCTTCACTACGTCTCGTCCAAGGCCGGCGTATTGGGATTCACCCGGGCGCTGGCGCGGGAGATCGGGTCCGACAATATCTGCGTCAACGCCATCATGCCCGGCCTCACCATATCGAGCGACAACCAGCAGGGCGTCACCACCCCCCAGCAACTGGAGAACCGGCGCCGCAGCCGGGCGTTCCAGCGGGACCAGTACCCGGACGACCTGGTGGGCACCGTCATCTTCCTGTCCTCGGATGACAGTGACTTCATCACCGGTCAGTCCATCAGTGTGGACGGCGGCCAGCACATGCACTGACGCGGCACGGGTCGATGCTCCGAACAGCAATACGGATACCGGTGGCCGGCATCGGCCCTGAAGCCGTACCCGAAACGGCCGTGAGCGAACCTTCCTCTCCCCTGGGGGGCTCGGTGCAAGCAGCCCGTCAACGACGGACAGACCGGAGAGGCGGGGCTATCGCGGCTCCCCTGCCCGGCCTTCGGCCACCCTGTCCCGGAAGGAGCGGGGCCTGACACGGAAGGTTGCGGGGGAACGGCGGACGACGTACGGCAGGCCCGGCGGGAGTCCACCATGACCGGTCTTGAACTGGCAGAATACCGCGTGCGCGAGATCCGCTTGGGGCGGGAGACGCGCTATGCCTCCGGTGTCCTCGAAGTGGCTGCCGAAGCGTTGGCGGCCTTCGCCCAGGAGGACCCGCGGGTGCGTTCCGCGAGCTTCGACGCGGTGCGCCCCGGCGAGAAGGCCCGGGTCACCGGCGTTCGCGACGTGGTGGAGCCGCGGATCAAGACCTCCGGGACCGGGCAGGTGTTTCCGGGAATCCTGGGGCCCGTGGCTCCCGTGGGCCAGGGACGCACCCATCGGCTGTCGGGCATGGCGCTGGTCACCGCGGTCGCCTACGAGGGCGCCGTCCGCACCGGCACCACCGCCCAGCGGAGCGCCATCCTGGACATGTGGGGCCCGGGCGCCGGCATGACCCCGTTCAGCTCCCTGGTCAACCTGGTGATGACCCTGGACCTGGAGGACGGATTGTCCGCGTACGAAGCGCACCAGGCCATCCAGCGCGCGGAGTACGGCGTGGCGCTACGCCTCGCCGAGACCACCACGGCACTTGACCCCGACGGCGTGGAAATCCATGACCCGGACGCTCGCGCGGACGATCTGCCGTCCGCCGTCGTCGTCATCGGCTGCTTCACCGAACCCGACCACAAGCCGTCCAACGTGGCCTACTACGGCCTCCCGGTCCAGGAGTCGTTGTCCACCGTCATCCACCCCAACGAGCTCACCGACGGCGCGGTTACCCCCAGCACCATCCGCACCGTCAGCTACCATCCGATCACCTGGAACTGGCAGAACCAGCCCCTGGCGCTGGAGCTCCTGCGCGACCAGCGGTTCCGGTTCGCGGGGGTCATCCTGGAGCGCATCGGCTTCGAGACCGCCCGCGAAAAGGAAATCGCGGCCCACAATGCCGTCCGCGTGGCCGATTCCCTGGGCGCCGACGCGGCCCTGATCACGCGCACAGGGTCGGG
The DNA here is from genome assembly GCA_965214905.1 of uncultured Binatia bacterium (SeqCode). Classification (GTDB taxonomy): domain Bacteria; phylum Desulfobacterota; class Binatia; order UBA9968; family JAJDTQ01; genus JAJDTQ01. The sequence continues at coordinate 1,443,265 of OZ243984.1, forward strand.
TAACGCCTTCATCGAAGTCATGCTCACGGTGCGGGGCTGCGAGGAGAAAGGCATCAAGACCGTCCTCGTGACCTACGAGTACGGCGGCAAGGACGGCGCCGACGCTCCGCTACTCTACTATGAACCGGCGGCGGACGCCGTGATCAGCACCGGCAACCGCGACACGGTGGTGGCGTTGCCGGCGGCGGACCGGGTGGTGGGCGCCTATGACAGGCTCCAACTCATCAACTATCCGGGAGCGCCCTTCGTGGCCGCCAGCGAGCCCCTGACGCTCGAAGCCCGGGACGTCATCGCCGGCGGCATCGACATCTGGGGCGGACGCGACCACATCTGCCGGGCCTACTAGTGTCCGTGCTGGAGTCTGCGGAGGGCAAGAGCGATACGGAGGTAGCGGGCCAACTCGGTACCACCCGAGCGACGGTCGGCAAGTGGCGACGGCGGTTTCTGCGCGACGGCTGCGACGGGCTGCCGGACGAGCCGCGGTCTGGAGCGCCGCGCACCATCGGAGATGAGGAAGTGGAGCGCGTGGTCGTCAAGACCCTGGAGTCGCTGCCGCGGGACGCCACGCACTGGAGCACGCGCTCAATGGCCCAGGCGTGCGGGCTGAGTGCGGCGACGGTCCGTCGCATCTGGCGGGCGTTCGCGTTGAAGCCGCATCGCTGTGAGACGTTCAAGCTGTCGCGCGACCCGCAGTTCATCGAGAAGGTCCGTGACATCGTCGGGCTGTACCTGCATCCGCCGGAGCGCGCGGTGGGGCTGTGCGTGGACGAGAAGGCTCGGATCCAAGCCCTGGACCGCACCCAGCCGGTGCTGCCTATCCTCGAATCACTCAAGACTTACTGCGAAGACACTTCTGATACAGGACACCACACGAACCAGGACGATTCAGGAGATCGCGATCCGGCGCAAGATACATCCAAACCAAGCGAGCGCACGGACGCGGCAGACGAATGCAACACGTAACCTGACCGCCCGGGAGGAGTAACGATGCAGCAAAACGATACCCAGGGACGGATACCCATGACGTTCGGATTCAGGAACGTCGGACCGTACCCCTCAGCGAGCTGCGGTTCTACATCGCTCACCGCTATGTACTCTTTCTGCTCGAAGGCGTATTTCCCGATCCATTCATTCTTTCAGCCGAACGCTTCGGCATCTCTCTGTTCTACCGGGAGCTCGACTTCACCAAGAACCAATTGGTCGATGTCTTGCAGAAAATGGGCGACGACAAGAATCGGGATCGGCTTTCACCCTTTCTTGTCATAGATCGGACAACCAGCCGTTATGCGCTTCCGATCAAGGACAACATCGATTACACCAGAGGCATTCCGGATCGGAGGCGAGAAAAGAGCGAGTTCCACAAGCATAAACTCTACGACGATATCAAGGACATGATGGACGGATATTACGGCGTGTCCGGCGATGAGATACGGTTCATTTCCAAGGCGCGTGGCAGCGGACGCAGCTTCAACATCCCGTTGTACCTCGCATCCTCCTCCGCACGAGGATTATCGGACTTCTACTTTTTCCTGAGACACGTCGCTCGCAAAAACCACCTGCTTATCATCGATGAGCCGGAAAGCCATCTCGATACCGCGAACCAGATCCAGTTGGCGCGGTTGCTCGTGCGCTTCGTGCGGGCAGGGCTGAAGGTGCTCATCACGACCCATAGCGATTACCTCATTAAGGAAGTCAACAACCTGGTTATGTTGAGCCGCCCATTTGCGAACAGGAACGCGCTCATCAAGAAGCTCAACTACCGGACAGCCGATGCACTGGACCAGGAATCGATACGCGCATACGTAGCAGAGAATAACGGTTTGACACGGTGCAAAGTCGACCATTTCGGCATCGACATGCCGGTTTTCGACAGAACCATCGACGAGATCAACGACGTAGCGAACGAACTCGCGGCGCGGGTGGCAGAAGAAGCAGAGGGCGTGAGGTGATGCTCGCGACACGTCTCAAGACGGTTCTAGCCGACAAGGCTCTGAACCCGTGGACACCCGGCGGTACCGCGTCCGGGGGGGTGTGTAGTCCGGGACGGGTCGAGGTCCGACCCGCACCAGCCATCAGAGGGGTGCTCCGACCCTTCGCTACTCCGGATACAGCGGCGCCCGGTACACGGTTCCCGGCACCACGACGCCGCCGGCCGGCCGTTCCCCTTCCTTCAGGTGGGCGAAACGGTCGCTGAACGCCGGCGGCAGCGGCCGCCCTTCGGGGGTGCCGAGCCAGAGACGCAGCAGGTTGCGCTTGCGCTCGGGCTCGGGATGGTCTTCGAACTCCGTGCGCGAATGGGCCGTTACGTGGTTGTGCAATATCTGCACGTCTCCCTGCAGGAACTCCATGTCGTACGACAACTCGTCGCACAGCCCGGCAAAGAGGGCCAGTGCCTCCTTGAGGGCCTCCGAGTGGCGCGGCAACTGCTCGAACCGCTGGGCCGAGCGGACGTAGGTGCCTCCCGCGCTCACGGTCAGATAGTCTTCGTAGAAGTTGAATATCGGGAGCTGCCACCACGGGTCCTTGCCCTCCGGGATCTCGCCGCGGCGGTCACGGTAGATGGGGCCGGCCAGCTCCGCCACCAGCTCGGGGCGGCGTTTCAGCATTTCGTTGTAGACGTTGAGGGTGCTCGTGAACCGGCTGCTGCCGCCGGACTTGGCCGGGTGCAGGCACATCAACACAACCACGTCGCAGGCGTCACAGTGAAAGGGCAACAGGTCAGGGGTCTGGTAGCCGCGATGCTTCGGGTTCTTGAGGGTCCCGCCGAGATCGGCCACGTGGCCGAGGAGGTGTCCCTTGGAGTTCTGAGACACGGGCTCACCGAGGAAGAGCCCGATTCCCCAGAAAGCGATGGCCGACTGCAGGCGGCTGTAGCGCTCCACCGGCACGCCGCGTATGAGCGCCAAGCCGCGGCCGTTGACGACGTCGGCGGCGATATCATCGAGCCTGTCCCCCAGGGTCGGAAGCACGAAGTCCTCGCGGGTGATGTCCAGGATGTCGAGCCCGCGTTCCTCCACCCGCGCCACGGCCGCGTCCAGGTCCGCGACATCACCCTCGGTCAGCGGGTGGATCCAACTCGGGTCCGAGGCCAGATCCTCCGCGGTCCAGGCCGCCGGGTCCACCACGGGCTGATTCAGCACGGCCGGTTGTCTGATTCCGTTTTGCATGGGTCTTCCTCCGAATTTCCTGCCCTCCGTTCGCCCTGAACAGAGCTACAGCCGCGGCTGGGCCCGTACCGACGAAAGTAGCTGTTCCCGTTTCCGTTGGCACCGGGCGTAGCGCCAGCGAAGTCGAAGCGCGCCGTTCCAGTCTCTCAGGGTCTTCCTCAACGGTACTCTCGCGGCGTCTCGACCTTCGAGATGCGGCACCGCAGCCCGCGGGTGTCCGCCGAACCGGTCACCGGGTCCCACGGCCCATCATAGCGCATGGCGGCGTTGATGTTCACCTCCAGGGCGCCGCGGTGGGGGCCTTCGGCCTCCGGGTACCACCAGCCCATTCCGGTCCGCGCCACGCCCGGCAGGGTCCCCTCCGTGACCCGGACCTTCAGACGGCAGCGGCCCGGCCCGCCGGCCGTCTCCACCCATACCCAGTCGTCCTGGGCCAGCCGGTATTGCGTCGCGGTCTCCGGATGGAGTTGAAGCCACGGGTCCGGTGACACCTTGCGCGCCCAGCCCTGGTCGCGGAACCGCGAGTGGTGGTAGGTGCGCTCGCGCACTCCGGTGAGCAGGGTCAGCGGATAGGCGTCGCGCGTTGCGGGCGTCTCACGCTCCGCCCGGGTCGGGGTGTAGTCCGGCAGCGGGTCCAGGCCCAACTCGGCAAGCCGCTCGGAATAGAGTTCCACCTTGCCGGTCCTGGTCTTGAATCCGGCCTTCTCGAAATCGCCGTAGGTAAACGGGAAGCTCGCGTACCCGGTCTCCCGCATCTCCTCCACGGTGACGCCGCAACCGCCCAGCAGAAACTCGTTGAACTCGCGCTTGCTCTCCCAGGGGATGAAGCGCCGCGCTTCGGCGACGCCCCGCGCTTCGATGCGCCGGGCCAGATCGCGGGCGATGCGGAAGTCCCCGCGCGCCTCCCCCTGGGGCTCCACCGCGGGCTGGATCAGACTCAGGCACGGCCCCGAGTTCTCCAGTGAGACCTCCTCGTCCTCCAGCCCCGTGGTCTTGGGCAGCACGACGTCCGCGTACTCGGCCGTGGGCGTCATCATGTGGGTCGCCACCGCGAGAAAGTCCAGGGACTGGAGCGCCGCCAGGGTCTTCCGGGTGTCGGGATAGGTGACCACGATGTTCACACCGCTGACGTACATGGCCCGCACCGGGTAAGGCTTGCCGCTGAGCACCGCTTCGATGACCGACGGATTGTGGCACGCCGTCTGCCAGCCCTCGGGCCCCGCCCACAGCGGGAAACGGGCCGCGCCGATGGTCTGCTTCTCCACCTCCAAGGGCAGCCGGAACTCGGGCTTGTGCAGCACCTCGATATAGTTCGTGAACCCCGCCGGCCGCTTGACGCGCCGGTTGCCGCCCTTGCGGTCCAGGTTGCCGCTGATGGCCACCAGGCAATGAAATGCGCGGAAGGTCTGAACGCCGGCGCTGAAGGCGTCGATGCCGTGCCCGCTCACGAAGCAGGACGGGCCGTCGGCGTAGAGCGCCGCGGCCTTTTCGATGTCCGCACGCGGCACCCCGGTAAGCGCCGCGGCGCGTTGCGCCGGGTACCGGGCCGCCCGCTCGGCCAGCGCGTCGAACCCGTGGCACCAGCGCTCGACGAAATCCCGGTCGTAGCGCCCGTGCTCCACCAGCCAATGGATCATCGCCAAGCCGATGGCGGCGTCCGTGCCCGGGCGGGGCCGGAGCCAAACGTCCGCAATGGTCGCCGCCGGGGTTTCGCCGGGATCGATGACCACGATGCGCGCGCCCTTCGCCCGGACGCGCTTGAGCGCCTGCCACTGCGGCGGGTCGGCCGCATACGGATTGCGCCCGACGATGAGCGCACAACGGGTGTTGTCGATGTCCTCGCCCTTGCTGATGGCCAGTCCCGTGATGCGGTCGCTCAGCGCACGGCACCCGCCGCACAGGTCCTGGTTCATCATCCAGTTGGGCGAGCCGAAGGCGCGCAGGAGCAACGCCAACATGACTCCGCGGCTGAAATGGGCGTTGCTCACCGCGCCGCAGAGCGCCTTCGGACCGTACCGCTCGCGCACCGCCAGCATCGCCTCCGCCATCTCGTCCAGCGCCTCGTCCCACGACACCCGTTGCCACGTTCCTCCGCCCCGCGGCCCGGTGCGTTTCATGGGATAGAGCACCCGGTCCGGATGGTACGTCAACTCCGGCAACCCCCGTATCCCCTTCACGCAGAACGCCCCCAGCGATGCCGGATGCTCCGGGTTGGGCGCGACCCGCGTTACTCGGCCGTCCTCCACCATGACGAGCGACCCGCAATGGGCGCTGCATTCCCAGCACGTGCTTGGGGTAATGGTTTGGCTGGTGTTCATGGCGTGATGATCCCCGTTACCGAAATCATCTTCCCATGTCCATGGTTTGCCGGTCAATCGCATGGTGATCCGTCCGTTCTTTCTGACGGTGTACCCGGCGGGTTGCACCGCGGTATAACGGTGGTTATACTTCAGGGTGATGAAGACGGCCATTTCCATTCGAGACGAGGTCTTCGAGGCGGCGGAGCGTACAGCAAAGGCGTTGGGCATCTCCCGAAGCGAGCTATACACGAAGGCTGTCGGGGAATTTGTTACGCGGCACGCCGGCGAACAGGTCACGGAGCGGCTCAACGCCGTGTATGGCGAGGACATCTCCACCTCGGCGCTCGACGAACGGATCGAGGCCCTGCAATTCCTCTCGTTACCCCCCGAAGACAAGTGGTAACGCGCGGCGAGATCTGGTGGGCGAACTTGCCGGTCCCGGCGCAATCGGAACCCGGATACCGCCGGCCGGTTCTGATCATTCAATCCGACGACTTCAACCGTAGCAAAATTCAAACCGTCGTCGCGCTGGCCATCACCTCCGACCCGAGGCTGGCCGAGGCGCCGGGCAATGTCTCCCTTGCAAGACGGGGAACCGGCTTGCGCAGGACATCGGTCATCAACGTGTCGCAGATCCTCACCTTGGACAAACGATATCTGACCGGACCGGCAGGCCAGGCTTCCGAAGCCACAATGAGTCGAGTCGCGGAGGGGCTGCGGCTGGTCCTCGACCTCGCCCGGTAGTCCGAGCCATGGTCATAGACTTCCAGCATCACTACGTACCCGAGGAGTTGGCGCGCAAGAAGGGGCTCTACGCGGACAAGGTGACGGTAGCCACCGAGGGCGGAGTGCCGCGGATGACCCTTCATGCGAAGCTCTATGACGCGGAGGCGCAACTTCGAGACATGGATGAGGCGGGGGTGGACGTGTCGGTGCTGTCCTGCCATCTCGGGTGGGACGGCAGTCTCGAGGATTGCAAGGTCATCAATGACAGCTACGCGGAACTGGAGCGGCAGCATGGTGGGCGCTTTGTCGGGCTGGCGCATGCGCCCGTCCTTGAAGGGGAGAAGGCGCTGGACGAGTTGGACCGGGCAATCCTGGAGCGCGGGCTCCACGGCGTGACCATCACCTCTCAAGTCGGAGGCCTGTTTCTGGATTCGCCGCAGTTGGACAAGTTCTACGACCGGGTCGCGCGGCTCGACGTTCCGATATTCGTGCACCCGGCGCTGGTCCCCAAGGGTTATGATTCCATTGAGGGCTACGATCTGCCGCGCATCATCGGCAGGGAGATCGACCTCACCATCGCGACCATACGGCTGATTGCCGGAGGCGTGCTGGACCGCCACCCGGAGATCGACTTCGTCATCGGACACTTCGGCGGCGGCATCGCCGCGTTCAAGGATCGGCTGGTGGCAATGGCGCACCGGTTCGGCACCTTGCAGCGCTCGTTCGAGGAATATCTGGACCGGCTCTACTTCGACCTGTCCGGTTTCGAGGGAGGACTTACGGCCTTCCGTTGCGCCTTGCTCGGCATCCGCCCGGAAAGGCTGGTGTTCGCCACGGACTATCCGCAAAATTTCACCGGCGTAAGCACGGAAACCGGCAAGGGCAACCAGGCCATCCGTGACTACATGGCAGCAGTGAGGAGTCTGGAGATCGAGGAGAAGGTCAAGGATGACATCCTCGGCGGCACCGCCGTGAGATTGCTGAAACTGAACCGTTAAACCCATTGTTGCGTAAACGGAGGTCGCATGAAATTCTCTGGGGAGGTCAGGATATCGCCCCGGAGTCTGCTGCCTGCCGGCGTAGGCATAGCCGTAGTTGTGAGCCAGCTTCAATGAGGCCGGGGCGAATTCGCCCCGGAATCGACATGCCTTCCAGGATGCGCGATAATTACACTTAGCGTTGAACAAGGAAGGGGAGACACAAACATGACTATCGAGATTGCCGGGTTGATCGTTCAAGGTATCGGGTCGTTGGCGTCGTTGGTTTCGGTCGGGGCCATCCTCTACGGCATCCGCGCCATGTCGCAGGCCGCCGAACGCCGGGCCAATGCCGACAACCGCCGGGCCGATGCCGAAGCCGTCCGCCATACCGAAGCCATGCGGGCACTCGAAGCGTTGATCGAACGCACGGGGGGCCGGGCTTAGCCCGGTCCCGGAATCAAGCCCAGGGACGAAGGGAGACACCACCATGACCGGACACGAAACCGCAATCATCATCATCAGCGCCGTCCAGGCATTCGCCAGCCTGGGAGCCGTCGCCGCCATCCTCGCGGGCATTCGCCAGATGCGTAACGCTGGAGACCAGCGCGCCGCCCGCGAAGATGCCCGGCACGCGGAAGCTATGGAGTCGATCCGGGAAGGGTTCCGCCAGCAGGCCGAAGCGATCCGGGTCGTGATCGAGAGAACAGGGGGCCGGGCCTAACCGCCCGGTCCCGGAAAGAGAGCACCATGAACGCTATCATCATCATCACCACCGGCGCCTTGAAGCCAGCCGACGAAACCCGCGTCCGCGCCGCACTCGAAGCGAGCACCAGCGCCAACACCCGCCAGGCCTACCGGCAAGCCTGGGCCGGTTGGCAGGCATGGGCCGCCAGCCGGGGAGCTTCGGTCCTGCCAGCCAAGCCCGCCGACGTGGCCGCCTAACTCACCGAACGGGCCGAATCCTCGAAGGTCGCCACGGTCCGCGCGTCCGCGTCCGGTATCGCCGCAGCCCACCGCCTCGCAGGACAGCCCAACCCTTGCGACTCTCAGATCGTCAAGCAGGCCGTCAAGCAGCCGAAGCCGGGAACGCCGGGCAGCGCCAAGCCGAAGCCTTGACGCCGGAAGCAATCGCCGCCATCCGAGCCACGTCGCCCGGACACCCGCCGGGGCCGCGTTGACGTGGCCCTTGTCCAGGTCCTCCGAGACGCGGACCTCCGCCGCTCCGAAGCCGCCGCGCTCACCTGGGCAGACGTGGCCATCGAGACAGACGGATCAGGCCGAATCACCATCCGCCGGTCCAAGACGGACGCGGAAGGCCAGGGCGCCGTTATAGCGGTAACCCGGCAAGGCATGCAGGACCTGCGAGGGAGACACGGGCTTCAATGAGGCCGGGGCGAATTCGCCCCGGAATCAGGTCAGAAATTACGCGTGCTTGGCGGGTTTGGGCTCGCTTCAATGAGGCCGGGGCGGGTCGTCGTTACTAATCTGCCTCTTGTCGGGGCTTCAATGAGGCCGGGGCGAATTCGCCCCGGAATCAGGCATACAGGGAGAGGCAGAAGGAACCCGTAGGGGAGCTTCAATGAGGCCGGGGCGAATTCGCCCCGGAATCCTTTCGGAATCGCTGAAGGATTTGGCGTGGGTGCTGCTTCAATGAGGCCGGGGCGAATTCGCCCCGGAATCTGGCAAAGGCGGCAACGCTTAGCCAACGTTCTTTACAGCTTCAATGAGGCCGGGGCGAATTCGCCCCGGAATCGGCAACCGAAGCGCAAACGGAAGCGGTTCCCGAAGCGGGCTTCAATGAGGCCGGGGCGAATTCGCCCCGGAATCTAACCCCGCCCGTGGTAAAGCCCTACAAAGGTAAGGGCTTCAATGAGGCCGGGGCGAATTCGCCCCGGAATCGCGGCAACCGAAGCGCAAGCCGAAGCGGCAACCGAAGCGGCTTCAATGAGGCCGGGGCGAATTCGCCCCGGAATCCGGTTCCCTTACACTTCCCGTTACCGGAGCCGGAACGGCTTCAATGAGGCCGGGGCGAATTCGCCCCGGAATCGGAGGTTTGCATGGGCAACCTGAAGGGCTGCGAATCGCTTCAATGAGGCCGGGGCGAATTCGCCCCGGAATCTTGATAGGTATCCTCATGATCAGGCCCTCCTTATGTGCTTCAATGAGGCCGGGGCGAATTCGCCCCGGAATCAAGACTATTAGTTCTAGTATGCCTCTTTCTGAGGTAGGGCTTCAATGAGGCCGGGGCGAATTCGCCCCGGAATCCTTACATAAAGGGAAATTAACGATGCGAATTCCGATGCTTCAATGAGGCCGGGGCGAATTCGCCCCGGAATCGCGGAGTTGAACCGATACGCAGCCTCGGCAGAGAAGCTTCAATGAGGCCGGGGCGAATTCGCCCCGGAATCAACCGGTACAGGCGCCACGGCAACAGTGGTGCTTGGGCTTCAATGAGGCCGGGGCGAATTCGCCCCGGAATCAGCCGACTCGTTCCCAAGCCGGGACGTGGCCACCATCGCTTCAATGAGGCCGGGGCGAATTCGCCCCGGAATCACGGCGCAGATAGCAGCAGATGCGCAGGTCCAATCGGCAGCTTCAATGAGGCCGGGGCGAATTCGCCCCGGAATCCTGTTTCATCGCCGATCCATAGCGAATATAAAGCCAAGCTTCAATGAGGCCGGGGCGAATTCGCCCCGGAATCGACGTCCACCGCTGTCCTTCGGCGGGATGTTCAGCTGCTTCAATGAGGCCGGGGCGAATTCGCCCCGGAATCTCTTTGATCATGCGTCCTGCGTCCGGCAGGTCCCTCCAGCTTCAATGAGGCCGGGGCGAATTCGCCCCGGAATCAGGCCCCCCCTCTTTGGTCAGATGACTGTTCCGCCGGTGCTTCAATGAGGCCGGGGCGAATTCGCCCCGGAATCAATTAGCTCGCAAAAGTAAATTGGAAACATAAAAATGCTTCAATGAGGCCGGGGCGAATTCGCCCCGGAATCCCGTGGTTAGGCCGATGCCACGGCAAGGACGGGACGTGCTTCAATGAGGCCGGGGCGAATTCGCCCCGGAATCACCGAGAAAACGTATTGTTTTAACGGATTCTTATTCGCTTCAATGAGGCCGGGGCGAATTCGCCCCGGAATCGTCCCTCCATTGGCCTGTTTTCCCTTGCTGGTATCTTATCGCTTCAATGAGGCCGGGGCGAATTCGCCCCGGAATCCCCAATGGGATTGGGATGACTGGCTGGGGGAGCCGGGCTTCAATGAGGCCGGGGCGAATTCGCCCCGGAATCTTCCCGGCGCCCAACCTCTCTTGCGGTGTTGTGCCCGGCTTCAATGAGGCCGGGGCGAATTCGCCCCGGAATCCACCTGGTGCCATTCGCGACAACGCACTGGCACGAGCTTCAATGAGGCCGGGGCGAATTCGCCCCGGAATCCCCAATGGGACTGGGACGACTGGCTTGGCGAACCCGCTTCAATGAGGCCGGGGCGAATTCGCCCCGGAATCGGTACTCTCTGTTCTTGGCCCGCCATTCCCTGGACCTTTTGCTTCAATGAGGCCGGGGCGAATTCGCCCCGGAATCCGTTGTGCGATATAGCGCCGTGCGGAAAACTCACCGCTTCAATGAGGCCGGGGCGAATTCGCCCCGGAATCTGCCCGCGCTTTACGCCTTCCACCGGTGTTGCGGGTTCGCTTCAATGAGGCCGGGGCGAATTCGCCCCGGAATCTCATCCTGCTCGTCCGCCGGCGCATACGGTATGCCGCTTCAATGAGGCCGGGGCGAATTCGCCCCGGAATCATTCCTGAAGCAATAGGAGGTACCCCCGGAGACCAGGCTTCAATGAGGCCGGGGCGAATTCGCCCCGGAATCCAAGGCATTGATCCGGCTCTGTTGAAAGAGCTTCGGAGCTTCAATGAGGCCGGGGCGAATTCGCCCCGGAATCGGACTCTATCCACCGCGTCACGGTACTCGAGCTCGGGGCTTCAATGAGGCCGGGGCGAATTCGCCCCGGAATCTGTGGGGTGCGTCGGAGACCGACCACATCGACAGTCGCGCTTCAATGAGGCCGGGGCGAATTCGCCCCGGAATCCTTGAAGTTCAGTCAACCGACGAACATCCTCTGGAGCTTCAATGAGGCCGGGGCGAATTCGCCCCGGAATCCAGTAGGCTTCAGGATATTTTTCTTCAGCGGAGATTGGCTTCAATGAGGCCGGGGCGAATTCGCCCCGGAATCGACCTTCGCGTTCGCCGCTGTCGCAGGCGTGCCTTCCCCGCTTCAATGAGGCCGGGGCGAATTCGCCCCGGAATCTGTCCGGGGACCTGGTGAAGGGAGGAGAGATGGCACTGGCTTCAATGAGGCCGGGGCGAATTCGCCCCGGAATCCGGCCTCGGCCAACGTCTTCCACCACCAGTAGTCGAGCGCTTCAATGAGGCCGGGGCGAATTCGCCCCGGAATCCTGGACGCACGACTGCTTCTCATCCCTACGCCACGTCTAGCTTCAATGAGGCCGGGGCGAATTCGCCCCGGAATCCGCCCGCTCCGCCGCTCCCCCTCCCCTTCACCAGGTCCCCGCTTCAATGAGGCCGGGGCGAATTCGCCCCGGAATCTCCGAGCCGCAGCATGGACATATGAATTCCAGCGGTTCGCTTCAATGAGGCCGGGGCGAATTCGCCCCGGAATCCAGGTGGGGTTGGTTGTACCGCCGGTTGGCCGGGGCGGCGCTTCAATGAGGCCGGGGCGAATTCGCCCCGGAATCCCGGCTGGTCACGGCGGCGTGGGAGATGCAGGGCAGCTTCAATGAGGCCGGGGCGAATTCGCCCCGGAATCATTTATTCACGTCTGGAAACACCAGAGACCCTATGAATGCTTCAATGAGGCCGGGGCGAATTCGCCCCGGAATCGGAAGAAGTGGAGATCGAGCGGGAAGAACTCGATGTGCTTCAATGAGGCCGGGGCGAATTCGCCCCGGAATCGCTTCTTTACAGGTTCAACTGCCTGACAACCCGCCGCTTCAATGAGGCCGGGGCGAATTCGCCCCGGAATCCTCTAGCGTTACGTCCCGATACAATTTTAGTAGGACGGCTTCAATGAGGCCGGGGCGAATTCGCCCCGGAATCTCCGCGTTTCAGGTCCCTTAGCCGGTATTCTTGTATTGCTTCAATGAGGCCGGGGCGAATTCGCCCCGGAATCCGCGTCTGCTTTGGCGGGGACCGGGCATCTGCAGGAGGCTTCAATGAGGCCGGGGCGAATTCGCCCCGGAATCCCGAGTGCCGCCATGGATGCCGGTGGGTCTTCGGAGCCGCTTCAATGAGGCCGGGGCGAATTCGCCCCGGAATCCCGGATTGGGATTGGGATGATTGGCTCGGAGAACCAGCTTCAATGAGGCCGGGGCGAATTCGCCCCGGAATCCCCACTCAGAGGTACGAAACTCCCCGGTAAGATACGCGCGCTTCAATGAGGCCGGGGCGAATTCGCCCCGGAATCTGTTCGCCGGGTGGGTGTTACACAATCAAGCAGACTCGCTTCAATGAGGCCGGGGCGAATTCGCCCCGGAATCGACGGTATCTTCGTGTCGTTGACTCTGATTTGCCGCGTGCTTCAATGAGGCCGGGGCGAATTCGCCCCGGAATCCAAGGCTGCGGCACGGGAAGTTCGGGACCCGACGAGGCTTCAATGAGGCCGGGGCGAATTCGCCCCGGAATCCCGTCCGCCTGAAACACTCCAACGTCATTCGACACCGCTTCAATGAGGCCGGGGCGAATTCGCCCCGGAATCACGGCTTGTATTTCGCTCTCGTCAGGGTCTTGTTCGGCTTCAATGAGGCCGGGGCGAATTCGCCCCGGAATCCAACGAAAAGTGGTGGTGTCAAGCCCTACCAGGAGGTGCTTCAATGAGGCCGGGGCGAATTCGCCCCGGAATCGGCCACTGGCGAGCCTGCTAACCAGGCTGATACTCGTGCTTCAATGAGGCCGGGGCGAATTCGCCCCGGAATCGAGCTGACCAAGGAGTACGGGGAATCCAAAGCAGGCTGGGCTTCAATGAGGCCGGGGCGAATTCGCCCCGGAATCGGCAGTGGCCAGTTGACAAGGGCACCGGAAGGGGGCGCTTCAATGAGGCCGGGGCGAATTCGCCCCGGAATCTTGCCTGCGCCCAGGCGCTCCTGGGGTGTCGTGCCCGGCTTCAATGAGGCCGGGGCGAATTCGCCCCGGAATCGAGTAGACATGGATCATAACCTGCCACCAATCCCCGCAGCAGCTTCAATGAGGCCGGGGCGAATTCGCCCCGGAATCAGCTTGATACCGTTTATGCTTTATCTGTTCCTGCTGCTGCTTCAATGAGGCCGGGGCGAATTCGCCCCGGAATCGTCTTATCGAGGGCATTGGTGAGGTCGGGAATCTGGAGGCTTCAATGAGGCCGGGGCGAATTCGCCCCGGAATCGGAGGGGTCCAGGGGTTTTTCGACTCAAATGAGAAGCTTCAATGAGGCCGGGGCGAATTCGCCCCGGAATCGGGAGCGGCAGATTCGAGAGCAGGAGCGTGATGATGATATGCTTCAATGAGGCCGGGGCGAATTCGCCCCGGAATCGATTCGGTATATAATGCTACTCAGGTCAATCTCACCGGCTTCAATGAGGCCGGGGCGAATTCGCCCCGGAATCTAACTACTTCCATCTCTTTGTGTGGCTTGGCTTATTTCGATACGTTGCGAGCGCTGCGCTTGCTGGTTCCGAGAGATACTCACTCCTCTTGAAAGTTCCATATGGGTTCCCGGTATCTTCATAGTATACAAAAGAAAAACCCGATGCGAGCGCTGCCCGCTGTTTCGTGCCCACTAAAGCACTCGCAGGTGGTTCGGCACATCGGGACCTACACAATCGTAGCCTTTCTGGCGGGCGCGTCATAGCTCTTGCCCAGGCTCTCGACGCGAGGGTCAATGCTGTCGGCAGGACCCAGGTCGACGATCAGGATGTGGTCCTCCGAGGGCCGGATCAGGCCTTCCAGACGCATGGCCATCTCGGCGCGTCGCCGGGCGGTCAGCCGACATTGAAAAACCGATAGCTGGAGCCAGTGGCCATAACCCTTCATGGTCTTGAATATCTTTTGCCAACGCTTCGGCTCGGCTATGTCGTAGGTCACAATATAGAGACGCTCGTTGGCCATGATGTTCACCGAGGGAGATAGTGGGGATAGACGCGGATCTCGCCCTGCAAGTGCCGGGCGAGCAACCGCGCCTGGACATCGATCAACCGGCGCATGGAGACCCGATAACCGAAAACCGGATGGGTGGTCTCCTGCTCCATGCGTCGCTCGAATGCTGCCATGAACGCCTTGCGACCGCCGGGCTTCAGCGCACAGCTTGGTCCGTTAAAGACGAAATCGCCCGGCTTGACCTCGCCGTTGTTGACGACCTGGATCACACAGGAGTCGGCGACAAGGGGACGGAACGGTTCCATCAGATCGAGGGCCAGGGCAGGGCGGCCGTGGCGCGGACGGTGGTACAGACCCATGTAGGGGTCCAGCCCTGTTGCCGCGATCGTAGTAGCGAAGGTCCGTGTCAGCAGAGCATAGGCCAGCGACAGCATGGCGTTCACGGGGTCCGTGGGAGGCCGCCGGTTGCGGGTCGAGAAGGAGAAAGTCGCCACGCCTTCTTCCGCGTTCGATGCGAGCATGCTCTCGAAGCGGGCGAAATAGATCGCCGCAGCTTCGCCTTCGATACCCAATAGCTGTTGGGCGTTTTCGGCGTAAGACGCTCGCTGGGCTATGCGCCTGAGTCGTTCCAACGCCTCCGCCTTCTCGCCCGTATCCCGGTCCGCGCGCCAGTTGCGGCGCAGCAAGGTGCGTGAGTTGCGCACCTTGGCTGCGACCAGGTCCCGCGAGAAAGCAAGACAACGATCGCCGTCGAAGGCAACCCGGTACTGAGCCTCGCGGACGGCAACGTTGCCGTTCCCGGTTCCGACCGTATGGCCGAGGAACCATCCTCCGGTGGAGAACCAGGAGACCGGAACCTCGGCGCTCATCAGGGCGTGCAACGCCGGCGTTGTCACGGAGACCCGACCGAACAGAGCCACCTGGGAAACGTCGATCATCGGTACTTCGACCTTCTCCTCTTCCGTCTCGACGATCAACTGTTCGCCGCTCTTGCGCAGCCGCGCTCCCGGCGTCTGCACGTACAGGGGCAGCGCCGGGTTGTCGGACGGGTTGAGGGGGCGCGGCGGATGGCCCTTTCGAAACAGGTTGGTTTCGTCCGGCAAGCAGATGCCCGCGAGTGAGCATCGCGGGCATTTCGGGCTGTTTTCGAGCGGCGGCGGCCGGTAGCTGGAAGTCGCGGCCGCCCGCAAGCCCGAAATCGCCTCCAGGGTCCGGGCGCGCAACTCGCTGTCCAGGACGACCGGGACCTTCTCGCGCGAGCCAGCGTACCACAGTGCGCCCTGGCTGACCGTGTAGCCATTGTCCTCCAGGATCATGGCCTGCGCGCAGACCTGGACCCTCTCGGGCTCGTAGGCGCCTGCGGCCACATGTGGCCGCTTGCCCTTCTTGAAGTCTACGGGCGTGACCGATTCCTCGTCCGCCTCCACCACGTCCATCTTTGCGATGATGCCCAGGCGTTCCGAGGACAGGGTGACCGCCCTGGCTCGGGCCATCTCCTCGTCGAGGTCTTCGGGCGCGGGCAACCGGCCACCGCCTTCATCGACCCGCGCGTGAGCTCGCCGCCCTTCCGCGGTGTCCGCACTATCGGCCCATTCGCCCTCGACCCATTCCAGGTAGGCGAGCCGAGGGCAGTAGACCCATTCGTTGATCATGCGGACGGGAATCAGCGGGGTATCGCCGGTCGCCGGAGGCGGCGGAAGGCCAAGCGTGAGTTGCCGTTCATTGCTCATACGGCCTGCCAGCGTGACACCCGGTCAACGCCGCCCCGTTGTTTCGCCATGTCCTGGCTTTACCATCGTCCGTACCATCGGCCGGCACAGCCCGTACCCCCGAAATCGTCCGGCGCCGATCAGCACCGGGCCGCGCACTGGCTCGTCGAAGATGACGACGGTGTGGATGTGGCTCTGCCGGCCGCGGTCGCGCTTGCGGGTCATTGGAGGAAATTCTCTCGCATGGGGCACACCTCCGACCAGCGACATTGAAGACTGGGACGCCGATCCTGCGAAAGTCTTGCTCGTTTCGCGTACAGACCGTCAGGGAATGAACCTGGGCGCGGTAGACTGCCTCCGTTGAATCAGGATGCCTGCCACGCAACTTCTGGCGGACCGAATGTTCCATAGCCTCCCTGAGCGGAACGGCGAATCGGCGACCGAAGCACCATGGAAATGCCCCATGCGGGAAGGGTGTAGCCGCGTTGCATGTCTTGTGTCGGGTCGTAGGCATGGGCGAGGAGCGACTTGAGAGCATTGGGGGACGCTGCCTTGCTCCACAGCGGCCAGGAATACCAGCCCTCTTTCCATGTTCCCGAGCAGCCTTGGGTGAGGGTCCGATTGCGGCCTGCGAACACGGGATGCCGGCTGAGTCCCAGGATCGCCAACGCTTCCGCACCGGGATTGGTACGTTTCTTTTCGGGCGCAGGATCATGGGCGCGCAGGGCATAGACGCGGTCGTCGCCGACGTCCCACATCAGCGAAGGAAGTTCGCTTCGGTATTCCCACGGCCCTTCGAGCGCTGAGATGACGTCGGCTGGGGTCGCCTGCTTCAGAATTTGACGGACCATTTTGAGGAATTTCTGGTTTCCCGCGGTGAAGTAGAGATCGGATGGCTTGGCAACGTGGTTGTTGTCCAGGCTGCCTTCGGCCAACAAGGCCGTGATGAAAGCGCCCGCCGGGCCGCACTGACTGGCTTGACCGAGGTATGCGCGCATGTGGATTGACGAGATCTTGAGCTCGTCGCCCTTGGGAATGAGTGATCCGTCTGTCAGCCGGGGAGACACTGCGGGGCTACGGCTCCATCCGTCGAAGGTTTTCGTCGCCTGGGCCGCGATTCGCTCTACCGTAAACTTGTCATCCACCACCGCGTGCGGAACCACACCATCGCTCCACCAGACTCGCGGCTGCTGGGACTCCGAGGCGTAAGCCACTTGCACACCGAGGGTGGCGAGGAATGCCAACGGGTTGGTTCCCTCCAGTCCGGTCAGATGCGTACCGTTCATTGTTGCCCAGCCTCCTCGGCGCTCTGTTGATGATCGGCCAGACGCAGTATCGCCTCCAACCACGCCAACCCATGATACCCGTAACGTTCCACCAAGCGCCAGAACCGGTCTGCCATATCGAGAGCCAGGGAGCTCGCCACAAGATCCGAGCAGGCTTCCAGGGAGTATCCGTCGAATGTGTAACGGAGGGTCTGTGGATCAGGGTCTTCCACGATCGGCGGCAACGGACGCCCCCAGCCGTGGTGCGTGCCGACCAAATGGAGCACCAAATCCTTGTCGTGAGCGGGTACGAGGACGGCGGAGCCTGATTCGATCATGGCCACGCTTGCCACCTCGTGTCGCATCCCGGTCGGGTATCGTCGAACTTTGGGTGCGCTCGGCAGTGACTTGGCCAGCGGTTCTTCAAGCATCTCCAGTGCAACGGGGTCGCCGCCTACCAACTGGCTTTGGAAGCGTCGGTCCACCTTTCCAATGTCGTGGAGGCGCCCAGCCAAGTGTAGATCTTCAACCAACTCGGTTGCCAAATCCAGACTTTTTGCGAACCTCCGGGCACGATCTCCGACGCCGTCGAGGTGGTGCCGAAGCGTCACGCCCGTGCCAGTCATGGATCCGCACTCGTCCGAGCCGTCCATCATGGTTGCGTCTACGACAGGCTTTCCTGTGTGGGAGTCGCGTTCGCTCAGCACGTAATAGCTGGCGCGCGTGCCCGCCTGATCCAGATGGATCGGTGTCAACTCGAAGTTGCTGCCCAACCTCTGGGCGACTGTCGACACCCATTCATGTTGATGGCCGAATTCGGCTATCCACTGGCCTAGCCATTGCACAATACGTTCGCTGGCGGGAGCGTCTGATTCGGTTTCGTCAGCGGGAGACGGCGGGGAACCCCAGTCGAGCACATGTCGGTCCAGACGCAATGTCACCCGGTGACCGTGTGCCAGTTGGGCGGCGTCTCCCAGGTCTGTGACCGTTTCCGAAGCTGACGGATCCCATGTTCCGGCCCCCAGGCCCCCACGACCTGGGGCGACGATCAGAACATCCCCAGGTCTGATCTCGTCGACGCCGATTGGCTCTGCACCGGCGGCGAATCCTCCCCAGCGCACCCAGTCGGTGGCGACCGGAGCGGCTGCGGAGGAGCGTTCGTGGCCGTCAGCCGAAAGCTGCTGCGTCACGTCGGCCACCTCCACTTCGGCACCCCCTGACAACCACGACCTGGCAGCATCGATGGGCACCTGAAGGAACTCGGCTTGCCGGGGAGGAACCAGTCGCAGCACGTCCGGTGAGTGGTCATGGCGCCACAAGATCGAGACTTCCGCGATTCGCTGGTGGTCGATGCCGTGGAGGAACGGCTCCACCGCAGGCTGCGCGAGCGGTTCCGGACGGGTCTGGGTCCAGGCGTCCAGGTGTGTATCCAGCAGCAGCGGCGCATGCGTACGGGGAGCGTTTGCCGCCTCGGGGAAATCCGTGAGCGAGCGCGGACCGACGTCGATTCGACCGTCTCTTGCACGGCGTTGCAGTTCCTCCCAGGTCACCTTCACCGAATTGCCATAGACGGGATCCGGCTTCTTCGCAGCGATGACCGACTTCAAGCCAATGATCCACGCGTCGGCTGGAGCACCGGTGCGGTCGAAACCGAGGCCTCGGCGGTCGAGGCGGCCGAATCGTTGCCGCAAACTGTCCACCGCGGCGCACTCGGTAACAAGGGCATCGAAGCTGAAGTCGGCGCCGACTTCGATGGCCTGAGTGGCGACCACCACCGTGAGCTCGTCGGCGCCCCGTTCGCCGTCGCCGTCGGGGTCGATGGCGGGTCTCATCTCGTCCAGAACATCGACCCGATCCAGTGGCCGCATTCGCCCGGTGATCAGGAAGGTTGTATAACCGGCTGTCCGGAGTGTCCGACACGTCTCGCGGGCGGTGCGCACGCGATTTACGACGATACCGATGCTTCGGACGTTCTTGTCGGGTTTTGCGGTTTGAATCGACCTGACGATCTTCAACGCAGCGGCGGGAAGGGCCTCGGGGTTCCGTACCTCGACGAGCCGTGCTTCCTTGGCCGCGCAGACCCGGCGACGCAACTCGGCACACGTCTCCAGATCGGCGGGCTCCAACCGGAATGGCTCCACTTCGGTGTTGCTCGGCGTTGCCGACATCTCTACCACGGCGAAACGCTGCGGCAACCTCGTGGACCGTGACGCGGAGACCTGTTTCAGGGTCTCCGCAAAGGGCACGCTCAAGTGCACTTCATCGAGGATGACCAGGCAGTCGTTGCCTGCCAGCCCGGCGTGAATCGGGCGCATTCCAGAACTCACTCCGTAGCCGCGGAACAACAGGCGTGAACCGAACTGATCCACCGTGGAGACCATCACCCAAGGTTGATCCGGACGGTGGGCCCACTCGTTGTCCAGGGGCACGCCACCGCGCAGCGCAGCCACCTCGAGCGGCGTACCGTCGCCCAGTTTCCGAAGGCGTTCGCGGACCCGCCGCAGGACCGGCGTGTTACCCTGTTGCACCTGTCTACGGATTCGTTGTGCACGTTCGTGAACCTGGTCCACCACGATGCGGCGGTCAATCACGAATACGACCCGTCGCGGCGCGGTCGCGGGAGATACGGCCATTGCGAAGACTGCGGTGTCGAGCACGGCGGTCTTGCCGGTGCCGGTGGGGAGGTCCATGACCGACGGCCACACTCCCCGGCTGAGCACCTGTACCGTCAGGCGCTGCTGCCAAGGGAACGGCTCGTTGCCGTGGACGTCCCGAAAGAAGTCGGCGAAATCAGCAGCCGTCAAGTCTTGTTCATTCATCGACGTTGTCCATGTGAGAGCCGTCGGGTCGCGCCATCGGCGCGGGACGCATCAAACCCAGTCCCATGAACCGTCCCGCCCCAAGCATCAGCGGGCCGTTCACGGGACGGTCGAAGGTCACCGCGGCATGAACGAGTTGCCGCCTGACGGGTTTTCCGTCCCGCCCCTTCTGGCTGAAGGGCGGATAGGCGGTTGCCGGGCGCACGCCGGCAACGAACGGGCTGAACCCTACTTCTACTGTTACCGGTTCCGGCAACCCGACATGCATGCAGGCGGTTTTCATCGTCGCTTCTGCCTCCACCCACGCCTTCGCGCGTGCGGCCCCGGTCCCTCCGCTGAGCCGTCCCGGGTGCCTGGGCAATGCAACCGGCGTGGCCGACACCCAGCGCGGCGACCGTTGGAGCCACCCATGAGGACGCAGCGAGATCAAGGTGGAAGGCCCAGGTAACCGTTTCAGCTCAACGACCCCGCCCGCGCCCATTATGAGTCGCAACCGTCCCTCTGCGGCGGTCTTCTCCCACGTGCCCATGGCACGATACAACGCCTGACGCGCAGAATCCCCCAACGTCTTCGGCACGGATACGGCAATCCCCAGGATGCGGCCGTCAGCGCGCTCGTATCCCACATAGGGAAGCGGCAGGAAAGACACATGCGCGGCGGTGGTCGGGGTGCCGTCGTGACGATGACCGCTCAATTCCTCGGGTATCGGGTCTTCCGCATAATGGAAGACCGCGGCACGCATGGCCCTTGCCACCTCCACCGCTCGAGTGGCAGGCAGGAACCTGGACCGCGGGGCAAACTCGAACACGATCCATTCTCCTGCCGTGTTCGGCCATGGTGGCGACAGGTCCGCGCCGGTGCCGGTCACGGCCTGGTAGCGAACGTTGGCAAAAGGCAGGGAACGGGGCTTGACACCGAGGTGGAGCGCGAACCGTCGCTCCAGGGCCGCCAATTGACCGGCCCGGACGGTCCGAAGGCTCTCCCCTTTCTCGCCCGGCACAAACGTGTCGGCGGGTGGAGCGGACACCAGCCGACAGGATACCAGAGACGAGGAATGCCCCAATCGGGTGACTCGCTGGAGCAGATGATCGACGGCGGGCCGCAAACCGTCGGGTAACCGGCCGTCCCAGAGATAGGTTACGCGAGCATTGTGAGGGGTCATGGAGGGAAAAGAACGTTCCTGCTTGTTGCGATACTCCGGAAACATCTCCAGGGCCGACGATGGAGCCGTATTTCCGACATCATGGATCTGGTTCGCCAGCACGGCGGTCTTGTCGGCCTTGCTCACCTGTAGCGCTTTGCTGAAGATGGCGGCGTCGTTCACCGGAACGAAGTGCGAGACGACTTTGCGCGGTGTGGCGGGGGAGGCGGCGATGGCGGGAGCGCCCTGCCGTTCCAGCCACTCCAGCGCTTCCCGTTCCGCCTGGTCGGGATGATCGGCGTCGGCCCATGTCGCCACGAGGGAGGAAAACAGGCGCGCGGGGTGCGGCGGCCACTCCGACCGCCTCCGGTCGTTATGGAAAGTGGCTACATAGCGGCCAGTCAGGAAGTTCACTTCGATCCCGAATCTATCGGCGGTGGACACGGTTCACCCCCCGGGCTGTTCTGTAGCCGAGACCTTGCGACTGCGCCGAATCAGTTCCAGCAGTTTCGGAGCGGGGACGAGGCGCAGTTCGTCCGTTGCCCAGCCAAGCCCTGCTTCCGCCGCATGGGCTGCGGCAGCGGACACGATCTCAGCGGCTGCCGTCCGGTCCACATCCACGACTTCACCGGCAGCGCCGTCCCGCCCCAGGAGTTCGAGACGCGGAGGATGGGTCGGGAGCAACAGGCAGCGGGACCGCAGATCGAAGTCGAACTCGTATTGATAGGCGATGGCCGCTACGCCCAGCGCGGCCACCGCCGTACGCACGGCCGTCTCGGCCTCGCGGCCTGCGCCTCTGAAGCGCAACCTGCGCAGGGCAGCAAGAGAGATGACCGTGGTTTGTTCCGCCCTCGATATGGTGACGCCGCCGGCCAACGAGTCGATGGTGGGCACGATGTTGCCGTGGTTGATCTTGGACGGCTGCCCGGCCTCACCGCTGGCGCTGCCGCGCGACGCGTGGACCGGTTCGCCTTTCCTGTTCTTCTCCGCGCTGTGCGGGTCGAGCGTCCATACCTCGGCCGGGTCCTCGCTGTTGAACGCACGGTCCTCCGACGCCACCTTCTCGATCTGTAGTGGATCGATGCGGCTCCCCACCTTTCTGCCGATCACGGCGTCAACACCCACGATCTCTGAAACGTACGCGCGTTGAAACTTCGAACCCAGTCCGCCCTTGGGGCCTGTGGAGTCCCACATGCCGAACAACAGCGAAGTGGGCGCGTAGCGAAACAACTCGGTGGCGTGGCGTGGCGTGGCGTCGGTGATGGCGCGTCCGATGTCCGACAGCCGAAACAGTGTCCCATCCAGCAGGCTGTCCCGGAAGATCGCGTCCGCCAACCGATGCGGGGCTTCAAGAACGGTCAGCCTCTCGTAGTCCACCACGTCGCCGGTCCCCGCAAAGTCGACGAAGGGAACCGGAAACTCCAGTTCGCCCCGCTCCCAACCTTCGAGCAGGGCCAACTCCGCCCGGTTCGCCTGGGATGCCACGGAATCCAGCAGGACGATGGTAGTCGGCTTGTCCCCGTCGCCGACCTGGCGTTCTTCAACGGCGTACTTGTGCTCGGCGCGACCTTCGACCGCGTAGGAAGGCGGGAACACCTTGTCGCCCGCGCCGCCGGCGGGTTGCATCTCCGTGCGCGATCGCAGAGCCACCGCCTGGCCGTCCACGGCGTCCCGGAGTCGCTCGAATGTCAGTTTGGGCATCGTGTTGCTCCTTTTCCTGCTGGTGATGATCGATGGGCATCATGTCTGTCACAGGCGCCTGCGCCCGGTGTCTGTCACGAGTCGAGCGCCACTGCCCGGTCGAGCAGTTGCGCCCGTTCCTTGAGCTTCTTCTTTCCGACCTTCGTGCCTTGTTCGAGGGGTTTGCCGCGCCGCCAGCCTTTGACCAGGCCGGTGGCGTGGACTGCACGAGCGAAGGCCTTGCGTTCCTCGGCGTCCTGCAAGGGTTCTTTTTCCAGGTAGATTCGCACCAACTCGAGAATCTGCGCCTCCGATTTTCCTTTGATCTCCAAGCCCCATCGTCCCTCCGGGCTCTTCATGGCCTCCTGACGCTCCCGGTCCTCACGACGCTTGCGGGTTTCGTCGCCGACTCGGTTCGTCCAACGACGGGTTTGCTCGTCGTCATGGCGAAAGCGTCCGTAACCGACCGCCGTTTTTGCGCCGCCTCCTGCGTAGGCCAGCGCGCATCGAAGCCACTCCGAGACGGCATCGATGTCGCCGGCCGCAACGGTGTGGCGGGGGATGATCCCGAACAGGAAAGAAGTCTCGGCAGCCGTAACCAGGAAAGGGATAGGAGTTGGAGAGCGCCAGTCTCCCGGCGGATCGTTCTCGCACCACCCCGCATGGTGGGGTGTCATGAGGTCGGCTTCAAGGTGCACCGGAGCGACCGGAACTGCGTCCAGAAAACACACGTGCCCTGCTCGTCCGGGCTCTCCGAGGAGGCATTGCACGTCCGGCAGTGATACGCCCTCAGCCTTGGCCCATGAGCACACCATGCCCTTGACCGAGCTTCCCGGCAGGTAAGGGGTTCCCAGGGTCGGATGCCACGCAAAGCCATTCTCGACAGGATGACTTCGGCCCAAACCTGTTACGAAACGGGACTCGGTGGTGAACACCTCGGCCTGGCCGCCCCGTGAACCGATGAAGCGCATCAGCCGGAATGCGGATTCTTCGATGAGGTCTCGTGCGCCGATGGGGTTGGCGCCGGCCAGTGTTTGTATCCATTCGAGCTTGGGGTTCCTGTCACGACTTGGCGACAGCTCTGCGGTGGCTTCTTTGATCCGCCACCGGTTGCAGAATTTGTCGAACCACAAACCCGCGTGTCCTCCGGCATCCCGGCTCGTGGGCTCCTGCGCTGCATTCCGGTACAGAGGGCGCCTCATGTGTCGTCATCCTCACCCTTCGGGAAACAGGCGCGACAACATTTCTTGTGCCATTCCAGCCACGCCAAAGCCTCGGCCTGCGCCTGTAGATAGTGAATCTCGTCGCTTTGGGTGATAGCTGTCAGAAGGTCCCGAGCCGAGGGGAACACCCCGCCTTCAGCCCGACAGAGCCACTCGTGCAGGTTCCTGTAGAGCGCGGCGTGGGCCTTTTTGTCTTCTCCTTCCGGCTCAGGTCCGGCGGCGGCGCGCTCCGTCGCGAGTGCCTGCCCCAGACCGTTCATGATGATGGTCGGGCCGAGGCGGTCCACGTAGGAGCGGTATCTGTTCTTGAAACCCGGGGACTTGCCCTTCATCGCATCGATACGGGAAAAGGCGTCCGCAGCGCGCTGCTGCTCGCTGTTCCGATGCCCTTCGCTGGCCTTCATGCGGCACCTCCCGCGCCTGCTCGTCGCACGTTGACGGCGAACCAGCCTTGCCCCACGGTCTCGTTGCCGCCTGCCTGCAGGTAGGCGCCGCCCTCCGGGAAAAGCGCATCCAACGTTCGAAGGCTCTGGTCGTTGCGCCCGGTGATGAGGGCGTGCATCACCGTGTCCGGAGGCAGCGTTTCCTCGTACCAGAGGTTCCGGCTCTTCTTCGTCCCATCTTCCAGGACGTTGCGCGCCTGTATGGGGAGACCGTAGCGGACGAACCAGGCCAGGTCGTCGTCGTGCAGAACGGCGAGCTGCGACTTCAAACGTTTTCGGGTTTCCTCGTGAAGCAGGAGCGGTTCGATGGCGCCCACCAAGTCTGCCGCTGGTTCACTGGCGATGGTGAATTGTCTCTCCTCCAGGAACAACGGGGCGTCACTGCCTTCTGCCAGTACCGTGCCGCATTCGACTGCAGGGACATCGAACCCGGGCGTGAACCCCGCTCGGGCGAGATCACGAGAGTACCGTTCGATCAGGTGCGGGCCGGTGACCCAGCGGAAGGAAGCGGTAAGGCTCCGCACGGGAAGCAACAGCAAACGCGCATCCGAAACCAGCAGATCCCCGGCATGATCAGGTCCTCCGAAGAGCCGGGCAACCTCCACCTCCGAACCACTGTCGTTGATCGTTTCCGCCTTGTCCCGTAGCGCTCCCTTCAGGCTCGATCCCACCAGCACCGGGTAATCAGTGGCGGCTTCACGCGCCACGGGAAGGTCCACCACCCCCATGCCGCGTCCGGCGCCGGGATGAATTGGAGTCTCGGCCAGGAGACCGAGGATTGCCGATTTCATGATGTCACCTCCCTTGGGTCAGGCCAGATGCCGAGTGCCACGAGACCGAAACCGTGCCGCTGACGCGACCCGACGCGAGCCAGTCCGTCGTTGGACCTGACGGCGTTGACGAAACGCGCGGGTTCACGTGTTTCGCAGAAGACCACGCTGCCCGGCGGCAGTACGCTCCGAAGGGGCAGCGGGCGGCGTGCCCGGGAATCCCAACCGCCGATCCGTTGCAGGCGGTCGAGACAGGCGGACACGACCCGGACGTCGCCGGCGACATCCAATGGCTGCTTGCCGAGGCAGACCCCTTCCTCGAGGTCGAGGGGAGTCAGGGCAATGATCGTAACCCGGCCACGGGATTGGATCTCCGCCAAGGGCATGTCGAGGGTTACCTCCGCGTGCGATCTTCGAAACTCCGCGAGACGCCTTTCACCGCCCAGCGGCGCCACGCAGTCGAAAGGCGTCGTCCAACCGTCAGGCACCCCGTCCACCTGTGCCCCCAGCGAGACGCCCTGCGCCAAGCGCACATGCTGGGTGCTGTAGAGCATTCCCTCTTTCGCGGTCCGCTTGTCTCTGTCGCGTTCGAGGCCGATGCGCGTTTCCCGGCTCCAGAGTTTCGTGCTCGGTATGACTTCCCCAGGTTGCGGGATCGTACCATGCAGCACTGC
This sequence comes from uncultured Binatia bacterium (SeqCode), assembly GCA_965214905.1. GTDB lineage: Bacteria > Desulfobacterota > Binatia > UBA9968 > JAJDTQ01 > JAJDTQ01. The sequence goes on from OZ243984.1 coordinate 1,469,306, forward strand.
GTTCAACCCGGCTCGTGTGAGCCAGGCCCCTTCCGGCGGCTTGAGGTCTCTGACCTCGCCTTCGCCCTCCAGTGCTTCCGGGAGGCGCACGGCAGCCCCCAGGTCACACAGGACCGCCGCTCCCGGACGCAGCAGTTTGCGCGGCGTCCATCCGTCGTCGTCCGTCGAGCCGAGCAGGTAACGAGGAGCCCGGAAGAGCGGCTGCCCGTGGTGGAGCAGGAAAGGTCCATCGAACGAAAGTGCGCCGAGGTCGTCCGGGCCGTCCCCCAGAACCTTGTTGTGTTCCTGCGACCATGGTCCTCGCCCGCTCCAGCCGTTGCAGAGAGCCAGGGCTGCCCGGATGGCACCGGTGAGTGAGCCTGGATGCGGCGGGAACAGGCTTGTCACGCGGTCCTGTGGGGAACTGTCGGCAGAAAACGGTGTGCCGTCACGAAAGAACAGGGTGTCTACGGGTTCGAGACTCACGCGGATCATTGGCTGGTCTCCTCGATACCGTCACCCGCGAGGAACCGCGCGAGCAGCAGGGCGTCAACCCCGGCCTGGGACTCGTCGCCGATATGGCCGGCACGTGCGCGGACCATCGTCTTCCATGTCAGGTCAGCCAACTCCTGGACGCGGGTCTCTGCGCTTTCCATCGTTGTCCCGTCAAGACTGCGCAGGATTTCCGCGCGCAGCAGTCCCTGTACGTCGAAACCCTTTGGCAGGCCGCCCCAAAGGCCCGGCTCCCACCGATCCCAAGCGCCAAGCATGGCCAGCATGTCCCGAATCCGGTAGAGGAGCCCCGACGACAGGCCCGGATCTCCGACGCATTTCCCGAGATGCTCGGTGAGACTCCGGAGCAGTTCCGCCGCGCGCGATGAGCTACCGTCCGGATGGGTTCGGTTCCAGGTGGTCACCCACTGACAGTTCAACCCGCCCGGCTTCAGGACCGCTGCAGCCAACGAGTCTCGCCCGTTGGCCTCCTTGGCGACATCGTCCAGCAGGTGATGAGCCTCCCTGATCACGGCAAGGAGGGGAATCCGAACCTGAGCGAAGACGATGGCCGCGGAGAGCGTCGCCTCTGGTGCATTGTCGAAGGCGCACCGATAACAATTCGACAGTGAATCTGCGCATGAGAGGGCCTGCGGCAACGGCAGCATGGCCAGCACGTCGTCCCCTCCGGCATAGATGGTTACTCCGTCATTCTGCTCGACGATGGCCGGCACCTTGTCCGTGAAAGTCGAGAGTTTCCGGCTGACAAGTGACCTGCCCAGTTTACCCGCCAGCTTGCCCAGGCGGTCGCCATCAGCGAGCAGCAGCGCATAGAACGACGGCGGCCGTCCCAGTTGGCGTCCTCGTGTCGCATCCCTGGCGTCGTAGATGGCCTGCAGCAGTCGCGCCAACTCTGCGCGTACGCCGCTCGACTCATCGTCGGCGAGCGGCGTGAGCCGTCCGTCCTTCACCTGATCCCGGTGGAAGTAGTTCGCATCGAGCCTCGGAAAGTCGCCCGCCGCCGCTTCGTCCAGACCCGTGAACGCGGGCTGATGTTCAGCCAGAACGTCGGATGCGTACTCCCGGACGGCCTCGGCATACTGTCGAGCCTTGTCGGGCGCGATGGATTCTACTCGACGAATCCACGGCACTGCGCCAACGTAAACCGTCGAAGGCCAGTGTGACGTATCGACTTTCCACCCGAGCGCCTCCACGCCGACCTTGGGGAACAACCGTTTGACGAGAGCGATGGCGCACAGCCGTTCGTTGTCCCGCATGTCCAGGGGACCAAGACGGTCTCGTACTCTGCGCCAGAACTGATCTTGCTGGTCTCTGCTTTCGCTGCCTCCCGAACGAACGTAGCCGGAAAGTTCCTGAAGGTCGTGCATGACCGTGCACTTGTCGCCGGGTTCGTCGGGTGAGCGGTGACTGCGCCAATGCTTCCGGCGCCCGAGCAACGCACCGTCGTCGGCCTCACCTGCGGTCCATGCTATTTCCCAGAACATGTCAACCTGGCGTTTCCAGATGGCGCGCGTTCCGTTTCCATCGGGGGCAGCGTGCGCAACGAAGCGCTCCCATACCGCACGGTGCACTCGCTCCCACGCACGCATGAACGCCTGGATGCTGGCCTCCGCCACTTCCTGCACGGCTCCGTCCACCTTTACGACAAAGCGATTCGGCACAGTTCCCGTTCGGGGCGCCTCACCTCCTCCATGACCGAGGACCCAGCGGTAAAGAGGATCGGCATCGACCGGCTGGATGATGCTGGCGCCCGCCTCTTTCGCCCCACGCATGGCGTGCGCAGACAGAAACGACAGCAAATAGGAACTCCCCCACAGATCCCGGGTACGGCGGGACTGGGCCACGAAGCCCTGCACCGGCCCGATGGAGATGTCCATGCGCATGGTCACGACCGCACCTCCACGGAGTTCGTGAACGGCTCCTTGCGCTGACCTGGATCAAGAAGACGGTCGAGGAACTGATGAATGGGGCGGTACAGTTCCTGCTCGGGCGCCTGTGGAATCTTGGTCCGTCCGACGGAAACGGCATCTCTACCCTTGGGCAGGAACCGCGCCGGAAGGAACGACAGGACTGCCACCGGCTTACCGCCACACTCGTGTATGTGGATGAACAGGGGACTTGCGCGCCGGTCGAGATGTTTGTCGAAAGGGCCAACTCGCTGGTTCTGTCCGTAGTTGTGTGGCAGGCCGAAGGCTATGCGGCAGGGGTGAGTCTTGGGCTGTTCGCCCTTCATTACACCCTTCATCAGGTCGTGGTCCTCCTTGAACCGCTTCTCGGAATTTTCCCTGTTTCCGAGGATCCTTCCGTTGCGGCCCCAGCTTCGGAACCTGACCACCTCACGGCCGACGAGATCCAGGAGTTCTACATGTTCCTTGCTGTTGCTTGACAGCACCACGGTCCGCATCTCACCGGACAATGCCGTGAACTCGGGGAAGGTTGCCGAATCGTGAGTACGTTGCAGAGTCGCGATCCTGTCTCGCAGATTATCCATGGAGTGCGGGGCGCTCCACTGGCTCTCCCCGTCCTGTTTCAGGGACTGAAGAACCAGCGAGCCATACCCCTTGCGGCTCCTCGACCCCATGCCCCCGAGCGTTCCCAGCGCGATCGTGGCCTCCTTGAGCGGTTCCAACTGCGTCTTGTCTCGGCATCGCATCTGAACGGTGAAATCGAACGGTGCATTGAGACAACCACGTGTGAGTTGACCGGCCTTCGCCTCCATGACTCCATAGCCGAGGTAGCGGGCTCCTTCCCCCACGATCTGGTTGACAGAGATCCTTTTCAACCCGGAACCCGGTACCAGGCGCATCGACACGCAGGACTGACCTCCCTTGGCGCTTCCGAAGAGTGCGTCCTCTTCACGCCGGATGGCCGCCAAGCCGCCATTGTGCCGCGACCAGGCCAGCGCCCTCCACCAGAACCGCAGCACACCCTTGAAGCTGGGCAGGCGCAACTCGGGGCGTTTCGGGTCGGCACCGGCACAGAACAGAGGGGTCACGACCCTGTAAGTGGCTTCAATCTGGCTGGTATTCGTCATCGCCATCCTCCGTGTCGCGGAGCCAGAAGGGTTCGCCCATTCGATAGGGGTCCGCACCCTGTTCCCCAGGCGGTCTGCGATCGATCAACCCGAACCGACGAACCGGCTTGGCGAGCGTGCCCGCGGCTTCCGCGAGTCGTTCAGCAACGAGGCCCATGAGCGTTGTGCCTCCGGTGATGTTCACTACCACTTCCTCCGCGCCGACGAAGTGAACCTTCGCTGCCTTCACTATCTGCTCGATCTCGGCGATGCCGCCGTAGGGATCTTCCAGGCGCAGCGCCTCGATGTTTCCTGTGTAGCCCGAGCGTTTCGCCACCTCCGGTATCCTGACCTCGGTTTCCAGCGAGCAAACGACGAGCCATTGCGTTGGTTCACCGCACTTTTCGCGACACGCGTGAAATGCGCTGAAGAGTACTCCGGGACGGCTCCCGATGGGGCTGACCAGCACCCGACCGCCGGATGAATCGCCCAGGTCCAGGGGGAAATCCGGAAATGAACGGAGAGTTTCCTTCCAGAAAGACGTGACGCGGTCAACGGTCCCGCTGATCTGCTTCCCTCCAATCAGATCCTGCCTTCTCATCCCGTGGTGATGATACCCGTTTCGAAGGCTGCTGAGGTCCTTCCAGAAGCTACCGAGTTCGCGCTGGTCATCGGTGAGGAGGTGGCTGAGCTCGTGGTCTTCGCAGACAGCCCTCATTGCTCCCAGAAGTTTGCCTGCCTTGTGCCGCACACCATGGTAGTCGAGCCACTTACTTTGCCAACCGAGGCGCCACACGACCCACGACACCGTCCATTCGTTCATGAGTCCCAGGGCTGCCGCCGTACTCCTGTGAGCCAACAGTTGGTCTATGATTCGAGCTTGGCGTTCAAGTTCGTCCTTGGATAGTGTGACGTGCCCTTTCCATCCTTCACTTGAAACCGGTGTGATCAGGGCATGGGGTTCAAGGAATTGATCGAGCCTCTCGACCAATTCGACTGCAAGGGGCATGTGATATTCGTCCTTTAACAGCTTCCTCAGCGGCTTGAGGGTTTGCCTGCTGCGGAGGTCCTGTGACTGCTTGCCCAATTCAATGGGCAAAGCAGACAGGTATGCTTCCGAGTGCTGCGATAGCTTGTGTTTGATTTTTCGAGTCGACGGGTTTCCTGGGCCATCACCGAGGATCGCGGCCAAGGGTGCAGTGCTGCCGGTTTCACGTAGAACCTCCAACGCATGAATCCATCGTGGTAGTTGCAGAAGCGGATGCAGATCGAGAAACGGGCTCGGCTCATCTTCGCGGAACAGGCCGTAGTACGCGCCCCGCACCCGGACTTCCCGAAGAGCAGCCAAGTAAAGGACTGCGATATACGTGAGGAATGAGAGGTGCCGGTAGCCGTGGGTGACGTCTACAGTCAGGTCAGCTTGCAGCGGCACCGCGTTGGTGACCTTGGCCAGGAAACGGTGGATATCCTCCTGGTTGTGACCTCCAGGAACATCGACCACCTCGATGTCGTAGTCCTGGTTCAGCTCTTGCTTGAGTATCGGCCAGCTCCCCTGCTTCGCCTCGGGTGTGCAAACTGCAAGCACACCACCAGGTCTATCCGCCGGCGGCAACAGGCCGAGCAGGGCGACTGGTGCCAGTCGCGCTTCCGTCTGCTGTCCATCCAGGGAATAATTTGCCGGGCGCGGATTCGTTCCCAGCACGGACAGCAGCAAATGCTGTCCCTCCGACTGGTCGGAGGTGTGTTCCTCTGTGTTCATGAGGTCGTCCTTCGTGGTATCACGGGTCACTGTTGTCGACCTGTTTGCTGTTCACGGTGATCAAATCTTAAATCTAATTTCAATGAAGTTATACCCCTTTGGTCGCGTTGTCAAGGGGGCCCCATTGAAGGATTGAGATTAGATTTGCTTGCGGACTGGATCTGCGAGCTTCCGGGCCGAAAGGCCCGGCCTCATTGTCGATTCTCGCTTCTCTTCCCTCGCATGGCTTATGGCCATGCCCAACAAGGAGGTCCCATGAAGTTCCTTGCATTCCTTCTATTGGCTGCGTTGGCCGGCGCGTCGTTCTCCGGCGCCGCCCGTGCAGGCGAACTCGTGGAAGTGGTGCTCCTCGACCGCCTGGACGATCCCCGCGGCTATTGCCTGGACATTCTCGGCTACAAGCAGCGCGCCAGGCTCGACCGAGGGCTTCAGGGGCACAGTTGCTACAGCTATCAGGGTGCGATCGGCGTGGACCAGGGGTTCGACAGCGACGCCATCCAGGCGGGGCGGTTCCACATGCCCGGCTTCGACGTGTGCATGACCGCGGAAACAACCCAGGCGGGCGCACGCCTGGGGCTGGCGAAGTGTGACGGCTCGCCGCAGCAAGGCTTCTCGCTGACGGCCAGGGGCGAGATCGTTTCCGGGAGCGCGCCGACGCTATGCGTGACGGTGGCGGGGGGCGAGGCGGCCCCGGGAGGGGGCGGCCGACCGGTGCACCTCAAGCGGCGGCTCACCCTGGAGGCCTGCGACGAGGGCCGCGCCAGATACCAGCGCTGGCGGGTCCGCAGCAAGGCCGATTAGCCACGTTTACCAACAGCCTCCGCGCGCGTTCCGTCCGAACGCGCCGGGTCCGCGCCAAGTCACGTCCCGGGCGCCGTCAAGTCCGTGGAAACCACTGCTGGAGCAGCCGTCGGAACTCCAGGAACGAGACATCCGTACATCGGTGCAAGGAAACCTGTGACGCGATCTTGCGATACAAGGACGAACTGCGTGGCGTCCGAGACTCGCGCAACGCCGCTACAAGCGCTTTCTTGGGCTGCTCCGGTTTCGCGTCCTTGTCCTTGAGCCAGCGCTGCTGGACGAGCCAGTCGCGAAGCCGAGGCCGGCGGTCCTTCCAGCCGGTGGCGTCATCCACAATCGACGAACCGCTCCAGACCCAAGCCTCCACGACTCGCACAGGCGCCGTCATGTTGTGGATGGACCCGAACATCGGCCTGGACAGGGCGGATATCCAGCGCTTCCGGCCTCTCAAAGAGCCCGCGCAGGGCCTGCTCGATGTCCTTGTCCGCAGCCAGGACCACCAGATCCTTATTCACCCAGGACCCCTGAACCCAGCAGGGTGCCAGGATCAACCGCGCCCTTCCAGTGTTGCAAAGCAGGATGTTCGGAACCAAGGACGATATCGGTGGAGCCTTGGTCATCCTTGGCGAAACACAGGACTTCTTCCATGTTGGCCGAGCTCAGCACCACGGGCGAGTGGGTCGCCATGAGCAGTTGGGCTTCGTAGATCGAGGAAAGCGAATCATACACCGTCTTCACGGCCAGGGGATGGATCCCGTTCTCGGGTTCCTCCACCAGGTAGATGCCTTCGAAATCCGTCACGTATGCAGGCAGCGTCAAGGCCGTAAGCCGGAGGGTACCGTCCGACACCAGCCAGGACGGCACCTTGAATCCGGCACCGTGCTCTTCGTCAGCAGCAGTGTCTCGGCCTTGATCTCGAACCGCCGCCCGGTCTCGTCGAAACCGATGGCGAGTTGGTACCTTGCCGTGTCCAGTTCGGGTTTGATGGTCAAACCGCGCAGTCGGGGGGGTATCCGAGCCTCGATGGCGAGTTCCAGCCGGTCCCCCGTGCCCCGGAAGAGGAGCGCCTCGGGATTCGGAGTCCTGTCCGAAATCGCCGCCTCCAGCCCCTCCGACATCAGATCTGACAGAAAGCCGATGACATCCAGGAAAGTGGTCTTGCCCGAAGCGTTCGGGCCGACCAGGATATGGAACGGTTTCAGCGGTCTTTGTACGTATCGAAGACAGCCGTAGTTCAGCGCTTCGACCAACGTTATCATCGCGGTACGGCAACCGCCTATTGCAGCGCGAACAGCGTCTTGGGGTTCTCGGTGACGATCTTGTCGTACTGCGGCTCGGTGATGCTGCCCAGCTCCTTCAGGTTGCGCAGCGCCTCGATCTCGGTGGACTGGTCGTTGTGGCCGTAGTCGGTGCCGATGACGATGTTGTCCTCTCCCGAGTACCTGAGGACGTAGTCCACGTCGTCGTCGGTCTGACACGACACGTACTGCCGGTACTCCTTGAGGAGATTGTCCGGCAGGTCCTTGCCCTGGGCGCCCCAGCGGCGTTTCAGGTCCTTGACGACGTACGGGACCCAGAGGGCCGCGGCCTCGGCCCAGTGGAAGCGGAGCCTGGGGAACAGCCGGGGGATTTCGCCCATGATGACCGAGTGGAACGCGCCGATGACCGGGATGCGGAACTTCCAGAAGCTGCCGCCGCCGTTGTACTGGGACACGAGGTCGAGTTCCTGGGGGTTGCCGTTGCCGACGTGCACGCCCACGGCCATGTCGAGCTCGCTCATCTCCTCGTAGAGGGGATGGAAGTAGGGGTCGGTCAGCAGGCGATGACCCTCGATGGGGCGCATGAACACGCCGCAGGCTCCCTGTTCCTTGCAGAACCGGAGCTCCTCCAGGGCCGCGCTCATGTCCAGCAGCGGCAGCACGCAGATCCAGCGCAGGCGTCCCTTCCCGCGACTGTGGATGTCGGCCAGCCAGCGGTTGTAGCCCTTGCAGATGGGGACCTCCACCGCGGGCTTGTCGGTAATCTGCTCGATGAAGATCGTGGGGTAGAGCACCTGGACGTCCACGCCCAGCTCGTCCATGTGCTTCAGGCGCGCCTCGACGTTCTCCATCTCACGGGTTTCCTGGGGCGTGAACATCACGCGGCCGGTGCGGTCGGCCACCGCGTCCAGCTCCCGGGCGGTCATGACGATTCGCACCAGTCCCCGGATCTTGCCGTCGATGAACCAGTACTCCCCGCCCCCTTCGCCGCTGGGCCGGACGACGACCGGGCGATACTTCCGGTCGGCGGGTTCCATGTAGTCCCAGGTATGCTCGGACTCGACAACGTGAGCGTCGGCATCGATGATGGACATGATCGCTACCTCCCGATTATTTGGGTAATCAAATGCTGATTATATACTTGACTGGACGAGAGGACTTCTCGCTCGTCACAACGCCTTTTCCACTTGCAGAATAGCCCCTGCGGCGATTTTCCCGATCAACGTCATGCTGTGGCAGACCTGTTCCGACCGGTTCGAGCATGAGTCCGAGCATGAAATTTGCCGTGTCTGGTCGGATATATAAGCCCCGGTTATTCCTGACCGGAGATATTCCTGACCGGAGATACGGATCGCATCTCCCGACCGGAGCGTGCGTCCCGCCCTCGTTGCAGGCCGCACGCCCACGCTCCCAAGGGTCATGCATGGATCGTGGATACCACCTTTTCGAACACGGAACCAGCGGAAACCGCGACCCTGCCGACCGACCCGGACCGACCGATGATCCCTTGACAAACCACCCGGCGGCAAACTACTCACGACAATAGCCTCGACGCCGACACGGTGCCGCCGAGCCATGCGGCAATGGGCGCGTTCGAGGCCACCCGCGTGAACGAGTCATCGGCGGTGTCGTTGACTCAGGCAGCCACGCGGCCCTCGGGCCGTCCGACGGAAAGGAAACGCCATGCCAACGAAGTCTCGGGCCGCAATCCTGGTGGAATCGCGCAAACCCCTGGTGGTGGACGAGGTCACGTTTCCGGACCCCGCACCCGATCAGGTTCTGGTGAAGCTCCTCGCCAGCGGCATCTGTCACTCCCAGCTCCACCAGATCCAGCGAACGCCGGAGGAGCAGCGGTCCAGGCTGCCGGCGCTGCTGGGGCACGAGTCCACCGGCGTAGTGGTGGCCAAGGGCCGGGACGTCAGCCACGTGAAAGAAGGCGACCGGGTCTTCACCACCTGGGTGGACCGCAACGCCCCGGAGTCGCCGCTGCCGCCCGTGTCCCATGCCCTCAACATGCGGCCGCCCATCCCCGCGGTCTGGCGCGGCGAGTCCATCTGGGCCTCGGCGTCCACCTGGGCCGAGCACTTGGTGGCCTCCGAGCGGGTGGTGCTGCCCATGGACGATGACGTGGACGCGGAAGTGACCTCCGTCATCGGCTGCGCGGTCACCACCGGCTCGGGCGCCATCATCAACACGCTGCAAGTGCGTCCGGGGCAATCGGTGGCCGTCTACGGCGTGGGGGGCATCGGCATGTGCGCCATCTCGGCCGCCGCGGTGGTGGACGCCTACCCGCTGGTGGCGGTGGACCTGGACGACGAGAAGCTGGAGTTCGCCAAGGGCTTCGGCGCCACCCACTGCATCAACGCCAACAAGGCGGACCCGGTGGAGGCGATCACCGAGCTCACCGGCGGCGGCGCGGACTACGCTCTGGACGCGGTGGGGCATCCCACCACCCAGGAGCAGATCCTGCGCTCCGTGCGCACCGGAGCGCCCGGGCTCGAGCGCGGCGGGACCGCCCTTCTGATCGGCCTGCCGCCGCCGGGCGCAACGCCGCTGATCAACACCCAGCTTTTCGCCGGAGGGCGCTACTTCACCCGCACCCACGCCGGCGACTGCCTCCCGGACCGCGATTTCCCGACCTTCGTCCGCTGGTACCGGGAAGGCAAGCTGAAGCTCGATGATCTGGTGACGCGCCGCTACTCCCTGGACCAGGTCAACGAGGCCGTGGCCGACCTTGAGGAAGGGAGAATCCTGGGGCGGGCGATCTTCACCTATTCGTGACGGCGCGCGTATCGACGGACCACGGAGGATCGACGGACCACGGAGGACGGCTGATGTACATCGACTGCGACACCCACTATTTCCCGGTGAAGTTCCTGGAGGGCATCAGCGACCAATACCCCGACTCCCCGCGGGTGGTGCGGAACGGCGACGAGGTCAAGTCCGTGCTGCCGGACGGCACGCTGATCAAGAACCAGGCCCCCAAGGGCCGCTGGGACCTGGACACGCGCGTGCAGCAGGCCGACTTCGAGGGGTTCGACAAGCACGTGCTCATCCCCGAGAACCGGGAGCTGCTGTACACCTGGGACCGGGACCTCGGATGCGAACTGGCCCGGCGCTACAACGACGCGGTGGCCCGGGACCTCGAGGAATGCGCCCACCCGGAGCGTTACATCGGCGTCGGCTGGGTGTTCCTGCCGGACGTGGAAGAGTCCTGCAGGGAGCTGGACCGCATGGTGAACCAGTTGGGGCTCAAGGCGGTGAAGTTCATGGGCGGCTTCGAGGACGCCAACCTCGGGGCGGAGCGTCTCTGGCCCTTCTACGACAAGGTGTGCCGGCTTGATGTCCCGATCCTGGTGCACGACACGGCGTCGGACCGCCAGGGACACCCCAACCCGGCGCTGGTGGGCATCGAGCAGCTTTTCCTGGAGGCCGATAACAACGCCCTGCCCTTCCTGCTGGCGTTCCCCTTCCGCTACATCGTGGACATGGGCAGCCTGATCCTGCGCGGCGCGCTGAAGGAGTTCCCCGACCTCCGCATCTGCTTCGTGGAGGGTTCGGCCGCTTTCGTGCCCTGGTTGATGAACCGCCTGGACATGGACCCCAACGCCCGCAGGAAGCTCGGCAAGGCCCCCAGCGAGTTCTTCAGCCAGATCTGGGTGTCGGCCTTTGCCGCCGAGACTTCCATCCGCTACGCCTGCGACTTCTGGAAGGACCACAACCTGACGGTGGGCAGCGACTACCCGCACAACGATCCGTCGGGCACCTGGAAGGAGGGAACCGTCAGGATGGTGCAGGAGCTCGAAGGCATCTCGGACGGGGACAAGGAAAAGATCCTGGGCGGCAACGCCATGCGGCTGTTCGCCATGTAGCGGGAACACGCCCCGTCAACCGGAAAACAGGCGAGGGTTTCAAACTTTCAAACCCGCTCCTGCGCTTGGCCGTCGCACATCCTCGGCAAGGAGCCGCCCATGCCTTTTTCCCTGCACAGCCCTGCACGCGACGCCGATCAGGTCACGCGCCGGGCGGTGGCCGCGGAGGCTCTGGGCTTCCATGCCCTTTTCTTTGCCGACGGCCACCTGAACAACCTGGACGGGTTCCAGGCCATGACCGTATGCGCGCTGCGAACCGGGGTGCTCCGCTTCGGCATCGCCGCCACCACCCTGGCCTACCGCGACCCCACGACCCTGGCCCTGTGCGCGGCCACGTCCAACGAGTTCTCCGGCGGCCGGGCGATCCTCGGGCTGGGGACCGGCGACGGCTCCACCTACCGGCTCGGACGGAAGGCCACCCGCCTGGCCGATTTCGCCGCCGGGCTGGCCACCATCCGCGAACTGCTCGGCGGGCGGTCCATCGAGGTGCCCCGTGGCGAGGAAGGCGCCGGCTCGGTCACTCTCAACGTCGGCACGCTCCCGGTACCGATTTACGTCGCTTCGGTGGGGCCCCGGAGCCTGCGGGTTGCGGGGCGCTACGCCGACGGCATCATGCTGGGGACCGGGTTCGACCTGGACGTGCTGGAGTGGGCGCAGGCCCACATCGCCGCGGGCGCCCGGGAAAGTCGCCGCGAGCCGTCCGACATCGATATCGCCATGGCCGGCATGATCTGCGTCCACGAGGACGGCGACCGGGCTCGCAACCTCGTGCGCGCCCGCCTGGCCAACCGCGCTCACCACAACTTCCGCTTTACCTGCGAGACCGTTCCGCGGGACGAGCTTGCCGGCATCGAACGGTTCATGGCCGGGTTCGACATCAGCAGGCCGCTCGAGGAACGGGCGGACCCTGCGCTCATCACGGACTATATGCTGCGGCGCTTCGCCATTGCCGGGACGCCGCGGGAATGCGCGGCGCGCATCCGCGAGCTGACCGAGGCCGGCGTCTCCCACGTGCTGCTGACGCCCCCCATGCGCGTATTCGATGAGGTCATGGATCTCTGGGGACGCGAGGTCATCCCCGCCTGCGCCAGCGCGGGCTGAGCGGACGCGCCACGAAAGGAAAGGCCCATGCCGGACCCCACAACTCTCACCATCGCGGGCGTGGCCCCGCGTATCGCCGCCGGAGAGGTCTCGCCGGTGGAACTGACCGCCTGCTACCTGGACCGGGTGAAGCGATTCAATCCCGCGCTCAACGCCTACAGCACCGTCATGGAGGAGGACGCCCTGGCGGCGGCGCGCCAAGCGGAGGAGGAGATCGGGCGCGGGAACTATCGCGGTCCTCTGCACGGGGTGCCGGTGTCCATCAAGGACAACCTGGCGGTCAAGGGTTACCCCACCACCGCCGGAAGCCGGATCCTGGCGGACTGGAAGCCGGACTTCGACGCTGCGGTGGTCACCCGGCTGCGTGAGGCCGGGGCGATCATCCTGGGCAAGAACAACATGCACGAGTGGGCCGGCGGCGGCACCACCATGAACCCGTATTTCGGCGCCACCTGCAACCCGTGGGACTTGAGCCGGGTGCCGGGGGGCTCCAGCGGCGGCTCCGCGGCCGCAGTGGCCGCGGACCTGTGTCTGGTTTCCATCGGCACCGACAACGCCGGCTCGGTGAGGAACCCCGCCGCCTGGTGCGGCGCCGTGGGACTCAAGGCCACCTACGGCCGGGTGAGCCGCTACGGCGGCGTCGCCGGCACCGGCGGCTTCTCGTCCGACCACTTCGGCCCCTTCACCAAGACCGTGGAGGACTGCGCCCTGGTGTTGGCGGCCATCGCCGGCGAGGACCCCAACGACCCCCTGAGCTCTCCTGAACCCGTGCCCGATTACCGGGAAAGCCTGGGCAGCGCCGTTGCCGGCATGAAGGCCGGCGTGGTCCAGGGCTACTTCGACGAGCTCATGGTGGCCGAGGTCGCCAAAGCATTCCAGGACGCCCTCGCCGCGCTGGAATCCCTGGGCATGCAGGTGACGGACGTGACCATTCCCCACATGGACGCCGTCCCCGCGGTGCAGACCGCCACCAGCCGGTGCGAGAACCTCGTGGCCCACGAGCCCTGGCTCCGAAAGCAGCCCCGTGACTACAGCCCGGAACTGCTCTACCGGAACATCGCCTCCCTCACCATACCCGCGTCGAGCTACGTCACCTCCCAGCGAGTGCGGCGCGTCATCTGCCGCGAGTTCGAGGAGGCCCTCCAGGACGTGCAAGTCATCGTCGCCCCCACCGTCGGCATCGCCGCCCCCACCATCGAAGAATGCCAAAAGGGTTTCGCCGACATCGACGGCCGCCGCATCCCGTTCCGCCATCCCAGCGGCAGCATCGGCACCCGCTGCACCATCCCCTTCAACGTCACCGGCCTGCCGGCGCTGAGCGTATGCTGCGGGTTTACGGCCGCCGGACTGCCGCTGGGGCTACAGGTCGTAGGGGCGTGCTTCGGAGAGAGTCGCCTATTTCAAGTGGCGCACGCTTATGAGCAGGCGACAGGATGGGGTATGAGGAAACCGGGATTGGCGTAGCGCCATACCCGACCCGCAAACTCCGGAACCCCGCACCGCTGCTTCGGTGGCGGCGCTGGCTGTGGTATGTAGAGTTCAAGGCATCCTTGCATGGCCATGGCGCCATGCAGGGCCAAGCCCGACGAAAGAGACTCCATGGCCGACGAACTCTACCAACCCCACGACAAACTCTTTCGCGCCGTCTTCTCCGATGCCCCCGAAGCCGCCAGCCTGTTGCAGACCGCCTTGCCCCCGGAGGTCCGGGACCGCCTCGACTGGACCACCCTCACGCTTCAGGACGGCACCTTCCTCGATGAGGACCTGCGCGAGAGCCAATCCGACCTGCTCTATCAGGTGGAGCTTGCCGAAACCCAGGAGCCGGTGGCGCTGTATTTGTTGTTCGAGCATCAATCCTCGCCGGACCGTTGGATGCGGTTCCGGTTGTTGAAGTACTGCTGCCGCATTTGGGACGCCAGCCTCCGGCAAGCGCCGGACCAGACAGGCTTGCGGCCCATCGTGCCGGTGGTATTCTATCAGGGACCCCGAGGGTGGAGCTATTCGACGGAGTTGGCGGACTTGTTTCCCGAGGCTGTGCGGTCGTGGCCATGGCAGCCACGGTTTGCCCACGTGCTGCTGGATCAAACGACGTTGGAGCCCGAAGAGGTAGCTGGAGAAGTCAACGCTCGCATCGCGCAGTTGCTGATGATGGTGGCGTTCAACCGTCATGTGGAAGCGGCGCTGGAACTCGCGGCGGCCTTGGTCCGGCGCCTGCTGGCCAGCGGCGGAGTGGGTCAGGTCCGTCGCTACAACCTGTATCTGATGGCCACGGTGGAGCCAGAGAGGATCGAGACCTATAAGCAGGCGCTAAGGCGTCATGGAATGGACCAAGGAGACGCGATCATGACCTATGCACAGCAACTCCTCGATGAAGGCCGGGCCGAGGGCCGGGCCGAAGGTGAAACCAAGGGCCGCGCCGAGGGCCGGGCCGAAGGTGAAACCAAGGGCCGCGCCGAAGGTCAGGTGGAAGTCGTGGAGGGCTTTTTGGCGGTCGGCGTGCCCTGGGAGACCATAGAAGCGGCCACCGGCCTGAACGAATCCACCTTCCGTGCCCTCAAGCAGCAAGTGGCAGCCTCCGGTTCATAGTCCATCCGGGCCACAAGGCTTTGTGCGCTCGGCATAGAGGTTATGAGTACGCTTTTCTCGCGGCCAGACACTCCCGCCGCCCAAAGCAGCACATGAGTGTCCAGAAAGAGATTCACTCCTTCCCCTCGAACAGACCCTCGATCTCGGTGGAACCCATACGGTCGAAGTCCTCGGGCACCGAGATTTCGCCATCCAGAAAACCGATTCGGCGCATGGCCCCGGAATCCGGCGCTTCCACCGCAACGACTTTGACCATTGGTTTGCCGGCGCGTGCGATGATGAACGGCTCGCCATGGGCGGCAGCCTCAACGAGACGCGAAAGATGCGTCTTGGCTTCGTGCATGTTGATGATACGCATGGGCGCCCCCTCTGACTTGGTTTATTCAACTTGGTCTACTCCAAAAAAGTCTCGCAAGCTCCTGAACGCCGACGGTAGTCGCTGCGAAATACCTGATGCGACCATGGTCAACCTTTGGAATTCTGGCATCGCGTACCCGATTGACAAGGCTAACCGGGAGAAACGGCGGCCAAAGACGGACACCCTTTCGATAACTTGGCGAAAAAGCCGGGTTCACAGATCCCGGTCGCGCAAGTCCGGCCGCTTCACCACCAGTCCCGCGGTGAGCCCGATGCAGACCGCGGCGGTGACCACCAGGGTCCAGGGGGCGCCGATCAATGCGGCGACGGCGCCGGAGTGGGCCTCGCCCAGGGACGGGGCGCCCACGCCCAGCATGCGCTGAAAGCTCGCGGCGCGCCCTCTCAGGTTGTCCGGGGTGCGGGCCTGGATCACGACCTGGCGCACCACGGCTTGCAGGGCATCGAAGACGCCCACCAGGAACAGGATCGCCACCGACCCGAGAAACCAGGTCGAGAACGCCAGCCCGAAGAGGCAGCCGGCGTACGCCATGACGCTGAACGCGATGAACAGGCCCTTGTAGGAGATATTCCCCAGCCACATGACCGCGGCCACGCCGGGAAGCGAACCCAGCGCCGGCGCGGCCAGGAGGATGCCCAGCCCTTCCGGGCCGAGGCCCATGGCCACCGCGAAGATCGGCAGCAGCGCCCGGTAGCTGCCAAAAAAGACCGCCGCGAACTCGGTCACCAGCAGGACGACGATCAGCGAGTTGCGCCGGATGAAGGCGATCCCTTCGAGCAGGCTCTTCACCGGAGACTGTTCCCGATCCAGCGGCCCGGACTCGTAACGCATGCAGATCATGACCGGGACGGACACGATGTAGATCAGGCAGGCCGCCCCGTAGGTCCATCCGGAGCCGGCGGCGCCGATCAGGACGCCGCCCACCGCCGGGCCGACGAGCTGCGACAATTTGCGGACGGACGCGATTTGGGCGAAGGCGTTGACCAGCAGCTCCCGCGGCACGAGCCCGGGGACCATGGCGGTCCGCGCCGGTCCGGCCGCGGTGGTCAGAGTCGAGTTCACGAATGCCGCCAGGTAGAGATGCCACACCTGGATGAGCCCGGTGAGGGCCAGCGTTCCCAGGGACAGGGTGATCAGGGCATTCACGCCCTGGACCAGGATCACGAACCGCCGCCGGTCGATACGGTCGGCCACGACTCCTCCGGCCAGTTGAAACACGAACGTGGCCAAGCCGCGGACCAGACCGGTGAGACCGGTCAACAGGGGGGAGCCGGTGAGATCGTAGACCAGCCAGAGCTCGATGGTGCGCTGGAGCTGATAGCTGACCGAGGTTCCGAAAAGGGCGATATAGAGCAGCCGGAAGTCACGAACGTCCAGCGCGCCCAGGGTGCGGCCGGGTTTGGTGAACCGGCGGAAACGCCATCGCAAAGGCCCGGGCTCCCGAGCCTACCGGCCGTTGGTCACGCTGCCCCGGCTCGCGGCGTGGGGGCCGTACAGGTCGGTCTCCATGAGCTCCGCGGCCGCGGCGCCGGCGTCGGTGAGGCGCAGGGTGCAGCGCGACTCCAGCATCCACGCGTAGTAGCCCTCGGGCACGTCCTCCGAGGGGCCGTGGTGCATCACGCCCTTGGGTACGCAGGTCAGCGTGCCCGGCTCGTCGACGCCGCCCCAGGCGCCCGGGCCGGCAAAGTAATAGATCAGCTCGTCGTAGTCCACGTTGTTGTGGATGGGCGGGCGCCGCCGGCGCCGGGCGCTCAGGTTGTAGAACAGTTCGTCCCGGCCGGGCGACGAAATGAACTGGACCGGAGGACCGTTCTCGTCGGTCGGGACGTCCCGGAGGTTCAACTTCCACACCGGGCTGGGGCCGTCGGCGAGGGCCTGCGTGGCCAGCGGGTTCGTGGGCTTGACGTACCGGGTCACGCCGTCGAAGGACCTGAGCAGCAGCACCGTCTCCAGGTCTTCGGCTTCGCCTTCGCCGATGACCGCGCGCCGGACCCCGGACCCGAAGGTGGGTGACGGATCGAAGCGAACGGCGCCGGGGGTCTCGACGATGACGGACAGGCTTGGGCCGGTCAGCGGCCGGACGCGGCAGGGGATGCCCCGTGGGATCACCACGAAGTCGCCCGGCGCCCCCGTGAGCGTGCCGTAGGCCGTGCGGAACTCCAGCTCCCCCTGCTGCACGAAGTGCACCTCGTCGGCCTCGACGTTGGACACGACGAAGGGCATGGGGTGCGCGCGCCCGGAGACGCTGAGTTGCACGCCGGTGCGGCCCGTGTGGATCGGCACGGACAGCGCTTCCGCGTCTCCGCGGTCCGGCAGCGCCACGGCGTCGACTTTGAGTCGGTGCGGCGCGTGCGGGCCCGTGACCGAAATATAGTCGGGGCTGTGGTGGGTACGGGTGACGTTCACGCCCGTGCCCGCGAAGCCTTCCCTGCCCCAGTGCTCCCGGTATTCCGTGCCTTCGTTGGCCATGGCCGTTCCTCCGGAATGGATTCAATCGTGCAACGCTACGCGCACTCGGCAGCCCTCACCCCAACCCTCTCTCAGAGGGAAAGGGAGTCGGAGGGGCTGCCCAAACGACCCTCGTGATAAGTCAACACCCTATGAAACGCAACCGGGGCGATCCCATGGTCGGCTGACCCTGAGATCGCCCTGCCCCCCACCGGAATGATAATTCGGAATGACAACTCGGAGTGACAAGTTCGGCCGCCACCAACCTGCACGCCACCGTCTTGCCATCCGCCCTTCGACTGGGCTAAGAGAAGCGACAGACACTCGGGCGAAGGGGCATTCGGGACCGCAGCCGCAGGGGCCGGCTCCCACCCTTTTTCCATCCAGTGGAATCAACGAGAGGATGAGCGTGTAAACCGTGTTCCCGGTTCGTTTGGTAAACTATGTTCGGCGTGCACAGGTGAGGGCATCTGTGAGGGAGTACGACCCATGGACTACTTTGAACCCAGGACCGTGAGCGAGGCGCTTTCGTTGCTGGACCGGTACGGCGACGAAGCGGAGGTCATCGCCGGCGGCACCGACGTGATGGTGGACATCAAGTACAAGGACGAGCCGGGTTGCCTGGTGAACATCAAACGGATCCCGGACCTGGCCGCCATCAGCGAGAACAACGGCGGCGTCCGCATCGGACCCCTGGCCACCATCCACGAGATCGAGGAGAGCGACCTCGTGCGCGAGCGGCTGCCGCTTTTGTGGCAGGCGGCGCACCAGTTCGCCTCGCTGCAGATCCGCAACACCGCCACCATCGGCGGCAACATCTGCCGGGCTTCTCCTTCGGGCGAGACGCTGGCGCCGCTGCTGGTACTGGAGGCCCAGGCCGAGATGGCCTTTTCCGACGGCGCCCGTAGCGAGCCTTTCAGTGCGTTCTTCCACGGTCCCGGCGAGACCAGCCTCGGCTCCAAGGGGCTGCTGACGGGCATCGCGGTGCCTTTCCCCGCGGCCGAAAGCCACGCCGTGTACCTCAAGCACGCGGTGCGCGGCCCCATGGACATCGCCATGGTGGGGGTGGCGGTCATGGCCACCGCCACCGCGGACAAGACCGCGCTGGACGACGTCCGCATCGGCCTGGCGGCGGTGGCGCCCACGCCCATCCGCGCCGGCAAGACCGAAGCGCTGGTGCGGGGCAAGGCGCTGGACGCGGCCCTGTTGAAGGAAGCGGGGGCGAGCGCCGCTTCCGAGTCGAGCCCGATTACCGACCAGCGAAGCAGCGGCGAGTACCGCGGCTGGATCGTGGAGGCGCTGACGCGCCGGGGGCTGGAACAGTGCTGGCAGGCGATCACCACGGGCCTGTCCGGGGACAGGAACTAACCCGGCACAGCCGAGGCCGAACTTTCCGGATTCCCGCTTTCGCGGGAATGACGGAGAGTCGCTTGCACAGGATTTCACCGAAAACGGACCAAGGAGGTGGCATGATGAGCCTGGAGATTACACTGACGGTCAACGGCAAGAGCCATACGGCCGAACTGGAGCCCGCCGCCGCGCTGGTGGACTTCCTGCGCGACACCCTGGGCTACAAGGGCGTCAAGCTCTGCTGCAACACGGGCGAATGCGGCGCGTGCACCATCCTCATGGACGGCAAGCCGGTGAACTCCTGCGTGGTCCTGGGAGCGGACGCGGCCGGAGCCGATTTGGTCACGGTGGAGGGCATCGCCGACGGCGACGAGCTGCACCCGGTGCAGCAGGCTTTCATCGACACCGGCGCGGTGCAGTGCGGCTACTGCACCCCGGGCTTCATCGTCTCCCTCAAGGCCCTGCTGGACCGCTCGAAGGACCCCACGGCCGAGGAGATCGAGGAGGCCATCTCGGGCAACATCTGCCGGTGCACGGGGTACACGAAGATCTTCGACGCCGTGGAACTCGCGGCCAAACAAACATCGTAAAATGGATGGAAAGGAGCTGGGACCCATGGCAAAGGCGGAATACACGGTCCTGGGAACCGACATGCCCCGCATGGGCGGGGTGGAAAGAGTGGTCGGAAAGGGCATCTACGGTATCGACCTGAACCTCCCCGACGCGCTCAGCGGCGGCGTGCTGCGGAGCGCGCACGCCCACGCGAAGATCGTCGGCATCGACACCAGCGAGGCCAGGGCCATTCCCGGCGTGCGCGCGGTGGTGACCGCGGCGGATGCGCCGGACGTGCGCTACGGCCGGTCCTATATCGACCGCTACATCCTCGCCAAGGACAAGGTCCGCTACCTGGGCGACCCGGTGGCGGCGGTGGCGGCGGACAGCCAAGCGCTGGTCAAGGAGGCCCTCGGGAAGATCAAGGTCACCTACGAGCCGCTGCCGGTGGTGGTGGACCCGGAAGAGACCATGAAGGAGTCGGCGCCGACCATCCACGAAGACATGCCGCTGCCGAAGAACCTGCCGGAAGACGTCCAGGTCAAGAACGTCTGCGGCTACGCCGCAGTGAACATCGGCGACGCCGAGACCGCCATGGCGGAAGCCGACGTGGTGGTGGACGAGGTCTACGAGACCCGGATGATCCACCCCCAGTACCTGGAGCCGCGCATCGCCGCGGCCCGGCCCGAAGAGGACGGCCGCATCACGGTCTGGGCCAACGCACAGGCGCCGTTCCCGGTACGCACCGAGGTCGCCAACCTGACGGGACTGCCCTTGAACCGGGTGCGCGTCCTCTCCACCGACATCGGCGGCGGCTTCGGCGGCAAGGGCAGCGGGGTCACCTCCAGCGCCGGGCTGGAACCCATCTGCGCGCTGCTGGCGCTCACCGCCGGACAGCCGGTGATGATCGTCCTGGACAAGGCCGAGGAAACCATCTCCACCACCATCCGGTCCGGCGCCAAGATCCGGATCAAGAGCGGCGTCAGCAAGGACGGCACGCTGGTGGCGCGCCAGGGCAAGGTGGTGTACGACGCTGGCGGCTACTCCGGCTTCGGCAACCAGGCCGGCGGCCGCTGCACCCAGATGGTGGGCGGCTGGTACCGCCTGCCCAACATCCACATGGAAGGCTTCACGGTCTATACCAACAAGCAGGTGTGCGGACCGGTGCGCGGTCCGGGGGGACCCCAGGCCTGTTTCGCCCTGGAATCCCACATGGACTCCATCGCCGCCCAACTCGGCATGGACCCCATCGAGTTCCGACTGAAGAACGTGCCCGAGAAGGGAGACGGCATCGTCGGCGTTCCCAAGCTGCGTGACAGCTCGCTGGCGGAGACCCTGCGCATCGCCCGTGAGCAAATCGGCTGGGGCAAGGTCGAACTCGGGAAGAACCAGGGCATCGGGTTCGCCACCGGTGCGTGGATCGAGGGCTCGGGGCCCGGCGGCGGCGCGGTGGTGAAGGTCAACGAGGACGGCTCGGCAACGGTGCACATCGGCAAGGTGGATTACGGCACCGCGGCCCGTTTCGGCATTCCCATGATCGTCGCCGAGGAATTGGGCATCCCCACCGGCGACGTCACCGTGCTGAACGTGGACACGGACGCCAGTCCCTGGGACGCGGGCACCGTGGGCAGCCGCTCCATGCTGGTGTCCGGCAACGCCGTCAAGCTGGCGGCCGAGGACGCCCGGAACCAGATCCTGCGCATGGCTGCGGCCCGGCTCGAAGCGAGCCCGGAAGACCTGGAGATCCGGGACAGGCAGATCCAGGTCAAGGGCGCGCCGTCGCGATCGGTGTCGCTGGCGTCGGTGTGCAACGCGGGGCACAACGAGATCGGCGACGTCATCGGCCGGGGCTACTTCGACTCCAAGGCCTCCCAGGCCGACGAGCGGGAGCGCGGCAGCTCCCAGCCCTTCACCACCCACGCGGCCATGGTGGAGGTGGACACCGACACCGGCAACGTGAAGGTGCTGAAGTACGTGGCCGTGCACGACGTGGGCTTCGTGGTCCACCCCAAGGCGGTGGAGGGTCAGATCGAAGGCGCCGCGGCCATGAGCCTGGGCCAGGCATTGTGCGAGCAGGTGGTCCACGACAGCCTGGGGCGGACCCTGAATCCGACCTTCGTCGACTACCTGATGCCGACCATCAACATGCTGCCGCGCATCGAGGCCATCACCGTGCCGGGCTATCCGGGCGCCGGCCCCTACGGCACCAAGGGAGCGGGCGAGATCGGCTCCGTGCCGCCCATGGCCTGTATCGCCAACGCCATCTGCAACGCCACCGGCGTGCGCGTCCGCAGGCTCCCGCTGAGCCCCGAGAACGTGCTGCGGGCGCTCCGGGAGGCCGGGAAATAGCGTCGCGGCGGCCTGGCGGCCGGCCGGATTCGGCAGCAAGCGACGACACGGTGCGCGGGCGGGTTTCAAACCCGCCCGCGCGCCCCTGCCATGCAAAGATCAACGCAGCCAACAGGAAAAGGACCCGGTTGCTGCGCATTTTCGTGGTCCAGGCCGCGATGCCCGGCAGGTGAGTCCCCTTGCCATTGATGAAGGGTCTGAACCGCCGGCTCTCGGGACTCTACTACGGCTGGCGGATGATGGGGCTGACGGCCCTCATCCGCACCGTCGGCGGCGGCGTCCACGGCTTCGGCTTCACCATCTTCTTCCTTCCCATCAAGGCCGAGCTGGGGATCAGCTCGGCCGCCACCTCGCTGGCCTTCTCGCTGGCCCGGGCCGAGGGCGCCATCGAGGGTCCGCTGAGCGGCTATCTCATTGACCGCTACGGCGCCAAGCCCGTCATCCTCACCGCCGCGCTCTTGTGCGGCATCGGCTACATCCTCCTCTCCACCATCAACAGCTACAAGAGCTTCCTGGTCGTCTACATCGCGGTCATCTCCCTCACCTTCATGCCCGGCTTCGTGCATGCGCCGGCGGTGCTGGCGACTCATTGGTTCACCCGCTACCGCGCCCGGGCGTTGACCTGCCTGAGCGCCGCCATGCCCGTCGGCGGCGCCATCATCGCGCCCTTGCTCGCCATAATCATCGAAGCCTGGGGCTGGCGCACCGGCGCGTTCCTGGCGGGATGCCTGTTCCTCTTCGTGGCCGCGCCCCTGACCCTGAAGATCCGGCCGTCGCCGGAGAGCATGGGCCTGCGGCCCGACGGGGAGCCGGGGCCGTCCGCCGATCCGGCGGGTGACACGGGAAAAGACGTTGCGGGACAGACCGGCCCGGCTTCAACCAGCGTCTTCGAATTTACCGTGCGCCGGGCCATGTGGAGCCCGGTCTACTGGCTCTTCATCGTGTGGATGACTACCCGGAGCGCCGCCTACAGCCTCGTCATCGTTCACTTCGTGCCGCTGATGGTCTGGAAGGGGTTGAGCCCGGAAGCCGCCGCGTTTCTTCTTTCCGGGTTCGCGTTCATGAACCTGGTAGCTCATTTCATCATCGGATGGATCGCCGACCAGACCAACAAGGTGCGCCTGGTCAACTGGTGCATGCTCCTGACCTTCATCGGCATCGTGCCGCTGATGTGGAGCGACGCACTCTGGGGCATGTTCTTGTTCTCCGCCCTCTTCACCGTGCTGGATGCTTCGATTCCCGTCATATGGGCCGCGGTGGGAGACTACTTCGGGCGGCAGCGTTTCGGCACCATCCGCGGGACCATGAGCTTCTTCTACATGTGGGGGAGCGTCCTCGGTCCGTACCTGGCAGGGGTCCTGTACGACCACGCCGAGAACTACACCGGCGTGCTCTGGCTCCTCCTGGGGCTGGTAGCGGTCTCCGGGGGCACGACCACCGTGCTCATCAAGCCCTGGAGCCGGGGGGTGGGGCGCGCCGACTGAGGGCCGCGCCGCCGGTTGCATAAACCGCCAC
The DNA here is from genome assembly GCA_965214905.1 of uncultured Binatia bacterium (SeqCode). Taxonomy (GTDB): domain Bacteria; phylum Desulfobacterota; class Binatia; order UBA9968; family JAJDTQ01; genus JAJDTQ01. The sequence goes on from OZ243984.1 coordinate 1,492,779, forward strand.
CGCTCTGCTTCATTGAAGGCCCTTCGACTCCGCTACGCTGGCGCTTTCAAGATGCACGCCGTTCCCGGAGGTACCATGACGCTCATCATCGACAATCCGACCGTGGAGAAAGTCCTCGACCCGTCGGAGGTAAACGACGCGTTGGAGTTGGCGGCGCTGGAGCTGGCAACCGGCGGCGCGATCAACGCACCTCCGTACCGGGTCTTTACCCCAAGGGACCCCGAGGAGTACCGCCATCACCCCAGGTTTCCCGCAGGGGGAGGCGATCCCACACACCACTCGTTTACCTCGCTGAGCGGCGCCATCTCGAAGCTGGATGCCGCAACGGACCGCATCGATTCCGATATCATTACCTATTTCGAACAGGACGGCAGGACGCTTCAGCGGCGGGTGCCCGGCCGCAAGGATGGCAAGTTCTGCGGCCTCATCTATCTCTACAGCTCTCGTACCGGCGAGCTCCTGGCCATCATCCACGACGGCTATCTTCAGAAGTTCCGGGTGGCGGGCACGGGCGCGGTGGGCGCGAAATACCTGGCTCGAAAAGACTCACGCATCATGGCGCTCATCGGAACGGGCTGGCAGGCCCAGGGCGCGGTTCATTGTTTCGCCGCCCTCGGCAACTTGAAGACGATCAAGGTGTACAGCCCGACCCCCGGCAAGAAGGAGACCTTCGCGGAGCAGATGTCCCAGGAAGCCGGAATTGAAATGGTACCGGTTCCTTCCGCCCGCGAGGCGGTTCGAGGCGCGGACATCGTCTACATGGCGACCAACTCCAAGGATCCCGTGGTGATGGCCGACTGGCTGGAGCCCGGTCAGTTCGTCAGCAACGTTTCCGACGTCGAACTGGAGCTCGCGGGCTGGGAACGCTGCGACCTGCTGACCATGAACCGCCACGGCAGACGCTGGATGAGGTATGCCATCGGCGGCGCCGAAGCGATCCCCGAGCATGGGAAGGATCCGTATATGCGACCGACTCGCATCGAGTGGGACAAGCTGACGCTGCTGGGCGACGTCATCGCGGGGAAACACCCGGGACGGACATCCGACAGCCAGATAACAGGGCTCGTCCTGCGCGGAGACGGCGTGCAGTTCACCGCGGTCAGCCATCTCATCCATAGTCACTGCAAGGCAATGGGCCTGGGGACCGAGATTCCCGGTGAGCTGTTCTTGCAGGACGAGAAATACATACCCTGATACCTGTCCAAGAACATGCGGCCAAGTGCCGAGACAGTTGAGAGAAAGCCGGCGCCGGCGAAGTGGACTTGATTGGTCCGATAGAACCGACTATCCTGGTCATCATGACGACAGTCTCCATTTCCGAACTAAAGGCGAATCTCTCACGTTATGTCCGCCAAGTCCGTCGCGGTGGCGAGGTTCAGGTTCTGGATCGCGGGACCCCGGTAGCAAGACTTGTGCCGGTTGTCGAGGACAACCGACACGGCGTCCGAGAGCGTTTGATTAGCCAAGGGCTCCTGAGGCCCGGCAAGGGCCACACAGCTACCATCCTGGATGAGCCTCCTCTCGTGCTTCCCACGAGCATTTCGGAAGCTTTGGCTGAGGACCGGAACGACCGATTGTGAGGTACTGGGACGCATCAGCGCTCGTCCCGTTGGTCATTGCCGAACCCGCGAGCGATCGGGTGCGCGAATGGTTGGCTGAAGATGACCACCTGATAACGTGGGCGTGGACCCGTGTTGAAATCGTCAGCGCAATTGAACGTCGAACAAGGGAAGGGTCGTTGTCGCGGACCCAACGTCGCGAGGTGCTCGGACGTTTCGAAACTCTCGCCGGCAACTGGGACGAAGTGACGGACCTGCTTGCCGTGCGTCTCCGGGCCCACAGGTTGCTGGCCCGTCATCCATTGCGCGCCGCCGATGCGGGTCAACTCGGCGCTGCGCTGCTGGTGCAGGAGCAACTGGCGGAGCCTCTGACGTTTGTCTGTCCGGACTCGCGGCTCGCATCAGCAGCGGAGTTGGAAGGTCTCCGAGTCCTCCCATGAACCGGCAGAAGCGTATCGCCATCTACAGCCGGCTCCAGGCCCGCAATCCCAGCCCCTCCACCGAACTGGACTGGGTCGATCCGTTCGAGCTGCTGATCGCCGTGGTGCTGTCGGCCCAGGCCACCGACGTGAGCGTCAACAAGGCCACCGCGGAGCTGTACCCGGTGGCCAACACTCCCGAGAAGGTCCTCGCCCTGGGCGTCTCCCGGCTCAAGCGCTACATCCGCACCATCGGGCTCTTCAACAGCAAGGCCGAGAACATCATCAAGACCTGCAGGATCCTCGTCGACGAGCACGGCGGCCAGGTACCCCGCACCCGCGAGGCCCTGGAGAAGCTCCCCGGCGTCGGCCGGAAGACCGCCAACGTCATCCTCAACACCGCCTTCGGCGAGCCCACCATCGCGGTGGACACGCACATCTTCCGCGTCGCCAACCGCACGCGCCTGGCCAAGGGAAAGAACCCCCTGGAGGTGGAAACCCGCCTCACCCGGCTGACGCCCCCGGAGTTCCGCAAGGACGCCCACCACTGGCTCATCCTGCACGGCCGCTACGTCTGCAAGGCGCGCAAGCCGGAGTGCCCGAGCTGCGTCATCGCCGACCTGTGCGAGTTCCCGGACAAGGCACGGGAGTCCTGAGCCTGCCCCCTTCCCCTTGCCACCTGGATCAGCGAACCCGCTCAACGATTGCCCGCAGCCGGATCATGGGCCCAGCGCGCCAATCGGGATCACGGCGATGCCGTCGTTACGGACGTAGCCATAGCCGGAACCTGTGACCACGCCAAGCACTCGAGGTTCGGGGGCGGCCCGGTCCACGCGTTCCCGGAACCTGGACAACGCCGCCGCCGCAGCGTCCACCTGTCCCGCGCCGAGCTTGACCTCGAAGGCGCACCAGTCTCCTTGACGGTTCTGCACCAGGGCGTCGACCTCGAGGTTGGTGTTGTCGCGGTAGTGATAGACGTTCGCGTCGCAGGCACGGGAATAAACCGACAGATCCCGATACACCATGGATTCGAACAGCAGACCGAGGAAGCGGAGGTCCGCCAACAAACGGGACGGCGTCGCACCGAGAGCCGCCACCGCCAACGACGGATCGACGAAGTGGCGTTTCGGCGAGTGCCGCAGGACGGACCTGGAGCGAAGCCGCGGGGACCACGCCGGCTGCTCTTCGTACACCATCAAACGCCGCAGAGCAGCGAGGTAACTGCGCACGGTGTCCTCGTCCAGTGGGCCATCGCCCCCGCCGGCGTCGGCGGCGATGGTACGCCCGCTGACGGGTGTGGCCACGTTCCGCGCGAGGGACTGCAGTACCCGGGCGACGTTGTCCGGATTCCGGGAAACGCCGTCAACCCGGGCGATGTCGACCCGACGAACTTCCTCCAGATAGTCGATGCGGGCAGTCAGGCACGCCCGGTCCGACAGCTTCAGGTCGCCCGGCCAGCCGCCCCGGCTCAGGTGCGCGACGAGTTCCGCCAGCGTGGTGCTCTGGCGCGAGCAACCCTCGAAATGGCCGCGCATCAGTTCTGACAGAGACACCCGGCCGGTGGAAAATCCCACTTCGAAGGAGCTCATGGTACGCAACCTGAGGCGGGATATCCGGCCCGCGCCGGTGTGGCGGGTGATATCATCGGCGGGCACCGCCGAGCCCGTCAGGATGAACTGTCCGGGGCCGCGACGTCGGTCCACATGGCGCCGGACATGGTTCCAGATGGCAGGCTCGATCTGCCACTCGTCGATCAGTCGCGGCCGGTCTCCGGCCAGCACCAGCGCGGGGTCGATGGCCATGGCTTGACGAGCGTTCTCGTCGACGTCGAGTTGCACCTCGCTGGCCGCCTGCTGACGGGCGGTTTCCGTTTTGCCGGAGGCTCTCGGACCTTCGATGAGCACGGCCCCGGCGGCCCCCAGCCGATCTCCGAGCTCCTGGTCTGCGATTCGCGGCATGTACATTTCGTTCCCGTCCAGCCCGCCGTCGGCAATGCCCGGATAATCCGGCATCTGCAACGTGTACAACCAGGCATTTGTAACGTATATGACCGGGTATTTGTAACGTAACTGACCAGGCATTTGTAACGTATATGACCAGGCATTTGTAACGTATATGACCGGGTATTTGTAATGGAATCAGGCGGCTGTCTGCAACGCCTGTGGCCTGCCATTTACAAGGCGTTGCATGGTTTCCCTGCTGCCGCCTCCTTTTCACCCTTCCCGGAAGAGCGAGAGCGGGTCGAGGGCGCTCCGGGATTGCTCCGGGATTGACATGACTCCCGGTAATCGCCTACCCTGCCGCCAAAATCGAAGAGAGAGGCGACATCGTGACCATACCTGCGAAACCCCTGGACCCGGAACAACAGCCGTCGCTCGTGCGCGTCGACTCCTACGCCGAGTGGCGCAACCGCGAGGGCGTCCCGCTCGTGGGCGGGGTCTATATCGAGGACATGAAGGCCGTGGAGGTAGGGCCGTGGCCGCGCAAGGGCGACGGCGTCAAGGGCGCCTTGTGCTACCTCGACGGCGACAACGGCGGTGACGAACACGTCGTCGAGCTGCCTCCCGGAGGTTACACCGCGCCGCTGCGCCACATGTACACCGAAGCGATCTACGTGGTGTCGGGCCACGGCTCCTGCTCGGTGTGGCGCGAGGGCGGCGAGAAACAGACCTTCGAATGGGGCCCCGGAAGCTATTTCGTGCCTCCCACCAACGCCTGGCACCAGTTCTTCAACGCCAGCCTGTCGCAGCCGGCGCGGTGGTTCTCGGTCACCGACCTGCCTCAGCTCTTCCGTCAGTGGAACACCGAGCACTTCATCTTCGACAACAACTACGACTTCAACGACCGCTACCGGGGTGAGCCCGACTACTTCAGCGCCGAGGCCAGGCTGTACCGCGGCCGCGTGTGGGAGACCAACTTCATCCCGGACATCCGCAAGCTGCCGCTCTACGAGTGGAAGAGCCGCGGCGGAGGCGGCACCAATGCCTTCATGGTCATGGGCGCGGGGATGATGGAGTCCCACGTGTCCCGCTTCGAATCGGGCTACTACAAGAAATCGCACCGCCACGGCCCGGGAGCCCACCTCTACATCATCGAGGGCGAGGGCTACGTGCTCGCCCAGCGGGGCGACGAGGAGCGCATCCGCTGCGACTGGAAGGAAGGGAGCCTCTACCTCTCCGGCGCCGGGCAGGGCCTGTGGCTGCACCAGCACTTCAACGTGGGCGCGACGCCGGCCACCTACCTGGTGATGAACCAGGGCCTGTCGCGCAAGTACGCGGTCAACCGCTGGCAGGCCCAGGAGTCCACGGTGCTCCGCACCGGCGAGGTCAGCGGCAAGAAGGGCGGCTATCAGGTGGAGTACGAGGACGAAGACCCCGAGATCCATCGGATCTTCGAGGATGAGTTGCAACAGCGCGGACTCACCTGCAGGATGAAGAACATGGTGCCGTGGTGCACCGGCGAGTCCGGGGCAGAGGCCGTCAAGGTCGTCTTTCCGGACGAGCACGGGAACCTGCCGGGCGAGCATGGCAACCTCCCGGACGAGGCGGGAGGCTTCATCGACTGACCGGGCGCCACGGCCACGGGAACATTCCAGCCCATGCACGACATCGGGGACGACCACGATCACGAGGGGGTTACGCCGGAGGAAGAAGACCATCCCCTCTGGAAGCTCGATACCATCACCCTGACCAGCGTCGGCATCGACGTGGGCACGGCGACGTCTCAGGTCCTGTTCTCGCGCCTGGTGCTGCGGCGATTGGGACGGGAGCTGTCCAGCCGCTTCGTGGTGACGGACCGGAGGACGCTTTATCTCTCCCCCATCCGCTTCACTCCCTACACCGCCAACCGCGAGCGCATCGACGATGCGGCCCTCGGCCGGCTCGTGGACGCCGCGTATCAGGAGGCGGGGCTCACTCCCGATGACGTGAACACCGGGGCGATCATCCTGACGGGCGAGGCCATACGGCGGGACAACGCACGCGCCATTGCCGACCTCTTCGCCGACCAGCGGGGGGACTTCGTCTGCGCCACCGCCGGCCACAACTTCGAGGCCCTGCTGGCGGCCCACGGCTCCGGCGCCGTGGCCTATTCCGCGGAGCAGAGGTGCCGCGTCCTCAACATCGACATCGGCGGCGGCACCACCAAGCTGGCCCTGGCCGAGGCCGGACAGGTGCTCGGCACCGCCGCCTTCCACGTGGGCGGACGGCTGCTGGCCACCGACGGCAACGGGACCATCACCGTGCTGGAGCCCGGCGGCAGGACCCTGGCGAGCCACGTGGGGCTCGACTGGAACGTGGGGGACCGGGCAACCCCCGCCGACGTAGAGCGGCTGGCGAACCACATGGCGGAGGTGGTCCTGACCCTCGCCCGGGGCGCCGACGCCGGCGCCGGGATGGAACGGCTCTGGCTGAGCCCTCCCTTGAACGACAACGGCGAGTGCGACGCCGTGGTCTTCTCCGGCGGCGTCAGCGAGTACGTGTACGGCAACGAGAATGAATCGTACGGGGATCTGGGAGCGCCGTTGGGCAGAGCGCTGCGGCGCCGCATCGACGACGGCGAACTGCCCGGGCCTCTGGTCAGCGCCCGCGAGTGCATCCGGGCCACGGTGATGGGGGCCGCGCAGCACACCGTGCAGGTATCCGGCAACACCATCTACCGCTCCGACGACGGGCTGCTGCCGCGCAAGAACCTCCAGGTGCTGCGGCCGCCGGTGGATCTGGCGGCCGACATCGACCCGGCCGTCATGGGTCAAACCATCCAGAGCCACTTTCGGGCCTTCGACCTGGTGGAGGGCGAAGCCGAGGTGGCCCTGGTGTTGGTGTGGCGGGGGCCGCCGGCGGCCTTTCGCCTCGCCGCGTTCTGCCGCGGGTTGCTGGCGGGGTTGCCGCGGACCGTGGCGCAGAAACGCCCCATCTACCTCGTGTTCGATCACGACATGGCCGGCCTGGTGGGAACCATTCTCAAGCAGGACTTCGGACTCCAGGCGGACGTCCTGGCCCTGGACGGGGTCACCCTGCGCGACTTCGACTTCATCGACCTGGGCCGGGTACTGGAGCCGTCAGGCACCGTCCCGGTCACCATCAAGTCGCTGGTGTTCCAGTTCCAGGAGCCTGTGGGAGTGTCCTGAACAAACCGTGGAGACGATGGCAGGAATCCTTCTGGAAAAGACCGGCGGGGTAGCGTCTCTGGTCATCGACCGGCCGCCCCTGAACGTGCTCAACCTGGCGTTGCTGCGCGAGCTGCGGCAGCTCCTCGACGAGTTGGGCCTCGACGATGAAGTGGAACTGGTCGAGATAAGGGGCGCGGGTGGGCGCGCGTTCTCCGCCGGCGTGGACGTGAAGGACCACACTCGGGCGCAGGTGCCCGAGATGCTCGACCTGGTGCACGGCGTCATCCGGAAACTGATGAGTCTTCGTCAGCCCACCATCGCCGTCGTGGACGGCGTCTGCCTGGGCGGAGGCTGCGAGTTGGCTTCCTCCTGCGATCTGGTGCTTGCCTCCGAGGACAGCCTGTTCGCCACGCCCGAGATCACCGTGGGCTGTTTCCCGCCGGTGGCGCTGGCGCGTTTCTCCTCCCAGATCGGATACCACCGGGCCGCGGAGATGATCCTCACCGGCCGCCGCCTGTCGGCTCGGGAAGCCGCGTCCATCGGGCTGGTCAACCGTGTCGCGCCGCGGAATCGGCTCGACCGGGCGCTGGAAGAGCTTCGCAACGAACTGCTGGACAAGAGCCGCGCGGTGCTGCGCATCACCCTCAAGGGCTTGCGGGAGATCGGCCTCGAAGAGCTCTCCGCCGCCCTCGCCCGCTCCGAAGAAATCTACCTCAAGGAGCTGCTGGAGACCGAAGACGTCGAGGAAGGCGTGCGCGCCTTCGTGGAGAAACGCAAGCCGAATTGGCTGCACCGCTAGACTGACCCCCGCATCAACCGGCCTCGCCGTATTCCAGCATCCAGGCCCAGGCCGGCTGCGCCACGACGCCGTCCGGCAAAATTTCAGGGATGCCGTCCCGGGTGAAGGTCAACAGGCGCATGACTGCATCGGGGAACTGCTGCCCTGCCGCTGTCAGGGCGCGGAGCTCGCGTTCCGCAGCGGCCGGGTCGGAAGCATCGGCGCAGATCTGAATCAATTCCCGGCGTCCGTCCGCCGAGCGAGCCAGAAAGTCCACCTCGTATCCTTGCCGGGTGCGAACGTAGGTCACGCCCAGCCGTCGCCGTTCCAACTCGATGAGCACGGCGGTTTCCAGCGCGTGTCCGATGTTGGCGCGGCCCGTGCGGTCGAATACGGGAATCAGACCCGCATCCACGGGATAGGCCTTGCGTGGATTGACCATGCGCTGGCGCTCGGAATTCGACTCCATCCAGACGACTCGCACCAGAAAACAGTCTTCGAGGTAGCCGAGGAACTGGTGTACCGAGTCTCGGGCGATGGCGATGCCTTGAGATCTGAGCGCAGCGTGGAATTTCTCGACGCTGAACGAGGCGCCCGCGTTCCCGAGCAGGTGGCGCACGAGCCACCGGAGCCCTGCGACATTGCCGACCCCGTGACGTTCCATCACGTCGCGAAGTACCGCGACATCCACGTAGTCACGCAGCAACTGATGCCTTGATGCGGGGTCCAGCCCCTGGGCTTCCGGGAACCCGCCGGCGACCAGCCATGTCGAGAATTCGCGTTCCAGGCGCAGGCGCTCGTCGCGAGGCAAGACATCCGTCCGTTCCGGAAGATCCACGCCCTGATGGCGCAGCGCCTCGTCGAAACCGAACGGGTGCATGAGCACCTGCCACGCCCGGCCGCGCAACGCCGTGGCGATCTCGAGGGACAGCAGAGCCGCCGAAGAGCCGGTAACGAACACCTGCACGGCATCGGTGTCGAGCAATCGGCGCACGAAGCGCTCCCAACCGCGCACCAACTGGATCTCGTCGAAGCACCACATGACGGGCAACGTGCGTTGGCCGGAGGGTGACGACCGGTGATATTCGTCAAGGACGAAATCCAGATGACGCGCCTCCAGGCCAGTCAATCGTTCGTCCTCGAACGAAATGCAGGGCGCCCGGGACGGCGGTGCGCCGGTCGCCGTGAACTCCTGCCGGAGTTGGTGCAGAAAGGTAGTCTTGCCGGCCCGGCGCATGCCGACAACCGCCGTCGCCTTGCCCGGAAACCGCAGCCGTCCCGACATACGCCGGTGCGTACAAGGACGGGGAGGCCGTCGCAACGACTCGTCGAGTTGTTCGGACAGAACGTGCCGGAAGGTTGCAGGAAGAGCGTCCAACAGTTCCATTCTCCTTCTGAAAAGGAGAAATATGCCTCCTGGAGCCTACGCCGCAGAACACGGACGCCGACGTAGGGGGCGGGTTTCAAACCCGCCCGTGCCCGCATCGCGTTAGCGGCCGATACAGGCTCCCCGCATCAGCCCGGCCCGGTGGATAATACCCGGCGCACGGCCTCCACGATCCGTTCCGCATCCGGAACGAAACGACTTTCCAGCGGCGGCGCGCACGGCACCGGCGCGGCGGGCGCGGCGACCCGGAGGATCGGACCGTCGAGGTAGTAGAGCGCATCCTCCTGGACCCGGGCGGCGATCTCCGCGCCGGCCCCTCCCTGCTCCACCGCCTCGTGCACGACGATCAGCCTTGACGTCTTCTTGACCGACGCCACCAGGGTCTCGACATCCAACGGTACGAGACCGCGGAGGTCGATGACCTCCACGGAAATCCCTTCGCCTGCCAGTGCTTCGGCCGTCTCCAGCGCGGGTCCCACCATCCTGGAGAGGGCGGCCACGGTCACGTCGGCGCCCGCTCGCAGCACCGCCGCCCGGCCCAAGGGCAAGCCGCTCCCGCCCTCGGGCGCCTCTGTCCGGGAGAAGTAGAGGCCCCGGTGCTCCACGAACAGGACCGGGTTGTCGTCGCGGATGGCGGCCTTCATGAGGCTCTCGGCGTCGGCCGGATTCGACGGCGTGACCACCTTCAGCCCGGGAACGTGGAGAAACCAGGACTCCAGGCTCTGGGAATGATGCGCGCCCATGTTGCCCTGGACGCCGCACTGGACCCGCACGGTCAGCGGCACTTTCAGTTGTCCGCCGGACATGTAGTGGAGCTTGGCGGCGTGGTTGACGAGCTGGTCCATGGCCAGCGTGATGAAGTCCACGAACATGATCTCCACCACCGGCCGGAGGCCCGACAGGGCCGCGCCGATGGCTAGGCCCATGACGGCGCCTTCGCTGATGGGCGTATTCACCACCCGATGGGCGCCCAACTCCTCGGCGATTCCCTGGGTGACCCCGAAGGGGCCGCCCAGCGCCACATCCTCGCCAAAGACATAGACCGAGGAGTCCTGTCTCATCTCGGCCAGCAGTCCCGAGCGGATGGCTTCCAGATAGCTCAGCTCCGGCATATCCACCTCACTCCACCTCACGCGAAGACTTGAGTCCCGGTCTCCTCGGGCTCGGGCCAGGGAGACGAAAGCGCAAACGCCGCGGCCTCTTCCACGCGCTCGCGCGCGTCGCTCTCCGCCTTCTCGAAATCCCTGGCCGAAGCCGCCCGCCTTCGCTTCAGGACTCTCGTAAAGCGCGCGATGGGGTCCTTCTTCTTCCAGTCGGCCAACCGGGACAGCTCCCGGTACTTGCCGGGATCGCCCTCGTAGTGTCCCCGGAGGCGCCAGGTCAGACACTCGACGAAGGTCGCGCCCTTCCCGGCCCGGGCGTTGCACACGGCGCCGTCCATGGCCTCGCGCACCGCCAGCACGTCGTTGCCGTCCACGGTAACGCTGGGGATGCCGTAAGTCCTGGCGTGTCGGGCCAGCCGTTCCACCCGGGTGTGGGCGGAAAGCGGGGTGAACTCGGCGTAGCCGTTGTTCTCGCACACGAAGATCACCGGGAGCTGCCACAGGCTGGCGATGTTCAGGGACTCGTGAAAGGGACCGGTCTGGCCGGCGCCGTCGCCGAAGAACACCACCGCCACCCGACCCGCGCCCTTCTCCCTGGCGGCGAAGGCCGCACCGAGGGCCAGCGGCACGGTGCCGCCCACCACGCCGCTGGCGGTGACGAAACCCGTATCCGCAGCCGCCACGTGCATGGACCCGCCCTTGCCGCGGCAATAGCCGGTGGCGCGCCCGGCCAACTCGGCCATCAGCCGGTTCACGTCCGCCCCCTTGGCGATGGCGTGCCCGTGGGAGCGGTGCCCGCCGTACACCACGTCGTCCTTGTCGAGCAGACTGCACACCCCCACCGCCACGGCCTCCTGCCCGATGCCGAGATGGAGCAACCCGACGATTTCCCGCGCCGCGTAGAGCGCGGACACCTTCTCCTCGAAAGCGCGGATCATCCACATGCGCCGCAGCAACGACACCAGCTCCCGCTCGCCGCCCCGGCGCGCCGCCGGTTTCGCCGTCTCCTGCGCCGGTTTCGCTCTGCCCTGTTTCGCTGCTTTCATTCGATGCCTCCCGGCGCTTCCGTCGCCCCTCGCCATCCGGGAGAGCCGGCGTTGATTGCGGCGGCTCTCCCAGCCTGGCCCGGTGCTTCCGTTACCCTCTCCCTCCGGGAGAGGGTGCCAGATCAGAGCATTCCAGCGGAACTCTCGGCCCGTCCAGGGCCAACCGGCGAAACCGCGCCCGGTCGATCTTGAACGTGTCGGGATCGGCATCGGGCCACCGGTAGAACGCGTCCGGCACCTTGTAACGCGGCAAGGTCAGCCGCAGCCATGCCGCCAAGGCCGGCCCGTCAGGGCCGTCCGGGTGTTCCGCGACAGGGCCCCCGGCCGCGCCGTCCGCGCAGAGCGCACCGGCTGCCGGCGTCTCGCCGCCAGGATGTTTCTCGCGAAATTGCACGAACGCCACGCACCGCTGGCCGAATTCCTCGTCGGGGATGGGCACCGCCACCGCCTGCTCGACTCCCTCGTGATCCGTCAGGACACGCTCGATCTCTTCCGGATGGATGGTCTCGCCGCCGGAAAAGAACCGGTTGTCGCGGCGCCCGATGACCGTCAGGTACCCCTCGTCATCCAGACGCCCGAGGTCTCCGGTGGCGAACCAGCCGTCGGCGGTCAGATTGCGCTTCAGGTTCTCACCCTCGACGTAGCCCTTGAACAACGTCTCTCCGGCCAACTGGATCTCCCCCTCATCGCCGATCCGGAGCCTTCGATACGGTAACAGCTTCCCCGAGGTAAGGCGCTGGGCCGTGGTGGAGTCGGGTCCCGTGGTGGCCACCTGCGAGGCCATCTCGGTGCAGCCGTAGCTGGCGAAGACCGGCAGGCCGCGGGCGCCCGCCCGTTGCAGCAGCTTCAACGGCACCGGGCTGCCCCCCAGGATGATATAGCGGAGCGAAGGGTACCGCACCGACTCCGGCTGCTGCAACAGCCGGTGAAGCTGGGTCACCACCACCGACAGGTGCGTGACCTGGTAACGGCTCAGGACCGCATCCAGGGTCTCTCCCCGATCCGGCATCACCACGGTCGCCCCCGTCAGCAGGCACCGGAAGAGAATGCCGAGGCCGCCCACATGGTAGAGCGGCAGGTCCAGCAGCCAGCGGTCGCCGGCGGCCAGCGGCAAGTTCCGGTTGGAGCCGAGCGCGTTGTAGTAGTGATTGCCGTAGGAATGCAGCACCGCCTTGGGGGTTCCGGTGCTGCCGGAGGTAAAGACGATGGTGGCGGGGCGGCCGAGGCCCATGGTCGAGCCCTCGCCATCTTCTTCCAAAAACTCTATGGCCGACGCCAGGTCACGGCCCCGGATCACCTGCACGCCGCTGGTCAATTCGCCGAGATCCGTCAATTCGCCGAGATCCTCCTCCGACGCCTGCGCCACCAGCTTCCGGCAGTCGATGCGCCGCAGGAGGTCCGCCACCGTCCGGTTCGGGAGACGGGTGTTCATGGGGCAGCAGATCGCGCCCAAGCGAAGGATCGCCAGCAACCAGACGAGGTAGTCCGGGCTGTTGGGCGCGAACAGGGCGATGCGCTCGCCTGGTTTGCATCCGGCCCACCGCAGCGCCGCCGTCATCTGCGCCACGCGACGCCGGAACTCCGAGTAGGAGACCACCCGGGCGCCGTTGACGACCGCAGGGCGGTCGCCGTGGCGTTCGGCGGCTTCTTCGAGGGGACAGCGGACTTCAGTCATGGCGTGAGCCCCTCTGTATAGCCGTCTTTCCCGTGCGAAGCCTGCCCCGTACTTGATACCGGGCGTGACTCCAGGAACCGTGAGTTTTCGGTAGGATAGCTATGGCGCATTGCCGAATTTCGCCTCGCTCGAGGAGGTATGCAGAAGTCTCAACGTATCTCTCTCAACCGCCCAAGATCGACCCGGTGGCCGTGCGCAAGCGCGCTGCTCCAATGAATCGCCTCCCGGTGGAACGGGATGCGCGGCAGCACCACATCGGCGTCGAGCCAGCGATAGGTGTCGAGGCCCGCGGGCACCGCGTCCCTCGTGGAAGCCCATGCGAACCCCGCCAGCGCAAGCAGCCCGACGCCGCTCTCGAAGCAGGCGCTCACCACGGGTCGCACGTTCAGCGCCAGCGCCTTGACCACCCATTTCCGGGCCCTTGCGATACCGCCCAGGAGAGTCGGCTTCAACACCACGGCGCCCACCTCCGGGCGTCCTTCGAGATCGTCCGGCCGAAGCTCCAGAAGGCTCTCGTCCAATGCCACGGGGATGCCGGTGGCATCGAACAGTTCTCGCAGACGCGCCGGGTCGCGCAAGGGTTCCTCCAGATACTCGACCCCGGCACCGCCGGTCTCCCGGCTGAACGCTACCGCCTGCTCCAGGCTCCAACTCCGGTTGGCATCCAGCCTGAGGCCCATGACGTCTCCGATCACGGAACGGACTGCCCGCGTGCACTCCACGTCTTCCGCCACCGGCCGGCTTCCCACCTTGAGCTTGACCGCGCGGCAACCCCCGTCCCGGAGCCGCCGGGCATCCGCGATCACCTGCTCCCGGGACCCTGCCAGCAACCCGTTGACGGGAACCGCGCCCTCGAAGCACGTCAACTCCGCCCCCGCCCCGTCCTCCATCCGTCGCAACAAGCTCGCCAGCGCCGTCTCCAGCCCGAACCGCACCGAAGGCGACGCCACCGCCGCCGAGTCGTACCCCAGCCGCGATTCGAGATCATCGCCCCGCGGATCGAATCTTGCGCCTCGCAGTCGCCCCGCCCAAGCCGTCAACTCCGCCTCCGCCTCCCCAAGGCTCTCGCGGCTGAACCCCGGCAACGGCGCCACGTCGCCCCAACCGGCGGCCCCGGAGTCCGAATCGAGCCGGATCAGGATGCCCTCGCGATCGTGGATCACGCGGCCCGCCAGCGGCAACGGTTCCACTAGCGGCAGGCGATAGCGAAAGATCCGGCAACGTGACAGCGCAACGGGGGCGAGGTTGCCCCGTGGTATCCTGGGTGTTTCCCTACTGGATTGCCTTGTATCCACTCTTGATATCACTACGAAGTCCGGATTTTGACTACCGTTCCGAACGTGTCGCCAAAAGCATCGTCTACCGCTGCCCCAAATCCGTCATCAAACGAAGCGCGGGAGAGATTTGGGAGGAAGGATTCGGTAATCAGGAGCATGGAGAGGGAGTGTAGGGGGGGTTGACGGGGGGTGGGTGGGCTCTCCATCGGGAGTTGGCAGTGTATGGGCGCACCGGGGAGGTTGCTGGCGAGTCAAAGGCAACACTCCGGCGGTGCCACCCGGTGGGGTCGCTCTCGACGGTGAGTCTGATACTGGGTGTTCTAGGCTGCGGCGGGGTCGGCAGCCAGCGCCTGTATCCTGCGCCGGGTCTTCAGCAGCAGGTCATAAGAAGGATGGCCTCGAGCCAAGCGGATGATCCACTTCCGAGCGTGCCGCACCACTCGACCCGGAAGGGCAATCACGGCGAAGCGCACGGCCTTCAAACGCTTGCCGATCCACTTCTCACCCCACAGCCGCTTCATGACCGCGTTGAGGTTGAACGCCAACACCGCCATCGCCCACCATGCCGCGTTGCTCCCGAACAACCCGGAAGGCAGCCGGCCCCCGGCCAAGTCACTTTTCAGAACACTATGGGCCTGTTCGCTCTTGCCACACCGCTGCCGGTACCACTCCACCACCGCATCCCCGGCAATCTTGCGGTTGGTGACGATGCCAAAGACCTTGTGCCATCCCCCGTTGGACGACTCCATGGTGGGAAACGGCAACTCCATCTGATCCTCCATCCCCGGCAATGGCGGCTCTCTCAACGGCTCTCGGGTGGCGATGAATCGGTACGCCGGCCCCTTCTTCCGGCGTGCGATCCAGTTCGGCACGAAGCACACCTCCGCCCACTCCTGTTCGGTCTTCACCCGATTCTTGCCCGTCCCTCGGTACACAGGCTTCCACTCCCGCTCCCGAACCCGCCCTACCGCCCGCTTGAACGCCGCCGTCACGTCCACCCCCACCGCAAATTCGATCACCCCGAAGCGCTCGTCCTTCCCCTCCGCGCAGTACTTCAACAACTCCTGCTGGTACCCCGCCGTGTCCGACCTCAGCCGTACCGTCTTCACCCCACGAGGCAGATGCCGCAACGCTTCCCGCATCACCCGCAACTGCTCATACCCCGCAGGCACGTTCCCGTCCCGAAACTCCGAATGAACCACACTCTCCGTCTCCCACCCGTACGTCGTCAACGGCTGATACGCCTTGGTCTTCTGGTAGCTCGCCAATGCCTCCCGCTTCTGCGTCTCCACCAACGTCGCATCCATGTCCAGCGTCGCCTCCCGCTGAGGCCAACGCCTCTGCATCCAGCACAACATCGCCCCGTTCACCTCCCACAACCCTCGCAATGCCTCATTCTCCGCCGGAATGAACGCCTTGTGCTCCTCACGCTGGCCCTCCGCCTCCTCATCATGGAACCCTCGCAAATAACGAAACACCGCCGGCTCCGACGGAAACCCCCGCCGTCGCTCCACTCGCCATCGCCGCTCCAGCCCGCGCCGCTCTCCCCGATTCAGCCCGTGTCCCTCCGCCTCTCCCATCATTCGCTTCAACCCCTCGTCCTTCTCCAATACCTCCACGTCGCTCACCGACTCCCCGCCCGCCAAGTTCAGCAGCAACAGCGCCGTCACCACCTGGCTGTCCGTCCAGCCCTGTCCCCCTCTCCGTAGCCCCACACGCCCCTCCACCCATCGCTTCAACCCCATCGCCTCCATCAACTCCAGGTACACCCCCAGCCCTGACAATCCCGTCATCCCCGCCCTCTTCTTCTCTTCCTCATACTGGAATCCCAGTAGCCCTTGCTTCATAATAATTGCACCTCGTTGGTGATGGTCTTGCTTGCCTTACTACCATCCTTAGCCCCCTTTATCACGGGCTCCAACGAGGTCCATACTTTCTTGGTGACGGATTTAGGCTGCCGACTGTTGTTGACCTTTATCGCGGCCAGAGTTAGATTATTTCCAATACCTCCTGCGGTTTCGACCGCAGGGCGCGGGGCCTCCTCGGAGGCCCTTGCTTTTTTCGCAGAACTCGATGCGCACCGCTGTCTACGTCGACGGGTTCGATCTCTACTACGGAGCGCTCAAAGGATCTATCTCGGCCATTTCCTCAGTCACACCATCCGGGCGCCCCAACCCGCTCGTTGGTAAACATGATCTTCGGTGCCGCGATCCTCATTGCGACCGAAAATTGTGGCGGCGCCTCTCACAGCACCCAACCGATGGAGAACACGGCGCTGTAAAGCAGGAGCAGCCTGGCGGTGTAGGCGAGGACGGGGTTCAGGAGCGGACCTTCGGAGACGAAGAGGCGGCGGAAGGCGGGCAGCGCCACCGCGACGACGAGGACGGTGGCGACCGAATAGGGGCGTTGGCCCGAGGTGAGGTAGAGCAGGAGCGGCAGCAGGCAGGCGGCGACGACCGCGGCGATGTATTCACCGCGGGCGAAGCTCGGGCCGAAGCGCACCGCCAGCGTCCGCTTGCCGGTCCGGCGGTCTTCGTCCGCGTCGCGGAGGTTGTTGACCGCGAGGATGGCGACGGACAGGAGCCCTGGGGCCAGCCCGGCCACCGCCACCGTGGCGTTGACCGTCAGGGCCTGCACGTAATAGGTCCCGGCCACGGCCACCGGCCCGAAGAACACCAGAACGAAAAAGTCACCCAGACCCATGTAGCCCAGGGGACGGGGTCCGCCGGTGTAGAGCATCCCGGCCGTCACCGAGAAAACGCCGATGAAGACCGCCGGCCAGCCACCGCGCCAGACCAGGTAGAGGCCCCCAAGCAACGTGAGCAGCAGCACCACGAAGATGCCGCGTTTCATCATCCCGGGAGTCACCAGTCCGGCTTGCGTGACCCGCAACGGACCCTGGCGGGCCTCGGTATCCGCGCCCTTCTCGAAGTCGAAGAGATCGTTGGCGAAGTTGGTGGCGACCTGGATGAGCACCGAGCACGCCAGCGCCGTCAGCGCCGCGGGTCCGTGGAACCCGCCGTCGCCGAAGGCCATGGCGGTGCCGACCACGACCGGGGCGATGGAGGCCCAGAGGGTCTTGGGTCTTGCCGCCAGGAGCCAGACGGAGGCAGAGTTTGGCGATTCGGGGCGCTTCACATGCAATCTTTGCCGTATCTCGTCATTCCGGCGCAAGCCGGAATCCAGAGCCCGCCCGTGAACGTTCCGTGACTCCGGCTCGCGCCGGAACGATGGGATAGCGAAGCTCTTGGCTTCAGGGGCGCCTGGGGAACTTCGAGAAGTCCGGCTTGCGTTTCTCGACGAAGGCGTTCCTCCCCTCCTGGCCCTCTTCGGTCATGTAGAAGAGCATGGTGGCGTTGCCGGCCAGTTCCTGCAGGCCGGCCTGGCCGTCGCAGTCGGCGTTGAACGCAGACTTGAGGCAGCGGATGGCGATGGGTGAGTTGGCCAGGATCTCGCGGCACCACTGGACCGTCTCCTCCTCCAGTCGCTCGTACGGCACCACTGCGTTCACCAAGCCCATATCGAGGGCCTGTTCGGCATTGTACTGCCGGCACAGGTACCAGATCTCGCGGGCCTTCTTCTGTCCCACGATGCGCGCCAGATAGGTGGCTCCGTAGCCGCCGTCGAACGAGCCCACCCGGGGGCCGGTCTGTCCGAAGATGGCGTTGTCCGCGGCGATGGTGAGGTCGCACATGACGTGCAGCACGTGGCCGCCGCCCACCGCATATCCCGCCACCATGGCGATGACGGGCTTGGGGCAACTGCGCATCTGGCGCTGGAACTCCAGCACGTTCAGCCGGTGGACGCCGGCCGCGTCCTTGTAGCCGGAATCCCCCCGCACCTTCTGATCGCCGCCGGAGCAGAAGGCCTCCCTGCCTTCTCCGGTGAGGATCACCACGCCGATGGTCTGGTCGTTGCGGGCGTCGTCCAGCGCCCGGATCATCTCCTCGACCGTCAGCGGCCGGAAGGCATTGCGAACCTCCGGGCGGTTGATGGTGATCTTCGCGATACCGTCGGTCTTGTGATACTTGATGTCGGTGTATTGTCCCGCCTCGGTCCATTCGATTGCAGCCATAATCCAACCTCGATGTTGCTCCTTGGGTGGTAGGGGCGCAGGCGGGTTTCAAACCCGCCCCGACACCGGGTCGTCGTGCCCCGCCGACAACCAGCGTAGTGTCCTGACAGCGCCATCTCAAAGTCTGAGGGGCCTGAACCAACCGTTGCGAATCTGCGGGTGCTTTGTGCCGCCGGCTGCGTTGACCTTCGTCGCGTGGTTATCGGCCACGCGCCTTGCCGACGACAAAATTCCTGCGCATCCCCCCTGCTTCTCGCTACGATTCGCCAAATCCCACAGGCTCCTGGCGTCCTGGAAAAGCCACCAGAAACTCCCGCAAGGTGCGGGAGAACGCCTCGGGGTTCTCGAAATGCGTGTTGTGGCCGGCGTCCGGGATGGTCGCCAGCCTGCCTTTTTCCGAGTGGCTTACCATATCCTGCATGGTTTTTCCGTAGCGCGAGTCGAGCTCGCCGGCTATGGCCAGCCACGGGAACCGTATCTCCGGGAGTTGCGGCCACAGGGAGGGCTGGGAGCCCGTGCCCATGAGACGAAGGGAGCGGGCAAGGCCGACGGGGTCGTTATGCCGCCGCCGCTCCATCAGCGCGGCGAAGCGCGCCTCGTCCCGGCGGATGGAATGGAACAGCGGTTGCCGGTACCAGTCCTCCAGAAAGGCATCCAGGCCCCGCCGTTCCAACTCCGACGCCTTGGATTCGTCCCATCCCCGCCGGCCCTCGCGTTCGGGCTCGGAAGCCAATCCGGGAGACGCCGATTCCACCACCAATCCGCGGCAACGCTCCGGATGATTCACCGCAAGGTAGAGTGCCAGCCGCCCGCCCATGGAATAGCCCACCGGAATGCAGGTTTCCAGGCTCAGATCGTCCAGCACCGTCAGCAATGCGAGTGCCGCCTGCGGCATCGGATAGAGGCTGGGCGGGCATCCGGCGCTCAGCCCGTGACCGGGAAGATCCACCAGGATACACTGATGGTCCGGAAATGCCTCCACCATCTCGACCCAGTCGTGCCCCGAGCCCGTGAAGCCGTGGAGAAACAGCAGCGCCGAGCCTTGCGTTCGGGTTCGAGGCCTATCAAGGGCCGGCAGTTCATAGTTGAGTCGGCTACTCAATCTCATCCAAGCTGCCCAGACTGCCAACTCACACTGTGATGGTCAGCATGTTGTCCAGGCCCTTTTGTCCAGCATACAAGGATTGCTAATTTCGCGACTCCGACAGGGTTTCACTTTCTAGCTTCTGTTAATTTACCGTCTTTGGTATGGTATATTGATTGTGCTGGCGAGAGCCTATCCGGGCTCAACCCTCCCACATTGAGGCTTGTTTCGATACCCCATCTCCTCAGTGGGTTCAAGATGGTAAACGGACGAATTTCATGCACCCACGCGCGTCCAGAACAAGTAAGCCCCTATCGGTTGGTCCCTCGGCGAAGTGCTTGGGCAGAGGGAGGAGGACAACAAGAAGATGGAAGCTAACGAGTTTAAGGTACAAGACATACTGAGCCGCAATGAGCGGTTTATTGTCCCACTCTACCAGCGTCAGTATCAGTGGCACGACAGTCGCGACGGAGACCGGACTCGTGCCTTCTGGCAAGACGTAGCGGCCAAGGCAGGCGACGTGCTCGACGATCGCGCTCGGTTCGAGCACTACATGGGCGCACTCCTTCTCGCGCCGGGAGCCACGCCTCGCTCTTTCGGTATGACACCGGTGGTGCAGGTCGTCGACGGCCAGCAACGGCTCACCACATTTCTCGTCCTACTCTCTGCTATTCGTGAAACCGCCAAAAAGAGGGGCTTCGACGATATCGCCGATGAGTGTCAGAAATATCTTTTCAATGAACCCGGAAAATCCGACACGGACGAGCTTGTACGATTCAAACTGACCCCTACCCCTGTCGACCGTGAGGTTTTCCTCGACATCCTGGCCGAACCATTGGTCAAAGTGCGCGATAAGTACCGGACCCGAGCTTACTGGGGCCTTGGCGTACCTATAAACACGCAGTTTCGCGCTCTTCGCGCCTACGAATTCTTCCTCGCACAGGTCGCCGACTTCGTCGCAAGCGGTCCAGGCGACGATACAGAGGTGGATATTGACCAGGACGCCCCAGAAAGCGAACGTGCAGAGGATGAGAAGGGTCCCAGCATCGCTCAGCATAGGCTGCGTGCCGTGCTTGAGGCGCTGGTCTTCCACTTGAAATTGATTGTGATCACGCTTGGCGAGGAGGACGATGCACAGGTTATCTTCGAGACACTAAACTCAGCCGGTCAGCCACTTCTTGCGATGGACCTCGTCCGTAACAACATTTTCCACCGCGCCGAAGCTCAGCATGACGATCGGGGTAGCGCACGCGAACACTCCGAACAGCTTTACAACGACGTATGGGCACCCTTTGATAACGCTTGGTGGCGGGACTCGGCTCCTTACGCTCGGCCGCAACGACCGCGAATTGACCATTTTCTTGCCAACCTCCTGACAGCAGAGACCGGCGAGCGGACAACGGTGCGAGAACTCTACGCTGAATACCGAGCTTGGGCGACACCCAATCGCCGCCCTCGCTACGACGCCGTCGAAGACGAATTAGCCGTTCTCCAAAAACATGCTCCTACCTACGAGACACTTGAAGGCCGCCTAGACCGGGATGAGACTATTGCTTGGCTCGGCGAACGGCTCCGGCAGTGGCAGCATACGACAGCCTATCCGATCGCCTTTCAGATCGCAGAGGACAGTGTTGACCACATAACGCGTAAGGCTATCGCGGACCTACTCGACAGCTATCTCACGCGTCGCGCTCTTTGCGATCTGACGCCTAAAAATCTCAATCGATTATTTCCGCGATTGGCTAGCGTCCTACGGCGTGATGGTGTTTCGGTGGAGACCGTGCACAGGTTCTTTGAGGGACAGGAGAGTCCTACAGCTCGCTTTCCGGATAACACTGAGCTACGCACCGGCATCCTCGAAAAGCGCGCCTACGACCGAATCCCCTCCCGCATCCTTTCGGATATCCTCTGGAGGCTCGAGCTCGCGAGCCGAAGCGCGAAAACCGAGGCCACGGCCCGTCCATACCTATGGGTGGAACATGTCCTGCCCGTCACTTGGGAAGAGCATTGGCCTCTGCAGAACGATACTGGGGAACCAATAGAATATGGGAATCCAAACTATCGGGAACGGGAAGCCGCTATTCATACCTTAGGGAATCTCACTGTCGTGACGGACGCTCTTAACAAGTCGCTTAGCAACCTTCCCTTCAAGGAGAAAAAGGCTAAGCTCGTTGAGCACTCGAACCTAACCCTTAACCACCGCATAGCGAAGCGGGAGGACTGGGACGAGTCAGCTATTCGTGAGCGTGGTGAGGAGTTAGCCATGCTCGCGTACGCGGTGTGGCCTATGCCGACTTAGAAAGTGTCAAAGGCAACGAACGAGCGCTACGCCACAGCCCGTGCGTGTAGTTCTAGGTACATTCTGCATGTGCGATGAAGCATCGCACTACAATCCTTTCATGGTCGCCTCTCGCAGGCTCAGGTGAAGGTCGAAGTTGTCCTGCCGAGCGGTCCGTACCTCGATGACGGTAGCACCGGGCCGGTGCCGGGCTTGGTCATAGGCGTCCACGAACTCGTCGGCCGAGCGCGGCCTGGCATGGCTCAAATCGAACAACGCCGCAGCGTGCTCGAACGTCATGCCGTGGGGGGCGCCGAAGTAGCGTTCGAATACGTCGGAGAAGCCGGCGATGGGAAGGAACGAGAAGATCCCTCCGCCGTCGTTATTCAACAGGACGATGACGAACGGGGTATCAAGCGTCCGCAGCAACCTCAGGGAGTTGAGGTCGTGCAGGAACGCCACGTCGCCGATCATGAGCGTAACACGCCGGCCCAGACCCCGGGCGAATCCCGTAGCCGTGGCGATGGTGCCGTCCACTCCGCTGGCGCCTCGATTGGCCCCCACCACCACCGGCGCCGGCCTGGGACAGCCGAAGGTGTCCATGTCGCGGACCGGCATGCTCGACGCCAGATACAGCCCCTCACCTGCTCCGATATGGCGCGAGACCAGCCAAGCCACCTTGGGCTCGCTCAGGGCCTGGTCCCGGGTGAAGATCTCGTCGAAGCGCCGCCCCACGTGCTCCGACGCCCGCTGCCAGCTCGCGAGCCACGCGGAATCGCTCGTGGCGCCACGGTCCCCTGCCTCCCCGGTTGCCTCCGCTTCCAACGAGTCCCCGGCGCCCACCGTGTTCGCCGCCTCCGCGGCATTCCCGATCACCTCCATGAGCCCCTTGCAGAAAGCCGCAACCGGGAGCCGGAACCGCCGTGTGACCCGGTGAATGGGGTCCTGGCGGTCCGGGTGGTCGTCCACCACCACGTAGTCCCGTGGCCGGGCGGCCTCCAGGTGGTCCATGAGCCGTCGCGACGTCAACCGGCCGCCGACGTGAATCACAGCTTCGATGGGGTGCCGCTGCATGAACTCCCTGGAACCCAGCAAGGTGTCGTGGTAGGGCGCCGCGGCCCCGGGCCTGCTGTCCAGCCGGAGCCCCGAGGTCACGTCGGCAAGGAGCGGCCAACCCAGAGCGGCGGCGAGATCGGTCACCGCCGCGCGCGCCGACGAATCCGCCAACCGGCCGGCCACCAGGACGCCGCGAGGGCGGCGCCGGGCCAGTGCCGCTACCTCCGCCAGCACTTCCGGCGCCGGGCGGGCCGAGGCGCTCTCGTAACGGGTGTAGGCATGGCCGGCATTGCGCCACGCGCGCACCGGTTCCAGATACACCTCGAAGTCCTCGCCCCGCTCCGTCGGGGCCGGAGGAGACGGCGCTGATGTCGAACTTGGACTCCTTCGCTTCTCCCCCGGCTCGGTGGGGGCCAGGGGCTCACGGAACATGCAGTTCAGGTGGACGGCTCCGGCGGACGGCCCGCGGCAGCGGCTCACGGCCTGGTCCACGGTGGTGAGCACCACCGCCGGATCGATGCCGGTGGAGGGACACGGGAGACTCGCCGACCACTCCACGTACTCGCCGAAGAACTTCACCTGATCCATGGTCTGATTGGCGCCGGCGTCCTGGAGCTCCGGTGGACGGTCGCCGCTCAGCACCAGCAACGGCACCCGCTCCAACGACGCCTCCACCACTGCCGGCCACACGTTGGCCAGGGCGCTGCCCGAGGTGGTGACGACCGCGGCCGGCGTCCCGGTCGCGCGGCCGTATCCGAGGGCGAGGAAGGCGGTCCCGCGCTCATCGTAGTGGATGAGGTCCCGGGCTCGGTCGTTACGCGCCAAGGCCACT
This sequence comes from uncultured Binatia bacterium (SeqCode), assembly GCA_965214905.1. Lineage (GTDB taxonomy): Bacteria > Desulfobacterota > Binatia > UBA9968 > JAJDTQ01 > JAJDTQ01. Next base: position 1,516,458 of record OZ243984.1, read on the forward strand.
ACCAATGGCGTGCTGCGTGAGCCCGGAGCGACGCAGAACGTATCGATGCCGTTACGAACGAGCTCTTCGATCAGCAACGTCGCCCAAAGATGGTTGACGTTGGGGACTTGCGGATTCGTCATCGCGGAAGGTTCAGGGCCTGGGTGAAGTGGCTGATCTTGTAGTCCAACTCTTCCCACTCGTCTCCGGGCACCGAACCGGCCAGGATTCCCGCTCCGGCGAACACCGAAAGGGTCGAACCCTCCACCACTCCGGAACGGATCGCAACGGCAAACTCGGCGCAGTCGCGCCCGACCCAACCCACCGGACCCGCATACCAGTCCCGGTCGAAGGGTTCCCTCTCCTCGATCTCTCGCACCGCGCAATCGGTGGGGTAGCCGCCGACAGCCGGGGTCGGGTGCAGCGCCTTCAACAGCGCGGCGTCGCCGACGCCGGGACGGAGCACGCCCTCGAAAGTGCTCATGAGATGCTGGCACTGCCGCAGCTTGACCACCGACGGATCAGTTCCAGCGCTCAACGAGTCGCACAACGGCGCGAGGCTTTCGCGGATGCCCCGCACCACATAGTTCTGCTCTCGCCGCTCCTTCTCGCTGCCCATGAGGTCGCGTTCCAGTTGCCGGTCCAGGGAGGCGCCGTCGCCGCGCGTGCGCGTGCCGGCGATGGCATCGCACAGGATCCGCCGTCCCTCCCGGCGATACAACCGCTCGGGCGACACCCCGAGAAAGGCCCGACCCACCGCTGGAACGAAACAGAAACGGTAGCAGCGATCTGCCTCCGGCAACAGCGCATGAAAACAGGCCAAGGGATCCAGCTCGGCAGCAAAACCGAAAGTGGATTTTCGGGCGAGGACGACCTTGTCCAAGGCTCCCTCGGAAACGCGCTGAAGGGTCTCGGCCACGGAGGCTTCCCATCCTGCTCTGTCGGGCAAATCCTCACGGCCGGTAGCCGCGGGATGGACGCAAGGGACCTCAGGGGCTGGAGAGACGAGAGCATCGACGCCGGCAACCGCCGCCGGCCTCGACACCAGCGTGTCCACTTCTTTCATGAGAGTGTCCACCGTGGCCACGGAGCGCAGCCACTGGCACGCCAACACGCTGTCCGAGCCCCTCTGACTCAGTTCAAACCGCGGCAGCACGAACCGGTAACCATCAAAGTCTCGCCAAGCCTCATCCGAAACGCTCCCGCCGTCGAAGCGCATCCCGCCGAAGTATCTCGCTGTCGTCTCCCCGGCTTCCACGCGCTCGAACGGCGAGTCGATGCTGTCCGATTCCCCGCCCGCGACGAGATCCGCGACGCCGACCCCGGCCACCTCATGCTGCCCATCCCGGTCGGCCCAGTAAATCTTGACCGCAGACGGCGCTTGCGCCCACAGCCACGCCAGGGCGTCCGTGCGGGGGATGACTGTTTCCACGCGAACGATGCCGGACGGGCTGCTCCGAGAGCATTCCCGACGGATCGCGTCCCGCATTTCGGCCGCTCGGCTATTCGTTCTACCGTCCATCCCAGCTTCACCCGTCGATCCAGACTTGCCAAATTTTGTCAAAGCCGCTATCTTCGGCCCATGAGCACGATGAACATATCGCTTCCCGAGGCGCTCAAGTCCTTTGTGGACGATCAGGTCTTCGCACGAGGCTACAGTACTTCCAGCGAGTATGTCCGCGAATTAATCCGCAAGGATCAGGATCGTCAGCGCTTGCGCGCCCTGCTTCTCGAAGGTGCGGCCTCTCCACAGGGGGTCACGGCCGATGCGGACTACTTCGACCGGGTCCGCGAAATCATCCTGCGGTGAGCGGCAAACCGGTTGTCCTGCGCGAGCGGGCACGGCGCGATATCGAAGAGGCGGTCGATCACTATCTGGCCGAGGCGGGACCGGCGGTTACGCTTTCCTTCGCCGGCGCGCTGGAAGATGTCCACCGCCGTATCGGCCAACAGCCGGAGAACGGCTCGCCCCGCTATGCGCATGAGTTGGATATTCCCGGGCTGCGCTTCCGGTCGGTCGGCAAGTTTCCGTATCTGGTCTTCTATGTCGAGAGGGAGACGGAAATCGATGTCTGGCGCGTGCTGCATGGGGCACGGGATATTTCGGCCTGGATGCGAGAGCCGGGCGCCGGCTGATCCGGAAGGCGCGCAGGCGCCAATCGGTCATCGCGCCCGCCCGTTGCGGAGGTCGCGGTTCTCAAGCTTCAGTGCCCTGGTGTCCTGTCCCGCAAATCACTAGTTCGCGGCGAGTTCCTTCTTGATGTTGTCGATGAATTTGGTGAGCATCTGGTCGGCCTTCTTGCGAATGATGGGCTGGCCGAACTCGCCGATCTTGCCGAGGATGTTGACGTCGGTCTCCACCGTGAGCTCGGTCTCGCCGGCGCTCAGTTCCTTGAGCTCCATGGTGGACTTGCCGCGCATGGCGCCGGCCACCCGCCGGTCCTCGGCCTCGGCCCGGAGCGCCGCTCGCCAGCTATCCTGATCCTTTTCCTCCAGGACGATCTTGCCTTGCAGGCTCAATGCGATGGGACCGACGCGGACCTTCAGGGTTCCCTGGTAGGTGTCGCCGTCGAGCTGCTCGACTCCCTCGACTCCCGGCAGGCAGGTGGCGACCCGGGGAATGTCCATGAGAAGCTGCCACAGGGGCTCGCGGCCCGCGGGCACGGTTGCGCTTTGACTGAATTTCACCTGCTTCCTCCCATCAGGCCGCGTTGGCGATGGCCTGCTCCAGCGCCCGCCTGACGAACACCGCGGCCATCTGTGTCTTGTAGGATCCCGAGCCGCGGAAGTCGCTGACCGGGTCGGTATGCTCCTTGGCCTTTTCCCCGGCTTCGCGGAGCCCCTCGGGCTTCACCGGCTGCCCCCTGAGCACGTCCTCGGAAGCCGTGGCCCGGACGGGCGTGGTGTTGACGCTGCCCATGGCGATACGGACGTCCTGGATGGTGGTCCTGGCGGCGTCGAGCGTGACCACCGCAGCCGCGCTGACGGTGGCGTAGTCGTCCGCAGAGCGCGGCAGGAACTTGAGATAGGCCGCGCCGCTGTTGGCCGCCATGAGCGGCACGCTCACGCCGGTGACGATCTCTTCCGGCTCCAGCACGGTCTCGTAGTAGTCGCTGAAGAAGTCCTCGGCCGCCACCGTGCGGCTGCCGCCGGCGGAGCTCAACTCGAAGCTGGCGCCCAGGGCGATGAAAGACGGCGGGGGATCCTGGTTGGGGTCGGCGTGGGCCAGACCGCCGCCCACCGTGGCCATGGTGCGCACCCGCTGCGTGGCCACGTGGTGGTAGGTCGCGCCCAGCATCGGCAGCTTGCCCTGCACCACCGCGGAGGCGTCCAGCGCCGCGTGGCTCACGAGGCCGCCGATGTGCACGCTGCCGTTGTTTTCCGACACGTCGCTCAGGCCCGCCACGTTGCGCAGGCTGATGACGCAGCTTGGCTGCAGGAGCTGCTGCTTCATCATGATCACCAGCGCGGTGCCGCCGGCGATGAGCTTGCCGTCGGAACCGAGTTCCTTCAGGTCCGCGTAAGCCTCTTCGAGACTTCCCGGAGTGCGATATTCAAAAGCGATCATTCCTCGACCCCTTACTTGGCGAACTCGTGCGCCTTCTCGATGGACTCGATGATCTTGTAGTAGCCGGTGCAACGGCACAGGTTCCCCATCATCCAATCCTTGATCTCTTCCTCGTTGGGCCTGGGGTTGCGGTCCAGCAATGCCTTGGCCGCCACCACCTGGCCGGGCGTGCAGATGCCGCACTGGAAGCCGCCGTAACGGATGAAGCTCTGCTGCACCGGATGAAGCTCGCCGTCCTGGGCCAGACCCTCCACCGTGATGACGTCGTGACCGTCGGCGAATACCGCCAGGGCCAGGCACGAGCTCACCATCTCTCCGTCGATGAGCACCGTGCACGCGCCGCACACGCCGACGCTGCACCCTTCCTTGGTCCCCGTGAGGCCCAGATCGTACCGGAGCAGGTCCACCAGCAACCGGTTGGTGGGCACCTCCATTTCGTGCTCCGTCCCGTTGACGCGAAACTTGATCTTCTTGTCCATGAAAATCCGTCTCCGATCGTGAGATTCGTTACTTGGCGGGGTTCGGTGATGATACCCGAACGACGCCCTGTTTATAGGAAGAATCCGGTGGCCGGTCAACCCCGCCGGACGCCGGAGGGCTCCCCGGCGGCGGCGCTTCCACCGGCTTGTCCATGAAGCGGCCGATGCGCGCGGCGAGCTCCTCGAGGCGCTTCCCACCGCCCCGGTCGAGCAGCACCGACTGCGGGCCGGAAAGAACCAGCCGGAGGGAGCGGGCGGGGAACGACTTCTGCCCGGCCGTGGAACCGGCCACGGCAAAGCCGCTGTACACCTGGTCGTCGCCGAGTCTCACGGCGCGGACCTCGTCGAAATCCAGCGTCAAGCGGCGGCGCATGAGCAGGCTGCTGCGGGACAGGTACACCTTGCCGGCGCGCCGGTCGATCCGTATGGCCCGCTTGAGGGTCAGCAGGAACACCACGACCCCGAACAGCACTGCGTTCATGGCCGGGAAGTACCACAGGTTCCCCACCGCGCTGTCGAGCCCTTGGGCGCGGATCGCCAGAAAAACCGGTATCGAGAGCAGCAGCAGAAAACAGGCGATGCCGAGGCACAGGAGCGCCGGGAAGCGTCCGCCGCGCCACACCAGGTTGATCTCGTCGTCGCCCGAGGGTATCGCGCGGAATCCGAGGCGGTTGCCGATGGATTCGAAGTGTCGTGGGTCCCCTGTCATTCGCGCCGCCTGCGGGGCCGAACCGCGGTTATTTCTCCGGCTTGACCCCGTGTTTCCGCAGCTCCCGGTCGGAGCGGTCGCGAATGTCCCGCTGGGTTCCCTGGGCCTGGGCGCGAATCTTCTCGTTGCAGGGCTGGCAGATGCCGCGGCTGAGTGGAACGACTTTGGCGCACACCATGCAGCGTTGCTGTGGCCGGTTCTCCATAAGTCGAGCTTAACCGAAAACACCCGGTGATCCAACGCCGCGGCCGGGCGCCCGACCGAGGCGCGGGCGGGTTTGAAACCCGCCCGTATGGCCCATACCACGCGAGGAGCAACGCAGCCGAAAGCAAGAAAGACCAGCAGATTAGCGCATGTATCTCCGGGCCGCTCATCAGGGCGTCACGGCACGGCCTTGATCTGCGCCGGACTCTCCAGAATCATCTCCAGACCGTACTTGGGATCGTCCTTGATCCTTCCTGTGAGCTCCACTTCCTGCCCCTGGAACTGGTTCGGGTGGGCGTTCTCGCGCAGGAAGGCGTCCACCGCGGAGGAGAAGATGACCGCCGTGAAGGCGGATCGGGAGGGGCCGAAGTCCAGAAAGTAAGTGTTGCTCCTGGACGAGTGCCCCACGCGGTGGACCCGGCCGCGGACCCGCGCAAGCATGCCCGCCAGCTCCTGGAGCCTCTCCACTTCCATCACGTCCACGACCGGCAGTTCGTCCGTGGCGGACGTGCCCGTGCCGGACGAATACGCGGCGGCCGGCTGCTCCGCGCACGGCGCCGGCCCGGCCCAACGCCCATACAGGAGATGGACCAGGAAACCGGAAAGAAACGCCACCAGGAGAAGCGTTGCCGATGAAACGGAACGTCGTTGAATGAGACCCGACGCCATACGTCGCCTCCTGCGAGCCCGCGCCGCGGAAAACGAGGGCGCAGGGGGGTCCGACCCGCCTGCGTCCGCACGTCGCCGGCGGTCGGAAGCGGCCACCGGGAAACCGTCGTTTCAAACCCGCCCGTGTGGCCCGTACCGCGCCAGGCGGAGCGACGCAGCCGACGGCAAAAGGACCCGCAGGTTCTCCAACAGTTTATTCAGGACACCACACCAAGGAATCGGAGGGAAGGACGGGATCTTTAGCGGCAAGCGCGAATCGGGCAGGGTTATCGGGGGGACCCTCACCCGGCCTTCGGCCGACCTCTCCCAGAGGGAGAGGTGTCGGAGGGGAGTTCATCAGCCCGGTTCATGGGCGGCACATTTCGAGGATCAGCCTCTCCATGACGGCCTGCGGCTGGTGGCCGGACGACTTGAGGCGGGCATCGGTCTGCTGGATCAACCGAAGAAAACCCTTGAGCTCGGGGAGTGTGAACCTTTCCGCCCGCTGCAACGTCAGGTAGTTGGCGTACGGGCTCTTGGTGGGGAGACCCTCGGTATCGGCGGGAACCCGTTGTTGAAACTCGGCGTAGGACATGCGCCGGCGCCACACCCTGGCCAGTTCATGCTCCAGGAGCTGCCGGGCGCCGAGGAGGCGGCGCACCTGGCTGGCGATGGCGCCCAGCACCCGCAGCGGATACTCGCCGTTGGCCATGAGGCGCCTCAGAAAGCCCAGAGCCTGAAGCGCGTCCTTTTGCCCCAGGGCATCCGTCAGGTCGAACACCCAGCTCTCCGACTGGTCCGTGAAGATTTCCTCAACGTCGGAAACCCCCACGGTGTCCCCCTCCCCGACGTACAGCAGCAACTTCTCGATCTCCTGGTGGACGGTCCAGAAGTCGTTCCCGCACCGCGACAGCACCGCTTCCCGGGCTCGTGGGTCGATTTTCTTCCGCGCCCGCCGCAGGCACTGGTCGAGAAAGGCGGCGAGGGATTCGCGGCGGATGCGCCCGCTCCGGTCGCGTTCCACCGCGAGGTCGAGGACGCAGCCGTGACGGCTCAACTGCTTGTAGGCGCGCCCGCGCTTGTCCACCTGGGGCGCCAACAGCAGCAGGCGGAAGCCGGCGGGCAGCCCACGCTCCAGGAGTTGCAGGATCCGACCCTGCTCGTCGACCTTGGGGTTTCCAGGACGGAGATTCTGCTCGCGGCAGTATTGCCAGACGGCCTGGATCTCCCGTGCGTGCGCCCGGTAATCCTTGAGGGTACTCGCCAATGCCGACGCGTCCCCCGCTTCCTGCCACTGCTCCCGCGTCCACCCCTCCGACCGCAGCAAGGCCATCAAGGCGCGCCCGCTTTCGTCGCGCTGTCCCTCCTCCCAGAGGCTCAGGCACTTGTCCAGCAGATCCACCTTGCGCTCGGCGGGGGCGAACCAGGGGACGTTGTCCACCACCACCGTGCAGGCCGGGGAGAAAAGGGACGGAGTCAGGAGGGCGGCTTCGACCTCGGCCCAGGACGCGGTCCGGCCGTCGAATGTCGAGGTGCCCAGGGCGCGGTCCGAATCAGGGGCGATCTTGCCGAGGATGGCGCGGCTCGCCCCGCGGACGCGGAACTCGTCGCCGTGGAGCAGGATGATCGCCGGCCCCTTCCCTGCGTCGAGGCCCTTGATGAGCGTTTCCAGTTCTTGCGCCATCCATCCGCACCGCGGAAAGGGCCGTCAGCGTTTCGAAACCCACATCTGGTTCTTCTCGCTCCAGGTGTAGTCCGATTTCCAGATCTTGAGACCCACCGTGAAGTCCCCGCCCGACCGGGTAACGAACACCTTCTGGGTCGAGTGAGGAACATCCACCCTGGCCACCAGCATGACCTGCTTGCGCAGGTCCCCCTTTACCAGGACACGGTCGCCCACTTCCATGGCGGTACGCTGTCCCCTGACTTTTTTCACATGTGGAAAGGTAACATCAGGTACCCGGCCGCGCAATTTCATGGCCACGCGCACCGGCGCCGGCGGGTTGACAACCCTACGGCGCTTCTCTATGAGAATATGGCGTTTCTTTCCGGACGCTTGTTCCGAAGGTTATTGACCAGAGAGCGGGAGGTCCTGCACAGGGTCCGACCTTCGCGACCGGACGCCGAGAGGAGATTGTCGATGCGCTTCGTCACGTACAGCTTCAGCAGCAAAACCCGCCTTGGGATGATGATCGAGGAGGATCAGATCATCGACCTCCAGGAGGTCAGCCGGCGCTACCTGCCCGGGAGCACGGCCTCGTATCTGGACGGCATGCAGACCTTCATCGAGGCCGGCGCCAAGGCCGTCACCACGGCAAGGAAAGCGGTCAGGTACGTCGAGGGACTGGATTCCAAGGGCATCCGGAGACTTGCGCAGGCGGGGATCCTGGTGAAGCGCAATCGCGCCCGGCTGCTGTCCCCGATCCCCGTGCCCCGGAAAAACGTCATCTGTCTGGGAGTCAACTATCAGGAACATATCGACGAAGGCGCGCACGTGCGGGACGTCAAACTAAGCACGCCCCAGGCGCCGGTATTCTTCACCAAGCCGTCGACCGCGGTCATCGGCGACCAGGGCCGGGTGCTGGCGCATTCGGCCACCAGCAAAATCGACTGGGAGGTGGAATTGGCCGTGGTCATCGGCCGGAAGGGCCGGAACATCCCCCGCGCCAAGGCCAACGACTACATCTTCGGTTACACCGTCTGTCTGGACATGACCGCCCGCGATCTGCAGCGCCGGCACCTGCAGTGGTGGAAAGGCAAGTCCCTGGACACCTTCTGCCCGCTGGGACCCGGCATCGTGCACAAGAGCGCCATGCCCGACCCGAAGAGCGTCAGACTCCAGTGCCGCGTCAACGGCGAGACCATGCAGGACGGCAACACCCGGGACATGATCTTCGACATCCCCACGACCATCGAACACCTGTCCGACGGCTTGACCCTGGAGCCGGGCGATATCATCAGCACGGGAACGCCGTCGGGCGTGGGCTTCGCCCGGACTCCGCCCATCTTCCTCAACGTCGGCGACAAGGTGGAAGGCGAGGTGGAGGGCATCGGCATCCTGGAGGTCAAAATCGCGGCCGCCCGCTAGGAGTCTGCGCCGCAGAACTCGGACGCCCGACGTAGGGGCAGGGTGGTTGCGGCGCCCTCACCCGGCCTTCGGCCACCCTCTCCCGGAGGGAGAGGAGTTTGACGCGGCTGGTGTCCGGTCCTTCAAGCTAGTATCCTGTAGCAAGACCCCGTGAGGAGTCCGCGTTGTGGTCATCCGCATTAACGGCAAGGACAGCGAAGTGGCGCCGGACATCAGCGTCGCCCGACTCCTGGGGGACCTGGAGATCCGGCCCGGGCGCGTGGTGGTCGAGCTCAACGCCGAGGTCGTGTCGCGGGAAGCGCACGGCGCCACGCGCCTGAAACAGGGCGACGAGGTAGAGATCGTTCAATTCGTCGGCGGTGGATAGCGTCATGACCGAACCCACAACCCAAGTCCCGGACGCAGCGTCATCCGACTGCCTGCAACTGGCGGGGAAAGAGTACCGGTCGCGGCTGATCGTCGGCACGGGGAAGTACCGCGACTTCGAGGAGACCCGCAAGGCCATCAAGGCCTCCGGGGCGGAGATCGTCACGGTGGCGGTCCGGCGGGTCAATATCGTCGATCCTGACCGGGAGAACCTGCTGGACTATCTGGACCCCGGGAAGTTCACCATCCTCCCCAACACCGCAGGTTGCTACACTCCGGACGAAGCCGTGCGCACCTGCCGCCTGGCGCGGGAAGCCGGAGTCGGCGACATGGTCAAGCTGGAGGTCATCGGCGACGACAAGACCCTGTTCCCGGACACGCCGGGCACCCTGGAGGCCGCGCGGCTGCTGGTGGAGGACGGCTTTACCGTGTTGCCGTACATCAGCGACGACGTGGTCACCGCCAAGAAGCTCGAGGACATGGGCTGCGCCGCAGTCATGCCCCTGGCCGCCCCCATCGGCTCGGGCCTGGGCATTCGCAACCCCTACAACATCCGCATCATCCAGGAGAACGTGTCCATCCCGGTGATCGTGGACGCCGGCGTGGGGACCGCCTCCGACGCGGCCATCGTCATGGAGATGGGCTGTGACGGGGTGCTCATGAACACCGCCATCGCCGGCGCCCGGGACCCCGTGCTCATGGCCGACGCCATGAAGCAGGCCGTCGAGGCCGGGCGCAAGGCCTTCCTGGCCGGCCGCATCCCCCGGAAACTCTACGCCACCGCCTCGAGTCCCATCGAAGGACTCCTCACCTGACCGGCACCCCAACGGGCCTTTGGGCGGAGGACCTCGACAGCCATCGCACTCGGCCTTCGGCGGGCAGAAGACTCTTGAACTCCATCGACTTCGACCTGTACCTCGTCACCGACCGGCACACCACCGCGGGGCGCGGTCTCCCGTGGGTGCTGGAGCAGGCCCTGGAGGGCGGCGTCCGCGCCGTGCAGGTCCGGGAGAAGGACCTGGAGGGGCGCGCACTGCTGGAGTTGGCCCGAGACGTGAAACGGCTGTGCGACCGCTACGGCGCCGAGCTCTTCATCAACGACCGGGTGGACGTGGCCCTGGCCGCGGACGCCGCCGGGGTGCACCTGGCGGCGAATTCCATGCCCGTGAAGGTCGTCCGTGAGATCCTCGGTCCGGACCGGAAGATCGGCGTCTCCACGCATTCGCCGGCGGAGGTCCGCTCGGCTTCGGACGCGGGCGCAGACTTCGTCCTGTTCGGCCCCGTCTACGCCACCACATCCAAGCTGCCCTTCGGCGACCCCCAGGGACCCGCCGCGCTCAAGACCGCCACGAACTCCGCGGCGCTGCCGGTCTTCGCCATCGGCGGCATCAAGCAGCACCACCTGCCCGAGATCAAGGCCCACGGCGCCGCGCGCATCGCCCTCATCTCCGCCATCTCCGAGGCGCCCGACCCCAGGGCCGCCACACGGGACATGCTGGCGGCGCTGCGGGCGTGAAACCCTGCCACCAAGGTCCCGGCGACCCGCTATTTGAGTGTCATCCGCCGTTTGGTATAGGGTACAAGCCCATGAGCGTTGGTACAGCCCACGCTTGGCCACGGGTTCGTGCCGATGAGACGCCCTCTCCCTTCGGGAGAAGGTCGGGGTGAGGGCCGTGGCGGAACTTGCACGCCAGGGGAAAGGACCGCTGGGAGAGGGTTCCTGGTTCCGGCCAGTCGGGTCGGGTACAGGCGGAACCTCGGGAGGACGAGCATGAGAGACTGGGAAGAGATCATCCCGGAGCATGACCGCAAGGTCTACGAGAAGGCCGGGTACACCGGCAAGCAGGCGTTCGGACAGCGTCCGGCATTGCTGATCATCGACGTCATCACGTCCTTTACCGGGACCAGGCCGATGGAGATCCTGGCCGCCATCGACGAGTTCCGGTCGAGCTGCGGCAAGGCCGCCTGGCAGGCGCTGCCGCACATCCGGAAGCTGCTGGTGGCGTGCCGCAAGAGCAAGGCGCCGGTGGTCTACTCCACCAGCGATCCCGACTTCAAGGCGGTGTTCGGCAACGCCACCAAGCGCGCCAGGGAGCCCACCACCATGACCGACCTGGCGGTGGAATTCCCACAGATGATCCGTCCGCGAAAGGACGAGTACGTGGTGCACAAGGCCCGCGCCAGCGCGTTCTTCGGCACCCACCTGATCACCTACCTGACGCGCAAGAACGTGGATTCGCTGATCGTCACCGGCTGCTCCACCTCCGGCTGTGTCCGGTCAACGGTCATCGACGGCTATTCCTACGGCTTTCCCGTGTTCGTGGTGGAGGAAGGGACGTTCGACCGCTCCCGGTTCTCGCACCTCGTGAACCTCTACGAGATGAACAGCAAGTACGCGACGGTGGTGACCCAGGCGGAGGCCGTGGCCCACGTCGAGTCGCTGCGAGCCGTCCCTCGGCCCCGGGCGGCCCGGCGATAGTGCCTTGCCGGGGAAACTCCGTACCAGACGACCCGGAAAGTAACGACCGGGACCGTTCCCGTGGGGGCTTTATGCTTGAGTACCCATAGGTTGCGGTCATGGAGGCACCGCCTCGGCACCGGCCGTAGCGGGCGCCCAAAAGCAGGAGAGATTCAATGAGAGACCTGGGACTCAAGGACAAAGTGGTTCTGATCACCGGCGGCGCCGGCGTGCTGGGCACGGCCTTTTCACGGGGCTTCGCCGATCATGGCGCGAAGCTGGCCATCAACGACCTCCGGGAAGAGAAGGCCCTGGAATGCATCGGCAAGCTCAGCGGGGAGGTGGAGGCCGTACCCGCTACCGGAGACGTCTCCGATGACGCCGACGTGGCCCGCATGGTGGCCGGAGTGGTGGAGCGTTTCGGCGCCATCGACGTGCTGGTCAACGCCGCGGCCGTGCAGATCTACCCGCCCAAGAGCATCACCGACATGGAGCCCGGCGAATGGGACTTCGTGCTGGACATCTGCCTCAAGGCCGCCTACCTGTCCGCGCGCCACGCAGCGCCGGTGATGAAGCGCCAGGGCGGCGGCAAGATCGTCAACATCGCCTCCATCGCCGGACACCGGGGCACCGCCGGCGGCTCCGCCTACAGCGCCGCCAAGGGCGGCGTCGTCATGCTCACCCGGCAGATGGCCGTGGAACTGGGCCGGGACAACATCAACGTCAACTCCGTCAGCCCGGGTTTCACGCCCAACCGCCTGACCACCATCTACGAGTACGAGGCCCTCGCGAAGGGCGCCAACCAAGGCCCCGAGCCCTCCCACGCCGCGGGCGAGTTCACCCCGCCCGCCCTTGGACGCAAAGGCGAGGTCGAAGACTTCGTCGGCCCCGTGCTGTTCCTGGCCTCCCGCTGGGCCGACTACATCACCGGCGCGGATCTGCCGGTGGAGGGCGGGCGGATGGCGGCGCGGTAACGGCCTTCTCGACGGTGTCGGCGTACGGCGCACCGACGTCAGCGGCTTGCCGAAACGCGCACTCGACTGTTAAATTGACGGTTCCCCTCTTGCGCACCCCAGCCTGGCCACCCTAGCTCAGTTGGTAGAGCAACTGATTCGTAATCAGTAGGTCGCCGGTTCGAGTCCGGCGGGTGGCTCCAGTCTTTTCAGGTACTCGGCAGGTATGTTCGGAAAGGAAGAAAACGGCGTGTCACCAGGATGTGTACCTTGGTGGTATAAGACGACGTTGCGACCGGTCAGGTCGAAGAATTTCGCGAGATACTGCCGACGGACCTGGTCAGGCTGACCTGCGGCGGAGTTGATTTCGTTGAGGATCTGATTCCAGTTGCCCATCTTCTCTCCGCGGTAGTCGTGTCCCGTCTGCAACAAAGCTGGGCGCGTACGCGCTCACCCCTGGAATGGACAGATTGTCACTAGCTCCCGACGGCGACAACAGGGGACCCATGACGACCAACATCTCCTCGACGGACGCTTCCCTTTGCTTTTTTTGGGCCATGTTGATGCTCTACTTCGCCGAATGGCCTTTGCTCCGCCCCCTCTCCAGGGATAGCTCAACCGGGACCCGATCAAGCTCCGGGTAGTAGCGGGCGGTGAACGAAGGAGCCGTCAGTAGTACTTGGTCTCCAAGTCCACGTCGCCCCAGCTTTCGGCTTCCATCATCATGGACCAGCGGGCGTAGAATTGACGGAGGCGCTTGCCGCCGCCGAAGGCGCCGGACTTTTTCTCGTGTCCGAGGTGGGCCTGGATGTTCTGGGGGTAGCGCCGGGCGACGACGCCGCGGGCGGTGCCGGTGCACTGCTCCCAGTTGTTCATGTCGTCCTGCTCCAGGTTGCCGCTGGGGCCGAAGGTCTGGGTGAGGTGGCGGCGCATGGCGGTCTTGATCTCCGGAGGCGCTTCCTTGTCGACGACGCAGTAGGACCAGATCTCGGTCTTCTCCGGGCCACGGGGGTGCCAGACGCGGATCATGTGGCGGATGAAGTTCGGGGAGACGTTGGGGAAAACGGTGGTGACGAGCCCGGCCTGTTGGGCGAGGTCGGGACCGATGCGTTGCACGGCCTCATCGAAGTGGTCGAGCAGGTAGTCCCGGATGATGCCTCCGGCAACTCTCGTGAAGCCGATGTCGTCGGAATAGGGGCGCGGCTCCTCGTTGGTGCGGGGGTAGGACAAGTCGTCGACGGGGACCTCGCGCACCGACACGTGCGTAATCGTGTGGTGGCCGTCGTCGCCGAAGAAATTGTCCGCGGCGTACTTCCAGTTGGCGTTCATGATCCACTTGTGCGCGCCGCCGATGATCTCGGTGCCGCCGGCGCGACGGTCGAACATGACCCCCAACTCCTGCTCCTGGCCGCCGAGATACTCCAACAGGGGCGGGGCCTCGGGATCGAAGGTGGCGAAGATCAGCCCTCTGTAGCTGTCCAGTTGGGCCACTTCCACCAAGCCCCACTGCGTCATGTCCAGCTCGCCGCGGTAGATCTCCTTCATGCCGGGGACGCCGATGAGCTTGCCGTCGTTGCCGTAGCACCAGCCGTGGTAGGTGCACATGAACGACGTGGCGTTGCCCTGGTCGGCGCGGCACACCCGGTTGCCCCGGTGGCGGCACATGTTCAGGAACGCCCGGATGGCGCCGTCCCCGCCCCGGCACAGCAGCACCGGATCCTCACCCATGTACGTGGCGAGGAAGTCGTTGGGATCGGGGATCTGGCTCTCGTGTCCCAGGAACAGCCAACAACGTGCGAAGATTCGTTCCAGCTCCTGCCGGTAGATGTCCCTGGAAACGAAGATCCGGCGATCCAGCAACCCTTGCCGGGTGTCCACGAGATCGTTCGGGTGATTCATCGCGCTCCCCTTAGAAGAAGATGCTCAGGTTGGGCGACTGCAGCACCGCCTGGTCCAGCACGATGGTGCGGCGAGCGATCTTCCACTCGTCGCCGACCCTTCGCAGCACGTCGTCCCGCTCGCCGACGAACACGTCCTGGCTGTGCTCGAGTTGGGTCCGGTACACCATGAAGCAGGAGCGCACTCGCAGCTCGGACTCGTTGTCGCCGGATTCCACCTGCACGTTGGTGACGAGGTGACGCGTGCGGGACGGCGGCACTTCCGACCAAGCCATGCCGGTGGCCAGACGGGCTACACGGGTGCGCAGCGTCTCCTTGGTCTCTTCGAAGAGCGCCAGCTCGCCGGGCTTGGACACGCTGTCCGCAAGATCGCTGCTCTCCCACGGATTCGTTCGTTCCGGCATCCAGTAGACGATGTCGTCGGTGAAGAGATCCAGCCATGTCTCGAACGCGCGGTCGTCCAGAAGCCGCGCCTCACGGACGAGAAAATCGTGGATCTCATGCCAAAGATCGTGGTCGGTCACGTTGCCTCCGCGTGGTGTCCCGTCCGCTGGTTGCTTGCGGAGCCGTTACCAGTACCGGGTCTCCAGATCGACGTCGGACCAGCTCCCGGCCTTCATCATCATCTCCCAGCGGGAGTAGAACGCGCGCAGGCGCCTGCCGCCGCCGATGGGAGGGCAGCGGTCCTCGTGTCCGAGATGGGCCTGGATGTTCTGGGGGTATCGCCTGGCCACCACCCCGCGGGCGGTGTCGGTGCACTGGATCCAGTTGTTCATGTCGTCCTGTTCCAGGTTCCCGGCCGGGCCGAAGGTCTGGGTGAGGTGCAGCCGCATGGCGGTCTTCACCTCCGGGGGCGCGTCCTTGTCCACCACGCAATACGACCAGATCTCGGTCTTGTCCGGGCCCTTGGGATGCCACACCCGGATCATGTGCCGGCTGAAGTTCGGCGACAGGTTGGGGAATACGGTGGTGACCAGTCCGGGGCGTTCGGCCATGTCGGGGCCGATGCGCTGCACCAGCTCGTCGAAATGCTCGAAGTGGTAGTCCCGGATGAGGCCTTCGGCGACCCGTGCGAGCCCGCGGTCGGTATCGGGGCGCGCATCGTCGTTGGTCTGCGGATAGTACCGGACGTCCACGGGCACACGGCGCACCGACGCGTGGGTGACCGTGTGGTGCCCGTCGTCGCCGAAGAAATTGTCCGCGGCGTACTTCCAGTTGGCGTTCATGACCCATTTGTGCACGCCGCCGATGACCTCGGTGCCGCCGGCGCGACGGTCGAACATGAAGCTCAACTCCCGATCCTGGCCGCCGAGATATTCCAGCAGCGGCGGCGCGTCCAGGTCGAAGGTAGCGAAGATCAGGCCCCTGTAAGTGTCGAGCTGAGCCACTTCCACCAGCCCCCACTGCGTCATGTCCAGCTCGCCGCTGTAGATCTCCTTCATGCCGGGCACGCCGATGAGCTTGCCGTCGTTGCCGTAGCACCAGCCGTGGTAGGTGCACATGAGCGACGTGGCGTTGCCCCGGTCCGCCCGGCACACCCGGTTGCCCCGGTGGCGGCACATGTTGAGAAACGCCCGGACCGTCCCGTCCTCTCCCCGCCAGAGCAGCACCGGGTCCTCGCCCATGTAGGTGGCCAGGAAGTCGCTGGGGTTCGGGATCTGGGTCTCGTGGCCGAGGAACAGCCAGCAGCGGGCGAAGATCCGCTCCAGCTCCTGCTCGTAGATGTCCTGGGAGACGAAGACCTGGCGATCCAGCAGTCCCTGTCTGGCGTCAACGAATTCGTTCATGCGATTCATCCCGTTCACCTTGAACCTTTCGGCCCACATTCGTCGATGGAGGTCGTGCCGGGCAATTCCGTGGCGATTATATAGGGTTCCGGCAGATGGCTGTCAACGCCGGGGCCGAACCCGGGGGTCCTGGCGTTGCGCGCAGCGGCGGGTTCGAACCCCGCCCGTGCCTGCCGCCGTCAAGGCGTAGGGGAAGAGCAGGCCGGCAAGAGTCCCGTACAACCTCGCACAGGAGCTTCGGTTCCTGTACTCTATGGGATCACGCGGCATGGACCATGAGAGGGGCAGAATGACTGTGAAATCCGCTGCGCCGCCGCTGTCCGGAGTCCGCGTCCTCGACTTCGGCCACGTGCTGGCGGCGCCTTTCTGCACCCGGCTGCTGGCCGACCTGGGGGCGGACGTGGTCCGCATCGAGAGCAGCAGGCATCCGGACTACCCGTGGCCGTCGTCCTACCGGCACGCGGACGGGCGTCACGCCTCCTACCTGAACACCAACCGGAACAAGCGCTCGGTGGCCCTCGACCTGAAGCACCCGGCGGGACGGGATACGGCGCGGCGGCTGGCGGCGGCCGCCGATGTAGTCGTGGAGAACTTCAGTGCCGGAGTCATGACCCGGCTGGGCCTGGGGTACGAAACCCTCAAGCTGGAAAACCCTCGGTTGATCTACGCCAGCATGTCGGGCTACGGCAACAGCGGCCCGCGGCGCGACTGGACCAGCATGAACATGAACCTGCAGGGATACGCGGGCCTCATGCAGGTCACCGGCGCCGAGGAGGACCCGCCCACCGCCATCTCGAACTCCTGGAACGATTACATCGGCGGGCTCCACACCTGCTACGCGATTATCGGCGCCCTGACCGAGCGCGAGCGCACCGGCACGGGAATCCATCTGGATATCGGCCAGTTCGAGTGCAGCGTTTCGATGATCGCGCCGCTTCTCCTGTTCAGCGCGGTGAAGCAAAGGAATCCCGTGAGGATGGGCAATCGCTCGGCCCGCTTCGCTCCCCAGGGAGTGTATCGTTGCGCCGGGGAAGACGAGTGGTGCGCCGTCAGCGTTCACGATGACCGGCAATGGCGAGCGCTGGCCGAAGTCGTGGAGAAAACAATCCCGGATGCCCGTTTGGCGAGCGAGACCCGCTTCGCCACCGTGTCCGGACGGATGCACCATCACGACGAGATCGACGAGCGCATCGAGGCCTGGACCAGAACCCTTCCAGGCGCCGCGGTGCAGGCTCGGTTGAAGCAGGTCGGGGTGCCTGCGGCGCGCATGCGTCGGGTCCAGGACCTGGTGGAGGACGGAGCGCCGTCCATGGCCTACAAGAGAATGGCGGAACCCAGGGTCGGCTCGATGCTGACGACGGCCCTGCCCGTCGAGCTGTCCGAAAGCTCCCTGCCGGCGGCAACGCCGGCTCCGAGCCTCGGCCAGCACACGCGGGAGGTGCTGCGGGAATGGCTGGATCTATCGGAGACCGGGATTGCAGGACTCGATGGCGACGAAGCCCTGGTGTAGTCTCCTGCGGCCGATGTGAACGCGACGGGACAGCGACGGGACGGTTACATGAACGAATCCGCCGAAACGATCCTCAGTGACGAGCTGCGTCGCTGTGCCGGCCAAAGAGGCCCGGTGCGCTCCCTCGATCCCTTGAGCGCCGCGGACGTCCGCCGTTACGTGGACGCCACGGGCAACGCCAATCCCTTGTGGCTGGACGACGACTTCGCCCGTTCGGCCGGCTACAAGGGGCGTCTCCTGCCGCCCATCCTGGTGGGCTGGACGCCCTTCAGCCTCAAGCAGCCGGAGGAAGGGAAAGGGTCCTCGTTCGACGTGCGACGGCAGCTTCCCGTACCCGCCGCCTATACCAACGTTCGCAACGCGGGCAGCGAGACCGAGTGGCTGAAGCCCGTCCTCCTTGGCGAGCCGCTTTCCTGTCAAGGCCATGTCGTCGAGATCACGGCCCGGGAGGGGAAGATGGGCGTGGGGATCTACGTCACGCAGTTGGAGGAAGTGCGCAACGGAGAGGGCGAGCTTGTGTTCACGCGGCGCCACACCGTCGCGCTGTTCCCTGAGCAGACGGCCAAAGGCTGAGAATAGCGTCCTTCGACTGAACATGTCGCGCATCATCGATCTCGGATCCCTGGCCGGAGCGTACGCCGCGCGTCTTCTCGCGGAGTCGGGCCATGACGTCATCCGCATCGATCCTGCGGGCGGCGATTCCGTGCGCCGGACCGGCCCGTTTCTGGGAGACGCGCCGGACCTGGAACAGGGAGCGTTTCACCATTTCCTGAACGCCGGCAAGCGAAGTTTCTCCCTCAACCTGGAGTCCCCGGCAGGGTGGCAGGTGTTCGTGGAGTTGGTGCGGACGGCCGGCGCCGTGGTGACCAGCCGGCGGCTGCCCATGGCCGGCGAGACGGCGAAGGCGGAGCTCGTATGGACCGACTTGGAGGAGGAAGAGGACGAGATGTGCGCCTATGCCCGCTCCGGCCTGCTTTCCCTGACCGGACAGCGCGACGGCCGGCCCATGCTCCTGGGCGGCCATATGATCTATCTGGCCACCGGCGTCCAGGCAGCCGTCGGGACCGCGGCCGCACTTCACGTGCTCCAGGCCGCCGGACAGGGCCAACGCATCCGGGTCTCCATGCAGGATTGCCTGGAGACCTTTGTCGAGCAGGCCATGGTCGAGTACACCTTCTCAGGCACCCGAACGGAGCGGCGGGGCAACAGAAGCACCATTACCGCCATCTCGGGAGCGCTGCCGTGCAAGGACGGCCACTGGGTGGTGAGCCAGATCAACCGGCCCGGCCGGTGGGAGAAGTTCATGGAGTGGATCCGGGACCCCGAGTTGATGGCGGACCCTTCCCTGGCATCGGACGACGCGCAACGCGAGAAAAAGGACTTCATCATGGACCGGGTGCTGGCCTGGTCGAAGCAGTTCACCAGATCGGAGATCGTCGAGGAGGGTCAACGGCGCCGTTTCCCTTCTTCGCCGGTATCGTCGCCGCTGGACCTGACCGAGGACCCGCAACTCGTGGCGCGTGGATATCTCACCGAAGCGGATGATCCGCGCTTCGGGCGCACCCTGTTTCCTCGGGGCGCCGTCGCGCGGGTCCGGGGACAGGAGATGGGGCCGGCGCCCACCCTCGGACAGCACAACGCCGAGATCCTGGCCGAACTGGGCCACTCCGAAACCGACCATCGAAGGCTGGTGGAAACCGGCTCCGTCTGAGGCGAACGGCGGAAACGTAAAGATGAAAGAGCAAAGATTCTTCGAGGATGTTCAGCCGGGCACGGGACTGGTGAGCCGCGAATACGGCCCCCTGACCATCATCGACACGGTCCGCTGGGCCGGGCTCCAGGAAAACACCCAACAACTCCACTACGACCGCGACTGGGTGAGAAAGCACGCCGGCCTCCGCACCTTCATCGCCAGCGGCGCCTACCGGCAGGCCCTGCTGATGCGCATGCTGACGGACTGGGCGGGACCCCGCGGGCGGCTGAGAAAGCTGAGCGTGCGGCACACCCGACCCACCTTCGAAGGGGACACCCTGCGGTTCACCGCCCGCGCCGCAGAGAAGTCCGGCGACCCCGCCGACCCGTGGATCGCGTGCGAGGTCGAGGGGACGAACCAGGAGGGACGGCGAATTCTCACGGGTCAGTGCACCCTTGTGCTTCCCTGCCTGTCAAACTGCCTGCCGCCGGCAGGAAGCAGAAAATCATGACGATGCACGGTTTTCCACTGGGCCACCCGCACTGGCTCGACCCCAACAGGACGGCGTGATAAATCAGACTCTGACGTCATGATCGACCAATCGGAATACACCTTATTTTCTGCCCCCCTGTCCTATAAACCGGGACCACCTCACATTGGGGAGCCGTAGCAGTACAGTGATGATTGGGTTGCAACACGACACGCCTTCGCCACAGCTCGTTCGGTACAACGACTGGCGGCAGGTGGCGGTGGCGGCGCCCGGAGCGTTCACGCCGGAGTTGCCGTTGAGCGTGATCGTGCCGTACTACGCGCAGTCGGAGGAGTTCGGGCGGACGCTGGCGGCGCATGCGCGCTGGCACCACGCGGTGCCGGACGCAGTGACGCTGGGCTTGCGGTTGCGCGTGCCGGTAGACGGAGTGGACGCCGAGATGATCCAGAGCCGACCCGGGACGCTGAAGAAGCTGTTCAAGGGACGGAAGGCGTACTGGTTCGACGGACGCCGCCTGCACAGCACCGTCGATCTGACGTCGATGGCGAGTGATGACATGTTCAAGATAGTGGCGAGCGGGAACCTGGGGATCCGCGCGGGTTCTACGAGGTCCGAGAAGTCGTGATCGGGGGCAAGCTCCACATCGCCTTCATGCTCGCCAGCCTGAATGTGGGCGGCACGGGGCGCAACATGCTCAATCTGGCGCGGTCGCTCATCGGACGCGGGCACCGCGTGGACCTCGTGATACCCCGGTTCGTGGGGGACTACCGGGCTACGATTCCCCGCGGGATGCGCATTTACCGGGCGAAGCTTCTGTACACCGACCGGAAGTTCCTGCGCGAAGTCCGGCGCGCCGGGGTCGAGGTGGAAGCGTCGACCATCAATCCCGTCGGCTGCGCACGTGCCTGGCGGGTTCTCGATCGGCGGTTTCCCGACCTGTCCGGCAAGCGCAGGCATCACATCTATGCGTATGCATACATGACAGCAAGGTACATTCGCGAGGTCGGCCCCGACTTGGTGATGTCGGCGTTGCCGGGCGCCAACTCGGCCGCTGTCTGCGCGGCGGCGTTGACGGACCGGGCGGTGCCGACGGTGATCGGGGTGCGCAACAACGTCGCCGCCGACTACACGCCGCAATGGCGGGCCACTGCGCAGGTGCTCTTCTCCCTGGCGGACGCGGTGGTGGCGGTGTCCCGGGGCGTGGGCGAGTCCATCCAACGATCGCTGGACATGGACGCCGAGCGCATCCACGTCATTTACAATGGCGTACCCGCCGACCGTATACGCAGGCTGGCGGAGGAAGAGGTGGCGCACCCCTGGTTCGGGAAAGGCGAACCGACGGTGATCCTCGGCGTGGGGCGCGAGGCGCCCGCCAAGGACTACCCGACCCTCGTGGCGGCGTTCGGGCTCGCGCGCCGCGAGGTGGATGCGCGGCTGCTCATCCTCGGTCGGCTGTCTCCACGCTACCGGACGCGGCTCAAGTCGTTGGCGGTCGGCCATGGCGTGGAACGGGACCTGGGTTTCGTGGACTTCGACGAGAACCCGTACCGCTACATGAGGCGGGCCGGACTGTTTGCGCTTTCTTCGCGCTGGGAGGGCCTGCCCACGGTGATCCTCGAGGCGCTGGCCTGCGGCACGCCGGTTGTGAGCACGGATACGCCCTACGGCCCGCGGGAGATCCTGGGGTGCTGGGGCGAGTTGCCGCCGGTCGGCGACGCCGCGGCGCTGGGGCAGGCGATGGTCGCGGCGCTGCGGGGCGAGAGGCCGTCGGAGGCAGCGCTGCGGGTGCGCGCCGCCGATTTTTCAATCGAGAAGGCGACCGACGCCTATGCCACGCTGTTTAAGAGGCTGGTATGAGATGCCACGGAACTCGTCAAGTGACCGCGAAAACAGACTTGATTGCGCACGGCCTTCGACCGACCACCGAAACGGGGCAAGTCCACCACGTGCCGGTGGATGGAATGGACGCCTCGTACATGCGTTCGTGCAGCCACTGTGACGATGCCGGGATCCCGCACGACACGTCTTCGTCGCGGCCCCTCCGGTACAACGACCGGCGGCAGGTGGCGGTGGCAATGACACGGCCCATGAAGAGCGCGGCGTGTGCGGCATAGCCGGTTTTCTTGGAACAGGACCTCTCTCGCCGGAGGCGGCGTCATCGACCGCCCGCGAGATGGCGGACCGGCTCGCACATCGTGGTCCCGACCATGCCGGGGTCTGGCTGGATCCCGGGGCGGGGGCCGCTCTCGCGCATCGCCGTCTGGCCGTCGTCGATCTTTCGCCGGCCGGTCACCAGCCCATGCGGTCCGCTTCCGGGCAAAGGGTGATCGTCTTCAATGGCGAGATCTACAACCACCAGGACCTCAGACGCCAGCTCGACGCCGATCGTCAGGGGATCTCCTGGAAGGGGCATTCCGATACGGAAACGCTGCTGGCCGCCATCGAGTGCTGGGGACTGGAGGAGGCGTTGCGGGCATCCACCGGCATGTTCGCCCTTGCCCTCTGGGATCGCGAGGACCGGGCCCTCTGGCTGGCCCGCGACCGGATCGGCGAAAAGCCGCTCTACTACGGCTGGCAGAACGGCGTGTTCCTGTTCGGCTCCGAGTTGAAGGCGCTCGCGGCGCATCCCGCGTTCGCGGGAGACATCGACAGAGGCGCGCTCGCCCAGCTCTTGCGCCATGGTTATGTTTCGTCCCCCTGGTCCATATACGAAGGCATTCGCAATCTGCCGCCGGGCACATGCATCAGGATGGCCGTCGGCGCTGCAAGCCGGCACGCGGGCGATCTGCCGGAGCCGCGGCCGTACTGGTCGTTGCGGGACGCGATGGCGGTGGGCCGGGCCGGACCGTTCCAGGGCGCTCCCGAAGAAGCGGCTGACATCCTGAACGACCTGTTGCTGCGGGCGGTTCGCCGGCAGATGGTCGCGGACGTTCCGCTTGGCGCGTTCCTGTCCGGCGGGATCGATTCCTCGGCCGTCGTGGCATTGATACAGGCGCAATCCACGCGGCCGGTGCCGACGTTCACCATTGGATTCGATGAGGCCGAATACGACGAAGCGCCGTACGCGAGGGCAGTGGCGAGCCATCTGGGAACCGAACATACGGAGCTGTACGTATCGGCACGCCAGGTGCTGGACGTCGTTCCGCACCTGCCGGACCTTTTCGACGAGCCCTTTGCCGACCCCTCGCAGATTCCGACCTTTCTCCTGGCCGGGATGGCGCGCCGGCATGTGACCGTGGCCCTGTCCGGGGACGGCGGCGACGAGCTGTTCGGCGGCTACGTTCGGTATTCTTCGGTGCCACGAATATGGACGTCATGGCGCAGGTTGTTCGACGTGCCCTTGCCGCTACGCCGCCTCGGCGAGGGCGCGATCCTGACCCTCGCTTCGGGCGCGGGCACCACGTTGGGGAAGCGCCTGCTTCGCCGGCTGCCCCCAATCTACGGTCGGCGTTGGACACCCGACAGGCTCGGCAAGCTGGCGGCAATGGTCACCTGCCGGACACGGGAAGAGTTCTACTGGCGGAGCCGCTCGTTCTGGCCGAATCCGCACGCGATCATGCGCAGAACGTCCTTGTCCGGAGCCGTCATGAACGAACCGGCAAGCTGTGCGGGTGCGTTGGAATTCGCAGAGTGGATGATGGCGGCCGATACTCTGGACTATCTCCCCGACGACATTCTGGTCAAGGTCGACAGGACGGCGATGGCCGTCAGCCTCGAGACGCGCGCGCCCTTTCTGGATCACGATGTCGTGGAATTCGTCTGGCGGTTGCCGTTGTCGTTGAGGATCCGCGGTGTCGAGAACAAATGGATTCTTCGGCAGGTGCTCCGCAAGTACCTGCCGAAGCAGATCGTCGATCGTCCGAAGGCGGGATTCAGCGTGCCGCTTGACTCGTGGCTGCGTGGTCCTCTCCGGGACTGGGCGGAGGCATTGCTCGACGAACGCCGGCTGCGGGAGGAAGGGTTTTTCGAGCCCGGTCCGGTTCGCCGGACGTGGCTTGCATTCCTGAAAGCGCATGATGAGTACGCTGGTCTGGCGCACCTGTACGTGGCGAAACGCCTCTGGAACATCCTGATGTTCCAGGCGTGGCTGGAACGTTCTTCCCGGTGCAGGGGGGGCGAAAGCCCTGACCTGTCCACCGATTCGGGGTCGCCTTGAACCGCCCACCGAAACGGGGCAAGACCAGCCTGTCATTGGGGAGCCGTAGCAGTACAGTGATGATCGGGGTGCAACACGACACGCCTCCGCCACAGCTCGTCCGGTACAACGACTGGCGGCAGGTGGCGGTGGCGGCACCCGGGGCGTTCACGCCGGAGTTGCCGGTGAGCGTGGTCGTGCCGTACTACGCGCAGCCGGAAGAGCTCGAGCGGACGCTGGCGGCGCTGGAGGGCCAGACCTACCCGCGGGAGCTCCTCGAGGTAGTGGTGGTGGACGACGGCTCGCCGGAGCCGTTGGAGCGGCTGCGGGAGACGCCGCTGGACGTGAAGGTGGTGCGGCAGGAGGACCTCGGCTTCGGGCTGGCGCGGGCACGCAACACGGGGGTGCGCGCGGCGGCGCACGACATCCTGTTGTTTCTCGACGCCGACATGCTGCCGGAGGCGGACTGGCTGGCGGCGCATGCGCGTTGGCATCACGCGGTGCCGGACGCGGTGACGCTGGGCTTGTGGGCCCACGTGCCGGTGGACGGGGTGGACGCCGGGACGATCCGGAGCCGGCCGGGGACGCTGAAGGATCTATTCGCCGGGCGGAAGGTGGGCTGGGTCGACTTCAGGTGGTTCGAATCCCACCTGCGCAGAACCGACGATCTGACGTCCAAGGCGGACGATCTGTTCGACCTGATGCCGGGCGGCAACTACGGGATCCACCGCGGATTCTACGAGCTGGTGGGAGGATTCGACGAGTCGTTCACCCAATGGGGCGGGGAGGACACGGAATTCGGCTACCGGGCCTATACGCGGGGCGGGCTGATGGTGCCGGTGCGGGAGGCGTTCGCGTGGCACCAGGGTGCCTGGGAGGAGGGCCGGGCGGAGAAGAAGCAGAGTCGGGAGATGCAGTTGGCGAAGGTGGCCCACCTGATTGTCCACCCCAAGTTCCGCACCGGCACGGCGGGGCGGACCTTCACGGTGCCGCAGTACGTGGTGACAATCGAGGCGGGGGACCTGCCGGAGGAACGTTTGCTGGAGGCCGTCGAGCGTGTGCTGTCTGGTCCGATGCACGACCTGGTGGTGCGGCTGGAGTTGCCCGAGGGCCACGCGGGCCGGGCGTGGCTCACGCGCCACCTGGGTCCGGACCCGCGGGTGCGGGTGGCACCTTCGCGCTCGGCGGTGGAGGAGTTTCCCGCGTCTCCCTTCCACGTGACGCTGCCGGCCGGGCAGCGGCTACATGCGGACGTGGTGCGCCGGCTGCGCGCCGGGCTGGGGACGGCGGTGGTCGGGCAGTCGGAGTTTCCCGACGGTTCCCGCGTGTCGATCGCGCGGGCGTGGGCGCTGCATCGGGCGTTGCGCACGCCGTGGGAGGCATCCGACTTCGGCGAGGTGGTCGCGATCCCGCCCCGGAAGCTGCGGCCGGCGGGGCCGGTGCTCGCGTCAGCCGCCGCGCCAGGCTGGGCGTCGCACACGGCGTGGGAGCGTCTGCAGGCCGAGTTGCAGCGGGTCGACGGTACTGGCGTGGCGTGGCGGTTCGTCCGGTGGTCCGCAGGCGCGGTTCTGCGACGGGCGTTCAGACGCTTCCGCGCCGCCCCACCATGGAAGACGTCCACGATGCCGGTCGAGGCGCCGGGTTCCGCGCCTCGGGCCAAGTATCCCTTGGGGGCGGAGATTGTCGCGCTAGGCGCCCGGTCGCGGGCCGTGTTCGAGGCGTCAGGGCGGGTGGCGCGGACGACGGCCGACCACCAGCACGTCGACATGGTGGTGGCCGACACGGCGGCGGAGGCGTCGGGTGTGGCGGCCCCGGTGGTCGTCCTCGCCGAGGCGCCGGCGTTGCTGTCGGTTCCCGCCTTCGACCCGTTGCGGCACAACCCGATCGGCTGGGGTCGGGCCGGGTGCGACGGGATAGGGGCGCTGGGTCCGCTCGACCGGCTGCCGCCGGGCTGTGAGGCGGACCGCGTCGTGCGCCGCGACGACCGGGTGGCGCTGCGGAGGATTCACCATCTCGAGGACGTGGATGCTTTCTACGCCGACACCGTGACGCGGGCGGGGGATCTGGCCCGGCTGGCGGCGACAGGAGTGGTGGTGCATCTGGCGGACGGGGACCGGCGGCTGGCGCCGTATGTGGGTGTGGAGCTGTTCGAGCTGATGACGAGCGAGGTGCGGGACCTGGGCGTCGATGGGTGCGAAGCGATCAGCGTGCGGATGCGGCGCATGGCGCTGCGGGAGCATTCGTTGGGAAGCCGCGCGCGGCAGGTGGCCGAGCGGGTGCTGGCGGATCCGCCGCGGCTGCCGCTGGTGTCGATCCTACTGGCGACACGGCGTCCGGAGCTGCTGGAACGAGTGCTGGCGACGGTACGGCAGCAGACCTATCCGCGGCTGGAGCTGGTTATGGGGCTGCACGGGGAGGGTTTCGGGGAGGTGTCGCCCGGGGCGGCGGGGCCGTCGGTGACGGTGACGGCGCTGCGGCTGGACGCGGCGTTGCCGCTGGGCTCGGTGCTCAACGCGGCGGTCCAGACATCGCGCGGGACGCTGCTGGTGAAGATGGACGACGACGACCTGTACGGCCCGGACCACATCTGGGACCTGGTACTGGCACAGGAGTACTCGCAGGCGCCGCTTGTAGGCAAGGAGCCCGAGTTCGTGTATCTGGCGGCTTCGAACCGCACCATCCGCCGATTCACGTTAGCCAGCGAACGCTACGGCACAATGGATATCGCCGGTGCCGCCCTGCTGATCACACGCCACGAACTCGATCGGGTGGGAGGCTGGAAGCGACGCCGGTGGATAGAGCACAGGACTCTGATCCAGGACGTCTTGCAGACTGGCGCCCACGTCTACCGGACGCACCCGTACGGCTTCCTGGTGGTTCGCCATGGGCGGCAGCACACATGGAACGAGAACGATGCTGGCTTCCTGGCGCAGGCCAAGGTCGAGGAAACCGGCTTCCGTCCGGATCTGGCCGGCATCGGCGAGGCGTAGCCCCCGTACTCGCCACCACATCGACGTGCTGGCCGGCCGCCCGTCCGGTGGGTGCGTAGTGCCGGTCGCTCAACCGATCCGTCAGGCGCCGATTCAACTCCTCCGGCCAAGGCGCCGCAGGATCGCCGATACGCAGACCCGCCTCGATATGTCCCACGGGAACCTTCGCGTAGAATGCCGCAAGGCTAGCCGCGAGGGCCGCGGTCGTATCTCCCTGCACGAGCACGCGATCCGGCTGGAAGTCCGCAAGAATCGGTGCCATGCCGGTCACCACGGCCTGGGTTACGTGAGGCTGACTCCCAGTCCCCACTCAGACGACGCGGATTCCGCCCCAACACCCGCGATCCCAGGTTCGCTATCCCTTCTCCCTCCGGTAAAACCACAAACCCCGTGTTCTTCCCCATCAGGTGCAACCGCCGAAGCCGCACCGACCGGTACCATCCCAGCCACCGATCCCATGCCCGGCACTTGAACGCCCCCGATTGCCACCCCACCAGCGCCAGCCGTATCCCCTGCCATTCTGCCACGTAGCGCAATCCCCGACCCGCAAACTGCCGAAACCCCAAATAGTGATGCTCCGCCATCAACTCGTCCCAGCGCCGCCGCTCGTGCCCTTGCGCCAACCGAACCTCCACCTCCCCTACCACCACCTGCCGGTTGTCGAATCCCTCTGCCATCCACTCCTTCTACCCCATCCCCTCGCATTTAGCTGGCGGGGGACTTCGCCCGACAGATTCAGACATCAGTCACACTCATCATCCTCCGCGTACCGCTCCCTCAACGACGAAGCAGCGTCAGGGCGTCGCGAAAGTGCCGGCGCACCCGCCGCAAAGACGCGTCGGCGAACCACCAGACGAACCGCCACGCCGCATCAGGACCGTCTACCAGACGCAATTCGGCCCGCAGCCGTTCCCAGGACGAACGCAACGCCCGACCCAGCGCGGCACCGGGCGCCTCACATAGCTTCCGGGGCGGGATCGTCACTACCTTGCCGAAGTCGGCGGCATCCCACGGAGTGCGCAACGCCCGATGCAGCGCCCACGCCCGCTCGATCGATACGCGGGAACCGTCGGGAAACTCCGATCGGCCGATCACCGCAGTCCCCAGTTCGGCGCGCAACTTGCTCACCACGTCCGCGTGCAGCGGTTTCCCGACCGGCAGCGTCACGTGGAACGGAGACGCGGGAAACTCCTCCAGCGCCGAGCGCGACGGCGCCACCCGCACCCGCGGGTCCGGACCCAGGTGGCGTTCCAGCCACACTCGGCCCGCGTAGTCCTCGGGCAACTCCAACCGTACCACCAGGTCGTGCATCTGATCGGACAGCACCCGCTCGACCACTTCCAGCAGACGTTCCGCCGGCGACGTGCCTCCCTGGACCGTCACCACATACTGCGGCACCGTGAAGGTCCGCCCTGCCGTGCCCGTGCGGTACCCGGGGTGGGCAATCAGGTGCGCCACCTTCGCTTGCTGCAGCACCTCGCTCCGACCCTTCTCCGCCCGGCCCTTCCAGAGACCCTGGTGCCAGGCGAACGCGTCCCGCACCGGCACCAGCAGCCCGCCCCGCGTATAGGCCCGGTAGCCGAACTCCAGGTCCTCCCAACCCCACTGCGTGAACGACTCGTCGAATCCCCTCACCAAGTCGTAGAATCCGCGACGGACTCCCAAGTTACCGCTCAACACCTTCCGGAACGGATCATCCGCCTTCGACGTCAGATCGTCGGTTTTGAACAGGTAGGATGCGAACTGCGACGGATCGGTCCTCCGTCCCTGGAACAGCTTTTTCAGCGCCCCGGGTCGGCTCCGGATCGTTTCGGCGTCCACCCCGTCTACCGGCACGCGCAACCACAAGCCCAGCGTCACCGCGTCCGGCACCGCGTGATGCCAACGCGCATGTGCCGCTAGCCAGTCCGCCTCCGGCAGCATGTCCCCGTCGAGAAACAGCAGCACGTCGTGCGCCGCCGCGCGCACTCCCGTGTTGCGCGCCCGCGCCGCGCCGAAGCCAAGGTCCTCCAGACGCACCACCTTCACGTCCAGCGGCGTCGACCGCGGCCGCTCCAACGGCTCCGGCGAGCCGTCGTCCACCACCACCTCGAAAAGCTCCCGCGGATACGTCTGGCCCTCCAACGCCGCCAGCGTCCGCCCGAGCTCATCTGGCTGCGCGTAGTACGGCACGACCACGCTCACCGGCAACTCCGGCGTGAACGCCCCGGGCGCCGCCACCTCCACCTGCCGCCAGTCGTTGTACCGAACGAGTTGCGGTGGAGGCCCGTCGTGTTGCCCCCCGATCATTACCGTACTGCTACGGCTACTCAAACCGGACGCCTCGTTTCTGCGGACGGTTGAAGGCTGTGCGCAATCAGGTCTGGTTTTTGCGGTCACTCGACGAATTCCGTGGCAACCCGATGCTTTCGTACCAGCCTCTCGAACAGCGCGGCATAGGCATCGGCCGCCTTCTCGATTGAAAAATCGGCGGCGCGCGCCCGCAGCGCTGCCTCCGACGGCCTCTCGCCTCGCAGCGCCGCGACCATCGCCCGCCCCAAGGCCGCGGCATCGCCGACCGGCGGCAACTCGCCCCAGCACCCCAGGATCTCCCGCGGGCCGTAGGGCGTATCCGTGCTCACAACCGGCGTGCCGCAGGCCAGCGCCTCGAGGGTCACCATCGACAGGCCCTCCCAGCGCGAAGAAAGCGCAAACAGTCCGGCCCGTCTCATGTAGCGGTACGGGTTCTCGTCGAAGTCCACGAAACCCAGGTCCCGTTCCACGCCATGGCCGACCGCCAACGACTTGAGCCGCGTCCGGTAGCGTGGAGTCAGCCGACCGAGGACGAGCAGCCGCGCATCCACCTCGCGGCACGCGAGCCCGAACGCCGCCACGAGGGTCGGGTAGTCCTTGGCGGGCGCCTCGCGCCCCACGCCGAGGACTACCGGCGGCTCTCCCTGCTCGAACCAGGGGTGCGTAACTTCTTCCTCCGCCAGCCTGCGTATACGGTCGGCGGGTACGCCATTGTAGATGACGTGGATGCGCTCGGCGTCCATGTCCAGCGATCGTTGCACGGACTCGCCCACGCCCCGGGACACCGCCACCACCGCGTCCGCCGACGGATAGAGCACCTGTGCGGTGGTCCGCCATTGCGGCGTGTAGTCGGCGGCGACGTTGTTGTGCACCGTGATCACCGTCGGCACCGCCCGCTCCGCCAACGCCGCCGCGCAGACTGCGGCGGCGTTGGCGTCCGGCAACGCCGACATCACCAGGTCGGGGCCGACCTCGCGAATGTGCCTCGCCATCATGTGCGCATACGCATAGACGCGAGGCTTGCACTTGCCGGGCAGGTCGGGAAACCGCCGATCGAGAGCCCGCCATGCACGTGCGACACCGACGGGATTGATGGTCAACGCTTCTACCTCGACCCCGGCGCGCCGGACCGCGCGCAGGAGCTTCCGGTCGGTATGCGGAAGCCGCGCCCGATAAACACGCATCCCGTTGGGAATGTCCGACCGGTAGTCTCCCCCGAACTGCAGGATCACGAGGTCCACGCGGTGCCCACGTCCGATGAGCGACCGCGCCAGATTGAGCATGCTGCGCTGCGCCCCGCCTCCGTTCAGGCTGGTCAGCGCGAAGGTGATGTGGAGCTTGTTCTGCCTCATCGTGCGCGGCCGGTCACCAGCTTGTCGAGCCGCGCGACATGGCTGAGGCCGCCTTCTCGTCGGAGAAGTCGGCGGCGCGCGCCCGCAACGCTGCCTCCGTTGGCCTCTCGCCTCGCAACACCGCGACCATCGCCCGTCCCGGAACTGCCGCGTCGCCGACCGGCGGCAACTCGCCCCGGCACCCGCGCCCCTCATCCGGCTGCGCGTCGTACGGCACGACTACGCTCACCGGCCGCTCCAGCGTGAACGCCCGGGGGCCGGCATCTCCACTCGCATCCAGTCGTTGTACCGGACGAGCTGCGGCGGAGGCGTGTCGTGCTGCACCCTGACCATCATCAGAGGGACTGCGCAAATCCGAGATGGGCGAATGACAGGCATGGTTTCTATCCTCCATGAGGAAGATGTCCCGTGAGTTCATTATATCAGAATTTGGCAGAATTGTCCAATGCAGGATGACACTGAAGGGCGGGGTTGATTCCACGGCTAATTTTTGTTTTGGTTCGGGCGGAGGGTGAGGGGAGTATGGCTTGGGAGGGGGGGGTCGGCTGAGTATGGAGGACAGGGAGATGGAGTTGGCGGGCGAGGTATGGGCGGTGTTCGGTAGTGTGGCGGCGTTTTCCGGGCACGAAGGATGGCTCGGGCAAGGTGTTTGCCCTGCGGGCGGATGAGGTTGGATGAGCTTGGTGCGGGGGTGGGTATCAGGCGATGGCGGGTTTGGGCCGGGAGTTGGCGGTCATCTTCAGATAGTCGAGCAGCAGGCGAGGGGTACGGTTCAGCTTGCGGACGGTGGCGGCGACGGGCTTGCGGTGGGTCTTGATGACGGCGATGGCGAACCGGCGCAGGCGGGTCATGTTTTGGGGTCCATGGCCGGTGCGGATGCGGCTTTTGTCCTCGTTCCAGGCGTCGGTGTCATCGAGGATGCGATGGAGGGAGTTTTCGATGGTCCAGTGGCCCCGGTTGATGCGCAGCAGCGATGGGGCATTGGCGGTCTCTGGGGTATGGCTGGTGACGCCCCAGGAAGAGTCTACCGAGGTATCGGTGACGCGGCCCTTGCGCACTTGGCAGCGAGTGCGGCGAATGAGGAAGGCTTGGCCGACGCCGGGGAAGCGGAGGTGGTGGTTGAGCGCGGTGGTGGTCCAGATCTCGCGCTGCTCCCAACGACCGTGCGCGGTGGGGAGCTTGCCCTTGATGGGCTTGCCGGTGTTCTCGACAAAGTCGGGTGGGCGTTTTGCGTCGTCATGGAACCACAGCCGGAGGTCCCCGAGCAGAGTCTTCTGGTTGCCCTTGGCGATGAACATATAGTGGGCATCGTGCTTGCGCAGGAAGGAGGCGATGGCGGTCTGTGTCAGCAGGGCATCGGCGGTGAAGGTCTTGCCGGCGAGGTCGCCGAGTGAATCGAGCAACGGGAGTGTGACCCCGATCTCGTTGGTGGCCTTGGTCTGGCCGTCGTCTTGGGTCAGAACAGTTTTTTTTGACCCCAGGCGATGGCGCTGTCATGGCCGCAGGCGCCGAGGATATGGACTTGGCGACCGGCCTCGTCGACAGCGCCCTTCATGGTCTTGCCGTCGATGGCCAGCGACGCGTCGTTGTGCCCGTGGGCTACGAACCAGGTCCGCAGCGCGGCATCGAGCTCTTCGGGTGCGACCTTCACGATGGCGTTGCGCAGACAGTAGATGCTTGGTCGCTGGTAGACGCCGTTGACCCGGCGGCAGCGGAAGTGGCGCAGCATCGCTGGCGAAAGGTCGCATACCCACTCGTGGATGGCCTTGTAGCCTCGGGCGCCGCACAGCGTGGCGGCCGCAGCGAGCCCCAGCAGGGTCTCGAGGCGGTAGCGGCGCCCGTAACGGCTGCGTGGGTCGGTGAGGGTGCGAAACACATCCGGCAGGCTCTTCATCTGCTTGGCGCTCAACATGGCTCTCGGTCTCCCATGACGGTAACGGGGCTCCAGCACAGGGCTGCGAAGCACGCGACGGGCGTGGCGGGTGAGGGCTCGCACGAAGACCTTCTTCGGCGTGGAGCCTGAGCGGTACCCGCCCCGAGTCCGGCGAAAGCCCCGGGTGAAGCCCACCTCGGTCCAGCCCGCAGCCCGGTAGACCGTGCCGGCGAAGCGCGTCGGGTCGACGAACGTCTCCAACAGCACCAGCGGATGATGAAACCTCACCGGCCAGTCCCGCATCAGTTGGCGTGCGCACAGCCCCAGCACCCGAGACCCCAGATTGGGCACCGGGCGTAACAGCAGGAACCAGGGCGGATTTTTGTTCTGACTGACTCTGCCGGGTTACAAAGCGGAACCTGTGTCGGGTGGACTTCCTGGCCGAGTTGCGGTACAAGTTCTCGAACAGGGGCGAGGGCGCACGGGGGAGGGGATGGAGCTTTCGGAAGTCACGCTCGACGCGGTGATGCCACACGAGGAGGCGCGGTTCCGGGACCTGATGGCGGAGCATCATTACCTCGGGGCGGCGCCGAAGGTGGGCGAGACGGTGTGGTATGGCGCGCGGTGGCGCGGCCAGTGGGTGGCGCTGGCGTCTTTTTCGGCTGCGGCGCTGAAGTGCCAGGCACGGGATGCGTGGATTGGCTGGACGCTGCGCCACAAGTACGACCGGCTGCACTTGGTGGTCAACAACACCCGGTTCCTGCTGTTACGCCCGGTGCCCAATCTGGGGTCTCGGGTGCTGGGGCTGTGCGCACGCCAACTGATGCGGGACTGGCCGGTGAGGTTTCATCATCCGCTGGTGCTGTTGGAGACGTTCGTCGACCCGACGCGCTTCGCCGGCACGGTCTACCGGGCTGCGGGCTGGACCGAGGTGGGCTTCACCCGGGGCTTTCGCCGGACTCGGGGCGGGTACCGCTCAGGCTCCACGCCGAAGAAGGTCTTCGTGCGAGCCCTCACCCGCCACGCCCGTCGCGTGCTTCGCAGCCCTGTGCTGGAGCCCCGTTACCGTCATGGGAGACCGAGAGCCATGTTGAGCGCCAAGCAGATGAAGAGCCTGCCGGATGTGTTTCGCACCCTCACCGACCCACGCAGCCGTTACGGGCGCCGCTACCGCCTCGAGACCCTGCTGGGGCTCGCTGCGGCCGCCACGCTGTGCGGCGCCCGAGGCTACAAGGCCATCCACGAGTGGGTATGCGACCTTTCGCCAGCGATGCTGCGCCACTTCCGCTGCCGCCGGGTCAACGGCGTCTACCAGCGACCAAGCATCTACTGTCTGCGCAACGCCATCGTGAAGGTCGCACCCGAAGAGCTCGATGCCGCGCTGCGGACCTGGTTCGTAGCCCACGGGCACAACGACGCGTCGCTGGCCATCGACGGCAAGACCATGAAGGGCGCTGTCGACGAGGCCGGTCGCCAAGTCCATATCCTCGGCGCCTGCGGCCATGACAGCGCCATCGCCTGGGGTCAAAAAAAACTGTTCTGACCCAAGACGACGGCCAGACCAAGGCCACCAACGAGATCGGGGTCACACTCCCGTTGCTCGATTCACTCGGCGACCTCGCCGGCAAGACCTTCACCGCCGATGCCCTGCTGACACAGACCGCCATCGCCTCCTTCCTGCGCAAGCACGATGCCCACTATATGTTCATCGCCAAGGGCAACCAGAAGACTCTGCTCGGGGACCTCCGGCTGTGGTTCCATGACGACGCAAAACGCCCACCCGACTTTGTCGAGAACACCGGCAAGCCCATCAAGGGCAAGCTCCCCACCGCGCACGGTCGTTGGGAGCAGCGCGAGATCTGGACCACCACCGCGCTCAACCACCACCTCCGCTTCCCCGGCGTCGGCCAAGCCTTCCTCATTCGCCGCACTCGCTGCCAAGTGCGCAAGGGCCGCGTCACCGATACCTCGGTAGACTCTTCCTGGGGCGTCACCAGCCATACCCCAGAGACCGCCAATGCCCCATCGCTGCTGCGCATCAACCGGGGCCACTGGACCATCGAAAACTCCCTCCATCGCATCCTCGATGACACCGACGCCTGGAACGAGGACAAAAGCCGCATCCGCACCGGCCATGGACCCCAAAACATGACCCGCCTGCGCCGGTTCGCCATCGCCGTCATCAAGACCCACCGCAAGCCCGTCGCCGCCACCGTCCGCAAGCTGAACCGTACCCCTCGCCTGCTGCTCGACTATCTGAAGATGACCGCCAACTCCCGGCCCAAACCCGCCATCGCCTGATACCCACCCCCGCACCAAGCTCATCCAACCTCATCCGCCCGCAGGGCAAACACCTTGCCCGAGCCATCCTTCGTGCCCGGAAAACGCCGCCACACTACCGAACACCGCCCATACCTCGCCCGCCAACTCCATCTCCCTGTCCTCCATACTCAGCCGACCCCCCCCTCCCAAGCCATACTCCCCTCACCCTCCGCCCGAACCAAAACAAAAATTAGCCGTGCAGCAGGAACCGGGTGTTGTTGACCACCAAGTGCAGCCGGTCGTACTTGTGGCGCAGCGTCCAGCCAATCCACGCATCCCGTGCCTGGCACTTCAGCGCCGCAGCCGAAAAAGACGCCAGCGCCACCCACTGGCCGCGCCACCGCGCGCCATACCACACCGTCTCGCCCACCTTCGGCGCCGCCCCGAGGTAATGATGCTCCGCCATCAGGTCCCGGAACCGCGCCTCCTCGTGTGGCATCACCGCGTCGAGCGTGACTTCCGAAAGCTCCATCCCCTCCCCCGTGCGCCCTCGCCCCTGTTCGAGAACTTGTACCGCAACTCGGCCAGGAAGTCCACCCGACACAGGTTCCGCTTTGTAACCCGGCAGAGTCAGTCAGAACAAAAATCCGCCCTGGGGTTGATTCCGATGGAGGATGACACTGGACTGAGGCCCGCTTCCGTTCATAATGCGAGGATGAAGACGCTTATGAACGCAAAGGATTTGACGACGGTGGATCAACTTCGGGAGTTTCTGGAAGGGACGCAGGCGGTGGTCTTCGAGGTTCCCGGAGGGGTAGCAGATCGGTATCAGTGGGTGAGGCAGACCATGGCCAAGTTTCTGTATCCCACGCTGAGTCGGCGGGACAAGGGGACGGTGGTGCGCTACGTGATGAAGGTCACGGGGTACTCACGGGAGCAGGTGTTTCGACTGATCCGGCAGTACGTGAAGACCGGCAAGATCGCCCGGCGGGAGCGCAGCGTGGCGCAGAAGTTCGCCCGGCGTTACATGCCAGCGGACATACGCCTGTTGGCGGCCATGGACGAGCGGCATAACACGCCCAACGGCTTGACGGTCAAGAAGCTCTGCGAGCGGGCCTATGGGGTGTTCGGGCAACAGGCCTACCGGCGTTTGGCGGCCATCTCGGTGTCCCATCTGTACAACCTGAGACGTTCCACGGGATACTTGAGGCAGCGCACCACCATGGACAAGACCCGTCCCAAGCCGTGTGCCATCGGCGAGCGGCGAAAGCCGCAGCCCAACAACCGTCCGGGCTACATCCGCGTCGATACCGTGCACCAAGGGGACCTCGACGGCCACAAGGACATCCCCCAGCGCTGGGCCACAGAACTCAACGACTTCCACCGCCTCCACACCAACCCCTACCACAACTACCACCGCCCCTGCCTGTTCTCCGAAACCGTCACCGACCCCAAGGGCAAGAAGCGGAAACGATACCCCTACCGCCTGCTCATGACCCCCTACGACAAACTCAAGTCGCTGCCCCAAGCTCAGGGGTTCCTCAGACCCGGACTCACCTTCCAGAAGCTCGACGCCCTCGCCCACCACATCAGCGACAATGACGCCGCTGACAGACTCAACGAGGCACGCAGACTACGGTTCCTAACTATCACCGAGCGGGAGTGGAAAAGGGCCTGACCACCCCTCCCTCCTTCACTGGCATTTTACGATTGGAATATGCTCTCGGACGATTCTGCCAGGACTATCCCACGCTCTAAACTTGTCCGTCGAAGTGGTCGGTTGATCCTTTGCGGGAGCAGCACCTGGGGTGTCGCCGGGAGACTTGGGCGGACGCGATGACGGACAAGTGGGGGGATTTGGAGCGTGCGGCGGCGCAAAGAACATGATCGGGGCTGATTGCCCGGATAGGGCTGTTGGTGAGGAGCGCCAGTTCAGTCCAGCGCAGGATGCCGAGCTGGGGTCGGGAGCGGATCGTGGGAGGGACGGCGCGTGAGCGTCAGCCGGGCGCCAGCACGGCGTGCAGGGCGGCCTTGCGGTGCAGGGTAAAGTAGCGCAGGGCTGCGGCCGCGTTGTCCCACCGCCGGCGGTGCAGGATCAGCGCCAGCACGATGTTGTTGCAGGTCGCGCGGTTGGCCGGCGCCAAGCCGCTGCGGGCCAAGCAGGCGTCCTCTTCAAGGGTCTTGTCACGGCGTTGATGGTTCTTCGACTCGATCGCCCAGTGACCGCGATTCCAGGCCAGCAGTTGCCCCGCTGAGGCATCTTTGGCGGCCACCGAGGTGAAGCCGTAGGCATAGGTGACGCTGTGGGTGTTACTCTTCAGGTCGGTGCGTTCGCGTCGGATACGGAACACCTGCGCCACATGGGGATAGTTGAGGGAGTTCTTGAGCGGTGTCAGCACTTCGATGTGGCGCTGGTCGATGCGCCCATGGCCCTTTTCCGGGTCCTCGGAGAAGCGCCCGGTGGCCTGCTCCCATGGCAGGGTCGCCAGTGTCTGGAAGGTCTCGGGACAGTTCTTCTTGACGGTCATCAGATAATCGGCGCGATGCTGCTCGACGATGCGGGCGGCCATCTCGCGGGTGGTGTGCAGCGCATCAATGGTCAGCAACGCGCCAGCGACAGGGGTTACGTCCAGCAGCGCCCCGACCGCCGCCAGTTCGCCGTTGCGGTCGTGAAAGTCGGGCTCGCCAGCGGCACGCCGGTGCTGTGCTCCACCAGCGTCGCGGTCTCGTAGCGCAGCGTGCCGTTGCGATTGGCGCCGCGAATACGCTTGCCATCGGCGGCCAGCGCCAGTTCCTCATACAGACTGCGCTTGTCGATGTCGGTTCCGGTCACCGCGCGCCTGCCAGCCGTCGTCCAACTCGCCACGGTAGCTCAGGATGCGCCGCGCGTTGCGGCGCAGTGCGCATACGTACAGCCGCTTCGGCTTACCGTGCGGGTCGGTGTAGTGACCGTTGCTGCGCGCATAGCCCTTGCTGTTGCCCACGTAGGTCCAGTTCGACGCCTCATACATCGTGCCCGCGAACCGGGCCGGGTCCACGAAGCTCTCCACCACCAGCAGCCGATGTCCGTACTATCTCTGCCAGTCCTCGCTCAGCCGGCGCAGCATCGCACTCATCATCCACGAAGCCAGATTCCCATATACCCCGCGCTCCCCCAGCACCACGAACCGCGTGTTGTTCGCCAGCAGATGCAGACGCCGGTACATCTCCTTGCGACCCCACCCGATCCAGCGGTCCCGCGACCGGCACTTGAGGGCGCCACACTGCCACCCGGCCAGCGCCAGCCATTGTCCTCGCCACTCCGCTACGTAGCGCAGCCCGCGACCGGCAAAACGCTTGAAGCCCAAATAGTGATGCTGGTCCATCAGCGCGTCCCACTTCACCCGCTCGTCCGCCCGTGCCAGCCGCACCACCACTTCGTCCAGCACAAACCCTGCCGGCGTCGTCTGCGCCAGTGGCTGCTCCCGCAACTCCCGAACATCCATGACCCACAGCCTATCAACTCTTTCATGAGACATCCACTCCCCTATCAGCGTGGGATAGTCCTGGCAGAATCGTCCGAGAGCATATTCCAATCGTAAAATGCCAGTGAAGGAGGGAGGGGTGGTCAGGCCCTTTTCCACTCCCGCTCGGTGATAGTTAGGAACCGTAGTCTGCGTGCCTCGTTGAGTCTGTCAGCGGCGTCATTGTCGCTGATGTGGTGGGCGAGGGCGTCGAGCTTCTGGAAGGTGAGTCCGGGTTTGAGGACCCCTGAGCTTGGGGCAGCGACTTGAGTTTGTCGTAGGGGGTCATGAGCAGGCGGTAGGGGTATCGTTTCCGCTTCTTGCCCTTGGGGTCGGTGACGGTTTCGGAGAACAGGCAGGGGCGGTGGTAGTTGTGGTAGGGGTTGGTGTGGAGGCGGTGGAAGTCGTTGAGTTCTGCGGCCCAGCGCTGGGGGATGTCCTTGTGGCCGTCGAGGTCCCCTTGGTGCACGGTATCGACGCGGATGTAGCCCGGACGGTTGTTGGGCTGCGGCTTTCGCCGCTCGCCGCTCGCCGATGGCACACGGCTTGGGACGGGTCTTGTCCATGGTGGTGCGCTGCCTCAAGTATCCCGTGGAACGACAATTCTACAGGTTGTCAAAATTCTGATATGATGGACCTACGGGACATTGTTCTCATGGGGGATAGAAACCATGCCTGTCATTCGCCCATCTCGGATTTGCGCACCCCCCCTCCCGAAATTTCAAAACTCTGTCATGACTCTGGAGAGCCGGTTTTCATTGTGAAGAACGGAGAAAGCGAGATGGTGGTGATGAGTACGGCCGCCTATGAACGGGATCAGGCGCGCCTGAAGCTCTACGAGTTGCTCAACGCGGCAGAAGAGGACGTGCGTCACGGAGACCGAGGCATCGATGTGAAGAGCCTCGCCACCCTTCTCCGTGAGGCGTGAGAGTGACGCGACGGGTTCGGGTTCTTCGTCGCGCGCAGGTGGCCCCGGTGCTGGCGCACGGATACTCGCATGCGCACTTGGTGGAGAAGACGCATGAGTTCACGTATCTGGCGGCGTCGGACATGACCGTTCGGTTGAACTTCGAAGGCTCCGAGAAGCGCGACGAGATGCACACGGGCGCCGGCGGCGCCATGCTGGTGTCACGGGAGGTTCTCGATGGGGTCGGTGGGTTTCCGTGCGTCCCTCGCTCGGTGGACCTGCGTCTGTTCGAGAAAATCCGAGGGCACGGCAGCCGGGTCTATCGAACGCACGGCGCCGGGTTCGTGCGGGTCTGGCACGGCGAGAACCACACCTGGGATGCGGTGGGGGACGAGTGGTTCCTCGACAGGGCCGATAGTGTCTCGCGCGGTTGGGACCCGGACCAGGCATGTATCGCGGACATGGACGCCTCGTACATACCTTGGTCATTTGCCTTGGTCATTTGCGCAGTCCCTCTGATGATGGTCAGGGTGCAGCACGACACGCCTCCGCCGCAGCTCGTCCGGTACAACGACTGGATGCGAGTGGAGATGCCGGCCCCCGGGCGTTCACGCTGGAGCGGCCGGTGAGCGTAGTCGTGCCGTACGACGCGCAGCCGGATGAGGGGCGCGGGTGCCGGGGCGAGTTGCCGCCGGTCGGCGACGCGGCAGTTCCGGGACGGGCGATGGTCGCGGTGTTGCGAGGCGAGAGGCCAACGGAGGCAGCGTTGCGGGCGCGCGCCGCCGACTTCTCCGACGAGAAGGCGGCCTCAGCCATGTCGCGCGGCTCGACAAGCTGGTGACCGGCCGCGCACGATGAGGCAGAACAAGCTCCACATCACCTTCGCGCTGACCAGCCTGAACGGAGGCGGGGCGCAGCGCAGCATGCTCAATCTGGCGCGGTCGCTCATCGGACGTGGGCACCGCGTGGACCTCGTGATCCCGCGGTTCGGGGGAGACTACCGGTCGGACATTCCCAACGGGATGCGTGTTTATCGGGCGCGGCTTCCGCATACCGACCGGAAGCTCCTGCGCGCGGTCCGGCGCGCCGGGGTCGAGGTGGAAGCGTTGACCATCAATCCCGTCGGTGTCGCACGTGCATGGCGGGCTCTCGATCGGCGGTTTCCCGACCTGCCCGGCAAGCGCAAGTCTCGCGTCTATGCGTATGCGCACATGATGGCGAGGCACATTCGCGAGGTCAGCCCCGACCTGGTGATGTCGGCGTTGCCGGACGCCAACGCCGCCGCAGTCTGCGCGGCGGCGTTGACGGAGCGGGCGGTGCCGACGGTGATCGGGGTGCGCAACAACGTCGCCGCCAAGTACACGCCGCGATGGCGGACCACCGCACAGGTGCTCTATCCGTCGGCGGACGCGGTGGTGGCGGTGTCCCGGGGCGTGGGCGAGTCCATCCAACGATCGCTGGACATGGACGCCGAGCGCATCCACGTCATCTACAATGGCGTACCCGCCGACCGTATACGCAGGCTGGCGGAGGAAGAGGTTACGCACCCCTGGTTCGAGCAGGGAGAGCCGCCGGTAGTCCTCGGCGTGGGGCGCGAGGCGCCCGCCAAGGACTACCCGACCCTCGTGGCGGCGTTCGGGCTCGCGCGCCGCGAGGTGGATGCGCGGCTGCTCATCCTCGGTCGGCTGTCTCCACGCTACCGGGCGCGGCTCAAGTCGTTGGCGGTCGGCCATGGCGTGGAACGGGACCTGGGTTTCGTGGACTTCGACGAGAACCCGTACCGCTACATGAGGCGGGCCGGACTGTTTGCGCTTTCTTCGCGCTGGGAGGGCCTGCCCACGGTGATCCTCGAGGCGCTGGCCTGCGGCACGCCGGTTGTGAGCACGGATACGCCCTACGGCCCGCGGGAGATCCTGGGGTGCTGGGGCGAGTTGCCGCCGGTCGGCGACGCCGCGGCGCTGGGGCGGGCGATGGTCGCGGCGCTGCGGGGCGAGAGGCCGTCGGAGGCAGCGCTGCGGGTGCGCGCCGCCGATTTTTCAATCGAGAAGGCGACCGACGCCTATGCCACGCTGTTTAAGAGGCTGGTATGAGATGCCACGGAACTCGTCAAGTGACCGCGAAAACAGACTTGATTGCGCACGGCCTTCGACCGACCACCGAAACGGGGCAAGTCCACCACGTGCCGGTGGATGGAATGGACGCCTCGTACATGCGTTCGTGCAGCCACTGTGACGATGCCGGGATCCCGCACGACACGTCTTCGTCGCGGCCCCTCCGGTACAACGACCGGCGGCAGGTGGCGGTGGCAATGACACGGCCCATGAAGAGCGCGGCGTGTGCGGCATAGCCGGTTTTCTTGGAACAGGACCTCTCTCGCCGGAGGCGGCGTCATCGACCGCCCGCGAGATGGCGGACCGGCTCGCACATCGTGGTCCCGACCATGCCGGGGTCTGGCTGGATCCCGGGGCGGGGGCCGCTCTCGCGCATCGCCGTCTGGCCGTCGTCGATCTTTCGCCTGCCGGTCACCAGCCCATGCAGTCCGCTTCCGGGCAAAGGGTGATCGTCTTCAATGGCGAGATCTACAACCACCAGGACCTCAGACGCCAGCTCGACGCCGATCGTCAGGGGATCTCCTGGAAGGGGCATTCCGATACGGAAACGCTGCTGGCCGCCATCGAGTGCTGGGGACTGGAGGAGGCGTTGCGGGCATCCACCGGCATGTTCGCCCTTGCCCTCTGGGATCGCGAGGACCGGGCCCTCTGGCTGGCCCGCGACCGGATCGGCGAAAAGCCGCTCTACTACGGCTGGCAGAACGGCGTGTTCCTGTTCGGCTCCGAGTTGAAGGCGCTCGCGGCGCATCCCGCGTTCGCGGGAGACATCGACAGAGGCGCGCTCGCCCAGCTCTTGCGCCATGGTTATGTTTCGTCCCCCTGGTCCATATACGAAGGCATTCGCAATCTGCCGCCGGGCACATGCATCAGGATGGCCGTCGGCGCTGATCCAGGACGTCTTGCAAACTGGCGCCCACGTCTACCGGACGCACCCGTACCCGATCCGGTCCGGGAGGAAGGCATGAGGCCCAGGATTTTCGTTACCCAGCCCATCCC
Organism: uncultured Binatia bacterium (SeqCode); assembly: GCA_965214905.1. Lineage (GTDB taxonomy): Bacteria > Desulfobacterota > Binatia > UBA9968 > JAJDTQ01 > JAJDTQ01. The sequence continues at coordinate 1,558,709 of OZ243984.1, forward strand.
CGAGGATGCCCTGAACCGGTTGCGGCGCCGCGGGGACGTCGAGCTCAATCAAGACCCCACCCATATCATGAACAAGCCGGAGCTCGTGGCGGCCGTGAGAACGTGCGACTATCTCTTCTGCCTGCTGCACGATACCGTCGACCGGGAGGTCATCGCCGCCAACCCGCACCTGAAGATCATTGCGAGCATGGCTATCGTTCCCGCAGGAATCGACGTGGCCGAGGCCACGGTTCGAACGATCCCGGTCACCACCATCCCGCCGATGGTGACGGAAGAGACCGCGGACCTCGCCTGGGGGCTCCTGGTGGCAGTGGCCCGGAACATCGTATGGGGAGACCGTACGCTTCGGCAGGAGATCTTCCCGGGGTCGCAGTCCATGCATCTGGTGGGGCGGGGGGTCTACGGCAAGACCCTGGGCATCGTGGGGCTCGGCCGCATCGGCGAGGCCGTGGCGCGGCGCGCACGAGGGTTCGACATGCAGGTGTTGTACACCAAGAGGCGCCGCCTGAACCTTCAGAAGGAAACAGAGCTTCAGGTGCGATATGTTTCCCTCGGGGAGCTGCTGCGGCGCGCCGACTTCGTTTCCATCAATGCGGCCAGCACCCCGGAGACCCGCCACCTGATCGGCCCCGCCGAGTTGCGGACCATGAAGCCCACCGCGTGTCTGATCAACACCGCGCGCGGCCCGCTGGTGGATGAAGCCGCGTTGGCGGCGGCTTTACAGGACGGGCTGATCGCCGGCGCTGCGCTGGACGTATACGAGCATGAGCCGCGGGTTCACCCGGACCTGCCGAGGCGCGCCGACGTCGTGCTCACGCCCCATCTCGGGAGCGCGGTGCGCGAGACGAGGGAACGAATGGCCGCGGTCGTGGCGGAGAACATCATCGCGGTCATGGAAGGGCGACGCCCGCCCAACCTCTTCAACCCGGAGATCTATCGACGCGATCAGGGCCTGTTAACGCTAGCGTAGCGCCTGACGAGCGAGAAGAGGATGAAGCCGAGGAAGATCCGTCGGTAGAAGGTTCATACCCTCCGACCCCTTCCGCAGGAGATGGAGTCGGAGGGTATGAACCCTGCCCGGCGGGACACACCGGCACGTAGCCCAAGGCGTGGGCCGGCTCAGTCGTCCATCAGCGCCACCGCCCGGGTCGGTCCGCCGTGCGAGCCGCGCAGCCTCAGCGGGAACCCGATGAACGTGAAGCGCTTGCCCGCCACTTCGGTGAGGACCAGGTTCTCGTAGTGCGTGATGTGGTGGAAGCGGCACATCATGTGGCACGGGTAGGTTTTGCTGATGGGGTTGTCCGGTGTCGGCGTATCCACTCCGAAGGTCTTGACGCCCTTATCCACCAGCCACATGCTGCCTTCCTCGCCCAGGCCCGGAAACGTCGTGAGGTACTCCGGTTGACCCTTGTAGCGGTCGCAGGTGCCGGTGTAGAGCAGCAGGATGTCGCCCTTTCTGAGCTCGTGGCCGGACTTCGCCACCGCGGCGTCCAGTTCGTCGGGCATGATGTCGGTGCAGGGCTCCTTGTGGGAGACGTCGATACAGAGGGCGTCGCCGTAGAACAGATCCAGGGGCATCTGGTCGATGGTGGCCGCCCCGGGCCGCGGGTCCAGGTGGCTGAAGGAATCCACGTGGGTGGGGCCGTTGTCGTTCAGCAGGATGCCCGTGGTCTGGAACGAGAAGCCGCCTTCGAACCGTTGCTTCGTTTCCTCGTGGGTGGCGTGTTGAAAGATCACCGTCTTCAGGTGACCGGGATAGACGTTCATCCCCTGATAGATCTCCACCGACAAATCCACTAGACGAGCCATTGAATACCTCCTTGCTCCTGCATTCGGGTGCCGGGGCGGGGGATTGAAACCCGCTCCGGCTAGTACATCACCAGCCCCGCCGATACGTTCAGATCCTCACCCGTAATCGACCTCGCGCCGTCCGATGCCAGAAAAACCACGGCCGCGGCCACCTCTCCAGGTTCCACCAGGCGATGGAGCGGTGAGCCCCGTGCCAGCTCGGCCCGCACCTCGCCGACCCCGATGCCTCTGGCCTCGGCCTGTTTCCGCATCATCCATTCAATGCGCTCTCCCTCTACCGCCCCGGGAGAGATGAGGTTCACGCGAATGCCGTGGGGTCCCGTTTCCAGGGCCAACGTCCGCGTCAGGCCCTGGAGGGCCAGCTTGCTGGCGGCATAGGGGGACCTTCCCCACAGCGGCCGCTTGCCGGTCATGGAGCCGATCATCACCACGGCGCCCGCTCGGCGCTCGATCATCGAGGGGAGAAACGCCCGGCAGCACAGGAAGGTCCCGGTGACGTTGACGGCGAAGGTCGATTCCCAATCCGCGGGGTCGGTTTCCCAGAGCGCGGCGGAAGGACCTCCGATGCCGCCGTTGTTGACGAGCACGTCCACGTGCCCGAAGCGCTCCAGGGTTCGTTGCGCCAAGCGCTCCACGCTTTCGGCGCGGCTGATGTCCGTGACCGCCACGAGCCCTTTCCTCCCGAGTCCTTCCACGAGAGTGCGGGTCTCCTGCAGCGCCGCTTCGTTCCGTGCCGCCAGCACAAGGTCGGCCCCTTCCCGCGCCAGCGTCACGGCGATCTCCCGCCCTATGCCGCGGCCGGCCCCGGTCACGACTGCTACCCTGTCCTCCAGCGTCAACGAGCTCAACGGCGGCTCCTGCGCCTGCGACCTACGGTCCCTCGCCCGGCACGTCGTCGAAGCGGCGCGGGTCCAGCCTGAGCCGGGCGGTGATGGCGTGCCCCTGCATGTGCTCCGCCTCGGAGATGGCGTCCGCGGTCGGCGCCACCCGGTGCGAACCCTCGGCGGCGACTCTCTGGTAGGTCACGGTCTTGAGGAATTTGCCCACCCACAGTCCGCCGGTGTAGCGCGCCGCCCCCGCGGTGGGCAGCACGTGGTTGGTGCCGATGGCTTTGTCGGAATAGACGACGGTGGCGTGCCGCCCCAGGAAAAGCGTGCCGTAGTTGGTCAGACGCTCCAGGAACCAGTCGGGGTCCCGGGTCTGAACCTCCAGGTGCTCGGGGGCAAAGGCGTCGGCCTCCCGCACCATCTCCTCGTCGGTGTCGCACACCACGATGCTGCCGTAGTCGCGCCACGCCGGCCCGGCGACGTCGGCCGTGGGCCAGGCTTCCAGCCACCGGTCCACTTCCCGCGCCGCGGCCTCTGCCAGCTCCCTTGACGTGGTCACCAGCGCGGCCGGTGACGTGGGTCCGTGCTCCGCCTGCCCCAGCAGGTCGGCCGCCACCACTTCCGGGTCGGCGGAGTCGTCCGCGAGGATCATGATCTCGGTGGGGCCGGCCAGCAGGTCGATGCCGGTCTGCCCGAATAGCTGGCGCTTGGCCTCTGCAACGTAGGCGTTGCCCGCGCCCACCAGCATGTCCACGGGCTCCAGGTCTTCGATGCCGAAGGCAAGGGCGGCAAGGGCCTGGACGCCGCCGATGCAGAAGATCTCGTCGGCTCCCGACGACGCCATGGCGAAGAGTTGCGGGGGGTGCATGCCCTGGCCCTTGCGCGGCGGCGCGCAGGCGGCCACCCGCCGGACTCCGGCGGCCCTGGGGGTGACGATGGTCATGATGGCCGACGCGATCAGCGGATAGGCGCCTCCCGGCGAGTAGGCGCCCGCGGAGCGCACCGGAATGGACTTCTGCCCGAGCACGACGCCGGGCATGGTTTCCCGTTCGAAGTCCTTGAGGCTGTCCCGCTGAAGACCGGCGAAGTTCCGCACCTGCTCCTGGGCGAACCGGATGTGTTCCTTGAGCCGGTCGTCGGTTGCCGCTTCGGCGTCGTCCATCTCCTGTCGCGATACCCGGAACGAGGGAGGACTCCAGTTGTCGAAGCGTTGCGAATACCTGCGCACCGCGGCCTCGCCCTCGCGCTCCACCGCGCGGAGGACCTCGCTCACCGTTGTACGGATCTGATCCGTCACCGCTTGTGGTTTGAGCCTGGGGGTCTTGAGATGTTCCACCATGGCGTTTTACCTGACCCCATCCGTCAGAGCGGAACAGGGAACGGCACCCTTCGACTTCGCTTCGCTCCGTGCGAACGGTTATGATTCTTCGTCATCCTGATCAGCACGTCACGGACACGGAACGGATGCGGTGTCCTGTCCCTCACGGTGACCCGGAGACACGACGCAGGGCCTATTCGAACTCCAGAGTCTTCGCCTCCATGCCGAGTGCGATCTTGCCCACGGTCTCCATGCACCGGTCGTTGGCCGGCGGCATGACGACTCCGGCCAGCGCGTCGCGGAAATGGCGTTCCAGCGGCAGCGAACGGAGCAGGCCGCGGCCGCCGGTGAGGCGGATGGCCCGTTCGGCGATCTCCCTGGCGGCCTCGGTGGCCAGGTATTTCGCCTGGTTCAGGATGAAGGTCAGTTCGATCCTGTCCGTGTTCCCGCGCAGCATTCCGAGCCGCTCGACAGCCCGCCGCGCGCTCTCCAGCAGCGTCGCCATCTCGCCGATCTGGCGCTGAATCCGGGTGTCGGCGGCCAAGCTCCCGCTCATGCCTCGGAACCCGGTCTTCCTGACATACTCGAGGCAGAACTCGTAGGCGGCTTCCGCGATGCCGAAGTACACACCGGTGTAGCCCAGGGACCAGATGCTCATGTCCTTCCCGAGGATCGCGCCCGGCTCGCCCACCACGTTCTCCGGCAGGACCTCCACGTCGTTGAACCGGATGGAGTTGGAGACCGTGCCGCGCATGCCGATGGTGTCCCAGTCGTGGATGATCTCGATGCCCGGCTGGTCGGACCGTATGAGCACGTTCAAGAGGCCGTCGGCGAGGTCCTCGGCGCCGTCCAGCAGGCTCCAGGTGAAGTACCAGGCGGCGCCGGTGGACAGCGAGCAGAAGTGCTTGGTGCCGTTGAGCCTGTACTTGCCGTCCTCATGCCGGATGGAGGTGCGTATCGCCAGCTTGTCCCGGAAGGAGCTTCCGGGCTCGCTGGTGATGGACGCGAAGATGGCGCCGTCCTGCACCACCGTCTTGAAGAAGCGTTGCTGTTGCTCCGGGCTGGCGAGCTGAAGGAGGAAGTCGACGATGGCGCAGTGCATGTTGAAGGTGAGCCCGGTGGATGCGCATCCCTTGGCGACCCTGGACAGGATCACCGCGTAGGTGAGGGAATCGGCGCCGATGCCGCCGTGCTCTCGGGGTACGGTCAGCGCCAGCAGCCCGGAGTCGCGCAGGTCCTCGTAGTTCTCGAACGGGAACCGCGCCTCCCGGTCGATGGTCTGCGCCCTGACGGCGAATTTCTCCCGGCTCAGGGAATCGGCCGCCTCGACCCAGGCGCGGAACTCTTCTGGAACCTGGAAGGCCGTCATCGTACCGGTGACGCGCTCATTGCCGTTCGCCCCGGGCGTGGCGCCAGCGAAGTCGAAGGGCGCATGACATGCAGGGGTCTCATCATGAATCGGTAGAAGACCGACCCTGCCCCCGGGCGGCCCGGTTGCAGCGGCAGGCGCCGATCTGGTGCAGTTCGATCATGTTGCCGAAGGGATCCCGAAGGAAGACCTGCTGCGAGCCGGCGCCCACGAGCCCGTCGATCTGCCAGTAGGAAACGCCCTGCTCGTCCAACTGCCTGCACGTCTCCACGATGTCCTCGACGGCCAGCGCCACGTGGGGCAGCGTCGGGTCTTCCGTGTCGCTGCGCGCCGGCGGCGACTTCCCGGCGGCGCCCATGAGATGGATCTGGGCGGATTGCGCGGCCTCGCCGACGTCGAGCCAGAGCCCCGGCACACCGGGGATGTCGGGCCTCCCGGAGTCGACCGGGATGCCCAGCACGTCCACGTAGAAGCGCCGGGCTTCGGCCACGGCATCCGCGGTGGGAGCGATGCGGATGCCGTGATGGTGCAGTTCGAGAACCTTGATCGGCATGATGGCAACAGGCTCCACGGCTCACGCATGGGTGCGTTCGCCGTCAGCTCCCGTGAGGGTCACGTCCGGGGTAACGTCTGCTTTCATCTGCACGTCGCGGTCCGCTTACGCGGGCCGTTTCACGCTCCGGTCCGCGCCGATCTGAACTCGATAGACGAGAGCGTCGCTGCCCGGCGCCGAGTGGATGTTGTGCGGCTCGCCGGCGTCGAAGTACACGAACGAGCCCGGCCCCACGCGCTTCTCGTTGCGCTGGCTGTCGATGCCCACGGCTTCGCCTTCCACCACGTAGTAGATCTCGATGGCGCCGGGATGGCTGTGGAGGTCCTCTCCGGGAGTCTCGCCGTCACGGAAGCAGGCGATGGTGACGGAGCACTGGTCGTTGGAGATGACGCGGTTGCGGATGTAGCCGCCCTCCGCCCGCTCCGAGTAGGGCTGATCGGGATTCTGGTCCGAGAACTTGCCGACTTCCTTGACGTTGTAGATTTCCATGAGATCCTTTCCTTTTACTGCGCAACAGCCGGAGACGGACGAGGCCCCCGCAGGGACGATTCGCCAATCGCCCTGTCGGTTGTGATTCGCGCCCTCAGTCCTTGGTCAGAAACCACGTGACCAGGCTGTTGAACTCCTGCCACTGGTCCAGCCACAGGAAATGGTTGGCCTTGTCGAAGACGTGCATCTGGGCGTCGGGGATGCGCTTGTACAGCGCCAGACCGGGATCGACGCCTTTGTTGGAGTTCTTGCCCCACACCACCAGGGTGGGACGCTGGATGTCCTGGACGTGGTCCCGGATGTGCTTGCCGTCGAAGCCGTACATGTCGGAGTGGCCCACCAGGCCCTCCTTGCCCCAGTACTCCTTGCCCTTGTGGTCCATGTAGAGCTTGTTCCACTTCCCGGAGAGGTCCATCAGGTAGTCCAGGAACTCCTCCGACACCATGGACTTGTCGTGGAAAAAGACCCCGGCGTACTTGCGCAGCCCCTCCCGGGTGTTGGTCAGCCCCTCCTTGGGCATCATGCTGCCGGGCTCGAACACTTCCTTGAAATAGGGCAGCTCGCCGCTTCCCACCTGCTGCTTCACGCCGTCGATCTCCACGTACTCCGGCGTCTCGGTGTCGTTCTCGGTCTTGAGGGCCGAGCCCGCGGTGCTGCCGCTGTCGATGAGGATGAGCTTATTCACCAGATCGGGCCGCTTGAGGGTGATGTAGGTGACGATCCAGCCCCCCTGGGACTGGCCGGCCAGGTTGATGGGTCCCAGGTCCAGCTCCTCGATGAAGCTGATGACGTGCTCGGCCCGAACCCGCACGTGCCCCAGCATGTCGAGGTCCCTGGGCGCATCGGTGTCGCCGTGGCCCAACTCGTCGATGGCGTAGACGTGAAAGTGCTCGGACAGGGGGATGACGTTGGGATACCACCGGTACAGGCCCATCCCCACCTCGATGGAACCGCCGTGCACCAGGAGCAGCCTGTCCGCGTCCTTGTCGCCGGCTTCCACGTAATGAGTCCGGTAACCGTCGGCGGTCACGAACTTGCTCTCGAACTTGTCGGGGCTGTTGAACAGGGTCTCCACGGGTTCCTCCTGTGCGGTTCGCGCGGCGGCGTCTTCCACCGCGATCAATTCTTGGACAGATACCAGGTCACCAGGCTCACGAAATCCTTCGGGTGGTCGAGCCACAGGAAGTGGTTGGCCTTGTCGAAGATGTGGAGATGGGCGTCCGGGATGCGTTTGTACAGGGCCAGTCCGGGATCCACACCCTTGTTGGAGTTCTTGGCCCAGATGACCAGGGTCGGGGTCCGGATCTCGTGGACCCGGTCCCGGATGTGCACCCCGTCGACGTAGAACTCCCTGGAGTGCTCCTTCATGTCGGTCTTTTCCCAGAACTCCTTGCCCTTGTGGGTGAAGTAGAGGTCGTTCCACTTCTGCGCGAACTTGTACAGATGCTCCACCCACTCGTCGGTGACCATGTCCTTGGCGTAGATGTAGGTGCCGACGAACTTGCGGATGCCTTCGCGGGTGCTGGTCAGCCCCGCCTTGGGGTGCATGGTGCCCTCTTCGAAGACCTCCTTCATGTAGGGCAGCACGCCGTCCTTCACCGGCACCATGGCCCCGTCCACCTCTACCTCCCTGGGGGCGCCGGATTTCTCGTCGGTGTCGAGCGCCGAGCCCGCGGTGCTGCCGCTGTCGATGAGCACGAGCTTCTTCACCAGGTCGGGCCGCTTGATGGTGATGTAGGTGACGATCCAGCCCCCGGTGGACTGGCCCACCAGGTTGATGGGGCCCAGCCCCAGTGCCTCGATGAAGCTGATGACGTGCTCCGCGCGCACGGTGGGCCGCCAGAGATCCGCGGTATCCCGCGGCGGATCGGTCTCTCCGTGGCCCAGCTCGTCGATGGCGTAGACGTGGAACTTTTCCGCCAGCGGCAGCACCACCGGGTACCAGCGGTACAGGTCCATGCCGATGTCGATGCCCCCGCCGTGGACCAGCAGCAGGCTTTCGGGGTTGTCCTTGCCCGCCTCGACGTAGTGGGTGCGATAGCCGTCCGCGGTGGCGAAGCAGCTCTCGAACTTGTCGGGACTGTTGAACAGGGTCGGCGTTTCCATGTGGGGTGTCCTCACTGGCGTGGTTTGCGGTCATTCGTTTTGCCGCAAGCGCCAACGCGCGTCAAACCGCCGGCCCGTGCCGGTTCCGGTTTGACGCGCGTTATGTTGGTGCTACGGCGTTTCTGGCTGCCGCGCTCGTGCCGGCGCCCGAAGGCGGCGGCACGAGCTTTTGGGCTACCGTTCCTGCTTCTCCAGCCAGGCGTGTGTCACGCCGCCGTCGGACCACCGCACGTCGCCGCGGCAGTTGGTATTCATGTTCTTCAGATGCGTCCGGGCCGCCTGAAAGATCGGCAGGTGCCCCAGAAACAGATGGGGCAGGTCCTTGTTGATCAGGTCGACGGCCTTGCGATAGATGACCCTGCGCTTGGCGTTATCCGCGGTCGCGCGGCCTTCATCCACGAGCGCATTGTACTCGGCACTGTCCCATTTGGCGTAGTTGTTCCGCTGACCCTTGCGGAAGAACCGGTAGTACAGGCCGTCGGGGTCCGGGACGTAGGTGAGATGGCCGGGGTTCACGTCGAACTCGCCCTTGCCCTGCCGTTTGCGGTGCGCGGCGCGGTCCATCACCTGAAACTTCAGGTTGATGCCGACCTTCTTGAGCTGCGCCTGCGCCAGCGTCGCCAGGTTCAGGATGACGGTTTCGTTGCGGACGATGGTGACGAGGTCGACGCCCTTCTCGTATCCGGCCTCCTTCATCAACGCCCTGGCCTTCTCCGGATTTCCCTCGCTGTAGGGGTCCTCGACGTCCTTGAAGTACCACGTGGAGCCCGGATAGTAGGCCTGTGCCTCCGGCGTCGCGATACCCCAGGTGATGCCGTCCATCAGCGCCTTCTTGTCGATGGCGTAGGCGAGGGCCTGACGCAGGCGGATGTCCTTGAGGGGACCCTTGGACAGGTTGAGGTTCAGGTAGAACCAGCGCGCGCCGGGCTTGAAGGAAGGCGTGATGCCCTTCGGCGGTTTGGCCTGAATCGCTTGCAACTGCTCGAACGGCACCGTCCAGACCCAGTCGACGTCGCCGGTTCTCAGCGCCGTGTATCGCACGGTGGCATCGGTGATGGGCCTCAGGATGACCTCGTCGACGAAGGGAAGCTGATTCCCCTTGGCGTCCTTCTTCCAGTAATCCTTGAACCGTTTCACCTTGACGTACTGTTTGGGCTTCCATTCCACGAACTCGAACGCGCCCGTGCCGATAGGTTTCGGCGGCTTGGATTCGAAGCTGTCCGAGTGGGTGATGAACGCCACCAGCGGACGGAATTTCACGAGGAATCCGGCATCCCGCTTGTCGAGGGTGAACTTGATCCGGTGCTTGTCGAGGACCTCCATGCCCTTGATGGAGTTGAAGTTGCCGCGCCGGGGGGACTTGGTCTCCTTGGCCAGGAAGTGCTCGTAGTTCTTCTTGACGTCCTCGGCCGTCAGTTCCTCGCCGTTGTGGAACTTGACGCCCTTGCGCAGGTTGAAGGTGTACTCCTTGCCGTCCGGGGTGACCTCCCAGGACTCGGCCAGACCCGGCACGATGTCGCATTTCTCGTCGTAGTCCACCAGGCTCTCGGCCACGAGGATGCCCATCTGCGCCGTGGGGTTGCCGACGGTCCGGTGCAGGTCCGGGGTATGCAGATCGGCGTACATGCCGAGGTTCAGGGTGCCGCCGTAGTTCTGGGCTGCCCCTTCATGGGGCGCCGCCAGTCCGAACGCCAACAGCAGGGCGGCTAATGAAAGCGAAAGTTTCGTACTCATCCGGTTCCTCCTTTGGTTGCTTATTTGGTTGCTTACCCTGGGGTTGCTTCTCTTGCCTTTCGAATCGGAAAAACTCACATCACACATTTCGACCCTTCAGGTCAACCACCCATCGTCCCCGGTTTCCGGCGGGGCAGGACGGTGTCGGCGGATCGTGCGCGACTCCCTTTCGCAGTCCTAGTCCAGCGTAATCCTCGGATTGGCGTACTTGTACAGGAGGTCCACGAAGAAGTTCACCGTCACGAAGATCACCGCGAAGATCAGGATGAGCGCCTGCACCAGCGGATAGTCCCGGCTGTAGACCGCGCCCACCACCAGGCTGCCCACCCCGGGCCACGCGAATACGTGCTCGACGATGACGGTGCCGCCGAGCAGCCGGCCGAACTGAAGGCCGATGACCGTGATGACCGGCACCAGCGCGTTCTTGAGCGTATGCTTGAAGATCACCCGGCTCTCGGCCAGGCCCTTGGCCCGCGCGGTGCGCACGTATTCCTTGCCGATTTCCTCCAGCATCTCCGAGCGGGTCATGCGGGCCACGATGGCGGCCATGCCCGTACCCAGCGTGATGGAGGGAAGGATCAGATACGACAAGGTGGTCCAGGGAGCCGCGAGGGAGGCCTCGTACCCGGACGAAGGGAGGATGGGAATATACAGGCTGAAGGCGAGGATCAGCAGGATGCCCAGCCAGAAATTGGGAATCGAGATGCCCAGCAACGCGAACGACATGGCGGTGTAGTCGCTGGGGGTGTTTCGCCGGATGGCCGCGATGACCCCGGCCGGGATGGAGATCAGGATGGACACGATGGTGGCGAAGATGGTCAACAGGATGGTGGCCGGGAAACGTTCGGCGATCAGTGCCAGATTCGACCTGTGATAGTGGATCGATTCGCCGAAGTCGCCGACGAGGACCTTGCTGATCCAGGCGAGGTACTGCACGTACAGGGGTTGGTCGAGGCCCAGGAACTTCTCGAAGTAGGCGCGAGTGGACGGGTCGTCGAGGTCCTCTTCCGCAAAGATGTAGTCCACCGGATCGCCCGGGATCATGTGCAGCAGCGAGAATACGATGACCGACACCAGGAAGAGCACCGGAATGAGGATCAGCAGGCGATTGATGATGTACTGGCGCAACGCAGGACTTCCTTCTAGCGGAGATGGCAGGCCACCTGGCGTCCTCCCGCCTTGCTTTCCAACGGCGGCTCCACCTCGGCGCACACGGCTTCGGCAATGGGGCAGCGGCCGCGGAACACGCACCCCGGGGGGCGGTCGATCAGGTTGACCATCTCGCCTTCGAGCACCCGGGGCCGGAACTCGCGGTTGGGGTCCGGTTCGGGGATGGCCGACACCAGCGCTTCGGTGTAGGGATGGGCCGGCTTGTCGAACAGGTCCTCCACCAGCCCCACCTCGACGATCTTGCCGCCGTACATGACCGCCACGCGGTCACAGAAATAATCCACCACGCTCAGGTCGTGGGCGATGAACAGATAGGTCAGGCCCTTGGTCTGTTGCAGCCTGCGGAACAGGTTGAGGATCTGCGCGCGCACGGACACGTCCAGGGCCGATACCGCCTCGTCGGCGATGATCAGGTCCGGCTCCAGGGCCATGGCCCGGGCGATGCTGATGCGCTGGCGCTGGCCGCCGCTGAACTCGTGCGGATAGCGGTCCCGGTGCTCCGCCTGGAGGCCCACGAGCTCCAGCAGCTCCACCACCCGGTCCCGCACCTGACCGGCGGAAACGATGTCGTGAAGCTTGAGCGGGTTGCCGAGAATGTCGCGCACCCGCATGCGCGGGTTCAGCGACGTGTAGGGATCCTGAAACACCATCTGGATACGGCGACGGAACTTGTGGAACGCGGCCCGGGAAAGCCCCAGGATCTCCTGTCCCTCGAAATGCACCGTGCCGCGGGTGGCGTCCACCAGGCGGGTGATGAGGCGGGCGGTGGTGGATTTGCCGCTACCGCTCTCGCCCACCAGTCCGAAGGTCTCGCCCTTGTCGATGGCGAAGCTGACGCCGTCCACTGCCTTGAGCTCCGTGCCGCTGCCGCCCAACAGCGAGAAGAACGACTTCAGGGAGAAGTACTTGGCCAGATTCTCGACCTTCAGAATCTCTTCCCGCATGCCGTCCTCAAGCCGTGTGGAGATGACAGGCCACCTGGCGGTTCTCGACCGGGGCGAGCCGCGGGTCTTCCCGGGCGCACACGTCCACGGCCTGATCGCACCGGGGCCGGAAGTTGCAGCCCCTGGGCGGGTCCAGCAGGTTGCACACCACGCCGGGTATGGGATCCAGCAGCCGCTCCCGTTCGCCCCGGCGCGGCAGCGCCCGAAGCAGGCCCTGGGTATAAGGGTGGAGCGGGTTCTCGAAGATGGACTTCCGGTCCGCCAGCTCCACGATGTTGCCGGCGTACATGACCGCGATGCGGTCGCACAGGACCGCGGCCACGCCGAGATCATGGGTGATGAAGATCAGCGACTTGCCCAACTGCTCCAGCAGCTCCCGCAGAAGGTCGAGGATCTGCGCCTGGATGGTCACGTCGAGGGCGGTGGTGGGCTCGTCGGCGATCAGCAGGTCCGGATTGCACGCCAGGGCGATGGCGATCATGACGCGCTGGCGCATGCCGCCGCTGAACTCGTGGGGATAGCTGTCGAGCCGCTCTCTGGGATTGGGAATCCCCACCTTGTTGAGCATGTCCGCGGCGCGCTCGTAGGCTTCCTTCTTCCGCAGCTTCTCGTGGACCACATAGCCTTCCGCCACCTGGTCGCCGACGGTGTAGGCCGGGTTCAGCGCCACCATGGGTTCCTGGAAGATCATGGAGATGCGGCTGCCGCGGTAGGAGCGCATCGCCTGCTCGGTCTTGGTCAGCAGGTCGTCGCCCTTGAACAGGATCTGCCCGTTGGTGATCCTGCCGGGAGGCTGTGGGATGAGCCGCATCAGCGAAAGGGCCAGCACGCTTTTCCCCGATCCGGTCTCGCCCACGATGCCCAGCGTCTGGCGCTCTTCGAGCTGGAACGAGACCCGGTTCACCGCGGTCAGGATTCCCTTGCGGAGGAAGAAGCGGGTCTCGAGGTCCCGGACGTCCAGAAGCGGCTCAGGCACTGCCGGACCTTTCCTCGCTCAAACGCGGGTCCAGCACGTCCCGGAGGCCGTCGCCGAGAAGATTGAGACCCAGCACGGAAAAGCAGATGGCCAGCCCCGGGAAGATGGCGGCCCAAGGGTAGAACTCCATGGTGGACCGGGCCGCGTGCAGGATGCTGCCCCAACTCGGCGTCGGCGGAGGCACGCCGATGCCGAGAAAGCTCAGGGACGCCTCGGCGATAATGGCGTGGGCGAAATCCAGGGTCGCCTGCACGAGTACCGGAGCCATGCAGTTGGGCAGGATCTGGCGGAACAGCACCCGCAGGTCGGACTCGCCCTGCACCATGGCCGCTTCCACGTATTCCTTCTCCCGCTCCTTGAGCACCGAGGCCCGGACCAGACGGGCGAAGTTCGGCGTATAGCGAATGGCCAGCGCGATGCATACGTTGGTGAGGGATGCGCCCAAAGCGGACATCAGCGCGATGGCCAGCAACAGGCCCGGGAACGCCATCACCGCGTCCATGACCCGCATCAAGACATTGTCCAGAGCTCTTCCGGCGAAGCCCGCCACCGCGCCCAGGAAGATCCCCACCGCCAGCGCCAGCGTGACGGAGCCCAGTCCCGCAATGACGGAGATACGGGCGCCGTAGACCACGCGCGAGAAGATGTCGCGTCCGAAGGTGTCGGTGCCGAAGGGATGGGCCGAAGAGAGCGGCACCAGCCGCGCCGTCAGGTCCACTTCGTCCGGGTCGTAGTAGGCGATCTGCGGCGCGAAGGCCGCCACGATGAACACGAACGCGACGAAGCAGAGCCCCGCCACCGCCATGCGGTTTTCGGAGAACCGAACCAGCCAGTCACGGATCGAAGCGAAGACGCCGACGACGCGGCCGAGCCCCGTCATGGTTGCTGCTTCAGCACCGGTCCCATTGGACATGGAAAGCCTCTGATACCTGGCCTGTGCCGGCCTCTGACTGGCCTCTGATATCTGTCTTCGAGCCCGTGGTTCACCATGCTGCATACGTCTTCGCCCAACCGCCGTCAAGGGAATTCGGGTCGTGTCTCGACACCTGCGGACCTTTCGCGCCGAGTATCCCGGCCAAGCGCGGGCTGGCAGCAACTCGGCAGGTTGACTATCGGGGCCGATGGGATAACATGGCGCCTCATGCCGGCTTCAAGGTCAGAGAAGATCCGCGCGCGGCTGGGTCACCCGATCATCGACTCCGATGGTCATACGGTGGAGTTGACGCCGGTGTACCTCGATTACCTCAAGCAGGCGGGTGGCCCGGGGATCGTCGATCGGTACGTGAAGGCCACCGCGAATCGAGGGACCAACCGCTGGCACGACATGTCGGAAAGCGAGCGGCGCCACGACTGGACGCGCTGTCCGCCCTGGTGGGCCCGGCCCACGCGGACGCTGGACCGCGCCACCGCCTCGCTGCCGCGTCTGCTCCACGACCGGATGGAGGAACTGGGGCTGGACTATGCGGTGTTGTATCCCACCGAGGGCATGGGCGGCCCGCCGGTGTTCCGGGACCCGGAGCTCCGGCGGGTGTCGTGCCGGGCGCTCAACACCTTTCACGCGGAAATCTACCGCGATTGCGCGGACCGGATCACCCCGGCCGCGGTGATCCCGTTCGAGAATCCCGACGAGGCCATCGAGGAGATGGAGCACGCGGTCAAGGTGCTGGGCCTCAAGGTCATCGTGTTCACCCACCAGAGGCGTCGCATCCCGCGGGCCCAGGCCCGTGCGCCGGAGTTGTCTCCCTATGCCTATCGCCTGGACACGTTCGGGCTGGACAGCGAGTACGACTACGACCCCGTGTGGGCCAAGTGCGTGGAACTGAGGGCGGTGCCCACCTCCCACGCCGGCTCCCAGGGGATCGGCGCCCGCCAGTCCATATCCAACTATGCCTACAACCACATCGGTCACTTCGCCGCGGCCAACGAAGCCATCTGCAAGTCGCTGTTCATGGGCGGCGTGACCCGCCGCTTCCCCGGCATCCGGCTGGGCTTCCTCGAATGCGGCGTCGGCTGGGCCTGCGTGCTGTACGCGGACCTGGTCGGCCACTGGGAGAAGCGGGGCCCGAAGGGCATACAGAACCTGAACCCGGAAAATCTCGATCAGGAAGAGTTGCTGCGGCTGGTGGGGGAGTATGGAAACGACCGGATGAAGGAACGCCTGGACGACATTCGCCGGTTCTTCGAAGGGTCGGACGCCTCGGCCATCGGCAATTACCGAAAGGCCCACGAGTTGAGACACCCCGACAACCTCGACGACTGGGCCCGGTGCGAGATCGAGGAAGCGACGGAGATCCGGGACCTGTTCGTGCCCCATTTCTACTTCGGGTGCGAGGCCGACGACCCCACGGTGGCATGGGCCTTCGACACGCGGATCAACCCTTTCGGCGCGCGGTTGAACGCCATGATGAGCTCGGATCTGGGCCACTGGGACGTCGCCGACATGCGGGAGGTGGTTCCGGAGGCGTACGAGCTGCTGGAGCGGGGGCTTCTTGGCGAGGACGACTTCCGCGATTTCGCGTTCACCAACGCAGCCCGGTTCTACACGGGGATGAACCCGGACTTCTTTGCCGGCACCGTATGCGAAGACGCGGTGTCCCGCGGCCTGTCCTTGAAGCCGGACATCTAACCGAGCCCGTCCTCGGCATAGGTTCGCCCAAGCGTGCACGACCGTCGTTTCCGACGAGGCGTAGTGACCGGCGGGGGCGGGAATCGCCGTCAGCAGAGGTAACTTTGGAGACCAAAAACATTCGCAAGAATGGACTTGCGTCAGAGACAGGACGCCAAGCTGCGGGATGGACTCTCCAGCCAGAAGTCCAAAAAACTCTGCTTTCAACGATCTCTTTGGCAGTTGGAGGCTTGATTTATGTTCTTTTTCGTAGCGATAGTTTACTCATGTTCGTATGGTTTGAAGACGTCGGACTGGGACACTTCATAAGATCGCCGAGAGAAGCAGTCGAGCCTGCATTAACATACTTACCGTCTTGGATTTTTTACTCACTTCCAAGTGCACTCTGGCTCTTTAGCGGGCTCTTAGCTTTGTGTGTAATATGGAAAAGAAGCTACCCTGAGAAGATCATTTGGTGCTCGCTGTTCTGCGCGTGTGCTATTGGTTCTGAATTTGGACAGCAACTCCGAATAGTTCCAGGAACATATGATAACGTCGATGTTGGACTGATGGTGATATTCGGCTTGCTTGGATTTATGTTCGGATCAGAAGAGGCAGGGAATCATCGAGAATGACATCGGAAGTCATATATAGGCATCTAGCTTCATTGCTGGTCGTCGGTTTGTTGCTGGCGCTAGCGGTAGGTAGTAACGGCGGTGGGGATGGCGAGAAAGGTGGCAGTTCTACAGGTGAGCTGAACGCGACGGTCGGATTCTCGGGAACTCAGTTCACAATTACTAATAACGACTCTTTTGATTGGACGAATGTTAAGTTAGCAGTGAATTCCAAAATTTTGTCGGGTGGCTACACTTTGCGGTCAAGAAGAATAAGCTCTGGCGATACCTATCGAGTGGGAGCCATGCAGTTTGCAAATTCAGATGGAGATAGGTTCAACCCAATTAGACAAAAGGCGTTGAATTTTTCAATCTCTTGCGACACACCGGGAGGAAGAGGATTCTGGCACGGTAGTTGGGGTCAGTGACGAGGTATCTGTTGGTAGCCACCGAGTAGCACCGTACGTGCCGCGTTCGATGGTCGTTCTATACGTGTGCATGGTGACATGGCTTGTCAAGTGAGCCAGGATATTCTACACGAGCAAGTCCTTCGACTTGGCTATGCTCGGGACGGAGACAGGGTGTCATGTATTATTACCGGAATCTTGATAGGCTGTCACAGGGACTGCTCACGGGAGATTCATGGTGATTCGTATCGGCGTGATCGGCGTGGGATTTGGTGCGAAGGTACAGGCTCCGGCGTTCGAGGCGGAGGGATTCGAGGTGGTGGCGGTCTGCTCCCGGAGAGCGGAGCGGGCGCGCGAGGCCGCGGCGAGCCTGGGTATACCCCACTCGTACACCGACTACCGGAGGATGCTGGAGCAGCCGGATCTCGACGCGGTGAGCATCGTGACGCCGCCCAACCTTCATCACGACATGGCCGTGGCGGCGTTGGACGCGGGCAAGCACGTCCTGTGCGAGAAGCCTTTCGCCATGGACCAGGCACAGGCCATGGCCATGCTGGACAAGGCGCGCAGCACCCGATTGACGGCCATGGTGGCCCATGAGTTCCGCTTCGCGCCGGCGCGGTCCTACGTCAAGGAGTTGCTGGAGCAGGGCTACATCGGTGAGTTGCAGAGCGCGTCCGTGACCCTGTTCATGAGGGGCGGACCGCCCGGGGGCCGGCCCGGTTTCGACTGGCGCCAGCAGTACTCCTACGGCGGCGGACAACTGGGAGGTCTGGGCTCCCATTACATCGATTGTCTGCGGGACTGGTTCGGGGACATCCGAAGCGTCAGCGGCCAGGTATTCACGCCGGAGAACGGCGCCCACGGCGCCGACACCTCCGACGACGCCTTCGGCCTGCTCATGACCTTCGCGCAAGGCGGCTGGGCCTCCCTGGCGGCGAATTTCGCCGCCCCGCTGGGCTCGAAGGTGCGGATGGAGATCCACGGCGCCGAGGGCGCCTTGAGCCTGGCCCATCCGGGCCCCAACCCGCCGCCGGACGGGACCGTCTTCGGAGCGCAGCACGCCGCGGACAAGGAGTTGCACGAGTTGCCGGTGCCCGAGCGGTTCCAGGTGGAGCCGGACGAGCGGGACGCGCGTCTGGGGGCTTTTCGAGTGCTGGCGCGCCGGTTCCGTCGCGGCATCGAGGAAGGGACCTCGCCGGCGCCCGACTTCGAGGACGCCTACCGCTGCCAGCAGGTGATGGACGCGGTGCGTTTCGGCGGCGGCGGTTGGATCGACATCGAGGAATAGGGATCAGGAGTTGCCCCATGGCCAGGAACGGCTTCAAGATCCTCGACAGCGACATGCACGTGTTCGAGCCCCACGACTTGTACCTGAAGTACATGGATCCCGAATGGGGCGACCGCATTCCCCGCGGCGAGCCGCGCAAGCGTCACGGGCAGATCCGCTTTACCTTCGCCGACGGCACGCCCGTGCGTCCCGGCGGCGGCAAACTCCGTTCGCCCCGGAACGCCCAGGAACAGCGGTTCGAGAAGGTCGCGCCTCACTATCGGAACTCCTTGGCGCGGGACTACGACCCGGTGTCGCAGCTCGACGCCATGGACGTGGAAGGATTGGACGTGGCGGTCCTGTTCCGCACCTTCCCGCTTCACTGCGACGACGGCCTGGAGCCGGATTATGCCATGGATCTGTGCCGGGCCTGGAACGACTGGATTTTCGACTTCTGCAAGGAGGACCCGGCGCGGATGAAGTTCGCGGCGCTGATAACGCTCCACGACGTGGACCTGGCGGTAGAGGAGGCCCGGCGTGCGGTGGAGGAACTCGGAGCCGCGGGGCTGTGCCTGGTCCCGGAACCCGTCAACGGCAATCACATCCACGACCCTTGCTTCGATCCGCTGTGGGCGCAGGCGGAGCGGACGGGCGTGCCCATCTGCTTCCACCCGGCGGGTTTCCCGCGGCAGGAACACGCGGCGCTACGCTTCGTCGGGCATCCCAACGACGGCTTTCTCGTCAGCACCTACAGCAAGGCGCTGGAGCTGATGATGGCCATCGGGAGCTTTTGCGGCGGCGGCGTGCTGGAGCGCTTCCCCGCCTTGCGGGCGGTGTTCCTGGAGGGCAATTGCAGTTGGCTGCCGTGGCTGCTCTACCGCATGGACGAGCGCTGGCACGACCGCAAGGACCAGCTCGACGAGCCCCTGAGTCAAAGACCCAGCGACTACTTCCTGCGCCAGTGCTTCGTGTCCGTGGATCCGGACGAAAGCCTCGTGACCGACGTCATCGGCCGGGTGGGGGACGGCAACCTCGTGATCTCCACCGACTATCCCCACGACGACGCCCACTGGCCTCACGCCATGGCCACGTTCCTTTCCATCGACGGAGTAACCGACGCCTCGCGGAAGAAGATCCTGTGGGACAACTGCGCCCGCCTGTACGGCGTATCCGGCCCCGAAGGCTGACGCGCGCGCCTCGCGCCGTCGTCAACCGCAACTTCCCATGCTTACCCGGTACGCACGCGGCGCCTTCAACGTCGATTGGGAGGACCGCTACGACTTCCCGGCGTTGCGGCGCAAGCGCATCGAGAAGGCCCAGCGCGAGCTGGCGGATTCCGATCTGCCGGCGCTGCTCCTGTGGAAGGACGAGAACATCCGCTACCTCACCAGTCTGAGGGCCCAGCTCATTACCGGCAAGACCACCGCGCTCAATGGCGTATTGCTGGCCAGGGGCGAGGAGCCGATCCTGCTGTGCTCGGGCGGCGAGCACGACAAGGCGCGCTTCGGCATGCCCTGGCTGTCGAGCGTCCACGCCATCCCCATCATGGAGCAGCGAGAGCTGACGGACGGGTTCGTCACGTCCGTGCTGAAACCCCTGCTCGGCGAGCTCGAGCTGGCCGGCGGCCGCCTCGGCATCGACCAGGCGCCGCTCTGTCTCATCGAATCGCTACGGAATCATCTCCCGGAGATCGAGCCCGCAGACGGGGACGCGGTGATGCAGCGGGCGAGGTGGGTGAAGCTGGACGAGGAGATCGCGATCATCGAGGAGTCCTGCGCCTTGGGCGACAGCGTTACCCAGCGGGCGCTGGACGAGACCCGGGCCGGGCGCCGCGAATGCGAGGTCGCCGGCGACGCCATGCAGACGCTCTTCCATTTGGGCGGCGAGATGGCGCACGTGATCACGCCCTACGTGGCCTCGGGCGAGCACATGTCGCCGCCCCACCGCATCTGCACCGACAAGATCATGCGCAACGGCGATCTCTGCTTCATCGACATCGGCGCCATGTGGAACGGCTACTTCGCCGACATCGGCCGCACCACCATCATCGGCAAGCCGGCCCGGCGGCAGAAGGAAATCTACACCGCGGTGTACGAAGGGCTCATGGCGGGCATCGCGCGGATGCGCCCGGGCAACACCAACAAGGACGTCTCCGACGCCATCGTCGCCCGGATCGGACGCTACGGTCTGGCCGAGCACCTGTTCAGCCTGTTCATCGGCCACGGCATCGGCATGGGCGCCAACGAGCCGCCCTACATCGGCGAGACGCTGCCGGGCGCCACGGTTTTCGAGCTCCAGCCCAACATGGTCTTCGCAGTAGAGCCGCTGGTGTGGGTACCGGACGTCCGGGGCGGGGGCGGCGTGCGCATCGAGGACATGGTGCTGGTCACCGAAGACGAGCCGCGGGTGCTCTCACGGGTCGAGTACGAGGAGCGCCTTCTGCTGTAGCGCGGCCGGGACCGCGAGTTCGGACGGTCCCGGCCGCGGCTGGTTGCCCAACCGGCGTTGACTTGGTTTACTCGATACATGGGCCTTACGGATTCTCGAACGTGGCGGCGCGTATGGACCGCGTTGCTGAACTTGTCCCTGGGCGCGCTTGCCGGGGTATGCTTGATATCGAGCGCCGCCGCGGGAGAAGGGCGGCTGCATCTTGCCTACGAAGTCCGTTTCAGCGGCATCCACGCCGCCGATCTCGGCGTTGGCGTCCGATTCGATTCGGCCGCTTACGACGTGGATGCCGCGGCATATGATCTCCATGCGACAGCGTATGCCGTGCAGGCGCGTTTGAAGACCGCGGGCCTCGCCCAGGTCGTGCGCTGGAAGGTAACGGCGTATTCGCGCGGCACCCTGGTCTCGGGAGAGGTCGTGCCGGTTCGCGCAGGGTACCGGAACAAGCGATGGAGCAGAAAACGCCTCGTGGAACTCGGCTTCGACCAGGGAACGCCGAAGCTCGTACACGTGGAGCCCGGCAAGAAGTCCGGAGTATCTCCCTCCGGACTCAAGGGAGCCCTCGACCCCGCCGGCGCCTTCCTCGCGGTGATTTCCCGTTTCGACGCCGGTCAGGGGTGCAGGTTGCGCATCCCCATCTTTGACGGGCGCCGTCTCTACGAACTCGTGGGTGAGGCGAACGGGACCGGACGGCTCAAGGCCAGCCGGTATTCGCCGTTTGCCGGCCCCACGGTCGATTGCCGCGTACGGCTCGAAAAGAAGGCCGGGTTCAAGCGGAAGTCCGGCGACGGGCGAAACCGCAACGACGCCGTGGTGCGACTCCGGATGGCGCGCGTGTTCGATGAGATGCCGCCGGTCCCCGTCCGTTTCGCCGGCGACACCCGGTACGGTCCCGTGACCGCATATCTCTACGAGGCCAAGCTGGACGCGGGCGGCCTGAAACGCGAACTGCCGCCACGCCACGGCAGGAAACGCCGGCGTTAGCTTGAAATCCACTCATGATCGTCGCACCACCACCCCGAAGGCGATTTTCACAGGAAATCCCCCAGGAGCCCGTATGGCCCCACCGCGTGGTGCGGGAACGGGCGGGTTCAAAACCCGCCCCTACTCTTTTCCCAGGAACCACGTCACCAAGTCGTTGAAGTCCTCCGGCTGGTCCAGCCACACGAAGTGGTTGGCCTCGTCGAAGATGTGCATCTGGGCGTTGGGGATGCTCTTGTAGAGATCGTAGCCGGGGTCGATGCCCTTGTTGGAGTTGCGGCCCCACATCACCAGGGTCGGGACGCTGATCTTGTGCACGTGGTCGCGGATGTGGGCGCCGTCGAAGTAGTACATCTCGCTGGCGCCCTCCATGCCGTTCTTCTCCCAGTACTC
This sequence comes from uncultured Binatia bacterium (SeqCode), assembly GCA_965214905.1. Classification (GTDB taxonomy): domain Bacteria; phylum Desulfobacterota; class Binatia; order UBA9968; family JAJDTQ01; genus JAJDTQ01. The sequence goes on from OZ243984.1 coordinate 1,580,722, forward strand.
CTTCCCCTTGTGCTTCATGTAGAGGTCGTTCCAGCGGGCGGACAGCTCCATCAGGTGGTCCAGGTACTCTTCGGTGACCATGTCCTTGTTGTAGACGAAGGCCTGGATGTACTTGCGGATGCCTTCCCGGGTGTTGGTCAGCCCCTCCCTGGGCATCATGGTGCCGGGCTCGAACAGGTCCTTGAAGTAGGGGAGGTCGCCGCTGCCGTCCACCTCCACCTGCTGTCCGTCCACCTCGATGACCTGCCGGCCCTCGCCCGCTTTGCGGATGCCCGATCCCGCGGTGCTGCCGCTGTCGATGAGCACGAGCTTCTTCACCAGGTCCGGCCGCTTGATGGTGATGTAGGTCACGATCCAGCCGCCTTGGGACTGGCCCACCAGATTCACCGGCGCCAGGTCCAGGGCCTCGATGAAGCTGATGACGTGCTCCGCCCGCACGCGCACGTGGCCCAGGTCGTCCGGGTCGCGCGGCGGGTCGGTCCGGCCGTGTCCCAGCTCGTCGATGGCGTAGACGTGAAAGTGCTTTCCCAGCGGCACGATGTTGGGATACCAGCGGTAGTTGCCCATGCCGATCTCGTTGGCGCCGCCGTGGCACAGCACCACCCGTTCCGGGTTGGATTCACCGGCCTCGATGTAGTGGGTCCGGTAGCCGTCCGCGGTGGCGAAGCGGCTGTTCCATTTGTCCGGGCTGTTGAAGATGGTTTCCATCGCTCAATCCTCCTTGCAAACAAACCAGAGAACCAAGTCGTTGAAGTCCCGCACCTGGTCCCACCAGCAGAAGTGGCTGGCCTTGTCCAGGATGTGCATCTGCGCGTTGGGCATGCGTTTGTACAGCTCGTATTGCGGATCGATGCCCTTGACCGAGTTCTTGCCGGCGATGAAGAGCGTCGGGTTCGTGATCCGGTGGACATGGTCGCGGATGTGCTTGCCCTCGAAGAAGTACATGTCGTGATGGCCTTTGACGTCCTGGTTGTTCCAGAATTTCTTGCCCCGGTGCTCCAGGTAGTACGCCGTCCAGCGCCTGGAGGTCTCCTCCAGATAGTCCACGTACTCGTCGGTGACCATGGCGTGGTCGTAGGCAAACGTCTCCGTGTACATGCGGATGCCCTCGCGGGTGTCCAGCAGCCCCTCCCTGGGCAGCATGGTGCCGGGCTCGAAGATCTTCCTGAAGTACGGCAGCTCGCCGGCGCCGGTCCGGATCTTCTCCCCATCGATCTCCTGAACGTCGGCAATGTCGTTCTTCGCGCCGGTCTTGAAGCCCGACCCGGCCGTGCTGCCGCTGTCCACCAGCACGAGCTTCTTCACCAGGTCCGGGCGGGTGATGGTGATGTAGGTGACGATCCAGCCGCCCTGGGACTGCCCGCACAGGTTGAGGGGCGCCAGCCCCTGCTCCTCGATGAAACGGATGACGTGCTCGGCGCGCACGCGCACGTGGCCCAGGTCGGCGATGTCTTTCGGCGGATCGGTGAAGCCGTGTCCCAGCTCGTCGATGGCGAACACATGGAGCTTACCGGCCAGCGGCAGCACCGTGGGCCACCACCGGTAGAGGCCCGCTCCCAGGGCGGCGCTGCCGCCGTGTACCAGCAGCAGCCGGTCGCTGGCCGGGTCGCCGGCCTCGATGAAATGGGTCTTGTAGCCGCCTATGGTCTCGTATCGCTTCGTGTACTTGTCCGGACTGTTGAACAAGGTTTCCACTGGGTTACCTCCCCGCTGCACGGGCGTCGCATTGAAAGTGGCATCGAATGTCGCGTTTCGTCATCGGTCGCGTCTCGTCATTGCCAGGAGAATAGACCGCCAATGCCCGAAATGTCATTCCGGCGAAAGCCGGCATCCAGGAAATCCGGTTCCAGCTATGCCGGTTCGGGTTTCTCGATGAACCACTCCACCAGCGCATTGAAATCCTGCCACTGGTCCAGCCACAGGAAGTGGTTGGCCTTGTCGAGGATGTGCATCTGCGCATTGGGAAAGAGCTTGTACAGCAGGAAGCCCATGTCGAGCCCCTTGTTGGAGTTCCTGCCCCACACCACCAGGGTGGGCGTGCGGATCCTGTGCACGTGCTCGCGGATGTGCTTGCCGTCGATCTCCAGTTGCCGGCGCTGGCCGGCGAGGGTGGTCCTGGCCCAGTACTGCTCGCCCCGGTGGTCGTCATAGAGCCGGCTCCACCGGTCGGACAACTCCATCAGGTGGTCGAGGAACTCCTCGGTGACCATGGACTTGTCGTAGAAGAACGCGCTGGCGTACTTGCGCACGCCTTCCCGGGTGGTGGTCAGACCTTCTTTCGGTCGCATGGTGCCGGGCTCGAACAGCTCCTTTTGGTAGGGCAGCTCGTTGGTGTCCCCGGATACGGCTACGCCGTCCACCTCGGTGGACTGAAGCGAAGCCACCTCCGCGGGCCGTCCGGCGGTGCTGCCGCTGTCGATGAGGATCAGCTTCCGGACCAGGTCCGGCCGCATGAGGGTGATGTAGGTGACGATCCAGCCGCCCTGGGACTGGCCGGCGACGTTGACCGGACCGAGCCCCAGCGTCTCGATGAAGTTCAGCACGTGGTCCGCCCGCACCCGGATGTGGCTCAGGTCGTCGAGGTTACGCGGCGGGTCGGTGTAGCCGTGGCCCAGCTCGTCGATGGCAAAGACGTGGAACTTCTTCGCCAGCGGGACGATGTTGGCGTACCAGCGGTAGCAGCCCATGCCCACTTCGATGGCGCCGCCGTGCACCAGCAGCAGTTTCCGAGGGTTTCCTTCCCCCGCCTCGAGGTAGTGGGTCTTGTAGCCGTCAACGGTGGCGAAGCGGCTCTTGAACTTGTCGGGACTGTTGAACAGGGTTTCCATGGGCGATGCCTCCTCGTGTGAGTTGCACACCCATGCATATTACCATCCGGCAGGTCGAGGCAACCGGTCCGCGTTTCGGCGGAGGCGCCCAAGCCGGTGCGGAAAAGGTTCAGGGGGAAAGAGAAAAGGTTCAGGGGGAAAGAGAAAAGGTTCAGGGAAAGAAGACCAGCTTGACCAGCAGAGCCAGAATGGTCGGAGAAAAGCTGAATACTGCCAGCTTCAGAACCGCGGCATCGCGCTTCAGCGTGCTAATGTCTTCCCTGAGTTCGGCCTTGAGCTCGGCAAGGTCTTGCTTCGTGGCGAGGGTCTCTACCATCGGGATCGCATCGTAGCACCAGGGATCGCAGGGATGTCAAATACTATAAAGATCGATCAAATTCGGCGCGCACGGCGATTCTACAGACAACCATCGGCAGTTGACGCGGAATCCATAGCCGTTGGAGTGGCGGCTTGCGAGTCCCCAGTGGCCCATCCGTTCGTGAGGCAGGACGCGGGTGACCATCCGATGCCTATGCTGCGTCGCGCATCGACGGTCGCTTTCCTTGCGTGTCTCGTGGCGCTCTGCGCGTCCTCGGGGGTCGCCGCCGACCGGAATTTTTCGCAGTATCCGGGTTTCGCCGAGTATTTCGCCGCGAATCCGCCGGCCGCTGTCGCCGGACCGGCCGATCAGGTTCTGGCCCGCCGCCACGCGCCGCGCTTCCACCTGCCCGCCGGTCACGAGGGGCCGATCGATTTCTACCGCGACTACATCGCCCACGGTTACCTGGTGACCGGGGATGGCGTCCGCATCGACGGTCCGACTCCGGCGGACCTGAACCGGCACCGTGACGACGTCCGGGCCGAATTCGTGCACGTGCCGGGAACCGCCAAGCCGCGCCCCGTGGTCTACGCCGCGGCCGAGCGCACCGACCTGTGGGCGCCGCGGGAACCCGGCCGGACGGGCGAGGAGTTCATCGTCGTGACCTACCACCTGGTGTTCCGGATGAGCGGTCTGCCCGCGGCGCTGCCCCTGGCCGTAGCCATCCCCCTCGGGCTGGTGGCGGACCTGGACGACTGGCATCAGCTCGACCACTACACCGCCGCATTCGTGGTGCTGGACGGGTCCGAGCGTCCCGTTGCCCTGACCTTGCAGCAGCATAACTACCTGCGCACCTACCTCGTCGGAGAAGAGGTGGAGCTGGGACGCGACGGACGGTTCGACATCGACGTTGCCATCCGCTCGAACGAGCTTTACCCTCACGTCCCGGCGCGAACGGCACGACGCGCGGTGCGGTTCCTGGATTCCGACGCCAGGGCCTTCATGATGGGATACCGCCGGCGGCCGATGATGTCCGCTGACGACATCACCGATCCGGCAGGGACCGTCGAGTACGAGCTCGCGTTCCTCCCCGGCTCCGACGCCTTCTATTCCTTTCACGGCTTCCTCGGCGAACGCCGCCGGTTGCCCGGCCGCGACGGTCCCCCCGGCGCGCGTTACAACACGCTCCCGCAACTCAAGCCGCTGCCGGCGCAGATCCTCGACGGCTACTGGCGCGAGCGCAACGACGGCGACTGGGCGCGGTATCAGCGCGGCCGGGACAACGGCTCCGGCCCGGCCGGCTTCGCCCGCGCCCAGGCGGCGGTATTCCATCGCAACCTGACCTGCCTGCGCCGCTACCGGAAGGGCTGCGCGCTGCAGTAGCGCCAACCAAAGCGCACGACCCTATATTTACTTCCTGTATACAAGAGGCTGCGCGTCACTCCCAGATGAAGCGAGACTGCCAGCCATGGTCGCAAGTGCGCGCATGGCCGAGTTGGCGCCGTTGAAACACCGGAGCGACGTGTAGTAGGCTGCATCCGCTCAACCGGGAAATCCCTCTCCATGCCACGCTACACCGTCGCCGTCACCGACCATCTGTTCCCGTCCATGGACGATGAAGCCCGGATGCTTCGCGAGATGGACACCGAGTTGGTGATCGGCCAGTGCAAGGCCGAGGACGACGTGATTGCCTTGTGCCGGGACGCGGATGCCATCCTCAACACCTACGCGCGCATGACGCCGAGGGTCATCGCAAGCCTGGAGCGCTGCCGGGTCATCGTCCGGTTCGGCATCGGTTACGACAACGTGGACGTGGATGCCGCCACCCGATGCGGGATCATGGTGGCCAACACCACCGATTACTGCATCGACGAAGTGGCGGATCAGGCCGTGGCGATGCTGCTGGCCTGCGCCCGGGGGCTCTTCCCCGCGGGCCGCATCGCCCGTGACGGCGCCTGGGACCTGGCGAAGATGCCGGTCCTGCGACGGCTTCGCGGCCAGACCCTGGGGCTCCTGGGCATCGGCCACATCGGCGCCGCCGTGGCCGCCAGAGCGCATGGCTTCGGACTGAAGGTCCTGGCCAGTGACCCGCACGTGAACGAGGTCACGGCACGGGAATCCGGCGCGGAGTTGGCGGACCTCGACACGCTGCTGGCAGAGTCGGACTACGTTTCCGTCCACGTACCGCTGATGCCCGCGACCGAGGGCATGATCGACGCCAGGGTGTTCGCGAAGATGAAGCCTACGGCCTTTCTGATCAACGTGGCCCGGGGCAGGATCGTGAACCAGGCGGATCTGGTCCGGGCCGTGCGGCAGGGAACCATTGCCGGGGCCGGGCTCGACGTCCTGGAGCGGGAGCCGCCGGAGACCGACAATCCCATCACGACCCTCGACAACGTTATCCTGACCCCCCACTCGGCTTGGTATTCCGAGGAAGCGAGGGCGGACATGCGCCGGCGCGCCGTAGGGCAGGTCGTCAGCGTGCTCAAGGGAGAACTGCCCTACTCGCTGATCAACCGCGAGGTGGTACGGCCGCCCCGCCCGTAGGTCTAACGGGGGTCAGGTCTTGGAGTATGTGCCTCTATAAAGTCACACCTTTCAGGATTTCGATCCCCTTCAAGATAAGGAGTCTTCCATGGTCACCCGTTCGACATCGAGCTTTGGTCTGGTGGGAACCGATTGGCAGCAGCGCGTCAACTGGAACCGTCTGCGCGAATACCGCCTGAACCGGGCACGGGAGGCCATGAAAAGCGCCGGCCTCGGGGCCATGCTCGTGATGTACGACGAGAACGTCCGCTACGTCACCAGCACCGTGACCCCCGGATGGTGCCGGCTCAAGCCCGGCCTGCGCTACGCCTTGCTGTGCGAGGGGGCGGAGCCGGTGCTGTTCGAGCAGGGCGACATCGGCACGCAGATCAACCGCCATTGCCCGTGGATACCCAGGGACAACGTGCGCTACGCCTACTCGTGGATCAAAGGGGCCGTCGGCGGCGCCGCCGAGCAGCAGGTGACGAAGTTCACCCGCGCGATCCTGGACGAGATGAAGAAGTACGGCGTGGACAAGGCGCCGCTTGGAGTCGACTTCATCGACCTCAACATGATCAACTCCTTCAACGCCCACGGCATCCAGTGGGCCGACGGCATGTCGCCGATGGTCTCCGCCCGCGCCATCAAGAACGTGGACGAGCTGGAAGCCATGCGCATCGTGGCGGCCATCTGTGACGCCTGCCATACCGCCATCTCGCACTTTCTCAGGGCGGGCATGCAGGAACATCAGATCACGGCCTTCGCCATGGAGTTCCTCTACAACATCCCGGGCATCGAGGACGTGGAGGACATCATCGTCTCGTCCGGCCCCAATAGCTGGCCCAACTGGCGGCATTTCTCGGACCGCATCATCCAGCCCGGAGACTTGGTCATCATCGACATGGCGGCGGTGACGTGGAACGGCTACAAGAGCTGCATGTACCGGACCTACTGCGTCGGCAAGAAGCCCACCGACGAACAGAGACGATATTACGATATCGCCTACGAGTGGCTCTACAAGGCCATCGACAAGGTTCAACCCGGCGCCACCACCAGGGACATCGCCGAGGTGTGGCCGTCGGCCAAGGACACGTGGGGCTACGAGGAAGAGGACCAGGCAGCCGCCAATCTATGGGGGCACGGACTCGGTCTGGCGCAGTACGACACGCCGGTGGTGTCGCGCATCTACTCCCTGGACCACCCGGTGGTGATCGAGCCGGGCATGAGCTTCGCGCTGGAAACACAGCACGGCAAGCCGCTCCAGTGGGGCGTCCGGCTGGAGGAGATGCTGGTGGTGACCGAGGATGGCCCCCAGGTCACCACCCAGTTTCCCATCGAGGAGATCACGGTCGTCGGTTAGGATCAAGGTGTGCAACGCGACCGTGGCGGAACCGAGCGGGTCTCTCGGGATCGGCATGTGAATCGGGAACCGTCGGACCCCTTGTCAATCTGATTCCATCGCACTCCATCACACGGCGCGCCTGCGGGCAGCCGATAGCGAGAGGGCGCACTTTTCGATGGCCTCCACAAGAACGGTCAACGACGGCGCCTTCGCCATCCCCATAACGATGGCGCCAAGGACAATCCTGTCGGCACGTGTCCTGGCCGGCGATACACCTCTGACAAGCTGCTTGCCCACCGAGTCCAGTTCGTCCTTTTCGGAATCGGAAAGGGCGGGTACGGGGAGATGCCGCAGATGAGTCGCTTCCAGCTTGAGTGCGCCACCGCCCATGGGGGTACCCAGCGCCTCCATGGCCGCTCGGCACCAGGCGCTGTTCAGAAGCGCCTTGAGTGCATAGCGTGTCCAATTCCCCGACCGTGCCCGAAACGTGGAGAAGTTTGCGTCGATAAGGACGGGCGGATCAAGGTTGGCCTCGACCCAGGGCAGGTCGTGATTGACCCTTGGGACAAAGGCAGCAGGCAAATGGCGCGGAGCGAACTCCGGAAGCATATACCAGAAACGAGGTGTGACGCGGGTGTCACGCGATGCCCGCGCGTTCGTCCGCACCGCGGACAGCGTGGGAATCGGCTTGACTACCCCGCCACGACCCACGGACGTCGCCGCTGCCAGTCGGACATGTGCGGCGAGCTCCTTGGGCATGGGTTGCGGCGGAGCCTCACCACGGGAGGCGTAGGCTTCCCGAGCCGCCAGAACGGTGGGCCTGTCCTCCGGCAGAATCCACGCGCTCAAATCAAGAACACGCCCTCCGGGTACTCGCGAAGCTTCGACGGACGCGAGCTCACCTTGTCCGCGGAGCACGGGCCGCAGCGCGGCGACGGGCACGGCAAAACGGCGTGCGCCAAAAACGGACGATACTTCGACCACGGTCTCATCCGGACTCGCCTCATCGCAGGCGGTGACGTAAAAGAAACGGTTGCACCCGGTCCGTAGACCCTGTCCGACAACAACACCCGCCTCATCGAGATGCAACAGGGCGCCCGGCAATGTCCCGGGCGGCAGGATATCCGCAAGCGCTCTGGGCAATGTCGCCGCGCTGACCGGTCGGACGCCCGCAAAAAGCGGCAGGCGCCCCGTTTCACCATCCAGGTCACGGTGCCAGGGACGGTGCCGTACACGCCGTTCAAGGCTGGCGTACTCACTCACCGGGTCAAACGGTCGGACGCTGATACCGCGCCGGGTACCGGGACACCCAGCCTGCAACCAATCCGCAAACGCTTCTTCGGGACAAGCACCTGCACAAGCGGCGCCCACAAGCGAGCCTGCCCTGGTAACCTCGGGTGAAACCTGGACCCACAGCGCTTCCGGCAGTGTGTGACGCGTCTTGATGGGCTTGGCGATTTCCAGTGCGGGTAGCCGTCGGGCGACGATGAGATGCGTCCGTATCAGCGCATCGGAAAACCAACCGGGCTGCCGGTCCTCCACGATGTATTCGAAGGAAAAGCAGCGCAACATAAGGTAGCGGATCACATCCGCATAATCGCGGGAGCGCCACGTTGCGGGAACGACGAGAGCAAGCCGTCCACCGGGTCGGACCATTGCAGCGGACAGAATCCATGCGGGCACGGACAGATCGGCCAGACCCGAATAGCCATCGGACAAGGCATGCCAGACTCGGGCTTCGGCGCCGGAAAGATGGGCGGCAAGGACAGCGTTCAGACCGGCGCGGACCGCAGTGCGTCCCTTGTGTCTCTCATGACGGACGTAGGGCGGATTGGTGATGACCAGGTCGTAGGCCTGTCGTGGCAGCGCACGGATGGACGCTGGATCGAAAGCGTCTCCCGTGACGATCTGCCGGTCAGGGCCAGGGCCGGTTCCAACCATCCCGTCGAGACGGTCCCGACAGGATTCCGCCGTGGCCTCGTCAATTTCGATACCGTCGATCCGTTGGATCGCCATACCGCGTTCCGTTGCTGCCTCCCATGTCGCATCCAGCAGGTCGCCATGCCCGGCCATGGGGTCGAGCACGGCGCGCGTGTTTGTATCGAGAGCCAGGTGGGCAAGAAGCCTGCCAAGGGGAAGCCCGGTGAAGTACTGACCGAGCCGCTTGCGCTGACCGTGTGGCAGTGCCTGTTCGTAGGAGCGCGCCACCGCACGGATGGCGTCACGGGTCTTGTCCGTGAACACGGTTCCTATCCTCGGGAGGCCGCTGGGTTGCATGCCATCGGTAGAAGGACTCGGCATCCATGGGCACCTGTTGATGGTGCGTCAAGTAGTACGCGATCAGACGTGCTCCTTTGTCCGTGATTCCTCACCTTGCCCCTTGTCTGTAGTGATGATCGGTCATGTCCTGCCCACCTTGAGTCGAACGGTTCGATTGGTCTCGCAACGCGCGTCGGGCCGACCGTGTGGCCGCAAGCCCCCCCTTCCCGGGAGGGGGCTGCGCCATGGAAATCCTGATAGCAATATATGGTATCAGGGTCAACCCTTAACTACCATATATAGTGACAGCCACGGCTTGAATCCGTTCTGTCGCAAGTCCTCGCCAAACCTGTCGTTCCGAGCGGAGCGAAGAATCGCCTCATCCACGGCGGGGAGACCCTTCGCTCTGCTCAGGGTGACAATGGAAGGACCCCTTGTGCCGCGGGTGCAAACTCGGCGCTTGCAAAATTGCGCCACCCGCACTAAAAGAGGTTAGGAGCGTACAGAGAATCACACCTCACGGGCAGAGTTTCTTCGCGGGCGCTGAGGTCAGAGTATAGCCCTCGGAATACCTCCATCCTGTTCAGTAAAGGAGCGAGACATGTCGATAAAGAAGGAGAGGATTGACACCTTTGACGACTGGGTGGACGCATTCCATCAGTGGCACGACGACATCGGCTACCCCATGGACCTCATCGGAAGCGACTACACCTTCGAGACGAAGCTCGACGAGGTAGAGAGCAACGAGATCGAGTTCGGCGAATACGCCGGGCGGCCCAAGTGGGAGAAGGTGACGGACATCCCCGACCAGCGAATTCAGGACGCGCTGGCCCACCTGATCGAGTTCCAGGGCGATACGGAGTTCGCCTCCGTGGAGCAACAGACCAACCTGATCGAACGGGCCCCCACCGAGGTAGACCTCAAGAATCTGATCCGCATCAACCGGGAAGAGATGCGGCACGGCTGGCAGATGGCCTACGTACTGGTGACCCAGTTCGGCGACTCCGGCAAGCGTCAGTCCCAACGGCTGCTGGAGCGGCGGGCGTCCGCGGGCAGTCGTCTGCTGGATTCCTTCAACCAGCCCGTGCGGAACTGGCTGGATTTCTTCACCTACACGAGCTTCATCGACCGTGACGGCAAGTACCAGTTGAACATGCTCAGCCGTAGCGCTTTCGCACCGCTGGGCCGCAGCACCCTGCCCATGCTGAAGGAGGAAGCGTACCACCTGGCCCAGGGAAACATCGGCCTGATGCGCATCGTCAAGGCCGGCAAGATTCCCATGGCCACCATCCAGAAGTACTTCAACAAATGGATCTCCACCGCCTACGACCTGTTCGGGCAGGATGAATCCAGCTCCGCCCACTGGGCCTATGTCTGGGGTCTGAAAGGGCGCTACGACGAGCACCTGTTCGACGAGCCCGCGGACATGGAACGGCTGAACGAACTGTCACGCGCGACCTTCTTCAAGGAGGTGGCCGCCCTCGTGGACGCCTTGAATCACAACGTCGCCAACGATCAGTCCAAGTTGACGATTCCCAGCGACAAGTTCCGGCGCTACATCGGCAACTACGCCGGCAAACCCTACAGCGTGACCGGGGAACTGCTTTCGGAAGGGGATTACCGGAATCACCTGGCGGAGGTCCTTCCCTCGGAGGCCGACGACGAATACGTCATCGGCCTGGAAAAGGAAGGCGGCTGGATCCTCGACCCGAGGTAGTCCGGCTGCGGCGCGGGGTTTGGCGGCCTGTAGTCCTGCTGTCCATGCTACAGGCCGCTACGGCTCTAACTCGAGCCCGTAAGCCCGCGCCATCACCACGATGGGATGCACCGGCTTTCTGCCGGTGGCCTGCTCCACCTGGATCGCCGACAACGGACAGTCGGTGACCGTACAGGCGTTCTCGGGCCGCATGAACTTGAACAGCGGCCTCCCTACCTGCATCGACGCCTCGAAGTTCTCTTTCCTGACGCTCCAGCTTCCGTCGTGCCCGCTGCAGCACTGCATGCGGGAGACCTCCGAGTTCGGGATGAGCTGCATCAGCTCCTGGGCCTTGAAGCCGATGTTCTGCGCCTTGAGATGGCACGGCTGGTGATAGCGGATCTTCCCCACCTCCCGAGAGAAATTCAGGTCCAGCCTGCCGCTCTCGTGGACCTTCACCAGGTACTCCGAAAGGTCCAGGGTGTTCTCCGCGACCCGTCTCGCGTCGTCGGTGGGCAGCATGCGCGGATAGTCCTGCTTGAGCATGTAGCTGCAACTCGCACTGGGCACCACGATCTTGTAGCCTTGGCGGACCGTCCGGCTCAGGCTTGCGACGTTGGCCTCGATCTTCTTCAGCGCCTCGTCCAACAGCCCCACGTCGATGAACGGAAGGCCGCAGCACTGCTGCTCGGGGACGACGCACTCGATGCCGTTCTTTTCCAGCACCCCCACCGCCGCCCTGCCGATCTCGGGCTCGTTGTAGTTGACCGTGCAGGTGTAGAACAGCGCCGCCTTCTCCTCGCCGTCGCCCCTGGGGGCCGCGGGACGCCGGCGCATCCACCCGGCGAAGCTCTGCCCGTGATACGTGGGCAACAACCGGTCGCGGTGGACCCCCATGTACTTTTCCATCAGGCGGCGCAGGAAGGGGGTGCGGTTGGCCCAGTTGACGATGGGCGCCACCCAACCGGCCAACCGCCCGACCCGGTCGGTGTCGCCCATCAGGCGGTCGGCCCAGCTCACCCCTTCGTTCCCGGCTTCAACGAGACTGGCCCGCATCATGGTCCGGGGGAAATCGATGTCCCACTCGTGAGGCGGAACATACGGACAGATGGGGTCGCAAAGCTTGCACTGGTAGCACTGGTCGACAACCCGCTTCATCTGGTGGTCCTTCAGGGAACTCGCGTCCCCGAAGTTCTCGTCCATCATCTGAAACAGGCTCACGAAGGACGGACAGAGGGTGTGGCAAAGCGTGCAGCCGTAGCAGATGTCGAATACCCGCTCGAGCTCCTTGCGCGTGGCGCCCTGGTCCCAGAACGCCGGCGATTTGGGGTCAAAGCTCATGAGTGTCGCTTCCTCCCGTGTGGTGTGCGTCACGTCTGGTACGCGCGTGCGAACCGTGATCTTAAGGTTTTCCCGCGACAAAAGTAAGCGCCGCGCGCCACGGGCGCCCTATCCACGCGGCTGGCGGCTGATGAATCGACCCAATAGCGGTACCGCGAAAGAATACTTCCCATGCCGGTTCTTGAACACCAGGCCCCGAGACGCCAGCGCCACAAGCATCTGGTTGACATGGCTGCTGCTGAACCCTTTGTCCAGGCATCGTCCGGATTCCTCCACCACTTCCTGAACCGTAAACTCGTCGTCACAGTTCTCAAGCCGCGAAATCACGAACAACAACTCCCGTTGCCGGTCGGTGGCGCGAGCCCATCGCCCGGCGAAAAAGTCCGTATCAAGTTTCTGCTCGATCGCCTCGATGGGTACGACCGCCCGCTCCCCCCTATCGATCCGTTGAATGAATGCGTCGTACACTTCTCTGCAAATGAACTGGATGAAGTAGGGATATCCGCCGGATGTGTCGATGATCGTTTCGACGGAGTTGTCGCCAAGCTTCAAGGGACACTCCGCGTCTTCGACGGGTTTGCGGACCGCGTCTTCACTTTCGCTCCGGGAAAGGCCTTGCAGAAAGACGACCCTGAACATTCTCTCGGAAAAAGTCCTTGCTTCCACCAGCTTGGGAAACAGGGTCGGGAGACCCGCAAGGACGAGCATCAAGGGAAGTCCCTTTTTTTGCAGCGACTGAAAGGCATCGAGCAGGAGTGACAATGGATACTCCTCTTTCGCCGACTGGTCAGCGAGGTTCTGTGCCTCATCATACGCGAAGATGATTCCGGACACGTTGGATTCCCTCGACAATGCACTCCAGGCAATCTCCAGAACACCCTTGACCTTGTCGAGGGGCAGGCCGGGCAGCCCCCTGTAGAGACCCATGAGAGCGGGGTAATCGAGGGTGCGTGGGATTTTATCGGAGTCGGCAGCAAATCCGACGTTGGGCACCTCCACCGTTTCCATCACGACGCCCGAGGTGATCAGAGACAGATCCGTGCAGAGCCGGATTCCCATGTTGTCCTCACTTACGCTCGTGGACTCGGAGAGATCGTTCCCCGTCCAGATCCACCCCTGGTTCATCGCCAAAGGCTTGAACGAGTCGAGAAGCACCGTCTTTCCGACTCCTCGAAGCCCCGTCAAAACCATGTTTTCCAGAATCGTGGTTTGCTGAAGCAACCGCAGGAACTCTTTACGCTCTGCCTGCCTCCCTGCCAGGTAGGGAGGCTTGTGTCCTGCGCCTGGACGAAACGGGTTTGAGAACTCGGCCATATCAGTATTTTTACATCGCAGTATTTACAACGATCAATTATTTGAGATAAATTTATACCAAAAACTAAATTTAGTCAATGGAATAATCCATCATAAAAAGAGGCCAAGGCGAGAACCAATGGGCAAAATCCGGGCCGGAGGGGTCGGAGGCATTGCCCCACGCCTGGCGAGACGGGAACGGACAGAGAGACGTGTGTCATTTCAGGGCACAAGCGCTACCCCGTGTCACGGTTCGAGCTGCTGCTTCATGATTCGGAAGATCAGCCCGTAGAACCGGCAGCAGGACGGGAGGGAGACGGTCAGGAACTCGCGCATCGAGCGCACGGAAAGCCGTGTGTCCACGTGGCTTACGACCTTCAGGATGGCGACGTGGACACGGCTCGGGTCCGGTAGCGCATCCGCCAGCCGCAGGCTCTCCGTGGAGGGAATCAGCGGATCGGTGTCCCCGTGCCCGATGAGAACCGACGCCTTCACCTGCGAGACCACCGGACGCAGGGAAAGGCCTTCCAGATATTCGCGGACGGCGGGTTCCGTTGCCTCCATCAGGCCCGGGACCCGCGCCGGATCCCGGTTACGGATGAGCTCGTACAGCGCGCGGCCGCGTTCCGTGAGCTGGTTCGGCGAGAACGAAGCCGCTTCCCCTTCCGGGTCCCGGGCGCCCGCGCCGGGCAGACCGGACAGGATCAGGCGGTCCCGCTCCTCCGTCACATGCAGTACGACGTTCTTCACGAACACTTCCCGGGCATAGTCCTCGGGGGGTTCCAGGTGGCGGTGTCCCCGATACTCGTCCTGCCCGGTGGTCAGGTAGCGGACCACGTTGACGGTGTCGTAGTAGCCGCCGAACAAGACCACGAACCGGACCTGTTCCCGGATGGACGGGTCCGACGCGGCCTTCAGCGTCGGGGCCACGGCAAAGCTGATGCCGAACAGGCCGGCGCGAGTCTCGTCCACGTGTTCCAGCAACCGCAGGAAGCGAAAGGCCGCCACCAGGTCTTCCGCCTCGTCCATCTCGAGACGAAGGGACTTGAGGCCGTCGAGTTCGGGGACCAGGACGGTGAAGCCGCAGCCTGCCAGACAGTTTGCCAGCGCCACGAGCCGCGGGTCGTCCTTGCCCGTTTCGAGCACCCCGTGAGTCAGAACCAGGCCGGGGCCAGGGCCGGCATCCCCCGTGGCGTAGAGGTCCGCGACCATCCGTCGGTCACCCGCAGCAATGTTCAGGGTACGCACGGCGGGCTTCCGCCTGCGCCAGCTCCACAGGAACTTCCTCAAGCCCTCACCGCCCAACTGATCGAGCAGCAGAACGAGGCTCAGGACCGCAATCCGAACGTATGAAAGGATGAACAAAGGCGGCGCAAGAGAACCCCTCCGACCCCCGCCCGAAAGCAGCGGGTCGGAGGGAATGGCAGACCTGGTGACTAGTGATGCGCGGCTTCGCCCTCCAGGGCGAGGTTGATGTGGTGGTGGGACTTGGACACCGGGCCGATGCCCTTGGCGAGGGTGGTCCAGTGCTCGCCTTCGTCGTCGCTGTAGAAGACGTCGCCGTCGGTGGTGCCGGCGAAGATGGCGTAGCCCCCGTTCCAGGCATCCATGCACATGCCCTCGATGTTGGCGCGGATGTGCTCGGGCAGCCCCTCGCCCAGGATGTCCCAGGTCTCGCCGCCGTCACGGCTGCGGGCCACCCGGGCGTCCGCGGTGTGCAGCTTGCGCCAGGTTCCCGGGCCGGTCTTGGCGCCGGCCACGAACAGCAGCCTGGAGTCCTGCGGGTGGACGAAGAACGGGTCCACGTAGCCAATGCGGAAATCCCGCGGCGTCATGCTCTTCCAGGTGGCGCCGCCGTCGCCGCTCACGCAGAAGCCCGCGGTAACCTCCGGTCCGCAGTTGGTGGTGGGCGCGGTGCCGTAGAGCTTGTCCGGGTCGTTGGACGGGACGAACACGCGGTGGGCGTCCGGGTTGATGTTGGCGATGGTGGTCCAGGTCTCGCCGCCGTCCGTGCTGCGCAGGAAGCCGCCCACCTCCACCGCCACGTGGATGACGTCGGGATCGGTGGGATGGAACGTGATGCTCTTGGCATGAGCCTGATGCGGCTCCGCCGGGAAGGTCCACTTTTCGACCCCCGGCACCTGACGCAGCCCCGGCAGCTCGGTCCAGGTCCTGCCGAGATCATCGCTATAGTAGAGGTGCGCGGGCTGCGTGCCGGCGTAGACCCTGGGCTTGCCGTCCACCACCTGGGTGGCCAGCGAGTAGATCTCCTTGTCGCCGATGCCGCGGTCGCGCTTCTCCCAGGTGCGGCCCTCGTCCGCGCTGGCGTAGATCTCGCCGCCGTAGGTGCCGACCAGCAGCGTCCCGGTCGCCGGCTCGAAGATGACCGAGCTGGCGTGCTTTCCAGGCAGGTGCACGGCGTCCCTCTCCCACGAGCCGTTCTCCTTGTGAAAAGAGAAAACACCGTTCACGGTTCCCACCAACAACTTGTCGCAGGCGGTTTCGCCCTGGGTCAGCAACTGGCCTCCAGGGGATAGACAGACGTACATGGGCAGTCCTCCTTTGCGCTGGCGCTACGTCGATTCGCTTGTCGTTTCCATGGCCTGCCGCGTGTTGCGGGCACGGACGGGTTTGAAACGTTTGAAACCGCCCCTACACGTGGTCACGCCTTGTCGGTCCATCCTACTGAAGGCCCCGGCGCCCCGTCAAGATACGCGGGGTTGAATTTCCCGACGCCTTGTTATTAGTTCTGTCAGCGCACGGGAAAGCCGGATGAGATCATCGCGGCGTTCCCGAGTCGAAAATCACGGCAAGGAAATCTTGAAGGAGGAAAGCATGTACGAGACCGATCAATACGAGGGTATGCTGGCGGAGACCATCACCATCCAGGGCCACAACGGCGACACCATCAACGCCTACTACGCGCGCCCGCTGGGCAAGGGTCCGTTCCCCGGCGTGGTGGCGATCCACCACCTGCCCGGCTGGGACGAGTGGTACCGGGAGGCCACCCGCAGGCTGGCGCACCACGGCTTCGCCACCATCTCGCCCAACCTCTACTTCCGGGCCGGACACGGCACGCCGGAAGACGTGGCGGCCAAGGTGCGGGCCGACGGCGGCGTGGCCGACGACCAGGTGGTAGGCGACCTGACGGGGGCCATGAACTATCTGCGCTCCATGCCCTACCACAACGGCAAGGTGGGGATCTGGGGCACCTGCTCGGGCGGGCGCCACGCCTTTCTCACCGCCTGCCGCGCCCAGGGCTTCGACGCGGTGGTGGAGTGCTGGGGCGGCCGCGTGGTGGCGGGCCCGGACGACCTCAACGAGAAGCAGCCCGTCGCGCCCATCGACTACACCGCGGACCTCTCCTGCACGATCCTGGGGATCTTCGGCAACGACGACAAGAGCCCGTCGCCCGAACAGGTGGACCAGCACGAGGCCGAGCTCAAGAAGCACGGCAAGGACTACGAGTTCCATCGCTACGACGGAGCCGGCCACGGATTCTTCTACCACGACCGCCCCAACTACCGTCAGGAACAGGCGGTGGACGGCTGGAAGAAGCTCCTCGGTTTCTTCGCGAACCAGCTCGGATAGGGCCGCGCCGCGGGAAGGTCAGGGTACAGGGCGGGTGTCGAACCCGCCCGCGCGGCTTCGTCGGCCGAGACCGGACACCGGGCGGCCCGGGCCGCGGCGGCCCTGACGGCAACCGCGGGTTGATTCCGAAGAACACGAAAGGAGACGACCATGTGCACGATGATCGCCAGAAAGGTCGCCATGGAGGGCAGCGGCAAGAACTCCCGGGACTGGTTCAGGGTCAATCAGGCCAACGTCGCCTATGACCACCCGTACCACGTATTCAGAGAGCACTCCCTCAACATCGACTTCGTCAACGAGGACGAAGGGCCGGGCGCCCGCGTGGCCGTGGAATTGAGCGTCGATTCCGCCCGGAACCTGGTGGACACCATCCTCAACGTGCTGAACGAGGCCGAACGCGGCGGCTGGGTTGACGAGGACGAAGGGCCGGAAGTCCACATGCCCGCGGTCAAAAGCTCGGGAACCCTGTAGACCGGATTACCGACAACGTTCTCCGGGGGGATCGGCCTTCAGGCCCGCCGGAGCCTGCGCGACAGAACGGTGTTTTCTACGGCGCAGGCCCGCCGGGATACCGAGGGCTGATCCCGCCAACCCTCTCTCTTCTACGTCCGCGCCGGCGCGGCGGCGATCTCGCTCACCGGCACCCGGTAGAAATCAGCGGCATTCTGGCACAGGATACGGTGCTTGTTCTCCTCGGTGAGGTCGTCGCGGTTGCGCAGCTTCTCCACCGAGTGGGGCCAATCCGTGTCCCAGTGGGGGTTGTCCGACGAGTACAGCAGGCAGCGGTCGCCGATGTGGCGGATGGCGTCGGGGATGGTCAACTCCTCGCATTCCACGCCGAAGTAGCACCGGCCGCTGCGGACGTACTCGCTGGGCGGGCGCGTGCACAGCGGCGCTTCCACGTCGCCCCGCTTCTCCCACTCCTCGTCCAGCCGGTCCATCCAGTACGGCACCCAGCCCGCGCCCGACTCCAGGAACCCCACCCGCAGCCTCGGATAGCGCTCCAGCACGCCGCCGAAGATGAGCTGGGTCATGGCGATCATCTGCTCGAACGGATGGGTCACGGCATGGATGGCCAGGAACTTGTCGAAGCGGTCGGTGCCGGCCGCGTCGCGCGGCTGGCTGTGAACCGCAATGGGCACGTCCAACCGCTCCACCGCGGCATAGAACGGATCCAGCTCCCGGTCCGACAGCTTGCGCCAGGCCACGTAGGTGGGCACCTGCACCGCCACCATGCCCAGCTCCACCAGCCGCTCCAGCTCCTCCACCGCGCTCTCGACCTCCTGCAAGCCGACGATGCCCACGCCCTTGATGCGGTCCGGCGAGGCGCTGCAGAATTCGTGGAGCCACTGGTTGTACGCCGTGGCCAGCACCCGGGCCCGGGCCGGGTCGCGCACGTTGCCGATGCTCAACCCCGCGGTCGGAAACAGCACCGCGGTGTCGATGCCCTCGGCGTCGATGTCCGCCAGCTCCCGCTCGGGATCGGCCACCCGATGCCCCATGCGCCCCAGGTCCCGGTCCCAGCCGTCCTGGGGAAACAGCTCGCGGGCCGAGTTGTAAGGCTCCGGGATCCTCTCCCGGTAGGCCGTCATGGGCTCGGTCAGGTGCCCGTCCGCGTCAATGACAGGATATCCGATCATCGCATCCGTCCCTTGCCGTCCGCCGTCCCGCTACAGACCGTAGAACTGCCGCGGGTTGTCGTCCACGATCCGGGTGTGCATCTCCGCGCTGATGCCGCCCGTCTCCTTGAGCGACGTGAGCGCCTCCAGCTCCGTGGAGGAGTCGGCGTGTCCGTAGTCCGTGCCGATCATCAAGGCGCCCTCCCCGGCGTGCCGCAGCAGGTACGGCACGTCGTCGCCGATCTGACAGGTCACGTACAGGCCGTAGTCCTGCAACAGGTCCTCCGGCAGCTTGTCGTCAACCGTGTCCAGCCGGCGGCGCAGCTCGTAGACCACCCACGGAATCCACGACGCCGCGGTCTCGATGAAGCCGAACCGCAGCCCGGGAAAGCTCCTGGGCACGCCGGAGCTCACCAGCCGGAAGAAGGCCCCGACGTTGAAGATGCGGTACTGGTTGAAGAAATCGCGGCTGCCGTCGGGGTTGGCGAGCATGTCCACCAGGTTGGCATTGCCGTTGGACTGGTGCAGCCCGATGCACAGGTCCCGCTTCGAAGCCTCGTCGTAGATCGGGAAGAAGTACGGGTCGTCCACGCTGCGGGGACCCTCCATCGGCCGCATGAAGATGCCGCAGGCGCCGTTCTCCCTGGCGAAGCGCAACTGGTCCATGGCATCCGGCATGCTGAGGAACGGCAGCACGCACATCCAGCGCAGCCGCCCCCCGCCTTCCTTCCAGATGTCCGCCAGCCAGCGGTTGTAAGCGCCGCAAAGGGCCACGTCCACTTCCGGACGCTCGGTGCACGGGTCCAGGAAAATGCTCGTGTAGAGCACCTGCACGTCGATGCCCAGCTCGTCCATATGGGCAAGCCGCGCCCCCACGTTGGCCACGTCGCGGGTCTCCATGGACGTCGTCATCTGCCTGCCGACCCTCTGCGACCGCTCCACCAGCGCCTCCTCCGTGAACGCGAACCGGAAAAGACCGCGGATCTTCCCGTCGATGACCCAGTTCTGCCGCTGCGTCCCGTCGTCGGGATCGAAAAGAGCAGGCCGGTACTTCTGCTCCGAGGCCGTCAGATAATCCCACGTACGCGGGCTTTCCACTACGTGCGCGTCGGCGTCTACCCATCCCATCGGATCGCTCTCCTTCCATGGATACGTGTGAAATACGCCTCCGAGATTATCCGGGTCGGCGCGAGGCAGTCAACCGGATTCGTGCCGTGAATCGCCCCCGGCGAGGCTCCGGGGCCTGGCCGGGGCCTGGTGTTGCGTTTCATATTTGCGATGACTCATCACCGAGCCATTTGGACAGCCCTTCCGACTCCCTCTCCCTCTGGGAGAGGGTTGGGGTGAGGGTCCCCCGTGTGCGAGCCGCCCGTTGGGAGCGACCAGTAAAGGAGGGCAGGTTTGTTCGGGGCGCCCTCACCCGGCCTTCGGCCACCCTCTCCCAGAGGGAGAGGGGAGTTATTCATCGCCGACCACTTCTTGCCGGAACGGGGTGAAGACATGGGACAGGGTCAACACATTTACGGAACGCGACTCCAGGAGCCTGTATCGACCGGTAGCGCGATGCAGCCAGGGGCGGGTTTGAAACCCGCCCCTGGGATGCCGGGTTTCTACGGCGCAGGCTGCTAGGAGCCTGCGCCGTAGAACAGTTTTGGGCACATTGTCATACCACATATAGTGTTAATGGAGCTGCTATCGCGCTATATATAGTGTCCAGGATTTTCTACGGCGCAGACTCCTGGTGTCTTTCCGTATTGACCTGCCACCCGAATCCTGTCATGCAAGAACCCACTCGCGAAGGAGGAGCCCATGCCAGGCGTCGTCGATGCGGACACGCACATTATCGAACATCCGGGAATGTGGGAGCTTTTCGATCCCGAGCAGTACCCGCGGCGTCCTGTGCTGGCGTCCACCACGGAGGAAAGCGTCTACGGCCGGCACAATCAGGTCTGGCTCATCGACGGCGCGGCGGTGCCGAAACGCTTCGGCAAGGGCAGCGCGCTGGTGGCCGTGGGCGGCTCGGACATCGAGAACGCCCGGACCGACATCGCGGCGTCGGTACGGTATGTCACCGACCCGGTAGCGCGGGTGCGGGACATGGACAAGCGCGGGGTGGATACGGAAGTGGTGTATCCGACCCTGCTGCTGGGCTACCTCGACGTGGATGTAGCTCTGGAGGTGGCTATTTGCCAAGCCTACAACCGCTATCTGGCCGCGGCCTGGAAGACCGCCGGGGACCGACTGCGCTGGGTGGTGGCGCCGCCATTGCGGGACATGGATGCCTCGGTCCGGGAGATCGAGACAGCCCGGGACCACGGCGCGGTGGGGGTATTCTTCCGCGGCGTCGAGGGCGACCGCTCGCTCGCGGAATCGTATTTCTTTCCCGTGTACGCGGCGGCCAACCGGCTCGGCATGGCCATCTGCATCCACACCGGAGCGGGGGCCCCGGAGATCACCAAAGTGTTCGACCGCAACTTCAGCCACAACCTTCCCCACGTGCGCTCGTTGCCGCTCTTCGCCTTCCGCGATCTCGTGGCCCACAAAATTCCGGAACGCTTTCCTGATCTGCGCATCGGCTTCATCGAGGCATCCGCCTCGTGGGTGCCCTACGTGCTGCACCATCTGCGGCGGGCCAGCGGCGCCCGGCTCCATGCCGGCGGGGACGCGGACGCGACCCTCGATTGGGGGCCCAACCTGTTCCGGGACTACCGGCTCTACGTCGCCGCGGAGGCCGACGAGGACCTGCCCTACCTGCTGACCCACATCGGCGAGGACCATATCATCATGGGGTCCGACTACGGCCACCAGGACCAGTCACGGGAGGACGGCATGGTGGCGGTCATGCGGCGCAAGGAAAACGTCTCCCCGCCGGTTGTGGAGAAGATACTCTGCGACAATCCGCGCCGGTTCTACCGACTCGGCTAGTGGCCGCGACGGGCGCCGTTTCCCCTGGCTCGATGGATTCCCGCGTACCCTGACACTCCCGACACTTGAGATTTGCCCGCCGCCGCAATAAGGTCAGGTGGCAGGGCCGGGGCAGGACCCTGCATGGAGGACGTCAATGAACAAGGACATCACCTTCGTCGATACGACCCTGCGCGACGGGCACCAGAGCCTGTGGGCGGAGAACATGACCACGGGCATGATGCTTTCCGTGGCGGAGCAGATGGACCGGGCGGGGTTCGCGGCCATGGAGCTGATCTCCGGTTCGCACCTCAAGAAATGCGTGCGGGAGCTCAAGGAAGACCCTTGGGAGCGGGTGCGGCTGGTGGCGCAGCGCATTACCGAGACCCCGCTTCGGGTCATCGCCGGCCGCGTCAATACGTTCGAATTCAACCCGCTGTGCATGTACCGCCTGTTCATGGAGCGCATGGCCGCCAACGGCATCCGGGAGGCGCGCATCTCCGAGGAGTGGAACGACCTCGCGGGATGGAAGCGCAAGGTGGAAGTGTCGCGGGAGGTGGGCATCAAGCCCATCATCAACATGATCTATTCGGTGTCTCCCAAGCACACCGATGAATACTTCGCCCGGAAGACGCGCGAGGCGGCCTCGCTGGAGGTGCCGCTCATCTGCCTCAAGGACCCCGGCGGCCTGCTGACCCCGGAGCGCATGCGCACGCTGGTGCCGGTGATGTTCGAGAACTGCAACGGCATCCCCATCGAACTCCACACCCACTGCACCACCGGGCTGGGGCCGTTGTGCTGCCTGGAGGCCATGGACCTGGGGATCCGCAGTGTCAACACCGCGGTGCCGCCGTTGGCGGACAGCTCCTCCAACCCGAACGTCTTCAACGTGGCGCGCAACGCCCGCGCGCTGGGTTACAACCCGCTCGTGGACGAGTCCGTACTCGAACCCGTGGCCGAGCAGCTCACCACCATCGCCCAGCGCGAGGGCTTCCCCATCGGCAAGCCCGTGGAGTACGACTACGCCCAGTACCAGCACCAGGTCCCCGGCGGCATGCTCTCCAACCTCCAGCACCAGCTCGACAAGGTGCGGCTGGGGGACCGGTTCCCGCAGGCCCTGGAAGAGTCCATCCGCGTCCGCGCCGAGTTCGGCTATCCCATCATGGTGACGCCGCTGTCCCAGTTCGTGGGCAGCCAGGCGGCGCTCAACGTCATCGTCGGCGACCGCTACAAGGAGGTCACCGATCAGGTGATCCGCTACGCCCTGGGACGGGCGGGAGAGGAAGGCGGCCGGCTCATGGACCCGGACGTCAAGGACAGGATCCTCGACCGGCCCCGGGCCAGGGAAATCGCGGCGCAGGAGCCGGAGGAGACGCCCCTCTCCGAGATGCGCGCCAGGCTGGGAGGCGACGGGGTTTCGGACGAAGAGTTGCTCCTGCGATGGCTCCTGAACGAAGCCGAGATCGCCGAAATGCGCGCGGCCGCGCCGCCCCGGGCCTACGTGAGCACCCGCCCGCCGGTGGTGGCGCTGGTGGAGCAACTCGCCAGGAGGGCCGACCTGGGACATGTCCGCGTGGCCAAGGGCGACGTTTCCGTGACGCTGAATCGAGGGGGCTGAAAGAGGAGGTGCCGTCATCGCCACTCATCGTCTGACCGACCTGCCGGCGTGGCAGAGCCTCGCCGGGCACTACCGCAAGATCAGCGACGTGCACCTGCGCACGCTGTTCGCCGAGGACCCCGGCCGCGGCGAGCGGTTCGCCGTCGAGGCCGCGGGGCTCTACCTCGACTACTCCAAGAACCGCATCACCGACGAGACCCTGGTCCTGCTGCTGGAGTTGGCGCAGGCCACGGGCCTGCGGGAACGCATCGACGCCATGTTCGGCGGCGAGCGGATCAACGTCACCGAGGGGCGGCCGGTGCTGCACGTGGCCCTACGGGCGCCCCGCGGCCAGAGCATCCTGGTGGACGGCGGGGACGTGGTGCCCGACGTGCACGCGGTGCTGGACCGCATGTCGTCCTTCGCCGACCGGGTCCGCTCCGGCGAATGGAAGGGATACACCGGCAAACGCATCCGCAACGTGGTCAACATCGGCATCGGCGGTTCGGACCTGGGGCCGGTGATGGCCTGCGAGGCCCTCCGCCACTACAGCGACCGGTCGCTCAACCTGGGCTTCGTCTCCAACGTGGACGCCACCGACTTCGCCGAGACCACCCAGGGGCTGGACCCGGCGGAGACCCTGTTCATCGTCAGCTCCAAGACCTTCACCACCCTGGAGACATTGAAGAACGCCCACACGGCCAGGGAGTGGTGCCTTGACGCGCTCAAGGACGAGGCCGCGGTGGCCAGCCACTTCGTCGCCGTGTCCACCAACCACGAGGAGGTGCGGCGCTTCGGCATCGACACGGACAACATGTTCGGCTTCTGGGACTGGGTCGGAGGCCGCTACTCCTACGATTCGGCCATCGGACTGTCGCTGATGATCGCCGTCGGCCCGGCCAGCTTCCGGGCCATGCTGGACGGCCTCCACGGCATGGACGCGCACTTCCGCACCGCGCCCTTCGAGCGCAACCTGCCGGTGCTGCTCGGCCTTCTGGGCATCTGGTACAACAACTTCTTCGGCGCCGAGACCCACTCCATCCTGCCCTACGACCAGTACCTCTGGCGCCTGAGCGCCTACTGCCAGCAGCTCGACATGGAGAGCAACGGCAAGCACGTCAACCTGGACGGCGAGGCCGTGGACTACCAGACCGGCCCGATCATCTGGGGACAGCCCGGCACCAACGGCCAGCACGCCTACTACCAGTTGATCCATCAGGGCACCAGGCTCATCCCCTGCGACTTCATCGGCTTCTGCCACACCCTCAATCCCTTGGGAAACCACCACGATCTGCTGATGGCCAACCTGTTCGCCCAGACCGAGGCGCTGGCCTTCGGCAAGACCGCGGAGGAAGCGGCCGCCGAGGGCATGCCGGCGTTCCAGGTGCCGCACCGGACCTTCGAGGGCAACCGCCCCACCAACACCATCCTGGCGGAACGGCTGACCCCGGAGACCCTGGGCAGGATCATCGCCCTCTACGAACACAAGGTCTTCGTCCAGGGCGCCATCTGGGGCATCAACTCCTTCGACCAGTGGGGCGTGGAGCTGGGCAAGGCCCTGGCCCAGCGCATCGTACCGGAACTGGAAAGCGAGGATTCGCCGGAACTCCACCACGACAGCTCCACCAACGCGCTGATCCGGCGCTACCGCCGGCTGCGGGGTCGAGGAAAGCCCGGATAGGACAACGCCGTTCGCAGCATTCGAATCGGACACCGACGTCTGGTTGTACGGATGGCCCGGATATTGCTGAAAGAACGCACATGGCCTCGCGAGGGAAACCCCGATGATTGACCCGTCTCCCCGGCAGGCCGAGTCATCCATATCCTGTCCCGTTTCGGACTCGGCCGCGGAACGCGTGGATCGGGACGCCATCTATCTCGATTATGCGGCGACGACGCCGGTAGACCCTGCGGTCGTTCACACGATGAGCGATTTTCTCGCACTGGACGGCATCTTCGGAAATCCCGCGTCGGCAACACACGCCTTCGGCCATGCGGCGGCGGAAGCCGTCGAGCGCGCCCGCCGGGAGGTCGCCTCGCTGTTGTCCTCGAAACCCGAGGAGATCGTGTGGACCTCGGGCGCGACAGAAGCCATCAACCTTGCCCTGAAGGGCGCCGCTCTCGCCCGCCGGAACCGCGGCGACCACATCGTTACGTCCACGCTGGAACACCGAGCCGTCCTGGATTCGACCGCGTGGCTGGAGACCCAGGGATTCGCGACAAGCCATGTCGAGCCCGACGATACCGGGACGATCACGGCAGAGAACCTCTCCAAAGCGTTGCGGCCGAACACGATCGTGGTGTCCCTGATGCATGTGAACAACGAGACCGGGACCGTTACCGACGTTGCCGCGCTAGGCCCCCTCGTCCACCAGTACGGGGCGCTGCTTCATGTGGACGCGGTCCAGGGCGCCGCTCGGCTTCCCCTGGACGACATCGCCGTCGCCGACATGATATCTGTCAGCGCGCACAAGATGTACGGACCGAAGGGAATCGGCGCGCTCCGCGTCCGTGGTCGCCTCCGCACCGAGTTGGTTCCACAGATTCACGGGGGCGGGCACGAATTCGGGCTGCGATCGGGCACCCTTCCCACGCACCAGATTGCGGGCATGGGTCACGCCGCCGGCCTCGTGCGGCGTGGCCGCACGACCGACTTGAAGCATGTCCGCGCGCTTGATCGCCGGCTTTACGCCCACCTTGACCGGATCGAAGGAGTTGAAATCAACGGCAACCCGCAACACCGCGTTCCCGGTATTCTCAACGTCTTCTTTTCCGGCGTCGAAGCGGAAGCATTGATGGTTGCTCTGGGCGGTGTCGCGATTTCTTCCGGCTCGGCCTGCACCTCGTCCGATGTCGAGCCATCGCACGTGCTGCTCGCCCTCGGCTACGACACCGACCGGGCTCTGTCGTCGGTACGATTCAGCTTTGGCCGCTTTACGACGACCGAGGAAATCGACCGCGCCGGACGGTTGGTCCGGGAAACGGTGACGGCCCTGCGGAGGATCGCAAGATGACTGCATCCGCAGCCCCGGACAACGCCATCGCCACCTTGCCTGATCGCCTTGAGACCGTCCAGCGAGTGCTTCGGACGGAATACGGCAAGAGGCCCCGCTACCCGTGGGTCGTCGCCTACTCCGGCGGGAAGGATTCCACTCTGCTGCTTCAGTTGGTCTGGGAGATCGTCGCCGCGCTGCCCACGGAAGAGCGGAAGCGTCGGGTGCTCGTTGTCGGAAACGACACCCTCGTCGAATCGCCCCTGGTCATCCAGCATCTGCGGGACTCGCTGGACATGATCGACAAGGCCGCGGGAGAGAGAAGTCTTCCCATTGAGACGCATATCACCGAACCCTGCATCGACCAGACCTTCTGGGTCAACGTTATCGGCCGCGGCTACATTCCACCCACGAGGAATTTTCGGTGGTGCACGGACAGGATGAAAATCCTGCCTACGACCCGGCTATTGGAACGGATTACCAAGGATGCCAAAGGCGCCGTCCTCCTTGTGGGCACGCGACGCGCTGAGTCCCGGAACCGCCAGCGAACGATGGATCGGCGGAAAGTCTCCGCCGATCGGATGAATCCGCACGGCACGGTGGAGGGCTGTCGGATGTTCGCTCCGCTCGCGGACCTGGACGACGACGACGTCTGGATGACGCTCATGCAGCGCAGGCCCCCGTGGGGCGGGACCCACCGTCGCCTTATCACGCTCTACCGCAATGCCGGCGGTGGCGAATGCCCGCTGGTGATGACCAAGGAGCAGGCACCTTCGTGCGGCAGCTCGTCGCCCCGCTTCGGGTGCTGGACCTGCACGGTCGTGCAGAAGGACCGCAGCCTGCGCGGCCTGATCGATTCCGGCCATGCCGAAGCCGACAGGATGGAGGCCCTGTTCGATTTCCGCGAATGGCTGATCACCCTCCGGGAGGACAACGCCAACCGCCTGCCGGTTCGGAGAAATGGGAACGCGAGGTACAGGGACGACGGCTCCCGTGTCTTCGGCCCCTTCACTCTGGCAGTACGGCGCGAGATACTCGAAAAGCTCCATGCCCTCGAACAGCGGATCGGAGAGCCTTTGATCCTACCCGCGGAAATCGACTCCATCGAAGACATATGGTGGCGGGACGAAATCCGAGAGGATGCACGGCAGGCGCTCGACCGCAGCATGTCCGAGACCGTAGAGCCGGAAACGACCGGTAGCGTAGCATGACGAAGGTAACATCCCAGGTTTGTCTCGTCTCGGAGATCCTGTATTCCGGACGCTTCGAGGTCCCTTGGCACCAGCGCTACTACGACTGGAAGCGGGAACCGTTGAGAAGGGGAATGGAGGGTGGAATGATGAAGTCGCCAGAGTGTTGAAGTTGTTGAAGTACCGGGAAGTACAGGGTACAGGGGTTGAAGTACGCGCCCGCGGCGTTCGCAACGACCCACGGCTGAGGGAGGCGGCAGCCCTTCGACCCAAAGAACAGCATCTTCGGAGAGAGCCATTGGAACCCCTCAGACTCGGCATTGCCGGACTCGGAGCCGCGTCACGCCAGATCCTTTCGGTGATCCACAACGCCTCGGGCGTCGAGTTGGCGGCGGGAGCGGACATCCGTCCCGAGGCCCTCGCAGGGTTCGCGAAAAAGTACCGGGCAGCGGTGTTCGACGACGTGGGGGCCATGTGCCGCAGCGACGCGGTGGACGCGGTGTGGATCGCCACGCCGAACGTGTTTCACGCGGCGCACACGGTCGCGGCCGCGGAGCATGGCAAGCACGTCATCACCGAGAAGCCCATGGCGGTGACGCTGGAGGAAGCGGACCGCATGGTCACGGCCGCGGCGCGCAACGGGGTCAAGCTGCTGCAAGGGCACTCCAAGGTGTACGACCCGCCGGTGCGGCGCATGCGCGAGATCATAAGCTCGGGACGGCTGGGCCGGGTCATTCACATCCAGACCATGAACTACAACAACTGGCTCCAGCGGCCGCGAATCGCCTCGGAAGTGGACACCGCGCGGGGGGGCGGGCTGGTGTATCGCCAGGCTCCGCACCAGACGGACATCGTCCGGTGCCTGGGCGGCGGCCTGGTCAAGAGCGTGCGCGCGGTCACGGGGCGGTGGGATCCGAACTTCGACACCGAGGGAAACTTCGCGGCCATGCTGGAGTTCGAGGACGGCGCCGTTGCCAGCATGAGCTTCAACGGCTACGGCTATTTCGACGTGACCGAGCTGACCTGGGACATCGGCGAGGGCGGGTATCAGGTGGAACGGCAAGCCCAAAGAAAACGGCGCGCCGGCCCCATCGCCGCACAGGAAAAGTATCAGCTTGCCGCGAAAACGATCCCCTCCGAGGACCGTAGGCACCAGCCCTTCTTCGGGCTCACCATCGTGAGCTGCGAGCGGGGAGCCATTCGCCAATCCCCGGACGGACTCTACGTCTACACCCAGGACGGCCGCGAGGAGGTCGCCTGCGGGCCGCGATACGGACGCGCCGCGGAACTGATGGAACTGCGGGCGGGCCTGGTCGAGGAGCGCCCGGTCTTCCCGGACGGGAGTTGGGGCAAGGCGACCCTGGAGGTCTGCCTCGCCATGCTGCGGTCGTCGAAGGAACGGCGGGAGGTCCGCCTGGAGCATCAGACGCCGTGCCCCTTCTGACCGTTACCAGGACTTGTAGGGGCGGGTTTCAAGCGTTTCAAACCCGCCCGTGAAGGCGGACAACGGCAAGAAGGACCGGCAAATCGACATGCGAATCAACCGGGGAGGACCCTATCCATGTTGACACAGGAACAGAATGACCGCTTGACCCGGGTGGGCCCGGGAACGCCGGCCGGCGAGTTGCTGCGGCGCTACTGGCTGCCCGTGGCCGTGGCCGCGGAGATCACCGAAGAGAAGCCCGTCCAGTTCGTGCGCATCCTCGGCGAGAACCTGGTGCTGTTCCGCGACACCACCGGACGGGTGGGGCTCATCAACGACCGCTGCGCCCACCGCGGCGTGTCGCTTTCCTACGGCCGGGTCGAAGAGCGCGGCCTCGCCTGCGCCTACCACGGGTGGCTCTACGACGTGGAGGGCAACTGCCTGGAGACCCCGGCCGAGCCCCGGGAAAGCCGGTTCCACCGGACCGTCAAGCAGAAAGCCTATCCGGTCCAGCGTTTCATCGGGCTCTACTGGACCTACATGGGGCCGCAACCGCAACCGCTGATCCCACACTACGACGTTTGGGCGCGCCGGGACGGCAAGCGGAAGATCTTCGTGCAGCCGCGGCTGGACTGCAACTGGTTCCAGGCCATGGAGAACTCCGTGGACCCGGCCCACCTTCAGATATTGCACCAGGATACCGCGCTACGGGAACGGACGCCGGTCAACGTCACCCGGGGCTTCACCGACGACGTGGCCGGCTTCGACTTCTACGAGTTCGAGCTGGGCATCATGAAGCACCGGGACTACGCCAGCGGCCACAGCGACGAGCACCCGCTGATCTTTCCGAACATCCTGCGGCAGGCCAATTCCACCCAGATCCGGGTGCCCATGGACGACACCCACACGAAGATCTTCTTCGTCCGTTTCTTCGCCAACCAGGACGGCCGTATCGAGGACGAGGCCGAGCCCGAGGTGGAGTACATCGCATCGTACAAGGACCCGCCCGACGAGCTGCACCCCTTCGCCCGTTTCCGCCTGGACGAGGTCCAGTGCCAGGACCACATGGCCTGGGAAACCCAGGGACCCGTCGCCGACCGCACCAGCGAGCGGCTGGCCACGTCCGACCGCGGCATCGTCATGCTGCGCGAGTTGATGAACCGGGAGCTGGACCGGGTCGAAGCCGGACAGGACCCCAAGGGCGTGGTCCGCGACCCGGCGCAGAACAAGATGCTGGACACCCGACTGGCCCAGTCCCTGGTGGGTCCCGAGACCCGGAAACAACTGCGCGACGCCGCCGCGAACCAGTAGGGGCGGGTTTCAACCCCGCCCTGCCGTGTTGCTTGACACGCAAACCCGCGCACTCGACACTGCTCCCATGGACTCGTTACAAGAGCAGCGCGAGCTGGTGGCCCTGTCCTCGCGGATCCTGGGCAAGCTCGACTTGACCAAGAGCACCAGCGGACACGTGAGCGCGCGGGTGGCGGGCACGGACACCTTCCTCATCCGCGCCCGCGGGCCCGCGGAGACCGGCGTGCGGTTCACCCGGCCCGGAGACGTGATCCTGGTGGACCTGGACGGAAGGAAAATCCAGGGATCGGACGAACTGGACCCGCCGCAGGAAGTGTACATACACAGTTGGCTCTACCGGAGCCGGGAAGACGTGCAGAGCGTCATCCACATCCACCCCGCCACGGTCGTGATCTTCACCGTTTGCCGAAAGCCCCTGCTGCCCATCTACGGCGCCTACGACCCCACCAGCATCCGGCTGCTGATGCAGGGCATCCCGACCTACGAACGCAGCATCACGGTCTCCAACGACGAGTTGGGCCAGGAGTTCGCTCAGGTCATGGGCGACAAGCCCGCCTGCCTCATGCGCGGCCACGGCATCACCACCGCCGGCCCCAGCGTCGAAGAGGCCACCATCACCGCCATCAAGCTCAACGAGTTGGCCGAGATGAACTACCGCGCGTCGCTGCTGGGCACACCCCACCCCATCCCCGACGAAGAGATCGCCATCATCACCCGGACGAAACGCAAGCGCGGCAACGCCACGGAGTCGTCGTGGCGTTACTACCGGACGCTGGCGGGCGAGGATACGGGGAGTTGAGAAGCGATTTCATGGGACAACATTCGGAACCCCACCGACTGCCGTGAAGATGCCCGTGCAGACCGCGATTCTCTCCCGTAACGCCGGTACTCGAACCGACGAAAACAAGGTGCGGCCCGAAGACAGGGCGGTCCACGACTGGTACCGGTTCATTCTCTCGTTTCCACCCCACCTCGTCCGAACCTGGCTCCAACAATTCGACATCCAGCCGTCCGATACGATCCTGGACCCGTTCTGCGGCACCGGAACCACACTGGTCGAGTGCAAGAAACTCGGCATCCGCAGCGTCGGAATGGAATGCAACCCGATGGCGCATTTCGCAAGCTCGGTGAAGATTGAATGGTCCGTCGACCCCATCCGGCTCCTGGACTATACGAACGCGGTTGCAGCGAACGCCGGAAAAACGCTTGCGCAACAAGGTATCGACGAATGGAACGACCTTCCCCTGTTCGCATCGAATGGAAATCCGGAGGTCCCGTTGCACGGACTTGATCCAGCCCGGTCGAAGTTGTTGTTGAAGGATTCCATCAGCCCGCTACCGCTGCACAAGACCCTGGTTCTTCTGAACGAGATCGATCGTAACGGTTGTCATCCGTTACGATCGTATGGACGGCTCGCCCTTGCGAAAGCACTGGTGTATCGTATCGGTAATCTGAAATTCGGTCCGGAGGTAGGGGTCGGTCAGATCAAGGATGACGCCCCTGTCCTCGATGCGTGGTTCGACTGCATGCAGCAAATGGTTCGTGACATTCGCGCCGTCAACGACCAGGCAGCCGTCCCTGCTCAGGTCATCAAGGCAGACGCTCGGACGGTCGATCGGATCGTCGGGCCGAAGTCCGTCAATGCCGTGATTACTTCTCCGCCGTATCCCAACGAAAAGGACTATACGCGGACAACGCGATTGGAGTCCGTGATCCTCGGTTTGATCCGTGACAGAAAAGAGTTGCGATCCCTGAAACAGGACTTGATCAGGTCCAATACCCGGGGCGTGTACAAGGCGGACACGGACGATCTTGAGATAGCGGACCATGCCGGGATACGGAACCTGGCCGACGCCATCGAGAACCGCCGTATCCAGTTGGGCAAAACCTCCGGCTTCGAGCGTCTGTACCCAAGGGTAACCCGGCTGTACTTCGGTGGAATGGCGCGGCATCTCGCCTCCCTCCGGACTGTCCTCAGACCAGGAGCAAGGCTCGCCTATGTCGTGGGGGACCAGGCCTCCTATCTAAGGATCATGATCCGCACCGGAAGGCTGCTTGCCGACCTGGCCCAGTCGCTGAACTACAAAGTCACCGGGATCGACCTGTTTCGGACAAGGCCGTCAACGGTTACCGGCGAGCAACTTCGGGAAGAGGTTGTCTTGCTGGAATGGCCAGGCAACTAATTCGAAAGGGGGCTGGACCCGGCCAGGTACAGGCAACGACTATCGATGGATCGGATCGAGTCTGATCCCATCACATGGTACGTTTTCAAACACCGTTTCCACCCATTCCCGAGCCCATCAAGGCATGGGAACGGAAAGAAAAGGACCCATATTGCCATGAACGCGTCCGAACCCATCCGCATACGCGGCATCTACCGCTCTCCCACCCACCTGCCCATCTGGGAAGTGCTCGAAAAGGCCGGGATCTGGCGGGAGGTCGGCATCGAGATCACCAGCTTCGAGTTCTGCAACAGCTCGGCCACCACCGAGAAGGCGCTTTTCGCGGGCGAGATCGATTTCGTATCCGGGAATCACATCTCGCCCTATGCCCTGGTGGCGGAGGGGAAGCCCATCGTCTCCATCGCCTCGCCGGGCAACAGCGTCAACGACCGCCTGATCTCGCGCAAGCCGGTCCAGTCCCTGGCCGAGATCGAGGGCGGACGCATCGGGGACACCGCCATCCGCGATTCCGCAGGCGGCTACCACCATCCGCGCGGCAACCACATGCTGTACATCATGCGGGCGGGTCTGGCTCTCGACGACGTGGAGTGGGTTCCCCTGGCGGAAGACACCCATGCGCTGCGCGACGTGTTGCCGGATGCATTCAAGGCCGGCGAGTGCGACGCGGCGATGGTGACCGGGAACACGGAGGTCTACGAGCAGGCGGGCCTGCACGTGCTGCCCTTGGAGCCCCTGCCCATGATCAACGGACCCACCATCACCACCGGCATGAACGTGCTCCGGGAGCGGCCGGGGCTGGGCGAGCGGCTGGTGAAAGCCATGGTCCTGGGCATCCATTTCGCCAAGACGCACCGGCCCGAGACCGAAGCGATCCTGGCCGAGCTCAAGGAGCGCATCCCCGCGTCGGGAGGCCGCTACGCCAGCGTCACCAAGCTCGCCTCCAAGCCCTACCCCGACATCCAGGGCGTGGCCAACGCCTACAAGCTGTGCTGCATGGACGCGCCCAAGGCGGCAGAGCTGAGCCCCATGTCGCTGTGGGACCTGCACTACCTTCGGGATCTGGACGATTCCGGCTTCATCGACGAACTGTACGGGTCCGAAACCGGTCCCGGACACGGCCCGTCATAACGTATCCAGGATCGCTTTCATCTCCTGGAGAACGACTGGCAGAGGAGGTTTCGGGCATGGCTGATGGCCATCCGGATCTTCAACCGGATGACGGTGCCACCCGCCTATATTGTCATAGCCGAAGACACGATGGCTTTGATAGATTAGCGAGAATTATGATTCCGCTTCGAATCGGCCAAGTTCCCGCACAGCTTTCAACAGGTCGGTCCGCTCCAAATGCCGGGCTTCCCACTCCATGAAATCGCGTTCGACCTCATGGGACCAGCGCCGTGGAATCTTGTCGTCTTGCCACGCACGGGCAAATTCAGCAAAAGTCATTCCATATCTGATCTCAAAAACGTCCAGCGCCTCAACACACTTGCGAAGCTGTGACTCCAGACCGTCGCGTGTCACATTTTCCAGTTTCGCTTCAAGGTCTTTCCCTGGGGCGAACGCTTGAAGGACCTCAACGAGTTTCTCGCTTACGGTGACGACAGGCATGACGACTCCTTTGCTCATTCGAGCCTGGCCCGACAACAAAACCGGGTCAAGAAAGACGAAGCCGTTCCTTCGAAAGCCGTGCCGGAAGGGGAACGGTGCATCTCATCGACCTACGGTATCAGAATAACAAGCCCTGATCAGGAGGCCCTATGGGAAAAGGGCAGACGGCTTTCTCGAAACCGACGCGCGATCAGATGCGAGGCGTCGCGGACGATCTCGGCATCGATCTGTCCGACGACGAGTTGACCGGGTATCTGGACCGGATGGAGGGGTTCTCCCGCGCCTATGCGTTGGTGGACGAGGCGCCCGACCCGGCGCCGGGGGCTGGACGCCGGCGCTCCCCCGGGCGCCAGCCGAGGCCGGCCGAGAACCGCTGCAACGCCTGGCTCGTGAAGACATCGATCCGGGAAGAGTACCGTGGCCGGCTCGCGGGCAAGACCCTGGCCGTGAAGGACTCCATCTGCGTGGCCGGCCTGCCGATGATGAACGGCGCCTCGTTCCTGGAGGGCACCGTACCCGACGTGGACGCTACCGTCGTCACCCGGACGCTCCACGCCGGCGCCGAGATCGTCGGCAAGACCAACTGCGAGTATCTTTCCCTCTCGGGCGGGAGTCATACCTGCGCCAACGGACCGGTCATCAATCCGCACAAGGAGGGCTACTCGGCAGGCGGCTCGTCGTCCGGGAGCGCCGTGGCCGTAGCCGCGGGCGACGTGGGCATGGCCCTGGGCTGCGACCAGGCCGGCTCCATCCGGGTGCCCGCGGCCTGGTGCGGCATCGTCGGGCTCAAGCCCTCCCACGGGCTCGTCCCGTACACCGGCATCCTGGGTGTGGACCCGGCCGTGGACCACTGCGGCCCGATGACGCGCGACGTTGACAACAACGCCCTGCTGCTGGAAGTGCTCGCCGGACGCGACGGCATGGACCCGCGCCAGCCAAGCTCCTGGCAACCGGTGAAGTACACCAGGGCGCGCCGTGCCGGCGCCAAGGGCTTACGCGTGGCCGTGGTAAAGGAAGGCTTCGGGCAACGCAACGCCGAAGCCGAGGTCGATGAACGGGTCCGCGCTGCCGCCGGCGCCCTGCCCGCCCTGGGCATCCAAGTCGAGGAGGTATCGGTACCCGTTCACGAACGGGCCTGGCTGCTGGCCCAGCCCATCTACGTCGAAAGCCTCGCCCACTCCATGGCCGAATGCGGCCTCATGCCCGACGCCGAAGGGCTCGGCCCATCAAGCCTGGCCGAGCGATTCGCCGCCTGGCGGCCGCGTTGGCGCAAACTGCCCGAGAACCTGATGGCGCTGATCCTTTTCGGCAGCTTCGTGCGCAGCCGTCACCCGGGACGCTACTACATCAAGGCACAGCACCTGCGCCGCACCATCCGCCGGGCCTACGACGAGGTGCTCTCCGACTACGACCTGCTGCTCATGCCCACCACGCCCATGGCCGCCACGCCCCTGCCCGCGGCCGACGCCGGCCCCGCCGAGCGCTCACGGCGGGCGGGGGAAATGCTCGCCAACACCGGCCCTTTCAGCGTCACCGGCCACCCGGCCATTACCCTGCCCTGCGGCGCCACCGCCGACGGCCGGCCCGTGGGGATGATGCTCGTGGGCCGCCAGTTCGACGAGATGACGCTTTATCGGGCGGCGTATGCGTTCGAGCGGGCGGGCGAGCCGTGAGCGGAGCGGACGGGCGTTACCGCGTCAGCGCACGCTGAATCCCCGGTTGCAACCGCCGCCATCCAGGCATCGACGCCAAGATCGTTTCATGATGCAATTTTCAGGTTCGTGTGACGCACCAGGACCTCGAAGTCCTTGTCGTTGTGAAGGACAAGGGCATCGACGCCTATGGCAACGGCAGCGATAAGGCAATGGATCAACTTGCGCACGGTCTCGCCTTCCCGGCGGCAGCGGCGGAACAGGACCGCGGCATCGTCGTAATGTGCCGGTTCCGTGGGCAACACGGTTGCAAGCGCAAGCAACCGCCGGAGATCCTGTAGATGCCGCTCGTCGCGCGCGCCGGCGAGCACCTCCATCCGAACCGCATCGCAGATCCCGATGTCGCTTTCGAGTAGCGAGTCGACGCGATTGCAGGTCGCCGAGCCGGTATCACGAAGAAACTCGACCCACGCAGAGGTGTCGATCAGGATCACGAGCGACCGGTCCGCATCTCGTCGAGGTCGCCCTCCCATCCCGACCCTCGAAGACGCCGAGCCTCATCGACATCCAGGGGCTCCGCCGCGAGGGCTCGAAGCGCAAAGTTCACCGCTTCGCGCTTGGAAGTCATGCGGTAGCGGCGCATGACTTCCGCACACGCCTCATCATCGATGTTTATGTTGGTGCGTGACATACACCCCATATACACCTTGGCCGGACAGTAGCCAAGCCGTGAGACGGCGTTCGGGATCAATTCGGGTTGATTCTGGTGTTTTTATGGTGCACAATGATGCAACTCGGATGGAGTTCCACATGCCGCGTCCAAGGGGAAAGAGAGCACCTGTTCGGCTGTCAGTTGGGCTAGATACGGCGAGCCACGCAAAACTCTTTCGCTTGGCCGAAAGGCATGACGTTTCCTTGGCCTGGATGATTCGGAAGGCCGTTGCCGAGTTCATTGAGCGACAAGAGAAAGGCGATCAAGCTGAGATGCCGTTTCGTCTGGGCAAAGACAACGGACATTCGGGATCCGCATGATAAAGCGTATCTACCTCGACTATCAGGCGACAACTCCACTCGATCCCCGGGTCCGAGCGGCAATGCAACCCTATCTTGAGGAGAGGTTCGGCAATCCCCACTCCGAGCACATCTATGGCTGGGAAACAGCCGAGGCGGTCGATGAGGCAGCGAGTAACGTTGGCCACCTGATTGGCGCGGCTAGCGGCGAAATTGTCTTCACCTCTGGCGCGACTGAAGCAAACAATTTAGCGATTCAAGGCATTGCGCGGAGCGACCGATGTCGCGGCAATCATGTCGTGACGACAGCGATCGAACACAAATCTGTACTCAACACAGCCCTATCCCTACGGAAGTCAGGCTTCACGGTCGACGTGGTCCCGGTTGAACGGAATGGTCGTGTCGACTTGGCAGCCTTGAAGGCGGCGTTGCGCGACAATACCACCCTGGTTTCGGTGATGATGGCGAATAACGAGGTCGGCACAGTGCAGCCAATCGCGGAAATAGGTTCGCTCTGCCGAGAGTGCGGGATCACTTTTCACACCGATGCAGCTCAAGCTGCCGGGAAGCTCCCGATCAACGTGACCGAACTGAATGTCGATCTTCTCAGCTTGTCGGGACATAAGATATATGGACCGAAAGGGGTCGGGGCACTCTACGTGTCACGACATTGTCCGACGCCGCTGGAGCCGTTGATTATCGGAGGCGCACAGCAACAAGGGCTGAGAGCCGGTACGGTTCCGCCTTTCTTGTGCGCTGGGTTGGGCGAGGCCTGCCTAATCGCACAAGCGGAGCTTGAGCAGGATCAAGCACATAGCGCGAAATTGCGGGACACCTTCTGGTCCATCTTGTCCTCGCGCGTCCCACACGCAGTCATCAATGGCGACCCCAACCGCCGGCTTCCGGGCAACCTAAATGTACTGTTCCCCGGAAGTGATGCAGATTCGCTGCTTGCATCCTTACAGGGCGAGGTCGCGGCGTCTACGGGGTCGGCCTGCAATTCAGGACTAATCGAGCCGTCCTATGTCCTCATTGCGCTCGGTTTGACGCTGGAAGAAACCAATAGCTCGATTCGTTTTGGTTTCGGCCGATTCACCTCCATGAACGACGTGGAGCAAGCGGCCACTCTGATCGCCGAAAAGGCCACTCATTTTCACGCGGCCGCAGCCGCTAGCTAAGGTCCATCGCCGATGGAACACATTACCCAAGACCGCATGATACAACTCAACCGTCAACCTGGACGACTCGTCCAGTAGGATAACCCCATGCTTCGCGGACCGCTAGGCGACCCTCACTTCAAGGAGCAGCAATTTTCAGGGCACGAGACGTTCCCGCTCCGTCATCTATGGCTGCGAAAGGCTTATGACGCCGTGGCCAAGTACAAACAAGGTGCTCCGAAGGGCATTTTCTCGGAGCCGGAGGCGATTATTACCTTCGGCGTTGGAAGAAACATGGTTACGTCTATCCGGCATTGGGCCATTGCTTGTGAGGTCATCCGTGAGGATGGCGACAAGTATCTACCGACCGAAATCGGGGTATTTCTATTTGGTGAGAAGACTGGACGCGACCCGTTCATGGAAGCCCCGGCCACGACATGGCTCATGCAATGGATGATCGCTGGGACTCCCGCGCGCACGACGACGTGGTTTTATGCCTTCAATCACTTCACGGCACAGACCTTCGATCGTGAGGCGATCGCTACACCAATCCGCGATCTGTGTAAGGAGAAGGGGTGGAAACGGACATCCGCTGCAACGATTAAGCGTGATGTGGAGTGCTATATCCGGAGCTATATACCGCGGACAGGCTCAAGGTTCTCAGACGACGGCATGGAGCCAGTACTCGGAGAACTCGGGTTGATTCGGTCTGTAGGCAGTAAATCGTTCGAATTTCGGCGCGGCCCCAAGCCGAACTTGCCGGACGGCGTATTCCTATTTGCGGTAAGCAAATTTTGGGAAAGGTATGCGCCCCGGCAGAACACCATAGCGGTCGAGAACTTGGCTTATGAGCCCGGCTCTCCGGGTCGGGTGTTCAAGCTCGATGAGTATTCCCTAGTCGAGCGGCTCGCGCGCATCGACGACAGTTCTCAAGGGCATTTCGCTTGGTCGGATACCGCAGGTGTGCGCAACGTGGCCCGACGGGCCCAGAGCGTGGATCCATTGGCGTTTCTTGATCTGGCCTACGATGCCCGTGGGAGATGAGGGCTGCTTGAGATGATGCTCTCCGATGTTGTCAACGTCGCTCGTCGATTTCAACGCTCGGTGCGCGTGGACACCGACCTAGGTGCATCCGGCGCCCTGCAAGGTTTCGTCTGTCACCGCTCCAGCAAAGTAGCCCTGGAGACAATGGCGAAGCTCATGGCCGAAACGGAGCAGAGAGCCTTTACCTGGACCGGCCCTTATGGTGGGGGCAAGTCGAGCTTGGCGCTTGTTCTGTCCGCCGCGATCAGCCGTAATGCGAAGCTACGAAAGAACGCACGGTCCCTGCTCGATGACGTGACCGATTTTGATCGGGCCTTTCCGCTCGGAAAGGACGGTTGGCTAGTGGTCCCTGTGGTTGGGCGGCGTAGCGATCCGATCGCGGAAGTTCGCAAAGCCATTGCAAACTCCGTTACTACTGAAAGCAGCGCCGCGAATAAGCGGCGGCGCAAGGCTGACGAAACTGGCCGTGACGTAATCGAGCAGCTTCAAGGCGAGGCGGCGGCACGGCCGAAGGGAGGTGTCCTCGTCATCCTCGACGAGATGGGCAAGTTCCTTGAGGGCGCAGCAGCCGATGGCTTTGATATTCACTTTTTCCAGGAACTAGCCGAGGCGGCTGGACGATGCGAAGGCCGCATGGTCATCCTGGGAATTCTGCACCAAGCCTTTGAATACTACGCCTCTCGACCGGGTCTCGACGTGCAGAATGCATGGGCGAAGATCCAAGGTCGCTATGTCGATATTCCGATCGTCACGGCGGTCGACGAAGTGATCGACTTGGTCAGTCGAGCGATTGCCACTGAAAGCGCGCACCCGAGCAGCATGGCCGTTGCCGAGCAGGTAGCAGAGGCCGTCCGTCGGCGACGGCCGGGCACCCCCGGCGATCTGGCACGGAGGCTTGATGGGTGTTGGCCTTTACACCCGGTGACGGCCGCATTGCTAGGACCAGTATCCCGACGCCGGTTCGGGCAGAACGAGCGGAGCACATTCAGTTTTCTGAGGTCTAGCGAGCCGGAGGGCTTTCAAGAATTCTTGCGCACGGTCTTGGCGACCAGCGGGAAGACCTACGATCCACCGCGACTGTGGGACTATCTCAGAATCAACCTTGAGCCGGCGATCCTAGCCTCGCCCGATGGACACCGTTGGGCGCAGAGTGCCGAAGCAGTCGAGCGGTGCAAGTCGAGGGGGTCGCTACTACATATCCGTCTAACCAAGTCGATCGCCCTCATAGACTTGTTCTGCAATGGATCCGGCTTGGTAGCGGAGCGGGCGGTCTTGTGCGCTAGTCTCGGCGATGTGGCGGAGAAGTTGGTCAACCAAGCACTTGAAGACCTCAAGAGCTGGTCCATTATCATCTTCCGCCAGCATTTGGACGCGTGGGCGATCTATGCGGGGAGTGACTTCGACATTACGGAAGCCGTTGAAAGGGTCATGGCGAGTTCGTCCGGCCTAAATCTAGACCGCTTGGCGCGCTTGGCAGAACTTCAACCTCTGTTGGCGAAGGAACACTATCACCGAACAGGGACCCTCCGCTGGTTCGAGACAGAGTTGGTGGCGCTCGGTGATGCAAAAGAGGCCATTCAGTCCTTCGAGCCGAGAACCGGCTCGTCGGGCAAGTTCCTGCTGGCGATACCACGTGGCGCGGAAAGCGACCGCAAGGCGAAGGAGATATGCCGTCGCGTCTCGGAGCTTGCCGGCGACTATCCGGTAGCGATCGGAATGCCTCGTAACGCTTGGCTCGTACGCCAGCTCGGGGCCGAGTTGGTCGCTTTGGAGACGGTCCGGACGAACCGGCCAGAATTGGAAGGCGATCAGGTAGCGCGTCGCGAGATTGCCGTACGAATAGCGGCGGTCAGCGCTCAGTTGGAAGAGGAGCTCAGGGCCTCCTTTAACGAAGCGACCTGGTATGTGAGGGGACAGATCCACAGCCAGCGGGACCCGCGCGCATTGGCGCGTCTGGTGACACGTCTGGCCGACGACACCTTCCCGGAGGGGCCTGTCGTCCACAGTGAATTAGTCAACCGCGAAAGGGCTTCCAGCAATAGCCAGGCTGCGGTCCGCCAACTCCTTCATGCGATGGTCAGCCGGAGTGCCGAAGAGCATCTAGGGATCGAGGGCTATCCGGCGGCACGCGGGCTATACAGTACGATCCTGGAAGCAGCGGGGTTGCATGGCCGAAATGGAGGAACGCTAGGCTTCAAAACCCCGAACTCACAGGATGCCATGAGCCGATCCTTCATGCCAATGTGGCAGAAAGCGAAAGAGTTAGTGGAGACAGGGGAAGGGCTGGTTCCTCTGTCCGCGTTGTATGCGGCATGGACGGCGCCGCCCTTTGGTATCCGCCGCGGACTACTTCCGATCCTAGCCATGAGTTTCATCCTGGCGCATGAGTCGTCGGTGGCCGTGTATGCCGAAGGGACCTTCCAACCTGACGTCAACGACTTCGTGGCCGACCGCCTACTGCAAGACGAGCGGTTGATTTCTCTGCGTTTCGTCAATCACCAAGCGGAGAACAAGCGGCTTATGAAGGAGCTAGCGCAAGCGGTCGACAGGATCAGCGGGAAGAGTGTGAAGGTGGAACCCTTGGCCGTCGCTAGGGCACTAGTCGAATGCGCATTCCGACTTCCGAGCTGGACACGCCGTACTTCCTCGCTTTCACAGGCGGCTCAGGGTGTGAGGCGCATTCTCCTGAATGCGAGCGACCCGCATAGGGCACTTTTCGTCGATCTTCCCCATGTCGTCGAAACCGCAAGGGGCAATTCGGCGGGGGGCGCAATCGCCGCGGCGCTCGAGGAATTGGTGAGCGCGTATCCGGCTATGCTGGATGATCTGCGTGATCGCATGTTGAAGGCCCTTGGGCATGGGGAGGGCAGCCTGGAGGATCTGCGTCGGCGTGCGTGCGCGGTGCTGGGGTTGAGCGGTGACCTTCGGCTTGAAGCCTTCGTGACGCGCATCGCCGAGTTTGATGGCCACCAAGCGGACATGGAGGCGATCTCCGGGCTGGTCTTGCACAAGCCGGCGCGCGATTGGTCGGACATGGATACCAGCCAGGCGGCATTGGAGC
Organism: uncultured Binatia bacterium (SeqCode); assembly: GCA_965214905.1. Lineage (GTDB taxonomy): Bacteria > Desulfobacterota > Binatia > UBA9968 > JAJDTQ01 > JAJDTQ01. Next base: position 1,622,649 of record OZ243984.1, read on the forward strand.
TAGCGGAGCTAGCTCTGCGTTTCCGGCAGGCAGAAATTCTGGCGCGCGTCCAGGGCCGCGAGCCGACACAACACGCCGTGGCCGTGGTGTTCGGAACAGGCGAAGCGGGGCGAACGGCCATGAAGAGCTTGAATGTGCCCGAAACGCAGCGCGTTTGGGTCGAGGAGCTAGCCGAGAAGGTCATTGACATGCTCAAGGGATCCGGTCTCGACGGAGATCTGCTGCTCGCCGCATTGGCCGAAGCAGGGCTTCAGGCGATGCATGAAGGCAAGGCCGAGACGCAGGACGTGGCTGCGTCATGAAGGAGAGGCACGTATTAGGGCTCTCGGGAGGCCGGGACAGTGCTGCGCTGGCGGTGTTCATGCGACAAGCATATCCGGAGCTGGATATCGAGTACTTCTTCACCGATACGGGCAAGGAACTACCGGAGGTCTACGAGTTTCTCGGGCGGCTCGAAGGGTTCCTGGGCAAGCGGATCGAATACCTCAACCCCGACCGGGACTTCGACTTCTGGTTGCGGGAATACGGGAACTTTCTACCATCGGCGCGCTCGCGGTGGTGTACGCGCCAACTCAAGCTCCGGCCCCTCGAACGATGGATCAGGGATGACCTGAACGCGGGGACGCGTGTGGTTAGCCATGTGGCCATTCGGGCAGACGAGCCGGAGCGAATGGGAATGCACGCGACGCACCCAAACCTCAAAGTGCGATTCCCACTGCGAGAACACGGGCTCGACAAGGCGGCCGTGCTCGACCTGCTTGATTCCTCAGGGCTTGGCCTGCCGACATATTACCGATGGCGCTCAAGAAGCGGATGCACCTTCTGCTTCTATCAGCAGAAGATCGAGTGGGTCCGGCTCAAGCGCCGGCACCCAGAGGCGTTCGAGGAGGCCAAGCGGTACGAGAAGACCGCACTCGACCATGGATCGCCCTTCACGTGGAGCGATCGCGAATCCTTGGCCGAGTTGGAGAAGCCGGAACGCGTAGCGGCGATCGAGGCCGACTACGAGGTCCGGCTCGCCCGTGAGAGAGCCCGTCGTCCGAAGAACCCACTGAGGGCAGGGCTGGAAGACATCGAGATCGACGAGGCTTACGGCACGGCCGAAGTATCCGCCTCCTGCGTCATTTGTCACAAGTGATACTCATGCCTCCAGCGCCGCGATCAACTCGTGCGTGTCGAAATTGAGCAGGAACTGCGCGTAGAAAGTCCCGAACAAATCCGCGATATAGTCGTTGATCTCGACTTGGTTATCGCGGTTATCGCCCGCTTGCTCCCCCTGCTGGACGATCCCGTATTTTCGGTTCTTCGTGATCGTGTAGAGAAACAGGGTGTGAAAATAGACCGCCGAAACGTAGCGCTTTTCGGCTGTCGCGATTGCTTCCTCCTTGGTCAGCTTCGCCCGGTGAGACAGCATAGATTTACTGTCCATATTGATATAGACAGCGCTCAGTGTATCGCCCTCAACAAAGGGATAGACGACAACGTCGTGACTCATTGAAATGCCGTTTTGCTCAAGGCTGTCCCATATCGGACTGCCGCGACTGTCATCCTTATAGACCATCACAAGCTTGGGCAGCCCGAGTTGGGTTTCGGGCTGGTCGCCCTTCTTCGGGTCGGTCTTTTTCTTCTCCGGCGTAGCGATCTTCACCATGAAGATCTGTTCCAGCGTCCGTTCCGGGTTGGATAAAGACGCCTGGAGCTTGACGACGTCGCCGACCTTTACCTCTTTGGTTGGTTTCATCATGACCCGGATGGCGCCGTTTCGCGGACTTGACTTCACCACGTCCAGGACGGTTTCAATGCTCCTGGGCTGGCCCGGCTGGTCGCCGCCACGCGTTTCGCTAGGAGTAGTCTCCAGCAGGCCGATCTCCAAATCTCCCGCATCCTGCACACGGTCGAAATAGTGATCCTCCACATCAGTCGAGAACCTGATCGTGCGCTCGCCCCCAAACGGCACCTTTACTATCGGAATAATTTCACCATCGACTGGCTTGGCGTCGATCTTGAAATAGCTAGGATACCGCTTGGGAGAGAAAGCGGGCTTTCCTCTGGGTTCCTTCCGCGAGGCGTCTCGCGCCTTTTCCTTCCTCCTGCCTTCCCGCTTATCATTGAGCTTGAAGGTCTGGCTTAGCAAATCTGCCAACTCATTGCGGATCGGGAGGTTCCGCGCGAGATTGCGCACGAGCTCTTCAGCATCCTCGCTTTCGACGGTAATAGACGCCTTCCGCTCCTTGTGTACATCTTTCAACCGGCCGCCTGCCAACAGCTCAGCGAGCTTGCGGCGGAGACTCCGGGACTCTGCACCGTCCTTGAGCCGGTCGCGAGAGGCCATGAACAGCTCATTTCGGAACTCGGTATAGACGTCAGTGCAGTCCACGTGGACTAACAAGTAGTCTCTCAGGAGCGGGAATTTCAGCGACCGCGTGATGAACTCGGACGAGTAATGTCCGTGTACCTGGCCGTTTACGGAAAACAAGACCGACATGTTGTTTTTGAAGAATTCTCGCTGGATTGTCTCGCGGGTCTCTTTCACCGTGCGTTTATCCACCCGCGGCTTGAACACGTAGCAGTTCACGCGGATACGGCCAATGTTGTGGTCGACCACATCCTCCGAAAAAAATTGGTCAACATACCGGCTGTCTTCTTCCTCCAGGCGGCGCTTGAGCCCATACAGGTCACGTTCCAGGTTGCGGTCGTCCGGATACCGTTCCGGCTTGTCGATCGTGAGCATCGGCAGGGCGGGGTTAAAGAGGTACTCGTTGATGCTCTGATTCAGGTCACGCGAGATGACTGAGCGAGAACCCGCGGGCAAGTGGTACGAATAGAGCTTGATGACGGTGCCGGTCGTGAATTTACGGTTATGAAGCCCTATTTCCATCTCCCCGCAGGCAAACGCGGGTATCCGGCCATCAATAATCAGATACTCGTACCAAGTCGCCTTTTTGCGCGTTTCTTCATCTGCCGAGAGCGGATGGCGGCGCACAAGCGTAAACCCCAGATGGCCATTGCCGTTGAACCGCTTCGAGGCGATGAGCTGATAGCGCCGCCTACCGCAAAACGCGACTGCACCGGCGCCGCCCATATTGTACTTGCCCTGCACGAAGTGGATGTCGTTCTTGTTCCCCCGCAGTAGCGACAGGAAAGTCGACTCGAAGTCCTCGGGGGCTTGGCCTTCGCCGTCGTCATAGACGACGAGCGAAGTTTCCATGCGCGGACCGTCAGCAAGGACCTGGAGCCGTTCGGCAAGCCTTCGCCGCGCTGGCCGCAGGTCCCAGTTTTTGTGGTTGGGGAAAAAGCGATCTAGTGCCTCATCAATCGAGCGAGGTGCATCCTCCGAACGGGGATCAATTCCCTGTTCGATACAGGCGCGCATCAGAATGGCGTCAATCCCATTGGTGATCTTTTCGATCAGCGCCGGAATGGAGGAGGACTGCTGGTTCTCGACCACCCCAAAATTGCTCTCGTTCTGTCCATAAGGACGCCACTGCGCGGCATTGCTACCTAGACCGTTGCGCTCCAGGATCTTGTCCACATCCCGCTCGATCGGCGCCTTGTAAAGATCCAAGAAAAGCCTTTCCACATCCATGATTGAACCCTCTCGTCTGGAATCCTTTTGCTGATGCGCCATGACGTGCCTAAAAGGCTCCAAAGCAGGCCATGGCATGGAGTCAGGCTGACGCGGCCTTCAGGTCGCCAGCCTGCTGTGCGTAGACCCTGGCATCATCGACGGTAAAAGGCGTGCCTTCGACCGGCTGCGGCAGGTCTTCCATCTTGCCCTTGGTGCCGCCCGAGTCGAGCCATGCCTCGACGTCCTTGCCGCGGGACTCGTTGAAGAGCTTCCAAGTGTCGAACTTGAGGTTCTGGTTGACGCGGTCGGCCGCAACTAGGTAGCAGATCAGAGCGGCCATGCGACGCCTAGCTTCCCGCCCTGCATCGATCGCACCACTAGCCTTGATGATGATACCCTGCCAGACGGGAGCGTCCATGCTCCAGTCGAGGATGCGGTTGGCGCGTTCGATGGCCTCGACGATCTTGAGTCTGCCATTATCGACCGCGCGCAGCAGGGCATCGACGAGCGCGATCTGTGCAGCAGGCTTGAAGAGAAGCGCGGTGGGCTTGCCGTCCTCCCGCATGAGCGGGATCTTGCTCGGGTCGTCGATGGCCTCTTTATAGGGCATGATTCCCTGGAGCAGGCCATCCCAGACCTCGGAGGCGAAAGTGAGGTAGCGCTCTAGGTCCTCTTCGGTCGGCCGCTCTTGCTCGGGCAGTTTCTCGACGCCATGGGAGAGTAGGATGAGCTTCACCGTTTCGTAGACCGCGCTGATGGTCGTGAACTGGGTGCTGCGTTTTGTGAGTGTATTGCTCTTCCAGTTGACGATATCGGTGGGCTTGCCGAGCGGTGCGGTCTCCCGAAGCAGCCTGCGGCTGACGATGGCGTAGCCATCGTCTTCGCTGGTTATGATGTTGTCGCCACGGCTAGTCTGCTTGGCGTAGCGGTTGACGGTGTTGAAGATGCGCCGGGTTTTCACATCGTTCTCGAACTTGAGGAAGACGACGCAGACCTCGTCCTCGCCAACATTGGGCGCAAACTCGCCGAGGATTTCTCCCTGCTGGACCATCCGCAACGCCAGAAGGCGATGCTGGCCGTCGAGCACGATGAGCGTCCCGCCGTCGATGGTGATGAAGCCGATCCGCTTAGCGTTCTGCCGGTAGGCGGCAGGAACACTCTTCATGAGGTCGCTCATCGGCTCGAAAGTGATCTCGCCTTTGTAGACCAGGACAATGATCGAGCCGAAGAAGCGGTCTGCACTTTTGGCGATGTACGGGGCGAGCTGCGCCCTGATGCGCTTTTCGTCCGGCTCGCGCTGCATCCGCTCCTCGATACTGAAATTTGCCCAATTGTCCATCTCCCTAGGGGGACGAACCGCGTGAACCAGATCGCGGACTTTCATGGTAGTCTCGAAGTAGTCGGTGTTTCCGAGGCGACCGGTGATGGCCGGTATCACGATAGCCATTGGGATTCTCCTTCCTAGGAGCCTACGCCGTAGGAAATCTTAGCCACTATATAGCGTGATATTAGCTCCATTAACACTACATGTGGTATGACAATGTGACCAAAACTGTTCTACGGCGCAGGATCCTAGGCTATTTGTTGGCGCTCGGGAGCAGCCGGTTACATGCCGGCAGCAGCCAAGCTATGAGATGATTTTCAAGGTCCGCCATCTCGCTCTTGTTCTCAACGATCACCCAACTGAAGTTGAGCTCACCGAAGGACTTTCGCATGGCGAGCGCGAGGAGTTCATTGTCCGTTAACCAATAGTGCTCATCGAAACGCCGGTAAAGGTTACAGGTCCGGCCGACGTAGAGAACCCCGCGTAGGTCATGGATCAAGTAGACCCCACCCTTCTTGGGTACATGGATGTGACGTGTATGGCGGAACGCCGTCGAACCGCTCAACTCGATAACGACGGGAACATGGAGCAATGCCTGACGACGCCTGTCGCGTAGGCGAGGCGAAGATTCAGGTGGTAATTCGCGATGGAGTTGTTTCGACATTTTGTCGCTCTTTCAAGGTATTGCTGATCCTCGTCACAGAGGGGAGTCCAACAAGGGACCGGCCTGCTCAAGATCAGGAACATGGCGGCGGACGAGCGCACAGGTGTAAACCGATCATTTTAGCCTAACAAACAAAATCCATGTCGTTGCAAAATCTAGCTTGTTTGCGACGACTATGACAGATTTTTGACGAACTTGTCAATACCCCGACAAGAAGACGATTCACGGGACGGTCAAGTGCTTTAACGGCGCAGCTTTAGGGTATGACCTGTGGTTGGAGTTCCACTCTGCTTGCTCCGCTTGACAATTAGAGGGGAATTCATTACCTGCCAAGTAACGGGAATGAGTCCTCTCAATGGATGTCGCCTTCCGGACCCGCAAGCTTGAAAAGACCTTCAACTCGGCTGCTGCTCTCCGGAAGACCCATGGGACACGGATGGCCAAGGTCCTCATTTTGCGAATGGCGGTCCTCAAGACGGCCCGCAATCTGGCATGGGTGCCGACTACGCGACCGGACAGGTTGCATCAGCTTGGCGGCGATCGAGAGGAGCAGTTCGCAGTCGATCTCGTTCACCCTCACCGACTCATTTTCGAACCCAATCACAATCCGCTCCCGCGCAAAGACGACGGAGAGATCGACACCAAGCAGGTGACCGCGATCACGATCCTGGATGTGGTGGACTATCACTGATGGAGGAGGGACCATTGGCGACAGCTACCAACCGATACAAACCGGACTATGCGGTCCCGCCGGGATGGGTCCTCGAGGAACGCCTGGAAGTCCAGGGGGTCTCGCATGCCGAGTTCGCACGCAGGTGCGGCCGCTCTCCCAAGCTGATCAGTGAGATCATCGCAGGCAAGGCGCCGCTCGGACCGGCAACCGCACTCCAATTCGAGAAAGTGCTCGGGGTCGATGCCCGCATCTGGCTGGGTATCGAGTCCGACTATCAGCTTCACATGGCCCGGGAGGCCGAGGCCAAGGACGCGGCGGCTGCGGTGGAGTGGAGCAAGGCCTTTCCTGTCCGCCACTTGGTGAAACGAGGTTGCTTCAAGCGCCCGGAATCGGAAGTCGATGCAGTCTCGAAGTTGCTCGCGTTCTTTGGTGTCGGTTCAATCGGTGCCTGGACCGAACGCTATGGCCTCGAGAAGGTGGCCTTCCGGCACTCCCCAAGCTTCAAGAGCGACGAGGCTACATTAGCCACTTGGCTGCGGCTTGGCGAGATTGAAGCCGAACGCCAGGATTGTGCGAAATACAACGAGAGCGGCTTCAAGGATGCAACTCAAGACATCCGCGGGCTGACACGCGACCCCGTTGGGAAAGCGTTACGGCAGACTGCAAGGCTGTGCAATGAGGCGGGCGTTGCGCTGGTATTGGTGCCGCCGCTGCCAAGGACGGCCCTCAGTGGCGCAGCCCGATGGCTCTCGCCAAGGAAGGCCGTTATCCAGCTAAGCGCGCGGCACAAGTCCGATGACCATCTCTGGTTCAGTTTCTTCCACGAGGCGGCTCATATCCTGCTTCACGGCAAGAAAAGGATCTTTGTTCACGAGGCTGACGGAGACGACGCCGAACCGGAGGCAGAGGCCAATGAGTGGGCGTCCAACTTCCTGGTCCCTCGGCGCGCGTGGGAGCAGTTCGTTGCCACATCACCATGCAGTGAACACGCCGTTCAGACATTTGCCGGTGAGCAGGGAATTGCTCCCGGCATCGTCGTCGGCATGCTTCAGCACAAAAGGCTTCTTCCCTGGACGCGCCTGAACGCCCTGAAGGTCAGGTTGACCTGGAAGGCCGTTGAGTAATGCCCTGACGGGTATGCGGCCGCCGAGAACCGCCATTCCAGGCTGACGGGACAGGCGCGGCGGGCGTAAGCTCGGGTCGCGCTACGGCATGTTGGCCGTGGCGAACCTGCTGTTGGGCGGCGCCTATGCATCGCCGCCCGGGTCCGTTACCAGTTGCAGGGTGGCGTCTTGGCCCCTACCCTGCACCACTATACCATATCCCCGCTTTGCCAAGCGGGTGCGGACCGCCCACCGTACATGTACGGTGTCCCTTGTTCCCGTTACCATATGGGGCAATATGTCCCGTATGGGTACCGGGGCACCGTCTGCCGCCCGCAGTATGGCCACTATTGTGGCCATGTCCGGGTTCGGCCCGTACCCGCCGGTGGGCCTCCAATTTACCGGCACATCCACGTGCCGGCCTTTGGCCCTGGGCGGCGGCGCCTTGGCCGGCTTGCCGTTGGCCTTGAACCGCGTGAACACCTTCTCCGCATTCCCCCCGAGAATGCCCGCCTTCTCCTCTTCGCTCAGCCAATCCATCTCGTCGATCAGGGGTTTGACGTCGTCGTACCAGCGGCCGGTGCGGGGGTTGGGCTTGGAGCCGGCGCCGGGGCGTTCGGTGCCGAACAGACAACGGTCGGGGGTGACGACCTTGAAGAGCAGCTCCAGGGATTCGGTGTTGTAGAGCGCGGAGTCGAAGTAGAGCTGCTGCAAGCGCTCGTCGAAATTCTCGGTGTTGCCGGGACCCCGGAGCTGGGAGCGCCAGCGTCCCACCTGATAGGGCACCGATCCGCCGCCGTGGGAGATGATGAGCTTCAGGCCGGGGAAGTCGGAGAAGACGTTGGAGTTCAGGAGAGAGAGGATGGCGATGCTTTCCTCGGTGATGAAGTGGCCGTGGAACGATTCCCGCTGGTTCCGGCAGCTTGCGGAATGGACCAGGGCCGGGATGTCCATGGACACCATTTTCTCGTAGAGCGGGTACCAGTACTCGTCGCCCATGCCCGGCGTCAGGCCGTCGCCCTCGCCCGGGTCGGGGTTGATCATGATGCCCACCATACCCAGCTCGTTGATGCAGCGGTCGATCTCGTCGAAGGTGTTCTCGGGGCCGACCCCGGCGTTTTGCGGCAGTCCGGCGATGCCGCGGAACCGTGTGGGCTCGACCTTGACCTGGAGCGCGATGGCGTCGTTGACGGCCTCGCAGTACCAGTGGACGATCTTCTCGGGCTTTTCCGAATGCATCATGGTGTAGGGGCGCGGCGAGATGAAGGCCATGTCCGTGCCCACCTGATCCAGCACCTCGGTGTGCTTGTGGCCCTGCCAGGTGGCGGACTTGATGCTTTCCTCGGTGACGGGGGGTTTGCGCTTGCCGTGAAAGCCCCGGCTGTTGATGAGGCTGGCCTGGTAGCGGCTCAGTTCCTCGCCGGCGACGATGTGGTTGTGGATGTCGATGATCACAGGCTGTCTCCCTTTTTGTCTGAAATTTGGAGTAGCTGCGGAAAGCTCCGGTCTTGCACGGCGAGGATCGGCTACCGGCGCCCGACCTCGCCACTGCAACTGTCTCAAGCAGTTCCCGCGATGGCGTGGCAGCGTCCCGGCGGGACGTGCACCGCCACCGTCTCCCCAACCGCCAGCGTGGTGGAGGGATGCACCTTGATGCGCAGGTCGAGGCCGGACAGGGACAGGGTGCAGTCCAGCATCTCGCCCACGAAAACAACCGATCGGACCTCGCCGCGGACCACGTTCCCGGAGCCCTCCTTCGTGTCCTCCGGTCGAACCACCGCGTCTTCCGGGCGGATCATCAGCGCCGCCGGGTCCCCGCCCCGGAGTCCGCCGGACAGGGTGCAGTCGAAAACGCCCACGGCCGTGGCCACCCGCCCCATGGGGCCGTCATCCACGGACTCGATGCGGCCCGGGATCAGGTTGGCGACGCCGATGAACTGGGCCACGAACCGGCCCGCCGGGTGCTTGTAGATCTCCAGCGGCGAGTCTTCCTGCATGATCTCGCCGGTGCTCATGACCGACACCCGATCGGCCATGGTGAGAGCTTCCAGTTGGTCGTGGGTGACGTAAATGCTGGTGATGTTGAGCCGCTTGGTGATCTCGCGGATCTGCACCCGCATCTCCTCCCGGAGCTTGGCGTCCAGGTTGCTCAGCGGCTCGTCGAGCAGGAGGACGCCGGGCTCGCGGACCAGCGCCCGGGCCAGCGCCACCCGCTGCTGCTGGCCGCCGCTCAGGAACGGCGCCGGACGGTCCGCCAGGTCCTGAAGCTGGGTCAACTCCAATGCCCGCATGACCCGTTCCCGCACCTCCCGGCGCGGCGGCCGGCGGCCCTGTCCGTGCACCAGCGGGAACGATACGTTGTGGAACACGTCCATGTGCGGCCAGATGGCGTAGGACTGGAAGACGATGCCGAAGTCCCGCCTGGCCGGCGGGACGTTGATCCCGTCCGCGTCCGAGAACACCACCTGGTCGCCGATCCGGATCATGCCGCCCGTCGGCTCTTCGAAACCCGCGATGCAGCGCAGGGTCGTGCTCTTGCCGCACCCGGAGGGACCCAGGAGAACGTAGAACTCGCCTTCCCGGACCTCGAAGTCGATGCCCGCCAGCGCGCGGACGGATTCCCGCTCCGCGGTTTCGTAGACCTTTTCGAGACTGCTGACTCGTATCATGGGCGGGGTTCCCGGTAGCTACCAGGCCCGGGGATTACAGGCGCCTTGCATGTATCCGCTCTTTGGTTCCGGCCATGCCGGGTTCAGGCACAGCAACCACGTATTCCATCCGGAAATGCAACGACCCGACGACTTGGCGAAAGCACGGAGACGCCGTTCGGCGGGTTTTTCACACGCTCCGTTGCAGAGCAACGTTGCAGAGTCCTCCTGACACCATGGCACCAACACACCCCAGGGTGCAACGGCGCGGCCCGTGGCCTACAACTCCCGCCCTCCCGCCACGCTTCCGCCCAGCCGCCGGGCGACGACGCTCAGTGCGGTGACCACCACGATCAGCAGCACGGACAGGGCCGAAGATGTGCCCGGGTTGCCGGTGTCCCACAGGTGCCAGAGGTAGACCGACAGCACCATGCTGTCGGGGCCGCGCAGCAGCATGGCGATGGACATGACCTTGAAGCTCAGGATCAGGACGAACAGGAAGCCGTTCACCAGCGTCGGAAGCAGCAACGGGAACCAGACGAACCGCAGGGTGGTCCAGAAGCCGGCGCCGCTGCCCCAGGCGGCTTCCTCCAGCTCCTTGTGCACCTGCACCACCGCGGCGTTGGTGAAGCGCGTGCCGATGGGCAGGTAGTTGACGACGTAGGCCAGCACGATGATCCAGATGGTATTGTACAGCGGGTTGGGAAACGACAGGAACACCACCAGGAAGGCGACGCCGATAACCATGCCCGAGACCGCGTAGGGCAGGAACACCACCACGTCCAGCACCTTCCGGCCGGTGATGCCGGTGCGGTACACGAACCACGAGCACACGATGGCCAGGAACATGATGGCCACGCTGCTGATGCCTCCCAGCAGCAGCGTGTTGCCGGCGACGTTCAGCAGCGCCGGGGAGGCGAACAGCTCCCAGTAGTTCTCCAGGCTCACGGCCGACAACGCCTTGAACGAGGGCGGCCGGTAGTAGGGCAGCAACGAGCTCCAGACCAGGATCAGGAGCGGAAGCACGGCCGCGAAGATCACGTAGAAGCCCACGAACCCCCAGGCCGGCCACGCCCACTTGCCGAGGGGCACCAGCCTCGGCCGGTAGCCCTTGCCCACCACCACCGTGTAGCGCTCGGAATGACGGAGCTGGCGTTGGTAGAGCAGGATCGCGGCCAGGGTCACCACCACCAGCGTCATGCTGTAGGCGAACCCCAGGCCGTAGTCCGGCGGAAAGGCGCCGCGTATGGAGTAGTAGATGGTGGTGCTGAACACGAAGATGCCCGAACTGAAGCCCAGCAGCATGGGGATCTCGAAGGCCTCGATGCCGCGCACGAAGAGCAGGATGGCCACCCCCGCCAGGCCGGGCTTGAGCAACGGCAGCAGCACCCTGGAGAAGGTGGTCCAGGTGGAGGCGCCGCTGCCCAGGGCGGCCTCCTCCAGGGAAGGGTCCATGCGGCGGATGGTGCCCGCGATGAGCAGAAAGGCCAACGGGCTCATGCTCACGCCCTCGACCCAGATCATGGCCGGGAGCGAGTAGGCGCTCAGGATCGGGCCGTCCAGGCCGAGCCACCGGCCGATCTGGTTGATGACCCCGATCCGCGGCGAGAGGAGAAAGATCCACGCGATTCCCTTGACCACGGACGGCATGATCAGGGGGATCATCACCATCAGCGGGATCGCGTGGCGCCAGCGCAGGTCGGTGCGCTCCGCGAGGAACGCCAGCACGCCGCCCATGCACATGGCCAGGATCATGGAGCCGACGGCGAACCACAGGGAGTTGAGCAGCATCCGGAAGGTCGCCGGGCTGCTGTAGGCCTCAATGTAGTTGTGCAGGGTGAGGCCCTTGAGGCTGAACTCGATATCGCCGACCGAGACGCTGCGGAAGCTGTTGACGACCAGCAGGCCCAGCGGCACGACCACGAGCACGCCGATGACGACGGCGATGCTCCAGAAGGCAACCAGCCGGAGATCGACGCCAGGGCCCCGGGGGACCCTGGCGCTACGCCTGTCGCGCGTGACCGCGGCGCTGTTCATGGCTTGACCGGCAGGCCGTGAGCCCGGGAGTCCGTCGGACTCGGCAAGAATCTACGAGACATGGAAATGGGTCCGTTTCGGGTCCGTTTCCCTGCATCCCGCGGCGATTCGCCGAATCCGACAGACTCCTGGCCATATGGCCCGAGTCGTACGGAACCTACTTGATCCCCAGCAGCCTGAAGAAGAAGTCCTCGGACTTCTTCAGCACCGCCGGCGTGTAGATCCTGGCCGCGGTGGCCGGATCCACCAGCGCCGCGTTCTCTTCCGTGGCGCCGCCGTCCACCAGCACCTTGGCGAGCTTGCCGGACTTGGCGTTCCGGTTGACCACCACCTTGGCGCTCACCACGTCCGTGTACTCGTACTGGCCCTCGGGCGACATGAGGTAGTCGATGAGGAGCCAGGAACCGGCCGGGTTCGGCGCATCCTTCATGATGGCGAAGGAACGGAACGTCATGGGGAACCTGGGGAAGGCGATCATCTCCACCGGAGCGCCCTTGGACTTGAGCTTCGAGTAGGTGCCCAGCGCCGGGAACCAGAAGATGCCCACGTCCCCGGCCGCCACGCGCTTGGTGCCGCCGGCGTAGCCGCGCCCGATGGCGGGTTTCTGGTTCTTGACCATCCGGGTGAAGAAATCGAAGCTCTTCTCCCAATTGAGATTGTCGGTGCTGCCCCATAGCCACGCCAGCCGGGAGGGGAACTCCTCGCTGGAGCGCGACAGCAGGGTCAGGCCCTTGTACCTGGCCGAGGTCATGTCCTCCCAGTTCCTGGGGGCGTCCTCGGGCTTGACCAGGTCGGTGTTGTAGATGCCCTGGACCCGGGGATTCATGAAGGCGTCCACGTACTGTCCGTGCTTGGGCTGAGTGTTGCCGATGATGTCCTTCATGTGCGGATAGTCGTAGCCCTTCAGGAGGCCCTTCTGCGCCAGCGACTCGGTGCCGCTCTCGTCCACGCCCACCATGTCGATGGTCAATTTCCCGGCCTTGGCCTCGGTCACCACCCGGTTGATGGTCGCCGACGTATTGGCGTCGAACGCCTTGACCTTGAGCCAGGGATACTGCTTGCGAAATCCCTTGAGCCGGTCGCGGAACTCGGCGGCGTTGCTGCCCGCCACCACGAAAGCGCCTTCCTTCCTGGCCTTCTCGATCATCCTGGCGCGAAGGTCGTCCATGGCGAAGGCGGACCCCGCGAACGAAACGAACACCGCCAGACTCGTCAGCATCAACAGCTTCTTCATTGCATCCTCCTTGGATGGATCAGCTTGAGACCTCTGGTTCCCCTCTCCCTGGGAGCCCGAACAGGATTCACTGGCACGGCACCTGCCGCTTCAACAACACCTCGCGTTTCTCCGCCGAGGACTGGAGCATGGCGAGACAGACTTCCAGGGTTGCCTCGCCCCAGCGGCCGTCGTGGAAGACCGGCCGGCCCTGGACCACGGCCTCGTAGAGCTCTTCCACTTCGGCTTCGCGTCCCCGGCGCCCGACCGTGAGGTCGATCTCGCGGCGGCCGTCCTCGCCGTAGACGATGAGCCCGTCCGGGGACTGGCGGATGTCCCCCCGTTCGCACGACACCAGGGTGAGGCCGAAGAAAGGCTGGCGCCGGGGGCCGTCCCACACGTGGCTGAACTCCCCTTCCCGGGCGCTGCCGTAGCGCATCGCTTCCTTGAGCTGCTCTTCCTCGGCGGCGTCGCCGATGCTCCTGAGCCGGCGGCGCACCTTCAGGTTATGCTCCGGGTCCCGGGGCTGGCCGCCCTCGCCCACCCAGTCGAATAGCTCGGCGGTGTCGAAGAAACCGTAGCCGTTGTACACCAGCGTGGCCGGCACGCCGTCCTCGAACTCGAGGTAGCAGACGTAGCTGCCCTCGTGGGGCCTTTCCGGGTCCCATACGCCGGTGGCGGCGCGCACGCTCCGCAGCATGCCGCCGCCGATGAGCCGGACGATGTCCACGTGGTGCGGCCCCTGGTTGAGCACCACGCCGTGGCTGGTGGCCAACTCGTGGCTCATGCGCGGGCGGTACATGAACTCGTTGAAGTTCCAGGAATGGAGCATGCGGAGTTTCCCCAGCTCGCCGCTCTTCACCAGCTCCCGAATCTTCCGGATGGGCGGGTCGAAGCTGTGGGTGTGGCCGCACAGGAGCACGGTGCCGTTCTCTTCCGCGGCCCGGTTCATGGCCTCGCACTGCTCGATGGAGAGGGCCATGGGCTTCTCCACGATGGCGTGCTTGCCGTGGCGGGCGGCGGTGATCACGTGCTCGGCGTGGAGCTCGTTGGGGGTGGCGATGTAGACGAAGTCCACGTCGGGGCTGGCGCACATGGCGTTCACGTCGTCATGGGTGGCGGCGCCGTATTCCTGGGCGAATCGGGCCAGCGCGTCCTTGCGGACGTCGGCGGCCGCGGCGATCTCGATGTGCTCCACCTGCCGCAACACCGGGAGGATCTGAGTGCTCGCCACCCCCAGCCCGGCCATGCCCATGCGCAAGACACGCGACACGCTACCTTCCCTCCCTGTTTGCCGTCCTCCCTGTTTGCCGTCGTCCAGGAAAGGCGTCCTTCGACCTCGCGCGGCTGCGCCGCACTGCGCTCGGGACCAACGGTTTCTTGAAAGCCTTGTACCGTGCTCTTCTCAGATCCCCGGAAACGGGATGATGTCGCCGAACTTCCTGATGACCTGCTCCCGCAGCTCCCGGCTCGACCGGCTCACCCGCGGGAACCGGTCGCGCCACTCGAAGGGCCGCACCGCGCAGATCAGCGCCCGGCTGTTGGTGTGGTCGCCCGACGCGCGCTTGTCCGGGGGCATGCGCGGGTCCAGCGGCGTGCTCCAGGCGCCGTCCACCAGGTCGATGTTGGTCCTGGGGTCCACTCGCGTCATCATCGCCCAGAGGACCTCCTTCAGGTTGCTGGGGTCGATGTCGTCATCCACCACCACCACGTAGCGGCCGTTGCGCGCCGCCGCGGAGCAGCTCAGCGCGGCCATGCCGGCCTGCTTGGCGTGCCCGGCGTAGCGCTGCCGGATGGCCACCACTACCATGAAGGAAGTGTGGCTGTACACCCCGGTGATGTCCTGGATGCCCGCGGCCTCGAGCTGGTCCCAAAGGACCCCGGACGACAGATGCAGGTCCATCTTGATGGCGCCGGGCCACATGGGCGCGGCGTCTTCCAGGATCGGATCGTTCCGGTGGTAGAGCGCCTTGACCCGCAGGACGGGCTGCGGCACACCCGTACCGATGGTGCCCCCGGAGTAGTAGCCCGGCCACTCGCCGAACGGGCCCTCCTCCCGGGCCTCCTCCGACGGAGGCGGGATCTCCCCCTCGATGGCGATCTCGGCGCTGGCGGGAATCGGCAGGCCCGTCACCGGACCGCGGACGAACTCCATGGGCCGGCCCATGAGCCCTCCCACCATCTCGTGCTCGGAGCGCCCCCAGGGCAGCTTCGAGTAGGAGGTCATGAACACCAGCGGGTTCTGGCCAAAGGTGGCCACCGCGGGGCAACTCCTGCCCTGCTCCCAGTAGCGCATGCAGATGAGGCGCCCCTGCTGGCCCGGACTCATCCACAGCCCCAGCAGATTGCGGTCGTGAAGCTGCATCCGGTAGGTCCCCGAATTGATGTAATCGCTGTCGGGGTCGGCGTTCACCAGACTGTCGGCGGTGCCGAGGTAGCGGCCGCCGTCGTGCTCGTGGAAGCGCGGCGCGGGAAACCGGTACAGGTCCACGTCGTCGCCGGTGAAGACGTTCTCCATCACCGGCGAGGACCCCACTTCCTTCGGGGCCAGCGGCCTGGCCGCCTTCACCTTGCGCGCCGCCAGCCGCAGCAGCTCCAGCTTCGGCAGGTCGGTGGGCAGCCCCAGCGCCACGGCCACGCGCTTGTAGGATGCGTAGGGCAGGCTCAAGAGACGGTACCCGGAGGGATACCCCTTGATGTTGTCGAAGATCAGCATCGGAGCCTGGGGGATGAGCTCGGCGGACGCTTCGACGATGGCGCCGATCTCGCGGTCCCAGTCGGCGCCGTTCACGTCGCGCCACTCGCTGACTTTCTTGGCTTCCTCGATGAAGCCCCGCAGGTCGTCATAGACCGGGTTACCCATACGGATCCTCGCTTCCGGTGTCCTGTTTTTACACGGCAGGGGCGGTTTTGAAACCCGCCCCTGCGTTTCTGGCGCGGGGTTTTCCATCCCGCCTCGAGTCTTCCCGCGCGCAGGCTTCTGGGCACCGCGCCGGAACTCGCCGCCCCTCACTCCCGCACCACCGACGCCGCCGCCTTGACGCCCTTGCGCTCCAGCGCCTGCAGGTAGCGCTCATGGATGCCGGCGGGCTCCTCGTCGATCATCAGCATGTTCCACAGGGGATTCGGAAACCGGTCGCTGGTGTACTTGGGGCTCCGGCCGCGTATGGCGAAGTGGCGCATGGTGGTGTGGCCGGTATTGAAGTGCCCGTGATACATGAGGTCCCCGGGCGAGTAGATGGTGCCCGGACGGATCTCGTAGACCCCCTGCTCCGCGTCGCCCTCGCGCCACAGCATGACGTAGCCCTCGCCCTCGGTGACGATGAGGATGGCGCCGGGCCCGTGCCGGTGGAAGTGGCTGCGGCTTCCCACCGGGAACTCCTGGACGTGGCAGCCGTAGGTGGTGTCGGCGAGGGTGAAGCGCATGATGCGCACCCCCTTCCCTTTCATCGGGAAATCGTCCAGCGCGAACTCGTTCACGTCGGGGATCAGGTTGGTCTCCCAGCAACGGGTGGCCAGCCGCCTGTTGGCGCGGAAGTAGTCGTCCTCGTCGCGGAAGCGGTCCTGGAACACGAACGGGTTGCGGAACAGGAAATCCTCGTTGTGGAACAGGTTGAGCAGGCGCGGGCAGGTGGTGGAGGCCATCAGCCGCACCGGCTCGGCGCCGGACACATTGAAGTGCCGGTAGGAGGCGTTCAGCGGAATCGCGAAGGCGGCCCCGGCGCTCCACTCGAAGGTCTTGTGGGGCACCCCTTCCTGCCACACCGAGGTCGCTCCCTGACCGTGGGCTACGTACACGATGGCCTCGAACAGGTGCCGCTGCGGCAGCGTCTCCCGCCCCGGCGCGATCTCGCACACGTAGGCGTCGGTATCCTGCTGATCGGCCATGTTGAGGTAGCACCCGCGCGCGCCCATGCGCGCCCAGGGCTCCAGCTCCACGTCCATGATGTCGGGAATGTGATAGCCCTTGAGCACGGGGAGCCCTTCCCTCTCCACGAACCGATCGTAGGGGGTGGGGCCGAGATCGATCCTTTCCCGGTGTGGTTGCATGGTTCCGCGGCCTCCGCAATGAATCCCGCGGACAAGGGCCGCGAAGAGGTTGTCAGGGTTGTCAGGTAAGGTCCGAACGAGTCCATCCTGTCATGATTATCGATTCTGTCAATGATTGTCGAAGTCCCATCGCTTCTCACCGGTCATGACGTCGGGCGACCTGCGCCTTTTCGCGGACTGTGCAACGAAGCTCTCTTGCCCCTTCTTGCCCCTCGGAGCCTCATCGTTGTATCTTTGCCGACCCATGCCGTGAAAGTCGTTTCACGGCCTACGCCACCGGACGACCTTCGTCAAGGCAGGCTTAAAGCAGGCGGAACCGGTGACCTCGTGAAGGAGGCTTCTGCCCATGGCGCGATTGACCTTGAGCTTCGTAACCGGGGCCAACGAGCGGGTGAGCCCCCTTGTGGAAGGGGTCGTCAAGCCCGAAGGCGTGGAGTTGATCCCGACGCTCTCGGACCCGTCGGAGACGTTCTGGCGCCAACTCAAATTCGGGGAGTTCGAAATCTCCGAGATGTCGCTCTCGTCCTATCTCATCGCCCGCTCCCGGGGCATGGACATGATGGCCATCCCGGTGTTCCCGTCCCGCAGGTTCATGCATGCGCAGCTCTCCTGTCACGTGGATTCCGGCATCGGCGGGCCCGGGGACCTCACCGGAAAGCGCATCGGAGTGGGAGAGTACCAGCAGACCGCCGCGTTGTGGACCCGCGGCATCCTGGAGCACGACTTCGGCGTGTCCCAGTACAACGTCCACTGGTTCATGGAGCGCACCGACGAACTGAGCCACGGCGGCGCCACCGGGTTCACCCCGCCCGAGGGCATCTCCTTCCAGCGCATACCCCCGAACAAGAGCCTGGCGTCCATGCTGTTGGCCAACGAGATCGACGCGGCCGCGGTGCACCGGGCTTTCCAGAAAGACAGCAACATCATCGACCGCTCCACCCGCATTCGCGCCCGCGAAGGGGACTGGAGCAGGATCAGGCCGCTGTTTCCGGACCGGATCGCCGAGGGCAGGCGGTTCTTCGAGCAGCACGGCTACATCCCGGCCAACCACGCCTACATCATCCGGGGCGACATCCACCGGAAGTATCCCTGGCTGGCGTTCAACCTGTACAAGGCGTTCGTTGCGGCCAAGGAGGCGGCCCGGGAACGGTTGGCCGGGAGCATCCCGACGGCGCTGGTGTTCGGGCAGGAGTATCTGGCCAACACCCGGGCGATATTCGGGGACGACCCTTATCCGTACGGTATTCGGGAAAACCGGGAGATGCTCGATACCATCATCGACTATTCGCACGAGCAGGGACTGACCCCGGAGAAAGCCAGGATCGAGGACCTGTTCGCGCCCAGCACGCTGGACCTGTAATCCGGCGGGGAGGCGGTCCCGGAGGATCGCCTCTTACGTGGGCCGGGCAGGCATGGCTCCGGAGGGAGAGCACGCGGTCATGTTGAGCGCCGAAGAGAATGAACGACTGACACGGGTGGGCCCGGGGACCCCTGCGGGCGAGTTGCTGCGGCGTTACTGGCACCCCGTGGCCACCAGCGAGGAGCTGGCCGCGAACCCGGTCCGGAGCACGCGGATTCTCGGCGAATCGCTGACGCTGTTCCGTGACCGCCGGGGGCGCCTCGGCCTGGTCTCCCGGCGTTGCGCCCACCGGGGCGTCGATCTCAGGCACGGCATTCCGGAGCAGGAAGGCCTGCGCTGCCCCTATCATGGCTGGATGTACGACACCACCGGACAGTGCATCGAGCAGCCCGGTGAGGCTCCCGAGCACCAGTTCAGGGAAACGGTGCGGCTGAAGTCGTACCCGGTGCAGGAGCTGGGCGGCTTGATCTGGGGCTATCTCGGCCCCAGGCCCGAGCCCCTGCTGCCGCGCTGGGACCTGTTCGTCCTCGACAACGTCTTCCGGCAGATCGGCGCCACCCTGCTGCCCTGCAACTGGCTTCAGTGTCAGGAAAACTCGGTGGACACCCTCCACACGGAGCACCTGCACGGCCGCTTCGGCGCCTACGTGCTGGAACGGCTCGGAAGCACCGACGAGCGACAGATCGCACGCTTCAACCGGGTCGGCCGCCGTCACGTGAAGATCGACTTCAAGCGGGACCCGGTGGGCATCCGGAAATTCCGGCTGCTGGAGGGAGAGTCGGAGGACGCGGAGGGTTGGCGCGTCGGGCATCCGCTGGTGTTCCCCAACTACGTCCGCATCGGACAGCTCGGCTACGCCGAGTTCCAGATGCGCGTTCCCGTCGACGACACCCACACCTGGCACCTGGGCTATCAGGTCTACTTCCCGGGTCCGGGCGCCGCGGCGCCCAGACAGGACCCGGTGCCCACGTTCGAGGTGCCCATCAAGGAGCTACCCGACTTCGTGGCGGGCCAGGACCTGATGGTGTGGGCTTCCCAAGGCGAGATCCTCGACCGCACCGCCGAGCGGCTGGCGGAGTCGGACCGGGGCATCATCATGTTCCGCGAGCTCCTGAGGGAGCAGATCGGGCGGGTTCGGGCCGGCGGCGACCCCATCAACACGTTCCGCGATCCGAACGAGAACCAGTGCATCCGCCTGTCCATGGAAGACCGCGGCAGCATGGCCGACTACCGGCCCGGCGCGGTGCGCTACATGAACACCGGCGCCAACAGCCCGTATGTGGATGAGCTGGACGCACTGCTGACGGCCGCGGCCCGAAAGGCGGGGGACGGGGCCGAGGGCGCTCCGTGATCGGCCAAATCCGACAGGCTGCTAAGCCGATTCCGCGGCCCGTTGCCGCGTGTGCTCCCTGATGGGCACGGACCCCGGCACCACCTCCGACAACACTACCAGCTCGGGAAAGCGGTTGGACGAGGCCTCGCGTCGGACGCTCGGCGCCTCGCCGCCGTCCTGGACGTCGCGGATGCCGCTCAGGATCCGCTTGCGCGCCGCCACGATGGCCCTGTCGGAGGTCACCAGGTGCTCCTCGGTACGGTCCTGAACCGGACCCTCTCCTTCGGTGACGCAGAGGTCCTGGGCCTGAAAGCTCAGCCCGATGCCGCTGAAGGATCTGTCCCGCATCGAATCCCGGTCCTGCATGTAGCGGTTGGCCTTGCTCCGGATGAGCCGGTAGTCGCCGGTCATCTCCGAGCGGTCTCTCAGCGTCACCTCCCGGCTGATGGGCTTGCTGCGGCTGTATACGAAGACGAACTTCCAGTGGTGCGTGTCGTCGATGGGCACATGCCAGTTGACCGAATAGCCGTCCCCGCCGGTCTGGCCCGGGAACGCGCTGAAGTTGGGCATGACGAAATAGGAAACCCGCAGGTACTGCTGGTCGTCCGGCATCTGTCGCGTGGTATAGATCCGCACCCCGAACTCGGTCAGCTCGACGTCGATGGTGGGAGCGAGGTCCCGGCCGAAGAGGCTGTTGGGCGAAGAGCTGCCGCCGCGCACCACCCGGCTCTTGTCGCGGTCGCTCTCCTGGAGGTTCCGGTGCAGGAACGACAGATGCACCGGATCGATATTGCCCTCGTTGGCCTGGAGGTAGTTGCACTCGTGATGGATCTTGCTGACGAACACGTGCTCCGACGGAGCAGCGAGGAACTCGAAGTTGCGCAGCAGCGGCGGCTCGCCGCCGCCCAGGTAGGCGAACACCACGCCCGCCCGTTCCTGGCAGGGATAGGCGGGTTGGCGAACGGACGCTCTTTGCCTTCCCCCTTCCGGCTCACCGGGTTGGTCGAGGCAGTTTCCGTGGACGTCGTAGAGCCAGCCGTGATAGATGCACCGCAGCCCGCCGTCCTCTATCCGTCCGTAGCTCAGGTCGGCGCCGCGGTGGCAGCAATGGATGCCCAGGAGACCCGGCCTGCCCCGATCGTCGCGAAAGAGCACCAGGTCTTCGCTCAGAATGCGAACCGGCAAGGGCGCGCCGTCCGGCTTCAGCTCCTCGGACAGAGCCACGGGCTGCCAGTAACGCCGCAGCAGCGTGCCGCAGGCCGAGCCCGGCTCCGTGGAGGTCAACAGCGTGTTCTCTTCCGCGGTCATCATGGCGCGTTCACTCCCCGAACAGGCTCGGGAGCCCGCACAGCTTCGCAAGGATCTACAAAACCCCCGCTATTCGTGGGACAGGCTTCCGGTCCATTCTCCGTCCTGTGCCTCTCCCTTGCCGAAGCAGGTCCCGCTTCACCCGTCCCACACCGCAAAGCCCATGGCGCAACCGACGTTGCCCGGCGACCGGTAAAGGGGCTGGTAGTCGATCATCCTCGCGGGACTCCCCGCCAGGGCCGCCACCACCATCCAGTTGCGGATCTCCGACGTGCCGCGGACCAGCACACTGGCGGGTATGTTCCCCAGGGTCTCCATGTCGTCGGCCTCCAGCGCGCCCATCACCTTGCGGTCGAGCTCTTCGTCGATCTTCGTGTGGCTCAGGCCGCCGGACGCCAGCACCGCCACCTTCCCCACTTCGCCGTTGGCGGCAACGGCCCTCGCCAGGGCCTTGCCGAACTCGATGCAACGCCGGGCTGACGGCGCCGGCGGGAAGTAGGTATTCACCATCACCGGCAGGATCGGGAAACGGCCGTCCGAGGCCAGGAACTTGAGGGGCCGCGCAAAGGCGTGTCCCAGCCCGCCCGGATGCCTGAGCTTCCGGGACCAGGCGACGTCGAACCCTTCCTCCATGAGCCCCTCCACCAAGGTCTCCCCGAGCCGTTGCGGCACCTCGTAGCGGGAACGGTTGGCGGACGGGGACTCGTTCAGGTAGCGTAGGCTCACGCTGGCCTCGGCCTCGGCGCCCACGTAGACGGTGAACGGCGGCATGGCGTCGTCGAGAATGTTCTCGTGCTGATCGTCTCCCACCAGGATCAGTGCATCGGGCGCCCATTCGTGGAGGGTGGCGCGGAGCTCGTCGATGGCTTCCATGCAGCGTCGCCACTTGGACCACCTGATCTCATCACCCTCGCCTCCCATGCCCGGCTCCGAAGCCAGCGTCTCACCGTGCTCCCGCTTGTCCTTGGCCGCGAGCAGGCGCCAGCGATGGGGCGGCATCATCAACTGCGGTCCGTGGGACATGGCCATGCAGCCCGCTAGCTGAGCCATGAGACCCGCCACTCGTGTCGATGACGTCGCATGGCGCCAACCATTGCAGCAAACGGATGGAAAATCAATGAAACCACGCGCCGAAGGGTGGAAGTGGCGTGATACCCTGCCATCTGCCATATTGTCGGCGAGCGGATGATCGCTTTCATACGATGACCGAAAACCCGAGCATTGATCCGAACTGGGTGGCGGAGTTCGAAGCCGCGGCGCGGCGGCCGCTGGCCGTGCGTTGGCGGTACGCGTTCATTCATACGTACAAGCCTGTTCTCGATGACGCCAAGTACCGCTCTTTCGATACCATGGAAGAATACCGGCGTTGGTGCGAAGACAACCTCCCGGAGTGGCTCGGGTATGGCCGCGTTCTCATACCTCCAGGCTGAGGAGATCAGGGACGCACTGCGGCGCCACGATGTGCAGTATCTGTTCATCGGGAAGTCGGGCGCGATTTTACACGGCTTTCCCGATACGACTCAGTACGCCGATCTGTTCGTTCAAAAACGCCCGGAGAATGGCGCCGCACTGGTGGCGGCGCTACGCGAATTGGGATTCGATCTCACCGACACGCAGCGTGCCGAGATCGTGGCAGGCAAAGACTTGGTGCAACTCAAGGACGGCCCGTTCGACCTTGATCTCGTGTTTGCGCCTGATGGAATCGAACGGTTCGAGGATGCCTACGGCCGTCGCGTCGAAATCGAAGGCTTTCCGGTCTGCTCGATGGACGACATCATCGCGAGCAAGGTGGCATCCAACCGCGCAAAGGATCGTGAGTCG
This sequence comes from uncultured Binatia bacterium (SeqCode), assembly GCA_965214905.1. Classification (GTDB taxonomy): domain Bacteria; phylum Desulfobacterota; class Binatia; order UBA9968; family JAJDTQ01; genus JAJDTQ01. The sequence continues at coordinate 1,645,751 of OZ243984.1, forward strand.
CTCCCCAGGCTGCGGGCGTTCCGGGAATATCTGCGCCAGCGGGATCGTCCGTACCGACGCCTTCCATGAACTACGGATATCTCGGTAACACCGGGCTCCGGGTGAGCGCCGTCGGGCTTGGTTGCGGCGGGCCGAGCCGGCTCGGACAGCGCGCCGGAAAGAGCCGGGACCATTCCGTACGCCTCGTGCGAAAGGCGCTGGATCTCGGCGTCAACCTTCTCGATACCGCGGAGTCCTACGGGACGGAGGAGATCGTCGGCGCGGCCATCCGCGGGATTCTCCGGGACCGCGTGGTGGTGTCCACCAAGAAGACCCTTCCCGAGCCCGATGATCCCGATCCGGCGACCGCCATCAGGTCGGGGCTCGAAGCGAGCCTGAAACGCCTCGGGACCGACTACGTGGACATCTACCATCTCCACGGGGTGGGCGACGCGCGCTACGACTTCGCCGCGAACGTGCTGGCGCCTGTTGTCACCGGCTTGCGGGAGGCGGGCAAGATACGCGCCACGGGCATTACCGAAGAGTTCCCCGCAAACCCGCGCCACGAGATGTTGCAACGGGGCCTGCGCGACCCCTGGTGGGACGTGGTCATGGTCGGGTTCAATCTGTTGAATCCGTCCGCGCGCCGAAAGGTGTTCCCTCTCACCCGGCAAAAGGGCGTCGGAACCCTGGTCATGTTCGCGGTACGGCGGGCCTTGAGCCAACCGGCCCGACTCGGGAAGCTGCTCCGGGAAATGGAGCAACGCGCCATCGTGAAGCCCGGCGCCGACCTCGGGTTTCTCACGGAGAACGGCTACGCCGCGACCCTCACCGAGGCAGCCTACCGTTTTTGCGTACACGAGCCGGGCGTCGACGTGGTGCTGACGGGGACCGGAGACGAACGGCACCTGGAGGCGAACATCGCCTCGGCACTGAAGCCGCCGCTTCCCCCCGAAGCCCTGGAAAGGCTCGCAGCACTCTTCGGCACCGTGGACTCGGTCACCGGCAACTGAGAAGGTTGCGTAGCCGGTCGGCGGTCGATACGGAAGGTGCGGCGCGACGAGAACACACTCGACGAGGACCTGCCGACACCGACGTCCTCGTTCGAGCTCAGCCGAACCGTCCGGTGATGTAGTCCTCGGTGAGGGGGTGGATGGGGTTGGTGAAGATCTGGTCGGTGGGACCCACCTCCAGCAGATCTCCCAGGTGGAAATACGCCGTTCGCTGCGACACCCGTGCGGCTTGCTGCATGGAGTGGGTGACGATGACGATGGTGTAGTCGCGTCCCAATTCGTTGATGAGATCCTCGATCCGGGCCGTGGCGATGGGGTCCAGGGCCGAGCAGGGCTCGTCCATGAGGATGACCTCCGGGCTCACCGCGATGGTCCGGGCGATGCACAACCGCTGCTGCTGGCCGCCGGACAGGCCGGTACCCGGCTGGTCGAGCCGGTCGTTCACCTCTTCCCACAAGCCGGCGCGCCTGAGGCTGTGCTCGACGATTCCCTCCGTCTCGGACCTGGACGCCGCCAATCCGTGGATGCGCACGCCGTAGGCGATGTTGTCGAAGATCGACTTGGGAAAGGGATTGGGCTTCTGGAACACCATGCCCACCTGCGCCCGTAGCGGCACCACGTCCATCCCCTTGTCGTAGATATCCTGACCATCGAGCCTGATCTCACCCGTCATGCGGCAGCCGTCGATGGTGTCGTTCATCCGGTTGAGCGCCCGGAGGAAGGTGGACTTGCCACACCCGGATGGGCCGATCATCGCGAGGACCTGTTCGCGGCCTATATCCAGGCTCACGTTCCTGATGGCCTGGGTGTCGCCGTAATAGACGTTTACGTCCCGGCAGGTCATGCGCGGATCGTCCGTGAACGGCGTGCCCACGGTCTCGCGGCTCTCCCGCCGCTCGTCGACGTCGTCGGTCTCGGCTGCCCGGAACTCCAGCGCACCTGTTGCCATGACTGCTACACTCGCTTGGTCGGCCATGATCGGCGTCTCCTGTCGTTTCCGTGCCGGCGCCCCATTCCGCGATGGCAGTGGACACGACGGCACCTCTTTGTGCCACAGCTTACCAGCGTCTTTCAAAGCGCCGCCGCAACACCACGGCCAGGGCGTTCATGGCGATGAGAAATGCCAGCAACACCATGATCGCCGCGGACGCCCGCTCCACGAAAGCGCGTTCCGGGCTGTCCAGCCAGAGAAAGATCTGCACGGGCAGCGCGGTCGCCGCATCCGTTACGCTCTGTGGAACGTCCACCACGAACGCGACCATACCGATCATCAGCAGAGGCGCGGTCTCTCCCAGAGCCCGCGCCATGCCGATGATGGTCCCGGTCAACATGCCGGGCATGGCCAGGGGCAGCACGTGGTGAGCGATCATCTGCATCCTGGACGCGCCCACCCCCAGAGCCGCCTCTCGTATCGACGGCGGCACCGACTTGAGCGCCGCGCGCCCGGCGATGATGATGGTGGGAAGCGTCATCAGGGTAAGGACCAGTCCTCCCACCAGGGGCGCGGAGCGCGGCAGACCGAACAGGTTGATGAACACCGCCAGACCGAGCAGGCCGAAGACGATGGACGGCACCGCCGCCAGGTTGTTGATGTTCACCTCGATCAGGCCGGTCAAGCGGTTCCTGGGGGCGATCTCCTCCAGATAGACCGCAGTGGCCACGCCCAGCGGGAACGACAACGACAACGTTACCATGAGGGTGAAGAACGAGCCCATGGCCGCCCCCCGGATGCCGGCGAGCTCCGGCTCCCGGGAGTCCCCGGCCGTGAAGAAGGTGACGTTGAACCGCGACTCGACCCGCCCCTCGGCCGCGAGGCGGTCGAACCACTCGATCTGCCTGTCGGACAGTCGCCGGTCCGCCTCCGGGCGCGTCCGGTCCACGTTTCCCTTGTGGAGCATGTCGTAGTCGTCGTCGGCGGGCACCCATATCTCGGTCCTGGCGCCCACCAGCGAGGGGTCCTCCAGGATCATGCGGCGAAGCTGGAAGACGGTTCCCCGGCTGACGAGCTTGGCGACATCCCGCCGGTCCCGTCTCCCCTTCACCTCGGGAAAGAGCGAACGCACCGACGCCTTGACCACGGCGCCGTAGTCGGCCGACCCGAGGGTCTCTCGATCACCGGCGCCCCGGGGGTCGATCACCTGGGGATCGAAAAAGATCGGCAGCCTGACATGAGTCTGCCAGAAGGCGGAGTAGCCGGTGACGATGATGTTGACGAACATCACCACCAGGAACGCGAGTCCCAGGAGAACCGCGGCGCGCCCGAAGTTCCGGAAGCGCCGTTCGGCCCGATTCCGGCGGGCAAGGGTGCCGCGCACGCATTCGATGGCGCTTTTCGAGCGTGTTTCCATGACTACTCGTACTGCTCCCGGTACTTGCGCACCACCTGCAAGGCGACGACGTTCAGGCCCAGGGTGACGACGAAAAGCACCAGGCCCAACGCGAATGCGGCCAACGTCTTGGGACTGTCGAACTCCTGATCGCCGGTCAGCAGGGTCACGATCTGAACCGTGACGGTGGTAACCGCCCGGAGCGGATTGGCCGTGAGGTTCGCGGCCAGTCCCGCAGCCATGACGACGATCATCGTTTCCCCGATGGCGCGCGAGACCGCCAGCAGAACGCCGCCGACGATGCCCGGGAGGGCCGCGGGGATGACCACCTTCTTGATGGTCTCGGACCGGGTCGAGCCCAGCGCATAGGCGCCGTCACGCATGGCCTGCGGCACTGCGTTGATCACGTCATCGGAAAGCGAGGAGACGAACGGGATGATCATCACCCCCATGACCAGCCCTGCGGCCAGGGCACTCTCGGACGCGACGTCGAGGCCGACGCTCTCGCCCAATCCACGGATGAACGGCGCCACCGTCAGGGCCGCGAAGAATCCGTAGACCACGGTGGGGATACCCGCCAGCACCTCAAGCAGGGGCTTGACCACCGCCCGGACCCCGGGGCGGGCGTACTCGGCGAGATAGATGGCCGACATCAAGCCCACCGGAACGGCAACCAGCATGGCGATGAAGGAGATGAGCAGCGTGCCGGCAAACAGCGGGATGGCGCCGAAGGCCCCCGATGCTCCCACCTGATCGGCTCGAATCGCCGTCTGCGGGCTCCACTCGGCGCCGAAGATGAACTCGGTCACGGGCACCGCCTGGAAGAAACGGAGCGACTCGAACAGCACCGACAGCACGATCCCCACGGTGGTGAGGATGGCGATGGTGGAACTCGCCATCAGGAAGCCCAGGATACTGCGTTCCACCGCGTTGCGCGCGCGCTTGCCGGGCTTGATGGTGCGCCAGGCCATGGCTCCACAGAACGCGCCCAGCGCCAGCACGGCCACGGTGACGGCGATGGCGCCGTAGCCCTGCAATCGCACGTAACGGTCCGCCGCGGCCAGCATGGCCGGGCTCCTTCGAGAGGCGATGTTGCCCGACGCCAGGTTCCGGATGTCGTTGATGACCAGATTGAGCCGCTCCGGCGGCAGGCTTTGAATCTCTTGAGGCAGGTCGGCGACCACGATCCGGGTGACGATGGGACCCTTGAGGGACACTCCGACAGCCAGCAGCAGGAGCGCCGGGACCGCCGCCCACAGGGCGGTGTAGAGGCCGTGGTACCCGGGAAGGGAGTGCAGATTGCGGACCGCGCCCTGGGCGAGGGAAATGGAGCGCCGCCAGCCCAGGTAGTAGCTTACGGAACTCAGGCCCAGTAACGCGAGGATCAAACTCGGGGAGCCCATGGCCTTGGGGGACCTTTGCCGGTTCATGCCGGCCGCTGTCGGCGGCCGGGTCGAGAGTCCGGCCGCGGCGGACCGCTCCGTCGCAGCCGGGACTCGGGTGACGTTACGGTTACAGAGCCAGATTCTTCAGGTTCTTCACGTCCGAAGTGAACTGCGCACGCTCTTTCTCGGGCATGGGGATCAGCCCCTTGTCGGACAGATACCCGTCGTCGCCCCAGGCCTTCTCACTGGTGTACTCGGCCAGGAACTCGCGCATGCCCGAGATCACGTCGAGATGGGCCTTCTTGATGTAGAGGTAGAGCGGACGCGAGACCGGATAGCTGCCGTCGGCGATGGTCTCGAACTCGGGCTTGACGCCGTTGATGGACGCACCCTGGAGCTTGTCCGTGTTCTGGTCGAGAAAGCTGAAGCCGAAGATCCCGAAGGCGTTGGCATTGGCGTCGAGCTTCTGCACGATCAGGTTGTCGTTCTCGCCGGCCTCGACGAAAACGCCGTCCTCACGCATGGTGCGGCAAGCGGCCCGTCGGGGTTTCTTCGACATCTTCCTGATGGCGGCGAACGTCTTGCATCCCGCGTCCATCACCAACTCGACGAAGGCGTCCCGGGTTCCGGACGTCGGCGGGGGACCCAGCACCTCGATCTTCAGGTCCGGGAGTTCCGGGTTGACATCCTTCCAGGTCTTGTAGGGGTTGGGCTTGCGCTCGTTCCCGTCGGCATTGGCCGGCACTTCCCTGGCCAGGGCGAGAAAGAGATCACGCGGCGTGAGGCTCAGCGCTCCGCTCTTCTTCGAGTTGGCCACCGCGATGCCGTCGTAGCCGACCTTGAGCTCGACGATCTCGTCGACGCCGTTCTCGGCACAGCGCGCAACCTCGCTCTTCTTGATGCGCCGCGAAGAGTTGGTCATGTCGGGATGCTCCACGCCGACGCCCGCGCAGAAGAGCTTGAGGCCGCCGCCCGAGCCGGTGGACTCGACCTTGGGCGTCTTGAACTTGGTGGTCTTGCCGAACTGCTCGGCGACCACGGTGGTAAACGGATAAACCGTGGACGATCCCACGATCTGGATGTAGTCGCGCTGTTGCGCCGCCGCCGAGGTCGCCAGCCCCGCCGCAGCCAGTGCAACCACTGCCGTCTTCAGCACACTTTTCCGACACATGGGGAAACCCTCCTTTTGTTTGAGCCTCTGTCGCCTGGCGTCCCGACGCCAAACCCGATCACCGAGCGAAGGGTCCCAAGACCCTGCCAGCGTTGGCAGGAATCTAACCGACGGTAATTATCGGTCTATGACGGCTACATCACAGAGAGATTAAACCATTGTTACAAGTGTGTTACGGAGGGTACGGATCAGTGGGCCGGGAGAGCCGGTAACGGACCGGCGGATGCCCGAGAGGGCCGGCTTCCCTTCCTGGCCGAGCTTCCCTTCCTGGCCGATTTCGTCCAGACGCCGCTGCAGCGTCAACCGATCGAGCGAGGCCAGCGGAAGGTTGACGAAGATCGAGATGCGGTTGTTCAGCATCCGGTAGGCGTCGGCAAAGGCGGTCCGCCTCTCGGACTCGTTCCCTTCCGCCGCAGCCGGATCGGGGATGCCCCAGTGGGCGGACACGGGTTGACCGGGCCAGAGCGGACAAACCTCCTGCCCCGCCTGATCGCAGACCGTGAAGACGAACTGCAACTCGGGGGCTCCGGGGGCCGCGAACTCGTCCCAGCTCTTGGAGCGGAGACCGTCCGTCACGTAGTCGAGCTTTTTCAGGATCTCGATGGTGTGCGGGTTGATCTCGCCCCTCGGCTGGCTGCCCGCGCTGAACGCCCGGAACCGTCCCCGCCCCAGGCGGTTCAGGATGCATTCGCCCATGATGCTGCGGGCGGAGTTCCCGGTGCACAGGAAAAGCACGTTGAAGGGTTTGTTCTCATTCAGTTTGTTCTCGTTCACATGGACCTCCGGGATCATGGTTATCGGACCGACGTGGATTCCGGCTTTCGCCGGAATGACGGATCAGGGACATCGTCGCCGGTTCCGGTCTCGAGGACGGCCGAGGCCCGACGTCCAACCGGCCCAACCGGCACCAGCCACCGGAACAACGCGGTGGCCGCGCCCGCGCCGATGAACTGCACCACGATGAACGCGGGGGCGTGCATCGGGTATATCCCTGCGAAGGTGTCCGAAAGCGTCCGCGCCACGGTCACCGCCGGATTGGCGAACGACGTGGACGAGGTGAACCAGTAGGCCGCGGTGATGTAGCCGCCCACGGCGAACGGCACCGCCGAGGCCCGCAGCCTGGCACAGCCCTGGATCACCGAAAGCAGGCCGAAGGTCGCGACGAACTCGCCCAGCCACTGTCCCGCGCCGACGCGATGCTTGTGCGAGAAGAACACCGCGGGCTCGTCGAACATGAGGTTGGCGACGATCACGCCGGCGACGGCCCCGACGACCTGCACGGCCACGTAGCCCGGAACGTCGCGCCACGGCAACCCCCCGAGAACCCCCTCGGCCACGGTCACCGCCGGGTTGAAGTGGGCGCCGGAGATGGGCCCGAAGGTCAGGATCAGCACCGTCAGCGCCGCGCCCGTGGACACGGTGTTGGCGAGCAGCGCCACCGCGACGTTGCCGTCGGCCAGCCGCTCCCCCATGATCCCCGACCCCACCACCGCAGCCAGCAGGAACGCCGTGCCGACGGCCTCCGCGGTCAGGCGCCGCGGGAGGTCTTGCGGGTTCTTTTCGGTTTGTCCCATGGATCGTCTTGAGCCGGCTCGCACACCGGAACGCCGCAGGCAGCCGGGTTGCCGCCGCAACAGTTCTCCGTCAGGTAGCCGAGCAACTCGTTCATGGCCGCGAAGTTGGACCGGTAGATGAGCGAGCGCGACTCCCGTCTGAACTCCACCAGCCCGGCCTGCCTGAGCGTATTCAGGTGAAACGAGAGGGTGGCCAGGGGCAGCCCAAGCCGCTTCCCGATCTGCCCCGCCGGCAACCCCTCGGGGCCCACCTCCACCAGCAGGCGGAAGATATCAAGCCGCGTCGCCTGGGCAAGCGCACCCAGCGCGGCGACCGCAGTCCTTGATTCCATGTTTCCAGTATTATGGAAAGACAGGGACAGGATCAAGAGGAACGCATCCGCCTCTGCGGGCGCCTGACGGTCAACACGGTGACGACTCGCCGCTCGCGGCGCATCGTTTCGGAGTTGCGACTCCCCGCGTCGGAGCCGAAGGTCGAAGCGTGGCTTGCCGCCCAGAACCCGGCCCGTATCTATCTGACCGCCGTAAGCGAAGCCGAGAGGCGCTACGGTGCGGCCATCATGCCGGAAGGCAAACGGCGTGACGCTCTCATCAAGACTATCGAGGGTGTGCTCAGAGAGTACTTCTGCACACGTATCCGGCCTTTCGACAGTCCGGCTGCCGAGGCCTATGCGGCCATCGCCGCCGAGCGGCGCTCGGCAGGGCGGCCGATCGGTCAACTCGATTGCCAGATCGCCGCCATCGGCCTGGCCCGGGGCGCAGCCGTCGCGACGCGGAACGCCAAGGATTTCGAAGAGTGCGGAATCGAGGTCATCGACCCGTGGAACCAGGGATGAGCCGGGCGGATGAGTGTGGCGAGACGCGGCAACGCTCCGGCCAAACTTGACCTTTGTAGCTTGAAATGTCCAAATTGCCGTCAATACCCTGGGGTTTCGACCACAGGGCACAGGACCTCTTCAGAGGTCCCTGCTTTGTGGGCAGATATCGATGCGCACCTACGTCCATTTCGACGGCTTCAATCTCTACTACGGAGCACTCAAGATGACGGCCTGCAGGCGGGCTGATCTCGAGCGGGTCGGCCGCGTGCGCCAAAACGACGCAGGGCAACCGCATGGCGCTTGCCTGACTGCTGAACCTCGGATATCGTCCCCGCCGGAAACCTTGGTGGTCCATGCCGGCCGAGAGGCTGAGCGGCCTCTCGCCACTTTCCAGATCCAGTTGGAGGAGGCGCAATGATTGGCAAAGAGGACTTGCACGACTCCCATCCTTCTCAGGTCCGGACACGTCCCAGTGAGGCTGAAGTTGCCCAGCTTCTCCAGGAGGCGGCACAACAGTACGAGGAGTGCATGCGTCTCGCAGATCTGGCTGACATATCCGCGGGAGACGAGATCAGCTACCCGAGATATGCGTGGGACAATCCGATAGGACTTGTGGTGGGGGAACCGTCGAATGCCGAGCTGGTCTGATCTTCAGGACGAATTGAGTCGCATTGAGCCAGACAGGAGAGGCGATCACATAGCGGAAAAATTACGGCAATCGGTCAGGCTGATCGCTGAGCGCTATGATCGCAATGTCCTCTATTACGCGTCCAGCTTCTTGCAGAAGCCCCAGATCCCGGGGCTCTTCACGGCGATCAACATGGAGGACATCAACGGCTTCATGGCCGGAGTCCACGGTCATGACTTCAGCAAGGGCCTCCTCTTGATCCTGCATACGCCGGGCGGAATGGCGGAGGCTGCGCAGACCATTGTCGATTATCTCCGAAGCAAGTTCTCGGCTATCGACGTTCTGGTCCCCACTTACGCAATGTCTGCGGGCACGATGATCGCACTGGGGTGCGACAGGGTCGTTATGGGTAGGCAGAGCCAGTTGGGACCCACAGACCCTCAACTCATAGTCGGAAATCGGCCATTTTCGGCGCATTCGATCGTTGAGCAATTTGAAGAAGCGAAAGGAGAAATTTCCGGCAACCCTGTCTTGGCCCATGCTTGGGCGCCGGTATTGCGGTCTTTCGGACCTGCGTTGCTTCAAGAAGCCCGAAAGTCGATTGCCTATGGGCAAACCCTCGTGCAGGACTGGTTGACGAAGTACATGTTCTCGGGACGGCCTGATCCGGCAGCTCTCGCCGGAGCGGTTGCCAAGCACTTCGGAGGAAACCAGCATGGAAGTCATGGCAGACGGATTGATCGCGACGAGGCGAGGCAACAACAGCTTGAGGTAATCGATCTCGAAGAGAATCAACATCTACAGGAAGAAGTGCTTACCCTCTATCATCTGTCGACAATAGCATTCGAGATGGGGCCAGCAGCCAAGTCGGTCGTGAGCAGCAATCGTCGGCTTTGGATCAAGAACATGCAGATGGAGGTCGTCGTTCAGCAGCCGACACAGGCATGAAGTACCAGCCAAGTGAGGCTACCGGCAGCCAGCGCCATGTTGCCGACACCCTGGGCGCGCATTGAGTCGTAGAGCGCGACCTTGGCGGCGACGAGCGCCGGCAGCGGGATCGTGGTCCGCCCGCGCGCCGGGGACGGCCGAGGGATAGCGGCCAGATCAGCCCTTGCGTCATCCCGCTTTCGTCCATCGTCCGTTATCCCAGGTCCTTGCGGTCGAGCCCGAACTGCCGGAGCAGCGCCGCAGAAGCCCCGCGCCGATCTCTTTACGCCGATCCTTCACTGTGGCAAACTACTCTCCAAATGATCACGGTTTGGCTTCCTGGCCGATGGTGGCCCCGCCATGCGCCCGCGTCGCCTGCTTCCTTCCCCGACCGTCGTCGCACCATGCCATGATATCCCCGTCGCACCCTCGTCGCACGAATCCAGGACTCGCGAGCCGACACCTGGCCCCCGTCACTCGATAGCGTACAACCAGCCGCCGGCCCGGCTCAACGGTCTTCGCCACGCTCCCAATCGTCTGCCAGCACACGGATGACTTGAACTTGACAGCCATCCGCTTAGCGGATGGTAATGTCCTGATGGCTATGCCTTTGGACAGGATTGACGTACAGTGATGCATGGCGCGAAGTGGAAGAAGCAAGCGCATGTCGTGTATCAGTGCCTCTATCGCGTCGTAGTCGTATGGTGTCCAAAGTACCGCCTGCGAATACTGAAAAGTGCGGTGGCGAAGAACCCGCATCCGGTACCGAAAGTGTGATTTCGGCGGTGATCCGAAGGCCGGGATGCAATCCACGCTGGCGCGGCGAAGCGACGGCCCCGGAGCTTCCAGGCCGCGGCGTTACAGAGCCGCGCACCGGTTCGGAGCCAACCACAAAACGGCTATCATGAAAGCGGATCGGCGAGCGGGCGGTCCCATCACCAAACCGGGAGAAGCGGCGCATGGCCCGAGGAAGACCGCTGAAGCAACGAGAGCGGTTGCCGGCCCCAGCGAGCGGCGAGGCCACCATCGGCCATGAAGCCGAACTGTGGTTGATGGCCGACGCTCTGCGCGGGTCGATGGACGCCGCCGAGTACAAGCACGTCGTCCTCGGCCTGATCTTCCTCAAGTACATCTCCGACGCCTTCGAGGAGCGCCGCGCGGCGGTGCTCGCCGAGTGGGGCGAGGACGCCGCCGAGGACCGCGACGAGTACATCGCCGAGAACGTCTTCTGGGTGCCGGTGGAGGCCCGCTGGGCGCATCTGCGGGCGCAGGCGAGGCAGCCGACCGTCGGGCTGACCGTCGATCAGGCGATGGCGGCCATCGAGCGCGACAACCCGGCGCTCAAGGACGTGCTGCCCCGGGACTACACCCGACCCGCCCTCGACAAGCGCCGGCTCGGCCAGTTGATCGACCTGGTCAGCAACATCCAGGTCGGCAACGAAGACGCCCGCTCCCGCGACGTGCTCGGCCGCGTCTACGAGTACTTCCTGTCGCAATTCGCGAGCGCGGAGGGCAAGAAGGGCGGCGAGTTCTACACGCCGCGCTGCGTCGTCAAGGTGCTGGTCGAGATGATCGAGCCGTACCGCGGCCGGGTCTACGACCCGTGCTGCGGCTCGTCGGGCATGTTCGTGCAGTCGGTCGCGTTCATCCGCGCTCACGCCAGCGACAGCGGGAACGGCGGCAAGGCCAGGGCCGACATCAGCATCTACGGGCAGGAGTCGAACTACACGACGTGGCGGCTGGCGAAGATGAACCTCGCCATCCGGGGCATTGAGGGCCGGATCGCGCACGGCGACAGCTTCCACAACGACCGCCACCCGGACCTGAAGGCCGACTACATCCTCGCCAACCCGCCGTTCAACGTCTCGGACTGGGGCGGCGAGCGGTTGGCCGACGACAAGCGCTGGCGCTACGGCGTACCCCCGAAGGGCAACGCCAACTTCGCCTGGGTGCAGCACATGGTGCACCATCTGGCCCCGGCCGGCGTGGCCGGCTTCGTGCTGGCGAACGGGTCGATGTCGTCGAGCCAGTCGGGAGAGGGCGCGATCCGGAAGAACCTGATCGAGGCGGATCTGGTGGACTGCATGGTCGCGCTGCCGGGCCAGCTCTTCTACTCGACGCAGATTCCGGCCTGCCTGTGGTTCCTGGCGCGACGCCGCCCGCGGCGCAGCGAGATCCTGTTCATCGACGCCCGCAGGCTCGGCCGGATGGTGGACCGCACGCACCGCGAACTGACCGACGAGGACATCGCCCGCATCGCGGGCGCCTACCACGCCTGGCGGGACGGCGCGGACGCCTACGAAGACCTTCCGGGCTTCTGCAAGAGCGCACCGCTCGACGAGGTGCGCCGGCACGGTCACGTGCTGACGCCCGGCCGCTACGTAGGCGCGGAGCCGCAGCCGGACGACGGCGAGCCGTTCGACGCGAAGATGCAGCGGCTGGTCGCGGAGCTGCAGGCGCAGCAAGCCGAAGGCGCGCGGCTCGATGCCGCCATCGCCGAGAACCTGGACGCATTGGGCTTCGGAGGCAAGGGGTCGTGAGCAGTACCGACGAGCAGCGCTGGCAACAGCGGCTCGACAACTTCGGGACCGCTCTCGCGCAGATGACGAGCGCCTGCGAGCGCGAACGGTAGGACGACCTGGAACGGGCCGGCCTGATCAAGACGTTCGAGTTCTGTTTCGAGCTGTCGTGGAAGGTCCTCAAGGACCTGCTCTTCTACGAAGGTCATGATGTGAAGGTGCCGCGCGCGGCGATCCGCAAGAGCTTCGAGGTCGACTACATCGACGAGAACGACTGCGAAACCTTGCTCGACGCCTTGGACAAGCGCAACCTGCTGAGCCACACGTACTGGAGCGATGTGGCCCGAGAAGCCGAGACGCTGATCAAGGAACGCTACTACCCGGTCCTGGTACGACTCTATGCGGCCCTGGACGCCAAGCGGACGCCATGACGACGGTCTCAAGGACGCGCATCGCGAGGCGATCATCGCCACGATCGCGGCCAACGAACGCGTGGAACGGGCCGTGCTGTTCGGATCTCGGGCTACCGGGGCCAACACCGTGTCCTCGGACGTGGATATCGCGCTGTTCGGCGACCGGCTGACGCTGACGGATCAAGCTCGTCTCGCTGCGGCCCTGGACGAGATCCCGATGGCGCAGTCGGTCGATCTGCTGCTGTACGACTCGATACGAGACCGGAGACTGCGGGAGCATATCAGGAACCACGGCGTCGACTGGTACGTGCAACCGAGTCCTATCTGCACCGATCTGGAGAAGTGGCCGATACGCCGCTTCGAGGAACTACTGCACGAACCCGTACGAAACGGGACCTACAAGAGCAAGGAACACCAGGGCCATGGCGTGAAGATCGTAAACATGGGTGAGGTCTTCGCACATCCAAGACTCCGTGCAGTACCGATGAAGCGAGTGGACCTGTCGGACGCCGAGGTCGAACGGTTCTCCGTCTTGGAAGGTGATCTGCTCTTTGCGCCCCGTTCATTGGTAGCCGAGGGTGCAGGAAGATGCTGTGTCGTCCTTGATGTAGACGAGCCGACGACATTCGAGTCCTCGATCATACGCGCCCGGCCGGACGCGACCCGATCGGCTTCGCTCTATTGGTACTATTTCTTCTGTTCGCCGTCAGGATTGCACTGTATTGACACAATCCGGCGTCAGGTTGCAGTCGCCGGAATCACCGGAAGGGACCTGTCCAGGCTTGAGGTTCCTGCACCGCCTTTGGCCGAGCAACACACCATCGCGCACATCCTCGGCACCCTCGACGACAAGATCGAACTGAACCGGCGGATGAACGCGACGCTGGAGGCGATGGCGCGGGCGCTGTTCCAGTCCTGGTTCGTCGATTTCGACCCGGTGCGCGCCAAGATGGCGGGCTGCGACACGGGGCTGCCGAAGGACATCGCCGACCTGTTCCCCGACCGGTTGGTGGACTCGGAGATGGGGGAAGTACCGGAACGATGGACGATTTCGGAACTGGGAGACATGATCGAGTTAGCCTACGGGAAGGCGCTGAAGGCCAAGGCTCGGAATGCTGCTGGTGTAGTGCCAGTCTTCGGCTCGAACGGTCAGATCGGCTGGCACGACGAAGCGCTCGTCGAGAGGCCGGGAATAGTAGTCGGCCGAAAGGGCAACCCAGGCACGGTGACCTTGTCGCCGACCGAGTTCTTTCCGATCGATACCACGTTCTACGTCGTGTCCAAGCACGAGCGTGGCGAGTTCCTGTACTTCCTGTTTTTCGCTCTCCAGGAGCAGGATCTACCGTCAGTGGCCGCCGATTCGGCGGTTCCGGGATTGAACCGGAATTTGGCGTACATGAACAAGCAACTCAGGCCGCCTACGAAGGTCGTGGAGTGCTTCGACCGCTACGTGCACGCGATGTACGCACGTCGCCGTCATGCTGCTACGGAATCCCGTCTCCTAGTCAGCCTCCGCGACACGCTGCTGCCGAAGCTGGTGTCCGGCGACGTTCGTACCGTCTCTTCAAGTGTTAGCAGTTAATAATGGCAAGTATTCAATGGCGACTATTGTTGGAGGGTTAAATACAAGGAGTTCAGGGTCGGGAGGACGCTACACAAACGCTATTCTAAGGAGGCGATCAAGGAGGCTCTGGGGCGGGAAAGTGCAGACGAAATCTGGGCGAAGTGGACTGCAAGGAAGAACCGACAATGAACCGGTGGAAGCTTACGGAATCGACCGTCGAGGCTGCCGCCCTCGACTGGCTGGCGTCGCTCGGCTGGGCCGTCCTGCACGGCCCGGACATCGCGCCGGACATGCCGGAGGCGGAGCGCGACGACTACGGCGACGTCGTCCTTGCCGACCGCCTGCGGTCCGCGCTCGCCCGCCTCAATCCCGACCTGCCCGACGATGCCCTCGACGATGCGTTGCGCCGACTGACCCGACCGGCCGGGGCGACGCTGGAGGCCCGCAACCGCGACTTCCATCGAATGCTGGTCGCCGGCGTCACCGTGGAGTACGCTGATGCCGACGGCCGAATCCGCGGCTACCAGGTCCGCGTGCTCGATTTCGACGACCCGAGCAGCAACGACTGGCTCGCGGTGAACCAGTTCACCGTCGTCGAGAACCGCCATGAACGGCGGCCCGACATCGTGCTGTTCGTCAACGGCCTGCCGCTCGCCGTCGTCGAGTTGAAGAACCCCGCCGACGAGAACGCCACGATCCACTCGGCCTTTCGGCAGCTCCAGACCTACAAGGCGGAGGTCCCGTCGCTGTTCGCCTTCAACGCGGCGCTCATCGTCTCGGACGGCCTGGAGGCTCGCATCGGCACGCTGACCGCCGGCTGGGAGTGGTTCAAGCGCTGGCGCACGATCTCGGGCGAGACGCTGGCCGACCCGAGCCTGCCGCAGCTCCGGGTGCTGCTCGAAGGCGCCTGCGAACGGCGCCGGCTGCTGGCCCTGGTCCGCGACTTCATCGTGTTCGAGGACGACGGCAGCGGAGCGCTGACGAAAAAGATGGCGGGCTACCACCAGTTCCACGCCGTGCAGACCGCCGTCGCCGAAACGTTGCGCGCGGCCCGGTTGCAGCGGCAAGGCCTCGGTGTGCGCGAAGAGCCCGGCCGCTACGAGTCGGGCCGACAACCGGGCGGTGCGCCGGGTGACCAGCGTATCGGCGTGGTCTGGCACACGCAGGGGTCGGGCAAGAGCCTGACGATGGCGTTCTACGCCGGGCGCATCGTGCGCGAGCCGGCGATGGCGAATCCCACCATCGTCGTGCTGACCGACCGCAACGACCTCGACGAACAACTGTTCACGACCTTCTCGCGCTGCTCCGACCTGCTGCGCCAGCCGCCCGTGCAGGCCGAGAGCCGCGCCGACCTGCAGGCGAAGCTCGCCGTGGAGTCCGGCGGTGTGGTGTTCACGACGATCCAGAAGTTCTTCCCCGAGGAGAAGGGCGACCCGCATCCGCTGCTGTCGAGCCGGCGCAACGTCGTGGTGATCGCCGACGAGGCGCACCGCAGCCAGTACGACTTCATCGACGGGTTCGCCCGCCACATGCGCGACGCCCTGCCGAACGCCTCGTTCATCGGGTTCACGGGCACGCCGATCGAGCTGGCCGACGCCAACACCCGCGCCGTGTTCGGCGACCACGTCAGCATCTACGACATCCAGCGGGCGGTCGAGGACGGGGCCACCGTGCCGATCTACTACGAGAGCCGGCTGGCGAACCTGGCGCTCGACGAGACCGAGAAACCGACCATCGACGCCGGCTTCGAGGAAGTGACCGAAGGCGAGGAGGCCGACCGCCGCGAGAAGCTGAAGACGAAGTGGGCGCAACTCGAAGCGGTCGTCGGCTCCGAGAAGCGCGTCGCGCTCATCGCCCGCGACATCGTGGAGCACTTCGAGCGCCGCACGGACGCGATGGACGGCAAGGCGATGGTGGTCTGCATGAGCCGGCGCATCTGCATCGACCTCTACCGCGAGCTGGTCCGCCTGCGTCCGGCATGGCGCGACGACGACGACACCCGCGGGGCGCTCAAGGTCGTGATGACCGGCCAGGCATCCGACCCGCCAGGCTGGCAGGCGCACATCGGCACCAAGGCGCGCCGCGAGGCGCTGGCGAAACGGTTCCGCGATCCCGACGACCCGCTCCGCATGGTGCTCGTGCGCGACATGTGGCTGACCGGCTTCGACGCACCGAGCCTACACACGATGTACGTGGACAAGCCGATGCGCGGCCACGGGCTGATGCAGGCCATCGCGCGGGTCAACCGCGTGTTCCGGGACAAACCGGGTGGACTGGTCGTCGATTACCTCGGACTGGCCCACGAGCTGAAGCGGGCACTGGCGACCTACACGGAGAGCGGCGGCACCGGCCAGACGGCCCTCGACCAGGAGCAGGCGGTCCGGGTGATGCTGGAGAAGTACGAGGTCTGCTGCGGCCTGTTCCACGGCTTCGACCGGTCCGCATGGACCACGGGCTCGCCGGCCGACCGACTGCAACTGCTGCCGGCGGCGCTGGAGCACGTTCTGGCGCAGGAAGACGGCAAGGCGCGGTGCCTGCAGGCCGTCCGCGAGCTCTCGCAGGCGTTCGCGCTCGCGGCGCCGCATCCCGAGACGGTGCGCATCCGCGACGACGTGTCGCTGTTCCAGCACGTGCGGGCGGCGCTGTCGAAGCGGACCGGCCCCGGCCCGAAGTCCGACCAGGAGCTGGACCATGCGGTACGGCAGATCGTCTCGCGGGCCGTGGCCTCGGACGGCGTGGTGGACATCTTCGCCGCGGCCGGGCTGAAGAAGCCCGACGTGTCGGTCCTGTCGGAGGAGTTCCTCCGTGAGGTGCGCGGCATGCGCCGGCGCAACCTCGCGGTCGAGCTGCTGGAGAAGCTGTTGCAGGGCGAACTGGCGACGCAGCGGCGCAAGAACGTGGTGCAGGCGCGCTCGTTCGCCGAACTGCTGGAGCAGACGATCCGCCGCTACCAGAACCGCGCGGTCGAGGCGGCGCAGGTGATCGAGGAGTTGATCGGCCTGGCCCGCGAGATGCGCGAGGCGAACGCCCGCGGCGCGGTGCTCGGGCTGTCGGAGGACGAGCTGGCGTTCTACGATGCGCTCGGCGTCAACGACAGCGCGGTGCAGGTGCTCGGCGACGAGACGCTGCGGGACATCGCCCGCGAGCTGGTCGAGACCGTGCGCGGTAACGTGACCATCGACTGGACGCTGCGGGAGAACGTCCGCGCGAATCTCCGTCGCCTCGTCAAGCGCGTCCTGCGCAAGCACGGCTATCCGCCCGACAAGCAGGAGTCGGCCACCCGGACGGTGCTGGAACAGGCCGAGGTGCTGTCGGCCGGCTGGGCAATCTGACGCTACGGAACGCTTGTTCAGGCGGAGGCACGGTACCACTCGCCTCTCTCGATCTGATACCGGAGAGCACGCAGCGTCTCGGCCTTGAGGTTGCTTCCCTGGACACGAATGAACTCGGGCAGGAATTCGTCCCGGCATTGTCGGGCAGACCAGATTTGGCCGTTGCGGATGGCAGCCTCAGCCAAGGCTTGAGCTTCCTCGATCGTGAACAGGCCGAATAATGGGACAAGCGGACGCATCTCGGCTTCAGCCAACCGAAACGAACCGGCCTGTCCCGCTACGCGGATCAGGTATGGGATGATCGTCCGAGGGAAGTGTCTTGCCAGGGGTTCTACGAGGAGTTTCCGGGTCACGCCGTCGCTCGAAATACGGCCGCTCTGGAGATGCGAGAGAAATCCGAAGGGAATCGTCTCATCGATGGAGAGAGGGGCGATCTTGACCTCGGGGCGTGAGGCGATAAACCCCACTTCCTGTAGAGTCCATCGCGACCTCAGGAAGCTCTTGCTGAGGAGCGGCACGAACAACTGGCAGCGACGCAACTCGTCGCGGATTCGACTCTGCCACTCCTCGGAAGTCCTCAGATCGTCGTGAGCCACGAAGGCGTCGATTCCAGCTCTACCGAATACGGCCTTCGCCTGCCCGGCAAATTTCCTGTCTACGTGCGAGTGCGAAATGAACACCGCTAGCGCCGGACCCGTGTTCCGTGCCCCGTCTGTGGCGGTCTCCTTCAACGACGCAAGCCCTCCTTCCCTACGTGAAGCCACTCCCCCGGGTCATCGGCGGCTCTTGAGACGTCACAACCCGGCACCCCGCCACGCGGAGGCCATTCCCCGCAAAATATCGTCCAAGGGCTTCGCCCCTGGACCCCAGGAGGTAATGATCTAAAGACTCAAGGGGTGAGCGTCCGGACAACACGGAACCCGACATCGCTGATCCGGTCCCCGGTGTCGCCCCGGTCGCGGTTGGCGGAACGGAGCCCCCCTGGCCCGCTGAGCCAGGAGCCGCCGCGCAACACACGCCAACCACAGTTCCCAGATTCCCACGCACTCCCATCAGCAGGCGCTCCTCGATAACTACCGTTCCAACAGTCTTCCACCCACTCCCATACGTTCCCCAATACATCGTGCAATCCGTATTTGTTCTTCTTGTAGCCCCCCACCTGCGACGTATGCACTTGGCCATCATTGCAGCTAACCGCCCATGTCCAGACACTGTAGCGCTTCTTCGCCTCACGGTCTGCTCCGTTCGCATAGCGACACTGTTTCGACGCGCTCTTTCCCCAGTATCGGGCCATCTCCGTACCCCCGCGCACCGCATACTCCCACTCCGACTCGCTCGGCAACCGGTACGCCTCTCCCGTCTCCTCCGACAACCAATCCACATACCCCTGCGCATCCCTCCAACTCACGTTCATGACCGGTCGATTTCCTCGGCCCCATCCCTCATCGTTCGGGCGGTATCCCCCGCAGCCACCTCCCGATACGCACGCATCCCATTCCGCAAACGTCACCTCATTCACTCCCACCGCAAACGCTCGCCCAATCCTTACCCGATGCACCGGGCCTTCAGCATCGGATCGCCCCGCCTCCGACTCCGGCGACCCCATCCTGAACGAACCCGCAGGCACCACCACCAGCTCTGGACACTCACCACAATCCCGAAACCGATGACCCGGCTCCAGCAACAGTGCCAAATGCTCCCGCTCCGTGAACTCCACCGGCACGGCATGCTCGTATTCGCTGTTGCCGATAATCACTGCCACAGCGTCCGGGTTCGTCACTGCCCCCCACCCCACCCCCACACAGAACACCACAGCCGCCATGCCCGTACAGATACTCATATGCCGACCCACCGTTTCCGTACTCATACCTGCCTCCCTTGCTTTGCTACATGCCCCCCTTGCCTCCCCCTTACCCTATGGAAGAGATGGAAGAGTGAGAATGCTTTCTCCACATTTTCCACAACAATCCATCGATGATCAAGGCGTAGGGCAGTCGTCCCCAGGGCAATCCCACGCTGCTAGGGGAGTGGAAGTCTCATGAAAGAGTTGATAGGCTGTGGGTCATGGATGTTCGGGAGTTGCGGGAGCAGCCACTGGCGCAGACGACGCCAGCAGGGTTTGTGCTGGACGAGGTGGTGGTACGGCTGGCGCGCGCGGACGAGCGGGTCCAGTGGGTCGCGCTGATGGACCAGCATCACTATTTGGGCTTCAAGCGTTTTGCCGGTCGGGGGCTGCGCTACGTAGCGGAGTGGCGAGGACAATGGCTGGCGCTGGCGGGGTGGCAGTGTGGCGCCCTCAAGTGCCGACCGCGGGACCGCTGGATCGGGTGGCATCGCAAGGAGATGTACCGGCGTCTGCATCTGGTGGCGAACAACACGCGGTTCGTGGTGCTGGGGGAGCGCGGGGTATTTGGGAATCTGGCTTCGTGGATGATGAGTGCGATGCTGCGCCGGCTGAGTGACGACTGGCAGAGACAGTACGGACATGGGCTGCTGGTGGTGGAGAGCTTCGTGGACCCGGCCCGGTTCGCGGGCACGATGTATGAGGCGTCGAACTGGACCTACGTGGGCAACAGCAAGGGCTATGCGCGCAGCAACGGTCACTACACCGACCCGCACGGTAAGCCGAAGCGGTTATACGTACGCGCGCTGCGCCGCGACGCGCGGCGCATCCTGAGCTACCGCGGCGAATTGGACGAGTGCTGGCAGGCGCGACCGGAGGCAGTGACCGGAACCGGCATCGACAAGCGCAGTCTGTATGAGGAACTGGAAGAGTTGCCGGACCACCGTCGGGCGCAGGGCCGCAAGCATTCGATCGCGACCGTGCTGGCGATCTACCTGCTGGCAGCGTTGTCCAACATGCGCGGGCCGGTGGCCGCGGGCGAGTATGCGCAGGCACTGAGCCAAGCAGAACTGAAGATGCTTGGCGGGTGGTGGAATCGGGCTCGGCAACGCTACGAGGCGCCCACCAAGTCAACCATCCACCGGGTGGTGATGGAAGCCGATAGCGAGGCTCTGGAAGCGATCCTGCAACGCTATGCCAAGCCGCGGTTGCCGGCATCCGGAGAACAGGAGCCACGGTCGGCGCTGGCCGCCGATGGCAAGCGCATTCGCGGCGCCAATCGCAACGGCACGCTGCGCTACGAGACCGCGACGCTGGTGGAGCACAGCACCGGCGTGCCGCTGGCGAGCCTCAACTTTCACGACCGCAACGGCGAACTGGCGGCGGTCGGGGCGCTGCTGGACGTAACCCCTATCGCTGGCGCGTTGCTCACCATCGATGCGCTGCACACTACCCGCGAGATGGCCGCCCGCATCGTCGAGCAGCATCGCGCCGATTATCTGATGACTGTCAAGAAGAACTGTCCCGAGACCTTCCAGACACTGGCGACCTTGCCATGGCAACAGGCCACCGGGCGCTTCTCCGAGGACCCGGAAAAGGGCCATGGGCGTATCGACCAGCGCCACATCGAAGTGCTGACACCGCTCAAGAACTCCCTCAACTATCCCCACGTTGCCCAGGTGTTCCGTATCCGACGCGAACGCATCGACCTGAAGAGTAACACCCAGAGCGTCACCTATGCCTACGGCTTCACCTCGGTGGCCGCCAAGGATGCCTCAGCGGGGCAACTGCTGGCCTGGAATCGCGGTCACGGGGCGATCGAGTCGAAAAACCATCAGCGCCGTGACAAGACCCTTGAAGAGGACGCCTGCCTCGCCCGCAGCGGCTTGGCGCCGGCCAACCGCGCCACCTGCAACAACATCGTGCTGGCGCTCATCCTGCACCGTCGGCGCTGGGACAACGCGGCCGCAGCCCTGCGCTACTTTACCCTGCACCGCAAGGCCGCCTTGCACGCCGTGCTGGCTCCCGGCTGAAGCTCACGCGCCGTCCCCTCCCACGATCCGCTCCCGACCCCACCTCGGCATCCTTGCGCTGGACTGAACTGGCGCGCCTCACCAACCGCTCTATCCGGGCAATCAGCCCCAATCCTCTCCTCTGCGCCGCCGCACGCTCCCAATCGCCCCACTTCTCCGTCATCGCGTCCGCCCAAGTCTCCCGGCGACACAACAGGTGCTGCTCCCGCAAAGCATCAACCGAACACTTCGACCGACAAGTTTAGAGCGTGGGATAGTCCTGCAGTCGTCCCCAGGACTAATTTTGTTTTGGTTTGGGCGGTGGGTGAGGGGAGTATGGCGTGGGAGGGGGGTTCGGCCTGAGCATGGAGGACACGGAGATGGAGTTGGCGGGCGAGGTATGAGGCGAGGTTTGGGCGGTGTTCGGTTGTGTGGCGGCGTTTTCCGGGCACGAAGGTGGCTTCCGCAAGGCATTTGTCTTGCGGGCGGATGAGGTTGGATGAGCCGGTGCGGATGCGGCTTTTGTCCTCATTCCAGGCGTCGGTGTCATCGAGGATGCGGCGCAGAGAGTTTTCGATGGTCCAGTGACCCCGGTTGATGCGCAGCAGCGATTGGGCATTGGCGGTAGACGCCGTTGACCCGGCGGCAGCGGAAGTAGCGCAGCATCGCCGGCGAGAGGTCACACACCCATTCGTAGATGGCCTTGTAGCCTCGGGCGCCACACCGCGTGGCCGCCGCAGCGAGTCCTAGGAGCCTGCGCCGTAGAAAATCCTGGACACTATATATAGCGTTATAGCATCTCCATTAACACTACATGTGGTATGACAACGTGCCCAAAACTGTTCTGCGGCGCAGGCTCCTAGCAGGGTCTCGAGGCGGTAGCGGCGCCCGTAACGACTGCGTGGGTCGGTGAGGGTGCGAAACACGTCCGGCAGGCTCTTCATCGGCTCGGCGCTCAACATGGCCTCTCGGTCTCCCATGACAGTAGCGGGGCTCCAGCACAGGGCTGCGAAGCACCCGACGGGCTTGGCGGGTGAGGGTCCGCACGAAGACCTTCTTCGGCGTGGAGCCTGAGCGGTACCCGCCCCGAGTCCGGCGAAAGCCCCGGGTGAGGCCCACCTCGGTCCAGCCCGGCCCGGTAGACCGTGCCGGCGAAGCGCGACGGGTCGACGAACGTCTCCAACAGCACCAGCGGATGATGAAACCGTGCCGGCCAGTCCCGCATCAGCTGGCGTGCGCACAGGCACAACACCCGAGACCCGAGATTGGGCACTCGGCGCAGGAGCAGGAACCGGGTGTTGTTGACCACCAAGTGCAGCCGATCGTACTTGTGGCGCCGCGTCCAGCCAATCCACGCATCCCGTGCCTGGCACTTCAGCGCCGCAGCCGAAAAAGACGCCAGCGCCACCCACTGGCCGCGCCACCGGGCGCCATACCACACCGTCTCCCCCACCTTCGGCGCCGCCCCGAGGTAATGATGCTCAGCCATCAGGTCCCGGAACCGCGCCTCCTCGTGTGGCATCACCGCGTCGAGCGTGACCTCCGAAAGCTCCATCCCTTCCCCCGGTGCGCCCTCGCCCCCTGTTCGAGAACTTGTACCGCAACTCGGCCAGGAAGTTCACCCGACACAGGTTCCGCTTTGAAACCCAGCAGAGTCAGTCAAAACAAAAATCAGTCCTGCTGGACAACAAACCTGGCGTTGACATCGAATCGCGAACCGGACAAAGTCTCGGTTGTCGAGGATCCGATCCATACACCGGAGTGCACCTTGTCCGGGCAATTGGACCGTCCCAGGAACCAGGACATCTCGGGAGAAACGCATGGCTTTACGAGCAGGCGATCGGGTATGGCTTCCCTGTGAAGTGAAACCGGGCCCTTTCTCGAACGAGCGGCTTGTTCGGGTCAGGCTCTCCACCCGTGAATGGATCGGATTCGTCGATACGGAAGCCCTGAAAGATGGAACGGAAAAAGGCCCGACACATGTCCTGGCCATCCTGACCTCCATCGATGGCGACCGCGCAACCGCCATCATCCAGGGACACGCCATCGATAACCGATACGTGCAGGCGTCAACCGCACAGGTGGAACCATTTGTTCCTCTCACGCCCTGACCTGATCGAATATCTTCAGAAGGGCCGTCTTCGCTTTGAGCCTGAGGTGTCCGAAGACAGGATAGCCCAGGTCTCCGTTGACCTCCTGCTCGGGGAACGGTTTACTACGTTCAAGAAAGATGTTCCCGGTTATCTCACCGCCATACGCATGGACCCCTCGCTCTGGAGTTCTGAAGACCTCTGGGAGCACCGCGAGGCCGATACCTTCCGGTTAGAGCCGAATCAGTTCGTCCTGGCGCAGACTCTGGAACGTGTCTGTATGCCGAATGACTTGATCGGGTTTGTCGAGGGACGCAGCAGCTACGCAAGAATCGGCGTGACCGTCCATGTAACCGCGCCCAAGGTCGATCCGGGGTTCCAGGGCCACATCACCCTGGAAATGGCCAACTTCGGAAAAATACCGGTGGAATTGCAAGCCGGTGTTGATAAACCTGCCCAACTCCTGCTCGCGAAAACGACCCAGCCACTGAACGAATCGGAACTTTACGGAACGGACCCGGCCGACCTGTTCCAGAACCAGACGGAACCCATTCCCAAATCCCGCGGGTGACCCGGACCGGCGGTGCGAGCACCACGGCTGGCGCGGGTGGACGATCTCGCGTAGACTGACCGCATCCATCCAGAACGCATCCGGACAAGGAGTACGTCATGTTACGTGTCTTGCGCGTCGCGGCAGGGTGTCTGCTGCTTTTCCTCACGGGCGCAGCGTCGGCTGCGGGCGCCGAATCACGCTCCGTGGAGGAGATCGAGAAAATCGTCCGCGAGTATATCCTCAGGAACCCGGAAGTGCTCTTCGAGGCCGTGCAACGCCATGAGGGGAGGCAGCGACAGCGACAGGCCGAGCGCGACCGCGTTGCCGTCAGGGAACACGCACAAGAGCTTCTGGCAGACCCGGACTCGTTCGTGGGCGGTAATCCCGACGGGGACGTGACCCTGGTGGAGTTCTTCGACTACCGTTGCGGCTACTGCAAGCGATTCGCGCCGATCCTGGAGATCATCACGAGGCAAGACCCGAAGCTGCGGGTGGTCTACAAGGAATTCCCGGTACTGGGTCCGGAATCGTTCCTGGCCGCTCAGGCGGCGCTGGCGGCGCGGAACCAGGGGCACTACCTGGAGTTTCACGAGGCATTGATGGGCGTCGACGGCCCGCTGAACGAAGACGTCATCATGACCGTGGCGCGCTCCGTGGGTCTGGACCTCGACCGGCTCGAGCGAGACATGGAGGCACCGAAGGTCCTCAATATCCTCAACGTCACCCGTCGGCTGGCCGAAGCATTGGCCATCGACGGCACCCCGACGCTGATCGTCGGGGACGAGATCGCAAGGGGGGCCATCCCCATTGAGGAGCTCACGGCGATGATCGCCAGGGCCAGGGACTCCTGACCGCCGGCCGGCTGGCGGCGAGCCGCCCGACCTCGTGTCAGGTTCCGCCTTGACGGAGATGCTCGAAAAGGTTCGCGTGGTGCTGGTGCGGCCCAAGGGGTCGGGCAACATCGGCTCCGTGGCCCGTGCCATGAAGAATACCGGCCTCCGGGACCTGGCGCTGGTGGGCGGCGGGCGCACCGAAAGCCTGTCCGCTCGCGCCATGGCGGTGCACGCCCGCGACATCCTCGACAACGCGCGCCGATTCGATACCATCCGCGAAGCCGTCTCCGACTGCGGGCTGGTAGTGGGGACCACCTGCCGCAAGGGATTGTACCGCGACCACGTCGAGCGCCCGCGCGAAGCGGCACAGGATCTGGTGGCGGCCGTCCGAGGCGATGACGCCAGACCGGCGGCGCTCCTGTTCGGGCCGGAGGACCACGGGCTCAGCAACAGCGACCTCAAGCATTGCCAACGCCTCGTCACCATTCCGAGCCACCCGGAGCAGCCGTCCCTGAACCTGGCGCAGGCGGTCATGGTTTGCCTGTACGAGGTCTACCTGGCGGCCACGGTGGCCCCCGCACCCGCGGAGCGCATCCACCGTGCGCCGGCGGAAGCGGTGGATGCCCTGTTCGACCGCATGAAGGAGACCCTCCTGAAGGTGGGCTTTCTGGACCCGCAGAACCCCGAGCACATCCTGCTCGCGCTGCGCCGGGTTCTCGGGCGCGCCGGCCTCGAGGAGCGGGACGTCAGGATCCTCAGCGGACTGTTCCGGCAGATCGAGTGGTACACCCGGGGCGGCTGGGAAGTGGCGGAAGAGAAGCGGCGGCAGGGGATCAGGCTGCGGTAGCCGGCGTCCGGCATCTTCAACTAGAGACTTCGTCCCGTCCTGATCTCCTCCAACTCCTCCAGCGTCCGCGGCCAATCGTCTTTCAGCAGCCGCGACAGCGACCGGTCGGCCAGGAGCCGTCCGCCGGTCTGGCACCGGGCGCAGTAGTTGCATTCGTTGGCTGCATAACGGATCCGCTGAACGCGAGCGCCGCACTCCGGGCACGGCTCCCGGTACCGTCCGTGCACCGCCATCCCCGGTCGAAACGCCGTGACCCGCTCCGGGAAGTCGTCGCCGGTCTCCTCTCGAAGCCGCAGACACCAGTCACGAAGCACGTCCCGCACGGCGGTGAACAGCGATTCGATCTCCGCGTCATCCATATGCCGCGTCTGTTTCATCGGAGAAAGACGCGCACGATGGAGGATCTCGTCGGAGTAGGCATTGCCGATGCCACTGAACAAGCGCGGGTCGGTGAGGGAACGCTTCAGCGTGTGGTTCTCGCTCACCAGCACCCGCCGGAAATCCTCCGGACCGCACTCCAGCACCTCGATGCCGCCGGGGTCATGCCGGCTCAGGTCCCCGGCACCGCTCACGACGTGCAGCGAAGCCCGTTTGATGGAGCCCGCCTCGGTGAGGACCAGAGTGCCCGACGAGAGATCGAAGGCCGCGAGACCCAGCTTGCCCGGGATGCGAGCCCGTGGCGGACGCCAGCGGAACCGCCCGGCGATCATCAGGTGAAAGACCAGGAAAAGATCGCCCTCCAGCTCGAAGACGATGCGCTTGCCCAGCCTGCGGAGGCCGAGCACCTTCCGGTTCTCGGCCTCCTGTATGGGCGGTTCCACCGACCGGAGCAGGAACGGACTCGCGAGGCGGGCCTGCTCGAGGGTCTCGCCTGCGACCCGTGGCTCCAGGGCGTGGATGTAAAGCAGGACGTCGGGCAGTTCGGGCATGCGCAGGCCCCTGGTGTCCTGTCCCACGGACAACGATGCCGGGTTGCGCAGGAGTTGTCTACGCGGGAGTTGTCGTCGGCAAGGCGCGACGACGAGCCGTGACCGATACCACGCGAGGCGGAGCCACGCAGCCGACGGCAAAAAGGACCCGCAGAGGATCCACGGTCTATTCGGAACCCCGCATCAGGGCAGACCCAGGACCCGCTTGGCGGTGACGTTGCGCTGGATCTCGCTGGTGCCGGCGTAGATGGAGATGCGCCGGACCTCGCGCCACAGCACCGAGACGTCCACCGGACCCTCCGGCGTCTCCAGCGCCCCCGCTTCGGCGGCGCGCTCGCCGGTCGCCTCCAGCAGGAGGTCGGCGATGCGCTGCACGATATCGGTGGACACGATCTTGATGAAGGACGAGTCGGCGCCGATCTCCCTGCCCGCGCGCGCGATCTGCACCGCGTGGGCGAAAACGGCCGACTGCGCCAGCACGTCCAGCTCGGCCTGGGTCAGCCGGTCCTGGAACACCGGATCATCGGCGGCGCCCGTGGCCCGCGCCACCTTCCGCACCCGGTCCAGCACGTCCAGCGCCAGTTGCGGATTGGCGTTGCCGAGCCGTTCCGAGTCCAGCAGCGCCTTGGCCACGCGCCAGCCGTCGTTCAACTCTCCCACCACGTTGGCGCGAGGCACCCGCACGTCGTCGAAGAACTCCTCGGCAAACTCGTCGTCGTCGGCCAGCGTCCTGATGGGACGGATGGTGATCCCCGGCGTCTTGAGGTCGATCAGCACCATGGAGATGCCCAACTGCTTGCGCGGGGCGTCGGGGTCCGTGCGGATCAGCGCGTACATCCAGTCGGCGTGGTGGCCCCAGGTGGTCCAGATCTTGTGGCCGTTGATGACGATGTCGTCGCCGTCGATCTCGCCCCGGGTGCGCAGACTCGCCAGATCGGACCCGGCGCCCGGCTCGGAATAGCCCTGGGCCCACAGCACCTCGCCCGAGAGCATCCTGGGCAGGTGCTCGGCCTTCTGCTCCTCGGTGCCGTGGCGTATCAGGATCGGCCCGATGTGCCCCACCGCCTGGCGCGACAACACCGGCGCTCCGGCCCGCCCGAATTCTTCCTGAAGGATCAACTGCTGGTTGAGAGTGGCGTCCATGCCGCCGTACTGTTTCGGCCAGTTGGGAGCGATCCAGCCGCGGTCGTAGAGCTTGCGCTGCCACGGCCGGATCAGCTCGGGCGGCGGCCGGGTGGACCAGCCTTGCAACTCCGGCGGCAGGTTCTCCTTCAGCCAGCTTCGCACTTCCAGCCGAAACGCCGCGTCTTCCCTAGTGTCCGCGATGAAGCTGATGGTGCTCATGACGCGGACGTTAGCAGATACGGTCGTAACGTGCGAGGAGCCGCAGGGCCGGTTTTGTCCGGCGCCGAAAGTTGCCACGGCCGCGAACGCTGGCCTATACTCCCTTCCATTGCCATGCAGGCCGAATCGCCATGAGCACCGAAAAGGTCGCGACACTGCTGAACCCCGCAAGCGTCGCCATCCTGGGGGCCAGGGAGAACCCCAGCGGATGGACGGCGCGCATCTTCGCCAACCTGGTCCGCTTCGGCTTCGACGGGCCGGTATACCCGGTGAACCCCAGGCACGAGCGCATCTGGGGGGTGGAATGCTTCCCCGACCTGCCCTCCCTGCCCGCGGTTCCGGACCACCTGGTGGTGATGCGGGCGGCGGTCAGCGTCCCGGGCATCCTGCGGGAGGCCGCGGCCATGGGCACGCGCAGCGCCACCCTGTACGCCACCGGCTTCTCCGAGGCCGGCACCGACGCCGGCCGTGTGCTGGAGGCGGAGCTGCGCAACGCCATCGAGGACACCGGCCTCGCCGTTTCCGGACCCAACTGTCTCGGCAACCTGTCGGCCCGGGCGCGCCTGCTGACCCTGCCGGACGACCGGGTGCAGGAACTGGTCCCCGGCCCGGTGGCCATGGTGGGTCAGAGCGGCACCACCACGCCCAGCATCGCACGGACCCTCATGGACCGGGGCATCGACGTGAGCTACGTGGTCACCAGCGGCAACGAGACCGGGCTCGTCACCGCGGACTACATCCGATACTTCGTCACCGACCCCGAGGTCCGGCTGATCTTCTGCCTGGCGGAGGCGGTGCGACGGGCCGAAGACTTTCTCGCCGCCTGCCGGTTTGCCCGCGACGCCGGCAAGCCGGTGGTGGTGCTCAAGATGGGCGTATCCGAGGGCGGCCGCCGCGCGGCCCTGTCCCACACCGGCTCCCTGGCCGGCCGGGTGGAAGCCTTCGACGCCGTCGCCGGTCCTGCCGGCGTCATCCGGGTGGAGAGCGCCGACGGTGCGGTGGACGTCATCGACCTGCTGCTGCACGCGAGCGAACTCCGGGGCGAGGGCGTCGGGGTGCTGGTGTACTCGGGCGGGGTACGCGGCCTGGCCGAGGACGCGGCCGACCGGCACCGGGTGCCGCTGCCGGAGTTCGCACCGGAAACGCGCGCGCGGATCCGGGAGCTCCTGGGCCCGGGGCAACCGATCAGCAACCCCCTGGACGCCAACGGCTATCTCAACCGCCCGCTCCACGACGTGCTGAAGGTCGTCGACGCCGTCTACAACGACCCCGGCGTGGAGATGGTGGTTTTCCAGGAAGACCTGCCGCCCCACGAAGGCGCCAACGATGCCAACCGCCGGCGCGCCGCACGGGTGCTGGCGACCCTGGAAGCCATCGACAACCGGTTCCTCGGACCCGGCCGGAAGCCCTTCGCACTCACGTCCCCGGCCTCCTGCGACCTGACGGATTTCAGCCGCGCCGCCCGCAACCGTTTTCCGCACGTCTCGTGTCTCAACGAGCCCGAACGGGCCTTTCGCGCCGTCCGCGCGGTCATGGACCACCGGCGGAACTCCCGGGAGGCCGAGGCCGTGACCACCACGGCCCTGCCGGATTCCCTGACCGCCCGCATCGAAGCCCTGCGGGAACGGTCCGCAGGGTCCGCCGCCGCCTTTCCCCTCACCGAGCCGGAATCCAAGGAACTGGCGGGCGCCTTCGGGATTCCGCTCATCGAGGAAGGGCTGGCGCGCACCGAGCAGGAAGCACAGGACCTCGCCGAACGCCTGGGCTTTCCGGTGGTGGTCAAGGGGGTCGCCGCGGACCTCACGCACAAGAGCGACGCCGGCGCCGTGCGCGTCAACCTGAGCGATGCCGCGGCCGTGCGCCAGGCCTGCCGGGACGTCACGCGCAACGTGGCGGCTCACGATCCGGGCATCCGCCTGGACGGATGGCTGGTGGCCAGGATGGCCCCGGCCGGACTGGAACTGGTGCTGGGCATGCAGCGGGACCCCGAGATGGGCGCCGTGGTCATGTTCGGCGCCGGCGGGGTGTGGCTGGAGCTCCTAAAGGACGTGGCCTTCGGCCCGCCCGGCATCAGCCGCAACGGCGCCGCCCGGCTCATCGCCTCCACTCGCATCGGACGGCTGCTGGACGGATACCGCGGTGAAGGACCCTATGACCGCGACGCCGTGCTCGACGCTCTGGTGGCCCTGGGCCGGTTGGCGGCCGCCGCCGGAGACGTCATCGACAGCCTGGACCTCAACCCCTTCCTGGTCTGCGCCAAGGGCGCCGGAGGGCTGGCGCTGGACGCGCTGGCGGTTGTCGCCGCAGGAAGGGACCGTTGACGGAAACGACCCACAGGACCGGCGCTACGCCTGAGAGCCAGTATGGGGACCTGTCTCCGGGATCCGTACCGACGACGCCCTGGAGCGTGCGTTGGCCAGCGCCGGCATCTGCTACGACTACGCGCCCGCCTTCCGTAGCTGAAGATCCCGCGTGTGATGCGCGTGCAACTCGCCGTCCTCGTCCCGGTAGACAACGATGGACGCCGAACCGAAGGTGTCGGTCCAACGCTCGATGCGCTCGCGGACGGGCTTGAAGGTGTCGCGGATCGCCTCGACACGCCGTATTCTTGCGGACAATCCGCGGTCGAACCACCTCCTGCACCAGCTCGGGAGATGGTGGCAGAACCCGGCCTCGGACAACTCTCGTTGCAGCGCGTGGTGGAAACCTTCGATCGGGTCGTTGTCGAGCAGGGCCGCGAACGTGTCGTTGCACCGCTCGACCTTCCTGGCGAGTTCCACTTGCCGTTGCTCCGCGTACTCCGGATTTTCCTGGAGCGTCAGATACATGCGGAGCACATCGGCGCGAAGGTCCATGACACTCGACAGGAAGAACAGGTTGATGTCCGACACCGCCGCACTCGCGTCGGCTTCCGAGCGTATCTCGCGATCGGCGAGATGGCCGTACTGGTGATGCAGCCGGTTGAGGTCGCGCCTGGCCTGCACGAGTTCCGCCTTCATGCCCTCGGTGAACCGGCGACCGTGCTCGAACTGCGACCAGACGCCGTCGAGTTGCTGCGCCGCACTCTGGAACGTGGCGTACGCGTCGGTCTCCTCGAGTTGGCGCAGACGCTCCAGAGCCTCGGAGAGTGCTCCGAGAGTCTTTTGCATCCGATCCAGGCGAGCACCGGTGACTATCGCCGAAGCCGTCATGAAGAGCATCACCGGCGCCACTACCGGCAACAGTGCGCTGCTGGCAGCGACGAACGGCGCCTGCGCCACAATGCCGGACGGTCCCACGACGGCCGATCCGACGCCGCTGCCAATGGTCATCAGCGTCGCGGGATTGGCGGTGGCCAGGAAGACGTTGCCAGACAGCAGGGACGAGGCAGCCACGCCGCCGGCGCCGAAGATCGGTTGCAGCCAAGCGCTCTCGATCACGCCGCCGGGCTCCAAGCTGCGCCCCGCGTTCCACGAAGCGCGCAGGGCATCGCTCATGTCCTTGCCCAGATCGATCAGTGCGACGTCCGGGTGCCCCTCGTGCGCGAAGACCTGTGCAACCGGTTCGCGCGGCGGCCTTGGTCGGAAGCCGAAAGAAATCTCCACGGTGTCCCCCTGTACGGATGCAGTGCACTCAGCGTAGCCCATGACGACCTCCGGTGCCACCGGCACCGGAGCGGTCCCTCCCTGGTGTAGTGTTCTATAGAAAAACGTAGATAATCTGCTGGTTCTTTTCACCGTCGGCTGCGTGGCTCCGCCTCGCGTGGGTTCGGCCACGGCTCGTGGTCGCGCCTTGCCGACGGCATAAAGTCCTGCCCATCGTATCCACGTTTTCTATAGGACACTACACGAGCGGTAGCTGCGGGAGGGCCGGGGCCTGGTCCTGAACGGCGAATGAGCGGATCGTCGCACCATGCGCGGTCGCCGGAATCCTGTGCCCCGCGCGGCGTAACCGTTATCCTGGGGTCGGGCCGCGACGGACCGTGCGAGCCGGGCGGTCGCGGAAGACCTGCGCTCCGTTCAGGGAAGGTCCGAACAAGTCGATTCTGTTATTTATTCGGAGAATTATTTATTCGGAAAACCCCGACAACCGCCAAGCCCGGACTTGTTCAGACCTTGCCTGGCGGTTGTCAAGGCAGGGCGAATCATGATTCGCTCATCAGGTCGGAATGCCTTCGGGTAACACAGGAGAGGTGACTGCATGGAACTCGTCCTCGATGAGGCACAGACCCTTCTTCGGGAGAGCGCGGAAAAGCTCATCGAACGTCACGCGGGTCCCGCCCGTTTCCGGGAGCTGCGTACGACCGAGCACGGTTTCGACCCGGCCCGCCTGGCCGTGGTGGCGGAAGCGGGCTGGCTTTCCTTGCTGGTGCCGGAAGAGCGCGACGGCTTCGGTCTGGGAACTACCGAGGCGGCGCTGGTGCTCGAAGCGGCCGGCCGGGGCCTCGTGACGGAACCCGTCACGGCCATGATCGCGGCTGCACACGCCGTCGCTTCGGGGCCCGAACGGATGCGCGGGACGCTGGACGAACTGACGAGCGGACGATCCATCATCCTGCCTGCGCTGCACGACCCGGTCATGGCGGACCCGGAAGGCTCGCGGGTTCAGGCCACGCCCGCCGGAGGCGGCTTCAGGCTCACCGGCCGCACCGGGGCGGTTCCCGGCGCAGCCGCAGCATCAGGATTCCTCGTAGACGCCCGGACCAGCCACGGCGCCGTCGTCTGTCTGGTGCCGCGCTCCGCACCGGGGCTGGAGCTGCTGCAACGCGGCCGCGTGGACGGCACCGGGCATGCGGCGCTGGCCCTGGAGGACATCGCCGTCTCGCCGGACGACGTCATCGCGGCCGGCGCGCAGGGTACGGAGCTTGCGGCTTCGACCCTGGATCTCGTCCTGCTGGGGACGTCGGCCGAGATGCTGGGCATCATGGAACAGGGGCTGGCGCTGGCGGTGGACTACCTGGGAACACGCGAGCAGTTCGGCCGCCCCATCGGCTCCTTTCAGGCGCTCCAACACCGCGCGGTCAACGACCACGTGGACATCGAACTCACCCGCTCGCTGCTCTATCAGGTATGCGCGGCCATGGACGAGGGGCGCGGCAACCGCGCCATGGTGGCCGCAGTGAAGGCGCGGGCGTCGGATGCGGTGCTCTCGGTGACCAAATCCATGGTGCAGATGCACGGCGCCATCGGCTTCACCGACGAGTACGACGCAAGCCTCTATCTGCGGCGGGCCATGGCCCTGTCGGCCCAGCACGGGAATGCGGCCTGGCACCGCAAACGCTACGCGCGGCTGTCATCGCGGGCGGCCTGACGGAGCAGCCGCTCAGGCTCCTTCGGATTCCGGCTTTCGCCGGAATGACCGGTGCGGAAATCGGAAGGACGGCGAGGACATCGACGGGCTGTTTTCATGTCAGTGACGGGAGGCGACCGTACGGCGACGGCCATCCCGTGAAAGGAACGAACCATGACCAACGACGCGCCTTTCAGACGCACGATCCGGTGGCCTGACGACAAGCTCGTCTGCTGCACTTTCAGCGTGGCCCTGGAGGCGTTCCGAAAGACCGGGCGCTTCAAGATGGACCCGCGCATCGACGTGAACTTCAGCTCCCTCTCCCACGCGGAGTACGGCGGCAACGCCGGGATTTGGCGGATCCTGGAGATCCTCGACCGGCAACAGGTCCGCGCCATGATCCTGGTGAACTCACTGGCGGCGGAAAAATGGCCGGACGCGGTCCGCGCGCTGCACCAAGCCGGCCACGAGATCGCCGGCCACGGCGCCACCAACGAAATCAGCATGGTGGAGCTCGGCCCCGAAGAGCAGAGGGAGGAGATCGACTTCTGCACCCGAATCCTGGAAGACATCACCGGGACGCGGCCGGTGGGCTGGTTCGGTCCGGGCGGGCATCATACCGACGTAACGCTGGGGCTCCTGGCCGAAGCCGGCTACCTGTGGTCCGGGGACCCGTCGGACGACGACGTTCCCTATGTCGCCTCGGTCAACGGCCGCCGCATCTGCGTCATCCCCAAGACCTGGTACGCCAACGACTGGCGCGCCTGGGGCAACGGCCTGGGCAACGCCGGCACGTTCTTCACCGGGTTCAAGGACGGCTTCGACTTCGTCTACGAGGAGGCCAGGCAGGGCCGACCGGGCATGATCGACGCCTGCGTCCACGCCGAACTGGGCGGGCGGCCGTATCTCGCCGCCGGGTTTGAACGGATCATCGAATACGTGAACCGGCGCCGCAGCGAGGTCTGGCAACCCACCTACCGCGAGATCGCCGAGCACTGCCTGGGCCGGGATGTCCAGGAGCCTGTCCGAATGGACGAATCACGAATACTGGAATCATGAATACTGCTTCGGGTCTTGACGCCAGACTCCCTCTCCCTTGGGAGAGGGCCGGGGGTGAGGGCCTTGGCGGAACTCGCACAAGCGCGCCGTCAGGTCGATTTCATTCAACCCGGAGGGTTGAACCGTCGTCATGCGCTCAATGAGGTCGCGGAACAGCATGACGTCAGCCGCGAGCCCGGTTTGTTTCCTGATCCCTCGAGCGGTGCTGGAATGCCTGTATGCCTGCGCGTTCGTTCGATTGGAACTCCGGATCGAACACCCTCATGATACGGGGCCGTCACCTCCGGCATCGATCTCGGGGAGAGGCTTGCCTCGGGGGATGAGGCAATGACGCAGACGGAACCGGGTTCGAACGACCGAGGGGGACAGGCGGTCCGGCGCAAGCTGCCCATCGGCATGCAGACCTTCCGCGAGATCCGCGAGGAGGACTGCTACTATGTAGACAAGACCGCCTACATGCGGCGGCTGATGGATGAGGGCAAGCACTATTTCCTGTCGCGCCCGCGGCGCTTCGGCAAGAGTTTGCTGGTGGACACCCTGAAAGAGTTGTTCGAGGGCAACGAGCCGCTGTTCCGGGGGCTGGCCGTCCACAACCGCTGGGACTGGTCGGTACGCCATCCCGTCGTGCGTCTGGACTTCAGCAACGGCGACTTCAAGGAGCCGGGCTACTTGCAGGCGAACCTGATGGAGCAACTGGACGCCATTGAACGCGGAAAGGGAGTGACGCCGGCGTACGCCACCGCGCCGGGGCGCTTCGGCCATCTGATCAAGGCGTTGCGTGAGCGCGCCGGGCAACGCGTCGTCGTGCTGGTGGACGAGTACGACAAGCCCGTCCTGGACGCGCTCGACGCGCCGGACATCGCCCGGGCCAACCGCGACTACCTGCGCGGTTTGTATGCGACCGTCAAGTTCGCCGACGCGCACATCAAGTTCACGCTGCTCACCGGGGTGAGCAAGTTCTCGAAGGTGAGCCTGTTCTCGGGCCTGAACAATCTCAGGGACATCACCCTGGACCCGCGCTACTCGTCCCTGTGCGGCTACACCGAAGCGGATTTGGACGCGGTGTTCGCACCGGAGCTGCCGGGCCTGAACCGGGACGCCATCCGGGACTGGTACAACGGCTACAACTGGCGGGGGGCGGAGAAGGTCTACAACCCCTTCGATGCGCTGCTGCTGTTCGATACGCGCGAGTTCAAAGCCTGGTGGTTCGAGACCGGTACGCCCGGATTCCTGATAGAGACCCTGATGTCGCGTGAGGTCGGTTCCCTGGAGTTGGACGGCATGCTCGCCGGCGACGAGTTGCTGTCCACCTTCGACGTGGATCACATGGCGACGGAGGCGCTGCTGTTCCAGACCGGCTACCTGACGATTCTGGACAGCGAGTATCTGGGCGGGGAGTCGCTCTACCGGCTCGGCTATCCGAACCGGGAGGTGCGACAGAGCCTGAACAGAAGCCTGTTGAACCGCCTGACGGGGAATCCATCCAGACGGCAAGAGCACAGCGTCCGGCTGATCCGGCTGCTCAAGGCCAACGACTTTGCCGGGCTGGGGGAGTTGTTCCGGGCGCTCTTTGCCAGTATTCCTTACCAGTGGCATACGAAGAACACCATCGCGGACTATGAAGGCTACTACGCCAGCGTATTCTACTCCTGCTTCGCAGGGCTGGGGCTGGACGTGACGGTGGAGGATAGCGGCAGCCGCGGGCGGGCGGACATGGCGGTGGTGTTCAACGGCAACGTGTACCTGTTCGAGTTCAAGGTGGTGGAGAACGTTCCCGGCGGGGCGGCGATGGCGCAGTTGAAGGAAAAGGGCTACGCGGACAAGTACCGCCATCTGGGTCTGCCGATTCACCGGGTCGCGGTGGAGTTCAGCAGCGAGACTCGCAACTTGACGGCCTTCGAGGTGGAGCGGGCGCCCGCATCCCCCACGCCGTGATGCGTTCGCCATCACCCCACAGCCGGGGGCATGGCCTCAAGCCGAGCGCATGGCCTCATTTTCCCCCTTCTCGTCTACCCGCAGGATGCCGGAAGAAACCGACCTGACGAGCGCGTGGAGGGCGAATACGCGTTTCGACCCCTTGCCCTCGCACTGCGGTCCGGCCTCACGGAAGCGATTCTCTCACCCTGGACAGGAAAGGCAGCGGCAGGGCGATGGCAAGGGCAAGGGCGACCCAGGCCATCTCGTAGGACCGGGTCTGGTCGGCGATGAAGCCGAAGATGGGGGGCAGCACCACCACGCCGGCGAAGGCCACGGTGTTGGTCATGCCGATGGCGACGCCGGCCACGCCGGTGCCGACGACCTTGGCGACCAGCGCGAGATAAAGACCCTGCCAGCTCATGGTGCCGAGGCCGAGAAGCGTTACCACCACGGCCACGAGCCACACCGGCATTCCCGGTGACAGGAACGCCGTGGCCAGGCCGGCGCCGGCGCCGAGAAGCGCCAGCATCACGAGCACCGGCACGCGCCGCCCGTGGAAGAGCCTGTCGCTGACGAATCCGAAGCCGATGCGGCCGGCGCCGCCGCAGGCCTGGCCCACCGCCAGCAAGGCGGCGGCGAAGACCAGAGAGAAGCGGATGTCCTCGGTGAGATAGAGCTCGATATAGCTTATGTAGCACCACTGGCATCCCGCCAGGACCGCCGCATAGAACGCCCCCGCCCAGATGTCCCCACGACGGACGATCTCCTTGAGCCCCGCCGAGGGCGCCGCGCCGGCGGCGACCCGGGGCCGCTCCGGTTCCCGGTAGCAGCGCAGCACCAGAACGCCCGTTGCCACCGTGGCCGCGCCCACCAGGGACAGCGCCAGGCGCCAGCCGTAGACCAGGCCCAGGGACGGCAGCGTGAGGGCCGCAAGGGTGCCGCCCACGGGAATCCCGGTCTGGCGGATGCCCATGGCCGTGCCACGCTCCCGATCCGGGAACCATCCGGCCACGGCCTTGCTGCCGGCCGGGGTGCCCGTGGCCACCGGCAACCCCAGGAGCAGGAACACCACCAGCAACCCGAGAAAACCGTCGGTGAGGTGCACGGCCAGCACCAGAAGGCCGCAGGACGCGGTGCCGTACCCGATGATGCGCCGTTCGCCGTAGCGGTCGGCGGCCTTGCCGGCGGCGAGCACCGCGGCCACCACTCCGACGTTGACCATGGAAACGAGGATGCCGACCTCGGTGAGGTTCAGACCAAGCTCTTTCTGTATCAGAGGCACCAGGATCGGAATGCCCATATGGACCGTCGCCAGCGCGGTCTGGGCCAGCGTGGTGATGGCAAGATGGAACCAGCGTATGGGTGAAGGTGAGGCGGACAGCGTTACGTTCCTTACAGCGCGGACAGCTTTGTTCAGCGGCTATACTTGGGAAACCTGTCTGCCAGGAGAGACTTGCGGCGAGATTTGCGTCTACCCTGCCGAAGGGCTAGTGTCCTGTATCATGTCATTGTGTACCGAGGTGCGCAGGATTTCTTGTCGTTGGCAAGGAGCGATGACGAGCAGTGGCGGGTACCACGCGAGGAAGAGCGACGCAGCCGACGGCAGGCAGGGCCATGTCACGCTGGCTGAGCATCCGCGCTGGATGGGCCGAAGCACTCTCATCAGTGCCGTCACGGCAGGCTGTGGGCTCCGTGGGAGCCGCCGGTCGGCCGGATCTCGCCATCGGAGCGATTGAATCCGGTTTGGAACCGTAGCGTGAAATGATCCTGGACGGCAGGAAAAACCAGCAGATTGGTGCACAATGACATGGTACAGGACACTAGTGTGGTGTCTCACTACAGGTTTGATACCCTGGGCACTTGGCGTCACGAGCCCATGAAACCGGAAACGAACCTGCTGCGTATGCTGCCCTCCGTGGACCGCGTCATGACCCACCCGGCCACGACTCCGTTGCTGGAGCGATTCAGCCGGCCGTTCGTGACGGAGACCCTGCGCGACCTCATCGATGAATTGAGGCAGGGCATCCGATCCGGCCACGACCTTCCGCCCCACCGGCTGCAGGACGAATCTATCATAACCGACCTGGAAAAGAAGCTGGTTCGAGCCGCCCGTCCGGGCATGGTCCGGGTGGTGAACGCTTCCGGCACCATCCTCCACACCAACCTGGGGCGGGCGCTGCTCTCGGAGGCGGCGGCAGAGGCCGTGGGGCTCGTCGCGCGTCATCCCGTCAACCTGGAGTTCGACCTTCGCCGGGGCAAGCGCGGCCAACGGGAGGCGGGCATCGAGTCGCTGCTCAGGGAACTGACCGGGGCCGAGGCCGCGGCGGTGGTCAACAACAATGCCGCGGCGGTGCTGCTTGGGCTCAACTCCATGGCCGAAGGCAGGCACGTCATCGTCTCCCGCGGTGAACTCATCGAGATCGGCGGATCGTTCCGTATCCCGGAAGTCATGGCCAAGAGCGGCGCCATGCTCAGGGAAGTGGGCACCACCAACCGCACCCACCCGCGGGATTACGCCGACGCCATCGACGATCACACCGGACTGCTGCTCAAGGTGCACACCAGCAACTACCGGGTGGTGGGCTTCTCCGCAGAGGTGGAACTCAAGGAGCTGGTGGCCATCGGCCGGGAGCGCGGGGTGCCGGTGATGGAGGATCTGGGCAGCGGCGCGCTGGTGGATCTCGCGGAGTTGGGTTTGCGGAGGGAGCCCCTGGTGGCGGAACGGGTAGCCATGGGCGCGGACGTGGTCACCTTCAGCGGCGACAAGATCCTCGGCGGACCCCAGGCCGGACTCATGGCCGGCGGCAGGAGCTGGATCGACCGCATGAACCGAAACCCGCTCAAGCGCGCCTTGCGGTGCGACAAGCTCACCCTGGCGGCCCTGGAGGCGACCCTGCGGAGCTACCTCCAGTCCCCCGACCTGTCCCACGAGATCCCGACCCTGCGGGCCTTCAGCCGGCCCCTCGACGAGATCGAGGAAGGCGGCAGGAAAGTGCTGCCGCTCATCCGGGAACGTTTGGGTCCGGGCTACGAGATCGAGATGGTGGACTCCACCTGTCAGATCGGCAGCGGCGCGCTCCCTACCGAGGAAATCCCGAGCAAGGGGATCGCGGTGCACGGGGGCGGCATGAGCGCCGACGAGGTGGCGCGGGTGTTTCGCCAAGCCGATCCGCCCATCATCGGCCGCATCCACAGCCACCGCTTCATCCTCGATCTCAGAGCGGTGGACGACCCCGAGTCGCTGGCGCCCAACCTCAAGGCCCCCATGTTGCCTGAAGGGACGCGATGATCGCGCAGTATCCTTGTGGTCGGCCGACGCCCGGGACCGGGGGCGCAGCGGCGACCACGGTCGAGGAAACATCGCGCCCGCGCTGACGCGGGCCGGGCCGCACACGCCATGCCGTACATCATCGGAACCGCCGGACACATCGACCACGGGAAGACGAGCCTTATCAAGGCCCTTACCGGCAAGGATACGGACCGCCTCAAGGAAGAGAAGGAACGCGGCATCTCCATCGACCTGGGGTTCGCTCACCTGGCGCTGCCGGACGGCACCGAGGCGGGCATCGTCGACGTGCCCGGCCACGAGCGCTTCATCCGCAACATGCTTGCCGGCGCCCACGGCATCGATCTGGTGCTCTTCACGGTGGCCGCGGACGACGGCGTCATGCCGCAGACCGAGGAGCACCTGGATATCGTCCATCTCCTGGGGGTGCGGACGGCCCTGTTCGTCATCACCAAGGTGGACCTGGTGTCCGAGGCACGGGTACGGGAGGTCGAGGAGGAGATCGAGATCCTGACCTTCGAGACCGCGCTGGAAGGGTCGCCGGTGGCGCACTTCTCGGCGGTTTCGGGGGCAGGCCTGGAGCAGGTGCGGAACGGCATCTTCGACCGCCTGGGGGGCATCGACCGACCGGCCGTCAGCGGCTTCTTCCGCCTGCCGGTGGACCGGGTTTTCGTGCTCCAGGGCCACGGGGTCATCGTTACCGGCACCGCCCTGGCGGGCGAGGTGCGTACCGGCGATCACGTGCACGCGGTTCCCGGCGGCCGGAAGTTCCGCGTGCGCAGCATTCAGGTCCACGGCCAGTCGGTGGGGGCCGCGGGTTGGGGCCAGCGGGTGGCCCTCAACCTGACCGGGCAGGAGCGCGGCGCCCTGGAACGCGGTCACATGATCTGCCACGAGGAGTTGACCCTGGCATCGACCCGGTTCGACGCGCACCTGGAGGTGCGGCCCGCGGCCGCCAAGGGGATCAAGAACCACCAGCGCGTGCGGATTCACCTGGGGACCGCCGAGCGCATGGGGAAGCTCGTCTTCCTGGGCGACACCGAGAAGGTGGAGCCCAAGGAGACGGCCTACTGTCAGGTGCTGCTGACGGAACCTTTGCTGGTGATGCGGGGCGACCATTTCATCGTGCGGGACGAGACCGCGCAACGGACTCTGGGCGGCGGCGAGATCGTGGACCCTTGGGCGCCGCGGCACCGGCGGCGGGAAAAGAACATCGAGCCGAGACTCCGGACGCTGCACGCGGGTGATACACCGGAGTTGATCCGGAGCTTCCTCGACGGCGACCCGAGCCTTGCCACGGGCGTCGATTCCATCTGCCAGTTCCTCAACCTGAAGCGAGAAGAAACGCGGACCTGGCTGGAACGAACCGAGGGGCTGCGCTCCTTCGATTCCGAACGGCAGCGCGTCTACACGACCGAAGAGAAGTGGAACGGCTTCCGGGAGCGTCTCCGCTCGACCCTGGAGGCGTTCCACGCGAGCCATCCCCTGGCGCCGGGCATGGACCTGGAGGAGGTCCGGGCGCGGCTCGCCGCCAGCGTCTCGGTGAGGCTCTTCCGGGACCTGACCGACCTGCTGGCGGCCGAGGGCGCGTGCGTCCGGGACGGCAACCACTTGCGCCTGCCGGAACACCGCGTGGAGATGGGCGCGCGGGAGAAATCCCTTTCCGCCGAGATCACGGCCGCGCTGGCCAAGACCCCGCTCGCCCCCCCCTACCTGAAGGAAATCGAGAAAGCCCTGGGGGTCGAACGCCCCCGGCTGAACGAGGTAATCCGGGTCATGGAACGGCAGAGGGAGATCGTCCGGGTGACCACCGAGCTCTACTACCTCAAGGATTCCATTGACAGGATCAAGACCGATTTATATAGCTACTTCGAGAACCATGAGGAGATGAGCGCGGCCACCTTCAGGGATATCCTGCAATCGAGCCGCAAGTACACCATCCCCGTCCTGGAGCACTTCGACCGCACCGGCGTCACCATGCGGGTGGGCGACGTGAGAAAGCTCAAGACGGGACGAAGTTGAGGCACAAGATCCGCGACCGCGCGATCCCGGAACGGGCGCCACGGTCGGCGGCCCGACACCCCAAGGAGCCCGAACGGACATGGAACCCATCCGACTGACCCAGGAAGTCAAGGCCGCGGGCTGAGCAGCCAAGCTCGGCCCCGCCGACCTGGTGCAGGTCCTGCACCAACTCCCCAGGTTCGCATCCCCGGAACTGCTCGTAGGCACCGAGACGGCCGACGACGCCGGCGTGTACCAATTGCGTCCCGACCTGGCCATCGTCAACACCGTGGACTTCTTCACGCCCATCGTCGACGACCCGTACCGGTTCGGCCAGATCGCCGCCACCAACTCCCTGAGCGACGTGTATGCCATGGGCGGCGAGCCCGCCACGGCCCTCAACATCGTCTGCTTCCCCAAGGGAAAGATGGACATTCAGGTGCTCGGCGAGGTGCTGCGGGGCGGCGCCGACAAGGTCAAGGAATCCGGCGCGGTGATCGTCGGCGGCCACTCCATCATCGACGAGGAGATCAAGTACGGCCTGGCCGTGACCGGCACCGTCCACCCCGATCGCATCCTGCGCAACGTCGGCGCCCGGGAGGGCGACGTGCTGATCCTCACCAAGCCCCTGGGAACCGGCATCGCCACCACCGCCCTCAAGCGAGGCAACGCTTCCCCGGCCGGCATCGAGCAAGCCGTGGCCTCCATGGCCACCCTCAACATGTACGCCGCCGCGGTGATGAAGGACTACGACGTCCACGCCTGCTCGGACGTCACCGGCTACGGCCTGCTGGGGCACGGCCTGGAGATGACCGGCGACGGCACCGTCAGCATCGTCTTCGAAGCCGCGCGGCTGCCCGTGTTTCAAGACGTGGCCCGGCTCGCCGAGGCCGGCGGCAACCTCACCGGCGGCTGCAAGCGCAACCGCGAGTACCTCGACGACAAGACCGTCATCGACGCCGGCGTCCCCGACGCCCTAGCCGAGGTCGCCCTCGACCCCCAGACCTCCGGCGGCCTGCTCATCGCCGTGGCCGAGAAGGACGGCGACGCCCTGGTCCAGGCGCTCGTGGACCGCGACGTCCCCGCCGCCGCCATCGTCGGCCACGTCACCGCGCGGAAGGAACACGGAGTGCGGCTCGTCTGACGGGTGACACGCAGCCTCGTCATCGGGCCGCGTCACGCGGGGACCTTCAGCCACTGCGAAGCAAGGCTGATACGGCTCGGCCCTCGCCTCTCCAAGTACTTTGCGAAATCAACGGTTCCGCGTTGGCCGTCATCGAACTCCATCTCGATGAGGGAGTCACCTCGATAGATAATCCCATGATCGAGCTCTGGCTCGGAAGACGACGGCGGCATTCATGTCTCATCGCTCCTGTTTCGACTCCTGAGAGCGACGGTCTATTTCATTCATCACGCATCGACAGATCGCCTCGACTGTGTGATCCACTTTAGCGTGATGGCCGTCGAGATTCGTATACGGGATACGTTGGCTTATGTCCCTGATGCGCCTTCCGTCGATCGATACCCGAAACGAGAATCCTGCTCGGCCCAATGTCCACATGACGGACAGGTTCAAATCGAAACTCCTGTTCCCACTTCCGGTGTAATGATTGAACCTATACTCCTCTCCCAGCTCGATTTTCAGCTTATCGCCGGGCTCGAATCCGTAGCTCACGATATGTTCCTGCTTCACTCTTTCCCAGTTGTTTCTGGAGAACAGGCCACCACCACCTACCTGGAACTCTCCGATGTGCGAGCCGCGGTGGTAGGTACGAAATAGCCGGGACAAGGGTTCAAGCCGACTCTCCAACCCTTCGAGGGTCGGGCACAGGTGCATGAGAAAGACGTTATCCATACTTCAAGATCGGATCTGCCAGGCTCCGGCCCTCTCTTGCTTCGTACGAAGAGTTCCATCTCTCTGGACATGTCATCGGGTTCACGGATCGAGTCGCCTTTCGCGGCGTGAATCGCCAGCGCGAGCGACCACAAGACGTTGTTCTGCATGAATTCCGCGAGCGGCAACATGCGCCCCAAATCCGCGTGCTGTAGAGCGCTGATGTAGCGGTCCCGATCGTCGCTCTTGATCACAACAGGAGGTAGACTTTTCCGAAGCAGAGCGTAGTTGGTGAGCAGCCGGACGGTGCGCCCATTGCCGTCGTCGAAGGGATGAACGCGCAAGAAACTCCAGTGAGATTCGGCCAGGAACAACGGCAGAGGATAGGCCCTTCGCTCCAGGTCGCGACGGAAATCACCGGTCCATTCCTCCATCAGTGCGGGCGTTTCCTCGGGTTCGGCAAATCGGTAGAGTTCTCCGGTCGCCGTGCGAACGTGATTCGGCTGTGTCTTGTATCGACCCGGAATAATGCGCTTCCGCGTCGGCTGGCCGTGCGGCGTTTCCGCGGTTTGCCAGAACGGTTCCTTGAGGAGGATCTTGTTCAAGTCCCTTATATCACCCTCCCCAAGAATCTGCTCGGCGCTTGCGAGTTGTCGCGCATGGTCGATTGCGACATTATGCGCCTTCATCTCTTCGTAATCCCGCAACGGGTGCCCGCCTGCCGTGCGGTCGTAGATGAGCAGCAACTCGGTCTCCTGGTAGGTCAGGGTGTTGCCCTCGATGTGGTTGCTGTTGTAATTCCATTCCAGCCCGAGCTTTTGCCACAGTCGCTCCTCGTCCACGTGCTTTATGTCTTGGCGCCGTTGGCGCCATTCCGACATCGCCGCCTCCAGATGGGCAAGGCGTTCGAAGAAATGAACGTACTCGCCGGTGAGGTTGGGGATCTCGATGCCCAGCGAACGGGATTCGTCGATCCATCGGGCTATTCGCTCTCTGGCGTCGGCGTCGGCCGCAAGCGCTGGGAGCGCATCGGCGTCAAGCACGTACCGTCCAAGCCTGGCGTGCTCGACGACAACATGCTCCGCAGACTCGACTATCTCTGCCGCATCACCGGTGACAGGACAGTTACGCCTCATCACGACGGCTCCTTACGCTG
The DNA here is from genome assembly GCA_965214905.1 of uncultured Binatia bacterium (SeqCode). Taxonomy (GTDB): domain Bacteria; phylum Desulfobacterota; class Binatia; order UBA9968; family JAJDTQ01; genus JAJDTQ01. The sequence goes on from OZ243984.1 coordinate 1,690,373, forward strand.
AAGTGGACCCGCATGGAACGGCCCGCTCGGTGCGAACTGGCCCGGCAACCCGGTGGGCCGCTGGCGGTTCTTTTGGTGGGTTGGTCAGGAGGGATGAAGGTCAGGGAGAGGGCACTTGCCCTCCCCCTGGCTCGCGTCAATGGCAGACCCGAGGAAAGCCTACCTCTTCTTCCGCAACAGTATCGGCGTCAGCGCATCCTTGGCCTCCTTGGGCATGCCCAGGATCTGGCTGACGTAATCCTCGATCTCCTTGCCGGTGACCGACTCGATGATGAGCTTGGCATCCTTGGCCTCCTTGAGGAACTCCGGATCCTTCATCGTCTTCTGGAATGCGTCCCGGAGCTGCTGAAGGCGATCGGCAGGGATTCCCGGCGGACCCGAGAACGGGCGCTGGAACTCATACTGGTTGACCCAGCCCTTGTATGTTGCGAGTTGCTGCTTGCCGCCCCGCTTCTCGATCAAGTCCGGAATGATCAGCGCGTCCTTGAGCTCCGGGTCGGAGATCCTCCGGTGCGTAAGCACGGGGATCATCTTGTCGTCTCCCTCGGCATCCAGCATCGCCCGGGCCGTGACCCGCATGGATTCCCAGCCCCAGCAGGCGCCCGCGACTTCCCTGGATTGCATGGCGATCCGTGACGTGGCGGTTCCGGTATAGCCCGACACCACATCGAAGTTCGTTCCGATAGTCTTGTTGAGGAGCTTCGGCAGGTCGACTCCGGTGGATCCCGCCCGGGTGCCGCCCACCTTGATGGGCTTGTCGGGATCGGTCATGTCCTTCAACGTCCTCACCCCGGACCAGCCCATGAACGCACATGTCGGGATGCCCTTGACCGGTGCGCCGATCCAGCTCAACTCCTCCGCCTTGATCCGAACCTTCGTATCGCCGAGAGCCTGAAACGTCACGTAGCCGCTGTTCCAGACGCCGAGGACCGTACCGTCGCGCTTCGCCCGCTTCTGGATGTAGTTGGCGGCCACGAGGCTGCCGGCGCCGGTCATGTTCTGCACGATGAAACCGGGGTTTCCCGGAAGGTGTCTGCCCATGTGGCGCACGATCTGGCGCGTGTAGGTGTCGTAGCCGCCGCCGGGCGCGTAGCCGACGATGACCCGGATGGTCTTGCCCTTGAAGAAGTCGTCCGCGGCAGCGGCGACGCCTGCCGTCAGGCCAAGGGCCGCCACGAGGGCGACCGCCAGTGCTGTTTTCCTGATCATGGAGAACCCCCTTGAGTTGATCGAGAACAAGTTTTCGATGACTTGTACACGTCGGGAAATTAAAGCCGATAATCCGACAGGTTGCAAATCGTTTCCTGCGGGCGACCGGGTCGGTGCGGAGCCGCGGTCCTGTTCCCGGCTGCGGGTTTATGCTAATGGCCTGAATGCCGACATCGTGTGCCGGCACATCTTGTGCCGGCTGTATCCTGCACCGGCTCCATCGGACACGACACGGACTTTCCAGGCCGGTTCGAACCATTTCGGAGGTTGTCATGCCAACACTGAACGTCGGCGACGCCGACATCTACTACGAGGTTCAAGGAGACGGACCTCCCTTCGTCTTCATCGCGGAAACGGCTTGCGACGGGGACGTGTGGAACCTGTTCCAGGTGCCCGAGTTCTCCCGGGACCACCGCACCATCATCACGGATTTCCGCGGCACCGGCAGATCCACCCGGACCCCCATGCGCTACACCACCCGCATGTTCGCCGACGACATCGCGGCGGTGATGGACCACCTCGATGCCACGCAGGCGGTTGTATGCGGTCATTCCATGGGCGGCAGGGTGGCGCAGTTGCTGGCGCTGGAACACCCCGAGCGGGTAAGGAAGCTCATCCTCGCCTCGTCCGGGGCGGCCCATCCCGACGCCCACGGCATCCCGCTTCGGATCGCCACGGAGATGGTCGAGATGGGCTACGAGAAATACGTCCGTGACCATTCCATCGAGGTGGGCTGGACCGAGCAGTACGTGAAGGATCACCCGCAAGCGATCGAGGACTTCCTCAAGGTGCGCATGCCCAACCTGTCCTCGGTGGAATGCTATTTCAGGCACGTCATCGCGCGGCAGGAACACGATACCCGTGACCGGCTCAAGGACATCGCGGTGCCGACCCTGGTGCTTGTGGGTGAGGACGACCACTCCGTGGTCAGCGACATGTCACACCGGAAGGGCGCGGAGATCCTGGCCGAGGGAATCCCCGACGCCAAGCTCGTGATCCTGCCGGGAGAGCGCCACAGCTACTTCTTTTCGAACCCGGACGCCTCGCACAAGGTGATTCGGGAATTCATCAGCGAGTGAGCACGGGCGGCGCGCGCCTCATGCGCCTCCGCGCAGTGCCGTGCGGACGGCGGCTCGATGTCCGCCGGTCACGCGCGTCCGGCCACCAACTTGTCCAAACGCCCTTCAAGCCAGCGGGTGCCGACCCTGCCGCTGACGTAGTCCGGATCTTCCATGACCGCGACCAGGAACGGGATGGTGGTGTCGATGCCGGCGGCGCCGAACCGGGTGAGGGACTGCTTCATGCGCGCCACCGCCTGCTCGCGGTCATCGCCGTGGACGATGAGCTTGGCCAGCAGCGAGTCATAGAACGGCGGCACCCGATAGCCCGGGAAGCACTGGGTGTCCACCCGGATGCCGGGTCCCTGGGGCGGGCTCCACTCGGTCAGGACGCCGGGGCACGGCCTGAACCCCTGCCACGGCGCTTCCGCGGTGATGCGGCATTCGATGGCGTGCCCGTCGAAGCGAACGTCCTCCTGCGAGAACGACAGCCGTTCGCCTCCGGCCACACGAATCTGTTCCCGCACCAGGTCCAGGCCCGTGATCATCTCGGTGACCGGATGCTCCACCTGGATGCGGGTGTTCATTTCGAGGAAGAAGAAATCCTGCCGGTCCTCGTCGTAGATGAACTCCACGGTGCCGGCGTTCTCGTACTTGATTTCCCTGGCGACCTTGTGCCCGGCCTCGCGGATACGTTCCCTGAGCTCCACCGGGATGCACACCGCCGGCGCCTCCTCGACAACCTTCTGATAACGCCGTTGCAAGGAGCAGTCCCGCTCGCCCACGTGCACCACGTTGCCGAACCGGTCGCCGATGACCTGCACCTCGATGTGCCGGGCGTTGGGGAGGTAGCGCTCCATGTACAACGTGGGGTCGCCGAAGGCCGCCCGGGCCTCGGCCGCCGCGGTTCCGAAGGCGGTCTGAAGCTCGCCGTCCTCCCGGACGATCTTGATGCCCTTGCCGCCGCCGCCGGCCGCGGCCTTCAGCAGCACCGGGTAGCCGACCTCGGCGGCCACCGCCGCCGCCTCCTCGAAATCGCGGACGTTGTCGGAGCCGGGGACCAGCGGAACGCCGAACGCTCCCACGGTGGCCCGGGCCAGCAGCTTGTTGCCCATCTGGCGGATGCTGTCGGCGCGCGGACCCACGAACGTGATCCCGTGCCTGGCGCAGGCCTCGGCCAACTCCGATTTCTCCGCCAGAAAACCGTAGCCCGGATGGAGGGCGTCGCAACCGGTGCCCAGCGCCGTGGCCACCAGCGCATCGACCTTGAGGTAGCTCTCGGTGGACCGGGCCGGACCGATACATACGGTGCGGTTCGCAAGGCGCGCCGGCATGCTGTCCCGGTCGGCCTCGGAAACCACCGCCACCGACTCGATGCCCAGAGACTGGCAAGCTCTGATGATGCGTACCGCTATCTCGCCCCGGTTGGCGACCAGGAGACGGTTAACGGCCATGGGGCAGACTCTCAGTTGCCATCAGGCCGCACCAGGAAAAGGGTCTGGCCGTGCTCGACGAACTGGCCGCTTTCCACGCAGACCTCGTCGATGGTGCCGTCGACGCCGGAGCTCACGGCGTTGAAGACCTTCATGACCTCCACGAGGCCCACCGTAGTCTCGGCATCCACGTGGTCGCCGAGTTTGACGAAGGGCGCCGCGCCGGGCTCCGGCGTGGCGTAAAACGTGCCGACCATGGGCGCGGGGATGGCAACGGAGCCTTCCTTTGCGGTCACCGGCTGGGGGGCCGGTGCGCTCTCCTCCGCAGGGGCCGGCGCTGGAGCCGCAGGGGCCGGCGCTTCGGCAGCGGGGGCGACAGCCGCAGCCGGCGCGACGGGTGCGGCCTGGGCCACGCCGACCGCTGCGGGCGCCATCGGAACTCCGGACTTGCTGACCGTGAGCTTCAGATCACCGATCTCGAGGTCGAGATAATCGAAGTTCGATTTCTCCACCAAGTCCAATATCTGTAGTACTTCATCCTCGGTCAATTGCGTGTCCCTCTCTTCCTGTTCCACTGGGTTTCGGGCCGCCGCGGCGGGCGTGAAGACGCGAAAGCCCTGCCTGCGCGGGTCTTCTTAACAAGAATCCGAATCAGGCGTCAACCACGCTTCCGGACTCCGGACTCCTGAAGACCGAAGCATCGTCGTGGGACACCACACTGGCAGTTCGGCTTGTGGACAAGCTTGTGGACAATACCGCAAATTGATAGACAAATTCCCGGAAGGGCTCGGTTGATCCGTGCCCGTGAACCCACGGGAAAGGAGTGGTTTCGATCGCTGTGCGACGGCGGCCGAGTCGTCAGGCTCGCGGAGGCAACAGCGCTCTTTCGGGAAGGCATCCGGCGAGGTATGATCAGCACCTGTTGTCAAGGAGGGCTACCGAAATACGTCTGGGCAGTGGATGGGAATGGCCGTGTATACGAGGCGAAACAAGGAAGCAACCCGAACTATCACGGATACGAGCTTGGCGACGACGAAAGCGCCATGAAGAAACTTGTCGCCAGGGAGTGGGGATCGAGATGACCGGCGAACTTACAGTCTCGTTGTCCACCGAGGTTCTCGATTTGGGACCAGCGGAAGAACGAGCGGCGTTCGGTCTTTTTGCGGTGACGGCGAACGGCCGCCTGTTGACGTCCGGTGAGGATATCGCGCAGAAAGAACTGCGTCACGGTCCCCATGTTTCCGGGTATCCAATCGCCGAATGGCTTGCGTGGAACTGGTGGCGGCTTCGGTGGGAGATCGGCCGTCCCTCCGACGAGAATGCAATCCTGCGCTGGGACTTTGCGCACCGTATGTCAACCATCGGCGAAGGCTATGTGTGGCCGAACATAACCCTTTCCTCGGACGGAATGCAGTCTTTCCTGGTCTCCGAGCCAACTCGCGATCCGGAAACGGTTTTGTTCCGTTACCTTGGGGCGCCGGGGCGCCAAAGGGTTCCCGCGATCGATCTGGAAGCTGCAATCGACGATTTCCTGGAAGATATCCTGGACCGGCTCGAGGACGCGAAAGTCCGCGAGAGCAACCTCCATCGTCTATGGAACGATCTGAAAACGGAGAGAGAAGATCCTGAACTTGCACGTTTCCGGCGACTGGAAGCGCAACTCGGCCACGAACCGGATGAAGCCGATGAGAAAGAGGTGCGCCTTCACCTTACCGACGCCACCGAATTGGGAGAGGAAGCGTTAGGTGAAATAGCCGCTGACGCAGTGCTTGCCAATGGCGGTCCGCAGAGCATGTTCCGGGCGGGAGACTTTGTGCAGATCGCGAGGCGAAACGGCTTCGACGGCGACCCGAACGACGCGATTGTCTTGAGCGATATGACGAGCATTCCGCAACCCGGACAGGTCGAAGCCTGGCGCCTGGGAGAACAAGGCGCAAAGGGCATTCGCCAACAGGAAAACCTGGACGGCCGGCCAATGGACGACAAAACCTTGACCGACCTCGCAGGAACCGTCAGCGAGGCGGTCTCGCCAGCAACCGGACCTGTAGACCCCATACCCATATCCTTTGCACTGGACGGCAAGAACGGTCATCCCCGTACCTGCATAGCGCTCCGATCACCGCGGAGTACGGGTCGCCGTTTCGACCTGGCCCGGCTGATCGGCGATCGTGTGCTACGGACACGGTTCAAGCGGTCCTCCGAACCGCTGTTCCCCGCGACACGCGCGTCGAGCTACCGGCAGAAAATGCAGCGCGCGTTCGCTGCGGAACTCTTGAGTCCGTTCACATTTGTGGACGACATGATGGGCGGCGACTATTCGGAAGAGAAACAAAACGAAGTCGCAGAATACTTCAAGGTTTCGCCCATGACCATTCAGACTCAACTGGTAAATCACCGTCGTATTGATCGCGACGATGCGCCGGACATTGTCCATCGCGATTCGGCTGCTTAGGCGAACGCCGAAAGAAATCCTGGGAGGAAAGTCATGGGAGAGACAATCACGTTCAAGCGGCCCGACGGCAACGAGGCATCGGGTTATTGCGCTTCGGTCGGCGACAATGCGCCGGGCATGGTGGTGATCCAGGAATGGTGGGGCGTGAACGATCAGATCAAGGGCGTCGCCGACCGACTGGCAGGCCTGGGATACACCTCGCTGGTGCCCGACCTCTACCGCGGCAAAGTGACCGTCGAAGCGGAAGAAGCCAGCCACATGATGCAGAACCTCGATTTCGCGGATGCGTCCACCGACGTGCGCGGCGCGGTGGAGCACCTGAAGCAGACCTGCCCCAAGGTCGGGGTCATCGGGTTCTGCATGGGCGGGGCGCTGACGGTGCTGGCGGCGGTGTACGCCAAGGCGGCGGACGCGGCGTGCTGCTGGTACGGCGTTCCCCCCGAGGAAGCGGCCGACACGCGCACCATCTCGATTCCTTTCCAGGGCCATTTCGCGCTGGAGGATACGTTCTTCACACCCGACGTGGTGGATGCGCTGGAAGCGCGTCTCCGGGAAGGCAACGTCACTCACGAGATTTACCGCTATCAGGCGCAGCACGCGTTCGGTAACGAGACCGGAGCATACTACAACGCCGATGCCGCCAGCCTGGCGTGGGAGCGGAGCACGAACTTCCTGGCCAGACACCTCAAGTAAAGGGCTTCTCGGGCTGTTGACGGGGCCGAGTGACCGGTAGCGCGGGCGGGTTTCAAACCCGCCCCTACACCCTGTTGTCGCGCCCTGCCGGCAGCGAAGAGTCCCGCACACGTTGCCGCGCGTAACAGGCCGGCAATCCCGTCATGACGAAAGGTGGATAGCCATGGCAACCTTCCCCATCATCGACGCCGACGGTCACGTCCAGGAGAAGTTCGCGCCCTGGGAAGACCTGCTGGAGGGGCCCTACAAGAAGAAAGCGCCAAGGGTGGTGGAGTCCGACGGCCGCCAGCAACTGCTCATGGAGGGCCGTATCTGGGCCAAGCCCTCGGGGGTGGGTTGCGGCATCGGCGCCGTGCCCCACAACCGCTCGCCACAGCCTACCACCGGCATGTGGGACCCGGCACAGCGGCTCAAGGACATGGATCTGGAGCAGATCGCCATCGCGGTCAACTTCGGCACCACCGTTTTCCTGAGCCTGCCGTTCCTGGAAGACAAGGACTACGCCTGCGCCGTCGCCAAGGCCTACAACAACTGGCTCGATGCGTATTGCCGCCACGCGCCCGAACGGCTCAAGGGCGTGGCGTGCGTGCCCATGCAGGATCCGGCGGAGGCCGCCGCCGAGTTGCGGCGCTGCGTCACGGAACTCGGCTTCGTGGCTGCGGCCACCTCGGCCCATTCCGCCGGGCGCAACCTCGACCATCCCGATTTCGACCCGTTCTACGCCGCGGCCCAGGATCTGGGCGTTCCGGTGTGCGTCCACGTGGGCTCGGGCCGGCCGGCGGCGGCAGCCGACCGCTTCGACAACGCGCTGTTCGTGCACGCCACCACCCACCCCTTCGAGCAGATGATCGGCGTCATGTGCGTCATCGGCGGCGGCGTCCTGGAGAAGTTCCCGAAGCTCAAGGTGGCGTTTCTCGAAGCGGGCGCCGGCTGGGTGCCCTTCTGGATGGAGCGGCTGGACGAGCACTACGAGTACATGCAGGCGGCCCTGCCGCTCCTGACCATGCCTCCCAGCGAGTATATCCGGCAACGGGACGTCTACTTCTCGTTCGAGCCCGACGAGATTACCCTGCCCTATGTCATGGACTTCATCGGCGACGACCGGCTGGTGTTCGCCTCGGACTACAACCACGGCGACTGCAAGTTTCCCAACGTGGTGAAGGAGGTGCTCGCCCGGGATGACATCGCCGCCGGCTCCCTGCCCAGGATCATGGGCGAGAACGCGCGGCGGCTTTACAACATCGCGTCAGGCCGAGACCGGACCGGACAAGACGGAGACAAGCCATGATCCTTCGAACCATCGATTCGGACGCCCACGTGATCGAAACGCCCTTTACCTGGGAGTTCATGACCGAGGCCGAACGCAAACACGCACCCTTCTCGGTCACGCAGGAAGGCGGCCCCGAGTACTGGGTGGTGGACAACCGGCTGCATCCCAAGAATAACAACATCGGCGCCAACACTTCCGCCGACCAGCGGGAGATGCGCGACCTCGACGCCCGGCTCAAGCACATGGACGAGCTGGAGGTAGATGTCCAGGTGCTCTACCCCACGCTGATGCTGCGCCCCTGCACCCGGAGCCGGCTCACCGAGCTGGCCATGTGCAAGAGCTACAATCGCTGGCTGGCCGAGGTCTGGAAGAAGGGCCAGGGGCGGCTGCGCTGGGTGTGCATGCCTCCCCTGCTCTCCATGGACGCGCTCAAGGATGAGTTGGCCTTCGCCAGGGACAACGGCGCCTGCGGCATCTTCATGCGCGGGGTCGAGCACGAGAAGCGCCTGAGCCATCCCGACCTGTTCCCGCTCTACGAGATCGCCACGGAGCTGGACCTCCCCATCTGCGTCCACGCCGGCACCAACAGCACCGCCATCCACGACCTCTACGAGGGCGAGACCGGCTTCTCGCGTTTCAAGCTGCCGGTGGTGGGAACGTTCCACTCGCTGCTCATGGACGGAACGCCGGCACTGTTTCCCAAGCTGCGATGGGGTTTCGTCGAGGTCAGCGCCCAGTGGGTCCCCTACGCCCTCAACGACCTCCGGCTACGCTTCCGGAAGCTCGGGCGGCCGATCCCCGACAACATCATGGCCGAGAACCGCATGTACGTCGCCTGCCAGACCAGCGACGACCTGCCGGTGATCCTCAAGGACGCGGGCGAGGACAACCTCGTCATCGGCACCGACTACGGCCACAACGACACTTCGAGTCAGATCGAGGCGCTACGCATGCTCCGAAGCGACGGCTCCGCGCCGGCCCGAATCGTCGACAAGATCCTGGGCGACAACGCGCTCTCTCTGTACGGCCTGTGAGGAGAGCAACGGGAAATACGGCGGCGGTCGTAGCCGTCGCTTGCGCACTGTGGATTGCCGCAGCATCGGCTGACGCAGCCCTCACGGTCCGACTTGCGGCCCGGCCCGACCGCGCCGCCTACTCCAAGGAGGAGATCGAGCAGCTTGAGTCGCGGCGTCCTGAGACCGCTGTTGCGAAAGCCATTTACAACTTCCAGCAAGGGGTCGAAGACCGCGACCGGCTTCCCGGGATGCTCGTACTCTCGGCAGGAGCGTGGCGTGCGAAGGTAACCGTCTACTATGCCACCTCGCTCTTGGCGCCGGCCCCTTGGGCGTAGATTAGTACATTGGTGTCGAGGAAGGCAGTCACCGGGCGTTGGCTTCGTCTCGATTGAACGCGTAGCCTTCAGGCATGGGCCAGGCACGCTCCCGCATACGTTCAACCGCCAGCCGCCGGCACTCATCTTTGGATACGGCAATTCCCTTCGATGCGGCGGACACTACCTCCAACTCGTCGCCTGGTTTCAGACCGAGATCCTCGACCAACGCTTGGGGAAGCCGGACCGCAAGACTGTTGCCCCATTTCGAGACTTGCATGACGTACTCCATGACCTTTAAGGTACAAGTGTGCCCTGCTGATGGTTGAAGGTCAAGATCCTCGGCGACAACGCGCGCGCTCTGTACGGCCTGTGAGGCGCAAGACGGGAGAGGACGGCGGGAGAGGACGGCGAAGCGCCGCCGCGGTTAGCGTTGGTGCGCCGCGTGGCTCATTTCCACGGCGGCGGGTTGCCCCATTCCTCGTAGTAGGTCGTCTCCGACGTGGGGTGGCGCGCCGTGGTGCCGAAGCGGCCTTCCGGATAGCCCAGAGGAATGCAGCAATGAACCTCTGCTTCCGGCGGGATCCTGAACAGCGCGTGGAGCCGGTCGGTGACCCGCGGATGCAGGGTTGTCAGCACCGACCCGATGCCCATGGCCCGGGCGGCCAGCATCAGGTTCTGGGCCGCGGGGAGGACGGAGCTGGCCTGTCCCGGCGAGGTAGAGACCGCCAGCACCACCACGGGCACGTCCTTCATGGCCTCCGCCAGACGCATGGGCGACAGATGCCGGTCGCCCGGCTGAGCCTTCTCCGGGCTCCAGCCCTCCGGCTGCTTGGCCCACCACGCCTCGATATAGAGCTCCGCGAACCTCCGTATCTTCTCCCGGTCCCGCACCACCAGGAAACGCCCCCTGTGCTCGTTACGGGCATTGGGCGCCTTGGAGGCGGCATCCATCAGCGTCCTGACGTCCTCGTCACTCACGGGGTCCGGCCTGAGCCTGCGAATAGCCCGCTGGGTGAACATGGCCTCCCCCAGGCTCATGCCGAGCCTCTCCGGCGGTTCGAGCTTCACCATAGCCATTGCTCCGGTCCCTTTCTCGTGAGGTGTTGCGTTCCACAAATCAGTTGACTCCGTCCCATGTGTTCATCAACGTCCCGTCAGTTCGCGCCCGCGGTGGAGCACGGCGAACGAACGCGGCGCGCTGGGCATGAGGAAGCGGTAGCCCGCCTCCACCAGACGCTCGACGTTGTCGGTGCTGGGATGGGGATGGCCGCAGGGCACGTTGTGCTCCTTGCAGATATCGAGAATCCTGTTGATGTGGTCGGCCACCACCGGATGGTCGTAGTCCCGGGGATGGCCCAGCTCCTGGCTCAGGTCCCCTTCGCCGATGAGCACCACGCCGATGCCCGGGACCTCCCTGAGCATGGCCGGCAGGTTTTCGATGGCGCGGACCTCCTCGCACTGGATCACCACCAGGATCTCGCCGTCCGGCGCCAGCGGCCATACGTCCGCGCGCTGGTAGTACTCCTGCTGCGTGAGCCCCCAGTATCGCGCGGCGCGGTTGGGCGCGTCGCCGCGGATGCCCGGCGGATCGTAGTTCGGAGCGGACGAAAGACGCGGGTAGCGGCAGGCCGACACCGCGTTGCGCGCCTCTGCCACCGAGCTGACGTGGGGGAAGATGATCCCGTAGACGCCGATGTCGAGCACCTGCTTCGCCAGCCATTGATTCATCTCGTTCCCGTTGGGAGGGATCCGCACCATGGGCGTCACCGCGGGCGCCAGCACGCCCCGGTCCACCAACTGCCTCCGGTCCAGCATGTATTGCAAAGCGTGCCGCAGCCCCGGAATATCCAGGGGCGCGTGCTCCATCTCGAAGGCAACGCCGTCGAGCCGGGAACCCGCCATGGCGATGGCGCTCTCGGCGTCGTTGGAAGTGAAGCTCACGAAGGCCGTCCGACCTTCCTCCAGCGCCTTGATGACACCGTTGAGACGTGGGATTTCCGCCATGAATCGCTCCTTTCGAGAGAACGGCTGCGAGAGCCTGCGCCGCAGAAAATGACAGCACCATAGTAGCCCGTGCCTATTCGGTAAAGCGAGCCACTGACCGCCACCAGGGCCCTGCTGTTGTCACCCTGAGCAGAGCGAAGGGTCTCCCCGCCGTAGCCGAGATTCTTCGCTCCGCTCAGAATGACAAGTTTGGCGGGACGTTGGAAAGACCCGGGCGACTTCAAGATCGCCCTGCCGACCGCCGCACCCGGGAGGCTGTTCCCGGGCCGGAACATGAAAGGGTTTGAAATCCGCCCGCGACAGGACGACGGACAGAAAGACGATACCATTGACACACCTGTCGTGGATTGTCATGACAATAAACATCTCTGTCGCCGAACGTCACAGCCAGGTGCCGGCGTCGACCGTCCGCGAATACGAACGGAGACAGACATGACCGAGTTTGAAACCGCCAGCCTCGCCGTCCGGGAATGGACCCTTTGGGTGACGGCCTCGATGCAGGCTCTCGCGGTCGGGGCCATCCTCTTCGGCATGTGGCAGATGCGCCGGGCCGGAGACCAGAGAGAGAATAGCTTGGGAGACACCATGAACGCCGAATCCACCGCCGTCACCGCCGAAGCCGGGGCCGTCGCCCTCGACTAGAGATCCTGAAAGACACGTTCATAGCTCATGAGGTGCCGGCCGTTACCGAGAGCCGGAAACGCAAGGCGATTTCGACATCGGTCTGGCCCGTCACCTTCAGGGCCGGACAGGGTTGGCGCCCGGAACCCCTGAATACGGCAACGCGTTCGAAAGTTACATCTTCCAGGAAATAAAGGCGTTCTGCGACTATCACCGACTCGACTGGCCCCGGTACTGGCGGTCGAAGTCGCGGTTCGCGATTTCCCGGACCGCCTCTGGGGCGGTGAGTGGGGCGCCGGCTGAGCGAGGACTGGCAGAGACAGTACGGACATCCGCTGCTGGTGGTGGAGAGCATCGTGGACCCGGCCCGGTTCGGCCCCCGACCGCTGCATGTTCGAGAGCAACTTCCCGGTGGAGAAGGCGTCGGTTCCCTACCGGGTGCTCTACGACGCATGTAGCATACTTGTTTGTAGGGTACAGCGGTGGCCCCCACCAGAGAACTGGGTCACCTACCCTCGACAGCTTCGACGTTCAAGCCTACCGAACCCTCGACGAACTCAGCGCCGCCCAGCAGGTCAGCACACAGGTGCCGACCGTCCCCGCAGAGTCCCACAGCAAGCCGCCCGAGGGGTGGCCCTCGCCGCCTTCGTCGCCGAACTCGACGGCAACCGCTACACTCCCCTCTACGTGCGCGGCGCGGGTGTCTCGGCGCCGCAGTTGTTCAAGACCATCCTCGACAAGTTGAAGATCGACCGCCGTTCTTCGCCGGCCAAGCCAAGCTACTGTTCTTCAAGACGATCCCCGAACTGTCCCGAAAGCCGGTGGTCATCCTCGACGATGCGCAGGACCTCGCCCCGGCCGCGCTGCTGGCGATCAAGAGCATGGTCAACAGCCGAAACACCTGCTCCCGAGAGTACCCCGTGACCTTCATCACGTAGCGCCCCCCTTCACTGTTATCCTGCTTCGGGGACAATTCTTTCCCTGTTCATCGGGCCTTTGCTAGTGTAGTGTCCTGTTCGTACAGGCCACACGGAATACAGACTGCCCTGGAGGTTTACGCTCGTGTTCATCGACGCTCATGCACACTACACCACGGCGCCGGCCAAGCTTCAGTCCTTTCGCGCGCGGCAGATCATCAACCAGGCGCGGCCGTCGCCCGCCAAGCTCGTCATCAGCGATGAAGAGCTGGAGCAGTCCATGCGCTCGCAGTTCAAGCGAATGGCCGACACCGGCATCGACCGGCTGCTGTTCTCGCCCCAGGCCTCGGCCATGGGCCACCACTTCGGCTCCGAGCTGATCAGCCGTTACTGGAGCGAGGCGTGCAACGATCTCATCGCCCGCATCGGCAAGCTGTGGCCGGACAAGGTCTCGCCGGTGTGTCAGCTTCCCCAGTCGCCCGGGGTCGGCCCCGAGAGCTGGGTCGAAGAGCTGGAGCGTTGCGTCAAGGAACAGGGCTTCATCGCCTGCAACATCAACCCCGACCTGTGCAGCGGCCGCGAGCCGTGGACGCCGTCTCTGGGGGACGAGTGGTGGTATCCCCTGTGGGAGAAGATGGTGGAGCTGGACATACCGGGGACCATCCATGCCAGCGCGTCCCTGAACCCTGCCTTCCACACCACGAGTTCGTACTACATCGGCCAGCATCACAACGGCGCCGTGGAGTTGTTGAGCTCCCGCGTGTTCCAGGACTTCCCGAAGCTCAAGCTCGTCATTCCCCACGGCGGCGGCGCCGTGCCCTACCAGTGGAACCGCCACCGGGGCATGCACGTGAAGGAGGGGCTGGAGCCGTTCGAGGAGGCGGCCCGCCGGGTCTACTGGGATATGGCCATCTATGACGCCGAAGGCATGGAGCTGCTGATCAGGCGGGTCGGCTCCGACCGCGTTCTGTTCGCCACCGAGATGTTCGGCGCGGTGAACGCCACCGACCCTCGGACCGGCCGCAACTTCGAGGAGGTGGTGCCGATCTTCGAGTCCGTCCCGGGCCTGACCGACGAGGACCGCTACAACATCACCGAGGGCAACGCCAGACGGCTCTACGGGTTGCCATAGGCAAACGCATGGGCCCTTCCCTGCGTCGGCTGCGTGGCCGGACGCGGGCGGGCTTGAAACCCACCCCTACAGACCGTAGGCGACCGGCCGGAGACATTCATGATCGACTTCTTCTTTCCCACCAACGTCATGGGCTCCCAGACGCTTCGGCTCGTGGCCGAAGCCCAGCAGGGAGGCGGGGACGTTTTCGATATCGCGCGCCTGTGCCGCGGTCTGGACCCCGACGACAGGAAGGGGTGGGAACGGGCTTGGCTCGATCTGGCCCGGAAGACCGAGGACGACGCCAGGGAAGCTCTATCCAAGGGCCACGAGCACACCGCCGTGCAGTTCTTCTTCCAGGCCAACCAGTACTTCCGCATGTCCGACGTGTTCCTGACCATCGCCGAGAACGACGTCAAGGCCGAGCGGTTCCGGAGGTCCCAGGCGAGCTTCCGGGCGGCCGCGGCGCTGCACAAGCCGGCCATGGAGGTCATCAGCGTCCGTTGCGGCGACGAGGAATACGACGGCTACTTCTGCCACCCCAGGTATCCGGCTCCGGGCAAGTGGCCGGCCGTGTTCCTCATCGGCGGCGCCGACGCCTTTGCCGAGGAGATCTTCTTCAGCGGCCGGCGGGTGCTGGAGTACGGCTGGGCGCTCTTGCTGGTGGACACGCCCGGACGGGGCTCGTCCATGTACGTCAAGGGGATCCCCACCCGTGCGGACTACGAGGTGCCCGCCAGGGCCTGCATCGACTACCTGGTGTCCCGGCCGGAGGTGGACCCCGAGCGCATCGGCCTGATCGGCATCAGCATGGCCGGCTACTACGCGCCCCGGGCCGCGGCGTTCGATGAACGCATCAAGGCGCTGGTGGGCTGGAGCGGCTGTTACAGCGTGCTGGACGACCTCTATCTTTTCTGCGAGCACCTCCAGCCGGTGGTGCAACGGCTACTGGGCGGCGTCAGCGACGAAGTGGCCCGGGAACGGCTCGGGGACTTCACCATGGCGGGCGCCGCCCGGAACATCACCTGTCCGACGCTCATCACCCACGGCGCCGCCGATCGGCTGATGAACGTGGAGGGCGCCAAGCGGCTGTACGATGAAATCGGCAGCACGGACAAGACCCTCAAGATCTACGATGACGCGGCCTCTGGCGGCGCCATCCATTGCAGCCACGACTACTGGGCCCACAACGTGCCCTACATGCTGGATTGGATGCAGGACCGGCTCTAACCTCACCAAGGAGAGATCATGGCCAAGGGAGCGGTTGTTTCGATACAGATAGCAAGGGACGCCAAGGGGGCGATGGAGAACCTTCAGGAGGTCCAAGCGGTGAAAGGCAGGGGTCTCGCAGGAGACCGCTACTGCAATCGGGTGGGCAGCTACTCCCACAATCCGGGTCCGGACCGGGAGGTGACGCTCATCGAGGCGGAAGCGATCGAGGCCATGGAGCGCGACTACGGCACGACGCTGGAATCCAAGGACAGCCGCCGCAACATCACGACGCGCGGAGTTCCTCTGAATCACCTGGTGCAGGGGCGGGAGTTCACGATCGGAGCCGTGAGGATGCGGGGCCTGCGCGTTTGCGAGCCCTGCGCCAACCTCGTAAAGCTCACGGGCAAGAACGTGATGCAGGGGCTCGTCCACCGGGGAGGCCTGCGCGCCCAGGTGCTCGAAGGCGGCGCCATCCGCGTAGGTGACACCGTGGAATGGGATACGGAAGGCGCTTATACGCCCGACCTCCCGGGCGTCACGAAGAGATCCGCCGCAGGATAGCGCTCCGGCGTGAGGCCCTGTTCGTAGGCGTAATCGAGGAACGCCTCGACGGTGCGGCCGTCCTCATCGAGGGAGTAGCTCCAGGGGTCTCTCGGATGGCCGGGGCCGCCGCACAGGGTCTCCATCTGCTCCGGGGCCAGCGACCCCCACCACTCCTCCTCCTCGGAAGCCAGAATGTACCGCGAGCGGGGTTCGCCGCCACGATTCCCCACCGTCTTGGCTTGGCAAAAGGCGTCATAGAGGGCTTGGCACAGGTCCTCGTGCCGCTCGGCCACCTCCCGCCACAGGGCGATGGTGTGCATGATGGGAAAAAAGCCTGTACGCGCGTAGTAGTCCGCTTCAAGCCGTCGCGTGTCCTCGCCCAGAAGCCGCCGCACGCCGGCCGTCTCCCGCGTCGCCGGGCTCAGGCCGGAGGCCTCGATCATGGCGTCGATGTCGCCGCGCACCAGCAGCGTCTCCAGACTTTCGCCGGAACGCACCTCCTCCACGTCCAGGTTGTTGCGCACCGCGTCACGCAACGGCACGTCCACCGTTACCACCCAAGTGATGTCGTTCAGGGCTACGCCGTAGTCGTGCTGCAGCAGCGCCCGCGCCCACAGGCCCGCGCTCAAGTTGAGACGCCGCACGCCAACGCGCCGCCCGGCCAGATCTCCCGGCGACTCGATGCCGGCCGCGCCCCGGCAGAAGATGTAGGGATGCCGGAAGCGGCGGTAGTGGAAGACCGGGATGGCGACCAGCGGAACGCCTTGGGAGCGCGCGGTCACCAACGGCGCCATACCCATCTCGCAGATGTCGAAGGCCTTGTCGTCGAGCATCCGCAGGGTGCGCGGATACTGGTAGTCGCCCAGGATTCCAGTGGGTGGAAACGGGTCGGGCACGATCTCGATGTCGTATCCCGCCACCGCGACGCGTCCGTCCAGCAACGGTCGGGTCCGCTTGTATTCGCCGCACGACAGGGTCGGTCGAGGTTGCATGATGTCGGGCCGGAGGTGGGATGGCACTCCCGGCGAGTCTGCCGGAGGTGTACCAGATCGGCGAACGAGGCGCGAGGAGCCGCCTCCAGGGCGAAGCTGTCTCCAGGGCCTCTATGGTTCGACGCGGCAAGGCATGGTACAGTCCCCGTGACCCGTACGCTGCCAGTCGCCGACCAGGAGCCCGTCCCTGACTCGTGGCAGCTTCTTGCCAAGTCCTGCAGGCTCCTGGAGCGACACGTCACCAGACCAAGCACAAGGGGGAACGTTGCCATGGCCAAGACACTGCAAACTGCCGATTCCTGGGAGCCGCCTGACAGCCTGTCCAAGGAAGAGCTGGTCGGGATCTCCGACGGGATACTGGCGGAGCCGGACATCCCCTACACCGAAACCGAGGAGGTTTTCCGCATCCACGCCAACGGCATGGACTGGGACATCGGCTGCATGGTGTACGAGCCCAGGGACCCGGCGAGAATTCCCACCGGCCCGGACGGGAACAAGCTCGGCATCTTCATGACCCACGGCGGCGCCAGCGACTGGCGCTCCATTGAGCGGCTGGCGCAGTGCTTCGCCGGGAAACGCGGCTACAAGGTGTGCAGCATGACCTACCCCGGCCGCCTCTACCTCCCGGACCCGAGCCGCGACTGGCCCGGCGACAC
This sequence comes from uncultured Binatia bacterium (SeqCode), assembly GCA_965214905.1. Taxonomy (GTDB): domain Bacteria; phylum Desulfobacterota; class Binatia; order UBA9968; family JAJDTQ01; genus JAJDTQ01. The sequence goes on from OZ243984.1 coordinate 1,707,877, forward strand.
CATTCACGAAGACGGCAGCGTCCGTACCCCTATCTGGCTGGACGGCGAATTCATCGGCAGAGACGAATACGACGTGGTCAACGACGCCTCGCTGCGGGAGATTTACGGCTCCCGGTCGTACGCCAGGGCGAAGAAGGGAAGCAATTTCTATTACCGGATGGCGGCGTGGCCAGTGGCGTTCGAAGAGGGGATGCTGGACATCTGCCGCCGGCACCTGCCGGTGGGCGAGTACTCGGTGTTCACCCACGGCCACTCCACCGGCGGACCCTTCAGCCACTACCTGCTGCAGCGCATCGAGAACGGCAAGGGGCTCATCGGCATCGAGAACTCGCCGTTCGCGTACATCTTCCGCAAGATGAGCGGCCACGACTGGCCCACCCCGTTCGATCACGTGCTGGTCCGCACTTGGCGCGAACTGGCGCGCTACAAGGGCGCCGAGGTGGCGATGCAGGAGGGGGACAAGCCGCTCTTCCGGCTGGCCTGGCTGATGGAAGAGATCTTCGAGACGTGGCAGCAGGCCAAGCGCTTCCCCCAGTTCAAGGCCGAGAACTGGCTCCACAGCGACAGCCACCCGTGCCTCACCGAAGCCGCCAGGGTCACGGCCGAGCGCCTCGGGATGAACGCCGAGGAGACCCAGGCCCTGGTGGACCGCTATCTGGCCTACGGCCGCCCCCTCCCGGGCGCGGCCGCCAAGCCGATCCCGCCGCTCCTTTACGGCATCAACAAGTTCAGCCGCGACCACACGCCCGAGAAGTACAACGACATCGTCAAGGCCGAGTACGCCGCCATGAACCCGGCCCCCAAGGTGCGCGTCATCGAGATCGGCACCGGCATCCATTCCTACTGGAAGACCGAGGACGGCCTGCCCCTGGGCGTCTGCCCGGTGATCACCAAGGTCTGGCACGACGCCGTCATGAACGGGTATTACGAGGTCTAGCGGTCGTCCAAGGCGGCTAGCCTCGCCACCGCCTGCCTGTGATAGAGGCGGTCGACAGCGTCCTTGGCGGGCTTCCCGATGGCGCGTTGGAGCAGGCGGCGCGCCTCCTCCCGGTTCCGTTCCTCGTCCATGCGCAACAACCCGAACGCATATTCGACACACGCCACCTTGGCGTCGGGCTCGAGTTCGAGGGTTCGGTCGTAGTGTTCGCGGGCCTTCTTCTCCGTAGCTCCGTAGAGGAGGCCCGCCATGGCGCCCGCGGCGTTGACGATTTCCGCGTGCCAGCTCGCCATGCTCAGATGAGCGGACGGCTTGTCGGGGTCCAGCCGCAGCGCCTCTTCGACGGATTCCCGCACCTTCCTGGCATATCCCCCGGCGACGGCCTGCAGGAAGCCGAGGATCTTGGCGTATCGGCCCGTGGTATGGGCCAGTTGGATGTGGGCGTCCGGATTGGCCGCATCGAGCCGGACCGCCTCTTCCGCCAGCTTGAGGGCGTGTTGGAACAGGGCCTTCTTCTCATCCTCACGGGCGAAGAAGTGGCCTTGCATCGCCAGTGATTGAGCCGCCCACACGTGGCTCTCGGAGGTCTTGAGGGCCGCGCCGAGCTCGGCCGCCTCGACGAACCGGCCTTCGGCGTACAGCACCCGCACCTCCTCCATCGATCGGGCGCCGGCGGCGCCTGACAGCAGGAGCGCGTACGCGACGGCCACGCAGGTCTGCAACGCAACTCTGATCATGGCATTCGCCCTGGAACCCCCCCTTGAAACAACTGCATCGCTGAGGGCCGTTCAGTCAACCCCCACCTGGCCGGTCCATGCGATTCCAAACGCCGCCCGATTGGCGACGGTGTGTCGCCATGTTACAACCGCCTCCACTCGTTCAACGAAAATTCAACGAAACCTGGTGTTCGATCATGGTCAACCGTTGCAGTTGGTGCGGCGCCGACGAGCTTTACGTGAGGTACCATGATGAGGAATGGGGCGCGCCGATTTACGATGATCGGACCCTGTTCGAATTTCTGGTGCTGGAAGGCGCCCAGGCGGGCCTGGCCTGGATCACGGTCTTGCGCAAACGCCAGGGCTATCGCGCTGTCTTCGAAGGGTTCGATGTCGGCAAGGTTGCCCGCTATAGCGACCGCAAGCTCGATCGATTGTTGCGCGACCCCCGCATCATCCGCAACCGGCTCAAGGTCTACAGCGCGAGACAGAACGCCCGCGCCTTCCTGGCGGTCCAGGAAGAACGGGGCAGCTTTTCCAGCTACATGTGGCATTTCGTCGATGGCAAGCCCATCCAGAATCGCTGGAAGTCCTGGGAAGAGACGCCTGCAACCACTCCCCTCTCCGACACCATCAGCAAGGACATGAAAAAACGCGGCTTCAGTTTCGTCGGTTCCACCATCATCTATGCCCACATGCAGGCAACGGGCATGGTGAACGACCACCTCCTCGACTGTTTTCGCTACAGCGAGTGCAGGAACGCGGCTCGCTGATCGCTTTGGGTGAGGGGGAGGGAAAATTCACAGGGAGACCCCTACAGGGTGCTTGCATGTATCCACTTCCGGTTCCGGCCATGCCGGATCAGGTAGCGACGGTCCGTACCCTGGCCCCGCTGTCGGCCGACCGTGCGACGGCATGGATGACGCGTTCGAACCGCAGGGCGGCGGCGAAATCGGGATCGGCCGGCGCATCGTCCGCGATCGCCCTCAGGAAGTTGGCCAGCTCGATGGTCTTGAGATCGTTGAAGCCCAATCCGTGACCGGGAGCCGGACAGAAGTTGCCATAGGGCTCGTGCGCCGGCCCCGCCAGAATGGTCTTGAAACCCTGATCGCTCTTCGGCTCCTCGTTCCGGTAGATCCGAAGCTCGTTCATGCGCTCCTGGTCCTGAACCAGCATGCCGGCGTCGCCGTGAAGTTCCCAGGCCAGGTGGTTCTTGCGGCCCCACGCGGCGCGCGACGACGAGATCATCCCGGTCACGCCGCTCTGGAAGGAAACCAGCGCGGATGCGACATCCTCGTTCTCCACCGTGAGCCGTTCCCCGCCGGCGGCGGCCGGACGGGTGGGGTAGTGGATCCGGCAGTCGGCAAGGACGCTTTCAATGGGCCCCAGCAGGCCGTCCGCCATGCTGACCAAATGGCACATCATGTCTCCGAGCACGCCCAGGCCGGCCTCGGCCTTGGCCGACCGCCAAGTCCACGGCAGGTCCGGGTCGGCCTGGTAGTCCTCGTCGCACACGCCGCGAAAGAACAGCGGGCGGCCGATGGCGCCGGAACGCACCAGCCGCCGGGCATGCTGGAACAGGGGATTGCACAGGTAACCGTAGCCGACGATGGTCTTGCCCGCGGCCTTGGCAGCGGCGTCGGCCATGCGCTCGGCTTCGTCCAGCGTCAAGGCCAGCGGCTTCTCGCAGTAGACATGCTTTCCCGCCTTCAGCGTGGCCAGCGCCATCTCGCAGTGAAGCTTGTTGGGGGTCGTGATGGAGACGATATCGACATCGGGGTCGTCGACCACCACGCGCCAGTCGTCCGTGGAGCTCTCGAAACCGCATCGTTCCGCATGGCTCTCGGCGGCGGCCGGCCGCCGGTCGGAGACCCGGATCAGCCGCGGCGTCAGGGCGGTGTCGAACACCGCCCTGACCGAACGGTAGGCCAACGTGTGGCACTTGCCCATGAAGCCCGTGCCGATCAGGCCGACGCCGATAGTGCCCATGGCTTTCCTCCAACGCGGTCGAATGAACGGAAAGTCCATCCCATTCCAAGGGATGGTCGCTGGCGACCCAAGTCGAAACACCCCGGGCAGTGTATCAGCTTGAAAAGCCTCCCTCACCCCGGCCCGCTCCACACCACCCGCTTTTTGTGTTTTCAATTCCGACAATGGAGGTTATATTCCGTCCCCAGCAGAGGCATCCAAGGCTCCGGTCAAGAGAACGACTCACCGTCGCCGCCCGGCGGTTCGGGCGCATGGCGTGAAAGGAGGAAACCATGAAATCGAGGTTTTCTGTTTTGGCAGCCGCCGCTTTGATGGCGCTCGGCTTGGCCGCGGCGCCGGATTCGGCCAACGCGGCCGGCGAGAAATTCGTCCTGATCAGCCACGCTCCCGACAGCGACAGTTGGTGGAACACGATCAAGAACGCCATCAAGGTCGCCGGCGAGCAGCTGGACGTCACGGTCGACTATCGCAATCCGCCCACCGGCGACCTGGCCGACATGGCCCGCATCGTCGAGCAGGCTTCCGCGGCCAACCCGGCCGGCATCATCGTGACCATCGCCGACTTCGACGTGCTCAAGGGACCGATCACGGATGCCGTCGACAAGGGCATCCCGGTCATCACCATCAATTCGGGAACCCATCAACAATCGGAACAGCTCGGCGCCTTGCTGCACGTCGGGCAACCGGAATACGACGCCGGGCTCGGCGCCGGCAAGCAGGCCGGGAAAGCGGGCGTCAAGAAGTTTCTGTGCGTCAACCACTACATCACCAATCCGGCGTCCGTCGAACGGTGCCAGGGCTATGCCGACGCCCTTGGCGTGAAGCTCGGCCGCCAGATGATCGACAGCGGCCAGGACCCGGCCGAGATCAAGAACAAGGTGAAGGCGTATCTGAACAGCAACCAGGACGCCAACGGCATCCTGACCCTGGGTCCGACCTCGGCCCACCCGACACTGGCAGCGCTGGAAGATATGGGTCTCAAGGGCGAGGTCCACTTCGCGACCTTCGATCTCTCCGACGAAATCGCCGCCGGCGTCAAGGACGGCACGATTGCGTTCGCCATCGACCAGCAGCCCTACCTTCAGGGCTACATGCCCGTGGTCATCCTGACCAACCTCGCGCGTTACGGCGTGTTGCCGTCGGGACACATGAACTCGGGTCCGGGATTCGTCACCAAGAAGAACATCGCCCTGGTGGAGAAATACGCCGGCGAATACCGCTGATCCGGTTTACACGGTTTCGGGCAACGGTGCGTCCGCCGCGGCCACGCGCCGCGGCGGACGCACCGCGCGTTGATCGGGCAAGACGGACGGCCTTCAACGGACCCTTTGCCGGTTGAGGGCCGCTGAGGGGGGGTCATGGCCGACGAACGTTTGAAGGAGATGTCATCGTTCCGCCGCGTGATGATACGGCCCGAACTGGGCGCCATCTGCGGCACCATCCTGGTCTTTGTCTTCTTTCTCCTGGTGGCTGCCGACACCGGCATGTTCAGCCCGGAAGGCGCCATGAACTGGGGCGTCGTCTCGGCCCAGTTCGCGATCATCGCGGTGGGTGCGTGTCTGCTGATGATCGCCGGGGAGTTCGACCTGTCCGTCGGCTCCATGATCGGGTTCGCCGGCATCGTCATCGCCATCGTCTCGGTCCAGTGGGGCTATCCGGTGTGGTTCGGGATCGGTCTGGCCTTTGCCATCGCCATGGCGCTGGGCGCGCTGAACGGTTGGCTGGTCATCAAGACCGGCTTGCCGAGCTTCATCGTCACGCTGGCGTTTCTCTACATCCTGCGCGGCCTGACCATCTTCCTGTCCATCGCCACCACCCGCAAGACCATCATCGGCGGGGTGAAGGACGCCGCGCAGGGCGATTGGCTGGCGCCGTTGTTCGGCGGCAAGATCTTCAACAGCCTGTTCGTCTGGCTCGCCGACATGGGGGTGATCGAGACCTTTACCCGCGGCCGGCGGGCGGGCGAGCCCATCGTCGACGGGATTCCCATGCTGATGGTGTGGGCGGTGGTGCTGGTCATCGCCGGACACTGGGTGCTGACCCGCACGAAGTTCGGCAACTGGATCTACGCCTCGGGCGGCGATGCCCAGGCCGCGCGCTACACCGGCGTTCCGGTGAACCGCGTCAAGATCCTCATGTTCATGCTGACGGCGTTCTGCGCCACCGTGTTCGCCACCTGCCAGGTGATGGAGTTCGGCTCGGCCGCGGCCGACCGCGGGCTGCTGAAGGAGTTCGAGGCCATCATCTGCGTCGTCATCGGCGGCGCCCTGTTGACCGGCGGCTACGGCTCGGTGGTGGGCGCCGCGCTCGGAGCGCTGATCTTCGGCGTGGTCCAGCAGGGCCTTTTCTTCACCGGCGTGGAAAGCAGCCTGTTCCGCGTCTTCCTCGGCCTCATCCTGTTGTTGGCGGTGATCCTGAACACCTACATCCGCCGCATGATCACGGGAGAACGATGATGAGCGAACCGCTTTACGAAATGCGCGACGTGAGCACCGGCGAAGATTCGCTGATCGAGCTGCAGGAGATCGAGAAGCACTTCGGCGCGGTCATCGCCCTGGCGGGCGTCTCGGTCTCGGTGTTCGCCGGGGAATGTCATTGCCTGCTCGGAGACAACGGCGCCGGCAAGTCCACGTTCATCAAGACCATGTCCGGGGTGCACAAGCCCACCAGCGGGCAGATCCTCATGGGCGGCCGGCCGGTGACGTTCGAAAGCCCGCGCGACGCCATGCTGGCGGGCATCGCCACCGTGTACCAGGACCTGGCGATGATCCCGCTGATGTCGGTGACCCGCAATTTCTGGATGGGCCGGGAGCCGACCAAGGGCTGGGGGCCGTTCAGGCACATCGACTTCAAGAAGGCCAACGAGGTCACCATGACGCGCATGGCCGACATGGGCATCCGCCTGCGCGAGCCCACCCAGGCGGTGGGCACGCTGTCCGGCGGCGAGCGCCAGACGGTGGCCATTGCCCGGGCGGTCTATTTCGGCGCCAGGATCCTGATCCTGGACGAGCCCACGTCGGCGTTGGGGGTGCGGCAGACGTCGAACGTCCTGGCCACCATCGACCGCGTTCGCAAGACCGGGATCGGCGTCGTCTTCATCACCCACAACGTCCGCCACGCCATGGCGGTGGGCGACCGCTACACGGTCCTGAACCGCGGCACCACCCTCGGCACGGCCAGGCGCGGCGAGATCGAGGCCGACGAGCTCCAGGACATGATGGCGGGCGGCCAGGAGCTGGCGGAGCTCGAAGGCTCTCTCGGCGGCACCGTGTGAGGCGGGCTCTCGACGTCATCGCCATCGGCCGGTCGTCGGTGGATCTCTACGGTGGTCAGGTGGGCGGCCGCCTGGAGGACATGCGGTCGTTCCGCAAGTATATCGGCGGCTCGCCCACCAATGCCGCCGCCGGCGCCGCGCGGCTCGGCCTCAAGTCGGCCGTCATCACCCGCGTGGGCGACGAGCACATGGGCCGCTTCATCCGCGAGCAGTTGCGCGCGGAAGGCGTCGATGTCCGCGGCGTCCTCACCGATCCGCACCGCCTGACCGCGCTGGTGCTTCTGGGCATCCGCGACCAGGAGCGGTTCCCGTTGATCTTCTACCGGGAGAACTGCGCCGACATGGCGCTGTCGCCGGACGACATCGACCCGGACTTCATCGCCGAGGCGCGCTGCGTGCTCGCCTCCGGCACCCACCTGTCGCATCCCCGGACCGAGGCCGCGACCCTGCGGGCGCTCGACTTGGCGCGCGCGTCGGGCGCGAAAACGGTCCTCGACCTCGACTACCGGCCGAACCTGTGGGGCCTCTCCGGGCACGGAGACGGCGAGAACCGCTTCATCGAGTCGGCGGTGGTGACGACCAGGCTGCAAGCCACCCTGGCGCGGTTCGACGTGATCGTCGGCACGGAAGATGAGTTCCACATCGCCGGCGGCGCGTCCGACACCATCGAGTCGCTGGCCAGGGTGCGCGCGGTGTCGCCGGCGACACTGGTGTGCAAGCGGGGCGCCGCGGGCGCCGCCGCGTTCGAGGGGCCGATCCCCGCAAGCCTCGACCAGGGCGTCCGCGGAGAGTCGTTCCAGGTCGAGGTATTCAACGTCCTGGGCGCCGGCGACGGCTTCATGGCCGGACTGCTCAAGGGCTGGCTTTCGGGAGAGGACTGGGCCGGGACCTTGCGCATCGCCAATGCCTGCGGCGCGCTGGCGGTCTCGCGTCACGGCTGCACGCCGGCGTATCCCAGCGCCGTCGAGCTGCGCGACTTCCTGGAGAACGGGCCGTCCACGCCGTCGGTACGGCACGATTCGCGCCTGGAGCAGACCCACTGGTCCACGAACCGCTCCAAGGCCTGGCCGCACCTGCGCGTCTTCGCCTTCGATCACCGCGCGCAACTCGAGGAAATCGCCAGGGACTGCGGCGTCGGCGCGGAGCACGGCGGCGCGGCGGAGCGTGGCGGCGCGGCGGAGCGTGGCGGCGCGGCAGAGCATGGCGGCGCGGCAGAGCGTGGCGGCGCGACGGAGCACGGCGGCGCGGCGGAGCATGGCGGCGCGGCAGAGCACGGCGGCGCGGCGGAGCGTGGCGAAGCGGCAGAGCATGGCGGCGCGGCGGAGCGTGGCGAAGCGGCAGAGCATGGCGGCGCGGCGGAGCATGGCGGCGCGGCGGAGCATGGCGGCGCGACAGAGCATGGCGGCGCGACGCAGCATGGCGGCGCGACGCAGCATGGCGGCGCGGCAGAGCATGGCGGCGCGACAGAGCATGGCGGCGCGACAGAGCATGGCGGCGCGGCAGAGCACGGCGGCGCAGCGGAGCATGGCGGCGCGGCAGAGCATGGGGACGCGGCAGAGCACGGCGGCGCAGCGGAGCATCGCGGCGCGGCGGAGCACGGCGGCGCGGCGGAGCACGGCGGCGCGGCGGAGCATGGAAGCGCGGCGGAGCGCATCGGCGCGTTCAAGAGCCTGTGCCTGGAGGCGGCGCTTCGCGTCGCCGGCGGTCGTGAGGGGTACGGCATCCTGTGCGACGGCCGCCTGGGCCGCGACGCGCTCTACGCCGCAGCGGGAACCGGCTTGTGGATCGGGCGTCCGGTGGAAAAGCCCGGGACGCGGCCGTTGCGGATGGAGATCGGCGATGACCTCGGCTCGGCGCTGGCGGAATGGCCCTCGGAGCACGTGGTCAAGGTTCTCTGCTTCTATCGTCCGGACGACCCGGAGAAGATTCGCGCCGACCAGGAGGCCACGGTCAAGCGGCTGGCCGAGGCCGCCCGCGCCAACGGACTGGATCTTCTGGTGGAGATCATTCCGTCGAAATTCGGCCCGGTGGACGAATCCACCACGGCCGCGGTCATCGAGCGGTTCTACGAAATCGGCGTCTTTCCCGACTGGTGGAAGCTGGAACCCATGGTATCGGATGAGGGCTGGCGGAGGGCCTGCGCCGCCATCGACAGGCACGACCCGCATTGCCGGGGCATCGTGGTCCTGGGTCTGGACGCGCCCTTCGACGATTTGCAGGCGAGCTTCCAGGTCGCGGCCAAGCATGAGATGGTGAAAGGGTTCGCCATCGGGCGCACGATCTTCGGAGAGGTCGTCCGGGCCTGGATGGCCGGGCGCATGGCCGATGACGAGGCAGTCACGCGCATGGCAGGGAATTTCTCGAGGCTTTGTGAAGCCTGGGACGAGGCACGAACGGGGACCCTCACCCCTACCCCTCTCCCAGAGGGAGAGGGGTGAAGATGGGTGCCCTTTCCCAAAGGGAGAAAGTGGAAGGCGTTTCCTGGGAGGGGGAGAAAGTGGAGGGCGTTCCCCTCTCTCGATGGGAGGGGGAGAAAGTGGAAGGCGTTTCCCTCTCTTGATGGGAGGGGGAGAAAGTGGAGGACGTTTTCCTCTCTCGATGGGAGGGGGGTGGAGAGGCGTCCCCTCTCCCTCTGGGAGAGGGTCAGGGTGAGGGAAAATTCACAGGGAGACCCCTACCGGGTGCTTGCATGCACCCGCTCTCGCTCGCATGTACCGGCTTTTGGTTCCGGCCTTGCCGGGATAGGGACTGACGATCCATGAGCACCATCCGATTGACTGCGGCCCAGGCTCTTGTGCGCTATCTGAGCGCGCAGGTGAACGAGGACGGCGAGCGCCATGAGATGGTGAAAGGGTTCGCCATCGGGCGCACGATCTTCGGAGAGGTCGTCCGGGCCTGGATGGCCGGGCGCATGGCCGATGACGAGGCAGTCACGCGCATGGCAGGGAATTTCTCGAGGCTTTGTGAAGCCTGGGACGAGGCACGAACGGGACCCTCACCCCTACCTCTCTCCCAGAGGGAGAGGGGTGAAGATGGGTGCCCTTTCCCAAAGGGAGAAAGTGGAAGGGCGTTTCCTGGAAGGGGGAGAAAGTGGAGGGCGTTCCCTCTCTCTCGATGGGAGGGGGAGAAAGTGGAGGGCGTTTACCTTTCTCGATGGGAGGGGGGTGGAGAGGCGTCCCCTCTCCCTTTGGGAGAGGGTCAGGGTGAGGGAAAATTCACACGGAGACCCCTACAGGGTGCTTGCATGCACCCGATCTCGCTCGCATGTACCGGCTTTTGGTTCCGGCCTTGCCGGGATAGGGACTGACGATCCATGAGCACCATCCGACTGACTGCGGCCCAGGCCTTGGTGCGCTATCTGAGCGCGCAGGTCAACGAGGACGGCGAACGCTTCGTGGCCGGGGTCTGGGCGATCTTCGGGCACGGCAACGTCGCCGGCCTGGGCGAGGCCCTGTATCAGGCCGGCGATGCCCTTCCTACCTGGCGGGGTCACAACGAGCAGGGCATGGCCCACGCGGCCATCGCCTACGCCAAGGCCAGTAACCGCAAACGGGCCATGGCGGTGACGTCCTCCATCGGGCCCGGCGCAACCAACATGATCACGGCCGCGGCGCTGGCGCACGTGAACCGGCTGCCGGTGCTGTTCCTGCCCGGCGACGTCTTCGCCAACCGGATTCCCGACCCGGTGCTGCAACAGGTGGAGGATTTCCAGGACGGCACCGTCAGCGCCAACGACTGCTTCCGTCCGGTGAGCCGCTACTTCGACCGCATCGCCCGTCCCGAGCAGCTCCTGGCGGCGTTGCCGCGCGCCATGGCCACCCTCGTCGACCCGGCCCAATGCGGTCCCGTCACCCTCGCTCTCTGTCAGGACGTCCAGGCCGAAGCCTGGGACTATCCCGAGGCCTTCTTTCGGCCGCGGGCCTGGATCATGCGCCGGCAACGACCCGACGCGGGAGAGCTGAGTCGCGCCGCCGAGGCCCTGCGCGCGGCCAGGGCGCCCCTCATCATCGCCGGCGGCGGGGTCCACTACTCCGATGCCTGCGAGACCCTGGCCGCGTTCGCCGAGCGGCGCGGCATCCCGGTGGCCGAGACCCAGGCGGGGAAATCGGCGCTGCCGTGGGCGCACCCGTGCAACGTGGGCGCCATCGGCGTCACCGGCACCGAAAGCGCCAACACCCTCGCCCGGAAGGCGGACCTGGTCCTCGCGGTGGGGACCCGGTTGCAGGACTTCACCACCGGGTCCTGGAGCCTCTTCCAGAACCCGGACGTCCGGCTGCTGACCATCAACGCCGCGGCCTTCGATGCCACCAAACACGATGCCGTCGCCGTGGTGGGCGACGCGCGGACGACCGTGGAGGAACTGGACGCCGTCCTCGGCGATCACGTCTTCACCCCGCCGGACGAGGCATCGAAGGCCATGGGGCCCGGAGATCGGTCGGCCTTCGCCGGAGCGTTGAAGGCTGATTGGGACCGCGCCGCCGACGCCGCGACCGGCGCAAGGGACGGCACTGCCGCGCCGTCGGACGCCGGTGGCGCAACCAGGCCCGGAGTACCCGCCCATGCCCGTGCAACGGACAGCAACGCTGCGCCCTCGGATGCCCAGGTCATCGGCGCCGTCCAACGGACCATGAGCGACAACGGCATCGTCGTGTGCGCGGCCGGCGGCCTGCCCGGCGAACTGCACAAGCTGTGGCGCTCGCCCCGCCGCGGCGACTACCACCTGGAATACGGGTATTCGTGCATGGGCTACGAAATCGCCGGCGGGCTGGGCGTCAAGATGGCGCACCCGGAAGCCGACGTCGTCGTGGTGATGGGCGACGGGTCCTACATGATGATGAACTCGGAGCTGGCGACGAGCGTCATGCTGGGCCTGAAGCTGACCGTCGTCGTCCTCGACAACCGGGGCTTCGGGTGCATCGACCGGCTGCAACGGGCCACCGGGGGGGCCAGCTTCAACAACCTGCTCGACACCGCCCGGCGCCAATCGCCCTCGGCCATCGACTTCGCCGCCCATGCCGCCTCCATGGGGGCCATCGCGGCCCACGTGGACGGCATCGCGGGCCTCGAAGCCGCCCTGATCGAGGCCGGGAACGCGGACCGGACTTCCGTCATCGTCATCGACACCGACCCGGCGATCAGCACCCAGGCCGGAGGCCACTGGTGGGACGTGGCGGTGCCCGAGGTCTCGGACCGGGCCGAGGTGGTAGCCGCGCGTGAGTCCTACGACGCGGCGCGAAGGAAACGCCGATGATCCGGTTGCGATAACCGATGGCCGGCGCTGCCGGTAACCAGCTGCGAGTGACCCATCGAGGGAAACGTGTGGTCCGCTACAGGACCAACCCAAGGATTGCAGGAGTGCGGTGAAGTCCATGGCGCGAAGGAAACGCCGATGATCCGCTACGGCACCAACCCCATCGCCTGGTCCAACGACGACGACCCCAGCCTGGGGGGCGACATCCCGCTGGAACGGTGTCTGAGCGACGCCGGCCGGATCGGCTTCGAGGGGATCGAGAAAGGCCACAAGTTCCCTTCCGATGCGGCAGCCCTGGAGGCGGCCCTCAAAGCCTACGGTCTGGCGTACGTGTCGGGTTGGCACTCATTGAAGCTGCTGGAGCGGTCCGTGGACGACGAGAAGGCGGCGATCCAGCCTCACCTCGACGTGCTGACGGCGTTGGGGTGCTCGGTCTGCATCGTGTGCGAGACCGCCGGCGCCGTTCACGGGGAGGTTGACGCGCCCCTGAGCGACCGGCCGAAGCTCGAGCCGCGCGACTGGGCCGGGTTCTGCACCGATGTCGAAGCCATCGCGGTGCACTGCCGCCACCAGGGCATCCACTTGGCCTATCATCACCACATGGGCACGGTGGTCCAGACGATGGAGGACATCGAGACGTTCATGGCGCACGCCGGGCCGCACACGAAGCTGCTCCTGGACACCGGGCACGCGGCGTTCGCCGGCGCCGACCCGGCCGCCCTTGCCGAACGATACATGGACCGCGTTGTCCATATCCACGCGAAGAACGTCCGTCCCGCCGTTCGTCAAAGAGCGCTTGCGGAAAGGCTGTCGTTCCTGCAGGCCGTCAGACTCGGCGTGTTCACGGTTCCAGGCGACCACGAGGGCTGCGTCGATTTCCCCGCGGTGCTGCGAATCGCGGCCCGCCACCACTACTCGGGGTGGCTCATCGCGGAGGCCGAGCAGGACCCGGCCCAACGGGACCCGGTGTTCTACCAGACTCTGGCATTGAAGACGCTTCGCGCCATGGCGCGAGAAGCGGGATTGGACTGAAATAGCCGGAAAATGCTTGCATTCATGCGAAGCTTGCATACATGTGAACTTGCAGCCGACACACGGAGGGATGAAAATCGGAGAGACCTCGTATTGCTCGTCATTCCCGCGAAAGCGGGAATCCAGAGGCGGGAGGAGGGGCGCTACGGCACTGCCTCCCCCGCCTCACCCCTCCTGGATTCCCGCTTTCGCGGGAATGACGGGAATTCGGTTCCGGCCATGCCGGGTCAGGAGGACATCCATTGAGCGTTCTGTTGCGAAAGCCGTCGGGGACGACGGGCAAGGTCATCGACATCACGCCCGAAGACGCCGGGTGGCGGTACGTCGGGTTCGCCGTCTACGTGCTGAAGACCGGTGAGACCGCCCGCGAGGCCACGGGCGAGCGCGAGGTCATCCTGATCATGGTCGAAGGCAAGGCCCGCCTGTCCACGCCCGAGGTCGATTTCGGCCTCCAGGGCGAGCGCATGAGCGTGTTTGAACAGACGAAGCCCCACGCCGTCTATGTTCCCAACGGGACGTCCTGGTCGGCACAGGCGGTGACGGACTGCACCGTCGCGGTGTGCTCGGCGCCCGGCTTCGGCGGACACGCGGCCACGGCCATCGATCCGGCCGGCATACCGGTCCTGGAACGCGGCAAGGGCGCCAACACGCGCTACGTGCACCCCATAGCCATGGACGACGCCGACATCGCCGACCGCCTGCTGATCACCGAGGTCTATACGCCCCAAGGCAACTGGTCGAGCTACCCGCCTCACCGTCATGACAGCGACGAGGGTTCGGACATGACCTATCTCGAGGAGACCTACTATCACCGGATCAACCCGCCCCAGGGTTTCGGCTTTCAGCGGGTCTTCACGGAAGACGGCGAACTGGACGAGACCATGGCCGTCTCCGACGGCGATACCGTGCTGGTGCCGCGCGGGCATCATCCGTGCGGCGCACCCTACGGGTACGACATGTACTACCTGAACGTCATGGCGGGTCCGAAGCGCCAGTGGCGGTTCAGGAACCATCCCGATCACGACTGGATCTTCCAGCGGGACTCGAAGTGACGGGCGGACCGGTCAGGCTGGGCCTTCTGGGAGCTGGCCGCATCGGGCGAACCCACGCACGGTCCATTGCGGACACCGAGGGCGCCCGGCTGGTGGCCGTGGCCGATCCCGACAAGGCGGCCGCAGCATCGGTGGTTGGAATGACCGGCGCGCGCGCCGCATCGGCCGAGGAAGTGCTCGGCGATCCCGCCATCGAAGGCGTCCTCATCACGACACCCACCGATCTCCATGCAGAGTTGATCGAAAAGGCCGCCGAGTCGGGCAAGGCGATCTTCTGCGAGAAGCCCATCGACCTCGACCTCTCGCGGGCGCAACGAAGCGTCGCTGTGGCGGTCCGCTGCGGGGTTCCGCTGATGGTCGGATTCAACCGCCGGTTCGACCCGTCGTTCCGGCGTCTGCGCGACGAGATCGACCAAGGCCGCATCGGCGACGTCGAGATGGTGCAGATCACCTCGCGCGATCCGGCGCCGCCGCCGATGGAATACCTCCAACGATCCGGCGGCCTGTTCCGGGACATGATGATCCACGACTTCGACATGGCGCGGTTCCTTGTGGGCGAACCCATCGTCGAGGTCGGTGCCACCGGGTCGGCGCTCGTCGACAAGGCCGTGGCCGACGCCGGCGACATCGACACCGCGGCCGCCACGTTGCGCTCGGCCAGCGGCCGACTGTGCCTGATCTCCAACTCGCGCCGCGCCGCCTACGGCTACGACCAGCGGATCGAAGTCCACGGCTCCCACGGCATGGTTTCCGCCGGCAACCCGGTAGCCACCACGGTCACCCGCGCCGACCGGACCGGATTCGCCACCGACCCGCTCAACGATTTCTTCATGGACCGTTACGCCGAAGCCTACCGGCAAGAGATCGCCGCGTTCTGCGCCGTCGTCCGGGGCGGCGACGTGGCGTATCCCAACGGCGTGGACGGTTTGGCCGCTCTCGCCATCGCCGACGCCGCGGCGGAGTCGCTTGCCACGGGCCGTGCGGTCAGGGTCGCGCGTGTGGACGGCACCTCGTGACCGATCAGCATGGACCGCTCAGGCATCCCCAGAAAAGTTGGCCGCCAGCGGTCCTCTCTCCCTCTCTTGACGGTCAACACCTCCTAAGGCGCTTACTTTGTAGTACCCTTGCGACGAGGAGTCTCGCGTGAAAACAGCAATCGTTCGAATCGGCAATTCCCGCGGCATTCGCATTCCCAAGCCGATCCTGGAGCAATGCCGGCTCCGCGACGAGGTGGAGATGGAGGTACGGGGCGACTGTCTGATCATCCGCGGCGCGGCAGAGGCGCGCAACGGTTGGGATGACGCCTTTCGCCGCATGCACGAGCACGACGATGACGTGCTCGTGCATGAAGACTCGTCAGCGGCCACTCGATGGGACACCACGGAGTGGGAATGGTAGCGGCCCGGTTCGAGGTGTACCTGGTTCGCCTCGACCCCTCCGAAGGGCACGAGATCCGAAAAACGCGCCCCTGCGTCGTCATATCGCCTGATGAGCTGAACCGGCACATTCGAACCGTAATTGTCGCCCCGATGACGACCAGGGGCAGACCCTACCCACTCGCGTTCCGATTCGGTTCCAGGCAAAAGATGGACAGATCGTTCTGGACCAGATCCGCACCATTGATGAATCCCGGCTGGTGCAGCGTTTGGGAAAGATCAGCGCAACAGCCGCGCAACGGGTCCTGGCCGTGCTGGGAGAAATGTTTGCGCCGTAGCCGTCTTCGGTTTACCCCTCGCCAAACGGCCAAGTGACATCGGACAATGTCTGCCGTCACGGACCGGATCTACATTCCCTTCGTGCTCAACGCCTTTTGGCATCCCATATGTCATCACGTGGGGTGTGGTTGCCGTGGGTGCTGTATGTGTACGTGCTCAACGCCTTTCGGCATCCCATATGTCATCACACGAGCCCGAAACCGACAAAAGCCACAACGACGCCGTGCTCAACGCCTTTCGGCATCCCATATGTCATCACCGCCCCGATCCCGATCCCGATCCGTGCTCAACGCCTTTCGGCATCCCATATGTCATCACATACCTGCTCAAGGGATACGATCACAAGGTTTCCCGGTGCTCAACGCCTTTCGGCATCCCATATGTCATCACCCGTTGTGCTAGGACACAGATTTCCGCAGTCTGTTGCGTGCTCAACGCCTTTCGGCATCCCATATGTCATCACTTTCGCTCATAAAGCTGAACTAACAAATCATATAGTGCTCAACGCCTTTCGGCATCCCATATGTCATCACTGCTCAACCGGCATCGACGGAACGTTCACCAGTATGTGCTCAACGCCTTTCGGCATCCCATATGCCATCACTTGGTATTTTACTGCACTACAGCTACTAATAACCGGTGCTCAACGCCTTTCGGCATCCCATATGTCATCACATCTCCCCCACCTCCACCCGATCGGTCAGTAGGCCGTGCTCAACGCCTTTCGGCATCCCATATGTCATCACATGTCGGGATATCATGAGCAGACCTGAGGCAGCCGTGCATGTGCTCAACGCCTTTCGGCATCCCATATGTCATCACGCGACTTCAGGGGGATTCCGAGGGTCGGCCCATGCTGTGCTCAACGCCTTTCGGCATCCCATATGTCATCACTGGCACGACCGGCAGAGCACTTGAAGGTTGCCCAGGTGTGCTCAACGCCTTTCGGCATCCCATATGTCATCACGACGAACACCAACGCCAACAACGCCAGGCTAACCCTGTGCTCAACGCCTTTCGGCATCCCATATGTCATCACTCGCGACTCCGGAAGGACGCGGACTACCGCGATTTGTGCTCAACGCCTTTCGGCATCCCATATGTCATCACATCTGATGCGCGCTACGGAGACACCCGTGCATCATGTGCTCAACGCCTTTCGGCATCCCATATGTCATCACGCCCTGGGGTCTCGGAGACTATCTCCAGTGCCGGATGTGCTCAACGCCTTTCGGCATCCCATATGTCATCACCTCGATGCTCATGTGTTCCGGCCCCTTCCACGGCTGTGCTCAACGCCTTTCGGCATCCCATATGTCATCACCCCTCTGTTCTTTTCTCTCCACGCTTCGTCGTGCTTCGTGCTCAACGCCTTTCGGCATCCCATATGTCATCACTCTTGGATTTCTTTTTAATCTTCACCATACCTCCCTCCCGTGCTCAACGCCTTTCGGCATCCCATATGTCATCACGCCGATCCCTACGACGGCACGACAGGAGGATGACTGTGCTCAACGCCTTTCGGCATCCCATATGTCATCACACAGCACGGAAGCAGCAAGGCAGAAGCGGAGGTATGTGCTCAACGCCTTTCGGCATCCCATATGTCATCACATTATATAACTGTATTGAGACTGTTTGGATCTCAAGCTCGTGCTCAACGCCTTTCGGCATCCCATATGTCATCACTGCCCCTGAATAAGAGGCTGATTTTGTTGGCGTTTCCTTCGTTCCTTACAAGGAACTCCGGTCGATAACTACGGTCTCCCCGCCGAGGACCCCTCCTTGCCCTTCGCCTCGTTTCCAACTCATCATTTTCTCGGCGTTTTCTCCCGTTTCGTGGATCTCTGTCCAACCCAACTTCCTTTTTCTTTAAGAAATATGCGTGTTTAGCTGTTTTTCTTGTAGCGATAACACCAAACATCCGTAGTTGCATGAATTCTGAAGTCGTTCAGAAAAAACTCACACGATGCAAAAGCGGGGCTCTTTCTCGATCCATGCAACCCTGGTGTTACGTGCGATCAGCTTTGTCGTACACGAACTGCAAAGCTCCACAATCATCAGGCTATCTTCAGACGCCAGCGCTTTCTCCATCTCCCAACGCATCCGCTCAAGTTGTCGCTTGTTCAAACGGCAACGAAACACCGAGTATTGCAGACTTTCTCCATATCCTCTGAGGAGCGAAAAACAACGGCGCCACCGCTTGGGGTCACGAATGTCGTAACAAACCAGATACCAAAGCCGTCCTTCTGCCATACACGATCCCTCAACGCAGTCGCATGCGGGCGAACAGTCCTGCTTCTCCAGTCCATTCTTTCTCCAGCAAACGCGCCTCCAACTCGATCAATCGCCCATACGACAACGAGTATCCTGTGACGGGATGTTTCCAGCGGTCTTCCTTACGACGTTCATAGACCTCGATGGCCTTCTTGCGACCGGCACCACTAAGCCAAACTTGTTTGCCTGCTTGCGTAAAATCTCCTTCGGCATCCCACTGAAGGCGATTGACCGAGGCAACTAACGGCATGTCCCACAACGGAACTCGAAATAACTCCATCAGATCCAAAGCTAACGGATGGGCAGCCGATCGCGGCCGATGGAAAAAACCGAAAGAGGGTTCAAGTCCAACGGCAATAATCGCCTGCAAGACGTCCCGATAGAGCAGAGAATAACCGAAGCTCAGCAGCGCGTTGATCGGATCGCGGGGTGGACGTCGGTTTCTCCCGTTGAAACGAAGCCTTCCATCCAAGTCGTTCCGCAGCAATCCGGAGAAGCCAGAGAAATAATGACGGCCGGCATCTCCTTCGTGACCGCGCAAGGAATCAATTCCTTCTGCGTAGCTGGCAGCACGTAACGCATTCCGAAGCCCTTGGACGGCGCTGTCAATACCCAATGCCTTTCGATCCTTGCCCCGTGAAGCCCGCAGCAAGAATCCAAGTTGGCTCGACCCTCGGGCACGTACCAACCGTCGACCCAAACGAAATCCCAAGCCAGGGTCTCTTAATGCCTCGAATTGACGGACGCGCCGTTGAACGGGACCCGCACTGGCGGCAAGTCCACCTACATAGTGTCCTCCGCCAGTAAACCAATGCACACCGACTTCCTGCGAAGCACACAAATAGATCGCTTGTGTACTGATCTGCGCATAGCCGTGGATAACAATCTCGCCAACCTCACGAACAGGGAATATCCGCTTCTCCCCGGCGGTATCTGTCACCGTGAGCGTTTCTCCTGACTTCCCGATCCGGGCTCCGTGTGTGGTGACGTGGACAGTCTGGCGTTCACGATCTTGCGGGAATAATCGGACAGGTTCCCAGTCCTCGTCTTTTGCCAGACGTTCTTCCTCGGGGAGACACACCGGCGCGAGGGAGCACCGCAGACACAGCCGGTCATTTTCAGCCACGGGAGGGCGTTCAACCGACTGACTGAGTTGGCGGGCACGAGCTACTGCCCTCCGAACCTCTTCACGCGCTTTTTCGTTCACGGGGACGCGGACAGTGGCGTTGTTCGCGTGATAACGAATACGCGCTTCTGCGATAGGCGTGTCGGTATGCTCTTCCAGAAGCAGCGTATACGCGCATACCTGGAGCCGATCGCTCGGCCATGCCTGCGGCCCGGCGTCATCTTTAGCTGAACGACCGCGCTTGTGCTCATAGGGAATAAGCTGACCATCCCGGCGGCGCAGGCAATCAACTTTGCCCCGGATGCCAAGCGTTTCACTCTCCAGGACGAGGCTGACAAGCTCGCCCTCCTCAGCCGCCAGCTCTTCATGGAGCCGACGACCCGCGTACACAGCGGCGTCGGCGACCCGAATTTCTTCGATTTCTTCCAGGTAGAAGAGCCGCTCGCAGTATGCCAAGGCGTGGAGCGCCATGACGCGTATGGTGGTTTCGACCCCGGTCACCGTTTTCTCGGTCTTTTCTTCTTCTCCCTACCCGTTGGTTCATGTGGCTCGATCCGGGGGAGTCGCATTCCGTCGGGAGCCGTAAGCGGGACGCTCAGCAAATCCCCTGTCACGTAACGAGTGTCTTCAGAACCGACATGGTCTACCCAAACGGGTAGGGTGAGACGGCCGCGATCGGCACAGACAAAAATTGATCCCGATTCTTCTTGGCTTCCAGGAAAGATGTTTACTTCATCGACGAGATGGGTGCTTTCACCAAGGGACAGTCCGCCGAATCGCTGAAGCGTTTCAGGGCGCGCCAGCGCAGTTTCCACTCGCTGTTCCAGAGAAGGGTTCTTCCCTCTTTCGTCTGTGGAGTCCAGCCAAAGTATCAATCGAACATTCGTGAGCAATTCCTGTTGAGCAGGAGTCCGATTACCTCCATCGCCCATTTGGCGTTTCTTGTCCTTAATTCTCCAGACCGTTCGGAGTATTGTGCTCCGGGCGGGAGTTCCCAGAATGACTGGAGCGACACGACAACCGACATGGCGTCGGCGATCTGCTTCTCCGACCAAAGACAGGAGAAACCCATAGCAGGTTGACGGAGGCGGCACCGCTTCGGTTTCTAAATACTCGCGAGCAAGACCTTTCCGAAAGCACGCGACCGGAACCGAGACAAATACACCAAGCATCCGCCTTAGCCTTTGAGTTTCTTGACAACGGCCTCGGCGGCGTTTCTCACCCCAGGGCAGACTTCCGCTCCCAACTCCTTCAGCTTCACTGCTGTGTCCGTTGCGGCGAAACTCCCACCGATGACAAGTTCCCTTGCGTTTATGTCTCCAGCCTCGGTTCGGGCGAGCAACAAGGGAGCGTCAATCGTTTGGTCCTTTTGCTCGAAAACGTAGAGCAGGCGTGGCGCCGGATCATCGGTCAATCTGAATATCGCGCTTTCGGGAGAGAAGTCGAAAAGGAATCGTCCGTGATTTCCGGCCACCTGCGCAAGTTCACACAAAGCGGTAATAGCTGTTCTTGCCCGGTCTTTCTCACGGAGTCGTTCGGGGGTCAGCGCGATACCGTATTGATAGCGAGTTGCGTGGAGTTCCGTTCCGTAGGGGACTGGATTATTGCCTTTCTTTGCTGCGCTTGGAGTCGCCCCGGGACTAGCGGCGTTAAAAGTGACATCCCCCGACCACGGCAATAATGAAATCGCGCGCGTCACTTCAAGGACCGCTCGACGGACGCTCGCGCTTCCGGCTTTTCCCTCCTCTTTTGCGGCTTCTGCGCTCATGTATCCGAGTAGATCGTCATCAATATAAGTCTTCCCGTTTGCCCCATTCCATCCCTTGAATTGATGATCTTGCCAAGTGTTTGTCCTGGTTTCTTCGTCCCATTTTCTATTCGTGCCATTTTTGTCGCTTGCAGCGAATCGTCGCCGAAGAGCGAAGCGCACGGCCTCCGCGCTAACCGTCGTGTGGACCTGCCCGTGCCAGAGCAGCTTTTGAAGAGTCGTTACGTTCCCGTCCGTTTCCCCGCGGTTATTCGCTGCGGTTCCGTGATGCGTGACAATAGCTGCAAAGAGGTGCTGGCTCATCATTATTCCCCCGTTTCGGCGGTCTCTTCAACCAGATCGATGTTTTCCTGGCCCTGCCCTTGGTAGCTGGCGAGGGCTATGAGGGCCAAGTCTCGCGTGAGTTGCCACTTCTCGTTGTTCAGCAAAGGTAAGACGTTTGGCCAAGCCTCTCGTAGCACGCTATTGGAACCCGCCCGGCTCCATAGGTCGGCAAGCGCGTGTCTGAGGGCGTCAGCAGTCTTCGCCCCGACGAAAGCGAGACGTTGGCGCTCATACTCGCGCGTCATGCGATTCTTCATTGCTACCTGATTCCGTGAATTCTCGGCCGCAATGCGTCCGTACCGACATCGCATGGCTTCGTGTACGGCTCGGACGATCACTTCTTCTCCGGGGCGGTCCCACGATATTTCTTGGGTCATAGTACGGAGTCCTCCTCTCTCGAACCTCAGGGAAGCTCGAATCGGCTTCGGTTTGTTCATTGTTCCGTCTTTGGCCGTCATAAGATGGGTAAATCCGGCATACCAGGGTCGCCCCGACGCGAGATTTTCCGCAATAAATGGCCGTGCGTAGCTCTTGGGCCAAAAATATTCGCCTTTCTTGGTTTGTCTTGGCGAAGGGGGAGAGAGTACAGCCATGGCGATCTCGAACTGGTCAAGTGCAGTATCAGTGGCGTTAATGTCAACTTCTGTTACCGCAACGGGAGGTTGTAGACGTGACTTCCAGTCGGTGGGGCAACACCAGACACAACGGAGGCCGGAGAGTATCTTGCGGTCAAGAAGATTTCTGCTGCGGAGTCGCAGTTCCGCCTGGAAGGCGGCGTCAGCCACGTTGGCAATTTGGCAATCCCGCGCGGTCTTGGGGATGACCGTCGGCAAAACATATTCTACTTCTGACAAGGTAGTCAGGTCTGGTATCAACAAAGCTGCGCCAGGCTTGAACCTCCGGTTTCCTCTATCGTTGATCTTTTTCCCTCCCGCCTTCAAAGCTACCGTTCCGACAGGCGCAAACAGGAGGGGAAGGATGAGCTCCGCCTTCTGCGTCACATGGCTTGTACTATGGCCAGCGTGCCGTTGTATTGCTCCAGGGTAGAGGGTCTGCGTCAGTTCAAGCGGACGACGGAGACTTTCTACGATAAGACTACTGCCGTCTCTCTGATGCTTGTACCAATTCAGGGGCGAAAAGCGATAAGAAATCGGTTTCCCGTCAATGTCGTAGGTGCTTTCTATCGCGGCCTCTCTCCCTCTTGAACTAGGTCCGTGGCCATAAAAGCTCAACAACAATCCTTCGTGCAAAGCCGCACGCACTTCGAGTGGGGGGTCGAGGTCTCCATACTGTCCTGGGAAATAGATGAGCCCCTGTCGGATCTGGAAGGCGAGACTGAACAGGCGGTCAAAGAACGGTTTGGCTCCCCTTGTTTTTTCCCACGTGAGAGCCACAGAGCGCTCGTCAATCATCCACTGACCGGGCGGTCGTTCTGTATCTGGCAGGCTGTCTATCCAGCGTAAGGTACTCACCAATCCTCCCAGCCCGGCTCTGTGGAGAGGAGTCATTCCGGGTTCGAACAGATCACATCTCAGCGATTCCATTGGGCGCCTCTTTCAGAATCGTAACCCAAGCAGCCAGCAGGGGGCACCTTGGCAAACGCGACTTCAGGCCACCCTCTCCAGTTCATTCCTCTTGGCATGGTCATTGGAATACGGAACCGTACCGGGTCTACCGCGCCCCTTCTCACCAAAGCGGCATCCTCTTGGAGCAGGACAGTTATGCCTGACGTGCTTTCTCGTAGGTGGCGGGGAGTCGTCTCAAACCCGCCATCGATCCATGCACTCCCGTCGAGAGAGTATTGCTGTATCCCGGAAACCAGATCCTTCCACGACTGAGCGAGGTCACTCTGCGACACGGGCTCCATTCCAAGGCAATCCAGCCAGCGGCGTGGCGCGGCAAAGGTATCCCGGCGGTCCTGGCTTTCGTAAGGAGCAGCCGTATCAGGCTCGATCACGAGGAACGGCTTTGGCGAGACCGGATTCTCGGGCGTCGAACGCCGATTGAGGCGGCCTAATCTCTGAATAAGCGGTGCGACCGGGGCCAAATCCGTGACCAACAGGTCAGCCGAAAGGTCCAGGCTCATCTCCGCTACTTGCGTCGTTATGGCAAGGATAGGCTTCTTCTCTCGAAAACCGGCAATGATCCGTCCGTGCTGCCGAACACGGTCTTCGTATCGGAAGCGGCTGTGGTACACGAGCGGCTGAAGATCACGCTCGGAAGCTTCACAGGCGAACCGAAGGACGCGGTCTACCGTATTCGCGACCCATAAGGTCTTTCCATTGTCGTTGAAGTTCTGCTCTACGATCTCCCACGGATCATCATGGACGAGTCTCTGGTAACGCGGCAAGCTTTCCAGATCGGCCGGCCCGGAGACCGTTTCCAGAAATTCACCTATCGAGCCAAGTGCTTGCTGTAGAGCAGCCAGACGCGCGCCTGGCATACTGGCAGTCATCAGTAGGCAGGGCACGCCGCGGCAAGCCGAGAGAAAATGCAGGAGACTGGAAAAGAGACGATCGTCGTAGGCATGTATCTCGTCGAAAATGAATGCTGCGCCAGCGAACGCGGGCCAAGCATACAACCCTCTCTTGTGATTCTGCATCAGACCCAGGATGGTATCCACCGTACAACTGGTAATCGGGGTGGACCACGCCTCAAGGGCGGCGATGGAATCAGTTTGTTCCCGGTCGTCATCAACGCCGAGCAATTCCAAGTCTACGGCTGCACGGCTATGCACCAGTCGGGCATTGAGAGTCGGATCTATCAAATAGTCACGGAATCCTTCGGTCGCCGTTCCCGTTGTGGGATAGGAAAAGAACAGGCGTTTTCCAGGCGCACGGGCGGCCGCCCACAGATAGGCCCCCAGCGTCTTTCCACTCCCGCAGCCAGCCTCAGCAAGGACAACGCGCGCGGCTGTCTTTCCGAGGGCTTCCTGGAACGGTCTCAGAGAGTGCCCATGTATACGCTCGTCGACGATCTTTTGAAGTTGGTCCGGGGTTGGTCTTTGCTCTAAAGCTCCCCGTATCCAGCCTGAAATTTTTCCTCCTTGTTTCGGCAATGCTGATCCAGCGACGTCGGCTGCGATAAGGCACGCCTTTGTGGCGGCAAGAAAACGCCGTTTCTCATCGTCGCACGCGTCCCAGAAAGAACCAGCCTGTCTTCTTGCTTCGAGCAAACGTTGGTGTAGAGAATCCACTCCGACAAGCGGCCAAGAAAGATCTCCGAGGGTTGGGGGGTTATTGAGACCCAACCACTTTGTCCCGACGGAGAGAGTACATCGGAAATCCGGGTGTCCAAGAAAGAGCGTCAACCGGATTCCCGTCCCGGCAGCGGGTCCATCAGGAGGAAACTTTTGATGGTGACCGGCAGCCGCCCAGAGCAAGAAGGGCAAGTCTTCGGGTTCCTCCAAAGCGATGGAAACCCATTCCTTCAATGGTGTTTCTTGGAGAATGAGCAACGATAGAGCTTCATGACGAATTGCTTGCTGGTGCTGGAGTTGATGTCTGACCATCGCCTGAAACTGTTCATTAGCCTTCCCGAGATCATGACAAAGAGCCGCAAAGAGAACAGCTTGGCGAAAGCGTTCTCTCCACACAGTTGAGGATAGGCCTACGGCAGATAATTGGCTGTCCGCCGTTTCGTCCAATAGGGTCCGGGCCGCGGCCATGACGTTTGCGGTATGGCCGGGTAAAGTTTCGGCCCCACGGGGCGCGTCCGGAGCTCGACTGCCCTTCGCCAGTAGCCGTCTGAACATCATCACGCGGAAGGCCCTTCCGAAGGCACAAACACTCCACAGCCCATCTTCCGTCTTCCACCGAGCCCCTGCTCTTGCAGCCTCACAGAATCCTCTGCCCTTAATCCGCTAACCGCCACTTCAAAGCCGACCACCTGCTTATCTTTTACTCGGAAGGTACGCCGCTGACCCAACAGCACCTCGCACGTAAGGTCGAGGCTCTGCAACTGACGCTGTACGGCTTCGAGAAAATCTTCTTCTTCGAGAAACCCCTTGATCGTGACCAACCGAGATCGTAGACCGGAGATTGGTAGAAGCATACGCACTTCCGGCACTCCGACGCTCAGAGGGTGTGCGTCCACTTCCAATCTTTTTCCAGCCAGCTTCAGATAGGGCCGGATAGTCTCATCGGGCAACCGAAGCACCAAGCGGGATGAATCGGACAATTGCAGTTTCCCGTTTCCGTCATACATGCCACGGATCGGATGTATGCCAATTCCAACTGCTTCGGCCCCGTGGAGTTGTGGAAGAATCCGGCTCAGAGCAGCGTACAAGATGTAGCCGTGGTCAACCGGAATGACAGAGCCAGTCAGACGGAAAGCTAAATCAATGTAAGGCATGCGTTTCGTCCCCTTCTTCCTTACCCATCCCCTTTTCCATAGAGAAAGGGGATGGAAGGACGTGCTTAGCAGGCGAGAGTGACATCCAGGGTCACTCCTGTTCAAGAATTTTTCGGGCTTCCTCGCGGACCTTTGCGCGGAAGGATGCCGGGCTGGCGACCCGCACGCCGCTGCCGAAGTGCAGCACCCAGCCCACCAGCTCGGGTGTGTCGGAGACCCGAAGCGACATGACGAGGCGGCCGTCCCTGGTCGCGCGGGTCTTCTGGCTCTGATGCCACAGGCGGCCCTTCACCCAGGCGGTGGTGGGCTTGTCGAACAGCAGATCCAGCTCGATGGGCTTGCCGCGCATGACCACCAGGGCATCCTTGACGTAGGCGTCGAGGTCGAATCCGAGAGGCATCTGGCACGGGCGGTTGGTGACGGCCAGGGAACGAATGCGGTCCACTGCGAACATGCGCACGTCCTGCCGGAGGTGACAATAACCGATAAGATAGAGGCCTCCGTCGGCGTACCACAGGCGGTAGGGATCGACGTCGCGGCGGCTGGTTCGGTTGCGGGATGCGGTGTAATAACGCATCTGAACGGTGCGGGTACGGGAGATGGCGCGGGAGAGTTGGTCAATGGTGTGCCGGTGCTCGCGGTAGTTCTTGTGGGATCCCAGGCCCACGGAGAACTTGCCCCGAAGGCCCTCGACATACACGGCGCCCTCGGCCGGCAACGCGGCCGTGGCCTTGTTCAGCGCCGAGTCGAGGGACGCCTTGATCTCCGTCCCGTCCAGCGGCTTCAGCAGGTCCCGGCTGAAGACCAGGGCCATGAGCTCCGTCGGCGACAGCGCCAGCGGCAGGGTCCGGCGGTATCCGTCCATCAGGCGCCAGCGCGTCTGACCGTTTCGGCGTTCCGTGACGAGAGGGATATGGGCCGCCTCCAGGGCTTCGAGGTCGCGCCGGATGGTGCGGGGATGACGCGAATAGTCCTCAGGCAGGGAAGCGGCCAACTCCTGGAGAGTCGCCCCTCGGGAATCCTCCAGCTTCGGCAACAGCAGCCACTGGCGAGTGATCCGGTCGTTGCGCGGCATGCCGCCCTACGGCTCAAGGCGTGCGGCACGCGCATCGGTCGGTGTCAGGCCACCCGGCACGGCCTCGGTCCCTGTTCTCCGGCGTCGCCGGCTTCAGTGGAGGGTTTTGGTGCGGGGACTGGTAAGGCGGAGGTTGCGGGTCCGCGTTTTCTTGAGCTTCTTGAGCTCGAACATCAGCACGCGCTTCTTGAGCGGGTCGAAACGGATTCGCAGCGTGCGGCCGCCGATTTCCACGTCGGCCTCGCCTTCCTCGCCGTGGTCGAGCTTGTGCAGGGCCGAAAGCACCGAGAGCCCCACCAGCGAGGCATCCACCTCGACCCATTTCTTGATCTCCCGGCCTCCGGTTACCGATTTCAGATGTCGTCTTGTATCACTTGCCATCGTTGTCCTTCCTTCTCGTCGAGAGTCGCGTCATGACAGCGCTTGACGGGAAGTTATCAATCGACTACTATCATGTCAAGCATTTTTTTCGTTCGAGAACTAAATACACGATGCCGAGGAAAAAAACAAGACTTCCCAAGACGAATCTCGCCCGCCGCCTCACCCTCGCCCTGGCGGATCGAGATCCCCTGGAGGTGGCCGCCCGGGCGGGTATCTCCAAGACCGCGGTCTACAACTACATGGCCGGCGACCGGGCGCCGCAATCCGCCATCCTGCATCGTCTGGCTTCGGTGTGCGGGGTTTCCCTGGAATGGCTGCTGGCCGACAACGATCAGGTGCGGGATGTGTCCGGCCACGTGCCCGACGGCCTTCCGGTGGTGGGGCGCGCCGGCGCGGGCCGCGGCGAGTTCTCCGAGGACGGGTTTCCGGTGGGCGAGGGGTGGCGCCGGGTGTCGCGCCCCTACGACCTCAAGGACGCCAACGCCTTCGGAGTCGAGGTTCGCGGCGACTCCATGAGCCCGCGCTACGAGGACAAGGAGATCGTGGTATGCTCGCCGGGCAGGGAATGGCACTCCGGCGACTACTGCGTGGTAAAGACCGTAGACGGGGAGTACCTGATCAAGCGGATCAAGAAGGAGAACGGCAACCTGGTGCTCATCAGCATCGCCCACGGCTACGACCCCATCATCATGCCGTTTTCGGAGATCGCCGGCATCTACCGCATCGTCTGGAAGAGGGAACGGTAACCGCCGCTCTTCCCGTCTCGGGCAAACTCGCCATGCACCGCCCGATCTGATAGGGTCCCGGGTCACTCACGGACCGCGAAAGGAACCCCTCATGGGAGACTACACCGAAATCCTGTACGAGAAACGCCGCGGTGGAGCATTGATCACCCTGAACCGGCCGCAGGTCATGAACGCCATCAGCCCCACGGTCCAGCACGAGATGTCGGCGGCGCTGGACGAGGCCGTGGCCGACCCCGAGGTGCGGGCCATCGTCATCACCGGCGCCGGGCGCGCCTTTTCCGCGGGCATGGACCAGGGACCCAAGCCGGGCCGTCGGCGCGATCTCGAATGGCCCTACGGCGTCCCCGCGGGGCAGTCCGCGTCGGACTGGATCGACTCCTGGCGCGGCCGCGAGGGCAACGAGTTCCTGCGCCTTTGGGAGCTGGACAAGCCGGTCATCGGCGCCATCAACGGCTGGGCCATGGGCGCCGGCTCGTGGCTGGCGCTGTGCACCCACATCACCATCGCGTCGGAGAACGCGGTCTTCGCCCAGCCCGAGGTGCGCCACGGCTCCAACACGAGCTTCCTCTGGACCATGCTGGCCGGGGTCAAGAACTCGCTGCGCTACGGCTTGGTGGGCGATCACATCGACGCCCGGGAAGCCCTGCGCATCGGCCTGGTCATCAAGGTGGTGCCCCACGACCGGCTGCTGGACGAGTGCTTCGAGTTGGTGGAGCGCATCGCCCTGGTGCCGCCCGAGACGGTGAAGATCAACCTGTCCATCGCCACCCTGGGCATGGAGATGATGGGCCTCCGCGACGCGCTCATGCTGGACTCGCAGCTCTCGGCGCCGGCCCACGTGATGCTGCGCGAAGAGCACCGCCGCCCCCTGAACGAGGCCCGTGAGAAAAACATCCGGGAGTACCTGCAGCTTCGCGACGGCCCCTTCCAGCCCGAGCCCTTCGGACCGAGATCGAAGCCCAGGGAGTGACAGCCGAAGGAGCGACACCGGCTTGCGCCCCGCAACCGCCAGGAAGTCGTCGCCGGGCGCAAGCTCGGGCTCATCGAAATGACGCCGACTCGCCCGCGACGGCCCCGCAAGGAGACCCCACATGTCCACCTATCAGAACCTTCTGTACGAAAAACGGCGCCGTGGCGCCCTCGTCACCCTCAACCGTCCGGAACGGCGCAACGCCCTGAGCCAGGCCCTGCTGGCGGAGCTCGACGCGGCCCTGGCCGAGGCCAAGGACGATCCCGAGGTGCGGGGGGTGATTCTGACCGGCGCGGGCGGCTGCTTCTCCAGCGGCGAGGACATGTCCGGGGAAGGCGTCCCACAAACCGTGTGGCCCCAGGCCCTGCCGGAAGGGGTGCCGCTCTACAAGGAGTTCGACGAGGTCCGGGACAAGGACCGAGAGGAACTCCTGCGGCGACGGCTCTACCGCTGGGAGTATCCCAAGCCCATCATCGGCGCGGTCAACGGCTGGTGCCTGGGCGCGGCCTCGTGGCTGGCCCTCACCTGCCACCTGACCGTCGCCGCGGAAGACGCGGTGTTCGGCCAGCCGCAGGTGCGGCACGCTGCCGGCACGGACTTCATCTGGGTGCTGCTGGCCGGCCCCAAGAACGCCCTGCGCTACGCCCTCACCGGCGACCACGTGGACGCGCAGGAGGCGCTCCGCATCGGCCTGGTCAACAAGGTGGTGCCCCGGGACGAGCTGCTGGAGGAATGCTTCCGCATGGTGGAGCGGGTGGCCCTGGTGCCGCCGGAGACGGTCAAGATCAACCTCGCCATCGCCACCCAGGGCCTGGAGATGATGGGGCTCCACAAGGCATGGCTGCTCAACGCCGAACTGAGCGCCATGGCCCGGCTGTCCAAGCGGGAAGAGTTCAACAAGCGGCTGGAGGACGCCCGCAAGCAGGGCGGCCTGCGGGCCTTCTTCGAGGCCCGGGACAAGCCCTTCCGGCCAGAGCCCTTCGGGCCTCATTCCAGGGACAAGTGACGCGGCGCGCGAGACTGGCTCGGATTCTCACGGTCGTAGTCTCACGGCAAAAGAGCGCTACTTGACCGCCTCCGCTTCCTCCAGGACGGCAATTTCCTCTTTTTTCAATCCCAGCACCTCGCCCAGGACGTAGGCGTTGTGCGCGCCGATCCAGGGCGCCGGGAGCGCGGCGCCGGCCCTGGAGCGGGACGGGATGCCGGGCAGTCCGTGGTGGGCGACCCGGCCCCACGGCGGCTCGTCGATCTCGACGATGTGGCCGCGCTCGCGCAGGTGGAGATCGTAGTAGAGGTCCTCGCCGGACATGGGGATGCCCGCGGCCACGCCGGCTTCCTGCAGGCGGCGGAAGGCCTGGCGGGCGGTCTGGGTCCGAGTCCATTCGGTAAGCTTGCGGTCCAACTCGTCGCGGTTCTGCCGCCGGCCCTCCCGGTCCGCGAAGCGCGCGTCGTCCGCCCATGAACCTGCCCCGATCACCCCGGCCATGGCCCGCCAGTCTTCGTCGGTCTCGCAGGCGATGATGATCCAGTCGTCGTTCCCGGCGCACGGGTAGCAGCCGTAGGGAACGTAGGGGTCCCCGAGTATTTCCCGGTATCCCAGCGTATCCCATTCGTTGCCGTTGACCGTGTAGTCGAGGATGGCGGGACCCATCATCGCGCCCTGGGCTTCCAGCATCGCGGCCTCGATGAACTGCCCTTCCCCGGTACGCTCCTGATGCTCCACCGCCGCGGCTACGCCCAGGGCCATGGTGATGGCGCCCACGCGGTCCGGCCAGGCGATCTTGCAGCGCGCCCTCATGGGCGATTCGGGATAGCCCCACAGGCGCATGAGCCCGGTGTAGGCCAGGAGCTGCCAGCCCCAGGCCACCCACGAGCGCAACGGACCCTCCCTGCCCCAGCCGGGCATGGACACCTGGATGATGCCGGGGTTGACCTTGCGCAGCGACTCGTAGTCGAACCCGAGCCGCTCCATCACCCCCACGCTGAAGTTCTCCACCACCACCTGGGACCGTTCTACCAAGCGCCGGAACAAGTCCTTGCCCTGGGCATGGCGCAGGTTCAGCGTACAGCCCAGCTTGGCCCGGTTCATGTCGGCGTGGGTGGCGCCGCTCCGGCCCCTGGCCGCCACGGTGTTGGACTCGATCTTGAGCACCTCCATGCCGTAGTAGCCCAGGAGCTCGGTGCCCAGGGGGCCGGCGAACTGCTGCGTCAGGTCGGTCATGCGGAGCCCCGACAGCATGGCGTCGCCGGCGCCCCCCTCCCAGGCAACTGCGGGCGGATGCCCTTCGACTTCGCTCCGCTGCGCTTCACCAAGCTCCGGACGGACGGAGGGGGGCTCCCGGCCCTGATCCAACTCGGCCAGCACTTCCTGCCGGTGCTGGTCCAGCAGCGGCGCCGGACGGCGTACCCGCATGGGGGTCCGTGAAAGGCGCATGGGAAAGCCCGGCGCGCGGTAACGGCCGATGACCGGGTGCTCGATCTCCTGGAGCCAGTGGCGCGATGCCAACTGCTCACCGTCCACGAACTCGCCCACGGTGTTGAGGGGAGCCGCAGAGAGATGACGGCGCTGGGCCTCGGCCACGAACTCGTCGGCGTTGAAGCCGCTGATGAACTCGGCCACCACCGCAGAGGCTTCGTCGCTCCGGGAGTCGCGGTACGCCACCTCCTCCCATTGCGGCTCCGAAAGGATCGTACCCGGCATCCAGTTCCGGGTCAGTTCGCGCCACATGTGGGGCAGGTTGGCGGTGAAGTGGACGTAGCGGCCGTCCTTGCAGCGGTAGATGTTGGTCACCGCGCCGCCGTAGGTCCTGGCCCCGGGCCGGCGCCCCAGGCGGTTCTCCAAAGTATAGCGCGCGATGGAGCTGCTGTTGGTGAAGGTCAACGCCTCCTGCAGCGAGACGTCCAGACGCTGACCCACGCCGCTGCGCCGCCGGTGGCGCACCCCGGCCACCGCCAGCGTCGCCGCCACGCATCCGGCCACCTGGTAGGCCTGGTGCGAAGGCGCCGTGCACGGCCCGCACTGGTCGTCCCCCTGGCTGTAGAGGAAACCGCCGGCGCCGTTGGTGATGGCGTCGCTGCTCTTGTAATGGCGGTAGGGGCCGGTGCGGCCGAACGGCGTCATGGACACCGTCACCAGCCCGGGGCAGGTCTCCCGGAGCCACGCGTCGGTGAAGCCCCAGGACTCCAGCCGGCCCAGCGGCGTGGCGTCGATGAACACGTCCGCGGACAGCAGGAGTTTCTTGAAGATGTCCCGGTGACCGGCGGTCGAGAGGTCCAGCACCAGGCTGCGCTTGTTGGTGTTGGCGTGGATGAAGGGCAGGCTCCGCTCGATGTCCTCCACGCCGCCCGCGAAGGGCGGAAGCCGCCGCTCAGGGGCGCCGCCCGGCGGCTCCACCTTGATGACGTCGGCGCCGAGATCGGCCAGTGATCTGCCGGCGTAGGCCGCGGGCACGTCTCCCAACTCGACCACCCGAAGGTGGGCCAGCGCGGCAGGCGGCTCGGGGCGGTTCTGCGGGTTGCTCGAACAGGCCACTAGAGTCGCGTTCCGTAAATGTGTTGCCCCTGTCCCATCTCTTCACCCCGTTCCCGCAAGAAGTGGTCGGCGATGAATAACTCCCCTCTCCCTCCGGGAGAGGGTGGCCGAAGGCCGGGTGAGGGCGCCCCGAACAAACCTGCCCTGCTTTGCTGGTCGCTCCCAACCGGCGGCTCGCACACGGGGGACCCTCACCCCAACCCTCTCCCGGAGGGAGAGGGAGTCGGAAGGGCCGTCAAAATGGCTCGGTGACGAGTCATCACAAATACGAAACGCAACCCTAGACCTGAGGCTCGAGGATCTCCAACCCGTCGAGCCGGTCGATGAGGTACAGGAGGCCGTTCTCGTCGTGGAAGACATCGTTG
Source organism: uncultured Binatia bacterium (SeqCode) (assembly GCA_965214905.1). GTDB lineage: Bacteria > Desulfobacterota > Binatia > UBA9968 > JAJDTQ01 > JAJDTQ01. The sequence goes on from OZ243984.1 coordinate 1,740,760, forward strand.
CTCTGGACCGTGTTCTGTCCCTTGCCGGGCTCGGGCACGTAGTAGCCCACCTCTTTGGGCTGATACGGATTGGACACGTCCACCGCGCGCAGGCCGCCGCTGAACCAGGTGACGTAGAGGACGTTGCCGTAGACCTGCTCGGCCGGCTGATGCGCGCCGTAGCGATCGGTGGGCTCGCCGTCGACCGGCGGCATGAACGTCGAGATGGGCACGGGATGGGCTTCGTCCGAGATGTCCACCACCCACATGAAGGCGTAGGGCAGAGGCGCCGCCTTCTGGGCCTCCTCGTCGGTGACCACCAGGATCTCGCGGCCCATGAGCTTCTCCGGCATGGGCAGGGTGGTATGCGTGGGCGACGGGTAGGGCGGACTCCAATCGAGATGGCTCACGAGCGTGGGCTTGCTCATGTCGGAGATGTCGAGGATGACGAAGCCGCCGTGCCAGTAGCTCACGTAGAGGCGGTCGCCCCGGCGGATGGGATGATGGCAGCGGTGCAGGGTGCCGGGCCAGGTCGGCTCCTCGCCGCCGCCGACCCACTGCCCCGGCATCCACCAGCGGCCCACCTCCAGGGGATTCGCCGGATCCGCCAAGTCCAGGATCATGGCGATGTTGCCCACGTATCCTTCCATGACGGGCGAGAAGTAGGCGTACCGGCCATCGAAGGTGAACCGATGGACGCCTTTGGCCGCGGCCTTGAAAAACGACGCTTCACGCGGGTTGGACGGATCCGAGACATCGAACACCTTGAGGCCTCCCTGGGCGTCGTCGTTGTTCTCGTAGCGTTCGTGGTTGACGATCATGACGCCGTCGCGCACCGCAGCCTTGTGCGAGTGGATCCCCGGGGGCACGTCGAGCCGGGCCACGAGCCTGGGATTGCTGGGGTCGCGCACGTCGATGATGGAAGTGCCGTGGGGCGGATCCATGTGCCCCACGTAGGCGAAACCCCTGTCCACCTCGATCTTGCCGCCGCCGGGCAGGTCCATGCGGGCCACCTGCCTGATCTTGCTGGCCGTGCCGAATCCGTTGCCTTTCGCCATCTCGACTCTCCTTTCGCGCTCGGATCGCGTATGCCGGCTCAGGGCCTACATGCCCGATTCGTGCGAAAATGGCAACGAGGTGTTCGGGCACAGGATCATTTCACGCTACGGTTCCAAACCGGATTCGATCGCTCGGATGGCGAGACCCGGACGAGATTCGGCCGACCGGCGGCTCCCACGGAGCCCACAGCCTGCCGTGACGGCACTGATGGGAGTCCTTTGGCCCAGCCGGAGCGGATGCTCAGCCAGCGTGAAATGGTCCTGGTTCGGGCAGGACCCTCCCGGTGTCACCCTGGGAGTCTGTCGGATTTGGCGAATCGTAGCGAGAGGCATGGAAATGGAGGCCATTTTTAGGCGGATTTGAGGAAAATATCGGGAATATTTGACGAAAATCCAACTGAAAATGGACCCATTTCCTTGCCTCGCAGTAGATTCTTGCCAAGTCCGACAGGCTCCTGAGCAGAGCGAAGGGTCTCCCCGCCGTAGCGCAGGTTCCATTCCGCAAGACTCGGGGCATGCTTCGCTCCGCTCGGAATGACGGGTTTGGCCGCGACTTCGGAAAGGACCCTGGCGACTTCGAGATCGCCCTGATGTTCGGTGCGAGTGTAAAGATACGGCGCGAAAAGGTTCGCGCCGGGGAGGTTGAAGTCGAGCCGTGAGGCGCGCACGCCCCACGACTCGCGGGTTACGGAGGGCGACCGACCCTGCGCCCCGTTATGCTGAGATGGGTTACGCCAGCGGCGACAGGACGCGCGTCCCGAACCTGCTAGCGACGGCCTCCGAAATCCCGGCGCTGGGGCCGGGCCTCGTTCACGGTGATGGTGCGTCCTTCGAGCTGGGTCTCGTTGAGGGCGTTGACCGCGGCCTGGGCTTCTTGCGAATTGCCCATCTCGACGAAGCCGAAGCCCCTGGAGCGGCCCGTGAACTTGTCGATGATGACCTGAGCGGATTCAACCGAGCCGTGGGCCGAAAAAACTTCCTCGAGCTGCATGTCCGTCGTCGAGTATGGCAACCCGCCAACGTAGAGTTTTCTGCCTTCCATGTTCTCTCCTTCTGAACGTTATGGCCGTACACCCTGTGCTGCTAACTTCAAAGGGAGTCGAACATGGCAAGATTTCTTCTGAACCACGATCCGGTCGGTCGGTCCTTCGAGTAGGCTTCGCAAGGTGAGACTTACGATGGTCTGTCCCCATGGGACCCGTTCATGTTAACCCTTCGGTCCGGGGGCGTCAAGCGTTCGAATCGATCGACACCGTCACCCCCTCACCCGCACCCCGGACCCGAACGTGTCGCGGCCCCGGCTCAAATCTTGTAGAAGTTCCTCGCGTTGTCCCCGAGGATCGCCTGTTTCTGCTCGTCCGTGAGCTCTCCCCGATCACGGATCTCGTCGATCTCCTCCATGCAGTTGTCCATGGTGATCTCGTGCGGGAAGTCGGAGCAGAACATGAACACCTCGTGCCCGACCCGGTTGACACAGTAGACCAACACGTCCTCGTTACCTTCGCATCCGATGAAGACCCGTCCGCCGCGGAAGTAGTCAAGGGGCTCCCGTTCAAGCTGCAGGCCGCCGTACTCCACCTCGCGGTTCAGCCGGTCGAGCACCAGTGGAATCCAGGACGTACCGCCCTCGAGAAAGCCCACCCGCAGATCGGGGAACCGGTCGAAGACGCCTTCCGACATCATCCCGGTCATGTGGATGGCCAGCGGAAACGGCATGCCCAACGCCCGCGTCGCCGGAAAGACCTTGAACGAGTTGAAGCCCAGATCGCCGTAGCAACCGCCGTGTACGGCCAAGGCGCAATCGAGCTTTTGAGCTTCTTCGTAGAGCGGCCAGAACTGGTCGGAGCCGTAGTGCCGGTCGAGGCCGTTGGACGGCAGCATGGCGCAGACCATGCCCAGATCCTTGACCGCCCGGCGCAACTCCGCCACCGCCGCCGGCACATCCTGTACCGGGATGAGCGCAACCCCTTTGAAACGGTCGCTTACCTTCAGGTACTTCTCGGACAGCCAGTCGTTGTACGCCTGCGCGTAGGCCGCCGCCCACTCGGGAAAGTGCACTTGGCCGTAGGACAGGCCGGCCGTGGGATAGAGCACCGAGCACTCGATCCCGGTCTTGTCGAGGAACTCGAGCCAGCGCTCGGGTCCCACGGAGGCGTCGAAGATACCCTCCGGTTCGATGTGGCGGCTCCTCGGAGTGTGGAACTTGTCCAGACTCGGCAGCATCTGGCGGAAACTCAGGTTGCCCCGGCCCAGGTACCTCTCTTCCACGTACTCGTTGATCTCGTTCTCGCGCTCCATGATGTGCCCATCGGCATCCACGAATGATTGACCCATTTTCTTTCCTCCTTTCCGGTTCCCTGCGTTTGAAAACGGCGCCCTTCGACTCCGCTACGCCGGTCCCGAGCGTGTCGAAGGGCTCGGGACCGGCTTGTCGGAGGCACATGCTTACAGAGTTCCTGCCACCGACTTCTTCGTCATTTCACGGTATTTCTCGGACCAGGAACTACATTAATCGTTCGGGAATTCTCCTGTCAACGGGATTCGACGATGGTGGGAAACGGCGGCCGCGCGCGTTGACGGCCGAGCCCGAGACCCGTAGACTTCCGGCCTCATGGCTGGGTTCAGGTCGCTATTTCCGTTGTCGCTCATCAGCGCAGGGCTCATCGCCTCCCCCTTCCTCTGGCCGATCCTTTTCCCTCTGACCTGGCTCGCACTCATCCCGTTTCTGACGGCGCTGGAGCGAGCCCGCGATTGGCGGCAGGCCCTTTGGACCGGGGCGCTCACCGGGATGGTCACCATCGCCCTGGGGTTTTACTGGCTGGTCTACACCATCCACGTCTTCGGCGGCGTCAACTATGCCTTGGCCGCCGTAGTGTTCATCCTGTTCGTGCTCTACTCGGCCATACCGTTCGTCGCGTTCGCGGGTTTGGTGCGCCTGTGCGGAGTCGGGCCCCTGGGGCTTTTTCCGCCCACGTTCTGGGTCGCCGTCGAGTTCTGGTTCCCGAACCTCTTCCCCTGGTATCTCGCCACCGGCCAGACCCGGTTTACTTACCTGAACCAGTCCGCGGACCTGGTGGGCCACTACGGCGCCGCCTTCATACTGCTCTGGTGCGGCGCCGCCCTCCATATCCTCTACAAGGTCCTGCGCGCGCGCCGGCGTGAGGAAACGATGCGGTCGGCGGCGTGGGCCGTGGGGGCCGCGTGCGCCGTCCTTGCCGCTGCCGTGGTGTATGGACAGGTGCGGACGGCGCAGGTCGACAGCGCTGCGCGGGCAGCCGCAAAGCTCGACGTCGCGGTCATACAGGGGAACGTCGCCATCGAGCGGAAGGGCAGGGCCGCGTTTCTCAAAACCAACCAGGAGACCTACCAGAAGCTCTCCGAGAGACACCCTGACGCGGACCTGGTCATCTGGCCCGAGTCGGCGATGGAGAACTGGCTGCCGAACGGGGCCAGGCGTATTCCCCGGGATCTGCTCCCGGCGCGCCATCCGCACATGATCGTCGGCGCCATCAGCTACCAGCACCGGCCTGGGAACCGCTTCCGCAAATACAACAGCGCGGTTGCCGTGGATCCCGCCGGCGCCGTGTCGGGCCGTTACCACAAGCGGGTCCTGATGGCCTTCGGCGAGTATATCCCCCTGGCATGGCTCATCGGCGCAGTGCCGGGCATGCCTCCCATCGGCGACAGTTTCACACCGGGCGAGATCGAGAGCCCCTTCGTCCTGCCCCAAGGCGCCCGGGTCGCGCCGCTCATCTGTTACGAGGACCTGATGGCGGACCTGTCGCGCCGCTTCGTGCGGAACGAGCGCGCCAACCTGCTGGTCAACCTGACCAACGATGCATGGTACGGCCGCACCGCGGCGCCCTGGCAGCATGCGCGGATGGCGCGCTGGCGCTCCATCGAAACCCGGCGCGCCATGGTGCGCGCCACCAACACCGGCGTCACCACGGTGATCGACCCCGCGGGCCGCATGGCCGCGGCGCTGCCGCTGTTCACCGAGGGGGTGCTGAGGGCCACGGTTCCCTTGATGGAGCTGGAAACCGTGTACGTACGCTATGGCGACTGGTTCGCCTGGCTCATGACGCTGACGACCGCGGCCGTGGCCGGCAGAGGGTTGAAAAGACCGGCAGATTCATGGACTGGTTCGTGAGACACCGCAGCCGGGCGGGTTGCGGGGCATCGGCTTTCCCGCACGGGCGGGTTTCGAACCCGCCCCTGCCCGACCGCGCTGCCGCCCGATACCGGCTTCTATGCGCTCGCAGGGGACAGGACACTCGTCAGCGCGCCCAGCATATCGTCCACGGAATCGCCGACGAGCAGCTTGTCCCGGTGCTTCTGCTTCAGAAACCCCTGCGTCACCGCGTGGTCGAGGAAGCGGATCAGGTGACCGTAATAGTCCCGGACGTTCAGAACGCCGCAGGGCTTGGAGTGAATCCCGAGCTGCAGCCACGTGATCATTTCGGCCAGCTCCTCCAGCGTGCCGTAGCCCCCGGGAAGCGCGATGAACCCGTCCGACAGCCGTTCCATCAAGGCCTTGCGCTCGTGCATGGAGGCCACCACCCGAAGCTCGGTGAGACCCGGGTGCACCACGCCGTCCACCATCATGGCCTCGGGGATGACGCCGATGACCTCGCCGCCCTCATCGAGCGCCGCGCCGGCCACGCATCCCATCAGGCCGATGGAGGCGCCGCCGTAGACCACGCCGATGCCTCGTCGCGCCAGTTCGCGGCCCAGCGAGGTTGCCGTCTGCGCGTACTCGTCCAGCCCGCCGCTGTTGGACCCCGAAAAGACACAGATCCGCTTCATCGCGCCCCCAGGAATAGCTGCGTTGGTCGTATCCCGGTTTGAAACTCGTACCTCACCCCCGACCCGGTCCCGGAGAGCGCGCGCGAGAGAAGGAATCAAGGCAAAGCCCCTTTCCCCGCGTTCAACCCCTTCATCCGTCGTTGGAGGCGAGCCTGAGCCCCACGACACCGGCGATGATCAGGCCGATGCACACCAGCCGAAGCGCGTCTTTCGACTCAGCGAACAGGATCATCCCGAGTATGACCGCGCCTACGGCGCCGATGCCGGTCCAGACCGCGTAGGCCGTACCCACCGGCAGGGTCCTCACCGCCTGCGACAGGAAAAAGAAGCTCACCCCCATGACCAGGACCGTGACCACGCTCGGCAACGGCCTGGAGAAACCGTCGGTGTACTTGAGGCCGATCACCCACACCACTTCGAACACCCCGGCAATGCACAGGTACATCCAGCCCATCACGCTCCTCCCGAGATCCGTGATACGAAAAGGGTAGTCACGCCACGCACCCATGCCACGCACCCATGATGGGTCCGAACATGACAAAAAGGCCCCGAATCCGTCATTCCCGCGAAACCGGCCGTGTCGATCCGAGGCCCCATTCCGAGCACTGCCGCGACTGCAAGACCCGATTGCATCAGCTACTCACGACGCTGTATCCGGACGCGTGCCGCAAAGACCCTTCGTTTCCCTGGCCCAGCAGCCCCGAGGCGTACCGCGGTACCCGGATCGGGGAGGTGCTGCAAGGCATCTTCGACGCACTACGGAGCCACAGAGGCTATGGAGACTTCATACGAACGCCGCGGATGCCGCCGTGCGACTACTATATAGCAAGCCCGGGATTCATTCTGGAGTTCGACGAGCGTCAGCACTTCACCAAACCCCGCGCCCTGGCTCTTGGCCTCTATCCCACGTATCTCCGCATGGGCTTCTCCACCGGGGAGTGGCGCCGGCTGTGCGAGGCGCTCGACGCGAAGGACCCGGACCCGCCGGACCGGGACGAGCGCCGGGCCTGGTACGACACCCTCAGGGATATCTTGCCCACCGCTCACGGGCTCGGGCCCACCGTCCGCCTGTACGAGGGCGCCTTGCGCTGGTGCGAACTGCGACCGGATTCGCCGGCGGATATCCGCACGTTCAAGTCTTTCCTCGAAGGAAGCCCCATAGTATAGAGGTCGGCATGGGCGTCCGTCCTTCGACGCCGCGTCGCTACGTCGGCCGAGCGCTTCGGAAAGCCGGTCCCGAGCTTGCCGAAGGGCTCGGGACCGACGGCGAGAGGCAAGGAACGGACGCGGTTGCAGGACCCTGTAAACAACGGAAGGAGCGAAGCGTGGCCGGAGACAAGGACGCCGACAGGCTCAAGGCCCGGAACCTCATCCAGGAGATCAAACGCGCCGGCATCCGGTTCATCGTGGCGTTGCCGGACCGCACCACCAGCGAGCACTTGCTGAAGACGATGATCAAGGATCCCGAGTTCCAGGTGGTGCAGGTGTGCAAGGAGGACGAAGGAGTGTCCATCTGCAGCGGGCTCCATGCTGCCGGGCATCGGGCGCTGCTCCTCATGCAGTACACGGGCCTGCTGGACTCCATCAACGCGGTCCGCGGCGTGGCCGTGCAGGGGAAGAACCCGGTGTGCATGATGGTGGGGATGCTCCAGAAGGAGCCTGGAGTCCCGCCCACGCAGTCCAAACGCTACGGACTGCGTATCGTCGAGCCGATACTGGACGCCATGCAGGTGGAGCACCATCTCATCGAAGCCCCCGGCACGGAGGACAAGGTGGCGCCTGCGGTGGAAGCGGCCTACAGGGAGTCGAGACCGGTGGCCATGTTGATCGGACGGGAGCCTATCTGATGATGAAGCGCGACGAATGCCTCAAGGTGCTGGCGCGCCACCGCACCGACGAGATCGTGGTGGCCGTGTACAAGGCGGCCCAGGAATGGATTCACATCGCACCCAGCGACCTCAACTACACCTTCACCGGCGCCATGGGACAGGGTTCGTCCCACGCCCTCGGCCTGGCCCTGGGCCGGCCCGACAAGCGGGTGGTGGTGCTGGACGGCGACGGCAGCCTGCTCATGAACCTGGGCAGTATCGTCACCATCGCCAACGCCTCGCCGAGGAATTTCGTGCACTGCGTATGCGAGAACGGCACCTACGAGACCAACGGCGCCGTTCCCATCCCGCGCCACGACGGCTTCACCTTCACCGGCCTCGCGCGCGAAGCCGGCTATGCCAATACCTACACCTTCGACCGTCTGGATGACTGGGACCGGAACCTCGACATGCTTCTCAAGGAGGACGGCCCCATCATGGTGGTCCTCAAGGTGGAGCCGGGAGAAGACTACCCGGAAAACTTTCCCCGCCTGTACAGCCCCGACTACCGGGACCGTTTCCGCAAGGCGCTGGCAGAGTCCTGAGGGGCGGCGGTGTAGCCTCGCTCTCCGTCATCCCGGACTCGACCCGTGATCCGGGCGAAGAACGGAGGGCCGAAGCCGGCATCCTGCCCCGCCGCCACCCCTGGCTCCCGGATCAAGTCCGGATGACGCTCTGCGCCTGCGGATTGATGACGTTCACCGGCGCGCCCTGAATGAACCCGATCACGTTGGTGAACGCGCTCTGGTAGCGCTGGTGGAGGATCCGGTCCACCGCGTAGCCACGGTGGGAAGCCAGCACGACGTTGTCGAGGCCGCGCAGGGGATGGTCCGGCGGCAGCGGCTCCTCATCATAGACGTCGAGACCGACCCCGCCCGGATGACCCTGCTTGAGCGACTCGACCAGCGCCGCCTCGGAGATGATCGGGCCGCGCGCCGTGTTGATGAGCAGCGCGCCGGGCTTCATGCGCCGCAGCTCCCGACGGCCGATGAGCCCGGTGGTCTCGGCGTTCAGCCGGCAGTTCACCGAGACGATGTCCGACTCTTCGAGCAGCGTCTCCAGGGAAACCCGCCGCGCTCCCGCCTCCGCGGCCCTCTCGTCGGTGAGGGTCTTGCCGGTGGCCAGAACGTCCAGGTCGAAGGCCCGTCCAATGCGGGCCACCTTGGCGCCGATGCGTCCCAGGCCGATGACGCCCAGGGTCCTCCCCTCCAGCAGCAGGCCCACCGCCGGCGGCCAGGCGCCCTCCCGCATACCCTGGGTCACCTGCGGGATCTTGCGTGCCAGCGCCAGCAGCAACGCGAAGGTCAACTCCACCGTGGACGCGCCGGAGTCGTTGGGAGTGCACGACACCACGATGCCGCGGCGCGTGGCCTCCGCCAGATCGAGGTGCGGTATGCCGCGGCCGATCTGGGAGACGAAGCGAAGCGACGGCGCCAGGGAGAACTCCCGTTCCCGGAAGGGTGAACGCTCGCGCATGAGCACCACCGCATGGGCTTCGCCCACCGCCGCGGACCATTGCTCATCGGTGGTGAGCTTGCGTTCCACCACCTCGATGTCGGCCAACCCGGCCGCTTCCTCGTAAGCCGGCGCCGTCGTACAGAACCTCTCGTAGTCGTCCAGCACCACCACGCGAAACCGATCTCGCGACATGACGCCTCCCCTCCCGGAACTCGGAGCCCTGGTCCCTTTCCTACCCTCGAGTTTCCTACCCTCGAACTTCCCGATAAGCTAATGGTCGACGCCTATGCCCATACCCGTGACCCGATTCCGGAGGGATTCCATGAACCCGTTGACCGAGGAGAAATGCGTGGCGTGCCGGGCCGATGCCCCGGTGGTCACTGACGAGGAAGTGCGCGAGCTCGGGCCGCAGACGCCGGAGTGGGCCTTGATCGAGGAGGACGGCATCCCCAGGCTGGACCGGCTCTTCAAGTTCAAGAACTTCGCCCAGGCGCTGGCGTTCACCGCGGCCGTGGGCGACATCGCCGAGGCGGAGGGCCACCACCCGAGGATCGTGACCGAATGGGGTCGGGTCCGCGTCACTTGGTGGACCCACAAGATCCGCAACCTCCACCGCAACGACTTCATCATGGCGGCCAAGACCGACCAGGCCTACGGCGCGGCCGGCTGAGACCGTCCGGTCCTGCCCTGCAGGACCCTTCCATAGTCCACTCTGAGCGGAGCGAAGGGTCTCCCCGCTGGGGATAAGATTCTTCGCTCCGCTCGGAATGACGGGCTCGACGCTCCGCTCGGAACGACGGATTCGGCGGGGACTTCGGAAAGACCCGTCCTCTGCCCCGATTGACACGCGGCGACGTCTTGCCGTATTCACTTGGCTACAACGCCCATCGTGGAGGTAACGCCATGGCAGCCTATCCCGTTCTGGATTCCGACTCGCACATCCGCGAAACCGTGGATGACTACCGCTCACGCATACCCGAGGAGTTCCGCCGCATCCGCCAGGGGCTCTTTCCCAGCGACACCTGGGACCGCTTTCTGGGACGCATGGGAAAGCAGACCATCGGCGTGGACGGGTATACCGAAGACATGGACGTGGAGGGCATCAACCTCACCGTCACCTACCCGACCATGGGATTGAACCTGAGCCTGGTGCCCCAGACCGATCTCCAGAAGGCGCTGGCGCGGGCCTGGAACGATTACATCGGCGAGATACAGCAGCAGAACCCCCGCATGAAGGGCATCGCCACCGTGTCCTTGAAGGACGTCCCCGCGGCCGTGGAAGAGCTCGACCGCGCGGTCACCCAGTGGCATCACCCGGGCGTGATGATCCACACCCACGGCCACAGGAAGAACCTGGGCGCCCAGGAGTTCTGGCCCATCTACGCCGAGGCCGAGCGCCTGGGCATCCCGGTCTGCTTCCACGGCAACTCCTGGGGGGCCGAAGGCCAGGAGCGCTGGGAGACGTTTCTGCAGGCCCACACCGTGAGCTTCTCCTTCGAGATCATGCAGGCGTTTCTCGGCGTCGTCACCTCCGGACTGATGGAACGCTTCCAGAACCTGAAGGTCGGGTTCTTCGAGGCGGGGTGCGGCTGGCTCCCCTACTGGCTCGACCGCATCGACGAGCACTACGAGAGGCGCAGCGAGGAAGCGCCGCTGCTCAGGGCGAAGCCCAGCGACTACGTCACCAGCGGGCGGGTATACGTGAGCTTCGACCCGGACGACGCCATGCTGCCGTACTGCATGGACCGCTTCGGCGACGACATGTGGCTGTTCGCCGCCGACTACCCCCACTGGGACACCATCTGGCCCAACGCCACCCGGGAAGTCCGCGAACGGACCGATATCACCGACGCCCAGAAGCGGAAAGTCTTCTTCGACAACTGCAACCGGTTCTACGGCTTGGGGCTGGAGGGGTGATGGCCGGTGGGAACCTCGCTCAGGCGGACGTGGACAAGCAAGAGCGCACTTCCGAGATCGTGCCATATTGATGATAGCATCATGGAATTGACACAATGCCGGCGGAACCGGCAAGATGGCCGGCATGTTGCACCGCCACTTGACCGAAGCGCTGACGGTAGCGGCCAAGACCTACCCTGTGGTGACCCTGATCGGTCCCCGGCAATCAGGCAAGACGACGCTGGTTCGGGCACTGTTCCCGGATCATCTCTACCTTTCACTCGAGGCGCCGGACCTGCGGGCCCGGGCGATTGACGACCCGCGCAGCCTTCTGACACGGGGGGACCGCCTGATTCTCGACGAGATCCAGCGCGTCCCCGAGTTGCTCTCCTACATCCAGGTTCTCGTCGATGACGACGGCCATGCCGGGCGCTTCATCCTGACCGGCTCGCAGAATCTTCTCCTGATGGAATCGGTGTCCCAAACGCTCGCGGGACGCACCGCCTTTCTCCGGCTGTATCCGCTATCGCTCTCGGAGTTGTGGGAAGGTCCTCCGCCGGACCCCCTGAACCTCGACCGCACCGGCAGGGCGCCAGCCGGGGGCGCGGGCCGGCGAGACGGATTGGCCGGCGCAGTGGCGCGCCCTCACCGGGCGCCGGACTCGGGCCGGCGACCGCGCAGGGGACTTTGGGAGACGCTGCTCGACGGCTTCTATCCGCGTATTCACGACCGGGGCCTGCCCGCCGGGGAGTGGCTGGGGGACTATCTTCACGCCTACGTCGAACGCGATCTCCGCGAGGTCATGCAGATCTCCGATCTGCGGACCTTCGAGCGCTTCGTACGGCTGGCCGCGGCGCACACGGCTCGTGAACTCAACCTCACCACCTTCGCCGCCGATGTGGGGATCACGCAGCAGACGGCGAAGCGTTGGCTCACGGCCCTCGAGATCGGGTTCCTGGCCACCACGCTGCCGCCCCATCATGCCAACTACCGCAAGCGCCTGCGCAAACGTCCGCGCCTGCACTTCCTCGACACCGGACTCGTCTGCCACCTCCTCGACATCCGGGACGCCGGGACGTTGGAGCGCCACCCGCTACGCGGCGCCGTGTTCGAGTCGTTCGTCGTCTCGGAGTTGATCAAGAGCTTCACCGCCATGCGCCGCGACCCGCCGCTGTATTGCTGGAGAGACGCCACCGGGCGCGAGATCGACATCCTGATCGACACCGGCGAGCGAGTCATCCCCGTGGAGGTAAAATCGGGTCGAACCGTTCCGGCCGACGCCGTCGACACCCTCGCTTGGTGGACATCCATCCCCTCCAACCCGAACCAGGGCGGCGTCCTGGTCCACGGCGGCGCCGAGAGCTTCGACTTCAAGGGCTTCCGCGTCCTGCCCTGGTTCCTGACCTGAGGACGCCGCTCAGGCTTGCAGCGCCGGAGACGGTCCTGCCGGTCCAAGCTCGTCGGCCACGGCCTTCTCGACCGCGGTGCCCTTGAAGAAGTCCGGGTTGTTGCGGGTGTGCAGGCGCGCGGCGTTGGTGAAGGTGAACTCGCGGAAATCCTGCTCGGTCACGTAGCCCTTCTCCACCATCTCGTACGCCTCCGGGATCACTTCCTTGAAGTCGGGCACGTCGAAGTGCGTGAAGTCGGAGCTGAAGACCGGCTGCAGCCGCACGCCCATGCGCGGATCGAAGGCCCACATGGTGGCGCGGTCGTCCGCCTCGCAGCCGAAGAAGAAGTTGTCCGCGAAGACGGCCCGGACCTCGTCCTCGGAGTCGATTCCCGCGGCCTCGAAATCGTCCACCACGTGCTCGGGCTTCGCCAACTCTTCGAGACTGCAGTTCGGCCGGAAGGCGTCCAGGTTGTCCATGATCGCGTCGACGTTGGCCTTCAGTCTCTCATCGCCGTAGCAGTCGATGAGGCCCTTCAGCTCCTCGACGTCGGTTGTGTCCGGGTATTGCAACCCGGCGCGCCGGCGTTTCTCCCAGTGCTCGATCAGATCGAAGCACATCTGGCAGGCCCAGCTCACGCCCCCTTCCATGAAACCGAAGTTGAGGCTCGGATAGCGGCGCACGAGGCCGCCCAGGAAGACGCCCCGGGCGAAGGCGTGGTTCGATTCGGCGAAGTGGCCCACGTGGTTGTAGGTGAAGTTGCTGATGGAGGCGCGGTCGTGCCAGCGGCCGCTGCCCGAGTGCTGGGTCACGGCCACCCCCAACTCGACGCACCGCTGCCAAACGGGCTCATAGTCGTACGGGCTGTCGAGGGCGATGTTGTCGCAGTACCAGGCGGCCTTGCGCGGGTCGATGCCTTCCGCCAGACCCGGGATCTTCCGCTCCTGGTTGCCCCGCAGCATGATCGCCCTGAAGCCGCGCTGCACCACCGCGTACTCCAGCTCCTCCAGGGCTTCGTCCGGGGTGTGCGCGGGGATGATGGCCACCGGCGCGAACCGCTCCGCATAGGGCCCGAACATGTCCGCCGTCATCATGTTGTAGGCCCGGACTCCGGCCCGGTGCAGGTCATCGTCGGCGATGCCGTTGACGCTGAGACCGAAGCTCGGATAGATCATCGCGAAGTCGATGCCCAGCTCCGGCAGGCGCTCGTTCAACAGCGCCGGCAACAGCCCCGTGGCCTTGTCGAACGTATCGGCGGTGACGCCCCACCAGATGGTGCGGCGCATACGATGGTGCTGGCGCTCCGCCGCGCTGGCCCCGTACCATCCCTGATTCCGTCGCCACAGCGCCCGGATCCGATCGACCGCTCCAGGGCCGCCCGCTTCGCTCAGATACTCGAGAAAGACCGGAACCGGCTCGATCCAGTGACCGTCGCCGTCGATCACCGGGTGCTTCAGTCCGTCGTGTATCGCTGCCGCTCGATTGTCCATGGTCACGGTTCCTCCCGGTACGGTATCGCCCCCGCGCCTGCGCTCGATCGAGATGCCTTGGGTAACATCGCGGCCGCCGCCCGCGTACGGCCCCTGCGCTCGACGGATCGACCTATGACACATTGCCGGCGCACGGTCTATCTGTCAGGGGCCTTCCCGACGGCTTCTTTCCCGTCTTCCCGGACTGCCAGGCCATTGTCGCAGGCTTCGTCGTGCGGCCCTGCCCGGGTCACGTGCAGGGTTTTGTCCACGGCGGGTCCCACGAGCTCCGCCTGCCAGCACAACAGCCCCCCGCTCGCCATGATCTCATCGAGAGTCCGGGGTCGCCGTTGGACGATGGCTTCCAGGGCGGCCTTGGGTGCGAGCGTCGAAGGGGCGATCGCCAGTTCCCCGGCGATCCTGGCGCACTCGTTTCGTAGCGCGTCGATCCGCCGCCGGTCGATAGGCGGCGGATGCACACGCGGGGGACGACCGCGTTCCGGCCACTGCGCGGGCGTCATGGCCGCGGCCCGGTCAAGCGCGTGCTCGAGCGCTCTCCGGCGGGAGCCGACGATGTCGCGCGGCAGCTTCGGTCCCCGGTCCAAGGGCTCGTCGGGATGGGACTCCGCCCACTGGACCAGCTCCAGGAGTTGCCGGTTGCCCAGGACCTTGAAGGCCGGGCGGTCGGCGCGCCGGGCGCGCTCGTCACGCCACGACCCGATTTCCCGCAGATACGCCAGTTGACGGGGAGTCAGCCGGCCGGCTCCCTTGATTCGCCAGGCTTGCCTGGGATCACGCGGACGATCACGCCCGCTGGCGTCCACCATGGCGCGGCAACTCTCCCGGTGCCATTCCACCCGGCCCCGCCGGATCAGTTCTTCGTGAAGGTGATCGGCGAGTTCCTCGAGATGTCGCGTGTCGTTGGCAGCGTAACGCAACTGCTTTTCGCTGAGCGGCCGGCGCGACCAGTCCGACTTCTGCGAGTCCTTGGTCATCGCGATGCCAAGGAATTTCTCGACCAGGGCCGCCAGCCCGATCTGCTCGATGCCGAGCAACTGCGCGGCGATCATCGTGTCGAACACCTCGTCGCCCGGCCTGAACCCCTGCCACGCGCGCAACATGCGCAGGTCGTAGTCGCCGCCGTGCACGATCAGCCGCTTCTCCGCCAAGGCCTCGGCGAAGCCGGTCAGGTCCAGGTCGGAAAGGGGGTCCACGACGAAGTGGCCGCTCCCGACGGAAAGCTGGATCAAGCAGACCTTTTCGGCGTAGCTATGGAGGCTGTCGGCCTCGATATCCAGCGCGATCCGGTCGCCATCCTCGACGCGCCGGATCAACCGCTCCAGAGCGGCCGGCTCGCGGATGTAGCTGTGGTCGCCCGAATGCGACGTACTCGATGACCCACTCTCATTCATCGTGCCGTCAGACGGGTCCCTGAGCCAGATGCAACCAAAGTCACTCTTCAAGCCCCGCTGTACGAAGCAAGTCCCACAACCCTCGGGGACTCACGATCCGCAGACCCGGCGCCGGCCCGGCTTCGAGAAGGTCCTTGTCCCCGGTCACCAGTATGTCCGCCGCTCCGCCGAGCGCTGCAGCGGCTATCCAGCGATCGGCAGGATCTCTGCCGGGCCAGGCCGCCGGTTCGGCAGGCGCCACGATCTCTGCGTGTTCACGAACGAAACCGACCACTTCGCTCACGTGCGCCGCCGGCATGCAGAGCTTGTCGGCGAGAATCCCCTGGAGCTCTTCGAGGACCGCCTCACCGACGAGAAGCCGATGCCGGACGAGCACGAGCTGCAGGATGTCGTGGCAGAACCCGCGGGTGGCGAAGGCCGCGACCAGGACGTTGGTGTCCAGCAGGATCCTCACGAGACTTCGTCGAAGACATCCTCGTCGGTCAGCCAGCCATGGGCCTCGGCGAACGGCGCGACACGGCGACGCAGTTGTTCAAGTCGTGCAATTGCCAGTTGCCGGCGCAAGGCCTCGCGCACGAAAGCGCTCTTGCCTGTGCCCGTTCGCGCCGCGACGTCGCGCAATTCCGCGTCCAGCCGGTCGTCGATGCGGATCGTTAGTGTCGACATGTACTACAAGGTACTACAGATGGCGTCTCGATACCAGCCCGTGTCACTACGCTGATACCCTCACCGGAACAGGTTCAGAATCGGGTCCGTCAGGTAGGAATCGAAGGAGTAGAGGCCGAGGGAGTGGGCGATGCGGCCGGGAGGCAAGGGAAACGATAGCGCCTCCTCCAAGCCGCCCTTGAAGAACACGTACACGCCCAGGCTGTACAGGAGGCTGGTGCGCCAGAGTTCGCGGGCCTGATAGCGGAGGAAGATCGTCGGCATGACCAGCCCGCCGACCTTGAAGCCCAGGAGCCACAGGCCCAAGGCGAAGGCCACGGCCCAGAAGGAGATCTCGAGCGTGCGCCGGCGCACCACAACCGGATCCGGCACCGGCCCGGCCTCCGCCGCAGGCTCCGGCTCTGCCGGACCCTGCTCGAACCTGGGCGGCCGAAACCCCGACCACAGGCTGTAGCCGAGGTGCATCATCGCCATGGCCAGCACCGGATAGCCAATGGCCAGGGGGAAGAACCGCGTGCGCGCGGGCCAGTCTTGCGCTTCCCACACCGCCCATGTGAGGAGCGTCACCAGCAACACGCCGATAACGATGTCAGTCCGGTTCCGCACCCGGCTCCTCCTCGGGCTGACCCCGCTTCGCCATCCAGTCCTGCAGCCCGGGCAGGAAGATCACGACAAGGGCGATCCCGAAGGTCACCATGACGATGGGGCGGAACAGGAACCAAAGTCCGTAGATCTCGTACGAGATGAACAGGTTCCGCTCCACCAGGGGCCCGAGCACCAACCCCAGCACCAGCGGCGGACGCGGCCAGCCGTGGTTTACCATGACCACGCCGGCGACCCCGAAGGCCAAGGTGGTGGTCATGGCGAAGTAGGAATTGGTGTTGGCGAAACCCGCCAGGTAGATGAGCATGAACAAGGCAGGAATAAGCAGCGACCCGCGTATCTGGGTGATCTTCGCCAACTGGTTCAGGAACAGCAGGCAAAACGCGACGGTGATGATGTTCGATATGACGATGAGCCAGACGAACGAGAAGGTCAGGGACAGGTGCTCGGTCAACATCTTCGGCCCGGGTTGCAGTCCCTGGATGATGAAGGCGCCCAGCAGGATGGCGGTGGTGGCGCTGCCGGGCACGCCGAAGGCCACGGTCGGGATCATGGCCGCCCCAATGCCCGAGTTGTTGGCCGCCCCCGGTCCCAGGACGCCGCGGACGTCGCCCTTGCCGAAGCCGCTACGGTCCCTGGCGCTCTGGACCGCGTGGGCGTAGGACACCCATTGGGACAGCGCGGCGCTCACGCCCGGCACCAGACCGAAGAAAGTGCCGATCATGCTGCAGCGGACGGTGATGCCGATGTGGGCGAAGGTGTCTCTGACCCCCTGCCACACGCCCCCCAGCTTGCCCACCTTGGCTTCGGCGATGCTGGAGCCCCTGATCCACAGCTCGACGATCTCCGGCACCGCGAACAGCCCCACGGCCGCGGCGATGAGGCCGAGCCCCTCCCAGAGGTTCACCAGGCCGAAGGTATAGCGCTCGATGTTCTCCTGGTAGTCCAGGCCGATGGTGGAAAGCACCAGCCCCAGTCCCCCGGCCAGCACCCCCTTGAGCTTGTTGTCGCCGCTCAGCGCCGCCAGAAAGCAGATCCCCAGGATCGCCAGAGAGAAGAACTCCGGTGACTTGAAGGACAGTACCAGCGGGGTGACGATGGGAATGGCGGCGGCCAGGGAGAACGCGCCGACGATGGCGCCCACCAGAGAGCTCATGAGCGCCGCGCCCAGGGCGCGGCCGGCCTGGCCTTGTTTGGCCATGGGATGCCCGTCGATGATGGTGGCGGTGGCCACCACCTCCCCGGGCACGCCGAACAGGATCGAGGTGATGTCGCCGGTGGTGCCGGTGACCGCGTACATCCCGAGCAGGAAGGCGAACGCCTGCACCGGGTCCATGTGGAAGATGAACGGCAGCATCAGGGCCACCGCCCCGGGGCTGCCGATGCCGGGCAGGATCCCGACGATGAACCCCAGGAAGATGCCGATCATCATCAACAGGAACGTGGTCTGATTGAATACCTGGATGAGACCTGCGACGAAGGCTTCGAGCATGGCGTTACGGTAACGAGGACGGTTGGTTTCGAGTCTTCAGACTTGAGCTCGGGTATTGTACTGCGTTGCCGGGCCCGGCCCGAGACCGCCTTGCGACGGACGCGAACCGGGCCCACGGGACCACCTACGGTCGATTCGACGCGACGGTGCGCCGCCGGTCTTCAGCCCTTCGCGATAAGCGCCTTGATCCGGTCCATGATGGACTCGGGAGTGTTGAGCAACTCATCGACGACCGAGGCCACGTTGTCGCCCCGCCTGGGCTGCAGATCGCGGTTCTGCTTCTCCGCCAGGGCCTTGACCTGCGGGTCGTTGTACGCCTTGGCGAACGCGTCGCGCATGGCCTCGACACGGTCCTTCGGCACCCCGGGCGGGAGCGTATGGACGATGCTGATCTGGTTGGTGGCGTTCATCGCCCTCAGCATGGCCAGCTCGTCAGCGCTCTTGCCCTGCTCCTTGGCCAGCGCCTCGGCCGCGGGGACGCCCTTCAGCAAACGGTGATCCTCCTTGGTCGCGCCCGCGATGATGAGGACCCGGCAACACTTCGCCGCACCCTCGAACATGGCGATTTCGGTGCTCTTCATGGTCTGGAACGTCGTGCAGAAGCCGTTGACCTCACCGTTCTTCACCGCCAGACGCTGGGCGCCGCCGCTGGGGAATCCCGTGACCGCCTTGAAGTTGCTGCCGAAGACCGCGTTGAAGATGATCGGCTCGAGGTGGGACAGGCCGCCCTTGTCGAAGCTCGACGTGATGAGCTGCTTTTTGGTCTTCACCGCATCGGCGAAGCTCTTCACGCCTGCGTCCTCCCGCACCGCGCACGCAGAGTTGGCCCGGAACGCGCTGGCGACCCAATTGAACTTTCTGCCATCGAACTGGACCCCCGCCACGCCGCGAGCCTGCTTCATCACGAGGCTGCTGCTGATGGCCGCCATCACGGTGCCGTCCCGGCGTTCGTTGTTGAACACCGTATTGGCCGCCAGCATGCTGCCGCCGCCCGCCTTGTTCTGGACCACGATCCGGGGACCGCCCGGAATGTACTTGTGCAGGACCGGCGCGATCAGCCGGGTGGTGAGGTCGGTGGTGCCGCCCGGACCATAGCCGACGACAATGCGGATGGTCTTGCCCTTGTAGAAGTCGGCCACCGCGTCGCCCCATGCAGGGCTCGCCAAGAATAGCAACCCTGCCATCAGAACGAGAATTCGCTGTATCATGAAAATGCCTCCTCTCGGGTTTGATCGTGCGATTAACCGACTTTAGGGTGCTCCTGTCAAGGACCCCCCGAGGAAAACACCGCCCTCCCTCACGCCGCGCCCTCCGGCTCCTTCAACATTTCCAGCGCCTGCTCCACCAGGCGCCGCCGCAGCCGGCGCTCTTCATCGGCGTCGAGGGACGGGTCTCCGAACACGTGTGGAATGGCCCGTCCGGACAGGATCCGCTTGGCTCCGGTGTTCTCCGATACCGAAACGAGATTGGTCACGTGCACCGTCGGGATGCCGCCTCTTTCCAGTTCCTTCGCCATCGCTGCGCCGCAGCGAGTGCAGGTGCCTCAGGCGGAGGTGAGGATGACGCCGTCGACGCCGTCCTCCTCCAGCGACGCCGCGATGTCCCGGGCCATGCTGGCCGCGGTCTCGATGGGCGTGCCGTTTCCGGTGGTGGAGTAGAAGCGCTCGTGCAGCGCGCCCAGGGATCCCTCCCGAACCGCCTCCCGAAGCGCATCCAGGGGAATCAGCCGGTTGGGATCCTCGTTCACGGCCGCGGTGAAGAAACCGCCGTGCACCGATTCGAACTCATCGGCGGTGAGGTGATCCCTGCTTTCCAGCCCGTAGGCGCCGAAGTGGGTGGACAGGTACGATTTGATCTCGTCCGGATTGCCCCGGGGCACGAGACCGCCGGTGGTGACCAGCGCCACCTTTGCGTGCCCGAGGTTGCGGATCCCCGGCGCGGGCGATACCTCTTCCAAGGCCGGCAGCGGGATCTCCGTTTCCATCGGACCGCCGGCGAGCTTGGCCAGCAGCAGGTCCACGGCCCGTTCGGCCGCCCGCTTGGGGACTTGCGTATTCCACCGGCCGCCGCGGGGAAGCAACCCGTCTTCGCTGCCCGGAGCCACGGCCTTGCCGGCAAGGACCTTCAAAATCACGCCAGCCGAGTACTGGAGGGAGGAACGCATTGCGCCCGACGACTCCCCGGTCCGAACCACCGGGATCTCGCGGCGAATCGCGTCGGCCCCGGGATTGGACGGCGCCATGGCGGTCAGGACCGGGATACCGAGCTCTGCACCCGCCGCCCGGCACACCGCCGCGCAGGCCAATCCGTACCGGCCCGACCCGAAGGCCGGTCCGGCGAACAGGAGATCCGGCTTGGCCTCCGCCATGAGCTCCAGCAGCCGGGCGGTCGCCGCGTCCTCGTTCTCGGAGAAGTGATCGTCGCCGCAGTAGACGGTAGCGACGATGCCGGCGTCTTCCCACAGCAACGCCTGCAGCAGCCGGCCCGGACCCACTGCCCCTTCCAGCACGCCGGGAGCCGCGCCGGCGCTTTCCTCGCCGCCAAGGCCGGCAAAGAACTGGTTCACGTAGTGGACGATTCGTTTCATCTTGCCTCCCTACCCGGCGCGGGCCATCAGCGTGGACCCGCCGATGGGATCGATGGCGCCGATGATGTTCTGAACCGGGATCTCCACTGCGCCGGCCACCTCTCCCTGGATGGCGCCGAGAAATTCGCTTCCTCCGATGACCCGGTCCATGGACTCGTCGAGGCACACCTTCTCGGGACAGTTGCCGACGCTCACCATGGCATCCGCCTGAGGCGCGATGTCCACCATCGCGGTGCCGTCGTCCCCGGCCTCCTCCTTGGCCACCAGCACCGTGCGCAGGCCGGCCTCCTCGCAGGCCCTGCAGGCGAGCATCAGGTCCACGTCCGCCTGACCGCCGCCGTCCTTGGTGATGACCACCGCGTCCGCCTCCACCACGTACCTGAGCAGCCGGGCCGCGTGAAAGGCCGTGGCCGCCTTCTCGTCGTAGGTCGCGTGGTGGTTGGCCAGCACCACGCCCGCGAAGACGAGGTCCTGGTGGTGCCGGCGGTAGAGCTCCCGGATCATCGGATGGTTCAGGATGTCGTGGGTGGCGTTCTTGGTGGGCTTGGTATAGCCGTCGTTCACCAGCGCTCCGTCCAGCAGCTCGTTGGGATGCACCACGCTCGGCACGATGTCCTTGGTGCTCTGGCCGTAAAAGAGCTTCTGGCGGCCGATGCCGTGGGAATACGCGAAGGTAAGGTATCCGACACGCGGCAGGGCCGGCGACGCGGTCCGTCCCGGTTCGAGGGAAAAGATTTCCATGCGGGCGGGCTCGACCTGCTTCGTCGTCTCGGCCAGGAAGACGGCCGTCCACAGCCCCGCGCGCATGAGCGCGAGGCCGAATGCTCCGGGGTCCGCTCCTTCCCGTGGTCTGGGCAGGACCACCAGGCCGGGCATCCGGCCGAACCGGCTCAGCTCGCTGCCCCGGCCGTACATGTCGATGATGGCCTCTTCGGACCTTGGGAGGGAACCGGAGGTCACCACGGCCGCGCCGTCCAGCGCATGGGTGCGGCCGAGGCCGCACTGGGACAACCTCCCGAGGCTTCCGGGAAACGGGCTGCCGCGTTCCGGCTCCTTCCAGCGCGGCTCGACGATGTCCACCACGTGGAGGATCCGGGTACGCTCTCCGGGCCGGACGATGCTCAACTCCACGTCGTCGATGAGCGGCTCCGCCAACAGCTCGGCGCGCAGCGCCTCGCGGTTGACAATGAGTTCACCTTCCCGATATTCGGTGTTGGCGCCCCAGGAAAGGGACCGGACAGGGTAATGGGCGAGCTCGAAATCCACGGGATCTCCTGTTCCGTATCGGTTCGCGGAAACCATGTGTATCAAACCCGGTCGTGCAGTGCGAGCACCCGGATCGACGACGCAGCCGCCACGCAAAGCCGAGGGTCCGTGAGGGTACGGACTGCAAAGCTCAGGGTACCGACTTGATCGATCCCGAAACGAACACCGCGGACGAGGCGCCGCTGGAGCCCGGTCTCGCCATCTGCGATCCGCACCACCATCTGTGGCGGCGTCCCGACAACCCCTACCTGCTCGACGATTTTCTGCGCGACGCCTCGGGCGGCCATCGCATCGTCTCGAGCGTGGCGGTGGAATGCGGGGCCATGTACCGCGACCGCGGGCCGCCGGAACTGCGGCCGGTCGGGGAGACGGAGTTTCTGGAGAGCATCGCGGTCGAGAATTCGCTTGCGGAGGCCGATACCTCGGTGGCGGTCGGCATCGTGGCCTATGCCGACCTGGCCCTGGGCGACGCCGTGGACGAGGTCCTGGAGGCGCATCGGGCGGCGAGCCCCACCCGCTTGCGCGGCATCCGGTATTCCACCATGTGGGACCCCTCGGACTCGTTCCGGAGCGTGCCGCGGCCCGGGCTGCTGCGGGACGCCGCGGCCCGCAAGGGCTTCGCCTGCCTGCAACGCCACGGGCTGAGCTTCGACGCCTGGCTCTATCACCCCCAGCTTCCCGAGCTGGTGGAGCTGGCGCGGGATTTCCCGGAGGTGGCCATCATTCTCGACCACATCGGCGGACCCTTGGGGCTCGGGCCCTACGAGGGCCGCCGCAACGAGGTGTTCCAGGCATGGAGCGCCGACATCGCCGCGCTGTCGTCACACCCCAACCTGGTGTTGAAGTTGGGCGGCGTCGGTTCGCTGCGCTCGGGCTACGACTGGCACCAGCGCGCGCCGAAGCCCGGCTCCGCCGAGCTGGCCGAGGCCATGCGGCCCTACTTCGAGCTCTGCATCGAGAAGTTCGGCCCCGACCGCTGCATGTTCGAAAGCAACTTTCCGGTGGACCGGATATCCTACTCCTATGGGTCCGTATGGAACGCCTTCAAGATCATGACCCGGAGCTACTCCGATGCGGAACGCGCAACGTTGTTCCACGACACCGCCACACGGGTCTACCGGCTGGACGACGGCGCGGTGTCATGAACCGACAGGCGGAATGACGGAGCAAGTGGGCGAACAAGACGACTGCTGCGCGTTTACACGGCACACGGAGACAACGCGGATGAACGACGACAAGGTCTTGTACGAGCTCAAGGGGCAGACAGCATGGATCACGCTGAACCGCCCGGAAGTTCTGAACGCCATCAACGAGGAGATGCGCCACCACATCATCGAATTCTGTGCCCGGGCGCAGGCGGACCGGAACGTCCAGGTGGTGCTCTTCCAGGGCGCCGGCGAAAAGGCCTTTACCGTGGGCGGCGACCTCAAGGAGCGCGCCCGGCGCAACGCCGATCCGGCCGCGGCATCGGCGTCACCGCTGGAAGCCCGACAGGCCAGGCAGGCGCCGGGCACGCACTCGCCCATCGACGCGGTGGCGTCGTTGCAGAAGCCCTCCATCGCTCTGCTGCACGGCTATGTGGTGGGCGCCGGCCTGTTGATTGCCATGGCCTGCGACGTCCGCATCGCTGCGGAAAACGCCCGGCTGGGGGTTACCGAGGTCCGTCGCGGCTTCATGCCGGCATCGGGCGGGACCCAACGGCTGGCCCGCCTCGCAGGCATCGCCAAGGCGCTGGAAATCTGCCTCTCCGGCGAGCTTGTCGACGCTCGGGAAGCGTACCGTATCGGGCTCGTCAACACGCTGGTACCCACGGAGGAGCTTACGCGGGCCGGCGAGGAGATGGCCGCGTCCTTCGCCAAGGGCGCGCCGCTGGCGCTCAGATACATCAAGGAATCCGTCCACAAAGGCGCCGGCATGCCGCTGGAACAGGCGCTGGGGCTGGAGTCCGACCTTGCCACCCTGGTCCTCACCACCGAAGACAGCAAGGAAGGGCCGCGCGCCTTCGTCGAGAAGCGGCCGCCGGTTTGGCACGGCCGTTGATTCACAGCCGGACTTCGGGTACGGCACACGACCAACGGAACCATGACCAGAGGAGCCCGAAAATGCTCAGAATCGATGCGGACGCACACGTTCTCGAAACCGAAGAGACCTGGGAATTCATGGACGGCGCCGACCGCAAGTACCGCCCCGAAATCGTCGGCTCCCTCAACGGCGCCGGGTCCGTGGACGAGTACTGGCTGGTGGACGGCACGTTGCGGCTCAAGTCCCGCAACGTGGGCAAGGACACGCCGCTGGAATCGCGCGAACTGCGGGACGTAGCCGTGCGGCTCCGGCACATGGACGAGCTCAGGGTGGACATCCAGGTCATCTTTCCCACTATCTTCATCATCCCGTTGACGCCCCGGCCCGAGATCGAGCTGGCGCTGTGCCGCAGCTACAACCGCTGGATGGGGGAATGCTGGAAACAATCGGACAACCGCCTGCGCTGGGTGGCGGTGGCGCCACTGCTCAGCACGGACCAGGTGTACGAGGAGGCCCGGCTGGCCAGGGAGAACGGCGCGGTGGGCATCTACATGCGAGGCTCGGAGGGAGAGCGGCTGCTGAGCGATCCCTATTTCCATCCGGTCTACGACGCCGCCGGCCGGCTGGACATACCGGTGTGCATCCACTCCTCCAACGGCAGCCCCGTGCTGTACGACTACTACAAATACGAAACCGTGGGCTTCTCCAAATTCAAGCTGGTGGTAGTCGGAGCCTTCCACACCCTCATCATGGACAAGATCCCCGAACGGTTCCCGAAGCTCAAGATGGCGTTCCTGGAAGTGGGCTCCCAGTGGCTGCCCTACGCACTGAGCGACCTGTACAAGCGCTACCACATGGCGGGCAAAGACTTCAGCAAGAAGGAATTGCTGGCTCGGAACCGGATCTGGATCGGGTGCGAGACCAACGACGACCTGCCCTACGTCATCGACACCGCCGGAGACGACCACCTGGTAGTCGGCACCGACTACGGCCACGCCGACAGCGCCACCGAACTGCTGGCCCTGGACGGCGTCGCCAACGACCCGCGCCTGACCCCGGAGGCCGCGGCGAAGATCACCGGCGGGAATGCAAGGGCGTTGTACAACCTCTGAGGCTGCACGAGAACGAACCGACGTTCAGGTCGCGTTCTTCGAGATTTCACCTATCCACGGAACAGCAAAGATTTTCTTGCGTATTCCGCAGACTACCCCGCCGCCTCGAGCTTGTCCTGCGTTCGGAGCTCGAAGTCCGATGCGTCGTGGCGCTCGCGGAGTTGGTCCTCGGGCGGCCCGTTGGTCCGGTTGACCTTCCGTCCGCGGACCACCGCGTCGCGCGCCGCAATGTCCTCATGCCAGCGCAAGACGTTGGTATACGCTTGTGCGTCGAGGAACTCGGCGGCGTCGTAGAGCCTGCCGGTGGTGAGCACGCCGTACCACGGCCAGATGGCCATGTCGGCGATGGTGTAGGCATCGCCCGCCACATAGTGATTTTCGGCCAACCGCTGGTCGAGGACGTCGAGCTGGCGCTTCACCTCCATGGTAAAGCGGTCGATGGGGTATTCCATCTTGTAGGGGGCATAGGCATAGAAATGTCCGAAGCCGCCGCCGAGATAGGGGGCGGCGCCCATCTGCCAGAACAGCCATGAGAGACACTCGGCGCGGTCCGACCGGTCTTCCGGGATGAAGGCGCCGAACTTCTCGGCCAGATAGAGGAGAATCGCGCCCGATTCGAACACCCGCGTGGGCCTGGGCATCGAGTAGTCCACCAGCGCCGGGATCTTCGAGTTCGGATTGATGGCGACGAACCCGGAGCCGAACTGGTCGCCCTCGCGGATATTGATGATATAGGCATCGTACTCCGCTCCGGCGTGTCCGGCCGCCAACAGCTCCTCGAGCATGACCGTCACTTTTACGCCGTTGGGCGTTGCCAGCGAATAGAGCTGGAGCGGATGCTTGCCGCGCGGCAGCTCGGCCTCATGCGTCGGGCCGGAGACCGGACGGTTGATGGAGGCGAACCGGCCGCCGTTCTCGCGTTCCCATTTCCAGACCTTCGGGGGTTCGTAAACGGGGTTGTCACTCATGGCGTGGTCCTCTGTGAGCGTTTGTTTCCAGTGTGCGGTCCCACGAATAACCGTGCCAGGATGCACGGGACTGCTGCCGGCAACGGCGTGATGACGAGCAGTGGCCTGGCGACGTTTTTCCTGCCGTCGGTTCCTTGCCCTCAGCCCCCTCTCGCCTTCTTGATGCGGCGGTACCAGGCAACGTAGTCCGTCACCGCGGCGGGTATGTCGTATTCGGCATCGAAGCCCAGCTCGGTCCGGGCGCGGGTGATGTCCAGGAAGACCGACGACGTCTGTGAGGTGGTCGCGCTGTCGTCCACGCCGAGCTTGGCGCCGGGCACCACCTGCTTGAAGATGTCGATGAGTTCCTGGTTGTCGTAGGGCCGGCCGACGCCCAGGTTGAACACGCGGCTCTTGATGCCCTCGGCCTGGAGGGTCAGGACCACGCCCCGGGCGGCGTCCTTGGAGTAGAGCCATTCCATGGTGCCGGGCGGGATGGTGTGCTCGACGCCGTCCACCGACTTCTCCACCAACGTGCGGAACATGGCGCTGGGGCGGCCGCCCCCGCCCGGAATCCAGGGGCCGGCCACGTTGGGGAAGCGTACGGCCCGGAAGTCGACGCCGTGCGAGCGCGCGTAGTTGTACCCCAGGTTCTCGCCGGCCTGCTTGGTGGCGGAGTAGAACGAACTGGGACGCGGCAACGCCTCTTCCTTGCTGCGGTCGCCGTTGTCCTCGCCACCGGCCACGCCCCGGGCCACCGCCGCGGTGCTGATCATCACCACCCGCTCGGCGCCGTGGAGCCGCGCCGCCTCCAGGACGTTGGCTGTGCCCATGATGTTCACCTGAATGGCGCCGTAGGGGTTCTCCTGGGCGCCGGTGCCGAGATTGGGATAGGCGGCGGTGTGGACGATGCGCGTGACGCCCTGCTCGTGGATCACCTTGCCGAGATCGAAGGGGTTCAACAGGTCCCCCCGGAACAGGGTGACGCTGTCCACGTCCACCACGTCCGCCAGCGCGGTGAGGTTGGGTGCGATATCGAACAGGACCGGCTTCTCGCCCTGCTGCACGAGGATGCGTGCTATCTGGGAGCCCACCAAGCCCGCGCCCGTGATCATGGTCGTCATGAGTTGCCTCCGAAGATGGATTCCGCGGGCGGTCTTCCCGGCATGGCCCTGTCCGGAAACCGGTCGAGCCCGCGTTGCCGAGTTCTCATAACACACTGGACCTTCGAGTGCACCAGCCTGAAGTCGAGCGGTGGACAAAGCGGCCGAAAACACGCATAAGGAGTAGCTGAGCCAAAGGAAAAGAGGAGGATTCATAGTGAGTATCAGTGCGTCAACCGTAGAGAGTACCGAGAAGGATCTCGCCAACGAGATCATCGTATCCGCGGATTCCCACATCATGGAGCCCACAGACCTGTGGACCAACAACCTGCCGGCGAGCTTCAAGGGCCGGTATCCCGAGTTTCCGCCCCGGAACGCCATCGGCGAGAAGCCGGGCGGCTACAACCCCCAGGCGCGGGTCGAGGAGATGGCGGTGGACGGGGTGTCCGCCGAGGTGCTGTATCCGACCCTGGGGCTGCGCCTGTTCGCCCTGGACGACGCCGAGCTTCAGGAAGCCTGCTTCGAGATCGCCAACGACTGGCTCATCGACTACTGCAAGGTGCATCCCGACAAACTCGTGGGCGTGCCGTCGGTCTCGCTCTACAACATCGACAACGCCATCAAGGAGATGGAGCGCTGCAAGAAAGCCGGGCTCGTGGGCTGCCTGATCTGGCAGGTCCCGCCGCCGCACCTGCCCTTCACCAGCGACCACTACAACCCTTTCTGGGAGGCGGCCCAGGACCTCCGGATGCCCGTCAACCTGCACATCCTGACGGGATTCAACTACAGCCGGTACGAGCGGCACGGGCTGGACGTCTACCGCATGACCGTCAACCAGAAGCTGGCGGACGCCGCCAACACGATGTTCGAACTGGTCTTCGGCGGCCCCATGTCCAACTATCCCGACCTCAAGTTCGTGTACGTGGAGAACGAGATCTCGTGGATTCCGTTCTACCTCCACGAGTGGGACAAGTACTTCAAGCGCCACGCCTCCAAGGCGCCGCTGCCGCACATGAAGAAGCTTCCCAGCGAGTACTGCAACGAGCAGTTCTACGCGACGTTCTTCAGCGATCCCACGGGCGGCCGCCTGCTGGACTGGTGGGGCAGCGAGACCTGCATGTGGTCCAACGACTATCCGCACGCGGCGTCCACCTGGCCGCATTCCCGCCAGGTCATCGCCGACGAGCTGGGGCACCTGCCTACGGACGTCTTCCGCAGGGTCGTGCGCGAGAACGTGCTACGGCTCTACGACCTCAAGCTGGACGGCATCAACGCGTAGCAAGGGAGATACGGATACGGGGTATCGCCGGCCGGGCTCCCGCGGTTGACGGCGGAACACGAAGATTCGGAAAGGAGTTTCACCATGGAAGCAGTCGCAGAGAAACAAGAGGTCGAGAGGCCCAAGTCCTACAAGTACTCGCTCAAGACTCCCTACATGCAGCAGGGCCGGGTCACCCAGCTCGTGGCCAAGACCGACAACATGTGGATCCACACCAAGATCAACTCCGAGGGCGGTGAGAACGCGGTTCACTGCCACCTGGACGAGGACCATTCGTTCGTGGTGCTGGAAGGCCGGATGTCGGTATTCGACGAGAACGACAACGAGCTGCAGATCGAGAAGTACCAGGGCGTGATGATCCCCAAGGGCGCATACTATCGTTATCTCAACACCGGCGACGACAATCTCGTGGTGCTGCGCATCGGCTGCGGCATCGACGCCAAGCCGCAGAGGGGTGACGATGCCCGCCTCCGCCCCGACGGCAAGCCGCTGCCGTCCGACTCGGAGGAGAACAAGACCCTGCCTCCCATCGAGATGCCCGGCAAGTTCTTCGCGGAATCCGCCGGATAGGGTCGGGTCAAAAGCCTGTCCGGGTAATCGAGTTTCAGCGACGGTAGGGGCGACCGGCTGGTGGCCCCTACCGGGTCCGCCGTAACGCAGTCATCAGCCGGCGCTTCAGGAACCCGCACGCGCGGGAGCATCGAAGCGCCGGGCCTTCCTGCCTGCAAGCTCCCGCTATGGTGCAGGGGCTCCTTGTCTCACAAGCCGGAGCACGGCCCAGGACACGGGCCGGCAACCTCTCCTCCGCCAAGCCATGCTGCACCACACCGGGCAGATCCTCTACAACATCCTCCTGCCGCTGCTGCTCATGGTGGGCACGGGCTCGCTCATCCAGCGGTACCAGCCGCTGAGCGTGGAGACCCTCGCCCGCGTCAGCATGTGGCTGCTGGTGCCGTCGTTCCTGCTGATCAAGATCTACGACAGCGACATTCCCTGGGACGAGATCCGGCTCATTGCCCTGGTCTTCCTGATCGTCCTGGGGACCCTGGGGGTGCTGCTGTTCGCCGGCGGCCGCGCCCTGGGCGCACCCAACGAGACGGTTGCCGCAGCCATCCTCGGCAGCATCGTCTTCAACGCCGGCAACTTCGGCATCCCGGTGGCCCATCTGCTCTACGTCGAGGGCGGCGCCCTGTTCGGCGGTCAGCCCGATACCGACGCGGGCCTGCAGGTACAGGCGCTGGTGGTGATGTTCAGCAACCTGCTGATCTGGTGCCTGGGCTACGTGGTGCTGGCGGTGGCCAAGGGCGGCAGCGCCCGTGAGGCCCTGGGCCTCTTCAAGCTCCCGATGCCCTACGCGCTGGCGGTCGCCTTCGTGCTGAGGGAGATCCGCCTGCGGTCGTTCGACGGCGTGGACTTCCTGCCGGTATGGGCCTCCTTTCCCCTGCGCTCGCTGTCCGGGGCGCTGGTGCCCATGATGCTCGTCGCCCTGGGCGCGCAGCTCGCAAGGGGCGCCCGCTGGCGCCGCTGGCGGGCGGTGGCGCCCATCGCGGTGGTCAAGCTCCTGGCCGTGCCCGCGGTCATCGGCGCCGCGGTCTACGCCTTCGGCCTCTGGCCCTGGCCCGGCGCCCAACTCATCATCGGCGCCGCCGCCCCCACCGCAGTCAACACCCTCATCCTTACCGTGGAGCTCGACGGCGACGCCGATCTCGCCGGCGATGTGGTGTTCTGGACCACGGTCTTCTCCGGCGTCACCGTGGCCGGCGTCATCGCCGTGGTGACGACGCTGGGGGCGGCTTGATGCAATCGCGACGGCGGTGGTACCAAGCGGGAATGACGATTCGAGGCATCGCGTATATTCCGTACATTCCGTACCCATGACGGGAACCAATGCTGGGAGGCACCTCTATGAAACTTACAGACCAGGTAGCAGTTATCGTCGGCGGCGCCCGGGGCATCGGCGAGACCATCGCCCACACCTTCGCCGGCGAGGGCGCCCGGATCGCGCTGGTGGATCTCGACAAGATGAAACCCCAGCTCGACGGTGTGGTCCGGGACCTCGAGCAGAAGGGTGGCGAGGCGGTGGCCGTGACGGCCGACGCCACCGACGAGGCGCAGGTGAACCGGATGGTGGCCGACGTGGTGGGCCGGTGGGGCCGGCTCGACATCCTCGTCAACAGCGTGGGTTTCCGCGGCCCCATGGTTCAGGTGCACGAGATCACCGAGGCCGAATGGGACGCGGTGCTCGACGTCAACCTGAAGGCCATCTTTCTTTGCTGCAAGGCCGCGCTCAAGGTCATGATCGAGCAGAAGCGGGGCAGCATCGTCAGCATCTCCGGCACCGCCGGCCGCGAGGGCATGGCGCTGCGCGGCTCCCTGTGCGCCGCCAAGTGGGGCCTCCTGGGACTCACCCAGACCATCGCCAAGGAGGCCGGTCCCGCCGGCGTCCGCGCCAACGTCATCTGCCCGGGTGGCATGGACGAAGCCGACCTTCGGGAGATGTACCGGGAACGGGCCAGGGGCCTCGGCGTCTCCTTCGAGCAGTTGTGGGAGAGCGTCCTGGCCCAGACCCCGCTACGGAAGCACGCGCTGCACGAAGAGGTGGCGAACGCCGCCCTCTTCCTCGCCTCCGGCGCCTCGTCCCACACTACCGGCGAGGCGTTGAACGTGTCGGGTGGACGGTTGATGTCCTGAGTAGATCAGGCAGCCACCAACCTCGATTCGGAGGCGTGGACCGCCAGGAGCCTGTCGGATCAGGTATTTGATGACAGGCAGAAGGGGAGGGTTCGGTTGCGGTCATTATATCGAACCTTTTGTTTGGATAGGACGAACAAGCCGGAACGAGTGTTGCGTTTCATATTTGCGATGACTCATCACCGAGCCATTTGGACAGCCCTTCCGACACCCTCTCCCAGAGGGAGAGGGGAGTTGTTCATCGCCGACCATTTCTTGCCGGAACGGGGTGAAGAGATGGGACAGGCTCAACACATTTACGGAACGCGACTCCAGGAGCCTGCGCCGTAAAAAATCCTGGACACCATATATAGCGCGATAGCAGCTCCGTTAACACTATATGTGGTATGACAATGTGCCCAAAACTGTTCTGCGGCGCAGGCTCCTAGACGTTCACCCGTTTCATGTCGCGGGCGCGGTTGCCGGCGGCGGCGCCGTAGGGGAGGATGGCGTCCAGCCGACGCAGGTCCTCGTCGGTGAGCTTCACGTCGACCGCCCCGAGGTTCTCCTCCAGGTGGTCGCGGCTCTTGCTGCTGGGGATGGGGATGATGTCGGCGCCCTGGGCCATGAGCCATGCCAGCGCGAGCTGGGTGGTGGTGATGCCCTTGTCTTCGGCAACGGCGTCCACCTTGGCCAGCAGATCCAGGTTGCGCTCGATGTTGCCGGGCTGGAGGCGGGGCTGGTTGCGGCGGCCGTCGCGCTCGCCGAGCTCGTCCAGGCTGTGGACGGCGCCGGCGAAAAAGCCGCGGCCGAGCGGCGAGTAGGCCATGAGCCCCATGCCGAACTCGCGGCAGGCCTCGATGTTGCCCTGCTCGGGGTCTCGGGACCACAGCGAGTATTCGATCTGGAGCGACACGATGGGGTGGATCTTCCGGGCGCGGCGTATGGAATCGACGCCGGCTTCCGACAGGCCGATGTAGCGGGTCTTCCCCTGCTCCACCAGCCGCGCCATGCCGCCCACCGATTCTTCCACTGGCACCGCGGGGTCGATGCGGGACATGCAGTAGACGTCCAGGCAGTCGATGCCCAGCCGCCGGAGGCTTTCCTCGCAGGTCTGGATCAGGTACTCGGGCGAGCTGCCGCCGTCAAGGCCGGAGCCGTCGGCGGCCCGCGGGCTCCCCGACTTGGAGTGGATCACCACCTGATCGCGCCTGCCCTTGATGGCCTTGCCGATCAGCACGTGGTTGTGGCCGTTGCCGTAGCTGGCGGAGGTGTCGAGGAAGTTGATGCCGAGCTCGAAGGCCCGGTGCAGGGTGGCGATGGATTCGTCGTCGTCGCCGGCGCCGTACATGCCCGACATGCTCAGGCAGCCGAGCCCCATGGGCGACACGTTGCAGTCGGTGGTTCCGAATTGGCGGTATTGCATGCTGTTCTCCCTTGAGGAAACTCTGAATCACTTGCCAACGATTGGATATGGCGCCCTTCGACTTCGCTCGGCTACACCTCGCTACGCTCAGGACCAACGGTAACGGCCTGCGGTTCAGGCGCGGCAGTCCGCCAGCTCGACGTAGTTGTGGGGGCCGAGTGGACGCCTGCCCGATTCCAACTCCAGCATCACGGCCAGCAGCTTGTCGCACAGCGGGGTGGACAGTCCGAGCCGGGCGCTCTCGCGCACGACGTGACCCAGGGTGAACTCCATGATGCCGCCGATGGGGCCGGCGCCCATGACGATCGCGCGCATGAAATCTCTCCGTCAGCCCTGAAGCCGGGGCCGCCCGCGGGCGGCCATTGCAAGCCAGGATGCCGCACCGGACGTCAACCGATCCGACATCACTGCATAATCAACCAGTTGGCGAGTTTCTTTCCAGGTCCGGGATCCGGCCCCACCCACTCTAGTTCAAATAGATGACCCCTTTGACGATCTCGTACCTCGCCATGGCCTGAAGCGCCTCGTTCACCTGCTCCAGCTTGTACTCGGCGCTGATCATCTCCTCGAACGGGAAGGTGTCCTTGCGCGAGGAGAGGAAGTCGATGGCCTGAAGCCAGTGGCGGGGCTCGCCGGACCGGATGGTGTGCAGGATCATTTCCTGGGGCAGGTTCTGGACGCCGATGTCGGCCTTGCCGCCGGCGCCGATGTTGACGAAGGTGCCGCCGCCGCGCAAGAGCGTGAGGCCCTCGGGCACGGCCATGTTGTTGGCCACATGGATCACCACGTCGCCGCCGCGGCCGTCGGTATGGTCCCGCACCCACTGGCGGCGGTCCTTGGCATCGGTGACCTCTTCCAGGTTCAGCACCGCGTCCGCGCCCATGCGCTTGCTCACCTCCAGGCGGGCGGCCGGCGCGCCGATGACCAGCACCTGCCTGGCGCCGTGGTCCCGGGCCACCGCAGTGGCGAAGTTGCCGAGCGGGCCGCTGCCCTGGATCACCACGGTCTCGTGGCTCTTGATGGCCCCGAGGCGGTCGTAGCCGTGCATCACGGTGCGGTAGGCGCAGGCGGAGGCGGCGGCCGACGCCGAGGTCACGTCCTCGGGCACCTTGATGATCTCGCAGGGCGGCGGCACGTACATGTACTCGGATACGCTGCCCAGCAGGTAAGGATACTTGTCGCTGCGGTTGTGCCCCCAGGAGGCCCGTCCCGGGCAGATGCAGGGTTGCAGCGCCACGGTGCAGTAGTAGCAGTGGCCGCAGGCGACGTAGCTCCACACGATACGGTCGCCGGGCTTCACCGGCTTGCCCAGGATGTCCGTGCGCTCGCCGTTGATCTCCTCGATGTACCCGCACGGCTCGTGCCCGGTGATGATGGGCAGCGAGTCGCCACCGCCCAGGGGGCCGTGCCAGCGGTGCACGTCGGTGCCGCAGATGGTGGACGCCTCGATGCGCACCAGCAACGCCCCCGGCTCCAGCTCGGGGATCGGCACCTGCTGTATTTCAAGGGGTTCGTTGTGGGATACCACCACCGCGGCGCGGCATTCGTTCATGACCTTCTCCTTCTCGAGACGTAACCCGGCGTAGCCGGAACCGAACTTGCCGGATTCCCGTTTTCGCGGGAATCGGTGCGTCCATTGTGAAAGGGGTAGAGCGTGACTCACGCCCTACCCCGTCAGTTCGGGAAAGCCGTTGGACCGGCTACGCCTTCGCGGCGGCCACGGCTTCGGAACTTTCGGTGTCCGGCTTGTAGAAGCGCTCCGCGTTGCGATACAGCATGGCGGCCTTGTCGTCGCCGGTGAGCTCGTCGCTCTCCATCAACTCGCCGATGTCGTGTATGCAGCTCTGGGTGGTGACCTCGTGAGGGAAGTCCGAGGAGTACAGAAATGGCCGGTGCCCCACGGTCTTGATGGCGAAGGGCAGCGTCAGCTCCTCGGTCTCGATGCCCAGGTAGAAGCGGTCTTCATCGACGAGCTGCTTGACGACCCTGGCCGGATCCTGGTCCTCGCCGATGCCGAACTCGCCGTCGGGAATGTACTGGAAGTGCGTCTCGTGGGACGCGTGCAGCCGCTCCAGCAGCATCAGCAGCCAAGCCACGCCGCCTTCGAGAAAGGCGATGCGCACGTTGGGAAAGCGCTCGAAGATGCCGTTGTACAGGATGTTCGCACAGTTCAAGGCGATGCCCCAGGGGTGGCCCAGGGCGTGCACCGGCACGTACATGTTCATCTGGTCGAGTCCGAACCGGTCGTGGCATCCGCCGTGCACCGCGAGGCAGCATCCCAGACGGTCGGCCTCTTCATAGATGGGCCAGTACGCCTTCGCGCCCAGCGGCAGCGGCAGGCCGTTGGACGGCATCATGGCGCCCATCATGCCCAACTCGGTGACGATGCGGCGCAATTCCCTGGCCGCCTCCTCCGGGTCCTGCATGGGGATCAGGCCCATGGCATTGAAGCGGGAGTCACGCTGCAGGTAGGTGTGGTGCGCCCAATCGTTGTACGCCCTGGTGGCGGCGACGGCGTAGTCGAGGCTGACGATCTTGCCGTAACCCAACCCCTGGGTCGGATACATCACCGTCCAGTCGATGCCTACGTCGTCCAGGAACTGCAGCCAGCCGTCCGGACCCACCTTCTCGCGTCCGTCCCGGAGCGGCGGCGTCTCCACCGCGCGGCCGTCGTGAAGATGGTCGATGGGCGGGAAGATGATGCCCTTCTTGGCGGCGATGTCCCGGTAGGGCTTTTCCATGTGCTCGAGGATTCCCGGGTTGTCCTCAAGAATATGGCCGTCGCCGTCGATAATGCGTGTATTGAGACCGGACATGATTCCTGTACCTCCTGCGTGAAATGGAGCCGAGTTGCGGGCTCGACGGGTGCATGTGCTCGTTTTTCGGACCTTATACCGTTCCTGGACTCTGTACATCAAGGGATTCGCGAACTTTTCTCTCTTCGGCGGAAGGGCGGGGCCGGGAGGCTCCGTCCGGAAAGCGCCGTCCGCTTTCGCCCGCGAATCGCCGCTACAAGACCCGGTACGCCCACACCTGGTGGTAGACCTCGGGCTCCCCCTTGGGCATGGGCTGGTACTTCTCCCCCTCTTCCACCAGCACCCATTTGCCCGTGGCCGCCAGCGAAGATTGCTTCTCCCGGAAACCGTCCTGATCGTAGACATCGGGACGGAGCGAGAAGACGATGTGGCCTCCGGGACGGGTGACGCGCACCAGCTCGTCGAACGAACCGGGGGGAGCATGCCCGATGGTGAAGACGCCCACGCTGATGACCCCATCGAATGAAGCGGACGGGAAGTCGAGAGCGGACCCCATCGCCATCCGGTGGAACTCCTTGTAGACGTTCTTCCGGGCAGCCTCGTCGAGCATCCCCTGAGACAGGTCCATGGCCACCAGCTCGTGGTAGCCCGCCTCGTGCAGCAACTCCCCCACGATGCCCGTGCCGGCGCCGGCGTCCAGCACGCGACCGGTCCCGGGCGCCAACCGGACGAAGACGTCCACGGCCCTCCGCGGGCTCGACCAGCCGAAGGCGGTGTCGAGGTCCCGGTCGTAGGAAGCGGCCCACTCGTCGTACCGCTCGGCCAGTTCGGTATTGTCCTTGGAGGAATAGACCCACTGCACCACGTTTTCGGGTTTTTCGCTCATGCAAGACGCCTTTCGTTGTCGATGTCGTCGACCGTCGCCAGGACTCGCCGACCCCCCAGGCATCCTACGGCGTGGTGGCCGGCGGCCGGCGATGGTGCGTGGCCTGCTCGTAGGCGTAGGCGAGCCGGATCATGCGGCCGTCGTCGTAGGGCCGCCCGAGGAAGCTGATGCCGGCGGGGAGGCCGTCGGCGGTGAAGCCCGCAGGCACCGTCACCGTCGGCACGTATACGAGAAACGTGTTCAGGTGCGGCGCGCCCTTGTGGTTCACGTAGGGCGGCTTCACGCCCTCGCTGATGAGCGTGGGCTGGTGCTCCACGGCCTTGTGGACGATGGCGTCCAGCCGGTGCTCGGCCATGGTCTTGAGCAGGTGGATCATGAGGTGGTCCCGGGCCAGCAGGTACTGGTAATGGTCCGCGGGGTCGGCGGTGACCCTCAGGCGCGCCTTCACCTGTTCCGTGAGCCGGGCGAACTCCGGCGACCGCATGGCGTCCTCCCGCGTCCGGTACGGCGGGCGGGCGCTCCGGGACATGTAGATCCCGAAAGCCGTCTCCCCGGCGGTGGGGTTGGCGCAGCGCTTGGCTAGCAGCTCGTTCAACCGCGCCAGCTCTACCGGGTCCACCACCTCGGCGCCGGCGGCCTGGAGCTCCTCGACCGCGTTGTCCAGGATTCCCGTGATGCTCTTGAAATCGTCCGCCTCCGGGTCGGTGTTGTAGCCCATGGGTTCCCGCAGGATGCCGATCCTGGCTCCGCGCAGGCCGTCCGCGTCCAGGAAGTCCGTGTAGCTCGGCGGCACGTGCCCCACCCCCCTGGAGGTGAGCGGGTCGTCGGGGTCATAGCCCGCCATGACGTCCAGCAGCACCGCCATGTCCCGGACCGTGCGCGCCATGGGACCCAGGGACCCGGCTTCCTGTGGCCAGCCCGAGTAGACGCCGCTGCGGCTCACCAGACCGGCCGTGGGGCGCATGCCGGCGACGCAGTTCCAGGTGGAAGGCCGGCGGATGGACGCGAGTCCCTCCTGGCCGATCCCCACGGTGCCGAAATTGGCGGAAACGGCCGCCCCGGAGCCGCCCGACGAGCCGCCCACGGTACGCTCCACATCGTAGGGGTTGCGGGTGGACCCGAACAGCGAGCCGTGGGTGTCGCCCGCCCCCAACTCGCCCAGGGTGGTCTTGGCCAGCATGATGGCGCCAGCCTCCTTGAGCTTTTCCACCACCCGGCAGTCCCGGTCCGGGTAATAGTCCTTGAACAGCAATGAGCCCAGGGTGGTGGGGGTCCCCTTCAGGTCCGCCTGATCCTTGAGGACCACCGGGATGCCGTGCAGCGGCCCCGCCTTGCCCGAGCTCTCGAAGGCGGCGTCCAGACGGTCGGCCTCCACCAGCGCCGCCGGGTTGACCGTGATGATGGAGTTGATTCGGGGGCCGCTCCGGTCATGGGACTCGATGCGGTCGATGTACATCTGCACCAACTGACGCGCTGTGAGACTGCCGGCGGCGTAGGCGGCGTGGATGTCTTCGATGGTGGCTTCCGGCAACGTGAACGAGTCTGCGGTCGGGCTCATGCGCTCTCTCCTCTTTTTCGGGTGGGTCGGCCGCTATGCGCTAGCAATCGGCGTGCGCTGGCAACCGGCGAAAATCCTGTTCCGAGCGTGGAATCGGCTTGTGGGGAGGCGCTGAAGTCCATGCCGGGTGGAATCGCTTACCGTGAGCTGCCTGATCGCCTCGTCGCTCGCCGGGTCTCGCTGGCCACCAAAACTTGTCGCCGGGCAGGTATGCCCAACCAGTTCGAGATGCGTGTCTTAAAACATGGTACAGATGGCTGTGATCCGTAGCAGGAGAGGTGTTTCCTCCCGGAGGCGTCCTTGTCCGTTGCATTTCCTTGTCCGCTGCATTCTTTGCGGCCTTGATCATCTTCCACCCAACGGGTTCGTCCAGCAAGCGTACACCAATCATGCAACGGCGTATTCCTCCGCTCCACCAGAGCTCTCATATACCACTCTGTTATTCGTACTTTCTGTCTTCCATAACAAAACTCGGGGTATCTCCAGTGGAGGAGTCCGTGTTTGAGCCGAGGTACACCCTGACGAGACAACGCTTCGCCTGTCGATTTTATCTTTCCGTCTCCAGTGGACCCGACCCTTCGGCACGATATTTGCATAAACACCGGCTTTTAGGCACAACGATTATGCGGATCAGGAAGTTTCCAACTGTCTTCGGCGCGTCGCCTGGTCCAACCCGGTTGTGTGGTCAGGTGTTCTGCCCGTATGCCACAGAACCGCGGGAGGGGTCAAATTATTGGCAACTTGGTGTTGACTTACAGAACGGATTGGACGACCATAAGTAGCGCGACTCATGGCGCCGGCCAACTAACCGGTGTGGAGAAACAGGCGTAATGGAAGCACGGCCAAGGGAAGACTTCGGACACCGATATTCGGTAGTCCCCCAAGAGAAGGCAGGAGGAGCGACCTACACTCCGAAAATCCTGGCAGACTTCGTAGCGAAGCAGATCGTGGACGCTGCCAGGGGCCTGGAAACGGGTCAAGCGATGCGTGTATTGGACCCGGCGATTGGTGACGGGGAACTACTTGTGAGTTTGCTGGGACAATTGGACGCCGACACACGGAAGGGGACGGAGATACACGGTTTCGAGACTGACCGGGATGCACTGAGCGTCGCCGAGCACAGGACCAGGGAATTCGACTCGGATATCTCGGTAAGATTGGATCACCGCAATTTCCTTGAGTTCGTGCTGAACGAATTTGATGACGGTGGGAACGGGGGCCTGTTTCGCAAGACCGTCCCGGAATCGTACGACCTGATCATTGCGAATCCGCCATATGTGCGAACACAGATCATGGGCGCGAGCCAAGCACAATTATTGGCCAGGCAGTTTGCCCTCACTGGCCGTATCGATCTGTATTACGCCTTCGTTCTCGGTATTGCCAAAGTTCTGAAACCCAACGGCATAGCCGGAATCATCGTTTCGAATAGATTCATGACGACGAAGTCCGGTGCACCGGTTCGTCGGGGAGTTTGCGAGCAGTTCAACATCAGACATGTATGGGATCTCGGCGATACCAGGCTTTTTGATGCGGCTATTCTTCCGTCTGTCTTGCTTGCGGAAGGGAAGAGCGGCCGCAAGCGCTACGTAGCCAAGTTCACGTCGATTTACGGGACGACAGGAACAGCCACAACAGAGGCTGCCGATCCAATCGACGCACTGTCCAAAGACGGTATCGTGCAGACGGATGAAGGCGGGCGGTTTCTCGTACAGCATGGGAAGCTAAGCACGAGCGGCACTTCGGATGGTGTATGGCGAATGGACACAGAGGCGGTCGAGTTGTGGCTGGCGACGGTGGGCGAACACACTTGGGGTACGTTTCGTGATATCGGGAAAATT
This sequence comes from uncultured Binatia bacterium (SeqCode), assembly GCA_965214905.1. GTDB lineage: Bacteria > Desulfobacterota > Binatia > UBA9968 > JAJDTQ01 > JAJDTQ01. The sequence continues at coordinate 1,780,305 of OZ243984.1, forward strand.
CGTGTTGGGGTAAAGACCTGTGCGGACAAGACGTTCATACGCGACGACTGGGATGATTTGACGGAAAAGAGACCGGAACTTCTCAGGCCGCTGACTACACACCATATAGCACGACGATTCAAAGCCGAAGTGTCGAAACGTCCCAAGGAAATCCTTTATCCGCATAAGGTGATTCAGGGGACACGTCGGGCCGTAGATCTGTCTCTCTATCCTGTTAGCAAGAGATACCTGGAAGCGAACCGCAACACCTTGGCAACCCGCCAATATGTGATCGGTGCTGGCCGTGAATGGTACGAAATATGGGTGCCGCAGGACCCGGCAGCATGGGATCGACCCAAGCTGGTGTTCCGGGATATCTCGAAAAAGCCGACTTTCTGGATAGATCTTGATGGTTCTGTGGTGAACGGAGATTGCTATTGGCTCACATGCGACGATAGCGCCAAGGAGGACCTGTTGTGGCTGGCAGCGGCCGTGGCGAACTCGACCTTTATCGAACGGTTCTATGACTATCGCTATCACAACAAACTCTATGCAGGGCGACGACGCTTTATCACACAGTATGTCGAGAAATTTCCCTTGCCGAACCCCGAGGACGAGGCCGGCCAAGCGATCATCGCAAAAGCTCGGAAAGCATACAACTGCATCCCTTCCCGTCAGGCGGAAGAGTTGGAAAAGGAGTTGGAGCAGATGGTCTGGAAAGCGTTCGGTCTAGTCGTCGAAGAAATCGGCGGGTAATGGAATTTGCAGCTTCTTGTTCAGAACTTTGCCCCTGAACCGAGGGAATCGCTCGAAAAACCCTTTGCCAGTAGTAAGGAAAAATGCGTCAAGATAACGTTGACGCCGTCGGTAGTGGCGCAAAAGAGCGCATATCGGACATCGCAATGGCGAACCTGTCGACGGTGGATTTTCGGTACATCGAGAGGTTCGGTGCTGTCGGGACGGACAAGGCCGAGATCAATGGTCGGCGAGGTTTGCAGTTTCACCTCCAGGAGTTGATGGGGAACATCCGGGAACCGACCGTCATCACGGTGGTCGTCATAACCGAGGGCCTGACAGACCAGGCGGTGAAGATCAGCACCCCGGTTGCGCTCCTGGTCAGCACCGGGATCTGGAAATACTTGATCTACGAGCGACTTCAGACGCCCGAACAGATCGTCAATGGGTATCAATTCACCGACGGCAGGGTGGTTGATCGGGCTGGCGAGTCCTTGCAGGTCGATGCCGCGCCGGACAAATGATTTGAGCAGATCGGTATCTTCATTGGAAACAAGCTCTGCCGAGGCCTCCCCAGGTATTAGGCGCGCTTGGTATTTCTGTGTCAATGTTCCGGTGGTGTCGAGCAGTGCAAGCTTGTGACCCGTAACAACTTTGGCTTTGAGGATCGTGCCGTCGTCACCAATCCGGATGAGGACGTAGCGGCGTGAGGGCGCAAGTTCCTCATTCCATATTTGAAGATTATTGGACTTTTGCGTGTAGGTGTCGAAGGACTGACCGGGGAATCTTGGTTGCATCTTGGTGAAGGAAGATGGGACGGGATAGCCGAGAATGCGGCAAACATGCTGCTTGACGATTTTCGAGCGGGTACGCAAGGCCATGCCTCGAAGGGAAATGCCGCGGAGACCTTCGTTCAGAAGGAACTCGAGCTCGGGGGTCGGTATCCATAACTCACGATCGCCGATGTCAATCGGGTCGTAGATGGACAGCCCGCTATGTCGTATTGCCTTGACAAAACGCCGAGAGTCTTCGGCCTGTGTGGTCACCATTTGCCCTTGGTAAGGAGGTCGGGGACCGTGATCCCCAGCGTCTTGGCGAGAGTTTCAAGCGTACTGAGCGTAACGTTGCGCTCGCAACGCTCGATAGAGCCGATGTAAGTGCGGTGCAGGTCGCAGAGTTGAGCCAATTCTTCCTGCGACAGGTCCTTGGCGTGACGATACGTGCGTAGGTTCTCGGCGAGTACGCCGAGTAGTGCACTCGTAGGCTTTCTCAGTGTCTTTTCCACCCTATCGCGAACCCGTGGTTGGAATCACTGGCGTCATGCTTACGCCAGGATGTCTTTGAGTCTACAGACTTCGAGTAGCATGGAAGAACGATCATGAATTCAGAACCCATAAGCAGTTTCACCGAGGTCCAGGGTATACGGTTGCACTACCGGGAGTGGGGCGACCCCGCCGCCCCGGACCTTCTGCTGGTCCATGGCTGGACCAACTACAGCCTCGGCTGGGCCGGAGTGGCCGAGCATTTCGCGGGCCGTTACCACGTGGTGGCGCCGGATCTGCGGGGGCACGGCGAATCGGACAAGCCCCGGACCGGCTACCGCTTGCGCGACTTCACGGAAGACGTCCACCAGCTCATCGCCAACCTGAAGCTCGAGCGCCCGGCCTACGCCGGCCATTCCTGGGGCGGCAACATCGGCACCCTCCTGGCGTCGGACCATCCCGACGACCTCTCCCGGGCCTTCCTGGAAGACCCGGTCTACTGGCGCATGCAGCACGCCTTCGTGACCGCCCTGCCCGGCGCCCTGGCCCGCCTCGACCGGCCCGAGGCCGAGATCCGCGCCGAGGCCCGTGAGCGCGGACTCTCGCCGGAGCAGGAGGACCGGGAGGTCTACCGCAACCGCCATTTCTCGCCCCATGCCCTGACACGGCTGCTGACCGACAACCGGGACTGGGCGTTGGCGTCCGAGGAGCGCCTGCGGCGCATCCAGGCGCCCACGTTGATCCTGGTGGGAGATTCCACCGTGTCGCCGCAGCCGGGGGCCATTCTGGCCCAGGAGCTCGGCCATCTCCGGCGCATCGCGTCGCCGCAGGTCCGGTTCGAGTTCTGGGAAGGCGTCGGACACATGATGCGCGGGACCCGGCCTGACGCCTACAACGCCCGGCTGGATCAGTGGCTGGCGGGAAGTTGAGATCAACCACTCGAGTGCGGCGGCGCTGTGCCAACGGCCCGAGCGTCCGGTCCCTTACGCGGACCCTTGGCAAAAAATCATGGATCAGCGGGGTTCCTTGCCCGACACCACACCAGCATCGGCCCGGATTTGGTCGCACCCGACCCTGCTCATCGCCGGGCTGAGCGGCCTGCTGGCGTCCCTCGACACCTCGGTCAACATCGCCTTCCCGGCCATTACCCAGGCGTTCGGCATCAACCTGATGTCCATCCAGTGGGTGGTGGTGAGCTACGTGCTGACCTACGCCAGCCTGCTGCTGGGCTGCGGCCGGCTGGCCGACCTCTTCGGCCACTGGCGCATCCTCACCCTCGGTCTGCTGACCAGCGCCGCGGCGTTCGTCGTGTGCGGCGCCGCCCAGACCTTCGCCTGGCTGCTCATGGGGCGGATGCTCCAGGGTCTGGGCGTGGCGCTGGTGTTCGGCTCGGCCCCGGCACTGGTGACCCTGGCCGTCACCGGGGCCGAGCGCGGGCGGGCGCTGGGATTCTACCAGATGAACCTGGCCACGGGGTTCGCCCTGGGCCCGCTGCTGGGCGGAGTGCTGGTGGACGCATTCGGCTGGCGCGGGGTGTATCTGTACCGGGCACTGCCCGCCTTGCTCATCGCCTGGTTCACTTCCGGCCATGCCCGGTCGGGACAACGGACGGTCTCCGGCGAACGGTTCGATCTGCTGGGAGCCGTCACCCTGACCCTGGGCACCGCCGGCCTGCTGCTGGCCATGAGCCGGAGCCGCGATCTCGGCTGGACCGCGCCGGAGGTGCTCGTCCTGGCGGTTGCCGGGGCCGCAAGCCTGGCGGTCTTCCTGGTCACCGAGAAACGGGTGGCCGCGCCCGTCATCAACATCGACCTGTTTCGCTGGCCTGCCTTCACCCTTGCCAACCTGCTCACGCTGATGGCCAACGGCACCCGGTTCCCCATCGGCCTCCTGGTTCCCTACTATGCCGTGAACATCCTGGGCTACCCGGCCACCTTGGGCGGGTTCCTGCTGTTCCCGGCCGCGGTAATGACCACCGTTGCCGCCGCGTTCGCCGGCCGCCTGTCCGACCGGACGGGGACCGCCGGCCTGAGCTCTGCAGGGCTGGCCATCCAGTCCGTGGGCCTGTGGCTGGCCAGCGGTTTGGACGCCGACTCCGACTACCCCACCGCGGCCCTTGCCCTGGGGCTCGTGGGACTCGGCCTGGGGACGTTCCAGGTGCCCAACATGAGCTTCGTCATGGGCGCCATCCCCCGCGAGCACCAGGGCGTCGCCGGCAGCATCAACCAGATGATGCGCACCTTCGGCATCGTCTTCGGCGTCACCGGAGCCAGCCTCCTGTTCGAACGCTGGCGCGTCTCCCACGCCGGCCTCGGAGAGGTGGACGCCTTCGTGGCCGCCTTCCAGCTTGTGTTCCTGGTTGCCGCCGGCCTGTGCGCCGTGGCCGCGGCCGCGTCGCTGTTCCGTCGCGAGGGGAAATCCGCAGGAACGGCGCCAACGGAGTCGAAGCGTACGGGATAGATTGACAGCCTGCGTGCGCAGACCTGGATATAGGGAAGTGGCGCCCTTCGACTTCGCTCGCCTGCGGCTCGCTACGCTAAGGACGAACGGGGGACAGGGAAAGGGGATATGGGTTCCCGTGACCGTTCGCCGTGAGCGTAGCGAAGTCGAAGGGCCTGTCCTGAGTGTTCTGTTCACAAACTCAAGAATTCGTCATGAAGGAGGTTTGCATTCCATGAGTATCCAACGCATTCAACCGGGAGCCTGGAACAGTCGCGCCGTGGTGCACGGCGATCTCGTATTCCTGTCCGGCATGGTGGCTGACGACAAGTCGCTGTCCATGAAGGGCCAGACCGAGCAGGTGCTTGCCAAGATCGACGAGATCCTGGCCGCCGCCGGCACCGACAAGTCGCGCATCCTCACGTCCACGGTCTATCTCGCCGACATCGACGCCAAGGACGAAATGAACGAGGCCTGGATGGCGTGGATGGACAAGGACAACCCGCCCGCCAGAGCCGCCATCGGCGCCGCCCTCACCCCGGGCACCCAGGTGGAGATCATGGTCTGCGCGGCGAAGTAAAGGTACGCTGACGTAGTGGCTCAAGGGCTTCAACGCCAGCCACACACAATCAGCTTTACCGCGCGGGAATCAGGGGCAGGTATCTCGCCGCAGGAGATGCTTGTGCCCCTCGCTCTGGAATACCTTGCCTTTGACGATCCGTTTGAAGTCGTCGTGCAGGTCCCTGTCCCGCGACACCAGCACCTTGACTCCGGCTACAATCGCCAGCGCGACGATGTGCCCGTCATTGGATAACAGACCCGTCAATTCGGCTTCTTTGGCTTCAACTTCGTGCGGATTCACTTCAATGAGCCGACCCGCCTGGCTGTATTCGACGAACCGTCGCCTCATGGGCCCGTGGCCTTCAAGCTCGGCCTTCATCCTTTGGGTTGGCGCATAAACGAGCTTCCCTCTGTCCCGCAACCAGTCCCTGAGCGGGCGCATATCGCTGTTGTCCGGGTCAAGAAAACGGCTGTAGCTGTCGGCATCCAGGATCGCGCACATGTGTCAACCCGCCAAACCCAGCAAGCGGTCCGCCTCGCGGAGAAAGAAATCGCGGTAGTGTTGAGGAACGCCGATCATATTCGCGCGCTCGTCGAAGGCAATGTTGTGAGTCCTCACGCGATTGCCCACAGGTTCAAGATAAATTAACGAAACGTCTCCAGGTTTGATCCTTCCTCGTCGTATCTCAATGCGGACGCGATCGATCATATAGTCGCTATGTGTTTCGACCACGAACGAGTTGTCGTGGCTGCGGTGAACGTCCACCAGCAGAGACGAAAGTTCGGCTTGCCCTTTTGGGTGCAAGTGCACCTCCGGTTGTTGCAACAGAAACGTGGCGTGACGTTGGGTAAGGATTCGGAAAAGGATCGGGAGCACTTGACTAACACCGTAACCGACATCCACCAGGTTAGCCTTCGGGCCGCTAACCTTTATCTGCAATTGAAACGGGTCACCTCTGGACCGACCCAGCCTGCGCATAGCGATGTCCGAGAACAGATCAGAGGCTCGACCAAAATCCAGGAGACGCGCCCTAAGATCAGACCACTCTGCCATTCTCGAAATGCTCAAGTTCATCAACGCCACGGGAATCTCGCTGCCGTCCGGGGTTTCCGTCTCCTTGAAAGGATCATAAGTCCGCTTCGGCTTGGAACGCACCGGCGCAATGCTGCGGATCCGGGATGAATGCAAGCCGAAGAAAGGGCCGAATCCATAAAATCTGCGGTTTCCACGATTCTTGGAGAACTTCTGCTGTAAGAAAACCTGCAGATTTTTCGCTGCCGTACTTGAATCCGGCTGCAGAAGTCCGGGCAGGACAATATGCCAAAGGCCAACGTTGCCCATTTGAATGTGAAAACGATTCGGGGAGGGCTGAGTCACCTGGAAACCTTCGTCTCTTTCGTGCTGTTCGTCGTCAGGATCGAAACACTCGATCTCTCCGTCGTTGAAGACCCACTTCGCACTACGAACGTACGGTTCAGAGCCTCTCTCCGTCTGCGCCAGGGTAACCAAGAATTGAAGTGTACTCCCCTCGTCGGTCAACATCTCGATGCCCAACTGAAAATCCTGCTTTCTGGGCCGCGATCTTCTGACGATATCGGCGAAGGCGCCCATCTGGTAAGGTTCAAGATTGAAGTTGATATAGTCAAGGCGATCTTCGAGGCAACTTCCTAGCGCATGGAGAGAACCCAGGACGGTTGACTTGCCGGTGCTGTTCTCGCCGACAAGAAATGTCAACGGGCGTATCTCGAACTTATGTTCGCCCTCGAAACAGCGTACATCTCGAAGAAAAAACCTGTTAATCGCGCTCATAGGGCCACCTATCCTGTCGTATCCATCGTGCTTGCTTCACGCTCCAGACGCTCCGCCAACCAGAGCTTGATAATCGATTGACGGGTGACTCCGAGCCTGCCGGCCTCCCGGTCGAGGGATTCGACCATCCACACCGGGAAATCGACGTTGACCCGTCGCTGTTCCCGAGCCGGACGACGCGCGGCAGGCGAATCGAGCGCGGCGGTTATATCCTTGCCGGCGTCAAAGTCGGCGTCAAATTTCTTCGCTCTCATATATGGCAACCTCCTCCGCTCGGGATCGGCGCACCGAAATGATGCGAATGTGCTTCTCAAGGTTTCGGATGCTCTTCCGCTGATCGAACTCGAACACGGTATAGAAAATATACCCTTATGGATCAGGCTTCAAGTCGGTTCACGCAGCAAAACAAGCGGCGCTTCGTCCGGCGCGATGCACTCGGGGGAATCGTTCACGGGCGAGTTCACGGCCCGCGAGACGCAGTAGCCGTCCATCAGCTCGGCGGGATAGGGTTTCAGCAGCGGCGACAGGACCGCGGGATCGGTGATGGCGGGGTCGAGCCACCTGTCCTCGTCTTCCGGGAGCAGCATGACGGGCATCCGGTTGTGGACCGGGTCCAGGAGGCTGTTGGGGCTTGTGGTGACGATGGTGAAGGAATAGAGCGGCGTGCCGTCGGGCTGGAGCCAGCGGTCCCACAGTCCTGCGAAGGCAAAGGGTTGCCCGCTGCGGAGGGTGAAGCGCATGGGCGTCCGGATGCGGCCTTCCTTCCGCCATTCGTAGAAGCCGTCGGCGGGCACGAGACAACGCTGCCGGGGCAACAGCCACCGGAACGCGGGTCGCTGGGCGAGGGTCTCGGCGCGGGCGTTGATGCTGGACTTGGCGGCGTCCTTGGCGCGGTAGGGCACGAGCCCCCAGCGCATCAGCCGCAGGGAGCGGGTGTCCGGTGTGTTCGGGTTGACGCCCACCACCGGCGCGTCCTGGCTGGGCGCCAGGTTGTACCGGGGCGCCAGATCGAAGTCCGGCTCGTCGACGTCGAAGCGGGTGAAAAGGTCTTCCAGCCTGGCCGTCTGCGTGTACCGGCCGCACATGGATGGGACTCTACACCCGGAGCGCAAAAGCGTCGAGGCTCTTTCTGTGCGCATCGATCCGCTCTGCCCGGAGCCGCAGGGATGGGTCGTTGCCCTCCATCTTGTGCGTGTCCGAACCCGCTGCTCGCCGGTGGACCGCGTACATGGAATCTGCCATCATGGGCACTGCCTCCTTGGGAGGGTTCCGGGCGAAGACAGCAGGGGCGTGCGACATGATGCAATCCGAGCCGAAGGTTGGAGGTATCCCTGCGCATGGCTGAGTTCGACGCTCATTCAATGCCCGGGGCTTCGGGCACGCAGGCCGTTGCGCCGTTTGCCGCCCGACGACGAAGGCGTCATTCGCAGTCGGGTCTTCCCCGGCCCGCGCCTCGCCACCGGCGCGCTGTTGAATGAGAACCTCGCCGGGGCGCTGGCGGTGCTGGAAAAGGGCATGGCATCTCCCGAACACGACCGGTTCGCCGCCTCGCTGGCCGACAGAACCTGACCCGGCATGGCCGGAAGTAAAAACCGCGTGGACGATTCGTGTAATCGCCCCGGCAGGGAAGGAATCCACCGTGATCATTGACTGCGACACCCACATCATGCCCAGCGACGCCTTCGACGACGTGCCCGAGGAGTTGCGCGGCAAGGCGCCGATCCCGCGGTACAGCGAGGAGGGGCTGCTGGTCGACATCGACTTTCCCGGCGGGCCGCCCGAAGTCCGCGGCGTCACGCCGCTGGGGGCGCCGGGGTCCGGCGCCAGCATGAAGGGGTTGGTGGACCTGCAGGTGCGGCTCGACGAGATGCCGGTGCTGGGGGTGGACCGGCAGTTCGTGCTGCCGCAGTTCTCGGGCTGGTGGACCTACATGATCGAGCCGGCGCTGGCGTCGGCCATCGCCCGTTCCTACAACCGGTCCAACCTGCGCATGATGGAGCGCCACGACTGCATCATCGGCGTGGCCATCGTGCCGCTCCAGGACGTACCCGCGGCCATCCGCGAGATGGAGTGGGCGCAGAAGGAGGGTTTCCGCGCGGTGGTGCTGGACAAGGTCTTCCCGGTGCAGGACCATCCCTACGGCGAAAGCCTGGGCAGCCACAAGGAGCTGTGGCCCTTCTTCGCCCGCGCCGAGGAGATGGAGATGCCCATCTTCCTCCACAACATCCAGCACGGCCACCGCATCAGCAACCTGCCCAATTTCCAGCAGGACGGCCTCTACTTCTTCGCTCCCCAGGAGGGGCAGGTGAGCCTGGTATCACTGGTGACCAGCGGCCTGCTGGACGACTTCCCCGGTCTGCAGATCATCTTCACCGAAGCCGGGACCGGATTCATCAAGCCGTTGGTGGACAGGCTGGACGCGGCCTTCAACGGGCCTCCGGTGGACTACGACGGGGACGCCGATTCCGACGTCATGCGGGGGGTCAAGGCCAAGCTGCGGCGCCACCGCGCGTTCTACGGACCCGACGTGTTCCTGGAGAAGAACAAGAAGCCGGCCAGCCACTACTTCCGCAACAACTTCTACTTCACCATCGAGACCGAGGAAGCCGCGCTGCCCGACGCCATCGAGTTCCTGGGACCCGAACGCTTTCTGTTCGCCACCGACTACCCCCACGACGATCCCGGCGGCAGCATGAAGTTCCGGGACGTGCAACTCCTGGCCGTCAACCGGAACATCTCGGACGAGACCAAGGAGATGATCCGCCACGGCAACGCCGAGCGGCTGTTCAAGCTGGACCGGTGAGGGTGTTGACCTGGACGTACATGGAGCCAGTCAAGGGTTGCGAAGAGGACGTCACGAGGCGAGCCCCGTAAGTGATGCCGGGCGATAAAGAGGGCTCTCCTTCCGAGATCGGTGGTCAACGGCTCTCGCCGTCGGCGAGCCCGTATGCCTCCCGCGCCTGCTCCCGCGATACGTACCCGTCTTCGACGTCCTGCCTTACGAGCTCGGCGGGGCGTTCCCCGGGATCGCCGTAGCCGCCGCCCCCGCTACGGAAAATGGCCAGTCTGGCGCCGGCTTGTAGCGGCCGGGTTTCCAGGATATCGACTTCGGACGGGTCCTCGCCCGGGTTCTGGATGGTGGTCCTGGAGGTGGGTGGGCGTCCGCCGCCGTTCAGGCCCCATGACGCCTGCTGATGATTTGCCGAGCGTACCGTGAGCATGCAATCGGTCAGGAACTCGTACTCGCGGACGAACCCGGTGCCGCCGCGCCAGCGTCCGGCGCCGGCCGAGTCCTGCCAGATCTCGTAGCGGCGGACGGCAACGGGATATTCGGTCTCCAGGATCTCTACCGGCGTGCCGGGGGCGAAATGATTGACCGGCATCACGATGGCCGCGCCGTCATGGTCGCGGGTGCCGCCCAGCGAGGTGATCATGATCTCGTACTGAACGGTCGGGCGGCCCGAGCGGCTTTCCCTGTAGCCGACGGCAATGGCGCCGGTGCCGAGGCCGGAGGGCGCCACCGCCCGGTGGGGGTTGAACCGTCCGATGGCGGCGAGAACGCAGTTGTAGACCAGGTGAGACGTCGGAAAGTAGTGGTTGACGGTTGCCGGGAATTGCGGGCTGATGACGAGCCCCGGCGGGATCTCGAACTCGACGGCCTCGAATGCGCCGGCGTTCATCGGGATGCTCGGATCCGACGCCGCCAGAACCGCTTGCGTCGAAACCGCCCGGGCCGTGACCCGCGTGGTGTTCACGGGTCCGGGTGCCTGGGGGTCGCTGCCGGAGAAATCGAGGGTCAACCGCTCCCCCGCCTTGATGGCGCGGACGTGGACGCGCACCGGTTTCGACCGGTCCACGCCGTCGTGATCGAGGAATCCTTCCGCCTCGAACTCCCCGTCCGGCCACGAGGCGATCTCGCTCCGGACCCGAGCCGTGGTGCGCGTCAGCAACTCCTCGATGGTGCCCAGCAAGGTGTCTGCGCCATACTCCCGCAGTAGTTCCTGGAACCGGATCGCCCCGAGTTTCGTCGCGCCGACCTGCCCGCGCAGGTCGCCGAGCACCACGTCCGGAATACGGCTGTTGTTGCGAAGGATCGCCTCCACCTCGGACAGGACGCCCTCGGCGGTGGTAAACCGTACCGGCGGCAGCAGGATTCCATCGTGGAAGATCTCGCGCGCGGCCGCGCCGCTCGAGCCCGGGACCAGACCGCCGACATCGGCCTTGTGAGCCACGCTGACGCCGAAGGCGACCACTTGGCCGTCGTGGAATGCGGGCGTCGCCACCACCATGTCGGGAACATGGCTGTTTCCGGCCTTGTAGGGATCGTTGGAAACGAACGAATCTCCCTCGCGCATCTCCTCTGCCGGGTATCGTTCCAGGATGCCGGCCACCGACTGAGAATACAGCAGGGAATGATATTGCAGGCCCCCGCCGACCATGATCACGCGTCCGTTGCCGTCGGTCAGCCCGGCGGTGCCGTCCTGCGACTCGCGCAGGATCGGCGAGTAGCCGCTGTGGAACAGCGCGTGCGCCATGGCTGCGGCGATCTCCCGCAGCCGGCTCAGCACGACTTCGGTGGTGATCGGGTCAAGTGCGATGTCTGCCATACGAGTTCACCCATCTGCTGGTCGTTCGCACGCGGGCGGGTTTGAAACCCGCCCCTGCACGTCTCGCTCGATGACGAGGTTACCGAACCGGTCGACGGTGGCGTGCTGGGCCTCGGTCACGACCGTCGTCGCATCGAGCTGCTCGATCACGGCGGGCCCGTCGATCCGATTGCCGGCCAGCAACCGGCCGCGGTCGAGCACCGCGGCCTCCAGGAACTCCCGACGCTCGAGGTCGAAAAGCGGCCTCCGGCCGATGACGGCGTGTTCGACGCTCGTGTCTCCGGACTCGACGGGCGGCGGCGTGAGCCGCGGCACCGCGATCTCCGCAAGGAGCCGGAACGTCACGATCTCGGCATCCTCGTCTTTGGCGCTCAGTCCATACACCGCGCCGTGGCGTTCATCGAAGCGCGCCTTCAGTTCGGCCTTGTCCGCGTCGACCATCTCCCGGTCCGGACAGTCGACGGAAAGCTCGTACCCCTGATGCAGATAGCGCATGTCCACCTGGCGCCGGAAGACCACCTCCGAGAGGTCGAAATGCTCTTCCCTGACGTCCTCCACGGCCCGGAGGCGCAACTCCTCGAACCGCTGGTTCATGCGCGCCGGATCGTAGCCGCTCACCAAGCCGAGATCCGATTGCAGGTAGAGATGTCGGACCTGGGTCTGGAGCAGTCCCAAGGCGCTGTTGAGGCCGGGATTCGGCGGCACCAGCACCGCAGGTATCCGGAGTTCCTCGGCCAGCACGCCGGCGTGAAGCGGTCCGGCGCCGCCGAAGGCCACCAGCACGAAGTCGCGCGGATCGACGCCGCGATATTGCAGCGCAAGCCTGAGCTCCACCGCCATGTTGTTGTTGACGATCTTGAGGATCCCGGCCGCCGCCTGCACCACTTCGAGGCCAAGCGGCTCGGCCAGGCCCGTGCGCACGGCCGCCTCCGCCCGGGTCCGGTCCAGCCGCAACCGTCCGCCGAGGGCGCTGCTGTCCCCGAGGGCCCCCAGCAGCAGGTTGGCGTCGGTCACCGTCGGCAGCTCGCCGCCCCGGCCGTAACAGGCCGGCCCGGGGTCGGCGCCCGCGCTCCGCGGCCCGACCTTCATCAGGCCGTCCTTTCCGATCCAGGCGATGGTGCCGCCGCCCGCGCCCAAGGTGTGGACGGCCAGCATCGGCGTCGCGAGATCCTGTCCCGCGATCCGGCCCGCAGTGGTCTCCTCGGACCGCCCGTCGCGGATCACGCTGATATCGGTGGACGTGCCGCCCATGTCGAACGTGACCAGGTTTCTGCGTCCCAGGAGCGCGGCCAGCTCGATGCCGGACACGACCCCGGCCGCCGGGCCCGAGAGCAGCGTCTGGTTGGGATAGCGGGCGCCGACGTTCATGCGCATCAGGCCGCCGTTGGACTGCATGAGGAAGATCTGCGGCGTTTCGATGCCGGCGGCGCGCAGCTTGTCCAGCAGCCGCAGCAGGTAGGTTTCCATGGACCTGCCCACGAAGGCATCGATGACGGTGGTGGAAAGGCGCGGATATTCGCGGATGGTGGGCAGAATGCGCGACGACACCGACACGCGCCACTCCGGCGCCATCTCGGCGATGAGCGCCGCGGTTCGCTCCTCGTGCTCGGGGTTTCGGAAACTGAAGAGAAAGTTGACGGCGACCGCCTCGACTTTCTTTTCCTTCAGCCGTGCAATCGCCCGTCTGGCGTCGTCCTCGTCGAGCGGCGTCTGCACGTTGCCGCGATAGTCGAGGCGCTCGGTGATCTCTTCGGTCAGCGATTGCGGCGCCAACAGCGGCGGTTTGACGTAGTAGGGGTCCGCCAGGTCCTCCGGCGCCGGCTGCGACCAGCCGCGTCCTTCATACACCGCCCGGAAGCCGCGGGTGATCAGCAGACCCGTGCGCGCTCCCTTGCCTTCCAGAATGGCGTTGGTGGCCACCGTGGTGCCGTGAACCAGAAACTCGATCCCGCCCGGGTCGACCCCGGACCGGAACAACTCGTCGAGGGCGTTCATCACCGCGGCCGACGGATCCTCCGGCATCGAGGGGACCTTGGCGATCCGCCGTTCGCCGGTGCCGGGATCAAACGCGATCAGATCGGTGAACGAGCCCCCGGTATCGATGCCGACCATCCACGATGCCATGGTGTTTCTTCCTCGGACTTCGTTGCGCCGGTGCTACTTGCGAGGCGGGAACGACCCGCGCATACTCCCCATCGATGACGTTCTTGAGTTCCCCATGAGAGAGTATCATGCCGTCTCTTCAGCCAACTCCGCCGGGAAAATGTTGTGTTCTGCCCAATCCCTTGGAAAGGAGAAAATACCTCTGGTATTTTGAACGAACGCCCCGGGGAATTGTACGGTGACGATTTCATCGTCACCCGAGTCGACAACGCGGCCCTCGATAACCGCGTTGTGATCGTCAAGAGCGTCGACTTTGTCAACGTACTCTCGAGGGACAAATCCGACGTGGCTTTGTTCCTTGGCCTGGATGATGACGAGGTACTCGGTGGAAAACGCGCCGTCGCGGATCGTACAACGAACATGAACGTACCCTTCTCCTGTCATCGGCGACGCTCCTTTCTCCCCAAATACTCCCCCGGGGCGGCTCTTTCGCCACGGATTTCCCGAATTCCTGGTCCAACATCGGAATGCGCCATACGTGAGAGCGCGTTCCCTGGCCTCGTGGGCCGGCCCGGGCGTCAGCGCGACAGGTCCACCACCACGCGGCCGCGGATCCCGCCCTTGAGGATGCTTTCGATGTGGGGGTCCAGCTCGTCCAGGGAGCAGTCGATGGTGACGGCGTCCAGGTTCGGCAGCTTCCACTCGGCGGCCATCTTCCGCCACAGGGTGGCGCGGAGGTCCGCGGGACAGTCCGGCGTGGCCACGCCGACGAGGCGCACGTCCCGGAGGATGAAGGGGAAGACGGTGGTGTTCAACTCCATCGAGGCCACGTTGCCGCAGCAGGTGACCACGCCGCCGTACCTGGCGGACTTGATGGCGGTGGCGAGGATGTTGCCCCCGACGGTGTCCACGACGCCGGCCCACACGCTCTTCAACAGCGGCCGCCCCGACGGGTCGTCCGCGGCCGCGCGGGAAATGACGTCGGCCGCGCCCAGACCGGTGAGGAAATCCTTTTCCGACTCCTTGCCCGTGGATGCCACCACCCGGTAGCCGGCCTGGGCCAGGATGCCCACCGCCAGACAGCCGACGCCGCCGGTGGCGCCGGTCACCAGCACGTCGCCCGAGTCGGGCGTGACCCCGCCCTCCTGGAGCCGCAGCACCGACAGGGCCGCGGTAAAGCCGGCGGTGCCGTACACCATGCTTTCCTTGAGACTCAGGCCGTCGGGGCGCCTCACCGCCCAGGAAGCCGGCGCCCGCACGTACTCGGCAAAGCCGCCGTCGGTGTTGGCGCCCAGGTCGAAGCCGGTGAGCACCACCTCGTCGCCCTCGGCGAAATCACCCGTCCGGCTCTCCACCACCGTGCCGGCGGCGTCGATGCCGGGGGTATGGGGAAAGTTGCGGGTCACGCCCTTGTTGCCGGAGGCCGACAGCGCGTCCTTGTAATTGAGGGACGAATAGGCCACCGAGACGAGCAGGTCGCCGTCCGGCAGGTCGTCCGCGGTCCTGTGGCTGATGGCGCGGGAAAAGGTCTTGTCCTCGTTCTCGCTCACGACCATGGCTCGGAAACCGCTCGGGTCCGACATGACGGGCTCCTTTCACTCACAAGGGGCAAGGCTTTCGACCCTGTACTCTCAGCGAGGCACAGGGTCGATTGCAGGTACAGGATTCGACCCCTCCGTTGCCTTGCCCGCGTCCTGCAGCCGCTGCCATACCTTGGGCGGCGACAGCGGCAGATCGCAGATGCGGACACCAACCGCGTCCTCCACCGCCGCGGCAATGGCGGACGCGGCCGGCAGCACCCCGCCCTCGCCCATGCCCTTGGCGCCGAACGGTCCGGGGCCGTTGCCGCTTTCCACCAGCTCCGAGACGAAGCTCTCCGGCAAATCGTGGAACCCCGGCACGCGGTAGTCCACGAGGTTGGGGTTCAGGAGCTGGCCGTCCTCGTACACCATCTCTTCCAGCAGCGTGTGGCCCAGGCCGAAGAACACGCCGCCCTCGTCCTGACCCTCGGCCTGCAGCGGGTTGATGGCCCGCCCCACATCGGCCATGGACACATACTTGAGGATGCGGATGACGCCAGTGTCCGGGTCCACCTCCAGCTCCACGCCTCCCCAACCCACCTCCCAGAAGGTGGTGGGAGAGCCCAACACCGCGGTCTTGCTCTTCTTGTCCTGATACACGCCGCGGCCCACGATCTCGGTGGCGGAGCTGCCGAAGTAACCGGCGATAACGTCGCTGTAGGGCACCCCGCGCCCCTTGGCGCCGCGCACCCGGCCGCCCTTGAGCGTGAGGCCGGCGGCCTTCTCGCCCATGACCCTGGCCGCCGCCCGCAGCAACTGCTTTTTCACGTCCTGGGCCGCCCGCTGAGTCGCGAGGCCCATGACCGTCATGGAACTGCTGGCGCTGGTGGAGACGTCGAAGGGGGTGACGTCGGTGTCCAACCGGGCCACGGACACCTGCTCCAGCGGGATGCCCAGCTCCTCCGCCACCACCTGGCTGAGCGCCGTGCGGCACCCCTGCCCCACCTCCACGGTGCCGGTGAGCAGCACGGCGCTGCCGTCCGACGACATCTTCACGGTGGCGCCGGCCACCTTGTAGGTGCCCCCCGCGTCCTTCATGCACACGCTCAACCCCTTGCCCACGTTGGGCCGGGAGGCCTTCTTCCAGTCCAGCGCCCGGGCCGCCTTGCGCAGCCCCTGCTTGAGGTCGCAATCCACCGGGGTGTCGCCGGGGGTGTAGCGCTCGCCCTTCTCCAACAGGTTTCTGAGGCGAAAGTCCAGCGGGTCCATGCCGAGCCGCCTGGCGATCATGTCCATCTGCGACTCGTAGGCCCAGGCCACCTGGACCGCGCCGAAACCGCGGAACGCGCCCGCCGGCACGGTGTTGCTGTAGACGCCGTGAGCGTCGATCTTGACGTTGGCCACGCGGTAGGGACCCACCGCGCGGTAGCCGGCCTTCTGGGTCACCCGGGGTCCGGCGTCGGCGTAGGCGCCGGTGTCCATGTAGACTTCCAGCTCCCGCGCCATCAGCTCGCCCTTCTTGCCGACGCCGGTCTTGATGCGGATGCGCGCGGGATGCCGCGTCACGGTCTTGAAGCTTTCATTGACGCTCATGGCCAGCTTGACCGGGCGTCCGGTTCTCACCGAAAGCGCCGCGGCGATGGGGTCGGCCTTGACGTAGAGCTTGCCGCCGTAGCCGCCGCCGACGTAGGGCACCACCACCCGCACCCGGTTGAGCGGCAGCTTGAAGATCCCCGCCAAGTGCCCGCGCAGCGTGAACGGGTCCTGGCACGAGCTCCAAACGGTCAGGCGCTCGCCGTCGTAGTGGGCGATGCAGATATGCGGCTCCAGCGAATAGTGTTGCACCCGGTTGAAGCGGAAGACATCCTCGAAGACGTGCTCGGAGCGCTTGAAGCCGGCCTCGACGTCGCCCCGGGCGTAGCCGAAGTGGTAGCACACGTTGGTGCCCTTGAAGCGGTCCGGCGCACCATATTTGGAGCCCCGCAACTCGGCCTTGGGGACGTCGCCCTCATGCACCATCGGAGCGCCCGGCGCCAGCGCGTCGTCCACGTTGTCCACGAACGGCAGCTCCTCGTATTCCACGTCGATGAACTCCAGGGCCTCCTCGGCCGCCAGTTCGTCCGCTGACAGCACCGCGGCCACCGGGTCGCCGACGTAGCGTACCTTGTCCACCGCCACCACGGCCTGGTCCTTGTAGGTGGCGCCGTAGTGGTAGTCGAGGCCGGTCAACTCGTCCCGGGTGAGGACGTCGATGACCCCGGGCAGCGCCCGGGCCTTGCCGGCGTCGACCTTGAGAATCCGCGCATGGGGCAACGGGCTCCTCAGGATCTTCGCGTACGCCATTCCCGGAAGCTCGATGTCCCCGGTATAGAACGCCTTGCCCGAAACTTTCTCCATCGCGTCGACGCGCACCGCCGGGCGTCCGGCCACTGACAGTCGCTGTTTTTTCATGGGTGTCTCCGACCCCCTTCTTAACCGAAGTTCCAGGGGCAGGCAACGATGCCCCGAGCAATAATCCAGGGGCGGCGGGGAGCGGCATGGCGCCCAACCTCACGGCGAGCGGCGTTCCGTCTTCTCCTTCAGCGTCTCCAACTCGGTCCAGCGTTCCACCGCCTCGTCGAGGGTCGCCTTGGCGGCCTTGAGCTCGTCGAGGACAGGTCGGACCTTGGCGAAGGGCTGCGCGTAGAAGCCGGGGTGGTGGGTCTTCTCCTCCAACGCGGCCACGGCCTGCTCCATGGCCTCGATGCGGTCGGGCAGTCGGTCCAGCTCCAGTTGCAGCTTGTAGCCGAGCTTGTTGGGGCGGGATCGGGTCCCCCGCCGGTCCTTCGGCGGCTCCCGGGCGCCCTTGCGGTTGGGGTCGTCGGTGACGGCCAGCGACTTGCCGCGTCGAAGCCAGTCCGTGTAGCCGCCGGCATGGCGCTGGATCCGGCCCGTGTCCTCGAAGACCAGGGTGCTGGTGACGCAGTTGTCGAGGAAGCTGCGGTCGTGGCTCACCACCAGCAGCGTGCCCCGGTAGGCTACGAGCTGCTCTTCCAGCACCTCCAGGGTCTCGATGTCCAGGTCGTTGGTGGGCTCGTCGAGGACCAGGAGATTGGCCGGGCGGGCGAGCAGCCGGGCCAGGATGACGCGGTTGCACTCGCCGCCGGACAGCGCCGCCACGGGGGTCAGGGCGCGCTTGGGACTGAAGAGGAAGCCCCTGAGATAGCCCACCACGTGGCGCGGCCTGCCGTTGACCATGACGTGGTCGCGGCCGTCCCCCACGGTCTCGGCCACGGTCTTCTCCGGATCCAGCTCGCGCCGCAGTTGATCGAAGTAGCCGATTTCGAGGTTGGTCCCCACCTCCACCGTCCCGGAGTTCGGGGTGATCTCGCCCACGAGGATGCGCAGCAGCGTGCTCTTGCCGACGCCGTTGTTGCCGATGAGCCCGATGCGGTCGCCGCGCATGATGCGGAGCGACAGGTCCGGGATCAGCGGCTCGGCGCCGTAGCCGTGGGTGACGTTGCGGAGCTCCACCACCTTGCGGCCGGACAGTCCGCCGTGCTGCACGTGGATGCGCGCATGGCGCCGGGGCTCGAGGCGCTGCGCCACCTGCTCCCGCATGGCCATGAGGGCGCGCACGCGGCCCTCGTTGCGCGTGCGCCGCGCCTGGATGCCCTGCCGGATCCACGCCTCCTCCTGGGCCAGCCGCTTGTCGAACAGGGCGTCGCGGCGGGCGTCCTCTTCCAGCGTCTTTTCCTTGAGCGCGAGATAGTTGTCGTAGCTGCCGGGCCAGCTCGTGAGCCGGGTGCGGTCCAGCTCCACGATGCGGGTGGCGAGCCGCCGCAGGAAGGCGCGGTCGTGGGTGATGAACAGCACCGCGCCGGTGTAGCTGTAGACCCGGTCCTCGAGCCACTGGATGGTGCTCAGGTCGAGATGGTTGGTGGGCTCGTCGAGCAGCAGCAGCTCGGCGTTCCCCACAATGGCCCGAGCCAGCCCCACCCGCCGCTGCCAGCCGCCGGACAACTCCTCCAGCCGCCGGTCCGCCGGCAGGTCCAGTTCGCTCAGGACCGTATCCACGCGCTGGTCCACGTGCCAGCCGCCGTGGGCGTCGATCTCCCGATGCAGCGCCTCCAACTCCAGTAGCCCCTTGCGGTCCAGAACCTCCCTGGAGCGCTGCTGGTAAAGGTCGATGAGGTCCTGCAGGTCCGCCAGCCCGGTCGTGACGTATTCCCGCACCGTCTGCCCGAGATCTTCGGGCAGCGCCTGCTCCAGCTCGCTGATGCGGATGCGGCTCTGGCAGTGGATCTCGCCGTCGTCGGGATCGAGCCGGCCGGTGATGAGCCCCAGCATGGAGGTCTTGCCCGCGCCGTTGCGGCCGATCAGGCAGACCCGCTCCCCCGGATCGATGACAAAGCCGGCGTGCGCCAGCAGCCGCTGGTCGCCCAACCGGAGGGATACGTCTTCGAAGCTTACGAGGGGCATGGTTGAGGGTGTTGTCCGGTTGCCTGGTGTGGTGTCGTGAGCAAACGGTGGGGAACCTGCGCAGAATTCCTTGTCGTCGGCAAGGCGTGACGACGAGCCGTGGCCGACGCCACGCGAGACGGAGCAACGCAGCCGACGGCAAAGGGAACAGCAGATTCCCCACCTTGTTCACGACACCCCACTGGCATGAGAACGAACCGGACAGGACTGGACGCCGAAGCCCGCTCAAGCCGGTGGGCGCCGCCGCTCCGACCCTACTTGCGGGAGCGCGTGGCCCGGGCTCCCGGCGGCCGGTAGGGCACTTTCTTCTTGACCGCTTCGTCCACCGTCTCCGGCGTGATCAGCACGGTGGCCTTGATGTCCAGGGCGCCGGCGTTGGCGATGTTGAGCGAGACGGCCGTCGCCGTGGCGTCGTCGGGAAGATCGGCGATCAGGTAGAGGTCCGTGTCGCCGAAGGCGTAATAGAAACCCTCCACGCTGCCGCCCATGGCCTCGATGGTCTGGGTCAAGGCCTCCCGCCTCCGGCTGCCGCCTTCCTTCAACAGACCCGCCAGCCCCTCTGAAGTGTACTTCGTATGGAACATGTACTTGCCCATGTTTTCCCCTCCAACGATTGTGGATCGTTCATGCAGTGTAATCTTTTCAAGCCGATGAGGCGAATGCCCGGACGCGAGCGTGGCGCTTCGGATCGGCATCCCGGACCAACTCTGCAAGGGTCTTTCCGGATCTGTTCCGTTCGCCGTCACCTACCGGGATTGCTGGGCGGCGATAAACCCCCGCAGCACCTCGTTGAACTCCGCGGGATGCTCCCGGTACGAGAAGTGTCCGGCCTGGTTGATGATGTGCATCCGGGTGCGGCGCTCGCTTCCCGCCATGAGATCCAGAAGGCGCATGCCCTGGTCGAGGGTGGCGGTGGGATCGTTGTAACCCCAGACCAGCAGCGTGGGCCGTTGCAGGCCGCGGTCCCGTATCCAGCCCAGGGTCTCCTCCTTCTGTCGCGCGTGCCGGGCCAGAAAGAGGTTGGTCTTGAGCCCCTGCATCTCCATCTTGTCCACCGCCTCCCGATACTTGGGCAACCGGGCGATGGCGGTGCAGGCGTCGAGCCAGTCGTCGGTGATGTGGTCGTAGCCGTAGGAATAGCGCTCCAGCACCCAGCGCTGGCTCTCCCGGCCCAGCCGCGGTTTCGGTGCGTTGGCGTGCACGATGTCGTTGCGCCCGACTCCGGGCGCCAGGGTGTTGGTGTCCACCGGGATCACGGACTTGACCAGGTCCGCTCGTTCCAGGGTCATGCGCGCCACCAGATAGGCGCCGCGGGAATGCCCCACGAGATGGACATTGCCGAGCTTCAGGGTCTCCAGGAACGCCAGCGCGTGCTGCACCACCGCGGCCATGGTGTAGTCCTCGTCTTTTTTGGGATTGTCGGTCATTCCCTGGCCGAGCTTGTCCACCGCATAGACGTGGAACCACTGCGCCAGGGCGTCGAAGTTCAGTCCCCAGTCGAGGCTGCAATCGGCAGCGTCGTTGGAGCCGAAATTGCCACCGTGGAACAGCACCACCGTCTCGCCGCTGCCCTTCTCGAAGTAGCGGGTCCGGATGCCGTCCACGTCCACGAATTTTTCGTCCGCCTGGTCCATGTCATTCCTCCTCGATGATCGGGGCCGGTATTCATCGTGTCCGGCGCGTGTTGCCGGTGCAGTCGCGCGCCGGCGGTGCAACGTCAACACCATCCCACTGTAACGGATTGTCCCGGGAAGGTTAACCTGCTCGGCTGCCGGACTCTGCCGGACTCCGTGGTCGTCCGTCAGCTCGGCTTCTTCCAGGGAGGCGGGCCTCCGCCCTCCACGCGGGCGGGACGCCCGTAGCCGTGGCGCGCCACCGTGGCCCATGCCGTCTCTGCCCTCCACGCGGGCGGGACGCCCGCGCTCCCCGGACTTCCGACGGGCGCACCTTCCCCGACGGCATCCGGCGTGCCCGGGAGCCTGTCGGATTTGGCGAATCGTAGCGAGAGGCATGGAAATGGAGGCCATTTTCAGGCGGATTTGAGGATAACATCGGGAATATTTGACGAAAATCCAACTGAAAATGGACCCATTTCCGTGCCTCGCAGTAGATTCTTGCCAAGTCCGACAGGCTCCCAGGGCCGGTTCTTGTCCGGCAAGGGGCGTCGTGGGCATTTCGTGGCCCATTGGGGGGGAGTACCGGGTTGTCCGTGTGCCCGGTCGAACCTCATGGAGTCCCCGTCGTCCCCGCGACCGGCATCCTCTCAGCCGTCGTCCACACTCGATGGCGACAAAGAAGGGCCTCCGGGCGCGCCCGGCACGCTTGGAAATACTCCGGCAATCGGATAAGGGAGAGTGAGCCGGAAGGCGCAAAATCCAGGGGGGAGGCAGGCAATGGCAAAACCGAACGGCGACGAGCATCCCATGCTGAAAGAGGGGTTGGGGCGGTTGCGCGGCAGAGTGGCCATCATCACCGGCGCCAACAGCGGCATCGGACGGGCCACCGCCCGTCTGTTCGCGCGCGAGGGGGCCAGCGTTCTGTGCTGCGACATCCAGGAAACCCTGACGCCGCGGGTGGACCAGCTCATCATCGACGAGGGCGGCGAGGCCACGTTCCTGAACGTGAACGTGACCTCCGACGGCGGTCCCGAGGAGATGGTGCAGACCGCCATCGCACGGTACGGCGGCGTGGACATCCTCTACAACAACGCCGGCGGCGGCATACGCAAGCAGGCTCACGAGTTCACGGACGAAGAGTGGAACTTCATCATGGACCTCAACCTGAACGCCATCCAGAGGAGCGTCCGTGCGGTCATCCCCCACTTCCTGGAGAAGGGCAGCGGCAACGTCGTCAGCACCGCGTCCACCTTCGGGCTGCTGGCCTCGGGCAACTACCCGGCCTACTGCGCCACCAAGGCGGCGGTAATCAGCCTGACCCGGCAAATGGCGCTGGACTACGGTCCCAGGGGCATCCGCGTGAACTGCATCTGTCCCGGCGCCACCGAGACCCCGCGCTTCCGCGGGCATCCGCCGGCGCCTTCGCTTCAGGCCGCCACCCCCGAGCAGCGCCAGCGCATGGCCGACAGCAACAAGGCGCTGCTGCGAATGGCGCGGCCGGAGGAGATGGCCTACGGCGTCCTCTTCCTGGTGTCCGACGAGGCGTCCTTCGTCACCGGCCACGCCCTGGTGGTGGACGGCGGCCAGACCATCGCCGTGTGAGGACGCGAGTCAAGCCTGACAACGGACAAGGGAGGCCTTCGCTGCACCCCGCTCGGGACGAACGGGGCGTATCGTTTCGGAGTTTCCACGGGGGGCATACCGGGGGGTTCCAGGCTTGAGTACCCATGTCCCCCCAGGTTGCGGCATCGGGTGGATAAAGCCTCCATGGATGGCGTCATGGGCACTCAGGTATGGAACCAACCGCCGCTTCCCTGGGAGCCTGTCGGACTTGGCAAGAATCTACTGCGAGGCAAGGAAATGGACCCATTTCCTTGCCTCTCGCTACGATTCGCCAAAACCGACAGACTCCTGGGGGTCGGGAGGACAGACATGTATTGCTGGCGCGGCACGGTGGGGGTGGTGAAGCCGACGCTACGGCCCGGGTCGCTGGAGGCCTTCATCCGGCTGATGCCGGAAGGGGTGTGCGTGGTGCCGCGCTACGTCGGCATCCGCACCGGCACGGAGGCGGAGTTCAACGAGGCCATCGCCGTGGCCGAATCGAGGGTGGCGGAACTGGCGGAGCTGGGGGTGGACTTGGTGGTGATCCAGGGGGTGCCACCGATCATGCTCCGGGGCTACCGCTTCGACGGCGAACTGACCGAGCGGCTCAGCCTGCAGTACTCGGTGCCGGTGCTCACCGCCGCCACCGCCCAGGTGGAAGCGTTTCGGGCACTGGGGGTGCGGACGATGGTCGGCCTCTCGTACATCCGGGGCGAAATGAACGCGAAATTCGCCAGCTTCTTCGAGCAGGCCGGTTTCACCGTGACCGCCATGAGAGCGATCCAGGGCGTGGACTTCGCCGACGCCGGCCGGATCCCGGCGGAGGAGATCTACCGCCAGGCCAAGCAGGCTTTCGTCGAGTGCGGCGGGGAGGGCATCTACCTGCTGGGGGCGGGTTGGGACTGCCTGCCCGCCATCGAGTCCCTGGAAGAGGACCTCGGAGTGCCGGTGGTCACCAACCTCAACGCCGACGTGTGGGCCACCCAGAAGCGCCTCAGGATCCGGGAGCCCGTCGCCGGCCGCGGACGGTTGCTCGAGACGCTGCCGTGACCGGCCGTCCGCGGTACGGAGGAAGACCTGGGACAAGGACATGGCGTGCCCTTCGACTTCGCTCCACTTCCAGGTAGCCGGACCCTTCCGGGCGGTGATGGCCGTTGGCCTCGGGCCGTGAGGCATTTGAAGTGCTCAGGACGAACATTTGCAGTTTGACGGAAGAGCGGAAACGAAAGAGGGAAAGGAGGGAAGGCAGATGGGACAGATACTCGGCCTGGGCATCACGCATTACCCCGGACTCGGCTTTCAGGGAAACATGACCCGCCGCATCAGGATGTGCCTGGAGGATCCGGCGCTGCCGGAACGTCTGCGCGACCTGGACAACTGGCCGGCGCCCATGCGCGAGCAGTGGAGCACGGACGACGGCCAGGGCCACTCCGACGCGCACCGCCAGGACATGATCGACCGCTTCCGCATCGCCCGCCGCGCACTGGACGAGTTCCAACCCGAACTGTGCGTGCTGTGGGGCGACGACCAGTACGAGAACTACCACGAAGACTGCGTGCCGGCCTTCTCCATCCTCGCCTACGAGTCGGTGGACGCGCAGCCGTGGATGCACAACCGCCGGGGCGCCAACGTGTGGGACGAGCCGGACGGCAAGACCTTCACCATCCAGGGCCATCGGGAGGCCGGAAAGTATCTGGCCTCCAGCCTGCTGGACCGCGGCTTCGACGTGGCCTATTCCTACAAGCCCCTCCACCGCGGGCTGGGCCACGCCTTTGTCAACTCCATCCTGTACCTCGACTGGGACCGCCGTGGGTTTCCCTACCCGCTGGTGCCGTTTACGGTGAACAGCTACGGCCGCAAGCTCGTGGGCAGCCGGGGCATCCCGCTGACGCCCTCTGCCGCCCGGAGCATCGAGGACCAGTGGGACCCGCCGGGGCCGCAGCCTTGGCGCTGCTTCGACATCGGCGCGGCCACCGCCCGCGCCTTCCGGGAAAGTCCGTGGCGGGTGGCCCTCATTGCCTCGTCGAGCTGGTCCCATTCGTTCCTCACCGCCAAGCACGCCTTCATGTACCCGGACGTGGAATCGGACAAGCGCTACTTCCAGGCGCTCCGGGACGGCGACTGGGAGACTTGGCGCAAGACCGACCTGCCGGAGGCCGAGGACCGCGGACACCACGAACTGCTCAACTGGTTCGCGCTGGCCGGGGCCATGGCCGAACTCGACCGCAAGCCCGACGACGCGGTGTTCCTGGAGTCGTGGATCTCCAACTCCGACAAGGTGTTCGCGGTATTTCGCCCGCCGGAGAATGCCGCCTGACCTCCACGACCCGCCCGCTCCGTTCCCGGCCGCCGCCGTGCATATGGATCGCCGTGCACGGGAAGATGAGTTGATCAGGGGAGCCGTGCAGGCGACGGCCAAGTCGTCGTCCTTGCCGCATCGAATGTATTACAATCCCAAATGGAGCCTCACGGCCGCATCCAGGCTTTCGATGTCGCCATCGGATAATTTCCGAAGAAATCCGCGATTCGTTCCCTGCTCACGGTAGTGAGCTGATCGGCCATGGCCTTGTGCGGCCTGTCGTGGATCACAACGATGGTCTCGCCTGGGTATACCCTGCTTACATTGGTCGTCAGAGGTACGACCTGAACCCTGTTCAAGTGAGATAGAGCCACATCGTTGGTCACGACGACTGCCGGCCTCCGCTTGCGGATTTCTCCGCCAACGGACGGCCCGAACCGTACCCACCAGGCTTCACCCCGCTTCATCCCCGATATCCCCGGCCGTCCCCTCCATCCACTCCATCGCCTCGGCTTCTCGTTGGGTATCTGCCGCCATCCGACGGTAACCCTCCTCAATATCGCCATACAGGACGTAAGGCCTGACCAGTGACTCGATGAATCGACTGATCTTGCGTCTGCCCACGACCTGATAGAGACCCGCGTACACACTTTCGTCCAGGGTGATTGTCAGCTTCTTTTGCATGGCGACTCCCAGTACGTATATTATACGGATAATACACGTATCTAATCCCCTGATCGCATAGACGCAATACAGCCGGCCTCGGTCGCCGAACTAACCCCGTGATTGAAAGAGAAAGAAGACGCCCGCCACCACCAGGACGGCGGCGAATCCGTCCTTGAGGGTGACGGCCTCATCCCCTCGCAGGAGCACCCGCGCCAGCGAGAACGTGATCAGCGGCTGCACGTTCCAGATGGGGGCGACGATGATGGCCGGGGCATGGGCCACCGCGAGATAGGTCAGGATCGACCCCACGCCCTGGAAGAATCCCGACAGGAGGAGGAAGAAGTAGCTGTCCCCGGTCAGCCAAACGCCCTCCCGCCAGTCGATGCGCAGCACCCGGCCGAAGGACAGGATGAGCGCGAGGCCGGTGACGTGGGTGATGAGCGCCCCCGGAATCGGCGTGCCGCCGGTCAGGATCGCGATCTTCTTGAGGATCGGGCCGAAGCCGAAGAACACGATGGACAGCAGCGGGTTGAGGAACGCCTTGAGCCTCACCGGCCGTCGGGGGTCTTCGTCGCCGGCGCTCCCACGGGTGATGAGCAGCAGCCCGGTCACGATCAGGACGACGCCGATGAGGATGACCGGGGTCGCGGTCTCCCCCAGCAGGATGACGGCATAGACGGCGGTCAGCAGCGGTGCGGAATTGGCGATGGACTGGGCCTTGGAGGCTCCAACTTCGTCGATGCCCTTGAGCACGAAGGTACGGCCCAGGAAGCTCCCCACAAGACCCACGGAGACGAACACCCCGGCCGCGGTCCAAGGCATGCGGAGTTGAACCTCGCCCAACGGAAGAACGATGATCAGCACCAGGGTCAGCACCGACCCCACCTGCTGAAGCAGCACCGCGGCGCTGACGTTGGAGTGCCGGAGGCCGCGCTTGACCAGCACCGGAGAGGTGCCCCAACACAGCGCGGCCGCCAGCGCGCAGGCGATGCCGGTTTCCATGGCTACGGGATAGCACCGCGCGGGTCGGGCCGGAAGGAGTGGATGAGTACGCGGCGCTTGCAGGGGAGTCATGCAGGCGACGGGTCTTTCCAACGCCCCGCCAAACCCGTCTTTCTGATCGGAGCCCGTCATTCTTGATGCTGCTATATGCAAGTTTATTGGCGTTTGGTACAGGACCACGTCACCTCCGGCCCGGCCAAGGGCTCGTCCGAGTAGTAGTCGAATCGACTTGAAACCCTCTCCCGACGTGTCATTGTTGAAGGATCGGGATTCGATGCAGCACAGTTCCTCGCGAAAGGAGACGGTCATGCTCTGGGGATGGATCGGCAGGAAGACACGGATGCCGGATGCGACCAACGCGCTGCCCGGCAGGCAGGAGAGGATGCCGGTGCCGGCGACGCACTTCGTGAACGGCAACCCGCTGGAGCCGCCCTACCCCGAAGGCATGGAGAAGGCGGTGTTCGGCCTGGGCTGTTTCTGGGGGGCGGAGCGTTGTTTCTGGCAGCTCGACGGCGTCTACACTACTGCGGTGGGGTACGCCGGGGGCATGACGCCCAATCCCACCTACGAGGAAGTGTGCACGGGCATGACCGGTCACAACGAGGTGGTTCTGGTGGTGTTCGACCCGAAGGCGGTGAGCTACGACGAACTCCTCAAGGTGTTCTGGGAGGCCCATGACCCGACCCAGGGCATGCGCCAGGGCAACGACGTGGGGACCCAGTACCGCTCGGGCATCTACACCTACGGCAACGAGCAGAAAGAGGCAGCGGAGGCGTCACGCGAACGCTATCAGGAAGAGATGTCCAGGGCCGGCTACGGCGCCATCACCACCGAGGTCCTGGACGCCGGCGAGTTCTACTTCGCCGAGGACTATCACCAGCAGTATCTCGCCAAGAACCCGTGGGGGTACTGCGGGCTGGGCGGAGTCGGCGTGAGCTGCCCGGTGGGGGGCTAGGAACCGTGGGGAAAGATGTGCAGGATTTTCGTTGTCGGCAGGGCGCGACAACGAGCAGCGGCCGATACCACGCGAGGCGGAGCACCGCCGGCGGCGGCACAAGGACCCGCATCCCCCCAGTCTGTTCAGGACTTCACACTGGCGCCCAGGCCCCGACCGTCCGAGGCTATTCGCTCAACAGGCGCTGGATCTCGCTTTCCATCTCGTCATAGCCGCCCTCGCCGAAGCGCGTGTAACGGACCACGCCCTTCTTGTCGATGATGTGCAGCGTGGGCCAGTAGCGCGTCCGGTAGCGTTTCCAGGTGGCGAAGTCGTTGTCCTGCGCCACCGGGAACCGGATCCCCAGCTCCTTGCAGGCGTTCCTGACGTTGTCCAGCGAGTGTTCCCAGGCGAACTCCGGCGAATGAATGCCCACCACGACGAAGTCCTTCGGTCCGAATCTGTCATACCATCCCACCAACTGTGGGAGCGTGTTGAGACAGTTGATTCAGCCGTAGGTCCAGAACTCGATCAGGACCACCTTCCCCTTGAGGTCCTTGAGCCGGAGCGGCTCCGAGTTGATCCAGGTATCGTTGGTGAACTCCGGCGCCGGTTTGCCCACCAGCGAGGCCGTTGCGCTACCGGCAACGGCCAGGACCATCGAGCCCATGAGCACCGCGAGCACGAACGCCCGCCATTTGGATTGCTGCATGTGATTCACCCCTCCAACGCCAGTATGCCCGCGTTGCCGGGTAGGGGCAATGGGTGTTAGTGTCCTGTCTCACAAATAGCGTTACGAATCTGCGGGTCCTTTTCGCCGTCGGCTGCGTGGCTCTTCCTCGCGTGGTGCCCGCCACTGCTCGTCATCGCGCCTTGCCGACAACGAGAATGCTCTCGCATCTTCGTAACGCTATTTGTGAGACAGGACACTAGGAACCGTCCATGCTGTACGATTTTGTCCCCCTTCCCGACCGCCCGCCGTTACATTGGCCCCACGGCGCGCGGGTGGCGTTGATCTTCACCATCAACATCGAGTACTGGGAGATGACCCGGGACAGCGCCGAGCCCCTCTATCCCGGCGGACCGGCCACCATTCCGCACGCGCTGCCGGGCAACGTCCCGGACTACGCCAACTGGACCTGGCGCGAGTACGGCCAGCGCGTCGGAGTGTGGCGCATCATCGACGTGTTCGACAAGGCCGGCGTGCCCGCCACCTGCACCATGAACGCGCTCACCGGCATCGAGCGCCGCCGGATCATCGACGCCGCCAACGAGCGCGGCTGGGAGATATTGGCGCACAACTACGCCCAGAACGACGTCCTGACCTACTACGCGCACCAGCCCGACAAGGAGCGCGAGGTCATCCGCCGCACCCTGGACGCCTACGCCGAGGCGGTGGGACGGCCGGCCCGGGGCTGGCTGTCGTCGTCGCTCAGGAGCACCCACGAGACGCCCCACATCCTGAAGGAGCTGGGGCTGCTGTTCCAGGCGGACTACCTGAACGACGACCAGCCCTACCTGCTCGACACCCGCCACGGCCCGCTGGTGTGCATCCCCTACTCCAACGACGTCAACGACTTTGCGGTTTTCTCCCGCGGCGGACGGACCACCTCCCAGGCCTTCGAACTGTTCAAGGAGCAGTTCGACCAGCTCTATCTGGAGGGGGCCGCCAGCGGCCGCATCATGAACGTCGGCATGCACCCCCACGTCATGGGGCAGGCCTACGCCATCCGCGCTCTGCGCGACTTCGTGGACTACGTCAAAACCTTCGAAAGGGTATGGTATCCCAGGCGCGAGGAGATGGCGGAGTGGTACCTGAACCACCAGGGACGGGCGACAGGAACGAAATAATCCCTTGCGGCCTCCGGGCCGACCGGGCACCCGTCCATAAGGAGGCAGCATGAAACCCTATCGAGTCGCGTTGATTCAACAGCAGACCCGGGTGATCGTGGAGCCGAAACAGCGCAACGAGATCATCGACGAAAATCTCGAACGCATCTTCGAACTGCTGGACTGGACCGCGCTGCGTCTCGGCGACGTGAAGCTGGCGGTGTTCTCGGAGTACGGGATCATCGGGCAGTACCGGCCGCGGTCGGTGGACGAGTGGCTGGCCCTGGCCGAGACCGTTCCCGGCGATGTCACGGACCAGATCGGCCGGAAGGCCCGGGAGCGGGGCTGCTACATCGCCGGCAATCTCTACGAGCGGGACGACGACTGGCCCGGCCGGCTCTTCAACACCAGCTTCATCGTCGACCCCGACGGGCAAATCATCCTCAAGTACCGGAAGAACAACGGCCCCAACAACCTCAATACCACCTACACCGGCCCCGGCGACGTCTACACCGAGTACACCGAACGTTACGGCGAGGACTCCATGTTCCCGGTAGCCGACACCGACATCGGGCGGCTGGCGTGTCTCACCTGCACCGACGTGGTGTTCCCGGAGATGGCCCGCTGCCTGGCATTGCGCGGGGCCGAGGTGCTGATCCACCCCACCGCCGAGCCCTACGCGCCGGAGGGCGAGGCCTGGGACGTGCTCCGACGCGCCCGGGCCTACGAGAACCTCTGCTACTTCCTCTCGGTCAACGCCGGCGCCTTCGTGGGTTCCAACCGCCCCACCGGCGGCTACCGCGGCATGACCCAGGTCATCGACTACATGGGGCACGTGCAGTCCGCGGCCACGGGGCCCGGCGAGGCGGTGATCACCGGCACCGTGGACATCGACAACCTGCGCTGGGAACGGACGCGCATGGCCGACTCCGGCCACGTCTGGAACTTCCTGGTGGAACTGCGCAGCGACCTGTACGCACCGGTCTACGCCAAGGCCAAGCGCTGGCCCAACGACGGCTGGCGCCACCGCAACCTGCAGGACACCGTGGAGACCCGCGCCGAGGCCCGCAAGA
The DNA here is from genome assembly GCA_965214905.1 of uncultured Binatia bacterium (SeqCode). GTDB lineage: Bacteria > Desulfobacterota > Binatia > UBA9968 > JAJDTQ01 > JAJDTQ01. The sequence goes on from OZ243984.1 coordinate 1,810,804, forward strand.
TCATCGAGCGGCTGGTGCGTGAGGGGCGGCTGGTGAAACCGGAATGAGCAAGCTGCGCACGAATACGGTGGCCGGCAAGGCGCGATGACGAGCCGTGGCGAGTACCACGCGAGCAAGCGCAACGCAGCCGACGGCAAAGGACCAGCAAATCATCCTGCAAGTTTACGGGACACGACCCTAATGGACACGACACGAATGTCGTCGCGCGAGACCGACGTGGCCGTGGTGGGCTACGGCGGCGCCGGCGCCGTTGCGGCCATCACCGCGGCCGACCACGGGGCCAAGGTCCTGATCGTGGAGAAAGCGGCCGCGGGCGGCGGCAACACGCGGCTGTCCGCCGGCTCGGTGCGCACCTTCGGCGCCCTCCATCGGGCCGTGGAGCACATCACCTTCCTGTGCGGCGGCGCCACCGACCCGGAAGTCATCGAAACGCTGGTGCGGGAGAGCCACGACAACGAGCCGTGGCTCCGCTCCCTCGGGGGCGAGGTGGTCGTCGACCCGCTTCAGGCCGCGCCCGCCAGCTATCCCGTCTATCCCACCGGCGCCGCCTCGCCGGAGCAGCCCGGCGCGGACGGCGTCGGCCCCCGGCTCAGGGTCAAGGGCGAGACCACCGCCAACGGCCGCGACCTGTGGGAGCTGCTGGCCCGCAACGTCGAGAAACGCTGCATCCCGGTGCTGTTCGAGAGCCCGGCGACCCGCCTGCTCCGCGACGGCAACGGCGCGGTCACCGGGCTCACGGCGCGGCGCGACGGGGAAGAGATCGTCATCCGGGCGCGCAAAGCGGTGGTCCTCGCCTGCGGCGGCTACGAACGGGACGCCGACATGCAACTCCAGTTCCTGGGCCAGCGGTACGGGTCCCTGGGCGCGGCCGGTCACACCGGGGACGGCATCCGCCTGGCCGCGGACGTGGGCGCGTCCCTGTGGCACATGAACGCCGTGGCCGCGGGCTTCGGCTACCGGGTGGACGGGCTCGACTGCGCCGTCCTCCACGCCATGCCCGGCCCGGGGTTCATCTACGTGGACCGGAACGCCCGCCGCTTCGTGGACGAGACCGCCATGGACGCCCACGCCGTGGGCTCGCTGGTGACGGAACTGGACCTGGAAACCATGGAACGGCCGCGGGTGCCCTCCTTCGTGGTGTTCGACGAGGCCACCCGCGCGGCCGGGCCGGTGGCCAACACCGGCCGCGGCGCCGTGGCCGAACAGTACCGGTGGAGCGACGACAACGCTGCGGAAGTGGCCAAGGGCTGGATCAGAACGGGCGCCACCCCGGGGGGATTGGCCGCCGCGCTCGGGCTCGACCCGGCGGCGCTGGAGCGCGCCGTCCGCGCCTACAACGACGCCTGCGCCGAGGGCCTGGACGCGGCCTTCGGGCGATCCTCCGCGACCCTGAGACCCCTGGAGCGCGGCCCGTTCTACGGCGCCGCGCTGTGGCCGAGCCTGTTCAATACCCAGGGCGGCCCGAGGCGAAACGCCATGGCGGAGGTGCTGGACGCATGGGGCCATGCCATAAAGGGGCTCTACGGCGCCGGCGAGCTGGGCTCCATGTGGTCGCAGAACTACCCGGGCGCCGCCAACCTCACCGAGGCACTGACCTTCGGCCGCATCGCGGGCCGCAACGCCGCCGCCGAAAGCCGGTAATGCGGCAGGGAAGAGTGCCGATCCCTGGTCGGAAATTTCGTCCGGGAGCACAGTCATGTTCTTCAAGTATTTCAGTGGCCCTTGAAGGATTATGGTGAACCGGCATATTGGATCATGGACCGGAAGATGTTGAAGCATCTTGAGTGGGTTGGCCGCGACGTGGAGGTCATCATTCGCAGTCCGCGGTCTTGCCGACGGGGCTGCCGGTCCTCAATACGGTTTCGGACCATCGACAACTTCGAGGAATGAGATGAGCACGGGATGCATTCTCAGCGACTATCTTGAACGCGCCATGGCAGCGGCGACATACGACAAGTTGGATGACGGCACCTTCGCGGGTCGGATTCCGCCCTGCAAGGGTGTGGTCGCCTTTGGGACCACGTTGATGGAATGTGAACGTTTGCTGCGCTCGACCTTGGAGGATTGGCTTTTTCTCGGCCTGAAGCTCGGTCATTCGATCCCGGTTCTCTCGGGACTCGATCTCAACAACGAGCCAACTCGTGAGCCGTTGGACGCCGTGTAAGCGCAACCTTTTCATCCGTCGCTTGCGCAACCTGGATTTCGACGGACCGTTCTCAGGCTCACGGCATCAGTTCATGCTCCGTGGGAATCACCGATTGGCGTTGCCGTCGAACGACCCGTATTCGGTTCCCCAGCTTCGCATGATGATCCGGGAAGTCGAAGGCATCATGGAACGCCAAGTCTCCCTGGACGAGTGGAATCGACTGTGACTCGCTTGCGGTCCGGCTTTCCGCCTGACCCGCGTCGCTGAATCGCCTCCAACCCCTTTCCGGGACTACCCGAAGTCGAATTTCCACGCGCCTTCGCTCAAGCGGTCGGCGCCGGTCCGGGAAGGTGCGGGACGCATGGGGCGGCGCCAGCAAAGGGCTTGCATAGCCGATTCCGCCGCCTGGCGTGCCGTCTGCTTGTCAGGGCGTTCTGTTTCTCGTTACGTTAGCGGATGATCAAGAGTTTTGCCGACAAACGTACCGCGGCTGTCTTCACGGGCCGTGCCGTTCGCGGCCTGCCCATGGAGGTGCTCTCCGCGGGAGGATGATCCCAAGAACCGGGTGAAGGCGTCCACACAAAGGAGTCCCTTTGGAACCCATCGAATTCGTGGATACGACGCTGCGCGACGGGCATCAGAGCCTGTGGGCCGAGTCCATGCGCACGGGCATGATGCTGGCGGTGGCCGACCGCATGGACCGGGCCGGTTTCAGGGGCATGGAGCTGATGTCGAGCTCGCACATCAAGAAGTGCGTGCGGGAGCTGCACGAGGACCCTTGGGAGCGGATACGCCTGGTGGCCGGCCGCATCACGGAGACGCCGTTGCGGGTCATCATCGGCAGCCGGAACGGTTTCGAACTGACGCCGGAGTCGATCCAGCGGATCTTCCTGGAGCGCATGGCGGCCAACGGCGTCCGCCAGGGCCGCATCTCCGACGAGTGGAACGACCCCGCGGGGTGGCGCAAGACGGTCCGTATCGCCACGGCAGCCGGGCTCGAGCCCATACTGAACATCATCTACTCGGTGTCTCCCAGGCATACCGACGCGTACTTCGCGGAGCGGGCGCGGCAGGCGGCGACGGTGCCGGTGGCACGGATCTGCTTCAAGGACCCCGGCGGCCTGCTGACGCCGGACCGCACCCGCGCGCTGGTGCCGCTCATCACGGAGAACATCGGCGGCATCCCGCTGGAGTTCCACACTCACTGCACCACCGGCCTGGGGCCGCTGTGCGCCCTGGAGGCCATCAGGCGGGGAGTGCGCATCGTCAACACCGCACTGCCGCCGCTGGCCAACGGCTCGTCCAACCCGTCGCTGTTCAACGTCGCGGCCAATGCCCGGAGCCTGGGATACGAGACCGCAGTGGACGAGGAAATCCTGCGGCCGGTGTCCGAGTACTTCATCGAAACGGCGCGGCGGGAGGGGTTCCCGATAGGCGCGCCGGTGGAATACGACTACAGCCAGTATCTCCATCAGGTGCCGGGAGGCATGATCTCGAACCTGCGCCACCAGCTTGCGCGGGTGGGCCTCGGGGACCACATGGAAAGGGCCCTGGAGGAGGTGGTGCGGGTGCGGGAGGAGTTGGGCTATCCCATCATGGTCACGCCCCTGTCCCAGTTCGTGGGCAGCCAGGCGGCCATCAACATCATCCTGGGAGAGCGCTACGGGGAGGTCACCGACCAAGTGATCCTCTACGCCCTGGGGCGCTGGGGCCGGGAAGGCAGCGACTCCATGGACACGGACGTGAAGGACCGCATCCTCGCGTCTCCGCGGGCGCGGGAACTGGCCGCGTGGGAGCCGCCCGAGCCCACGATCCAGGAGTTGCGCGCCAGGTACGGCGGCGCCGGCGTGTCGGACGAGGAGCTGCTGCTGCGGTATTTCCTGACCCGGGAGGAAATCGACGCCATGCGCGCCGCCGGCGGCCCGAAGGACTATCCCTTCGAGACAGAGCCGGTGGCGCGGGCGGTGGAGCGGTTCACCCGACGGCGGGACTACTCGCACATCCAGGTTCAAAGCCGCGGCTTCGCCTTGAGTCTGTCGCGGCGCGCGCCCTCGGCCTGAGGCCAGGAGCCGGTATCGGCCGGTAACGCGATGCGGGCGCGGGGCCAAACACCACGCGAAGAAGAGCAAAGCGGCCGGCGGCAAAAGGACCGGCGAATTGGCCAGCCAACGCGCTCCACGGAACCCGGCGTTTGCGGGGACGATCACCCGACGACGCGGAGACGGACCTGCCGTCAGAGGAGGACTGCGCGGTCCATCTCAGGCGTTTTCGACGATCTTGAGAGAGTCGGCGTCGAGGCCCAGCGATTCGAGCACGGGACCGAAGTACCCTGTGAAGGTGCCCGTCACGGAACCGTCTACGATCAGACGCTGGTCGGCGCCGCAATGGATGACCAGGGCATCCGCCAGGGGGCGTGACAGACGGTTGAACCGGACCTCGTCCTTCAGATAGGTTCGCGGTTCGCCGTCGTCGAGCGAGATCTCTTCCTTCGGAACCGTACCTGCGACCACGCGGTCGGGGAACAGGAGCACCCAGCACGCCCGCTCGGCGCCGGACGACGCCTCGAACACCGCAACGGCCTGGGTCCCAACGCCCGAAGTGACGCCGCGGCCTGCCGGCGCAGGGATCTGCCGGGCGCCGATCTGCCGCAGGATGCCCGGCGCCGACCCTGGCGGGACGGTCGACAGCGTCCCGTACTTCAGGCGATCGCGCAGCCGCGACTCCACTGCCTTCAGATATCGCGACCAAAGCACAGTGACCTGCCTGGACTCCGGGAGCAGCACCGAAGCATTGAGCAGCACCATATGGTCGTGCTCCACCGGCCAGTCCGCCACAGCCTTCGTCGCCAGCAGATCGACGAAGGACGAGAGCAGTGGCCCGGCCATGGGATCTCCGACCAGATCGCGCGGGGGCTCGATCAGGTGTGGCTCGGTTTCCGCAGCGCGGTCAGCGTCGAGGCCGCCATCGTCGAAGGCGATGGACATCGCCTTCTCCAACAGCACGCGGTTCACGTTGACTTCGCTGATGCGCTTGTGCGCGGCCATGGCGAACGCGCTGCCCTCGATCACCTGCCGCGCTTCCTCGCCGTCGAGGCGACACCAGTCACGGGCCAGCATCGCGAGGTGGATGAATCCCTCTTCGATGCGTATCTCATCGAGGCTGCCGGCCTGGATCAGATCGACCTGCAGACCCATCGACAGATCTTGCTCCATTTCCTCTATCGCCTTGCTGGCCTTCGGCTCGTTCAATCCACGCATGTCCCGCAGGATCGCGCCGAGACGCTCGGCAATCGCCTGGCGTTGCGCCGAGCGCAGGGACGCGAAGTCCATGGGCGGCGTCAGCGTGGAGTCCGGCTCGCCGTCGTCGGCAAGTGCGCGCAGCAGCGTCAGCTTGGCGAACTCGTCCGGAATCTGCGCGCGCAGGATACGGTCCGACAGGAGCTTGCGGTTGTGGTCGATGCCCGGAATCAGCTTGTGAATGCGAAGCGCCTCGACGAGCCCCAGCCAGTCAGCGCTCCGATACGCGTAGTGCGGATCGTACGTGCGCGCCACCTGCAGATAGACCAGCGCGACCGAATCTTCCAGCAGCTCCTTCACCCAGCCCTCGGCGTATCTCTTGAGGACATGTCCGCCGATCCGCGTGGATGCCTCCCAGACGAGGGTCCCCGCCACCAGCGTTACCGGGTTCATACCGAGAGCAAGGCGCGTGGCCAGCGTCGCGCCGCGAATGTAATGCTGCCAGGGCCTGTACTTCCGGTAGAGGCTGCGCACCGTCTGCACCCGTTCGAGCCACGCCACGACTTCCCTCACGGTCCATCCGGTAACGTTGACGACCGGCATCTGCCCCGCCACTTGCAGGAGGTCGCCGATGGCGGACCGGGCGGCGAGCGCGATGTCACCGATGCGCGCATCGAGTTCCGCCCGCTCGGGATTGTTCCCGTACAGACGGGCGACTTCCTTCACAACGTCGCGGATTTCCTCGAAAATGGCGCCGCCGTCGAGGCCGACGATCTCCCCGCGCTGTTGCTTCACGTAGCGCCGGTCGCGGATACCGTCCCAGACGCGATCGCAACGGGCCTGGATCATCCTCCCGAGCCGTGCGTCCCGTTCCGGCAGCGCCCCCTCGTCCGTTTCGGGGCCGCGCGACCGCGTGAGTCGGCTCCAAACCTGCTCGACCGGCGACACGCCCTCGGCGCGCCAGCGCTCCTCGACCTCTCTCAGGTCGCGCTCGCGCAGCTCGTCGAGGTGCTGATCGACCTCCGTGACGAGCCTGCGGTCAACGGCAGCGGATTGCGTGACGCCGGCCGCGAAACCGAGCGCACCCGCGCCGAGCAGGCCGAGCGCCACCCCGACCTCCACCGAGAGCAGGATAAGGGCAAAGACCCCGGAGACCATGATTCCGCATCCTGCAAGGAGCCAGCCCACGGACGCGTTCATTCGAATCCATCGCATGTCCCATCCTTCGTGCGGGTGTCTCGCCGGTGGTTGGCAGCAAGCGTCGCGCCCCCCTTCCCGTTCGTCCCGGTCAAGGTCATGGGCCTGACGGCCCCGGGCCAGCGGCGGGAACTATCGTGAAACCTCCCTTTCCCCGTTCGCCCTGAGCCTAGGAGCCTGCGCCGCAGAACAGTTTTGGGCACATTGTCATACCACATGTAGTGTTAATGGAGTTACTATCACGCTATATATAGTGCCTAAGATTTCCTACGGCGCAGACTCCTAGGAGTCTGCGCCGTAGGAACCCGGCATCCCAGGGGCGGGTTTCAAACCCGCCCCTGCCTGCATCGCGCTACCGGCCGATACAGGCTCTTGGAGTCGCGTTCCGTAAATGTGTTGACCCTGTCCCATGTCTTCACCCCGTTCCCGCAAGAAGTGGTCGGCGATGAATAACTCCCCTCTCCCTCTGGGAGAGGGTGGCCGAAGGCCGGGTGAGGGCGCCCCGAACAAACCTGCCCTGCTTTGCTGGTCGCTCCCAACGGGCGGCGCGCACACGGGGGACCCTCACCCCAACCCTCTCCCAGAGGGAGAGGGAGTCGGAAGGGCTGTCCAAATGGCTCGGTGATGAGTCATCGCAAATATGAAACGCAACACTAGGAGTCTGTCGGACTTGGCAAGAATCTACTGCGAGGCATGGAAATGGGTCCATTTTCATGCCTCTCGCTACGATTCGCCAAATCCGACAGGCTCCTAGCGAGTCCCGAGCTTGTCGAAAGGGCGCACGCTGACAGTTATCCGGAAGCATGTCAAACGCCTCACGGCGCAAGGAATGCGGCAGCAACTGCCCCAAAATATGCAGTTACCCTTGCCTGCCCAGCAGACGGGCCAGCAGGGTGACAAAGAAGAGCGCCACGGCCACCAGCACGATGGTCCCGCCGGCGGCGAGGTCCAGTTGATACGCCAGCACCAGCCCCACCACGCCGGACAGCGATCCGATCAAGGCGGCCAGCAGCGCCTGCCAGCGGAAATTCGCCGCCCACAGAGCCGCGACGGCCGCGGGCACCACCAGCAGGGCCTGGATGAGCAACAGCCCCACCAGCCGCACGCCGATGACCACGGTGAGGGCCAGCATCACCACCAGCAGCACGTTGAGCGCCACGACCCTGTGGCCGTAGGCCGCCGCCACCTCCTCGTCGAAGGCGATCAGCAGGTGTTCCTTGAAGGTCAGCAGGATGACCCCCATGATGACCGCGCTGCCGCAGGCAAGGACCGCGAGCTCCCGGGTCGAGATGGCCAGCACGTTGCCGAAGAGGTAGCTGAAGAGATCCTGCTGATAGCCGCTCTTCATGCTGAAGAGCACGATCCCCAGCGCCATGGAGCCCGAGAAGAATACGCCGATCACCGTGTCTTCACTGATGCGGTCGCTCTGACTGACCAGGGCGATCCCCAAGGCCACCGCGACGGCGAACCCGGCGCCGGTGAGGATGGGGTTCCAGCCCACCAGGATGCCGATGGCGACGCCCCCGATGGCCGAATGGGAAATGCCCACGCCGATGAACGCCAAGCGCCGCAACACCACGAAAAAGCCCAGGGTCCCGCACAGCAGGCCCACCAGGACCGCAGCCGCCAAGGCACGCTGCATGAAGGCGAAATCGAACATGAGAGAAGTTATCGAGGGCCGGATCGGGTGACGGACAGGTGGGCGGCGGCCGCGCGGTCACGACTGGACACGGTCGCAGCTTTCGTGATGAGCGAGCTCCCCGGCCAGGAAGTCGAACTCGCAACAGTAGGCCTCGCGAATGGCGTGGCTGTGGATTACCTCCTCGGCGTTGCCGTGGATATGCATGCGGTGGTTGATGCAGATGAGCTCATCGGTCTCGCCGGCCAGGGCCACGAGATCGTGGGACACCGCCACGATGGTCAGGGTCAGGTCGCGTATGAGCTTCCGGAGCAGCGCGTAGAACTCATGCTCCGCGGGAAGGTCGAGGCCCACCGTGGGCTCGTCGAGCACCAGCAGGCGGGTGCTGGCGCACAGCGCCTGCGCCAGCATGACCCGGCGCTGCTCCCCGCCGGACAGGCGCCCGACGGGACGGTCCTTGCGATCCCGCATGCCCACGAGCGACAGGCTGTCTTCTACCCGCCGCCAGTCCTTTCGTCCGGTGAACCTCATGAACCCCAGATGTCGCAGCCGCCCCATCATCACCACGTCGCCGACGGTGGCCGGGAAATCGCCGGCGATGCTCTGACGCTGCGGCACGTAACCGATGGACTGGGAGCCGTTGCGCCCGGGCGGCCGGCCGAAGACCTCCACCCGACCGCTCACCACGGGCACGAGGCCGAGGATCGTGCGCAAGAGCGTGGTCTTGCCTGCTCCGTTGGGGCCCACGATCCCCACGAACCCGCCTTCGTGCACGCTGAAGTCGATGTCGTGGAGCACGCTGCGTCCGCCCAGCTCCACCGACACGCCGCGAAACCCCACCACCACCGGATCGTTCCGCTCGGTCATTTCGGTTTTGCCCCAAACGCCTGCATGAATGCCTGCGCATTGAACCGCAGCAGGTCCTCGTAGCTGTCGCGCGCCGGATCGCCGGAATCGCCCAGCGGATCCACCACGACCGTCCCGGCGCCGAACTCCGCGGCGACGGTCTGCGCCACCCGCGGATTCAGTTGCGGCTCCACCAGGATGGCCCCGACTCCCGCGGCGCGGGCATCGCGCACCAGACCGGCGAGCTCCCGCGGGGTCGGCTCCTCCCCGGCGAACTCCTGGACCACCGCCACACGCTCGAGGCCATAGCGTTGGGCGAAGTAGGGCCAAGCCGCGTGAAAGGCAATGTATTTGCGCGTCTTCGCCTTGTCGAGCTCCGCTCTGATCTCCTGGTCCAGGACTGTCAGCCGACGGTGAAAGTCCTGCCGACGTTTCTCGTAGTACTCCTTGCCGGCCGGGTCCGCCGCCGCCAGCCGCTCCGCCAGCGCCGGAACAAGCGCGTCTCTCACCCGTATCGGGTCAAGCCAGAAATGCGGGTCGAATGCTCCGTGTTCCTCACCTTCCTTGCCGGCGTGCTCTTCGCCGTGGTGATCGTCCTTTCCAGCAACCTTTTCTTCGCCGTGATGCTTGTGACGCTCTTCACCGTGGTGATCGTCCTTTCCAGCAGCCTTTTCTTCGCCGTGATGCTTGTGATGCTCTTCACCGTGGTGCGCTTCCTTCCCGGCAACCTTTTCCTCGCCGTGGTGATCGTCCTTTCCGGCAACCTTCTCTTCGCCGTGATGCTTATGATGCTCTTCACCGTGGTGCTCTTCGTGCTTGCCGGACTCCTCCTCGTGGTGATGATGATGGTCCTCCCCTTCCAGGAGGTCCAGGTTCGGCGCCTCGATCAGGTGCACGGTCTCGATGCCCTTGGGGGCCGCCGCCAGCAGCTTGCCGGACCAGGCATCGAGGCCGCCGCCGATGCCGATGAAGTAACGCGCCCGGGCCAGCTTTCGCAGGTCGCTCGGCACCGGCTCGAACGTATGGGGGCTCGCTCCCGGCGGCACCAGCGCGTCCACCCTGACCCGCTCGCCTCCCAGCTCCTCGACGATATACGCCACCGGGATCACGCTGACGACGACGTTCAACGGCTCCTCGCTCGCAAGGGCCGGAAGCGCACCGATCCAGCAGCTTGCAACGAGGGCAAAAAACAGGCTTCCCGTTCTCTTCATTGGATAATCCTCCAGGTTTGCAAATTTATTGATAGTCTTTTCTCATTAATTTCTCCTTGTCAAGAGGACCGTCCGATCTTCCGCTATTTTTTCCGGTCAAGCCTTATCAGGCGATCCATCAGGATTCGGTGGTCCCCTTCACCGGACCACGCGCAGGTTGACCTTGCCATCGGGGCCGGACTGGACGACATAGGTATCCATGCGCGGCAGGACCTCTTCGACGGTTTCGAGATAGAGCCGTTCCTCGGTAAGCCGGGGCGTCTTGCGGTGCTCCAGGGCCAGACGGCGAAAGCGTTCTCCTTCGCCCCGGGCGATCTCCACACGCCGGTGGCGCGCGGCCTCGGCCTGCGTTACGCGATGCTCCGCCTCTCCCTCGGCTTCCGCGAGGATCTGGGCGCGGTCGGCGCGGGCCTCGTCCACCACCCGATCCTTGTCCGCCAGGGCGCTCTGGACCTCCTGAAAGGCTTGCCGCACGCCGCCCTGCTCCGGCGGCGCCAGCGTGTGCACGTTCACCGACTGGATCTCGATGCCGGAACGGTGATCGTCGAGTATCCTCTGCACCTGTCGCTGCACCGCGTTCAGCAGGTCGTTGCGCCGTGTGGTCAGGGCCGCGTCCACGCTCTCGCCGGCGAGAAACCGCGTCACGATCTGCCGCCCCGCCCGGCGCAGCAGCTCCCGCGGGTTCTCGTGCGAGACCTCGAAGCGCGTCAGGCTGCGGATGCTGTACTGGATCCCCAGCCTTCCGGCGATGACGTTGGTGTCGCCCAGCAGCCAGAGGGACTCCTCCGAGGTGATGGCGGCGGTTCCACGCGACTCCGCGTGCTCCACCGGCATCAGGAAGTTCGTGGCCGTACGCGCCACCACCACGCGGCCCAGCGGCCACGGCGGGTTCCAGTGGATGCCCGGGAGAACGTCGCGGCCCACGGCCCGACCGAGGAAGTACGCCACCGCGCTCTCGTCGGATTCGACGTTGTAGATCCCGAGGGCCAGCCACGCGGCGAGCAGGAAGGCGCCGCAGAGGAACGCCCGGTAGCGCGAGCGGCCGGTCATGAGCCCGGGCTCCCTCGGCCGGGAGCCTGCACGGGCCCTCGAGCCGTGACCGCAGGCAGAGGAATGGAGGCCATTTTCATTCCCGTCCCTCGAACGGCCTCCTGCGCCCGGGCGGCGGCGCGGGCTCGGGAGCCTTGACCGCCGGGTCCGGCTGCGGGTTCCGGGTCACCGGGGCGCTGCCGCGGGTTCGGAGGCCTTGACCGCCGGGTCCGGCTGCGCGCCGGGAATCCTGGAGATCAGGATCTCCAGGAACGGCGAATCCGCCGGCAGGACCAGCGTGGTCTTCTCGTTCAGCACCTTCCTGTAGGCTTCCAGCGTGCGCAGGAAGCGATAGAACTCGGCGTGGCCCTCGTAGGCTTCGGCGTAGATGCGCGCCGCCTCCGCCTCCCCCCGGCCCCGCGCCATGGCCGCCTCGGCCTCGGCCTCGGCGATGATGCGAGCGCGTTCCCGCTCGGCGCGGGCGGCGATCTTCTGGGCCTCGGCCCGGCCTTCCGAGCGATAGCCACGGGCGATGCGTGCGCGCTCGGCGCGCATGCGCGCGAAGACGCTGTCCAGGTTCTGCCGCGGGAAGATGAGACGGGTCACGCCCAGGCTCACCACCTCGATGCCGAGAGCCTCCCGCGCCACCCTGGCAACGGCTCCTTCCACCGACCCTTCCAGCTCGGCCAGGCTGGCGCCGTTGCCCGCGGTCCCCAGGATCATGTCGAAGGGCCGGTCGCCCAAGGCGCTGCCCAGCTCGGACTGCACCAGCGCCGCCAGCCGGTTCTCGGCGAAGTCGCGGCGGCGCAGCGCCGCCAGATACCGCACCGGGTCGGCGATCTTCCAGGAGATGTAGGTGGAGACCAGCACGTTCTTCTTGTCCGCGGTCAGCAGCTCGGTCTCACGGGTGTTGGTGATCAGGATGCGCTTGTCGAGGAGCTGCGCGCGCTGAAACGGCACCGGCAGCTTGAGGTAGAGGCCGGCGTCGCTCAGCACCGAGACCGGCTTCCCGAACTGGGTGATGACCGCGTGGACCTTCTCGTCCACCACCACGAACGAGGTGGCGGCGCCGAAGAGGATCAGCGCCAGGACGAGCACTGCGACGATTGGTTTCGCCATGCCTCTATCGTCGGGCGCCACTGCGCGGCGCCGGGGTTCCCAGGGTCATGAAGTCCATGGACGGGCCGCCGACCCAGAGGTCCACGTCGCCGCCGCCGGCCCCGGGCATGTAGACGTATTTGCGCGGCAGCTCCAGGGAACGCTCCAGGGCCTCCAGATAGAGCCGGGCTTCGGTGACCGCGGGGCTGGCGGCATGTGCCGCTGCGGTCTCACGGAACGCGGCGGCGCGGCCCTGGGCCACCCGGACCTCGCGCACGGAACGGCCCTCGGCCCGTTGCATGATTCGCTCCGCCTCGCCCGTAGCCGCCACGGTGGACTGGGTCGCCGCGCCGGTGGCCACGTGGACGTCGCGCCGGCGGTCCTCCAGCGCGCTGGCGACGTCGCGAAAGGCGTCGTGGACCCGCCCCGGCGCGTGGACGTCCAGGAGCCGCACGTCCACGATCTCGCTGCCGATGCCGAGGGCCGCGAGGCGCTGCGCCAAGCGCTCTCGCAGCTCCCGCTCCGTGATCCGCCGGTCCACGGTGTAGATCCGGTCGATGGGCTTGCGGCTGAGCAGGCGCACGAACTCGCGCCGGGCCACCCCGAGCACCACCGCCGGCGTCTCCTCGACGCCCAGGGCGTACACCACCGGATCGCGCACGCGGTACTGGACCACCGCCCGGATGTCGATGACGTTGCCGTCCGCGGTGAGGTAGAACGCCTGTTCGTCGACGCCCTGCCTGGCGCCGTTGACGCTGCCCCGGAAGCCGACCGTGATCTGGCGGATCCGCGCCACCTCCACCGCGGTGCCCCGGCCGAAGGGCGGCGGCAGATGAAAGTACAGGCCGGGTTCGAGATCCGCGGCCACCACCCGGCCGAAGCGCTGAACGACGCCGCGCTGGCCGGGCTCGACGATCAGAGTGATACCGGGGGTCGCGACGAGCAGCGCGATGACCAGGGCGGCCGCGAGCACCCGACCCCGCAGCAGACTGCCGGGGCGAAAGGCCATGAGCGCCCGCCCGGTCTGACGGAGCTGCGCCGCGGTCTCCCGCCACAGGGCGCGGAAGCCCTTGCGCGCCAGGCTCCGGAGCAGCAGCAGGCACAGCACCACGGCCGACAGCGCCTTGAGGGCGAAGATCACGTCGCTGTCCTGCTCCGGACCGCCGAACGAGACCACATGGATGGCGTCCGCCAGAGTGGCGTCCAGCAGCAGGCCCGCGGCCAGGCTCACGCACACGATGGCGCCGAGGTAGACGCCGAGGTGACGGCGGCCCAGGAGCTGCCCCACCACGGTCATGGTGGCGAGGTTGGTGGCCGGCCCCACCAGCAGGAACACCAGCGCCGCGCCCGGAGAGAGCCCCTTGGCCACGAGCGCCGCGGCGATGGGAGTGGAGGCGGCGGCGCAGAGGTACAACGGCAGGCCGACCACGATCATGGCCAGCATGGGCATGATCCCCGAGCCCCAGCCCAACACCTCGTTGAAGAAGTCGTCGGGCAGGAGTCCGGCGAGAATGCCGGTCAGCAGCAGGCCGACGAGGAGCGACGGCGCGATGTCGTCCAGCACCGAGCTGAAGCCGTATTGCAGCGAATGGAGGAAACGGCCCGCCTCCGAGGCCGCGGTGCCGTCGGGCGCACAGGCGTCGTCGCACGCATCCCCGCGGGCGGCCGCCGCCGTGTCGCACGCGGCGTGGGCCGACCCCGGCCCGTCCGCGTCCCCCTTGACGCCGATGGCGGCCATGCCGGCGATCAGCGCCGTCACCACCGCCACCACCGGGCGCACCACGGCCATGACCGGGCCCATCAGCCCGTAGGTCAACGCCACCGAATCCGCCCCGGTCTCGGGAGTCGAGATGAGGAACGACACCAGCGGCGCCCGCCCGGCCCCCTGCCTTTGCAGGGACGCCGCCGCCGGCAGCACGCCGCACGAGCACAGCGGGATGGGAGCGCCGAACAGCGCCGCCAGCCCCACCGAGCGCACGTCGTTCCGGCCCAGGTGCCGCGCGATGAGCTGCGCCGGCAGGTACACGTGCAGGAGCCCGGCGACGAAGAACCCGATGAGGAGGTACACCGAGGCCTCGTAAAAGACCCACAGAGTCTCCCATACGATGGCGCTCAACAGCGATTCCACGGAAGGAAGGTGCGCTCCGTCACGTGGCGGCCTCCTTCCGGAGCGCCCGCAGGTCCTTCAACAGCACGTCCGGGTCCGGGGCGGAGCCGAAGTAAGCGAAGCGCATGTGGCCCTGGGCGTCCGTCACCACCGTGAGCGTGGTGTGCTCGATGAGGCCACGGGCCAGCCGCTGCACGCCGACGCCGAAACCCTGCCACACCAGCGCCAGCGCTCGGGCCTCGCCCGTAAGCCACGACCAGTTGGGGGCATCGGCCTCGTGCCGCCGGCTGTAGGCCTTGAGCACCTCCGGCGTGTCGATTTCCGGGTCGGTGGTAATGGAAAGGAAGCGGATGTCCCTGGCCTCCGCGGGTTTCATATGATCCCGCAGGATCTTGAGGCTCGCCGTCAGCAGCGGACAGATGTCCGGGCACGACGTGTACATGAAGTTGATCACCACGGGCCTGCCCCGGAGCTTCCCGAACTCCAGGCGTTCGCCGTTCTGGTCGGTGAGAACGAAGTTGTCGATGAGGACGTTCAGCTCGCGCCGCTCCGCGAACTCGACCTTGAGGATGGACTTGTGAGCGGACACTTCCGCCCCCGGCGCCAGCAGGACCGCCAAGGCCAACGCCGCCCATCCCGGCATCCTTGATAGAGCTGCTCTCATGACCCCCCTCACAGTGGGCTTCCATGCCCGAGTGCCCATGACGCCATATCCGGAGGCTTTAACCACCCGATACCGCAGCCCGTGGGGACCTGGGTCCTCACGTATACAAGCCCCCTTCGCAGGCCCGGCTTCAGACGCCCCATTTGCTGGCGACCGTCTCCTTGTACTCCCGCTTGAATGCGTTCACCGGCGGGAAACGGTCGATCCACTGGTACGGCCGGCAGGCGTCGATGAGCACGCGGTCGGTCACGTACCCCTTGGTGTCCCGGTCCATGGGGGAGATGACCGGCTCGCACACCGAGGCCCAGACGTTCTTCACGATGTCGATGCCCTCGCGCGGGTCGCAGCGGGTGGACATGGCCCAGATCACCTCGCCGGGATCGGTGATGTCCACGTCGTCGTCCACCACCACCACCATCTTGCCGCCGTAGGCGCCGGCACGGGCGCCCGCGGCCACCAGCAGGGCCTGCTTGGCGTGGCCGGTGTAGCGCTGCTTGATGGAGATGACGGTGAACGGCCCGGGCTGGCCGCCGTAGACGAAGCCCCAGACCCCCTTCACGTCCGGGATCCCGGCCTTCTCCAGTTGTTCCCAGAGCGTGATGGCGCCCAGGGGGATGGGCAGGTAGCTGTTGGGCGGCCGCACCGGCGGGGCGCCCAGGAGAATGGGGTCGTCACGGTAGTAGACCCGCTTGACGGTCATGAGCGGGACGTCGCCCTCGGTGGCCTCGGTATAGTAACCCGGCCACTCGCCGAACGGACCCTCCCTGGGCAACTGTTCCGGCGGCAGCGGCGGGATCTCCCCTTCCAGCACCACCTCGCCGTTGGCGGGTATGGGCAGGCCGGTGACGGCGCCGCGGACCACCGGGATGGGGCTGCCCTGCATCCATCCGGCGAACTCGTACTCGTTCACCGCGGGAGGCAGGGGCATCTGGGAGGAGAGCATGACGCTGGGCTCCTGGCCCAGGGAGATGGCCACCGGCAGCGTCTCCCCCCGGGCGTGGGCCCGCTCCATGGCCAGCCGCCCGTGCTTGCCCTTGTTCATCTTGACCGAGACCTTGTTCTTCTCCTGGACCATCACCCGGTAGGTGCCGATGTTGATGCCGCCGGACTCCGGGTCCCTGGTGATGACCCCGCAGCCGGTGCCGATGTAGCGGCCGCCGTCGAGGTCGTGCCACAGCGGCGTGGGGAACCGGGTCAGGTCCACCTCGTCCTCTTTCATCCGGTTGTCGAACACCGGCCCGCCTTCCACCTGCTCGCAGGGTAGCGGCTGGAACTCCAGGGTCCGCTTGCGCCAGGCGTGAAGGAAATCCACCCCCCTCACGTCGGTGGGCAGGCCCATGGCCACCGCCGAGCGCCGGCAGGTGCGGAACAGGTTGGAGATGATGCGAAAGCCCTTGGGAAACCCGGCGAACCCGTCGAACAGGAGCGCCGACGACTCGGTATCGCCCATGTGCTCGGTGAGCGCCCCCACCTCGGTGTCGAGGTCCGCGCCCTCGATGCGCTTGACCTCGCCCATGTCCTCCAGGCGCTCGATGAAACTCCTCATGTCGGTCACCGGCTGCATTCGGTTCTCCTCCTTGCACGGCTTCAAGGGGCACGCCGCTCCTCTGCGGTGAACGGCCTCTCCACCGGTTCCGGCGAATCCGGCTCCGGGATTCACTGGACGTAGATCTTCTTGGCGGCCTCCAGGCCGAGGGTCACCTCGTCTTTTCCGACCCTCAGGCTCATGGTGCCGAGGGACGGCGCAACGTCGACAACGTCGATCTTCGAGCCGGGATGGACCTTGTGCTCGTACAGGAACGAAAGCAGCCGCTCGTCGCGCTCTCCGGTCTCGGTGATACAGCGAAAGATGACCTCGCTGCCCGTCTCCACCGTGTTCAGAGGGCGCCACTGCCGGCGCGGGGAAGCCTTTCCCTTCACCGGTATGGGGTTGCCGTGGGGGCAGATGGACGGATTGTCGAGGATCGCGCTCAGGCGCTCCTCCACCACCGGCGATATCGCGTGCTCCAGGTGGTGCGCCTCCTGGTGGGCGGTGACCCAGTCCAGTCCCAACAGGTCCGTCAGCAGCCGCTCCGTGAGAAAATGGCGTCGCAGGATGGCTTCGGCCACCTCACGGCCCTTGGGGGTCAGGTAGATGTTCTTGCGGCGCTCCACGCGCACGAACTGCTCTTTTTCGAGCCGTCGCAGGGCGCTGAACATGGTGGAAGGCGTCACGCCGATGTCTTCCGCCACCCGCGCGGCGATGACCTGGTCGCTCTCCTCGGCCAGACTGTAGATTGCCTTCAGGTAGTCTTCGGTCGCTTCCGAGCGTTTTACGGCCATTTTTGTCTTGTCTCGGTGACGCCGGCCATTGCCTTCACGCGCCGCCTGCCTTGCCGCCGTCCTTGTAAATCTGTTGAGCCAGGTAGTTCTCCCGGCCTACCTGCTGCATCAGGTTGAGCTGCGCCTCGATCCAGTCCACGTGACTCTCCTCGTCCGCCAGAATCTGCTCCAGGAGCTCGCGGCTCACGTGGTCTCCCGCTTCATGGCAGGTCGCGATACCGGCGTGCAGCACCTCGATGGCGGCCTCTTCCAGCCCGAGATCGTTCTCCAACTGTTCCTGGACCGCCTTGCCCACCGAGATCTTGTCATAACCGGCGACGTTGGGGACGCCGTCCAGCAGCAGGATGCGGTTGATGATCTGGTCCGCGTGCTGCATCTCCTCGAGGGATTCCTTGAAGATGGCGTCATCCAGTACCTGATACCCCCAGTTGCGACACATGCGCGAGTGCATGAAGTATTGATTGATGCCGGTCAGCTCTTTCCGCAGCACGTCGTTGAGCACCTTGAGCACCCTCGGATCGCCTTTCATGTCACTTCCTCCTCCGTTAATGGGATCCCCTTCTTCGACCGAAGGGCTCCACTATCCGAATCATAGTTGAATATCGCCGAGTTTGAAAGGCGAAATTACGCCGCATACAGGGCGATCCCACGCTGATAGGGGAGTGGATGTCCCATGAAAGAGTTGCCAGGCTGTGCGTCATGGACCTTCGGGAGTTGCGGGAAGCAGCCACTGGCGCAGACGACGCCAGCAGGGGGTGTGCTGGACGAGGTGGTGGGGCGGCTGGCGCGCGCGGACGAGCGGGTCAAGTGGGACGCGCTGATGAGCGAGGACCGACTCCCTCGACTATCCCCATGTGGCGCAGGTGTTCCGTATCCGACGCGAACGCACCGACCTGAAGAGTAACAATAGGGCCGGTGGATACTCCGGTCCGGATCGGATCGGCTGTCTCAGGAGGCGGGATCGTCGTCACGTCAAGTTCCCGCACGACTTGCTCTCGGACCCCTTGAGCCTGCATCGCGCGGCACTCGACCTCCGGTCGTCTGCCGTCGCAATCCTTGCTGTCAGGCCAGGCCCCCGTCGGACTTGGCAAGAATCTAATCCGACAGGCTCCTAGGAGTCTGTCGGATTAGGTGTTTGATGACAGGCAGAAGGGGAGGGTTCGGTTGCGGTCATTTTATCGAACTTTTTTGTTTGGATAGGGCCAACAAGCCGGAACTAGAACGGTGAGTAGCCTGATTGAAGCTGCCAGCTTACTCAGACCCATCCTTTCCCCGGATTCTCCCCCTTTATACGGCCTTCGCAGGCGACGGTCCTGCCATCGCGTGCATCCGCTTCAGGTTCCAGGCCATGCATACCAGAGTCCATTCCCCTTGCACCGCCTCGAACCCGCGCAGATGGAACCGCCGGAACCCCAGCACTTCCTTGATTACCCCGAACACCGTCTCCACCGTGGACTTGCGCTTGGCATACAGCGCCTTGCCCTCCGGCGTCTTCAGCCGATGCCTCATGGCCGTCACCGCATCGGCATCCGCCGGACACGCTGGCGGCGGCCGTAACCGTTCCGCCAAAGGTCGGTTGTGGGACTCCCGGCCACTAGCGATGTAAGGCGTCACCCCTTCTTGTTGGCAACGCTCCACGTTGGCCTCGCTGAAATAGCCGGCATCCGCCAAAAGACGCTGCGGCTGACCCACACCCTCCGGCAACTCCTTCAACCGATTCAGCGCCGGCTCCACCTCTTCCTTGTCGTTGGCCTTCTGACTCACGTGATTCCCTACGATCATGTGACTGTCCACATCCACCGCCGCCTGCGCATTGTACCCCTGAACAAAACCCTCCGACGAAGGCATGATCCGAGACTCTTCATCCGTCAAGCTCACTTGGTCTTTCGCTCGCGGCCCCGACTCCGGCTCCTTCGGTTCCCGGCCCCCAGCCTTCTTCCCCGTCGCTGCCTCCTTGGCTCGCCGCCGCGCCAGCTTCGCTTCGTACTCCCCTCGCTCCGCCATATCCCGCTCCCGCGCCCGTCGCTTTATCTCCTCCTGCGCCCTCCCGATCGCCGCCAGACGCTCCTCCCGTCGCTTCAACTCCTCCGGTAGCTCCACCTCCCCCTCTTCTTCCGCATCCGCTCGCTCCGCTCGCTCTAACAACTCCGCTATCTCCCCTCGCAACTGTGCCTCCAAACGATTCGCATACCCCCAACTCAGTGCCTTATGCTTGCTCGCATTCCCCTTCACCTTCGTCCCGTCCAAACTCACTCGCCCCACTCGCAACACTCCCATCTCCCACGCTATCATCAGTATCTGCCCGAACAATCCCCCCAACTCCTTCATGAATCGCTTGCGAAAATGCGCTATCGTGTCATGGTCCGGATGCTGGTCCCCCGATATATACCGAACCGCTACCGAGTCATACGTCGCCTGCTCCAACTTCCGGCTCGAAAACACCCCCGTCGCATACCCGTAAAACAACAACCCCAACAGCATCCCGGGATGATACGGCGCCTTCCCCCCGCCCCCATACCTTCCCTTCAACTTACTCACATCCAGTCGATCCACGATATCCACCACGAACCGCGCCATATGTCCCTCCGGCAGCCACTCCTGCACACTCGGTGGAAACAAATACGGCGTCTCTCGGTCTACCGATCGAAATTGCTCCGACATTCCCTTCCCCCTTCAACTTGTTCCACCCATCTTACCAATTCCATCGCCTAAATCCGACAGGCTCCTAGCAGCCTGCGCCGTAGAAACCCGGCATCCCAGGGGCGGGTTTCAAACCCGCCCCTGGCTGCATCGCGCTACCGGCCGATACAGGCTCCTGGAGTCGCGTTCCGTAAATGTGTTGACCCTGTCCCATAGCTTCACCCCGTTCCGGCAAGAAGTGGTCGGCGATGAATAACTCCCCTCTCCCTCTGGGAGAGGGTGGCCGAAGGCCGGGTGAGGGCGCCCCGAACAAACCTGCCCTGCTTTGATGGTCGCTCCCAACGGGCGTCTCGCACACGGGGACCCTCACCCCAACCCTCTCCCAGAGGGAGAGGGAGTCGGAAGGGCCGTCAAAATGGCTCGGTGATGAGTCATCGCAAATATGAAACGCAACACTAGAAGCGCACTGCGCCCTTGAGCAGAAGGGCGTGCTCGGCCGGACCGGCGCCGGGCTCCCGGCGCTCGCCCAGCAGGTCGAGGTCGAAGCGCGAGCCCACCTTCCAGTTCACGCCGATGCCGTACCCCTCGGTCGCCCCCAGGGTCATCCCGGTGTACGGCGTGAACACCCCGGCGTAGCCGGGCACGGACAGGCCATAGCCGAGACGGGCTTCCAGACGCCCACGGTAGTCCTCGGCGCCGCTGCCGCCATCCTCCGACACACCCTGCCGCCACAACTCCCGGATGCCGCTGCCGCTGTCGCCGTAGCCCGGGCGCAAGCTCAACGACAGCCCCTGTCCTCCCGCACCGGGCGATACACGGATGTGCCCTTCGATGCCCCATTCCTCCTGATCACCGCCATGACCTACCAGCGCCCGCACCCGGCCCCCGGCCGTGATCCCCCAGGCCGGGTGGCGATAGTTCACTCCACCCCCCACCTCCGCCCCGCTGCCCGTCGCGCCGTCGCCGTCGTCATGACGCAACCCCACCTCCAGCGACGGCTCGAACACGCCGCCATTGGCCAAGGCGTGGGTCTGCCCGGCCTCCACCGTCATCCGCACCCGAGTGGCCTCCACCTCCAACCCCTCGATATGAACGCTGTCCTCCACCTCCAGGGTGCTGTGCATCAGCTCCCCCTTGAGCCGCACCGTGCTCATTCCGCGCTCCAGCAACAACCCGCTGCCGCCAACGCCCACGGTGCGCGTCTCGACATCGCTCGACCGACTCTCCCGGCCCTTCGGCGTGACCTCCAACTCCCCCTCGCCGTAGCCTGCAGTGGCCCACACCTCCAGCCCCTCCCGCGCACTCCAGCCCAGGTACGGATGCACCCCGGTCAGCTTCACCGCGTAGGCGCCCGCGCCGAGACCGCCCCCGGCCGCGGCATCCTCATAGTCCAGGTCGCTCCCCAGCCACGAGACCGCCACCCCGGTCAGCAGGTCCTGCCGCGGACGCGCGTCCACCCCCAGATGAAACCCCGACAACTCGCCGTCCCAGCCCAGCGTGCCGCTCTCCCCGGACAGACCACGATACTCTCCGCTGCCCCACAAGGCCACGGACGAAACCCCCGAAGCCCCGGCGGCGTTCAGCACGAAGTCACTGCCGGCCAGCAACTCCCTGAAGTCGCGGCGGCCCTCGCTCAAGGCCTCGCCGTGGCTGCGCAACGCCGCCCAGCCCCTCTGACCCCCGAGGCTGAAGCCGGTGGCCGCCGCGCCCTGCGCGGCCTGCCCGATCCGCCGCGCTATGGCCCCCACCGTGCTGTCCGCCATCCCACGGACCACCTCCGGCAGGAGAACTTCGTTGAGGGCCGCAGGAATCAGCCCGGTGACCGTGACCGTAAAGGTTGTCGAGGTGCCGTTGCCGTAGACGTCGGTGGCCGTGTAGGTCAGGGTCGTCTCGCCTTCCTCGGCCGGCGTGCCGGACAAGAGGCGCTTGCCCGGGCTCCGGTCGAAGGTCAGTCCGGGCACCGCTTCGCCCAAACCCGCACCGTCCGGTCCGGCCAAGGCGTAGGTCACAACGCCGGCGCCCGTGGCCGTCGGCAGGGTCAGGGGGGCGATGGCCTCCTCCACCGCGTAGGTCTGGTCGTCCACCCCGGCGTCGAACATCGGTCCGGTGACGGTGACCGCAAAGGTTGTCGAGGTGGAGTTGCCCCAGTCGTCGGTGGCCGTATAGCTCAGGGTCGTGGTGTCGGCCCGGGTCGGGGTACCGGACAGGATGCGGGTGGCCGGGTCGAAGATCAGTTCGGGCACTTCGCTCAAATCCGCACCGTTCGGCCCGGTCACAGCGTAGGTCACACCGACGCCACTGGCTTCTGGCAGAGTCAGGGAGATGGCCGCGCCGGCCGCGTAGGTCCGGTCCTCCACCTCGGCGTCGAACATCGGCCCGGTGACGGTAAAGGTTGTGGCGGTGGCGTTGTTGTAGTCGTCGGTGGCCGTATAGGTCAGGGTCGTGGCGCCGACCCGAGTCGGCGCGCCGGACAGAACGCGGGTGGCCGGGTCGAAGGTCAGTCCGGGCACTTCGCTCAAATCCGTGCCGTTCGGCCCGGTCACAGCGTAGGTCACACCCACGCCACTAGCTTCCGGCAGAGTCAGGGAGACGGCCGCGCCGGCCGCGTAGGTCCGGTCCTCCACCTCGGCGTCGAACATCGGCCCGGTGACGGTGACGGTAAAGGTTGTGGCGGTGGCGTTGTTGTAGTCGTCGGTGGCCGTATAGGTCAGGGTCGTGGCGCCGACCCGAGTCGGCGCGCCGGACAGAACGCGGGTGGCCGGGTCGAAGGTCAGTCCGGGCACTTCGCTCAAATCCGTGCCGTTCGGCCCGGTCACAGCGTAGGTCACACCCACGCCACTAGCTTCCGGCAGAGTCAGGGAGACGGCCGCGCCGGCCGCGTAGGTCCGGTCCTCCACCTCGGCGTCGAACATCGGCCCGGTGACGGTGACGGTAAAGGTTGTGGCGGTGGCGTTGTCTTCGCTGTCGGTGGCCGTATAGGTCAGGGTCGTGGCGCCGACCCGGGTCGGGGCGCCAGACAGGACGCGGGTGGCCGGGTCGAAGGTCAGTCCGGGCACTTCGCTCAAATCCGTACCGTTCGGCCCGGTCAGAGTGTAGGCATGGGGCAAGGTGCCGCCGGTGGCTTCCGGCAGGGTCAGGGAGGCGTCCTTGCCGGCCTCGTAGGTCTGGTCCTCCACCTCGGCGATGGAGATCGGCCCGGTGACGGTAAAGGTGCGCGTGACGCGCCCGGGCGTGGTGGCGCTGTCGGTGACGGTATAGGTCAGGGCCGTGGCGCCGGCCCGGGTCGGGGCGCCAGACAGGACGCGGGTGGCCGGGTCGAAGGTCAGTCCGGGCACCGCATCGTCCAAATCCGCGCCGTTCGGCCCGGTCACAGCGTAGCTATAGGGCGCGGTGCCGTCGGTGGCCGCCGGCAGGGTCAGGGTGAAGGCCTCGCCGGCCTCGCCGGTCTGGTCGTCCACCTCGGCGACGGATATCGGCCTGGTGACGGTGACGGTAAAGGTGCGCGTGACGCGCCCGGGTGTGGTGGCACTGTCGGTGACCGTATAGGTGAGGGTCGTGGCGCCGGCCCGGGTCGGGGTGCCGGACAGGACGCGGGTGGCCGGGTCGAAGGTCAGTCCGGGCACTTCGCTCAAATCCGTGCCGTTCGGCCCGGTCAGAGCGTAGGTATGGGGCGAGGCGCCGCCGGTGGCTTCCGGCAGGGTCAGGGTGAGGGCCTCGCCGGCCGCGTAGGTCCGGTCGGTCACCTCGGCGACGGATATCGGCTCGGTGACGGTGACGGTAAAGGTGTGCGTGACGCTTGCGGGCGTGGCGGCGCTGTCGGTGATGGTATAGGTAAGGGTCGTGGCGCCTTCCCGGGTCGGGGTGCCGGACAGGACGCGGGTGGCCGGGTCGAAGGTCAGTCCGGGCACTTCGCTCAAATCCGCGCCGTTCGGCCCGGTCAGAGCGTAGGTATGGGGCGAGGTGCCGCCGGTGGCCGCCGGCAGGGTCACGGAGTCGATGGCCGTGCCCTCGTTGTAGACCAGGTCGTCCTGCGCGGGCGGGGCCAGCTCGGCGACGGTGATGTCAAAGGTGGCCTCGTGGACGAGGTGGGGCGTGAAGAGGTCGTTGGTGGCACTATAGGTCACCGTCGTGGTGCCTTCCGCGGTCGGGGTGCCGGACAGAACGCGGGTGGCCGGGTCGAAGGTCAGCCCGGGCACCTCGTTCAAATCCGCGCCGTTCGGCCCGGTCAGGGCGTAGGTATAGGCCGCCGACCTGCCAGGCACCGTCCGGAGGGTCACGGGGGTGATGGCCGTGTCCGGGGTGAAGCTCAGGTCGTCCCGCGCGCGCAGATACCCCGGAGGAAAGTCAAAGAGGCTATAGTTAATATCGCGCGTGACCGTGCTGCCGACGTGGTCGGTGACCCTATAGCGGAGGGTACTCTGCAGGCAGGCGACGCCCCCCTCTCGACAGAAGAGATCTTCTCCTTCCACCTTCCCCTCCCACTCCTCATGTTCAGGCACGTCCACGGACAGGAGGCGGGTGGCCGGGTCGAAGGACAGCCCGTTCTGCAGGGGCTGGTTGAAAGACTCGCTCAGGGAGTAGGTATAAGGTGCGGTGCCGCCGGTGGCCGCCAGCAGGGTCAGGGAGCCGGGCCTTTCCGCGGCGAAGTTCTTGTCAGTCTGGAAGGGCAGAGCCATATCGGAGACGGTGATGTCAAAGGTGACGGTGTGGACGAGGGTGGGCGTGAAGGCGGTGCTGGAGTGGGTGGCCGTATAGGTCACCGTCGTGGTGCCTTCCGCGGTCGGGGTGCCGGACAGAGTGCGGGAGGCAGTCGAAGTCCAGCCCGGGCACCTCGCTCAAATCCGTACGGTTCGGCCCGGTCAGAGCGTAGGTATAGGACGTCGACCTGTCAGCCGTCTGCCGGAAGGTCACGGGGGTGATGGGCGTGCCCGGGATGAATTGCCGGTCGTCCTCTGTGGGAAAAAACTGCGAAGGATAGTCATAGAGGTCACCCCTGAACTCGACCTCGTCCGCGGCGCCGTTGCGGTCGGTGACCCTATAAACAAGTGTCTGTTGCTGGCAGATGACGCCCCCCGTTCCACAGTTAGCCTTGCTCCCCTCCCACTCCGTATGGTCAGGTACGTCCGCGGACAGGACGCGGGTGGCCGGGTTGAAGGACAGCCCGTTCCGCAGGTCCCGGTTCGGTTTGATCACGAGCTTGTAGATATAGGGCTCGGTGCCGCCGGTGGCCACCGGCAGGGTCACGGAGCCGGACCTGTCCGCGACGAAGTTCTTGTCAGCCTGGAAGGGCAGAGTCGGATTCTGGGCCTGGGCGGACAACCCGGGGAACAGGCACGCCATGACCACCGCCACCGACAGGAAGGGATAAAGTTGGCGGGTGACCGACGGGCAAAAGCGCGCAGACGACTCACGACCGGACCCCCGTGTGTGTGTGGGGGGGGGGGGGGGGGGGTACATCCCTTCCGTCCGACAATGACCCGGCTTTGTTCTCTCTGTCATGTTTCCGTCCTCCACTCCGTTATGGCTCCGCCTCGCGTGGTATCCGCCACGGCTCGTGGTCGCGCCTTGCCGACGACAAAATCCCGTGCATCCTGTCCACGGTCTGCTCAGGACACAAACCAGGGCGTATCGGGCAAGGTCCGAACCAGTCGGTTCCCTCATAATCTCGAAAGGTCGTTATTGTCAAACGGGTCAGGTCATGGATGCTTCGATTGAACCCGCCCGACGCATCAAAGCCTCCGGCGCACATGGATGAAGGCGCGCAACGCCAGGTCCAGGAGGAAGATGCACTGCGTCTGCGCCGTCGCCGAGCCCAAGGGCCGGAATCTGCTTTACCGAAATAATTTTGTTTGATAAAGAAAACGGCGTGTCGCCGTTTATCGTTACCGCCCTCCTGCTCGTCACGGCCGCCACGGCGGCAGCGAGCGAATCCGACCGTGAGCGGGCGCGCGCGGTCACCCGGCCCACCACCGATTTCTCCCGGCCCGAGCGTTACGAAAGCCGGCCCGGCGGCGCGACCACGGTGTTCAAGGCGCTGAACCGGGACATCTTCTCCCATCCATCCGCCAACATGCCGTTCGACCGCCAGCTCGACTTCAGGGTGGGCAACGGCATCTTCAAGAAGGTGTGGGTGTCGTCGCCGAGCTCCACGACCTCATCCGACGGCCTCGGCCCGCTGTTCAACGCGCGTGCCTGTCAGCGCTGCCACCTGAAGGACGGCCGCGGCCACCCGCCGGCCCCGGGCGAGCGGGCCGAATCCATGTTTCTCCGGCTTTCGATCCCGGCGCCGGGTCCGGGAAACGGGGCCGCGCCTCAGGGAGCGACTTCGGCACGGCCGGCGGCGACGCCGACGCCAGGGAACGAAGCGGCGCGTGAGGACTACCCGCCGGCCGGCGTTCCGGAACCCACCTATGGCGAGCAGCTCCAGAATTTCTCGGTCCAGGGGGTGCCGGCGGAGGGTGAGATGACCATCGCCTACCGCGAGCAGCCGGTGGCGCTGGCCGGCGGCGAGACGGCGTCCCTGCGGGCGCCCACTTACGGGATCACCGGGCTCCACTACGGCCCGCTGCATCGCGATGTCATGCTGTCGCCGCGGGTGACTCCGCCCATCATCGGCATGGGCCTGCTCGAAGCCATCCCGGCAGAGGACATCCTGGCCGGCGCGGACCCGGACGATGCCGACGGGGACGGCATCTCCGGCCGGCCCAACCGGGTCCGGAGCGACGAGCACCAAAGGCCGATGCTGGGCCGCTTCGGCTGGAAGGCCGGACAGCCCACGGTGGCGCAACAGGCGGCCAGCGCGTTCCGCGGCGACATCGGCATCTCCACGCCGCTCTACCCGAGCCCCCACGGCGATTGCACCGCGGCCCAGCAGGCGTGCCGGAACGCGCCCCACGGCGGCGCATCGGACCCGGACTACGGCGCCGAGGCCACCGCCAGGATGTTCGACCTGCTGATCTTCTACAGCCGCAATCTGGCGGTGCCGGCGCGCCGCAACCTCGATGACCCGCAGGTGCTCCGGGGCAAGCGGCTGTTCCATGAATCCAACTGCATCGGCTGCCACCGGCCGAAATTCGTCACCCGGCGGGATTCCATCGGCAAGGAACAGTCCTTCCAGCTCATCTGGCCGTATACCGACCTGCTGCTCCACGACATGGGCGAGGGGCTGGCCGACAACCGGCCCGAGGCCGAAGCCGGCGGCCGCGAGTGGCGCACGCCGCCGCTCTGGGGCATCGGCCTCACCAAGACCGTCAACGGCCACACCCTGTTCCTGCACGACGGCCGCGCCCGCAACCTGCTGGAGGCCATCCTCTGGCACGGCGGCGAGGCCGAGGCGGCCAGGGAGCGCGTGGTGGCCATGACGCGGGCGGAACGGGCGGCGTTGCTGGCGTTCCTGAACTCGCTCTGACGGATCGGGAGGACTCTTTGACGAACCGGAGAACTCGCCTTGACGGATCGGCGAAGCTCACGATGCGCACGCTCCGATGGACGGCCGTGGCCGTCCTGACCCTGATCGCCGCTGCTCCTTGCGCGGGCGCCGCACCCCTCGAAACCGATGCATTCGCGCGGGTCAACGCCGCCCTGGTGGAGACCCATGCGCTGCCGCGCTACCGGCAGCTTGCCGCGGCCACCGAGGCTTTCGCCGCGGCAGCCGGCGACTTCTGCGCCGCGCCCGGCGAAGCGGCGGCGCGCGATCGGGTCCGGGCGCGCTTCCAGGAGGCCATGGGGGCCTGGATGGGGGTCGAGCACCTTCGTTTCGGCCCCATCGAAATCCTCATGCGCGGCCATCGCTTCTATTTCTGGCCCCAGGCCCGCGGCAAGGTGACCGCGGCGGTGCGCGGGGTGATCGCGGCCGGCGACGAGGCCGCGGTTCGCCCGTCGCGCATCCGCCAGGCCAACGTGGCCATCCAGGGGTTCCTGGCCGCGGAGGTGCTGCTCTACGGCGACGAAGCGCTGCGCGCCGGAGGCGGGGCGGGCGCCACGGGCTGCGCCCTGCTCACGGCCATCGCGGCGAACATGCGCGCCATGGCCGCGGACATCCGGGCCGGCTGGCAGGACGGCAGCGACGCTTTCGCCCGGACCGTCACCCGGCCCGGACCCGAAAACGGGTATTTCCACGATCACAAGGAGGCGACGCGGGCCTTTTTCAAGGGCCTCCACGACAGCTTGCAGCTCATCGCCGACGTCAAGCTCAAGCCCGTCATCGGCGACAGCCCCGAGAAGGCGCGGCCGCGCCTGGCCGAATCCCGCCTGAGCGGCCGCTCCCTCGGCAACGTCATCGACAACCTCGCCGCGCTGCGAGCGCTCTATGAGGGCGAGGACGGTCCGGGCCTGGGCGACCTCATCCGCACCGCCGATCCCGAGCTCCACAAGCTGCTGCGCAAGGCGTTCCGCCTCACCCTCGGCACGGCGCGCGGCATCGGCCGCCCGCTGGAGGAAGCCGCCGTCGATGCCGCGCTGCGGCCCAAGGCCGGGAAACTGGCGCTCCAGGTCCGGGCTCTCCGGCAGATCGCGAGAGACCGGCTGGCGCCCGCGCTCGGGTTTCCGGTGGGCTTCAACGCGCTCGATGGGGATTGACCGGAGAGCCGTGCTCCGGCTGCTGGCCGGCGGACTGCTCGCGGGCGCGCCGCTGGGGCTGCCGCTGTCCCTGGGCGCCGCTCCCCGGAAACGTCTCTATCTCGGCGCCGGCGTGAGCGCCGGCGGAAGCTATCGCGTCAGCGGCTTTCGGGCATCCGGCGCCCGGGTCTTCGACCTGGGCCTTCCGGGCCGCGGCCACTCCTTCGCCGTCCGCCCTGACCGGCGCACGGCCGTGCTGTTCGCCCGCCGGCCCGGCCGCTTCGCGCTGGTCCTCGACCTGGTCCGGGGCGCCGTGGCGGCCGAGCTCGCCACGCCCCGGGACCGTCATTGCTACGGTCACGGCGTGTTCAGCCGCGACGGCCGCTTCCTCTACGCCAGCGAAAACGACTTCCAGGGGGAACGCGGCGTCATCGGCATCTACGACGCGGGCAAGGGTTACCAGCGCGCCGGCGAATTCCCCTCCCACGGCATCGGCCCCCACGAGATCGGACTCCTTTCCGACGGCGCCACCCTCGTCATCGCCAACGGCGGCATCCTCACGCGGCCCGACCTGCCGCGGGTCAAGCTCAACGTCGCCACCATGGCGCCGTCCCTCTGCTACGTCCACCGGGGCGACGGCGGGCTCGTGCAGGAACACCGGCTCCGCGACCGGCTGCATCAACCGGAGGTCCGGGATGCCGGCCCCCTATCGAGTGTATCAAGTAGGGGGCCGGCATTTCGCCGTAATGACGGATTCGAGCGCCGGCTCGACCCCGCACTCCATCAACTGAGCATCCGCCACCTGGCGGTGGGCCGGGACGACACCGTAGCCGTCGCCATGCAGTACGAAGGTCCCCGCGGCGACCTCGTGCCCCTCGTGGCCCTGCACCGCCCCGGCGCGGCTGAAAGCGCGCCCCTGTTGCCACTGCAGGCGGCGCCCGGCGTGTGGCGCGCGATGAAGCAATACTGCGGCAGCGTCTGCTTCGACCCGGGCGGCCGGGTCTTGGCCGTGTCCGCGCCGCGCGGCAATCTCGTGACCTTCTGGGACGTCGGCGCAGGCGTCCACCTGCGGTCCTCCCGCATCGACGACGGCAGCGGCATCGCCCCGGGTGAGCGGCCCGGAGAGTTCCTGGCCAGCAGCGGACGCGGCGGTGCAGCCGTCATCGACGCATTCTCGGGCAAAGCCACCCCGCTCGATAACGCCTTCGTCAACACCCGCCGTTGGGACAATCACCTGGGAGTCTGTCGGATCAAGTGTTTGATGACAGGCAGAAGGGGAGGGTTCGGTTGCGGTCATTTTATCACCGAGCCATTTTGACAGCCCTTCCGACTCCCTCTCCCTCTGGGAGAGGGTTGGGGTGAGGGTCCCCCGTGTGCGCGCCGCCGGTTGGGAGCGACCAGCAAAGCAGGCAGGTTTGTTCGGGGCGCCCTCACCCGGCCTTCGGCCACCCTCTCCCAGAGGGAGAGGGGAGTTGTTCATCGCCGACCACTTCTTGCCGGAACGGGGTGAAGATCTGGAACAGGGTCAACACATTTACGGAACGCGACGCTAGTGTCGTGTCCTATAGAAAACGTGGATAAGATGCGCAGGACTTTTTGCCGTCGGCAAGGCGCGACAACGAGCAGTGGCCGATACCACGCGAGGCGGAGCCACGCAGCCGACGGTGAAAAGGACCAGCAGATTATCTACGTTTTCTATAGGACACGACACTGACAGCACCGCAGCCATCCAACTCCGCTCCCCTGAGACAGGGCGCCCGACGCCGGTCCGAACTCCGGGTGATGACGCCGCAATAACCCTGCCCCTTCCATTTCCGGCCGTACCCATGAGCCGGTCGTCGGATAATTCGATGGAATTTTATTAGCTTTACCAAATAATTTTTATTTGGTATGACCTAACCGTCTTCTGCTCGGGCGGTTTGCGCGCAGATACGACACGACACCATCGAAAGGAGACGCCATGTCTCATAACCGGCTTATTCACGTGGCATGGGAACTGCATCAGAGGACCAGGAACTGTCCAAGAAGCCTGCTTGTGAAGGCAACGCGGTGGCTGGAGGATTGTTACAGCGAGTCCCCCGATTGGAAAATCGCCTTCGCCATCGCGGTTCACTACGTCGTCCTCGCCCTGAGTCGAATGGAGACCGACCCCGGCGAACCCGCCACCGACTACCTTTCACTGGCGCTGCAATGGAACGACACCCAAGACCGGGACCTCATCGAGTTCGTCGGCGTGGGACGAACAACTGCCGCTCCCTCCCCGGACGGGGCGAGCGAGCCCCACAACGCTTCGAAGCGGCCCGTCTGACGACAAGGAAAGGAACCGCCACAGCCGGGTGGTTCGCTTCATTTGGTTCGCTTCATCGAGCCGCAGACTCGAGGACCGCTTCCGGCCTCGCCGCGGCCGCTTGCTGAGAACTTTCCCTCATGCGAGAGGTGACTTCGGGGTCGGCGGCGTGGACGAGCGTGGCAGCAACCCACATCAACCCGACGGAAAGGAGGATCGTGGCAACCAGCAACGCCAAGCCGACGACAATCACCGGACCCACTGTCGGACAGGCCGTCCGTCCCTCGTCTTCCTTCATGGCGACTCCCCTGACTTCGCTGCGCTACGCTCAGGCCGAACGATTGTGACAAAGCCTCTCCGTCCGTCTCGAGCGTAGCGCCAGCGAAGGACTTCACTGACAGGGACTCAAGGAATGCCTACGCGGTCGAATATCTTGATGGCCGTCGCCCGGTTCTCGGCGACCTTGACCAATGCGATATCGTCCGCCTTGAATTTGCCCCACGATTCCACCAGACCCGACCACGGCACGCCGGGCTTCACCGGATATTCGAAGTTCTGCTCCGCGTACATCTTCTGCGCCAGGTCATCGCTCAGAAATTCCAGCAACTTGACCGCGTTCTCCTTCCGCCCCGCGTGCCTGGTGACCCCGGCGCCGCTGATGTTCATGTGGGCCCCGCGGCCTTCCTGGTTGGGGAAAAACACGAACACCGACTCCGCCCACCCGATCTGCTTCTCGTTGGTCAGCATCTTGCCCATGTAGTACGAGTTCCCCAGCGAGATGTCGCACTCGCCCGCGAAGATCGCCTTGACCTGAGCCCGGTCGTTGCCCTGAGGCTTGCGCGCCAGGTTCGCCTTCAGGCCCCGCGCCCACTCCTCCGCCTTTTCCTCTCCGTGATGACTCACCAGCGATGCGAGCAACGCCACGTTGTACACGTGCTGCGACGAGCGGATGCAGATGCGCCCCTTCCACTTGGGATCGGCCAGAGCCTCGTAGGTGGAAAGCTCCCCAGGCTTCACCCGCTCCCGAGAGGCGTAGACGATGCGCGCCCGTCTGGTGAGTCCGTACCACAGACCCGCCGGGTCCCGGTCCTGCGACGGTATGTTCGCCGTCAACTTCTCCGTCTTCACCGCTTGCAGAACCCCCGCTTCCACGGCGTCGTTGATCCGCCCGATGTCTACCGTCAGGATCATGTCCGCCGGACTGTTTTTGCCTTCCTGCTTCAAGCGCGTGATCATCCCCTTGGGCGCGAACACCACGTTGGCCTTGATCCCGGTCTGCTGGGTGAAGGCGTTCAGCATCGGCTTGATGAGGAACGGCTGCCGGTAGGAATAGATATTGACTTCACCGTCCGCGACCGCGTTCGCCGCCATCGCCATGAACAGGCCAAGGGCCGTCGCCACGGACACGAGGATTCTCGTCCTCGACACTTTTTTCGCCATTGTTTGGTCTCCCTTCGCAGAAATTTTTCCACCTCTATACTTCACTGGTCCCTGTGATGCAACAACTAAAGTTGGGTTGACCAAAAATCTTATTTTGCCTAAACGGAGAGAGCTGCCCGGTTGCGGGGCCGGTCCGCAGGGAGTGGCGGCCTTGGACTGGCCGCCTTGTTTTCCCCGCCATGACCTTCTAATGTCCTGAAAACAGCGATTGGTGACGTCATGTACCTGGACCGACGACTGCTGACCCACACCCGCGGCGTGCGCGCGCGCATCGCCGCGGCCGCGGTTCTCGGCCTGTGCGCGGTGGCCGCGGGCATCTCGCGCCTGGCGTTTTCCGGGCTGATCATCGCCGGGGTCCTCACCGGCGCCGCCTTCTCGTCGCTTGTCCCCTACCTGGCGGCCGTGGCCGGCTTCATCGCGCTACGCGCGCTGTTCCAGTATCTGCGGGACGCGGTGAGTCAGGAGACCGCCGCCCGGGTGAAGGAAAGGCTGCACGACAGGCTCTACCGACACGCCCTCGACCTGGGTCCCGGGCACTTCGACCAGGAGCGCACGGGCGACGTGCTGGTGTCGCTGGGCGAGGGGGTGGAACGGCTCCAGGTCTTCTACGGACAGTTCCTGCCGCAGATGGTGGTGGCCGGGGTGGCGCCGGTGCTGATCTTCTTCCTGATGGCGTCCTTCGACCTGGTGATCGGGCTCATCTTCTTGGTCTTCGCCCTGGTCACGCTGATCACCACGCCGCTGTTCATGGTCTTCACCGAGGAGAGCAGCCGCCGCCGGCGCGCCTCCTACGGCGCCTTCGGCGCCGACTTCCTGGACAGCATCCAGGGCATCGCCACCCTCAAGATCTTCGGCCGGAGCCGTTCCCAGGGCGAGCACCTCGCGGAGCGGGCGCGCCATCTCTACCGCACCACCATGGGCGTGCTGGCGGTCAACATGGTATCGGTCGGCGTCACCACTTTCGGCATCCTGGGCGGCACCGCCTGCGCCCTGGGCTGGGGCGCGCTCAGGGTGAGCGCCGGGGAGCTGGAGGTGCGCGCGCTGATCGTGATCCTGATCATGGGCGCGGAGATCTTCCGCCCCACGCGGGAGCTGATGATCCTCTACCACCAGGGCATCAACGCCATGGCCGCGGCCGAGGGCATCTTCGCGCTGCTGGAGACCCCGGTGACGGTGCGCGAGCCGGCCGCGGCCGAGGCAACGGCCGGGGCCGGCTTCGAGCCCGCGCTCCGCTTCGAGGACGTGAGCTTCGCGTACCGGCAGGGCAGCCGGCCCGCGCTCCAGGAGGTCTCCCTGGAGCTGCGCGCGGGCGAGAAGCTCGGCGTGGTGGGCCCCAGCGGAGCGGGCAAGTCCACCCTGGTCTCGCTGATGCTGCGCTTCGCCGACCCGCAGCGGGGGCGCGTCCTGCTGGGCGGCGCGGACATCCGCACCATCCCCCTCCACGTCCTGCGCCGGCACGTCGCGGTGGTGGCCCAGGACATGTACCTCTTCTACGGCGCCATCGCCGACAACCTGCGCATGGCCAAACCCGAGGCCACCCAGGAGGAGATCGAGCGGGCGGCCCGGGCGGCCAACATCCACGAGTTCATCACCGGGCTGCCCGATGGGTACGACACCGTCGTGGGCGAGCGCGGCGTGCGCCTGTCCGGCGGCGAGCGCCAGCGCGTCGCCATCGCCCGGGCCATCCTCAAGGACGCCCCGATCCTGGTGCTGGACGAGGCGCTGTCGAGCGTGGACGCCCACAGCGAGGCCGTGATCAACGAGGCCCTGCGCAAGCTCATGGAGGGGCGCACCACCCTGATCATCGCCCACCGGCTGTCGAGCGTCATCCACGCGGACCGGATCCTGGTGCTGGAGCGCGGCCGGGTGGCGGAAAGCGGCAGCCACGGAGCGCTGCTGGAGAGCGGCGGCACCTACGCCCGGCTCATGGCCGCCCAGGCTCGGACGGGCGACGCCGAGGCGCTGGCGGAGCGCGAGGAGCCGGGCACGCCCGCGACGGCCGAGCCCAGGGAAACCGCGGCGGCGCCGGCGGCCCGGACCGTGAGCGCGGCGGCGCCGCTGCCGGCCCTCACGGTGCTGCGGCGGCTGGCGGAACTGGTGCGGCCTTTCCGCCGCAAGCTCGCGGTATCGTTCTCCGCCGGGGTGCTCTTCCAGGCCTCGGTGGTGGGGGTCGGCGCGGCCAGCGCGCTGCTGGTGGGACAACTCATCCGCGGCGAGGACATGGCGTTCCAACTGGTCCTCCTGGGGACCATGGTGGGGCTCGCGTCCGTGCTTGCCTGGGCCGATTGCTGGCTGCCCCACGACCTCGCCTACCAGCTCCTGGCGGAGATGCGCATCGACTTCTACGACACCCTGGACCCGCTGGCGCCGGCCTACCTGACCCGGCGCCGCTCCGGCGACCTCGTGAGCATCGCCGGCGCCGACGTGGAGACCGTGGAGCTGTTCTTCGCCCACACCATCACCCCGGCGTTCATCGCCGTGGTGGTCCCCGCCGGGATCCTGACGGTGCTGGGCTTCGTGGGCTGGCCGCTGATGCTGGCCCTGGCCCCTTTTCCGGCGCTGCTGGCGCTGTCGCCGTTCCTGGCGCAGAAGCGCTCGGACCGCCTGGGCGGCGCCGTGCGCCGGGAACTGGGGCGCCTGAACGCCCACTTGGTGGACAGCATCCAGGGCATGCGCGAGGTGGTCTCCTTCGGCCACGAGAAGCACCAGATCGCCGCGGTCCTGGCCAACAGCCTGCGGCTCGCCAGGGCCCAGCTCGCGTTTGCCAGGGACCAGGCGCTCCAGGCCAGCTTCAACGAGGCGGTGACCGGCATCGGCACTTTGGCGGTGCTGGCCACCGGGGTCTGGCTGGTGAGCCAGAACGAGATGGACCGGGCGCTGCTGCCGCTGGCCACCGTCCTGGCGCTGCTGGCCTTCGGGCCGGTGACCGACGTCGCCCGCACGGTCAAGGAGCTGATGGAAACGTTGGAGTCGGGCCGCCGGGTGTTCGAGGTCAAGGACGAGCCCGTGCCGGTGCGGGACGGCCCCGGCGTGCCGGCGCTCGCCGGCAACGGCCATGCCCCGCCGGCCATCCGCTTCGACCACGTGAGCTTCGGCTACGACGCCGGCAACGGCCTGGCGCTGCGGGACCTGTGCCTCGAGGTGGAGCCGGGCCAGACCGTGGCGCTGGTGGGTCCCTCGGGCGCCGGCAAGACCACCTGCGCCCACCTGCTGCTGCGTTTCTGGGACCCCGCCGACGGCGCGGTCACGCTGGCCGACCGGGATCTGCGGGAGTTCACCCTGGACCACCTCCGGGCCCAGGTCTCGCTGGTGTCCCAGGACACCTGGCTGTTCAACACCACGCTGGGCGACAACATCCGCCTGGGCCGGCCCGAGGCCTCCCGGGAGGAAGTGGAGGAAGCCGCCGCCCTGGCCCACATCCATCGCTTCATCAGCCGCCTGCCCTCGGGCTACGACACGGTGGTCGGCGAGCGCGGGGTGCAGCTTTCCGGGGGCCAGCGGCAGCGCATCGCCATCGCCCGGGCGTTGCTCAAGGACGCGCCGGTGCTGATACTCGACGAGGCCACCTCGCATCTCGACGCCATCAACGAGGAGCTGATCCACCAGGCGGTGGACCGGCTGGTGCAGGGCCGCACCACGCTGGTCATCGCCCACCGGCTGTCCACCATCCGCGACGCGGACCGCATCATCGTGCTGGACTCCGGCGGCATCGCCGAGCAGGGCGCCCACCACGACCTGCTCCGGGCCAACGGCCTCTACGCGAACCTGGTGATGACCCAGCTCGTCAGCGCCAGCGAGCCGGCGCGGATGGCGGAGGGGCAGCAGGAATCACGGTGGGGAGCGGGAATCACGGAGGAGTAACGCTGGTCGATGGCGGCGGTGCGGAATCGCGGAGCGAGCGCAGAATGACGGAGCGAGCGCGGAGGCTATTTCGGACTCCTGACGGCGCCGCGGTCGCGGGCATGACCCTGGGGTTGCTGCTCGGGATGATGCTGGCGCTTCCGGTCCAGCCTTCCGCGGCATCCCTGCGGGTGGTCACCACCGTGGCTCCGATCACCAGCATCGTGGAAAACGTGGCCGGGGATCGGGCGCAGGTGACCGGCATCGTCCCGGAAGGGGTGAACTCCCATACTTTCCGGCCGGTTCCGTCGGACGCCAGGACCATGGCGAGGGCGGACCTCATCATCCTGAACGGCCTCAACCTGGAGATCCCCACCCTCAAGCTCGCCCGCGCCAACAAGCGGCCGGATACGCCGGTCCTGCTGCTGGCCGACCGCACCGTCGCCGAGCGGGACGTTGTCTTCGACTTCAGCTTTCCCCGGGACCGGGGGCATCCCAACCCGCACCTGTGGCCCGACCCGGTGCACGTGATGAACTACGCCCGTCTCGTGCGCGACGCCCTGACCGGGGCGGACCCCGAGGGGCGTGCGGCGTACCAGGCCAACACCCGGCGCTACCTGGCGCAACTCGGGGCGCTGGACCGGGCCATTGCCGCGGCCGTGGCCACCGTGCCGCCGGGGAACCGACGGCTCCTCACCTATCACGACTCGTGGCCCTATTTCGCCAGACGCTACGGCTTCAGCGTCATCGGCGCGGTGCAGCCCTCCAGCTTCTCCGAACCGAGTCCACGGGAAGTGGCCCGGCTCATCGACCAGTTGAAGCGGGCGCGGGTACCGGCGGTGTTCGGCTCCGAGGTGTTTCCCAGCCCGGTCCTTCGACAGATCGCCCGGGAAGCGGCGACGACGTTCGTCGACAGCCTCAGCGACGATGACCTCCCCGGGGAGCCCGGCGACCCGGTCCATTCCTACACCGGCATGATGCTCGCGAACATCCGGACCATCGTCTCGGCCTTGGGCGGCTCGCCCGCCGCCCTGAAGACCGTGGACCCGGCGCCGGTGGCGGGCCATCACGCGCGCTACCGGTAGCGCCTTTGCCGGCCGGTGTCCTGTCCCGCCGATACCTGTGCTAAGATGCGCAGGACTTCTTGCCGCCGGCGAGACGCCGGTATCGGCCGGT
This sequence comes from uncultured Binatia bacterium (SeqCode), assembly GCA_965214905.1. Lineage (GTDB taxonomy): Bacteria > Desulfobacterota > Binatia > UBA9968 > JAJDTQ01 > JAJDTQ01. Next base: position 1,848,238 of record OZ243984.1, read on the forward strand.
AGCGCGATGCGGGCGCGGCGGGGGTGAACCCCGCCCCGACATCGGCGTCCGCGTTCTACCGCGCTCCCGGCGGGACCGGCTAAGCGGCGCGCGCATTTGTGAGACCGGACACTAGGAGTCTGTCGGATTTGGCGAATCGTAGCGAGAGGCATGGAAATGGAGGCCCTTTTCAGGCGGATGTGAGGAAAATATCGGGAATATTTGACGAAAATCCAACTGAAAATGGACCCATTTCCATGCCTCGCAGTAGATTCTTGCCAAGTCCGACAGGCTCCTGGAAAGGAAGGTACCCGATGATCGACGTGGACTACCCCATCATCGACGGCGACGGCCATGTGGTGGAGCCCGACGGGGAGATGGCCCGGTATCTGCCGGAACGGTTCCGGCGCATTCCGGGCAACCGCGAGTACTCCCTGTTTCCCCAGGATTCCTGGGCCTTTGGCGTCGTCGATCCGCACAAGCAGGACGTCCCGGACGCGGCCATGTGGCTGAGCTTTCTGGACCAGGCCGGCATCCGCGCCACCGTGCTGTATCCAAGCAACGCCGCGGCCGTGGGCATGGTGCGCCGGGTGGAGTGGTCGGTGGACCTGGCGCGGGCGTACAACGACTGGCTTCACGACCGGTTCCTGCGCCAGAGCGAGCGCCTCCTCGGCGTGGCCCTGCTGCCGGTGCACGACGTCGCCGCGTGCGTCACGGAACTGCGCCGATGCGTGGGCGAACTCGGCTTCGTGGGCGTGGTCCTGCCGTCCATCTCCTCGCCCCTGATGGCCTACGGCAACCCGGAGTTCGACCCCATCTACGCCGCCGCCCACGAACTCGACACCATGATCGCGGTCCACGGCGGCTTCGTGGGGGCGCACAACTTCGCCGACCCGCTGCGCACCTATCGGGAAGTCCGGGCACTCAAGCACGTGATCCCGCTCATGAGCCATGCCACCAGCATGATCTCCCAGGGGGTGTTCGACCGCTACCCGAACCTTCGGGTGGCCTATCTGGAGGCGGGCTGCGGCTGGGTGCCGTACCTGATGGACGTGCTCGACGAACAGTTCGAGCGCAAGGGCGCCGGCGACCTCAAGCGCAAGCCCAGCGAGTACCTGATGGACCCCAACGTCTACTTCTCCTTCGAGATCGAGGAAAGGACCCTGCCCTTCTTCATCCAGCTCCTCGGGGACGAGAAGCTGGTCTGGCCGTCGGACTATCCCCACGAGCGGGCGCGGGCGGAGTTCTTCGGCGATCTGCCGGCCTTCTTCGCGCGCGAGGACGTCTCCGCCGACTCCAGGCGCCGTATCCTGTCGGAAAACCCCAGGCGCCTGTACGGAATCCAGGAGCCATGACCATCCGACCATCCGCGCCCGGCCGCGTCCGGACGGTGACCGAGGCGAAGGGGCGGCTGGCCGCGGAGTGACCGCTTGAACCACGGAATCGAAAAACGGCATACCGACAGGGTCCACCACGTACACGGCAGGCTGCACGGACACCGCCATGCCGAGGGCCGGGAATGGAGCGAGGAAGGGCAGCCCATCGTGGAGCTCACCGACGTGTCCGGCGGCTACCGGCAGACCCTCGGCATCGCCCACGTCAACCTGAAGCTCTGGCCGGCGCAGTTCCTTGCGGTGGTGGGACCCAACGGCGGCGGCAAGACCACGCTGCTCCGCACCATCCTGGGGCATATCCGGCCCCGGGAAGGCCGGGTGACGGTCCACGGCTCGTCCCTTGGAGCGGTGGGCTACGTGCCGCAACTGGAGCAGATCGACCTGAGCTTTCCCATCACGGTGGAGGTGGTGGTGCTGCTGGGGCTGTCCCGGCGCCGGCAATGGTTTCGCCGCACCGGCGCGGAAGACCGCGACCGCGCGCACGAGATCATGCAACGGCTCAACCTGCTGGAGCTGCGGCACCGCCAGATCCGGGAACTTTCCAGTGGTCAGCAACAAGCCGCGTTCATTGCCCGCGCCTTGCTGGGGGAGCCGCAACTGATCCTGCTCGACGAGCCCACCTCCGGCCTGGATATCCGCTCCCGCGACGAGGTGATCCATTTCCTCCACGAGATCAACCACTCGGGCGTCGCCATCCTCATCACCAGCCACGACCTCAACTGGGTGGCCGCGCACCTGCCGTGGGTGGTGTGCCTGAACCGCCACGTCATCGCCGAAGGCGGCCCTCAGGAGGTCTTCACCACCCAGGTGCTGGGGGAGACCTACAAGGGAGAGATGGTGGTCTTCCAGCACGGTGACATGATCATGGTGGGAGAACGACCCCACTTCCCCGACGGGAGCTGATGCTGGAGCCGTTCGCGTACGAGTTCTTCCGCAACGGCATGATCGCCGCCATCATCGTGGGGGCAGTGTGCGGCTTCGTCGGCGTGTATGTCGTGCTCCGGCGCATGAGCTATATCGGCCACGGGCTGGCCCACGCGCTCTTCGGCGGAGCGGTCCTGAGCACCATCGTCGGCGTCAACTTCTTCATCGGCGCCGGCGCCTGGGCGCTGGTCAGCGCGATGCTGATCCACCTCATCAGCCATCGCCGGCTGGTGGGCGCCGATGCCGCCATCGGGGTGGTGACCACGTCGAGCTTCGCCCTGGGGGTGGCCGTGGTCTCCACCTACCGGAAGTTCACCCTGGACTTCGAGGCCGCGCTCTTCGGCAACCTGCTGGGCATCACGCCGCTGGATCTCCGGGTCATCGCGCTGACGTCCGCCGCGGTGGTGTTGGTCATGATCGTCATCCGCCACCAGCTCCTGTTCTCGACCTTCGACCCGGAGGTGGCGCCGGTCTACGGCATCTCCACCAGCCGCACCGAACTGATCTTCGTCCTGCTCCTGGCCGTCACCATCGTGGCCTCCACGCGCATCCTCGGGGTCACGCTGGTGTCCGCGGCCGTGGTCATCCCTCCCGTCATCGCCCGCTACCTGACCCAGCGGTTCCGGACCCTGCTGATCGTGGCGCCGGTGACCGGCGCGGTGTGCGCCGCATCGGGCATGTACCTCAGCTATTTCATCGACATCTCCTCGGGCGCCATGATCGTCCTCACCTTCGCGCTGGTCTTTTTCCTGGTGGGAGGCCGTCGCTGGCTCCGCGGGAACGGCCCGTGACCGGTCCGGAACGTTCCTGTCCAGGCATTGGACACCAGGGTCCTTGCCGGACCCGATGGCACGGGCATGCCGGCCCGTGGACCTTCCCATGAATCGAGGTGCCGGAGATGCCGCGTTTCCTCACGTTCACACTTTTCCTGCTGGCGGTTTTTCTGCAGGCCGGCGCCTACGGGCTGACGTTCATGCTGCCACGTCTGTTCGAGGTCTTCGGCGCCAACGAGAAGGCGGTCGGTGGGATGCTCGCGATTGCCGCACTGTCGACGCTGACCGCGGTCTACTACGCGGGGCATCTCTCGGACCGGTTCGGCCGGGTGAAGACGCTCGGCCTGGCCTGCCTTGCGATCGCGGCCGCTCTGGCTCTCTACGGCATGACCGGGACCGTGGGCGCGACCCCCGTGCTCGCGAGTCTCCTCCTGGGGGCAGGCTGGGGGCTGACTTACGCCTTGGCGCCGGTGGTCCTGACCCGACTGGTTACCGCCGAGGACAGAGTTCGCTATTTTGCCATGAATTCAGTCGTGCTGATGGCGGGTTTCGGTCTATCGCCGGTCATGGCCTCCGAGATCGAGAAGGCCGGCGGCACGGTTGCGGACGCCTTTCTGATCACCGCCGGACTGTGCGTGCTGAGCGCGCTCGTGTTCTTTTCTCTCATCGGCCCGGTGCGGGCACACGCCATCGACCCGGGATCCGAAGGGAGTTCCCGCCTCGATCCGGCCGGTGTTCGTGCGATCCTGCGCACCCGTGCCTTGGTCCCGGTGATCATGGTCTGCATCGGTGCGAGCGTCTTTGCCGGAATGAACAACTTCCAGACCGTGTTCGCCGACGCGAGAGGCCTGGACTACGCGAACTTCTTCCTGGCCTACACCATCACGGTGGTCGTCTGCCGGGTCGCACTCGTCAGGTTCAAGGGCGGTCGCCGGCCCTATCGGACGATGGCGGCACTGCTGTACGTCATGGCCGGAAGCATCTTTCTGTTCATGTTCACAGCGGGCAATGTGCCGGCCTATATCGCGGTCGCGGTCCTGTTCGGCATCGGCTATGGCGCCTCTTATCCGATCCTTGCGGCAATGGCCGCACACGATGCCGACGAGTCTCTCGTGCCGCAAACGCTGCAACTCTTCGCGCTCACCTATTTCATAGGCATCTTCGGGTTCCCTCTGATCGCCGGCTGGATGATCGTGGAAGTCGGGATTCCATCACTTCTGTTCCTGTTGTTCGTCCTGGCGACGGTCGAGGCGACCATGGCCGCCTGGCGTGTTCATCGGGACCGAATTGCCGGCACGGTGCAGACTTGAAGGGAGAGCCGAGGTGCTTACGCAAGGGTACCGGGAGGGTTGCAGGGCACTGCACTTGGCGTAAGTTCATGCTTTAATGGAGAGGGTTCCGCTTTGACGGGGGAGTTTGACGAGGGACTTTCCCGCGTCCGGGCGATCATGAAACCTTTGAACGACAAGAAACGCTTGTGCGCACGGGCGGGTTGGCTGGCCGCGGCCGCGATGGCCGTTGTGCTGTGGGCCGGTCCCGCCGGAGCCACCAGCGGCGAAGAGGATGCGGCCCAGCGTCGCGACCTGGTCTTGCGCTACCTCAAGGCCGTTTACGCCCAGGATCATGCCGAGGCCTACCGATACATCTCGCAACGGGACCGCCAGGCCAAGAGCGAAGCCGCCTACATGAGGGAGAACCCCTCCCTTACCGGCGCCGCCGCGGTGCTGACCCGGCGTCTCGCCGAACGGATCGAGATAGGGCCGCTGTCGGGCGAGATCCGGGGCGACGGCGCCACCGTCCGTTTCCCCATCAGCCTTCCCGACGCCAATGCCGCCGAGCTGCAGGAGCTCTTCGCCGGTTTCGACCCCGACGTGCTGGACCGGCTCACACCGGAACAGCGCGGGCAGATCCTCGCTTCCCTCGACGCAATGAGCCGCACCGGACGCCTTCCGGTCATCACCGGTGAAGAGTCGCTGGAGCTTCTTCGGGAGGACGGCCGGTGGGCCGTGTTCCGGAACTGGGGCGAGGCCGTCAGGGTCTTCTTCCACGCCGAGGTCAGGGACGGGCTGCCCTGGGCGTTTGAACCGCTCCAGAAGATGGTGCTCGCCCGACCCGGAGAGACCCTGCACGCCGCCTACCGCGCACGGAACCTTTCGGACCGGACCGTTACCGCCAGGGCGCGGCACGTGGACGCGCCCAAGGAAGCCGCCGCCGAGTATCTCAGGATCATACAGTGCTTCTGCTTCCTGCGGGAAACCCTGCAACCCGACCAGGAAAAGGAGCTGCCCCTGGTGTTTCGGGTGAATTGGGACGTGCCCCGGGAGAACAAGGCGTTCCATGTCACCTATCAGTTCTATCCGAGCGACCGGTTTCCCGACGGCGACCGCGAGGCCCGGGCTCGACCGGAAGGGACCCTGGAGGTCCGGGTCAAGGACCACCGGAACGCCATCGACGACTTCCGCAGCCTCGACCTGAGCCTGGGGAAATTGCGGCTGGCGCCGAACCCGCGCCTGCGCTCCTCCGATCCGGGATGGCTGGAACTAGCGCCGCAAATCGACCGGATGGACCTGACCCGGTACAAGGACGGGACCTCGGCCGCGACGGTGTACCGGGGCGCCCTCCGGCCGCAACGGTTCGCGGCCGTTGACCTGCAAGTCACCGGAATCCACGGAATTCTCCGGAAGACCGGGGCTCCGGACCGGGTCGAGAACGCCGTCGGACCCATCCGCCTCGACTTCGAGGTAAAGCCGGCCGTGACCACGGTAGTGGTGCTGGACCTCGATCTCCTCGATTTGAGCGATCATCCGGGGCGCGGGTACGAACTGCTGATCAAAGGGTACGAGCTTTACGAAGGCGGCAGACTGCTGCGGAAAATCCCGCCCGGATAGGGTTCCATCCGGTTGATGCCCATGCAGATTCGCGAGCTTTCCCTGCCGCCGACCGTCCTGCTTTCCCTCGGGCTCGAAGCGCGCACGGATCGAGGAAGCACGATCGGGCCGGGGACCGGTACGGAGTCGAGAGCATGACCCAGCGGCGCTTCGCGATCCAGGTGACCATCGGGACCGTGCTTTTCCTGGTCCTCGTCGGCCTGGTCGTCCTCCAGCTCCGCACGCCCCGTGCCGTCCCCCGCCGGCCCGCCCTGGAGCAACTGGCGCGGTACGGCCCGGCGCCGGACTTTTCCCTGGTCGAACGGAGCGGCAGGACCCTGTCCGCCGGCGACCTCCGGGGCCGGGTCTGGATCGCCGACTTCATCTACACCCAATGCCAGGACACCTGTCCGCTCCAGAGCCGGGCCATGGCTGCGCTGCAAGCGGACCTGAAGGCCTACGGCGACCTCCGGTCGGTGTCCATCACCGTGGACCCGCTCACGGACTCCCCCGCCCTGCTGTCCCGATACGCCGACCGCTACGGCGCCGATACCGAGCGCTGGCTGTTCCTCACCGGGGAGCTTCGGGAAATACGGCGCATCGTCCAGGACGGGTTCCGCCTGAGCGCCGCCCCGGTGGCGGGCCGGACCCCGGATCCCGTGGTCTTCCACAGCGCCCGTTTCGTGCTGGTGGACCGCGACGGCGAGATCCGCGGCTACTATGACAGCAACGACCCGCAGGCATTGAAGCGGCTGCTCGAGAACGCCCGGAGCCTGCTGGACAAAAAGGCGTAGACCACCGCTGCCACGAAGCACCACGAAGCGCCGTTTCTTGTCCTGGGGGCGCCGGGTCTGTTATGATCGGCTTCCACTCGAGCGCCACGTACGGGACGGCCACCGAGGGCCGGCCGTAATCGGGAGAAGATTCATGGGCAAAGCATCCAGGAAAAAGGGCGTCCGGAGACCCCGGCAGCAGGCGCCGGCGGCGCCGCCGCCGAGCCCCGACTGGCGGGTCCTGGCCCTGGCGGTGGTGGGGCTGGTGCTGGCGGGATATTTGACCGGCGCCGCATGGTCGGGGGAAAAGGCCGCCTTTTGCGAGGCCGGGGCCGACTGCGACATCGTGTTGAACAGCCATTGGTCCACGCTCCTCGGCCTGCCCATCTCGTTGTGGGGCTTCCTCGTCTACGCGGTGCTCGCGGGCGCGGCTTTCATCAAGCGCCGGAGCCAACGCTGGAAGGCGCTGGCCGCGGCGTCGTTGTTCGGCGTCGCCTACAGCCTGTATCTTACGGCCATTTCCGTATTCCGGCTCGAGGCCGCCTGCCTGTACTGCCTGACGTCCCTGGGGCTGCTTGCGGCCATCCTCGGCGTGACCCTGTTCCGGATACCGCAGGTGAGCCGGCGCGTGGCATGGAGGCCTTGGCTGGCCTCGAGCTGCATGGCCGCGGCGGTAGCGGTGCTGGCGGTTCACCTGATCTTTTATTCCGGCAGCACGGTGGTCGCGGCTGGCAACGAGGACCCCTGGATGAAGGGGCTGGCCACCCACCTGGAGGAGAGCGGCGCCGAGATGTACGGGGCGTTCTGGTGTCCCGCCTGCGAGAGTCAGAAGGAGATGTTCGGGGCGTCCGCCCACCGCATCCCTTACGTCGAATGCAGTCCCGCCGGACGCAACGGCCCGACGTCGTCCAAGTGTCTGGCGGCCGGCGTCCGTAGCTATCCCACGTGGATCATCAACGGCCAGCGTCACACCGGCGTATTGACCCCGGCGGCGCTGGCGGACCGCACCGGCTTCGCCGGCGTCAAGCCCCCGGAAAGGGAGGGCGGCTGATGCCTCGCTTTGCCATTGGTCTGACGGCCCTGCTTCTGCTGACGGCGACGCCGGCCTGGAGCGACCCCGGAAGCTACCCGGAGTACGCCAAGGTAGAGCCGTCGGACAAGATCGCCGTCCGCTATGTCCGGGTCGAAGAACTGGTCCGGCACATCCTGGATCGCAAGCCGGTGACCCTTGTGGACGTGCGGCAACGTCGGGACTATGCCGCGGGCCATATCACGGGAGCCCGATCCATACCGCTGGGGGCCTTTTACCGGGGCACCGACCTGGTGCCGCGGGAGGGACTCGTCGTCCTCTATTGAGCATGCCCGCGCCACTTGGCCAGTCTGGCCTACGAGATTCTCTACCAGCAAGGCTACCGCAACATGAGGGTGTTGTACGAGGGGCTTCCGGGTTGGACCGACAAAGGCTACCCCATGGAGAGCAACTCGTAGAAGCCGTTCATCGGGGCTGGAACTGCTTCCGGCCCCAGAGGTTGTCCCAGGTCTCGTCGGTGATGGCGCCCACCACGTCCCGTGTCTTCTCCATGTCCTTGGCCACCGCCGGCCGCGCGGCAACCGTTTCGAACCAGCGGCTCAGATGGGGGTGGTCGGCCATGTCCTGGCCCTGCCGCTCGTGCAGCCGTATCCAGGGAAATACCGCCATGTCGGCAATGGAGTATTCGCCGGCCAGGTATTCACACTCGGAGAGTCGCTTGTCCAGTACCCGGTAGATACGGGCGCCTTCGTTGGTGTAGCGCTCGACGGCGTAGGGGATCTTCTCTCGCGCGTAGGCGCGGAAGTGGTGCGCCTGACCGAGCATGGGGCCTACCCCGCCCACCTGAAACATCAGCCATTGCAGCACCCCGGTGCGGGCGCGGATTTCGGCCGGCAGAAATTTCCCTGTTTTCTCGGCCAGATAGATAAGGATGGCGCCGGATTCGAAGACCGATATCGGCGCCCCTCCGGGGCCGTCCCGGTCCAGGATGACGGGAATCTTGTTGTTGGGGCTGATCTTGAGAAACTCCGCGTCGAACTGCTCTCCCTTGCGGAGATCGACCCAGTGAAGCCGGTAGGCAAGGCCGGTCTCCTCCAGCATGATGTGGATCTTCTGCCCGTTGGGCGTCGCGCTGGTGTAGAGATCGATCATGGCCGTCCTCCTTGCGGATCTTCACCCGAGGCAGGATACTACCGGTAACCACACCGGGTGTGCAAGGAAGACAGGGGCGCGGCTTGGCCGTGCGGCCGGTGTTTTGGCGCGGGCGGGCGGGTTTCGAACCCGCCCCTACGGCAAGCCAGGCAATCGTGTCGAGGATCATCACCCTGACCACCGATTTCGGTTACCAGGACCCCTTCGTCGGCATCATGAAGGGGGTGGTGTCCGGGATCGACCCGGCGGCCACGATCATCGACCTGACCCACGGCGTCGCGCCTCAGGATGTCACCGGTGGGGCGCTGGCGCTGGCGGCGACGGTGGACTTCTTTCCTGACGGGGCGACCCACGTAGCGGTGGTGGACCCCGGGGTCGGCGGGGACCGGCGGCCCATCCTCCTGGAAACCGACCGCGCCTGCTTCATCGGACCGGACAACGGCCTCTTGAGTCTTGCGGCGAACCGGCAACGGCTGATCCGCATCGTTCACCTTTCCAACCCCGCCTATCACCTGCGGCCCACCAGCACGACGTTCCACGGCCGGGACATCTTCGCGCCCGTGGCCGCACACCTCTGCGCGGGGGTTCCGCCGGAGAAGCTCGGCGAGGCCGTGGAGACCTTCGAGGACCTGAGCCTTCCAGCCCCGGAAAGGAACGGCGAGGGCCGCGTTATCGGGCAGGTGATCTATATCGACGGCTTCGGCAACCTGACCACCAACATCGGCCGCGAGGACCTGGAGGCGTTCCGCGCGGACAATGTCTCGGTCCGCATCGGCGACAGCGTCATCCGGGGCCTGTCGGCCAGTTACGCCTCGGCCGGAACCGGCAACTATCTCGCCCTCATCAATAGCTGGGAGCTGCTCGAGATATCCCGGTGCGACGGTAATGCCAAGACCGGCCTCGGCGCCCGGGTCGGCACCCGCGTCCTGTTGGACGAGATCGGCCCGGCCGTTGCCTGATCCGGCGAGCCGGAACCCGGACCGTGGCCCGGTGCGTCAGGCCGCGGGCGCGGGAGACTCGACCGGCATTGGCCCGGCGCCCGTCATGACGCGCTCGAAACCTTCCACCAGCAGCGGGACGCAGTCGGCCCAGTCGGCCACGATGCCGACGTCGGCGTGCTCGAAGATGGCCGCCCGAGGGTCGGAGTTGACGGCCACCACCGTGCCCGTGCGCTGAATGCCGCAGGCGTGGTTGAAGTTACCGCTCACGGCAAGGGCGATGTAGAGACTGGAGGCAATGCTGCGGCCGGTAATGCCCACTTGGCGGGCGTGGGGCAACCAGCCCCGATCCGTGACCTTTCTGGTGGTGGCGAGCTCCGCCTGCAGGACATTCAGCAGCGGATCGATCTCGGGGTAGCGCTCCGGCGGCACCCCCATGCCCACAGCGACGACCCGGGGCGCATTGGCGAGGGCGTCCAACTGGTCATTCTGCCGGCGCGAGGTCACCCGGACACGCCCGGCCGGCTTCACCGCGTGCCGTTCGATGGAGGGCATGCCGCGCTCTCGCGGCGTCAGGCGAGGCAACACCCCCGGGCGGACCGTAGCCATCTCGATGGCGGACGTCGACCGGATGGCTGCCACCAGCCGGCCGCCGAAGGCGGGCTTCCAGCATACCAACCGCCGGTCCCGGAGCTCCAGCTCGATGGCGTCGCCGGTCAGCCCCGAGCCCGTCCTCGCGGCGACGCGCGACGCCACCTCGCGTCCCCACGACGTGCTCGGAGCAAGAATGCACTGGAGCGGTTGGACGCGGAGCCAGTCGGATACGAAGCGCGAGACGTCCTCTTCCATCGCCGCACCGTTCACCACACAGAGGTGATCGGCGCCCCAGGCAAAGAGCTGGTCCGGCGCCGCGGGATCGCCGGCGGTTGCCTGAAGGCCGACGACCCGCGCCCCCAACGGCTGCGCGATCCGGGATGCGGCTCCGAGGAGCTCACGCGCGCTGGCCGGATGCCCGGGTTCCATCAAGACCAGAACCGCATTGGCGGGATCGTCCACCGGGTCGCCGACGGCATGCGCCGACCCGACGGCCGCCCGGTCCAGCGCGCGACGCTCCTGAAGAATCGCCAGGGCCTCGGCCACCTGGTCCGCGAGTCCTCCCGTCAGAATACGCCGGTCCCGCTTGACGTCCAGCGTCCGTGTCTCACCGACTCGGGTGGGACTGCCGTCCTGGCCCCACGGGCCGTCGCCAAGCTCCGCGCCGGTGACGGTGCGCATCTTGTCCGGGGGCACCGCCGCCTTGGCGTCGGGCGCCACCCGGATCGGGGCGCACAGACGTTCCGCGGTGGAAATCACCGCGGGCAGCGACACGGTCGCCTCCACCCAGGCATCGTCATGCTCGCAGCCCACTCGCAGCGCTCCGCCGTCCAGTTCCAGACGCCGCACCGCGGTCGCAAACGGATAATCCAGGAGTTCCGCCAGCTCGGGACCCACTTGGCCCGTATCGGCGTCCACGGCGTTCTTGCCCACGAGGATCAGGTCGAACGGCCCGTAACGTCGCAACACCTCGGCCAATGCCCGCGCCGTCGCAAGCGTATCCGAGCCGGCGAAAGCGCGGTCCGAGACGAGGATGCCTTCATCGGCGCCCGCGGCCACCCCCCAGCGCACCACATCTTCGGCCGGCGGCGGTCCCAGCGAAACCACCGTGCAGGCTCCCCCGGTCGACCGGGCCATCTCGATGCCCTTGGCGAGGGCGCGCTGGCAGAACGGATTCATGGACAGCTCGATGCCGTCGCGCTTGAGCCGACCGTCCGGCCCGAGCTCCATGGCTTCGAACATGGGGATCTGCTTGACGAGTGCTGCGATACGAAGGGCGTGCATGATATGGTATCCTTTCGACGCCGAGGGTGGGTCAGGTTCGGCGGTAACTTTCGTTACACGAATTTTGGTGACTCGAATATAATAAGTTACCTAAACCTTATGCTTATACAACACACCATCTAAAAGATGAAGTCCCCTCGGGGGATTCCGGTGACCGATCCGCATCGACGCGCATCAGGGATGCGGGGCTGAAGGGAAAGGCCCGAAAGGTGAGTACGCAAGACGGACGGCTAAGCTGGGATCAGTACTTCATGACCATCACGCGGCAGGTGGCGGAACGTTCCACCTGCACCCGCGCCAAGGTCGGCGCCGTGATCGTCCGGGACCGGAGCATCCTCGCCACGGGCTACAACGGCTCGCCCGCGGGCATGCCCCATTGCACGGAGGCAGGTTGTCTGGTCTACGAATCCCGGACTCCGAACGGGGAGATCGAGCAGAACTGCTTTCGCACCATTCACGCGGAGATCAACGCCATCGCCCAGGCGGCCAGGAACGGCGCCAGCATCAAGGAAGCCTCCATCTACATCACCCACACCCCCTGCATCCACTGCCTCAAGGTGCTGGTCAACACCGGGATCCGCGACATCTTTTTCGAGAAACCCTACAAGCTCGATACCGTGGCGGACATCCTTGATCACACCGGCGTCAAGCTGCATCCGGTGGACATGCCCTGACCGGCACGGCAAGGACGTTTGCCTTGGCAGGGGGGTGTTTGCCTTGAAAAAGGCAGGAGCCGCCATGGGCGGCCCCCTGCCTTTTCGAGAGCCGTTGCAGCTAAACCTTGCCCGCGAGAATGAAAGCGATGATCAGGGCGTAAATGCCCAGCGCTTCGATGAGGGCCAGGGACAGGATCAACGGGGTGAAGATCTTGTCGGCGGAGTTGGGGTTGCGGCCGATGCTTTCCATGGCGGCGCCGCCGACCCGGCCTTGCGCGAGGGCGCAGCCGAACGCGGCAATGGCGATGCCCAGACCGGCGCCCAGCGCAACGATACCCGGGACCAGGCTTGCAGCGCCGGCGCCGGCGGCATCCGCGGCGGCGGCGACCCCGGACAGGATCGGCACGAAGAGTCCCGCAAAAACAAAGGCTGTCAATTGCTTCATCATTTCCTCCTTTCCGGCGCTACGGCCGTGTCGGCCAACCTCTCCTCTTCATCCTCTCCGGGTGCCGCCGTGGCGCTCAATGATCATGGCTCAGGGCCAAGGATGCGTAAATCATGCTCAACAGGGTGAAAACAAAGGCCTGGATGACCGATACCAGCGCCCCCAACAGGTAGAAGAGCACCGGGATCACGACGTAGGTGAGACCGGTGAAAATCTCCACCACCAGGTGGTCGGCGAACATGTTGAAGGCCAGCCGCAGGCCCAACGTAAGCGGCCGGAACAGGTGGGAGAATATCTCGATCAGGAAGAACAGCGGCGCGATCACCAGAAACGGCCCCATGAACTGCTTGATGTAGCCGCTGCCGTGCTCCCGGATGCCGAAGGCGTGATAGGCGCCGAAGGAGATCAGCCCCAGTCCCAGCGTGACGTTCAGATTGCTGGTCGGGGGCGAGAACCCCGGTACCAGACCGATGAAGTTGGAGATCAGGATGAAGATGAAGAAGGTGCCGTAAAGGGAAAGGTAGCGCCGCCCCTTGTGGCCGATGATGCCGTCGCTCAAGCCCCTCACGAACTCGATCAGCAGCTCGAAGACGTTCACCAGCGTGATGCGGTCGCTGGGGATGACCGGGTCGTGGGTCTCCAACAGCCGGCGCCTGACGCCCAGCGCCAGAAAGACCAGCAGGACCATGCTCACCAGCGAGAAGAAGATCTGCAAGGGCACCACGCCTTGCACTGCCGCCGGCAACAGATCGTACCATGTGAACGGATGATGTCCCATCTTACCCACCCAACTTCGTATCGTAGAGCCGATCCCACAGGAGCGCGAGGATCAGGCAGTTGACCCCCACCGCAAACGACACCGCATCCGGCGCGATCCGGGTCAACAGAACCCAGGAAGCGCCGAGCAGGAAGCAGAACTTCAGGATCAGCAACGCCACCCCTGCCCGGACCCTGCCCTTGCTCGCGAACGGAGTGATGACCCAACGGACGCCTACCGCCAGGAGCAGGAAGTTGACGCCCATGAACAGGCCGCCGAGCAAGAGGCCGCCCGGCTCCAACCAGTCCAGCGGCGCCAGCGCCATTGACGCCAGCACCAGGAGCCCATGCCAGAGTTCCACCCGAAACACCGGCAGACCTTGAGCTTCCCAACTCATTTGCGCTCCGCCGAGAAGTGACGCAACAGCAGCACCAGCCGGTAGAAGGCGATGGCAAGCCCCAGAAGCCCCGATACCAGCACCATCCACGGGGAACTGCCCAGGTATTGGTCCGCGTAGTAACCCAGGACCAGACCGGCTCCGACCGTTGAGGGGAATTCAAACCCGACCGCGGTATACTTGGCGGCTCGAAAGAGAAGGGGACTCTTCGGAGGCGGGCCGTCTCCGCTCTCATTGCTCACTGGAAAGGTTCCTTAACATGCGGGCCGCTGGCGGTCAATGTCGCGACGAGTCTTCGTCCGCCCAATCGGCAAACGCTGCCACGGTGGCGGCGATGTCGTCTTCGCCGTGGGCCACGGACAGGAACAACGCCTCGAAGGGCGAAGGAGGAAGGTAGATCCCTCGCGCCAGCATGCCGTGAAAGAAGCGCGCGAAACGATCCCGGTCGCTGTCTCGTGCGTGATCCGGTTCGGTAACCCGTTCGGGCCCGAGAAACAGCGTCAGCATGGAGCCCACCCGGTTCACCGTGCCCTGGACGCCGGCGCCGAGCACACCCTTCAGCCCCTCTTCGAGTCTCCGCCCCTTCTCCTCCAGCTCCAGGTACACGCCCGGCGCCTCCAGCGCCGTCAACGTGGCCAATCCGGCGGCGACCGTCACCGGGTTTCCCGAAAGGGTGCCCGCCTGATAGACCGGGCCCGCCGGCGCCAGACAACTCATGAGGTCCCGGCGTCCGCCGAAGGCTCCCACCGGCAGTCCGCCGCCCAGGATCTTGCCCAGACAGGTAATATCCGGGATCACGCCGCACCGCTCCTGAGCGCCGCCCCGGGCCACCCGGAAGCCCGTGATCACCTCGTCGAAGATCAGCACGACGCCGTAGCGGCGGGTCAGTTCCCGCAACGTTTCCAGGAAACCGGGGACGGGCGGGATCACTCCCATGTTGCCGCACACGGGCTCGACGATCACCGCCGCCAGGTCCTCGTGATTCTCCTGGATCAGCCTCCCGACCGAAGCCACGTCGTTGAAACCCGCGATCAGGGTCTGCTCGGTGAAGCTCTCGGGTACGCCGGCACTGTCCGGCAGGGAGAAGCTGGCCACGCCCGATCCTGCCTTCGCCAGCAGGCCGTCCACGTGCCCGTGGTAGCAGCCGTCGAACTTCAAGACCCTGTTTCTGCCGGTATACCCGCGCGACAGCCGGATGGCGCTCATGGTCGCCTCGGTGCCCGAGTTCACCAGCCGCAACTGCTCGATGCCGGCAACCCGCTCACTCACCAACTCGGCCAACTCCAGCTCTCTCCTCGTCGGCGCGCCGAACCCCGTCCCCTGCGACGCCGCGTTGACGACCGCTTCCACCACCGCCGGCGGCGCGTGGCCCAGGATCAACGGCCCCCAGGCGCAGACGTAGTCGAGGTAGCCGCGGCCCTCTTCGTCGAAGATCCTGGAGCCCTCGCCGCGGCCGACGAAAAGAGGCTCGCCGCCCACCGCGCTCCAGGCCCGCACCGGACTGTTGACGCCGCCCGGCGCCACCCGGTTCGAGCGTTCGAAGAGCCCGTGCGACACCGGCGAACTCCTACCCACGGCCCCCCTCCCGGCCACGGTGCGCGGCCGCAAAACGCCTCGAATCGCCCCTACCCATAGGCGACGCCCTCATAGGCAACCGGGGTCGGGGCAGCGATCCTTTGAATTTCATTGGAGAAACTCCGACAACCATTTTAGTCCTTGCAATGCCCCCGGAAAACCCTTAGAAGACCTTCTTTTCTCGCACCCTTTCATAAGCTCGACGGGCCGAAACTTGCCGCCGCCATCAAGAAAGATCCGCAGCGGCCAAGAGGGTCTTGGTGTGACTTGAAGCCTCGGTCACGACGACGAAAGGTTGTCCACAACTGTTGACAATTTTGTTGATAACTGACGCTTACGCAGACATTCGGACAAGACAGGAAAACGATGAAATCGGTTCCTCGCGAAATACAGGATCGCCTCAAGGAAAAAGTCGGCTTACACAATTTCGAGACCTGGATCAAACCTTTACGAATAGCCGAAATCCGGGATGGCGCAGTCGCCATCGAGGTCCCCAGCACCCTGTTTCGGGATTGGCTCAACGAAAACTATTTCGAGACCATCGAGGCGGAGCTTTCGCGCCACTATGCCAGGCCGGTGGCCGTAACCCTTGCGGTCAACCCCGCCGCCGGGAGCAACGACCGGCAAATCCGTCCCGAGCGGAAACTGTGGCAACCCGAACCGTCGACCCTGATCCCGCGCTATACCTTCGATGATTTCGTGGTCGGCGCCAGCAATCAGTTCGCCCACGCCGCCTGTCTGGCGGTGACGAACCGGCCCGCGGACCACTACAACCCGCTGTTCATTTACGGCGGCGTCGGCCTTGGCAAGACACACCTCGTGAACGCTGTCGGACACCGCGTGCTCAAGCGGAACCCCGGTCAAAAAGTGATCTACATGACGTCCGAGTCGTTCATGAACCAGCTCATCGGATCGTTGCGCCGCGACCGCATGAACGAGTTCAAGAGCCGTTACCGCAGTATCGACGTTCTGATCCTGGACGACGTCCAATTCATCGCCGGCAAGGAGCGGACCCAGGAAGAATTCTTTCACACGTTCAACTCGCTGTACGAAAGTCACAAGCAGATCATCATCACCTCGGACCGATTTCCCAAGGAAATACCGAACCTGGAGGACCGGCTTCGAAACCGCTTCGAGTGGGGCCTGACCGCGGATATCCAACCGCCGGATATCGAGACCCGAATCGCGATACTCATCAAGAAGGCCGAAGCCGAGAATATCGATATTCCTCGAGATGTGGCCAACTTCCTCGCTACCAACATCCGGTCGAATGTCCGGGAGTTGGAAGGCTCGCTCACCCGCCTGGGCGCATTCGCGTCCCTGACCAAGGTGGAGATCACCACCGAGCTCGCCAGGGAGGTGCTGCGCCACACCCTCAAGGACAACGAGAAACAGGTCACGGTGCGGAACATTCAGAAGGCCATCTGCGACCACTTCGACCTCAAGCTCAGTGACCTCAAGTCCAAGCGTCGGACGAAGAATCTGGCCCTTGCGCGCCAGATGGCCATGTATCTTTGCCGGAAATTCACCGGCACGTCGTTTCCAGCCATCGGAGCGGAGTTCGGCGGCCGGGACCACTCCACGGTCATTCACGCGTCCAAGACCATCGCGAAAAAGGCCGTGACCGACCCCCACGTCAAGGCCGTGGTGGAAAGCCTCGAACGCCAACTCAAGAACTGAGAAAACCCGGTGGAAACGCTGTGGAGAAACCGGCGCAGCCCGTTGAAATCCCGACACCTTCCCGGCGCCCGACTCGTCATCCTGTGAAGAACGCGCATTGCCGCGATTCTTTTTCCACCGAGAAGATGGTTAAATGTCGGCAGGTTCGGGCGTCTATCCCGATATCCACAAGCGCTACTACTACTTCTGCATTCGTATATTAATAAGAAAGAAGAGTCGGGGCGGGCGATTCAGGAGGACAAATGGAGATCAAAGCCGGACGGGAAGACTTTCTGAGCGCGTTGTCTCGCATCCAGGGCACGGTGGAACGGCGCAATACCATGCCGATCCTGGCCAACGTGTTGATCGAGACTCACGCCAACCGGATCCGGGTCACCGCGACCGATCTCGAGGTGGGGGTCCGGGCGAGCCTCGACGGCGAGATCGTCACTTCGGGCCGGGTCACCGTGGACGCTCGGAAGCTTTATGAGATCGTGCGCGAGATGTCCGAGGAAATGATCGAGTTGAAGCGGCTGGAGAACGACCGGGTCGAGATCCGGAGCGGCAAGTCCGTGTTCAAGATGGTGGGCCTCGATGCGCAGGAATTTCCGGTGTTTGCCGAAAGTTCGGAGAATGAACGCAAGAATTGCCCGGCGCCGGTTCTGAAGGAGATGATCGACAAGACGATCTTCTCCATTTCCACGGATGAGACCCGGTCCAATCTGAACGGCGCGTTGCTGCACGAGTCGGGTGAGGCCGCCGTGCGGATGGTCACCACCGATGGACACCGGCTGTCCCTGGTGCAGCGGGACATCGGACCGCTGGGTCTGACGAAGGGCGTCATCATACCCCGGAAGGGTATGGGAGAGCTCCGCAGGCTCCTGGAAGACTCCGGGGAAGAGACGGTGTCCCTGGGCTTGAGCGACGGCATGGCGTTCGTGTGGTACGGGGACGTGGAAATGTCGATCCGGCTGATCGACGGCGAGTTCCCGGACTATGACAAGGTCATCCCGAATGACAATACCAACCAGGCCGGCGTGGTGCAACGCAACCTGTTCCGGGCATTGCGGCGCGTGTCGCTGCTGTCCAGCGACCGTTACCGCGGTGTCCGGGTGGATTTGACCGGTGGCAACATGGCCATTTCGGCCAACAACCCCGACCTTGGGGAGGCGGCGGAGGAACTGGAGGTCGAATACCAGGGCCCGCGCCTCTCCATCGGCTACAACGCTCAGTATCTGCTGGATATTCTCGGCGTCCTGGAACACGAGGACCAGATCGGGTTGGGGCTGAAGGACGACCAGAGTCCCACTGTGTTGAAGCGTAGCGGCGATGACAGCCTGCTGTACGTCGTGATGCCGATGCGGATCTGAACGGCGGAGAAATCATGGCGGAGAAATCCCACTCGGAGAAAGACCTTGCGTCCGTAGCCTGCTTCGTCATCACGGTGAGCGACACCCGCGATGAGACCACGGACCGAAGCGGCGCCGCCATCAAACGGTTGCTGGGGGAAGCCGGGCACACGGTGACGGGCTACGAGATCGTCAAGGACGAGCCCGAAGATATCGGCGCGTTGATTGCCAGGGCGTTGACGGCGCCGGCCGTGGATGTGGTGCTGCTGAACGGCGGCACCGGGATTGCGCCGCGAGACGGTACCTACGAGGTCGTCAGCCGCCTGCTCGACAAGCGGATGGACGGGTTTGGTGAACTGTTCCGCTCCCTGAGCTACCAGGACATCGGCGCGGCCGCGATGCTGAGCCGCGCCATCGCCGGCACGGCAGGTTCCCGCGTGGTGGTATCGATGCCGGGTTCCCGCGGGGCGGTGGAAACGGCCATGACCCGGTTGCTGCTGCCGCAATTGCGTCACATGGTGGCGCAGGCCCGGGGACTATGAAGATCCGGGTCAGACTCTTCGCCATGCTGCGGGAGCGGGCGGGCACCGGCGACGCGCTCCGGGAGCTCCCCGAGGGCAGCACCGTGAAGGACCTCTGGGACAAACTTCGGCGTGACCACGCGGGACTCTCCGGAGTCGAGTTGAAGCTCCTCCATGCCGTCAACAGCGAATATGTCGCACTGGATCATCGCCTGGCGGACGGCGACGAGGTCGCCTTCATACCACCGGTGAGCGGAGGGTGACATGTACCGGCTTACGGACGAACCCATCGAGTTGAACGAGTTGCTGGCCTTCGTGGGCGACCCCGCCGCGGGCGCGGTTGCGACCTTCATCGGAACCACCCGAGACAACAACGAGGGCCGTTCGATCCTGTCGCTGGACTACGAGGCCTACCCGGGCATGGCCGAACAGGAGATGGCCCGGCTCGGAAAAGAGGTGGAGGAGAAGTGGCGGATCACCCGCATGGCCATGGTCCACCGCATCGGCAACGTGCCCATCGGCGAGGCCAGCGTGATCATCGCGGTGTCGGCGCCGCACCGGGACGACGCCTTCAAGGCCTGCCGCCATGCCATCGACGAGTTGAAGAAGCGCGTGCCCATATGGAAGAAGGAGATCTATCGGGGCGGGGAGATCTGGATCGGCAGTCAGACCGGGGAGCGGTTCACCGACGCCCGCGCCGCAGGCTCCGGCGACTAGGAGCCCGTTAACAGTCCCTTGCTGGTGCAGGTCAGGAATCCTCGACGCGAAAGATCGCGGCCCGAGGCAGTTTCTTCAGCAGGCAGGACACGGCTTCGTCGAGGTACTCGCCGCTCTTGGATTCCACCGTCACCTTGACCTTGTAGTCCGGATGGTCCAGCACCGGATAGGAACCCAGCATGATCTCGGGAAACCGTTCGAGAAGATCGTTCAGCGTGGCGGCGATGACGCCCTCTCCGTCCCTGACGTAGATGTTCTTGATGTGGTACGGCGCCTCACGGAAACGCTCCTTGATGGCGTTGAACCGATCCTGCAGGATCCGCGGCACCCCGGCGAATATGTAGACGTTCTTCATCCGCACCACCGGAGCGAACAGGGCTCCGGCGCCCAACAGCTCGGCTCCTTCCGGCACCATGGCCATGCGTAGGCGGGCCGGGTTGAGATCGTCGCCGTAGCGCTCGGAAAGCCGCCGTTCCAGGCCCGGTTCGATGACCGCCTTGACCCCGAAGCCCGACGCGATGCCCTCGATGGTAACGTCGTCGTGGGTCGGGCCGACGCCGCCGGTGGTGAAGACGAGGTCCCAGTCGGCGGAGAAGCGCGCCGCCGTGCGGCCGATCAGCTCCCGGTCGTCCGGGATCACCGTAACGCGCTGCACGTCGACGCCGAGGAGCCGCAACTCGCGGCACAGAAAGGTGGAATTGATGTCCTGGGTCTTGCCCGAAAGGACTTCGTTGCCGATGATGATGATGCCCGCGGTCTTCGACATGGTGAGCTTCCCATACTATGCCATGACGCGGCAAAGCGGAAGCGACGCGCGCCGGGGCTGGCGGCCCGCTCGACACGCGGTACCGCGCTACCGTTGGAGAGGTTTCGTGAGATGAACCAGACCGAACAGTACCTGATCAACGTTGCCTATCCGTTCTGGGAGACCGAGGCGGAGATCGCCAGGCGGTTCTTCCGCGGCAAACCGACGCGGGAGCAGCACATCTACTGGCTCAAGGCGCAGCTCTGGAAGGAGTTGCACCCGGTGGACGGTTATTTCAGCGGACTTCACCGGGAATTGGCGAATCTGGTCGAGATGTTCCCCGAGGTGGACCGGACCGTGGACCGGCATCACTACCACGGGCTCATGGAGCA
Organism: uncultured Binatia bacterium (SeqCode); assembly: GCA_965214905.1. Lineage (GTDB taxonomy): Bacteria > Desulfobacterota > Binatia > UBA9968 > JAJDTQ01 > JAJDTQ01. Next base: position 1,869,159 of record OZ243984.1, read on the forward strand.
GATGGTGCAGGAGTTCAACCACTACGTCCTCCAGGCCGACATCCTGGAGTACCTGCTGGGCCGCAAGATCGGCGCCGACGACACCAGCCAGTTGCCGGAGGAAAAGGCCTTGGGCGAACTGCGCCGGAGCCTGGTCTCGGGGTCGGCCGTCGAGAAGGCTGCGGTGCTGGTGACGGAAGGCGGCGGCGCCCGGCTGTTTCGCGAGGGCCGCAAGCTCAAGGGAAGCGTCCTCGAACGAAAGATCGCCGCGGCTATGGACGTGGTCTACCAGGACGAGAAGAACCACTACCGGGCGGCGGCCCGGGAGGCCGCGTCGGCCGTGACCGGCAAACGTGACCTGAAGGCCATGAAGCGGGCCATCGAGCGCGTCAGCCGGCAGCGTATTCGCATGAGAAACGAGATGTTCCGGTTCCCGCTTACGGGCGAGGCCATCGAGCGCTGCCTGGCGAAGTTTCACCGACCGGTCTGACCGGGTGAGGGCGCCCGGCGCGGACAGCCCGTTTTCAGGGTCTTCCCAAAGGATGGGACTTGGGGCCGGCGCAGACCCCGCGGCGCGAGGAGCGGATGAACTCCAGCAAGGCGGCGATGTCCCCGGGCGGGTCGTGAAGGCTCGCCTCCAGCTCTTTCACCGCGGCGCCGAGGTTGCGCCGCTTGCGGAAAAGGATCTGAAAGGCATTTTTCAGCGCGCGGATCCGGGCCTGGTCGAAGCCGGCCCGGCGCAGCCCCACCACGTTCAAGCCGCGCACGGTATGCTGCCAGTCAATGATGGAGAACGGCGGGACGTCCCGGCTGGTGGCGCTCATGCCGCGCATGATGGCGACCGGTCCGATGCGGACGAACTGATGCACCGCACAGCTCGCCGAGAGCACGGCACGGTCGCCGATCTCGACATAGCCGCCCACCACGGCGTTGTTGGTCATGATGATACGGTTGCCCAGCCGGCAGTTGTGGGCCACGTGGCTGTTGGCCATCAGGAAGTTGTCGTCGCCGATGACCGTGGTGGTTTCGGCGGCGGTGCCCCGGTGGACCTGAACGCCTTCGCGAAACACGTTGCGGTCGCCGATTCGAAGGTAGGACTTGGCGCCCCGGTAGGAGAGGTCCTGCGGCGCGTCGCCCAGGACCGCTCCGCTATGGACCTCGTTGCCTTCGCCCAACTCCGTCCAGCCCATGACCACCACATGAGGCAACAACCGCGTTCCCGCCCCGATCCTGACCGGTCCGTCGATGACGGCGTAGGCGCCCACCTCGGCCTCGGAATGGATTTCGGCCCGTGGGTCCACTACGGCTGTAGGATGTATCGACATGAATGGATTTCCCGGCGCCCCGTCGAGCGTGGGTTCATCGACGGTCGGTTTCGCCGACGGGCTGCGATTCGTCCTCGCGATCGTCGCCGGCGATCCGGTACTTGCCGTCTGCCCAGGCTCCGAGGTCCACAAAGCGGCATCGTTCCGAGCAGAAGGGCCGGTGCGGGTTGCCGGTCCACGGTGTCTCGGCATGGCAAATGGGGCACTTGATGAAGATCGGCATCATGCTCCCGGCCGCCGGAGGTGGTCCGCGTAGCCGCGGCTCCGGGCATCGCGTAGCGTCATCCTTCAGACTAACAGTTCGGCGATGGTTTTTCAAAACTTCGTGGTACGAAGGGGCCTTGAGAGGAGCGGCCCGCGAAGGCATACTTGCAGTCGGAGCATCTTGCAGTCGGAGCATGACCGGGATGAGCGACCTGTTGCCGATAATCATTCTCGCTGGCGGCAACGAGCGAGTGGAAACGATACCCGATGGATTCACGGCCGATGATCTGCTGCGGGGATACAAGGGCGCGGTGAAGCTCCCGTCCGGGCGCTGCCTCGCCGGCGAACTGATCGAGAGGATCTGCGAGAGCGGGCGGTTCGAAGAGCCTGTTCTGGTGGGGCCGCGGCGGATCTACCGCGACTTGGTGGACTGTGAGATCTCCGACACCACCGGCGAACTGCTGGCCACCATCACGGAGTTGACCCACCTGCTCACCGAGCGTTATCCGGGCCGGCCCGTGGCCGTCTCCGCCTGCGACATCCTGCCCGCGGCGGCGGACTTCCGGGAGTTGCTGGACGAATCGTATGCGCCGTACTCGAACAGCGGGCTTTGGTGGCAGATGATCGCCGCCGAGCCCGGGGAAATGGGAGTCAGCGGCTGGAAGCCCAGCTATCGTATGCGGCTTTCACCCGAGGGGCCGCTGCTGAACCTGTATCCGGGCCATCTGCTGATCCTCCAGGCTCGCGCGATCCGGCTCGACTGGTTCAACCGGTTCCTGATGCTGGCCTATCGCTTCCGCAACCGCAGCATTTACGAGCGCATGATCCGCATCACGCTCCGGGCCCTGGGCCTGTGGCTGACGGACGACCTCGGAAGAATCGCCTCGTTCCAGTGGCCGGGGCGGGTCGTGAGCGCCCCTTACGGCATCTTCAAGACCTATGGCAAGTACTGCCTGGATCGGCTCACGGTGCCCGAACTCGCCGCCGAGTTGACCCGGCAGATCATGGTGCCGGGCCGCACCCGTGCACTCGACCATCCGGTGGCCATGGTGGTCACCCGGATCCGCTCCTTTGCCAAGGACATCGATACCCGGACCGAGCTGGACGATATCCTCCGTGACGATGCGGCGGCGCCGGTTCAGGACGATGCGGCGGCGCCGACTTGTGCGAGCCACTCGTCGAAGAACGCCGGACCCTGACGCTCGAGCCGGGGTGCGGCGGCGGCGGTGGCGGCCCGGAGCGCCGTCACCGAGACGCCGGGTGTAGTCTCGATCTCCAGGGTGTGGCCGATGAACCACCGTTCCAACCCGCCGCCGGTCGCCTCCGGATGAAACTGGAGCGCCAGCCCGCGGGATCCCCAACGAAAAGCCTGGTTCTCACAGGCGTTCGTGGAGGCCAGATGGACGGCGCCGCGGGGCAGGTCGAAGGTATCTCCGTGCCAGTGGAGCACGGGCGTCTCATGGGGCGCGAGATGGCGCAGCGCCGACACGCCGCCCGCCTCGGTCAGGGACACCGGGCCCCAGCCGATCTCCTTCGTTCCGGCGCCGTACACGGGAGCGTCCAGGGCCCGCGCCATGAGCTGGCTTCCCAGGCAGATGCCCAGGGTGGGCCGATCGGCGCCGAGCCGGCGTTCCAGGATACGGACCTCGTCCGCCAGAAAAGGGTACTGCCGGTCGTCGCCGGCGCTGATGGGGCCGCCGAGGACAATCAGCAGGTCGGCGCGGGCCGCATCGGCTCCGGCGAGATCGTCCAGGGCGGCCTCGACGTATTCGATCCGGTATCCGTGCCGGGTCAGCGGCCCGGTGAACGATCCCAGGTCTTCGAACGCCACGTGCCGGATGACCACGGCGCGCCGGCGGATAGGGGATTTGGAAGCGGTCATGAGGTCGGACAGGCTCCTGGACCAAGGCCTTTTCGTGTCACCCTGAGCAGAGCGCAGGGTCCCCTGCCGTAGCGGAGGACTCTTCGCTCCGCTCAGAATGACAGGTTTGGCGGGAGGTTGGAAAGACCCCTGGGTTCCTCGGACCGCTCGTGTTGCGTTTTCCTGCCGCGATGACTTATCACGACGGAGAAATACGCGAGCAATGACGGCACATGACGGGAATACCCGGAAGAGGGGCAGCGCGGACAAGGATCGAACTCGAGCGACACGGGGAGATGCAAGTGGAAGACGGCAGCGGTCCCGGACCTCTCGGGCTACGCACGCACCCGGTCCTGTCCGCGCCCGTGGGGCCGGTGGTCCTGCTCATTCTCGACGGCGTCGGGGTCGGCGCCCGGGACGAGTTCGACGCGGTGGCGCTGGCGCGGACGCCGAACCTCGATCGGCTGCGCCGCACCGGTCTGGCCGGCTCACTGCGGGCTCACGGCACCGCGGTGGGGCTGCCTTCGGACGCTGATATCGGCAACTCCGAGGTGGGACACAACATCATGGGCGCGGGCCGGGTGTTCGACCAGGGCGCGAAATGCGTCGACCGCGCCATCGCCACCGGCACGCTGTGGGACGGCGATTGGAAGACCCTGGTGCGGCGCGTGGGGTCCGGCGGCGGCGCCCTGCACCTGATGGGGCTGCTCTCCGACGGCAACGTGCACTCCCACGAGGCTCACCTGCATGCGCTGATCCGCCGCGCCGACCACGATGGGCTGAGGCGGGTGTACGTGCACGCCTTGCTGGACGGGCGCGACGTCCCCGACCGCACGGCGCTGGTCTACCTCGAGCGTCTCGAAACGCTGCTGCGCGGCATCCGGAACAAGGGCGGCCGCGACTACCGCATCGCTTCCGGCGGCGGCCGGATGGTGGTGACCATGGACCGCTACGAGGCCGACTGGAGCATCGTCGCCCGGGGCTGGCGCGCCCACGTTCACGGCGAGGCCGCGGGCTTTCCCAGTGCCGCGACCGCGGTGGAGCACTTCCGCGCGCAGGCGCCCGGCATCAGCGACCAGGTGGTGCCGGCGTTCACCGTGCGGGCGCCGGACGGCGGCCCGGTGGCCGCGGTCGAGGATGGGGACGGGGTGATCTTCTTCAATTTCCGCGGCGACCGCGCCATCGAGATCTCCCGGGCCTTCACCGCCGGGGCCGGGTTCGACCGCTTCGACCGGGGCCGGACGCCGGACGTGTCGTTCGCGGGCATGATGCTCTACGACGGCGACCTCGGCATACCCGAGCACTATCTGGTGGCGCCGCCCGAGATCCGCGGCACTCTGGGTGAGTATTTGGCCGCGGCCGGGGTATCCCAGTTCGCCTGCGCGGAGACCCAGAAGTTCGGCCACGTCACCTACTTCTGGAACGGCAACCGGTCGGGGAAGTTCGACGACGCCCTGGAAGAGTACGTCGAGATCGGTTCCGACAAGGCGCCCTTCGAGCAGCGGCCGTGGATGCGCTCGGCGGAGACCGCCGATGCGGTCAACCGCGCCGTCGCCGAGGGACGCTACCGCTTCATCCGCGCCAATTTCGCCGGCGGCGACATGGTGGGCCACACCGGAAACCTGGAGGCCACCGTCATGGCCCTGGAAGCCATCGACCTGGCCATCGGCCGGATCCTGTCCACCGTGGCCGCCGCCGGGGGCTGTCTGGTGGTCACCGCCGACCACGGCAACTCCGAGGACATGGTGGAGCGGGACAAGGCCGGCGCACCGCTCTACGAGGACGAAAAGCCCGTCTTCCGCACCGCCCACTCCATCAATCCGGTGCCGTTCGTGATCCGGGAATGCTCCGGGCGGCGCTACCGCCTCGCGCCGCCCCCGGAAGCGGGGCTCGCCAATCTCGCGGCCACCCTGCTGGAACTTCTGGGCTATGCTCCCCCCGCGGAGTTCGCCCCGAGCCTGCTGCAGGCGACCGCTGCCGGGCGGTGATCGGGTTGTCCGTCGGATCAGCCGCAGGCGTATTCGAACCCGTGACGGACCCGGTTCCGCGGGTGCGTGCGCCGGTTGACCCTGCTCCACACGCCGGAGTAGACTGACCGGATGCCTGTGAAGGATGGCAAGCCCGCGCCGGCGGGCAGGCCCGCTGTCAAGGCCGGCCCGGAGAAGAGCCGGGTGGTGCTGCTGGACGGGTACTCGCTGGCGTTTCGCGCCTTTTTCGCCCTGCCGGAGACCTTGGTGACGAGTTCGGGTCAGGTGACCAACGCGGTCTTCGGCTTTACCTCCATGCTCATCAAGCTGGAGGACGAGGAGCGTCCGGACGCGGTGGTCACATGCATGGACAAGGGCGCGCCGCAGTTCCGGCTGGATCAGTATCCGGAATACAAGGCGGGCCGGAGCGAGACCCCCGATACCCTGCGGCAGCAGTTGCCGCTCATCCGCGAGGTGTTGGAGGCGCTGCGCGTCCCGGTGGTGGAGTTGGAGGGCTACGAAGCCGACGATCTGCTGGCCACGCTGGCCCGGCGGGGCCGGGAAGCGGGGCATCACGTGGTGATCGTCACCGGCGACCGCGACTGCCTCCAGCTCGTGAACGACGACGTCACCGTGTTGATGACCCGGCGCGGCGTCACCGACATGATCCGCTACGATCCGGCGATGGTGGTGGAGCGCTACGGCGTCGGGCCCGAGCGCTGGACCGACTTCGCCGCCCTGAAGGGCGAGCAGGCCGACAACCTCCCGGGCGTCCCCGGGGTAGGCGACAAGACCGCGGCGACGCTCCTGAAGAAATACCGCGACCTCGAGGGCATCATCGAGCATGCCGCCGAGCTCACCCCCAGGATCCGCAACGGCATCGAGACCTGCGCCGACCAGGTGAAGCTCAACCGGACTCTGGGCCGGCTGCTGGACGACGTGCCGTTGGACACCGACGAGAGCCTGTTCTTGCGCCGGACGTGGGATCCGGAGACGGTGCGCAAGCTGTTCACCTCCCTGGAGTTCAAGACGCTGTATCAGCGGCTCCTGGCGCTGGCCCCCGGCGTCACGCCGACGGCGAAGGAAGTGATCCGGCCGGCGTCCATCTCCCGCTGGACCTCCGGCGCGGACATCCCCGCGGCCGAGTCCGTGGCGGTGGCTTGGGACGACGGCATGGCGGCGTTCTGCGCGCGGCCCGGCGAGGTGGGAGTGCTGCCGTTGGACGTGGCCGCGAGCCCCGACGAAGTGCTGGCGTCGGAGCACACCGCCACGGTGGTCTACGAGGCCAAGCCGCTGTGCGGCGCCATGCTCCGGAACGGCGCGCGGTTGCGGGGCGTGCGCTGCGATCTCAAGGTCGCGGCCTACCTGTTGGACCCCGGCGCCAGCGGCGGCTACGCGCTGAAGGATATCATGAGCCGGTACCTGGACGCGGCGCTGGACGGCGAGGCGGCGGAGGCCCCGGACGGCGGACCCCAGGGCGACCTCCTGAACCCCGGCGACGAGGATCGGGAACAGGCGGAGCGGCGGCGCCGGCTGGCGGCCGAGGCGGTGGCGGTCCAGGCCGCAGCCCCGGTGTTGGAGGCGCGCCTCAAGGAGGCCGGGAGCTGGGAGCTGGCCCGGACCCTCGAGTTCCCCCTGACCGAGGTGCTGGCCCGCATGGAGCACATCGGGATCCTGGTGGACGATGACTATCTCCGGGGGCTCGACCAGGAGCTGGGGGAGCGCATGACCTCGCTCCAGGCCAAGGTCCGGGAACATGCCGGCGAGTCCTTCAACGTGAACTCTCACCCGCAGTTGGCGCATATCCTGTTCGAGAAGCTCGGGCTTCCCAAGACCAGGAAGATCAAGACCGGCTACTCCACCGATGCCGCCGAGTTGGGCAAGCTGGCCGGGAGCCATCCCATCGTCGACGCGCTGCTGGAGTACCGCGAGGTCGCCAAGCTCAAGACCGGCTTCACCGACTCCCTGCTGAGCCTCGTGAATCCCCGGACCGGGCGGATCCATACCACCTACGAGCAGGCCGCGGCCGCCACCGGCCGGCTGTCGTCCTCGGCGCCGAATCTCCAGAATATCCCGATTCGCGCCGACCTCGGACGGCAACTCCGTCGCGCCTTCGTAGCGCCGCCGGACAGCGTGCTGCTTTCCGCGGACTATTCGCAGATCGAGCTGCGGATTCTGGCGCATCTGTCCGAGGACGAGAGCTTTCTGGCGGCGTTCGCCGAGGGCCACGACTTCCACGCCGCCACCGCGGCCAAGGTGTTCGAGGTAGAGCTGGAGGACGTCACCGCGGAGATGCGCAGCCGCGTCAAGCAGTTTTCCTACGGCATCGCCTACGGCATGTCCGCCTACGGGGTCTCGCAGCGGCTGGGCATCGAAGTGGGCGAGGCGCGCACGTTCATCGCTGCCTATTACGCCCAGTTTCCGGCGCTCAAGGCGTTCCTGGACGCGCAGGTGGAACGGGCGAGGGTCGACGGCTTTACCACCACCATGTTCGGCCGGCGGCGCTATCTGCCGGAGCTTCAGTCCGCCAACTACCGCTTGCGCGCGGTGGGGGAGCGCATGGCCCTCAACGCGCCCATACAGGGCACCGCGGCCGACATCATGAAGCGGGCGATGATCGCGGTGGACCGGGCGCTGTTGGAGGAGCCGGTAGCACGCATGTTGCTCACGGTCCATGACGAGCTGGTGTTCGAGATGCCCCGTTCCTCGCTGGACCGGGCCACGAAGCTCGTCAAGGCATGCATGGAGGGCGTCGCGGAGTTGCGCTGCGGACTCGTGGTGGACATCCACACCGGCGACAACTGGGCGGACGCCCATGCCTAGTGTAGTGTCCGATATAAAACGTAGAGGGAGTTGGAGCGGGCGACCGGGATCGAACCGGCGACGTCCAGCTTGGGAAGCTGGCATTCTACCGCTGAATTACGCCCGCTCTTGGTTACCCTCTTATTGTATCGCGGAAAGGATGTCAATCCTGGGTGATTGACCGTGCGGCGGCCCTGGCTCCCGCCCCCTTGACGCCCCCGGACGGGAACAGGAAGATGATTTCTCCTTTTCTGGCCAAGCCCAAATCCTCCCGCGCAACTTTCTCCAGATAACGGTCATCCTTGCTGATCCGGTAGATCTTCTCCCGCAGCAGCTCGTTCTCCCTTTGCAACGCCTGGGACCGCTGCTCCAGCAACCGCCGTTCCTTCGCCAGCCGCTGGTAGTGCAGCAGACCCCACTCGCCGAACACGAGGAAGAACAACATCAGCGCCAACGCGGCCATCAGGCCATAGTTGATGACGTGCTGCGACAGTTTCTTCGCCAGAGCCATGGGACGATACTATCATGGGTGATCGTCGCCCGGAGCGCAACCGCCCGGCGGGCGGGTTGCGAGCCCGCCCCGGCCATGCCGCCACGTGTGAGTGGAAGCGTCGGCAGCGGCATGTGTGGGCGGGCTGACGAGCCTCGAAAGACGTGGAGAACGGAGCGCCGAGGCCGTCCGCCCGCGCCCGAGCCACCGGACGGGTGGCATGAACGACCCTGAAAAAATCTGCTATGAAGGGACGGAGGGGACGGAGCGGGGGCGAATCGGAGGAAGCGATGAAGATAAAGGGTGTCGTTGCGCGGGAAGTGCTGGATTCACGGGGCAATCCCACCGTCGAAGTGGAGGTGGCGCTGACCAACGGAGCCCACGGCCGGGCCACCGTGCCTTCCGGGGCGTCCACCGGCGAGCACGAGGCCGTCGAGCTGCGGGACGGGGGCGACCGCTTCATGGGCAAGGGGGTGCTGCGCGCCGCGGGTCACGTCAAACGCAGCCTGGCGCGGCGGGTCGTGGGGCTGGATGCCAGGAACCAGCGCAAGCTGGACCAGTCCATGATCGACCTGGACCGCACTCCGGACAAGGGCCGACTGGGCGCCAACGCCATTCTCGGCGTGTCCCTGGCCGCGGCCCGGGCCCAGGCCGCGGCCGACAAGGTGCCGCTGTACCGGTACCTCGGCGGAGAGGAGGCCCGCACGCTGCCGGTGCCCATGCTCAACGTGGTCAACGGCGGCGCCCATGCCGACAACAACGTCGATGTCCAGGAATTCATGGTGATCCCCTGGGGGTTCCGTTCGTTCGCCGAAGCCTTGCGCGCCGGCGCGGAGATCTACGGCGCCCTGAAAGGCGTGTTGGCCGGGAAGAACTACAGCACCGCCGTGGGCGACGAGGGCGGGTTCGCTCCGCGTCTCGGGAACAACGAGGAGGCCATCGAGCTGTTGCTGGAGGGGGTGGTCAAGGCGGGCTACCGGCCGGGGACCCAGGTGGTCCTGGGGTTGGACGTGGCCGCCAGCGAGTTTCATGACGCGGGCTCCTACGTCTTCAGGAAGTCGGGCGGGGCAAAGATGGACAGCGCCGCGCTCGTGGGTCTCTACGAGAAATGGGTCAACGACTATCCCATCGTCTCCATCGAGGATGCCCTGGGCGAGGACGACTGGGAAGGTTGGGAGATGCTGACCGCCGCCCTGGGGAAAAAGGTGCAACTGGTCGGCGACGACCTCTTCGTCACCAATCCCGGGCGCCTGGAGGAAGGGATCAGGCGCGGCGTCGCCAACTCCATTCTGGTGAAGCTCAACCAGATCGGAACCCTGAGCGAGACCCTCGAAACCATCCGGCTCGCCCGCGCCGCCGGCTACACCACCGTCATCTCCCACCGCTCGGGCGAGACCGAGGACACCACCATCGCCGACCTCGCCGTAGCCACCGGCGCCGGCCAGATCAAGACCGGCGCTCCCTGCCGCGGCGAGCGCACCGCCAAGTACAACCAACTCCTCCGCATCGAGCAGGAACTGGGCCGCCGCGCCCGCTACGCCGGCAGGAAAGCCTTCGCCGCGGCCGCTGGTGAGCTGTCCTGACCCGCCGTAGCCGGAACCGAAAGGCCGCCCTTCGACTTCGCTTCGCTGCGCTCAGGGGAACGGTCCCGGTAGGGTCCCGGGCATCCGTTCACGGCGAATCGCGGGGAAGAGTCCGGCTACAGCCGCTCGACCAGCCAGGCCGGGGTGAAGCGGAGGGCGTAGGCGTTGAGGGCGGTCATGGTGTCGGTGAGCAGGAGCAGGCCGACGGCGATCAGGAGCAGGCCGGCGCCGACATGGATGGCCGGCAGCCAGGAGCCGATGGCGCGGGAGAATCTGAAGAACCGATTCATGGCCAGGGCGCTCAGGAGAAACGGCAGCGCCAGGCCGGCGGCGTAGGCCGCGAGCAGCAGCACGCCCCGCTGGACCTCGCTGGCGGTGCCGGCCAGGGTCAGGATGGCGCCCAGGATCGGCCCCACGCAGGGGATCCACGCCACCGCGAAGGTCAACCCCACAAACGTCGATCCGAGATAGCCGGCCGGCTTGCTGCGCAGGTCGAGTTGCGCGTAGCGTTCCAGGCTGGCGACCTTGAAGAGCCCGGTCAGGTAGACTCCCACCACCAGGATGAAAAGGCCCCCGACCACGCGGACCACGTCCTGATAGCTGATCAAGAGGCGGCCCAGCAGGCTGGCCGACGCGCCCAGGGCGACGAAGGCGGCCGAGAAGCCGAACACGAACGCCAGGGCGTTCCCCAGGACCCGGGCATTGCCCGCGGTCCCTTCGCGGATCTCGCGGGGGGATATGCCGGAGACGAACGACAGATACGACGGAACCAGGGGCAGCACGCAAGGGCTGAGAAACGAGAGCCCTCCGGCCGCAAACGCCACGAACAGGTTGACCTCGCTCATGAGTACCTGGTCTCCTGTCTAGCGTCGCGTTCCGTAAATGTGTTGACCCTGTTCCATAGCTTCACCCCGTTCCCGCAAGAAGTGGTCGGCGATGAACAACTCCCCTCTCCCTCTGGGAGAGGGTGGCCGAAGACCGGGTGAGGGCGCCCCGAATAAACCTGCCCTGCTTTGCTGGTCGCACCCAACGGGCGGCGCGCACACGGGGTACCCTCACCCCAACCCTCTCCCAGAGGGAGAGGGAGTCGGAAGATCTGTCAAAATGGCTTGGTGATGAGTCATCGCAAAATATGAAACGCAACACTCGTTCCGGCTTGTTCGTCCTATCCAAACAAAAAGTTCGAGTTAATGACCGCAACCGAACCCTCCCCTTCTGCCTGTCATCAAACACCAAATCCGACAGGCTCCTGGTGTCCTGTCCCGCAAATAACCGCACTGATCTGCGGGTCCTTTTTGCTGTCGGCTGCGTTGCTCCGCTTCGGTGGTGCTTGGCCGCGGCTCGTCGCCGCGCCTTGCCGACAACAAAACGTACTGCGCATCTTAGCACGGTTATTTGCCGGACAGGACACTGGCCCCCCTTCCTCCAACGCACCGGTTCAGCCTTTACCTTACGTCGATAATAATTGATATTGGCCGCTCATGCTTGAATTTCTCGGCAAGGGCGGCCTCTTCATGGTCCCGATCCTGCTGTGCTCGATCACGGCGCTGGCCATATTCGTCGAGCGACTGTTCAGCCTGAGACGGCAACGGGTGGTCCCGGCCGACTTGGTGCGCAGGACCGAGGCGTTGATCGCCGGCAAGGACTTGCCCGCGGCCATGGAGTTGCTGCGGCAGAGCCCCGCGGCCATCGCCAAGGTGCTGGTGGCGGGGCTACGGGTATCGGGGCAACGCCGAGACGTCATGAAAGATCACCTGGAGGAGGCGGGCCGCCAGGAAGCGGCCGGGCTGGAGCGGTTTGTGGACACCCTCGGGACCATCGCCGGGGTCAGCACGCTGCTGGGCCTTCTGGGTACCATCTCGGGCATGATCGAGATCTTCTCGGTGATCTCCATCCAGAGTGCGGTCAATCCGGGAACCCTCGCGGGCGGGATATCCGAGGCTCTGGTCACCACCCTGGCCGGGTTGAGCGTGGCCGTTCCCACCATCGTCATCCACCGCTATCTGCTCAACAAGGCCAACGCCCTCGTCTTGGAGATGGAGCGGCTTTGCACCCGCTTCATGGACCTGCTCGATCCCGAGGGGCTGACGGACACGTGAACTTCCGGCCCCGCACAAGGCCCGCGGGCGGCTTCATCGACATGACGCCGTTCGTGGACACCATCTTCAACCTGCTGATTTTCTTCGCCCTGTCCATGAACTTCCTGGTCAATCCAGGGATCACCGTGGACCTGCCCGACGCCGACGCCCCGCAGGTGGCGCGCAAGGACGACGACATACGCATCGTCATCACGCCGGCGAGCGAGATTCAACTCGACGGGACGCCGGTGACGCTGCAAGCCTTGGGCGCGAGGCTCGAAAAGATGGCGCGGGAACGCCGCGACCCACAAGTTTTGATACGGGCTGACCGCGGGGTCACCCACGGCCTGGTGGTGGCGGTGATGGATGCGGCGCGGTCCGCCGGCCTCACCAGGCTCGCCATCATGACCCAACGCGGGAACGGGCAGGAGTAGAGCGGGCGAGACCCGGGTGGGGCGGCCTACGTGAAGAAGGTCAGCTTCGCTCAGAATGACAGGCTGGCACTCCTTCACGGTTGGGGACTAAGAATCGGGGCGGGAATTGTTCGAGATGAACCGCTCGATCTCCTCATGGGTCATAGCTGCTTGGCGCAGGATGGACCGCGCCAGTTCCGGCATCACCCATTGGTTCGTCGGCAGCACGACGCGCTCGGTGCTACCGGCTTTCTTGTAAAGCGTCATCCGTTTAGTTTGGGCCTTGTATTTGTACCCCAAGCCCCTTAATGCCTTAATGAGGTTGCTGCGTTGCACCATGACGTCGCCCAGCCGCTACCAGATTCCACGGAACATCGAAAGCGACTTCCTCATCAGGGGATGACGGAAGATTAACGGCTTGCCAGCCGTGGGCCTGCAAAAACTCATCAAGCTCATGCTCCCTGAGAAGGTCGCTAAACAAAAGACCGCACGCCTCGTCAATCAACCCCATGAGTTCGTTGAGTGAATCTCCTTCGACTCCCGTAGCCAACCCAAGCGCGTCGCATACGGCGATCCATCCCCCGCTCGCTGTGCGTGAAGCTTCCCACTGAATCTCGGTCTGGACCTCAATCGTTATTTTTCTCCGCTCCATGAGGGCCTCCTTTCCAAGCCTACATGTTGTGGAAGTTGCTTGCAAAACCCCTAAATGTGCTATATAGTTGAGGTTTTGCCTTGTTTCCTTAGTAGAGCACGTTGTGAACGTCAATACAATTCCCATGCAAAGATAAATCGACGGCCGGCGTGGATTCTTTAGCCCTCGACGAGAGAGGATGCCCTCGCTCCCCCGGTCTTTCCTTCAGTCCGGCGGCCCGTGCCTACACCGGCATCACGCCGTGCTTCTTGGCGGGGCGGGTCTCTTTCTTCTCGCGCAGCAGCGCCAGGGTGCGGGTCAGGCGGGCGCGGGTGTCGGCGGGCTGGATGGCGGCCTGGGAGAACTGTTTGGACAGGGCCTCGAACGGGCCGTTGAAGCGTTCGGCGAACTCGGCCATCTTCTCCCGGCGGGTGCGCTCAGGGTCGTCGGACGCGGCGATCTCGCGCCGGTAGAGCACGTTCACGGCGCCGCCGCCGCCCATCACCGCCAGTTCCACACCGGGCCAGAGCCAGAGCTGGTCGGCGCCCATTTCGCGCGTGCACATGGCCTGCTTGGCGCCGCCGTAGCCCTTGCGCAGCACGATGGTGATCTTGGGCACGGTGGCCTCGGCGTAGGCGTAGAGCATCTTGGCGCCGTGCCGGATGATGCCCTTCTCCTCCTGCTGCCTGCCCGGGAAGAACCCGGGTACGTCCATCAGGGTGACGATGGGGATGTTGAAGGCGTCGCAGAAGCGGATGAACCGCGCGGCCTTGTCCGAGGCGTCCACGTCCAGGCTGCCGGCCAGGAACATGGGCTGGTTGGCCACGAACCCCACCGGGTAGCCGTCGAGGCGCCCGAACCCGGTCACCAGGTTGCGCGCGAACCGGCGCTTGAGCTCCAGGAACTCGCCGCCGTCCACCGCCGCCCGGATCACCTTGACGATGTCGTAGGGCTTGCGCTTGTCGTCGGGAACCAGCTTCTGGATGCCGTCGAGCCGCCGCTCGGGGTCGTCGCCGGTCTCCTTGCGCGGCAGCGGCGCGTTGCAGTTGGCCGGCAGGAAGCCCAGCAGCGCGCGGATCTGCGCCAGACAGGCCTCGTCGTCCGCGCTTACCAGGTCCGCCACCCCGGACACCTCCGAGTGGACCCGCACCCCGCCCAACTCCTCCATGGTGACCTCTTCCCCCAGTACCTCCTTGATCACCGGCGGCCCGGTGATGAACATCTGGCTGGTGCCCCGCACCATGAGGATGAAGTCGGTCAGCGCCGGCGAGTAGGACGCCACGCCGATGCACGGCCCCATCACCGCCGAGATCTGCGGGATGGCGCCGGACGCGATGCTGTTCTCGAAGAAGATCTCGCCGATGGCCGCGGTGACGCTCAGCCCCTCCTGGATGCGGGCGCCCACCGAGTCGTAGAGCCCGATGCAGGGCATGCCCAGGGAGCGGGCGGTGCGGATGCCGTTGGCGATCTTCGCGGCGTGGGCGCTGCCCACCGCCCCCGCCAGCACCGTGCGGTCCTGGGCGAACAGGTACACCGGCCGCCCGTCGACGCGGGCGAAGCCGCACACCACTCCGTCGGTGGGACGGCGCCGCTCGGCCATGCCGAAATCCGTGCACTGGGTCTCGGCCAGCATGAATTCTTCGGTGAAGCTGCCCGGGTCCACGAGCCTGTCGATGCGTTCCCGGGCAGTGAGCTTGCCCTCGCCGTGCTGCTTGTCGATGGCCCGGGCGTCGCCCTCCAGCACCCGCGCTTCGAGCTCGGCGAGCTTCCGCTCCGGTGATGGATTCTCCGGCGTGTCCGGTGTGGACGAGTCTTCAGGGGTTGTCGATCGGTCGGCCATTCACGTGCCTCGTGACGGGAGGGGGCGGACCATTTTTCATGGGAAGGACGGGACCAGCCGGGCCATTTTCCCAGGCGCCGATCCCGGCGGCGATCGCCCGTCCCTCAGATGATCCCCATGCCCCGCAGCACCGAGAGCATGATGGCGGCGGCGATCACCGAGCCGATCTGGCCGCCGGCGTTGGCGCTCATGGCATGCATCAGCAGGTGGTTCTTCCTGTTGTAGCGCTGCCCCTCGTTCTGCGCCACCCGCGCGGCCATGGGAAAGGCCGAGATGCCGGCGGCGCCGATAAGCGGGTTGATCCGGCCCCGGGTGAGCAGGCACATGAGCTTGCCGAACAGCACCCCCATTACCGTGTCCAGGCCGATGGCCACCAGCCCCAGGGACAGCACCATCAGGGTCTCCACCCGCAGGAACTGCGCCGCGGCCATGGTGCCGCCGATGGACAGACCCAGCAGCAGGGTGACGATGTTGGCGATCTCGTTTTCCGAGGCCAGCTTGAGCCGCTCCACCACGCCGCATTCCCGCAGCAGGTTGCCCAGCATCAGCATGCCGATCAACGGCGTCCCCAGAGGCGCGATGATCGACGCCACCACCGTGACGACGATGGGAAAGAGGATGCGCGTAGTCCTGGACACCGGCGCCTGCTGCACCATCCCCATGACGATCCGCTTCTCCCGGACGGTGGTGAGGACGCGCATGATCGGCGGCTGGATCAACGGCACCAGCGACATGTACGAATAGGCGGCCACCGAAACCGCCCCCAGCAGGTGAGGCGCGTAGCGCGAGCTGACGTAGATGGCGGTGGGCCCGTCGCAGGCGCCGATGACGCCGATGGCCACGGCGTCCAGCTTGCTGAAGCCCAGGGCCAGGGCCAGCAGCAGCGTCAGGAAGATGCCGAACTGGCCGGCCGCCCCCAGCATGATGATCTTGGGGTTGGAGAACAGCGGCCCGAAGTCGGTCATGGCGCCGATGCCGAGGAAGATCAGCACCGGGAAGATCTCGGTCCGGATGCCGAAGTCGTAGAAGAACCGGAGCGTCCCCCCTTCGGCCATCAGCTCCGCCTGCGGGATGTTCACGAGGATGGCGCCGAACCCGATGGGCACCAGCAACAGCGGCTCGAACCCCTTCCCGATTCCCAGGTAGAGCAGCACCGCCGCGATGATCATCATGATCACCTGGCCGACCCCCAGGTGCGAAACGCCGTCGAGCAGCCCCAAGGCTCCGGAGAGGATCGCAGATTCCATGTATTCGGGTCTGTCCTTGCAGGCTGAGCGGGGTCTCTTCAGGAGGGAAAGATTTTCCTGATCAGAAGGATCAGAAGACTCAGCAGCCACAGCACCAGCAGCGTGCCGACGCTGCCCACCAGCGCAACCGTGAAGCCGAATTCCCAGGTGCCCATGCCAACCGTGCCGGGGTGAAAGCCGTCCGCAGCCCGTTGGGCTACTCGATCTCGGCGAGCTCCTCTCCCGCCTCCACCGACTGGCCGACCTCGACCTTGACCGTCTTGACCGTCCCGCTACCGGGCGCCACCACGGGAATCTCCATCTTCATGGCCTCCATCACGATGACCACGTCGTCCTCTTCCACGGCCTGGCCGGGGTTCGCCTCGATCTTCAAAATCTTTCCAACCATGGGGGCTGTGACGGAGGTTGCCAATGGATGCTCTCCTTGCGCTTGAAATCCGTTGAGAAACGCCCGATTTCGGACGATTCTGGTTTGTCCTTTATCGGGTTTTTCCGTGGACAAGTCAAATGAGGGGTCCCGACCGAGATCGGATCTCCCTCGAGCCACTTCTTGCGCTAAAGCCGGTATTCGCCTGGCCAGGAACGTTCTTCCCGCGGATTCGGGAGATTCGAAGAATCAACACTGTGCAGCATGGTTGGGCCGGTATATCGAGGTGGTCTCCCTTCAAGCCTGTCCCGATTCCGTGAAAGGCAGGATACCAGGATCGGTCCGTGGACGGTAGCTGCGGCGCATGGAGCCGCGCCGCGGCCGGACGAGCGCCGCCGTCCCCTGTTGTTTCTCACCTTCCGTCACGGGATCCCCACGGGAACGGGTCGGATCATTCCGCAGACGGATTTCCCGCGCCTGGACTTGCCGTTCATCGGGGTCCGGACCACGTAGACCTTGCGCCCCGTGGAATGGACGCGAACGCCGAAGCCAGGGAACTCGGAATCCCGGAACACCGCGTCCTTGCCGTTGACCGCGAGGCGGTCCACGATACCTTTGGAGAGCGTTCGGTCCCGGCGTTGCTCCTCGACGACAGGGGCGCTCAAGCGGGTCGGGATCGGAAGTGGCCGAAGGCGTCCCGGATCCATAAGCAGATCGCAAGAGTGAAGGGTCGCCGGCCACGTAATAACCAAGTGGGAGGAAGCGACGATGAATATCAAATCCGGACCCTGCGACGGACTGCGCGGGTCGATTCGCATCATTTCATCGAAATATCATTTCACGCGAGCGATGATCATGGGATCGTTGGCCCACGGGCGAACCACTCTCAACGACGTGTCCGGGGCCTTCGTCGGTAAAATGAAGTCGACGACCGACAACATCGCCGCGTTCGGTCCGACCATCGCATTCACCGAAGATACCTGTGTCATCGACGGTGTCGACTATCGTACTCCCGGGGACGTGATAGATGTGGACGACTCGGGCACCACGCTTCAGTTCTTGCTGGGGGTGGCGGCGGCAAGTCCGGGATGGACGGTTTTCACGGGCAACGAATCACTGCGCAGACGGCCCATGAGATCGCTGCTGGACAGTCTGTCTTCGCTGGGCATCCATTGCTATTCCGCCCAAGGGGACGGAACCGCGCCCATTGTCGTCCGGGGCGGCGGCTTCGCCGGCGGCGAGACGGAAATCTCCGGCTTTATTTCGCAGTGGTTGTCGGGGGTTTTGATCTGTGCGCCGCTCAGTCGCGACGGGGTGACCGTGCGGCTCACGGATACGTTGCGAGAGAAACCCTACGTCGACATGACGCTGCAGATGCTGGATACGTTCGGGATCGAATATGACGCGAGCCGCGCGCCCGACGTGTATGTCGTGCCCGGCGGACAAACCTACAAGCCCGCAAATCTGACTATTCCCGGCGATTTCTGTGTTGCATCGGTGGCGATGGTCGCCGCTGCCATCACCCCAGGCTCGGACGTTACCCTGCGGAATCTGGATATGACCAGCATTCATCCGGAGAAGAGAATCGTCGACGTCATGCTTGAAATGGGCGCCGATCTGACCATCGACGCCGCGGCCGACACAATCCGCGTACGAGGCTCGAAGCCGATGCACGGGGTAGAAATCGACGTTACCCACTCACCCGATCTGGTGCCCATCCTGTCGGTATTGGGTTGTTTCGCCGAAGGCACCACCCGGATCGTGAACGGCGAACACGTCCGCTACAAGGAGAGTGATCGGATCGCCTCGATGATGGAGCTGGTCAAGATCGGCGCCCGCATCGAGGAACGACCGGACGGGCTCGATATCGTTGGCATAGGCGGGTATCGTGGTTCCGCGACGCTCGATTCATACCTCGATCACCGGGTGGCGACTGCATTGTCGGTTGCGGGCCTGAAGGGAGATCGGGAGATCACCGTATCCAGGGCCGAGAACTTCGTCCAGTCTTATCCGGGTTTCATCGACGACCTGAACGGGCTGGGGGCGTCGCTGAGTATCGAGGATGGCTGACAAGCCCACCGACAGCCGTTCGGACACCCGTGCTGAATACTCATAGACGACCGACGTCGATGAGGCGCCGATCCATGATGTCCCGCAATGCATCGCCGAGTAGATTGAAGGCGAGGATGGCGAGGAATATCGCGACCCCCGGAAAGATACTCATCCACCACAATGTCCAATGCTGCATTCCGGTCGAGATCATCACCCCCCAACTCGGGGTGGGTGGCTGGGCTCCGAGGCCCAGGAAACCGAGGGCGGATTCGATCAGCAGCGCGCTCGACGCAACCACCGCCGAAAAGACGATCACGTTGCCGGCGGCGTTGGGCCAGATATGCTTGATCGCAATTCGGATCCCGCTGGCGCCCACGGCGCGGGCGGCCTCGACGAATTCCATCGACTTCAGACTCAGGACTTCGCCGCGCGCAAGCCGGGCGAACATGCCCAGTTTTGCCAACGCGATGGCGAGGATGGTGTAGAAGAGATTGGGGCCGAGCGCGGCGACAATCGCCAACGCGAAAATCAACGGAGGAATTGCCAACAGGGCGTCGATCACCCGCATGATCAATGCATCCCAGAATCTGCCCGAATACGCCGCGACAAATCCGAGGATCACCCCCGTTACCAGTGACAAGGCAACGGCGCCGGCCGCAACTTGCAGCGTGACCCGCGCGCCGAAGATGATACGGCTGGCGATGTCGCGGCCGAGTTCGTCGGTTCCCAGCCAATGGGCGGCGCTCGGTGGGTTCAATATGTTCTCCACATCGACATGTTGGGGATCGAAGGGTGCCAGCAACGGTGCGAGAACCGCCATCAAGACGAGGCCGAGAATGATGGCCGTACCCACGGCACCCTGCCGATGCGTCAGCAGATCGCGCGCCAGGCGGGGTCGCGCCCCGTCGCCGGCGACCGACGTTATGTCGGCAGAGCCGGTTTCCGTATCCAGCGGGGGCGTTTCTTCCACTTCGTTCACGACCCTGCGCCTTTCCGTCACATGATCAAGAGCCGTCTGATTTTCGGATCGACGTACGCATACAGTATGTCGGTGACCAGGTTGACGAATACGACCAGCAGCACAATCAGGAAGATGCCGCTTTGAACCACGGGAAAATCCCGCGTGGACACCGCAGCCACAACCAGGCTGCCCAGCCCCGGGGTCGAAAAAATCGTCTCGGTCACGATGGCGCCGCCCAGCATATTGCCGAGCTGCAGGCCGACCAGCGTGAGGATGGGAATGAGGGCGTTACGCAAGACGTGCTTCCGGACGACCACGGATCGAGGCAATCCCTTGGCGTGGGCGGTTCGGACATAGTCCTGCGTCGACACCTGCAAGACGCTCGCGCGCGTCTGGCGAACAATCAGCGGCGCGACGTGCAGGCCGATGGTCAGGGCGGGCAAGATCATCCGTTTCAGGTTTTCGACGGGTGATTCCGTGAACGGCACGTATCCGGAGGGTGGCAGCAGATTGAAAAAGACGGCGAACAGGAGAATCAGCAGAACCCCAAGCCAGAAATAGGGCACGCCCAAGGTAATGGCCGAGAACATTCCGATGACGGTGTCGGTTGTCGTGCCGCGTCGAAGTGCGGCCAGTATGCCGGCGGGAATGCCCAGGACCAGGGCAATGAGCAGGGAGAGGGCGCTCAACTCCAGCGAGACGGGCAAGCGGTCGAGCAGCATCACCCGAACACGTTCATTGCTGTGAAGTGATCTGCCGAGGTCGCCGCTTAACGTCTTCGTCAGCCAGTCCAGATATTGGACGAATATCGGCCGATCGAAGCCGTATTGTTGGCGCGCGATCTCGCGCTGTTCGGGGGTCGCGAATTCCCCGAGCACGGTTATCGTCGGATCGCCGGGAATCACGTTGATGATGAAAAAGACGAAAAACGAGACCAGAAGAATCACCGGGACGGTTTGGCCTATTCGCTTCGAAATGAACAGAAACATCGGATGCCCTCGGCCCGGGCGCACGCGGGCGTGGCAAAGCGGCGCCGGAATCCGAATCGACAGCCCGAGGATGGATAGAGGGGGTCAGGCTTTTTGCCGCGCGGGTCTCTTGAAGTCGTTGTTGCGGATTCGCACTTCGGCGTGAGCTACTCGGTCGTCCAGGCCTCGGCAAACACCCAGGCGCCGCCGACCGTGCGTTTCAGGTTTCTCACCACAGTCCGCTCGACCTGGGTCGACTCCATGAAAAACAGAAAGCCGTAAAGCGCGTTGTCGACCAGATATGCCTGAATTTCCCGGTAGAGACGCTTTCGGACCGATGGATCGACCTGCCGACCCGCATTGTCGATCATGTCGAACAGTTTGTCGTCGCTCACACCGGTTCGCTGAATGCGCGCGCGTCGTCCGAATATCCGTCCGAACGTCTGAGCCGGGTCGATCCCCGGCACGGTGAAGCGGCCGATACCGAACATGTGGTTCCTGGCGCGCAGACTGGCCTGCATCGACTGGCGATCGACGGTCTTGATCGTGAGATGGATGCCGGCCTCTTTCAGTTGCGCCTGCATGAGCTGAGCCACCGTCGAGTCGGGCTCACGCTTGATGATGTCCAATCGTGCATCAAGACCCCTCTCGTGCCCGGCTTCGGCGAGCAGTTGCCTGGCGCGTGCGGGATCATGGCCGTATTTTTCAAGTGTGGCGTCGAACACCCAGTTCTGGTTGGGGATCAGGGTTGGAGTGACCTGTCCTCTGCCGAGGGTTACGACGTTCATCATCGTTTGACGATCGAGGCCGAACAGAACCGCCTTTCTCAGCCGAATGTCGTTAAACGGCGGCTTGGAAATGTTGAAGGCGAACATGACGTGGCGGCCATTGCCGGTCCGCACGAGCCGAAGGCCGGAATCGCCGCTCACCGTCTTCAGATCCCGGGCCGAGATGGCGTCGATGACGTGGACGTTGCCGGACTTCACTTCGATCACTTTTACCGCGCTTTTCTTGATGAACCGAATGATGGCGCGGTCGAGATACGGCAACGGTTTTCCATCGGCGCCGTTCCGCCAGTAATCGGGGTTTCGTTCGAGAACAATCCTGGAGCCCGATTGCCAACCAGCGAACTTGAAGGGGCCGGTCCCCACCGGGTTCCTGCCGTAATCCTGCCCGTGCTTCTCGATCGCGGTGGGCGACGAAATCAATCCGGCGAAGGCGATCGCCGGTAACGCGGCCGATGTCGGCGCCTCGAGATGGATCCGCAATTGATAGGGTCCACGCACCTCCACCGTCGTGATCGCCGACAAATCGGAGCTGCGCGGTGCATTCAGCTCCTTTGACCGCGCGCGACGAAATGTGACCGCTGCGGCTTCCGCATCGAACGCGGTGCCGTCATGGAACTTCACGCCTTGCCGTAACGTGAAATCGATGGATTTCCTGTCGCCGGTAAACTTCCAGCTTGTCGCCAGTCCGGGGACGACTTCGCCGCTCCCGGTAACGTCCAGGAGCGATTCATAGATTTGCCGCCAGACGTAGTGATCCAGATTGCCCCCGTCGCCGAACAACGGGTCGAGAGACTTCGGCTCCAGTACGGTTGCGCCAATAATCGTCCCGCCTCGTACCGGCTCATCCTGGGCAAAGGCCGGGTATGCCGCGGCGACGGACACGAAAATCCCCATCGCGAGAACCACGGACAGGCTGCGCGCGTAGCGCGTTCCCCGGTTTACAGTGTTCATAGGCCAACCTTTCCCGAGCTGTTGTTTCGAGCGGTGCAGGTCCTTGGGGCGAAAGCCGGGCCACGGTAACAAGACAGGTGGGCGCATGTCAAACAGGAGCGTCGCCGTGCGGAAGCGGGCCCCGAGGCCGTAATCACGTGTGCCGCAGCCCCGACAACCCGCCGCCGCCGGTGAGCATGCGGACCACCACGTTGGCGCCCACGATGATCAGGACCAGGAAAAGGGTCACGGCGCCGGAGTGCTGAGTCATGTCCTGCTCGTTGTAGTTGAAGATCACTCCGGTGAGCACCATGTTGGCCGGCGACAACAGTAGAATGATCAGGGACAGTTCGCGCGTGGCGGTGATGAAGGTCAGCAGCATGCCCGCGATCACGCCGCTTGACGACATGGGGACGATGATCTTGGCCATGCGCCGGAACCAGCCGATCCCCTGGACTCTTGCGGTTTCCTCCAGGGACTTGTCGATTTGCAGGATGGCGGCGATGCCGGTGCGCGAGGTGAACGGCAGGTTCTTGATCACCGTGATCAGGACCAGGATCGTGAATGTGCCGTACAGCGCCGGCAGCGGCCCCCAGGGAGTCGAAAACATGCCGATGTAGATGGCGCCGAGGGCGATGGAGGGGAAAATGTACGGCGCGAAGGCGACGCCCTCGAGCCACCTCGCCAGCAGCGTGCCGCGGCCGCGAACCGCTGCATAGCCCACCAGCAACCCGAGCAGGCCGTTGCATACCGCGGCCAGCACGCCCAGTTTGATGCTGTTCCACAACGCCGTCAGGATGCCCGGGGAATGTATGATGCCGGGTTCGCCATTGGCGATGTCGATGTCGCTTTCGCCGATCCAGAAATGCGCCGTCAGGCCTTGCAGGGAATACTCTCCCGGCGTGATCACCAGGGATTCCCAAAGCAGGATCAGCAACGGCAGTACCACCGTCACGGCGAGGAAGGCGGCGACCCCGATGGTGGCCGGCCACTGCCAGGCCCCGAGTTTGATTTCGCGCTGCCGGAAGCCCTTGCCGGTCAGGGTGACGAAGCTCTTCCGAATGCCGATCACCCGGCTGTTGATCCAGATGAAGGTGATCGCCATGACGATCAGGACCAGGGCGAGAACGAACGCGTCGCCGCTGTT
Organism: uncultured Binatia bacterium (SeqCode); assembly: GCA_965214905.1. Taxonomy (GTDB): domain Bacteria; phylum Desulfobacterota; class Binatia; order UBA9968; family JAJDTQ01; genus JAJDTQ01. The sequence goes on from OZ243984.1 coordinate 1,892,792, forward strand.
GCGCGCGTTCAGCGAGGCGTAGATCTGGGTTGAAAAGGTGAAGAACCGGACCGGCAGTCCGAGCAGGGCCGGGGTCCCGAAGGTGCCCAGTATGCGGATGAAAGTGAGCACCACGGCGGAGCCCAACGCCGGCAGCAGCAACGGAAAGGTAATCCGCCATAGCCGTTGGCGCCGGTTCATGCCGGCGATGGCGCCCGCCTCTTCCAACTCCGAGTCCACCGTCGCCAGGGCGCCCGACATCAGCAGATAGCCGTAGGCGTAGTAGTGCAGCGCCAGACAGATGACGATGGGAAAGAAGCCGTAGCTCACCCAGTCGGGCGGCTGTATGCCGAAGAAGCTGGTGATCATGCCCTCGTTGCCGCCGATCCGGTCGTTCTTGAACAGACTCAGCCATGCCAGCGCCAGCACCCATGACGGCATCATGTACGGCACCACCACAAGCGCCCCGAAAACGCCCTTGAAGCGGATGTTGGTGCGCACCATCAGCCATGCCAGACCGCTGCCGATGCCGACGCCGAGAACGGTCACACAAACGCCGACGGCGACGCTGTTGAACAGCGGCTTCAGGAACAGCGCCTTGGAAAGCGGGCCGGTGAAGACGCGTTCGAGATGGAACAGGGTAAAGGTGCCGACCTTCGCCTCCGGCCGGTAGGCGAGGTCATAGCTCTGGTACACCAGGGCGTCGTGGATGATTTCGAAAAGCGGCCCCAACACCAGGACGGACAGGACGGCGAGGCACAGGATACCCAGAATCTTTTCCGGCTGGTTCATCAGCCGATAAAGGTGATAGGTGAGATTGCTTCTGGAAAGGAACGGAGGTTCGTTCCCGGAACAGACCGTATCCAACGACATGGGTCGGGACTTCCGTTTGCTTCTGCTCAGGCGGGCGGGCATCGATTGAAGAGGTTGCTCTCCGATTCGACGTCGAAAAAGTTCAACGAGTCCGCTTCGAAGTCGATCCACAGGGGGTCGCCGAGGTCCATGCGTATGAAGCCCGGTTGCAGGAGCGTGATGGAATAGTTCTCGGTCCGGGCTTGCAGGATGGTGTCGGCCCCCTTCGGCTGAACCGATTCCAGGGCTACCTTCAGCCAGTCCTCCCTGGCCTCGGTCGATACATTGATGCTTTCCGGGCGAATGGTAGCGATGAGGTTCTTTGCGTTCGGAGGCGGGTCACCGGGGATCGGCAGCCATAGATCGCCGCAATCGAGGCCCACCGCTCCGTTCTTCCGGCTGACGGCGCCGGCAAACCGGTTGATCCCGGGATCGCCGATGAAATCGGCGACGAACAGGTTCTCGGGATGGTGATAGATCTCATAGGGCGTGCCCTGTTGCTTGACCACGCCCTTGTCCATCACGACGACGATGTCCGAAAGCGTCAAGGCCTCGATCTGGTCGTGGGTCACGTAGACGGTGGTGGCTTCGAGGTCGCGGTGCAGCCGCTTGAGTTCGCCGCGCATTTCCGTGCGCAGCTTGGCGTCGAGGTTGGACAGAGGCTCGTCCATGAGCAGGATGGACGAGCGCGAGGCGATCATGCGCGCCAAGGCCACCCGCTGTTGCTGGCCCCCGGACAGCTCCGAGGGGTAGCGGAGCTGGTACGGCTTCATCTGCACTTTATCGAGGGCGGCATCGAGGCGCTCGGCGGTCTCGCGCGTGCTCAGGCCCATCTGCTTCAGGCCGAGCGTGATGTTCCGCTCCACCGTCATGTGGGGCCAGAGCGCGTAGCTTTGGAATATGAGCCCGAGGTTGCGGCTTTCGGGGGGAACGATCACGCCTTTCCGGCGGGAGAAGATGAGCCTGTCGCCGAACCGGATTTCCCCCGTTTCGGGTTCTTCCAGCCCGGCGATCACGCGCAACGTCGTCGTCTTGCCGCAACCGGATGGTCCGAGGATGGTCAGGAACGCACCCGGCGCCACGGTCAGGTCCAGATGCCGTACGGCGACTTCCTTGCCGTACGACTTCCGGATTCCGGTCAGATGGATTTCCTCCATGCCGGGCTATTTGCTCGAATGCACCGTCCAGAAGTCGCGGACCTTGGGCCCCTGCGTCCACATGTATCGGGCATCGACGTTCCAGCCCTCCATGTCGGCCCAGATCTCGCCGCCCGCCGGCAGCGGCACGTCGCTCCGCGGACTCACCGTGCCCGGGTCGAAGTAGGGCGCCAGACCCTGCAACAGGGCCATGCTGGCGCCCTTGTCGTAGGGCTTCTCGATCTTCGAGTTCTTGTTCAGCTCGAGGCTGCCGAGCAGGTAGGCGGTAAACAGCTTGGCCGCGTTGGGGTGCGGCGCCTGGCGCGCGATGGCGGTGAAGGTCGGGTAGACCAGCTTTCCAACCGGGTCGACCTCCGCCAGGATCTTGTTGACGTAGCCCTTCGAATCGTTGCGCGCGATATAGGTCATGTTGGCGAACGCGATCAGCGGCCTTTTCTGACCCTTTTTGCCCGAGGCGCGGGCGAGCTTCGAGCCGGACTTGAAGATCACCAGGTCGTTGGCGAGCATCCTCGCCCAGAACTCGTGGCCGGCGTCCGGGACCCCCTCGCTCAACTTGATGGGCTTGCCGGCATGGCGCTGATAGGCGGCCGCCATGACATCGGGACGCTGCATAAGGGTCATCACGCCCATCAGGGTGGAGCCCGACGACAGCGGGTTCTTCATGCCCACCCGGCCCTTGAACTCGGGCTCGGTCAACTCCCACACGTTCTTGAAGGGCGGCGCGTCCGGGTAGGTCTCCCCGTTGTAGAGAAAGACCATGGCCTCGTTGACGCGGATCAGCAACGGGTCCCGGTTTTCCTTCGGAATCCGGTCGACGTAGTGATGCGGTACGTAGTTGACGAGACGGTTCTTGTCGAGCATCTCGTAGATCACCTGACCGGAATTGCCGGTGGTCACGATGTCGGCGTTGAAGATATTCGCGTTCTGTTCGCGAATGGTCTTCTCGACCGACTTGACGGACCCCAGGTCGTGCACGGTCACCTTGATCTCCGGATGAAGCGCGTTGAACGGCTTCACCAGCTTGGCGATGCGGCCCGACGACGTGTAGACCACGACCTCGCCTTCGGCTTTCGCCTTGGCGACGATCTCGTCCCAGTTTTCCGCCTTGTCATAGGGGCCGAGCTTGGCCTCCTTCAGCCAGGCCTCCATCTCGGGCGGTGGTTTGGGGCCGGCGTCGGCGGCGGTCATGAAGGAAAAGGCGATCAGGCCGGCCATGAGAACACGCGCGATAAGGCGTTTCATGTTATTCTCCCCTTGGGGTGAAATCACCCGATTCGAGAACGTCGGTCGCGGGAACCTTCGTTTGCGGTCATCGAATTTCTACACTACCCAAATGTATGCCGGACCTGCAAGGCGTGCACCGGCCCCCGCGGCGGCGCCGAACGAGATCATGGAAGGATAGCGCATGACCACCCCTGAGGACTATCCTCTTCCTCTCCTCAGTTTGATTGCCCAAGGCCTTGATCCCTACGGCGCTGATCTTTTCATCGGCGGGACCGCGGCGGCAAGTGATGTCGGCTTGTTGCGCCGACATGGCGTATCGACCGTCGTCAACTGCACAGTCAATCTGGATGTCAACTATGTCGCCGGGCCGGACGAAGGCGATGCAAACGGGGATCCAAACGCGTTGTGTCGTTCCGGGACCGCGCCGTTTCGGGTCTTCAAGCTGGGGCTGGTGGATGGCGAAAATCCGCGTGGCATGATGCTCGGCGGTTACTATATCCTGCACGGCGCCCTCCATCAGACCCTGCCGGAGAAGCAGAGCTACCCCAGACGGGAGCAGGGCAACGTCCTCGTCCACTGTCGCGGCGGCCGCAGCCGTTCGGTTGCCTTGGTGGCGCTTTATCTTCACCTGCAGGACCCGATTCGGTTCCCGGAACTCGAAAACGCCATCGCCGTGGTGAGAGAGAAACGCGAGCTGCATCCGGAAGAGTGGTTCAAGGCGCCGAAGCAGGAACTCATCGATGCCGCGATGGAGGCGGCGCGGGGCATCCGATCGCTGCGCGACCTCGGGGGTCCCGACCTTATAACCCGAGAACGCTAGGGAAAGGGTCGCCCCTGCGGTTCATTGCTCGAGACCGAACGCATCCTCGACGGGGCCGCCCGCTCCAAGGACGTGCTGGGCCGCGTCCAGGATCCTGGTTGCGGCTCGTCGGGCATGTTCGTGCAGTCCGTCGGGAAGAGCAGAAGGAAAACACGAGACGAGATGCTATCATTGCCGAGAATCTGAAGCGTTGGGGCTTGGGGACTAGTGGTGAATCACAGCAATGAGGACATCGCCCGCCAGTTGCGCTTGGGTGAAGACAGCGACTGGGAATTCAAGCAGATCGAGTTTTCGGGAAGCCGCCCTACGAGTCCCAGCCGCCGTGTCCTGGCGGATGAGATCGCGGCGTTCGCCAATACGGACGGCGGAGTGCTGCTTTGCGGCGTTTCCGACGAAGGCTCCGTGCAGGGCATGTCACGTGAACAACTTGTCGCGTTGGATTCATTCCTGGTTGAGCTAAGTACCGACTCGATCAAGCCGCCCGTACGCATCCACACCCATCACAGGGAGTTCGCTGAGGGTAAGCCGTTTCTGCTGGTCGAAGTTCCCAGGGGAGATACGCTGCATGAAAGCCCCGGTGGGGGTTGTATTCGGGTGGGTGGCTCGACACGAAGGATGACAAGCGACGAACGGTTACGCTTGGCGCAACGACGCAGCCAAGCGCGTTTTCTGTGGTTCGACAAGCAACCCGTTCCGGACACGGGATTCAGAACTCTGGAAGAATCGCTGTGGAAGCCTCTGCTGAGCGCCGAGGGTGCTGCCGATCCGCCGTCGGCGCTGGAAAAGATGGGATTGTTGTCCGGAGCCGGGAACGGTGTCAAGCGGGCCACCGTCGCCGGTGTGCTGCTGTGCAGCCGAGCCCCGGAGGAATGGCTGCCGAACGCCTGCATCACGGCCACCTGTTATCGAGGTGAAGACCGCGCCACCGGTCAAATCGACTCGCAGACCATCGGTGGTCCGCTGAAACGGCAGATCGCCGAAGCGGTGGCATTTGCGGTGCGGAACATGCGCGTTGCAGCGCACAAGATGCCGGCACGCGCGGACCTGCCGCAGTACAGTGAAGAGGCGCTGTTCGAGGCGGTGGTCAACGCCGTGGCGCACCGCGATTATTCGATTCGGGGCAGCAGAATCCGCCTCTCGATGTTCGAGGACCGGATCGAGATCCAATCGCCTGGTTCACTGCCGAACAACCTGACCGTGGAGGATATGCCCCACCGGTATGCGACGCGGAACGAGCTGCTGACCTCGTTGCTTGGCCGAGTCCCCGCATCCGGAATCAAGGGCGCGGGTGGACGATTGTTCATCATGGAACGGCGAGGTGACGGCGTTCCGATCATGCGGCGGGAGACCCGGGAGCTCAGCGGCAGGCTTCCCGAGTTTCGACTGATCGCGGATTCCGAACTGTGCGTGATGATCCCCGCAGCATCGCTGGAATCGAGTCCCGCCCGCGCCGTCATCACGGTGCGGTCCGCCGGCCGGCCCTTGGTTGGCGTCAACCTCTTGACGCTTTTCCCAAACAAGACCTGGAAGCTTGCGGTCACGGACCAAGACGGCGAGGCAGCCGTCGATCTGCACACGACTCATCTCCCCATGACGGTGTTTGCCTCCGCTCCCGGGTACGCCGCACATCTGGAACGGGAATGGATCCCAAGCCGGGGAGCGCTCACGATGGAACTCGAAGCTCTGTCCGAAGGCGGCGCCGTCATCCTTCCCGAGGCAACCGGCAACCTTCCGGGGCTCAAAGGCAGATTGAATCCTCTTCGCGACACCCATGACCGAACTTATCTCTACGCGTCCAACATCGCTATCAACGAAGGCGAGCAACAGCCGGTTCACTTCCTTCCCGGTGAAGACCTGCGGCTCACGGACGCCGAGGGAAACGAGCTGCTGGTGCGCATCGTCGATATCGTGGGCCGGTCGGCGCTGGTGGAATATCGCCGTTGTCACAGAGGGGAAAGTGCATGACTGTTCGCGAATGCGTCGAGTTGCTTCGAGAATGTCCGGCCGGCTTGCGGGTGCTGGCCCCGGTTCTTCGTCGGATGTCCGATCGAGGCGGTCAAGGCCGGGCAACCATCGGGCGAGACGTTCGACCCTATTTTGTGCTAGGGTGACCCCGCACCGAGGGAGTCTGTAGCCTATCTTTTTCACCGAACGACAGGAGGAAACCATGTCGAAGTTCAAACGAGTCGCGCTGTTGGTCGCCGGAATCGCGTTGGCGGCGGCTGCGCCCATCGCCGGGGCGGCCGAGACCTTGAAGATCGGCGTCACCCAGCCGCTGACCGGCGCGGTGGCGGCGTCCGGCAACTATGTCGCGCAGGGCGCCAGGATCGCCGAGTCCTTTCTCAACGCCTCCGGTGGTCTGTTGGGCAAGAAGGTCGAATTGATCATCGAGGACAACAAGAGCAATCCCAAGGAAGCGGTGGCGACGGCCGAGAAGCTGATCGTGCGCGACAAGGTCCCGGCGCTGATGGGGGCGTGGAGCTCGACCTATACCCTGGCGGTGATGCCGAAGCTGATGGAATACGGCGTGCCCATGGTGGTCGAGACGTCGTCCTCGGGCAAGATCACGACCTCGGGCAATCCCTGGATCTTCCGGATCAGCCCGACCTCGGCCATGGAAGCGCAGTCCTTTGCCACCAAGGTCGGTCAGTTCAACATCGAGAAGGCCAATTTCCTGGTGGTGAACAACGACTGGGGCCTGGGCGCGTCCAAGGAGTTCCGGAAGATGCTCGAGAGCAAGGGCATCGCCGTCGGCGTGGTGGAAACCATGGAGGCCAGGGCCACCGATCTGAGCGCCCAGTTGGCGAAGATCAAGGCGTCGGGTGGGGATACGGTGTTCGTCACCACCGGCGTCGAGCAGATCACCCTGGTGCTGCGGCAGATGAAGGAGCAGCGCGTGGATCAACGGGTGATCACCACCGGCGGTTCGTCATCCCCGGATCAGTTGATCGCGCAGGCCGGTGCGGCCGCGGAAGGCAGCTTTCACCTGCTGTTCTTCGCGCCCTGGTTCCCGGGCTCGGCGCCCAACCCGGAGGTCGCCACCGCGTTCGTCAATGAATGGAACAAGCGCGGCTACAACTTCGCCGGCCTGACCGAGGGTTTCCGTGGCCATGACGGCATCATGACCATCGCCGCCGCCATCAGGGCCGCCGGCAAGGCCGAGCCCGAAGCCATTCAGAAGGCCCTCTGGGGAGTCAAGGTGAAAGGCGTCAACGGCGACATCGCGTTCATCAAGCAAGGCCCGGCCGGCCGGGAGAGCGCCCAGAACATTCCGAACGTCTACGTGGTCACCATCAAGAACGGCAAGGTCGCGCTGCCATAACGCCGTCACAAGCGTGGCGGCCGACGAAAGTCGTCCGGCCCCGACTCGACGCACGCCCTTTCCGGACTTCCCGGGGAGGGGCGTGCGTCGGGGCCGGCCCCTGTCCTCGCCGTGGCCGAACTTCTCCAGCACCTCCTCAACGCGCTGATCCTCGGCGGCACCTATGCCCTGCTGGGCATCGGCCTGACGCTGATTTTCGGCATCATGCGGGTGGTCAACTTCACCCACGGCGAGCTCTACACGTTCGGCGCCTACATGGTGTTCTTCTTCGTCATGGTTCTGGGCCTGAATTTCTTCGTCAGCATCCTGCTTGCCATGGCGCTCGGCGTGGTCCTCGGCGCGCTGATCGAATTCGCGCTGCTGCGCCCCCTCCGAGGGGCCGACATCGATACCACCATGCTGGTCATGATCGGCGCCTGGATCGCGATGCAGAACCTGGAGCAGTTCACCTGGAGCGGCATCGCCAAATCCATCGACCATCCATTCCCCCTCGACCCGCTGGTCATCGGACCGGTGTCGGTCTCCTGGGTGCGGGTTTTCGTCTTCGCCTTCGCCGTGCTGCTGATCGCCGTCACCTACTTGCTGATCCATCGGACACGCCTGGGCAAGGCCATGCGCGCCACCTTCCAGGACCGTGAGACCGCGGCGCTCATGGGGGTCAACGTCAAGGGAATCCATACGCTGACGTTCGCCTTCGGCTCCTGTCTTGCGGCCGCCGCCGGCGCCTTGCTCGGCCCGGTCTTCGTGGTCGCGCCGACAATCGGCGATCTGGCGGCGCTCAAGGCCTTCGCCATCGTCATCCTCGGCGGGCTCGGCAGCATCCCCGGCGCCACCCTCGGCGGCTTCATCCTGGGCCTGGTGGAGGAACTGGGCGCGGGCTACATCTCCTCCGGCTATCGGGACGCCATGGGCTTCCTGCTGATCATCCTGGTGCTGGTATTCAAGCCCACCGGGCTGTTCGCCGCCCGGGAGCGTATCGGGTGAAGTACGCCGTGACCGCCATCTGGGTGGTGTTTCTGTTCTCCATCCCGTTGTGGATGACGGACCTCTATATCCTCCACATCCTGGTCAGCACCGGCATCTTCACCATCGCCGCCATCAGCCTCAACCTGCTGCTCGGCTATACCGGGCAACTGAGCCTCGGCCACGTGGCGTTTTTCGGCATCGGCGCCTATACCAGTGCGCTCGTGTCCCTGGGCTTCGACCTCGAGCTGACGGACACCTACACGTTCGTTTTCGCGCCGTGGCCGGTGTGGATCGCGTTCCTCGCCGGCATCGCCGCCGCCGCCCTGTTCGGGTGGCTGATCGGCAAGATCGCCTTCAAGGTCCGCGGCGCCTATTTCGTCATCGTCACCATCAGCTTCGCCGAGGTCGTGCGGCTCATCTCCCTCAACTGGCTCGACCTCACCGAAGGCCCCATGGCGCTCAACAACATTCCCCCGTTCAGCGTCGCCATTCCCGGCCTCTGGGAGCAGACCTTCTACCAGAAACTGCCCAACTACTACCTGATCCTGGTCGTCGCCATCGTTTGCTACATCATCGTCCGGCGCCTGGTCCGGTCACGCGCCGGGCGGGCCATGATCGGCCTGCGCGAGAACGAGGCCCTGGCCGCTTCCGTCGGCGTGGACGTCACCCGTTACCTGGTCCTGGCGACGGTCGTTTCGGCGGCCATGGCCGGGGCCGCCGGCGGGCTGTATACGCACTACGTCCGTATCGTCGATCCGGACATCTTCCTGTTCATCTACACCGTGACCATGGTGATCATGGTCGTCACCGGCGGCAAGGGGACCACTGCGGGCCCCGTGGTGGGCGGGCTCATCTTCGGCATCCTGCCCGAGGTCCTGCGCGAGTTTGCGAGCCCCGAGGTGCAATGGGTGATCTACGGCGTGTTCATGATCGTCATCGTGTTCTTCCTGCCGCAGGGCATCGTCCCGGCCGTCACGTCCGGGTGGAGGGCGCTTTTCGCCGCCCCCGAGGGCGCCCCTGCCGCCCCGGAGGAAGCCCGGTGACCGATACCGCCTTGAGCGTCGAGGGTCTGACCGTCCGCTTCGGCGGATTGGTCGCCCTGTCGAACGTCGATTTCGCCGTTCGCGAGGGAGAGATCGCCAGCCTCATCGGTCCCAACGGGGCCGGCAAGACCACCGCGTTCAACGTCGTCACGGGTTTTCTGCAGGCCAGCGCCGGCCGCATCCGCTACCGGGGAGCTTCCCTGGACGGCCTGCGGCCCAACGAGGTCGCCGATCTCGGCGTCGTGCGCACTTTCCAGAAGACCAGCCTGTTCGGCGGTCTGAGCGTCTTCGAGAACGTGCTGATCGGCCTGCATCGCCGCGGTCGCGGACGGGTCTGGGAAATCCTGCTGGCGCTGCCGCGCATCCGGGCCGAGGAACGCGACCTGCGCACGCAGGCCGCCGCCATCCTGAAGCAGGTGGGACTGTCCCACCGGGGCGAGGAGCCGGCGTCCGACCTGCCCTACGGCGAGCAACGCCTGCTGGAGGTGGGCATCGCCCTGGCGGCGCGTCCGTCGCTGCTCTTGCTGGACGAGCCGGCCTCCGGGATGAACCCCTCCGAGACCCGGGACTTCATGAACCGGGTCTCGGCCATTCGCGACCAGGGGACCACGATCTTCCTGGTGGAGCACGACATGCGCGTGGTCATGGGCATCTCCGACCGGGTCATCGTTCTCAATCAGGGCATCATCCTGGCCGAAGGGACGCCGGAAGAAATCCGGCGCCACCCGGAGGTTATTCGCGCCTACCTTGGAGGGGCAGCCGCCGATGCTTGAGATCACCGGCCTCGAATGCCGCTACGGCAAGGTCAGCGCCGTCCGCGACCTGTCCATGGTCGTCAACCAAGGCGAGCTGGTGACCCTGATCGGCGCCAACGGCGCGGGAAAATCCACCACGCTGAAGGCCATATCGGGACTGCTCGCGCCCGCGGCCGGGCGCATCGTTTTCGACGGCGAGGACATATCCGACGCCTCGGCGCAGCGGATCCTCTCTCTCGGGATCGCCCATTGCCCCGAAGGCCGGCGCATCTTCCCGTACATGAGTGTCCAGGAAAATCTCGACATGGGCTGCTACCTGCGCCGGGACACGGACGGCGTCGAGGCCGACCGGCGGCGCGTGTTCGAGCGTTTTCCGATCCTCGAAGGCCGGCGCCGCCAGACTGCGGGGACCCTTTCCGGCGGCGAGCAGCAGATGCTGGCCATCGGCCGGGCGCTGATGTCGCGGCCGAAGCTGATGCTCTTCGACGAGCCGTCCCTCGGCCTGGCCCCCAATCTGGTGGAGACCACCTTCGAGATCATCGCCGAGATCCGCGCCGAGGGCGTCACCGTCCTGATGGTCGAACAGAACGCCTACGCGGCGCTGGAGATCTGTGACCGCGCCTACCTGCTCGAATCCGGCGCGGTGGCCTTGCAGGGAACGGGCGCCGAGTTGAAGGACATCCCCCACGTCAGAGAGGCGTACCTGGGCGGGTAGGGTCGTCTCCTGTCCGGCAAATACGTAAGCCGTGTTTCTTGACGTAGCATGATTGTCATGACATGGCGGAGGTAGCCAAGGAGAAGTGCACCATGTCCCAGGCCCGTGAAAAATTCGCTACCCAGGTCAATGCCGAGATTCTTTCCTCCATCCGCGCGATCGCCGAGCAGGAAGGCCGTCAGCTTCAGGCGCTCGTGGATGAGGCGCTTGCCGACCTGATCGAGAAACGAAAACAGGCCCGGCCCCGGCCGCAAGTCATGGCTGCCTATCTCGCCAGTCATGACAAGTACGGCGAGCTCTACGAGAAGCTCGCCAAATGACCGACTACCTTCAAACCGCTGCTTCAGGACCCTCTTCCACCTCCTTGCCGAAAAGCCGCACCTGCGCGCCGGCGAGCATGTCCTGGAGCCTCTTGCGGATGGCCCACAGGCAGATCAGGGACGGGATCACCATTAATGTGGTGATCACGAAGAAGGTGGCCCAATCGCCGTCGAGCCAGTCCACCAGGGCGCCGGAGGAGGCGGCGAAGAGGGTGCGTCCGGCGGTGCCGATGGAGGCCAGCAACGCGTACTGCGTGGCGGTGTAGGTGCGGTCCACCAGCATCGAGATGAAGGCGACGAAGGTGACGGTAGCGAAGGCGCTGGTGAGGTCGTCCATCACCACCGCGGTGGCGAACAGGGCTTCGGACTTGCCCACCCATGACAGCACGGCGAACAGCAGATTCGTCGAGGCCATGGCGATGCCGGACAGGAACATGGCCCACACAAGTCCCATCCGGATGGCGAAGAAACCGCCCAGCACGGTGAAGGCCACCGTCGTAACCCAGCCGAGTCCCTTGGAGTAGAGGGCGATCTCGGATTTCGAGAAGCCGATCTCCCGGTAGAAGAGCAGCGACATGCGGCCCATGAAGGCCTCGCCGATCTTGAACAGGAAGATGAAGCCGAGCACGGTCAGGGCGATGGCGAAACCGTTCCGCCGGAAGAAGCTCATCAAGGGGCTCACCACCGTGCCGCCGAGCCACGCGACCACGTGGCCCACGCGGCCGGAAGCCCCCAGACGGGAGGCGATCCGCTCCTCCTCCGCGGCCTGCGAAGCGATGCGTTCCGCGGTTCCCTGTTCATGCACGAACAACAGGCCGACGTTGGTGAGGATGACGACGACCCCGAGCACGAGAAAGGTGGCCTGCCAGTAGTCCTCCACGCCGGCGTTCTGAAAGGCGGTGGCGGTTTCCAGTGCGATGATGCCGCCGAGCTTGTATCCGGTCCACCAGCCTACCACCGCGACGGCCGCGCCCGCGGCCATGGATTCGCCTTCCGTCGCACCCACCTGCTCGATCCGGAGCGCGTCTACGGCGATGTCCTGGGTGGCGGAGGCGATGGCGATGGCCAGGCCGATGCCCACCACCGCGGCGAGGTTGGCGGTGGGGTCCACGGCGCTCCACAGCACGAGACAGGCGACGATCACCACCTGCAGCGTGATGATCCAGGCGCGCCGGTGCCCGAGCCGGTGGGTCAACCACGGTATCCGTATGCGGTCGATGAGCGGCGCCCACAGGAAGTTGAAGGCGTAGACCGCGAAGATCAGGCCGGCCCAGCCGATGGCGGTGCGACTGAGGCCGTCCTCCTTGAGCCAGAGGTTGAGACTGCTGCCGATGAGCACCCAGGGGAACCCGCTGATCGCCCCGAGGAGGAGGATGCGGGCCATGCGGCGCTCGAAGTAGATCGTCAGCGAGTGGATGGTTTGCAGCATGGGCTTCCTGCGGGTTGACGGAAAGCTTTGCGCGTGCTCCGGGATTGTTTATAGCGGACGCGACTCCTGAACAGAATCGAGGCAACGACGTACCAGGCACGTCATTCCCGTTTTCGCGGGAACGACGGTTGCCGGCGCTGGGCTTCGGTTGACACTAGTCCGGTTCTTCGGCTAGTCTGCGTGCCGCTTGTGACCATGCATATTCGACCATGCACCTTTCCGGCTATGCACATTGCGAAAGGAGAACGGATCATGTCCCTATCACTCAGAGCCTGGATTCGGGGATTGGCGGTGGTTTCAGCGCTTTTCGGGCTGCTCGCGGCGGCTGCCGCGTCGGTGCAGGCCGTCGAGCTGAAGGTCGCCCACTTCACCTCTCCCAAGCATCCGATGGATCGGCTGGTGATGCGGCCCTGGGGTGCGGAGGTGGCGAAGCGCAGCAACGGCTCGTTGACGGTGCGGATCTATCCCGGCGGCGAGCTGGGCAAGGGGCCGCAGGCCCAGTACAAACGCGCGGTGGACGGCATCGCCGACGTCACGTTCGGACTGCAGGGATACACCTCGGCACTGTTTCCGCGGACGCTGCTGGTGGAGTTGCCGGGCATCGCCCCCGACGCGGTGGCGGCCACCAGGATGCTGTGGAAGGCCGTGGGCTCCATCCGGGGAGAGTACGACCGGACCAGGATCCTCGCCCTGTGGACCAATGACAAGGCGGTCATCATGACCCGGAACAAGGCGGTCCGGACTCTGGACGACGTCAAGGGCATGAAGATCCGCACCCCGTCCAAGCTCCAGGGCGACATCATCAGGGCGCTGGGAGCCACTCCCGTGGCCATGCCGGTGACGCGCATGTACAACGCCCTCAAGACCGGGGTGGTGGATGGGCTCATGGTGGCGCCGAGCGTCATCCGGAGCTTCAAGATCGGCGAGGTGGCCAGGTACTACACCGTGGGTCCGTTCGCCAACACGGCATTCTTCCTGGTCATGAACAAGAAGGCGTACGACGGGCTTTCGGCGGAGCACAAGAAGATCGTCGACGAGACCTCGGGCGAGGCCCTGAGCCTCAAGGCCGCCGGCATCTACAAGAAGGCGGGAGCGGGCGCCCTGGCGGGCGAGAAGAAGAGCGGCCGGGGCGAGGTCATCACTCTCTCGGATGCAGAGGACAAGCGTTTCCGCAAGGCCTTGAGCGGGGTCCGGGCCAAGGCCGTCAAGGATCTCGCCGCGAAGAACATCGACGCTGAGAAGATCCTCGCGGCCATGGGCGGGTAGGCCGGAAGGCTACCCCTCCACGTAAGCATGGGCGCCGAATCGCAAGGCGCGTGGCCGGGGACCGCGGTGGCTGCCTGGACCACCCGGTCCCTGGCCTACGTGGCCGGGGCCGCGCTCCTGTGGCTGATGCTGCTGACGGTGGTGGCGGTGGTGATGCGCTACGTCTTCAACGCGCCCATCCTGGGCGCGCAGGACATCTCCGAGCTCAGTCTGGCGGTGGTGGTGTTCCTGGGCATACCCTACTGCGGCTGGACCGGCGGCCACGTGGCCGTGGACCTCATCGGCACGGTGGTGGGCGAGAGCCGGCTGCGCTACACCGACACCCTCATGCGGCTGGCCGGCGCGGCGCTGTTCGCCTTCGTGGCGTGGCAGGCCATGCGGCAAGGGCTGGACGCGCTGAAGTACGGCGACGCCACCAACCTCGTGGAAGTCCCCCACTATCCGTTCATGTTCCTGATGAGTTTCGGCTGGGCGCTGTTCGCCGTGGTGCTGCTGTTGCAGGCGGCCATGGGCATCCTCCGTCCCCGAGAGAAGGCTGAATGAGTCCGACCACCGCGGGTCTTCTGGGGTTGGCGGGGCTGTTCCTGCTCCTCGCTCTCAGGATGCCCGTGGGCATCGCCATGATGCTCGTGGGGGTGCTGGGGTTCGGCGCCCTCAACGGCTGGGGGCCGGCTCTGGCCGTGCTGGGCAGCGAGCCCTTCGTCATCGCCACCAACTACGAGCTCATCGTCATCCCGCTGTTCGTGCTGATGGGCAACTTCGCCACGGTTTCCGGCATGAGCCGCGACCTCTACGCCGCGGCTTACGCCTGGTTCGGGCACTGGCGCGGCGGGCTGGCGTCCGCCACCATCGCCGCCTGCGCCGGGTTCGCGGCCCTCTCCGGTTCTTCCGTGGCCGCGGCCGTGACCATGGGCAAGGTGTCGCTGCCCGAGATGCGCACCTACCGCTACGATCCGAGGCTGGCAACGGGCGCCATCGCCGCCGGCGGCACCCTGGGCATCCTCATCCCTCCCAGCACGGGCTTCGTGATCTACGCCATCCTCACCGAGGAATCCATCGGGCGGCTGTTCCTGGCCGGGGTCTTTCCCGGGTTGCTGCTGACCGCGCTGTTCATCCTGTCCATCTTCATCCAGACCCGGATCAACCCGGACCTGGGACCGCCGGGACCCGCCTCCACCATCCGGGACCGCATCCGGGCCATCCGCCAGGCCAGCGCCATGATCGGCGTGGTCACGCTCACCATCGGCGGCATCTACGCGGGCCTGTTCACCCCCACCGAGGCGGCCGGCGTGGGCGCCTTTCTGGCGTTGCTCCTGGCCCTGGTGCGAGGCCGCCTGTCGGCGTCGTCGCTGTCGTCGCTGGCGCTCGAGAGCGTCCGCACCACCGCCCTCGTCTTCCTTATCCTGGTGGGCGCCCACATCTTCAACCCGTTCCTGGCGTTGACCCACATTCCCTCGGATCTCGCCGAGCTGCTGGTGGGCATGGAGTTGCCCCGGCTGGCCGTGCTGGCCATCCTCCTGGCCGCCTACATCGTGCTCGGCATGTTCCTGGAGGGCTTCGCCATGCTGGTCCTCACCCTCCCCATCGTCCATCCCATCATCCTGACCCTGGGATACGACCCCATCTGGTTCGGCGTGGTCATGGTCATCGTGCTGGAGATGGGCCTCATCAGCCCCCCGGTGGGCGTCAACGTGTTCGTGGTCAAGGGCATCGCCGAGGACGTCCCCATGAGCAGGATATTCGCCGGCATCCTGCCCTTCTGGATCGCCATGGCCGTCTGCCTGGCCATCCTGGTGGCGTTCCCGGAGATTGCGTTGTTTCTGCCGAACACGATGATTCGGTGAATCCGTTTACAATACTCCACATTTATAAGATATATGTGGAGTATGTATAGGCGAAAACTCGACCTTGCCAGGCTGCTGGAACAGAAAAAATCCGCCTTCCTGTTCGGACCGAGGGGAGTGGGGAAGACAGCGCTGGCCCAGGATTATCTAACGCGCGTCCAACATGCTGAAAGCATCGATTTGTTGGGCTTGGACGTCTATCGACGCTACGTCTCCGAGCCGGGCCTGTTTCGCCTGGAGATGGAACAACGGTTGCGGGAGACGCCCGCCGACGGGTCCCTCACGGTTCTCGTCGATGAAGTGCAGAAATTACCCGATCTGCTCGATGAAGTGCATTACCTGATAGAGCGTCACAAGGGCCGCATCCAGTTTCTATTGACCGGTTCCAGCTCGAGAAAATTGAAACGCTCCAACGCCAACCTGCTGGCCGGGCGCGCATGGACGCTGAAGCTGCATCCACTCAACTCGCAGGAACTCGAGATCGACCTGCGCAAGGCGCTCACCATCGGCACCCTGCCCGGCATCTATCAGGAAACGATCTCCTCGGCAAAACGATCCCTGCAGGCTTATGTGGAAACCTATCTCAAGGAAGAAGTGATGCAGGAATCGCTGGTGAGAAAGATCGATCGCTTTATCCGTCTGCTGGATGTAGTCGGGCAGGTCAATGGTGAACCCGTCAACTATACCACTGTTGCCCGGGACAGCGGCGTCAGTGTGAAGACGGCGCAGGAGTACTTCGACGTACTGCTGGACACCTTGATTGCTTTTCGCGTTGACGGCTGGAGTTACTCGGTACGCAAACAACTGCGCCAAAGCCCCAAGTACTATCTTTTCGACTGTGGTGTCTTGAATGCGATCCGGGGCGAATTGCAGACGCCCTTGAAGCCGGCGAGCTACCGATATGGAAAACTGTTTGAAACTTTCATCGTGAACGAAATCATCAGGGCCAACGATTACGGCGAGTCGGGATATCGGCTGCATCACTGGCGCACCCATACCGGCATGGAAGTCGACTTGGTGCTGTCCCGTGGTCCGAATGACGCGCCCAGGGCGATTGAAATCAAATCACAGTCCGCGCCCAGGGAAGCCGACTTGAAAGGTCTCGTCGCATTCGCCTCGGAAAACAGGAAGGCTCGACTATTTTGTCTTTGTCAAACAACGCGGAGATATTCGTTCGGGCCGATACAGGTTCTGCCGTGGAGGAAAGGCATAGAAGCAACCCTTCAAGAATGAGACGCATTCTCGTCGTTACGAGTCGTCCGTGATACCGGGACGTGCTTTACGACTTTCAAGGACGGTAGCACGATGCGGCGGGTCCCCGATCCGTTACACGTTGAACCGTATGTGCATCACGTCGCCGTCCTGCACCACGTAGTCCTTGCCTTCGAGCCGCAGCTTTCCGGCCGAGCGGCAGCCGGCTTCGCCGCGGTGCTCGATGTAGTCGTCGCAGGAGATGACCTCCGCGCGGATGAAGCCGCGTTCGATGTCGGAGTGGATCTTGCCGGCGGCGTGGACCGCGGCGGTGTCCCGGGCGATGGTCCAGGCGCGCACCTCCATGGGGCCGGCGGTGAAGAAGCTCATGAGGCGGAGGTGGTGGTAGGCGTGGCGGATGAAGCGGTCCCGGGCGGTCTCGGAAAGCCCGAGCTCCGACAGGAACTCCGCCCGTTCGCCGGGATCGAGTTGGGCGATCTCCATTTCGAGCTTGCCGCATACCGGCACCACGGTCGTATTCTCCGCTTGGGCGTATTCCGCGACGTCCGCCGGGAGGGGCTCCTGGAGCGCGGTTTCGTCGGAATTGCAGACCACCAGCAGGGGCTTGGCGCTCAGGAACGCGAAGCCCGACAGCAGGGTCTGTTCTTCCGGCAGGAACTTCAGGCCGCGCAGGGGGCGTTCCTCTTCCAGGGTGTTCTGGCAGCGCGTCAGAAGTTCCCTCTCCCGTTGGCGGTCCTTTCCGGTTTCCTTCCGGATCCGTTCCAGGCGGTTCTCGATGACCGCGAGGTCGGCGAGGATCAGCTCGGCCTGAAAGGCATGGAGGTCCCCCAGGGGCGCCGGCGGCTCGTTGGCCAGCGGGTCGTTGAAGGCCCGGACTACCTGGGCCAGCGCATCCACCTCGCGCAGTTGCACCAGCGACCGGGTTTCGAGAGCCGCCTTCCGTTCCTGCGACGGTGGAAAGTCGAGGAAGGTAACTTCCGCGTACTTCTTCTCCCTGGGATGGACGATATCGCTGAGGGCGTCCACGCGCGGGTCCGGAACCTTGACCACCGCCATGGCCGCCTCGTGGCGGGTCTCGAAGCCGCCCACCGTGGCGCTGAGCCCGGTGAGGGCGTTGTAGAGGGTGGTCTTGCCTGCTCGGGAGAACCCGGTGAGTCCGACTTTCATGGACTCCAATTTAGCACCGGACGGGATTATTCATAGTCGCCGACACCGCGCGTCATTCAGGCAAGGGAGCGATCGTCGAGGCTTGGCGACTTTCGTCGGCGTTGCAATCCGAGCGACGGTCGCACGGATTTCATGGTTGATCAGGGGTGGCAAGGTCCATGGACGGCAGAGTCACCCGGCATGGTTCTCGTAAACTTCATCGCGGGCCAGTTCCGTTCCGCGGGCGGCCGCCACCGCGAGTTGGTCGCAGCGCTCGTTCTCCCGGTGTCCCGCGTGCCCCTTGACCCAGCGGTATTCGACCTGGTGCCGTTCCGAGAGCTCCAGCAGTTCGGCCCAGAGATCGGGATTCAGGGCCGGCGCCTTGTCGGCCCTCCGCCATCCCTTGGCGCGCCAGCGCTCGGCCCATCCCTTGGACATGGCGTCCACCACGTACCGGGAGTCGCTGTAGAGGGTCACCCGGCACGGTTCGGTCAGGGATCGAAGCCCCGCCAGGACGGCCATGATCTCCATGCGGTTGTTGGTGGTCTTGCGGTAGCCGCCGCTCAACTCCTTGCGGGCGCCGTTGTAGAGGAGGACGGCGCCGTAGCCCCCGGGCCCCGGATTCCCGAGGCACGCTCCGTCGGTATAGAGAGTCACGTTTTTCATCGTTGCTCGGTCAGGGGAGGGGCCGGTTGACACCAATACATAACTCGCCCCCCGGCTCCCGACAACTGGCTCCACATCCTCTACCGACCTTCCATCCCCTCCCCCGTCTCTCCCCGGACCTGCGCCAGCGTGAAATGACCGTGGGTGCTGTAGCGTCCCAGGCACCGTACCCGTAGCACGCACGCCGTGAACGCTTGACACGGAACCGTTTGTTTTTTTTAATCGCACACACGCCCATGCTGGTTTCCAGCGTCCCATGAAGCGGCGCGGGAACGCTTGCCGCCGGCAAGGTACGACGACAAGGTGCAGGGGCGGGTTTGAAACCCGCCCGTTCCGGACCTCCGTGCCCGACCTGTTGACGACCCACGACACCAGCCCCAAGGAGACGCCCATGCAGACCGGTTCGTACATCAACGGCGAGTGGTACCAGCCGAATTCCGGGAGGCGGATACGCAACATCAATCCCGCGGACACCCGCGACGTCATCGCCGAGTTTCCCATGGCCACGGCCGCGGACACGGAGCGGGCCATCGATGCGGCCGCAGCCGCCTTCCAGGGATGGAGGAAGACGCCGGGGCCGGAGCGCGGTCGAGTGATCTGGCGCGCCGCGGACATCGCGCGCCGTCGTGTGGACGAGATCGCCGAGATCATGACGCGCGAGGAAGGGAAGATCTTCAAGGAGGCGCGGGGCGAGGTGCTCAAGGGGATCTCGCTGCTGGAGTACAACGCCGGCGCCGGCTACCGGCTCGGCGGCAAGACCCTTCCGTCCGAAGCCCGGGACACCTTCACCTACACCATCCGCCAGCCCATGGGAGTGGTGGCGCTGATCGCGCCGTGGAACTTCCCCTGGGCGATCCCGGTGTGGAAGTCCGCGCCGGCGCTGGTGGCCGGCAACGCAGTGCTGCTGAAGCCGGCGTCCCTGACCCCGGCCACCGCGGGTCTCCTGGCGGAGGTCTACGAGGAAGCCGGCCTTCCCAGGGGCGTCTTCAACGTCATCGTCGGCTCCGGGTCCGAGGTCGGCGAAACCATGGTCGGGTCCGCTCGCATCCCGGTGGTCTCGTTTACCGGATCCAACGAGATCGGCAGCGACCTCTACGTCAAGGCCGCCTCCCGGGGCGCCAAGGTGACCTGCGAGATGGGCGGCAAGAACGCGGTCATCGTGATGCCCGACTGCGACCTCGAGAAGGCGGCCGTGGCCATACGGGACGGCGCCTTCGGCTCCACCGGCCAGCGCTGCACCGCCACCTCCCGGGTCATCGCCATCGGCTCCACCAAGGACGAGTTGGTGGCCAGGCTGGAGGAACACGCCCGAAAGATGCGCGTGGGCTCGGGCCTCGACCAGGACGTGGACATGGGGCCGGCGGTGGACGAGAGCCAGTGGAAGACCGACCTGGAGTACATCGAAGTGGGCAAGCAGGAGGGCGCTCGCCTGGTGGTGGGCGGGAATCAGCCCGCGGGGCTGGAACACGGGTATTACATCGAGCCCACGGTGTTCGACAACGTCACTCCGGACATGCGCATCTTTCGCGAGGAGATCTTCGGCCCGGTGCTGTCGGTGGCTGCGGCCGCGGACCTCGACGAAGCCATCCGGTTCGCCAACTCGGTGGACTTCGGCCTCACCACGTCCATCTTCACTCGGGACGTGGACAAGGTGATGCGCTTCGTGGAGGAGGTGGAGACGGGCATGGTCCACGTGAACGAGCCCACCATCGGCGGCGAGGCCCAGCTTCCCTTCGGCGGCATCAAGGCCACCGGGGTCGGGGAGCGGGAAATGTCCGAGGAGGGGGTCAACTTCTTTACCGAGCTCAAGACCGTCTTTATCAACTACTCGGGCGAATCCGGCCGGCTGATGATACGCTGACGCGCGCGCACGTATGGGATTCCGGGCGGTGGAGGTTTCCATGGAACATGAACACGAGATCATCGACGCGGACGGCCACGTGGTGGACCAGGACAGGGACCTGCGCCGGTACCTGCCCGCTCCCTGGAACGAGAAGGACTGGACCCGGGAGTACTACTTCTTTCCGCTGACCGACGGCTGGATGCGGGGCATGTCCTCCCGCCACAAGGCCGAGGTGCCGGACGCGGCCAACTGGCTCAGCTTCCTGGACGATTCGCACATCGACCAGACGATCCTCTATCCCAGCAACGCGCTGTTCCACGGCCAGATCAGGAACAAGGGCTGGGCCGTTGCGGTGGCGCAGGCCTACAACAATTGGCTGTACGATGCTTTCGGACGTCGGTCGGACCGTCTCAAGGGCGTGGCGCTGCTGCCGGTCCAGGACATCGACGCCGCGGTGCAGGAGTTGCGCCGGTGCGTCGAGGAGCTGGGCATGGTGGCCGGCGTGATCCCGTCGGTGATGGCGCCGCTGGTGGGCCTGGGCGGCGGTCAGTTCGACCCGCTCTACGCGGAGGCGGAACGGTTGGGTTGCCCGTTGGCGGTCCACGGCGGTCCGGTGACGGGCCTGGGCCTGGACATGTTCGAGAGTCTGGCCGAGGCGCGACCGCTGGAGCACGCCATGCCGCAGATGGTGCAGATCATGAGCATGATCAACGCCGGCGTGTACGATCGCTTCCCCAACCTGCGGGTGGCCTATCTGGAATGCGGCACCGGCTGGGTGCCCTTCATGATGGACGCGCTGGACGAGAACTGGGAGCGGCGCGGACACGCGCTCGCGGTCAAGCAGCGCCCCAGCGACATCATCCGCGGCGGCAACGTCTTCTTCACCTGCGAGGTGGACGAAAAGAGTCTGCCCTACGTGCTGGACCGCCTGGGCGGGGATCAGGTGCTGTGGGCCTCCGACTACCCCCACGAGCGGGCGCGCTCGGAGTTCTTCCACGATCTGCCGGATTTCTTTGCCCGGGAGGACCTCGACGCCGAGCTGCGAAAGAAGATCCTGTGCGACAATCCCAAGCGCTATTACGGACTGTAACCCCATGCCCTCTACATCGGATGTCGGGTTCCTGCGACGCGAGCCAAGCCCATGACAAACCCTTCCGACCCCGTAGATCTCGAACGTGCGGCGGCCATGAGCCGCGCCGACCGGGACCATCTCGTCCACGGCTTCGTGCCGTTGACAAAGCATCAGGCGGACGGCGTGCCGGTGTTCGTCCGGGCCGAGGGGGTCTACCTTTGGGACTCGCTGGGCAAGCGCTACATCGACGGCCTCTCCACGCTTTGGAACGTCCACGTCGGCCACGGGCGGAAGGAGATCACCCGTGCGGTGGCGGACCAGATGGACCGGCTCGCCTACGCGCCCACGCTCATCGGCCCCACCGCCGAACCCACCGTCCGGCTGGCGTCCCGGCTCGCGGAGATGGCCCCGGAAGGGCTTGACCGCGTGGTGTTCACCTCGGGCGGTTCCGAGACCAACGAGAGCATGATCCGCCTGGTGCGGGCTTATTGGAAAGCCAAGGGGCAGCCCCGACGGACCCGCTTCGTCACCCTGAACCAGGGCTACCACGGCTCTTCCAGCGGGGCGGCCATGCTGACGGGGATACCGCTGTTCAACCGGCAGATGGAGCCGGGTCTGCCGGATGTGCATCACGTGGCGCG
The DNA here is from genome assembly GCA_965214905.1 of uncultured Binatia bacterium (SeqCode). Classification (GTDB taxonomy): domain Bacteria; phylum Desulfobacterota; class Binatia; order UBA9968; family JAJDTQ01; genus JAJDTQ01. The sequence goes on from OZ243984.1 coordinate 1,915,064, forward strand.
GCCCCACTGCTATCGCTGCGAGCTGGGGAAGACTTGGCCGAGTTGTCACCTTGCCTGCGCCGACGAGCTGGAGCGGCTGGTGGAGCGGGAGGGCCCGGACACCGTCGCGGCCTTCGTGGCCGAGCCCGTTCAGGGCGTTGGCGGGGTCATCGTGCCGCCCGAGGGATGGCTGGCCAGGATTCGGGAGCTCTGTACCCGGTATGGTATCCTGATGGTCTGCGACGAGGTGATCACGGGGTTCGGGCGCACCGGCAGCCTGTTCGCGTGCGCCGGCGAGAACGTGACGCCGGACGTGCTGGTCACGGCCAAGGGCATCACCAGCGGCTACCTGCCGCTGGGCGCGATGCTGTTCCAGGAAGAGATCTTCCAGACCCTGCTGGCCAAGGCGGACGACGCGTTCTACCACGGCTACACCTACACCGGACATCCGGTGGTATGCGCCGCGGCGCTGGCCAACCTCGACATCATCGAGCGCGAACGGCTGGTGGAACGGGCGGCGGAGGTGGGTGCGTACCTGCAGCAGCGGCTGGCGGCGCTGTCGGACCTGCCCATGGTGGGGCAGGTGCGCGGCCGGGGACTCATCGCCGCGGTGGAACTGGTGAAGGACAAGCAGACACGGGACTCCTTTGATCCGGAGCAGCAGGTCCCGCGGCGGGTCTACGACGAGTGTCTGGCCAACGGGCTGCTGCTGCGCGTGTGCGGAACCCACGCACTGGCCGTGTGCCCGCCGCTGGTGGTCACGAAAGAACAGGTCGACGACATCGTTACCATTTTGCGGAACGCCGTCACCACGATCGCGCAAGCCGTACTTTCCTGACCCGGCATGGCCGGAAGCAAGCGCGGGGACATGCAGGTTGACACGTGCCCGGTTCTCGGATACCTTCGGCGGTCATCCTTCCATGATCCCGGAGCTCTCGGCTTCAGGCTCGTTCCTCCTTGGAACCACCCGCTACCTTCAGGCTCACTTCTTGTCGGACAACGCTCCTTTCACAAGATTTCACACGACCAGGGAGGTAACCGTCGATGGTTGAATGTCCGGTTTGCGGAGCAGAGTTGGAATTGGAGGACGACGCGGTGGAGGGCGAGCTGATCGCCTGCGCCGACTGCGGCACCGAGTTGGAGGTCACGAGCCTCGATCCGCCGGCGGTGGACGAGGCGCCCAAGGAAGAGGAAGACTGGGGAGAATGAGCTTGAAGATCGGTTTGCTGCATTCACTGGTCCGGCCCGAGGAGAAGCTCCTGATCAAGGAGTTCCGGCAGCGGCCCGGCGTGGAGCTCCGGATGATCGACGACCGGCGGTTGTCGTTCAACCTGGGGAAGGACCTATACGACTTCGACGTGCTGCTGGAGCGGTGCATCAATCACTCTCGGGCGCTGCACGGTCTGCGGCTGTTCGAGAGCGCCGGCGTGCGCTGCGTCAACTCGTCGTCGGTGGCAAGCGTGTGCGGCGACAAGATCCTCACCTCGGTGCAGTTGCAGGAGCACGGGGTGCCCCAGCCCGAGGTGCGCATCGCCTTTACCGAGGAATCCACGCTGGAGGCCATCGAGGAGATGGGCTATCCCGTGGTGCTCAAGCCCGCGGTGGGCTCCTGGGGCCGGCTCCTCGCCAAGGTCAACGACCGGGACGCGGCGGAGTCGATTCTCGAGCACAAGGCGATCCTCGGCTCCTATCACCATTCCATCTTCTACCTTCAGCAATACGTCGAGAAGAGCGGACGCGACATCCGCAGCTTCGTCATCGGAGACGAATGCGTGGCCGCCATCTACCGTTACAGCGAGCACTGGATCACCAACACCGCCCGGGGCGGACGCGCCGACAACTGTCCGGTGACGGACGAGTTGCGGGACCTCTCGGTGCGCGCGGCCCGCGCGGTGGGGGGCGGCATCGTCGCCGTGGACCTTTTCGAAACCCCTGACGGCCTGCTGGTCAACGAGGTGAACTACACCATGGAGTTCCGCAACAGCATCGACACCACCGGGGTGAACATCCCCGGCCTGGTCGTCGAGCACGTGCTTCAGGTGGGGCGCGCGGAACAGGAACGGAAGGGCGCGGCTTGATGTGCCGGGAGCGGCAGATTCCCCACGGCTCGGGTTTGCATGGGGCCGGAAATCGGATCCGCGCGACGCACCGAAAAAGAAGGCGGGAGCGGTGACAGAGAAGCTGAAGGTCTCCATCGCGGGCGCGTCCGGCTACACGGGCGGCGAGCTTCTGCGACTGCTCCTGTGGCATCCCGGTGTGGAGGTGTGCGAGCTCACCTCGGAGCGCTACGCCGGCAAGTTCGCGTTCAAGGCTCACCCCAACCTGCGCAAGCGGACGCAGCTCCGGTTCCGCCGGATGGACGAGCTGAAGCCGTGCGACGTTCTCTTTCTCTGCCTGCCGCACGGCCAGGCGATGGAGCGCATCGAGTCGCTCCGCGGCCTGGCGCCGAAGCTGATCGACCTGAGCGCGGACTTCCGGCTCAACGATGCGGACGAGTACCGGCGCTGGTACGGCAAGCAGCACCCGCGCCCGGAGCTCATGAAGGACTTCGTGTACGGCGTCCCCGAGCTGCACCGGGAGGAGATGCGAGGGGCGAGTCTCGTCACCGGCGCCGGCTGCAACGCCACCGCCACGATTCTCGGCGTCTACCCTTTCTTCCGGAAGGGACTCGTGGACCCCGACCGCACGGTGGTGGAGGTCAAGGTGGGCTCCAGCGAGGGCGGCAACGCCGCCAGCGACGCGTCGCATCACCCGGAGCGCAGCGGCGCCGTGCGCTCGTTCATGCCCACCCTGCACCGCCACGGCGCGGAGATCGTGCAGGAGCTGGGCTTCGGCCGGCAGATCCGCGTGTATTTTTCCGCCACCTCCATCGAGAGGGTGCGCGGCGTGCTGGCCACCGCTCACCTCTTCCTGCGCGAGCCGCTGGAAGAGAAGGACGTGTGGAAGATCTACCGCGAGGCCTACGGCAACGAGCCGTTCATCCGCATCGTCAAGGAGGCCGACGGCATCTACCGGTTTCCCGAGCCCAAGCTGCTCAGCGGCACCAACTACTGCGACATCGGCTTTCAGAAGGAGCAGGGCTCGGACCGCCTGGTGGTGCTCAGCGCGCTGGACAATCTCATGAAGGGCGCCTCCGGTCAGGCGGTCCAGGCATTCAACATCATGAACGGCTTCGAGGAGACCCTGGGTCTCGAATTTCCGGGACTGCATCCGGGCGCGTAGCGGTCGGTGTTTCAGCCATGTGCCGCTTGCTGTGCGTCAAGAATCGGCAGCCGTTCGACATCGGTGAACGATTGTCCCATCTGGCCGACATCGCCCGGAACAGCCCGGAGTATCAGGGCCACGGCTGGGGCTGCGCCTATCTGGCGGACGGCCAGTGGCAGGTGTACCGAAACATCAAGCCGGTGTGGGAAGACGACCTGGGACAGTTCGACGCGACCACGCTGCTGGTGGCTCACGCCCGCAGCGCGTTCCGCGACGAGAACATCGTGGTGGAGAACAACATGCCGTTCTCCGACGGCCGCTACGTGTTCGCCTTCAACGGCGAGCTCCGGGGAGTTCGCATCACCGCGGAGGGCCGCATCGGCGCGGAGAAGGTGTTCAACTACATCAAGCGCTTCGACAAGGGCGACATGGCCGCGGCCATGCGAAAAGGGATGGACATCATCATCCGAAGGACGCGCTACGTGCGAGCCATGAACATGATCATCGCCGACAAGGAAAACGTCTACGTCGGGTCGGTCTTCAACCAGGACCCGGAGTATTTCAGGCTCCGCGCCCGGGAGAGCGGCGACGGGTTCACCGTCAGTTCCGAGACCGTGCCGGCGCACGGGGAGTGGCGCACGATTGCCAACGACACGGTAGAGCGGCTTCGATGATCCTGGTGAAGATCGGCGGCGGCAACGACATCAACCTCCCGGGTATTGCCGAGGACCTGGCGGTGCTGTCGGATCCGTTCATCGTGGTTCATGGCGCCAATGCCGTGCGCGACGCCATCGCGGCCAAGCTCGGCGCCCCCACCCAGGTGGTCACGTCGGTGTCGGGCTACACCAGCGTGCTCTCGGACAAGGCCGCCCTGGACGCCATTCTGATGGGCTACGCGGGGCTTCGGAACAAACGCATCGTGGAGCTGCTGCAACAGAACGGGGTCAACGCCGTGGGCCTCTCGGGCATCGACGGCCGGGCGATCCAGGGGCGGCGCAACAAGGGCATCCGGGTGAGAAAAAACGGCAAGACGCTCATCGTCCGGGACTTCTCCGGCAAGCCCGGGAAGGCCAACAAGGAGCTGTTCCAACTGCTGCTCGACCGCGGCTACGCGCCGGTGCTGTCCATCCCGATCATCGACGAGCGCAATACCGCCATCAACTCCGAAAACGACGATATCATCAACGTGCTCCAGGCCGCCTTCCACGCCGAGGCGGTCTTGCAGCTCATCGAGGCGCCGGGCTTTCTCGCCGACAAGGACGACGAGAGCACGGTGGTGCCCCGAATCCGCGCCGCCGAATTGGAGCAGCGGGAGTCCCAGGTGGCGGGCCGCATGAAGCGCAAGATGCTGGCGCTGCGCCGGCTGTTCGAGGAAGGCGCGGAGAAGGTGATCATGAGCGACGGCCGAGTGGAGCATCCGGTCCGTGACGCCCTGGCAGGGAAAGGAACGGTGATTCAGTGACGGACTTCAAGGAGTTGCAAACGCGGTACGAGTTCGACGTCTATCCCAAGCGCGACGTGGTGCTGGTGCGCGGCGAAGGCGCGAAGGTGTGGGACGACCGCGGCCGGGATTACATCGACTGCGTCGCCGGCCACGGGGTCGCCAACCTGGGTCACTGTCACCCGAAGGTGGTGCAAGCGGTGACGGAACAGGCGCGGCGACTGTCGAGCTGCTCCGGGGTCTTCTACAACGACGTCAAGGCGCGGCTGCTGGAACGGCTGGCGGGCGTTACCCCCGGCAACCTCGACCGCGCCTTCCTCTGCAACTCGGGCGCCGAGGCGATCGAGGCCGCCATCAAATTCGCGCGCTTCACCACCGGCAAGCACGAGCTGGTGTGCGCCATGCGCGGCTTTCACGGCCGCACCATGGGGGCGCTGAGCGCCACCTTCACGAAGGAATACCGCGAGCCCTTCATGCCGGTGGTGGAAGGCTTCCGGTTCGCGCCGTTCAATAACTTTGCCAAGCTCGCCGAGCAGGTGGGCGACCATACCGCGGCGGTGATGCTGGAGATCGTGCAGGGGGAGGGCGGCGTGAACCTCGGTAAGGCCGAGTTCTTCGCGCAGGTGAGCGAGCTGTGCCGGGAGAAGGGGATACTCCTCATCATCGACGAGGTCCAGACCGGATTCTGCCGCACCGGGAAGATGTTCGCCTGCGAGCACTTCGGCCTGGAGCCCGACATCCTGTGCCTGGCCAAGGCCATGGCCGGAGGCGTGCCCATGGGCGCGGTGGTCTGCTCCGACCGGATCGAGGTCCCTGTGGGCCGGCATGGCAGTACCTTCGGCGGCAACCCCCTGGCCTGCGCCGCTTCACTGGCCGCCATCGACGCCATGATCGAGGAACGGCTGGCCGAGGCCGCGGCGGAGAAGGGCGCCTACCTGATGGAGCGTCTGAAGACGGCGGACCTGCCCAGGGTCAGGGAGATACGGCAACTCGGCTTGATGATCGGCATCGAGCTCAAGGAAAAATCCCAGCCCTACCTCGTGCGCCTCATGGAGAAGGGGGTGCTGGCGCTGCCCGCGGGAGCGACCGTAGTCCGGCTTCTGCCGCCCCTGGTCATCCGTCACGCCGAACTGGACACCGTGGCCGAGAGGCTCGTGGAGGTCCTGTCCGAAGGGACATAGGCCACATTTTCCAGTCGAGGGCTGGTCCGGCTATCGTATCCCTTTGGGGTTACGCCTTCGGCTGACCGCGGCTAACCGGACCTACAGGCTCTTGGACAGGGAGAAGACATGATGGCAGGCGTAACGACCAGACAATTTGATGTTGCCGACCACCTGAACAACCTCGAGGAGGTCGCCGCATACCTGGACGCCGTTCTGGAAGAAGGGGATGACAAGCTGTTGCTGGTGGCGCTCCGCAACGTTGTCAAATCGAGAGGTTTTGCCAAAGTCGCCGAAGGGGCCGGTTTGCGACGCGAGACCTTGTACCAATCCTTCTCGAAACGCGGTAATCCCCGGCTCTCCACATTGAACAGTGTTCTCGGGCAACTGGGCATGCGGCTCAGTGTGACACCTCGGGTGAAAAGCGCCTTGACCAGCCAATAGCCATGGCGTCGGACGAGCGCCGTTGACCCTTTTGCAGTGTTGTTATTATTCCAAATCCTGGTGAGGTGCCACTCCTGCGGAGCAGAGGATGGGCGCGGTTCTACCTGCCGGTTTCGCGGATCAGCGTGTGGCGGCTGCTCTTGTTGACTTTGTCACGCAACTAGCCGATCGGCTGGACAGTCAATTTGAATCCAAGCGCCCTTGCCACCTTGGCAACAGTGACAACGGTCGGGTTTCCCTCGCTTGACAACGCCTCATACAGGCCCTCACAGGTCAGGACGGTATCCCTTGGCGAGTCGGCTCATATTACGAGCGCGGACGACAACCCCCAATGCATGCGCAATGAATGCAGGATCGTCTCCCGCCTCTTCAAGGCAGGCTTCCGGGTAGAGCTGAATATCCTCGTTAGTTTTGAGATATTCTGCCGAATCCCAGCGGGTTGTCGAAAGAGTCATGGTTTAATCCCATCAAGCTGTCATTCCGGCTTTTGCCGGAACCCAGGATGACCCGGGTTAGTCGTCGTCGTAGTTTCGCTCGCCCACCACATCGTGCTTGTCCTCGGGCTGGTCGAATTCGTCTACAAACCCGGCGGAGGTCAGGGCTTTCTGGAAAACTTCGCGTCCGCTACCTCCGCCGCACTCTGTCCCGCCTGCACCGACGTTACGGCCCGCTTGCGTAGCTCCGTCAGCGTCTTGTGATCTAATCGTCGTGCGTCCGTGTCATGATCCCTTAGCTTATCAAGGTTCTTATTCAATGGCAACTATTGTTGGAGGGTTAAATAACTCTGCACCCAGGCTCGACTGCTCCAAGGAGAGACGCGCCGATTTCACGAAAAGAACATTAGGGTAATGCTGGTCAGATGCGGACCCTGCGTTCGTCCCGATCACCACCAGTACGCACTCTCCCTTTCCGTTACTGGCCTTAATGAGCGCTTCGGCCGCTTGTCCCTGGGTTTCAAAGTGCCGCTGCACTCGGAGCAATACAGGCCGCCCGTTTACTTTCCGTTTTAGCACGCCGTCAATGCCCTTATTGCGTTGCACTGGAGAGTACTCTACACCAGCGAGGTGCGCCGCAGCCTCTCGATCATGGGTCTTGTAAGCGTCAACACCTTTTTCTAAGAGATACGAAGCACTTTCTATCGGCTCTCGAAGTCTATCACGTGTCAATTGCACTGCCTCAGAGGAAATATCTATTCCAATCGCACGTCGACCAAGTATCTGGGCTGCCACAAGCGTAGTTCCACTGCCACAGAACGGATCCAAAATTGTATCTTGAGGAGCCGTGGTCAACTCAATGATTCTTTTGAGAAGAATAATCGGCTTCTGCGTGGGATATCCCGCTCTTTCTCTTGCTTTCGGGTTCAAAAACGGAATGTCCCACACGTCTCCCAGAGGAACACCTTTTTTGGCACCGTTACCTATAATTTCACCGTCTTTTCCTTTTGCGTATACGACTTTGTCGCGACCGTCTCTTACTCTCTTCTGCATAAGCTGATCCACGTTGGTGGATGGAGAGTAATCGAGGTATTTTGGAAAGAACTTGAAGTCGTCTCCTTTCGAAAAAAAGAAAATCGTATGATGGCTGTTTAGAAGACCGCGCTTTGAGTTGGACCATCTTCTGAATGACCAAATGATCTCAGATTGAAAACTTTCCTCGCCAAAGACGTCTTCTAATACGAATCTGGCGATATGCGAAGCCGCCTTGTCGCAGTGGAAAAATACCGATCCTGTCGACTTCAATTTGTCGCGAACTTTCCTCAAGCGTTGAGTCAGGAAATCGGCGTATTGATGATTTCCTTTCCAAATATCGAGAAACTGGAATTCCCTTTTTCCATCTCGAGTTTGAAGACGTTGGACTGATTGAGTAAAGAACGGAGGGTCTACGTAAACCAGGTCAATACTTTCTCGATCCACGGAATCGAGGAGATCGAGACAGTCACCCACATAGACGTTGTGATTCATGCTCGTGTTCGCTCGTCTGCTGTGGCCTGAAGAATAGCGAGAAGATTGACGTTCGTATAGTTTGCGATGTACTGCCAAGCCGAGTCGCCGTAGTGGTACTCTCCGTCCACTCCAGCGTAAAGTGTTTCGAGAGTTTTCTGAATCCTCCGTGCTTGCGCTCGGTTCGGATAGTAGAACATAACACGAATAGGTTTGAATCCAGCACGTTTGATATTTTGCATACGAGTATGTTCTTTGGTGATGTGATCGCCATCGGTTGTGGCATCACGCCACTTGATTTCAATAGCATCGCGCTCATCGACAAGACAACCTATTTCAAAGTTTCTGGGGCGCTGACCGAGAGTGTTTGGTACTCGAACGGAGCCAGAATTCGGGAAAGCTTCAAGGAAACAAAGTTTGGCTGCCTCTTCAAGAAAGGAGCCAGCATATTTGTAAAGAAATCGTCCCTTGTTTTGATATACGTCTATCGATTTTCCTTCGTCGGCCGTGATTCCAAGGACGCGGTATATCAGATAATGGCTATTGTCGTCATTTTCCATTTCCTCTACACGTTCATCCACGCGAGCTTTCAGGTTTGCAGCATACCTGTCGGCCAATTCACGTATATCGGTTTCGATATTCATGACAGCTAACACATTTTCTGTTCGTTTCCCGACACAATCATACCCTTCCCACCCTATTATTTTATAATGCGCTTACCCCGGTTATCACACGTGCCCACCGGCCCTTCATGCAGCAGTGATTGGTACAAGGAGGTCAGCCTTTGCTGGCCGTCCAGCAGAAGTTCGCCAACCGCATTTTCAGGTGTCCCTTCCGCGCCTTCGATCAGTCGGCTTTTGAGGCGGAACTCGCCGCCGGCTTGCAGCGTCATTATGGCACCAACCGGAAACCCACGGGATATGCTGGCAAGCAGACCTCGAATCCGGTCATCGTCCCACACCCAGCCGCGCTGGAAATCGGGCAACTGTATCTTGCCGCTACCGGCATCCTCCAGCAGAGTTTTCAACGATATCGGGTTAGTCTTGAACACGATGCCTCCGAAAATTGCGCTTGAATTCTGCTGGCGATTGGACAACCTTAAATCTGCCCAAGTGCTCTCAACCCAATCTATCCCGAGTATCATGCCGCAGCAAGGTCCGTCTCCCCCAATCAGTCCGATCCAGAATAATGTTGTCGGACGACGTTTTGCCAATCCGACCTGCGGGTTCCTTGCGAAACAGGAGAGGGATGCGTTCCTATCGGCTGGCTTCACGCACCAGTTGCCGCCAAGCCTTGATCTCCCGCTCCGGGTTCACCAACGGCGCAATCTCGGCGCAGTGCTGCGCCAGACTCTGGTAGAACGGCAGGTCGTTCTCGGCCCGGACCAGCAGACGCTTGAGCCCGGCGGTGTCTCCGAGATCGAAATAGCCCGGATAGTCCTCGCCCAGGGTCCCGATTAATCCGGATATCCGGGAAGCCGCCACCGGAACACCGGAGGCCAGCGCCTCGCACAGGACGTTGGAGCTGCCCTCCATACGCGAGGTGAGTGACACGAGGTGGCTACGCGCCAGCATCCGTCGCGTCTTCCAGTGCGGCAGCTCCCCCAGCCATCGGTAGCGCCCGTTGCGCTCGGCCTCGCGCCGCGCCCGCGCCGCCATGCTCTCGCTCAGGGCGGCGCCGATGTGCACCACGCGGATACGGGACGAGGGCGGCAGCGAGCGCGCCGCCATGGCCGTCCGGAACGGGTCCTTCTCGGAACGCATGTGGCCCGCCACCGCCACCGTGAACTGCCGGCCGCGGTCGCCGGGGCGGCCGGGCCGGGGAGACGCGGACTGGTAGATCACCCGGGTCTTCTCGTGTAGCTCGGGAGCGAGCTCGTCCAGACCCTTGCGTTGGAGCACAATCAGGCGGGTGGCCAACCGGAGCGATTCCCGGGCGTCCTCCTCCACGTGGATGTCGCGGTACAGGTCGGTCCCGGTCAACACCACGACCAGCGGCTTGTCGGGGTGCAGCCGGCGGAACTGCTGGATGGACGCATGGCTGCGCCGCGCGTGGAGCGCAATCAGCAGATCGCAACGCTCGCGCTCGTAGCGGTCCAGGGCCGTGACCCGATGTCCCGAGGCCCGCAGGATTCGCGCCCACCTGCCTCCCGAGATGCGGTTGCCCGTGCGTCGCGTGGGGCCGGCGGGAGTGACCAGCGCGATTCTGGCCGTTTCGGTTTTCGTCCGTGCCAAGTCGTCTCCAATCCAACGGGAACGCCGATCGTTTCCATCGTTCAGCGTGGCGTCCTCCGACTTCGCTCAGGACCGGCGCAGCGGGGCGAAGTCGAACAACGCTACTCCCGCGCGCACGTGCGGAAGCCGGCCAGGATGTCCCGCCGTTCCGGTGTGAAGAAATTGCGCCACGTGTTGCGGATCAGGTGGGAGCGGGTGGCCCAGCCGCCGCCGCGCAGCACCTTGCGGTCGCCGAACCAGGGCTCCGAATACTCCTTGTAGGGGTCCCGCACGAAACCGGGGTAGGGGCCGAAGGCGTCGGCCGTCCATTCCCAGACGTTGCCGATCATCTGCCGGCAGCCGACCGCACTGTCGCCCGCCGGCAGCGCGTCCACGGGCACCCGGCCGCCCGCGGCCCAGTCGAGGTTGCCGTTGGCGGGGCCGGGGGGCGCGTCGCCCCAGGGATAGCCGCGCTTGGCAGCCTCGGCCTCCGAGCCGTCAGCGGGGTCCACGGCAGCCGCCATCTCCCATTCGGCCTCCGCCGGCAGCCGGCGCCCGGCCCAACGGCAGTAGGCCTCGGCCTCGTACCAGTTGACGTGGATGATCGGGAGCTGGGCGTGAAGCGGCCGCCACTGGTCGAAAATTCGCTCCAGCCACCGTCCCGGGGACTCCCGCTTCCAGTAGACGGGATGCGGTCCGCCGTCGGTCTGCCGCCAGCTCCAGCCGTCGCCGCTCCACCACCGTGGGTCCTCGTAGCCGCCGTCGTCCACGAACGCGGCGAACTCGGCATTCGTCACCGGGGTGCGGGCGATACGGTAGGGCGCCACCGTCACCGGGTGACCCCACTTCTCGTTGTCGAAGACAAAGGGGAGGTCCGGGGTGGCGCCGAGAACGAACTCGCCACCGGGGACCTCCACGTCGCCTGGGCAGGGGCCTCCGGCCAACGCCGTCCTCTCACCGGCGAAACGGGGTCGGGGGTAACCGAGGGTCTGACGGGTATAGGTCATGGCCTCCGCGTGCATGTCCTCGTGATAGATGCCCAGCTTGTGGAACCAGGTCTCCTCCGGGCTCAGCCGCCCGGCGGGCAGTTCCCCGGCGATGCGCTGGAGGACGCGCTCCATGTAGGCGAGGGTTTCTTTCAGCGGCGGCAGCCCCAGGACCCACCGGGTGTCATGGTGCACGGCGGCGGAGTCGTACATCCCGTCGCCATTGTCGATGATGGGGTCGTGGCCGCGCAGATGCCGCAACGCCCAGCGCTCGTGAAACCAGGCAATATGCCCGATCTCCCAGAGCGGCGGGTTGACGATGTTCAGCATGGGCACGGTGAGTTGCTCGTCGGACAGATCCTCCACCAGGCCCAGGGTCCTGGAACGGACCTCGTCCAGGGTGTCCAACACTTCGCGGGTGGATACGGTCCTATCTTCCATGACTCTCACGGAGCGCGTGCTCCATTCGCTGTTGCCATGGTCCGAACTCCCGGCACCACCCCTCGGTCCGGTGCGCCAGCAGGTAGCCGCGCGCGGCTTCGAGCGCGTTGCGCTCCGACTCCGACCCTATCGCCGGGGCCGCGGCGTCCGCGTCCATCTCACAAAATCGCCTGAGCGCCCGCCAGTGCTCCAGGTTCGCCGAACCGAACCGTTCGGCCACGATCTCCTCCCAGCTTTGCTCCGGGTCGTATGTCCCCGGGTCTCGCGCGTAGTCGAAGCAGGTGGCCAGCGGGATGAAGCTCAGCTTCTCCTGCAGCAGCGGGTTGGCCAGGTGTGCGTGGACACGCTCCGGCAATCGCGGGTCCCGCCCGGTGAGGGGCCCGAGGTGCAGTTCGTTCCGCATGGCGAGGTCGTTGACCGGATAGTTGTCCCACAGCAGCAGCAGCCGGCGCCCCATCCGTTCTCCGATGTCCTCCACGTCGGCCAGGGTGATGCTCTCGGGCACGACTTTGGGCCCGGTCCAGAAACAGGCCACGGTCGGCGGCAAATGGCGGCCCACGGTTTCCGGGAATCCCGGCTCGAACTCGCCAAAGGTCTCGGCCAGCAGCGGGTCGTCGGTATAGTAGGAGGGACAGAACCACCACTCCACGTCCCAGCCGGCGGGCTGCCGTTCCAGCACGGCCTGGAGCCAGAGGGACTCCGCCTTGGCCAGGCTGCCGTCGAACTTCCTCACGTCGCCGGGGTCCGTGAGTCGGGAGGGAATATCGTCGAACAGCACGGCGAAGGTGCGCACGCCCCGGTCGTGAAGCCGGGCGGCCTTGTCGAGCAGGACCTGCACCGGTTCCGCGGCGGCAAAGCAGAGCTCCTTGCCGGGGTGAAAGCCGTAGACGAAGTCGATCTCGCGTCCGCGCGCGGCGTCGATGAGCCGGCAGAGTTCGCGCCACTCCGGCTCGGGGTAGGGCAGTTGCCAGCGCTCGCGGTGGTAGGGGTCGTCCTTGGGCGCGTAGAGATAGGTGTTCATGCCGCGCGCCGCGCCGAACGCGAACATGGCGGCGCGGTGGTCCATGCTCCACGGGGGACCGAAGAAACCTTCGACGATCCCCCGCCGCTCGAAAGTCCGCATGGAGGCCGGGCTGCTACTGACCGAGATTGTACAGCCTGGCGCAGTTGTCCCAGAGGTACTTCCGCTTGGAGTCGTCGGAGAACGGCATCTCCAGGAAACTATCCAGCGAGTGAGGATATTTGACGTCCAGGTGCGGATAGTCGGTAGAGAAGACCAGGTTGTCCTCCAGGCCGTACTCGGGCATGTGCCTGGCGGTGATCTCGTCGCATTCGACGGCGCCGAAACACTGACGCTGGAAATACTCCAGCGGCTCCAGCTTGAGGTCCGGATACTCCGCCTTGCCCACCGACTCCATGTAGTCGCCCATGCGCCACAGGAGCCAGGGCAGCCAGGAGCAGTTCCCCTCCAGGAAGGCCACGCGCAGCTTGGGGAAGCGCTCCATCACACCGCCGTAGATCATGTCCGAACAGGCGAACATGTTGGCCATCGGGAAGCTCAGGGTGTTGAACATGGAGAAGGTCGGGATGAACTGCGAGATGGCGGGTTGCGGCTGATAGACCCGCCCCGCTTCGTGGAAGCCCACCGGGACGTTCAGGCTTTGACAGACGTCCCACAGGGGATCGTAGTAGGGGTCGCTCCAGCATAGCCCGTTGGTCTGGTTGGGGCGCATGAAGATGCCCCGGAAACCCTTTTCGGTCACCGTGCGCCTGGTTTCCGCCACCGCCGCCTCGACGTTCTGGGGCGGCACCATGGCGACGCAGATCATGCGGTCGGGCGCGGCCTGTGCGAAGTCGTAGAGCCAGTCGTTGTAAGCTCGGGAGATGGCCGCGGCCAGCTCGGGATCGAGGCCGTCGATGCCGAGGACGAAGAGTCCGCGTGTGGGAAAGAGAAAGGCCAGGTCCAACCCTTCCTTCTCCATGGCCATGACTTGGCTCACGCCGTCGAAGTTGCGCTCGGCCACGTCGCTGTATTTCTCCTTGAGCGTGGCCAGGCGGTAGTCCCTCAAGGCAGGGTTTTCCGGCCGCCTCGGTACGGGAAGGATCTTGCCGTCGAGTTCGACGCCGAGGTCCCGGAAATCGCGTTGCAAGCCCTTGGGAGCGCGGTCCTTGAACTCCGGGTCGATGTAGCGCTCCCAGAGGTCGTGAGGCTCGAACACGTGCATATCGGAATCCATAGCCTTGAAGCCTTGTTTAGCCATTTTTCTCCTCCGCGATGGAGAGTGGTCTCTCTCGAGGTTCGGACGTCCCGTCCTGCTGTCCTGATCAGGACTTCCGAATCCTAGGTCGTTACCGATACCCTGTCAAGCGAGTCCCTTCGTGGGTTTCCGGTAGGGTCTGCCTTCGGTTTGGGTTGCCGTTTCTCCCCGCCATCCCTGGCGAGAGATTCCCCGTGATCCCCATTCCACAGGATGCCCGGGCGGGCCAAGCGGTAGTAGTTGGACGGGCTGTTCGGGTCGGTGACAGGCTTGGCCGTCTTTTGCGGATCACGGACAAAGCGGCCAACGGCCGCTTTGCAATAGTCTCGGATGATCTCGATGCAAGTCCAACGGCGTTCGATGCGCTCGCAAACCTCGCCGGTAACGCAACTTCCGGCGAAGGGATCGCGTCCGGCTTCCCTGGTCCCGCGTTCGAGGTCGATATATCCGGCGTCCCGGAGCGGGTAGAGGACCTGTTTGGGCAGGTTCTTTTCGTTGAAGGCGACGCCGTAGGTGGCGACGGCGAGTTTCTCCACATCGTTCGAGGAATGGGGGCCGGCGCGGTCGATGTTGGAGAGAGCCTTGAGATACGCGCGCTGCTCCAGCGTGAATTTGGCAAGCGCCTCAAACTCCTCGACATTGACGCCGAGAATCTCGTTGAGGCGCATCTGGTCCACTCGATAGCTGGAAACGAAAATGCCAGCCCTTTCCAATCACAGGCGCAAAGTGCTCATGTGTTTTCCGCCCCGTGGGACGGCGATGCCACGCTCCTGAAGCGAGTGGCGCAATTTGTTGAGATCGACTTCTTCTCCGGCAGCCTGCATGTCGAGGATGCATTGTACAAATTCATGCCATTGCAGTTCTGCAGGATGTGTCGAGCGAAGGTCTCGTACAGGGCATGCGGGTCCTCACGGAGGTCATGAAGCGTCTTGCCCGCCTCGGTGAGCGTGGCGTCCTTGCCGCCGATGAGGCCACGAGAGCTTGGTGTTGTTGGCGAGCTTGCCCTTGTTGTCATCAGAGGTCTTGTGATCGGCGAAGTACCGGTCACGAAGGGTGTCCTCGAAGGAACTCCAATCAGTCCCATACCTGTGGGCCAGTGCCAGAACGACTGGAAGGTCGATCTGTGCGGACGAAAACTCGCTACCGAAGGGAAGATCGCTACGCTGCATCAAGGGCTCCCGCTTCAAGCCCGGTGGCGTTCGGTGCGCGTCATGGTCAAGCGCAACGGAAGCTGCGTATCTTCATCACGGTAGCGTTCGAGGAAATCCGCAACAGCCTGACGGACAAGCCAAGCCATGGAGATGCGGTGCTTCTCGGCTACGGCGGCAAGCGTCGCGTATTCCTGGTCGTCCAGAGCGACAGAGAAACGGGTCTTGGTTGGCATGGGTTCCTCGTTATGCAGAATTAAGCGACATAAACCTCTTTGCTCCAGTTTGGTTCATCATGGTGCAATACGGATCAGATGTCAACTTGAATGTTAAACCTGCTTTCGCGAGTACAGCGTGTTGACTCGGCGAATGACGGGGCCTGCGAGGGTGCCATTTACCCCGGTCAGTCCCAATTTGTCGGAAGCTTCACAGCGAGTCCCGTCACGGCGAGCCGATGCACCGAATTTACGCCCGATGGCGGGGTCATGGCGCGTCGGTGGCGGTTGTCCGTTCCCGGTAAAAGCCCTATCCTCGATCATGCTCGCAGCACATCGAATCCGGGAAAAACGCGACCTGCAACGGCAGCAACGGGTTCGGGGAAGACCGGTATGCTCGACCAATCACGATTGTCCGCGTTAGTGAGATCCCCGGCCGTTGTTGCCTGCTGCGTCCTGACCGCAGCGCTTTTCGCCGCCCATGGCGTGCCGGCGCAGCGGTGGGGGGCGCGCCCGGTGGCGGTGAAGGTCGCCCCGGTGGAGTCGGCGGCGATTCCCGAGGAGGTCTCGTTCATCGGCACCATCGAGCCGAATATCGCCACCACCGTCGCGGCCCTGGTCACGGGCAGGGTGGCAGCGGCTGATTTCAGGGAAGGCGACGCGGTGGCGGCGGGCAAGACCATCCTGCTCCAGGTAGACCGGGGAGGGCGTGAGATTGCATTGCGGGAGCGCGAGGCCGCGGTAGCGCGGGCGAAAAAGCAGTGGGAGAAGGTCAGGGAAGGGTCCCGCTCGGAGGAGGTGGCGCAGCGCCTTGCCGGGGCCAAGGAGCAGGAGGCGATCCTGCAGCGGGCCGAGCGGGATTTCGAGCGCGCCAAGCGGCTCCATGACAACCAGCTCATCAGCCTTGCGGAGTTCCAGAAGATCGAGAGCGACTACGTCGCCGCGCGGGAGAAGTACGGCAGCGCCCGCGCCGCCCTGAAGCTCACGCGCTCCGGCGCCAGGGCCGAGGACATCGCCATGGCCGAGGCCGAGCATGACGAGGCCCGGGCGCGTCTGGACGCGGTGGCCTACGAGATCGAGAAGAGCACCCTGCTGGCGCCCGTATCCGGGTTCATCGTCAAGAAGCACGTGGACGTGGGCGACTGGGTGAACGCCGGCGAGCCGGTGGCGGACCTGGTGGACCTGGATCCGGTCTTTGCCGCCGGACCGGTGGGGGAGCGGAAGATCGCGCGGCTTCGCACCGGCCTTCCGGCCACGGTGTTGCTGGACGCGTTCCCGGGCGAGGTTTTCTCCGGAGAAGTGGCGCATATCATCCCCCAGGCCGATACCCGCAGCCGCAGCTTCCCGGTGAAGGTGCGGCTCTCCAACACCCAAGGGCGGCTCAAGGCCGGAATGCTGGCGCGCACCGTGGTGATGGTGGCGAGCGGCGAGCCTGGCGTGCTTGTGCCCAAGGACGCGGTGGTGCGGCGCGGCCCGGACGAGGTGGTCTTTGTCGTTTCGAACGGTCAGGCGAAGGCGGTGAAGGTCAGCACCGGACGCGGCTACGGTACGCTGCTGGAAATCGCCCGCGGCGACCTCGAGCCCGGCCAGCAGGTGGTCACGCTGGGCAACGAGGGGTTGCGGGACGGCGCCGCGGTTCAACTCGACAACGGCGCCCGGCCTGGAGGGAGACCCGGGGGGAGACCGGGAGCGCGGTCCGGCCGGCCTGGAGCCGGACCCGATTCGAGGCGAGATGGGAATCGTTGACTTCTGCGTCCGCAACCCGGTCTCGGTGACCGTCGGCATCATCCTGGCGGTGTTGTTCGGGACCATCGCGTTGCTGCGCCTGCCGGTCCAGATGATCCCCACCGTGGACCGGCCCGAGATCACGGTCGAGACCGAATACGGCGGCGCCGGGCCGCTGGAAGTGGAGCGCGAGGTGACGGACCGGCTGGAGGAGCGGCTCAACGCCGTGGAGCGCCTCGAAAAGGTTTCGTCCAGCTCCATCGAAGGCCGGTCCCGGGTCGTCCTCGAGTTCGACTGGGGCACCAACAAGGACATCGCGCGCCTGGGCGTGTCCGAGAAGCTCGACACGGTCAGGGACCTGCCGCCGGACGTGGGCGAGTCCCGTATCAGCGCGGTCAACACCGACGAGGAGAGCCCGATCTCGTGGATCATGGTGGATACGGAGCGCGACCTCAACGAGGTGTGGGAGGAGTTGAAGGACGTCATCGTGCCGCAGATGGAACGGGTTCCCGGGGTCGGCGCGGTGTGGCGCTTCGGCGGCCGGGACCGCCAGGTGCACGTGACGCTGGACCCCGGCGCCCTGGCGGCCCGCGGCATTACGGTGGCGGAGGTCCGGCAAGCCATCACCCGGGAGAACCGCAACGTCAAGGGCGGCGACCTGAGCGAGGGCAAGCGCCGGCACGTGGTGCGCACCCTCGGGCAGTTCGAGGAGATCCGTCACATCGCCGACGTGGCGGTGCGGCATGACGCTCAGGGACCGGTCTACGTGCGGGACGTGGCCACCGTCTCCTTCGGCCACGAGGACCGGGACTTCGCCGTGCGCATCAACGGCAAGCCCGCTCTGGGCATGGGCGTGCTGCGCCGTTCCGGGGCCAATACCATGGCGGTCATGGAGGGCGTCCGGCATACCCTGAGCCGGTTGCAGGAACGCTATGGCGACAAGGGCATCCGCCTGGAGATGGTCTACGACGAGACCGACTACATCAAGGACTCCATCAGCCTGGTGACCCGCAACATCTACATCGCCGTTGCCCTGGCGGTGCTGGTGCTGCTGCTCTTCCTGAGAAGCGCCGCCAGCATCGTCGTCGTGGCGGTGGCGATTCCCGTGTCCATCGTTACCACGTTCGTGGCGCTCAACGTTTTCGGTTCCTCCCTCAACGTCATCCTGCTGGCCGGGCTCGCCTTTGCCACCGGCATGGTGGTGGACAACGCCGTGGTGGTGCTGGAGAACGTGTTCCGCCATCGCGACATGGGCAAGGGGCGCGTGCGCGCCGCGCTGGACGGCGCCCGCGAAGTGGGCGGGGCCATCCTGGCGTCGTCGCTCACCACGGTGGCCGTGTTCGTCCCGGTGCTGTTCATCCGGCAGGAAGCCGGGCAGCTTTTCCGGGACATCGCCCTGGCCGTGTCCGTGGCGGTGGCCCTGTCCCTCGTGGTGGCCCTCACCGTGGTGCCCATGCTCTGCGCCCACATCCTGCCGGAACGGCCGCGGGCGCGGTTCCGGCGCCTGCGGGCGGTCATGTCCGTGCCGGACAGGGGCGCGGCCGGGTTCTCGCGGCTGGTGTCGGGGCTGCTGGCGTGGCTCCAGCGCGGCGCCCTCCGGCGGTTGGCGGTGGTGCTGTTCATCGTCGGTGGATCGGTGGCCGTGGCCTGGTGGTTCGCGCCGCCGCTGGACTATCTCCCGCGGGGAAACCGCAATTTCATCTTCGGCGTGGTGAAGATGCCTCCGGGTTTCAACACCGACCAGAAGGAAGCGATCATCAAGGAGATCGAGTCGCGTATCCGGGCCATCCCCGAGATCGAGCGCATGTTCGCCGTCATACGCGTGGACAACCCGATCATGGGGGCCATCGTGAAGGAGCCGTATACCGACCTCCAGGGCATGCGCCGGGTGGTGGCGACCATGCGCCGCGCCGTCGGCGGCATTCCCGGGACCCAGGCGGTCTTCATCACCCAGGCGTCGCTGTTCCGCCAGCGCGGGGCCTTCTTGGGCGGCAACAACGTGGCCCTCGACGTCAAGGGCGACGACCTCCAGGCCCTGCGGAACATCGCCCGGGGCCTCGAAGGGCGCATTCGCGGCGTGGAGGGCGTGAACTTCGTCAACTCGTCCTTCGAGTGGGGCAACCCCGAGATCCGCGTGCTCCTGGACCGGGACCGGGTTTCGGCCCTGGGCCTGCGCGCCTCCGACGTGGGCGACGTCATCGAGACGGCGGTGGAGGGCACCCGCGCCGGGCGTTTCCGCGAGGGCGGCAAGGAGATCGACATCATCCTCAAGGGGCCGCGCGGGGAAATGGCGCACACACAGGACCTGGGGACGCTCATGCTTTCCAACGGCTCGGGCCGGCTGGTGCAGCTCTCGGACATCGCGGAGATCCGGCCGGGCGACGGTCCTACCAAGGTCGAGCACGTGGACCTCGACCGCGCCATCAAGCTGAACGCGAACATGCGGGATGCCCTGCCGCTGGAGGAAGCCGTACGGGTAGTGGAGGACGAGGCGGTGGCGGCGGTGCGGCGTACCCTGCCGCTGGGCTATTCCATCGAGGTCAGCGGCCAAGCGCAGAAACTGGCGGAAACCTGGGACGCGTTCAAATGGACGTTCCTGCTGGCCGTGGTGGTGGTCTATCTGGTCATGTGCTCGCTGTTCGAGTCCTGGAGCTACCCCCTGATCATCATGTTCAGCGTGCCCCTGGCGGCCACCGGCGGCGTGCTCGCCGTGAGCCTGGGGCACGCCACCGAGCCCACCATCAAGATGGACACGGTCACCATGCTGGGCTTCATCATCCTGGCCGGCATCGTGGTGAACAACGCCATCCTCATCGTGCACCAGACGCTGAACTTCATCCGCGCAGGGGAGGCGCCGCAGGCGGCGCTGCTCGCCAGCGTGCGCACGCGCATCCGCCCGATCTTCATGACCACCGCCACCACGGTGTTCGGCATGTTGCCCCTGGTGCTGTCCCGTGGGGCCGGTTCCGAGCTCTACCGCGGCCTGGGTTCCGCGGTGCTGGGCGGGTTGGCCGTGTCCACCCTGTTCACGCTGGTGCTGACGCCGACGCTCTATTCCCTGTGGCTGGACGTGCTCGAGAGGGTCCGGCGCCGGCCGGTCCCCGAGGAAATTCGCACCGAGCCCATGACCGCGCCGGAGACCGCGCGCGGCGTCGAGTGAATCCGGCCGCGGGATGGTCCACTGCATCGGTCAGGGTATGCTGCTCTTGCCAGGCCGTGCCGGGTTCTGGCACGAAAGTCATAAAGAACGTCTCACAGGAGTGCATCGTGCCCAACGCTGAAATCGTCGCCATCGGGTCGGAGCTGCTTCTGGGCCAGATCGTGGATACCAATTCCGCGTGGATGGCCCGGCGCCTGTCCGATCTTGGAATCAACCTCTTCTTCAAGACCATCGTGGGAGACAACCCCGGACGCATGAAGGACGTCATCGGCCGCGCCCTGGACCGGGCGGATTTCGTGATCACCAGCGGCGGGCTCGGGCCGACCCAGGATGATCTCACACGGGAGATCATCGCCGAGGTGTGCGGCCGAAAGCTGGTGCGGGATGCGGGCCTGCTGGAGCAGATCGACCGGCGGTTCCGCCGCCGCAACATGATCATGACGCCCAACAACGAGCGGCAGGCCGATATTCCCGAGGGCGCCATTCCGGTGGAGAATCCCAACGGCACCGCGCCGTCCTTCATCGTGGAGCACGAGAAGGGCGTCGTATTCGCATTGCCCGGCGTCCCGCACGAGATGAAATGGCTCTTCGAGAACGAGGTCACCCCCTACGCGCGGCGCAAGTTCGATCTATCGGAAACCATCACCTACCGGGTGCTGAAGGTGACGGACATGGGTGAAAGCTCGGTGGACCACGAGATCGGCCACCTCATCGCCAACTCCAACAATCCCACGGTGGGGGTTCTGGCGCACCCCGGACAGGTGGACGTGCGCATCACCGCCAAGGCGTCGAGCCGCGAAGAAGCGATGAAGCTCATCGAGCCCGTCGAAGCACAGGTCCGGGAGCTCCTGACCCGCCACATCTTCGCCGTGGACGACGAGACCATGGAAGACGCGGTGGGCCGGCTCCTTCAGGAGAATGACCGGAGCGTGGCCGTCTTCGAGGACATGACCGCGGGGCTGGTGGCCGACCGCTTGCAGCGGGCCAGCAAGGAGCACTTCGTGGAGGGCCTGGTGGCGCCGGGAGAGCGCGGGACGCGGCGCCTGCTGACACGGTCACGCCGCGCGGAGCACGCCGATGCCCTGCTGGAGCAGCCCGAGGCGCTCACCGAGGAACTGGCCTGGACCATCCGGCAGCAGGCTGGAAGCGACCTCGGGCTGGCGCTGCACGCGGTGGAGGCTCCGGGAGACACTGCGGTCAACCTCGCCAGGGGGCAGACGTACATCTCGGTCACCGACGGCGCGAAGTTCCACACCCGCACCTACAACCTCGGCGGCCGCGGCGGCCCCGACCGCACCCGCATGAGCCTCAACGCCATCTCACTGATCCGCACGGTGCTGCTGGAGGGGATGTAGGGCGCTAAAGCGACGTGCGAGCACGCGCGCTCGGAGCGTTGCGCCTCGCCGCAACCCCGCTGATGAAGGGGTTCGTGGCGTTGATGGAGGCCAACGCCAGAGGGAGCGGTAAGGAGTGCAGTGTTCACACCGGAGAGATAGCCAATGGAGATTCATACCTACCGGAGCGTTTGGGACGCTGTTGCGGACAGCCCTGAGGAAGCGGCCAATCTGAAGCTCCGTTCCCAGGTTATGGACGCGATCAAGGCGTACATCGGCCACGAGGGCATTACCCAGGAAGAGGCGGCTCGGCGTGCCACGGTCGCGCGTGAGCGAACTGGTCCACGACCGGATCAGCAAATTCACCCTCGACAAGCTGGTGAACATGGCCGCCCGGGTGGGTATGACGACCCGGATCACCATCAGGAGACGCCGCCGTCACGCTCACCCTGTCCCAATCCCGTCAAGGGAGAGGGGACTTCACCCCTGACATTTCCACCCAAAGGAAGACCTGGAGAGCCATTCGGAATTACTGATTCTTCATGCAGAGTTGCCCCAAGACCGGGACTTGGTCCGCATGGACCGTGTACGGCAGCCCGGAATCCAGGAGCGGGTGGCTGGATCGACTCACGGCGGTGTAAACGAATCAGCATGGCAGTTCGCTCAGGAAGTCCATCACCGGCAGGACCTCGACATCTTCGAGTTGTTGTCTGCGCGGTCCCAGGAAGACCACGATGGAACGATGGACACGGCCGGCCCTTTCGGCGAAGGACCGCAGCCCTCTCAGCGCACCGCGAGACACTTGCCTTGATGACTTGATCTCGACGGCCCACAGTTCCCGACCGACCTCCATTACGAAGTCGACTTCCACCCCATGCCGGGTCCGGTAATGGGACAGGGCCAGCTCGGGCCAGAGTGTTCCCGTCCGGCGGTACAACTCCTGGGCGATGAAATGTTCCAGCAGGAGCCCTCGCTCGTCTTCGAGGCACCGGTCGAGAGGCCGTCTCAAGAGGGCATTCCGTACGCCGAGGTCGAAGAAGAAAATCCTGGGATGACTCAGCAGGCTCGCCCGGTCCGAGCCGCTCCAGGCGGGGATACGGAACACGATGAGGGTATCTTCGAGAACCTCCAGGTAACGGCGAGCCGTTTCATAACCAATCCCGGCGTCCTGGCTCAGGGCATTCAGGTTGAGAATGGTGCCAGACGCCGCGGCCGTCAGGTCCAGCAGCCGGGCATAACCCCCGAGATTGCGGACCAGCGCCTCCGCCTGGATCTCTTCGCGCAGGTAGGCGTCAACGTAAGCTCGCAGGTCTTGCGCCCGCACAGCCTGGTTCGGCTCGGCATGGATGCCCGGGAGGCTGCCATGGGCGAGCACCCGTTGAAGATCGAAGTCCTTGCCCAATTCATGCTGGAGCAGCGGGTGCAGATAGTGCAGATGCACCCGCCCGGGCAACAGATTGGCCTGTCCCCGACGAAGTTTTCTGGCGCTCGAACCCGACAGCAGGAAGCGGAAGCGGCCGGGCCGGTCGTCGACGAGAGTCTGTACGACGTCCAACAGGGCCGGAACCCTCTGCACTTCGTCGATCAGAATAGTTCGGGTTCGAGCACTGGCCGCCCGCAGTTCGAATTCCAGCCGCTCGGGTTGCGAAACATAGTCGCGAAAGACCGCAGGACTGGCAAGGTTGATGGAGAGGTCGGGCTTGAGAGACGCGAGGAGGGTTGATTTTCCCACCTGCCGGGGGCCAAGGAGCAGAACGCTCCGGCGCGTCTTCGACAACCGAGGAAGAAGTGCTCGTTCGTACATGCGGGTATTATAGCGGCATTTTTACCCACATCCAAGAATCCGGAAAGGCCTGTTCTGCGAACCCTCCATTGGCTACGACCTCTCCAATCCGTAGGGTATTTGTTCCGAGCTAACCGTCCGGTGCGAGACGCGCCCGGTCCCGGCGGTCTTTCTTTGTCGGGCGGCCGTCGCGTCTCGGAAAGGCGGGTCCCTGGGCCTGGAGTTGCGCGCGCATGGCGTCCCGGTTGCGCAGGCTCTCCTCGGTTTCCTCGTAGAGCAACGCGGCTTCTTTGGCGGGGCCGCGTCTTGCCGACAGGCCCTTTACCGTGACCACCCATTCATAGGGCCCGCGCCTGATCCGCAACTGCTCCCCGATCCGTATCTCGCGGGCCGGCTTGGCGCGGTCCCCGCGAATGTGAATCTTGCCGCCTTGAGCGGCCGCGGCCGCCAGCGAGCGTGTCTTGAAGAACCGCGCCGCCCAGAGCCACTTGTCCAGGCGGATGCTTTCGAGTTCCTGGTTCGCCATGGCGCCTCTATAACACGGTTTAACAGGGTTCCGACGGAGTATCGCGTGGCGGCGCCTCTGAGTTCGCGCGCATCTGCGCTGCGGTTCCACGACTTCATTTGCAGTGTGCCCGGTTTCGTGGTTGGAACGATGCTGCCGTCGCTCGGTGGCGTCGTGTCGACAATCCGTTCGCTGAGGTGCACCATGCCGTATGTCGATTCCAATGGGGTCCGCATCTACTATGAAGTCTCGGGGGAGGGGTTGCCCTTCATCTGGGTGCACGCCAACCCGTTCGATCACAATCTCCTCATGTACCAGGTGGCCCACTTCTCGACGTACTTCAAGGTGGTCGCGCTGGACATCCGGGGTTACGGCCGGTCCGACAAGCCGGAGACGCCGTTCTCCCTGGGGGACATGGCGGGCGACGTGCTTGCGGTGTGCCGCGCCGAAGGCGTGCGGGAGGCCGTCATCGGCGGCGTGAGCGTGGGTTCGGGCATCGCGCTGCTGCTGGGGCTCGATCATCCGGAGCTGTTCCGGTGCGTGATTCTCGTGGGCGGAAGCAGTGGCGGAGGAGCGCGTGTCGACGACCGCATCCGCGGCTACACGGACGACGTGACGACGTATCACGAGACCCACATCAAGGAGTTGGTGGCGCCCGGCTTCGAGCGCACCAGGCTCGGCAAGTACCTGCTGGACATCTTCCTCGAGCGCAACCCGTGGCTGTCGGGAAAGTCCATCGCGCAGATCTTTCGCGCCCGCGCCGGCACGGACATGACGCCGCGCCTTCCCGAAATGAGGGTGCCGACGCTGGTCATCAACGGCGAGCACGACGTGTCGCTGGAAGGCGGCAGGCGGACGGCCGAACGGACTCCCGGCGCGGTGCACAAGGTGTTGCCGGGGACGGGTCACGCCTGCTGTATCGAAGACCCTGCGGGATTCGACGCCCTGGTGATGGAGTTCCTGCGGGACAACGGTCTGATGGAATAGCCGTCCGCCGGATCCGGTCATCGGCTCCTCGCCACGGCATCGCCTCCCGTGTCCCGGGTCGTCGTGAACTTCTTCGGCAACGAGAGGAACAGGGCATGTCCGGTGGTGTCACCGTTCGCTTCCGAGCTGCAAAGCCCTCGCGGCACACCGAAGGCACCCTCACCCCAACCCTCTCCCAGAGGGAGAGGGAGTCGGAGGCGGTGCGTCAGACCGCTCGCAGACGGGGCTGTTGCGGCGCCCTCGCCCGGCCTTTCGGCCACCCTCTCCCGGATTTCATGCCTGCGGGGCAAGCTGCCGGCTATTTGCCCTCGGAACCGGTCTGCCGCGCATCCCAGCGTTTTCCCGCCGCGTCCACGCAGCGCTCCACGTCCTCGGCCAGCAACAGACGCTCTTCCCGGAGCGCCACCGCCGCGGCGCGGACCGCATCCAGATAGGCATCCCTGGAGGGGTAGCGCGCTTCGATGGAGGGACGCGGGTCCCGCTGGGCGGCGCGCGCTTCCTCGGTCTCCGGGAAGGGGAGTGTGCTGCCGACGATGCCCGCCATCACCTCCGAGTCCCGCCGCAGGTTCCACCCCAGGCAGGTAGCCAGGGGCGCGGCCACTTCCGGCACCCGCACGCCGGCGCTCTCGTTGCCGTCGGCGTCCACCGAAGGCACCAGGACCGCATATTCGTGCGTCTTGTCCTCCGACGGCGGCTCGCGGGAAATGACGCCGCCGGCGAAGTCCGCGCCGCGGTCCAGGCGGTACAGCGCGTGAGGGTCGGGACAGGCGCTTCCCGGCACTGCCGGGAAGCCGCTACGGAAGGCGTCGCCGGTGATCAGCCGGCCGTCGGACCGGGTCGGAACGCGGCTTTCGGGGGGCGGGACGCCGTCGGTGACCCATTCGTCCAGGGCGTTCAACAGGGCGCGGAGGACCGGATTGGCCGGCAGCGGGTTCTGCGGGTAGCGCGGCGCCCCGCCTTCCAGGGCGGCGGCCGCATCATTGTGCTGGAGGGAGGAGAGCAGGTAGACGCGGACGTTATTGTGCTCCGGGAGGTCGTTGCCGCGGGGGTCGGTGTGCACCAGGGAGCCGCGCCGCTGCCAGTACTCGGTGGCGGTCTGGGTGTGGATGACCAGGGGGTCTGTGTCCGGGCGTTTCAGGACCGAGTCCTGCCGCCCCGTGAACGGGTCCTCGGTGGGGCCGTAGGCGAACGGGAACTCCTCGGACGGGTAGAGGTGGTCCTCGTGCTGGCGCGGGTAGCGGTCGGGCTGCGCGAAGCGGTAGTCGAGTTGAAGCCGCCCGCCTCCGGCCACGTGGGAGAACACGCCGTCGAAGATGCGCCGGCCGCCCTCCGAGGCGTTGAACCCTTCGTAGACGAACGCCCGCAGGAAGCGCCCGCTCTGGGAGCGACCCCAGGCATAGGCCTGCTCGACGCCCGGCGACCCCTGCCGGAGCGGATTGGCCTGTCCCGCGGCATCCGCGTCGGCGTGGCGCAGGAAGTCGATGAGGTCGCGCACCCCGGCAAAGCCCAGCCCCAGCACCAGCGGGTCCTTGGCGGTATAGATGAGCTCGTAGATCCATCCGGGCCGGAAGCCGCCGGGAAGGTGGCAGCTCGTGGCCGACGGCACGACGTTGCCGGCCGCGTCCACGGCGGCGAATTGCCAGTCGGTCGCGGGGACGGGCTCCCGCGGGTCCTGCTCCAGGCGCCGACAGGTGAGGGTGGCTGCTCCGGTGTTCAGGTCCACGGACGGGCAGGGCCGGATGTAGTCGTGTCCGCCGAGGGACACGGTGGTGACTCCGGGCTGCTCGTTGATGAATTCCGCCCGGAAGGGTCCCGTGACGGCGCCGTCCGGTCCGATGGCGGCGGGCAGCTCCATGGTCAAGCGCCCGTCCCCGGGAAGCAGGTCCCCTTGCCACCCGCACCACACCACGGTGTAGCCGTTGCGCATCAGAAAGCCGTTGCCGGCGTCCCGCGCGGTGCGCGGATCGTTGTTGGGCGGGGCGTCGTTGAAGAATTGAAGCGCCCGCTTGTTGCCGCGGTTGTTGACGTCGTAGAGCAGGCGGCGGTTGCCGCGGCTCATGTCCACGGGCTTGATGATGAAGAACTCGGTAGAATACTCCACCAGGCCGCGCTCGTCGGCGGACGCCAGCGCCAGGTCCACGATGCGCCGGTTGGCGGGCTGGCGCGGGTCGATGGCGAACCGGACCCGTCCGTTGATCCGTTCATAGGCGCCGACAGGGCCGAAGTCGGCCCCTTCGGCAAAGGGCGCGCGTTCCTCGATGATCAGGGTGGCGTTCATGGGCGTCCTCGCGATCTTCATCGGCTCACAGTGCAGTGCGAGCCGGTTTGAAACCCGTCCCTGCAAGTCGCCGCGTCGCGCCAGGAGCCTGTCGGATTTGGCGAATCGTAGCGAGAGGCATGAAAATGGACCCATTTCCATGCCTCGTAGTAGATTCTTGCCAAGTCCGACAGGCTCCTGGCGGCAGGAACTCCGGCACCCGGGGTGTTTCCGAGGCAGGACACGGGTCAGCGCAGGTGGTCGTGCCAGCTCAGCAGACGCCTTCCGGCGAACGCGATGACGAACGACACGGCGATGAGGATCACCGAGAGCGCATAGGCCACCCCCACTTCTCCTTCGTGGTATTGGGTCCAGATCAGGGTGCTGATGACCGTGTTGTTGGACGACGCCAGCAGCACCGCAGCCGACAGCTCCCGGATGCTGTGCAGCGCCACCCACAGCCACAGGCTCACCAGCGCCGGCAACAGAATCGGCATGATGACCTTTCTCAAGGTCATGCGGAAGGAAGCGCCGCAGGTATAGGAGGCCTCCTCCAGCTCCTTGTGGATCTGGACCTGGGAGGCGATCATGGCGCGCGAGCCGTACGACAGATAGCGGGTGATATGGGCTATGGCAATGATCCAGATGGTGCCGTAGAGGCCCACCGGCAGGGACAGGTAGACCAGGATGAGCGCCAGGCCGATGATCACGGAGGGGACGGCGATGGGCGTAAAGGTCATGAGGTTGAGCACGGCGCTCAGCTTTCCCGGGAAGCGGACAACGATCCACGCGGCCACCGTGCAGATCAGCGCGGTGACGGTGGCGGCGGTGAAGACCACGACGCCGGTATTCCAGAAGGCGCCGAGGAAGTCCTCGTCATCGAAGGTGGTGTAATAGTTCTCCAGGGACAACTGCTCCACCAGGTCCCAGGCCGGCGGCTGGTAGTAGGCCAGCAGGCTGCCCCAGCCCAGCACGATGACCGGCAGCACGATGGCGAGGATCATGTAGCCGGAGAAAAACGCCGTCCCCGCATAGCGCCACTTCCCCAGGTCGACGATGGAGGGGCGGTATCCCCGGCCGGTGATGGTGGTGTACTTCTCGCCGGTGCCCAGCACCTTGAGATAGAAGTAGACGAGGATCGCGCTCAGGACCAGCACGAATGCCGCCAGCGCGCTGGCGATGCCGTAGTCCGGCAGATCGCCCGTGGGCGGGTGGACGGCCCAGAAGATCTTGGTGCTGAACACCAGGATGCCGGCCTGGAGCCCGATGACCCCGGGGATCTCGAAGGCCTCGATGGCGATGATGAAGAACCAGATTAGCGCCGCGAAGAACGCCGGATAGACCAGCGGCAGCGTGACCCGGCGGAAGGTGGCGTACCAGGTGGCGCCCGAGACCAGGCTCGCGTCCTCGAAGGAAGGGTCGAGGTTGCGGATGGAGGGCGCCAGGATCAGGAACACGGTGGGCACCATGGAAAGGCCCATGACGAAGGACATGCCGAACAGGGTGAAGATGTCGAGGGGACCGTCTTCGCCGCCCAGGCCCAGCAGGCTCCGCAGCACGATGTTGATGAGGCCGATCTTGGGGTCCAGCAGACGTTCCCATCCCAGGGCCGAGATCATCGGCGGGATGGCCATGGGGATCAGGATCAGCCCGTACATGAGGTGCCGGCCCGGCGTGTTGGTGCGCTCCACCAGCCACGCCAGCGGGAAGGCGAAGAAGAAGCCCACGGCGATGGCGCCGGCGCCGAACAGCAGCGTGTTGGACAGCAGCTCGTAGGTGCCGGGATCGAGGTAGACTTCCAGGTAGTTGCCGGTGGTGTAGTCGGCGACGTGGGCCAGGGGCTCGGCCTGGAACGACGTCACCGCCACCATCACCACCGGCGCCAGCACCAGCCACATCACCACGATCAGCGTGGACCACGACAGGACGGAGCGTTCGTTGAACCGCGGCGCGATGGTCTCCCACGACCACGGTTTGACGCCGATGGCTTTGTCAGCAGGCATATAGCGGGGTCCGGGACTACGCCGACCGCGCGGGCGCCGCTCTAGCGTTGCGTTTCATCCCCGAGCCATTCTCGCAGCCCTCCGACACCCTCTCCCTCTCTGGGAGAGGGTTGGGGTGAGGGTCCCCCGTGTGCGAACAGCCGGTTGGGCGTGACCCGCAACGGAGGGCAGGTTTGTTCGGGGCGCCCTCACCCGGCCTTCGGCCACCCTCTCCCGGACGGAGAGGGTGTTGTTCGAGTCAGGACACTACCCACGCGCTCCTATTTGCCCACGAAGATCTTGCGCAGTTGGTTCTGCCACACCTTCTCTTGCCGGGCCATCTTGACGGTGACGGCCGTCGCCACGGTGCGCGTCTTCGATGCCGCCAGGAGCTTGCCGGTCTCGCTCCCCGACTCCAGGCTGGTGAGGGCCCGGAAGGAGTGCTTCTCCATGATCTGCCCGGCTTCCGGCGTGGCCAGCCATCCGGCCATGAGCTGCGCCGCGTTGGGGTTGGCCACCTTGTTGACGGCGTAGGAGTAGAAGTTGAGCACCGGGGTGACGTTCAACCACACGTAGTCGATGGGCGCCTTCTTGAGGACCTTTGCGGTCAGCACGCGGTTGAGATGGATCGGGCCGATCAACGCCTGGCCCGACACGATGGCCTCGATGACCTGCGCGCCGCCGCGCGGGGTCATGATGGGGTCCTGGGCCTTCAGCCGGGTAGCCAGATCCATGACCTTTTCCTCACCCCAGACCTTGGGCAGATACTGGAACGGGTGCCCGCGCGCGATCAGCACGAGCTTCCGCCCCTTCCACTCGGGCGCCGCCATCCCTTCCCAGGTGGTGGGCACCTGGTCGCGGGACAGTTTCTTGGTGTTGTAGGCCATGACGTACACCAGGTCGAACCAGGGCACGAAACGGTTGCCGAAGAGGATGCCCTTCTGCGGCACGCCGAACGTCTTGCTGTAGTCGAGGCTCTGAACCAGCCCGGCGTCCAGCAAGGGCTGCCCGGAGGCGGTGGTGGTCTGCGCCACCTCGATGGTGGCGTTGCCGACCTTGGCCTCGGTGAGGATGCGGCTGGCGGCGTTGGAGCCCGTGGATGCGATGACCTTGGCCTTGACCCCCGGGAAACGCTTGTTGAAGCCGTCCCGCAGGGCCCTCAGGGCTTTGGGAGGCATGCCCGCCGCCATCAGGACCTTGCCTTCCTTCCTGGCCGCCTCGTGCAGCGCCTCGAGCTCGGCCGAATCCGCGGCCAAGGCGTTGGCGCCGCCCACCGTCAGGCACAGGGCCACCATCGTCGATAAGATCCGTGTTCGCGTCATCGTGATTCCTTTCCTCGTTCGTCGGGGTGGTTCGGTCAGCTTGCGAGTAGTACACAGGCCCGTGGCTGTCAAGGACTGGGGAGGCGAGCGCCGGGCTCCCTGGCGGTACGAGGCGGTGGCGCTCGTCAGCTCCCGGCCTCCTCGAAGCCTTCCCCGCGATAGCTCTTCGCCAGGATCTCCAACGGGTTCAGCGGATGTTTCCCGGTGGCCTGCTCGATCTGGATGGCGGCCAGGGGACAGTCGGAGCAGGCGACCTCGGCGCCGACGCCCTCGATGCCCCTGAACGCCTGGCGGCCCCACCGCATGGAGGCCTCGAAGTTCTTCCGCTTCATGGCCCAGGTGCCGTCGTGCCCCGAGCACGCCTGTACCATGGTGACCTCGGTGTCGGGGAGCAGCGACAGCAGCGCGCTGGTCCTGTTGCCCAGCCGCTGGGCGCGCAGGTGGCACGGCTGGTGATACGCGATCCTGCCCGGGCCGGTCTTGAAGTCGCGGTTGAGCTTGCCCTCGGCATGAAGCGAGGCCAGGAACGCCGTGGGATCGGTGGTGTGCTCGGCCACGTCACGGGCGGCCCGGGTCCCCAGCAGCCGGGGATATTCGTCGCGCAGGGTCAGCGAGCACGTGGGGTTGGTGGCGACGATGGTCCGGCCCTCCTGGACGAACGGCGTCAGGAACTCGACGTTCCGTTGCGCCTGGGCCCTGGCCCTGTCCATGTCGCCGTTGTGCCAGGACGGCATGCCGCAGCACTCCTGGTATGCGAGCGCCACGTCCACCCGGTTCCGGGCCATGACCTCCAGGGTGTCCGACCCGATGCCCGGCTCGTTGTAGTTGACGAAACAGGTGGCGAAGTAGGCGATCCTGGCCACCGGCTCGGCCTCGGGCTCCCGGTGCTCGGACCGGAACCGGGAAGCGAAGGTCTTCCAGGCGAACGGCGGCAGCTTCTTGTCCTTGTGGATGCCCAGAGCCCCCTGCATGAACAGCCGGTGCACCCGGTTCTCGTTGCCCCAGTTGGCCACGGGCGCGGTGGCCGAACCGAGCTTGCCCACCAGGTCGGGGCTCCCCAGCACCCGGTCCGTCAGAGAGACCCCGTGCTTCTTCACGTGCTGGGCCTTGGCCCGCGCCATCAGTCGCGGAAAGTCGATGGCCCAGCCGTGGTCCCCGGGGGTGTACGGGCAGTTGATGTTGCAGAGCTTACACTGGAAGCACAGGTCCACCACCTCGTCCACGTCCTCCGGCCTGAGCCTGGTGGAATCCACCTCCGCGAACTCCTCTTCGGTGCAGTACGAGTCGATGGCGTCGAAGAGCTTCGGAAAGCTGCCGCAGAACTTCACGCACAGCCGGCATTCGGAGCACAGTTGGAAGACGCGCTCGACCTCGGAGCGCAGGTCCTTCTCATCCCAGAACCGGGAATCGGTGAGGTCGTACGCGGGCGTCGTATCGGGAATCTTCTTCATCTCGACTCCAGTCCGCCGGATGGTGCGCTCCGGCGGAAGAGCAGCAGCGAGAACCACTCGTTCGAGTCGGTCCAGTGCCCCAGGTTCTCGAGCCCGAAACACCGGAGTTGTACTTGCAGGTCGTCAGG
This sequence comes from uncultured Binatia bacterium (SeqCode), assembly GCA_965214905.1. Lineage (GTDB taxonomy): Bacteria > Desulfobacterota > Binatia > UBA9968 > JAJDTQ01 > JAJDTQ01. The sequence continues at coordinate 1,947,127 of OZ243984.1, forward strand.
GTCGAACTTGCGGCTGGTCTCCACCCGTATCCCTTCGTCCTTCTCCCAGGTGAACGACGCGGACTGCCGTGGAAACTCCACGCGGTGGGTTTCGGTGCTGACTCCGTACATCTCCACCTGTTGCCGTTGGCGGTTGTAGCTGCTTCGGTAGACGATCCTGTCGGGTTGAAAGCCGGCTCCGGCGATACGGTTGACATTGCGGAAGGCATTGAGGATGAAGGCGGCGGTCACGCCGCGGGAGTCGTCGTAGGCGCGTTCGATGATCTCCGGGTCCTTGATCCGGTCCACCCCGAGCAGGAGGTAGTCGTCCGGTCCCATGTGGTCGCACAGGTGCGTGAAGAAGTGCAGCATGTCGGTGGGGGTGAAATTGCCGATGGTGCTGCCGAGGAACACCACGAGCTTCGGAATGTCCCGGGTGATGCTGGTGATGGCGTCTTCGAAGCGGGCTTCGAGTCCGGTGAACGCAAGCTCCGGGAACAACTCCTCGGCCATGCGTTTCGACGCCATGAGCGCGGTGGCGCTGACGTCCACCGGCGCGAACGTGCCGCCTCCCCGAGCCCGGGTCAGCGCCTTGAGCAGATGGATGGTCTTCTTCGAGAACCCGGCGCCGAGCTCCACGATGCATTCCACCGGCGCAAGGCTCATGAGGGCGCCGGACTCGCGTTCGAGGATGGCCGCCTCGGTGCGGGTCGGGTAGTACTCCGGCAGCTCGCAGATCTCCTCGAACAACAGCGAGCCTCTTTCGTCGTAGAGATGACAGGGCTCGAGCCACCGGGGACGGTCGAACAGGGTCTTGACCATTCCGGCGGCGGCATCGTCGGAAGATCGTTCTCCGGGGGTCAGGATCGTCGGAGCCTTGACGCTCCAGGCGCCTCGTTCGTGGGTCGAGAGGATCTCTGCGGGTTCGCGGGTCTCTGTGGGTCGAAGGATCATCCGGTCAATATAGAGAACGGCAGGGATTTGTCCACCGAAGCGCCCTCGGGCCCAGGGCTTGGCCCGGCCCTCGGGCCGAAACGGTTCAAGAGCCCGATTCGGCGCACGGGGGGCAGTCCGCCGGACCGGCGGGCTCTTCGAGCGGGGCCTCGCCGTAGAGGGTTCTGTAGGCGTGGTAGTTCCGCAGCACCGCCTTGACGTACCGGCGCGTCTCCCGATAGGAGATCCGCTCGATGAACTCCACCTCGTCGCTGGACCCGAGGTCTCGGGTCCAGCGTTCCACCGCCTCCTTGCCGGCGTTGTAGGCGGCCAGCGCCTTGGCCCGACTGTGGGCGTAGTCTTCGAGCAGCCCCTTCAGGTGGTGCACGCCGAGCCTGATGTTCAGCTCCGGATCGAAAAGCTGCCGCGCCTCAGGCTCCGGCAGGCCGATTTTCGACGCCTCGGTGCGCGCGGTTTCGTGAAGTAGCTGCATGAGCCCGTGGGCATTGGCGGGGGACACGGCCTTCGGCTTGAACATGCTCTCCTGCCGGATGAGGGACAACACCAGGTAGGGGTCCAGCCCGTTCTCGGCCGCGTACCGTCGCACGGTGTCCCAGTGAGCCAGGGGATATCGGAGCCGCAGCGTCTCGGGGGACGGCGGTGATTGCAGGGCCAGAGAGAGGCTGCGGTGGTGGGCATGGGTCCGCGCGTACTCGCGCATGAGCAGGAGCTTGAGGCCGGCGGTACGCTTGGAGTGCTTGCGGACGTGGTCCAACTCCGGGTGCGCGAGCCGGTTCAGGCCCAGCCGCGCCAGCGTCCGCGCCCGGACGAGGTGGAATCCGGCCCGGGCGCCCAGGCGCGGGGCGCCGACTTCCTTCTCGGGGCGCTCGGGAGACAAGGGGTCGGGGAGGGCGACGCCCATGCCTTCGAGCCGCCGGGTGGCCAGGACCGCGTAGTAGGATTCCGGATCCTTCCCGACCACGCGCCGGTACAGTCGCCGGGCGGTGACGAGATCCTTCAGCGTCTCGGCGGTGCGGGCCTCCCAGAAGGAGGCGGCTACCTCGAGGTCGCCGCCTCTGCCTGCGATCTCGTGAAACAGGGTCCTGGCCGTGGCAGGGTCGGACCTCCGGTGATGAATCCACGCCAGGCGCCACGCCGCTTGGTTGCGGAACCGGCTGTAGCGGTGCTCTTTGGCGAAGAGTTGCCGATAGGTCCGGATCGCCGCCTTCTGTCGGCCCATGGATTCGTGGATGCGGCCGATGACGTAGACGGCATAGCGTCTCCGGATATGATCGGGATAGCTTCTCCTGAACTCACGCAGGGTTTCCAGTGCCCCGGCGTTGTCGTTGCGATTCCACTGGATGGTGGCGATCCGTGTCAGCGCCGTGCCGGCCCGGGCACGTTGCGGATAGTGTCGGACGTATCGGCGGAGGACTTGCTCTTCCTCGTCCCGCAGGCGCATCTTCCGGTAAACCGCGGCAAGCCCTTCCAGCGACAGCCGGCGGAAGTCGGTTTCCCGCAGGATGCGTCGATACAGCTCGGCAGCCGCGGGATAGTCGCGCTCCCGGCGAAGCTGCCGGGCTTCCCGCAGCATGGCGTTGCCGTCGCCGAGTCCGAGCCGTTTCGGGTGCTTCCGGCGAAGCTCGCGAACCCTTTGCCGGGCGCGGCTCCCCCAGGTGGAACGGGGGGCGCGACGGCGCGCCTCCTGATGGAAGGCGTATGCCTCGCTGTCCTTGCCCAGGGCTTCGTGGGCCTGGCCGAGGTAGTAGGCGGTTCTGGCCCGGGCCGCTTTCCCGGTCGCCGTCTTCTTCAGCGTGACGGCGCGGCGGATGGCCTCCCGATACCGTTTCCGGGCCAGGTCGAGTTCGACCCGCAGGAAGGAGGCTTCCGTGGCCCAGATGCTCTCGGGGAAGGATTTCTTCAGTTCGTCGAGATGGCCCCGCGCCTCGTCGTGCCTCCCTTCCGCCAAGGCGGTCCGTCCGAGATAGTAGAGGGCGTAGTCTCCCAGGACGAGCCCGGTGTCGGACAGCGCGCTCCGAAAGAGCGCGGCCGCCCGGGAATGATCGCCGTCGGAGTAGTATCGGTAGGCTCGGACGAATTCCGCCTCGGAGTCGGTGACGGCGCGGGCGGGAGCCGCGGACAGCCACATCAGAAGGACAAGGACGCCACAAGTCAGCGTTTTCATGATTGCGTGGGGAAGGGAACTGCGCTGGATTGTAACAGGCCGGGGTCCACGGGGTAAGAGTTGAACGCTCCGGACGCGGCTCCGGACGGGTGGAACGGACAGGACAGCCGGTTTGTGCTATGGTGGAACCGAATCCGACGGGCAAACGTCCGCCGGTTCATTCGGCGAGACAACGCCGGGACGGGCTCCGGGAGTGGGTGGGGTCATGGTCGACATCGCGGGTAACTGCAAACGGGTCATGGAAGGAATCGCCAATGCCGCGGAGCGGAGCGGCAGGGACCCGCGACAGGTCAAGCTGCTCGCCGCCACCAAGACTCAGCCTGCGGCCACGCTGCGTGCAGCGGTGGAAGCCGGCGTGCGTCTTGTGGGAGAGAACTACGTTCAGGAAGCGCAGGCCAAGAAGGAGATCATCGGCGACGTTGCCGAGTGGCATCTGATCGGTCATCTCCAGAGAAACAAGGCGCGGGCCGCGGTGGGCCTGTTTTCGGTCATCCAGTCGCTGGACAATCTCAGGTTGGCCCGGTTGTTGGACCGGGAGGGCCGCGACCGGAACCGGGACGTCGACGTTCTGGTGGAAGTCAACCTCGCCGGAGAGCGGTCGAAGACCGGCGTGGCCGAGGAGGGTCTCGCGCCCCTGTTGCGGGAGGTGTCCGGTCTGTCGCGCATCCGGGTCAGGGGGCTGATGATCGTTCCGCCGTTCGCCGAGGACCCCGAAGCGAGCCGGCCCTACTTCCGGCGGCTGCGGGAGCTGCGCGATTCGTTGAACGAGCTCGGTCTTCCCAACGTGGCCCTGGAGGAGCTGTCCATGGGCATGACTCACGATTACCAGGTGGCGGTCGCCGAAGGATCGACGATGGTGCGGATCGGGACCGCTCTGTTCGGGCCCAGGAGTCCGTCGGCATAGGCAAGCGATCAAGGCTCGAATAGCCAGGGACATACATGTTTGTTGCAGGCAATTTACTGGCGGCGCTGGCGGGAGTTCTCGACACCGTCCTGACCCTTTACGTTTGGGTGATCGTGGCGCGTGCGGTGATTTCGTGGGTCAACGCCGATCCCTACAATCCCATCGTTCGCCTGCTGTGCAACCTGACCGACCCGGTTCTGGACCGTCTCAGGCAGGCTCTCCCCATGGGCTTCGGCGGCATCGACATCTCGCCCGTCGTGGCCATCTTCATCCTCTGGTTCCTGCGCGCCTTTCTCGTGGCCTCGCTCTACGACCTCGCCCGCGCCGTGCACTAGGAGCCCGTATCGGCCGGTAGCGCGACGCGGGCATGGGCGGGTTTGAGTTCCGCCTCTACAGCGGGCGTCCTGGATGAACGGTGGGAAGATGCGCAGGATTTTCTTTCGTCGGCAAGACGCGACGACGAGCCGTGGCCGATATCCCGCGAGGCGAAGCCATGCAGCCGACGGCGAAAAGGACCGGCAGAGGATCCGCAGTTCATGCAGGACACCCCACCAGTCCCTTGTGACCGTGAATGTGGTGCGAGGAGGGGGACTTGAACCCCCACGCCATTGCTGGCACTAGCCCCTCAAGCTAGCGCGTCTGCCTATTCCGCCATCCTCGCATGTCCCGGTGGGCATGGTTCAGGGAGAAGCCGGTGCTTCCGAAGGCTTCTCCGGACTCTCTGTCGGGGGTACGTTCGTCGCCGGTACGTCGGCGGGAGCGGCTGCGCCACCGGTCTGCGGGGTGACGCTGTCGAAGATGCTCGATACCGGTCCCTGCTCGGCAAAGTACCCCAGTGTCAGACAGGTCAGCATGAACACGACGGCCATTCCGGTGGTCACGCGGGTCAAGAAATTGCCCGCGCCGCTGCTGCCGAAGACCGTCGAGCTCGAGCCTCCGCCGAAAGCGGCGCCCATGTCGGTGCCCTTGCCGGTTTGCAGCAGCACCACGACGATCAGTCCCAGGCACACGAGAACATGAACCGATGTCACCAGAATGATCATGCGTCCTCTGTCCGTCAGGCTTCCCGGCCTGAAAACGCGGTTACGATCGCCACGAAGCTTCGATGATCCAGGCTGGCGCCCCCTACCAGGACCCCATCCACTTCGGGGACCGCGGCCAACTCCGACGCGTTGGCCGGGTTTACGCTGCCACCGTAAAGAATCGGGACGCGACGCGCCTGCGCGGCTCCGAACCTGCGCGCGAGCGCCTGCCGAATCCAGCGGTGGGTTTCCATCACCTGCGCCGGGGCCGCGTTCCTTCCCGTGCCGATGGCCCAAACCGGCTCATACGCCAATATGAAACCATCATTAACACTTTTCGAGACGCCCTTCAATGCGCCTGAAAGCTGCGCGGAGAGGGCACGTCGCGTGCGCCCGTCGCGGCGTTCCCGCAGGGTCTCGCCGATGCAGAGAATGGGTTTCAGGGACGCGTCCAGAGCGGCGGCGAGCTTTTGTCCGACGTCGCCGTTGGTCTCGCCGAAGAGCCGGCGTCTTTCGGAGTGGCCCACGATCACGTGGCTGCAACCGGCGTCGCGCAGCATGTCCGCGCCCACCTCTCCGGTGAACGCGCCCCGGGGCTGCCAGTGGAGGTTTTGCGCGGAAAGGTGGAGCCGGCTTCCCTTGATGGCCCGGCGTACGGTTTCGAGGGAGGTGAACGGAGGCGCCAGCACCACCTCGACGGTGGGAAAACGGTTGCCCAACAGCCGTCGGACACCGCGCGCCAGGGCGGTGGCCTCGGCCTGATTCCCGTGCATCTTCCAGTTGGCGACGACCGTGTGTTTTTCCATGGTACGGTCCACGTCAGATCGGGTCTCCGACCTCCAGGGCCCGGACTCCGGGAAGCGTCCTGCCTTCGAGAAACTCCAGTGCGGCGCCGCCTCCGGTGGACAGGTGGGTCATGTTCTCAGCGACCCCGGCAAGCCGCACGGCCGCCACCGTGTCTCCGCCGGCGATGACGGTGGTGGCCCCCGAGGCCGACAGAGTCCGGGCCACCGATACGGTTCCGCGACGGAACGGTTCCCGCTCGAACAGCCCGAGCGGACCGTTCCAGAGCGCCAGGGCGACGTTCGCCAGCTCGTCGGCGAACAGCGCGGTCGTCTGCGGACCGATATCGAGCCCCATCCGGTCCGCCGGGATGCCGGCGTCGGGGGTTACCGCGGGGTCGTCGGCGCCGGCGTCCTCGTTGGCGACGTGGTCCACCGGAAGCAGGAACGGGACCCCGCATCTCTCCGCCTCTTCCATGATCTCCCCGGCTACGGCGATGGAGTCCCTTTCCAGCAGGGATCGTCCGACGGCCACGCCGCGGGCGCTCAGGAACGTGTAGGCCATGGCGCCGCCCACCAGGATCCGGTCCACTCGGGGTATCAGGTTCTTGAGGATTCCGATCTTGTCCGAAACCTTGGCGCCTCCCAGGATGGCGGCCACGGGGTGCTCCGGCGCGTTCAGGACCCGCGACAGGTATTCGACCTCCCGGCTGAACAGGAAGCCTGCCGCTTTTTCCCGGAAGTGCTCGACCATGCCGACGGTCGACGCGTGAGCCCGATGGGCCGCACCGAAGGCGTCATTGACGTAGACATCAGCCGGATTCGCAAGCGACGCCGCGAACGCCGGGTCGTTGGTTTCCTCGCCCGGGTCGAACCGAAGGTTCTCCAGCAGCACGACCCCGGGTCCCTCGGGGTCTTCCAGCAACTGCCGAACCGCCGGCCCGACGCAGTCGGGAGCGAGTGGCACCGGACGGGACAGTTTCCGCTCCAGGTAACGTCGCACCGGCGCGAGACTCCACCGGGGGTCGGGACTCCCTCCGGGCCGACCCAGGTGGGAGGCGATCACGAGCCGGGCCGCCTTCCCGGCCAGGAACCGGATCGTCGGCAGCGAGCTGTCGATACGGTGCGTCTCCGTGATGGCTCCATCCGCCAGCGGCACGTTGAAGTCCACCCGGAGGAACACCGTTTTCCCTCCGACATCCAGTTCTGACAGGTTGCGGAGCATGAGTTCGTGCGTCCTGCGATCCCGCACCACGGAAACAGGCCGCGAAACGGACCTGCAAACGGCGGAGCCGCAGACGGCCATCGATCGCCGTGGAACGGACCCCCTGTCACTCCGTATCCTGGAACTGCGGCAAACGCGGGGTCGGGGCGGCGGGGTCGGGGCGAGGCCAATTGACTAGGTACAGCGATTATAATAACTTTTCAAGATGGCAGGGGTTTGATGCCGTACTTCTCGATCTACCAGCTTGCGATTCAGCCCGACCATATGAGAATGCAGCAGCAGGGTATCCTGGATCTGGTCATGGGAGCAGGTCCGGTGGTCCAGATAGTGCTCTATCTGCTGATCGTTTTCTCGGTGGTCAGTTGGGGTGTCATCCTTTTCAAATACAGGCACGTGCGTGAGGCCAAGAAGCAGTCGGCACGATTCATCGAGGTCTTCTGGGAGAGCCGCAACCTGGCTTCCATACACGAGGCAAGCCGGGAACTGGAGGCGAGTCCGGTCGCGCAGGTGTTCGTTGCCGGATACCAGGAACTGGTCCGGGTATCCCGCCGGAACGCGGCGGAAGCGGAAGGCCTCACCACGGACCTGAGCGGAGTGGAGAACGTGGCGCGGGCCATGAAGCGCGCCGCTAACAGCGAGTTGACGAAGCTGGAGCAGACGCTGACCTTTTTGGCGACGACATCCGGCTCCACGCCGTTCATCGGGCTTTTCGGCACGGTGTGGGGCATCATGAACGCGTTCCGCGGGCTCAGCGTTACCCGCTCGTCGACGATCCAGGCGGTCGCGCCGGGAATCGCCGAAGCACTGATCGCCACGGCCGCGGGCCTGGTGGCGGCGATTCCCGCGCTGATAGCCTATAACCACTTCCTTCAGGAGATCCGGGTGTTGACCGCGGAGATGGAGAATTTCACGCAGGAGTTTCTCAATATCGCGGAGCGTCATTTCACCAAGAAGGCGTAGTGTGGCATCCTACACGAGAGGTCCGTCCGTGACACGGGCGGTCCTTGCGGAGAAAGGCTGAGCCATGGCGGCTGACGTCGGCCAGGGGCGAGACAAGTTGCCGTTGTCGAGCATCAACGTCACCCCGTTCGTGGACGTGATGTTGGTGTTGCTGGTGATTTTCATGGTGACGGCGCCGATCATTCAACAGGGCGTGGAGGTGAATCTGCCGCAAGCCAAGGCCAGCCCCGTGGCCGACGAAGCCGAGCCCTTGATCGTCACCGTTTCGCGGGAAGGCCAGGTCTATCTGAACGACAACGAGGTGACGCCGGCCGAGCTCCGGAAGAAGCTCCAGGCCATCAGGAACCTGGATGCGCAAAAGCCTGTTTACCTGCGGGCCGACCGCGACGTTCGATACGGGTCGGTGATCGCCGCCATCGGTGAGATCAAGGGCGCCGGTATCGAGAAGCTCGGCATGATGGCTCTGCCTACGGCCGATCAGTGAGGGGATCCGGACCGACGATGTTGCGAGACCTCCTTTCCGGAACAGGTGACCTCCTGCGGCGGCTTGCCGGAGCCGGCGCCAATCGCCTGAAGTGGTGGATCTGTTTCTCGGGCGCTCTCCATCTGGCGCTGATTCTGACTCTGCTGGTGGTGCCGGCGAGCACGGCGCGCCGAGACCTTCCCATACCCGTGTACACGGTGGATCTCGTGGCGGGCGTCAGCCCGGCGCCAAGGCCCGACCCCCGAAAGCCCGCGCTGAAGGAGGTAAAACCGGCGCCGGTCGAGGTTCCTCCCCTGCCGGACGAGGAAGTGCTGGATGAGGCGTTTCTCGACCCGGTGGTTCCGAAGCCGCCCGAGGTTGCCGAGAAGCTCCCGCCTCCGCCGAAGGAAAAGAAGCAGGCGAAGAAGCCGGAGTTGAAGGTAAAGAAGGCGCCGTCCGAAAAGCCGAAAAAGAAGGTCGCCCAACCGAAGAAGGCTGCCAAGCCGAAAAAGATCGTCAGGAAGAAGAAGGCGAAGCAGCAGAAGGTCGCCAAGCGCAAGAAGCCCGTGGCGCCCAAGGTGGCTGCCAGGAAGAAGGCGCCCAGGAAACCGGTTCGGAAGCGTCCCGTGAAACTCGCCGGGAAGCAGCCCGAGGCGGCGAAACCGAAGCGTAGCGCGGGCAAGGATCCGCAGCTCGTCGAGAGGCTGAGGCAGAGGCGTATCGACGCGGCCGTGGCCACGGCCAGGGAGCGGGCCCGGTTGCGTCGCAATTCCCTGGTCACGAAGCAGGGAGGCGCCGGGGTGGCGCGCGGCAACGGTAGCGCCGGGGACGTGGTGAGAGGAATGGAATTCCTGGTCTACCGTAACGAGCTGCTCAGCCGGATAAAGGATCGTTGGACCTGGATCGGCCCCAAACGCAAGGACCTCGAGGTAACCGTGGGTTTCGGGGTAGCGGTCGATGGGGAGATCTTCGGACTCAAGCTGCTGAAGGTCTCGGGCGATGCGTCCTACGACGAGTCGGTGGTGCGGGCGGTGCGGGGGGTGAGTCCGTTGCCGCCGCCGCCGGCGGATCATGCGCGCGATTTCGCCGACGTCGAGGTAACTTTCCGGCCGCATGACCTGGATGGCTAGCCGCCGTATTCGACGTGTGCAAAGAGGACCCCTGGATCATGGGAGGAAGAAACAGACTGCCGGCAACCCGTGGAGGCGGTAGGCGGGTAGACGGGCTATGCCGGGTGTTTGGGTGGATCGTCGCCGGCCTGGTGCTCTGCTCGCTCTCCGGGGGAGTGGGACAGGCGCAGGTCAAGGGTCTGATAGTGGGCCCGGGGGCCGAGCGTTACCGGTTGGCGGTTTCTCCGCTCAAGAACCTCGGGACCGTGCCCGACGTCGAGCGGTTTGCGGAAAAGATCGCCGATATCATCGCGGATGATCTCGATCGGTCGGGCTGGTTCAAGCTCATCGACCGATCCGCATACATCGAAGATCCTCGAAAGACCGGGATCCGCCTGCGCGGCTTCGACTTCCGTGACTGGGCCACCATCGGCGCCGAAGGGCTCATCAAGGGGGGCTTTCGGATTCTCTCGGACAGGAGTATCAGGTTCGAGTTCTGGCTGTATGATATATTCCGGCGTTCCGTGGTCCTCGGCAAGGCGTATTCGGGCGAAATCCGCGACGCGCGGCGCATGGCGCACAGGTTCGTGGACGAGATCATCCTCAAGCTGACCGGAACCCGTGGCGTTTTTGATACCCGGATCGCCTACGTGTCCACCGGAGGGGATCGGTTCAAGGAGATCTACGTTTCGCACCTCGACGGCACCGAGAAGAAGAAGGTCACCGACAACCGTACCATCAATCTGTTCCCTTCCTGGACGCCCGACGGCAAAAGGCTCGTCTACATCTCGTACAAGACGGGCAAGCCTCAGGTTCTCGGCTTCGATCTTCTTACCAACCGTGAGACGCCGATCTCGACTCGGGATGGATTGAACCTGCGCGGCCGGTGGTCGCCGGACGGAAAGCAACTCGCCATCCCGCTGGAGCTGGGTCGAAATGTGGATCTGTACCTGCTGAACCCGGGGGGCGAGATCGTGGAGCGACTCACACGGGACCGGAGCATCGACATCTCGCCCACCTGGTCGCCCTCGGGGGACCGAATCGCGTTCGTGTCCGACCGACACGGCTCCCCGCAGCTTTACATTCTGACCGTCGCCACGGGCGAGATCCGGAGGCTGACGTTCAAAGGTTCCTACAATCAGTCGCCGGACTGGTCGCCCACGGGCGAGCGGATCGCCTTCGCGGGAAGGTCGAACGGCGTGATGAATATCTTTACCATCCGACCGGACGGCAGCGAGCAGCGGATGATCACGTCCAATCGTCACAATGACGAAGACCCGTCGTGGGCCCCGGACGGACGGTTCATAGCGTTTATGTCCGACCGGACCGGTGGCCGCCTGATTTATACCATGCGCGCGGACGGCGAGAGCCAGCGCAGATTGACAGGGTCCACGGCAGATGATACAAATCCGTCGTGGTCTCCTCGGGTCCCCTAGGCCCATATGCCGCCACGTCCTTTTGTCGTTTCAACTTGGGTCGTTTCAATCCAGCCTCGGGGAAGACAAGAGGGTAAAACGGATGATGAGAAAAGCGCTTGCCTTGCTGCTCTGTTTCCTGCCTTTGCTGCTGCTGGCCTCCTGTGTGCCGCCGCCGGTAGAGCCGGATGAGCAGGCTGCGAATTCGTCGTCCGGAACGGATGAGGCGGCGGTTGGAAACGATCCGAGCGCCATTGCCGAGCGCAATCTGTCGCAAGCGGGGCGGGAACAGGGCCTGGGTCAAGGGAGTCTGGACACCCATCAGCAGGGCACACCTCCGGACATGGGCGTGCTGGTGGATGTCTATTTCGCGTTCGACCGCGCCGAGCTGGCGGCCGAGGCTCGTGACCTTCTCCAGCGTAACTCGGACTGGATCAAGCAGAACCCCGGTGTTTCGATCGAGATCGAGGGTCATGCGGACAATCGGGGCACCGGCGAATACAATCTCGCCTTGGGCGCCCGTAGAGCACAGGTGGTCAAGGACTATCTCGTTACGTTGGGAAATGCTTCGGATCGTCTTTCTACCATCAGTTACGGTGAGGAAATCCCGGTTTGCAAGGTGAACTCGGAGGAGTGTTGGCGCAAGAACCGGCGTGCGCATTTCGTCGTCCGGGCTCAAAAGCCGGCATCGTAGAGAGTTTGTTTGCTCGGACAAGTTCCCGGTAATCGCCGCTCGCTGCTTCTCCATTCGCGAGAAGGCTTCATGTCGATACAAATCATCGCCCGGATCACGTTAACCCTTGGCTTGCTGGTCCCGGCCTGGGGCTGTACCGTAGACTATCATGCGGTGCCCCCGCCCCAGGTTCATGCCCAGTTGACGGAGCGCGAGTGGGCGGTGGTGAACGATCTGGCGGCGCGACTCGACCAGACCCGGAAGCAATTGGCCGATACCCGCGCGGAGCTTGCCGCCATGCGGGATCGTTTGAATGCTGCGGAGGGAGCCGTCCAGGAGATACGAAGCGGAATGGAGCAGGGAGCCGGCGCCGGCAACGTCCAGGACCTCGATCGTCGGTTGGCGACGCTCGAAGCGGAAGTCAGGACCCAGCGAGAGCTGTTGAAGGTGCGTGAGGAGGAGCTTCGCCTGTTGCGCGATGCAGTCCTGCAGACCGGCAAGGCGCCCGCGAAGACCGCGGCCCGGGAACCGGGAGCGGCGGCTCCCGCAACTGCGGTTTCCCGACCGGCCGTGCCGCAGGGTGAAGCCCAACGCGGCGATGACGTGGCCGCGGCCCAACGGGACTACGAAAATGCGTGGAAGCGTCTCCGCGAAAGGGACTATCGCGGCGCCATCGAACAGTTCAAGAAATTCGTCGAACGGTACGCGGACAGCAATCTGGCGGACAACGCACAGTACTGGATCGGTGAGAGTTATTATGCGCTCCAGGACTTCGACGAAGCCATCCTGGAATTCGACCTGGTCCGCAGGAAGTACCCGGGCAGTGACAAGGTCCCCGCGGCCTGGCTCAAGATAGGCTACGCTTTTGCCGAACTGGGGAACAGGGCCGACGCAAGGCTCGTTCTCCAGGAAGTCATCAACCGGTATCCACGATCCAGGGAAGCCGAAAAAGCGCAAGAGAAGATTCGCGCGCTGGACACCTGACCCTCGGTCGCCCGGATCTTCGCGAGGGCGGACAGTCCGATCAAGCCCGCACGGGCAGCCTTCCGGGAACACCATGCAGATTCTGCGGCACGTCACCCGTCCCCTCGTCCGTCCCGTCATGACCATCGGCAACTTCGACGGGGTACATCTGGGGCACCAGGACTTGTTGCGCCGTGTGATGGAAGATGCACGCTCACGCGGGGGATCCGCCGTGGTCCTGACATTCGAACCCCATCCGCTGAAGATTCTTGCCCCGGGTTTCGCGCCGCGGTTGATCCTGGCCCGCAAGGACAAGCTGGCGCTCTTGCGGCGTGTCGGCATCGACTTCGTGGTGATTCAGCGCTTCACCTCGAGCTTTTGCGCGTTGTCGCCCCACGACTTCGTAAGCCGGTATCTGGTCCGGCTCGGCGTGGAAAGGCTGTGGGTTGGAGGCGATTTTCGTTTCGGCAAGGACAGGGCCGGGACGGTCAGGGAACTCATGACGTGGGGTCCCGCGGCCGGAATAGAGATCGAGGTCGTTCCGGCCGTGGCGGACTCGGACCGCGCCATCAGCAGCAGTCGAATCCGCGCATTGCTGGCGGAGGGCCGAGTCGATATCGCGCGCCGGCAACTGGGCCGTTGCCATTTCATCGAAGGGTCGGTTGTCAAAGGTCATCAACGGGGCCGGGAGCTCGGCTTTCCCACCGCCAATGTGCGCGGCAGGACGGAGGTCGTGCCGGGCAACGGAATCTATGCGACGCTGGTTCAGGTGGGTGGACGGCGGATGCACAGCGTCACCAGCATCGGAGTGAACCCTACCTTCGGGTCGGGACCCAGGACCATCGAGACCCATATACTGGATTTCAAGGAAGACCTTTACGGTCGCCGTTTGCAGGTATTCTTCGTGGAGAGGCTTCGGGAGGAACGAAATTTCCCGTCGGTCGAAGGGCTCGTCGGCCAGATCGAGGAGGATATCGTCCACGCCCGCCGGGTGCTGAGCCGCAACGGTCCCGAGGGCACGGTCGCGTCATGCTTGACAAAGTCCCCTGTTTCATGTACCGTTTAGGCTTGCGTCTTGCGACGCCGTAAACTCGATCCGTCGTAAGCCGAATCGTTTCGATCCAATCCGTTTTATCAATCATTGCTACAAATTGATCCGGTTTCTGGTCCGGTTTCCTGCTTCGCAGTCGCTTCTTGTCCGGTTCGAACAGCCGCCGGCAGCGTGATTGAAAGGAAGTTTTATGGCTAATGTACGAACGCGCTCCGCGGCGGGGGGTGAATCCAAGGTCGAAACGGCTCGCCGGAACCGGGCGGCGGCGGAGCCCGTGCACCAGAACGGCTTGAACCTGAGCTCGCTCAAGTCCAAGAAGATCGCCGAACTGGCGAATATCGGCAAGGGTTTCAGCATCGAGAGCGCGGCGAACATGCGGCGGCAGGATCTCATATTCGCCATCCTGCAGGCGCAAACCGAGAAGAATGGCTACGTTTACGGAGAGGGCGTTCTGGAAACCCTGCCCGACGGGTTCGGCTTTCTGAGGGCGCCGGACTACAATTACCTGCCCGGCCCGGATGACATCTACGTATCGCCCAGCCAGATCAGGCGTTTCGGCTTGCGCACGGGAGACATCATTTCCGGCCAGATCCGGCCTCCGAAGGACGGTGAGCGGTATTTCGCTCTCCTGAAGGTCGAGAACATCAACAACGACGACCCCGACAAGGTGCGGGACAAGATTCTCTTCGACAACCTCACTCCGCTCTATCCCAACCAGCGCATTTCGTTGGAGCACCAGCCGGACGAATACACCACGCGTTTCATCGATTTGCTGACGCCCATCGGCATGGGACAACGGGGCCTGGTGGTGGCGGCGCCGCGGACGGGCAAGACCATGATGTTGCAGAACATCGCCAAGGCCATCGCCCACAATCACGAGGACGCCGTGCTCATCGTTCTGCTCATCGACGAACGCCCGGAAGAGGTGACCGACATGCAGCGGTCGGTGATCGGGGAAGTGGTCAGTTCCACCTTCGACGAACCGGCAACGCGCCACGTGCAGGTGGCCGAGATGGTCATCGAGAAGGCCAAGCGGCTGGTGGAGCACGGCAAGGACGTCATCATCCTGTTGGACAGCATCACCCGCTTGGCCCGGGCCTACAACACCGTGGTCCCGCCGAGCGGCAAGATCCTCTCCGGCGGCGTGGATTCCAACGCGCTGCACAAGCCGAAGAAGTTTTTCGGCGCCGCGCGGAACATCGAAGACGGCGGCAGCCTCACGATCATCGCCACCGCCCTGATCGACACGGGAAGCCGCATGGACGAGGTGATTTTCGAGGAGTTCAAGGGGACCGGCAACATGGAGATCAACCTGGACCGCAGGCTGATGGACAAACGTGTGTTCCCGGCGGTGGACATCAACAAGTCCGGCACCCGCAAGGAAGAACTCCTGATCCCCAAGGAGGACCTCAACCGCATCTGGATCCTCCGCAAGGTCCTGTCGCAACTCAGTGTGGTCGAGGCCATGGAGTTCCTGCTCGACAAGCTCCACGGCACCAAGAGCAACAAGGAATTCCTCGAATCCATGAACACTTGACCGGGGTCCGGCCGCCGCGGAGTTCTGTTGCGTGGTGGTGCCAATTTTGCTAATAGCCATCGTTGCTCTCTTCCGTACCCGGCAGCGCACAGCAGTCAGGGTCGGCCGTTCATCCCACAGGTTTTGAGGCAGGAGAACAGATGTCGAGCTACGTAGAATTCGAATTCGAGGTTCTGGCGTTATGACGGACATATCCATGAAGCAGCTACTGGAAGCCGGGGTCCACTTCGGGCACCAGACCAGTCGCTGGAACCCCAAGATGAAGCCTTACATCTTCGGGGCGCGGAACGGGATTCATATCATCGACCTCCAGCAGACCGTACGAATGGTCAAGGACGTCTGCGCCCAGGTCCGGGACCTGATCGTGGCCGGGGGCCACGTCCTGTTCGTCGGGACCAAGAAGCAGGCGCAGGACTCGGTCCGCGAAGAGGCGGAACGCTGCGGCATGTCCTATGTTCATCACCGTTGGCTGGGCGGCACGCTGACCAACTTCCAGACCGTCCGTCAGAGCATCGAACGCCTCAAGAAGCTTGAGGAAATGGCCAATGACCCCAAGATCGTCGAGGCGCTGACCAAGAAAGAGATGCTTTCGCACAGCCGCGAGCGGGCCAAGCTGGAGCGCGCCCTCGGGGGAATCAAGGACATCAGGAAGCTGCCGGACGCGGTTTTCATCATCGATCCCGGACAGGAAGCCATCGCCGTGCGCGAGGCTCGCAAGCTCGGCATCAAGGTCATCGCGATCATCGACACCGACTGTGACCCGGATCTGGTGGACTACAAGATCCCCGGCAACGACGATGCGATTCGCGCCATCCGGCTCTTCTGCAGCCTCATGGCCGCGGCGGTCAATGAAGGCAAGGCCCTCTGCGACCAGGCGAAGATGGAGGCGGAAGCCGCGAAGGCAGAGGCCGCCGCAGCAGCAGAGGCCGCAGCAGCAGAGGCCGCCGCAGAAGGGGAGTCGACCGGGGAGGAGCCGGCGGTAACGACGCCGAAAACGCCGACCGTGGCGGGGAGCTGAGGTAGCATGGCCATCAATGCCAGTCTGGTCAAACAACTACGGGACAAAACGGGCGCGGGATTCATGGATTGCAAGAAGGCCCTGGTGGAGTGCGAGGGCGACTTCGAGAAGTCGGTGGATCACCTGAGAGCAAAGGGGTTGGCGCTGGCCGCACGCAAGTCCGAGCGTGAGGCCAGCGAGGGGATGGTCGGCGCGTACATCCACGGCGGCAGCAAGATCGGCGTGCTCCTGGAAGTGAATTGCGAGACCGATTTCGTGGCCCGCACCGAAGAATTCCAGGCTCTGGTCAAGGACCTTTCCATGCAGATCGCGGCGGCCAGCCCGCGCTATGTCCGGCGTGAGGATGTCGACGACGAAGAGTTGGAGCGGGAGAAAGCGATCTATCGACAACAGGCGGAGGAGTTGAACAAGCCCGAGGCCGTGCTGGCGAAGATCGTCGACGGCAAGATGGAGCGTTTCTACGAGGAAGCCTGTCTCATGGAGCAGGCTTACATCAAGGAGCCGGCCCGCCGGGTCAAGGATCTGATACAGGACGCTATCGCTCGTCTGGGCGAAAACATCCGGGTCCGGCGTTTCGTTCGCTATTCCGTAGGCGAGGGGATGAAGGAGTAGTGTCGCCAGCAAACCCGGGTCTCCACAGAATGACCGGCGTGGAGTTGAGATACAAGCGAGTCATTCTGAAGATCACCGGAGAGGTGCTCGCGGGAGAGCGCCAGTACGGGATCGATCCGGCCACCGTCGCGCGGTTCGTGGAAGAGATCCGGGAAGTTCACGAGCTCGGCTGCGAGATTGCCCTGGTCATCGGCGGCGGCAACATCTTGCGCGGCGCCGAGGCCAGCGACCACGGCATCGACCGCGCCAGCGCCGATTACATGGGCATGCTGGCCACGGTCATCAACAGCATCGCGCTCCAGGATGCGTTGGAAAAGATCGGCGTGTCCACCCGGGTGATGTCGGCCATCGAGATGCGTCAGGTGGCCGAGTTGTACATCCGCCGGCGTGCGGTTCGGCATCTGGAAAAGGGACGGGTGGTCATCTTCGCCGGGGGAACCGGCAATCCCTATTTCACCACGGACACCACGGCGAGCCTCCGGGCCATGGAGGTAGGCGCCGAGGTCATCCTGAAGGCAACCAAGGTCACGGGTGTCTACGACACGGACCCGTTGAAGAACCACGAAGCGAAGCTCTTCCGGGAGCTGACCCACATGGAGGTGCTGAGCAAGGAGCTCAAGGTGATGGACTCCACCGCCATATCACTCTGCATGGACAACCAACTCCCCATCATCGTCTTCAACGTCATGGAACGGGGTAACATTCGCAAGGTGGTGAACGGTCAGCCCATCGGGACCCTCGTAGGCATCGGCGACCGGTGACATGGCAGGGGCGGGTTTCGAACTGCCCGTGGCCGATGCCACGCTGACGTTTCGGATGAGTTCAGGTGCGAAATGGACGACGCCTTCTATAGCGCTTTGAAGGAAGAGCTGGAGAAAACCTTGACGGCCATGCGCCGGGAGTTGGCGCGCGTGCGGACGGGACGGGCCTCGGCATCGCTCTTCGACGGCGTCACCGTGGACTACTACGGCACCCGGACACCGTTGAACCAGATCGCCACCATCGCGGTCCCCGAGCCCCGGCTGGTGACGATCCAGGCCTACGATCGGAACGCCATCGCCGGCATGGAGAAGTCCATCCTGAAGGCCGACCTCGGTCTCACGCCCTCCAATGACGGCAAGTTGATCCGGGTGCCGATACCGGAGCTCAGCGGCGAGCGGCGCAAGGATCTCGTGAAGCAGGTCCGCAAGACCGCCGAAGATTATCGCGTCTCCGTACGAAACCATCGACGCGCCGCCATCGACGGTTTGAAGGAGATGCAGAAGGGCAAGGAGATCACCGAGGACGAGGTGAAGCAGGGGCAGGAAAAGATCCAGAAGATCACTGCCGAGTTCGTCGCCAAAGTGGACGGGTTCCTCAAGACCAAGGAAGAGGAGATCATGGAGGTCTAGCGGTCCGTACGGGGCGCCGGCGCCGCGTCCTTTCGACAGCGCGTCCTTTCGACAACGCCTGCCTTTTCAATCTTTCGCAATGGAACTCTACGGGCTAGAAAAGAGTCAGTTGCCCACCCATGTCGCGATCATCATGGACGGCAATGGACGCTGGGCCAGGCTTCGGGGCAAGCGTCGCCTCGAAGGTCATCGCGAGGGAACGAACGCGGTCAAGACCACGGTCGAGATCAGCCGCAATCTCGGTATTCGCTATCTTTCGCTGTACGCGTTCTCATCCGAGAACTGGAATCGGCCTCACCACGAGATCGTGGGACTGATGGGACTCCTGGAGAACTACCTGCAGCGCGAGTTGGACCGCATGATGTGCGAAGGCGTCCGTCTCGTGGCCATCGGCGACCTCAAACGCCTTCCCGTGTCGGTACGCCGGGTCCTCGACAACAACATCAACCTCACCCGCAACAACACCGCCATTACGGTCATTCTGGCCCTCAGCTACAGTGGCCGGAGTGACATCGTCAAGATGGTGCGGGACATCGCCTGGAAAGTGAAGGCCGGAGAGTACAAGCCCGAGGAGATCGACGAGTTCATCATCGCCGCCAATACGGAAACCGGACCCATCCCCGATCCGGACCTGTTGATTCGCACCAGCGGGGAAATGCGCATCAGCAACTTCTTCCTTTGGCAGATACCCTACACCGAGTTGTACATCACGCCCACGCTCTGGCCTGATTTCTCGGAGCAACAATACATCAAGGCGCTGCTGGAGTTTCAACGACGGAAGCGTCGATTCGGCAAGACGGACGAGCAACTCCTGCAGGGTTGAAGCCGGGTTCTCCGACGTGGGGCTACGCAGATGCGCACCCGGGTACTGACCGCCCTGGTCGGGATTCCCCTCATCGTCGGGATTATCGTCCTGGACAACGTCCTGCTGTTCTCGTCGTTCATCGAGGTCCTCACCCTCGTCGCCCTGCATGAATACTTTCGCATGGCCTTCCCGGACCATGGAGGGGTGCGCCTCATGGGGATCGCGGCGGGCATGCTGATGTCGCTGACCCTTGTGGCGCCCGGGTTCTCGGGCTTGTTCCCGGTCATTCTGGCGGGCCTGTTCCCCGTGTTCATCTTCACCGGCGGTACGGTGGAGGAACGTTACCGGCACCTCGCGCTGGCGTTGGCCGGGGCGTTGTACCTGGGCTACCTGTTCCCGCATTTCGCCGTCCTTTACCGCAGCGGGTACGAGTGGGTGTTGTGGCTGCTGATCGTCGTCTTCTCGACCGACAGCGCCGGTTACTTTGCCGGTGTGGCCCTGGGCCGAAGAAAGTTGTATCCTTCGGTCAGCCCGGGGAAGACGGTTGAAGGGTCCGTGGCCGCCACGGCGGCGGGCCTCGCCGCCGGGTGGCTGTCGGGTTGGTGGCTCTTGCCCATGTCATCCAGTCGAGTGTTGTGGTTCTCCCTGGCCGTCGTACTGATCGCTCAGCTCGGCGACCTGTTCGAATCATTGATCAAGCGGGGCTTTGCGGCCAAGGACTCGGGTGACATCTTCCCGGGCCACGGCGGCCTGATGGACCGGCTTGACAGCCTGATCTTCCCGGGAATTCTGAGTACCTACTGCCTGCGGTTGTTGTCCTGATGAAAACCATCGTCATTCTGGGATCCACCGGCACCATCGGCGTCAACGCCCTCGACGTCATCCGGAACCTCAAGCGACGGTTCAAGGTCGGCGGCCTGGTGGCCGGGCGCAATCTGGCGTTGTTGGCGCGCCAGGTCGCCGAGTTCGCTCCGCGTATCGTCAGCGTCAAGGACCGGGCCGACGTCGATGCCCTGCGCAAGCTCATCGGCCGGCGCAGGGTCGAGCTCGTCTACGGCGAGGAGGGCGCGGTGGCCGCGGCCACGGAACCCACCGCGGACTTCGTGCTGGCGGCCATCGTGGGCGGGGCCGGGCTCGTGCCGACCTTCGCCGCGGTGCAGGCCGGCAAGGACGTGGGGCTGGCCAACAAGGAAGCCCTGGTCATGTCCGGCGAGCTATTCGTGCGGGAGGCCAGGAAGCGGGGCGTGCAGCTTCTGCCGGTGGACAGCGAGCACAGCGCGGTGTTCCAGTGTCTCGAGGGAAACCGCCGGGAAGACGTCGACAGGATCATCCTGACGGCGTCCGGAGGACCGTTCCTGCGCACGCCGCTTCGGGAGCTGTGCCGCGTGACCATCCAACAGGCGCTGCAACATCCCACCTGGAAGATGGGGCCCAAGATCACCATTGATTCGGCCACCATGATGAACAAGGGGCTGGAGGTGATCGAGGCCCGTTGGTTGTTCGGCGTGCCCGGCGAGCGAGTGGAGGTGATGATCCACCCCCAGAGTATCGTCCACTCCATGGTGCGCTACCGTGACGGCGCGGTCATGGCGCAACTCGGCATTCCCGACATGCGTATCCCCATCGCCTACGCGCTCTCCCATCCCGAACGGCTCGAAACCGGGCTGGCGCCGTTGAACTTGCAGAAGCAGGGCGAGCTCACCTTCATGAACGTGGACCGCCGGCGATATCCGGCTTTGGACATGGCCTACGGCGCCCTGGCCCGGGGCGGCGCCGTTCCGGCGGTTCTGAACGCCGCCAACGAGGTGGCGGTGGCTGCCTTCCTGGACGGGCGCATCGGTTTTCGCCGGATCCATGAGATCAGCCGGAAGACCATCGAGTCCCACAAGTCCGTCGAGCCCAAGACCCTGCAGCAGGTCCTCGAGGTCGACAAGTGGGCCCGGACGTTGGCGCGGGAGCTGGTGCAGGAGCAGCAGGAGATCCGGTGATCGACGTCGCCTACATGATCGTCGCCGCCATCGTGGCGTTCGGCGTGCTGGTGTTTCTCCACGAGCTCGGCCACTTCCTCGTGGCCAAGAAGGCCGGCGTGGGCGTAGTGACCTTCTCCATCGGTTTCGGTCCGAAGGTGCTGATCCGCCGCTACGGTGAAACCGAATACTGCGTGAGTGCCTTCCCCCTGGGAGGGTACGTCAAGATGGTGGGCGAAGATCCCGGTGAGGAGGTGGGCTCCGAAGAGCGGGACCGGTCCTTCGCACACCGGAGTCTGGCCAGCCGCTCCGCCATCGTGGCGGCCGGGCCGGGGGCGAATTTCCTGTTGGCCATGGTGGTGTTCCTTTGCGTCTTCACGTTCTTCGGCGTGCCCTACCGCACCGCGGAGATCGGCGGCGTACAGCCCGGTTCGCCCGCGGCCGGCGCGGGACTCGAGGCCGGCGACCGGGTGGTCATGGTGGCCGAACGCCCCATCCGTTCCTGGGATCAACTGTCCGGCGAGGTCAGGGCGAGCCGGGGCCGCCCGATGGATCTGGGCGTGGTCCGTGGCGAGAGGGAATTCACGGTCACGCTGAGTCCCGCAAAGGGACAGACGCGGAATCTTCTGGGCGAGCCCGAGGAAACCTGGTTGATCGGGATTCAAAGCGCCGGAACCGTCGAGGTGGAAAGGAGAAATCCCCTGACGGCGGGCTGGCTGGCGGTTTCCCGAACCGTGGAGATTTCGGCGCTGACGCTGGAGGTGCTGGTCAAGATGGTGGTCGGGCGCGTCGATTCGGCGAACCTCGGCGGTCCGCTGATGATCGCCCAGTTGGCCGGGCAACAGGCCCGAAGGGGGATTGCGGACTATCTGTTCCTGGTGGCGATCCTGAGCATCAACCTGGGCGTCTTGAACCTGCTCCCCATCCCGATGCTGGACGGCGGACACCTGCTGTTCTTCGCGATCGAAGCCGTGCGCGGAAGGCCCCTCGAAGCCCGGCAGCGGGAGCGGGCCCAGCAGGTGGGCCTGGTGCTGCTGCTCTTCGTCATGGTCTACGCGTTTTACAACGATCTGGCGCGGATTTTCGCGAGCTGACCCGGCGCGGCCGAAGGACCGCAGTGGATGCTCTCCGGCTCGGAAGGGCCCCCGGGCCTTCCCCGACGGCACCACGTGCCCGAACCATGAAAGTACTCGGAATCGATACTTCGACGGCCTTGCTGAGCGCCGCGGTCCTGGACGGCGGCCGCCTCGCGGCCGAATGCGTTCGGGAATCGACGCGCTCGAAGGACCGCCGGCCGGGCCGGTCGAACCATGCGGAGGAGCTGATCCCGGTCATCGACGAGGCGCTCCGGCGCGCAGGGACGGACTTTTCGAGCCTCTCCCTCGTAGGGGTCGCAGTGGGACCCGGTTCCTTTACCGGCTTGAGAATCGGCATCAGCACGGTCAAGGGTCTGGTCTACGGCTCGGATACGCCGGTGGTCGGGGTGCGCACCCTGGAAGCCGCGGCGTATCGGGTGCCCAGGGGCGAAGGCGCGACCTACATATGCCCCATGTTGGATGCCCGGAAAGGGGAGGTCTACGCGGCACTGTACCGCCGGACGGCCACGGCCTTCGAATGCCTGATCGAGGATTCCCTTTCAGCACCGGAGTCCATGGTCCGGCAGGTGGATGCCGTGGCAACGGGCTCGTGCGTCTTCGTGGGAACCGGCGCCCAGGCTTACGCCGACCTGATCGCCCGATGCACGGGCGGCCGCGCGCAGGTCACGGTCGGGGCCGGTCTCCCCTGCACCGCCGTGGCCGTCGCCGGCATCGCCGAACGGAAGTTCCTGGCCGCGCCGGACGCCCCGGCCGCATCGCTGACGCCTTACTACATACGCCCGCCCGACGCGATGGCCCGCGCGGCTCGCGGTGGTTCGGGGTAGCGGGTCACGACGCGCCGGGCGCCGGCAGCGACCGGCCGCGCATTGACAAAAAAGCGGACGTTGGATAAATTTTACCGCTTTCCCCAAATCATCGATCAGGAGGTCGTCCAATGGAGGAGAGAGAGGAGCAGATGATTGCCTCTGTCTTGGATAAGGACCCGGAACTGCGCAAATATTATGAAGAACACCTGGAGTACGAGAAGCGGTTGGTGGACCTGCACGACAGAGGCTATTTGTCACCGGAAGAGGAGTTGGAGAAGAAACGCATCCAGAAGCTGAAACTCGTAGGCAAGGACAAGATCATGGAGATTCTCGGCCGGTACAAGTCCGCGAGTTAGTCGCTTATCCGTCGAATCCTGTGCAAGATGACGAAGAAACCGCGTTCGTCCCGAACGTAGCGCCAGCGAAGTCGAAGGACGCCATCCTTGGTTCCGGCCATGCCGGGTTTGGGAGATGACGATGAAGTTGACCGGGTCGGAAATATTTGTGGAGTCGCTCAAGCGCGAGGGAGTGAAGACCGTGTTCGGAATTCCCGGCGGAGTGGTCCTCAAGCTGTTCGACGTACTGCACCAACAGAAGGACGTCGAGGTTATCCTGACCCGGCACGAGCAAGGCGCGGTGCACATGGCCGAGGGCTATGGCAAGGCCACGGGCAAGGCCGGCGTCGCCCTGGTGACCTCGGGTCCGGGGATGACCAACATCGTAACCGGCCTGGCGGACGCCATGATGGACTCCGTGCCGCTGGTGGCGTTCACCGGACAGGTCCCCACCAACCTCATCGGCAACGACGCGTTCCAGGAAGCGGACAACATCGGCATCAGCCGTCCCTGCACCAAGCACAACGTCCTGGTGAAAGACGTCGCCGACCTCGCCGCCACCATCAAGGAGGCCTTCTATATCGCCAACACGGGCCGCCCGGGTCCGGTGCTGGTGGATATCCCCAAGGACGTGAGCACCGAATCCGCCGAGTTCCGCTATCCCGACAAGGTCAACCTTCGGGGATACCGCCCTACGGTGTCCGGCAACCGCTACCAGATCAAGCAGGCCGCCGGCGAGATCCTGAAGGCGAAGAAGCCGGTCATATACGTGGGCGGCGGAGCGGTCTTTTCCGGTGCGGCCAACGAGGTGCACGAGTTCGCGGATCTGACGCAGATCCCCGTGACCATGACGGTGATGGGCCTCGGCTCCTTTCCCGGGACCCATCCGCTGTCCATGGGCATGTTGGGCATGCACGGCACGTACTGCGCCAACATGGCCATGCACGAGGCCGACCTGCTCATCGCCGTAGGCGCCCGGTTCGACGACCGCGTGACCGGCAAGCTGTCCGAGTTCTCACCCCGGGCCCGGGTCATCCATATCGACATCGACCCGACTTCCATCAAGAAAAACGTCCACGCCCACATCCCCATCGTCGGCGACGTGAAGACGGTGTTGCGGGAGTTGGTGGGCCTGTTGAACTCCATGGACGGCAACCCCGAAAGCGTCAAGGCGCAGCGCCGCCCGTGGCTCAAGCAGGTAAACCAATGGGCCTCGGAGCATCCGCTGTCCTACCGGCAGGAAGGCAGGAAGGAGACCAAACCGCAGTACGTCATCGAGAAAGCCTACGAGTTGACCCGGCACAAGGCCATCGTCGTGACCGACGTGGGTCAGCACCAGATGTGGGCGGCGCAGTATTTCAAGGGCGCCACCCAACGCACTTTTCTCACCTCCGGCGGGCTCGGCACCATGGGCTTCGGATTCCCGGCCGCCATTGGCGCGCAGAAGGCGTATCCCAGCAAGACCGTGCTCTGCATCACCAGTGAAGGCAGCTTCCAGATGAATCTTCAGGAGCTGGCGGTGGCGGCCATCCACAAGCTCCCGGTCAAGATCATTTTGCTCAACAACCAGTTCCACGGCATGGTGCGGCAGTGGCAGGACCTCTTCTACGAGGGACGTTACGCTTCCAGCGATCTGGGCGCCATTCCCGATTTCGTCAAGCTCGCGGAGGCCTACGGGATCCTCGGGCTGCACTCGGAAGGTCCCGCGGACGTGGAAGGGGTGCTGAAGGAGGGGCTCAAGCACAAGGGCCCGGCGCTGATGAACTTCGCCATCGACCGGTTCGAGAACTGCTATCCGATGATCCCCGCCGGCGGCGCCCATCACGAGATGGTGCTGGAAGATCCGCCGCAACTGAAGACCGCGCGCGGGTCCTCGCGGAAAAAGGGAGAGGATGCGGACGCCGTGCTGCCGGCGTAAGGGTTTGGTGGATGGAACACATCATCTCGGTTCTGGTCGAGAACAAATCCGGTGTGCTTGCGCGGGTGGCCGGCCTGTTCAGTGCGCGGGGCTACAACATCGAGAGTCTGTCCGTGGCTCCGACCCCGGATTCCAGCATATCCATGATCACGGTGGTGACCTCGGGTGACGAGGACGTCATCGAGCAGATCATGAAGCAGCTCAACAAGGTCATCGAGGTTCTCAAGGTCGTGGACCTCACCGAAGAGGACCACATCGACCGGGAAACGGCGCTGATAAAGATCCTGGCCAAGCAGGCCCAACGGGACGAGGCCATGCGGATCGCGCATATCTTCCGCGCCAACATCGTCGACTCGACCCCGCAGACGTATACCCTCGAGGTGTCGGGGGACGCCGGCAAGATCCAGGCGGTGATCAACCTGTTGAAGCCCATGGGCATCAAGGAGATCGTTCGCACGGGCCGCATCGCCGTCGCGCGCGAATCGCTGTAGCCGGGGCTCCGCCCGACTTCGGTTCCAGGACACGACACTAGACTAGACCGGGAGGTTTGACATGCAGGTCTACTATGACCAGGACGCGGACCTGAGCCGGATCCGCGACCGCAAGGTCACGGTACTCGGTTACGGCAGCCAGGGACACGCACACGCCAGCAATCTGCGCGACTCCGGCGTGGACGTAGTGGTGGGATTGAGGCGCGACAGCGCGTCCTGGGCCAAGGCGGCGGATGCCGGCCTGACGGTGATGGAGACGGCGGAGGCGGCCGAAGCCGGGGACGTGGTCATGGTGCTGCTGCCCGACGAGCTCCAGGGAGACGTCTACAAGGAGGTCATCCGGCCCGGTCTCGAGCCGGGAAACTACCTCGCCTTCGGGCACGG
This sequence comes from uncultured Binatia bacterium (SeqCode), assembly GCA_965214905.1. Lineage (GTDB taxonomy): Bacteria > Desulfobacterota > Binatia > UBA9968 > JAJDTQ01 > JAJDTQ01. The sequence goes on from OZ243984.1 coordinate 1,973,152, forward strand.
CTTCAACATCCACTTCAAGCGGGTGGTTCCTCCCGAGGACGTCAATGTCTTCATGGTGGCCCCGAAGGGGCCCGGCCACCTGGTGCGGAGCGAGTTCGAGCGGGGCAGGGGAGTGCCTTGCCTTCTGGCCGTCGAGCAGGACCCCTCCGGAGATACCACGCCGGTGGGTCTGGCTTATGCCGCCGCCATCGGCGGCGCCCGCGCCGCGGTCATCGAGACCAGTTTCAAGGACGAGACGGAAACGGACCTGTTCGGCGAGCAGACGGTGCTCTGCGGCGGCCTTACGTCGTTGATCCAGGCGGGCTACGAAACCCTGGTGGAGGCGGGCTATCCGCCGGAAATGGCCTACTTCGAGTGCTGTCACGAGGTCAAGCTGATCGTCGATCTGATCTACGAGGGCGGGCTGGCCAACATGCGCTACTCCGTCAGCAACACCGCGGAGTACGGTGATCTCACCCGGGGGAGACGGATCGTCGGAGACGACACCCGCAAGATCATGAAGGAGATCCTGGCGGACATTCAATCGGGAAGATTCGCCGACGAGTGGATGAACGAGCACCGCGCCGGCTCGCCGCAGTTCAACGAGCTGCGCCAAGCCTCCCGGAACCATCCCATCGAGAAGGTGGGTGAGCAGCTCAGGTCGATGATGCCCTGGCTGGCCGAGAACCGGCTGGTGGACAAGAGCAGGAACTAGTAGGGGCGGGTTGCAAACCCGCACGCGCCCGACCGCCCGGAGGCTGACACGGACCCGCCAACGGCGCAACGGAGGAGTTTCCCATAGGAATCGCGAAGGAAGGTTATCGGTTCGTTTTCGCCGCGGCGGGGCTGGCGGCCGCTGCCCTGGCCGTGGGCTGGTTCGTGTCCGGAGCGGTACTGGCGGCGGCGGCGGTGGCGATGGCAGGGTTCTTTCGCGACCCCAAGCGCGTTTCGCCGGACGGAGAAGGCATCGTCGTGTCTCCGGCGGACGGCAAGGTGGTGTCCGTCGGCGATGCCTCCGCCGCCGGCAGCCGCAGGCTCAGCATCTTTCTTTCTCCCCTGGATGTGCACATCAACCGGGCCCCGATGAACGGACGGGTGACCGACGTCCGCTATCAGACGGGTCACTTCCTGGCGGCCTACAAGGGCAAGGCGTCGGAGGAGAACGAACGCAACGCCATCGAGCTCGTGGGCGATGGGGGCAGAACGCTGCGTATCGTGCAGATCGCGGGCTTTCTCGCCCGTCGGATCGTTTGTTACGTAGGCCGAGGTGATTCGTTGAAGCGGGGCGAGCGTTTTGGCATGATCATGTTCGGGTCCCGCGTAGACCTGTTCCTGCCGCGGGACGCCGCGGTCGAAGTGTGCCCCGGCCAGCGGGTCCGGGGCGGGGAAACCATCGTCGCCAGACTCTGATCGGGAGACCAGCGTCATGGAACGTTCCGAGAAGACCGACGCGCCTTTCAAGAAGGTTCGACTGATCCCACGGGGGAAGATGACGCGGCGCCGCACGAGGCGACGGGCTCCGGCGAACCGGTTGCGCCAGGGCATCTATCTTCTGCCCAGCCTGTTCACGGCGGGGAATCTCTTCTGTGGCGTATTCGCCATCCTGTTCGCCATCAGCGGTGAGTACCACAAGGCCGCCCTGTTGATCGTGGCCGCGAACCTGTTGGACGGCGTCGACGGCGCGGTGGCGCGGCTGACCCATACGACCAGTCAGTTCGGCGTCGAGTTCGATTCCCTGGCCGACGTGATCTCGTTCGGGGTGGCCCCGGCCGTCCTGGTCTACGTCTTCGCGCTCGAACCGTGGGGCATCCGGGGCGGGTTCGGGGCGGCGCTGTTCACCGTTTGCGGGGCTTTGCGCCTGGCGCGCTTCAACGTCCGGACCCTGGCCACGGAAAAGAGCTACTTTACCGGATTGCCGATCCCGGCCGCCGCCGCCATGATCGCGGCCACCCTCTTCATGTACTTCATGCTGGGGCTCGAGAACACCGGCAGCAAGCCCCTGGTCTTCATTGTCATCGCGTGTGTGCTGGCGGGGCTGATGGTGAGCAATTTCCGCTATTTCAGCCTGAAACAGCACCATTTCAAGAAACGCAGCACCATTTGGTTGTTGCTTTCCGCGCTCGCAGTCATTATACTGACCATCGCCATGTGGCAGATCGTGTTGTTCTCGGCGTTTTTAGCGTACACCCTATCGGGGCCCCTGTTAGGGCTGCTCGCCGTGCGAAAGCGACGGAGGGAAGAGCAGGCACTCGTACAAGCCTGACCAGAAGCGAACCTCAGCTTGCATGATCCAAACTCCCGCCGGACCTCCGCGGGAGTTTTTTTTTGAGGAGGAAGACCATGGGCGCCAAAAACATCGTGAACATTTTCGATACCACCCTCAGGGACGGCGAGCAGTCGCCCGGGGCAAGCATGAACATCGACGAGAAGGTCCTGATCGCCCGTCAACTCGAAAAGCTGGGAGTGGACGTGATCGAGGCCGGCTTCGCCGCGTCGTCGCCGGGGGACTTCGAGTCCGTGGTGCAAGTGTGCAAGGCGGTCAAGCGTCCCATCGTGCTGAGCCTGGCGAGAGCGCAGCAGGGCGACATCCGGAAGGCCGTCAAGTCGGTGGAAGGGGCGCGGAAGCCCGGGCTCCACACCTTCATCGCCACCTCCGACATCCACATGAAGCACAAGCTCCGGATGTCACGGGAGGAGGTGCTGGAGTCGGTGGGCACGGCGGTGGTGCAGGCCCGGAGGTATCTGGACTATGTCGAGTTCTCGGCGGAGGACGCTTCTCGCAGCGACCCGGAGTTTCTGGTGGAAGTCTTCGCCGAGGCCATCAGGGCCGGCGCGAAGACCCTCAACATCCCGGACACCACGGGCTACGCCATCCCGTCGGAGTTCGGCGAGCTGGTGCGGTACCTGATCGAGAACACCGAGGGCTCGGAGAAGGTCACCTGGAGCGCCCACTGTCACAACGACCTGGGCCTGGCCGTGGCCAATTCCCTGGCGGCGGTGGCCAACGGGGCGCGGCAGGTGGAATGCACGGTGAACGGCATCGGCGAGCGGGCCGGCAATACCTCGCTGGAAGAGGTGGTCATGGCCCTCAAGACGCGCCAGCCGGTCTTCGATCTCGACACGCGCATCCACACCGAGCAGATCTATCCGACGTCGCGTCTGCTGTCCCAGGTTACCGGCATCGCGGTGCCGCTCAACAAGCCGATCGTGGGCGACAACGCCTTTGCCCACGAGGCCGGGATCCACCAGGACGGCGTGCTGAAGCAGAAGCTCACCTACGAGATCATGAAGCCCGAGACCGTCGGCATCACGGGCAACCGGCTGGTGATGGGCAAGCACTCCGGCCGGCACGCCTTCGGCGAGAGGCTGCAGCAACTCGGGTTTTCGCTCGGCAAGGATGAGGTCAACCGCGCCTTCGAGCGCTTCAAGCAGCTCGCCGACAAGAAGAAAGAGGTGTTCGACGAGGACATCGAGACCCTGGTGGCGGACGAGGTGCTGAGAATACCGAGCCAGCCGGACCGCTACGAGCTGGTGTACATGAACATTGCGTCGAGCTCGTCCGCGGTGCCGTCGGCCACCGTGCGGATGCGGGTGGACGGCGAGGAGAAGATGGCCCACGACACGGGTGACGGGGTGGTGGATGCGTGTTATAAAGCCATCGCCAGGATTTCCGGCAGCAGCGCGAAACTGCGGCGCTATTCGGTTTCGAGCGTCACCGGCGGCACCGACGCCCAGGGCGAGGTGTCGTGCATGCTCGAGGAAAAGGACGTCAACATGACCGGGAAAGGTTCCCACACGGACATCATCATGGCGAGTGCGCTGGCGTACGTGAACGCGTTGAACCGCCTGGAATATCGCAAGCGCCACCGTCGGGCAGCAGTCGAGGGGGGTCCATGAGTCACAGGTTAACGGTGCTTCCGGGCGACGGCATCGGCCCGGAAGTGGTGGCAGAGGCCATGGCGGTGCTGCAACAGGCGGGCGAGATCTTCGGTTTCACCGTGGACGTCGAGGAGGGGCTGGTGGGTGGAGCGTCCATCGACGCTCACGGAACCCCCCTGACCGACCAGGTCCTGGGCTTGGCCAAGTCCAGCGACGCGGTGGTGTTGGGGGCCATGGGAGGACCCAGGTGGGATGGACTGGACTACTCCATCCGTCCCGAGCGGGCGTTGCTGGCGTTGCGCCGGGAGCTGGGGCTGTTCGCCAACCTGCGTCCGGTGAAGCTGTTCGCGCCGCTGGCGCAGGCCTCGACCCTCAAGCCCGAGGTGGTGGAAGGAACCGACCTGATCGTCGTGCGGGAGCTCACCGGCGGCATCTACTTCGGGCAGCCCAAGGGCGTCACCGCCGAGCCCGACGGCACCGAGCGCGGCGTCAACACCCTGGTCTACACGACCCCCGAGATCGAGCGGATCGCCCGGGTGGCTTTCGACGCCGCCCGCAGGCGGCGCGGCCGGGTGACCTCGGTGGACAAGGCCAACGTGCTGGAGTCCACCGAGCTGTGGCGCAAGGTGGTGACCCGGGTTCGCGACCAGGAAGGCTACGGCGACGTCGAGCTCGACCACGTGCTGGTGGACAACTGCGCCATGCAACTCATTCGGGACCCGCGGCAGTTCGACGTCATCGTCACCACCAACATGTTCGGAGACATCCTGAGCGACGAGGCGGCCATGCTCACGGGCTCCATCGGCATGCTGCCGTCGGCCAGCCTCGGCGGCAAGGTGGGCATGTACGAGCCGGTGCACGGCAGCGCGCCGGACCTCGCCGGGCAGGACAAGGCCAACCCGCTGGCCACCATTCTGACGGTGGCGCTCATGCTGCGCCACTCCTTCGATCAGGGCGCCGCCGCCGACTGCATCGAGCAGGCGGTGGAGCGGGTGCTCGAGGCCGGTCACCGCACCCCGGACATCACCGAAGGGAAGGCGCCGGTGGTGGGTTGCAAGGAGATGGGCTCGCTGGTGCGGCAGGAGATCGCCGCCGGCCGTGCGTGAGCGGGCGCGAGGGCAGGTCCCGGCGGCGGGGAGTCACAGGCGTGAAGACGGGCAATGAGAAATACAACGTTGCCGTGGTGGGCGCCACGGGCGCGGTGGGCGAGGAGATGCGGAAGATTCTCGAGGAGCGTCTGTTCCCCGTGGGCACGCTTCGGTTGCTGGCCTCCGAACGGTCCGCGGGGCAGCGGCTCGATTTCGGCGGCCGGCAGGTCCCGGTAGAGGTGCTGGACGAGAATTCTTTCAACGATATCGATATCGCGATGTTCTCGGCGGGCTCGTCGGTCAGCGCCCGGTACGCCCCGGTGGCGGTGGGCGCCGGCGCCGTGGTCATCGACAATACCAGCCATTTCCGGATGGACGACGAGATCCCGTTGGTGGTTCCGGAAGTCAATGCGGACAGGATCGCCGACCACCGGGGAATCATCGCCAACCCCAACTGCTCCACCATCCAGATGGTGGTGGCGCTGAAGCCCTTGTACGACGCCGCCGGCATCACCCGCATCGTGGTGTCCACCTACCAGTCGGTTTCCGGCGCCGGGCGCCGGGCCATGGCGGAGCTCGGCAAGCAGACCGCGGCGCTGTTCAACAGCCACGAGGTGGAGTGCGAGCAGTTCCCGCACCAGATCGCGTTCAACTGCATCCCGCACATCGATTCGTTCCTGCCCAACGGTTACACCCGGGAAGAGATGAAGATGGTCCTGGAGACGCGCAAGATCCTGGACGATCCCGAGATCCGCATCACCGCCACCACCGTACGCGTGCCCGTCTTCTGCAGCCACTCCGAATCCATCAACGTCGAGACCCGGACCAAGCTGTCGGCGGGCGATGTCCGCGCCATCCTCCGGGAGGCGCCCGGGGTACTGCTCCAGGACGATCCCGGCAACGACGACTATCCGCTTGCGACCGAGGCGGCCGGCAAGGACGCCACGTACGTCGGGCGCATCCGCGAAGACGATTCGGTGGAGAACGGCATCAACCTGTGGGTCGTGGCCGACAACCTGCGCAAGGGCGCAGCCCTGAACGCCGTGCAGATCGCCGAGATCCTGATCCGGGACTACCACTGAACGTCAGACTGACCATCGAGTACGACGGCACGAACTACCGCGGCTGGCAGGTGCAGCCCGGCGGGCCGACGATTCAGGGTATCCTGGAAGAAGCCCTTGCCGTGCTGCTGAAGCAGAAGGTCCGCATCCACGGGTCCGGACGAACCGACGCCGGCGTCCATGCGTTGGGCCAGGTGGCGAATTTCGTTTGCCCCGACGGCCGGGACCTGACGCGAATCCAGCGGAGCCTGAACGCCCTCACCCCGGACGACATCACGGTGAAGTCCGCGGAAGCGGCGCCCGGTTCCTTCGATGCCAGGAGGGAGGCGAAAAAGCGGGTCTACGAGTACCGGCTGTGGAACCACCCCTGGCGTTCGGCGTTCAACGACCGGTATTCGTGGCGCGTCCCCAGAGAGTTGCGCATCGACGCCATGAGTGAGGCGTTGGCCGCGCTGGAAGGGGAGCGCGACTTCTCGTGCTTCCGGGCCGCCGGGTGCGGCGCCGCCACCGCGGTCCGGCGGGTCTACCGCAACGAGCTGTTCCGGTGGGAGGATCACTGGGTCTATCGCGTCGAAGCCACCGGTTACCTCCGACACATGGTGCGCAACATCGTCGGCACGCTGGTGCAGATCGGGCTGGGCGAGCGGAATGCCGGCGACCTCGCGGCATTGATCGACAGCCGCGACCGTACGCTGGCCGGCCCCACCGCCCCCGCACGGGGTCTGTTCCTCGTGGAGGTGTGCTACGACGATGTGTGCTACGACGAACGCCCCGTCGCCGTCCCGTCCGCTTGATTCGCAGGCCGGTCCGCCCGGTCTGGCCGATCGGTCTTTCCCGTGCGCATCAAACCCCCGGTATCGCTGTAGTCCCGTGCCTTTCCGGGCTCGCCGTCCCGTTGATCCGCATTCATGCGCATCCAACCCCTCTCCCTCCGGGAGAGGGTGGCCGAAGGCCGGGTGAGGGCGCCACGATAACTCTGCCCCTCCGGATCGTGCGGTCCAACGAGGCGCTTGCTCCGGGACCCCCTCACCCCAACCCTCTCCCAGGGGGAGAGGGAGTCGGAGGGCGGCCTGAATGGACACTCGTCACGGATGACTCGGATCGCCGCCCGCAACGGATTGCCACAGGAGTCGGAGGGTGGCCTGAATGGACACTCGTCACGGATGACTCGGATCGCCGCCGCAACGGATTGCCACAGGAGTCGGAGGGCGGCCTGAATGGACACTCGTCACGGATGACTCGGATCGCCGCCGCAACGGATTGCCACAGGAGTCGGAGGGCGGCCCGAATGGACACTCGTCACGGATGACCCGGATCGCCGCCCGCAACGGATTGCCACAGGAGTCGGAGGGCGGCCCGAATGGACACTCGTCACGGATGACTCGGATCGCCGCCCGCAACGGATTGCCACAGGAGTCGGAGGGCGGCCTGAATGGACACTCGTCACGGATGACTCGGATCGCCGCCCGCAACGGATTGCCACAGGAGTCGGAGGGCGGCCTGAATGAACTCCCTTCGCGGAGTTCATGGCCGGAGTCGGCTTGAATTACCGCAGGCTGCTGGCTATGATTCCGATTTGCCCGCAAGGAGAAAATGGATCCATGTCCGAACGTACACTTTACGACAAGGTCTGGGACGCCCATGCGGTGACCAAACTCCCCACCGGGCAGACCCAACTCTTCATCGGATTGCATCTGGTCCACGAGGTGACCACCCCGCAGGCGTTCGACATGATGCGGGAACGGGGGCTTTCCATCGCCTATCCCCAGCGGACCTTCGCCACTGCGGATCATATCGTCCCCACGGACACCCACGCCCGGCCCTTTGCCGACGAACAGGCCGAGGCGATGATGGCGGCGCTGGAAAAGAACGTCCGCGATTTCGGCATCGAGTTCTACGGGCTGGAGAGCGACCGGCAAGGCATCGTGCACGTCATCGGCCCGCAGTTGGGCCTGACCCAGCCGGGGATGACGCTGGCCTGCGGCGACAGCCACACGAGCACCCACGGGGCCTTCGGGACCCTGGCCTTCGGCATCGGCACCACCCAGGTGCGGGACGTGCTGGCGACCCAGACGCTGTCCATGGACCGGCTCGACGTGCGGCGCATCAACGTCAACGGCAGCCTCCCCCTGGGGGTGCACGCCAAGGATGTGATCCTGACCATCATCCGGACCCTCGGGGTCGGCGGCGGCAAGGGGTACGCGTACGAGTATGGCGGCGACGTGCTGGACCGGATGAACATGGAAGAACGCATGACCGTCTGCAACATGAGCATCGAGGGCGGCGCGCTGGTGGGCTACGTCAACCCCGATCAGACCACCTTCGACTACCTGCAGGGGCGGCAGTTCGCGCCCAAGGGCGAAGCCTTCGATCGCGCGGTGGCGTACTGGCGCTCCATGGCGTCGGACCCGGATGCGGGCTATGACGACGTCGTGGACCTCGACGGCTCGGCCATCGAGCCCACGGTCACCTGGGGCATCAATCCCGGCCAGGCGTTGGGAGTGCTGGAGAACCTCCCGCGACCCGAAGAACTGCAAGACCCCAAGACGGTCGAGAAGGCCTACGAGCACATGGGCTGGACGCCGGGGGCGCCGATTCTCGGGACTTCCATCGACGTGGCGTTCATCGGTTCCTGCACCAACTCGCGCTTCTCGGACCTCGTGGCCGCGGCGCGCGTGGCCGAGGGTCGAAAGGTATCCGAGGGCGTAAGAGCGCTGGTGGTGCCCGGTTCCGTCGAGGTCAAGAAACAGGCGGAGGCGGCAGGGCTCGACCGTGTCTTCACCGAGGCGGGCTTCCAATGGCGGGAGGCCGGCTGTTCCATGTGTCTGGCCATGAACCCCGACAAGCTCAAGGGCCGCGAAGTGTGCGCGTCCTCCTCGAACCGCAATTTCATCGGCCGCCAGGGGAGTCCGGGCGGGCGGACCCTGTTGATGAGCCCCGCCATGGTGGCCGCGGCCGCCCTCAACGGCAAAGTCGTGGACGTGCGCGAATACAACGGATCGAGGCCGGCATGAACGAGATCAAGCAGGTAAGCGGCAGGGCGGTGGTGGTGCGCGGGCACGATATCGATACCGATCGAATCATTCCGGCCCGCTACCTCAAGGAGATCACCTTCAATCGCATGGGCGAATACCCGTTCTTCGACGAGCGTTACGACGCCGAGGGCAACCCGGTGGACCACCCGTTCAACGAGGCCCGCTTCCAGGGCGCCGAGGTGCTGCTGGTGAACCGCAACTTCGGTTGCGGGTCGTCGCGGGAGCACGCGCCGCAGGCCCTGTACCGCTGGGGCATCCGGGCCGTGGTCGGGGAATCCTTCGGTCCGATCTTCGCCGGCAGCAGCGTGCTGCTGGGCATGCCCACGGTGATGGTCTCGGCGGAGGACATCGGAGCCCTCATGACGCTGGTGGAGTCCGACCCCGGGGTGGAGTTGACCGTGGACCTCAACGCCCGGAAGATCCATCTGCCCGATGGCGCGGACATCGACATCGACATCAGTGAAGGCCACCGCAACGCCCTGACCACGGGCTCGTGGGACTCCACCGCGCTGCTGCGCGACAACATGGCCGAAGTGGACAAGACTGCCGAAAAGTTGCCTTACACCAGGAATTTCGAGGGGCCCGCGCCACTGTAGCGCAACGGAATCCGGCTCCTGCCGCCGGTCCAGGAGCCTGTATCGGCCGGTAGTGCGATGCGGGCACGGGCGGGTTATCTTTTATCTTCGTTCTACGGCGCAGGCTGCCATCCCTGCACCTGCGGCAGCACCTTTTCGACGAACGTGTCCAGTTGTCCGAGGTCGGCGATGGCCAGGCCGATGATCAGGGTCTGAAGTCCGCCGGCGAAGATCCGGTTGATGCCGTCGGCGCACGCGTTGGCGCTCCCCACCAGCATGTACTTCTCCACGTCCATCCGCACCTTGCCGTAGTAGCGCACGAGATAGTTGCTGCATGCCTCCACCGCCTTGCTCTTGTCGTCGTCGATGGCGATGAAGGTGAGCCCGGCCTTCTCGATGCGGTCGGGGTCCCGTCCCGCGGCCCGGGCGTGGCCGCTGATCTTGTCCCACACCGCGCCGAAGTCGTGCACCGCGCTGCTGCCGCAGATGTAGCCGTCGGCCAGCCGCCCGACCCGCTTGAGAACGGTGTCGGCGGTTCCCCCCATCCAGATGGGGGGATGGGGCGACTGGACGGTTTTGGGACCGAAGCGGGTGCTGTGGAGGTCGAAGAACCGGCCGTGGTGCTCTACCTCGTCCTCGGTCCAGAGCCGTTTCATGAGACCGAGCGACTCCTCCGCCCGGGTCCCCCGGTGCTCCCACGGAACCTCCACCGAGCTGAAGTCGCTCTCCCGGCTGCCGAAGCCGATGCCCAGGGTCACCCTGCCGTTGGACAGGAAATCGAGGGTGGCCACGGTCTTGGCCAGCAGCGCCGGATGCCGTAGCGCCGACAGCAGCACCGACGTTCCCAGCCGGATGCGTTCGGTGGCGCCGGCCGCGGCTGCCAGCACGGTCAGGGCCTCGAGATTGTCATAGGCGATGCGGTCGATGGTCCAGAATGAATGCAGGCCCGCCTGGTCGCATTTACGCGCCATGGCGGTGACGTAGCCCGGCTCGATCTGCGGCGCCGGATTGACGAAGCACATGCCTAGATTGCCCATGATGACGGTCCTTTCCTGGGGTTCGCCGCGGCGAACCCCTCCACGCGGTACTCGTACGCGATGTCGAGACAAAGGATACCCATCCTACTATTCCTTTTCTCCGGATCACGCAACGGGAACGGGGCGGTGAGGTCGGAAGCCCGACGCCGTCGCAGCTTGACAGTCTCTCCGGACCCCGATATATCCCCTCTGGATTTCGTTAGGGGCAGAAGGGAGTCCGTATGCTGGAAGCCGCCACCGTGGCATTTGAGAACCTCCTGGTTCCGACCCGGCTGGGGTACCTGTTCATCGGCGTGCTCATGGGCCTGGCGTTGGGTGCGATCCCCGGCCTGGGGGGTCTCGTCGGTCTCGCCATCCTCCTGCCCTTCACCTTCGACATGGACTCGTTCGAGGCGTTCGCCATCATGATCGGCCTGATCTCGGTGACGAGCACCTCCGACACCATCCCCTCGGTACTTTTCGGCGTCCCCGGCACCTCGGCGTCCCAGGCCACCATTCTGGACGGGCACCCGATGGCCAAGAGAGGCGAGGCCGGGCGAGCCTTCGGCGGCGCCTACATGGCGTCGCTCCTCGGCGGCGTATTCGGGTCACTGGTGCTGGCGCTTTCCATCCCGGTGCTGCGCCCGATCGTGCTCGCGTTCGGCTCTCCCGAGTTCTTCATGCTGGGTCTGCTGGGCATCTCCATGGTCGCCGTCCTGAGCGGCACCGCGCCGGTGAAGGGGCTCATCGCCGGGGCCCTCGGCCTGTGCGTGGGCATGGTGGGCATGGATCCGCAGACGGGCGTGCTCCGGTGGGTGTTCGGGCAGCTTTACCTCTGGGACGGCGTGCCCCTGGTTCCGGTGGCGCTGGGTATCTTTGCCATCCCCGAGATCGTCGATCTGACCATTCGGGGGACGCGCATCGCGGACGTGCCCAAGGAGCGGTTGATAGGCGTCATGACCGGGATCCGCGACACCTTCCGCAACTGGTTCCTGGTGCTGCGGTGTGGCGTGGTCGGCGTCTTCGTCGGCGCCATCCCCGGACTCGGCGCGTCGGTGGTGGACTGGTTCGCCTACGGTCACGCGATACAGACGGAGAAGGGCGCCAACGAGACCTTCGGCACCGGCGACGTGCGCGGCGTGCTGGCGCCCGAGGCCGCCAACAACGCCAAAGAGGGCGGGGCGCTGATCCCCACCATCGCCTTCGGCGTGCCGGGCAGCGCCTCCATGGCGTTGTTGCTGGGGGCCATGACGATCCAGGGGTTGACCCCGGGTTCGGCCATGCTCACCAAGGACCTGGCGGTGACCTACACGATGATCTGGAGCCTGGCCATCGCCAACATCTTCGGCACCGTGGCGTGCATGCTGCTGACCAATACCCTGGCCAAGATCGCCATGGTGCGGATCAACCTGCTGACGCCGCTGGTGGTGGTCATCGTGTTCCTGGCATCGTTTCAGGCCACCCGGCACTACGGGGATCTTTGGTCGCTGCTGTTCTTCTCGCTGCTGGGCTGGTTCATGAAGCGGTTCAGTTGGCCGCGGCCGCCGCTGATCCTGGGGCTGGTGCTGAGCGGCATCATCGAGAACTACCTGTTCATCTCCATCAGCCGTTACGGCGCCGGGTGGATGGCGCGTCCCATCGTGATAATCGTGATGGCGCTCATCGCCGTGAGCCTCTACTACGGCATCCGCAACGCGCGCAAGCAGCAGGAGTTGCAACAGGCGCGCGATGCGCAGATCGGGCGCGAACAAAGCGGGGGCGCCGATGAAGCTTAGGGCCAACCCCGCGGCATTGTTTACCGTCGTCGTCCTGCTGCTGATGGTGGGCCTGGTGGTTACCGCGAAGCAGTGGCAATACCAGGCGCGGCTGTTCCCGTGGACCATCGGCATTCCCACCATGCTGCTGTGCTTCCTGCAACTGGGCCTGGACATGTTCCGCAGCAAGGACAGCGGTGACGAGGACGTGGCCGGCATGATGGATCTGCCGGTGGACCGCAGCGTTCCGGCGGCTGTGGTGATCAAGCGCGCGGCCAACATCTTCGGGTGGATCTTCGGCCTCTACCTGTCCATCTGGATCATCGGGTTCATTCTGAGCGTGCCGATCTTTCTGCTGCTCTACCTGTACCTTCAGGCGGGCGAGTCGTGGAAGGTTGCCGTGATCTACATGCTGGTCATGCTGGTATTCATGATCGGCGTCTTCGAGATGGTGTTGCACATCCCGTGGCCGCCGGGGTTGATCAATGCGCCTCAGGAGTTCATTCTGGGGCTGGTGGAGAGGTACCTGTCGGGTCTCGTCCCCATCTGATGACGGAGCGGATGTTTCGGGCAAGGAGACCCTTGACATTTGCCGCAAGGTTTACGTATAAAAGGGGCCGTCTGGATCAGCGGAACAAAAAACCAAAGGGAGGTAACGTATGGTTGCAACGAAAAGGCTGGTTGGTATGGCAGCAGCCCTGGGAGCCTTGTTCCTGTTGTCGTCCTTAGCGATGGCGGGAGACGCGAAGCTCATGCTGGAAGTGGGCGAAGTGAAGAAGGGCAGACTGCAGGTCATGATCTCAGCGTCGGGCCTGGAGGGCGGCCAGGAGGTGGGCCTCCGCACCACGATGGGCGGCGTCCTGTCGGACGTGAGCTTCCTGGCGAAGCCTGCCATCGAGAAGGCGGACGACAAGGGCATGGTGTCCTCGACGTGGGGAATCCGTGGCCGGACCATCAAGCGGCTCCTGCAGCCCGGCGAACACACGGTCGAGCTGGTGGATGCGGACGGGAACATGCTGGCCTCGGCGATGCTGATGATCCCCGAGCCGGCCAAGAAATAGGCAACAGACTTGGTGCGGAAGGAGCGTCTCTGGGCTCGCACCAGCGACACTCTTGATGCGGGCCGGTTCCGGAAGGAGCGGCCGTCACTTACGAACGGGCTGAGGATCTCGGGTGAACTGGAGTCCTCAGCCCGTTTGCGTTCGGACGGGGGACGGATAGGTCCTTGGCCGAGGAGGTAAACGGATCATGAAGCGATCGAGAGCGGCGAGTTGGTGTACCCTGTTCTTTCTTGTGCTCTTTGCGGGGTTGGTCACGACGACGGCGGCAGCCAAGACTGTAACCATCCTGATCGGTTATCCGCCTGGCGGAGGCCACGACATCGAGGCGCGCGTCATGGGACGCTACCTCGGGAAATACCTTCCTGGAAACCCGAAGGTCATCGTCCAGAACATGCCGGGCGCCGGCGGCATGATCATGTCGTCCTACGTCTACAACCGGGCCAAGCCGGACGGGAACACCATCGGCCTCTTCGGCAGCAGCCATGGACTGCAGGCGGTGCTGGCGCCGCCGGAGATGGTCAAGTACGACCTTTCCAAGATGCCGATCATCTGGTCCGTCGCCGGCATTCAGGTTCATCTGACCCGGGACTTTCTCGGCGCGAGAAACGCCAACGATCTGGTGAACAAGGTCGATCGCTCGAAGGTCGTCGTGGCCGGCCGCTCCAAGCAGGGCTCCTCGTGCCTGCGCGGGCAGTTGGCCCTGCGGCTCCTGGGTATCGAAAAGTACACGGCGGTGTGCGCCTACGGCGGAACGTCGCCCATCAGGGCCGCCATGGAACGGGGCGAAGTGAGTTACTTCGTGGCCAGCGACGCCCACCTGGTGGGCGGCGGCGCCTTTGTGGACCTGCACAAGCGCGGCCTGGTGTTTCCGATGTACCAGAGCGGCATCCTCAAGGCGGATGGGACCATCGCGCGGTCCGCCACGGTAAAGGGGGACGTCCCCACGTTGTACGAGGTGTACAAGGCGGTCCACAAGAAGGAGCCCTCGGGGCCCGATTGGGAGGCGTGGCGCGCCATCGGGCTCGGCATCTCGAATCTGACCCGCACCCTGGTGCTGCCTCCGGGCATCGCCGCGGCCAAGGTCGAGGAGTTGCGCGAGGCGGTCGGGAAGATGGCCAAGGACCCGGGCTTCGTCAAGGACTGGGAGAGAGTCTTCGGCCAGAAGCTCGCTCCGGTGCTTGTGACGCCGGAGGATGCGTCGAAGATCCGCGACGAAACCATGGCGCCCGCCGAGTGGCAGACCCATCTCCGCAAGTTCGCCAACGCTCAGTAGCGTCCGGGCGAACAGAGAGCCATCACATTCGTTCTCGAAAGGAAGGAATCTCATGACCCTACGCAAAGTGTCGTTGTTGTTCGTGTGCTGTGCGGTGCTGGGGATTCTCGCCTTGGGCTCGGCGCATGCCTTCACTGAAGGCAAGAGAATCCAGATCCTTTCCGGCTATTCGCCAGGCGGCGGGCACGACACCGAAGGCCGGCTCATCGCCCGCCGTATCGGCAAGTACCTTCCCGGCATGCCCAAGAAGGTGGTGAAGATCAACATGCCCGGCGCGTCCGGCCTGATCCACGGCGCCTATGTCGCGCACAAGGCCAGTAAGGACGGCCTCACCTGGTCCATCATGGGCACGACCCACCTGAGCAGCCAGGCCCTGCGCGATCCCAAGCCCAACTTCGACTTGGCGAAGATGCCGGCGATTTACGCTACCAGCGGCGCCTCCGCCGCCATCGTCAGGGACTTCCTCAAGGTCAAGACCGGTGTCGAACTGACCAGGATCGATCCCACGAAAATCGCGGTTTCCGGGCGCTCTCTCACCGGATCGTCTTTTCTGAACGACGCCATCGGGCTCGACCTGCTGGGCATCAAGGGCTACACTTACGCGGTGGGCTACCCCGGCACCGCCCAGATGGCCCTTGCGTTCCTGTCGGGTGAAGTCTCGTACGTCGGCGGTACCGGGCTGCATCACGTGCTCGGCACCGGCGGCCGGTACTATTCCTCCATCAAGGAGGGGATTGCCGTCGTCATCTGGCAAGGTGGCGTGTTGACTCCCGACGGGAAAGTCATCCGTTCTCCCGGCACCGACATCCCTACCTTCGAGGAAGTCTACAGGCAGGTGAAGGGCCAGGCCCCCTCGGGTCCGGCGTGGGAAGCCTACAAGCTGACCGGTCCTACCCTGCGGACCCTGAACCGTACCCTGGTGGTGCCCCCGGGCACGCCGGCGGACCGCGTGGCAGCCATCCGGGCGGCCTTCGACAAGATGTACTCCGATCCCGTTTACGTAAAGGAGTGGGAGAAGATCTTCGGCCTCAAGCTGGACTACATCAAGGGCCCGGACGTGGAAAAGATCGCCAAAGTCATGCTGCAGCCTTCGCCGGGATGGGATTTCCTCAAGAACGAGTACATCCCCGCACTCCAGGCTCGCAAGAATAAATAGACCAACCCCATTGCAGTCCGGCGCGCGAGCCGCGCCGGACTGCAATGATTTCCCAACGCGAAACAGCCCATGAAAAAGGACATACGCACCTGGATCGACCAGTTGCGCGGCGCCGGTGTGCTCGACACCATCTCCAAGCCGGTGGATCCGCGGACGCAGATGGGGGCGCTGTTGTGGCAGTCCCGGGAGCGGGCGCTGTTGTTCGAGAACCTCACGGGTTTCCCGGGCTGGCGCTGTCTCGGGCAGGCGCCGGGCGACGTGCGGCTGGCGCCGCTGGCCTTCGGCTGCGACCGCGACGAAATGGTGCCGGAGTTCGTCCGCCGTACCCGGACAGCCGGCGCCACCCGCCTCGTGTCCTCGGGTCCGGTCAAGGAGCGCGTGCTCAAGGACGACGAGGTGGATATCACGAAGCTGCCGATCCATCAGTGCGGCATCCGTGACGGCGGGCCGTTCATCTCCGCGGGGCTGATGGTATCCAAGGACCCGGACACCGGCAGCCGCAACCTGAGCTTCCACCGCCTGCAGATGAAGGGGCCGCGCAAGACCGGCATCCTGCTCTACCCGCGCCACGGCTGGACCAACTACCAGAAGCACGAGTCCAAGGGCGAGGGCATGCCGGTGGCCTTCATGATCGGTCACCATCCCATGTACTACTTCGCCGCCGCCACCACCACGGACTACGGCCGGGACGAGCTCACCATCGCCGCGGGACTGCTGCAGGAAGAAGTGGATCTGGTAAAGTGCGAGACCATCGACATGGAGGTGCCGGCTCAGGCCGAGGTGGTGCTGGAAGGCGAGATCCTGCCCCACGTGCGCGAGCAGGAAGGCCCCTTCAGCGAGTTCCAGGACTACTACCTGGCGGGGGCGGGCCAGAACCCGGTCTTCCAGATCAACGCCGTGACCATGCGGGGCGACGCCATCTTCAAGAACATCCAGAACGGCGCCGAGGTGGAGGGCTGCGTCTATCACAAGGTGCCCATGTCGGCCCAACTCCTCCGGCGCATACGGAGCGTCGGCGGCGGCGCCCAGGTCAGGAACGTGCTGGCGCTGCCGGGCATCTTCGGCATCGTCGTGCAGATGAACGCCCGCTACTACGGCGAGGCCAGGAACGTGCTCATGGCCGCCCTGTCGAGCGAGTATCAGCATCCCAAGGTGGCCATCGCCGTGGACGAGGACGTGGACATCTTCAACTACGCCGACGTCCTGTGGGCCATCTCGACGCGCGTCAACCCGGCCGAGGACATCATCACCATACCGGGAGCCAAGGTCCATGCCATGGACCCCTCGTGCCGGGAGGTGGGCGCGCCGGGCGCCCCCGGCTGGCACCGCGTAGGCGGCAAGGTGATGATCGACGCCACCAAACCGCCGGAGTGCGACCCCGCGCGACGGTTCGAGTTCGAGCGCCTGAAACCCATGGGCGTGGGCCAGGTGCGGCTGGAGGATTTCCTCTGATCCGCTCCGTTGTACGCATCCCGCGCCGGACCGTCGCCCGGGTTGTCCTTCCCGGCGTGCGCGAGCGGGTTTTGAAACCCGCCGGTACAAGTCACTCCGCCGCTGGATCCCGGATCCCGAGCCCCTTGGCGGTGCAGAACCGCACCACTTCGCGTTCCAGCGCCTCGACGCCGTCACAGGTTACGATCACGGATGAAGCGCGGTGGTCGAGCGCGCCGCCGGCAAGCCTGTCGGACCATCCTCCCGATCCCTGCAGGACGTAGATGGGCCGTCCGTGGACCCATCCGAAGCACAGCTCGGAAAGGGTGCCGGCGCCGCCGCCCACTGCCACGATGAAGTCGCCGGCCAGTGCCGTGAGGACGTTTCGCGCGTGGCCCAGGCCGGTGGGAAGGACGATGTCACACCAGGGGTTGGCTGATTTCGTATCCGTGCCGGGAGTGATCCCCACGGTGAGGCCGCCGCCCCGGGCGGCTCCTCGAGTGGCGGCTTCCATGACCCCGCCCCGGCCGCCGGTGACCAGAGTGACGCCGCGGCGCCCCAGCATCGCGCCGGCGTGCTCCGCAAGCGCCAGAGTGTGCGCGGGGGGATCGGAGTCGCCCACCAGCGCGGCCTGCGCAAAACGTGCGCCGCCGACGGCGGAGTGCCCCCGCAGATTGCTGCGCCTTTGTATGGTACCGGCCACTAGCCCTCAGTCCAGCAGGTAGCCGAATTTTGCATGGGCCTTTCGGACGACCTCCGGACTGGGCGCATTCACCTTGGGGTACTTGTCGAACCACTCGAAGGGACGGCAGGCGTCGACGATGACGCGGGAATTGGTGATGTCGTGGACCTTGCGCTGGTCCGGGGTGACCCGCGGGTCGGCGGGGGAGGTGCGCATCTTGCGCAGGATCTCGATAGAGGTCTCGGGATCGCATCGGGTGAGCATCGCCCAGATCAATTGATCGAGGTTGGACACGTCGATGTCGTCGTCCACCACGATGACGAACTTGCAGCCGTACACCACCGAGCCGCAGGTGGAGGCCAGCGTACCGGCCTGCCGGGCGTGGCCGGGATAGCGCTGCTTGATGCCGATGCCGTGCAGCAGGCGCGAGGCCCCGACCTCGTGGCACCACACCTGGGTAACGTCCGGGACGCCGGCATTGGCCAGCTCCTGCTTGAGCATGGCGGAGCGCATGATGGCCCGGTAGCGGGCCATCTCGTCGGCGCCCGCGCCCAGCGGCGGGACCCCCAGGATGATGGGGTCGTTGCGGTGGTAGATGGCCCGGATATCGAGGGTGGGCTGCTCGCTGGCGCCGCCCGCGTAGTAGCCGGTCCACTCCCCGAACGGCCCTTCGACGGCCCGCCGATCCGAGGTCAGGAATCCTTCCAGCACGATCTCGGCGTTGGCGGGGAAAGGCAGCCCCGTGACCTTGCCCTGCACCACCTCCACCGGCGTGCCGCGCAGCCCCCCGACGATGTCGAACTCGCAGACGCCGTAGGGGAACTCCGTGCCCCCCACGAAGAACGACATGGGGTCGCTGCCCACCACCAGGGCCACCGGCATGGGCTCCCCCTGGTCGAAGTATTTCTTGCGGTGCATGTAGGCGTGTTTGCCCGGGACGAACAGCAGACTCACGGACTTTCGGTCCTGGACCATGGCGCGGTAGGTGCCGACGTTGATCCACCGCTCCTCGGGGTCGATGGTCACACAAAAGCAGCCGGTGCCGATGTAGCGGCCGCCGTCGTCCGCGTGCCACTTGGGAGTGGGGAACCGGGTCACGTCGATATCGTCGCCGGTGAGGACGTTCTCGAATACCGCTCCGTCGTTCACCACCACGTGGGGCAGCCGCCGCTGGACCTTGATGTAGTGATCGAAGAAGGCCTGGCTGAGCTCCTGCTTGGTGAGGTGTTCGGGAAATCCCAGTGTCATGTTCCGGCGCTTGCCGGCAAAGGTGTTGATCAGGACGCGAAACCCCTTGGGGCAGCCGGGGACCTCGTCGAAGAGCACCGCGGGCCCGTCGTCGGCCCGGATCACCGCATCGGCGGCCAGCCCGATGTCTTCCTCCCAGCTCGCGCCGCTTACCGTACGGAGCTCGCCCAGGGCATCGGCCCGGGCCATCCATTCGCGGAGGTCGTGATAGGGGAGCTTGGCTTCCATGGCGTCGAGTGTGGACAGGTGCTTCGGTTCCGATCAAGCCGCCATGGACTTGATGCGCTCCACCGCCTCGGCCACCAGTTCGTCGGTGGTCTCGTTGGCGCCGACGATGCCGACCCTGGACATCCCGGTGAACCACGAGCGGTCCAGCTCCTCGAGCTTCTCGATGCGGTAGACGTTGCCGTTGAAGGCCCGCGCCACCTCCTCCATGCGATTGGTCATGCCCTCGGTCCAGCCGAAGATCACCACCGCCTCCACGTCACGCGCCAGCTCCTCGACCTTCGGCAACCGCTGCAGCGAATCGATGCAGGCGGTGTTGCGGATGCGCACGTTGGCGAAACGCTCCAGGATCCGGGTCATGATCTTCGTGTAGCTCTCCATCCAGAACGTGGTCTGGACGATGACCCCCACGGGCTCGAACCGGGTCAGGCGGATGTCGTTCACGTCCTCTTCCTGCTCGACGATGAACACCTCCCGCTCCTTCTCCCGGGCGATGCCCATGAGGCGCGGAATGCCGTGGTGCGTGCGGCTGCTCAGGATGACCAGATGACAGCCCTGGTCCAGCAGCTCCAACTCGGCCTCCTCCTGTTGCACGACGAACGGGCAGGTGGCGTCGGCCAGCAGCTCCAGCCCCTGCTCCCGCGCCTGGCGGCGAACCTCCGGCGGCGCGCCGCGGACGCCATAGATGAGCTTCTCGTCCTTGATGGAGTCCATGTCGTTGGTGGAGCGGATGCCGTCCTCGTTTTCCAGCGCCTGGAAGGCGATGAAGTCGTTTTCGGGTCTCAGGGACCACACGGCCAGCCCGTTGCCGTGTTTCTGCACCATCTTCTGGTGCATGGCTCCGGCGCGATGCACGCCCACGCACAGACCGGACGGCGGGATCCCCTTGGTGTTCTTGAAGTCGACCTTGACCACTTCCATGAGAGCCTCCCCGCTGAAAAACGAAACTGGTGCGGAATGTTTGCAGATCGAGCGCGGTTTTTCAACACGCGCCGTACGTTTGTTCCCAGAGCATTCGTAGTGGGACGGCATGCAATCCGTCGCCGAAACTCGCGCTGATCTCGCCGTCATGGAGCACGACGCCGCAGGTAAAGCGTTTGCCCGCGGCGCTCTTGAGCTTGCGCAAGCCGCGGAAGTCCGCCGCGGTCACCGTCGCGCTGGCCTTGACTTCTATCCCGGCCAGTACGCGGGCGCCTTGCTCGATGACGATGTCCACTTCGGCGCCGTCCTTGTCGCGGTAGTGGAAGAAGGCGAACGGCTCGTCGTGCCAGCTCGCCTGCCGCCGTAACTCCTGGAACACGAAGGTTTCGAGGAGTTGACCCAATAGCGGCCGGTCATCGGCGAGCGCACCGGCATCTGTGCCAAGCAATGCGCAGGCGAGGCCGGTATCACCGAGGTGGAGCTTCGGCGTCTTGATGAGCCGGCTGAGGCGGTTGCCGTGCCAAGGCGCAAGCGTCTCCAGCAGGAACACCCGTTCGAGCAGCGTGACGTAATCGCGGATTGTCACCCGGCTGACCCGGAACGGCGAGGCAAGATCGGACACGTTCAAGAGACGCGCCGTCTGCCCCGCGGACAGGGCGAGCAGCCGGGGCAGCGCGTCGAGCGAGCGAATGTGAGACAGGTCGCGAACATCGCGCTGGACCAGGGTTTCGATGTAATCCCGGTACCATGCGGTGCGCCGGCGACCGGCTGCCCGCGCGAGCGCCGCAGGATAACCGCCCGCGACCACCCGCCGGACAAGCTCGTTTCCCAGGCGCTCGGTCCGCCGGGTCGCGAACCGGCCGCTGAACAGGGTATCGAGAAATCCCGGGGCGCGCCGTGCAAGTTCGCATTGCGCCAGCGGGTGAAGCCGAAGGATCTCCATGCGGCCCGCCAGCGAGTCGGCGAGCTTCGGCACCAGCAGCACATTGGCCGAGCCTGTCAGAATGAATCGACCTGCGATGCGCTCACGGTCGACCGCCGCCTTGATCGCGGTGAAGAGATCCGGTGCCTGCTGCACCTCGTCCAGGATGGTACGCTCCGGCAACGTATCGACGAAGCCTGCGGGGTCGGCCTTTGCCGCGACCCGCGCAACGTCGTCGTCGAAGGTGAGATACGTGTATCCTTGGGACTTGCCCACCAACCGGGCGAGGGTGGTCTTGCCGCACTGCCGCGGCCCGTGAATCAGCGTCACGGGCGAATCCGCCAGCGCTTCGAGCAGGCCCGGCTCGACAAGACGCGGGTAGAGAAGAGGTTTCGCCATCGTCCGATTGTAACTTTACCATGCGGCTAATTGAAAGTTTATAGATCGTCTGATTGTAACTTTGCAATGCCGTCGATTGCAAGGTTACCGGCCGCGCTCGAACCGAGGTGGTCTCGAACCGAGATAGTTCCACCTTTCTTGGAAAGGTGGCACATGAAGCTCAGCCCGTCCGAACCTGGTTGAGGCTGGCTCCGGTAAGGTAGCCGAGCCAGACGGCGATCAGGCACAACGTGACCGAAAGGACGATGTTGCCGAGCGCGTACAACCAATGACCATCGCGCAGAAGCAGGAGTGTCTGCAAGGAGAAAGCCGAAAAGGTCGTGAAGCCGCCACAGAACCCGACCATGATGAACGCTCGAGCCTCGGGTCCAAGGGCGCCTGGATGGTAGAGAGATACACTCAACGGTGCAACGACGCCGATGATGAACGAGCCCACCACGTTGACGAGGGACGTGCCCCAGGGGAATGCGACGCCGAACTGCTCCGAAACCAAGCCGGTGCACCAATGACGTCCAACGCCGCCGATGGCGCTGCCGAGCGCAATCCACAGATAGGTCACTTCCGAGTCGGCTCCGATAAGACAACAGAACGTCGCCGGCGTCGATGGCCCGGCCGTTGCGCCAGATCGCGATCGAGAGTCAATGTCCGATCGCCCAAGGGCGGCGCGCGTGCTGGTGGCCACGGCTGGGGCCGCCAGCAGGTGGCTTTCCGGACACGACCTTGGGTTCATGTGCGCTTTTTTCGTTCCGCTGATGCGCGATTCGGTTCTTCGGGTCCATGTCGGCGATGAACGGTGCCGTAAGGGTGCGCCGAGCTGCTTTCTCGCAGTTCGGGCAGGGCATGGGGTCCGACGATCGGCTCATGCTGCGCAATTCGGTAAACGGGCCGCAGTCCTCACAGTCATAGTCATATAACGGCATGGGGGTTGTCCTTCCTCGCTCCGCAGCGGCGGGATGCCGCCCGTCCCTCGTCGAGGCGGACGGCATCCGTCGTTTATGCCAGAATGCCTTCCAGCAACAGATAACCCGGCAGCCAGCCGGTCAGGATGCCCTGTATCGTGGTTACGGCACCGGTCACCTTGGCGATCGGTTTCTGCATCGCGAGCAGCAGGAAGAACATGAACCACAATACGGCCCACGCCGCCCAGCATAGCCCGAACCAGACTCCCCACAGCGTGGTGGCATTGATCAACGTATCCAACGCTACCGGAACGACGGTGATGGCAACGAAGAGGCTGTACCAGCCCAGACCACGACCATCGACATCGTTGAATCTATTGTAGGCCACCCACAGGTAAGTGAAGGTGAAGAGAAGCGTCAGCGCCGCGCCCTTGATCGACGCCGCATCCGCACCCGGCCCGAAGGCCATGAACCCCGCCACCAGCGCCGTGAGACCGCCGACAAAGAAATTGATAATGGCGATCTCCCGATCAGCGATGCGGCCCATCAGCCAGATGCCGTTCAGGAAAAGAACGGACCCGACATACAGTAGTGCAAGTCCCAAAAGCATTGTTCAAGCCCTCCGCGTGTCACATGTTCGCAGGTTGGCTGTTCGGGAACGCCCGCTCAACGGTTCGACCACCGAGCAGGCGCTCGCCTTCTGTCATCCAGGGAAAGGAATGACGAGGCGGAGAAGAGGCGAATGCCGTCCCCCCTCCGCCATGCCCCCGTTAGTTAACTGCAGGATGCCGCGTCCGCACCGCTGACCTGGACCGTCGGTCCGGAAGCACTCGGCCGGATATCGAAATCGAAGATTTCGGTTGGAACAGCAACCGTACAGCAGGCATTGGGAATATCGACGATTCCGCTGACCCGTCCCTCTACCGGAGCCGTACCGAGTATCATATAGGCCTGCTCGCCCGAATAGCCGAATTTCTTGAGGTATTCGACCGCGTTCAGGCAGGCCCGCCGGTAGGCGACCGTTGCATCCAGGTACTTCTGGGACCCGTCATGCTCATCGACGCAGACCCCTTCGAAGATCAGGTACTCGGAATAATGCGGCTCCACCGGGCTCGGCTTGAAGACCGGATTGGTAATCCCGTACTTCTCGACACCGCCCTTGATGACATCGACGCCGATGTCGATCCACCCGGCCATCTCGATGGCGCCGCAGAAGGTGATTTCGCCGTCCCCCTGCGACCAGTGGATATCACCCATCGACAGCCCACCGCCCGGCATGTAGACCGGGAAGTAGCAGGTGGAGCCACGCGACAGGTTCTTGATGTCGCAGTTGCCCCCGTGCTCCCGCCCGGGAACCGTCCGCGCACCGTCCTGACCCGCAGCCTGGGCGGCTGCGCCGGTCATTTGCCCCATCAGCGCGGTCGTCGTGCCGGCGAGGCCGTCCGGCAACGTGCACAACGGCGGCACGCGATCCGGATTCGTTCTGAACAGAGCCGATTCCCGGTCGGTCCATCGCTTCAACAACTCGGCCGAAGGCAGAGTGCCGATGAGTCCGGGATGAATAAGCCCGGGAAAGCGTACGCCGGGAATGTGGCGAGAGGAAGTGTAGATGCCGTGGAAGTCCCAGCAGGCTTTGCGCGCTTCGGGAAAATGCCTGTCGAGGAAGCCGCCGCCGTTTTCCAGTGCAAAGATCCCGGTGAAGCCCCACTGTGAGTCTTCGAGCCAGCCGATGTCGTTGATGTCCACGACCAGAAGGTCGCCGGGCTCGGCCCCTTCGACGCCGAACGGGCCGCTCAGGTAATGTACCTTCGAAAGGTCGACATCGCGGATGTCGTTGGCCGACTCGTCGTTGTGAATCTGACCCCCGGTCCAATCATAGCATTCGACGCGGAACTCGTCGCCGGGCTTGAACTGTTCGACAATCGGGATATCGGGATGCCACCGATTGTGGGTTTTGACCGCTTGATCCTCGGGCCATTTGTCCATTTCCGCCCGAAACACCGTCTTGGCCATTGTTCGTCCCTCCTCGCGTCGCCATCCATCGAGTTGGTGGCGAACGCTTGATTCGCCGGTAACAGATCCACAAGTCTATGTCACGCTTTATGCCCTCCTTTCCGGTTAGAGTGTGTCCTCCCTTCAGGTTAGAGTGCGAATCCGGCCGTTTTCTGAACAAGCCGACCGGAAAAACGGACGGATGTTAGCACAGCCGCGGAGCAGATAACAAACTTTTTCTACCCCCGATCAACCGGTCGATGTCGGGTTTCGAGCCGGCGAGGGATGGGGCGTTGGAGGCCGGCAACCCGCGTGGGTATCACCCTTGTGCGGATCGAGCCTTCTCGGCCTCGACGGCGACGTCGGTGAGGTAATCTTCCTGCTCTACGATGGTGTAAAGTGCCAGTGAGCCGTCGTCTTTCACAGGCCGGCCGCCGAAGAAGTGGAACGCGTGGCCGTCCCAGTCGTAGAACTCGTCGCCGCGCTCGAACATCGCCTTCCAGCGGTACCCCACCGGACTCCGGTGCAGGCCGGTGCGGGCCGGCAGCGCGTCCTCCTCCTCCAGGGAGAGGCTGTCCTCTTCCTTGGCCATGGCTTCCTCCGGCAGGGTTTCCCACATCCGGCGGTAGTTGGGCATGAATTCCTCCGCCCGCACCGTCAACGCCGTGTGCATGTCCCACCAGGGTCCGTGGCCGGCCACGCGCTCGTCCACCTCGTCCACCCGCTTGTAGATGAGCCGTCCCCCGGCATGGAGCCGCAGCACCAGCATGCCTTCGGCGACGTTGGGGCCCACTTCCGGCTCCAGGGCGCAATACTGTCCGAAGAACCCGGCGGTCCTGCCAAGGTTACGGGAGCCGTACACCGCGTGGCTGATGCGGCCGACGCCTTCCGAGGTGCAGATCTCCATGGCGCCTTCCGGCATGTGCTCGGGGGCCCAGAACTCGAACTGGTTGCCGTCGGGATCGGCGAAGTGGATCACCGTGCCCTCGTCGCCGCCGTCGGCGGTCCGTAGGGGGTCGGTGTGAGGGATGTTGTGGCGGTCCAGCCGCTTGAGGTGCCCGTCCACGTCCTCGGGCCGGATGTAGAACCCGCACCGCGGGGTGTCCTCGCCCAGCGGCTTGCTCGGCGGATAGACCTCGGGCTGGAGGAACGCGCCGATGCGGCAGGACTCGCCGTCCCACCACAGGAAGCACATGATCGGGACGTCCTTCTTTCGCGCCGTGGTGGTGATGCCGCGGATCGGCCTTCGGGTGATGCCGGTGGCGTTCACCGCCCAGTCGACCCAGGTCACCATGTCGTTGGTGCCCACGATAAAATGGTCGATCCAATGCACTGTTCCGCGCGGTTCATGTCTTTCCATGGGTCACCTCCGTCAGGCTCGCGACGTGGCTCGGTCATCCTGCGTGCCCCGGCATGCGAATAAACTGAACAGGATACCTGCGCCATCCATGACTCGCCGATATCAAAACGGGTTCACCGTGTCAACGAGGTTCGAGCTTCCTTCAGGGTTATCCCATGCTCTCTAACCGTGCTTCTTCACGTACTCGGTGCCGGGGGGAGAGACGGTGCCTGGTCAAGCACGTAGGCCATCAGCGAGGGAATGCCGGGCTCGTACCGCACCGGTCGAAGTTGTCCGGGCGGGCACCAGACGAAGCCCAGGCGCTGCAGCGCGGTCAGCGCCGCATGCATCTGCCCCGCGTCCGCGTCGGAAGCGAGGCCGGCGGCCACCGCGGCTTTCAACTCCCCGTAGGTCAGCGTCGGCGTGGATCGATACCCGGCGGCCACGCACGCGGCGACCGCCAGCCAGCCCGATTGATCCAACTCCAGGTACCGATCCTCGTAGTAGTCCACGATCCGGGCAGCCACGTCGGGCCGCGCCGCGTGCGCGTGAGCGGCAGTCAGGCGGGTCGTGCCGGTGGCCAGGCGCTGCTGCCACAGCGCGCGGCCCCAGACCTGCAACGATCTGAACGGATGGCGGCCCGACTGCTCCGGTCGAGTACGGTCGGTTTTCACGATGACCCGCGCGGCCCGGATCAAGGATTCGACGTAGTAGTAGTAGTACATGCTCGCCGCCCCGGCAGCCGATACTCTCGGCGCCCATAGCCGGTTGCGACCAGAATGGTCCGGGCACCGACCGCACGGCCGGCTTGCAGATCGCTCAGCCGGTCGCCCACCATCCATGCGTGATCGAGGGAAATGCCGAGCTCTCGACGGCCCTGCGCGAACAAACCGCTCCCTGGCTTGCGGCACGAGCACCCCTCATCCGGCCGGTGTGGGCAGTGGTACCAGGCCGCTATGTCCACTCCCTCGGCGCCGAGCATGCCACTCAGGCGCTGGTGGATCCGGTCAAGCCGGTCTCCATCCAATAGGCCGCGGCCGATCGCCGATTGATGGGTCACGACCACCAGCCGGTATCCCGCTTGGTGCAGGCTGCGCAGTCCCTCGGCTGCTCCCGGCAACAATTCCAGTTGCTCCGGACGAGAAAGATGATGCACCTCTCGGTTGAGGTGAAGCCGTAGGCAGAGGTGACGCTCTTGGTGTTGCGCTTCAGGTCGGTGCGTTCGCGTCGGATACGGAACACCTGCGCAACATCTTCCGTTCTGCCCGGCCTAGGAGCCTGCGCCGTAGGAAATCTTAGGCACTATATATAGCGTGATATCAGCTCCATTAACACTACATGTGGTATGACAATGTGCCCAAAACTGTTCTGCGGCGCAGGCTCCTAGGAGTCTGTCGGACTTGGCCAGAATCTACTGAGAGGCAACTCCCCTCTCCCTCTGGGAGAGGGTGGCCGAAGGCCGGGTGAGGGCGCCCCAAATCAAACCTGCCCCCTTTGCTGGTCGCTCCCAACGGGCTGCGCGCACACGGGGACCCTCACCCCGACCCTCTCCCAGAGGGAGAGGGAGTCGGAAGGGCTGTCCAAATGGCTCGGTGATGAGTCATCGCAAATATGAAACGCAACACTAGGAGCTTCCTCGCGCTGGCCGGGGCGCGGGCGGGTTTGAAAGCCGCCCCTGCATCGAGACACTGGTGCGCTGTGCAGGGCGGATTTTTGTTTCGACTGACTCTGCTGGGTTTCAAAGCGGAACCTGTGTCGGGTGGACTTCCTGCCCGAATTGCGGTACAAGTTCTCGAACAGGGGCGAGGGCGCACGGGGGAGGGGATGGAGCTTTCGGAAGTCACGCTCGACGCGGTGATGCCACACGAGGAGGCGCGGTTCCGGGAGCTGATGGCGGAGCATCATTACCTCGGGGCGGCGCCGAAGGTGGGCGAGACGGTGTGGTATGGCGCGCGGTGGCGCGGCCAGTGGGTGGCGCTGGCGTCTTTTTCGGCTGCGGCTCTGAAGTGCCAGGCACGGGATGCGTGGATTGGCTGGACGCTGCGCCACAAGTACGACCGGCTGCACTTGGTGGTCAACAACACCCGGTTCCTGCTGCTGCGCCCGGTGCCCAATCTGGGGTCTCGGGTGCTGGGGCTGTGCGCACGCCAGTTGATGCGGGACTGGCCGGTGAGGTTTCATCATCCGCTGGTGCTGTTGGAGACGTTCGTCGACCCGACGCGCTTTGCCGGCACGGTCTACCGGGCTGCGGGCTGGACCGAGGTGGGCTTCACACGAGGCTTTCGCCGGACTCGGGGCGGGTACCGCTCAGGCTCCACGCCGAAGAAGGTCTTCGTGCGAGCCCTCACCCGCCACGCCCGTCGCGTGCTTCGCAGCCCTGTGCTGGAGCCCCGTTACCGTCATGGGAGACCGAGAGCCATGTTGAGCGCCAAGCAAATGAAGAGCCTGCCGGATGTGTTTCGCACCCTCACCGACCCACGCAGCCGTTACGGGCGCCGCTACCGCCTCGAGACCCTGCTGGGGCTCGCGGCGGCGGCCACGCTGTGCGGCGCCCGAGGCTACAAGGCCATCCACGAGTGGGTGTGCGACCTCTCGCCAGCGATGCTGCGCCACTTCCGCTGCCGCCGGGTCAACGGCGTCTACCAGCGACCAAGCATCTACTGTCTGCGCAACGCCATCGTGAAGGTCGCACCCGAAGAGCTCGATGCCGCGCTGCGGACCTGGTTCGTAGCCCACGGGCACAACGACGCGTCGCTGGCCATCGACGGCAAGACCATGAAGGGCGCTGTCGACGAGGCCGGTCGCCAAGTCCATATCCTCGGCGCCTGCGGCCATGACAGCGCCATCGCCTGGGGTCAAAAAAAACTGTTCTGACCCAAGACGACGGCCAAACCAAGGCCACCAACGAAATCG
Source organism: uncultured Binatia bacterium (SeqCode) (assembly GCA_965214905.1). GTDB lineage: Bacteria > Desulfobacterota > Binatia > UBA9968 > JAJDTQ01 > JAJDTQ01. Next base: position 2,002,000 of record OZ243984.1, read on the forward strand.
GGGTCACGCTCCCGTTGCTCGATTCACTCGGCGACCTCGCCGGCAAGACCTTCACCGCCGATGCCCTGCTGACACAGACCGCCATCGCCTCCTTCCTGCGCAAGCACGATGCCCACTATATGTTCATCGCCAAGGGCAACCAGAAGACTCTGCTCGGGGACCTCCGGCTGTGGTTCCATGACGACGCAAAACGCCCACCCGACTTTGTCGAGAACACCGGCAAGCCCATCAAGGGCAAGCTCCCCACCGCGCACGGTCGTTGGGAGCAGCGCGAGATCTGGACCACCACCGCCCTCAACCACTACCTCCGTTTCCCCGGCGTCGGCCAAGCCTTCCTCATTCGCCGCACCCGCTGCCAAGTGCGCAAGGGCCGCGTCACCCATACCTCGGTGGACTCTTCCTGGGGCGTCACCAGTCACACCCCAGAGACCGCCAATGCCCAATCCCTGCTGCGCATCAACCGTGGCCAATCGAAAACTCCCTGCACCGCATCCTCGATGACACCGACGCCTGGAACGAGGACAAAAGCCGCATCCGCACCGGCCATGGACCCCAAAACATGACCCGCCTGCGCCGGTTCGCCATCGCCGTCATCAAGACTCACCGCAAGCCCGTCGCCGCTACCGTCCGCAAGCTGAACCGTACCCCTCGCCTGCTGCTCGACTATCTGAAGATGACCGCCAACTCCCGGCCCAAACCCGCCATCGCCTGATACCCACCCACCCCCGCACCAAGCTCATCCAACCTCATCCGCCCGCAGGGCAAATACCTTGCCCGAGCCATCCTTCGTGCCCGGAAAACCCCGCCACACTACCGAACACCGCCCATACCTCGCCCGCCAACTCCATCTCCCTGTCCTCCATACTCAGCCGACCCCCCCCTCCCAAGCCATACTCCCCTCACCCTCCGCCCGAACCAAAACAAAAATTAGCCGTGGTGCGCTGTGCTGTGACACTGGTGCGCCGTGCTGTAAATGGGATAGACTGACGGATTCGCTGATGTTGGTTTCGTTGGCTGCGTTGCTGCTCCTCGTGTGGCAGGAGCCGCGGGCGGGTTTGAAACCGCCCGTGCAATCGGCGCGCCGTACCCGAGGATGTCCCATGCGTATTTTGATTCACGGACAGCAGGCCTTCGGCAAGGCAGTGCTGGAACGGCTCGAGACCGGTCCCGACGATGTGGTGGGGGTCTTTTGTCCGCCGGACGGCGAGGGCCTGCCCAGGGACCCGCTCAAGGAGGCGGCGTTGGAGCGGGGGCTGCCGATCAATCAGCCCAGGACCTGGAAGACGGCGGCATCACTGGAACTGGTGCAGTCCTTCCGGTCCGACCTGTGCGTCATGGCCTATGTGACTCTCCTGGTGCCGCCACGGGTTCTGGACGCGCCGAGATTGGGCACCGTTCAGTACCATCCTTCGCTGTTGCCGTTGCATCGCGGACCCAGCGCCATCAACTGGGCGCGAATACAGGGGGACCGCAAGACCGGTCTCACCATTTTCTGGCCGGACCAGGGCCTGGACGAGGGTCCGATCCTGCTGCAGAAGGAGGTGGAGATCGGCCAGGACGACACCGTGGGCAGCCTCTACTTCGGCAAGCTGTTTCCCATGGGCGTTGAAGCCCTCGCCGAGGCGGTGGAGCTGGTGCGCGCCGGCACCGCGCCGCGCATCGAGCAGGACCACAGCCGGGCCAGCTACGAGGGCTGGTGCCTTGAGGCGGACGCCGAGGTCGACTGGTCGAGGCCGGCGGAAGAGCTGCACCGGCTCATCTGCGGGACCGATCCCCAGCCCGGCGCCTGGACGACCCTCGGCGGGAACAAGCTGAAGCTGTACGGCAGCCGGCTGAGCTCGGGCACAGGTGCGCCCGGAGAGATCCTGGACCTGTCCGAGACCGGCATGGCCGTGGCGACGGGCGGGGCAAGCGTGTTGGTGCAGCGGGTAAGAGCCCAGGACTCCGGCGCCAAGGTCGCCGCCGCCGAGTACGCACGCCGGGCGGGCCTCCGTCCCGGGTCGCGTCTGGGCTGAACCGTTGGCCGGCGCCGCCAGTGTCGCGTTCCGCCGAGACGTTGACGAACCCACGCGGAAATCGTCACCGTCGATGGCAACGGGAGGCGTCCCGGGAAACTGCGGGGATCAGGCCGATAAGACGAACCCACGGAAAAATACCGTCGATCGTCACCGTCGATGGCAGAGCTCGACGATCCGATGGAGGGGCGGGTTTCAAACCCGCCCGTGTCCCGCCTACGCCAGGATGCATGGATGAAAAGGTTGAGCCATGTCGGCGTTCCATGTCAGAGTTGAAAGAAATGAGTTGAAAGCAATGGAACGCGCCCGGTTGGATAGGCTCAACAGCATGCTCGACGAGGTGCTCCGGACCAACGAGTTCTACCGTCGCAAGCTCGAAGGGCATGTCCTGCCGCCGCCGGAGACGCGGGAACAGTTCTCCCGCCTGCCGTTTACCACCAAGCAGGAGTTGGTGGACGATCAGCTCCGGCATCCGCCGTTCGGCAGTGACCTGACCTATCCGCTGGAGCATTACGTGCGCGTGCACCAGACCTCGGGCACGACGGGACGGCCCATGTACTGGCTGGATACCGAGGCGTCGTGGGACTGGTGGGGCGAGTGCTGGAAGGCCGTGCTGGAGGCGGCCGGGGTGGGGCCCGAAGACCGCATCTTCTTCCCGTTCTCCTTCGGGCCGTTCGTGGGGTTCTGGAGCGGCTGGGAAGGCGCCCGCAAGGTCGGCGCGCTGGCCGTTTCCGGCGGCGGACAGACGACGCGGCAGCGGCTCAGGAGCCTCGTGGAGTACGGCGCCACCGTGCTGGTCTGTACTCCGACCTATGCCCTGCACATGGCCGCGGAGGCGCGCCGGGCGGGCATGGACCCGGCCCGGGACGCCGCCATCCGGGTCACCGTCCACGCGGGCGAGCCCGGGGCCAGCATCGCCTCGACCAGGCAGCGCATCGAAGAGGCGTGGGGCGCCCGCTGCTTCGACCACACCGGCGCCACCGAGGTGGGTGCCTTCGGCTTCGCCTGCGCCGCCCTGCCGGAAGGGGTTCACGTCAACGAGGACGAGTTCATCGCCGAGGTGGTGGACCCGGAGAGCGGCGCGCCGCTGCCGGACGGGCGCCGGGGCGAGCTGGTGCTGACGAATCTGGGCCGGGCGGGGAGCCCCGTCATCCGCTACCGCACCGGCGATCTGGTGGAGCCCCGCCGCGGTCCCTGCCCGTGCGGGCGCAACTCTCTGGTGTTGAACGGTGGGGTTCTCGGACGCCTGGATGATATGGTGGTGGTGCGGGGAGTCAACGTTTTCCCGAGCGCGGTGGAGCGCATCGTCCGGCAGTTCCCCGAAGTGGAGGAGTTTCGCGTCGACGTGCTGGAGACCGAGGGATTGGCGGAGCTCAAGGTCACGGTGGAGCCGGTCGCGGCGGAGCTGTCGGCCGGGCTCAGGGAGGGCGTGACCGAGTCCGTCAGGGACAACCTTCACGTCCGCCCGACGGTGGAGGTGGTGGCGCCGGGGACCTTGCCGCGTTTCGAGCTCAAGGCCAGGAGGTTCTTTCGGAGTTGAGCAGCGAGGGTTCCAACAGCGAGACGATCACCGGAAAGCGCCTGTTGCGCCTGCGGGTCAACGGCGAACTGCACGAGGTGGCGGGCCACGTCACCCGAAGCCTGCTGGAGGTGCTCCGGGAAGAGATGGGCCTCACCGGCACCAAGCACGGCTGTGAGCTGGGAGAGTGCGGCGCCTGCACGGTGCTGGTGGACGGCCAGCCCATCTATTCGTGCCTGATGCTGGCGGTCGAGGCCGAGGGTCCGGAGATCACCACGGTCGAGGGGCTCGCGCTGCAGGGCCGGCCGCATCCCTTGCAGCGGGCGTTCTCGGACCTCGGGGCGGCCCAGTGCGGTTATTGCATTCCCGGCATCCTGCTGGCGGCCAAGGCGCTGCTGGACAAGCAGCCCGACCCGGCCCGGTCGGACATCGAAGCGGCGTTGTCGGGAAACCTGTGCCGCTGCACCGGGTATACGAAGATCATCGAGGCGGTGGAGCAGGCCGCCGGAGAAATGAATGGGGATCCCGTACCCGAGTGCCCATGACGCCACGGGAGGCTTTATCGACCGGATACCGCAACAGGGGGGACGGGGACATGGGTACGCAAGCATACAGGCCCCGAATGAATGGATGACACACGACGCGGGTGAAGCGGTATGAAGAAGAACGGTTTCTCGGTCATCGGCAAGCCGTTGCCGCGCATCGACGGTCCGGCCAAGTGCGCGGGCGACACGCGCTACGCCGACGACATGGTCATGCCGCGCATGCTGTTCTGCCGGCTGCTGCGGAGCCCGCATCCCCACGCTCTGATTCACGACGTTTCCGCCCGGCGGGCGCTGGAACTGCCGGGGGTCCACGCCGTCATCACCGGCGAGGACGTGCCGACGAAGTTCGGCATCATGCCGTCCACCCAGGACGAGGAGGCGCTGGCGGTGGACAAGGTCCGTTACGTCGGCGATCCGGTGGCCGCGGTGGCGGCCGTCAGCGAGGATGCGGCGGAGGCGGCGCTGCGCCTGATCGACGTCGACTACGGGGTGCTCGATCCCATCCTTTCCATCGAGGGCGCCCTGGAAGCCGAAGACGAGGACCACCGCATCCACACCTGGAACCGGCGCGCCAACATCCAGAAGGCGGTCTCCTTCGAGTTCGGCGAGGTCGACGCCGGCTTCGAGGAAGCGGACGAGATCTTCGAGGGCGCCTACTTCTTCCAGGGCAACACGCACCTGCCCATGGAACAGTACTGCGCGCTGGCGAACTACACCGCCGACGGCAAGCTCACGCTCTGGTCCTCGACCCAGACCCCGCACTACGTGCACCGCGCCCTGTCCAGGGTCCTGGACCTGCCCATGGGGCGCATCCGGGTCATCGCCACCCCGGTGGGGGGCGGTTTCGGCGGCAAGAGCGATCCGTTCTCCCACGAGATCGCGGTGGCCAGGCTGGCCATGATCACCGGACGGCCGGTGAAGATCACGCTCAACCGGGAGGAGTCGTTCTACGTGCACCGGGGGCGCCACCCGGTGAAGATGTGGATGCGCACCGGAGTCAAGCGCGACGGCACGCTGACGGCCATGTGGTTCCGGTCCTTTCTCGACGGCGGCGGCTACAGCAGCTACGGCCTGGCTACCGTCTATTACACCGGGGCGTTGCAGACGGTGACCTACGAACTGCCGGCCTACAAGTTCGAGGGCGTGCGGGTGTTCACCAACAAGCCGCCCTGCGGCCCCAAGCGCGGCCACGGCACGCCCCAACCGCGGTTCGCCATGGAGGTGCAGCTCGACGAGATCGCGGAAAAGCTGGGGTTGGACCCGGTGGAGTTGCGGCTCAGGCAGGTCGTCGCGCCCGACACCGTGACGGTGAACGGTCTTCGGGTCAGCACCATCGGGCTGCGGGAATGCATCGAGAAGGTCGCCGACCGCTCCGGCTGGAAGGAGAAGCATCGTTCGCTGCCGTGGGGGCACGGTGTCGGCTTTGCCGCCAGCTCCTACATCAGCGGCGCGGGCCTGCCCATCTACTGGAACGACATGCCCCACTCGGGGGTCCAGATCCGCGCGGACCGGGGCGGCGGCGTCACCGTGTTCTGCGGCTCCACGGACATCGGCCAGGGCTCCGATTCGATCCTCGCCTTTGCGGTGGCCGAAGAGCTGGGGCTTCAGCCTGAGGACATCCGGGTGTTCACCGCGGATACCGACCTGACGCCGGTGGATCTCGGAAGCTATTCGAGCCGGGTCACGGTGATGACCGGCAACGCCGCCATCCAGGCGTGCGGCAGGCTCAGGGAACGTCTGTTCGAGGTGGCCGCGGAAGTCCTGGAGGTCCCTGCCGACGACCTGGAGATGGAGGAAGGCCGGGTCCGCAGCCGCAGCCTCCCGGAACGGGGTCTCGGCTTTGCCGAGTGCGTCGAGCGGGCGGAGAGCCGGTTCGGCACGCTCGGGGCCACGGGCAGCTATCGGCCGCCCCGGCATCCGGGCGACTACAAGGGCGCCGGGGTGGGCCCCACGCCGTCCTACAGCTACTCCGCCGCGGTGGTGGAGCTCCACTGTGACGGCGACACCGGCGAGCTCCGCATCGACAAGGTATGGATCGCCCACGACTGCGGCCGCGCCTTCAACCCGCTGTGGGTCCGGGGACAGGTGGAGGGAAGCGTGTACATGGCCCTGGGGGAGGTGTTGATGGAGGAGCAGGTGTTCCGGAAGTCGGGTGTGCACAAGATCCCGTCGATTCTCGAGTACAAGAGCCCCACCACCCTGGAGACGCCGCCCATCGAGACCATCCTGGTGGAGACCGACGACCCCGAAGGTCCGTTCGGCGCCAAGGAGGCCGGCCAGGGACCGTTGCTGCCGGTGATTCCGGCGGTGTCCAATGCCGTCTACGATGCCGTGGGCGTGCGGATTCACGAGATACCCGTGACCCCGGACAAGATCCTGCGGGCGCTGGACCAACGGCTCAAGGCGCCCACGGTGCCGGACTTCGCCTTCCCCACGCCCATCCGCTGGGCGCCGGGCCAGGGGGTCGAGGTGCCGCAGAAGAGCTGAAGCGATGCCTAGGAGTTCAGGTATTTCCGGCCGGGAACGGGGGATTCCCGGTCTCCGCGGGTCGAGGGCGGTCCATGTTACGTTTGCCTGATTTCACCTATCTCAGGCCCGGCACCCTGGCGGAGGCCTCCGGCGCTTTGCGGGATCTGGGCCCGGAGGCCATGGCCGTGGCCGGCGGCACCGACGTCTATCCCAAGATGAAGCGGGGGCAGTTCACGCCGCGCTACCTGGTTTCGCTGGGCCGCATCGAAGAGCACCGGGGCATCCGCCGGGAGCAGGGACGCGGGCTGTGGATCGGCGCCGGCGAAACCCTGAGCGCCGTGGCCGGCCATGAGACGGTACGCCGTGCCTTTCCTGCGCTGGCCGCGGCCGCGGGCCTGGTGTCGACGCTTCAGCTTCGCAACGCCGGCACCCTCGGCGGCAACCTGTTCGTGGACACCCGCTGCAACTACTACGACCAGTCGTTCTTCTGGCGCCAGGCGGTGGGCTTCTGCCTCAAGAAGGACGGGGACATCTGTCTGGTGGCGCCCAAGAGCCGCGTCTGTCTTGCCATCTGCTCCTCGGATACCGCGCCGGTGCTTAGCAGTCTGGGCGCGGAGGCCGTTCTGGTCAGCGCCGAGGGCAGCCGGCAGGTTCCCGTGGACACCCTGTACCGCGACGACGGCATCGACTACCTCGTCAAACGGCCCGAGGAACTGCTGCGGGGCGTGTGGATCCCGGAGGTGTCCTTCGGGTGGTGCAACGTCTACCTCAAGCTGCGCCGCAGGGGCTCCTTCGACTTCCCCGTGCTGGGGGTGGCTGCGGCCCTGCGGATGGGCCCGTCGGGGACCTGCGAGGCCGCCAGGATCGTTCTCACCGCGGTGGCGTCGGCTCCGAAAGTGGTGGAGGATGCGCCGCGGGTCCTGTGCGGCAAGCCCGTGGATACCGCATCCATCGAGGAAGCCGCGGAACTGGCCATGCGCGTGTCCCATCCGCTGGACAATGCGGACATGGACTACTGGTATCGCAAACGCATGACCCGCGTGTATGTCACGCGGGCACTGCGGCAACTGGCGGCCGCAAAATGAACGGGTATGTGCCTATGAACGGGAAATGTGCATACCGGCTCCATCGGCAATGATGGATTCCGGGGTCCGGGAAAGGAAAAACCATGGCCGTACCCGCTGAACTGGAAGCGAGGCTGAAGAGCCTGGAGAACCACCTGCGTACGGAGAACCCCATTCTCCTGAACGCGGTTCAGAGTTTCCGCAAGCTGGATGCCATCTCGCGGCGGTTGGGATTCCTGGGCGTTGACGAGTCCCACGCAACGCGCATCCCGTGGTGGCCGCTGGTCGCCGTCCTGGGGACTTATTCGTCGGGCAAGTCCACGTTCATCAACGATTTCCTGGCGCAGCCGGTGCAGCCCACTGGAAACCAGGCGGTGGATGACCGGTTCACGGTGTTGTGCTTCGGGAAGGAGGATGACGTTCGCGTGCTTCCGGGGGTCGCCCTGGATGCCGACCCGCGCTTTCCGTTCTACAAGATGAGCCGGGCCATCGAGGAGATCGCCGCCGGCGAGGGCAGCCGCATCGATGCCTACCTGCGTCTCAAGACCTGCGCCAGCGAGGCCCTCCGAGGCAAGATCTTCATCGACTCGCCCGGCTTCGACGCGGACCAGCAACGGACCGCCACGTTGCGGGTCACGGACCGCATCATCGACCTGTCGGATCTGGTGCTGGTGTTCTTCGACGCCAGGCATCCCGAGCCCGGCACCATGCAGGATACCCTCCAGCATCTGGTGGCGGAGACCATCGGCCGGACCGACTCCAGCAAGTTTCTCTACGTGTTGAACCAGATGGACCACACGGCCCGGGAGAACAACCCGGAGGACATAGTGGGCTCGTGGCAGCGGGCGCTGGCGCAGAAGGGACTCACCGCCGGGCGCTTCTATTGCATCTACAGCCCCGGGGCGGCCATCGCCATCGAGGACGATGGTCTGCGCGCCCGCTTCGAGCAGAAGCGCGACTTCGACCTGGCCGAGATCCACGGACGGATCCGGCAGGTGGAAGTGGATCGGGCGTACCGCGTCATGGGGGTTCTCGAGCGAAGCGCCCGCGATATCGAGTTGCGGCTGGCGCCGCGCCTGCAGGAAATGATCACGGAATGGCGCCGCCGGGTCCGCTGGCTGGACGGCATCGCTTTCGGCGTGATCTTCGTCGCCGTCCTGCTGTGGACCGTGTGGACCGGTGAATGGATCGGCATACAGCTCACGCATCCGTTCTGGTCCGCGCTGGCGGGATCGCCGGTATGGCGGTACGTTGCGCTGGCGGTGACCGCGCTGGCGGCGGGCTATATCCACCACTCCTTCCGGCGGCTGGTGGCCAACCGGGTGCTGAAAGGGCTCCGGCGGGAACTGGGAGGCGCCCGCGACACCGAGGCGCTGGATGCCCTGACGGCCGGTTTTCGCAAGAACACGCGCCTCTTCCGGAGGGTGTTCACGGTCCGTCCGTCCGGCTGGAACGAGAGCACTCGCAGGCAACTCTCTCAGGTGATCACCGAAGCCAACGGCTACGTCCAGGCCCTCAACGATCGGTTCGCCAACCCCGGCGGAACCACCGACGCGCCGCCGGTAGACGATCCTCCCGCCGAACTTTCAGCTTGATGCTGCAACAGGCTGCCAGGCGCCTGCATCGGCCGGACGCGCGATGCAGGGGCGGCTTTCAAACCCGCCCCTGCCCCGTTTATCCCGATTCCATGGCGCAGGCTGCCAGGGAAGGTCTGAACAAGTTGTTGCTTCTGTTATCCTGAGTAGTCAGGAAGGAGGGGAGGCACCATGACGGAGTTCGAAGCCGCAACGCTCGCCATTCAGCAGGCCAGCCTCGAGCTACAGCAGGGCAGTCTCGCCATCCAGCAGGGCCAGTTGTGGGCCGCCATCGCTATTCCGGTGGTGTCGGGCCTCGTGGGCTTCGGCCAATGCTGGCTTATCTGGTTTGGTCTTCGCCGCATGGGCCAAGCCGCGGACCAGCGTGAGAAGCGCGAAGACCAACGGGCCGCCCGCGACGAAGCCCGCCACGCCGAAAACATGGAGGCGCTCCGGCAGCAGGGCCAAGCGCTCGATCAACAGGGCCAGGCGCTCCGACAGCAGGGCCAGGCGCTCGATCAACAGGGCCAGGCGCTCCAGGCGTTGGTCCGGGGCCTTGAACGCCAAGGGGCCACGCTCGAAGCGGCCTTGAAGGAAAGGGTCCGGGCCTAGAGTCGCGTTTCATATTTGCGATGACTCATCACCGAGCCATTTTGACAGCCCTTCCGACACCCTCTCCCTCTGGGAGAGGGTTGGGGTGAGGGTCCCCCGTGTGCGCGCAGCCCGTTGGGAGCGACCGGCAGGGCAGGTTTGTTCGGGGCGCCCTCACCCGGCCTTCGGCCACCCTCTCCCGGAGGGAGAGGGGAGTTATTCATCGCCGACCACTTCTTGCGGGAACGGGGTGAAGATATGGGACAGGGTCGACACATTTACGGAACGCAACACTAGCCAAGTGTTTCCGGAGCGGTTGCCAGCGACGGCTGTTCGGGCGGCGCCGAGCGTTCCGGGCGGTTGAATTCCCTGCCCACGATGCCGGACGAGACGATGAACTTGAACGCTTCCTCCACGTTGTAGTCGGTCTCGATGACCTCCTCCTCCGGAACCAGGACGAGAAAGCCGGAGGTGGGGTTGGGGGTAGTGGGCACGAAGACGGACAGCAGCGTGTCCGACGAGGAGATGTTGAAGGCGTCGGCTCTGCGGGTCGCCACCAGCCCCATCATCCACACGCCCTTTCTGGGGTACTCCAGCAGTACCACCCGCTGGAAGCTTCGATGGGGGCCGTGGAGGGTCTCCACCACCTGCTTTACGGCGCCGTAGATGCTGCTCACCAGCGGCAGACGCATGACCACCTGGTTGACCGTTGCCAGGATGCGCCGGCCGACGATGTTGGTGCCGAAGATCCCCATGAAGAAGATCAGCATCAGCGCCAGGAGCAGGTTGATGAACGGGACCAGCGGCGTCAGCCATCGGAGGTCATCCAGGTTGAAGAAAGACAGAACGCCCAGGAGGATGGGGGCGCCGGCGCTGTGGAGCAGGTTGAACAGGAACGCGATGAGGATATAGGTGACGAACAGCGGGATCAGGATCAGGAATCCCGTGATCATCGTATTCCGTACAAAGTGAGGCTTCCTGGCTTGCATGGCTGGATGAGTCGGAGGATACGTGAACCCTCCATCCCTGGCAAGGGATCGTCGGCTCGCCCTGTTGACATCCGGTTCCAACTCATTCTAAAGTCTGCCGAATTGTTGCCGGTTCAGCTGGTTTCACAGCACAGGAAGGGATGCCTTGACGTTCTTGAACGATATCACCGACGCTTTGGAATTTCCCCCGCCGCCCGAAGCCGGCAACGGCCGGAACGAGACCGTTACCGGCCTGGAAGAACACCGGCCGGCGGGATCGTTCGACCTTGCCGACTACGAGGCGGTCATCGGCAGGTCGCAGGTGGACGATCTCAAGCGTCTGGCGGAGCCGTTGACCGGCCACGGCTGGGTGAATGTCAATTCCACGGCTGTGGGCGGCGGAGTGGCCGAGATGCTCTCCAGCGTCGTTCCTTTCGCCCGGCTGTTGGGCGTCGATGCCCGGTGGTGCACCATCCGCGGCAACCGCGAGTTCTTCCAGGTCACCAAGAAGTTCCACAACCTTCTCCAGGGAGCAGGCTCGCCCATTTCCCTTGAAGAGATCTTCGGCGCCTACCTCGACACTATCGACGAGAACGCCTGCAACACCTTCATCGCCGCGGATCTCACCGTCATCCATGATCCGCAACCCGCAGCCATGATCATGAACGCGCCGATTCTCGGCAACGTGATCTGGCGTTGTCATATCGATACGTCAGCTCCGGACAAGACCGTCTGGCGGTTCCTGTTGCCGTATATCAACCACTGCGACGGAGCGGTCTTCACCATGCGCGAGTTCGTGGGCCCGGGGCTCAAGATTCCGGTGTACGAGATCATGCCCTGCATCGACCCCCTGGCGGAGAAGAATCGACATTACACCCGGACGGAAGCATTGGATGTGCTGGCTCCGTTGTTCAAGGCGCACGATGTGGATCCCGAACGGCCCATATTCGCGGCCATCTCCCGTTACGACCGCCACAAGAACCAGGGCACGATACTGAAGGCATTCCAACGCTTGTGCGAGGCGCGGTGCTGGGACCCGAAGCCCTACCTCGTGTTCATCGGGAATACCGCCTCCGACGACCCCGAAGGCGACGAAGTGTTGAAGGAGCTGGAGCAACAGGCCGACGGCCACCCGGATGTCCGGTTCTGTGTCAACGTGGAGGACAACGACCGGGTCGTGGGCGCGTTGATGCGCATCGCACGGGGCTTCGTCCACGTGTCGACCCGGGAAGGATTCGGGCTGGTCGTGACCGAAGCCCTTTGGCAGGGCACTCCGGTCATCGGGTCCCGGGCCGGCGGCATCAAGCGGCAGATCATCGACGGCGTGACGGGATACCTGGCCGATCCGCTGGACATCGACGCCATCGCTTCGCACATGGCGACGGTGCTGGATGATCGTGACGCGGCGGCTGCTCTGGGCCGGCAAGGGCGGGAGCACGTTCGCCGAAACTTCCTTTTGCCGGAGTTGCTCAAGCGGTACCTGATCCTCATGAGGTACCACTCCCGAATCAGCTCGGAGTTACCCTCGTTCAGGCACGACGATCTGACCCATAGCGATATCATTCACACATTCCGCCGGCCCCATCCACGGCTGCCCGACTGGCGTGGTTCCGCCGATGGGGCGCAGGAGGCCGATATGCGTTGATTTTTCCTAACAACTCCGTGAAGCTTGCTTATATTATCGTCTCCTTATCGTCTATTGATCATTCCGGTTTTGCGCCCGTGGGCGCGGAAGGGAGAGGCATGGCGGCAACCAAGATGACTCAAGCCCAGATCGTGGCGGACTTGGCAGCCAAGTGCGACCTCAACAAACGCGTTGCGAAAGATTTTCTGGACAACTTGGCAGCCCTCGCCGTCAAGGAGGTGAAGAGGAAGGGGGTTTTCATCGTACCGGGCATTGGCCGACTGGTGAAAACCAACAGGAAAGCCCGCATGGGGCGCAATCCCGCCACCGGGGAGGCCATCAAGATACCGGCAAAAAGAGTCGTCAAGTTTCGCATTGCAAAGGCCTGCAAGGACGCCATCGTCCCGCCCAAAAAACCCCGAACGTGAAGCGCGCAGGGTCGGAGGCCATGAGAGCAGCGGCCTCCGGCCACCACCCTGACAGCCTGTCGGGCTTGACATAGGCTCGGAAATGGGAGGCGGGTCCGCATGGGGCAGGGTGATGGCGGTCTATCACCTGAAGGGTGGCGTCGGAAAGACCGCTACCGCCGTCAACCTGGCCTATCTCAGCGCGGCGTCCGGACTCAGGACCCTGATTTGCGACCTCGACCCGCAGAGTTCGGCGACCTACTACTTTCGCGTAGAGCCCAGGCTCAAAAAGGCCAGGAAAGTCTACCTCAAGGGACGCGCGAGGGTCTCCGACAACATCAAGGGAACCGACTACGACCGTCTCGATCTGTTGCCGGCGGACTGGTCGCACCGACATCTGGCGTCCGCGCTGGGCCACGTCAAGCGCTCCACGAAACGGTTGCAAGAGATACTCGCTCCGTTCCGCGGCGAGTATGACCTGATCGTGCTGGACAGCCCTGCAACCGTGACATTGCTGGCCGAGAGCATCTTCGTTGCGGCGGACCTGCTTCTGGTACCGGTGGTTCCGTCAACGCTGGCGGCCCGCGCCCATTCCAACCTGCGAGTCTTCATCAGGCGCAAGGGGTACGACGAAGACAAGATATGGGCCTTCTTCTCCATGGTGGAAGCGCGCAAGAAGATGCACCGGGAGACCATGGCCGCCATGAAGGAGCAGTTTCCGAGGTGGTTGCGCGCCGTGATCCCGTACGCTGCGGACGTCGAGAGCATGGGTCTGGCGCGGGCGCCGCTTCCGGCCTTCCTTCCTGCCGGCCCCGCGACGAAGCGCTATCGTGAGCTGTGGGAGGAGCTGGCCGGACTGATGCGCCCCGGACCGGTGTAGCCCCGGACCGTGCCGGTCGGATGGCACAGTGTAATCCGACCGGCACGGCCTGATCAACGCTGTGGGATTACGCTTCGCGGACAGACGAAATGACGGCGCTTTCAACCCCATCGAGAATCTCGGAGTTGACGTTCGAGATTCCCCAGGGCCGACCCGGCCAACGGTTGGTTCGTGAGTTGTGCCAACGGTACGAGCTTCACGAAGGCTCTCGGCGCCGTCGGGAAACCGTCTATCTCGACACTTTCGACGGGCGGCTCTTTGCCCGGTCGCGGGCTCTGTGGAGTTCCGACGGGGTGCTTCATCTCGAGCGTCCGGACCGGCCGGGTCCGCAGGACCGCATGGGGCCGGAGGGTCTTCCGGTGTTCGCCCACGGTCTGCCGCCGGGGGAACTGAGGGACGAGCTGCTGCCGCTGACCAGGAACCGGGCGCTGCTCAGGCTCTATTCGGTACGGTCGGAGGTCAGGACCTGGAGCCGGTGGAATCGCGACCAGAAGACCGTTCTTCGCGTCTCGTTGAGCGACGACGAAGTGTCGGACGGGAAGCGAACGGCACGGCTGGACCCGTGCGTCGTGGTCGGGCAGGTACGGGGCTACAGGAAGATCTTCCGGGAAGTTTGTGAGTGGTGGGAGAAGCGGGCTGCGCGCGCCGACGGCGGCGCCCGCTATCGTAGGGCGATCGAGGCCCTGGGCCTGGATCCGCGGCGCACGGCGTCCATGCCCAGGGTGACGATCAATGCCTCCATGACCGCCGCCGATGCCGTGCGCTCCATGATTCGCGGCCAGTACCAGGTGGTTCGCGGCAACGAGGAGGGTGTCCTCAACGACACCGACACCGAGTTCCTGCACGACTTCCGGGTTGCGGTCCGGCGCGCCCGGTCCTTTCTGGGACAACTCCGGGACGTCTTTGCGCCGGAGCCGGCGGCCAGGCTCAGGAAGAGTCTGTCATGGCTGGGCAAATCCACCAACGTGTTGAGAGATCTGGACGTGTATCTGCTTGAGCAGGCCGACTACCGGCGCATGCTCACGGGCGCCCTGGCGGAGGACATGATGCCGCTGTTCGAGTTTGCCGCGCGGGAGCGGGAAGCAGCCCAGCGCGCGCTGGTGGAGGTCATGGCTTCCGGCGACTATGACCGCGCGCTGCAGCGGTGGCGCTCATGCGTCGAGGACGAAACCGGCCTCGGCGTCGGGCCGCGAGGCGCGGAGCCCATTCTGTCGCTGGCGGGGGCGCGCGTGGCGAAGAAGTGCCGGGCCGTCCTGGAGCAGGGGTTTCGGCTCCGGGAAAGAACGGATGCCGCCGCCTTCCACTCCCTTCGGATCGAGTGCAAGCAACTCCGTTACCTCATGGAGATCCTTGCGGATCCGATGCCCGAAGCCAGGAGCTGCGTACAGCGCTTGAAGAAGCTCCAGGACGCCCTGGGCAGGATCCAGGATCTCACGGTGCACGGGGCCCGGACCCAGGACTTCGCTCAGGCCATGTCCGTTGCCGGGGACGGCCGGTCGCTGCCTGCCGTCGAGGTGCTGGTGTCGCGCATGCGGGTGGAGAGGGATCGGCAATGCGCCAAGGTGCCGGAGTTGTTCGACCAGTTCAGTCGGAGCCTTCGCAAAACCGAGCCCCCCTACGTGATCCTGCTGCCGTGGCTTCGGCGGCTCCAGGTCTAGGGCATGATTTGACCGTTTCTCCACAGCTCATATTCACTAATATCCATATCGCTGTTCCATACCAGGGCGTAACCGCCTTGCCCTACCTGAACGGACTTGAATAAAGCGGGGTTTCTCAGAGGAGCAAACATTTCCTTTTTCAGCAATGGAGCAACGTCATATTTTCGTTTTTGAGCATTATCAAACTCGACCAGAAGAGTATGATCGTCAATGGTTTCGACGGATCGTATTTTGGGATACGGCATCACTAGCGCCGCGGGAACATGGCCGCGCCGATGATGCCGGCGGCGTTGCCGAGGCGTGCGGCTTCCACCCGGCAGCCGACGTCCTGGAGGTAAGGGAAGAACTTCTCGGGTTTCTTGCTGACCCCTCCGCCGATGATGAACAGATCGACGCCGAGCAGGTACTCCACGTGGACGAGGTAGTCGTTGAGCCGCTTCGCCCACTTCTTCCAACTCAAGCGCCGGTTCGTGCGGATGCTGGCGGCGGCTCGCTTCTCCGCCGCCTTGCCGCGCATTTCGAGATGGCCCAGCTCGGTGTCGGGCAGGAGGACGCCGTCACGGAAGACCGCGGATCCGATGCCGGTTCCCAGAGTGATCACCAGCACGGTTCCGGTCACGCCCTGGCCGGCGCCGAACCGGAACTCGGCCAGTCCCGCGGCGTCGGCATCGTTGCCGATGGCCACCAGCGGCGCCCCCAATCGGGCCCGGAGCTGGTCGGTCAGGTCATAGCCGATCCAGGATGAATCGAGATTCGGCGCCCGCTGAACCCGGCCGCTCTTCACCAGGCCCGGAAAGCCGCAACCCACCGCTCCCTGCCATTGCAGTTGTCGCTGCAGTTCCTCGACGGCCTCCATCACCGCCGCCGGCGTCGCCGGTTGGGGCGTGGGCAGCCGTACACGTTCCGTCGTCATCCGTCCGGTTCGGGTGTCCACCAGCGCCGCCTTGACTCCGGTGCCGCCGATGTCGATGCCCATGACCCTGTTTTCCTCGATCATCATCTCCTCGGTTGCTATCCATGCAGTCGTTAATCGTCTATCATCATCGAAGCATACGTGGAATTCAACACCCGCGCTGTGCGGCCCAGGGCTTTTCGTATGCTCAACGTTCTCACGAGTCTCGTGACCGTCCTGGCCCTTACGGTGGCCACGGTCTTTACCTTCCACAAGCTGAGGCTCCCCACGGTCATCGGCTTTCTGGCGGTGGGCGTCGCCATGGGACCCCACGGCTTCGGCGTCATCGGCCATGGCGCCGAGATCGAGATGTTGGCGGAGATCGGCATCGTCTTGCTGCTCTTCTCCATCGGCCTGGAATTCTCCTTCGAGCGGTTCCTTTCGGTGAAGGGATTGATCATCGCGGGAGGATCCCTGCAGGTGGCCCTGACCGCCCTGGCGGTGACGGCGGCCGGCGTCCACTTGGGCTATCCCCTCCGGATCAGCTTCTTCTTCGGCATGCTCGCGTCCCTCAGCAGCACGGCCATCGTGCTCAAGATCTACAGCGACCGCGGCGAGCTGTCGGCCCTTCACGGCCGTCTCGCGGTGGGCACGCTGCTGCTGCAGGACATCATCGCCGTGCCCATGATGCTGTCGGTGCCGGTGCTGGGCGAGACCGAGGCGCTCTCTCTTCGGGTAGTGGGCCTGACGGTGGGAAAGTCCGTGCTGGCGGTGGCCCTCATCTTCACCGCCTCGCGCTTCGTCGTGCCCTGGTTCCTTCATCAGGTGGCGCGGCTGCGGAACCAGGAGATCTTCGTTCTGTTCGTGCTGCTCATCTGTCTCGGCACCGCCTGGCTGGCCTTCCAGTCCGGCATCTCGCTGGCGCTGGGGGCGTTCGTGGCCGGTCTCCTGATATCGGATTCGGAGTACAGCCATCAGGTGATCGCCGATATCCACCCGTTGCGGGACAGTTTTGCGGGCATCTTCTTCATCTCCATCGGGATGCAGGTGGATCTCGCCTTCGTCGGAAACGAGCTTTCCCTGATCGGCGCCGCATGGCTCCTGCTGGTGCTCATCAAGGGGGGCCTGATCACCGCCATCTTTTCGTTCTTGCAGCGTTCGTTCCGGCTTGGACTGATGCTGGGTCTGGCGCTGGCCCAGGTGGGCGAATTCTCGCTCATCCTGGCCCGCATGGGGGGCGCGTTCGAGCTCCTCTCGCCGGATCAGGAACAGATCTTTCTCGCCACTTCGATTGTCAGCATGCTGGCAACCCCTCTGCTGGTCCTCGGCGGAGGCCGGCTGGGGTTCGCGTTGCACCGCGGCGCCGCGGCCGAAGGGCCGGCCGCCGATGATATGACCGGGCATGTCCTCATCGTGGGCTACGGGCTCAACGGGAGGAACCTGGCTCGGGTCCTGCGGGAGGTGGACATCCCGCACAGGATACTGGACCTCGACCCGGAGGTGGCGCGACGGGTGCGAAACGAGGGGGAAACCATCGATTTCGGCGACGCCACCCGTCCGTCGGTGCTCGCGGGAATGGGCGTGGCGCGGGCGCGCGTCATGGTCGTGGCCATCAGCGACCCCATGGCCACGTCGCGCATCGTCTGGCACGCGCGGCGGTTGAATCCCGATCTCTACGTCGTTGTCCGCACGCGGTACGTGACCGAGATCCCTCGCCTCACCCGCCTTGGCGCCAACGAGGTCATACCGGAGGAGTTCGAAACCTCGGTGGAGATCTTCGCGCGGGTCCTGCAGGAGTACCACGTGCCGCGCAACGTCATCAGCCTGCAGGTGGAGATGGTGCGCAGGGAAGGCTACAGCATGTTGCGCGGCCTGAGATTGGAGGGCAAGAGTCTGGCCCGGTTCAGCCAGTTTCTCACCGGCGCCACGGCCGATACGTTCCTGGTGCAGCAGGATGCCCCTGGGGCGCACTATACCATCGGGGAGCTGAAGGACCACTTTCAGGGCAGGACCAGCGTCCTGGCGCTGGTCCGGGAGGGGGTGTCGGTGGAGAGTCCGCCCATGGACTACCCGCTAAGGCCGGGCGACATCCTGGTGCTGCTCGGGAGCCACGCGGACCTGGACCGGGCGGTGCAACTTCTCACGGCCCCGATCCCGGATGAGGAGACCTGGCCGCCGGCGCCGTAGAACAGAGACAAACGGGGCAGGGGCGGGTTTCAAACCCGCCCCTGCCCCTCACTCTTGTCTCCTTGTCTCGCCGTGGATTCCCGACTATCCGGACACGACACGAGCGGCCCGTACCGGCCGATACGGGCGGCTAGATGTCGTAGTAAAGGGCGAACTCGTAGGGATGGGGCCTGAGCCTCATGGGCTCCACCTCGTTGGTCCGCTTGTAGTCCAGCCACGCCTCGACCACGTCCTTGGTGAAGACGTCGCCCTTGAAGAGAAAGGCGTTGTCCCGCTCCAAGGCGTCGAGCGACTCATCGAGGCTGCCGGGCAGCGAATCCACCTTGGCCGCTTCCTCCGGTGCGAGGTCGTAGAGGTTCTTGTCCAGCGGCTTGGGCGGCTCGATCTTGTTGGCGACGCCGTCGAGACCCGCCATCAGCATGGCCGCGAAGGCGTAGTAGGGGTTGCAGCTCGGGTCCGGGCTGCGGAACTCGAGGCGCCTGGCCTTCTCGCTGGTGGAGTAGGTCGGAATGCGCACGGCCGCGCTTCGGTTACGCTGGGAATACATGAGGTTGATGGGGGCTTCGTAGCCCGGCACCAGCCGGCGGTAGGAGTTGGTGGTGGGGGCGATGAAGGCGCACAACGCCGCCGCGTGCTTCAAGAGCCCGCCGATGTAGTACCGCGCGGCGTCGCTCAGCAGGGCGTAGTTCCTGGCGTCGTAGAACACGTTCTTCTGGTTCTTCCAAAGGCTCTGATGGGTGTGCATGCCCGAGCCGTTGTCCTGGAAGATCGGCTTCGGCATCATGGTGACGGTCTTGCCGTTGCGCAACCCGACGTTCTTGACGATGTATTTGTACTTGAGCACCTGGTCCGCCATGGCCGTCAGGGTGGTGAATCGCATGTCGATTTCCGACTGGCCGGCGGTGCCCACCTCGTGGTGATGGACCTCGCACACGATGCCGCAGGACTCCAGCGTCTTGACCATCTCGGAACGGATATCCTGCATGCTGTCCATCGGCGGGACCGGGAAGTAGCCCTCCTTGTACCGCGGCTTGTAGCCCAGGTTCTGCTTGTCGCCGTTGCCCGAGTTCCAGAAGCCCTCGTTGGAGTCGATGTAGTAGAATCCGTAGTTGTAGCTCTGGTCGAAGCGGATGTTGTCGAGGATGTAGAACTCGATCTCCGGACCCCAGTAGCTCGTGTCCGCGATGCCGGTGGACTTGAGGTACAGTTCCGCCTTCTGCGCCACGTAACGCGGGTCCCTGCTGTAGGGCTGGCCGGTCAGGGGATCCTTGATGTTGCACACGAGATTCAACGTCGGCAGCGACGTGAAGGGGTCCATGAAAGCGGTGTCGGGGTCGGGGAACAGCAGCATGTCCGATTCGTCGATGGTCTGGAAACCACGGATGCTGGAGCCGTCGAACCCGATACCGTTCTGGAACAGGCCGGCGTCGAACTCGTTGGTGGATATGGAGAAATGCTGCCACAATCCGGGCACGTCGGTGAACCTCAAGTCGACGATCTCCGCGTTGTTCTTCTTGGCAAAGTCGAGCACCTGTTTCACTGTCATGACATTTTCCTTTCAAACCGCGTATTGTCCGAGGCTGTTTGGATACGGACCACTTGAAAAAGCAGTTAAGAAGCAACCTTCATGCCAAACCGAAACGCGCCGATTTGTACCGTAAAGGCCGTCTTCTCCTCTATGGCAGCACGCGGACGTCTTTCCATTTGCACAAATTTTGTTCAGGCAGTGCTCAACGATTAGGCAAGAAGTTCAGGTCGGCCGGGCCATCCTTTGTCCGCGGAGAAGATGCCGTCGTGTCAGGGCTGTGGTTGTTCGGCAGGCTGAGAGAACCGCCCGGAGCCGGTAAAGTTCAGGCTGAGGACGATGACGGGGGCCAAGCCCGTGAGCACGATGGCGAGGGCCGCGACAACGGCCTGGTCGAACGCTTCGTAAGAGGCGTATTCGTAGACGTGGGTCGCCAGCGTGTCGAAGTTGAAGGGCCGCAGGATCAGCGTCATGGGCAGCTCCTTCATGGCGTCTACGAAAACCAGCATGGCGCCGGTCAGGAGACTGCCTCTCAGCAACGGAAAATGGATGCGGGCCAGCACCCCTCCGGGACGGTGTCCCAGGGATCGAGCGGCGGCGTCCATGTCGGGCGTGATCTTGGTCAGGCCGGCTTCCAGCGAGCCGAAGGACAAGGCCAGGAACCGCACCGCGCAGGCGAAGATCAGGGCGTAGAGCGTGCCGCTGAAGATCAACCCCGTCGCGCTGTTGAAGTGCGTTCTCATGAACCCGTCGATGGCGTTGTCCAGCGCGGCCGCGGGTATCAGGACCCCTACCGCCAGCACGACACCCGGCACGGTGTAGCCGATGCTCGCCAAGCGCGTGGCGCTCCTGACCAGGGCGGCGCCGGACAGGCGGGAGCCGTAGGCCAGAAAAAGCCCTCCGCACAGGCAGACCAGCGCCGCCAGGCCGGCTACCGCAAGACTGTTGAAGGCGAGACTCAGCGTGTCGAACCCGGTCGAGGACCCGTAGCTCCCCACCGCGGAAACGGCCATGAGCCCGGCGGGAATGACGAAACCCAAAGTCAGCGGCGTGGCGCAGGTGAGCAGCGCCAGCATCCCGCGGACCCCGCAGAGTCTTGCCAGGGGGCGCCGTCGCGGCGTGGCGTGGCTGAACTGGAAGCGTCGCCGGCCCCGGGCGGTTTTCTCCAGGGCGGCCATCACCAGCACCAGCGCCAGCACCATGGATGCCAACTGAGCCGCGGCGGGCGCGTTGTTCATGCCGAACCAGACCCGGTAGACCCCGACCGTCAACGTCTGTACCGCGAAATAATCCACCGTTCCGAAATCGTTCAGTGTCTCCATCAACGCCAACAGCACGCCGACGGCAATGGCAGGACGGGCCAGCGGCAGGCCCACCCGCATGAAGCAACCCCAGGTCCCGAGCCCGAGCCCGCGCGCCGCGTCCCAGAGGTTCTGGGACTGTTCGACAAAAGCCGCTCGGGCGAGCAGATAGACGTACGGGTAGAGAACCAGCGACATGAAGGTCGCGGCGCCGCCGAGGGAGCGAATTTCGGGAAACCAGTAGTCGCCGGGGCGTTGCCAGCCGAACAGCCCACGCAGGCCGGTCTGTACCGGACCGGCGAACTCGAGCACGTCGGTATAGGTGTACGCGGCGATATACGCGGGCATGGCCAATGGCAGCAACAGCGCCCATTGCAGGACGGACCGTCCGGGGAACTCGAACATGGTGATCAGCCAGGCCGTGCTGACGCCGATGATCAGGACACCGGCGCCGACGCCGACGATGAGGCCGAAGGTCTGGTTGATGTAGGTGCCGAGAACGGTCGAGGCGAGGTGAGCCCAGGCGTCACCGCTGCTCTCCAGGGCAATGCCCAACACCGCCAGGATCGGGCTGGTGAACAGCGCCGTCAGCGCCATGACTCCAAGGGTCCAGCCGTCAACCCGTGGAAATCGTGAAAGGGCAGGCATCGCGGGAATCTGCGGCGCCGCGGACGCCGCGCTTGCGGGGTTGGTCTGCATGTCGTGCATCGGCTCGGCTGCGGGAGACGGATCGAAACCCGCCGTCCCTTCACGACGCCTTTGCGGCACGCGAAGGGGGGCGGTCTGAAACCCGTCCCTTCACCAGATGCACGACCCTAGCACAGGAGTTCCTGTTGCTCAAACCATGAAACTTTGATCGCGGGAATTTTTCAGGAACCGCTTGCCGAACGCGCCGGGTTTGCCCCGCTTGCGGTCCTGGCCCGGGTCCGGTGGGGCTTTCCCAAGGATGCGCCGGCTTCTCCGGGAGCGGCCTTGACCGCGTGCAGGTCCAGGTAGGTGCCGCCGGTGAGGACCCGGGTCATGGCCCGGTCCAGACGGGCGGAAGGCGAGTCGGGCGGTGCCGGGCGGGGAAGATCGTGGATCTCTTCCGGAACGTGCGCTCGTACGAGGTCGTCGAACCCCCACCGTGTCAGCATGTCCGCGCAGGTGTCGGGTTCGCGTACGTCGAGGATCCTCATGGCGTTGTCGCCGTCCGTTTCCACCGTGACCTCGGCCGGCCGGCCGAAGAGGTTGTGGTCGCTGCCGAGGGCCTCCTGATAGGCGCCCAGGAACAGGATCGCCAGAGTGTAGGATTGGTCCCAGGGCAAAGCGTGGAGCTCGAAGGTGGACCGGGGCTCGTGGGGGTCCGAGAACTTGTCGATCACGCCGTCCGAGTCACAGGTCAGGTCCGCCAGGATGGCCTTGATGGCGGGCTTTTCCTTGAGCCGGCAGGTGGGCATGATGGGAAACAGCATGTCGAGGACCCAGCTATCCGGCAACGACTTGAAAATCGAGAAATTGAAGGCATGCAGGCGGGCCGCGATGCGTTCCAGGGCGGCCTTGTCCTCGCCGTCGAAGCGTCCGTGGCGCGAAAAACGGCTCGCCAGCTCCACGATCCGTGAGAACGCCGATTCCGCCTGGGCCCTTTGCTTCAAGGACAGGAAACCCAGGGAAAAGGCCGAGAGCATCTCGTCCTTCTTCTGGTAGGCGTCGTGCAGATATTCGCGCCAGTTCTTGCCGTTGATCTCCACCGCCATGTCGTCGAGCTCGTTGACGGCGTCCACGTTGGAGGCCCGGCCGCGGGTCCGGCTCGGTTTCGGGATCATCCGCGGCTGCTCCAGGGGATCCACGAGCAGGGTGACATGGTGCGTCACCAGGAACCGGCCGGCTTCGGTGATGATGCGCGGCTCCGCGATGCGCGCCCGGTCCAGCACTTCCTTGGTGGTGTAGATGATGTCGTTGGCGTACTCCTGGACATTGTAGTTCACACTGGAATCCGCCGAGCTGTTGCTGCCGTCGTAGTCCACGCCCAGGCCGCCGCCGACGTCCAGGGTGTCCAGGGGGACCCCCAGCTCTCCGAGTTCGACGTAGAACCGAAGCGCTTCCTGCAACGCCTGCTTGAAGTTGCGGATGTTGGTGATCTGCGAGCCCAGATGGAAGTGGAGCAGGCGGAAGCGGTCCAGCAGCTTGCGTTCCTTCAGCAGCCGGGTTGCGTCCAGCAGGTCGGATGCGGTGAGACCGAATTTGGACAGGTCTCCGGACGACTCCTCCCAGCGGCCCATGCCGCTGGCGTTGAGCTTCACCCGCGCGCCGAGCCTGGGGCAGGGTAGTCCATTGGCGCCCAGCTCGCTGACCAGTTCGTACTCTCGCGGCCGTTCGAGCACCACGATGACGTTGTGGCCCGCTTCGCTCGCCGCCGCCGCCAGCTCGATGTAGGCGTTGTCCTTGTAGCCGTTGCAGATGATCGGGCCGCGGCTGTCTCCGAGCATCGACAAGGCGATGCACAGCTCGGCCTTGGCGCCCACCTCCAGGCCGGCGCCGTAGGGGCGCCCGGCCTCGCAGATGCGCGCCACGGTGGCCCTGCGGCTGTTGACCTTGAGCGGATACACGGAAGTGTAGGCGCCGCGGTAGTCGAAGGTTTCCGTGGCCGTCTTGAATGCGCGCTGGAGGGTTCCCATCTGCCGGTCGATGAGTTGCGGAAAGCGCACCAGCACCGGCGGGCGTACCCCTTGCCGCTGCAACCGGGTCACGAGTTCGTCCAGGTCCACCCTGCCCCGCGCAGCCGGATTCGTGATGATCTCGAGATGTCCGGCCTCGTTGACGTTGGCGAACCCCTCACCCCAGGACCGCCATGCAAACGGCTCGCCGGCTCCCAATGGCAGCTTCTTCATCTTCCTGGCCTACCCTCCTTGTCCTGTCTCGTCCAGTGCCTCATCGTAGGCAAACAAGCCGCGACCCCTTCGGGGCACGGCCTCGCCACATGGTTCTCCGTTACTTGCGGCTCTCGGGAGGCTGCCGGGCTCATGGCGCCAGACGCAGGGGCGCCGGGGACCCAAGCCACGGCGCTGACCGAACCTGGAAAGAATCTACTGCGAGGCAGGGAAACGGGTCCATTCCCGGTTGGATTTTCGTCAGATATTCCCCGATATTGTCCTCACGTCCGCCCGAAAATGGCCGTCGTTTCCCTGCCTCTCGCTACGATTCGCCAAGTCCGACAGACGCCGTGGCGCGTGAAGTTCCTTTAGGTAGGCGTAGATGGCTTCCTGTGCGTGCGTTCGCCCGCCGCCGGCAACGGCCCTGTACCGGTTCTCCAGGTCCTTGTCCAGCACTCTCGCCTTGACGTTGTCGTTCCACAGGATGGTCAGCACGTCCGTGAGCTGTTTCTTCAGCGACGGGTCGTAGATGGGACAAGCCACTTCCACGCGGTGGTCGACGTTGCGTTCCATCCAGTCACCGGAGGCGAGGTACAGTTTCTCGGCGCCGCCGTTGGCGAAGGCCATGACCCGGGAGTGCTCGAGGAAGCGGTCGAGAATGGCCGTGGCCTCGATGCGCTCGCTCACTCCCTCGACTCCGGGAATCAGCGAGAACATTCCACGCACCATGAGCTTCACGTCGACGCCGGCCTCGCTGGCCTCGTAGAGCTTCCGGATAAGGCCCCGGTCTTCGAGGTTGTTGATCTTGAGCATGATATGGGCAGGCCGGCCCTTGTCGGCGTTCTTGATCTCGGCGTCGATGAGTTTCGTGAGCTTGCGGCGGGTGTCGAAGGGCGAGACCATCAGGTGCTTGAACGTTGCCCGTCGATAGTTGCTTTCGAGGAAGCGGAACACCCGGCTCACCTCGCTGGTGATGCGCTCGTCGGCGGTGAAGAGGCTGTCGTCCGTGTACACCCGCGCGGTGGTCTCATTGAAGTTCCCGGTGCCGACGTTGGCGTACAGCATGGTCTTCCGATGCGACACCCGGGTGATGAGGATCAGCTTGGCATGCACCTTGAGTCCCGGCACGCCGTTGATGACGCGGACGCCTTCTTCCTGGAGCCGTTCCGCCCAGCGGACGTTTTCGGCCTCGTCGAACCGGGCCTGCAGCTCCATGACCACGGTGACCCGCTTGCCGTTGCGGCTGGCGTTGATCAGGGCGTTGACGATCTTCGATTCGCGGGCCACGCGGTACAGCGTCATCTTGATGGAACGCACCTTGGGGTCGATGGCCGCCTGGCGCAGGAACTCGATGATGTAGTCGAAGGTCTGATACGGGTAGTGCACCAGGATGTCCCGGCGCCGGACGGCCTTGAAGAATGTGGCTCCCGCGTCGATGTCCTTGTGGGCCAGCGGCGGCCGCGGCGCCGCCGACAGCTTCTTCGGGCCGATGCGCGGGAAGCCCATGAAGTCCTTGAAGTTGTGATACCGTCCGCCGGGGATGAACGGCCCGGACTCGGCGTCGAGGCCCATCTTGCGCTGCAGCAGCTTCAGCAGCCGCCGGGGAATCTGGTCGTCGTAGATGAAACGGACCGGAGCCCCGGATTTTCGCTGCTTGAGGCCCTTGGAGATCTTCTCGATGTAGCTCGCGTACAGGTCGTCGTCGAGGTCGAGCTGCGCATCCCGCGTCAGCTTGATGGTGAAAGCCTCGAAGTGATCGAACGGGAAGATGGAGAAGATATCCCTGAGGCAGTAGCGGATGACGTCGTCCAGCAGGATGACGTGGCGCCGGTCGTCCACCTCGGGCAGGATGACGAAACGCGACAGCACGTCGGTGGGAATCTCGATCAAGGCGTACTCGGACCGGCCGGAGCCGCGGTTGCAAAGGCAGATGGCCAGATAGATCGCCTGATCCTTCAACTGCGGAAACTCCGTCAGGTGATTGATCATCAGGGGAATCAGGGTGGGCCGCAGCTTCTGCCGGTAGAATTCCCTGATGAAGGTTTCCTGGGTCGGACTGAGCTCGTCTTCCTTGATGATGGAGATGCCGTGCTCCCGGAGCTCCTGGAGGATGCTCCGGTACGTGCTTTCGAACTGCGCCTGCTGTTTCAGGACGATGGCGTGGATCTCTTTCAGGATCGCGGCCGGGTCCTCGCCCATCAGCCGCCGTGCGCCCGCGCCAAGCTGCTCGAGACGCCGGAGCTGGGCCACTCTGACGCGAAAGAACTCGTCGAGATTGGATGAGAAAATGCCGAGGAAGGCGAGTCGTTCCAGCAGCGGGACGGAGATATCCGACGCTTCCTGGAGGACGCGGCCGTTGAACGCCAGCCAACTGAGCTCCTTGTTCCGCAGCGGCAGCGTGGATTTCTGTTTACGGCTCGGCATGGCAGCGGGAGCCCAAGAAGCTACTACAAACCCGAACGGGCTTCAATCACGAATCGCGGCGGGTGACCCGGGTTGCCGGTCGGACGCGGCCGCCGCACGGGCGGGTTTCAAACCCGCCCCCTACACCTCCGTCCGTGCCCGCATCGCGTTACCGGCCGAATCCGGCTCCCGGGACGGTGGCCTCGGCGTGGTATTGCGGGTCGCAGTAGGCGGAGAGATTCGTGCCTTTGCCCGGGGCCACGTCGAACGAGACGCGCAGGTCCAACGGCGCCTGCAGCCCGGGAAGATCGAGAGCGGTGGTTTCCGGCAGCGCGCTCAGCTCCCTGGCCGCGGTCGGGTCATCGAGCCCCCGGGCGTCCCGCAGCAGTTGCAGGGCAGCGGCACGGTTGGCGGGATCGTTGCCCCACCCGACGGCCTCGATGAGGCACTTGAGAAAGCCGACGAGCTCCGCGCGATGAGACGCCGCCCACCGGGTGGTCACGGCGAAGACTCCGCCCGGGTAGTCCGGCAGGACCTCGCGGTAGTCGGCCATGCGCCTCAGACCGGCGTCTTCGGCCTTCTTGTCCCAGGGGGGATTCAGGATACCGGCAAAGGTCTTGCCGCTTTTCATGGATTCGAAGCGGGGCCCGGTGGCGCCGACCCCGTCCAGCCGGTAGTCGCCGCGGTTCAGATCCAGTCCGTGGGCTTGCAGGATCCGCCTGAGCACCAGGGCATAGGCCGTGTCCACCGCGTCCACCGCCAGCAGCCGGCCGCGCAGATCGTCCCATTCGTGAATCTCGGGCCGCACGTACAGCGGCAGCGACATGCGCCGGGACGCCTGGGCAACCGCGTGGATGTCGGCGCCCTCGCGCCCCGACCACGCCATCACGTTGTCGAAGGCCGTGGACGCCACGTCCCAGGTTCCGGCGCCGAGGCCGCGCATCTGCTCGGTGGAGCTGCGTGTGACGGTGGTTTCCACCCGGAGGCCGTGCGAGGCAAAGAGGCCGCGTTCGCGTCCGATGACGACTGCGGGGTTCTCGCCGAAGGTGATGAAACGAATGAGCATGGGGCCTCCGGGGTGCCGGGCGCGGTTCCCTGGCGTGTTTCTATACCAACACGCCAAGGTCCGCCAGCGCCGTCCCGGAGCTCCCGCCGTCCGCCGCTCATGGCGGCCGCTTCCTCGGCAGACCGACGCGGGCGGGCTCGAAACCCGCCCGCGTTCGGGTGGAGGGGTGCAGGCCCCCTGGGACCTCCCGGAGAAGGGCTCGAAACCCGCCCGCCGGCGGGTGGGAGGTTCTTAGCGGATGGCTTCTTCGCCCCGTTCGTTGGTACGGATGCGGATCACCTCATCCACGGTGGTGACGAAGATCTTGCCGTCGCCGATCTTGCCGGTCTGAGCCGACTCCAGGATGGCGTCCAGGGCGCTCGGCAGCAGCTCCTCGGGCAGCAGCACCTCGATCTTCACCTTGGGAAGGAAGTCCACGGTGTACTCGGCCCCGCGGTAGAGTTCGGTGTGGCCCTTTTGCCGCCCGAAACCCTTTACCTCGCTGACCGTCATGCCCGAGACTCCCACCGTGGTCAGCGCCTGTTTGACCTCGTCCAGCCGAAACGGCTTGATGATCGCTTCTATCTTTTTCATGAAACTCCTCCTTGCGCACCGGAGCGGAAGACATGCCTACCAGCTATAACCCCGCTCCTCGTGTTGACTCAAATCCAGGCCCATCTGTTCCTCGTCGTCGGACAGGCGAAGACCCATGGTTGCGTTGAGAATGCCGAGAATGATCAGCGTGCCCACGAAGGCGAAGACGATGGTGGCCGCCACGCCGACGAACTGGATCCAGAGTTGTCCGGGATTGCCGAAAAAGAGGCCGTCGGCGCCGCCCGAGTTCACCAGCGTGGAGGCGAACAGACCGGTGGCCAACGCGCCCCAGATGCCGCCCACGCCGTGCACCCCCACCACGTCCAGGGAGTCGTCGTAGCCCAGACGGGCCTTGAGATTGCACGCCGCGTAGCACAGGATGCCGCCGCCCGCGCCGATGATGATGGCGGAACCGGGACTGACGAAACCCGCGGCCGGGGTGATGGAGACCAGGCCCGCCACCGCGCCGGTGGCTGCTCCCAGCAGGGTCGGCTTGCCGCCGGTGGCCCATTCCGTGAACATCCAGGCCAGGGCCGCGGCCGCCGCGGCGGTGTTGGTGGTGACGAACGCGATGGCCGCCAGACCGTCCGCGGCCAGCGCGCTGCCGGCGTTGAAGCCGAACCAGCCCACCCAGAGAAGGGAGGCGCCGATGACGCTGAACGGCAGGTTGTGGGGCATCATGTTTTCCCTGCCGTATCCACGCCGTGCGCCGTAGACCATGGCGGCTGCCAGCGCGGAGATGCCCGAGCTGATATGGACCACGGTGCCGCCGGCAAAGTCGAGGGCGCCCATGGCTCCCAACCAGCCCCCGCCCCATACCCAGTGGCACAGCGGCGCGTAGATGAAGGTGGCCCACAGGAGCACGAACACGATGAACGTGCTGAACTTCGCCCGCTCGGCGAACGCGCCGGTGATCAGGGCCGGCGTGATGATGGCGAACATCATCTGAAAGACCATGAAGGCCAGGTGCGGAACACCGGCGACAAGGTCCGGGTTGGGCTCGGCGCCGACCCCGTTGAGCGCGAACCAGTCGAGGTTGCCGACGAAACCCCCCACGTCCGGCCCGAAAGCCAGCGTGTAGCCCCAGAGCACCCACATGATGCTGATGAGCCCCACCACGGTGAAGCTCTGCATGATGGTGCCCAACACGTTCTTGCTGCGGACCAGGCCGCCGTAAAAGAGAAACAGTCCCGGGATGGTCATCATCAGGACCAGAGCCGAGCAAGTAAGTATCCAGGCGGTATCACCGCTGTTGATCTGCGCCACTTCGTCCCCCCGTTGAAAGATGTTTTTCCATCCCGGCGGTTCGTGACGCCGGGCGGATGGAGCCGGATGACGCAAATCGGGTGCCAACGCCAGGCAGTAGGCAATCGGGTCTTTCCAAAGGCCGACGCCAAAGCTGTCGTTCCGATCGCAGCGAAGAATCCTGGCCACGGGGCGAGACCGTGGAGGACCATGTGTCCGGTGCGGTCGTCCGGAAGAATCCTGGCCACAGGGGCGAGACCTTCGCTTCGCTCAGGGTGACAATGGAAAGCTCCGATTCCCTCACCCGGCCTTCGGCCGCCCTTTGCGGGAGGGAGAGGGGCTCGATGCGCGGCTGGTCGTGATGCGGCTGTAACTGCCCAACATGCAGGCACATGCTTAACGAGAAGGCAGTGCGCGCGTGGAACTGCGCCGGCACGGAGAAAGGGTCGGCCAAGGGGGGGAGGGAGGGCCGGTCCGAGGCCGGGAAATCGGGTTACCCGGCTCTGAGCCTTTGCCTCAAACCGTCGTGCTGCTCGCGAATCCCTGCCGGCAGCCGGTCTCCGAACTTTTCGAAGAACTCCGACTGGCTCCGCAGGTTGGTGCGCCAGCCGTCACGGTCCACGTGCAGCAACCGGCCCATGGCGCCGTTCGGCAAGGCCGCGCCGTTGCAGTCGATGCTCGATGGCCTGGGCAGGTAGCCGATGGGGCTCTCGTCCGCGGTGCCGCCGTCCCGGGAGCGTTCGATGACCCACTGGAGCACGCGCAGGTTCTCTCCGAACCCCGGCCACAGGAACCCGCCCCGGTCATCTCTCTGGAACCAGTTCACCCGGAAGATCCCGGGTGGACGGGTCAGCCGCTTGCCCATGGAGAGCCAGTGATTCCAGTAGTCGCCCATGTTGTAGCCGCAGAACGGCAGCATCGCCATGGGATCGCGCCGAACCACTCCCACCGCTCCGGTGGCGGCGGCGGTGGTCTCGGACGCCAGGGTCGCGCCGAGGAAGGTCCCGTGGGCCCAGTCGAAGGCCTGGTACACCAGGGGAACCAGCTTCTGCCGCCGTGCGCCGAACAGGATCGCGCTGATGGGGACGCCGTCGGGGTTCTCCCGTTCGGGGGAGATGGACGGGCATTCGCCGGCGGGGACCGTGAACCGGCTGTTGGGATGCGCCACGGTGCCCTCGTTGGAGGCATTCCACGAGCGGCCGCGCCAGTCGGTGACGCTTTTCGGCACGGGATCGTCGTGCCCTTCCCACCACACGCCGCCGTCGGGCTTGAGCCCCACGTTGGTGAAGATGGTGTTCCGCTGGATCGTGCGCATGGCGTTGGGGTTGGTCCTGGAGTTGGTGCCCGGAACCACGCCGAAAAATCCCGCTTCCGGATTCACCGCCCACAGCCGGCCGTCGTCGCCCACCCGCAGCCACGCGATGTCGTCGCCCACCGTGAACACGCGCCAACCCTTCATCGACTGGGGCGGCACCAGCATGGCCAGGTTGGTCTTGCCGCAGGCGCTGGGCAGCGCGCCGCAGACGTAAGTCGTCTCGCCCTCCGGGCTCTCGATCCCGACGATCATCATGTGCTCCGCGAGCCAGCCTTCCCGCGCCCCCAGGGCGCTGGCCAGCCGCAGGGCCATGCATTTCTTCGCCAGCAGCGCGTTGCCGCCGTAGCCGGATCCCACGCTCCAGATGGTATTCTCCTCGGGGAAGTGACAGATGAACCGCCGGTTGATGTGAAGATCCGCCTTCGAGTGGAGCCCGCGCGTGAAGTCGTCCGAGTCGCCGAGGTGCTCCAGGGCGACGTTGCCCATGCGGGTCATGGCCCGCATGCTCAAGGCGACATAGACGCTGTCGGTGAGCTCGATGCCGACCTTGCTGAAGGGAGAGCCCGCAGGTCCCATGAGGAAAGGGATGACGTACATGGTCCTGCCGGTCATGGAACCGTCGAAAATCTTGCCGAGCCGGTCGTAGGCTTCGTCCGGCGCCATCCAGTTGTTGGAGGGGCCGGCGTCGTCCTGTTCGCGCGAGCACACGAAGGTCAGGTGCTCCGTGCGGGCCACGTCGTTGGCGGCGCTGCGGTGGAGGTAGCACCCGGGCAGGCTCTGCTGGTCCAGAGGAACGAGGTCGCCGACCCGAATGGCTAGCTGGGTCAGCCGCTCCCGCTCTTCTTCCGAGCCGTCACACCAAACGACATCATCCGGGCGACACATGGCTGCCGCTTCCGTGACGAACTTTCGAACCGACTCGTTCACAACCATGGTTTCCCTTTACTTGCTCCGTTTCTTCCTGGATGAAGTCCGGCTGGAGTCCGGCTTGGCGGGCCGCGCGGCTTCCCGATTCGAGGGCGCCGTCTTCGCGGCCCCGGGCTTTGCGGTTTCCTGTGCGACGGCCGCGGACTTGGCTCCCTTGGACGACTTGCCGGTGGGGTCGTTGGTGATGAAATGCCCGCAGTTGATGCAGTAGACCGTGTACGCCGGCTCACGACGATGGTGGATCGTGTGGAAGTGCCCTTGGGAGCTGTTGATGGTGCTGTCTACCTGGTAGAGATGGATAACGACGTTGTGGTTACAGTTCGGGCACACTACCGTTTCGGGTACATCCGTCTTGGCCATCCGAACTCCAGAAGGGCGGGGAAACCCTGCAAAATTCGAGATCTGAACCGGGCTTTATAGCGTAGGGGCCGGTATCATACAAATGGCGGGCGAGCTACGGCTCACGTCCAGTAATCTTCCCGGCCGCCCTGAACCCACCAGTTCTCCCGCGGCCGGATATCGAGCTCGAACCCTTTCCGGTGCTCCCGCGCGAGATCGTACAGCTTCCTGGCCAGAGCCAGGTCGACGATGCCCTGACCGCCCTGATTCTTGTACAGGATGATCTGGTCGTCGCTGGTGCGCCCCTCGGCGTTGCCGGTCAGGATGTCGGCAATATCAACTACCTTGTCCCAGGTAATGACGCCGTCCTGGACCGGCCAGTAGATGTCGCCCTGCTGGGAGTCCACCGCCTGCTCCCGGGACAGGGCGACGATGAAGTCGCACCGCCTGAGCGTTCCGTCGTCGATTTCCCGCCGGGGCTTGTCGAGGTTGCCGCTCTTCACCAGCTCGATGTTGCTGCCGATGACCGAGATGATGTACTGGCCCGGCTCCAGCCAGTCGCCGTCGATGACCGGGACGTTGGTGTTGGTCATGCACAGGATGATGTCCACGTCCTGGGCGGCCCGGGGACCTTCCTCGACCGGCTCCACCGGCACGCCGGTGATCTCGGTCATCTTCCTCGCGAAGGCCTCCCGGTGCGCTTTGGTGGGGCTGTACACTTTGGCGCTGTCGATCTGCCTCAACTCGGTCAATCCAACGAACGTGGAGTACGCCTGGTTCCCGGACCCGTAGATTCCCACCCTGCGGGCGCCGGCCCTGGCCAGCCGGTCGAGACCCACGAGGCTCGTGGCCGGCGTCCTCAGATCCGCCACCCCCGCGGCGTGCTTGGGGCGATGCGCCATGATTCCCAGCAGCGTCCCGGTATCGGCGTCGTAGATCACCGCGAGCTCGGTCTGGTCGGGATTATACGGCGGACGCCGCTGCTGGTCGCCGACGATGGCCTTGCGATGCAGCGCCACCTGGGCGCCCACGGCGCCGTAGCTCGCGGCCCCGCCGGCGTAGATGTTGAGCACCGTGTCGAACGGGGCCTCGCCCACATTCCGGTGCAAATTCAACCGCTTGCGTGGCGCGTTCACACCCTCGGGGGTGGCGATCTTCCTGAGCGCCGCTTCGGTGATGGAGACGGCTTCCGGGAAGGAAACCAGTTCGTCCACGTCTTGAGAATGGAAAAACAGCGCCATGATACCTCCAGGTGTGATGGACCGCGAGATCGCCGGGCGGGATGATATCCTGGACCGGACCCCATGGGAGGACGCCCACCGGGCCAATCGTCTGCCGGGTCGAAGCTATCAGATAGCCCGGCCGTCGGGGAAACGCAAGGTAGCGGAAATCCGCCGCGGCAAGACTCTGATACGAAATGGAGGAACCGGTCCAGCCTTTGAGACGTGGGCACGAAGGAGGCGTTCGAGCTCACGCTCGTGCGTGTTACATGTTGCGTTTGTGTCGTTTGCGACGTATGTCGGATGCCGGAAGGGAGTGGACCCATGGATGATCGGACAGGTGAAAACAAGGCGACGAGCCTCGTCAGCGAAAGGGATGTCGTCCTGGCAGCCCGGACAGCCTCGAAACTCGCCGAGTTGAGCCATGTGACGGGACCCGTGCCGGTCCGATTCGGCATGGCCGACGAGGAATCAGTCCAAATTCCCGCCCAGGCGGTGCGGCTTCTTCGGGAGATGCTGGACCAGATGGCCCGTGGCAATACCGTTGCACTGACACCGGTGCACGCCGAACTGACCACCCGGCAAGCGGCCGATCTCCTGCAGGTTTCGAGGACTTTTCTGGTACGGCTGCTCGACGAGGGGCGGATACCCTGCCGCAAGGTTGGAGCGCATCGACGTGTGCGTACTGACGATATCCTCGCCTACCGTCGAGCTACGGAGTCCCGTCGTCGGAATGCTCTTGACACCATGACGGCCCAGGATCAAGAACTCGGAATGCAATAGCCGATGCGCGGAATGACGGCGTTGCTCGACGCCAACGTTCCGTATCCCGCCGGCCTCCGTGACTTTCTTCTGCGTCTGGCCGATCTGTACCTTTACCGTCCGCTTTGGACCGCCACGATCCATGAAGAATGGATCGCCAGTCTTCTCGCGGACCGGCCCGATTTGACAGTCAGCAGGTTGGAACGGACCCGCGCGATCATGGACGAGTATTTTCCGGAGGCAATCGTCACCGGGTATGGTTCGCTAATCGCGGGGCTCGACTTGCCCGACCCTCGGGACCGTCATGTTCTGGCAGCAGCAGTCCGAGGACGGGCGGACGTCATCGTAACGAGGAACCTGCGGGATTTTCCAGCGAATCGATTATACGGTTGGCAACGGCGCGTTGGCGCGCCTTAACAAAAGGGGGTTAACAATGGCTAACACCGCAAAAGCGTTGGATCGAGCAGAAGTTGCCGAACTCTGGCGCGAGTGTGCGCAACTTCGTCGAACGGACATTTTCGGGGCAGCGGACGAACTGCGTCCCGTGTACGGGCGCCGCAGCCTGCAGCGGCAGATCGACGTGCCGACATTCGGAATGGTCGGTGCGGACTACGGGCGGGGCGGTGTCATCCTACTGTCGGTGAACCCTGCTGGAGGAAAGCGCAACCCGAAATCGACGGATCTGGATGACTGCTTGTATGAGCGATTCAAGGACCTTCGAGATCCAAAGCCCGACATGTCGCCGCAGGAAGCCTTCGAAGCGGCGAATCGCGCGTATCGTTCCGCCATGCCTCAACCTCATTGGACCATTACGAGAAACCACTACAACAAGATTCTGAAGGATCTTGGCAAGCAGGTTGACGATGTCTCGTTCCTCCAGGTAGTTCCGTTCAGGACCAGGGACGACAAAGGGAGTGGCATGAATTGCGATTACGTCATGAGCGGGTACGAGAAGAATGCGAAGAAGCAGTTGATGTTGCTGGCGCCCGGGGTCATCATCGCGGTGGATGGGCCATCACGATGCGTTGCCCACCTCTACAAAACCGCACACTCCCCTGAGACCACGGTGTGCTACTGGACGCGCCAGCGCAGCGTGAGCGATGCAGACAGATTGGACAAGCTCCGAAAGTGTCTGGACGGGCGGGGATAGCCGACGCACGGACGCTGCCAGCGAGGCCGGACTTCACCCTTGGTGCAATCGCAATGCCGCACGAGACGCCCTCCGACGAGGTGCCGCAGGCGCTGTGGCCGGACCGCGGGATCCTGCACGACGCGGACCGTATTCAAAGCACGACATCGACGATCATCTCCGGACGATGCTGCGGAGCACGACGTGGCTACCGGCGATTGGCGCGAAGCCGGTCAGGCCCGAGGATGTAATCGACCTCCGTCGCCTCATCCTGGATCTCGGCGCGGACTCCAAGCTGCCGGGAAGGCGGATGGAGTGGCGCGACCCGGCGGCAACGATTCAAGGTTGGCTTGGCTGGAAAGTGCTCGTGACCATGCTGCCCGGAACGTCGATGACTTGCGACTGCCGTTTCTGAAACCGCTGCTGAGCGATTTGGCCCTGTTCCGGCCGGAGAGCGGCGCCGGGGAATAGGGCGAAAGGGGCAGTTGCGCCCACTCTCCTCATGTAGCGGCCATTCGACCCGCCGTGCTACGAAATCCGGGAGCCATAGCCGTTGGGGCGAGCGTCACGGGAGGATCGTCATGGATGCAGTGCAGATGGAGGTGGTCTACCGGGCCACCGCGCAGATCGCCAAGGAGCTGGCGCTCAACATGCTCCGGACCGGCTATTCGAGCGTGATCAAGGAGAGCCAGGACTTCACCTTCACGATTTTCGACGGCGCCGGACGCATGGTGACCCAGGGACTGCCGCAGCCGCTCCACATCGGCGGCATCTCGGCCCAGGTGGGCGAGGTGATCCGGGTGTTCGGCGACGCCATGGTGGAGGGCGATGTCTTCATACTCAACCACCCGTACTTCGCCTGTCAGAACCACGCCACGGACGTGACCGTGGTCTCTCCCGTCTTCGACCGGGGCGGGCGGGTGGCCTTCATCGCCAACACGGCGCACAAGCCGGACCTGGGCGGCAAGGTGCCGGGCACCAACTCCCCGGACGCCACCGACGTGATCCAGGAAGGGCTGCTGCTGCCGGCCCTCCGGCTCTATCGCGCGGGCGAGCTCAACGAAGACCTCAAGACCATCGTGATGGCCAACACCCGGACGCCGGAGATTACCTGGGGGGACATCCAGGCTCAGGCCCAGACCAACTTCTACGGGCTGAAGAAGCTCGCGGAGTTGATGGATCACTACGGCTCCGATCAGGTGACC
The DNA here is from genome assembly GCA_965214905.1 of uncultured Binatia bacterium (SeqCode). GTDB lineage: Bacteria > Desulfobacterota > Binatia > UBA9968 > JAJDTQ01 > JAJDTQ01. The sequence continues at coordinate 2,038,255 of OZ243984.1, forward strand.
GCGTGCTGGGCCGAGTGGATGGACATCTGCGAGGCGGAGGTGCGGAAGGCCATCGAGAAGATTCCGGACGGGAGCTACGGCCCCTGCGTGGATTTCCTCGACGACGACGGGCTGGATCGGGAGCGCTCCTACCGCATTGCCGCGTCCCTGCGGGTGGCCGGCGACGAACTGCACTTTTCCCTGGAGTCGTCGGAGCAGGCACGGGGTCCCATCAACCTCCGGCCCTGCGTCATCAGGAACTTCATCGACTGCCTCGTGGTGGCGGTGCTGTGCCCGGACCTGCCGGTGAACCAGGGCATTTCCCGGCCCATCCAGGTCTCCTTTCCGCCCGAGGGCTCGATCCTGAACCCGCGCTATCCCGCGCCGGTGAACATGTACGTCCGTCCCGCCCAGATGGTCACCTCGGTGGTCCAGATGCTGCTGGCCGAAACCCTGCCCGAGGTGGTGCCGGCGCCGGATAGCGGCGCCGGCGGGTCGGTGTCCATTTCGGGGCAGGACGCCGACCGGGGGCGGTGGTTCTCGCTCTACGATCTCAACTGCGGCGGTGGCGGCGCACGCGCCGACGCCGACGGTCCGGCGGTGCTGAACTCGCTCGTGATCAACGTGATGAACACCCCGGTGGAACCGCTGGAGACCGAGTTTCCCATCCGCATCGAGCGCTACGAACTGTTCGAGGAATCCGGCGGCGCCGGACGCTTGCGCGGCGGCCTGGGCATGGTCCGGGACTGGAAGATGCTGGCGGACGAAACCTACGTCAACCTGCGCAGCGACCGCTTCAAGTACTCTGCCCCGGGTCTGCACGGGGCGCGGCACGCGCTGCCGTCGTCGGCCTTTCTCAACCCCGGCACGGAGAAGGAGGAACGGCTTCCGTCCAAGGTGAGCCGGCTGCGGCTGGGAAAGGGCGACGTGTTCCGCATTCGATACGCCGGCGGTGGCGGCCGCGGCGACCCCCTGGAGCGGGAGCCGTCCAAGGTCCTGGACGACGTGCGGGACGGCTACATCAGCGCGGAAACCGCGCGGGAGGTCTACGGCGTGGCGGTGAGCGGCCGGCCGCCCGAGGTCGACGAGGCGGAGACCGGACGGCTCAGGAGCGCGGCCCGCACCGCCGGCGCCGTACCGGAACGGCCGTAGTGTCTTGTTGCCGACAAACGCGCATGGCCCTGCGGGCCACCCCGGAACATGAAAACACGGCTGTCGCGGTATTTTCACGACAGATCGCCACGACGACCTGCCGACAAATCGTGACGGCGACCTGTAGGGGCGGGTTTCAAACCCGCCCGTGCCCGCATGTCTGCTAGACCGCCCGTGGAACCGCACACCGGAACACCGGGGATCTGGTTCCGTGACTTTCTGTTGACCAGCGGCGCCCGCTTCGGGCTGTTCTTCGCGCTGTTCCTGATCGAACCGGTGTTCCCCCTCTACCTCAAGGGCATGGGGGCCAGCTCGTTCATGATCGGGCTGGTCATGGCCGCATTCCCCTTTGGCGCCACCATAGTACGGCCGCTGGTGGGGGCCTACATCGACCGCCTCGGAAGCAAGCTCTTTCTCGTCGGCGGCCTGACCATCTTCATCACCGCCGCCACGGGCTACATCTGGACCGCGTCGGTCTTCGTGGCGCTGCTCCTGCGGACGTATCACGGCTTCGGCTGGTCGGGATGCACCACGTCGGTGGGCACCCTGGTGGCCGACATCGCGCCGGATCACTTGCGCGGCACCCTCATCAGCTACTCCGGAGCGGTGAGCACCGTGGCCTACGCCGTCGCCGCGGGGATCACCTTCACGGTGGTCCGGTTGTGGGGCTTCCCGACGCTGTTTCTGAGCGCGGTGGCAGTGGGAGCGTTGGGATTGCTGGCGGCGGTGTTCATTCGCGAGCCGGCCCGCGTTCAGGCCGCGGCCCGACAACGGCGCTGGTTCGACACCTTCATCCTGCCCGAATCGCTCATGCCCGCCGTGAGCATGAGTCTCCTGGGATTCTCCCGCGGCAGCATCATCGCCTTTTTGTCCCTGTACGCCCTGGAGGTGGGGCTGGAGGATCCGGGTCTTTGGTTCTCGGTCTTCGCGGTGGCGGTGGTGGCCGGCAGGCCCGTTTTCGGTCCGCTTTCCGACCGCAAGGGCAGGCCCTTCGTGATCATACCCTGTTACGTCCTGTCGCTGGCGGGGATGGTGGTGCTGTCGCTGGCGGGCTCGCCCAATATGCTGCTGGTCTCCGCGGTCATCGTCGGGATAGGCTACGGCTCCGCACATGCCGCGCTCATGACCATGGCCATCGACCTGGCTCCGCCCGGGCGGCGGGGCCTGAGCATGGCCCAGTACCACCTCTTCTACGATCTCGCCATCGGCCTGGGCGGAGTCGTGCCCGGCGCCATGCTCTACTTTACCGACAACAACTATCCGGCTATGTTCCTCTCCACCACGGTGGTGGGGCTGGTCGGGTTCGTACTGTTCATGATGAGGTATCGAGGGAGCATGGCGCGATGATCGGGGTGATACGAGACCGGCGGCGAAGCTCCGGATCCGTCGTTCCCGCGCCAGCGGAAATGACGGCGTGGGGGGTCCTCGCCGCTCGACGGCACGCATCGGATACGGAGTCGAGACGACGCGAACCAAAGCCTTCAGGGCCGGAATGAAAGCCTTCGGGACCAGAACGGGATGAGTCTTCGGATCGGCATTGACGTCGGCGGCACCTTCACGGACGTCACGGTGCTCGACGAGGACACGGGGCAGATCCGGGAAGTCCGCAAGGTGCCGTCCAATCCCGCGGCGCCCCTGGAGGTGCTCGACGGCGTGTTGGCGGACGTGTGCGCCAAGTGGGGTCCGGAGGCGCTCTCCTACCTGTTGCACGGCTCCACCCACGCCCTCAACACGGTGCTCGAGGAAAAGGGCAGCCGCACGGGCCTTCTCACTACCCAGGGGTTCCGCGACGTGTACGAGATCGCGCGTCAGTGGAAGGGTGAGGAGGTCTTCAACATCTTCTATCCCGGGGGCAAGCGTTTCGTCCCGCGCCGCCGCATCGCGGAGGTCCCCGAGCGCCTCGACAAGTCCGGCAAGGTGATGGCGCCCCTGGATCCGGACTCCATCGACGACGCCCTGGCCGGTCTGATGGAGCAGGGCGTCGACGCCCTGGCCATTGCGTTCCTGTTCTCCTACGTCAACCCGGCCCACGAGCGGTTGGCGGCGGAACACATCCGTTCACGCTATCCGGACCTGTTCGTGTCGTTGTCGTCGGAGGTGAATCCGGTGTGGCGCGAGTACGAGCGCACCGCCACCACGGTGCTGAACGCCTATCTCGGCCCGCGCATGGAACAGTACTTCGCCGGCATGGAGGAGACCGTGCTGCGCCACTTCCCGCGGGCGCACGCTTTCCTGATGAAGTCCAACGGCGGTATCGGCGCCCCCAGGGCCATGGCCCGGTTTCCGGTCCGGACGCTCATGTCCGGTCCGGTGGCGGGGGTGGTGGCCGCCCACGAGCTGGGCGCCCGCACCGGGGCCTCCAACCTGATCTCGCTGGACATCGGCGGCACCAGCAGCGACATGTCGTTGATACCGGGAAGGCCGCTCTTCCGCACCGAGTGGCAGATCGGGCGCCATCCCGTGCGCGTGGATTCGGTGGAGGTGGAGAGTCTGGGGGCGGGCGGCGGCAGCCTGGCCCGGGTGCGTTACGGCAAGGTGCTCCAGGTCGGGCCGCAGAGCGCCGGCGCGGCGCCGGGACCGGCCTGTTACATGCGCGGCGGCCACCAGCCCACGCTGACCGACGCGCTGGTGCAACTGCGCCATCTGAATCCCCGGGCGCTGCTCCAGGGCGAGATGCCCATCGATGCGGAACTCTCGGCCGAGGCCATCCGGCGCGCGGTGGCGGAGCCGCTGGACATGTCCGAGGACGAGGCGGCCCTGGGGATCCTGCGCGTGCTGGTGGCCAACATCGTCTCCTCCATGCGCACCATCACCATCGAGCGGGGCTTCCATCCCGCGGACTTCGTCCTCGCTCCCTTCGGCGGCATGGGGCCGACGCTGGCCACCGCGGTGGCCTCGTCCCTGGGCATCGGCCGGATCCTGATTCCCACCGATCCGGGTAATTTCAGCGCCTTCGGCATGCTGCTTTCGGACCTGCGCTCGGACGCGGTCACGACCCGGGTGGTGGCGCTCACCCCGGATTCCCTGAGCGACGCGGTGGCAGCGCTGCGCGACCTCGAAGTCGCGGTGCGGCGCGAGCTCGCCTCCCAGGGACCGTCTCCGGACCGGATACGTGTTGATTGGCTGCTGGACATGCGTTACCGTGAGCAGGCCTACGAGTTGACGGTCCCCATCGCCAAGGATCCCGCGAAGCTCAATGTCGACGAGATTTGCGACCGGTTCGGCCAAGCCCACGAACAGCGTTACGGCCACCGGGCGGACGACGAGGTCGTCGAGGTGGTCAACCTTCGGGCGTCCGCCTACGCTTCGCTGGGCAAGCCGGAGCTGTCTCGGGGGCCGGAGGCGCGGGAGCGGCAACCCGCCCCGGAGCGCCGCCGGGCGGTCATGCTCGACGGTGCGCACGACGTACCGGTATTTCGCCGGGACGCTCTCGCCCCAGGCACGGAAGCGAGGGGCCCCGTCATCGTCGAGGAGAAGACCTCCACCACGGTGGTGGAGCCGGGCTGGGCGCTACGCGTGGACCCCGAGGGAAACCTGGACCTGACGCGCGTCCCTGCCGAACGGTGATCGGGAGCCTGAGAGAGGGGGCGAGGAGGGGTATGCCCTCTCCCTTTGGAAGGGGCAGGGTGAGGGAAAAATGCACATGGAGACTCCTACAGGTTGCTTGCAGGTACCTGCGTATGGTCCCGGCCATGTCGGGTCAGGCAAGCGCTGACAGAAATCGGCCTGAAGAAGGCAGGCGGTACGGAGGCATCACATGAAGATACTGATCACGGGCGGCATGGGCGTGAACGGCGCGGTCACGGCGAGGCACTTGGTCCGGGCGGGTGTGCGGCCGGTGCTGATGGACAACCGGATGGACCTCTCGCTGATCTCGGATATCGAGAAGAGCGTCGATCTGGTGGTCGGGGACATCCTGGACCCCGAGGGCCTGGACAAGATCGTCGCCGACCATGAGATCACCCACGTGGCCCACTTGGCGGCGCTGATGCCCGGTCCCGCGGAGGCGGATCCGGCCCTGGGCATCAAGGTCGGGGTTGACGGCACCCTGAACGTTCTCGAAATCGCCCGGCGCCGGGGGCTCGAACGGGTGGTGTTCACCAGCTCCAAGGCGGTGTACGGCGAGATCCGCGGGCGTCACGCCTATCCCGAGTACGTGCCGGTGAACGAGGAGCACCCTCAGAACCCGGCCGACCTCTACGGCACCATCAAGGTGTGCTGCGAGACCCTGTGCACCTACTACCAGAAGAAGTACGGGGTAAGCTCCGTCGCCCTGCGCTTCGGCTCCATCTACGGTCCGGGCAAGGAGGTGCGTCACGGTGCGCTGTCGCTCTACGGCCAGATGATCGAGAACGTGATGTCGGGCAAGGGCTTCTCGGCCAGCGGCGGGGACCAGTCCAACGAGGCGCTCTACGTGGGCGACGTGGCCCGCTCCATCATCCTGGCGCTGGAGGTGAAGGACCCGGCCGAGCGCACGTTCAACATCGGCACCGGCGTGGGCGTCACCCTCCACGACTTCAAGCGCATCCTCGGCGGGCTCTACCCGGACAGCAGAATCGAGATCGGCTCGGGGCTGGAGTTCCGCATGACCGAGAAGAAGAGCTACTGCATCTTCGACATCGGCAAGGCCAAAGAACACCTGGGCTTCACTCCGGCCTACGACCTCGAAGCCGGCATCAAGGACTACATCGAGACCATCGAGCGGCTGCGGCCGCAGTAGTGCTTCGGAGCCCGGGGACCCCGACACCCTGGTCGGCGGTAGTCCCGATAGACAAGATCAGGGAGCATACAACGTCGAGCGTCGAGGCGACGCGAGTTTCCATCAAGAAGATCTAACGGGAATCCAGAAGTGCGTGTCGCGTACATAGCGCAGCCTGATACGCAACTTGGGCTTGTGCTGTCGGAACTGCTTGAGTCGGACCCGAAACCTTTACGAATTGTCTTTGTTTCCGCTTTCGTTGGACTTCAGACCGTCATAAGGATCAAGGAAGACATCCTCGAACTTCGAGCCGCCGGTACGGATGTGAGATTCGTCTTGGGGATCGATCTCGGAGGCACGAGTCGAGAAGTGCTCAAGGAATTGCTCGACTGGGCTATCGAGGTGCACGTGGTCAAACACCGCACTCCGGGCCATACGTTTCACCCGAAGCTGTACCTGTTCGAGTGGCATGACCATGCGACGATCATTCTGGGATCGAACAACATTACTGAAGGAGGGTTTTTCGGAAACTATGAGAGTGCGGCTCAAATCACGTATAGGATCCCCGATGACAGTGCGGGTTTCAGCAAGGCCCGTGACTCCCTCAAACGTTTTCTCGACCCCGGAGGCCCTGCGGTTTACGCACTCACAGACGACTTCCTTGGTAAACTGATTGCTGGCCAGCAGATTCCAACGGAAGCGGAGGCGCGCCACGGCCGAGACTTTCTCAAGACCGCCAGGAAACGCGAGAGGGCCGATGTAGTTCGCCTCTTTGGCATCGAAGCCATCGAACCTCCACCACCATTGCCGGCGAGTCTTCTCGAACGTCTTTTGAGGGATGTCCGCCGACGGCGGAGGGAGGCTCGAAAAGGTGCAAGCACGGCGGCGGAAGAGAGATTTCGTCCTCCTATCGAAGGGGGAATAAGCGATCCATTGCTGCCAGCCGCCTTTTACATGACGCTTCCGAAATTGCAGGGTGACAAAATTCCCGGCGAAGCGAGAGTACCGCTTGAAGCGATCGAACTGGCGAAGGAGTTTTGGGGCTGGCAGGACGAGTACTCCAAGGACGAGAGTCCTCGCGCCGGGAAAGCGCGTGTCTACTGGAACTGGAGGCCAAGCTGGCGGATTTTCAGCGTCAGTTCTCCCCATGACGTGACAGTCCAGGAGGTCCGGATGTACATGTACGAGAACAGTGCGGACTTCCGCTTCTATGTTCGTCCCCTTGTCAACGCAGGAGCCGATACGGGAGACGTGATCCGCATACGTCGGATTTCGGCGCCTGACGCTGAGTACGAATGCGCACTGGCTTGTCGGGGCACTGCGGAACACACGGCTTGGGTGACTTGCTGTACGCAGCCGGTGCGAAACAGCACACGCCGGTTCGGCTACGCCTGACCGTTTCCCATCGCATCAGGTCAAGGTCGGCGGAGCCTGAGCACCACATTCTTCGTGATGGCGTTCTTGATGTGGACCAGGTTTTCTTTCGTGACCGAAATGTCGATTCTTTCCGACAGGGAAAAGCCGGTGGCGACCGCAATGTCTTGCACAAGGTCCGTAGTCGGGATTCTTTCGTAATCGACGCCGATTCGCATCCGATTATCGCCGATCACGATCATTGCCTCTGCGCCTCGCCGCATGACCTGCCAGCATTTCGCCATAACGGCGTCCATGTCGCGAAAGAAGCGCGCCAGCAGCGCAGGCATGTTTTTCCTCCGAAAGCCCACATTGGCCGAGGCGACTTTCTCCTGTAGATTCTGAAGAAACACGCGAACGCTTTCAGGGCGCGTGACCCCGGAATTGTCGATGCTTGCCTCCAAAGCCTTCTTGCTCTCACCAGCTATTTCCCGGCTTCCGATCAGGTCATGTTCCAAGGGTCTTCGCAGGGACGAGTCCATGTTGAAAAGCAACAGCAATGATAACCGATCGGTATCGATGTAGGGCAGTGCGGTGGCGTATGGAGGGCTGGTGAGTAACAAGTCGACGGTCGCCTCGGGCAGACCGAGTTGGTCGAAAGTCCCTGTGTCCCTGGAGTCCCCTTCGACCACGCGACATGGCTGAAAGCGTCTCGGAGAATAGCCCCGGATCGACCAGAACTTCTCGGTCCGCTCGTACTGTAGTTCGAGTTCCTCCAGATACAACCCCAGGACGTCTGCGTCTTTTACGGGTTTCTTTCTGCGACGGATTCGGAGGTCGCCCGGGTCTTGCTGTGACACCTCGCGGACGATGCTGCTCAGCACAACTTCAAGGAAGTCCCGAACCACTCCATCGCTGACCGTTCGGATCGACCGAAGCAACCAGTTCAGTTTCGCAACAACCGGTTCCGGAAACCAGCCTGCGATTTCGTCCAGACACCGGTCGGAGAACTGGTCCGTATCTCTCGGAATCGAGGTTGGAGATCCCTCGATACGACTGATCAGGGTCCCCACCGCCTCTCGTACGACATCAGGGTTGACGTCCAGGATGCCGACCTTTGCTCTTGCTATCTTCGCAGCCAGCGGGTTCATGTCACAACCATAAGCTCGGTGACCGTTGAGGTAGGCTTCGAGAAGCGTTGTGCCACTGCCGCAGAACGGATCGAGAACTTTGGCTCCGGACGGCAGTGCGCAAAGGTTCATAAGTCCTTTGGCGAGTTGCGGATAGAATTTGCCCTTGTATGGGTGTAGTCCGTGGGTGACATACTTGGGGTCCTTCCTGGGCGATGGCTGAATGGCAAGGCCGTTCTCGATCATCGCCTGCCAAGTGGGTGCCACGTCAAGTGCGGTCAGACCCATCCCGTGAGTGAAAACCAGCCTCCGCGCCTCTGTCGTCGTGTAGGGGTCCAGCGTGGCCGAGAAGGGAGGTTCGCTCGTTCCGCCGCGGTTCACACCCAGGAGAGCTGCCATCTCCCGAGTCCGTAGAAGCCCTTCGTATGGCCAGAGCCTGTACGGCGGAGCCTGAAACCAGACAAGGAGGTCCGTAGAAGGCTTGCGAAGGATCAGGAGTTTTTCCGTGGTCGCTCGCCTGCCGGCTGCCGCGAAGGAACGTTTTGTTCGATGTATCGGGCGTTCAATGATGCATACGGGCTCGAAACCGATGGCATGGGCCTCGTCTCTGAGTGATTCCGCACCCGGGTATTGGACTTTCTTGTAGATGGCGTCCCCCACGACGAGGACGGCGTAGCGTCCGGGCTTCAGGACGCGGAACATGCCCGCCAGACATTCCTGCATTTCTTTCCGGTAGGACTCGAACCCGGTTTCCTCTTTCTGGTGGCGGAGATGCGACCCGATCTCGATCCTGGCAAACGCGCGAGGATCATGACCCAGCCAAAGAAGCCTGAACCTGTGGTACAGGTGATAGTCGTTCGCGTTTCCATACGGAGGTGAGGTCGCGATCAAGTCGATGGAATCAGCCTTGCAAATTCCCCGAACCAGATCTTTCGCGTTGGCGGTTCGGAAGTCGCAGACTCCGTAGCGGAGTACCGGCTGGGTACGAAGGACGTTCTTGATGATGGCGTCGAGAGCCACGAGAAAACGTTTCAGTGTTTCACCTTGAGGAATGTCATGAGGTCTGCTTGAGTAGCGAGTTTCGGAATCCTGGAATGAGACGCTTAACACGATCCGTGAGAGTGCAAGCAACGAGACTTCTCGCGCCTTGTCGCTTTCCATCCTCATGATTTTCGACCTGATCATCGCGAGTTCCCCCAAGGAGGAGATGGGGAACCACTTCTCTACGTTTGGAATCTCGGGAATCCATGCCTCGTGCTCACCCCGCAGGGTCTCCGCCGTAGGTAAATCGACCAGCCGCGTCGTCAAAAAGATCTGCAGGGAATGAAGGTCGGTCGTGGCTGCTCTGTCAAGGTTGCAGGTCTTGACCCGGCCGATGAGTGTTCCCACGGCGTTGGCATCCACACTGAACGCCCTTCGCCCCAACCGTATAGCCTCCAGTGCGGTGGTTCCACTTCCTCCGAATGGATCAAGAACGAGTTCGCCGGGAAGGGAGAGGCGGGCTATGCAATGTCCAGGTATCTGTGGGATGAACTTGGCCGGGTAGGGGTGCAAATCATGCGTCAGGAACCCCGTGTCATCTCTTGCGAAGCTCCAGTCGATTTGCTGGAGATCATGGATGATCTTTTGGGGTTCTCGCAAGTCGTCAGGCGATTCGATTTCCTCGTAGAGGGGATAGGCATCCTCGCCTCTGAGGAAATATCGGCCGCTCTCATCGAAGACGGTCGGGCCACCGCCCAGATCGATCCCATAGAGGTACTTGTGGGTCCTGTTCATGACCGTCTTGTTTCTGGGCATAGGCTAACATCCCGGAATCAAGAGTACAAAGTCACACTTCCGATCATCTGAAACGGTGATCGGAGGGGACGAAATTGTTCTGGCAGGGCCGTTATCGTGAGAGGCTTACATCCCCCAGACGGTGATGGCGCGTCCGTTCAGGGATTCTTCGCGACGGAAGATCTTCTCTTCCCATGGCTTTCCTTCAGTTCGGTCGAAGACCACGAGATGGCCTGCTCGGGCGACGCAACGGTCCATGTAGCCCGCGGTCTGCTCCAGACCCTCACGGATGGTCCACTCCAGACTCTTGTGCAGCACCTTGCACTCGATGACGAACTTGGCCGCCGCGGATCCCGGCGCCCCACGGCCGCGCTGTGGCCAGATGATGAGCAGGTCCGTGCGTCCCCTTCCCAGGCCGTACTCCCGTTCGATGCGTCCGCCGCTGTTCACCACCCGCTGCAAGAATGCCTGCAACAAAAGCTGCGGGCCGGCTTCGGCATAGTCGAAACGCGCCACCCAGTGCTCCGAGTGCTCGCGGAAGAATTCCTGGAAAGCCGCGAGCAGCTTCTTCACGTCGAGGCCGCCGTCGGCGTCTACGTACCAGGCGATGTCCAGGAGCAGCCCCGCCTGGACCGCGTAGGTGAGCTCCCGCGGCACGACTTCGGCGTAGATGGGGTTGGCCATGCGCAAGGGCGCGTCGCGGGCGATCAGGCCCAGGTCGCGCACGTACTCCAGGTCGCGGATAGACTGGCGAGGCTCGCTGGCGCCGCTCAGCAACGGCTCGATCACGCGCCGCACGCGCTCTTCCTGGAGCTTGTCGGCGAGCTGGTCGAGATGGACCTGCCGGCTCAGGATGAGATGCTCCCGGGCGTCGAGAATGTGGTCGGCGGTGATCGCACGGGAGCGGTCGAGCACGGCCTCGCTACCGAAGCAGACTCGGCGGCACAGCGCGTTCACCAGCCAAGGCTGGCCCCGGGTCTGCTTCCACACCGTATCCAGCGCCTCCGGGGTGAAGTCCTGTCCGGTCTCCTCGGTGTGCTGGGCCATCAGCGCGTGCACCTCGGCCTCGGTGAAGTCCCCCAGACGCAGTGATTCGGCCCGGACGTTGAAGGCGCTGCCGCCGGCGATGGCCGCGTTCTCGGAGCTGGAACGGATGCGGTAGTCGCGCACGTCGCGCACGCCGCACAGCGCCACGCTCTGGGGGAAGTGCGCGGGGCGCTGGTCGTAGCCGGCCCGCAACTGCCGAAGCACGGCAATCAGCGAGTCGCCGATCAGGGAATCGATCTCGTCGATGAGCAACACCAAGGGCCTGGGGTCGGCCTCGCACCAGCGGGTCACCGCCGACCGAAGGGCGCGGTCGGGACCTGATCCCGCCAGGATGTCGGGCAAGATCCGGTCCAGAAATCCGTCGCCCAGCACCAGCGCCCGATCGGCCAATTCGCCGAGAACGGCGTGCATGGCGCGCCCCACGTCTTCCCTCGCCGTCTGAGCGACCTCGATGTTCACGTAGACACAACGGAAGTCGCCTTCGGCGCCGCTGTTCAGCAAGTCCTGCAGCGCCAGGAGGGTGGAGGTCTTCCCCGTCTGCCGGGGAGCGTGCATCACGAAGTACCGCTCGTCCCTGATCAATTCCAGGATCTCGCCGAGGTTCACCCGTTCCAGCGGCGGGATGCAGTAGTGGTTCTTGGCGACGACAGGGCCTTCCGTATTGAACTTGCGCATGGCGTCAGTATGCTGCCTTGGCGTTGGAATTGCGCTATCGGTCTGCCGGTGCAGGCCGTGGAGCCGCGCGAAGTTCCACACCGGTCCGTGGCGTAGATGGCGCCGGCTTTGCCGGACGAGCGACCCGGAAGTCTGGCTATGCCGTCCCCTGCCGTTCGAGGATGTGCGCCATGTCCACCTTGGCGCCGGAGCGACCGCAGGCGTCCACGAAGAGCTGGATGACGTCGTCGTCCTCGTCCTGGTGCTCGATCTGCCAGCCGCCCTGGTTGAGGGGAACGTCGGACTGGATCGGGCCGGGCGCCAGCTTGAACATGCGGCTGAGCATCTTGAGGGCGAGGTAGCGAGCGGGCTGGGGGCCGGAGTTGAAATGCTGGTGGAACCAGCCCTCGGGGGGCACCACCAGGGAGCCGGGCTTCCAGATGAACTGCTGCTTCTCCTCGCCTTCCGGCCACATGAGCGAATAGCCTTCACCGGAAAGAATCATCACGTGAGCGCCGGGCCCGTGGCGGTGGGCCTTCTTGTAGCGTCCCACCGGGAACTCGGAGACGTGGGCGCCCATGTGGCTCGCCACCAGCTCGAAGAACACCGTGCGGCTGCCCTTGCCCCGCGCCTCCCACGCGATGGGCTCGATGTTGGCCACGTCGGGGATGAAGTTGGTCTCCAGCACCCGGTCGTTGTACAGGCGCGCGTGGCCGCGGAAATCCTGGTCGTCGTCGAACCGGTCCCTGAAGGTGTAGGGGTTGTTCATGACGAAATCTTCGTTGTGGAAGATGTTGTAGACCAGCGGCGCGTTAGTGACTCCCAGGAGCTTGGCCTCCCGGTCGCCCGAGCCGTTGAAGTGCTGGTAGGTGGCGTTCACCGGGATGGCGAACAGGCTGCCCTCCTGCCACTCGAAGCTCTGTCCCTTGCCGTCACTCTGCCACAGGGTGGTGGCGCCACGGCCCGACAGCACGTAGACCAACTCGTCGTAGATGTGCTTCTCCGGGTTGAGGCTCTTGCCCGGCGGAATCGAGACCACGAAGGCGTCGTCCAGATAGCCGGCGCCCTCCAGGTTGATGTAGACGCCGTGGCCGCCCTTGCGGTCCCACCACTTCATCGGCACCTCCTTGAGGTCCTCGACGAAGTAACCCCGGATCACGTCCATCCCCTGGGACGCCACCCACCGGTCGTAGGGCGTGTCCATCACCTCGGCATTACGGTCCACGCGCTCGAAGTTGCCAAGACTCTCGATCTTCATTCCGGCTTGTCCTTCCGCGAGGTTCCCAGGTGGCGGAACAGGGGTGAATCTTCCGACAGAAGGGCGGTGCTTTTCTCCGGCAGAAACTTCTCGTAGGCTTCGAGGCTCCGGACGAAGCCGTAGAACTCCGGATCCTGTCCATAGGAGGAGGCATAGATGGCGGTGGCTTCACCGTCGCCTTCACCCCGCAGCTTCTGGCTTTGCCGGTATGCTTCCGCCAGCAGGATGGTCTTTTCCTTGTTGGTCCTGGCGCGAATCTTCTTCGACTCCTCCTCGCCTTCGGAACGGTAGCGTTTGGCGATCCGTTCGCGTTCCGCGCGCATGCGCTCGAAAACGCTCGCCTGCACCTCGGAAGGAAGGTCCGCCCGCTTGACCCGGACATCCATGACGGTGACGCCGTATTCACTCTTCGCCTTCTCGGCGGAGCGTTTGGCCACGGCCTCCATGGCCGCCTCACGCTGCTCGGCGATGATGTCGGCAAAGTTTCGGGACGCGAGCTCCTGCCGCAGCTCGGAAAACACGATATCGTCCAGCAACAGCCGTCCGCGCTGCTGGGTCAGCGCGGTCTTGAAGAACTGGAGGGGGTCGCTGATCTTCCACCGGGTCACGTGGTCCACCACCACGCGCTTCTTGTCCAGGGTCAGATAATCCCTGGGCTGGGCGTCACTGGCGAGAATACGCCGTTCATACATCGTGATGTCCTCCACCACGGGCGTTTTCCAGTGAAGGCCCGGTGTGCGCACCGCGCGCTTGAACTTGCCGAACTGCGTCACCACCGCCTGCTGCCACTCGCCCACGACAAAGAACGGCCGTACCGGTGGAAACAGGAGGATGACCAGGATGATGCCGACGAGGGTTCCGGTGATGTAGGATCGTTTCATTATCTTTCTCCTGCTCCCGGAAATCCCGTCATCCCTTTCAAGGGCAGCAGCGGCACGACGTTCTTCGCGCCTTGTGCATCGACGATGATCTTGTCGACGTTGGGCAGCACGCGTTCGATGGCTTCGAGGTGCAGTCGCTCACGTGTTACCGCGGGGGCTTTCCGGTATTCCGTCAATACCGAGTCGAACCGCGCGCCGTCTCCCTTGGCTTTCAACGTTCGTTCCTGCTTGTAGGCCTCGGCTGCCTGAATCATCTCCTGAGCTTCACCCCGGGCCTTGGGAATGAGGTCTTCCCGGTAGCCCCGGGCCTGGTTGATGAGCTTCTCGCGATCTTCGCGTGCCCGGACCACCTCATCGAAGGCGTCCTTGACCTGGCTGGGAGCTTCCACGGTCTGCAGCTTGACCTCGGTTATCTGTATGCCCGATTCGTAGGTATCCATCAGTTGCTGCAGGAACTCCTGGGTCTCGTTCTGAACCCGGTCCCGACCCACAGTGAGGACCTCCTCGATGGTTGTGTTGCCGACCCGGCTACGCAACGCCACCTCCGTGGCCGCCTGTAGGGTGGTCACCGGATCCCGCAGCTTGAACAGAAACTGTTCGGGGTTCCTGACCCGATACTGCACGGTGAGCTGCGCACTGACGATGTTCTCGTCGCCGGTGAGCATCAGGGACTCGGCCGGAATGAGACGCACCAGATTCGGCCGTAGCGGATTGCTGCGGAATCCCACCTCCAGCCGGCGGATCTCCGCCACATTGACCTTCCGCAACTCTTCCACCGGCCAAGGGATGTGATAGTTCAGACCCGCGGTGGCGATGCGCGCCACCTTGCCGAACCGCGTCACCACGCCTTCCTCGCCGGGTTGGATGGTGTAGAAGCCGCTGGCCAGCCAGATGACGGCGATGGCCCCGGCGATAAGAAAAGGCACGCCGGACTTCAGGAAACCGGGCAACTCCGGCAATCGGGAGAGAAGGTCCTCCCAATCCGGCCCGCTCTGCCGCCGGCGCCCCCAAGGGCCCTCGGATCCGCCTTGCATGAAAAGCTCCTTTGTCTTGCCATTCCTGCGCCCCCTCCGTCATTCCCGCGAAAGCGGGAATCCAGGGGCGGAGGGGATGCGTACAGGCTCTAAAGGGACTCTACCATTGCCCTCCGGGGTGTCAAGCAACGTCCCTGGGCGCCGGCGACGTGGTGTTCGTTCCTTCTTCGCGGGACGGGACGCCGGCTTGCCGCGCCAACTTGACCGTGAGCCAGTACCATTGATCCGGGTAGCGGCGTATCAGGTCTTCCAGCGACCTCATGATCCGGTCGGTGTTGGCGACGCGATCGGCGCCCGGCTCCCCGGTTCGGACCATCTCCATTTCCGATTCGATGACCAGTTGCAACCCGCCGGAATGGCCACGCACCAGGTAGACCGGCAACACGGTCGCGCGCGTGCGGAGCGCCAGGCTCACGACGCCCCGGGCGGTTCGAACGGGCTGCCCGAACAGGGTGGTCTCCATCTCGCCGCGCTTGAGGTTGTCCGCCAGCATCAGGACGATGCCGTTGTTCCGGAGCACGGCCAGGATCCTCCTGACGGCCTCCCGCCGGGGCAGGGAAGGGATGATCTCGGTGAAGAACGACCGGCGGTGGCGGCGCACCAGGTTCATGAGCCTCTCGTCGTCGAGAAAGCGCAGCAGGCTGTGAACCGGATACCCGGCGACTCCCAGGGCCGCGCTGAGCAACAGGAAGTTGCCCAGATGGAAGCCCAGGGCGATGACGCCCTGCCCCTTGGCCAGGGCCGCCTCCAGGTGCTCCCGGCCCTGGATGTCGAGAACTCCCCGCAGCCGCCCGGGATAGCCTATCTGCACCAGACAATCGACGACATTCTCCACGATTCGTTGTTGCACGCCTCTGGCCAGGCCGCGCTTGGCCGCCGGAGTGTACGAGTCGCCGAAGGCCGCATCCATCACGGCAATCATGCGCCGGCGCGAAACCGCGCACAGGACCGGCAACTTGAGGAGCGGCGTGCACAGACGCCTGAACCGATCCGGCGGCAACACCCGCAGAACCTGGACGAGCAGGCGCCACAGCCCCTCGCACAAGCGGTAAATCAGCCGTCGGGTAGTCGTGACGGGGCGGGTCGCCGGTTCCGCGACGGGGCTGTCGGAGGGCTCGCGGGCGCTGTCAGCGGACGGCAAAACTCTCTCCGAAGGCCGGGCCGCGCCTGCCTGCGCGCGGGAAAACACCAGGATTCAAGGCGAGTTGACACGTATGGGGTTGTGCCATAGTCTACTCGGGCGCGAGCGACCAAGGTGACATACGGGAAGGGGGATGGCAATGCCTCCGGTCATCGATTCCGACGGACACTATCACGAGCCCCACTATCTCTTCGACGAGTTCATCGAGAAGGAATACTTCTCCAGGCGGCCGCGGGTTTTGGCCATTCGCGATCACGGCCTGGAGGTAGGGCGGTGGGTCGTGGAGGGCCGCGTGGTGCCGCGGATACCGTTCTCCAAGGGGGTCGGCGCCGGCGGCTTCGACTACATGAGTCCGCGCCATCGGCAGATGCACATGAAGGACAACACCCTGGACGACGTCGAGGGCCGGCTCAAGGACCTGGAGCTTCTGGGCGTCGATGTGCAGGTGATCTACCCCACCGCCATGGTGTTCGTCTCGGACGTGGAGGACAAGGACCTGGCCACGGCTATCTGCCGCGCCCACAACAACTACGTCGCGGACCGATGCAACCGGGCGCCGGAACGGCTCAAGGGCATCGCGCTGGTGCCGTTGCAGGACCCGAGCTCGGCCGTGGAGGAGATGCGCCGGGCCACCCGTGAGCTGGGTCTGGTGGCGGTCACCCTACCGGGTATCGTGGGCGTCAAACCGTTGCACTCGAAGGAGTTCGAGCCGTTTTTCAAGGCCGCCAACGAGCTCGACTGTCCCATCGGGTTCCACGCCGTTACCGGCATGCACGACACCCCCTGGGCGGACTGCTTCAAGGATTTCTTCTCGACCCACGTCACCGCCATGCCCTTCTCCATGATGGTGGCGCTCATGTCCGTGACCCGCATGGGGCTCATGGAGGACCTGCCGAACCTTCGTTTCGCGTTCCTGGAGATCGACGGACAGTGGCTCCACTACTGGGCCAACTGGGTCAACCGGCACGTGGAGGACGCCCCGCGGGTGTCCGGCGGCTATCACCGGGAGCCGGGCTGGGGGGACGAGCCCTACCTGCTGCCGGAGGGCGTGAAGAACCCCCACGATTACATTCGATCGGGCCGGTTCCTGTCCGGCTACAGCGAGCACGAGGACCTGCGCTACCTCATCGACCATCTCGGGCCCCGGACGTTCATGTACGCGAGCGACTATCCCCACGGCGATACCGAATGGGAACGGGTGCAAGAGACCCGGGCGCTGGCGAGCCTCACCCAGGAAGAGAAGGACGACATCCTGGGCAACAACGCGGCCCGGTTCTACAAGCTGTAGGGGAAACTCTACTGTGTGTACTCTACTGTGAAAATACGGTTTTCATGCCTTCGGGGTGGTCGTGCCGATCCTTGGCGGGTCGGTCCGATTGCCCGTTCGCGAGGCCGCGTCCCGGCGTTGACACGCCGTGAATCCGTATGATAGCTTGGCGGCCTTCGGTGGCGGAAGTAGTCGAATTCGAACAAACTTTCAGGAGGTTTCCATGATACGTCGATGCTGTTTCGCCGTGCTCGCAGGACTGTTCCTGGTCATGGCGGGGGCGCAGGGTTCCCTGGCGGCCACGGACGAGAAGTTTCCCGACAAGACCATAACGTGGCTGATCAATGCCGCTCCGGGGGGCGGGTTCGACCTCCACAGCCGGGCGGTAGCCCGGGTCATGAGGAAGAAGCTCGGCGTCAACATCATCATCCGGAACGTGCCGGGGGCGGGCGGGGTGATCTCATGGAACCTGCTGACCGTGGCCAAGCCCGACGGCTACACCATCGGCATCGTCAACCTGCCCGGCGCCATCGTCAGCCAGTTGTTCAAGGAGACGCAATACAAGCTCAGGGAGTTCAGTTGGATCGGCCGCATCTCCGCGGCGCCGTATATCTACGCTGCCGGAAAGCAGTATGGGCTCCGTACGCTCGAGGACTTTCAGAAGGCAAAGGAAGTGCTCATTACGGAATCGGGTTACGGCACCACCGGCTGGGTCAATTCCGCACTGACGGCCGCGACCATGAAGTTCAAGCCCAAGTTCATCATGGGCTACGCCGGCGCGCCGGCGTCGAACATGGCCATCGTGCGCGGCGAGGGGCACGCCCGCGCCCTGGGCCTGGATTCTCCGGGCCAGATGGCCTTCATCAAGGATGGCTCCATGGTCCCGACCTGGGTTTACCTCGAGAAGCGTGATCCCGGATATCCGGACGTCCCCACCGTGGGTGAGCTCGGGTTTCCGCAGTTGAGCGTCCTGGCGGCCAACCGTGTGGTGGCGGCGCCTCCCAACGTGCCCGAGGATCGCATGGCGGTCCTTATCGAGGCCTTCCGCGCGTCCATCGAGGACCCCGAGACCCAGGCGGCGTTCAAGGGCATGAGGGCCAAGACCGCGCCCGTCTACGGCGACGACTGGCTGCCCGTGATGGAGACCATGTTCAAGCTGATCCAGGACAACGCCGACGTCTTCGAGAAGGTCCTCAAGTAGCCATCGACCCTCGGCGTGTTCGCCTGTTGAGCGAACGGCCGGGCTGTTCCGTGCCGCCCGCACCGGCGTGTGAAACGGAAGGGGGTGAGTCCGGTCGTGACTCGCCCCCTTTTTTCAGCCGGGCGAATGCTGTTAAGATTCCCAAGGGAGGAGTGAATGAAGATCGAAGGAAGTTACGAGTTCAAAGCGCCGCGTGAGCGCATCTGGGAGATCCTGCAGGACCCCGAGGTCATGGCCCGGTGTATGCCCGGCTGCGAGAGCATGAAAGAGATCGGTCCGGATCAATACGAGGCCACGGTCAAGGTCGGCATCGCCGCGGTCAAGGGGAGCTACAAGGCCAAGGTCGCCATCAAGGAGAAGCAGGCCCCCAGCCACTACGTGCTCAGCGGCCAGGGCTCCGGCGGCCCCGGTTTCATGCAGGGCGACCTGGTCATCGACCTGGAGGAGAACGGCGACTCGGGCACCACGCTGCGTTACAGCACCGACGCCAAGATCGGCGGCTTGATCGCGGGGGTAGGCCAGCGCATGCTGGGAGGCGTGGGCAAGATGATGGTAGACCAGTTTTTCAAGAAGATGGAAGGGTTCGTCTAGGAACCACTCGCCGCCATAGCAGCGATATCGCCGGTTTCGCAGCTCCATCCTGCCTTCACCGTACGACGCCTTGCCGCACGGCGGGTTTTGTGGTGTAATCGCGTCCCATTTCGGAAATCCGTTCACAGGGAGGTCGATGATGTCGAACCTGCGTCCGAGTCTCTCTTCCGCAGCCGTGATCTTCGCGGCCTGCCTGCTGCTGGCCGCGCCGGCGGCCGCGCAACCCATCACCATGAAGATCGGGCACGCGACCACCAAGGGGGCGTTCGACAACTGGGCCGACACGTTCAAGGCCGGCCTCGCCGAGAGGATCGGAGACCGCATCAAGGTGGAGGTCTATCCGCTCAGCCAGCTCGGGGCGATACCCGCCATGGTGCAGGGTGTGCAGCTAGGCACCATCGAGATGACGATGACTCCCCCGGCGTTCCTGTCCGGGGTGGACCCGCGCTATGCGGTGCTCTCCGCTCCGGGCATTTTCGACGATCTCATGCACGGTTTCCGCACCGTGCACGATCCGGCGTTCAAAAAGGCGTTCTGGTCCATCGGTGATGCCAAGGGTCTCAAGCTCGTCAGCATGACCTGCGACGCGCCCACCGACTATGCCACCTCGACGCCCATCCGCCGGCTCTCGGACTTCCGCGGACGCAAGCTCCGGGTGTTCGGCAGCAAGCTGGAGATCGAAGCCTTGCGCCGGCTGGGCGCCGCGGGCGTGCCGATGCCCCTTTCCGAGGTGGTCCCGGCGATTCAGCAGAAGACCATCGACGGCAACAAGGCGGGCATCACCATCTTTGTCCCCTTCAAGTACCAGCGCATCGCCAAGTACGTGCTGAAGCCCAGCGAGTCGCTGATCTGCGTCGGCCGCTTCGTGAGCAAGGTGTGGTTCGACAAGCTGGCTCCCGACCTGCAAAAGGCGATCCTGGACCAGGCGCTGGCCACCGATCCGCTCAACCAGGCGTGGACCCTCGAATTCGTCGAGCGCATGTACCAGGTATGGGTCAAGGCCGGCGGCGAATTGGCGGAGTTGCCGCCTGAAGATCAGGCCGAGTTGCGGCGACGCCTTTCCACCGTGGGCGACGACGTGTTGAAGGACCGCCCGGCGGTGCTCGAAACGTACCGCGTCATGAAGGAGGCGGCCCAGCGCACGCGCGGCGGCTGATACCGGATTCCCCGCTACCGCATCGACGTCACCGGCGGCCCAGCCCATGCGTGGCGGCTGAAGCCTTGATGACGGGCCGATGGGTTGCGCCCAACCATGAATCATGCTCCCCGTGAACTTCCGAGGCCTCTCCGCTTTGCCATCGTGACGGTGCCGAAGGCCTTCGTCGGCGTGCTGATCCTCGCCGGCATCGCCGTCAACTTCGCCAACGTCGTCGGGCGCTACGTCTTCCTCCAACCCCTCATCTGGGCCGACGAGACCATGGTCTACATCATGGTCTGGACGGTGTTCATGGGGGCCGTCCTGGTTTCCTTCGAGGGGCAGCACCTGAAGATGGACTTCTTCTCCATCATGCTGCCCTCGCCCTGGAAGGAGATCATCAACGGCATCGCTGCGGTTTCGTTCCTTGCCGTTTGCGTCTTCGTCGTTCCCCAGACCTGGACCGTGGTGAAGCTCATGTGGAACTTCGGCCAGCGAAGCGTCGTCGCCGAGATTCCCATGGTGATACCGCACTCCGCACTGCTGTTGGGCTTCGTGCTCATGTTCCTGGCGGTGGTCCTCCGCTTCCGTTCATACGTGAAGGGGCAGTTCGCCGGCGAAACCGCCGAGAAATACGGCGGCGACCCGCCGGATGAGCTTTAGGGCGAGCAAAGTCTCCGTTCGCTCTGAGCGCCGCGGCAGCGGTGTGAAGTCGAAGGGCCTGTCCCGAGCTTTGTCGAAGGACACTGGCCGAAGGGATGTTCCGTGGAATGGGTGATGGCCGTCGTGCCGGTGATCCTGCTGCTGCTGGGGTTTCCGATCTTCGTCATCCTGCTGGCCACTTCCGCCATCGTGCTGCTGCTGTTCGCGCCGGTGCCGCCGATGGCGGTGCACATCAACCTGTTCGGCAGCGTTGACAAGTTCGCCCTGATGGCGGTGCCGTTCTTCATTTTCGCCGGAGATCTGATGGGCCGGGGCGGCATCTCCAGGCGCATCGTCGCCTGGGTGCTCGCCGTCATCGGCGGCCTCCGCGGCAGCCTGGCGCTGACCGCGGTCGGGACCTGCACCGTCTTCGGCGCCATTTCCGGTTCCAGCCCTGCCACCGTGGCCGCGGTCGGGCGGCTGCTCTACCGGCCCCTCCGGGACGCCGGCTACGACGAGAAGTTCTCCACCGGCCTGCTGACCTCATCGGGCGCCATCGCCATCGTGATACCCCCGTCCATCGGCATGATCCTCTACGGCGTGTCGGCGCAGGAGTCGGTGGTGCTGCTGTTCGTGGCCGGCATCGTTCCCGGCCTGATCATGGCGCTGCTGATGGCCGCCTACATCTACGGGTTCGCCATCAGGCGGGGAATCCGCGAGGCTTCGGGGTTCTCGTTTCAAGAGTTCCTCACGGCCAGCAGGGAAGGCGTGTGGGCCCTGGGCATGCCCGTCATCATACTCGGGGGTATCTATGCGGGCGTCTTCTCGCCCACCGAAGCGGCCGGCATCGCCTGCGTCTACGCCATCGTCGTGACGCGCTTCATCTACGGCGACATCGGTTGGAAGGGAATCTGGGAGGTGTCCGTCAACTCCATGTACCTGACGGCCCAGGTGCTCATCATCGTCGCCGCGGCCGGGGTTTTCTCGCAACTGCTCACCATCAGCGGCGCGCCGCAGAGCGTGGTGGCCATGATCCGCGACCTGAACCTGCCGCCGTGGACGACGCTGCTGGCGATCAACATCTTCCTGCTGTTTGTGGGCTGCCTGCTCGATCCCGCGTCCGCGATCCTGGTGCTCACGCCGTTGCTGGCCCCCATCGCCGTCGCCATCGGGGTCGACCTGATCCATTTCGGCATCATCATGACCGTGAACCTCGCCATCGGCATGTTCACGCCGCCCTTCGGGCTCAACATCTTCGTCACCCAGGCCCTGTTCAAGGCGCCGCTGACGAGCATCTATCCGGGGCTGGCGCCGTTCATCATCATCAACATCGTCGCGCTGCTGATCGTCACCTACGTCCCGGAACTGTCGCTGTTCCTGACCCGCTATCCGGGGTGACGATCCGAACAAGGCCATGGTGCGGAAGGTTCGCCGTTCCGATTTCTTCGTGGCCTTGCAAAGGACTTCACGGATAAGGGACCAGGTAACCAGGCCATGACGCAAGATCCGCGAGCACTCGTCAGCGTAATCATCCCGACCTGCAACCGTTGGCCGATGGTCGGCGAGGCGGTGGAGTCGGTCCTCGCCCAGACCGCCGGCAGGTACGAGTTGATCGTCGTCGATGACGGGTCCACCGATGAGACCCCTCACCGGCTGCGGCAGTACGGTGCGCGGCTCACGTTGTCGACCCAGTGTCGCCGGGGCGTCTCGGCCGCCCGAAACCTGGGCGCCAGCCGGGCCTTGGGCAAGTATCTGGCTTTCCTGGACTCCGACGATCTCTGGCGCCCGCGCAAGCTCGAACGGCAACTGGAGTTCATGGAGCGCAACCCGGAAGTCGAGATCTGTCAGACCGACGAGATCTGGATACGCAACGGCGTACGCGTGAATCCGAGGGACAAGCACCGCAAGCCTTCCGGCGATATCTTTCGCGCGAGCCTCGATCTTTGCCTGGTCAGTCCTTCGGCGGTGATGATGCGGCGGGAACTGTTCCACCGGGTCGGAGGCTTCGACGAGTCCCTGCCCGTGTGCGAGGACTACGACCTGTGGCTCCGTATCGCCAGGGACACTGCGGTGCCGTTGATCCCCGAGCCGCTGGTCACCAGGCGGGGAGGGCACGCGGATCAGCTTTCCCGCTCCACCTGGGGCCTCGACCGCTTCCGCGTCCGGTCCATCGCCAACCTCATCGAAGCGGGCCTGGACGCCGAGAAGGCCGGATGGGCCTTGGAGGCCATGGCGAAAAAGGTTACGATTCTGGCCCGTGGCTTCCGCAAGCGCGGCAACGAAGCCATGGCGCGGGCCTACGAGGAGCGACTGCGCCGCGCACGTGCCCGTGTCGATCCTGACCCGGCGTAGCTGGAAGAATGCGGTATTCCGTCGCTAACTTAGGGACTAAAGAACACGTGACACTATCTGAAGAAATCACGGGCTACGGCCGGGAACGGGGCATTCACGCCCAAGCGGTGCAGCGCTGGCTGGCGCTGGGCGAGGCGGATCAGAACGCCATGCTGCGGCTCGCGCGTAACCTGCGGCTCGGCGGCAACCATTTCAACGACCTCCTCGACTGGTGCGTGGAGATATCCCTGCGCGACGGTTGCTCCATCGCGGCGGTCATCGACGGGGACGAGCTTGCGCCAACCCTGTCGGACAGCCGTTTAGGCCGCAACGACAAGCTCAAGCACGCCAAGGAGGCCCTGCGGCGGCTGCGCTATCCCCGCCTGACCCGTATCGAGGACGAGGTGCGCCGCCGGCTCCGAAGCCTGAAGCTGGACCCGCGCATCCGCATCACCGTGGCGCCGGGCCTCGAAGGCGGCCTCAAGATAGAGTTGCAGGCCGGCGGACTCGACGCGCTGGGCCGCCTCGCGCGGGAAGTGGAATCCCTGGCCGAGAACGACACGGCAAGAGAGGTATTCGCGCTCATGGAGGGGAAAGAGGGTGCAGGCGTATCGTCCTGAAAGGGTCGTCGTGGAGAGCGGCGCCGAGGGTTCGGCCATTTACGACAACCTTCGGAACGCCCTGCCCGAGGTGCCGTTCGTCACCGTCCCGGATCCCCAGCGCTACCGGGCGGACCGCGACGGCGGCGCCGACCCCATCTCCCGCGGCAAGCGCGACCTGCTGCTGACGCGCCACCAGGGAAAGTTCCTGAAGAAATGCCCGGGCAGCGACGGCCAGGTCTGCTGCAACTACTTCGTCATCAACTTCGCCAGCAACTGCCCCATGGATTGCAGCTATTGCTACCTGCAGGACTATCTCGCCGAGAACCCGGCCCTCAAGGTGTTCAGCAACCTGGACGATCTCCTGTCGGAGACCCGAGAGATGCTGGCGCGGCACCGGGGCGTTCTCTTCCGTATCGGCACCGGCGAGATCACCGACAGCCTGGCGTTGGAGCCCCTCATCGGCTTTGCCGCGGCCACGGTGCCGTTCTTCGCCGAGCAGCCCAACGTGCTGCTGGAGCTCAAGACCAAGAGCGACCACGTGGAGGGTCTGCTCGGCCTGGACCCCAAGGAACGGGTGGTGGTCTCGTGGTCCATGAACCCCCAGGCCGTCATCGACGCCGACGAGGGCCTGACCGCCTCGCTGGAAGAGCGACTCGACGCCGCCTACCGCTGCCAGCAGGCCGGCTACAAGCTGGGCTTCCACTTCGATCCCCTGGTGGAGTACCCCGGCTGGGAAGAAGACTACCGCGGCCTGCTTCACCGGCTTTTCACCCGCCTGGACCACCGGCGCATGGCCTGGACCAGCATGGGCGTGCTGCGCACCACCCCGTCGCTGAAACGTGTGATGCGGCAACGCTTCCCCGCCACCCGGATCCTGTCCGGCGAGCAGGTCTCGTGCCCTGACGGCAAGATGCGCTACTTCCAGCCCCTGCGCGTGGCCATGTACCGCAAGATGCGCCAATGGATCCGCGAGGCCGCACCGCTGGTGCCCCTCTACCTCTGCATGGAGACCCGCGAGGTCTGGGACCAGGTGTTCGGCTACTTCCCGAGCTGCGGCAAGGAGCTGGGCAACGAGCTGGTGGGTGCGGAGCCACGGGTCTAGCACGGTGAAAACCGGAGACGAACTACTGAAGCGAATCACTGCGGGGCCGGACGTATTCCCCCTTTTCACCGCTCGCCTGGAAGGAGCGAGATCAACCGCTCGGAAACCGCCCGCGCCGCCTCGGCCGGCTAAAGTAGCATTTTTCATCACATTGCAATAATCACATTGCAATAGTGACCGGTGGCTGGTCGAAGCAAAAGGTTCCACTGCCTCGAGCCTGAGATCGGGTGCACATGAGATCGCGAACGGTTCCGCCGGAGCACAGCCAAGCGCCGCGACGCCGGGTTGTGCACCCGATGCGGTCCACGGCCGCCCGCGCCGGGGCGCGGCGTGTGCGAACCGTGCGCGGAGACGAAGCGCCTCCCCGGGCGCGCCCGTGACGCCAGGCTCCGGGCCGCCGGCCGACTGCGCAGGGATCCGGACAAGGCCCGCGCGTCCGAACGCCGGCGCTATCGGCGCTTTGCCCTGACTATCAACACCGAGTGAACACCGAGTGCTTCCGAAAAACCGCACTGCTCCCGAAAATTGCAACTCGCCTCCGTAATCGCTATCCTGATCCCATGTTCGGCAACATCGTCAAGAAGGTCTTCGGCACGAAGAACGACCGGGAGATCAAGCGCTTCATGCCGGTGGTGGAAGAGATCAACGGGCTGGAGCCGGAGTTCGAGAAACTGACGGACGGGGAGCTGCGGGAGAAGACCGACGAGTTCCGGCGCCGCCTGGGGGACGGCGAGACTCTGGACGACCTGCTCCCGGAGGCGTTCGCGGCCACTCGGGAGGCGTCCCGGCGGACCATCGGCCTGCGCCATTTCGATGCCCAGCTCATCGGCGGGATGGTGCTGCACCAGGGCAAGATCGCGGAGATGAAGACCGGCGAGGGCAAGACCCTGGTGGCGACCCTGCCGTTCTACCTGAACGCGCTCACCGGCAAGGGCGTTCACCTGATCACGGTCAACGACTACCTGGCGCGGCGGGACGTCCAGTGGATGGGCCCGATCTATCACGCGCTGGGGCTGTCGGTGGCGTCCATCGTGCACGACGCCAGCTACCGGTTCGACCCCACTTACGTCACCAAGGATTACCGCTACCTCAACCTGCGGCCGATCTCGCGCCAGGACGCCTACGCCGCGGACATCACCTACGGCACCAACAACGAGTTCGGCTTCGACTACCTGCGGGACAACATGAAGTTCGCGCTGGAAGAGTACGTTCAGCGGGAGCTCCACTTCGCGGTGGTGGACGAGGTGGACAACATCCTCATCGACGAGGCCCGCACCCCGCTCATCATCTCGGGGCCGGCGGAGGAGTCCACCGACAAGTACTACACGCTCAACCGCATCATCCCCAAGCTCCAGCGCGGCGCGGTGACCCAGGGCGATCCCTCCCAGGAAGACCGGGAGGCCATCATGGCCCAGGGGGACTACACCATCGACGAGAAGGCCAAGACCGTGTCCCTCACCGAAAGCGGCGTGGCCAAGGTGGAACGCCTGTTGAGGGTGCACAACCTCTACGACCCGCGGCACATCGACACGCTGCACCATGTGAACCAGGCGCTCAAGGCTCACAACATCTTCAAGCGCGACGTGGACTACGTCATCAAGGAAGGCGAGATCATCATCGTCGACGAGTTCACCGGCCGGCTCATGCCGGGTCGTCGCTGGTCCGACGGGCTGCACCAGGCGGTGGAGGCCAAGGAAGGGGTGCACATCCGGGATGAGAACCAGACCCTCGCCACCATCACGATCCAGAACTACTTCCGCATGTACGGCAAGCTGGCGGGCATGACCGGCACCGCCGACACCGAGGCCCCCGAGTTCAAGAAGATCTATAGCCTCGACGTGGTGGTGGTGCCCACCCATCGGCCCATGGTCCGGCTGGACTACGCCGACGTGGTGTACCGTACCGAGCGGGAAAAGTACGAGGCGGTGGTGGATGAGATCACCGAATCCCACGCCCAGGGACAGCCGGTGCTGGTGGGGACCGTATCGGTGGAGAAGTCGGAGCTTCTCTCCCATATGCTCAAGAGGAAGAAGGTACGGCACAACGTGCTCAACGCCGTGAACCACGAGGCCGAGGCGTCCATCATCGCCCAGGCGGGTCGGCTCGGCGCCGTCACCATCGCCACCAACATGGCCGGCCGGGGCACCGACATCCTGCTGGGGGGCAACCCGGAGTTCCTGGCCCGCTCCGACATGGAGAACGAGTGGATCACCCGGGCCGCCAAGCTGCCGCTTCAGGGGCAGCAACGCTACGAGGACGCGCTGCGGGAACTCAAGGAGAAGTACGACGAGAAGATGCGGCAGGCCACGGAGCGCTACAAATCGGCTGCGGCGGCCTACGAACAGCAGCGAAGCGAAGCCTTGCGCAGCTTTACCGATATCCAGGGCCGGCTCATGGGGCTGTCGCCATTCCGGGACCTGCGACAGGAGTACGAGCGCGTGTCTTCAGCGGAGCTCATCGACGCGCTCCACAGCTTCCGCGCCATCCCGGAGTCGTACATCGAGATCAAGGAGAATCTCGATGCGGCGGTGCTGGCCCAGGAGGACCTGGAGAGGTCCGCGGTCCGGCGCGAGTTTCGCGAAGCGTGCGAGGCCTTCGGCGCGTTCGTCGAGCGCTGGCAGAGCGCCGACGGACAGCGGCAGGGACTCCTGGAGGCCATCGACGACAGCCGGCGGCTGTACGAGCAGCGCCTGGAGGAGTACGAGTTCGTGGTTACCCGGTGGGTGGTCTCCCATGGCGAGGACGCGGCGCTGGTGAAGGAGTTCGAGGACAACCGCGCCGCCTTCGAGGAGGCGGAAGCCCATTGCGAAGCGTTGCGTATCCCCTATGAAAAGCAGACCCAGGCGGCTCACGAGTCCTACGAGTCCAAGCGCCTGGAGTACGTGCAGGCGGTGGAGGCGGTGCGCGAGGAGTTGGAGAAGGCGCCGGAGGCGTACAGCCACCGCTACGACGAGATCCTCGATGGCTACCGGAGCACGTCGGCGGGGGAGCGGGAGAAGGTGGTGGCGGCCGGCGGACTTCACATCATCGGCACGGAGCGGCATGAGAGCCGTCGCATCGACAACCAGTTGCGGGGCCGCGCCGGACGCCAGGGCGACCCGGGAGCATCGCGGTTCTTCCTGTCGCTGGAAGACGACCTGATGCGAATTTTCGGCGCCGACCGCATGCAGGGGATCATGAACCGGCTGGGCATGGAGGAGGGGGTCCCCATCGAGCACGGGCTGGTGAGCCGGGCCATCGAGAACGCCCAGAAGAAAGTGGAGGCCCACAACTTCGACATCCGCAAACACCTGCTCGAATACGACGACGTCATGAACAAGCAGCGCGAGGTGGTTTACTCCCAGCGCCGGGACGCGCTCGGCGGCGACAAGCTCAAGAGCGACGTGCTGGAGATGGCCACCCAGTTCGCCGAGGACACCGTGGACCGCTTCGTGGACAAGGAGGCCATGGCGTCGGAGTGGGATCTCGCGGGCCTCGCCGAAAGCCTCCGGGGCCGCTTCAACCTGCGGCTGGAGTTCACTCCCGAGGAGTCGGAGGCCATCACCGCGGAGGAGATCGAGGAGAAGGTCGTCAAGCTGGTGAAGGACGGCTACGAGTCCAGGGAGGAACGGCTGGGCGAAGAGCTTCTGCGGCAGATCGAGAAGATCATCATGCTCCAGACCATCGACGTGCTGTGGAAGGACCATCTCCTGAACATGGACCACCTCAAGGAGGGCATCGGCCTGCGCGGTTACGGCCAGAAGAACCCGCTTCACGAATACCAGCGGGAAGGGTTCGCCATGTTCCAGGACATGTCCGACCGGATTCAGGAGGACGTGGTCGGGAAGCTCTTTACGGTCGAGGTGGACCACGAGCGGACGGCCGCGGAGCTGGAAGCGCTGGAAGCCCTGCAGGCGCCCCGGCAGATGATGCTGAGCCACGGGAACGACGAGGGGCCGGAACGGGTCGTCACTGTGCGGCGGGACGGCGAGAAGATCGGTCGCAACGCGCCCTGTCCCTGCGGCAGCGGCAAGAAGTACAAGCGATGCCACGGCAAGTGACCGGCGCCGGCGCCGGGCGGCAAGGGGGGCACAAGCGATGCCGGGGCCGGTGACCCCGCCGCGGGGCGTGCCCGGGTTCCGCTTCGCCGGCGTGGCGTGCGGCATCAAGATGAGCGGACACAAGGACTTGGCGCTGATCGTGTCCGAGAGCCCGGCCGCGGCCGCCGCACTGTTCACCAAAAACCGCATCAAGAGTCCCACCGTGGTCTCGGGCCGAAGGCGCGTGGCCCGGGGCCTCATTCAGGCCGTGGTGGTCAACAGCGGCAACGCCAACGCCTGCACCGGCCCCGGCGGGCTCCGGGATTCCGAGGCCATGTGCGCCGAGGCCGCCCGGCGCCTGGGCACCGACCCGCAACGGGTGCTTCCTTCCTCCACCGGCATCATCGGCGTCCCGCTCCCCATGGACAAGATCGAGCAGGGCATCGCGGACGCGGCGGCGGCGCTGTCGCCGGACGGCCTTCAGGACGCCGCCGAAGCCATCATGACCACCGACAACGCGCCCAAGACCGCAGCGGCCTCGTGCCGTATCGGCGGCCGCACCGTGCACGTCGCGGGCCTCGCCAAGGGGGCCGGCATGATCGCCCCCGACATGGCCACGATGCTGTGCTACGTGCTCACGGACGCGGACGTCGCCCCGGCCGCGCTGCGGCCCATGCTGCGCCGGGCCGCAGACGGCTCGTTCCACGCCATTACCGTGGACGGCGACACCAGCACCAACGACACGCTGCTGTGCCTGGCCAACGGCGTCGCCGGCAACCCCCGCATCACCCGCGGAGCCGAGGGCGAGGATGTGCTGGAGCGGGAGATGACACGGGTGATGAAAGATCTGGCGCTCAAGATCGTGGCGGACGGCGAAGGCGCGAGGAAGCTCGTGGAAATCCGCGTGGAGGGCGCCAGGACCGAGGCCGAGGCCCGCAAGGTGGCCTTCACCGTGGCCGACTCCAAGCTGGTCAAGACCGCCTTCTTCGGCGAGGACCCCAACGTGGGCCGTTTCATGATGGCCGTGGGCAACGCCGGCGTGCCGGTGGTGGAGGAAACCATCGACGTGGCCCTGGGCGGGGTCAAGGTGGTGCGCCGGGGCGTGGCCGTGGGGACCCGGGAAAAGGCCGCGGCCAAGGTCATGCAGCGCCCCTCCTTCACCCTGTGCATCAGCCTGGGCATGGGCGACGCCAGCACGTCGGTGTGGACCTCGGACCTGGGCCACGAGTACGTCCGCATCAACTCCGACTACCGCACGTGAGGAGAACCCGTCATTCCGGCGAAAGCCGGAATCCGGTATTCAAGCGGCCCTCCATGCTGTAGGGACCGTCAGTTCCCGAGCTTCCGTCCGAGGATCTCGTTGACCATCTTCGGGTTGGCCTTGCCCCGGGTGGCCTTCATCACCTGACCCACCAGGAATCCGAAGACCTTCTCCTTGCCGGCCCGGTACTCCGCCACCTGCGCTTCGCACGCCGACAACACTTCGTCCACCGCAGCGTCCAGGGTGCCGGTGTCGGACATCTGCTCCAGGCCCTTCTCCTTGACGATGGCGTCCGGGTCCTTGCCCGTCTCCAGCATGTCGGCGAAGACGGTCTTGGCGAGCTTGCCGCTGATGGTTCCTTCGTCCACCATCTGCACCATGCGGGCCAAGTCTACGGACGCCACCGGCCAGTGCTCGATGCGCAGTGCGGCGTCGAGCCTGCGTTCCTTGAGCACCCGGAAGAGGTCTCCCATGAGCCAGTTGCCGATGGCCTTGGGGTTGGCGTGAGTCCGGACTGCGGCCTCGAAATAGTCGGCCACGTCGCGCCGCTGGGTGAGGATGTCCGCGTCGTAGGCGGACAGCCCGTATTGTTCCATGAAACGGTTCCGGCGGTCTTGAGCCAGCTCGGGCAGGGTGGCGCGGATCTCCCCGATCCACTCGTCGTCGATCTCCAACGGCAGCAGGTCCGGGTCGGGGAAATAGCGGTAGTCGTGGGCCGACTCCTTGGAGCGCATGGACCGGGTGACTTCCGCGTCCGGGTCCCAAAGGCGCGTTTCCTGGGCCACCGTGCTCCCTTCCGACAGCACCCGCCCCTGACGTCGGATCTCGTATTCCAGCGCCTTCTCCACCGCCTTGAAGGAGTTCAGGTTCTTGATCTCCACCTTGACGCCCAGCGCGTCGTCCCCGGTCTGGCGCAGCGAGACGTTGGCGTCGCAGCGAAAGCTGCCTTCCTCCATGTTGCCGTCGCACACTTCGAGGTATTCCAGGATCGACCGCAGGGTTCGGAGGTAATCGCCGGCTTCGCCCGGGCTGCGCATGTCGGGCTCGCTCACGATCTCCATGAGCGGGACCCCCGCCCGGTTGAGGTCCACCAGGCTGTGGTCCCAGCGCGCGTCGTGGATGTTCTTGCCGGCGTCCTCCTCCATGTGGATGCGGGTAAGCCGCACCCGTTTCGAGCCGCCGTCGACACCCACGTCCACGTGGCCTCCGGTGCACAGCGGCAGCTCGTACTGGCTGATCTGGTAGCCCTTGGGCAGATCGGGATAGAAGTAGTTCTTGCGCGCCCAGCGGCTGCGCCGGGCGATGGTGCAGTGGGTGGCCAGTCCGGTGCGGATGGTGTGCTCCACCACCTTGCGGTTCAGCACCGGAAGCACCCCCGGAAAGCCCATGCACACCGGGCAGGTGTTGCGATTGGGCGCCTCGCCGAAACGCGTGGAACAGCCGCAGAAGATCTTGGACTCGGTCAGGATCTGTGCGTGCACCTCCAGGCCGATGACCGGTTCGTAGCTCATGCGGCAGGATACTTCCAGAAACCTTGGAACGGACCGGGAAAGCGTTTCTCCGAGGCGATTCTCGCCCCCGACCTCGTACTGCACAGGTAACAGAACGTTCAGGGTTCCGCAATTCCGGGCCGCTCGTGTTCGCCTTCGGAATCGGCGGGTTCGCCGTTCCCTCGTACGGACTATCCGGCGAACATGGCGTTCAGTCGGCGCTCCCATTCCTCCTCGTCTACGATCTCGAAGTGCATGCCGACCCGGCTCATCGCGGGCACGAACTCAGCCCAGTCGGCCTTCCTCGCGTGTTCGGAGCAGAGGTCGAAGACGGACCGCTTGTAGCGCGTGTCCTCGGCCTGTTCGAGGTGGAGACCTTTGGTTTCGATCACAAAGACCTGATGGAAGGCGTCGCCGACCCCAGGCTCGTCGGACCGCAAGGTGGCGATGAAGTCCGCGTAGATTCGCCCACGCTTCCAGCCCTGCACGAAATAGTCCTTGCGTGGACGGTTTCGGTACCAGAAGAACAGTCGCTCCTGCTGATCAAGGTACGTGGCGACCTTCTTCTCCAACTCGTTCAGATCGTCCTCGGCCGTCCGCTCGAAAAGGTCGCGCTGATATGGGCTGCCGTCCGTGCGGTTCGCCTGCTTCGAGTCGGAGGGCTGCCGAATCTCCCGAGGCAGACGGTTGAAGCCCAACTCGTCGGTCACGACGATGAACCGCATCGTGCCGTTGTCGAGCAACCGCTCGAACACTTTCCGCGACAAACGGTCGCGTTCGCGCTCCAGGTGTCTGCGCAACTCGTCGAGTACGAAAACGTAGCTGCCGACGACCTGCTCGCGGGGGTACTTCTCCAGGAGTGCATCGAACGTGCGGCGAATGAGCTCGTAGCCCCGCCACGGGTTGGGCATCACGTCGAGCAGGTGACTGGCGGCAAACCCGTAGTCGACCGCGCGCTCGTCGCTCTGGGCGGCAGGTCCGGTCGCAACGGTCGGATCGACGGCCAAGGGCACGGTTCCAAGGCCGGTGCGCAACTCCATGTCGCGTCGGAACTCATCGCCAAGCGGCAGATCGAGAACCCCTTGGATGCTCACGTCGTCCCACGGGGCGCGTGACAGGATATCCGCCTCGTAGTGCACCAGCCGCCATTCCTGACCGTCCCGGATCATGAACGCTGGCAGCACGAGTTCGCGAGTCGCCCTGCGGTACTTGCTGCTCTGGCAGACAGTCTGTACGCCGGGTTGCGTCGCATCATCCACCTCCGCGATTCGCCCTCGGAGATCGCCCAGCCCCTCCAGACCGAAACCCCTTCGGACCTCCTGCAATAAATCGTTTCCGCGGCGCTGGAAGCAGAAGACGTAGCTCTCGTCGAGCCAACGGACCCCCGTCTTCTTCGCGCGCGGCTGACGGAGGATGCGACCGACAAGCTGTGTCAACGCGCTCTTCGAGCCCGGACTCGTCAGGATCGTCAGCACGTAAGCGAACGCGCAGTCCCAGCCCTCCTGCAACGCCTGCTTCGTGATGATGAACCGGATAGGGCAGTCGCGCGAGAGCAGGCCGCCGACTTCGTCCACGTCCTTTAGCTCGTCCCTCTGGCTCGTCTTGACGGCGACCTGATCCGCGCTGATGTCGCGGTGCCCCAGGAGGTACTCTCTGACATCCTCGGCGTGTACGACACCCGTCCGGCGCTGGTCCCGACCTGTGCGTTCGACTTGCACCAAACAGATGGGTCGAATGTACTCGCCAGTATCGGCCTCGTACCGTCGCGCTTCGTCTTCCAGCCGTTGGCGATGCTCGATCGAGGCGAGCAGCGCATCCTTCCAGTTCGTGCTTCCGAGGTTCCGGATGCGCAGGTCGAGCTTGATCATCTCCTCCGCGTTCAACTCGTGGCCGCTAATCGCGACGAGAACGTTCGCGCCAGGAGGAGGCGTGGCGGACAACTCGACGATCATGCACGGATTGAACCCTTCCAGGGTCGCCTTCGCGTTTCGGCTGTAGGCCTTGTGCCCCTCGTCGAGAACAATCAAGGGGCGCAGCAAGCGGAGGGTGTTGCCCAGCGATGTCTTCGCCTGCCGTCCCCAGAAATCGCCCTCCTGGTCGAACGTGTCGAGGTTCGGCGTCCGCTTCAAGAGCGACGCGTGCCCGCTCACGTCGTCGTCGGCCGGAAAGAACCGCTCGAAGCCGCTGCTGTCGCGAAACATCCTCAGTTGCGCCTTGGTTTCGCGGTTGGCAGACGGAAGCATCAGCAGCAGGATGCAGAGGTTCTCATGCACGTCACGCGGGCCGAAGCCGCTCGTCTTCTCCAGCACCAGCGTTCGCCCGCCCGACGCCAGATCGACCTGCTGCCGGTAGGGATGGCCGCGGTCCTTCAACGCCTTGAGCGTCTGGTTGTAGATCTGCGTCGTTGGCACGATCCACAGCACGAGGCCGCGCGGCTCCCGTCGATAGTGCACGTTGACAAGGTCGATGATCTTCGTCGCGAGCAGGGTCTTGCCGCCTCCGGTGGGGATCTTCAAGCAGAACGCCGGAAGCGGTTCGCCCAGACCGTTTCGGCGCGGCGAGTACGGCCGCGCCGGAACGGTCTGCTCCCACGCCTCGCGCACCCAGTCGATGGCCTTATCGGGATGTGTTTGCAGGAATTCCGCTTGCGTTCCGCGCCATTCCGCTAACCGTTGGAGAAATTCTCCGACGGCTTCGAGTGCGCGCTTCTGGTACTCCTTCAGGATCATGTGCCGGCATCCCGGGAGTACCTCTTGGCGGTCTGCGCAACCGTCTCGTAGATCTGAAACGGAAGTTGCTGAAACGTGATGCCATATTCGTCCAGGAAGTCCTGGTCGAGGTACTTCGTGGGGGCGAAAACGAGCCGGCGGCGTCCATTCTGGTCCGGCAAACCGCGGGCAATGTCGAGCGTCAGCGCCAAGTTCTTGAGTTGCTCGACATCCGGCTCGTAGATCAGAAACACGTCGTGGAGCCGGCTTCGGCCGATGAACCAGCGCGCCTTCTCGATCTGTGCCGCCTCGAATTCCTCACCAGTCGCCGTAATGAAAACATAGCCGGCGAGAGTCTCGTAGCTTGGCAGCGCCGAGCCGTTCAGCAGTGATTCCTGACGCATCGGGTCGCCCAGCTTGAAGTAGCTGAACGAACCCCCGAGCCCGGCCCTGAGTGCCGCGTCCTTCGCACTTGGCACACCCTTGACGACGCGCCGAACCCTCTCCGCGGTGATCGAGTCCACGTAGTCCTCGCACTCGATCAACACGAAACGGCGACTGCCACCGTCCTCCTGGTTCAGCGCCAACACTGCGTGCGCGGTGGTGGCGGAACCGGCGAAGGAGTCCAGGACAATGGAATCCTTTTGGGTGGAGAGGAGGACGATCCGTTTCAGCAGTTCGATGGGTTTGACGGTCGTGAAGTCAGGCAAGTCGCTCGGGAATATTTGCAGGAGCGTCTTCTTGGCGTCCTGCGTGTGACCGACCTCCTTGTAGGTCCAGATCGTCTCCGGCACCAGTCCCTGTTTGACTTCGGATAGAAACCGTTTGATGGCCGGAACCTGATTGCGGTCGGCGCCCCACCATATCCGGTTGTCGTCATCCAGTTTCCAGAAATTCTCCTCCGAGTAGATCCAAAATCTCCCGGGTGGCGGACCTTCGATCAGCCGACCGCCTGGACACTGTATCGGGTAGGTTCCCCGGCTGTACGGATTGCGTGCTGACAGGTCGCTCGGTTTCCACGGGCCGCGTGGGTCGTCGTCCGGATTGTTGTAACGCGCGTCGGCTTCTTGCGTCCGCGGCAATAATGCAGGCTTGAAATGCTCCTTCATTCTGGCGTACACGACGACGAAGTCATGGTTCTCGGAAAGATACTTCGCGCTGCTCTTCGGCGAATAGACTTTCTCCCAGATGACGGTGGCGACGAAGTTCTCCTTCCCGAATACCTCGTCCATGAGGCAGCGTAGTCGGTGCATCTCGTTGTCGTCGATGGAGACGAAGATCGCTCCGTCGTCGCGCAACAACTCACGCAGGAGCTTGAGGCGGGGCAGCATCATGCAGCACCACTTGTCATGACGCGTCAGGTCGTCGCGGTCCACGACCCTGCCCAGCCAGTCACGCATCATGGGAGAGTTGACCCGGTCGCTATAGGCCCAGCCCTCGTTGCCGGTGTTGTAGGGCGGATCGATGTAGATGCACTTGACCTTGCCGTGGTACGTCGGCAGTAGCGCTTTCAACGCGGCCAGGTTGTCGCCCTCGATGATCAGGTTGTCGTGCAGACTCGCCTTCGGGCTGAGCCCCAGGGATCGCACCGGCGTCAACTCGTGGAAGGGCACCGCCAGATGGTGGTTCTCGACGAAGGTCTTGCCCTTGAATTGCAGCGTTGGCATCGCCCGTCCTCCATCGGGTCACCCGTTACAGGCAGTCTGGCCGACATCCGTCAGCAGCCCGCGGCAAAAGTCCCCGCTACATTCGAGCGGCGATGCATCCCGCCTGACGGCGTTGCTCCTCGGTCGAGTATGCCCCAATATGCGCTCTCGTCGCACCTTGTCAACCGGGCGCCTCGCCGCGCTCGGTGCAACGCGGGGTTTCACCACGGACCGTCAGGGTCCGCTACTCGGCGGGAGAGCGGCCGCGGCCAAATGGAACACCAGAGCGCCGGCAGGTGCCCGTGTTGGGGGGCAACCCCGAATCATGCTACCACGTCGCACCCCAAGGGTCGCTCAAGCGGCGTCCGGGCGGTCAGCGACAGGAGACGAGCGAGCGATGCTCCCCGTCCGGACTGTCCATGCACGGTGCTCCCGGTCCATACAAGTCCACTTCAGAACCAGGGATACGAGGAGGGGAACGGCTGCGCAGAAACGCGTAATATACGTGATATCAGTAGGTTAAGCGCCTTGGGCGTCGGAAGCCCTGGCAGCGAGCCCGAGATCGTTTCAGCGGACGTCAACTCAACCGCGATCCGGAGGGCTACGTCGGAATGATCATGGAATCGTTGAAACCGCCGACATCCCATGGGTAGCGATAGCGGAAAGCGGGTGATGCCGGGGGGCTCTTTGGCGACCAGGGGCAACCACGCACCGCGCTCGGCTGTCTTGACGGCTTTCGCGCGGTTTGTTGTTATGGATTCGGAAACACCCCGACCGGAACACCCAATCATCTTGCGGCTTGAGGGGCGCGGCCCCGGCAGGGAGGAACCATGGCCAATCTCGGAGGAAAATACGCCATCGTCGGCGTGGGGGAGACGCTGGTGGGCAAGCGTCCCGACGCCACCACCCATTCGTTGCACCTGGAGTCGATCCGGGAGTGTCTTGATGACGCGGGCATCCGCGGCGACACGGTGGACGGATTTCTCACCAACCAGCCGTTGAACGACGCCCACCGCAGCTACGCGGTGCGGCTGGCGCACATGGCCGGCATCACCCCGGTCTATGCCACCGACCTGGCCCTGGGGGGCGCCACGCCCATCGCCATGGTTCAGCACGCGGTCATGGCCATCGACGCCGGCATGTGCAGCACGGTGCTGTGTGTCCACGCGCGCAAGCGCTCTACCGGGGATTCCACCCCCGGCTACCCCATCCGCCGAGGCGACGAGCACTGGGAGCGGCCCTGGGGGCACTTCGCCGCGGCCGCTGGCCATGCCCTGGCAGCCCAGCGCCACATGTACGAGTTCGGCACCCGCAGCGAGGACTTGGCGGAGGTCGCCGTGTCCACCCGCAGGCACGCGTCGCTGAACGCCAACGCCACCATGAAGAAGCCCATCACGGTGGAGGACCATCAGCAGTCCCGCATGATCGTCGATCCCCTGCACCTGCTCGACTGCTCGCTGGAGTCCGACGGCGGCGGCGCCGTGCTGGTGACCAGCCTGGAGCGCGCCAGGGACTTCCCCAAGCCGCCGGTGGTGATCCTCGGCATGGGGCAGCACCATCCCCACTTCAGTCTCCTCGATGCGCCGACCCTCACCACCCTGGGAGGACGCAAGTCCTCGCGCATGGCCTATGACATGGCGGGACTGGAGCCCGGGGACATGGACTTCGCCGAGCTTTACGACTGCTTCACCATCACCGCCATGATCACCCTGGAGGACTACGGCTTCTGCGAGAAGGGCGAGGGCAAGGACTTCGTCAAGGACGGGCGCATCACCATCGGCGGCGAGATCCCCCTCAACACCCACGGCGGACTCCTGTCCCAGGCGCACCTGGAGGGCATGCTCCATCTCACCGAAGGCGCCCGGCAGCTTCGCGGCAACGAGGTCGAGCCCGAGCGGCAGGTGCCCGACGCCAGGGTCGGCATCATCAGCGGCCACGGCGGCAGCCTGGCCATGCATGCCACGTTGATCCTCGGCGCCGCGTGATGGCGGCCGCGGCCGGATTCGTAGCGAGTGTTGTCCCCGGGGGCAAGCTGTTCGTTAAAGCCGGGACAAGTTCTACCAAATATGCCAAAGTCGTGCTTCGACACTATACCAGCCGTGCTTATTCCACAGCTATCCTGGAGGAAGGTGTTCTCCGAGCCAGCAAATACGGCAAGATCTTCGCTGAGAGTGCGAATCGTAAAGTGCTGTCGAAGGCCGATGCGGAGCAAGCGTATGGTCTGAGAACCGGCAAAGGACGTGACATCGTTGAATTCAACCCCATGGCCGGTCAGAGATGGGAAACGAAGAAAAATCCGATCACAGTAGTGGAAGAATGGATCGTCTACGGCGACGTCGAGTTGGGTCCGGACTCGAAAGTGCTACAGAGGGTAGACCAATGAAGGAGCATCTGAATGTCCGAAAGGCCGATCTGGTCGAGGTTCTGAAAATCCTGGAAACCTTGGTTGTGTCCCTGGATCGGATCGGTTCCCATCACCATGAGTGCGACCGGAGAACCTACGAGCGGCTCATCTCGGAGTTTATCGAGGACTGGGCTGTTGCTCCGAAGCTCTCGGCGGCTCGCCGGATTCTGTCCGAGTACTTCGATGCTACACCCGACGATCACGGCCTGGAGGAGTTGGAACGGGCAATACACGATACGCCCTGTTGGGACTTGGACCGAAGGCGTCCGCCAGAGAAAACCCGTGTCACATAGTTACGAAAAGCCTCTATGATGTTAAGAAGATTTCATGACGCATTGCGGAGAACCATACATGAAACAGAAAGTTGGGACAGTTATCGAAATCGACATCTTACGTCGCGCCAAGCGGCAGGCCGCCGACGAGGGTCGGCCATTGAGCGACTTGATTCAGGATGCCCTGGACTACTACCTGGCAGTGAAGATGCCGGCGCCGGACCAGCGCGAAGCGGCCTACAGGCTGTTTTGCGAACAGCCGATGCGGATCTCGCCCGAACAGTTTCGTGAGATCCTCCGAACCGATGCCTGGGACCTGTGAATCTCGACGACATCCCCACCGGTAGCCTGTGCGTCATTGACACAAACGTGTTGTTGTATGCTGAGCAGGGAGTGTCCGAACAGGCCCAGCGTTTGCTGCGGCGCTGTTCCAAAGGCGAGCTTACGGGCATACTGCCTCAGACCGTCTGGCAGGAACTCACCCACAGGTTGATGCTTACGGAAGCCACCATGAAACAAGTGATATCGCGCGGCAATCCGGCAGCACAGTTGGCCAAGAAGCCGGAGGTTGTCCGCGATCTGAGTTTGTACCAGTCGAAGGTGCGAACGCTGCTCGATCTCGGCCTCCGTTTCGAGCGCTGTACGCAGAATGATCTGCTGCAATCCGCGTTCGCTTTGCAGAAACGCTACGGGCTGCTCACCAACGATGCCGTTGTTCTGGCGGTGGCCATTCGAATCGGAGCCGACTGCCTGGTGTCGAGCGATAAGGGGTTCCAGCCCGTCGAAGAGATCCATGTATTCGCTCCCAGCGATCTTCGCGCCTGAGAAGTCCTACGTGCCATCGAGGTCGGGTTCCCCATCGTCGAGATCAACCGCTTGACGCAGCCGGAGCGCAACAGCTTCAAGCCCATCTACCAGATGCACAAGTGGTTCGCGCGGCGGGCATCTGGCGGATGTCGGGGGCGTTTGCCTCAACGTGCTCCCACAGCACTGCATCCCGCTCGTCGATGAGGTAAATGCATATATTCGTATCCAGCATGAATATCAACGAATTTCGTCCCGTTCATCGGGTGGCGGTTGAACTCGCTTCGACAGACGACCGCGGGATGTCGCATCGAAGTACGCGGCCCAGTTCTTGCCGCGCGGGCGTAACGTGAGACGGTCTCCCTCCTTGATCACCTCGACCTCGGATGTCTCGAATCGGCAGGCGGCCGGCAGGCGGACCGCCTGACTGCGGCCGCTCCAGAAAACCTTGGCGACCCCCTTGTAGTCCGGCGTCTGTTTCACGGCGTCTTCTCCCTCCTCAGCAAGGTACTATCCCATGATAAATACCTGGAGTGATTATCTCGAGAGTCATATGCTCCCGGTCTCCGCGTGTGCCATTCCGTCCGCTGCTCGAAGGCGTAACCCAGGCGCAGGACCGTGGCCTCCTCGAAATGCCTCCCGATGATCTGCATGCCGATGGGCAGTCCGGCGTGGTCGAAGCCGCAGGGCAGTGACAGCGCGGGCAGGCCCGCGAGGTTCACCGAGAGGGTGAGGATGTCCGACAGGTACATTTGCAGCGGATCGTGAGTCATCTCGTCGAGCCTGAAGGCGGTGGTGGGACAGGTCGGTGCGACGATGGCGTCACACCCGTTCAGGACCGACTCCATGTCCTGTTTGAGCAGCGTTCGTACCTTTTGCGCCTTGAGGTAGTAGGCGTCGTAGTACCCGGCGGAGAGCACGTAGGTGCCGAGCATGATCCGCCGTTTCACCTCGTGTCCGAACCCTTGGGCGCGGCTCTTCATGTAGGTGGAGGTCAGGTCTTCGGCCTGGGCCCGGGGTCCGTAGCGCATGCCGTCGTAGCGGGCCAGGTTCGAGCTGGCCTCGGCCGCGGCGATGATGTAGTAGGCGGCCACGGCGTAGTCGTTCCGCGGCAACGACACCTCCGTCACCACGGCGCCGGTCTTTTCCAGCTCGCCGATCCCCTGCCGCACCGCCTGCTCCACCTCGGGCTGGATCCCGGCCGCGAAATATTCCTTGGGGACGCCGATGCGTAACCCCTTCGCATCGCCCGTCAGCGCCGCGGCGTAGTCGGGCGCCGGCAGGTCCACCGAGGTGGAGTCCGCGGGGTCGTGGCCGGCGATGGCCTGAAGCACCAGCGCGCAGTCGGTCACGTCCCGTGTGATGGGCCCGACCTGGTCCAGCGACGAGGCATAGGCGACCACGCCGTACCGGCTCACCCGTCCATAGGTGGGCTTGAGCCCTACCACGCCGCAGAACGACGCCGGCTGGCGGATGGATCCGCCGGTGTCGGTGCCCAGCGCGGCGACGCACTGGCCGGCGGCCACCGCGGCCGACGAGCCGCCCGACGAACCGCCCGGCACGTGGTCGAGGTTC
Source organism: uncultured Binatia bacterium (SeqCode) (assembly GCA_965214905.1). GTDB lineage: Bacteria > Desulfobacterota > Binatia > UBA9968 > JAJDTQ01 > JAJDTQ01. The sequence goes on from OZ243984.1 coordinate 2,079,409, forward strand.
CAGGGGTTCCGGGTGACGGAGAAGCCGGAGTTCTCCGTGGAGGAGCCCATGGCGAACTCGTCCATGTTGGTCTTGCCCAGCACGACCGCTCCGGCCTCCTTGAGGCGACGCACTGCGGTGCCGTCATAGGGCGGCGTGAACCCCTGCAGGATCTTCGACGCGCAGGTGGTGGGCACCCCCTCGGTGAGAAGCACGTCCTTGAGCGCCACGGGGATGCCCAGGAGCTTCGAGGACACGTCCCCGGCGGCGAGCCGCGCGTCCGCCCGGCGTGCATCTTCCATGCCCTGGTCGCGGCACACCGCGAGGTAGGCCCCGACGGTTCCGTCGGTGGCCTGGATGCGGTCGAACAGTGCTTCTGCAAGCTCGACTGCGCTCAACTCGCGGCCACGCAGCCGGTCGTGCAGTTCGTGAACGGTGAGGTCGTGCACCGTCATTCAATGATTCCCGTGTCCTGTCCCACCACCAGGGCCATGAATATGCCGGTCCTTTTCGCCGTCGGCTACATGGCTCCCCCTCGCCTGGTATCGGCCCCTGCTCGTCGTCGCCCCTTGCCGACGGCAGGCATGACTGAGCTTAGGTAAGGCCTGAGCGTCCGGGCCACTCGAAACCCGATGTAGTCGAAGCGGTTTCCGGAGTCGATCCCGAAGCGGCTCGCGGAACGGAGGCCTCTCGGTATGACGCTCCAGAAACCGCCGCGCAACACACGCCGACCACAGTCCCCAGATTCCCACGCACTCCCATCAGCAGGCGCTCCTCGATAACTATCGTTCCAACAGTCCTCCACCCACTCCCCTCCGTTCCCCAATACATCGTGCAACCCAAAACCGTTCCCTTCAAAACTCCCGACCGGCGAGGTCCACGCATAGCCGTCACTACATTCCACTCCCCACTCGAAACCCGTGCTGCCATCCGCTCCGTTCGCATAGCTACACTGCTCCGACTCGCTCTCTCCCCAATACCGCGCTGTCTCCGTACCCCCGCGCGCCATGTACTCCCACTCCGACTCGCTCAACAACCGGTACTCCTCTCCCGTCTCCTCCGACAACCAACGCACATACGCCTTGGCGTCCTCCCAATTCACGCATACCACCGGATGCGCATCCGTCTGTCGAAAGCCAGGGCTCCGCCGCAGCTTAACCTCGCCACCTTCTCTGGTCCAGCACCCATCCCCCGACCTATGACCCGTCGCCGACACGAACCGCGAATACTCCCCCCGTGTCACCTCGTACACACCCACCGCGAACGGACGCTCAATCCTCACTCGATGCACCGGGCCTTCCCAATCGGCTCGCCCCGCCTCCGACTCCGGCGACCCCATCCTGAACGAGCCCGCGGGCACCACCCTCAGCTCCGGGCATTCGTCGCAGTCGCGGAACCGCGTTCCGGCCTGCCCTCGGCGTGCCACCGCTTCGGCGGCCCCGTTCGCACCAAGCCGCCACGCCGCCGCCGGCTCCTGCGCCGTCGCCACCTGTTGCGGTGTCATCCTCCTGGTCAGTGCGACCCGCTCCTTCACCGCCGCCACTTCCCCCCGGCTCGCCGCGAAGTTGAACCACTTGTGGACCTCCACGTAGTCCTGCGCTACGCCGAACCCCCCGGCGTCCCGCCGTCCGAGCGCAAGCATCGCCAGCCGGTCCCCCGCATCCGCCGCCGCCCGCCACCTGGACAGCGCTTCGGCGGGGCGCCCCGCCTCCCATACCTGCTGCCCCGGGTCCGCCCCCGCCTCAGGTCTCGGATCGGCCATCAAGACCGGGGCGAAGCCTGACGCCGCACCGGTGAGCGCCACCGCCATGATCGCCGTCCGGATCGCGTTCCGAATCATGCTCGATCCTCCCTTCTTCCCCCTGGTAGTTGGACTCGTTTCTCCTGTCAAACGAAACCCTTCGGGACGACGTCGGGCGACATGCGCCTTTTCGCAGACTGTGCAACGAAGCTTTCTCGCCCCTCGGAGCCTCATCATTGTATCTTTGCCAACCGCATGTCGCGAAAGTCGTTTCACGGCATGCGCAACCGGACGACCTTCGTCAAGGCGTGGAACAAGCCCCGTTGTTGGGGCACGAGTTACCCCGCGCGCGGCACGCCGGAGTAACGGACTGAGTTGGAAGAATGCCGTGGTTGTGGATGCCGGGATCTGGTGCTCTAGGCGAGTGATAACGAACGAGGATGGTGGCGTCGGTAATGAACTAAAATACGCATCAATCGAAACTCCGGGAATGAAAGCTGGATCACAGAGGCTTGACACCCATCCGCCGATGAAGCTCACCCAAGGGAACGCCCGGCGACAATGGTTCGTATTCATCCGGGTCCATAGTGGTTAAAAACTCATACCACTCATCGGGAGTTTCCAAATGCGGCCACGGTTTCAACGATTTGTCCGGTTGCTCGTTCTTTACTTCTTCACGCTTCATGAGAGATTTCACATGCTTTACTCGTGAAATAAACGCCATAAACGGACGGATATGGACACGACCATTTATTGTCCTATATTCATGCATTACAATAATCGGTCTAACACGATCGCGATCATCAACAACTAAATACTTAGTTGGTATAGACTCTCCAATCATTGGATGCGCTAACAATCCAGATTGATGCAAAGTTTCTTCAACGTCACTCTTGGTAAGCCGGTAACAGGACCAATCAATTCTATTCTTGATATCCTCGATTGGTATACCGTGCTCTTTATGAATCTCTTCCACAGGACGACCCGGCGGTAATGGTTCATACTCATCCGGGTCCATATTCATCAAAAATTCAATCATTTCATCAGGATCTTCAAAGATAGGTCTCGGCTTCAACGGTTTGTCCGGTTTATTATTAATCGTCTCATAATAGTTGGCATCACAGAACAGCGTATTGTGTCGTTGGGGCGCGAAAGAAACTTTGAATTAACGCTGGGAGTTTTTGCATTCGATGCAGATGGGCCATCGTGAGCTTTCGCAGTGCGTCGCGCGATGTGATGAGTTTTCGTCCCAAGGCATGGTTCTTCAAATTATTCCAGACCAGTTCATCGGGATTGAGTTCCGGCGAGTAGGCGGGCAGATAGTACAGTTCAAGCCAACCCTGTTGCTCTTGTACAAAACGCTTCACCGACTTCGCCTTGTGGGTAGAATGACCGTCCACTACCAGAAAAATCGGCGAAGATGCTTGGACCAACAGACGTTGGAGAAACTCGATGAATACCGCCGCAGTTACGCGGCCCTTGGTCAGCATGAAACGAAGTTGGCCCCGAGCACTGATCGCAGAGATAATGTTGACACCAAAGCGTGCGCCCGTGCTTGACACAATCGGGGTGCGTCCGCGTCGTCCCCAAGTGGTCCCGCTGTGAAAGTCGGAACGCACCCCTGCCTCATCAGCGAACATTATCTGCGCCCCTAGTCTTCGCGCGCGACGACGCAGCTTGGGGTATTCCTCCTCCTTCCAGCGACGCACCGCTTCCGGGTCCTGCTGATATGCTCGCCACAACGGACGCTGTGCACTCAGCCCCATCTGGCCCAGCAACCGACAGACCGAGCTATGGCTCAGTCTCACTCGGAATTGCTTCGCTATCAACTCACGCACCATCGCCGCCGTCCACAGCGCAAAGGGAAACTTCAACTGCAACGGACTTTGCCCCAGCACCGTGTCGTAAATCCACTCCAAAGCACGGGCATCGAGCTTCGGCGGTCGGCCCCCTCGCTTACGGGCGTCGAGCTTGTCCCAGCCCCCGCTTCGATACAGCGCCAACCAACGAAACACCGTGCGCAGGTTCACTCCCATCGCCGCAGCCACTGCCGCAGGACTTTCGCCGACTTGTACCCCGGCTACCGCGCGCTTTCTCAGTTCCGTCAGCGTCTTGTAATCCAATCTTCGTCCGTCGGTATTCATAGCATGTCATCATATCAACTTTCACAACCTAATGGCAAGTATTCAATGGTAACTATTGTTGGAGGGTTAATAATAACCGGTTGCGCGTTCTTTGTTTGTTTCATCAGACGCCTCAATTCTCTACTCCAGCTCGATACGCCGTAACGGGACGGGCATGCATTTGACCGTCTATCGTCTTGTATTCAAACATTACAACAATCAGTTTAGCTGGATTGCGATCGTCAACAACTAGATGTCTACCAAGCGGAGACTTACGAGTCAAAGTTACCCCGCGCGCACCTCGCGCGCGGGGTAACCACCCGAGATCATCGGGATGGCTTTTTCGTGACGAGAAATGGAGATTCCGACGCCCGAGCCCACCCTTCCCGTGGCCATGCGGCGGCTGCGGACGCACTGACCCCGCCTCAGGTGGTGGGGTAGCGTTTGCGAGACAGGATGCCGGGCACGCTGAGAAAGTCGTCGTCGCGGTCCGGAGCGTTGCGCAGCAAGGCCTCGGTCCGGGGCTGGTTGACGGCGCGGTCCGGACGCAGGACGTTGACCACGTCGACGGCGTGGGACATGGGCTCGACGCCGCTGGTGTCGAGCTCGTTGAGTTTGTCCATGTATTCGAGGATGCGGTCGAGCTGGCTGGTAAGCTGTTCCTGTTCGTCCGGGGTGAGATCCAGACGGGCGAGGATGGCCACGTGCCGGACCTCTTCGCTGGTGATTTTCACGCGGATTTCCTATCATACGCCTCGAATGCCCGGCAAACGAACTCTCCTTGACCCTTCCCGGAACGGTCGGCTGTTCGCCCCCGAGCCCCGTGGACCCGATGGCACCGCCTATGAAGCGGATGCCCTCTCCCGTGGTTTTCGGCGCATCGCCGGGGTGGACGAGGCCGGGCGGGGTCCCTTGGCGGGGCCGGTGGTGGCCGCGGCGGTGGTGTTCGAACCGGGCGTCTTCCATCCCGACATCAGGGACTCGAAGCTCTTGAGTCCGAAGAAGCGCGAGCGTCTGGTTGACTGGATCGAGGAGCGGGCGGCTTCCTGGGCCGTGGGGGTGGCTGATTCACGGGAGATCGACCGTCTCAACGTCCTGCGGGCGAGCCTCCTGGCCATGGCCCGGGCGGTCAGGGGGCTGCGGGTCACGCCGGACTACCTCATGATCGATGGCCCCTACGGCATTCCCGCCGCCAGCCTGTTGGAGAACGGCGGGCCGTGGTCCGCGCCGCCGGCCCAGCGCGCCGTCAAGGGCGGCGACCGGGTGTGCTTCTCCATCGCCGCGGCGTCCATCATCGCCAAGGTGGCGCGGGACCGCATGATGGTGGAACTGGACGCCCTGTATCCGGAGTACGGGTTCGCCAGCCACAAGGGGTACCGCAGCCGCCGCCACGCCGCAGCCCTGGACCGATTCGGTCCCTGCCCCGTCCACCGCCGCAGCTTCAGGCCTGTGCGGGAATGCCGGGAGCAGCAGAGGATGTCGCGCTCGGCCCAGCCCGTAACGGAAGGCCAGCCGGCCACGGTCTTTGCCGCCAGCGCTGCTGCGGCAGGCTTGCCGCCCCTGCTCTTTGGTGCCAGAAACAGGGATGGGTGACGGGCGGAAGTCCCTGGGCAAAGCGGGAGAGGAACTCGCCGAGCGCTACCTCAAGCGGCAGGGTTACGCCATCGTCGAACGCAATTACCGGTGTCCCGTCGGCGAGATCGATCTGATCGCCCTCAACCGGCGCACCGTTGTGTTCGTGGAGGTAAAGACCCGCAGGGTGGACACGTCCGGCGCGCCGCTGGAATCGGTCAATGCCGCCAAGCAGCGCCGGTTGAAGCGCGCCGCCCTTCACTACCTCAGCCAACGTCACCTGCATGGCCGGGACGTCCAGTTCGACGTCGTCGGCATTTCCCTGCGTTCGGATCCGCCGGCGGTTCAGCATGTCCGTCATGCATTCGATTTCTCCGAACCGTAGGCGAGTGGACGGCTGCCCTCTCCTTTGGGAGGGGGATAGTCCGGTATCGGTGAAATCTCGTGCAAGATGACGAAGCATTGTTCGTGACTTCCGGATTTCCGCTTTCGCGGGAATGACGGAGTGGGTGCGGGAATGACGGAGCGTGACTCTCTGCGTGTTTTCCGTCATTCCCGCAAAAGCGGGAATCCAAAAAATCCGGTTCCGGCTATGCCGGGTCCGTACGCTATCGGAAGGGATGAGGGATGATCGACGTCAGGATCTTGCGCGAGGACCCGGAGCGGGTGCGGGAGCGCATGACGGCCAGGGGGACGGACATCGACTGGGAGGCGGTCCTGGCCGCGGATCGGGAACGCCGGGAGACCCTTGCCCGGTGGGAGCGGCTCAAGCAGCAAAAGAACAAGCTCTCGGGGGAGATCGGCCGGCTGAAGAAGTCGGGCGGCGATGCTTCGGCATTGATGGAGCGGATTGGCGCCGTCAGCGCCGAGCTCGACGCGCTGGATCAGCCGTTGAGCGAGACCGAGCGCCGGTTCGCCGAGTCCATGCTCGATATCCCGAACCTCCCGGACCCGGGCGTGCCCGTGGGCGAGTCCGAGGCCGACAATCCCGTGGTGCGGCACTGGGGCGAGGCGCCGGCTTTCGGATTCACTCCCAAGAATCACTGGGAGATCGGCGAGGCCCTCGGGATCCTGGACTTCGCCCGTGGCGCCAAGCTCACGGGCGCGCGCTTCACCCTCTACCGGAGGCAGGCCGCGCTGCTGGAGCGGGCGCTGATCGGTTTCATGCTGGACCTGCAGACCCGAGAGCACGGCTACGAGGAAATCCTGCCGCCGTTCCTGGTGAACCGGGACACCATGACCGGCACCGGCCAGCTCCCCAAGTTCGAGGCGGACATGTTCCACACCGTGGACCCCGACTACTTTCTCATCCCGACCGCGGAGGTGCCGCTCACCAACATCCACCGGGGAGAGATCCTGGAGCCGGGCGACCTGCCCCGGTACTACTGCGCCTACACCCCCTGCTTCCGCCGGGAAGCGGGCTCCTACGGCCAGGACATGCGCGGCCTGATCCGCCAGCACCAGTTCAACAAGGTGGAACTGGTGAAGATCGTCGAGCCGGAACGCTCCTTCGAGGAGTTGGAGAAACTCACCCACGACGCCGAGGCCGTGCTCCAGCGCCTGGGACTGCACTACCGAGTAGTGGAATTGTGCACCGCGGACCTGGGGTTCGCCGCGGCCAAGACCTACGACCTCGAGGTCTGGCTCCCCGGGCAGGGAACCTACCGGGAGATCAGTTCCTGCTCCAACTGCACCGACTTCCAGGCCCGCCGCGCAAGCATCCGGTACCGTCCGGCGCCGAAGCAGCGCCCCCTTTTCGTGCACACACTCAACGGCTCCGGCCTTGCCGTCGGCCGCACCGTGGTGGCGATCCTGGAGAACTGCCAGCAGGAAGACGGCAGCATCGCCGTCCCCGAGGCGTTGCGCCCCTACATGGGGGGGTTGGAGAGGATTCCCTCGAAACCGTGACCGCGATCCCTGTCTGTCCGTCATGCACACTGGAGTGGAATCCCCGACCCGTCATGCCGGGCTTGACCCGGCATCCACCAACCATTGAAGAACATGGTCGTTCCGAGTTGCTGTTGGCCTCCGTCGATGGCGGCCACGCGGTCGAGTAGCCGAGTGATCGCGTGCGCTTCCCAATGGTCGCGATGTCCGTTACGTCCCGCTCGGCGAGTGAGCGGGCACAGGATCGCGCCAACTCCCGCGCCTTACCGGAAGCGAACGTGATCGAGCTTTGGGGAAACCTCCGGCGGGACGGACTCGACCTCCGCTACCTGCTGCGGTTACCTATGACCAACGAGCATGCCGTGGGCGCGGACGGCCCGCGTCGATGATCTCTCGAACCCGGTCGCTCAGGGTTTTCGGATCGGAAGTGGCAGGGAGCCGCTGCCAGGAGACGTCACCGGTTTCATAGTGCGTCTGCCTTTCGACGACCGCCGCGGTGGCATCGGAGACATCGGGCCCGCGCCGCGCGACCCGCCCGATCAGGGTCGCTTCGGGTGCTTCCAGCCAGAGACCGGTGAACGGCGCGTCGAGCGTTGCGGCGACGTGCTCCAGCGCCGCGCGCTCTCCCGGTCCGGCGTGCACCGCGTCCACAATCACGCACGCGCCGTGGGTGAGCGCCGTGTGAGCGCAGTCCCGCAGTCGAGCGTACACCCGATGGCCTGCTTCTGCGGTATAGGCCGAAGCGGGCAACCGATCCTCGGGGCCGGTTCCGAACATGCGCTTGCGGACGACGTCGCTTTGCAGCACGAGCGCGCCGGGAGCGCCGCCGATGGCCGGGGCAAGTGCTCGGGCGAGGGTGGACTTGCCGCTGCCCGACAAGCCGCCGACGGCGATCAGGCGCGGCGACGGCCGCCGGAGAAATCGCCGCGCCAACTCGAAGTAGGCGCGCGCCTCTTCACGCCGTCCGCGCCGGTCGTCGCCGTCGCGGCTGCTCGCGCTCGTCGCCGCGGCGACGTGCGCCCGGATGGCGGCCCGGCATGACAGAAACAGCGGCAGCGGACCCAGCCCCTCAAGATCATCGCGCCACCACAGATAGCGATTGAGCACGCGATTGGCCTGGGTTGTCAGGCCACGATGCCACAGGTCCATGAGCAGGAAGGCGAGATCGTAGAAGACGTCGATGCAGGCAAAGGTCTCGCTGAACTCGATGGCGTCGAACAAGGTCGGCCGACCGTCAAGCAGGCACACGTTGCGAAGATGCAGGTCGCCGTGGCAGCGGCGTACCCGGCCGGCCTCTCGTCGTCTTTCGAGCTGCGGGTCCAGCTCATCGAGAATGGCGCCGGCGGCCACCCTCAGTCCTTCCACGCGCGCAGCGTCGAAAAGGTCGGGGTATCGTGCCAGCTCGGTGGCATTCTCCTCGACGACGGCGGCCATCGCCGCGGTGCCGCCGAACCCGGGCGTCGGTTCGGCCGTTTCGTGGAACCGCGCGATCACGTCCGCGAGACCGTCGATCAGCGCATGGTCGAGTTCGCCGCGCCGCGCCAGCTCGTCGAACACCCGGTTCTCGTCGAAGCGCGTCATGACAACCACCCAATCGACGATCGCTCCCTCGCCGCTCCAGCCGAGACGGCCGTCGCGGCAGCGTACGATGGGAAGGGCCTCACGGTAGATCGTGGGCGCCGTTCGCCGGTTGACGCGCAGTTCCGCTTCGCACGCAAGCCGTCGCTTGTCCACCGTCGAGTAATCCATGTAGTCGAAACGGACGGCGCGTTTGAGCTTGACGGCGCGTTCGCCGGCCAGGAACACCATCGCCCCATGCGTGTCGATCCGCCGAACCGGTGAACGGAGGCGGTAGCTTTCCGGCCTGGACAGGAACGCGACGACCTCGGATTGATCTTCGATAATCATTTCATGGGGTTACGGAATGCCGAGTCCACGAAAATTTTATGCTGTCCGTTTCGGCAACGCAATCTTCCGGTTGCGCGAGATTGCCGGCAGGCGGCGGAAACATCGTATTTGACAGTGTCCATGGTTGAGGATACAGTCGCGCACCGAAGCGAAAAGTCCGGAAGGGTATCCGGTCCCATCGGAACGGGCTCGGCCCCCAGAGGAAGTGGTGATGAAATTCTCGTACACGCACCACATGCCCTATACCGGCATCAAAAAGGTGGGGCAGGATTGGCCGGTGGCCAACAAGCAGTTCCGCCCGGATGAAGGTATACGGATCTTCCGGGCGGGAATCGACACCAAGGTCTTCGCCGAGGAATGCGGCTTCGACTGGATCGGCAACAACGAACACCACATGAGCCCCTACGGGCTGATGCCGAATCCCAACCTGATCGGCGCTTGTGTCGCGGAGCGCACCAGCAAGGCGATGATCCTGCAATCCGGGAACATCGTGCCCATCGTCAACCCGATCCGTGTGGCCGAGGAATATGCGATGCTGGACATGATATCCGGCGGCCGGCTGGTCGCCGGGTTCATGCGCGGCATTCCCCACGAATACGTTGCCTATAACGTTGCGCCGAGCGAGTCCTACGGGCGCATGAACGAGGCAATCGAACTGATCAAGAAGGCATGGACCGAACCCGAGCCGTTCGGCTGGGAGGGCGAATACTACCAGTTTCGGGCGGTCTCGATCTGGCCCAGGCCGGCCCAAAAGCCACACCCTGAAATCGTCATGTCGGCGAGCAGCGAGGCCTCTTCACGCCTGGCCGCCGAGCACGGGGCAACGATGGGCGTCTTGCGCATCCAGGACTACGAAACCGCGCACCATTCCATCGACATCTACCGTGAACATGCGCGAACGCATGGATGGGAGCCGCAGCCCCGCAATGTCATCCTCGCCATGAACTGCTGTGTCGCCCCGAGCAAGGACGAGGCGATCCAAACGTTGCGCCGGGGCTATGACTACTTCTTCAACGTGCTGGGCGGCGGCATTCGCACGGCACAGCGGCTGGTGGTGCAGAAAACACGCTATTTCAAGGATGACACCGACGCCGAACGCCAGACCTCGAAGCTCCGGCAACACAATCAGCTCTCGCTGGAGGAACGGATGGAGCGCGGTCTGGTCATGTGCGGAACACCCGACATGGCCATCGAGCAGCTCACGCGGCTCTACCGGGAGTTCGGTCACGGCGTGACCAATCTGAGCGTCAAGATCGGCAACGTGCCCGACGAGAGCGTCCGGCAGACCATGCGGCTTCTTCGTGACGAGGTTTTTCCCGCGGTGCGCGGTCTCGGCACGGAAGAACGGGCGGCGGCCGTATAGAACTTGCGAAGGGTGCGGAGGGTACCCGCCGGCAACGGTGGCGGCGCGGGAGGGAGTGCGAAGATGATCGACAAATATACCGCGGTCGCGGTTCAGACGATTATCCGTCACGTCCGGGAACCGGAATGGCGCGACGCCGTCATCCGCGAGAACGTCAATCGCTATCTCTCGCTGATGGAATACGTGAGCTGCCGCTGGGGTCAGGCAAGGCTCTATGTTCTGCCCGAGTTTTCCCTGACCGGTGTCGAACACGTCCGGTCGGTGGAGGAATGGACACGCATCGCCGTTCGTATCCCCGGCCCGGAGCTCGAGCCCCTCGCCAACTTCGCGCGGTTGAACAGGGCCTACGTCGCCGGGGGCACGATGGAGTACGATCCGGCCTATCCGCATCGCTGGTTCAACTCCGCCTACCTGTTCGGGCCGTCGGGCGACCTCTTGCTGCGCTATCGCAAGGTCAATGGAGCCGACGTCCAGGGGCACACGACCTATTCGACGCCGACCGGTCTCTACGACTTGTATGTCAAGAACGAGGGTGGAGAAGATGCGCTCTTCCCGGTGGTGGACACCGAGATCGGGCGGCTTGCGCTGATCAACTGCTACGATATCAATTTCCCGGAAATGCCGCGCATTTTCGCGCAGCACGGCGCCGAGATCCTGCTGCACTGCACGGGAGAGCCCTATGGACCGCACCGGGAACCGTGGGAGATGAGCCGCCGGACCCGCGCCTACGAGAATTGCATGTATGTCATCTCTTCCAATCACGGCGGCTATGCCGCGCAGTTGTCGGGCGACGTGTTCGCGGATTCGCCGGGCCTGAATTTCCAGGAACGGCGCGACGGAGAAATCTCGCCCCTGCACCGTTCCCACGGCGGCTCCGAGATCGTCGATTTCAACGGCAAGGTCGTCGGCCAGGCGCCGAACCCCGGCGAGGCGCTGGCCATCGGCCCCATCGATCTGCGGGCGCTGAGGGAAAGGCGCACGGAAATACGCGACAATATCCTGGTCCAGTCGCGGACGGAAATCTATGCCCGCGAATACACCCGGCACAAGGCCACCGGGATCAATCGCTGGCTCAAGAAGCCCATCGCCCACAAGTCGGAGGCGCGGCAAAGCACCGAAGCCGTGATCGCGCGCTATCTGCGGGACGGGGTCTATACGCCGCCGGAGGGCCATAAGCCGCCGTCCGCATCGGAAGAACCGAATTCCGCCCTGACCTGACCATGCCGAAGAAGTTCCAGATCGCCTGCATCCAGGCGTCCATCGAGATCATCGACGACCCGGAGTGCAGGGACGACGTCATCGCCCGCAACCTCCAACGCGGACTGGACGTCGCCGAGGCGGCGGTGGTCCGGGACGAGGCGCGCCTCGTGGTGTTCCCGGAGGCCTGGTTTCAGGGTTTCAACCACAGGCGCACCGCCGGCGACTGGAAGACCGTTTGCATCGAGATACCCGGACCCGAGACCGACGTGATCGGCGCGTTCGCCCGACAGCATCAGGTCTATGTGGCGGGAGCGGCCTTCGAACGCGACCCGGAGTGGCCCGAGGTCTGGTTTACCTCGGGCTTCATCGTCGGCCCGTCAGGCGCGGTCGAGCTGCGTTACCGCAAATGCCACGAACACAACGTGGAAGGGCTGATTCCCAGCGTCTGTCCGGCCGACGTCTATACGGAGTATGTCCGGCGGTACGGAGGGGACTCCCTGTTTCCGGTGCTCGACACGCCGTATGGACGGCTCGCGACGATCGTCGAGCACGACGTGAATTTCTTCGAATTGTCACGCTCCCTCACCTTTCGCGGCGCGGAGATCCTGCTGCATCCCACCGCCGAGGCCAACGGACCCCTGGCCGGGACGCGGGACCAGGTGCGTCGGTCGCGCGCCTATGAGAACCTCGTCTACCTGGCCTCCGCCAACGCGGGCGCGTTGAGCGGCAGGTACAGCGCCGCCCAGGCCACGCGCGGCGGCTCGACGGTGGTCAACTACCTCGGTCACGTCGATGCCCGCATCGACGGTGCGGGCGAATCCGTGCTGGTTTCAACCCTCGATCTCGACCGGCTGCGGCGACGGCGCACGGAGGTCTTCATGAACTTCCCGGCACAGGTCAAGTCCGAGCTGTTCGGCCGGGAATTCGAGAAGCGGATCTTCATGCCTGCGGACGCCGCCGGCGGCGTCCGCGCAACCGCCGAAGCCGCCATCCGGAGACTGCAAGACGAAGGCGTGCTGGCGCCTCCGGACCCTCCCGGAGGGTAGTGTCGCGTCCCGCGACACCGGAAAGCCGACACATGGCGATGCTGCAGACGAGGCGTCTTGAGGCCGAGTTCCCACTGCGGGACGGCGTCGTGCATGCCCTGCGCGGCATCGACCTGGACGTCGCCACGGGCGAATTCTTTGTCCTGCTGGGTCCGTCCGGTTGCGGCAAGACCACCATGCTGCGTTCCATTGCCGGGCTGGAACGGCCCAGCGCGGGCGCGATCCGCATCGACGGGCAACCCGTCTTCGACGCCGAGAACGGCGTTTTCGTCCCGCCCGACCGGCGCCCCATCGCCATGGTGTTCCAGTCCTACGCCATCTGGCCGCACATGGACGTGTTCGAAAACATCGCCTTTCCCCTTCGCCGCGGTCGCCTGAAGATGGCCAGCGACGCGGTGCGCGTCCGGGTCGGCGAGGTGCTGGAGATGCTCGGCCTCGATGCCCTGGCGGAACGGCCGGTCATCACGTTGAGCGGCGGCCAGCAGCAGCGGGTGGCGCTGGCGCGGGCGCTGGCCCTGCAGCCCCGTATCCTGTTGATGGACGAGCCGCTGAGCAACCTGGACTTCAAGCTCCAGGTCCGGCTCCGGGCGCAGATGCGCGACCTGATGCACCGCCTCGATCTGACGACGGTCCACGTGACCCACAACCAGGCGGAAGCCCTAGAGACCGGTGACCGCATTGCCGTGATGGCGGAAGGCAGGATCGTCCAGATCGGCGACCCGCAAGCCGTCTATCATCGGCCGGAGAACGAGTTCGTCGCGCGCTTCATCGGCGACATGAACCTTTTCCCGGCGGTCTATCGTGGCGGCGACGCGGGCACGGCCCGCGTGGAGACACCCTTCGGAAACCTGGACGCGCGACTCACCAGCCGCGACCGTCTCGCGACGGGCGCGCCCTGCATGTTGGGGATTCGGCCGGAAGACATCGAGACCGGCGGCGACGTCCCGCGGGACGCGGCCAACCTCGTAACCGGCACGGTGGCCGCATCGAGCTTCGTCGGCGAAGGTTTCGTGCACACGGTCCTGACCGGCGGCCAACCGGTGCGGGTGCGGCGGCATCACAGCGAGGTCATCAGCCGCGGGGATTCGATCCGGCTCCATTTCCCTCCGGCGCAGACCGTGGTGGTGGCGCCGTCCGCCGGTCTGGACATGGAAGGCCTCGAAGGCGGGCTGGCCGGCGAGGAAGCCTCTCGTGCGGTTTAGTGTTGCAGGACACGGTCTCAGGTGGCCGGGTATCGGCTGGGTCTATCTGCTGGCAGGTGTCGGCCTGGCGCTGGTATGCGTCACGGTCGGCGGCAACGTCCTGACCAGCTTCACCGACCAGGACGGCGGCGGACACTACACGTTCGCGAACTATGCTGAGCTGTTCACCCAGAAGAGGCTTGTCAGCGTCACCGGCAGAACCGCCGTTCTCGGCCTGGGCACCGTTTTCTGGATGTTCCTTTTCGCCTTTCCCTTTACCTGGCTGCTGTCCCGCACGGATTTCCGCTACCGCACCGGCCTGTTCACGCTGCTGACGGCGAAGCTTGCCATCCCCGGTTTCATCACCGCGATGTCCTATGTGTGGCTGTTCAATCCCACCTCCGGGCTCGCCAACACCCTCTTCGGAATGACCAAGTTTACCGGCGGCGCGCTGTTCGACGTCTACCAGGTATCCTGGATCTGCTTTCTGCAGGGCATCGTACTGGTCCCGGGCGGGGTTTTCATGATGCTGCCGGCCTTCCGGAACCTCGATGCGTCGCTGGAGGAGGCCGCCTGGGTCAGCGGAGTGTCCAAATCCTTTACGGTATTTCGGGTCGTGCTGCCGCTGCTGGGCCCCAGCATGGTTGCGGTGTGCATTTTCTATTTCGTGCTCGGGGTCGAAATGTTCGACTTCGTCGCCATCATCGGCATGCCCGGCGACGTGCTCGTGCTGTGGATCTATGACGCCATCGCGGAGACGGACGGTCCGCCCAATCTGGGCTTCGCGGGGGCGGCGGGTGTCGTACTGTTCGCCATCTGCGGCGTCGCCATTCTGTTCTACGCCCGGTTCCTGAAGCAGGCGCGGAAATACGCGGTGGTCGGCGGCAAGGTGCGGGCGTCGGCGCCGCAGCCGCTGGGCCGCTGGCGCTGGGCCGCCTATTTCTGGGTCTGCGCCTGGGTGACGGTCAGCATCGCGATTCCCGTTGTCACGATTGTCTGGGTGGCGCTGGTGCCTTTCTTTCAACCTCCCTCCCTTGCCGCGATGGCTTCGATCAGCCTGGACAGTTTCCGGGACGCTTTGGCGTGGATCGGAGAACCGCTTCGTCATACGCTGATCCTGATGGCGGGTGCGGTGGTCGTGGCCGCATCCCTGGCCACCAGCATCACATGGGTGGTCACACGCAGCCGCAACCGCTCGGCGCGCCTGGCCGACAATATCGTGTTTCTGGCGCCGGCGGTTCCCACCATCGTTACCGGCGTCGCGTTCCAGTTCATCGGCATCGGGATCTATCACTGGCTGCCGCTGTTCGGCACCATCTGGCTCGTGGCCATCGCCATGGGAACCAGGATGCTGGCCTATTGCACCCGGACCATGAATGCCGCTTCCCTGCAGGTCCACTTCGAACTCGACGAAGCCGCCCTTGTCTCCGGGGTCTCGATGCTGGAGACTTTCCGGCGCATCTTTCTGCCCTTGATGGCGCCCGCCATCTTCTATTCCGCGCTGATGGTCGGCATGCTCTCGGCGCGGGACCTGACCTTGCCGCTGGTGATGAACACCGGCGGCTCCGAGGTGGTCGCCACCCTCATTTTCAATCTCCAGACCAATGGCGAACAGAATGCCGCCGCGGCCGTCGCCCTCTACATGATATTCATTCTCGCCATTCTGGCGCTGTTCGCACGGCGCATGACGGGAATGCAGGAGATCCGCAGCTACGACCTCGGCCGCCGGAAGGGTCTGCCGAGCCGGTTGTCCGGTTGGATAGGCGACCTTGCCGCCCGGCAAAGATCGACCCGCAAACGGAGGCTTGGATACGGCAGTTGAACGAATCCGGTGAGAAGACCGGATAGACCGTTGGCAATCGGAAAGGAGCGATCCGGATGAGACATGCAATCACGAAATGGGTTGGGCTGCTCGGCGTGGCAGCCGTGTTGGCCGGCGTACCGGCAATGGCCTCCGGCGCGGAGCTGCCGGAAGCGGTGAAAAAGCTCATCGAGCCGGCACAGGCCGAAGGCGAGGCGACCGTCTTCGGCACCACCATGAATCCCCGCCAGGTCGCCATGATGAACAAGGGGTTCAACTCGTTCCATGGCACCGACATCAAGCTCAACCAGATCGGCGGCCGCCATACGCGCAAGCGGGTGGAGGTCATCCGCGCCCTGAAAAACAACGTGCCCACGGGACTCGACCTCTTCTGGACATCGAGCCCCCGCGCCCTGATCCAGGGCGACGCCATCGTCAAGTTCGACTGGGCCGGCGAGTTCGGTCTGCCCAAGAGCCTGATGGAGGGCGAGTACGGCATCAAGACCCATGACAGCTATCTCACCCTGGTCACCATCAATACCAATCTGGTGAAGGCCGCCGATGAGCCCAAGAGCTACGACGACCTGCTCGACCCGAAGTGGAAGGGCCGGATCGCCATGCCGCGTTCGCCCTCGCCCTGGGTCTACTTCACCTATGCATTCGGCGAAGAGAACGCTCAGAAGTACCTGGAAACGCTGCTCCGCAAACAGGAGGTCAAGACGCTGCCCCGATATCCCGACGTCCGGTCGCGAGTCATCGGCGGTGAGTTCGCCGTTGGTCTCGGCACCGATGCCTGGGCCGAGATCGCCAAGGGCGCTCCGGTGAAGCATCCGGACGTGGACACCGTGATCCTCGCCGCCCGCGGCGCCTATATCGTAAAGGACGCCAAGGCGCCGAACATCGCCAAGCTGTGGGGCTACTGGGTGGTGTCCCCGGCCGGCCAGAAGACCCTTCACGACGTCCGCGGCTATTCGCTCGTCAGCTCGAAGAGCGGCTACATGTACAACTACATCCAGGGAAAGAAGGTCATCGATATTCCCTTCGACTGGCGGATGAAGAACGAGGCGCGGTTGTCGAAAAAATTCCGCGCGGTGTTGCGTGACAAGTAATCCGGCGGCGGCGACGGCCGGACCGGAGAGGCAGGCATGATCGGAACCTCGGGGCGCGCGGGTGAGCCCTTTCGGCGATGCACCGCCGATCTTTCATCCGGTCCGGTGACCTGCCATGTCGCGGGCGAGGGGCCGCCCGTGCTGTATCTGCACAGCGCGGGCGGCATTCGCTTTACCTACGCCCTCGACGAGCTGTCACGCGATCACCGCATTCATGCAATGGTCGCCCCGGGATTCGACGGCACTCCGGCCCATGAGAATCTCGACAGCATGCCGGCGCTTGCGGACTTGGCCGGCGAGTTCGTGGATGCGGTGATCGGCGGGGGATGCGATCTGATCGGCCAGTCCTTCGGCGGGTTCCTGTCGGCGTGGGTGACCGTCCGCCATCCGGAAAAAATCCGTTCCCTCGTCCTCCAGTGCCCGTCGGGTTTCCGCCCGTCGCACATCCCGCAGAAACCTCCCGGCAGTCCGGAAGAGATGCGTGCGAGAATGTTCGCGCACCCGGAACGCCTTCCTCCCGGGGAAAAGACCCCGGACCAGCTTGCCGAAAACCGTGGCTGGGCCCATCACTACCACCAGTCCGTGGGACTCGATGAGGCGCTGGTCGCCCGCTTGCCGGAGATCGTGCAACAGACGCTGGTGCTGCAGGGCACGAAGGACGGCATGATGCCGCGGGAGAGCGGACAGCTTCTGGCGCGCGAAATCCCCCACGCCAAGCTCGTCTACGTCTACGATGCGGGTCACAACATCGAGGTCGACCAGCCGGAACGGTTCGTCGCCCTGATCCGTGATTTCTTCTCGCGCGGCGAAGCCTTCATCGTCAATCCGGGCGACGAACAAGCGGGAGTGACGGCGGCGACCCGCCGACCGTAACCGTCCACAACTTGGCGTACACCAACTATTTCCGTCGCAGGCCCGGAGCCGCGAGGGTGGTGTCCTGTCCCGGCGGCGCGTCGTCGAGCGCCTCTTCGAGCGACGGTTTCGGAGCCCACTCCTCGGGCGGGCGCGCTTCGCCGTCCCAGTCCACCTTGTCGAGTCCCCAGAATATTTCCAGGCTGTGGCCGTCGGGGTCCCGAAACTCCACCGATACCTGACAGCCTGCCCGCCTCCGGCCATGGAAATCGATGGGCACACCGTGCTTCTCGAGGTGGTCCCGGGCGCGGAAGACGTCGTCGAGGGTGGGGACCTCGAACGCCAGGTGATGCAGTTCCCGATTCCCGGAAATCTCCCTGGCCTGGCCGACGAGGCCCAGACCGTGGTGGTCCCGGTTGAAGCGCATGAAGACCATCCGGCCCTCGACCATGCTGTCGGGATAGACGTCGGAAACCTTGAAGCCGAGCACCTGGGTGTAGAATCGGACGGAGACGTCGAGGTCCCGGACCACCAGCACCGCGTGTCCCATGTTGCCGATGCGGAAGGGTATATCCGCCGGCGGTTGAATGCCTTTCATCGCCTGGATCCCGGGGCCCCGCAGCCCCTCCAGATCCACCCTGCCCCGTTGCGTTCTGCCTGGTTCCATTTCCGGTGTCCTCCATGATGACGAAGGTGTTTCCGGTTCGGTGAGATGGACTTGATTTTCCTGTAAGTATGCCCTGTAAGTATAACCAATGAGCAAGCTGCGGGCGAACATGAGAAGCCGGACTGCGGCCGTGCTCGGTTTCGCCCTGGCCCTCCTGGCGTTGTACACCTCGGGTTTCGGCTTGTTCGATCCGGGGCTTCACCGCGCCCTCGCCATGTCTGCGGCGGCGGTGGCCGTTCTCCTTCTCTACCCGCTACGGTTGGGAGTCTCGGACCCGGCCGGGACGGGCGGCGGTGTCATCGACCTGATCCTCCTGGCGGTGCTCGCGGTCGGGATGATCAAGCTCATCACCATTCGCGAGGCGCTTTGGACGGGCCTGTTCGAGTTCTCGACCTTCGACCTCGTGGCGGCCCTGGCGTCTTCCCTGGTGATCCTGGAGCTCGCCAGACGCGCCCTCGGCTTGCCCCTCGCCCTGTTCGGTTTCCTCGCCCTGGCCTACGCTGCCTTCGGCAGGCAACTGCCGTGGATCTTCAACCATGTCGGTTTCAACACCGAGCAGATCGTCCAGACCGTATGGTACAGTCTGGACGGCGTGTTCGGCTTGCCCACGGGGGTCGCGGTCAACGTCGTCTTCATCTACATCGTTTTCGGCACGATCCTGGAAGCAAGCGGCGCCGGCGCGGTGCTGCTCAAATTCGCGGTCCGCGTTTCGGGTCACCTGCGAGGCGGGCCGGCGCACGCCGCCATAGCCGCCAGCGGCCTGTTCGGGGCCATGTCGGGAAGCGCGGTGGCGAACGTCGTCGGCACCGGCGTCTTCACCATCCCGCTGATGAAGAAACACGGTTTCCAGCCTGCTTTCGCCGGCGCGGTGGAGACCACTGCCTCCTCCGGCGGCCAGATCATGCCGCCCATACTCGGGGCGGCGGCGTTCCTGCTCGCCGAACTGACGCACACGCCCTACCTGCTGGTGGCCGTCGCCGCCCTCGTTCCGGCCCTGTTGTACTATGGCAGCCTGTTTGCCGCGGTGGGTGTGGAGGCCGCGCGCCTGGATATCCGCCCGACGCCACGGGAGGAGCGCGAAGCCCTGACGAAACAGGACTGGCTGCTGTCCGTCATGTTCGTGGGGCCGCTCGCGGTGCTGACCGGCGTCCTGCTCTCCGGGCAGTCCGCGTCGGCTGCGGGGTTCTGGGCAACCCTGTCCGCGATGCTGTTGCCGTTCCTGGTCAACCCCGAGGTGCGTCGCCGTCCGAAAGGGATGCTGGAAGCCCTGGCCAACGGCGGCCTCGCGGGGGCGCGCATCCTGATTGCGGTGGGGGCCATCGGCGTCCTCCTTGCGGTCATCAACATGACCGGGATCGGGCTCCGTTTCTCCAACGTAATCCTGTCACTGGGCGACGGCGACCTGTTCCTGTCCCTCGTGTACACCATGCTGGGCGCGCTGGTGCTCGGCATGGGTCTGCCGACGTTGCCGGCGTATCTGATCATCGTATTGGTCATGGGGCCCGCGCTGCAGGATCTCGGCATCTCGATGCTCGCGGCGCACATGTTCGTGCTCTATTTCGGCGTGCTGTCCGTGGTCACGCCGCCCGTGGCGCTGGCTGCCTACGCCGCCGCGCCCATCGCCGGCGCCAGTCCGCTGCGGACCGGGGCCGTCGCGCTCCGGCTTGCAACCATGGGTTTCATCATTCCCTACATGTTCGTGTTCCATCCGTCCCTGCTGCTCGTCGCCGGGTTCGATCCCGCGGACTTCGTCTGGGCCATGGTACGGATCGGCGCCGTCATCTGGCTGCTGGCCACGGGCCTCGGCGGGTTCGACCGGAGCGCGCTGACCCCGGCGTCGCGCGTCGCGCGCCTGGCCTGCTGCGTCGCGCTTCCCTATCCCGGCACAGCGGTCCAGATCGCCGGCCTCGCCGCAGGTGCGGCGGTGGTCACCTTCGATTTCCTTGCGTCGCAAAGACTGGCAAACAACGCGTAGGTCCTGTATTTCCAGGAGGAGGTTCGTTCCCAGGAGGAGGTTCATCATGAAGACCATGACCCAGGCCGTGCGAGTGGCGGCAACCCTGTCGCTCTGCTTGTTGGCCGTCTCGGCGCACGCGCAGACGACCTTGAAGGCGTCGTCCACCAGACCGGGGACGCCGCCGTTTCTGTTCGTGTCGGCCTTCACCGACATCGTCAACCAGTATGCCGGCGACATCAGGATTCAGCTCAATGCGACGGGCGTCGCCACGAAGCACTATGTCGAGGCGACCCAGGGGACGGTGGATGTTTTCTATTCGTCTCCCTTGATGCACGTGTGGATGACCAACGGCACGCGCGTCTTCAAGAACATCCAGCACGGCCCCGAGGTCGCGAAAAAGGCTTCGGTCCTGTTCAACTTCAAGCTGGGCACCTACCATGTGGTGACCCACGCCGACTCGGGCATTCGATCCATCGCGGACTTCAAGGGGAAAACGATCTTTCTCGGACCGCCGGCGGGCGCCGCCACGGTCATCGCGGCGGGCATCGTCAAAGGGGCGAGCGGGCTCGAGGGCGGCAAGGACTTCACCGTTCGGAAGCTGCCGTGGGGCGCCGGGATCGACGCCTTTCGCAACCGGCAGGTCGCCGCCATGATTCAGCCCGGCGCGATCCCGTCGGCCAGCATTCAGCAGATCGCGCTGACGACCAGGATCCGCCTGCTGGGCATCCCGAAGGACCGATTGAATTCCGAGGACGCGCGCAAGCTCTTCGCCAGCGCGGGGCGCACACAAGACGTCATCGAGCCCGGCACCTATGGCAGGAACCAGGTCAATACCGAAAGCGTGGTCACGGTCGGCTCCTGGGGCGGCATCGGGATTCGGTCCTCGGTGCCGGATGAGATCGCGTACCGGATGACCAAGGTGTTCTGGGAGAACATAGGCGAGGTCTACAAGAAGGCGGCCGCGTTCAAGTCCGCGATCCAGCGCGAGAACGTCTTCAACCAGATTGCCTCGCCGCTGCACCCGGGCGCCAGGCGCTATTTCGAGGAAATCGGCCTGAAGATGCCCATGGGCAAATAGAGTCAGTACCTTGGGAGAGCCCCCGGCGCCCCGTGGGCTCTCCGGTCCGCCGGAACGACCGATTCGAGCTCTGGCGAGCCCTGATTGCCCTGGCGGCGCCATTGCGAGACCCTCGGCTATATGACACTATCAGTGGGATTCTTTCTTTCGGTTGCTCTGCGCCAAGGCCGGCAGAGTGGACGACGCAGAGCCATGAGGAGGTCATCATGAGCGTAATCATACCTCGTACCCTGTACATGGCATTGGCCGCGGCTTTCGCGGCGTTGCTGGCGGCGGGCGTCGGCTCGGCGCAGACCGTCAAGGTGGCGGTCCCGACGTTCCTTACCGGGGGCGGCGCACCCACCTACGGCGTCCCGGCCAGGAACGGCGTGGAGATGGTGGTCCGCGCCATCAACGAAGGCGCCCTGCCGGCGCCCTACGACAGTGTCGGGCTGGCCGGCCGCAAGGTGGAGCTCGTGGTGTACGACGAAAGCGGCGGCGGCACCAAGCAGGTCACGGAGTTGCGCAACAAGGTGCAGAAGGAGGGTGTGGACGTGGTGGCCGGCTACATCTCCTCCGGGAGCTGCGCCGCCATCGCCCGGGTGGCCGAGGAGCTTCAGGTCCTGACTCTGCTGTCCATATGCGGCACGCCGCGCATCTTCGAGGAGCTGGTGCAGGAGCCGAAGTACCTCTTCCGCATCATCAACCACAGCACCGGCGGCAACGTGGGCGCCGCGCACTACGTCGTTCAGAAACTCCGGGGCGAGGTCGGGGACGGCTACATGGGCATCAACCAGAACTACGCCTGGGGCCAGGATGCCTGGCGCGATTTCAACCTGGCCATGCAGACCCTGGCGCCGGAAATCAAGCCGGCCAAGAGACAGCAGTTCCCCAAGCTGTTCTCCGGCCAGTACGGCACCGAGATCTCGGTACTGCTCAGAGCCCCGCAGAAGCTGGTGCACTCGAGCCTCTGGGGCGGCGACCTCGAGGCCTTCATCGCCCAGGGAACAGCCAGGGGACTGTTCGAGCGCAAGAAGTTCATCCTCACGGTGGGCGAGATAACGGCGCACCGGCTCGGCGAGAAGTTCCCGCAGGGACAGCTCGCGCGCGGTCCCTACGGGATGT
This sequence comes from uncultured Binatia bacterium (SeqCode), assembly GCA_965214905.1. Classification (GTDB taxonomy): domain Bacteria; phylum Desulfobacterota; class Binatia; order UBA9968; family JAJDTQ01; genus JAJDTQ01. The sequence goes on from OZ243984.1 coordinate 2,101,977, forward strand.
ACGCGGCGGGTATCGACACCCCGCTGAACAACTGGTTCCAGAGCGAATACCGCAAGGCGTACAAGCAGCCGCCTTCGTCGCCGGCCTATCACTACGCCGATAGCATCCTGGCGGCCAAGTACGCCTACGATCAGGCCATGAAGGCCAACGGCGGCAAGTTCCCCTCCACCGATCAGGTGATCCGGGCACTGGAGCACGCCACCTTCGACATCATCGCCGCCAAGGTCAAGATGGCCCTCGGCAAAGGGCATCAGGCGGTCACTTCGGACCGCTGGGGCTCTGCCGAGTGGGACGCCGACAAGGGCGAGGTGGTGGTCAAGGACGTGGTGGAGTTCAAGGCCGAATGCGTGAATCCGCCGGAAGGGGTCAATGCCGCGGACTGGGTCAAGGGCGGCATGAAGGGCGCCCAGTGCGACTGAGCGTGGCTGCGGCCTAGTGTCTTCGAGACCCGGGCGCCGAAGTGCCGGCGCCCGGGTCTCCCGGTCATCCATTCCCGCGCACGGGGGAACCGTTGGATCCCGAGCTCCTACTCATCATCCTCGTCGACGGACTCGTCTACGGTTCCTACCTGTTCATGGTCGCCGTGGGCCTGACCGTCATCTGCGGCGTCCAGAAGCTTCTCAACGTCACCCACGGTTCGCTCTATGCCTTCGGCGCCTATCTCACGGCCACGTTGCTGATCCTCTATTTCCGGGTGGATTGGCCCCAGTTCGGCGCGTTCGCGGTAATGCTGTTCGCCGCGCTCTTCCTCGGCGTGGTGTTCGGCGTCATCATCGAGCGCGGCCTGCTCCGGCACCTCTATCACGAGGATGAGCACATCATCGTGCTGGCGACCTTCGCGGCCTTCCTGGTGCTCGAGGACGTGCTGCTGCTGATCTGGGGAACCGACCCCTATCTCGCCCCGGAGCCCCTGGGTTTGCTGGGCCAGACGGAGATCGCCGGGCTGCCCTTCGACAACTACAGCCTGTCCATGGTGCTCCTTTCGGCGGTGGTCGCCGCGGCGCTCTGGTACGGACTCAACCGCACCACCTTCGGCAAGCTGCTGCTGGCGGTGATCTACGACCGGGAGCTGGCGCAGGCCATGGGCATCAACGTCAACCGGGTCTTTCTCCTGACCTTCATGGTGGGCTCGTTCCTGGGCGCGCTGGGCGGCGCCTACCAGGCGCCGGCGATCTCGGTCCAGCCCGGCATCGGGGTGGAGGTAATCGTGCTGGCCTTCGCTGTGGTGGTCATCGGCGGCATGGGCAGCATTCCCGGCGCCCTTATCGGCTCGGTGATCGTGGGCGTGGCCCGGGCGTTCGCGGTCCATCAGGAGCCGGCCCTGGAGCTGTTCGTGATCTACATGATCATGGCCCTGGTCCTGATCGTGCGGCCGCAGGGGCTGTTCGCCCCCGCCAAGGCGAGGAGCATATGACCTGGCGCCGTGACAAGACGCTCTGGGGCCTGACCCTCGGCCTCGCCGGGCTGCTGCTGCTCAACTTCGCGGTGCCGGAGTGGTTCCGCAGCATCCTCACGCTTTCCCTGGCCCGGGGGTCGGTGGCGCTGGGTCTCCTGGTCCTCTGGCGCTGCGGGCTGATCTCCTTCGGCCACGCCCTGTACTTCGGCTTCGGCGCTTACACCGTGGGACTGATGAGCCGGTACCTCGGCATCACCGACGCCTTCCTGACCATCGCCTGCGGGGTGGTGACGGCCGGCCTGTTGGCTTTCCTGCTCGGTTTTCTGCTGCGCCAGTACCGAGGCATCTTCTTCGCTCTCCTGAACATGGCGTTCTCCATGATCCTCTACGGCGTCCTGGCCAAGCTCGAAGAGCTGGGGTCCACCGACGGCATCAGCCTGGAGACGACCACGTATCTCTGGTACGCCCCCCTGGGCGCCGAGAACAAGACCGCGCTGTTCATCTTCGCCGCGGTCCTGACCTGGGGGGTGGCGGTCCTCGTGCATCTTTATCTGCGCTCGACCCTGGGCAGCATGACCACCGCGGTGCGCGAGAACGAGATCCGTCTGGGTTATCTGGGCTATTCGGCCGAACGGGCGATCCACGCCAAGTACGTCATCTCCGGGCTCGTGGGCGGGTTCGGGGGCGCCGTCGCCGCCCTTACCATCGGTCACGTGGATCCCGACTCCATGGTGTACTGGCCGGTGTCGGGGGACTTCGTCTTCATCGCGATCCTCAGCGGCACCGGCAACGTCACCGCTCCCTTCATCGGCGCGTTGATGTACGAGCTTATCCGCACCTATGCCTTCGACCAGTTCCCGGGCATCTGGCAGTTGATCATGGGCGGAACGCTGCTGGTCATCATCATGTTCCTGCCCAACGGCCTGTGGTCGCTGGTGGATCGGCGGTGGGGCAGGGCAGGGGCCGTCGCCGGGGACGCGCTCCGGGCGAAGAAGGAAGAGGCATAGCCGGCCATGTCCGCGGTGCTGGAAGTTCACGATCTCGAGAAGTCCTTCGGCGCGGTGGTGGCCGCCCATGACATCAACGTCGTGGTGGAGGAGGGCGAGACCATCGGCGTCATCGGCGCCAACGGCGCGGGCAAGACCACCTTCGTCAACCTGGTCACCGGCCATCTCCCGCCCGGCCGCGGCACCGTGGAATTCATGGGCCGCAGCATTCGCGGGCTTTCGGTGCGCGCCATCGCGCGCATGGGACTCTGCCGCTCCTTTCAGGTGCCTCAGCTCTTCCTCTCGGAAACCGTCTTCGACAACCTGATGATGGCCTTCGGCGTTGCGGAGGGGGACGGGGCGGCTCTGTTGACGCCGCTGATGGCGGCTCGGCGGGCGGCCCGGGTGGAGGCCCATCTGGCTCGTTATCAGATCGCGGAGTACCGCGACGTCGCCGGCTCCGCCCTGCCCCAGGGCATCCGCAAGCTCCTGGACATCGCCATGGCCACGGTGCGCAAGCCCAGGCTGCTCATGCTGGACGAGCCCACCAGCGGCATCAGCGCGGAAGAGAAGTTCGCCCTCATGGATATCCTGATGCAGGCGTTGAAAGAGGAGCGCACCACCGTGCTGTTCATCGAGCACGACATGGAAATCGTCGAGCGATACGTCGGCCGTGTGCTCGCCTTCTATCAGGGTGAAATCATCTGCGACGCGCCCACCGCGCAGGCCCTGCGGGACCAACGGGTCCGGGAATACGTGCTTGGCCGGGAGCACGACGCGGCCTCGGAAGCATCGCCGGCGGTGCGCTCCGCGTCCGGCGACGCCGCGCTCGCGGTCAGCGACCTCGACGTGAGCATCGGCGCCACCCCGATCCTGCGCGGCGTCCATCTCGACGTCCCGTCGGGGTCCATGTGCGGCCTCATCGGGCGCAACGGCGCGGGCAAGACCACGTTCATGCGCGCGGTCATGGGGACGCTGTCGATCCGGCGCGGCAAGGTCCGGCTTGGCGACGTCGATCTGACCGCGGCCCCGGCCCATCGCCGGGCGCACATGGGCATCGGCTTCATGCCCGAGGACCGCCGGCTGGTGCCCGACCTGACCGCGGAGGAGAACATCCTGCTCCCGGTCTGGGCCACCGGCGCGGACAACGCCGGGGAACGCCTGCGCTGGATCTATGGTCTCATGCCCGAGGTCGAGGAGTTCCGCCGCCGCGGCGCCACGACCCTGTCCGGCGGTCAGCAGAAGTTCGTCGCCTTTGCCCGGGCGCTGATGTGCGGCACGCGGCTGTTGCTGCTCGACGAGCCCAGCGAAGGCATCGCCCCGATCTTCGCCCAGCGAATGGTGGAGATCCTGAATGACCTCAAGCAGGAAGGCGCATCGGTGCTGGTGGCCGAGTCCAACGACGTCCACGTCGCCGCCCTGCTGGACCAGACCTTCGTCATCGAGCGCGGCAGCATCGTGGAGGGCGGGTAGACCGATGCGATGGACCCGCGGGCTCTGCTTTGCAGTCTTGTAACCCGAGCCTGTGGCATTGGGCCGCGCCCTGTACGACGGCCAGCGATTGGACCGGAAGGAGATCGCGTGACTTCACCCGAGGCCGGCGAGCCCGCGGTCGAATCCTCGCAGGGTGACTTTCTGCTCTACGACGGCGACTGTCCGTATTGCCGGATGTACGCGCGGAAGTCCGGATTCAGGACCCCCGCGGGGAAGCGCTTGCGGCGCATCGACGGCAGGAAGGCTCCCGAGCTCGTGGCCGGGTTGCGGAGGGACGGATGCGATCTCGAGGACGGCATGATCCTGGTGCTGGAGGGCCGGCGGTATCAGGGGGCCGAAGCCATGGCCGTGCTCGGGTCCATGACCACGGGAACCGACTGGTTCAACCGGCTGATGCGGTGGTTCGGATCCAACTCCGAGCGGGCGCGTTTCTTCTATCCATGGTTCCGCCGGTTGCGTCAGGCGGGCCTCCGGGTTACCGGCAAGTCCGGGTTTCGGGAGTGAGGCCGGCGCCGCTTTGCAATGTGGTCGAGAACCGCTATGGTCGATCGGGCCGCACTGAGAATCGCATTGGCTGTAGCGGCATGGACGGATCGCAAAAAGGAGGAATCAAAATGCCCATCGTTCGCTTGATCCACGTCAACGTCGACCCTGGTCAAGCCTCGGACGCGGAACGGATCTGGAAGGAAGATTGCGGCCCGCTAATGAAGGGTCGGGAGGGCTGCAGGTCCGAGCAGTTGCTGAAGTGCATGGATTCGCCGGGTGAATATATCTCCTATTCCGAGTGGGAGACTCAGGAGGACATCGACCGCTATCGCGAAAGCGACGACCACCAGACAATCCAATCGCATGCCCGCGCTCTCCAGGGGGCGCGCGCCGTGGTCAAGCGATACGAACCAATCGACTGAGCGGTGCAGGGGGGCGCGTCTACTGCGTTGTGCCAGCGGTTGATATCAGGCCGGAGCGAGCACGAAGTCGAAGCGCCCGAGCCAGCCTTGTGTGGTGCGGCTCAGGCGCAGCAGAAGGTCATCGCGATAAATCCAGTCTCGGGCGTTCTCATCCGGCAAGTCGGGAAAGAAGATCTGGGTGGTGAGCAGGCGCGTGGACGGGCCTTGGACCTTGACGTGGATATGCGGCGTGCGTCCTGAATAGCGTACCGGCCGGATGGTCTCGAAGCGAAACGCTCCGGCTGCATCGGTGTATTGATGGCCGCGATACCGAAAACCGGAATTGTCGTAGCGGCCGTGCTCGTCGGAATGCCAGATGTCGATCACGGCGCCACCGATCGGACGGCAGTCCGGCGAAAGCACCAGGCCATGCACCGCAAGCAATTGGCCGCTCGTGTTCGGTTCCCGCAAATTCGTCCTCAGCGGCGTCCGTGGGGTGTAGAAGGGTCCTTCGGTCCGCGTGGGCGTGGCGCGTGTGCAGGCCAGCGGTGGGGCGAGTCCAAGGGAGCGATCGACGGCGGGACCGGAAAAGGGATAGCCCAGGAGCGTGGACCGAGCTCGGGCCAGATAGGACAGGGCCGTGACACCTGCCGCGGCTCCGGCAATCAAGGCGCCGCGACGGGAAAACTTGCGCTTCTTCGACATGAGAAAATTATAAGCGCGCCGGCAGCGGCGGTCAACACGACGGACCCGGGCGGAGAGGGGGATGTCGATGCATACAACAAAGCTGCGCAAGGTCGGCGGTTCTATCATGCTCGCGGTGCCCCCGGCCCTCCTCGACCTCCTGAACCTCCGCGTCGGGGCCAAGGTGGATGTCGACGTGGAGCACGGTCGCCTGGTCATCGAGCCCAAGTCGCGTCCTCGCTACTCACTCGATGAGCTTCTGGCACAGTGCGACGAAAACGACGCCCCTTCTCCCGAGGACCGCGCCTGGATTGACGCCAAGCCGGTCGGCAAAGAGCTGCTGTAGTGAAGCGGGGCGAAATCCGGCTCGTAAGCCTCGATCCTGCTGCCGGCCATGAACAGCAGGGCGCCCGCCCGGTACTGATCGTTTCCCCTGCCCTTTTCAACAAGCTGACCCGGACGCCGGTTGTCTTGCCCCTCACCACGGGCGGGAGCTTCGCGCGCAGGCGTGGCTTTGCTGTTTCTCTCGATGGCGCAGGCACCCGAACCACCGGTGTGATCCGTTGCGACCAGCCACGCGCCCTCGATCTGTCCGCGCGCAAGGGGAAGCTCCTTGAAACCGTCCCCGAACACATCATCGATGATGTGCTTGCCCGCCTCGCCACCATCCTCGAATAGGCGGCGTCGCCGACTGACTGGGCTCTTCACGAAGGGTAGCTAGTGTAGGGCCGCTGCCGGGTGTGCCTCACATCCCCAGGCGTTTTGCTCAGCCTGTCCTCGCCGCCGAAGTCTCCACGGCCCGCGCCACCGGCGCGGGCCGCTGCGGCGCCCGCCGGGTTTTCAGGAACCATACCATCACCACGAGGCCCAGATACATGAGGCCGATCATCATGAAGAGCTGGTGGTAGGCCAGGGTGACGCTCTCGGTCAGCAGGCTGTATCCGAACAGTGACTGGGCGCGTTCCTCCAGGGCGATGCCGTACTGGCCGGCCTGCTGCAGCAGGGCGCGGAGCTGGAGCATCACGTCGTCGCGCAGGTTCTCGGTGAGGCGCGCGCCCAGCAGGGGCGTCATGGCCTCGACCTTGAAGAAGATGTAGCGTTCCAGGAGGAAGCTCAGGGTGGCGATGCCGAAGGCCTCGCCCAGGCCGCGGGCGAGGCCCAGGAGGCCGCTGCCCATGCGCGACTCACCCTCGGGCAGGGCTCCCAGGGCGATGGAGTTGAGCGGCGCGTTGATGGTGGACTGGCCGATGCTCTTGAGCACCACCAGGAAGTAGATCACGCCCACGCCGGTCCAGATGGTGACGGTGGAGAGCCCGAAGAGGGTGACGGTGAGGAGGGCGAGACCCGCCACCAGCAGGATCTTCGGCCCGAACCGGTCCGACAGCATGCCGGCGAAGGGCGACACCACCCCCACGGCGATGGCGGCGGGAAGCATGAAGATGCCGGCCTGCAGCGGCGCATAGAAGAGCGCCTTCTGCAGAAACAGGTTCAGGATGAAGCTGGTGCCGCGAAATCCCATGACCCGGATCAGCACGATGATGCTGGAGATGGCGAAGTTGAGGTTCTTGAAGTAGCGGATCTGGACGTAGGGATGCTCGGCCCTGAACTCTGCGATGATGAACAGGGTGATGAGCAGCGCGGCGGTGCCGAACAGGGACAGGATCCGCTGGCTGGTCCAGCCGGCTTCCTGGCCCTGGGTGAGCCCCAGCAGCAGGGTCACCAGGCCGCCGGTCAGGGTGAGGAACCCGAGCAGGTCGAAGCGCGGGGGCGTGTGGGAGGAAGACCGCCGGGGAAGGATGAAAGCGGCGGCCACGATGGCGAAGATCAGGGTCGGGAGCGGCAGGTAGAAGATGGTGCGCCAGCTTATGTATTGGGCCAGATAGCCGCCCGCCGGAGGCCCGAAGAACGGCCCCAGCGACCAGCCGGTCATGAACAGCCCCATGGCCAGTCCGCGCTCGTTGCGTGGAAAGGCCTCGTACATGATGGACATGGACACGCCGATGAGCGGTCCCACCCCCATGCCCTGGATGATGCGGAAAAAGATGAGCGAGTTGACGTCCCAGGCGATGGAGCAAAGGAACGAGCCCGCGCCGAAGGTGGCGGCGCTCAGGATGAACAGGTTGCGGTCGCCGATGCGCTGCCCCAGCCAGCCCACGCAGGGGATCAGCACCGTACGGGTGATCATGAACGCGATCAGCACCCACTGGATCCGGTGCAGGGAGGTGCCCAGGGACGACATCATCGCCGGGATGGCGGTATCGACGCCGGTGATGCCCAGCCCGACGCTGATCATCCCCAGGGAAAGAGTGACGGTAACGGGCCACTTCCGGGCGGGATCGTAGATCTGGACGGGAGGTGCGGGCGTCATGGCGTGGCGGGCCGGCCGTTAGTGGCCTGCACCACCGGCATGAAGTCCGTCCTGCCGGGCTTCCGGCTTTTCGATCCGCACCACCGCCAGCATGCCGACCCGGAGGATGCCGTCGGTGTTCTCCACCGCGATCTTCACCGGCAGCTTCTGCGTGGACTTGATGAACACGCCGGTGAGCTTTTGCGGCGAGAACAGGGAGAACTCGGACGTGGTGGCGCCGCCCACGTCCGTGACCTCGCCCACGAACTGCACGCCGGGATACGAGTCCAGCCTTACCGTGGCCTGATTGCCGGGCCTGACGAAGCGGATCTGCGTCTCGTCCACGTTGGCTTCCACCCAGTAGCGGCTGGCGTCCACCACCATGAACACGGGCTGGCCCGGCTGCACGAACTCGCCCCGGTGAGCGTTCTTCTTCACCACCACGCCCTTCACCGGACTGCGCAACGTCATGAGCCCCAGCCGGAACTCGAGCTCCCGCAACTCCGCCTCGGCCTCCCGCACCCTGGCCTTCCTCGCCAGCAGGTCGGCTTGACGGATCTCGCGCCGTTGCGCGTCGCCCGCGCGGCGCAGTTCCCGCTCCGCCTGCAGCAGTTGGCTGCGGGCGTAGTCCACCGCCGCCTTGTGCTGCTCGATGCGGATCCGGATCGCGCGGGTGTCGAGCTCTACCAGGACCTCGCCGGGTTGCACCGCGTCGCCCTCGTCCCTCAGCAGGGCGCCGATCCTGCCGGGCACCTCGGTGCTGATGGTGACGATGTCGGCCTTGACCCGGGCGTCGTCGGTGGTGATGTAGCCCAGCGAAGACCACACCCAGAAGCCGAAGGCCGCAATGGCCAGCAGCATGACGACCGCGGTCCCCGCGAGCCATCTCTTCTTGCTCGATTCGCTTGTAGGCATGATCGTCGGCGCCTCGTGCGGCGCCCTTCGGGTCGCGTATCACCCCTCACCCCAACCCCTCTCCCACAGGGAGAGGGGCTCTGGGAGAGGGCCAGGGTGAGGGTAATCGTCAACCCGTGCAGCTACCTGGAAGCATGGGCTACCATGTCCGTTGCGAATCCACAATGCGACCGAAGCGGGGCGCGGGCGCGCGATGACCGCGCCCCGCTGCCTGCCTTTGTCGCGCCGCTGTCCATCGGGTATGCTGCACGCCATGAAAGAGGTTCACTTCGTCGACACCACGCTTCGGGACGGTCCGTCCAGCCTCTGGGCCATGGGCATCCGCACCGACATGATCCTGCCCGTGGCCTCACGGATGGACGCGGCCGGCTTCCTGGCCATGGAGATCATCGCCTCGGCTTTCTTCAAGAAATGCGTGCGGGAGCTCAAGGACAATCCCTGGGAGCGCGTGAGGCGGGTCAAGGAGCTGGCGCCCAAGACCCCGCTCCGGCTGATCCGGAACCGCTACATGGCCGCGTTCCAACATACCCCTCCGGCGGTGCAGCAGCTCTGGCTCGAACGGCTGGCCGCCAACGGCATTGGCGAGGCGCGGACGTCCGACCCTTCCAACACGCCGGCGGTGTGGGCCGAGCAGGTGCGTACGGCCACGGCCGCCGGCCTTGAAACCATCGTCAACCTGATCTTCTCCATCTCGCCTAAGCACACCGACGAGTACTACGCGGAGCGCGCCCGCGCGGCCGCGAAGCTGCCGGTGAAGCGCATCTGCCTCAAGGACCCGGGCGGCCTGCTCACGCCGGACCGTACCCGCTCACTGGCCCCGGTGGTGCTGGAGAACGCCGGCGGCATCCCGGTGGAATTCCACACCCACTGCAACAGCGGCCTCGGGCCGCTGTGCACCCTGGAGGCCATCCAGGCGGGCGTTCCCATCATCAACGCGGCGCTGCCGCCGCTGTCGGACGGGTCGTCGAACCCGTCGCTGTTCCACATCGTCCGGAACGCCCGCGCCCTAGGCTACGCCCCGGTGATCGACGAGGATGGCCTTCGGCCGGTATCGGAGCATTTCACCCGGGTGGCCAGGGAGGAAGGCTTCCCCATCGGAGCGCCGCTTCACTACGAAGCGTACCACTTCATGCACCAAGTGCCCGGCGGGATGATCTCCAACCTGCGGCACCAGCTCGCGGGCATGGGCATGGGCGACCGGCTCGGCGAGGTGCTGGACGAGGCCTGCCGGGTGCGGGAGGAGTTCGGTTATCCCATCATGGTCACGCCGTACTCCCAGTTCGTCGGCAGCCAGTGCGCCATCAACGTGATCCTGGGCCGGCGCTACCAGCAGGTCACCGACGAGGTGATCCAGTACGCCATGGGCCGGTGGGGCGAGGATGAGGCCTCGTCCATGGACCCGGACGTGCGCGACCGGATACTGGACCGGCCGCGGGCGAGGGAGCTCCGGAGCTGGCGGCCGCCCGACACCTCATTGAGGGAGTTGAAGGAGAAGCTCGGCGGTACGGGCGTGTCCGACGACGAATTGCTGCTGCGCTACTTCACGTCCGAGGAGGACGTGCGAGCCATGCAACAGGCGCCGCCCCGGACCCGGAACGGCGGCAGTCCGGTGGCTCTGATCCGGTCCCTCACCGAACGCTCCGAGGCCAGGCAGATCTTCATTCGCCGGCCGGATCTGTCGGTGCGCCTGGGCAGCGCCCACTCCGGTTGATCCGTATGCCGGCCTGCGGGCCTGCGTGTTGCTCTCGCACGGCTTGGGCACGGGCGGGTTCGAACCCGCTGCTACGAGAGCCGGTAGAACCGCTTGGCGTTGTCGCAGAGAATTTTCTTCTTGAGCCCCTCGGACAGGTCGGGGCGTTCCAGGAACTCGGGGATGTCGCCGCCGAATTCCCCCACCGCCTTCTCGTGGGGGAAGTCCGACGGGTACATCAGGGCGTTCTCGCCGAACTCCCGTGCCACCACGTCGAGGATCTTCTCGTCCAGCTCGCAGGTGACGAAGATGTTGCCTTCCTTCATGGTCTCGCTGGGCGGCTTCTTCAACGGGAAGTGCTTGCGCTTGCGGTCCACGTGGAACTTGTCGTCCATGCGGTCCATCATGTACGGGACCCAGCCGGCGCCGGCCTCCAGATAGCCCACCCGGAGCTTGGGGAAGAGCTCGAACACGCCGTCGAGCACCATGCTGGCGAGTTGGATCATCTGGGCGATGGGGTGCTCCAGGGTGTGGATCATGGACATGGTCTTGAGATAGTCGAATCCGAGTCCCTGGCTCGGGGCGCCGTGGATGGCCAGCGGGCAGTCCAGCCGTTGCGCCTCCTCGTAGAGGGGATGGAAATCGGAGTGCCCGAATCCCTTGTTGAACACGTTGACCGCGGGCAGGAGCCCCGCCACCATCCCCTGCTCGGTCACCGCGTGGCGCAGCTCCGCCACCGCCTCCGGCACGTCGTGTACCGGCAGCATCGCCACCCCTTTGAGGCGCGGGCTGGTGCGGGTGTACTTGTCGTGGAACCAGTTGTTGTAGGCCCGCGACAGCGCACACGCCCAGTCGGAGTCCTGGATCAGGCCGAAGGCCAGACCGGCCGTAGGATAGAGGACCGCGGCGTCGATACCCGCCCCGTCGATGAACTCCATCCAGCTCTCGGGCGAGGTCCGGGTGGCTTTCCGGAGTCCCTTGACGGCGCCCCTGGGCCAGCCGTCCAACGACGGGAACAGTCCGAACACCTTGTGCCGCCGATGGCCCTCGTACGGGCCTTCGAAGTAGTCCTCGATCTCGTCGTTCTCTTCGAGAATGTGTCCGTCGGCGTCGATGATCGGAACCCTGTCCATGGATCGCCCCTCCTTGCTCCGAATGCCTACTCCAGTTGCGACAGCGTGTCAAAGCGTCTCCTTGACATTGCGGGAGAGTCTTTCTAACTGTTCGCGATGGACTGTTGTCTCCGTCGTCCCGCGTTCGACCCGGAAACCGCACAAGAGGAGTGAATGTGAGTCTCAAACTTGGCATAACCATCCCCACCTATACCTGGCCGGACATGGACTACCGGATGGCGCACACCGTGGTGCAGGACTACGCCAAACGGACGGAGGATCGGGGGTTCGAGTCCCTGACCGTGTGGGACCACCTGACCGACGCCCCGGGGCTTTACGGCGGCTCCTGGATGGACCCCCTCATCTGTCTGTCGGCCGCGGCGGCGTGCACCGAGCGCATCAAGCTCGGCACCCACATCCTCGTGTTGCCGTTGCGGCATCCGGTGCTCCTGGCCAAGGAGGTCGCGACACTGGATTACATTTCGGGCGGACGCTTCTTTTTCGGCGTGGGGCCGGGATGGAGCAAGCCCGAGTTCGATGCCATGGGCATCGACCTGCGGGAGCGGGGGCGCCGCACCGACGAGATCCTCGATGCGGTGAAGCTGCTGTTGACCGAGAAGAATGTCTCCTTCAAGGGGGAATTCTACCAGTTCGACGACGTCACCATCGACCCCATGCCTCCCAGGTATCCGGAAGTCTGGGTCGCCGGGGGCTCGCGCATTCCCGACCCGCTGTCGCCGGACAAGCCTTACATGGTGAAGACCGTGATGCGGCGCATCGCCAAACACGCCGACGTCTTTACCTGCCGGGCCTCGGGAAAGCTGGAGTGGGTCAAGCGTGATTTCGAAACCGTCAGCGGGTTCCTGCAGTCCGTCGGCCGGGACCCCGCCACCCTGGGCTTCGCCCACGTGCAGGCCATTTACGTGGTGGACACCCAGGACCCCGAAGAGGCGCTGCGGATCCAGCGTCCGCATATCGAGCGCATGATGGGGAGCAACCGGAGCTGGGATCATTTGCAGGAGTGCTACATGGTGGGCAGCGTGGACCAGATCGTGGCGAAGCTGAAGGTGCTGGAGAACGCGGGTATGGAGCACGTGACCCTGCAGCCCGCGACGCCGGACATCCACCAGGTGGACCTGATAGCGGAGAAGATCGCGCCGCATTTCGCGTAACGCGATCACGCCGACCACCCGCGGCCACCTCCGTCATTCCCGCGAAAGCGGAAATCCGGGAGGGGAGTCGGGCGGCAGACGCGGACCACTCCACGGCCAACCCGGATTCCGGGCCGAGCCCGGAACGACGGAAGGCGAGGCGCGGTGGCCGGGAACAGGAGAGTCGAACGTGCGTACCTTGAATTTGACGCTGCTTGACGCCGGCGGAGGCCGGTCGGACCTGGAGTTCCCGGTGGCGCGGATCCTGGACGCGGGGTTTACGGGCCGGAACCAGGCCGGGGCCATGAAACACGTGGAGGAGCTCAAGGCCCACGGCGTGGCCGCACCGGACCGCATTCCCGCCTACTACGCGGTGACCCGTGAAATGGTCACCACCGATGACGAGATCGAGGTGCTGGGCGATACCACCTCGGGTGAGGTGGAGGTGGTGTTCCTGTTCAAGGGGGATCAGGTCTACATCGGCGTCGGCAGCGATCACACGGACCGGGAGCTGGAGAAGGACAGCATTCCCAAGTCCAAGGTGATCTGTCCCAAGGTGGTCTGCGGCCAGGTGTGGAAGTTCGCGGACGTGAAGCCCCACTGGGACCGGATGAAGCTTCGGAGCTGGGTGGAGCTGGACGGCGAGCGCACCCTGTATCAGGAGGGTTCGCTGGCCGACTTCCTGCCCGTCGATGATTTTCTCGGCGGCGTAAAGGCCGTGGTCCGGGACGGTTCACTGGACGGTATGGTGCTATACATGGGGACCATGCCGACCCTGGGCAGGGAACTGCTGTTCTCGCCCACCTTCGAGGGCCGCCTTTCCGACGACGTGCTTGGGCGGGAGCTGTGGTTCCGCTACCGCATCCGCCCGATGGACTGGCTGACGTAGACGCCGGCATCCGCGCCGCCGGCATCCGAGGTATGCAGTGACGGAGGATCGAGACCGACGCATTCGCGTCGCCTCCATTCAGATGGGCATGGACGATGAAGGGAAGGCCGCCAACCTGCGTCGCGCCGCCGAGCTCATCGACGGCGTGAACGGAGCCGACCTCATCCTCCTGCCGGAGATATGGAACGTCGGCTACTTCGCCTTCGACGCCTATGGAGCCGAAAGCGAGGGCCTTTCGGGTCCCACGGTGTCCATGCTGCGGGAGAAGGCCGCGGCCAAGGGCTGCTTCCTTTTCGGCGGCAGCATCGTCGAGGCGGACGGCGGCGAGTACTACAACACCAGCGTCCTCATCGACCGGCAGGGCGGTATCGCCGGGACCTATCGCAAGATCCATCTCTTCGGGTACCAGTCCGAGGAGGCGCGGCTCCTGACGCGGGGCGAGGCGCCGATGGTGGTGGACACCGAACTGGGAAAGTTCGGGCTGTCCACCTGTTATGACCTGCGGTTTCCCGAGTTGTACCGCCGGATGGCCGTCATGGGGGCCGAGGTTTTCCTGGTGGCTTCGGCTTGGCCGTATCCCCGGCTCGAGGCCTGGCTCCTGCTGAACCGCGTCCGCGCGTTGGAGAACCAGGTTTTCCTGGTGTCCAGCAACTGCGCCGGCAGCAACCGGGGCAAGGGCTTCGTCGGGCACAGCATGGTAGCCGATCCCTGGGGAACGCCGCTGGCGTCCGGCGGCGACGGCGAATGCATCGTGCGGGCGGAGATGGACGTGGCCCAGGTCCCGAAGGCGCGGGCCGTCTTCCCGGCGTTCAACGACCGGGTGCTGATCGGTTAGGGACTGCGCGGGAACCTGGTGGGGTGTCCTGCATGAACCGTGGATCCTCGGCGGGTCCTTTTCGCCGTCGGCTGCGCGGCTCCGCTTCGCGGGTATCGGCACGGCTCGTGGTCGCGCCTTGCCGACCACGAGAATTTCTGCGCATCCTGTCCACGGCCGATTCGGGACGCCCCAATGGCTGTCGGCACGGGCGACGACTGTACGGGCGGGTTTCGAGTCCGCCCGTGCTCATGACCACAGCATACGGATGGATCACACCATGAAGGGAGGACGGCCATGCCGAAGGAAGAAAGAGAGTTTTTCGATACCAGCACCATCGACTGGCGCCCCGTGGGCGCCGGTTCGGGAGCCGCGGCCGAAGGGATCACGGAAAAGATCCTGAGCGAGGACAAGGACACCGGCGACTACGCCCGCATGGTCAACTTCGCGGCCGGGGTGGAAACCACCGAGACCATCGAGCACGACTTCTGGGAAGAGGTCATCATCATCGAGGGCAGCCTGATCGACACCCGGCTCGACCAGGAGTTCACCAAGGGCATGTACGGCTGCCGCCCGCCGGGCATGAAGCACGGGCCCTACAAGAGCCCCAACGGCTGCATCACCTTCGAGCTGCGCTACTACAGGAAGTAGTGCGCCCGAATACGGCCAGATGGCGCAATTCACCACCGTCGGCCGATCCGTCCGCCGCGCGGAAGGGGTGGAGAAGGTCACCGGGAAGGCGCGCTTCACGGGTGACCTGGACTTTCCCGGGCTGCTGGAGGGCCGGGTTCTCCGCAGTCCGTTTCCCCACGCCCTGATCGAAAGCATCGACGTACGCGAGGCCGAGGCCCTCCCGGGGGTGCACGGCGTGCTCACGCAGGAGTCCGTCAGGGACATCGATCCCTACTACGGCCACTGCCTGCGGGACCGGCCGCTCATCGCCACGGAGCGGGTGCGCTACGTCGGCGAGCCGGTGGCGGCGGTGGCGGCGGAGAGCGGCGACATCGCCGAGGAGGCGCTGGCTCTGGTGCGCGTGCGTTACCGGGAGCTTCCGGCCGCAGCCACCATGGACGAGGCCCTGGCGCCGGCGGCTCCGGCGCTGCACGACGCCAATGCCCTGGCCGGGGAGTACCACGAGTTGTCCGCCCTGGAGGAGGCGGCGCCGCTGAACGTCTGCCACCACGAGCGGCTCGATTCCGGTGACGTCGCCGCCGGCTTCGCGCGGGCCGACGCGGTCTTCGAGGACACCTTCGAGTTCCCGATGATCTGTCACTACTCCCTCGAGCCTCACACCGCGGTGGCCCGGTTCGAGGGCGAGGAGATCTCGCTGTGGACCTCCTCCGCCCACCCCTTTCTCATCCGCGCCGAGATCGCCCGGATGTTCAGGGCGCCGATGCCCAAAGTGCGGGTGACGGTGCCCTACGTCGGCGGCGCCTTCGGCGGCAAGTCCTACTTCAAGATCGAGCCCCTGGCGGTGGCCTTGGCCCGGACCGCGGGAGGCCGTCCCGTCCGGCTGGCCCAGAGCGCCTCCGAGTCCATGCTCACCGTACGGCGCCATTCAGCCCGCTGCCGCGTGAAGACCGGGGTCCGGCGGGACGGCGCCGTGGTGGCGCGGGAGGCGCAGGTCTATCTGGACACCGGAGCCTATGCCGACAACGGGCCGCGGGTGGCCAAGCGCGTGGCCACCCGGATCCACGGGCCTTACCGGATTTCCCACTACCGCATCGACGTCTACGCCGTGTACACGAATACGGCGCCCGCCGGCTCCATGCGCTCCATCGGCGGACCCCAGGCGATCTTCCCGCTGGAGTCTCACATGGACGAGGTCGCCCGGGGCCTCGGACTCGACCCCCTGGCATTCCGTCTCAAGAACCTGCTGCGCCGCAACGAACCCCTGAAGCCCGGCGCCAAGCCCATGGATGCGGACCTGCCTATGGACCTGCGCAAGGTGGCCTCCATGGTGGGCTGGGACGAGAACCGGGGTCCGCCGGGAGACAACCTGGGGATCGCCGTGGGCGTCACCGATTCCGAGGCCATGCCCGTATCCACCGCCATCCTGCGGCTCCTGAGCGACGGCAGCGTGGTGCTCATGGCCGGCAGCACCGAGGTGGGGCAGGGGGCCCGGACCGTGCTGGGCCAAGTGGCGGCCGAGGGGCTTCGCCTCCCGCCGGAACGGATCGTCATGCGCGCCACGGATACCGACGTGACGCCGTTCGACCGTTCCACCGGCGCCAGCCGCTCCACCACGGTGATGGGAACGGCCGTCAAGTTCGCCGCCGAGGATCTCCTGGAGCAGTTGCGGAAGGCTGCGGCCGAGGTCATGGGGTGCGAGCCGGGCGACGTGACCTTCGGCGACGGGCGGGCCGAGGCCCCCGGCGGGCAACGCATGGACTACGGCGCGGTGGTGCGGGCGTTCTTCGCCATGCCCGGGGGCGAGTTCATCGGCCGAGGCTACGTGCGCGCCGGCGGCGGGATTCCCGCGCAGTTCCCGGTGTTCTGGGAGACCGGCATGGGGGCCGCTTCGGTGACGGTGGATGAAGAGACGGGCGAGTTGCGGGTGCCGCACTATGCCAGCGTCGCCGACGTGGGCAAGGCCATCAACCGGCTTCAGGCCGAGGCCCAGGATGAGGGCGCGGCCATGATGGGCCTGGGCCATACCCTGTGCGAGAGCCTGCTCTACGACCGTGGACAGCCCCTCAATCCCAACCTCATCGACTACCGGGTGCCGGCTTTCACGGATATGCCGCGCCGGTTCGAGGTGGCGTTGACGGAGAACGCCGACGGCCCCGGCCCCTGGGGCGCCAAGGGCATGGGCGAATCCGGCATCGTGGCGGTGGCGCCGGCGGTGGCCAACGCCGTCGCCCGGGCCACCGGGGTCCGCATCCGCGAGCTGCCCCTCACGCCCGAGCGCGTCTGGAGGGCCCTCAATGGCAGCGGTCGAGGAACGGATGCGCGAGAATACCGTTGAGGATTCGGCCAGGAGCACACCATGAAATTCGGTCTTCAGCTCAATCCCCAGGTTTCCATCGACCAACCTCCCGAGACGCTGTTGCCCACGTTGGCGGAGCAGACCCGGGTGGCCGACGACGCCGGCTTCGAGGCCATCTCCATGGGCCAGCACTACAACATCCCCGGCTTCCAGCGGCTCCATCAGGTGCCGCTGCTGGGGCGGCTCTGCGCCGAGGCCAAGAGGGCGGGGGTCGGCACCGCCACCACGCTTCTCGGCCTGCACGACCCGGTGGTCATCGCCAAGGAGCTGGCCACCATCGACGTGATGAACGAAGGACGCTCGTTTTTCTCCTTCGGCCTCGGCTACCGGCAGCAGGAACTGGATGCCTTCAACCTGACGAAGCAACAGCGGTTCAACCGTTTCGTGGAAGGGGTGGAAATCGTCCAGCGGCTGTGGACCGAGGAGCACGTCTCATTCTCCGGCAAGGCGTTCGAGTTGAAGGACGTGACCCTTGCGCCCCGGCCGCTGCAGCAGCCGCGTCCGCCCGTATGGATCGCCGCCAACGGCGACAAGGGGGTCCGGCGCGCCGCCCGCATCGGCGACGGCTGGCTGGTGGGACCCCACTCCGCCATCGAGGAGTTGAAGGATCAGACCGCGCTGTTCCGCAAGGCGTGGGCCGATACCGGCAAGCCCGGGGCCGGCGCCCTCGTCATGGTCCGTGAATGCTTCGTGGCTCCCACCCGTGAAGAGGCCGTGGCCAAGGCCCGCCCCTGTCTCGACAAGCTCTACCGCGACGTCTACGTCAAATGGGGCCAGGACGAGGCCATGGGCAACCCCGACGAGCTCACCTGGGACTTCGACAGCCTGGCGCGCCACCGCTTCATCCTCGGCTCCCCCGAGGACTGCATCGACGAGATCCGCTCCTACAAGGAATCGCTCGAGCCGGACCTGCTGCTGCTGCGCTTCGACTGGACCCCGGGGCTGGAGCAGAAGGACATATTGCAGGCCATGGAGCTGTTCGGCGCAGCGGTGCTGCCGCGGGTGTGAGGGCGGACGAATG
Organism: uncultured Binatia bacterium (SeqCode); assembly: GCA_965214905.1. Classification (GTDB taxonomy): domain Bacteria; phylum Desulfobacterota; class Binatia; order UBA9968; family JAJDTQ01; genus JAJDTQ01. The sequence continues at coordinate 2,120,352 of OZ243984.1, forward strand.
AACTCGCTACGGTCACTTCGTACCTGCCGCAGGCTCAGGTCGGCCGGGCAACGACCGCTGCGAAAGACGCGACGTGACAGGTTCGTCGCAGGAGTGACGTGTCCCTGCGACAAGCCGACAGCGGGGTAGGCTCATGCCATCTGCCGGCGTGACAGGTCCAATGCCGCGGAGTCGCGCGAGATCGCGAACTCGAAACCGGGCCGGGATGGTTCCATGAAGGTAATCGCCCGGTAGAAATCATCCAGCGCGACGAAGGCGCCGTTCTCTCCTGCCCACAGGCGCATCCGTTGGTTGCAGGAACGGGTCCACGACAGGATCTCCACTCGCCAGCCGCGGTTGTGCATTCGTTCCAAGGTCCGGTGAAAACCCGTGCCTTCGAGATAACCGGCGCCGTCTCCCGTCAGCAAGACGATGATACCGGGGTCGCCGTTGTAATCCAGGGCGTCTTCCAGCATACGCAACTGCAAGATGTGGTCGGGGGTTTCCTGTTCTCCACGCCCCGAGGCGCCTCTGTCGAACAGTTGCACTTCGACGCCGTTGCTTTCCATTCGGTTCCACAACTGGCGCATTTCCGGCGGGACGGAACCTGCCGCAAAGGCCCGTTCCACCGGCCTGTCGGCATGGGCCAGACGCAACATGTTGTCGAAGTTGATCCGCACGCGATACCGGGCGCCGGGTCCCGCTTCGACTTCCTCCGCCAAGCGCTGGGTCTCGATGAATATGTTGGAATGGTCCCAGTAGATGAAGACCTTGTCCATCGTGTCCGAGAAAGACCTTCAGTAATGCAGACCAATGTAGCACCCTGCGGCCATCAGTGTCATGCTCCCGGTCGATCCTTCCGGCGAAGATCGCCGACGCATTTTTCATGAGCCTGTTCGGCGCGTCGGTGCTGCGGCGGGTGTGACGGCGTGCGTGCGGACTCTGTGCACGTGAGTTCTAGTCACGATGTGGCCTTGAGGACGACGCCCTACGCGAACTGCTGGCGCTTAACCTGGCGGGTGAATGCGGGTAGGTTGTGCGAGTCCGAGATCGAGATAAACGCTCATGGTCGCGAGCGAGCCACCCCGGAAGCATGAAAAGGCCGCATCAAAACCCTCTCCCCATGGGAGAGGGTGGCCGAAGGCCGGGTGAGGGCCCCCCGATAACCCTGTCCCTCCATTTCTTGCCGTACCCAACCAGGCGCTTGCTCCGGGTCCCCTCACCCCAACCTTCTCCCAGAGGGAGAGGGTTGGGGTGAGGGGCGCCCTCGTGTTCCACGAAACATCCCGAGGGCACGACAATCGTATTTTCACAGCAACGCCCATGGTCGTCGCACAACCACCCCGGACGCATGAAATCGGTATTTCAGAGGAAACCATGACCGACTTCACCAGCCCGGCAATACCGGCAATGGATTATCGGTCGAACACGTGTCGGGGTTCTGCCCGGGCGGGGCCGCAGAAGGATTTCGCACCGGATTCAGGGTCTCAACTCCGCTTCGTCGAACGGAATCGGCTTGATCACCGGCTTTACCCGGTCGCTGTCTCCGTCTTTCTCCACCGTGATCCAGTTGAGACAGTTCTCGTCGTCCCTCTCGGGGTAGTCGTCCCGTGTGTGCTGGCCGCGGGATTCCTTGCGTTCCAGGGCGCAGCGGGCGACCATCTCGCCCACCCAGGACAGGTTCGAGCATTCGAGGGACTTGATGAGGTCGCGGATGTTGTCCGCCTTTAGCCGAGGGACCTTTTCGCGACGGATCTCCTGGAAACGCTCCAGTCCGGCGGTCAACCCGCGCTCGTTCCGCACGACGCCGGTGCTCTCCCAGGCGATCTCCTTGATCTCCTGCTGCAACGCGGTGGGATCCTGCCCTTCGTCACCCTTGAAGGCTTCGATCCTTGCGACCTCCGCGGCGGTCTCCGCCGGGTCCACCTCGCCCAACTCTGCGTCCGCTCCGTAGATGGCCGCAAACTTGCCCGACCGGGCGCCCAGCGCAAACGCGCTGGCGATGGCGTTGCCGCTGAGCCGGTTGGAGCCGTGGGTTCCGGTGGCCGATTCGCCCGACGCGTAGAGACCCTCCACCCCGGTCACCTCGCACCGCTCGTTGATGTCGAGCCCGCCCAGGAAGGTGTGCAGCGCCGGCACCCACTCGAAGCGGTCGGAGCGGCAGTCGACACCGGCCTTGCCGAGCTTGGGGGAGTACTCGAAGCTGATCTCGTCATCCCACTTCTCGTCCGGGATGAAGGACGGATCCAGGTACACCGGGCCGCGCCCTTCGAGCATTTCCTTGTAGGTGGCGCCCACCAGGATGGCGCGGGTGGTGCCCTCAAGCCGCTCCGGGTCGTATTTTTCCAGGAACCGCTCGCCCAGCGAGTTGAAGAAGCGCCCGCCCTTGCTGGTGAACGGGGACAGGCCGGCCATGGAGATGGCCTCGCCGCCGGGCGCCGGGATCAGGGTGAACTCCAGGAACTCCAGGTTGGCCAGGGGGGCGCCGATGTCGAAGGCCGCGACGTAGGCGTCGCCCGTGGTCAGGAAGTTGGCGCTGGTGTACTTCTGGATGGCGATGGCGCTGCCCCCGGCCAGCACCACGGCTCGTGCGCGGAACGCCTCGTAGGTGCCTTTCTGCACATTGATGCCGAATGCTCCGGTGACCCGGCCGTAGCGGCGCAGGAGCTTCGTGATCATGGTCCACTGGCGCACCTGGACCTCGCGGTTGAAGACCTCTTTCCGCAGCGAGCCCAACATCCCCACGCTGCCGCCCACCGGCGGGCAACTGCGCGCGTACGAGCTGCCGAGGCGTTTCTCCTGATGGAACTGCTTGCCGTCGGGGGTCTTCTTGAAGTGCAGCCCCATCTCCTCCAGCTCGATGACCCGGTCGGTGACCTCGTTGACGATGGCCCGGACGATCTTCTGGTTGGGGATGAAGTCGCCGCCGACGATGGTGTCCCGGAAGTGCATGTCCTTGCTGTCGCGCGGGTCGGCGTGGGCGAAGGCCGCCTGGGGGACCCCGCCGGAGGTGGGGCTGGATCCGCTGCGTCCGAGCCGGCCCTTGTCCACCAGCACCACGTCCATGTTGCGCTTGGACGCTTCCAGCGCCGCCATGCACGCGGCCAACCCGCCGCCGATGATGAGGACGTCGCAGTCGGTGGTCTGGATGGCGTCGGTCATGTGTTGCTCAGGAGCTTGCGGCCTTGGCGCGCTTCTTCCTGGGCCGCAGCACCACCTCGATGGCGTCTTCCGGACAGACCAACTCGCACAGGAAGCAGTTGACGCAGTACTTGTTGCCGAAGGGAAAGACCTTGTCCTTCTTGTTGGTGAAGCGGAAGACGTCGGCGCCGCAGTCGTAGACGCAGATGCCGCAGCCGTCGCATTTGTGGGGGTCCACTCGAATCACGCGCTAATCCTCGTCGAAGAATGCCGGAGCCTGTGCCTCACGATCGGCTCCCAAGGCCGGAAGGCGCCATTGACATGTTTGTGCCGCCTTTGATATGGCCTCGCTTGACTGTGCCCGGAATCCGGAAAACCGGGACATCCGAAGGCTACCTATAGCGAAGTTCACCAGGTAACGCCAGATCAGGGCCTTTCCAAAGTCGCGGCCAACCTGTGTCGCGGCCGACCGGTCATTCCGAGCGGAGCGAAGAATCCCGGTTATGGTGAGGAGACTTCGCTCCGCTCAGGGTGACAAAACAGGAGACTCGTGGTGAGGGGGAAGGGCAATCCTCCAGCCTGCCGACACTAGGAGCCTGTCGGACTTGGCAAGAATCTACTGCGAGGCATGGAAATGGGTCCATTTTCAGTTGGATTTTCGTCAAATATTCCCGATATTTTCCTCAAATCCGCCTGAAAATGGCCTCCATTTCCATGCCTCTCGCTACGATTCGCCAAACCCGACAGGCTCCTGGGATCGCCCTGAACGTCAGCTTGAAGCCAGGGCCACGCCATGGATAACGACGCATACGTCACCTACCACGGCAACGCCGAGGCCGACCGCGAGATCGCGCAACGGAGCGTGCTCTTCATCGACAACGAGACCGCGGCCCGGGTCCTCACCATGGAGGACACCATCGACGCCGTGGAGGAGTCCTACCGGGAGTACGGGCTGGGGCGGGCCACGGCGACCCGGGCGACGCATTCGGTGCCGCGGCCGGGCGGAGACGGCTGGTACACCTGGGACCCCATGGCCTCGGCGCTCCCGAAGCTGGGAGCGCTGGCGATCCGCATGAAGTCCGACATCCTTCCGCCGGGCGGCGCGCAGGTGAAGAAGTACTGCGTCGCGCCCGGAAAGTTCTGCGGCCTCATCCTGCTCTTCAGCACCGAGGACGGCGCTCCCCTGGCCATCATGAACGACGGCCACATCCAGCACATGAGGGTGGGGGCCGCCGGGGCCATCAGCGTCAAGCACATGGCCCGCGAGGACGCCGCGGTCCTGGGCCTCTTCGGCACCGCCGGGATGGCCACGGCGCATGCATTGGCCATCCCCAAGGTCCGGACCATCCGCAAGATCCTCGTGTACAGTCCCAACCCCGAGCACCGCGCGGCTTTCGCCGACCGCACGAGCCGCAACCTGGGAATACCCGTGACCGCGGTGGACGATCCGCGCCGGGTGATGGAAGGCGCGGACGTCGTGGCGGCCTGCACCAACTCGCTGGCGCCCGTGGTCAAGGGGGAATGGCTGGAACCCGGCATGCACGTGCTGTCGGTGCTGCCCAACGAGATCGATGACGAGGTATTCCGCCGGTGCCATCGCTACGTCTATTCGCGGACGCCCAGGACCGACTATCACGTGGCCGACCCGGAACGGCGTCCGGCGGTGGGCTACGAGCCCATCGATACGGAGTGGCTGGAGAGGGAAGATCGGCTGCTTGCCAGGGAGAAGAGAGTCTTCCTGTCCGACGTTGTCCTCGGGAATGATCCGGGTAGGGCGGCGCCGGAGGAAATCACCTGCTTCGTGACCCAGGGAATACCGATCCAGTTTGCAGCTTCGGCCTGCAAGGTCTACGAAGGCGCGCAGGCGCTGGGTCTGGGTCACGAGCTGCCGTTGAGCTGGTTTCTGCAGGACATCAGCGACTGATCCATCGACATGACCGGGCCGCCTCAGTGGGGCGCGGCCAGCTCAGCGTAAACTTATAGGGAGCGACAACGAGTGCCGGACTACTTCACCGAAGGCCACTTCGATCTTCTCAATCGATGGCAGGGACAAAAACGCGACAAGTCGAACCGGGAGCAGAACGCGGCGTATGACGATCTCAAGGAGGCCTACTCGATCACCGATGCATGGGCCAGAGAGGTCCAGTCCAACCTATTCCCATCCGGGAAGGTCGAAACCCGCCAGAGGCCTACCAGTCAGGCCAACTTATTCCTGGTCTACAATTGGGCGCGCATTTATCCCAACAAAGACTCACCGAAATACCTGGCCTATACCGTCGGCATCGACGGAGGGTATGGGTTTGTAGTCAAAATCGATACCGTCCCACCCGTCAGATTTCATGAAAACGATACCGTTCGCAGGGCTTACCTCTCTTTGCGGGGAAACCTGGACAACTCCTCGCCCATCGTTGCGGTGCTTCCAAGGGAAGAAGGCCTGAAAAAGACGCTTCAGGATCTCGTGGCGTGGACGGTTCAGGCCATTAACGATTTCAAGTTCCGATACGACGAGGTAGCGGACCGCTTGAAGCCCTTCGCCGACCAATAGCTCGCCACTGGTGAAGCTGTGGCGTAGATCGCGGATACGCAGGTTCTCGGACAGGAAGGCCAACCGACGGGCGGGAACGGAACGGCAGACCGGTCCGTGGCAAGCCGTAGTAGTCCACCATCGTGGTCGCGCTGCTCCCACGGTCTTGCCTCAGGTGATTCACAATTGCTTTACGCACTTCCGGCCACGGTTTGACCCCGCCCCGTCGGTCCCGCTGCCGAGCATTGCCGATGAGTCGGGCACTGACTGAGGAGTATCCGTGGACTCGAAGATGGACCGCGAGCAATTCATTGACGAATTGCTCTTCGGTTTGCCCCTCGACGTGAACGAGTAGGCGGGTCACGGCGAAGATTGCCGGCTCTTGCTCTCCGGGAAAGGACGGCCACCCAGTTCGTTCTTCTCCCAGAGCTGTCCCAGGCTGTAATCTTCCAACCAGACCTTGAGCGTTTCGCCGTCCAGTCTTCGGAGTTGTGTGGCCCCGTTGACGCGCTCGGCAACCAGCACATCTTCCGCCTCGAAGTGGTCGAGTAGTATGGGCGATTGTGTTGCCACAATAACCTGGGACTCCACGGAGGCTTGTTTCAGCAATGAAGCCAGCAGGGTGATCGCATACGGATGCAGTCCAAGCTCTGGCTCGTCCAACAGAATGAGGTTGGGTCGCAACGATGCGGGCTGCAGCAAGAGGGTGGCCAGCGCGATGAACCGGAGGGTCCCGTCGGAGAGGGAAGAGGCATCGAAATAGGCATCTGAGCCCACGTGCCGCCATTCGAGGCGTATCTTGTCCTCGTTCAGCGCCAGGGGCTTGAGGGTGAAATCATCGAAGAACGGGGCAGCCAGCCCGATGGTGCGTCGGATTTGCGTGTACGAGCTTTCGTGCTTCTTGCAAAGGAAGTACAGGAATGCCGCAAGATTGGACCCGTCTGGTCGCAGGTGGCGATTGTCGTGTAAGTCTGCGGTCATTTTCAGCGGCGATGCAAAGCCCGTGTCGTGAAAGTGGTAAAGACACCACTGCTCCAACTCGAATTGAAGAGCTTCGGTCAAATCCATTGTTTGCTGTGATTCAGAATCTGCGGGCGGCGTAGTTGTGGCAACCTCGATCCGAGGCACAAGCCGATCGGGAGCGCCAAAACGCAGTTCAAGGCTGAAGTCATCTCGTCGATCCTCGAAACTCAGCGCGAATCGGATCATTGAGGTCACCTTTACGCCAAAGTGGAGAAGACTGTCGGCTCCACCGCTACGAGTGACGTATTCGGACACGTTCCGAAGGGCGGTTTGCAAGAGGTCCAGTGCGCCGAGAAAGTTGGACTTGCCCGATCCGTTGGCGCCGATCAAGACGTTCAGTGGCCGCAACTCTAACGCCCTCAGTTCGGCTATGCTCCTGAAGCCCTGAATCGTGATTGTGCGGATTACGGACATGGTTCCTTTGCACCAGGAAGGCCGAGCTCGACTCGGTCCCTCGGATTACCTTTCGAAGGCCAGGATGCCACGTGGCCGCACCGGGGACAAGCTGGCGGCCAACGCCCGTCAAGGGGACGTATGCTGCTGGAACCATGCCAAACAGCGTCGAGGGCTACCTATGGCTTGAAAACTTTGCTCCGCCCCGCCGGCGACGGCCGGTGCAACTCGCTGTCGAATACGCCGCGCTTCCCGCCCAGGAACTCCATGGCGTCGGTCCAGGCCCTGGTTTCGGCCGGTGTGATCTCCTCCCGCGCTTGGTGGTCGTGTTTCTCGATGAACCGGTCGAGGGTGTCGCGCAAGGACTGGGCCTTGTTGGTCTGAAGTTCCCGGAGTTGGGCGAAGTGCGGGTGGTTGGCGTGGTATTCCTCGGCCACGAGGAAATGGGGTAGGCAGATCCCGGAAGAGTCTCGGTACTGCTCGGAGAAAGGCTCGTCTCCGAGCAGGTCCAGCAGTTGCCGCAGATGGACGGACTCCGCCCGGTCGGCAACCACGCAGGCCGGACAGGTGGTCTTCTTGAGCCGGGCGCGCAGTCCGGAGCCGGCCCGCGCCAGCCAACCCCGGAGGGCACGCCATCCAGCCACCGGTGGCGCGCCGGCCGCTTCGTCGAAGCGGTTCAGCAGGTCCCTGGCGATGATGGCGAAGCCCAGGTCCGGGGCGCTGGATGCCGGCAACTCGCGCAACAGCCACGTGTGCGGGTTGCAGAGGCCGAAGGAATCCCGCAGTCCCATGCGGGTGGGCACGTCGGTGACGCGTTCGTAGAGCACGCTGTCCAGGTAGGCGCGACTGTCGTCGATGACGATGCCGCAGATCGGGCAGCCCGGCCCGTCGAGGCGGTCGAAGAGCTTGAAGTAGAAGCGGTCCTGGCGCGCCCGTTCGTTCACGTCCCCTCGACCGGACCGCCGGCGACCCCTCTCGGCGGACCCGCGGTCACTTGTTCAGCGCGCGCCAGATCTTCTCACCGGTCACCGGCAGGTCGGTGATGCGCACGCCCACGGCCTGGTCCACGGCGTTGGCGATGGCCGAAGGCACGGGGAGGATGCCGCTCTCCCCCAGCCCCTTGGCGCCGTAGGGGCCGGCGCCGTTGCCGTTCTCGAAGAGTATGTTGACCTGCTCGTCCGGCAGGTCGGAGATTTTCGGCAGCCGGTAGGTGAGGGCGTCGGGTGTGAGCATCAGTCCGTTCTCGTACACGGTCTCCTCGAACAGCGCCTGCCCGAGTCCCTGCAGGAAGGCGCCCTGCTCCTGGGTGTGGCACACCTGGGGGTTGATGGCCTTGCCCGCGTCGGCGATGGAGACGTACCTGAGCACCCGTACCTCGCCGGTTTCGCGGTCCACGCGGACCTTGGCCGCGCCCCATCCCACCTCCCAGAACGGCGCCCGGGCGCCGAGCGGGGCGTCGGGATCGCGTTCGCTCACCTGCCGGCCTGCTCCCGTGATGACGCCGCCCGCGCCCTTGACGTGCCGGACCAGCGCCGAGAAGGGGAAGGCGATCTCCCCCAGGCGCACCTCGCCGTTGGCGAGGGTCGCGGCAGCGTCGGGGCTCTTGCCCAGTGAGCGGGCGGCCTCGACGAGCTGGTCGCGGACGGCCTGGGCGGCCTTCTGCACCGCGAGACCCATGACCGTGGTGGCGCTGCTGGCGTAGGTGCCCATGTCGAAGGGGGTCGAGTCGGTGTCCAGGGGCGCTACCTGAACGACCGTGGGTCGCACGCCGAGCTCTTGCGCGGCGATGCGCGCGAGGGCGGTGTGGGAGCCCTGACCGATTTCCACGGTGCCCTCGTGCAGGGTGATTCCGCCGCCGCCGTCGACCTCCACCCGCGCGGAGGAGATCTTGAAGTTGCCGCCGCCGTCCTTGCAGCCGCAACAGACGCCGATGCCGCAGTCCGGCTCCAGCTCCTCCCCCCAGCCGATCTCCTTGGCGGCGCGCAGGAGTCCCTCCTTCAGGTCGGTGTCCAGAGGGGTCTCCCCGGGGGCGAACTCCTCGCCCTTCTCAAGGAGGTTCTTGAGCCGGAACTCCACCGGATCCCAGCCCATCTCCCGGGCGATCATGTCCATCTGCGATTCATAGGCCCACGCCACCTGGGGCGTGCCCATGCCGCGGAACGCACCGGCGGGCACCGTGTTGGTGTACACGGTGTAGGCGTGGGAGCGGAGGTGCGGGATGCGGTAGGGGCCGGGCGCCCGGTAGCCTGCCTTCTGGGTGACCCGGGGGCCCGAGTCCGAATAGGCGCCGCCGTCCACGTGCACGAGGCAGTCCCGCGCCACGAGCCTGCCGTCCCCGTCCACGCCGGTGCGGAGCCTGACGCGCATGGCCGGCTTGCTCACCGTGCGCGACTCCTCTTCCAGCGACAGGTGCAGGAACACCCGCCGTCCGGCCTTGCGGGACAGGGCCAGCGCCACGGGCTCGAGCTTGGTGTGGTTCTTGTTGCCGTAGGTGCCTCCCACCATCGGCACCAACACCCGCGCGCGCTCCCGCGGCACCTCGAACATCTCGGCCAGCTCGTTGCGGATAATGAACTGGTGCTGGGTGGACGACCAGACGGTAAACCCGTCCTTGCGCCACTCGGCGACGGCGAGTTGCGGCTCCATGGAGTAGTGGGCGATCTTGGGGAAGTTGAAGGTGTGCTCGAAGACCCGTTCCGAGGCGGCGAACCCTTCACCGACGTTGCCCTTGCCGCGCTCGTAGTGGAAGCTCACGTTGGCGTGCTTCCTGGCCTCCTCGTCGACGCCGGGATATCCCGGAAAGCTCGGGCCGTCCTCGCTCACGGACTCGTGGAGGGGCGGGGCATCGGGATGCAGCGCGTCATCCATGGTCCGCAGCGTCGGCAGCGGCTCGTACTCCACGCGGATGAGCGCGAGGGCGGCGGTGGCCGCCTCCAGCGTCTCGGCGGCCACCGCCGCCACCGCGTCGCCTTCGTACCGGACCTTGTCCATGGCCAGCACGGGAGTGTCCTTTACCAGCGGGCCGTGGTACGGCGAGATGTCCTTGAGGTCCGCGGCCGTGAGCACCGCGATCACGCCGGGATGGGACTCGGCCGCGGATGTGTCGATGCCCAGGATGCGGGCGTGGGCGTGGGCGCTGCGCAGGACCCGTCCGTAGAGCATGCCAGGGTGTGTCAGGTCGGCGGTGTACACCGGCTCGCCGCGGACCTTGGCGGCGCCGTCGAGCCGGCGCGCGTCAGCGGGTCGTGGCGCGGGCGCGTCTTTCCCGCGCAGGAGCGTTGCCGCCCGCCGCACCGACCGGATGATGGAAACGTAGCCGGTGCAACGGCAGATGTTGCCGTCCAGGGCGGTCTTGATGTCCTCCTCCGAAGGGTCCGGATTCTCGTCCAGCAGGGCGCGGGCGGCGAGGATCATGCCCGGAGTGCAGAAGCCGCACTCGAAGCCGCCTTCCTCCCAGAACGCTTCCTGCACCGGGTGCAGCGCGTCGCCGTTGCCGAGACCCTCGATGGTTGTCAGCGAGCGCCCGTCGATCTCGCGGGTCAGAGTGGCGCAGGCGCTCACCGGGCGGCCGTCCAGCAGCACCGTGCAGGAGCCGCAGACCTCCACCTCGCAGCTCGTCTTGGTGCCCTTGAGCCCCAGGTCGTGGCGGAGGAAGTCCGCCAGCAGCCGTTCCGGGGCCACGCTGGCGCGGCGCGTCTGGCCATTCAACTCGAATTGAATCTCGATCGCGTTCATGGGTTCCTCGATCCGGGCTCGAAAGAGACTTATTGAAGATTTCGATGGCCGCGGTCATCGCTGCCGTCACGGTTACCAAGACTTGTCCGCACCCGTCTACACTCGGGTCGTTGCCGGACCGGAGTTTCGGCCCTGTTCCTTTGGCCTCAGTTCGGCATTGGCGGGTTACTCAGGGATTCCATGCGAGTCAGCCAATCGTTGAACCGGGGGCATTCCGCGCGTATCGCGGACAAGCCGACTTCCGCGGCTACCAGAGGACCGTGAAGACGCTCGGTTTGGCCCTCCACCGATATGGCGAGTCGGATCATGGGCGCCCCCCCAGGATGTTTTTCTGCCAAAGCTCGCCCGTCGTATAGTGGTCAAGCCAGTTTTGATACTCGTCTGCATCGAGCCGGCGAACATCGGTCTGTCCATCCCGCAACTCCAGCACAATGGTCTCGGCGAGACTGAACGCATCAACCAACAGCGGCGACTGGGTTGCCACGATAACCTGTCTTTGATTCGAGACCGCCTTGAGCATGTCGCCAATCAGTGCGATAGCCGCAGGATGCAGGCCCAACTCCGGTTCGTCCAGTATGAGCACGTCGGGGAGCATCTCGGACGGGAGATTCAAAAGCGTCGCCAGAGCGAAGAAACGCAATGATCCGTCGGACGTAAGATGCGCGCCGAAGGTCTTGTCCGTCCCTTTCGCCTTCCACCTCAGCAAGACCTTTCCATAGCTGTCTTCGATCTGGAAACGGTCGAATACAGGAAGCACCCGGCCGATGTGGCGACATATCATCTCGAATCGTTTTATGTTTTCCCGTTCCAGGCGGAGCAGCACGGCCGCAAGATTTCCGCCGTGACTGCGAAGTTGATTGTTGTCCTCCGAATCCCACTTCTTCTTGAAGTTGGAGTCTTCCGATGTGTCGTGAAACTGATACGTCGAGCAGTTGCGCAGCAGGTTGACCACCACTGAGGCGGTTCTCTGATTCACTTCAAATGTACCGCCTGATTGTGCGACTTTAACAATTTCGGCCTCTTGGTTGCTTCGCTTCCGTAGGAAAATCCCTATCGCTGAACCGGAAAGCCTCCTCCACAAAGATGAATCGGTCGGGATGAGCATGGGAAAGCGCGAAGCGGTAGTCGTTCGTGCCCCTATCGGTACGCAGTGTAATCTCCGCCTCAAGGCGCGGCGTCAGCTTGCTGCCGCCGAACAACTGGTCGTCGGCGCCGCCATGTCGCTGGACGAACTCACCTAGCCGACGAGACCGCAGCATCCAACTCATCATTTCGAAAAAGCGGATGATATTGGACTTTCCGGAGCCGTTAGCGCCTATCAGCACGGTCAATTCAGGCAAGTTCTCGATGTAAACGTCAGCCAGAGAGCGAAAGCCCTTGATGCGGACGGAATCAATTCGGTTCACGTTGTCCATTTCAGCAACTCCCTTCTCACCGCGGCGCCGGCAGCAGCGAGAACCGGGACCACCTCGGACGGAATTTCGGTTCAGACATCCTCAGGGGAACGGGGCGGAGCGATGACTTCACAAATCGGGCCACTGGCGCGGCTGAGCTTCCGGTCGAGGGTCACCAGCGGGCAATCCAGCGCCTCGGCAAGCGCCACGTACCATGCGTCGTAGCTGGTCAGGTTGCCCCGCAGCGCCCATATCCGCTCGGCGAAAGGGGCAAAGGGAAACAGTTCGAGGTCGAGCCGCAGCAGGTCACCATGAGCGCTGGTCGCCTCTATGCGCGATATCTGCTCGGCCCGTTCCAACCGCCGCAGGATGTTAACGGCCTCGGCCAAAGCCAGTTCCGGACCCGTCAGGTGGCCTTCGGCAAGAGTCGATTCCGCCCACTTGCCCTCGTGTCCCGAATCGACCAGAGCCGCTACCAGCACGGATGCGTCGACGACCGTCGTCACGTCCGATCCACGTCACGCGCGCGAAGGATCCGGGACGGTTGTACCCGTGTTTCCGCCACTGCCTTACGGGCGCGAACTCCTTGCAACCAGGCTTCGACGGAGGGCCGCGACGCGATACGTTCCAGCTCGCTACGCAGGAATTCCTGCATGGACTGGCGTCGGAGCGCCGCGCGCGCAGCGATCTCGTTGCGAACTTCTTCGGGGACGTCCCTTATCGTAATCTGTACCGACATGACCGCATTATGCCGTCAGCGACAGCGTTCTGCAACGACTCTGTCGGGATGGCTCAGGCCCAGTAGGTGGTGCGATCCACGGGAACGTGTTGCAGGATCTCGCCGGGGATATAGTCCTCTACCCTGATCCGGGCCATGGCCTCGTCGGGGACCTTGGACACCGGGGAGAAGGGGCGGTCCAGCGGCCGGGTGGCGTCCACGATCATCACCGAGGTCCTGGTTTCGTCCACCACCGTGGGGTCGAGATAGTTGCCGGTGAAGGTGGGCTGGAGGATCGATACCTGCCGGTGGGGCTGCACCCGGGTGGCCACGGCCCACAGGATCTCCGTGGGGTTGTAGACGTCGATGTCGTCGTCGAAGACGAACACGTGCTTGGCATGAAGCTCGGTGAGGGCGGCCGCGGCCGCCCGGCCGGGGTCCCCCTCGGACATCTTCTTCATGGCGATGAAGATGTTGTAGTGGGCGTGGCGGCCGGCCTTGCACACGGCGGTCACCCCCGGCACGGCCTCGCGGATCCGTCTCAGGTAGGCGCCTTCCCGGGGCAGGTCCAGCCAGGGCTTGTCCCCCTCGGGGGTGATGACCGACTGGTACATCGCGTTGCTGCGGTAGTTGATGGCGCGCACCTCGTAGCGGCAGGCCGAGAAGAAGCGCTGGGGTCCGAGATAGCCCGGCGCCTCGCCGAAGGGGCCGTCCACGATGCGCTTCCCGGGAATCAGCGCACCCTCGATGACGATCTCCGCGTCCGCCGGGATCAGCAGGTCTTCACCCCAGGTGGTGGACGGCGTCACCCGCAGCGGCTCGCGGAGGTAGGCGCCGATGACGTCGTACTCGCTCACCTCGAAGGGGCCGGTGTAGCAGGCGCCCATGTAGAACGCCGGGTGATGCCCCAGCACCGTGGCCACCGGGCATTCCAGGCCCTGGTCCTCGTAGTCCCGGAAGATGATCCACTGATGGTGCTGCGAGTGGTAGTGGGAGGCGGTGTTCCCGGACTTGATCTCCATCCGGTGATAGGAGGCGTTGTAGATGCCCTGCCGGCGGTCCTTGGCGATGGTGCACAGGGTGATGTACGGGCCGCCGTCCATGTAGTGATGGCGCATGATGGGCAGTTCGTAGAGGTCCACGTCGCCGCCGCTCCTGACGTTCTCCATCACCGGCGCCTCGCGGTTCTCCACCACCACCGGCGCGACGCGGTTCCTTTCGATGTCCACGCAGGCCTCGGCCATCTGCGCCCGGGTCATTTCCCTGGGCAAGCCCAGCGCGATCTGCGTCTTGCGCCGGGAGATGGTGAAATTCATCACGAGCCTGAAATCGCTGATGCGGCCGTGCAGGTTGCGCGGCCGGTCGAAGACGAGCAGCGGGAATTTTCTGGCGGCGCCCAGATGCTTGATGATGGCGCTCACGTCGTAGTTGGCGGGGTCCACCGCGGGCGTCACGTGCACCACTTCGGCGGGGATCTCGCGGCGGCAGTCTTCCAGAAAGCTGCTCAGGCTCTTGGGCATGCAGGCGTTCCTTCATCTGCGGACGGCTATTCGATGTCCGAATGGCGTCGCGGCATCACCACGAGATTCGCCGTAACCTCCGAGACTTCGGGAACGGCCTTGACGGCCGCCACCACCCCGTCCACGGTGATCGGTGTGGAGACCATGCCGGACAGGGTGACCGTCCCCTTGTGAGCCTTCACGTCGATGGGGAGATCGCGGTACAGATCGGACCCGAGCAGCGTCGCCTGCGTCTTCCTGGCCAACGCGAGGTCTTCGAAAGCCTGCCTGGAAGCCGGTGTCTCCGCAAACGCCGCGAGCCGGGCGGCGGTGCCGATCACCTCACTTGCGGCCTCGACGCCCATGGAAAGATTCAGCATCAGGTGATAGCGGGTCGGGTCCTGCCAGTCGTTGCCGAAAAGAGCCATGAGCCGCCGGCTGCGAGCCTTGTCGGTGTGCTCGATCTGCTTGCGGATGGCGCCCTCGTCGACCGCGAGGCGTGACCGGAGCAGGTCGACGCGCAGTTCCATGGAGCCGGTCACGAAGACCTTCAGGACGTGGGTTACTCCGGGAAGAAGCTCGTGTCCCACGTGTCCGTGGTAGACCATCGGCCCGGCCTGGACCATCTCGCACATGGCGGCCTGAAGCGCGATGCGGTACGGCCGCAGATCCTGCAGCCACTGTTCCCACCAGTGCGGCTCCTTCTCCGTGATCTCGTCGAGCTTGGCGCGCGGGACGCCGTAATGTGTGAGAGTGGCCGCCAGCTCCTGTCGCCCGACGCACTCGTAGTCCAGGGACCGCGCAACTCGCTTGGCGACCTCTTCAGCCCCGGAGATGCCCTCGTAGATCATGATGACGGGCATGATAGCCCTCCTTTCCGCAACGGACGCACGCGGTGCATGCTTCACGTCACATCCTGAGCATACTACAACTACCGCACAGGGGAATAGGCAACAGGCGGGCGACCGGGAGAGATGCCTGCCACAACCGTTCGGCCCGAGCCCTTCGGCTACGCTCAGGACAGGCGTAGCGAAGCGAAGTCGAAGAGCCGGTCCTGAGCGTAGCCGAAGGAATGCCATCCTTGGTTCCGGTCATGCCGGATCAGGCGTTTGAGGTCCGTCTCGTCGTCCTGTTACACGGGTCGTGTTATGCGTTCACCGATGGCGGGAAGCCGGCTCCGATGGGTCGTACGGTTGGGCGGTCCGTTGTTGGGCTGCCATATGGCGATCAGCGTGGCGATCAGCGCCCTGCTGCTCGCGAGTCCGGCGGCCGGGTCTTTCCGCTCCGGCAGCACGGCTTCGATCCACGACATGCGCACCGCCAGGGTCGCCGGCGTGGCTCCCATCGGACGGATCCAGGGGCGGAGTCACCTCTCGCCTTTTCACGGACAGGGGGTCACCACCACCGGGATCGTCACGGCTGTCGATGCCGATGGGTTCTATCTCCAGGACCCGGTGGGCGACGGCAACCCTGATACCTCGGACGGCATCTTCGTCTTTACCCGCAGGATGCCTGCGGCGGCGGTGGGTGATGCGCTCCGTGTGCGCGGCATGGTCACGGAATTTCAACCCGGCGGCGCGCCTACCCACAACCTGACCATCACGCAGATCACCCGCCCCAGGCTCACACGGCTGTCCCGCCGCAACCGGCTCCCCGCACCGGTCGTATTGGGGGTGGGCGGACGTATTCCGCCCGGCAGGGTCATCGACAACGACGCTTTCGCCGTCTTCGATCCCGAAGAAGACGGCATCGACTTCTACGAGACCCTCGAAGGCATGCGAGTCACGGTAAGGGATGCCGTTGCCGTAAGCCCCACCAGCCGCTTCGGCGAGATCTTCGTGCTCGCCCGCGGCACGGCGCCGACGGGCTTGAGCGAACGCGGCGCCCTCACCATCCGCCCGGACGACTTCAACCCGGAGCGGATTCAGATCGACGACGACTT
Organism: uncultured Binatia bacterium (SeqCode); assembly: GCA_965214905.1. Lineage (GTDB taxonomy): Bacteria > Desulfobacterota > Binatia > UBA9968 > JAJDTQ01 > JAJDTQ01. The sequence continues at coordinate 2,136,700 of OZ243984.1, forward strand.
CGGACTCGGTCCGATGGCGACGCCGCAGGTCCAGGTGGGCGATTCCCTGGGCGACGTTACGGGAGTGGTGAGCTACGGGTTCGGCAACTACGAGGTCCGGTTCACCGAGCCCATCACGCCCACGCGAGGTCTGCTGGAGCCGGAGACCACGCGCCTGAGCGGCGAGGGACATCTGACCATCGCTTCCTTCAACGTGCTCAACCTCGACCCCAACGATGCGGATGGGGACATGGACGTGGCCGGCGGCCGGTTCGACGCCGTTGCCGCCATCATCGCACGAAACCTGCGGTATCCCGACATCGTGGCCCTCCAGGAAGTACAGGACAACGACGGCTCGGCCAAAACCGCGGTGAAGGCCGCCGGCGCCACGCTACAGTTGCTGGTGCGCCGCATCGCCGCCCTGGGACCGGTCCGGTACCATTTCATCGATCATCCGTTCATCGGCGACGACACCAACGGCGGCCAGCCCGGCGGGAACATTCGCGTGGCGTTTCTCTACAATCCGCGCCGCGTGGAGCTCGTTCCGGGCTCGGTGGCCACGGTCACCGGTCCGGCGGACCAGCGAACCAATCCGGGAAACCCTTTCTTCAACGGCCGCCTGCCGCTGATCGCCAGCTTTCGGCCTCGCGCTCCAGGGCACGCTCCCGTGACCGTGGTCAACAACCATTTCAACTCCAAGCGCGGCAGCAGTCCGCTGTTCGGGCGGATTCAGCCCTTCACGAAGCTTCAGGAGTCGCCCCGGGCCAATGGCGGCGTGGACCGCCGCCGGAGGCAGGCCCGCGCCGTCCACGATTTCGTCGCCGGCAGGCTCGCGGCGGCCAGCAACGCTGGTATCGTCGTGGTCGGCGACTTCAACGAGTTCGCGTTCGTCTCGCCGTTGAACACCCTGGAGCGGAGCCTCCGTAACCTCACCCGGACACTGCCTCCGAGCGAACGGTACACGTACATCTTCGAGGGCAACGCGCAGTCCCTGGACCATATCCTGGTGAGCCCCTCACTGAGCCCGGCGGCGGAGGTGGACATCGTGCACGTCAACGCGGAGTTCGCGGAAACCGCGGCGCGCGCGAGTGACCACGACCCGGTGCTGGTGCGGTTGCGGCTCCGGCCGGCTCCTTGATGGCGAGGTTCGGCGACAACATCCAGTGGGGTGTCCTGAACGAACCGTGGATAAGCTGTGCAGGAATGGGTGTCCCGAACAGGCCGTGGGGAAGCTGTGCGGGAATTTTGTCGTCGGCAAGGCGCGACCACGAGCCGTGGTGGATACCACGCGAGGCGGAGCCACGCAGCCGACGGTGAAAAGCACCAGCGGATGATCCACGGTTGATTCGGGACACCCCACTGTTCTTGCAGGGTCTTCGTCGATACGCCGCCTGATGATCCCGGGCAGGTCAGGGGAGTACCGAACCTCGTCGAGAAGCAGCGGTGGCCCGATACCGGTCCGGAAACGACTCGGGATCTCCCGCGCATGGTTGACGTCGATGACCGGGCCGAATACAACACGGGAGACTTCCGGCGCCGCCTTGAGCTTCTGTTTTCACGATTCCATTCCGAGGACCACGAGATGACCGCACCCAGAGTCGCCCTGATCATCACCGGAGGCACCATCGATTCCGTCGGCGCCGACCGCCTGGACCTGGCTTGGTACATCGAGAACAACCGGCGGCTCGACGACGGCGAGTTGCTGGGCTCCGTCCCCGAGCTTGTCGGCATCGCCGAGGTGGAGGAAGTGCCGTTTCGGCGGCTGCCGAGCCATGCCCTGGTGGATCGGGACTGGCTCGACCTGGCGGAGTTGCTGCACGGGATCTTCGAACGCGGCGGCGCCGACGGCGCGGTCATCACCCACGGCACCAACACCCTCGAAGAGACGGCCTACTTCCTGAACCTCGTTCTCAAGACCGACCGGCCGGTGGTGCTGGTGGGGTCCATGCGCCCGGCCTCGGCGCTGGGCGCCGACGGCTATCTCAACCTGCTGAACGCCGTGCGGGTGGCGGCGGATCCGGATTCCCCTGGACACGGCGTATTGGCGGTGATGAACGACGGGATCTACGGCGCCCGGGACCTGACCAAGACGGCCACCTATCGCGTGGAGGCGTTTCAGGGACGGGATCTGGGGCCTCTGGGCTTTGCCGACGCCGACGGCCGGGTGCGCTACCATCACCGCACGGTCAAGCCGCACACCACCGGGACCGAGTTCGACGTGACCGGGCTGGAGTCGCTGCCGCGGGTGGATGTGGTGGTGTCGCACGCGGGCGCCGACGGCGCCCTGATCGACGCCGGCGTGGCCGCGGGCGCCCGGGGCATCGTGTGCGCCGCCACCGGCGCGGGCCGCCCCACGCCGGCTCAGGACGAGGCCTTCGAGCGCGCCCGGCAAAAGGGCGTGACCCTGTGCATCGGCACCCGGGTGGGCTCCGGCCGGGTGGCCCGGAGCCCGAAGCTGCGCGCCCGGGGCATCGTCACCGCGGACAACCTCCAACCCTGGAAGGCGCGGGTGCTGCTGGCGCTGGCCCTGAGCGTGACCGAGGACCCGGACGCCATTCAGCGGATGTTCGATACGTACTGACCCCCAGTTCGGGGGCCCGACCCCTGGCCGCAGCCCCCAAAACGTCATTCCCGCCGCCCCTCCGTCATTCCCGCTTCCCCTCCTGGATTCCCGCTTGCGCGGGAATGACGGAAGCGGGGGACGCCCTTTTCAGCCCAGGACGACGCGGCTCTTTTCTTCTTCGCGGATCTCGATGGCGTTCTGTATCAGCGCCGCGTAGCGGTACACGGCATGGGCGAACTTGCTGTAGGGCAGGGTGAGGAAGAGCCCGGCCACGACGCCGAGGTGGATCACCAGCAGCGTTCCCATGAGCGCAGTCTCCCGGAACACCAGCAGCAGCAAACCGGTGAAGCTCGTCAGGAACAGCATCCAGAGGAAGCTCCTGTCCAGGCTGAGCATCTTCTCCTGGGCGGGCTCCAGGTCGCTCCTGGACTTGAGATAGAGCAGCCCCACGGTGCCGATGCACATCATGACGCCGCCCACGGTCCCCAGCACCACCGGAACGCTCAGGTAGGGGTAGGGCGCGTCCCAGTGCATGAAGTGGTGGTAGAACGCCGCGACCGTGGTGGCGCCGAAGTCCAGCAGGAAGCCGTAGAATACCAGATGGTGGTGCCACATGCGGCTCTTGGAGAACTTCTCGTCGGGGTAGTTGCAGCCGTCCCCCCCGCCCTTCATGTACTGCAGGCCGAAGGCGTCCTTCATGGCGCGGGCGAAGGCGGGCAGGTTGACGAGGTCGGAGATGCTGCCGCGGGTACGGCGCCAGAAACTCACGAATCCCGCCAGCAGCGCGAAGATCGCGTAGAAGAACATCACTGTCGCCGGAAACACCATGGCGCCGTAGGGCACCACCGCGTAGAACGCGCCCTCACCCTGGTGGGCCGAGAACAGCGTCGCGCCCCCCTGGAACGCCAGGGTGAGGACGAAGACCACGGCGACGCACACCGTGGTGATGAGTCCCACCAGAAAGGCGTTGTTCCGGTACATGCCGGACAGGATCCGGGGCCAGGCGTAGTCCTCGTAGGTATCCGCCCGCAGCTCGGACAGGGCCTTGGGCACGTTCACCGCGAACTCGTGGGGCGGCGCGTACTGGCAGGCGTAGAAGCAGGCGCGGCACTCGAAGCACAGGTTGGAGAGATAGACCAGGTCCTTGGTGTCGAAGGTGCGCCGCCGCTCCATGGCCGGGAACACCGCGCAGAAGCCCGCGCAGTAGCGGCAGGCGTTGCAGATGGTCATGACCCGGTCGGCTTCCTTGAGATGCTCAGACGACGGCACGCGCGGCCTCCCTTCCGGCAATGCGGCCGAACACCGTTCCGATGGTCATGCCGAATCCCGCCAGATACCCTTTGCCGAGGATGTTTCCGGACATCATCTCCCCGGCCGCGAAGATGTTGGGCGACGGCTGGTCCTCGCCGAAAAGGACCTGCGTCTGCTTGTTCACGGCCACGCCCATGTACGTGAAGGTGATTCCAGGCCGCAGCGGATAGCCGTAGAACGGCGGGGCGTCGATGGCGCGCGCCCAGTGGCTCTTGGGCGGGTCGACGCCCTCGGTGGCGCAATCGTCCAGCACCGTGGCGTCGAAGGCGCCCGGTTTGACGGCGCGGTTGAAGGCCGCCACCGTCTGCTCCAGCCTGGCCGGGTCCAGGTCCAGGGACGCGCCCAGTCGCCGGATGGAGTCCGCCTCGAAGGGCGGAAAGACCGAGGGCAGGAACAGGTCGATGGACTTGGCGTCCACGATGCAATAGGCCTCCTGCTCCGGCTGGCCGGCGATGAGGGTGCCCCAGATGGCGTAGCGCTTGGGCCAGAAGTCCTCGCCCTCGTCATAGAAGCGCTCGCCGTTCTTGTTGACCACGACGCCGAAAGGGACGCAGTCGAGCCGCGTCACGATGCCGCCGTCGAACCGGGGCGCCCGCCCGTCCAGCGCGATGGCGTGAAACCCCTTGGCGCGTCCCGCCGGCTTCGCGCCGGCGTCGAACAACTGCCGCAGCACGCGACCCTTGTTGTAGGGCGTGCCTCGGATGATGAAATTGTCCGCGGCGTCGCCCCAGTATTCCTTGAGCCACGGGACGTTGGCCTCGAAGCCGCCGGAGGCGCCGATGAAAGCCTTGGCCGCCACCTCTCGCGTCCGGCCGTGATGGTCCACCACGGCGGAGCGGAACACGCCGTCCTCGACGTTCAGGTCCCGCACCTCGGTTTCGTACTCCACCCGGACGCCCATCTTCTCGGCGGTGTCGTAGTAGGCGTTCATCAGCGCCTTGCCGCCGCCCAGGAAGAAGGCGTTGGTGCGCGAAAGTTGCAGCGTGCCGCGCAGCGACGGCTGCCAGCGGATCCCGTGGGCCGACATCCATTCGCCCGCGTCCCGGGATTCGCGGATGCAGAAGCGGGCCAGCTCCTCGTTGGTGTCGCCGCCGGTCACGCGCAGGAGGTCCTGGTAGAACTCGTCCTCCGGATACGTGCCGGTGAGGAAACCGTCCTCGCCCTCGTGCATGTAGCGAAGGTTGCGGGTATGGCGGCTGTTGCCGCCGCGAAACGCCTTGGGCGCCGCCTCCAGCACCAGCACGCCGGCGCCGCCGTGACGGGCCATGATGGCCGCGCACATCGCCGCGTTCCCGCCCCCCGCGATGAGCACGTCCACCTCGGGAGCTTTTCCCGAACCGCCTCCGGTGGATGATGAAGCCATGACGCTATCTGTTAGTGGACACACCGGATTCTGTCAACTTGCGAAATCCCCCCAATTTGACAAGGGCGGGCCTTACTTGCCATGAAGTAGAGGCAGCCTTTCGACCCTGTTCGCCGAAACTTGCATCGTATTCATGCCCGGAGGGAAGAGCGCAACGCGCGAAACTCTCCGGGGGCCATTCCGACACATTCCCGCCCCAGGAGGATTTCCTTGGAACTCGGCATCTATTTCCGTTCTTTCTTCACCAACCCGACGCGGCCGCTGCACGAGCAGATCGACGACGCCGTGGAGATCTGCCACGTGGCGCGTGACTGCGGTTTTGCCGCCGTCACCATGCCGCAGCACTGGGTGTCGCACCCCACCATCTGGCCGCAGCCCTTTCCGATGCTGGCGCGGCTGGCCCCGGAGGTGGGCGAGATGCGGTTGCAGACCGGCATCGTGCTGCTGCCGCTGCACAATCCGCTCCAGGTGGCGGAAGACGTGGCGACCCTGGACCACATCGCCAAGGGCCGGTTCGTCCTTGGCGTGGGCCTGGGCTACCGCGATACCGAGCTCGAGGCCGTGGGTTCCAACCGGAAGCAGCGGGTCTCCCGCCTCACCGAATCCATCGAAGTGATGAAACGGCTGTGGACCGGGGAGGAGATCGACTACGAGGGCAGGTACTGGACCGTACACGGCGCCAGGATGGGTTTCGTACCCATTCAGAAGCCCCATCCTCCCATCTGGATCGCGTGCCAGAGCGAAGGCGCGGTGCGCCGGTCCGCCCGCATCGCCGACGCCGCGTATCTGGCGCCGCAGGTGGGCTTCGACGACGTGGCCCATCTGATCTCCGTCTACCGCGACGAGCGCAGCGTCACCGGCCAGGACCCCGGCCACATTACCATTTCCCGGGGCGTGGCCTTCGCCGGCGACCGCGAGACCGCCATCGCCCAGGCGCGGGAGTCGGCGGCGTCTTCCTACAAGATGTACAGCAGTTGGAACATGCAGGAAGACACCATGGTCAAGATCAACATCGCCTCCGACTCCGAGGTCAGCGCCTGGGCCGTGGCCGGCAACGGCGACGACTGCCTGGAAGGACTCGGCCGGCTGGCCGCAGACGGCGTGGAGTACGTGGGCATGACCCTGCTCAACATGCCCAAGGACCTTTCCGGCCGAAAGGAATACCTCCAGGCTCTGGCGGAGAACGTGCTGCACCGGATGAAGTAGTCCGCGCGAGGCCGCAGGGATTCCCATCGCCAGTAATCGCCAGTAAACCCTCCGAGGCCGGACGAAGACGAAGCTGGACGAAGAAACGCAAGGGGCGGGTTTCAGGCCCGCCCCTGCCCGGGCCGCTACCTCGTTGACGGCGCGCGAGGGCCGGCGCAGCCCGCGAGGAAGGATCCCATGGCGCTTGAGATCGAGCGCAAGTTCCTGGTCGCCGGAGACCAATGGCGCAACGCCGAGGGCGTCGTCCTCCGTCAGGGCTACCTGAGCACCCGGCCGGAGCGAACCGTGCGCGTGCGCGTCGAGGGCGACAAGGCCACCCTCACCATCAAGGGCATCACCCGGGGCGCCGCCCGCGCCGAATACGAGTACGACATCCCGCTCGAGGACGCCGCCGAGTTGCTGCGGCTGTGCGAGCCGCCCCTCATCGAGAAGGTGCGCCGCCGCCTGGAGCACCAAGGCCTCGTTTGGGAAGTGGACGAGTTCCTCGGCGACAACCAGGGCCTCGTCCTCGCCGAGGTGGAGCTCGACCGCGAAGACCGCCCTCTGACCAAACCCCCGTGGGTAGGTGAAGAGGTCACCCACGACCCCCGCTTCTACAACGCCAATCTTGTGGCAAATCCCTTCACCAAGTGGCACAATTCCGATAAGCGCCCCTGACACGGGACGCCCCGGTTCTTCCCGGATACGGAGGGGTGGCCGAGTGGTTTAAGGCACCGGTCTTGAAAATCGGCGTCCACCTGACAAGTGGGCCGCGAGTTCGAATCTCGCCCCCTCCGCCAGAACCCGGCCACTATGAGAAACAAGACGACACCCTTGACCGAGAGAGAAATGGACCACCTCCGTTTCGAGTTCGTCGGCCGGACCACCGTACCTTTGGAAAGACCCAAGGGAGCGAGACGAAAGTCTCGCTCTTTCATTTTCCGTTGCGCCTCATCACACGCACGATGATCGCGATCGTTGCTTTGTTCCTGCTCGTCGCATCTTCGTGGAGCGCCGCACAGGAGCCGCCGCCGCCATCCGCCCCCGACGTGGCGGATGCGCGTGTGCTGCTTGAGCGGGGGCGGTTCCAGGAGGCGCTGGCCATCCTGCGGCCGCTCGCGGAGGCCCGTCCAGGCCGTAAGGACGTTCTCTTCCTCATCGGCTTCGCGGCCGTCGAGTCTTCGCGAAGGCCCGGCGTCGCCGAAGCGGACCGGGAGGCGCTTCTGGACGAGGCCATCGCCTCTTTTCTTGCCATGCTCATCGATCAACCCGGCCTCGTGCGCGTGCGCCTGGAGCTGGCGCGGGCCTTTTTCTACAAAGGTGAGGACAGCCTGTCACGGGAACACTTCGAGCGTGTGCTGGCGGGCAACCCGCCGCCGCCGGTGGTGGCCAATGTCCGGCGGTTTCTTTCGCGGATCCGGGCGCGCCGGCGCTGGAACATGCATCTGGGCTTTGCGCTGGCTCCGGACACCAATATCGGAGGCGCCTCCGACGAGAGGATCATCTACATCTTCGGGTTTCCGTTCCGCCGGGACGCAGAGTCGCTGACCACGTCGGGAGTAGGGCTGTCGGTCTGGGGCGGCGGAGAGTACCAGCATCCGTTGGGGCAGCGTCTTCGACTCCGCATGGGCATGGACGCGTCGCGGCGGGAATACTCGGGCGGGAAGTTCGACAAGATGCTGGTGTCCCTGCACGCGGGCCCGCGGGTGCTGGCAACCCGGAACACCGAGTTCAGCGTGCTGGGCAACTGGCGTCATCGGTGGAGCGCCAACGAACCCGACTATTTCGACCTGGGCGGGCAACTGAGCGCAGGACACCGGCTCACCAGGCGGCTTACGGCCAACGGAAGGGCGTCGTGGCATGACCGCCGGTACCGCACACGCAAATTTCTGGACGGGCCCGTCCGGAATCTCTCCCTCAGCACCGGCTGGGTGCTCGCGCCCACGGTGCGGCTCGATGCCACGGTCGGATACGGGCGCGACCGGCCGGAGAGCCTGAAGTACCGGAACCAGAGCAAGTGGCTGCAGGCGGGCGTGTCCATGGCCCTGCCGCGGGGGTTCACCGTCGGCGGAGGAGGCGGCGTTCGATGGACGGACTACGAGGGCAACTGGTTCCCGAACACCACGGGAGGCGTGCCCCGCGAAGACAAGACCTACAACCTGCGGGTCTCGGTCCACAACCGCGCCCTTGCCTTTTACGGCTTCAGCCCGGAAGTGTCGTTGGTGCACGAAGTCCGCAAGACCAACGCCCAACTTTACGACTACCAGCGCACCGGCGGCGAGCTGCGCGTCGTGCGGCAGTTCTAGGAGCCTGTATCGGCCGGTAGCGCGATGCGGGCACGGGCGGGTTTGAAACCCGCCCCTACATCGGGCGTCCGGGTTCTACGGCGCAGATTCCTGGCATACGGGTTTGAAATTCGCTCCCTGCCCGCACCGCGCCGATGCAGGGACGGGAGAGTCCACTAAAGAAACGGATTGACCGGCCGATTCTTCATTCATAGAATCATTGACGCATGAAGAGTCGCCCCATGGAGATGTTGAAGGAGTATGCCGGCGTGATCACCGCGTCGGTTGCGGTGCTTGCCGCACTGGGCGCATGGGGCTTGTGGGCCATCAACGCCCAAGTCATGCCCGAGATCAACCGGGTGGACGGGCGGATCGACAGTTACGAGTCCCTGTACAAGGGAATCGATTCCCGGCTTGATCGCATGGATACCCGGTTTGACCGGATCGACGAGCGGTTCGCCCGGATCGACGAGCGGTTCGTTCAGATCGACGAACGGTTCGTTCAGATTGACGAGCGGTTCGCCCGGATCGACGAACGGTTCGTCCAGATTGACGAGCGGTTCGCCCAGATCGACGAGCGGTTCGCCCGGATGGAAGTGCGGCTCGACCGCATGAACGAGCGGCTTGACCGCATGGATGGCCGCATAAACCAAAGGCTCGACGCCTTGGCCAGCAATGTGAACGCCATTCTGTCGAGACTTCCGGCGCCCGCAAAGCTGCAGGACGGCTGAAATTCTCCTCGAATCCGCCTGAAAACGGCCTCCATTTCCCTGCCTCTCGCTGCGATTCGCTTACTCGGACAGGTCTGGCTCCCGGTGGCTATACCTCCCTTGATGATGCTGCAGGCGACGCGACTGCCGCTCCCCTACGTGTCCCAGGGGTCGTAGCTGCCGAAGTTCCAGAGGTTGCCTTCCGGGTCGCGACAGGAATACAGCCGGCCGCCGTAGTGCTGGTCCTCGGGGGCCATGACGACCTCGGCGCCCGCGGCAGCGGCCTTGGCGTGGTGCGCGTCCACGTCGGATACGACGACGTAAAGGCTCTGCGACACCGGCCCGCCGGGCTCGGCCAGGGGCTGCTGAAACTGCCCGAACTCGTCGTCCCGGGCCGAGCCCAGCATCACCATGCCGTTGCCGAACACGAGTTGGGCATGGTCGATGGCGCCGCCCTCGCCGGGCGCCTCCAGATGCCGCTTGAAACCGAACGCCTCGCACAGCCAATCGATGGCTGCCGCGGCGTCCCGGTACCGGATCGCCGGAATCACCGTCGCCCTTGTGTCCTTCGCCAGATTGCTCATGCCGGGTTCTCCCCTTCGGTTTGTGGCGGTGCATCCTTTTGTAGTCCAGGGCAAACGGCTCAAACGGACCACGACCGGTTTTGTCGGGCCGTTGCGGGACGAACCGCCGTTGGAGTAGTCTTTCATAATCGGCGGGTAGGGCCAAGCCGGAAAGCAGCTTCGCAACCCCGAAGAAGCGGGAGTCCGCGCCTTAGCAGTCGGCCGCCGATGTCGGGGCGGGTTTCAAACCCGCCCGTGCCCGCCGGAAGCCCCCTCTACCCCGCATCGCGCTACCGGCCGGTACCGGCGCCCAGCAGTGCGTTCACCCCCGTGAGCACCAGGATGGATCCGATGGCGAACAGGGAGGCGAACCTGAGGTTGGGGCCGAGGATGACCTTTTCCGGGGGGATGTGGAACATGGTGGTGGCGGTGGCCACCATGATGGCGGAGAGGCCGATCATGGACGAGCACGACCAGCTCACCAGGGCGCTCTCGATCAGTATGACGTCCGCCACCCGGACCGGCAGTTCCGAGAAGACCGTCAGCAAGAAGGTTACCGACACGATCTGGTGCACACCGGCCAGGGCGCCGAGGCTCACGGTCCCGATGATGATGGCGATGACCGCCACCGCGGGCAGGTCGAGGCCGCCGATCCATTCCGTGACTCCGGTCCGGGCGAAAACGTGCCGGATCACCCCGCCCAGCGCCAGCGAGATGGTGAGGATGGTGATCTCGTTGCCGATGTGAGCGGCGCCGCGGTACGTGTTCACCAGGGCCGTCCGGAGCGCCCGCCGTCCCTTGGCCAAAAGCGCCAGCAGGCACAGCGTCGGGACGCTCACGATCAGCGCCTCCAGGGTGGACAGCACGGTGACGCCGGACAGCACCGCCACCAGCAGGACGCAGAGCGCCACCGGCGGCACGATGGGCTGGAGGCTCCGTAGCGCCCGCCACAGAAGCGTGACGCCCGGTTCCCGGGAGTAGAGCACGTGGGACGCCGTCAGCGCGCAGACGGCCATGGACATGCCCAGCGTCATGATTTGCCACAAGGGCACGCCCGGCACGTACTGGGACGACAGCGCCAGGGCGATCCAGAACGGCGACCACAGGCCCGCGAGGCTGCCGCCGCGATGGCAGGCGCGCATGGCCGCGAGGTGCTCTTCCTCGACCTTGCTCGCGCCCACGATCGGCGCCGTGATGGCGTAGGCGCCCGGCCCCAGCACCACCGCCAGCAGATGGGTGCCCACCAGGAGGCCGCCCAGGCGATGGTCGGGCTCGAGGCGCTCGAACAGTGCGCGCGCGTTGGCGATCTGCCGGAGCTGGTCCGCGGTGGCGCGCATCAGCACGACGGTGCCGAAGAAGCCCACGAACATGGGCGTCGCCTTGAAGCCCACGAGCACGGTAGCGGGCCCGCCGTAGATGAAGATGAGCAAGACGGCCAGCGCGGCGAGCCCGCTGCACAGGATCACCGTCGGCCGGCGCAGGGAGACGAACACCCGCAGGATGAACGCTGCCGCGATCACCGCGCCCGCGTGGTCGGCGGCCGCGCCCGGCCATGCCATCCTGACCACCTGCGCCGCCCACAGCAGCACCAGCAGGGTCTCCGGCCGCGCGAGTAGCACGAGGACCGACGTTGTTTTTCCGAGACGCGACACGGTTGTGCGAGTGTAGTATCCTTCGGTGGATATGCGACCCTTGGAGCAGAATATGACGCAGGCTTACATCGGAGCGCCGATCCGGCGCGGTGAAGACGTTCGTTTCCTGACCGGCAAGGCCACGTTCATCGACGACGTGAAGCTGCCCGGGATGCTGTACGCGGCCGTCCTGCGGAGCCCTCACGCGCACGCGCGCATCAAGGCGGTGGACGTTTCGGAGGCGCTGAAGCTCGCGGGGGTCGTCAGCGTGCTCACCTTTGCCGATTTGCCCACAGGCGTCAAGCCGATCCCGCTGCGCATGTACGCGCTGGAGGGGCTGGACCGGTTCCTGCAGTACCCGCTGGCCCGGGGCAAGGTCGCTTACGTGGGCGAGCCGGTGGCGCTGGTGGCGGCCGTGGACCGTTACGTGGCGGAGGACGGCGCCGACCGGATCCAGGTGGAGTACGAGCCCCTGGAAGTGGTGGCGGACGTCGAGGCGGCGCTGCGGGGCGAGGTGATCATCCACGAGGAACAGGGCACCAACGTGGCCGGCGGCCACGACATCGAGCTGGGCGACGTGGATGGGGCCTTCCGCCACGCCGAGTATACCCGCAAGGAAGTGCTGCGGGTGCACCGCCATACCGGCAACCCCATGGAGACCCGCGGGCTGGTGGCGTCCTGCGATGCGGGCCGGAACGAGGTGACGGTGTGGGGGATGACGAAGGTGCCGCATTTCAACCGCGCGGTGCTGTCGTCGCTGCTGGAGCTGCCCGAGCACCGCATTCACTTCGTCGAGCCCGACGTCGGCGGCGGGTTCGGCATCCGCGGCGAGTTCTATCCGGAGGACTTCCTGATCCCCTACGCGGCCATGAAGCTCGGGCGGCCGGTAAAGTGGATCGAGGACCGGCGCGAGCACCTGATGGCGGCCAATCACTCGCGGGAGGTGCGCTGCGAGATCGAGATCGCCGCGCGGCGGGACGGCACGCTGCTGGGAATGCGCGCCCACATCCACGGCGACATGGGCGCGCACATCCGCACCCACGGCGGGCTGGTGCCGGCGTCTACCGCCGGAGTGCTGCCCGGGCCCTACCGGATTCCGGCCTACGAAGCCCACGTGCGCTGCGTCATGACCAACAAGATGGGGGTGGGCACCTACCGCGCGCCGGGACGTTACGAGTCCTGTTATTTCCGCGAGCGCATGCTCGACATGGCAGCCGCGGACCTGGGCATGGACCCCATCGACCTGCGCCGCAAGAACCTGATCCGGCCCGAGGAGATCCCCTACGAGCTGGGACCCACCCGCCCGGGCATCGCCTCCACCGTGTTCGACAGCGGCGACTACCCGCGAGCGCTGGAGCACGCCCTGGAGCGCTTCGGCTACGACGAGCTGAAGCCGCTCCAGGGGCAGCAGCGGGACGGACGCTACCACGGCGTCGGCCTCGGCTGGTTCGTGAAGAACACCGGCCTCGGGCCGTCCGAGGGCGCGCGCATCGCCGTTACCGGCCCCGAGAGCGTGGCGGTCTACCTGGGCATCGCCACCCTGGGGCAAGGGCACGAGACCGTCATGGCGCAGATCTGCGCCGACGCTCTGGGCGTGCCCATGGAGTGGATCACCGTGTTCCACGGCAGCACGGACCTCATGCCCTGGGGCGGCGGCACCTACTCCAGCCGCGGCACGGTGATGGCCGGCAACGCCGTGCACCTCACCGCCGAGGCGCTCAAGAAACGCTTGTTGCAGGTGGCCTCACGGCGGTTGGAGACCGACCCCGCGGGCCTGGAGTTCCGTTCCGGCCGGGTCCACGCCGCGGGGAGCGGCCAGCCGCACCTGGACGCCTCGTCTCATTCCGGCGAAAGCCGGAATCCGGGGGTTGATGCCGCAGGCGCCGGCCAGCCGCTGCTGGGGCTCGGAGAGCTGCTGGAAATGACCCGGCCCGGCAAGGTCACGGGCGGAGACGCCCCCGGCCTGGAGGCCACCGAATACTTCCACACCGACCGGCTCACCTACACCTACGGCGGCCACCTGGTGCACGTGGCCGTGGACCCGGAGACCGGCCTGGTGGAGATCCTGCGCTATCTTGTGCTGGAAGACGTGGGCCGCTGCGTCAACCCGCTGCTGGTGCATGGCCAAGCCCTGGGCGCCGCCGCCCAGGGCATCGGCGGCACGCTGCTGGAGGAGCTCGCCTACAACGAGGACGGACAGCTTCTCACCACCACGCTGCTGGACTACCCGCTCCCGTCGAGCATGGAGATCCCGCCGGTGGAAAGCATCATTACCGAGTACTCCCCCTCGCCCCTCAACCCCCTGGGCGTCAAGGGCGCCGGCGAAGGCGGCATCGTCGCCTGCGGCGCCGCCCTGGCCAACGCCGTCTCTCACGCCCTGTCCTCCCTGGGCATCCAGGTCAGGGAACTGCCGTTGACACCCGACCGCATACGAGCGCTGGTGAGGGCGGCGGAGGGGAGCGGCGGGTTAGAGGTTCCCGCGCGGAGTCCCTGGAGGTCGGATTAGCGAAGGCGCACTCTTGCAGTAGAAGAGTACGAGGCGAAAGTCATGAGCACGAACTTGAGATTCCGCAAGTTGTGTCTCCGGAACTGGAAAAACTTTGCCGCCGTGGAGGTCGCCGTTCAGGATCGCCTGTTTCTCGTCGGCCCCAACGCATCGGGAAAATCCAACTTCCTGGATGTCTTTCGTTTTTTGCGAGACCTTGCGTCATCAGGCGGCGGTTTTCAGGAGGCGGTGGGGCGGCGTGGCGGCGTGAGTGCGGTCCGCTGCCTTGCGGCGCGCAGGAACCCGGACATCGAGATACAGGTCGAACTGCGAGAAGAAGAGGACGGATCCCGATGGGAGTACGAACTCGCTCTGCGCCAGGACAACCAGCGCCGGCCGCTGGTCCATGGAGAACGCGTATCGCATGACGATGTGAAGCTCGTCGACCGCCCTGACGCGGATGACAAGGCCGACCCCGCACGTCTGACTCAAACCTATCTCGAACAGGTAAACGTCAACCAGCCGTTTCGGGACCTCGCCTCGTTTTTCGCCTCGATTCGGTATCTGCATATCGTCCCTCAACTCGTCCGCGAGCCCGACCGCTCGGTGGGCCAGTCCAACGACCCCTTCGGCGGGGATTTTCTGGAACAGGTGGCAAAGACGCGGGATCGCAGCCGCAACGCCAAGCTGAAGCGGATTCAAAAGGCCCTTCGTGTCGCGGTTCCGCAACTCGAAGAGGTCGAATTGCGGCGCGACGACCGCGGTACACCGCATCTCCTAGGTAAATACCAGCACTGGCGCCCGCAGGGGGCGTGGCAAACCGAAGAGCAGTTTTCCGATGGCACGTTGAGGCTCATGGGATTGCTCTGGGTGGCGATGGAGAGGGAGGGACCCTTGCTGCTGGAGGAGCCCGAGCTTTCGCTCCACCCGGGGATCGTCCGGTTGCTCCCACAGATGCTCGCGAGGGTTCAGCGCCAGACGAAACGGCAGATCTTTCTCAGCACGCATTCTCCGGACCTGCTGCGGGATGAAGGAATCGGTCTCGACGAAACGCTGCTCCTGGCGCCGGGCGCCGAGGGTACGGTGGTGACTCCGGCAAGTTCATACCGGGATATCCGCGACCTTTTGGACGGAGGCCTTTCGCTGGCGGATATCGTCATCCCCAGGACACGGCCCGATCAGGCGACGCAGCTTGTGTTGTTCGGAGACGCGTGAGCGTGCCGGTCTCGCCAGTCATTGCGGCGTCGGTCGAAGGAATCCTGGACGCAGCGGTCATTCAGAAGTTGATCACCGAATACGGAGGTCAGCCTGGACCTGTCTACGGGCAGGCGGGCAAAGATTTTCTGAGAGAGAAAATAGCTGGTTACAACAACGCAGCGCGCCATGCGCCGTGGATCGTGCTGGTCGACCTTGATATGGACGCGGATTGCGCACCCTCGCTCCGGGCGGAGTGGATGCCACACCCGGCAACCCGAATGTGCTTTCGTGTTGTCGTGCGGGCAGTTGAAGCGTGGCTGATGGCAGATGTCCAGGCACTGTCGGCTTTCTTGGGTGTCTCAAAGGCACGGATTCCTGTGGCTGCGGAAGATATTCGCGATCCGAAGAGGGCCATGGTCGACCTTGCGCGCCGTTCCCGTAAAAGGGACATCCGCATGGACATGGTGCCGCGCGAGGGAAGCGGTCGAGCAACGGGCCCCGCCTACGCTACGAGGCTCATCGAATATGTTCAATCGCGCTGGCGGCCCGCCGTCGCTGCTCGTAATATCGAGAGTCTGAGACGGGCAGTAGGCTGCATACAGCGCCTTGTGGACAAGAACTGAAGCTAATCTTCGATCTCCTTCCGTGAACTCTGATGATCCGGCAAGGCTTCAACTCTTCATGAAGTTGATAGGCTGTCTTCAAGAGTATCATTGCAGGCAGGAGACCGACAATTCGGTAAAGGACGAAAGCCGTGATCGACCACCGCAACGACGGCCTCTCCGCGCTCATGAAGGGTGCCCGCGCGTTCCGCAAGACCGAGTACGAAAGCGACGCCTCCCTCATGGCGCGCCTGTCACAGGGGCAGGAGCCGGAGGTCCTGGTGCTCGCCTGCAGCGACTCGCGAGTGGACCCTGCTCTGGTATTCGATGTCAGGCCGGGGGACATCTTCGTGGTGCGGGTGGTGGCGAATCTGGTACCGCCTTGGCGTTCTGGTGACGCGATGGCACACGGGGTGATGGCGGCGGTGGAGTACGGGGTCAAGGCGCTCGATGTGGCGCATGTGGTGGTGTGTGGTCACTCTCATTGCGGAGGCATCAAGGCGGCGATGGACGCGGCGCGTGGGCGGGAGTTGCCGCCGTTCGAGTGCCTGGGGCCGTGGGTGGCGCTCGCGGATGCGGCCTGTCGCGAGGTGCTGGCGGAAGCCCCCGAGGACGACCGCTCGGACGCGGAAGTGGCGGCCGCCGCGGAGCAGCGTTCCGTGCTCAAGTCCCTGGCTGGTCTGCGGTCCTACCCGTGGATTCGGGAGCGCATGGAGCGGGGCGACCTCACCCTGCACGGCTGGTGGTTCGACATCGACACGGGAGATCTGTGGACGGGAGACCTCGAAACGGGTGTCTTGCTGCCCCCTTGAAGCGCCCCTCCGTCACCTCTGGATTCCCCCCTTCCAGGTTTCCAAGGGCTCAACATCGGGGTGATGTGTGGATAGAGCACGGCATTGGCCAACGCCTTCTCCCACGCCTTGTCCTCCCTGGGCATCCAGGTCAGGGACCCGCCCTCAACCCGGACCGGATACGGACGTTAATGAGGAAAGCGGGCGGAAGCCCTCGACAGAAGGCTCTTGTCAGTATCTCTAACTCGGAGTATATTCCGAAATAGTTCATCTAGTTCGGATAGAACTCCGAATCGATGCAATATAAGCGCACTCTTCGCATCGACCTCCCGCAAGGGCAATCGGCCTTCGTGTGGGGACCTCGCAAGACCGGCAAGACGACATTGCTGCGCCAGCAGTTCCCTCATGCCGCCCGGTTCGACCTTCTCGACACCCGCCTGTTGCTGGATCTCACGCGGGCGCCGTGGATGTTCTCGGAGCGCGTGCGGGCATTCGACCGCGCCAGTCGGGCTGCCCCCATCATCGTCGACGAAGTGCAGAAAGTGCCGGCCCTGCTCGACGAAGTCCATCGGCTGATGGAGAACGAAGGTCTGAGCTTTGTCCTGTGCGGCTCCAGCGCCCGGAAGTTGAAGCGCGGACGCGCCAACCTGCTCGGCGGGCGCGCCTGGCGCTTCGAACTCCATCCCCTGACCTGGCCGGAAGTCCCGGCTTTCGACCTGCTGAGGGCGCTGAATCGGGGACTGATCCCGCAACACTACGACACTGCGCAATACCGGCGCGCGTTGGCGGGCTACGTAGATGACTACCTGAAAGAGGAAGTGTTCGACGAAGGACTGACGCGGAATGTCGCCGCGTTCTCCCGGTTCTTCGACGCGCTTTCGTTCTGCCACGGAGAGCTTCTGAACTACAGCAACGTCGCCAGGGACTGCGGCGTCGATTCCAAGACCGTGCGCGAATACTTCCAGATTCTTGTCGATACCCTTCTCGGCGTCTTCGTGGAGCCGTTCGGCGGCCGCAGTTCGCGCGCCGTCATCACACGGGCGCCGAAGTTCTATCTCTTCGATGTCGGCGTCGCCGGGCACGTGACCGGACGCCGGATCGAGCGAGCCGCCGGCCCGGACTTCGGCCGCGCTCTGGAGCACTTCGTGCTGATGGAGCTGCTCGCCTACCGGGCCTATCGCGAACGCGACTTTCCAGTGCGCTTCTGGCGCACCAAATCGGGGCTGGAATGCGACTTCGTTCTCGGGCGGGACGGCGCCGTGGCCATCGAGGTCAAGGGCGGCGCCCGCCTCCGCCCCGGGGATCTCAGGGCGATGCGCGCGTACGTCGGCGAGCATCGTCCCCGTCGAGCCGTCATCGTCTGCAATGAGACCACCCCCAGACGCACCGACGACGGGATCGACGTGCTGCCGTGGGAGCCGTTCCTGGAGCGGCTCTGGACCGACGCGCTCGTCGAATGACGGCGCCAGCGGGGTCAGGTCATACCTTCCTGCCGCCTTTTGCCTGACCAACCCCCTTCAGGTGCTTTCAGGTACTCCCCGTATTTCTCGAGCACCCGCGCCTTCAGCTCCGGGCTGGCGCCCGAGACGGGCGGGAAGTCCTTGGCCCACTCGTAGGGGCGGCAGGCGTCGATGATGGCGCGGGAGTTGTGGCCTTTCCGGTCGCGGGGGATGATGGGATCGAGGGGGCCGCTCCAGGTCCTGCGGAGGATGTCGATGGAGTCGGCGGGGTTGCAGCGGGTGCACATGGCCCACAGCACGTCGTTCAGGTCGGCGACGTCGATGTCGTCGTCCACCACCACGACGTAGCGGCCGAGGTAGGCGCCGGTGTGGTTCTGGCTGGCAATGAGGGCGGCCTGCTTGGCGTGGCCGGGGTAGCGCTGGCGGATGGACACCGCGGTGAAGAAGCGGTTCTGGTAGCAGGCGACGCCGGTGACGTCGGGGACGCCGGCCTTTTCCATGGAGTCCCAGATGAACGCGGCCCGTATCAGCGAGGTGCAGCCGTCGGCGCCGGGCAGCGGCCGGAACGGCGGCGAGCCGGTGAGGATCGGGTGGTTGCGGTACATCAGGCTCTTGACGTGCACCACCGGCTCTTGGCGCGAGCCGCTGGCGTAGTAGCCGGGCCACTCGCCGAAGGGGCCCTCGTCACGGGTCTCGTCGGGCATGATCTCGCCCTCGACGGCGATCTCGGCGTGGGCGGGAATGGGCAGGCCGGTGAACTCGCCGCGGATGACGTCCACGGGCGCGCCCTTGATGCCGCCGGCGTAGTCCAGCTCCTGCTCGCCCCAGGGAATCTGCCGCGACGCCAGCAGGAACAGCAGCGGGTCCTGCCCGAAGGAGATGGCCACCTTCAGGGGCTTGTTGCGGTCAAAGGACTTCTGGCGGTGGATGCGACCGTGCTTGCCCGGGGATATGTACACGGCCAGACGGTCGGCCTCGTGGACCATGGTGCGGTAGGTGCCCATGTTCACCCACCCTTCGTCCGGATCCTGGGTCATGACCACGTGGGCGGTGCCGATGTAGCGGCCGCCGTCCTCGTCGTGCCACTTGGGCACCGGCAGCTTCAGCACGTCCACGTCCTTGCCCGTGAACACGTTCTCGTAGAGCGGGCTCTCGTCCACGTACTGCGGCGGGATCAGCGTCGGGTTGTTGAGGCGTTCCTTCCAGGCGGCAATGAACTCGTTGCGGGTGATGTCCGTGGGCAGGTTGGTGGTGAGGGCGGCGCGCCTGAGGGACTCCACCATGCCCACCAGCACCCGGTGCCCGTCGGGATAGTCCTTGACGTGGTCGAACAGCAGCGCGGGCGCGTCCTGCCCGCGTCCGGCCACCTCCGCCAGGGCGCCGATCTCCAGGTTCCAGTCGCAGCCGGGCACCCGGCGAAGCTCGCCCATGGCGTCCACCTGCTCGATCCATTCTCGCAAATCCCTGTAGGGCATGCGCTCCTTCCTTCTCCCTCCGGGAGAGGGTGGCCGAAGGCCGGGTGAGGGGCCGCAACCATCCTGCCCGTCCGGCTCCTTTTCGTTGACCGCGGCCTGGGCGCCCTCGCCCAAAGGGAGAGGGGGGTCCGCGGCCGCCGGCTCAGGCGGGCCGGAACTTCGGCAGCGACATGTCGTCGGTGATGTCCTCGAAGGAGACCTCCACGGGCATGTCGCAACGGACCTCTTCCGGCTTGCATCCGATGACGTTGGACAGCAGGCGCACGCCTTCGTCGAGCTCGATGACTGCCACCACGTAGGGAAGCCCGTCCCTGAAGCCGGGATGGTAGGCGCGGTGATAGATGACGAAGGAGAACACCCTGCCCTTGCCCGATACCGGGTTCCAGTCATAGGCGTCGGAGGTGCACTCGGGGCACACCTCGGCCGGCGGGAACCGGAAGGCGTTGCACTCCCGGCATTGCTGCAGCTTCAATTCGTGGTTTCGGGCCGCTTCCCAGTAGCGCCGGGAATCTTCGGACGGTGTCGGAACGGGCTTGGCGTAGTCGCTCACGGCAGTCTCCTGTCCACCGCGCTTCGCGGCGGGTATCAGCCGCTACCCCCTGATCCCTGTCCTGTTCAGGACCTGCCACCAGGGCGTGTCAGTTCCTCAGTATCAGCGTCGAGTGGCACACGGCATTGCCGCCGTTGCCGCTTATGATGGCGGTCTCGGCGTCCTCGACCTGGCGCGGACCGCATTCGCCGCGCAACTGGCGCACCCCTTCGACGATTTGGAGCATGCCTTCGATGTAGCATTCGGACAGCATGCCGCCGGAGGTGTTGGTGGGCAGTTCGCCTCCCAGCTCGATGCGGCCGCCGCTCACGAACGGACCCCCCTCGCCCTTCTTGCAGAAGCCGTAGTCCTCCAGCGTGGCCATGAGGATGTAGGTGAAGCAGTCGTAGATCTGGGCGGTGTCGATGTCCCCGGGTGTGATGCCGGCCATGGCGAAGGCCTGGGCGCCGGAGTCCCTGGCGCCCAACTCGGTCATGTGGTCCCCGTAGATGTAGCCGCGGGAGTTGTTGGCGCGGCCCATGCCCATGACGTACACCGGCCGCTGCTTCATGTCCCGGGCGCGCTCCGCCGAGGTGACGATGACCGCAGCGGCGCCGTCGCTTCGGAGGCAGCAGTCGAACAGGTGGAAGGGCCACACGATCCAGCGCGAGTTGTGGTAGTCCTCGAGGGTCATGTCGGCGCGCATCGTGGCCACGGGGTTCAGTTGCGCGTGCTTGCGGCAGGCCACGGCCACGGCGCCCATGTGGTCGTGGGTGGTGCCGTACTCGTGCATGTGCCGGGTGAGTCCGAAGGCGTGCTGTCCGGCGGCGCCGAACAGGCCGTACTCCGGGCCGAACTCGCCGCCGCCGTCGCCCCTTCCGGGCGTTTTGCGGGTGGCGCCCTTGTCGCCGTGCACGCACAGCACGGTCTTGCAGAAACCCGCCTCGATGGCCGCGGCCGCCACCTGCACCATGAGGCAGGAGGTGGCCCCGCCCGCGGACAGCGAGACGCCGAAGGCCGTATCGATGCCCAGCCGCTCGGACAGGTTCTGGTGATGGACCCTGACCGCGCCGAGCAGGTGGCTGTGGGTGATCACCGCGTCGACGTCGGTCTTTCTGAGGCCGGCGTCGTCCAGGGCGGCCTTCACCGCCAACACTTGCAGGCCGTAGTCGCTCAGTTCGGGCACTTTCCCCAGCGGCGAGTGACCCACGCCCACGATTGCGTACTTGTCCTTGAGTGAAGCCATTCGGTGTCCTTTCCGGTTACTCCCCGCTCTGGCGCTCGCGCTCGTGAAGCCCGGCATGCTGTCGGGGCGTCTCGGGGCGCGTGTCCTTCCCTGGCCCCTTCGACAACCGGAGCGTACCCACGAACTTCACGTTGGCGCAGGCATCGGCGCCGCCGGTGGCGCAGCCCTCGTCGTCGGGGATCAGGAAGCGCAACGGTCCACCCTTGTCCCTGGGCAGCGGCTCGTCGCCCACGCGGTAGGCGATGACCGCATGGCGCAACGCCTCCAGCGGCACACTGGCGGCGAAACCGCCGTCGGTGGACTCCACCGTGAGGTAGTCGAGGTCCCGGTCCGGCTGAAGCCGGTCGAGGATGGCCTGAAGCGTCACCGCGCCGCCGACGCGGCCGGGTATCAGCCTGGCGACATCGTCGATCTGGCCGTCCATCTCCGCGAGCTGCCGGAAGTCCAGTTCCCGGGCCGGTTTCCCTTGCTGTTCGATGCGGAGGCCGCTCATGGTTTCCTCCTGTGGTTTTCCTCCCGTGGCCGGTTTCGTGACCCGGGCGGCCTTGCGGCAGTCAACGACGGGTGCCGCCAAGGGCGAGCGAGTCGGAGGCCGCGGCGCCCTCCTGCGCGATACGTCATCGAAACGAGAAACGCAAGCTCGGGCTACGTGGGCAGTCCCGTGCAAGGGGAGCACACGCCGTAGAGGACGACCTGGTGGCCTTCGAGCCGGAAGCCCTTGGGCGTGAGCTTCTGGATATCCGGGGGGCAACCCTGGATGTCGAAAATGTCGTCGCACTCGCGGCACTGGAAGTGATGATGGTGTTCCTTGCCCGCGGTTTCGTAGCGAGGGGCCTCGCCGGGTATATCCACGGCCACGAGGGCGCCCTCGGTCATCATGGTATGGATCGCGCGGTAGACGGTGGCGATGCCCAGGCCGGGCGCCTTCGCCTGCGCGGCTTCGAGAATATCGTGGGGGCTCAGCGGCCGGTTGGCTTCCAGCAACACTCGCTGGATCACGCTTCGCTGGCGTGTCCGCCTCCGGGAGCGAGGGCGACTCTCGGCAAACGCTACGCCGGAAGGGCTCTTGTCGTCGACCATGTGACCCCCCAGTCCTGCCCTCGGTGGGCGTCATCGACCTTCCATCCTTCGTTACGGAACGTCCGTCCATTCATATACACCACTACGCCTCCGACATGCAAAAGCTGCGTACGGGCGGACCACCGCTCCCGCAGTATCCTGCTCTCCCGTCCCTGCATCGGTTGCTCGTGACGTTGCCAACGACGCGCGATCCCGGAGCACGCGCAGGAGTCGGCGAACCCATCCTTGACCCAGGGTTTCAAAGGTCCTTCCTGTTCGGGGGGTCAGCGGGGCGGAATTTTCTTCCGTCACTCCATTCCGGGTGTTGGTCGATTCCGTCAGGTATCCGGACGATCCTCTTGCGGATCCCTCCGGGCGCCGGAAGGATCGCAGGGCTGCCGGGGGCTCGTTTTAACGATGGGCTAATGAGGTTACCTTATCATATATTCGCAGGATTTATCCGGACAGTCATTGATATGGCCCTCGATGGACTTGACTATTGAGAACCATATATTGATAATGGGAATCCGAAATCAAGCCCCGTCCACCGGAAGGAGATTCCATGAGACCACTATCGTTGACGAAAAGGTTCATGCCCGGATGCGTCGCGTTTCTGCTGTCATGCGGGTTTGCGGGACCCGTGGGGGCGCAGGAACCAGTGGATGCACTCAAGGAGCAATTGCGCGAGATGCATGATGCAATGAGCGATATGCAGCAGAAGATGGACAGGTTGAAGGATCGCATCGGTGAGATCGAGCGGGAAAAGGCCGAGGCCGACCGTGTGACTTCGGTCGAGCAGTCGGTGAAGTCGATTCAGGAGAGTGCTTCGATTCTGAATCCTGCCATCGGATTGGCGATAGACTCGACTTTCGAGCACCGGCCCGACAACCACGCCGACTTCAGTTTGCGGTCGGTGGAGCTCGGACTGTCGGCCGAAATCGATCCGTATGCCAGGGCCTATACCTTCATCACGGCCACGGACGAGGGGGTCGAGATCGAAGAGGCGGCCGTGCAAACGACGTCTTTACCCGTCAACCTGACTGCGGGCCGGTTTTTTTCGGATTTCGGTCGCCTGGCCCAGTTTCACGCGCACGAGCTTCCGTTCGTCAATACGCCGCTGTCCTTGAACCAGGGCGAATTTTTGTTCTGACTGACTCTGCCGGGATTCAAAGCGGAACCTGTGTCGGGTGGACTTCCTGCCCGAATTGCGGTACAAGTTCTCGAACAGGGGGCGAGGGCGCACCGGGGGGAGGGGATGGAGCTTTCGGAAGTCACGCTCGACGCGGTGATGCCACACGAGGAGGCGCGGTTCCGGGACCTGATGGCGGAGCATCATTACCTCGGGGCGGCGCCGAAGGTGGGCGAGACGGTGTGGTATGGCGCGCGGTGGCGCGGCCAGTGGGTGGCGCTGGCGTCTTTTTCGGCTGCGGCGCTGAAGTGCCAGGCACGGGATGCGTGGATTGGCTGGACGCTGCGCCACAAGTACGACCGGCTGCATCTGGTGGTCAACAACACCCGGTTCCTGCTGTTGCGCCCGGTGCCCAATCTCGGGTCTCGGGTGCTGGGGCTGTGCGCACGCCAACTGATGCGGGACTGGCCGGTGAGGTTTCATCATCCGCTGGTGCTGTTGGAGACGTTCGTCGACCCGACGCGCTTCGCCGGCACGGTCTACCGGGCTGCGGGCTGGACCGAGGTGGGCCTCACACGAGGCTTTCGCCGGACTCGGGGCGGGTACCGCTCAGGCTCCACGCCGAAGAAGGTCTTCGTGCGAGCCCTCACCCGCCACGCCCGTCGGGTGCTTCGCAGCCCTGTTTTGGAGCCCCGTTACCGTCATGGGAGACCGAGAGCCATGTTGAGCGCCAAGCAAATGAAGAGCCTGCCGGATGTGTTTCGCACCCTCACCGACCCACGCAGCCGTTACGGGCGCCGCTACCGCCTCGAGACCCTGCTGGGGCTCGCTGCGGCCGCCACGCTGTGCGGCGCCCGAGGCTACAAGGCCATCCACGAGTGGGTGTGCGACCTTTCGCCAGCGATGCTGCGCCACTTCCGCTGCCGCCGGGTCAACGGCGTCTACCAGCGACCAAGCATCTACTGTCTGCGCAACGCCATCGTGAAGGTCGCACCCGAAGAACTCGATGCCGCGCTGCGGGCCTGGTTCGTAGCCCACGGGCACAACGACGCGTCGCTGGCCATCGACGGCAAGACCATGAAGGGCGCTGTCGACGAGGCCGGTCGCCAAGTCCATATCCTCGGCGCCTGCGGCCATGACAGCGCCATCGCCTGGGGTCAAAAAAAACTGTTCTGACCCAAGACGACGGCCAAACCAAATCCACCAACGAGATCGGGGTCACACTCCCGTTGCTCGATTCACTCGGCGACCTCGCCGGCAAGACCTTCACCGCCGATGCCCTGCTGACACAGACCGCCATCGCCTCCTTCCTGCGCAAGCACGATGCCCACTATATGTTCATCGCCAAGGGCAACCAGAAGACTCTGCTCGGGGACCTCCGGCTGTGGTTCCATGACGACGCAAAACGCCCACCCGACTTTGTCGAGAACACCGGCAAGCCCATCAAGGGCAAGCTCCCCACCGCGCACGGTCGTTGGGAGCAGCGCGAGATCTGGACCACCACCGCGCTCAACCACCACCTCCGCTTCCCCGGCGTCGGCCAAGCCTTCCTCATTCGCCGCACTCGCTGCCAAGTGCGCAAGGGCCGCGTCACCGATACCTCGGTGGACTCTTCCTGGGGCGTCACCAGCCATACCCCAGAGACCGCCAATGCCCAATCCCTGCTGCGCATCAACCGGGGCCACTGGACCATCGAAAACTCCCTCCATCGCATCCTCGATGACACCGACGCCTGGAACGAGGACAAAAGCCGCATCCGCACCGGCCATGGACCCCAAAACATGACCCGCCTGCGCCGGTTCGCCATCGCCGTCATCAAGACCCACCGCAAGCCCGTCGCCGCCACCGTCCGCAAGCTGAACCGTACCCCTCGCCTGCTGCTCGACTATCTGAAGATGTCCGCCAACTCCCGGCCCAAACCCGCCATCGCCTGATACCCACCCACCCCCGCACCAAGCTCATCCAACCTCATCCGCCCGCAGGGCAAACACCTTGCCCGAGCCATCCTTCGTGCCCGGAAAACGCCGCCACACTACCGAACACCGCCCATACCTCGCCCGCTAACTCCATCTCCGTGTCCTCCATACTCGGGCCGCCCCCCCTCCCTCCCAAGCCATACTCCCCTCACCCTCCGCCCGAACCAAAACAAAAATTAGCCGTGGTCCTTGAACCGTATCGTGGGCGGCGAGTCCCTGGGCACCGGAGTCCAGTTCCGCTATCTATTGCCGACGCCTTTCTTCCTGTCCTTGACCGTTGGCGCATTCAACGAGATCGGGCACGTGCACGGTGCTGGGGGGCATGGCCATGATGAGCATGGCCACGATGAGCACGCGGAGGACGAGCACGCGGAGGACGAGCACGCGGAGGACGAGCACGCGGAGGACGAGCACGGAGAGGACGAGCACGGAGAGGACGAGCACGGAGAGGACGAGCACGGAGAGGACGAGCATGGGGAGGAAGAGCACGGGGAGGATGAGCATGGGGAGGATGAGCACGGAGAGGATGAGCATGGGGAGGATGAGCACGGAGAGGATGAGCATGGGGAAGATGAGCATGGGGAAGAAGATCACGGGGAAGATGAGCACGGAGAGGATGAGCACGGGGAGGAGGAACACGGAGAGGATGAGCACGCGGAGGAGGGCGCAAGACGCTTCCTCAACCAACTGACGTACCTGGGCCGCGTGCATGCTTTTTTCGAATTGAGCGAGACCTGGAATCTCGAAATGGGGTCCTCGGTGGCGCTGACGCCAAGGTCGGAGACGGGTGAGGAGGGAAGCCGACGCTCTCGCTTGGGCCTTGACGTTACGCTCCGGCATCGGCCCCTCGTCGCGGGCCTGTACGAAGGATTCACCGTCGCGGGCGAATGGTTGGCCAATCGCCAGAGTCACCATGATGCGCCAACGACGGACGCCCGCGGCGGCTACGCCTATGCGCAGTTGGACTTCAATCCGGAGATCCAGGGTCGTTGGGGAGTGGGACTGTTGTTCGATTCGGCACCCGACCTGGAGCATCCGTCGGACAAGACGCTGAGCCTGTCGCCGTACGTCACGTGGTCGTTGAGCGAATTCAATCGCCTGCGTCTCCAGTACACGTACGGTTGGGATTCCGTCGGATCGGAGGTCCACGACGGAAGTCGGTTCTATCTTCAATGGACCACCGCCCTCGGCAGCCATACGCATGGTTTCCGTCAGCGCCGCTGAGGCCCGGGCATCACGGGCGAGCACCGCGACGAAGCCGCGTCGCGGTATCCGGAAGATGTTGCTTGAGGAGGATCTCACATGACGAGTACGTTGACACGGCGGTGGCGGCTGGCGGCCGTCACGCTTTCGATGGTCTTGATGACGGTCTTGATGTTCGCGGGTTCGGCCGCGGCACAGAAAATCCGGGTGGTGACCACCATTCCGGATCTGGCCGACATCGCCCGGCAGATCGGCAAAGACCGGGTTTCCGTCAACAGTCTGACCCTCGGCGTCCGAGACATTCACAGCATTCAGTTGAAGCCGAGCATGGTCACCCTGCTCAACCGCGCGGATGCGGTGGTGCTGATGGGGCTGGCGCTGGAGCATTCATTCCTGCCGGCGCTGCTCGATGTGGCCGCCAACCCGCGGGTCTCAAGCGGAGGGGTCGGTCATATCGATACCTCCGCCGGGGTCACGCCCCTGGGGCCGCCGAAGACCCTCTCGCGCAAGGGGGGCGACGTCCACCCGATGGGTAATCCCCACTACAACCTGGATCCGGTCATGGGAAAGCTCATCGCGCGGAACATCGCGGACGGCCTCTCGAAGGTCCACGCCGAGTATCGTTCCTTCTTCATGAAGAATCTGGACGCCTACCTCGCGGAGCTGGACCGGCGCATACCCGAGTGGCAGAAGAGGGCCCGACGCCTCAACGGCGTCCAGTACGTCAGCTACCACGACGACATGATCTACTTCGCCAGGCGCTACGGCATGCGGCTGTTCGGCACCCTGGAGGTGGCGGCCGGCATCGGGCCGACGCCGGGGCACATCGTCCAACTGGTCGAGCGGATGAAGGCCGCGAGGGTTCCGCTGGTGGTCTACGGCACCCAGCCAAGCCGGATGCCGAAACGCGTCGCCGGGGAAACCGGCGCAACGCTGGTGCACGTTCCGTTGTACGTGGGCGGTCGGCCCGGCGTCGACAGCTACTTCGGATTGATCGACTACCTCGTCACTCACCTGTCGAAGGCAGCCGCCCGGTGACCGGGTGCGACACGCGTCCGGTCCTTGCACTCCGACACGCGCGCCTGGGGTACGGCGCCGAGACGGTACTCGACGACGTTCATCTCCGCATCGAGAGCGGCGAATTCGTCGGGCTGGCGGGAGCCAACGGATCCGGCAAGACGACACTCCTCCGGTCCATGCTGGGTCTGCTCCCGTTGCGCGACGGGAGAATGGAGCGACACCTTCCCCGCGCGCATCTCGGCTACGTACCCCAGAGCGCTTCCCTCGACGCCTACTTTCCGTTGAGCGTATGGGAGGTGGCGGCCATGGGCGCCTACGGCCGGCTCCGTCCCTGGCGACGATTCTCCGGACACGAAAGAAGACGGGTCGATACGGCTCTGGAACAGGTGGGGCTGGCCGGGCTCCGACGAGCGGTGTTTTCCCATCTCTCGGGCGGGCAGCGGCAACGGGCGCTCATAGCCCGGGCCTTGACCGTGGATCCGGCCTTGCTGCTCCTCGACGAGCCGTTCTCCGGCGTGGACCGGGACGCCCGGGAAACCATTGCCCGACAGCTCGAAGACATCAACCGGGGCTCGCGGTTGGCCATCGTCATCTCAAGTCACGATAGCGGGCTGCTGGAGCGGTCTTGTGAACGCGTGATCCGACTTTCGGAAGGTCGCGTGCAAGGCGGCTTGCCCGAGCCCGCGTAACGGCGTGGCGCACGCGTTCGCGGAGATCCTGAACCCCTCCTTCCTGCTCTTCCCGGCGGTCTTGGGAAGTATGCTCCTGGGGCTGGTCTGTCCGGTGGTAGGCGGTTTCCTGGTTCTCAGGCGGAGCGTGCTGCTGGGTCTGACCCTGCCGCAACTGGCGGCCGCGGGTGCGGCGTTCGCGCTGCTCGCCCATGAAGTCGGGATGGTTCCGCATCCGGACCATTCGTCCGGCGACGCTCACCAGGTCGAGCGAATGCTGGCCTATGGTGGTTCGTTGCTGTTCACCTTCGTGGGCATGATGCTCCTCGGTCTGATGGACCGAAGCGGCGCCGGAAGACCGGAGACCCGCCTGGCCGTGGTCTATGCCCTGGCGGGGTCGCTCATGGTCCTCTTCATGGCGTTCCATCCCTTCGGCGACGCGGCGATCCTGGGTCTCGTCAAGGGGGAGGTGGTGGTGCTGTCCTGGGCGGAACTCGTTACCCTGGGCGCCGTCTACGCGGCAGTGATGGCGGGCCTGGTCGTCTTTCGGCGCGAGTTGCTGATTTCGTCGTTCGATCGCGAGCTCGCTTTCCTTCTGAAGGGGGACCCCCTCACCTGGGACCTTCTCTTTCATCTGCTCGCCGGCGTCACCATCGCGCTGGGAGTGATGATGGCCGGCCCTCTGCTCACCTTCGGTCTGCTGATGCTCCCACCCATTGCCGTGCGGCCCCTGGTGTCGCGCATGGCGCCCTATTTCATCGCCGCGTCACTGGGTGGAGGCTGCATCGGCGTGGCCGGATTTGCCGTTTCCTACCGCTTCGATATGCCGCTGACTCCGGTCATGGTGACATTGGGATGCGCCCTGACGCTGGCCGCCCACGCGGCGGCCTGGGTCGGGGGGCGGTTTCGCCGGTGATCCATCCTCACCCGCCCGCGGCGCGGAACACCTCCTCGGTGCAGGAGGTCAGCAGGCGGTCGTCGGCGTGGTCCAGGGCGAACACGCGGAACTTGACGATCCTGGAAGGGATGTAGGCGAACAGCTCGGCCATGGACTCCTTGGTAACGACGCCGGTGGACGGGTCGTAGGTGTGGATCTGCTTCTTGCCCATGGCCATGGGATTCTCCGGCCGCGTGTCCTGGCTCGCGATGTCCACGTGAAAGACCAGCTCCCGTTTTTCCGGCGGCAGCACGTCCCGGATACGCGCCTCCCAGTCCCGGACCTCGATGACCTCGAGCCCGTCCTCCATCTCCGCCGCCGACAGGGTCCGCTCGCAGGCCAGCCGCCACTTGAGATCCCGGTCGAGGACGCGGCCCCACTCGCGGCCCAGCGGAGTCCCGAGTCGGCGCCACCGGGACACCTCCTGTAACAGCGACCAGTCCGTCAGGTGCAGGTACCGTCCCATGTGGTCCAGCGGATTTCCCGGCGCGATCCGGGCCATGGTTTCCGGGAACAACTCCTGGAGGTGCACGTCGATGGCCCGGGTGGTGCGGTGAAAGTAGACGTTTTCGTAGAGGTACTTGCGCGCGTTCAGAAACATGGTGAGGGCGCCCTCGCCGGAACGGTGCAGCGTCAGTCCCTTGGGCGAGACGAAGGTGTAGTAGATGAGCCGTTCCCGGTCGATGGGCCCCACCGCCACGCCGCACATGTACGAATCGCGCGATACGTAGTCGAGGTTGTCGAAGGTGAAGATGCCGTTGGTCAGCGGCTGAAGGAACCGCAGCCACCGGGGCTTGGCGGGATCGTCCGCGGAATCCTTCTTGATGGGGAAGGCCACGTCGTCGGGGTCGAGCTCTTCTCCGGCGGCAAACGAGCCCATGGGACTGCGGCGGATGCCCCGGATCATTTCCCCCAGATGCTCGCGGATGATGACCTGACTGATGTCCTCGTGGATCAGGCCGTGCTGGCTGAGGAAGTGATCGTCGAAGAAATGGCAGAACGGACCGTGGCCGACGTCGTGCAGCAGGCCGGTGATGCGCATGCACTCTTCGACGTAGGCGGGGGACGGGCACTCGTCTTCCAGCACCTTGCGCAACGAGGGGTAAAGGCTGCGGGCGAAGGCGCCGGCCAGATGCATGGCCCCGAGGCAGTGCTGGAAACGGCTGTGCTCGGCCGCAGGATAGACCCAGCGGGCGCCCTGAAGCTGGAAGATGTACCGGAGGCGCTGGAACCAGGGGGAATCGATCAGGTCCTTTTCCGTGACCTCGCCGGCGTCGTTGGGGATAGTGAAAGGAATATAGCGGTGGATCGGGTCGGCGATGAGGGAGCACCCGGTGTACTCGTCACGCATGGAGGGGTCCGCTGGCGGTCACAGCTCGAAACCCACCTGAGCGGTCCACTGGGAGCCCATTCTCCCCAGGTGGCTCAGACGTTCCGCCACTGCTCCGATGGTTTCGCGCTCCTCGTGGCGGTCCGGATCGAACTTCTCTCCACGGGCCTCCGCGCGCACGAAGAACTCGCCCGCCGCGCGTATCTCGAATTCCTTCAGCACGTAGCCGCTGGCCTGGTACTCGTAGAGCAGCTCCCGCATCCAGTTGACGATCAAGTCGTCGTTGTCGACCCCTTCCACCTCGAGGACGACGCTTTCCCGTGCTTCCACCGAAGACAGGTCCACCAAGAGGTCGAACAGCGCGAACCCGGCGTCCGCGATAATCCCCGGCATCGAGTCGCCGGAAAGCCGGATGCTCAACTCCGATGACCGTCTGATCAGCCTGTATGTCTTGTCCTCATCGGCCATTTTCGTGATCCTCGGGCCCTTTCACCCCGCTGGATTTCCCGCCCCGTTCGGCCATTCTCGCACAAACACGTGGACGTGCCCACACTTCGGCTTCCATCCCTTCGTCTGCGAGCTCCGCCGGGTCAGTCCCGGTTGATCAGCGAGGCTGCGAAACCGGCGCCGAAGCCGTTGTCGATGTTCACCACCGTGACTCCCGCGGCGCAGGAGTTCAGCATCGCCAGCAAGGCCGAAAGGCCCTGGAAGCTGGCGCCGTAGCCGACGCTGGTGGGCACGGCGATGACCGGCCTCCGGACCAGCCCGGCGACGACGCTGGGCAAGGCGCCCTCCATCCCCGCCACCACGATCAGCAACGCCGCTTCGGTGAGCTGCCGGTGATGGCCCAACAGCCGGTGCAGGCCGGCGACGCCCACGTCGTAGATCCGCTCCACCCGGTTGCCCATGATCTCGCTGGTCACGGCCGCTTCCTCGGCCACCGGGATGTCGGAGGTGCCGGCGCACACCACCGCTATGGTTCCCTTGCCCGTGACCGGGCCATCCTTGGCGCGCCAGGTGGCGGCCCTGGCCTGACGGTGGTAGCGGAACCCACGGAGCCGCGTCTTCAGGGCGTCCATCTTCTCATGGGACAGGCGGGTGATGAGCACGTTGTCGCCGCGTTTCCGGATCGCCCGGGCAATGTCGGCGATGTCCGACACTTCCTTGCCTTCGCCCATGATGACTTCGGGAAAGCCCTGCCGCAAGGCCCGGTGATGATCTACCTTGGCAAACCCCAGGTCTTCGAAGGGAAGGTGCTGCAACCGGTCCAGCGCCGCGTCGACCGTGACCTCGCCGCGCCGAACGCCTTCCAGCAACTCTGCCAGTTTCTCTTCGTCCATGGTCGCCCAGTGTCGCGTCCGAATAGTCGGGAATCCACCGCGAGACAAGGGTTAGGTGTAGGGGCGGGTTTCAAAAACCGCCCGTGCCCCGTTCATCCCTGGTCTACGGCGCAGACTCCTGGCGGTCCCGCGGACTTCATGCCTCCGTATGCAGGTTCCCACCTGCAGGGGCGGCGTCCAACCTCTTGAAGTGATCGTAGCCGGGCGCCGCGAGGGGTATGCGATCGCCCCGCGGGTCCACCAGCGTGACGCCGTGTTTTCCGGGTACGCATTCGCCGATACGGGAGATGGGGACGCCGGTGCGGCGGGCGACGCGCTCCACCCCGTCACGGGCATCGCTTGACGCGGTGAAGAGCAACTCGTAGTCCTCCCCTCCGGCCAGCGCGCAGGCGATATCCTCCGGCCCGGCCACGCGGGTGAAGGCGGGCGACAGCGGCACGTGCTCCTGGCGCACCACCGCCCCGGTGCCGCTGGCCCGGCAGATGTGGCCCAAGTCCTGGGCCAGCCCGTCGCTCACGTCCATCATGGCCCGGGCCAGCCCATCCCTGGCCAGTTGCATACCGGTCTCGACCCGCGCCGTGGGGTGGTGGTGCCGCCGGATCAGGTGGTTCCGGTCCCGCGCGGAGACCTTGGCCCGGGGCTCGGAAAGCAGCGTCAGGCCCAGCGCCGAGTCTCCCAGCGTGCCGGTGACGTAGATATCGTCGCCTATCCGGGCGCCGCCGCGGGTGACCGCACCGTAGGGCGCGAAGCCGGCGAGGAACACGTCGATGACCAGGCGGTCCGCCGCGCAGGTGTCGCCTCCCACCAGTGCCACCCGGTGCTCGGCGGCCACGGCGTGAATGCCGCGAATCAGCGCGGCCGCCCGTTGCGTGTTCAGGTCCGGCAGGGCCAGCGACAGGAGGAAATAGGCCGGCCGCCCGCCCATGGCGGCGATGTCGCTCAGGCTCGCGGTGAGTGATTTGTGCCCGAGGTCCCGCATCGAGATCCAATCGAGGTTGAAATGGACGCCTTCGACAAGGAGATCCGAGGTGAACAGGAGCGAGTCCTCGGCGGTGGAGACCCAGGCGGCATCGTCGCCGATGCCGAGACGCACGCCGCGCATTCGCGGGGTCTTCCTTCGGATCAGGTCGATGAGCCCGAATTCTCCCGAATTCCGAAGTTTCATGGGCTTGTCAACCCGTCTTGGCGGGCACGGGCGGGATCGAAACCCGCCCTAGGCGTTGGCGGGCACGGTTCTGTCCCCCGCACCCTTCGGGCGGCTTCGCCGGGCCGGCTTCCTGGCCTTGGCCGCGGCTCCGGGCTTCGGCCGGACCCGAGACGGGCCGTCGGGCGGCTGGTCGCCAAAGGCCGCCGCGAGCACGTCGTTCATGTCCCGCGCCAGGATGAAGTGCAGCTTGTTCCGCAAGGGACGGGGAATTTCTTCCAGGTCCTTTCGGTTCTGGAACGGGATGGCCACGGTCCCGACCCCGGAACGAAAGGCCGCCAGGCATTTCTCCTTCAATCCGCCCACGGGCAGGACGCGGCCCCGGAGCGTGATTTCCCCGGTCATGGCCACGTTCCGGCTCACGGGCCGTCGGGTGAGCGCGGATATGAGCGCCGTTCCCATGGTGATGCCCGCGGAGGGGCCGTCCTTGGGGATGGAGCCCGACGGGACGTGTATGTGGATGTCCTGCTTCTGGTAGAAGTTCTCTTCGAGACCGAGATTCTTGGCCTGGGCCCGGGCGTAGCTGACCGCGGCCTGGGCCGATTCCCTCATGACGTCGCCCAACTGGCCGGTCAGGGTCAGGTTGCCGCGGCCCTTGGACAGCGAGGCCTCCACGTGCAGCACCTCGCCGCCGGCGCTGGTCCATGCCAGACCGGTGGCGACGCCGATCTCGTTCTGGTCCTGGGTCTCTTCCGTCAGGAACCTGGCGGGACCGAGGTACTGATGGAGATTCCTCCGGCTGATCCGGGTACGGCTGGTGCGGCCATCGGCTACCTTGCGCGCCACCTTCCGGCAGATGGCCGCCATCTCCCGCTCGAGGTTCCGGAGACCGGCCTCCCGCGTGTACTGCTCGATGATCCGCAGCACCGCGTCATTGGACACGTCCAGCAGGTCGCCGGAAATCCCCGCCTCCTGCAATTGCCGCGGGATCAGGAACCGCCTCGCGATCTCCAGTTTCTCCTCGTTGGTGTAGCCGGAGAGGTTGATGATCTCCATGCGGTCCCGCAACGCCGGCGGAATCGTATCGAGAAGGTTGGCGGTGCAGATGAACAACACGCTGGACAGGTCGAACGGGACATTCAGGTAGTGGTCGCTGAACGCGTGATTCTGCTCCGGGTCGAGCACCTCCAGCAGCGCCGCGGACGGGTCGCCGCGAAAGTCGTTGCCGAGCTTGTCGAGCTCGTCCAGCATGAAGACGGGGTTGTTCGAGCCCGCCTGTTTCATGCCCTGGATGATCCGGCCGGGGAGTGCTCCCACGTAGGTCCTGCGGTGGCCGCGGATCTCCGCCTCGTCCCGGATTCCCCCCAGCGAGATGCGGACGAAGGTTCTTCCGAGGGCGCGGGCGATGGATTTTCCGAGGGAGGTCTTGCCGACGCCGGGAGGACCGACGAAGCAGAGGATCGGCCCGCGGATCTCCTTCCGGAGCTTGTTCACCGCGAGATATTCGAGAAAGCGCTCCTTGATCTTCTCCAGATCGAAGTGGTCCTCGTCGAGGACTTCCTTGGCCTTCTTGAGATCGAGATTGTCCTCGGTCCGCTCACTCCAGGGGAGCTCCACCATCCAGTCCAGATAGGTCCTCACCAGCGAGGACTCCGAGGACTCGGGATGCATCTGCTCCAGCCGCTTGAGTTGCTTGGTGGCCTCCTTTTTGACCTCGGGCGGCATTCCGGCCTGGTCGATCTGGCCCTTGATCTCGTTCATCTCCTCCGTCTTCTCGTCGCCCTCTCCCAGCTCCTGGTGGATCTGCCTGAGCTGCTCCCGCAGGAAATACTCCCGCTGGGTCTTGCTCATCTCGTCCTTGGCCTGGTTCTGGATGCGCGCCTGCATGGTGGCGAGCTCGAGTTCACGGGTGAGCAACTCGTTGATCTTCTTCAGCCGCTCCACCGGTTCGTAGATCTCCAGGATGGACTGGCTTTCCTCGATGTTGAGGCGCAGGTTGGAGGCCACCAGGTCGGCGAGCACGCCGGGATCGACGACGTTGTCCGTGACCATGACGATCTCGGGCGGAAGATTCTTGAGGTTGAGGATCTGCTCGATCTTTTCCTTGACGCTGCGCATGAGCGCCTCGACCTCGAGGGACAGTTCGGTGACCTGCTGCTCGACGACTTTCTCGATCCGCACTTCGAAGTACGGCTTTTCCCGCAGGACCTGTTCGACGATTCCCTTGGTGAGTCCCTGGACCAGGATCTTCACGCGTCCGTCGTCGAGCTTGAGCATGCGCAGGATGGTCGCCACCGTGCCCACGCGGTAGAGGTCGTCGGCTTCCGGGTCATCCTCGGTGGCATCCTTCTGCACCACGAGAAATATGTGCCGATCGCGCGCAAGCGCCTCGTTCACCGCGTTGATGGAGACCTCCCGCCCGACGAACAGGGGAATCATCATGTAGGGATAGATGACGATGTCCCGGATAGGCAGGAGCGGGATGACGTCAGGGATGTCTTCCACGGGCCGATCGGCGACGATCTCCGCGGTGTCCTGGTCCGTTACGTCCATTCATTACCCTCAGTCGAACAGTTCCTTTACCTTCTCGAAGAACCCTTTGGCAATAGGATGGGCTTCCTCCCCGTCCTCTTCGGCGAATTCCTTGAGCAGGTTCTTCTGGCGCGCGTTGAGTCGGGTCGGGGTCTCCACCAGCACGCGGACGTGCTCGTCGCCTCTGCGGCTCCCGTGTACGTCCTTGATCCCCTTGCCCTTCAGGCGGAAAACGGCGTTCGATTGGGTCCCGGCGGGGATCTTCATCTTGACCTTCCCATCCAGTGTGGGCACCTCGATCTCCGCCCCGAGGGCGGCGTTGACGAAGCTGATGGGCATCTCGCAGATCACGTCCGTACCGTCGCGGGCGAAGATCGCGTGGTCCTGGACGATGATGACCACGTACAGGTCCCCGGGCGGGCCGCCCATGGCGCCGTTCTCTCCCTCGCCCCGCAGCTTGAGCCGCGAGCCGGTGTCGACCCCGGCCGGGATCTTCACGTTGATGGTGTGGAACTTGCGGGACAGTCCGACGCCGTTGCACGAGGGGCAGGGGTGGGGAATCACCCGTCCCTGCCCGCCGCACTGGTTGCAGGTGCGGGACACGGTGAAGAAGCCCTGCTGAAAGGCCATTTGTCCGGAGCCCTTGCAGGCGGGGCAGGTCTGGGCGTTGGTTCCCTTTTCGGCGCCGCTGCCTTCGCAATCGTCGCAGGGTCCGTGGCGCGGAATCTTGACCTTTTTCTCGGTGCCGAAGGCGGCCTGCTCGAACGTGATCTCGAGGTTGTACCGCAGGTCGTCGCCCCGCTGGGCGCGAGACCTGGCCCGGCCCCGCGGGGACCCGCCGAAGATGTCCCCGAAGATGTCTCCGAAGACGTCCTCGAACCCGTGGGAGAAGTCGAAGCCGCCGGCGAACGGCCCGCTCTCGCCGAAGGCGGCATGGCCGAACTGGTCGTACTGGGACCTCTTCTCCGGGTCGGAGAGTACCGAGTACGCTTCGGACAGCTCCTTGAACTTCTCCTCCGCCTGCTTGTCGCCCGGGTTCCGGTCCGGATGGTACTGGAGCGCCAGCTTGCGGTACGCCTTCTTGAGATCATCCTCGCCGGCGTTGCGGCTCAGGCCGAGGATTTCATAGTAGTCCCTTTTGTCCAATGGTGAGTCCCGCCAGGCGTCTCTATCGGCCGGTAGCGCGATGCGGGGCAGGGGCGGGTTCGAAACCTGCCCCTGCCCCGGGCGTCCGAGTTCTACGGCGCAGGCTGCTAGTCCTTGACCTCCTCGAAATCGGCATCCACCACGTTGTCGTCGGACTTGCCGTCACCGGCCCCCGGCGGCGGCGGTTGCGTCTGACCCTGCCGTGTCTGCTGTTGCGACGCCTTGGCGTACATGGCTTCCACGAGCTTGTGGGAGGCCTGGTTCAACCCCTCGGCCGCCGCCCGCATGGCCGCGGCGTCGTCGCCCTCCAGCGCCTTCCTGGCCTTCCCCAGGGCCGCCTCGATGTTGGACTTGACCTCGGCGTCGAGATCCTCGCCGTATTCCTTCAGGGACTTCTCCGTCGAGTAGACCAGCGAGTCGAGTTGGTTACGAGCCTCCGCCGCTTCCTTGCGGTTCTTGTCCTCTTCGGCGTGGACTTCCGCATCCTTGACCATGTTCTTGATCTCTTCCTCGCTGAGGCCGCTGGAGGCGGTGATCTTGATGGACTGTTCCTTGCCGGTTCCAAGGTCCTTGGCGGACACGTGCACGATGCCGTTGGCGTCGATGTCGAAGGTCACCTCGATCTGCGGCATGCCGCGCGGGGCCGGCGGTATCCCCTCGAGATCGAACTGGCCGAGCAGCTTGTTGTATTGCGCCATCTCCCGCTCGCCCTGATGCACGCTGATGGTCACCGAAGGCTGATCGTCCGCGGCGGTGGAGAAGACCTGGTTCTTTTTCGTCGGGATGGTGGTGTTGCGTTCGATCAACTTGGTGAAGACGCCCCCCAGGGTCTCGATGCCGAGGGACAGCGGCGTCACGTCGAGCAGCAGCACGTCCTTGACATCGCCCGTGAGCACCCCCGCCTGGATGGCGGCGCCGATGGCCACCACCTCGTCCGGGTTGACGCCCTTGTGAGGTTCCTTCCCGAAGATTTTCTTGACCCGTTCCTGCACCGCGGGCATGCGCGTCATGCCGCCGACGAGAATCACCTCGTTGATCTCCCCGGCCGAGAATCCGGCGTCCGCCAGCGCCTGGCGGCAGGGCTCCCCGGTGCGCTCGATCAGGTCGGCGCACAGGGCTTCGAGCTTCGAGCGGGACAACTTGATGCTCATGTGCCTGGGGCCGGTCTGGTCGGCGGTGATGAACGGCAGGTTGATGTCCGTCTCCACCGAGGTGGACAGTTCGCACTTGGCCTTTTCCGCCGCTTCCTTGAGGCGTTGCAGGGCCATCTGGTCGCCGCGCAGGTCGATGCCCTGGTCCTTCTTGAACTCGTCCGCGAGGTAGTCGATGATCTTCTGGTCGAAATCCTCGCCCCCCAGGAAAGTGTCGCCGTTGGTGGCCTTGACCTCGAAGACGCCATCGCCCAACTCCAGAATGGAGATGTCGAAGGTGCCGCCGCCGAGGTCGAACACCGCGATCTTCTCGTCCTGTTGCTTGTCCATGCCGTAGGCCAAAGAGGCCGCGGTGGGTTCGTTGATGATGCGCAGCACATCGAGTCCGGCGATGCGTCCCGCGTCCTTGGTGGCCTGACGCTGGCTGTCGTTGAAGTAGGCCGGCACGGTGATGACCGCCTCGGTCACCGGCTCCCCGAGGTAGTCCTCGGCGGTCTGCTTCATCTTCTGCAGAATGAAGGCGGAAATCTCGGCCGGGCTGTAGGTCTTGCCCCGGCTCTCCACCCAGGCGTCACCCCTGTCCGACC
Organism: uncultured Binatia bacterium (SeqCode); assembly: GCA_965214905.1. Taxonomy (GTDB): domain Bacteria; phylum Desulfobacterota; class Binatia; order UBA9968; family JAJDTQ01; genus JAJDTQ01. Next base: position 2,175,297 of record OZ243984.1, read on the forward strand.
TGGCGATCCCGTAGGGCAGGACGGACAGGGCCTTCTGCACCATGGCGTCGCCGAACACCCGGCCGATCAGCCGCTTGACCGCGAAGACAGTGTTCCGGGGGTTGGTGATAGCCTGCCGCCGCGCGATCTGACCCAGAAGGCGCTCGCCGCTCTCCGAAAAAGCCACTACGGAGGGAGTGGTGCGACTTCCTTCAGCATTGGTCAGAACCTTGGGGTCGCTGCCCTCCATGATCGCCACGCAGGAGTTGGTCGTCCCAAGATCGATGCCTATGACCTTTGCCATCTCTTCGTCTCCTTGTCGTTCGATTGCGATATCAATCTAATCATCGGTCCGGTCGTTTTCAACCGACGTTTCATCTTTTTCGTGTAAAGTCGGGGCCTTAGCTACGCTCACCAGAGACGGCCGCAGCAGCCGGTCATCCAGGCAATAGCCCTGATGGACCTCGTCCACCACCGTGTTGGCCTCGTATTCGTCGGTCTCCACCTGGGCGTAGGCTTCGTGCTTCTCCGGATCGAAGGATTCTCCCTTGGCCGTGACCCGCGTAACCCCGTGTTTCTGGAGCGCTTCGAGGCAGCCCTTGAGCACCAACCCGATGCCGTCCAGCAACGGCTGTGGATTGCCGTCCGCCGGGGCGTGCCGGGCCGCACGCTCCAGATCATCGATCACGGGCAGGAGATCCCGCACCAGGGATTCGTTGGCGTACCGAATAGCGTCGTGTTTCTCACGGGTTACGCGTTTCTTGTAGTTCTCCGTCTCGGCCGCTTCCCGGAGGTAAAGGTCGTGATGGCGCCGGGCTTCCTCCCGTGCGGCGTCCAGTTCCGCCCGGAGCTGCTCGATCTCCGATGGCTCCCGGGCCTCGTTCGCCGCCGCATCGTCGCCTTCGGACCGAGGCGCCGTTTCCTCGTTTTCCCGAGGCTCTTTCGCCTCATCTCGGGTTTCTTCCACCATAAGTACTCGTACTCCCGGCCTGGAACGGTCGGGGGAAGTTAATCATCGCGGTTTGCCTTGTCAAGATAGGCGGAAAGGCCAAAGTCGGGACCCTGCCGCGCCAGGAACGGAGAGGTTGGAGACGGAGGGTCGAGATACACGACCCTCTATCCCACGCCTGGATACTGCCGTGATCGAGGTCGAACGGATGGATGTCGGAGGCGGCGCGAGCGATGGATACGGGAGAAGGAACCGTGCCGTTTCAGCAAATACAGTCTGTTGCAGAGGTCCGGTTCAAACGGGTGCATGCATGGCATGATCGGGAGTGTAGCAACCGGGAGATAGGAAGAATGAGCAAAACCGGGGCCAACTCTTTCGGGGCATGCCGCGCGCCTTGGCTTTCCCGGCTCCACGTCTTCGTGTATATGTGACGGGATATCGGCGGGACTGGTCCTGCGTGAAGGGGAACGGTCCGTTCATGTCGGGGGGATTTAGTTGCCGGCGATACGGTCGAGCCCGGCCATCGTGCTGCGATCCTGGGCCTACGGCGAATCGGACAAGATCGTCTCTTTCCTCACGCGGGACTTCGGCAAGATCAGGGGCATCGCCAAGGGAGCCAAGCGGTCCCGCAAGCGATTCCTCAATGTTCTCGAGCCCTTCACGCTCGTTCAGTTGCGTTTTCACGAGCGGCCGAACAGCTCGCTGGCCTTCATTCACGCCTGTGACGGGGTCTGTGTGTTCCGGGCCATTACCCGGACCTTGGCCAAGATTGCCCACGCCTTTTATCTCGTGGAAATTGCTGATGAATTGACGCGAGACGGCGACGACTGCCGGGCACTGTTCGACCACCTGCGGGACGGCCTGCGGTTCCTGGAAGAGAACGAGGCCTCGTCGGAGTTCCTCACCGCGTTCGAACTGACGCTGCTGCGGCTGGCCGGGTATCAGCCCACCCTGGAGCAGTGCCAGCGCTGCGGGGCTACGCCCGCGTCCGGCGACGGGCGGGGATACGGCTTTTCGCCGGCGCATCCACGGTCGTCCCCGGGGCTGTCGCTTGCTCACGGGCAGGGGAACGGCCGGTGGGGATTCAGCCCGCGGGACGGAGGCGTCCTGTGCAGGAGTTGTTGCGGTCTCCGCCGGGAGGCGGTGCCCGTGTCTTCCGAGGCGTTGGGCATCCTGACCCATTTTCAGAGGCACGGCTGGGACGATGGCGAGTTGCCGGCGTTCTCCCTGCCGGCCCTCAAGGAGGCCCGGCAGGTCGTGCCCTTGTTTATCCAGTACCAGATTAGTAAGAAGCTCAAGTCCGCGGCCTTCCTGGGCGGTTCGTTCGGATAGTCGCCGCGTCATGCAGGGGCGGGTTTCAAACCCGCCCGCGCCCGGCCCTTGGGAGACCGGCACGACCCCACACGGGAGATCCGGAGCATCCATGAATGAACACGCGACGATGGAGAAGGTCGTCAATCTTTGCAAGCGCAGAGGGTTCATCTTTCCGTCCAGTGAGATTTACGGAGGGATCGGCAGCACCTGGGACTACGGGCCGGTGGGCGTGGAGCTCAAGCGCAACGTCAAGGAGGCATGGTGGAAGGCGGTGGTGACGGGCCGCAACGACACCGTCGGCCTGGACGCCTCGATCCTGATGCACCCGAGGGTGTGGGAGGCGTCGGGGCACGTGGCCGGTTTTTCCGACCCGCTGGTGGAGTGCAAGGTCTGCCATCACCGTTTCCGGGAGGACCACGTGGAAGGGCAGGCGTGCCCGGACTGCGGCGGCGAGGTTACGGAGGCGCGGCAGTTCAACCTCATGTTCAAGACCTTCATGGGACCGGTGGAGGACACCGCCAGCACGGTGTTCCTGAGGCCCGAGACCGCCCAGGGCATCTTCGTCAACTTCACCAATGTCCTGGACACCGCGCGCCGGAAGCTTCCCTTCGGCATCGCGCAGATCGGCAAGAGCTTCCGGAACGAGATCACCCCCGGCAACTTCATCTTCCGCACCCGCGAGTTCGAGCAGATGGAGATCGAGTACTTCGTCAAGCCGGGCGAGGATGAGGAAGCCTTCCAGTCCTGGCAGGAAGCGCGTTTCCAGTGGTACGTGGACAACGGCGTTCGCGCCGGGAACCTCCGCATCCGTCCCCACGGCAGCGACGAGCTGGCGCACTACGCCAAGGCCTGCGTGGACGTGGAGTACGAATTCCCGTTCGGCTGGTCGGAGCTCGAAGGCATCGCCAACCGCGGCGACTTCGACCTGAGCCGCCACATGGAGTACAGCGGCAAGGACATGACCTACTTCGACGAGGCCTCCCGCAGCCGCTATGTCCCCTACGTCATCGAGCCCTCCGCCGGAGTGGACCGGCCGCTGCTGGCGTTTCTGGTGGACGCTTACGACGAGGAGGAGGTGGAGGGCGACCGGCGGATCGTTCTGCGCCTCGATCCGCGCCTGGCGCCGTTCAAGGCGGGGGTGTACCCGTTGCTGCGGAAGGATGGACAGCCGGAACGGGCACAGGAGATCCGGGACCTGCTGAAGGAGCACTTCCCGGTGGTCTATGACCAGGCCGGCTCCATCGGCCGGCGCTACCGCCGGCAGGACGAGATCGGCACTCCCTTCGGCATCACCGTGGATCACGAGACCATGAAGGACCGGACGGTAACCCTGCGGGACCGCGACGCCATGACCCAGGTGAGGATTCCGGTGGACCGTCTGGTGGACGAGATCCGCCGCCGCATGGACCCGCGCACGAGGGACCGTTGATGGCGCGCCACGTCTATTCGTTCGGCGCCGGCAAGGCCATGGGCCGCGCCGCCATGCGCGAGCTCTTGGGGGGCAAGGGCGCGGGCCTCCACGAGATGACGCGCATGGGCGTTCCGGTGCCGCCGGGCTTCACCATCTCCACCGCCGTGTGCACCCGTTTCTACGAAAATCAAGGGAGCTACCCCGAGGGTCTGGAACCGGAAGTGGCCCGCGCCATGGCGCGGGTGGAGAAGATCATGGGCCGCCGTTTCGGCGACGGCGCCAACCCGCTGCTGGTGTCGGTCCGTTCGGGCGCGCGGGAATCCATGCCCGGGATGATGGACACGGTGCTGAACCTGGGCCTCAACGACGAGACCGTGGCCGGCATGATCCGGCGTACCGGCAATCCGCGGTTCGTGTACGATTCCTATCGCCGCTTCGTGCAGATGTACGGCGACGTGGTGTTGGGCATGAAACCCGACAAGGCCGATGCCCACGACGTGTTCGAGACGCTGCTGGAGCGCAGGAAGCGCGCCCGGGGCGTTACCGACGACACCGGGCTGACGGCCGACGACCTCCGGGATCTGGTGGGCCAGTTCAAGGATGAGGTACGGCGCCAGCGGGGCGTTCCGTTTCCCGAGGATCCGGTGGAGCAGCTTTGGGGCGCCATCGGCGCGGTGTTCGGATCGTGGAACAACGACCGCGCCGTGGCCTACCGGAAAATGTACGGCATCCCGGACAGTTGGGGGACCGCGGTCAATGTGCAGACCATGGTGTTCGGCAACATGGGCGACACTTCCGGTACCGGCGTCGTCTTTACCCGGGACCCGGCGACGGGAGAGCGGCGGTTCTACGGCGAGTTTCTGATGAACGCCCAGGGCGAGGACGTGGTGGCGGGAATCCGCACGCCGCAACCCATCAGCGCGCTGGCCGGGGTCCAGCGCAAGGCGTACCGCGAGTTGCAGCGCATCGGCCGCATCCTCGAGGGGCGCTACCGCGACATGCAGGACATGGAGTTCACCATCGAGGACGGCAGGCTCTGGGTGCTGCAGACCCGGACCGGCAAGCGGACCGGATTCGCCGCGGTGCGCATTGCCGTGGCCATGGCCGACGCCGGCGCCATATCCAGGGAAGAGGCGTTGCAGCGCATCGAGCCGGACCATCTCAGCCAGGTCCTGCGCCCCGTCTTCGACCAGACGGCAAAGGCTGCGGCGCAAGCGGAGGGCCGGGTGCTGGCCCGGGGCCTGCCCGCCGGGCCGGGCGCGGCCACGGGCAGGATCGTGTTTCACGCCGCCGACGCGGAGGAATGGCGCAAGCGGGGGGACAGCGTCATCCTGTGCCGGGTGGAGACCAGCCCGGAAGACATCCGCGGCATCGAGGCGGCCGAGGGCATCCTCACGGCGCGGGGCGGCATGACCTCCCACGCGGCGCTGGTGGCGCGGCAGCTCGGCACGGTGTGCGTGGTGGGCTGCGACGCCCTTTCGGTGGACTACCGCGCCGGCGAAGCCCGCATCGACGGCGCCGCGCTCAGGGAAGGGGACTGGCTGTCCCTGGACGGGAGCACCGGAGAAGTGATCCAGGGCCGACTTCCGACCCACCCTTCGGACGTGCTGCGGGTGCTGCTGGACCGGAACGGCAAGGCCGCCGACTCGCCCACCTACCGGCGCTTCGCCAGGCTCATGCGCTGGGTGGACGATACCCGCCGGCTCGGGGTCAAGACCAACGCCGACCTTCCGGAACAGGCGCGGATCAGCCGGGACTTCGGCGCCGAGGGCATCGGCCTGTGCCGCACGGAGCACATGTTCTTCCAGGAGGAGCGCATCCACGCCGTCCGCGAGATGATCCTGGCCGACGACGAGGAGGGACGGCGCAAGGCCCTGGCCAAGCTGCTGCCGATGCAGCAGGGCGACTTCAAGGCGATTCTGGGCATCATGGACAAGCTGCCGGTGACCATCCGGTTGCTGGACCCGCCCCTGCACGAGTTCCTGCCCCAGACCGACGTCGACGTCGCCAGCATGGCCAGGGTTCTCTCCATCAGCCCGGAGACCGTGCGCGAGAAGGTGGAGGCGCTCAAGGAGTTCAACCCCATGCTCGGGCATCGCGGCTGCCGGCTGGCGATCTCGTTTCCGGAAATCACCGAAATGCAGACCCAGGCCATCTTTCAGGCGGCCTGCGAGCTGCGCCAGGAGCGCAAGGACCCGCGCCCCGAGGTGATGATTCCGCTGGTGGGCAGCCTGGAGGAATTTCGCGCCCAGCGAGAGATCGTGGAGCGGGTCGCCCAGGACACCATGCAGCGATACGGGGTCCAGGTACGTTATGCCGTGGGCACCATGATCGAGCTGCCCCGGGCCTGTCTGGTAGCCGACCAGATCGCCCGGGAAGCCCGGTTCTTCTCCTTCGGCACCAATGACCTGACCCAGACCTGTCTGGGCCTGTCCCGGGACGATGCCGGCAGGTTCCTGCCCCGCTACGTGGCCCAAGGCCTCCTGCCGGAGGACCCGTTCGTGAGCATCGACGAGCCCGGGGTCGGCGCGTTGATGGCGCTGGGCGTTCAGAAGGGCCGAAGCACCCGCGCGGACCTCGACGTGGGCATCTGCGGCGAGCACGGCGGCGATCCCAAGTCGGTGGTCTTCTGCCATGATCTGGGCCTCGACTACGTCAGTTGCTCTCCCTACCGCGTGCCCATCGCCAAGCTGGCCGCGGCCCAGGCGGCGCTCCGGCAGAAGCAGCCGGGAAAAGGTCGTCGGCGGTAGGCCGTGAGCGGCCCTTCCCCTCCCGGTTCCGCAGGCTTCTCGCTATGGGTTCCTGCCTGAATGCCGATCATCAGTGTCAAGGGACGGGCGAGCCGCCTCTCGCCCATGCACGGAAAATGCCGGCAAGCACCCGATTTCTGCGGCCATCACTCACGGTCTGTCCGGACCCCTCCGATGCCCCGACAGAGAACGTGTCGCACGACCCGGCAAGGCTGATGATACCTCGAGAGTCCGGGGAATCGGGTTGTCATGCCTCCTGTATATGGCCGCCCGGATGCGGTAGCCTAAAAAGCGTGTGTGCACTTGATCCTCGCCGACCGAGACCAACTTGGCACAAGCCCAACGAAGGAATCCGATGTGGCCGAGTTACAGAAAATGCCGCTGCTGCACATTCCCCGAACGACTCTCGCTGAATGGGGTCGGATATGGGCGGGTAGCAAGGGAAGCATGGACAGAGATGGAACCCCGACGCAAAAGAAGGCAAATCGGTTCGACAAGAAGCAGGGAATGGAGTTTGGCCGCATCTTCGATCAGGCATTTGGCGCCGCATTGGCGGATATGCTTGGCGGTATCCCCATCGTCACACCAAACGCAACCACCCTGACGCCACCGAAACCCGATTGCGTGGAAGTGGGGACTACTCGGGTAATTGGCGGAATACGGCCCCAAAACTACGACGTAGCATACCGCCCGGATGGCCCACGAGTTGTCTTCGACAGCAAGACGTTGAACGATGCGGTCAGCATCCGCAAGAATTGGCAAAACATGATCAATGATCTTGCCTCCGAAGCGGCGACGGTCCACACTCGGTTCCCTTTCTGCATAGTCGCGTTCATCGTCGTTCTGCCTTTGCCCGCACTACTCGCGCCGCAGCGTCGTGCGATAGTCAGCACTCTGGGCCGTCTTGGTTCAAGAAAGGACGAATTGGATCAGCATCACTTGGCTGAAGCGATCTCCCTGGTGCTCTGGAACCCGCAAAATGGCGAGATTGACTACGCTTTGGACGCTGACGCGCCTTCGATTCGTCTGCAGGCGATGAGCGATCGCATTCATGCGGCCTATACGGACAGGTATCGACATCTCCCGCCGCACACCGGCTGACACTCGCTTCGGGAAAAAGTAAAAACGTACATGCTTACCTTCAAGACCAACAAGGAAACTCCCACGTCGCAAAAGATGCGGGGTGGATACTACACGCCGCAACCCCTGGCTGAATACATGTGCCGGTGGGCCGTACGCAGCCAATCCGATCGGGTGATTGAACCGAGTTGCGGCGACGGCAGCTTCGTTTCCGCTGCCGCCTGTCTCCTGGGTAACAAGGGGCTGATAACCGCCGTAGAGATCGCGCCCGGGGAGATTGAGAAAGCCAAGAAATCCGTGAATGGCGCGCAGGTGCCAGTGGACTGGAGATGTGCCAGTTTTTTCGACGTCGCTTCAGTGCTTCTCGAGGGACGTAAATATGACGTCGCTGTAGGCAATCCCCCTTTCATACGGTTTCAATATTTCGATAGCGGCGAGCGCGATCGGGCATTCCGGCTCGTCGGCTCGGCCGGTTACAAACCAACCGGCCTTGCAAACGCATGGATTACGTTCGTTCAATTGGCCGCCGAGTTACTGTGCGACGGCGGGCGCCTGGCGATGGTGGTTCCAGCTGAGCTACTTCAGGTCAAGTACGCCGCCGAACTCCGCTATCGACTGCCCATGTTGTTTGAAGACGTCTATATTGTTGCTTTTGACGAATTGGTTTTTCCGCAGATACAGCAGGAGGTTGTGCTCTTGCTCGGCCAGGGCCGGCAGCGATATTCGGGCGTCCGCGGGAGGCTGCACACCAAGCAGGTCGCAAACGGTGAGGCGCTCCTGGCGGAGACGACGATGTTGAAGGCCGTATCGCACCTTCCGGAACGGCACACGCACGGCGATATGAAATGGACGTCGCTTTTTCTGGACGATGAAGAGTTTCAGGTACTAAAAGACTGTGCCGAAAACAGTTCGCTCGACCGCTTGGGAGAACTGGCTGACGTTGACGTTGGCATCGTGACTGGCCGCAATAGTTTCTTCGTCGTTAGCGAAGATCACATGCGGGATCTGGGAGTCGGCGACTACACGCTGGACGTGATTGGTCGAACCTCCGCGCTGAGGTCGGTTCGCTTCACCCGGCGGGACATGTTGTCTTACGCGAAGTCGAATCGTTCCAAACTGCTCGACTTGACCGGACTGGATCGCAGGCTGTTTCCTCGGAAGCTCGAAGAGTATATACGGCTGGGTGAGGCTCAGGGCGTCAGCCAGGGTTACAAGTGCCGCATTCGCAATCGATGGTTCGACGTTCCCTCGGTTTCGGTTCCCGACGCTTTCCTGTTTCGCCAGATTCACAAGGCGCCCCTTTTGGTTGCGAACCAGGCGAGGGCGACGACGACAGATACGATTCATCGCGTACGGGTGCGCCACAAACTGGATTGTGCGGGGTTGTGTGGTTCGATGGTGAATTCTCTCACGTTTGCATTGTCGGAGGTTTACGGACGCAGCTACGGTGGCGGGGTTCTCGAACTGGAGCCGCGTGAGGCGGAGAGTCTTTTGCTGCCATACCGTTTTGCCGCCGACCTGGATCTGGAGTACCTCGATGATCGCTTGCGGGCGGGAGACATGGAAGCGGCCTTGGAATACGGTGACGATGTTCTTCTGCGGCGTGGCTGCGGATTGTCGAAGGTGGACGTGGCGCGGGCGCGCGGGGCATGGAACCGGCTGCGTCAACGCCGGCAAAGACGCAGACATGGTGCTCGAAACGGCCGACAGAAAGCCCTTTCATGAGCCGACTGCACTCTGATCCACGGCAACCTGTGCGTGCCGTTACGATCCGCGGGCACCACCTTGCGACCTGCCTGACCCTCAGCAATACAGCTCTCGTGATCAAATTCGACTTCACCCGAGTCGTGCCGGAGGCTTATCGGGTCGGGACGGACAAGGTGAACAGATTTGTCATGCCGAAGATCCTTACGATCGTTACCGCGTTATCCCGGTAGTCCGTTCCGGGGCCGAAACGGTTCTTCAACCTCGAATTTTGATCGGGAAATTCCGGGGTCCAACTCTCCCCTATAGTTTTCGGCCGGCCGGCCGATTCATCATTCATGGGAGCACACGAACGGGCAGAGGTCTTCTATGGAACTGTCTCTTGGAGAGTTGATGGTGCGGGCCGGGGTCGTCACCGGTGAAGAGCGCGACCGGGCCGTGGCGGCCCAGGGGCGCACGGGCGCCAACCTGGTGGCGGCCCTGGTTGAGGACAGCGTCGTGGACGAGGCCCGGGTCATGACGTTCGTGGCCGAGCGGTTCGGGCTGGAAGAGACGGACCTGGGACCGTCCGATGTCGACGAGGCCGCCTTGGATCTGCTGCCCCCGTCGCTGTTGCGGAAACGCCGCCTGCTCCCGTTCGCCTGCACGGGCTCGGTGCTGGACGTGGCCATGAGCGACCCCACGGACCTGGCGGCCATCGACGAGATCCGGTTCATGACCGGGCGTGACGTGAGAACCGTGTTGGCGCGCCCGTCCGCCATCCGGCACATCCTCGATGATCGTTTCGGTTCCCAGGGTCACGGGGCGGAGTCGCGCAACGAGGCACCGAAGAAGGACTCCGCCAAGGCGGCAGGGACGCGCCCTCCGGCGTCGGCGGAGCCGGCCGGGGATGCGCCAGTGGTGGCGCTGGTGGACTCGCTGATGAAGGATGCCGTGGCGCGCGGCGCCAGCGATATCCACGTCGAGCCGTATGACGAGAGCGTTCGCATCCGCTTCAGGCTCGACGGCATTCTGCAGGAGATCATGACCCCGCCGCACGAGCTGAAGCAGGCGTTGACCTCCCGCATCAAGGTGCTGGCGGGCCTCGACATCGCCGAGCACCGCTTGCCGCAGGACGGCCGCCTGAAGCTGACGGCCGCCGGGGGCGAAGTGGACGTGCGGGTGTCCGTATTGCCGACGCGTTTCGGGGAGAAGGTGGTGCTGCGGTTGCTGCACCGCTCCGACCTGGTGGCCAGTCTCGACCGGTTGGGCCTGGAAGCCCGCGACCGGCAGCATTTCACCGAGGCCATGGGCAAGCCCTCGGGGATGATCCTGCTCACCGGGCCCACCGGAAGCGGCAAGTCCACTACCCTCTACGGCATGTTGTCGGAGCTCAACCAGCCCGGCGTGAACATCTCGACGGCCGAGGACCCGGTGGAGTACCACCTCGCGGGCGTCAACCAGGTCCAGACCCATGCGGAGATCGGCCTCACGTTCGCCGCCTGCCTGCGGGCGTTCCTGCGTCAGGACCCCGACATCCTCATGGTGGGAGAGATCCGTGACGCCGAAACCGCCCGTATCGCCGTCAACGCCGCGCTGACGGGTCATCTGGTGCTGACCACGCTCCATACCAACGATGCGCCTTCCAGCGTCTATCGCCTCACCGACATGGGCGTGGAGCCCTACCTCATCGCCTCCGCCATTACCATGGTGGCGGCCCAGCGGCTGCTGCGCCGAGTGTGCGAGGCGTGCAAGGCCCGGGCGGCTTTGCAGCCGGGCACGTTCACGGCGCCGCTCCGGCCGGCGGAAGAGGTGCGTGACGTCGAAGGGTATCACGGCGCGGGGTGTGCCGAATGCCATCACACGGGCTACCGGGGACGCGCGGCCATCTATGAGGTCATGATCCTGACCGACGATCTCCGGAGGATGATACTCCGTGGCGGTTCCGCCGGGGAGCTCAAGGCCGCGGCCATGGCGAAGGGCATGCGGACCCTGCGCCAGGCCGCGGTCGGGAAAGTACGGCAGGGGCTCACCACCATCGAGGAGGCGCTGCGGGTAACGGAGCCGGACCCGGCCGGCGCCCGGACCCCTGCTCCCCAAGCGCTCACGGCGGGTTGATCTCGTGGCGCTTTATCGGTGGCAGGGCAGGAACCGCGCGGGCAGGCTCCTTCGGGGGGAGATGGAGGCAACGGACCGCGCGGAGGTCGTGGCCGAGCTTCGCCGCCAGCGCATCCAGCCGTTGCCGTCACGCATCCGGGAGAAGGGCGCGGGGTGGAGGCGGGAGATCAGCATTCCGGGCCTCGGGCCCAGGGTCGGCGCCGACGACATCGTCATGTTGACGCGGAACTTCGGGGTGATGATCGAGGCCGGCGTGCCCATCGTCGAATGTCTTCAGGTGCTCGCCGACCAGACCGGGAACAGCGTGGTACGGAAGGCGCTCCGAACCCTGCGGCTCGACGTGTCCAACGGCATGACCCTGACCGCGGCCATGGCCAGGCATCCCCGGCTGTTCGACACCCTGTTCGTCCGCATGGTGGCGGCCGGCGAGCACGGCGGCGTCCTGCCCGAGGTCCTCGCCCGCCTGGCGCTGTTCATCGAGCGGTCCGCCCGGCTCAAGCGGAAGGTCAAGACGGCCATGGTCTATCCGGCGACAATCGTCGCCGTGGCGGCGGTGGTGGTGTCGGTGCTGCTTCTCCACGTGATTCCCGTGTTCGCCGAAGTCTACCAGGGCATGGGGCAGGCCCTTCCTCCCTTGACGGAACTGACCATCGCGCTGAGCCGCTGGTTGTACGATTACTTCCTGTTTCTTCTCCTCGGCCTTTCGGCCATTCCCGCGGCGATTCACCTGGCCTGCCGTACCGAAGGGGGCCGGCGGACGCTCCACCGGTGGTCGCTGAGGTTGCCGCTGATCGGAGACCTCCTGCGCAAGTCCGCCATTGCGCGTTTCAGCCACAACACCGGGCTTCTGCTCCAGGCCGGCGTCGTGCTGCTGGACAGTCTGACCGTCACCGCCGGGACCACCGGCAACAAGGTCCTGGAGCAGGCAATCCTGGAGACCCGGGACGGGTTGGAGAAGGGGAGGACCCTGTCGGAGTTGCTGGCGGCCAGCGGTCTTTTCCCGGCGCTGGTCTGCCACATGGTCGCGGTGGGGGAGGGCGTCGGCGCTCTCGACACGATGCTCAACCGTGTGGCGGCGTTTTACGAAGAGGAGGTGGACCGAGCCGTGGTCCGGCTTACCACGTTGATGGAGCCGGTGCTGATGATCGTTCTGGGCGTGGTGCTCGGCGGCATCGTCATCTCCATGTATCTGCCGATCTTCGAGATCGGCGGCATGGTGCAATAGGAGTTTTCGGATGAATACGGCTGGTGAAGCAAACGGCCTCGTGGACGGCTCCGTTGGAGCGGAGGGGGCGGCCGCGCGGCGGCGGCGACGCCGCGTACCCGCGCGGGTACGCGGGTTTACCCTGATCGAACTGCTCGTGGTCATAGCGATCATCGGGATTCTCGCCGCGGTGGCGGTCCCGCAGTTCGGCAGCTACCGCCGCAGGGGCTTCGACGCCGATGTCCAGGCCAACGTGAGAAACATGGCCCTGGCCCAGGAAGCCTACTTCCTGGACAACAACAGCTATGCGGACGCTCTCGCCGACCTGACGGGCTTTGGCTATGTGGCGAGCGCCAACGTAACGCCGGCGATCACGACGGGCAACGCCACCACGTTCGTGGTAACGGCCACGGTGGCCAGCGGCTGCGGATCGGGAACCGGAGTCGCCACCTACGATCGGGCCGTCGGCCAGGTAGCCCTGGTGAAATGCGCGCCGTAGTCACGCCCGAACCGTGAGCGCGCACCGTTCCGCGCGGCTCGCAACCAGCTCGGCAATTCGTGAGAGCACCTGTTTATCGAGGCCAGGTCGTATCAGCGCCCTGGCGACTTCCTGTACCTGTACCTTCACGGTTTCGCTGACCTCGGTGACCCGGCGGCGAACCAGGGGAAGGCCGAGAGTTGCGCCGGCCGCGAACGCCGCCCAAGCCTTGACGTCCATTTCGCCGAGCGTCGAGCGTCTGCCTACCCTCATGGCCAGCCTGGGTGAGAGTTCGGGATAGGCGACCGTGGCCAACAGATCGTAGAGCGGCGCGAGGCGCGGGCCGCCTTCGTCATACAGGATGGAGAAGTTCTTGCCGTGGGCGTCGGCGTTCCCGACGAGCAGATTGAAGATCACGGCGTCGAGTAGCTTCAGAATATCCACCGCGGGGCGAAGAGCAGTCTGGCGGAGGAGGGCGAAGCAATTCTCCAACGTCGGACCACCTTCAGCAGCGTACTTCCGTTCCGGGTTTATTCCGAGCGCTTGGCAGAAATCTTCTTGATGGATGCGGCGTACGTGGCCGTCGCCATCCGTCGAGCGGTCGTACCGGGCAACCAGCAGAAACGTCCGATCCCGTACCACCCGAGGTTCCACGCTTGCCACATCGAGCCCGGCGGCTGCCGCGAGGCGCATCACGAAGGTTTCGTTCTCGGCGGCGCCGGGGAAACGCGCGGTCGCCGGCTTTAGAATATGGGTCGTCGGTTGCCCGGAGGAAGGTAACGCTACCTCCCCTTCGACCAGACGTCGAGGGCAGGACTCACGAGGTTCCTGCTCCCTTGACCTCGGGAGGTGGTGCGATATCGAACGAGCACCCGAGCGCTTGCAGGACCCGGAGTGCCTTGCCGATCTGTGCGGTGGGCTTTCCCGCTTCGAGATCGACAAGGAAGCGTACACCCACGCCAGCGACGCCGGCGAGTTCGTACTGGCGCAGGCCCGCGGCTTTGCGGGCAGAGCGGACAATATCACCGATCTCGGCGGGAGTCAGGGTTCGCACGGCCATGATGTTTACCGATCGGGAAATTTACATGGATGTCAAAGAAATTGCCACTCGAATTTACCGACCGGGAAGTTCGAAGGCTCGGATGCCGTCGTGGAGAGAGCCATTTTCCCGTTCGGTAATGTCGTGGTCCCGCTACAGGGTCCGGCCAAGTAGTCGGATGACAGCGCAAGGCGTCCAAGGCCACAGGGGAAGCGCGTCCGCGTACACCCCGCGTTGCTGCCTAATCCGACGTCGATTCCAGAGCGTGGACGGAGGTGGGGAGGGGCTCCTTGTCTTCCTTGATGAAGTCGAAGAGCATCCGCGGAACGGCGTTGCAACTGATGCAGCGCGGGGTTTCCGGCTGCCTGCCGTCCGGGTAGATCATGTTCTTGAGGTAAAAGGGCTTCTCGGTGCCGACGTAACCGTCGTAATAGAACGCCAGCTTGCCGCACTCACTGCATTGCAGGTACTTCGCCATACTTTCGATCTTTCCTTGCTTCGAGGCACCGGGGTCCGCGGTCGGTCCTACCCTTCGAAGCCGGCGGTAATCTCCTGGTGACCGTCGTTCTCTGTATAGCTTTCCTCCCGGTAGAGGCCAAGGGCCTTCATCACCGGAGCGTCGTGTATGGCGAACAGGATGGATTCGCCGGCGGTCTCGTTGGCATGCTCGTGCCAGGCCCAAGGCGGCACCACAAAGAAGTCTCCCTGCTCCCAGTCGAAGCGCTGGCCGTTGATGACCGAGTAACCCTTTCCGGCGAAGGCCAGATAGACCGAGCTCTGCACCTGGCGGTGGGCCTGCGTGCGGACGCCGGGCCGCACCATCTGGATGGTGCAACTCATGGTGGGCAGCACCGGACCGGCGGTACGGGGGTTCAGGTACTCGAAACAGACGTCGTCGTGGGGGCTGGCCGGCCCTTCGCCGATGCGTTGCAGGGCGTCGTAGGTGGACTCCCACTTGAAATTCAGCAGCGGCGAGCGGTCCTCCGGCGGGTTCTCCCAAGTCGGACGGAGGTGCGTGACGCCGAACTTCCGCTCCGATTCGTTTACGTTGGTGATGGGGAACCGGTGGTCCGGGTACATCTCGAAGAAGGTCGCGTCGAGGTCCCCCACCAGCGGCAGATCCAGTCCGTCCATCCAGATCATCGGTTCGTCCGATTCGCAGCCGTGGTCGTGCCAGTCCCAACTCGGCGTCAGCACCAGGTCGCCGCGGCTCATGACGCACTTGTCGCCGTTCAGGTTGGTGTAGGTGCGGTCCCCTTCGATGATGAAGCGGATGGCCGACGGGGAATGCCGGTGACAGGGAGCGATCTCTCCGGGCTTTACGATCTGTACCGCGGCCCAGAGAGTGCGGGTGGCCGCGTGCTTTCCGCCCAGCCCCGGATTGACCAGTCCCAGGACCCGCCGCTCGCCGCCGCGCTCGATGGGCACGAGATCCCCCGCCTGATGCGCCAGCCGGCGCAGGTCGGCCCAACGCCACAGATGCGCCTTCACCGGCGTCCGAGGCTCCGCGGGCAGGACGTTTTGGGTAATGTTCCACAGCGGCACCAGATGCTTCTGGTCTACTTCCCGGTAGAATGCCTCGGTTTCCGTGTTTGTTCCCATTGGATACCTCCCGCCGGCGGATCACTGGTGCGGGCGCGGGCGGGTCAACGCGCCGGTCCCTGTAATGACAGTTTCAGCCCCGGTTTGCGGATGTAGACGTGGTTGGCCTTGTGTCCGCGGAGGTTCCGCAGGAGACCCAGCACCGGCTGGCCATTGCCGGTGTATGGCGTCGCCGGTCCGGCGTCGCGCATGGCGTTGAACTCGTCCCTGGTCACGAGCCAGCGCAGCAGCAGGTCCTCGTCGGAGAGGCCGGGCTCGAAGCTCTTCCGGATCTCGGCGATGGACGGCTGCGGCGGCTGCCATTTGGCCAGCTCCCTGGCCCGGGGCCGGGCGAGGATCTTGTCCTTGACTTCAGGGTCCATCAGCCGGCTGCCCTCTTCGCCCCAAAGCCCCAGGGCGTAATGGATGGTCTGGTCGGTGACCTGGGTGTAGCGTTCGCCGACGATGACGTTGATGGCTGCCTGACTCCCCACGAACTGGGACAGCGGCGTCACCATGATGGGATAGGCGAACTCCTCTCGTACCCGGCCGCACTCTTCCAGGGCTTCGTGGAACTTGTGGCCCAGGCCCACCTTCTCCAGTTGGTGGCGCAGGTTGGACATCATCCCCCCGGGAACCTGATGGAGGTATTGGCCGTGGTCGTATTCCACCGGCCGCCCCAGGGGCAGGTCCTCCTGCTCGGCGATGCGGGTGAAGTGCTCCGAGACCTCACGGAGGGATTCTTCGTCCACCGCGGTGGTGTGGCCCAGCGCGCGGGCGTTGGCGGCGACGTTGAACAGCGACGGGTTGGACGAGCCGTTGGCCAGCGGCGGGATGGCCGTGTTCACGATGGTGATGCCGAGCTTGACGGCTTCGACGCAACACAGCGGTCCGAGGCCGGTGGTGCAATGGGTATGGAACTCCACCGGGGTTCCGTTGACGTTCTCAAGCACCAGCGGCACCAGGGTGCGGACCCGGTCCGGGGTGATGAGGCCGCCCGGGTCCTTCAGGCAGATGCGCGGCAGGTCCAGGCTTGCCGCCTGGCGCGCCCGCTCCGCGTAATACGCATCGGTATGCTTGGGGGAAACCGAATAGATCAGGTTCACGATGGGATCGAGGCCTGCCTCCCTGGCCGTCTTCACCTTGTTCCGCCACCCCTCGAACTCATTCCACTCGTCCGATATTCGGGCCTGTGACATGCCGTTGGCGCGCATGCGCTGGAGATAGAGCCGGTACAGGGAGAAGGGCGTGACCTCGAAGGCGTTGAACCGTCCCGAGGTCATGCGGAGCGGGGTGTCGGGTGTCTTCTCCGCCACCAGCCGCAGTCGCTCGAAGGGGTCCTCCTTGAGGTCCCGGACGCACTTCTTGAGGAAGATGCTGGACATCAGTTCGATGGCGTCGAAGCCCGCGCGGTCCATGCGCTCGGCAACGGGCAGCATCATGCCGGTGCGCATGCGCGTGGCCCAGAGGCTCATCTGGCCGTCCCGCAACGTCGTGTCCACGAAATGAATTTCACTCATGGGCGAAACCTGGGTCGAGCTTCGAGCGGCTGCCGAAATGCAGCGAACAGACCGCCCATGCTCCGGAGTTGTCGTTCCGGGCTTGATCCGGAATCCACGGGTGGCGGTGAGGCATGCCTGCGGGGCCGCAGCCCCGGGCCTCTCCGCTATTCGCTTCCCACCTTGACATACGGCGTAATCCGATCGAGCTTTTTCCGTCCGATGCCGCGAACCTTCAGCAGGTCACGGGTGGTCTTGTAAGGTCTGCCGGCGATGATTCTCCTGGCGGTCGCCGGGCCGATGCCGGAAATCCGTTGCAGTTGCTGGCTGGAGGCCGTGTTGATGTCGATGGGTCGACGGAGTCCGGGCGCCTTCTTCAATCTCCTGCGAAGCTCTCTTCCCCTGTTGTCTTCCTCTCGCTGCTGCTTCCGCAGCGCGATGAGCCGCCTCGGGTCACTGGACTTCCAGATCCCGACACGGTTCAGCATGGCCATGTCGCGCAAGTCCCGGAGGCCTTGCAGCACTACCTTGCGCGGCCTTCCGTCGGGGGCTGATCGGGTTCTGCCGTAGACCCGGGCCAGCCCCTGCTCCACCAGCAGGTGGCCGAGGTCACGGCCATCGTGGGTCTCGATGAAGGCGTAGTAGCGACCCATGGCCGAACGCCCCATCGCGTTGGCGTAGCCGGTGTGGACGGTGAAAGGTCGGGACAATACCTGTTTCGTGAATCTCGCGGCCTCCCCGCCGTAGTACACGACGGCTTGCGCATCGGCGAGACCGAAGTGGCGTTGCTGTGCGACGATCCTGTCCAACTCGCCCCTGGAACCGGCAGTGGTTTCCAGGCAGTCCACGTAGTAGAGCCGGAGGTGCAGCTTGCGGCCCCCGGCGTCAACCACGAAACTGTCGCCGTCGTTGGCGCCGGATTCAACCAGCGTGGCCCCCGGTATGCTGACCAGCGCCGCGGCAGACGCCGGGAACGCCGCGGCGCAGAGCAGGAACAGGGCGAGGGGCAAGTCCCGTTTCATGGCAATGAAGTCCTCCTGACCCACCGGCACGTCATGTACAGGTCAGGAATATCAAAAAGGTTCCCGCGCCGCTATCGGGAGCGTTGCCTCCTGGGCCGACCTTCCCTCCACGAGCAGGTCCTGTGCGGACCGTCCGTTTCCAGGTCCGAACGACGGCGATGCCGAACTCGGGCAGATGCACCTTGATTTCCGGTCGGGTAAGGTGTTTACCTTTTCCCATGCTCTCGTTTATCGGAAGTCGGGCGTCCGGAGCGTCAAGGCAGTCGGTCTGCTCGGCCAAGCCGGCTTCGCCCGCGCAAGGGGCGTCCATTGCTACCTCCCCGGCTGAACCGCCGCCGGCTCCCGGGCGCTGCCGAAGTATGGATGCCCGGTCACGACCGCAATGACCGCGGACGCGCCTCTTGATCCGTTCGTTCCCGGGCCGTTCCGACACCTGGACGACCCGTCGCGCGACCTGCCACGGTTGGCGAAGGATCCATCGGCGATGGCCGCGCTCGAATCGGCTGTAGTCCGGGTTCCGACCCGGCACCGGTTGCTGATGGGAGACGCTCGCCGGGCGACCCTGCCCGCCGGCTCGGTTCATCTCGTGCTCACCTCGCCGCCCTACTGGACGTTGAAGGCGTACCGTCGATGCAAAGGGCAATTGGGATGGATCGAGGACTATGAAGAATTTCTGGAGCAACTCGACGCTGTCTGGCGCATGTGCCATTCGGCGCTGGTGCCGGGCGGTCGGCTCATATGCGTCGTTGGCGATGTCTGTCTGTCGAGGCGCAAGAACGGCGGACGGCATACCGTCGTGCCGCTGCACGCCTCGATCCAGGAACACTGCCGGTCCATCGGCTTCGACAATTTGGCTCCAATCATCTGGAACAAGATCGCGAACGCTACCCACGAGGTCGATCGGGGTCCAGGTGGGTTCCTCGGGAAGCCGTATGAGCCCAATACCGTAATCAAGAACGATATCGAGTTCATCCTCATGCAGCGGAAAGCAGGTGGGTATCGGCGGCCGGGCTTGGCGGCACGGTCGCTCAGCCTCCTGTCGGAAGCCTGCTTCAAGCAGTTCTTTCGGCAGGTCTGGACCGACGTTGCCGGTGCGTCGACACGAGACCACCCCGCGCCTTTTCCGGTCGCCCTGGCCGGTCGGCTCATTCGGATGTTCAGCTTTGTAGGCGATACGGTGCTTGACCCCTTTACGGGAACCGCGACGACCCAGGTGGCCGCGGCTGCCTGCGGCAGAAACAGCCTGGGCATGGAGGTCGACCCCATCTATTTCGAGACGGCCTTGAAGCGTCTGGAGAACGACACCCACGGCCTGCTGGGCACCGCCGAAGTCAGCACCCAAGAGATCGGAGCGGAAGATGGGCAGCAGGAGACGGCGTGAGCGACGTTCATGGTATCTGCCCAGGACACGGTCGATGAACTGTACCGAATCGCCGTTACGGAAAACAAGGCAACCTCGACGACACGGCTCGATAAGCTTGCCGAGGTCTGTGTCCAGGAGTTGACACATGGCGGATTACAGGCAGTCGAACGGGAGGCGTCGATTCCCGGCGCGGGCCGGGAGAAGGTGGGACGTCGCGTATGATCTTACTGTCGGGGCGACGACCGCCATCCTGGACGACCGGAACCGTGGAAGACTTTATGCTGATAAAGGTCGATTTCAGCGCCGGTTCCTCAATACTGGAGACATCACAGTCCTTCGATGCGTTCTTCGACACTTTGATCGGGCAGGTCAGGGTCAGGAATCCCAACGCCATACCATAGAACACGCAGGGGTGCCGCCGGGAAGCTGAGAGTCTCAAGATTGTGCTGGTGAGGGACGAAACCGATGCCATACTGCACGGTCAACGGCGTCAGGATCCATTACGACGTGTCGGGAGAGGGCTTTCCCCTTGTGCTGGTCCATGCCAATCCGTTCGACCGGCGGCTGTGGATGTATCAGGCGGCGCGCTTCTCCACGTGGTTCAGGGTCATCAACGTGGACATCCGGGGCTACGGCTACTCCGACAAGCCGGAGACCCCCACCTCCATGGCGGAGATGAGCGAGGATGTGGTGGCGGTGTGCCGGCAGGAAGGGGCGCACGAAGCTATCGTCGCGGGCATCAGCGTGGGCGGCGTCATGGCGCTCCAGATGGGGTTGGACCACCCCGAGATGTTCAAGGTCCTCATCATGGTAGGATGCAGCAGCCGGCCGTCGGCCGTTTACCACCACAGGATCGAGGGCTACGCCGGAGGGGTCGCCGGGTTTCACAGGGAGCACCTGAAGGCTCTGGTCGCGCCGGAGTTTGCCTCGAGCCGCCTCGGCGGCTACTTGCTCGACCGCTTTACCGACTGGGACCCCAAACTCAGCGGCCCGGCTATCGTGCAGATCTTCAAGGCGCTTCAGAACCGAGACCAGACCGGGCGGCTGGGGGAGCTCCGCATGCCGGTGCTGGTGATCAACGGCGAGTTCGACAACTCTCGGCGGGGCAGCGAGGACATGGTGGGCAGGATCGCCGGCGCGGTCCACCGCGTGGTGCCGGCCACGGGCCACGCCTGCTGCCTGGAAGACCCGGCCACGTTTGACGGCTTCGTGGACGAATTTTTGGAACAGCACGGATATTTGTAAAGGCGAGTGTTACCCGTCGCTCAGGCGACACAAGGAGGAGGCGTTACCATGGCAACAAGGCTTTTCAACTCCAGGTTTTCCATGTTCTGCGAGAAGATCCGCGTGGTGCTGAGCATGAAGAAGGTTCCCTACGATGTGGTGGACGTTCGGGCCGATGAGCGCAAGTCGCTGATCGCGTTCTCCAATCAGCGAAAGGTCCCCACCATGGACTTCGACGGCCAGTGCATCCAGGACTCCACGATCCTGGCCAGGTACCTGGAGGAGAAGCATCCGGAGCCCAGCATCTACCCGGACAATCCCTCGGACAAGGGGCTGTGCCTGATGCTGGAGGACTGGGCCGACGAGGACCTCAACGGGACCGTCATGCGTTTCCGCAGGGCGAAAGACGAAGAGGATGTGAAGCAGGCCGAGAAGGAGCTGGCGGTCCATCTGGAGAATCTCGATCTGCTCTATTCCGGAAGGGACTTCGTGTTCGACCGGATGACTCTGGCCGACATTTCCATCTACGCGCAGCTCCACTACCTCTATACTTCCCTGGACCGCGAGATCGACGCCAGCTACACCCATGTGCACGCCTTCATGGCGCGCATGATGAAGGCCACGGGCGTGGCGTCGATCAAGGACGTGGCGTAGACTTTGGCGAGTCGGATCCGCGCAGCTTCTGAAATCAGTGCCTTGACGTCGCTTTCCCGGACGCAACGCCGTTCCAGCAGAGCGGCAAGTGCTGCGTGCAACTCCCTGCCGTCCCGCAAGGGTGCGAGATGGCCCGGTCAGGCCCTTCGCCGTCAGATCCGGCCCCAGCGGATGCACCGGACCACCCGGATCTGAATGATGGGCCGTTGATCCAGGGTCATGGTGCGGTACGGAAGGTACTTCCGGCGCAGCAGCCGGACGGCCTTCCGGTGGGTTTCTCCGTCCGGAAGGATTGTGGCCGTGCCCTGTATGATAATGTGGGCCAGCCGGGACCAGTCTTCGTCGTCGTAGCGGTGGACCGCGACGGATACGCGGGGGTTGGCGCGGATGTTGCGGATCCGCTTCAGTTCCCGCGGCGTCGCGGCCTTGGGCTTGTCGTCGATGGGCGAGTACAGGCACTCGCCGTCGAAGGCGAAGCAGAAGGGCAGGTTGAGCGGCTGGCCCCGCTCGTCGACCGTCGCCAGGTGCCCCACCCGGGCCTGACGGATGAACGCGGCTTCCTTGCGGGTCATGGCTTTGCCGTGCCCTTTCCTTCCCGCCACCTGGAGCCCGGCCCCGTACCTGATACTGATACGATGGATACGGGACCGGGATGACGGAAAGGAAAGGCCACGCCCTCCGGGCTGACTGTCCCTTTCTGCGAACCGGGTAACGTTTCGACCGCTTACAGCTTGTAATCCCCCACCAGCGTCGGTGCGAACAACTCTTCCACGGTGGGGATCTTGTCCGCAAGCAGGCCCTGCTCGCCCATGTAGCGGATCAGTGCCTCGACGACGCGGCGGTTGGCGTCGATGCCATAGGGCCACCAGTCCTCGCCGAAGACGTCCCGGAGCAGGGCGATCTCGGCCTGGAGCCAGGGCAGCGTGCTGGCCATGGTGTTGTTGATGTTCATGCGCGCGATGGCGTCGTCCTTGGACTGGCAGAAGGCCTTGTAGAGGCTTCGGGCCACCCACGGATCGGCCTCGTACACGTCGTTGCGGATGACGACGGTGTGCATGATGGGGAAGAGCCGGGTGCGCCGGTAGTAGTCGATCTCCACGGATTTGAAGTCGGGGAACAGGCGGCGGATGTGCGGCGCTCCGGCGGCGAAGCACGAGGGGATGCGGGCGGTGACCAGCGCGTCGAGTTCGCCCTTGTCCAGCATGTCGTTCAGGGTCCGGTCCCCGGGGATGGGCTGCACCTTGATCTCCGGCGGCAGCCTCAGCTCGATGCGTTCCTTCCGTCCGGGGACTTCCTGGCCGCCGGTGAACCACTCGACGTCACTGGCCGCGACGCCGTGGTCGTCGCTCAGAAAACCGCGTATCCACACCGCCGCGGTGATGGAGTATTCCGGCACGCCGACGCGCTTGCCGCGGAGATCCTCGGGCCGGTCGAGGCCCCGGTCGGTGTTGATGAACACGCAGGAATGGCGGAAGTAGCGGGACGGGAAGATCGGGATGGCGGTGAACGGGCTCTCGCCCCGGGAGGTCATGGTGATGTAGTTGGACAGCGACATCTCGGAGGCGTCGAACTCCTGATGGTTCCCCATGCGCCAGAAAATTTCCTCCGCCTGCATCGGAAGGTAGTTGAGGGAGATACCGTCGGGATCCAGCGAGCCGTCCTGCAGGGTCTTGGTGCGGTCGTAGTCGCCGCACGCCAGTGTCAGGTGTAATCTGGTCATGGCAATCATTCCTTACGCGTTCATCCACCGAGCCCGTGGCTTCCGGCTAAACCTCCACCTTGTGGATCACCAGCCCGGTAACGAGTTTGGGAAAGAAGTACGTGGACTTCTGGGGCATCTTGTCGCCCTTGAGGGAGACGTCGATCATTTCGCCGGCGCTGGGCGGGTTCAGGATGAAAGCCGCCTTGCAGCCGCCGTTCTCCACCTCGGCCAGGGCCTCTTCCGCGTCGTGGGTGTACGCGACCGCGTCGGTATTCACCGCGTTCCGGGTGGACACCCCGAGGACGTGCTCCATCAGGAGCACGTGCAGGGTGGTGACGTCCAGCCCGCGCAGTTCGGGGCCCATCTCGGGGGCCAACTGCTGCATCGTCTCGCCGTCCCTGAGCCGCAACACCAGGTAGCGCGGATCGTCCTTGAAAGAGGCGCCCAGAAGCCGCCGGCCGCCGGCGGGGTGTTCCAGGGTCTCCAGGAACCGGCGCCGTCCGTCGGCATTTCGTGGGAACGCCCTCACGTGAAAATGGCGCTCCAGCTTCTCGTTCCGCTCCCGGACCGGCACGTCGGGCAGCTCCCGGACGAGCCGGTGAGTGGGCAGTATCACCACGCCCTCTTCTTCGAGGTTGGCGAAGTACATCATCACGCGGTTGAAACCCTCGTCGCCGGCGGCGCCGGGCCGTTCCGCCAAGCGTCGGTTGCGGTAGCCGGAGGCGGCCTCGTAACGATGGTGACCGTCCGCGATGAAGACGGCCCTCTGGCTCATGGCCTCCTGGATCATGCGGATGAGGCCCGGGTCCGTCACCGCCCACAGCCGGGAGGCGCCGTACTCGCCGAGCTCCGCCTCGACCTTGGGTTTCCGGGAGCTGACGTGCTCCCTCAGGGCGTTGGTCAACGTCGGCTTCTCGTCGGTGTACAGGCCCAGGATGGAACTGAACTGGGCGTCGCAGGCGAGCATCAGCTTCAGGCGGTCCTCCCTGGGTTCGGCCATGGTGGACTCGTGGCCGTGTATCCCGCCGCCGAAGTCCTCGATGGTGGCCAATGCGATGAAGCCGCGCCGCTCCCTGGGGACCCCGTCCTGCAACCGGTATTCCTGACTCAGGTAATAGATGGCCGGGGCGTCCTCCGGCACCAGGGTGCCGTCCTCCTGCCATTGCCGGAACCGCCGCGGCGCGGTCTCGTAGGGATCGGCGTCGCGGCAGAAGTCGATGCGCACGATGTTGTGCGGCGAACGGTCATACAGCTCCGCCTGGTGCACGGGCGAGATGACGTCGTAGGGCGGCGCCACCACCCTGGAAAAATCGTCGATCTTCCCGGGATTATAGGTCCAGCCCCGAAAGGGAAAGATCTGCGCCATGCGTGCTTTTCTCCGGTCCGAGTGTCCTTGATCTCTCCGCGCATCTTCCCGGCCGAATCCGGATACGGCGCGCGGGTCGCTCTACGCCTTCAGGCTGTCCTGCAGCTTCCGGTCCCTGGCTTCCACCCCGGCGGCCAGCTCCTCCTTGAACCGGATGAGCCTGTCCGCCAGCTCCGGGTCCTTGCGGGCGATGATCTGGGCCGCGAAGATCCCTGCGTTGGCGGCGCCGCCCTTGCCGATGGCCATGGTGGCCACCGGCACGCCCGCGGGCATCTGCACCGTTGCCAGGAGCGCATCCATGCCGTCGAGGGCCGATGCGCTCAACGGCACGCCGATGACCGGCAACGTGGTCACGGCTGCCACCACACCCGCCAGATGGGCGGCCGCGCCGGCGCCGACGATGAACGCCTCGATGCCCCGATCCGCCGCCCCCTTGGCATAGGCGTGGGTTCGCTCGGGCGAACGGTGCGCCGACGATATGTGCATTTCGTACGCGATGCCGAAGGATTCCAGCCGTGTTGCGGCCTCCTTCATGACCTCGACATCGGAATCGCTTCCCATGAGGATCGCGACCTTCGGAGTTTGCTCCGTCACGGTGTTTTCCCTCCCTTGGTTCCCTGGTTGGAGTGTAGTCTCCCGGGGCGTCGCAGGATTATCCTCGGTCCACGGCCCGCCGGGCGATGTCCCGGCGGTAGTGCATGCCGTCCCAACTGATCCTGCTCGCGCCCTCGTAGGCCTCGCGAGTCGCCGCGGCAAGGGTGTCTCCCAGCGCGGTCACCCCCAGGACCCGACCGCCGCCGGTGCGCCAGCGGTTCTCCCGGCGGGTTGTTCCGGCATGGAAGGCGTACCCACCGCTCCAGGACTCCAGCGTCTCGAGCCCGCTGATTTCCATGCCGGTCTTGTACTCTCCCGGATAGCCCCTGGACGCCAGCACGACGCAGACCGCCGCTTGATCCGACCACGCGGCGGTCATTTCCCGGAGTCCGCCCTCGGCGGTGGCCATCAGGAGCGACGGAAGATCGGTCTCGAGGCGCATCATGACGGGCTGGCATTCGGGGTCGCCGAACCGGCAGTTGAACTCCAGCACCTTGGGGCCGTCCTCAGTGACCATGAGCCCGGCGTACAGGACGCCGCGATACACCAGCCCGCGGCGCTTGAGCCCCGCCGACAGCGGCTTCAGTACCCGCTCGACCACGGCGTCGTGCACCGCCGCGTCCACCACCGGCGCCGGGGAGCAGGCGCCCATGCCGCCGGTGTTGGGTCCCTCGTCGCCGTCGAAGACGCGCTTGTGGTCCTGGGACGACGCCAGCGGCAGAAAGTCGTCGCCGTCCATCAAGGCCATGAACGAGGCCTCCTCGCCGATGAGCATCTCCTCGATGACCACCCGGTCGCCGGCCGCGCCGAAGACCCGGCGGCCCATGACGTCGTCGAGGGCGGCTTCGGCCTCCGCCCTGCCGGAGCAGAGGATGACCCCCTTGCCCGCGGCCAGACCGTCCGCCTTGACCACGCAGGGTTGATCTCGCGCCACGTACCTTCTGGCCTCTGCGAGGTCCGAGAAGACCTCGCAGGCCGCAGTGGGGATGCCGTTCTCCAGCATCAGCTCCTTGGCGAATGCCTTGCTGCCCTCGAGCCTTGCGGCCTCGCGGCCGGGTCCGAACACCTTGAGCCCCCTGCTCTCGAACAGGTCGCTGATGCCCAGTACCAGCGGCTGCTCCGGTCCCACCACGGTGAGGTCGATGGCCTCCCGGGCGGCGAAGTCCGCCAGCTTGTCCAACTCGCCGGCGCCGATGTCCACCGGCTCCGCCTGCTGACGGATGCCGGCGCTGCCGGGTGCGCAGTACACCTTGTCCACCCGCCGACCCTGGCTGAGCTTCCACACCAGCGCATGCTCCCGCCCGCCGCTGCCGATGACTAGAATCTTCATGGTCCCGGTCGGATCTCCGGCAAACTCCGAGAAAGACTCCTAGTGCCGGAAGTGCCGGATGCCGGTGAAGATCATGGCCAAGCCGTGCTCGTCGGCGGCGGCGATGACCTCTTCGTCGCGGATGGAGCCGCCCGGCTGAATGACCGCGCGCGCGCCGGCCTCGGCGGCCGCGTCCACGCCGTCCCGGAAAGGGTAGAAGGCATCGGACGCGACCACGGAGCCCGCGAGATCCAGGCCATGGGTTTTGGCGCGGGTGACCGCGAGGTTGGCGGAATCCACCCGGCTCATCTGGCCGGCGCCGACTCCGAGCAACTGGTCCCTCGACGTGAACACGATGGCATTGGATTTGACGTGGTGGCATACCCGCCAGGCAAACCCCAGGGCCTGGTACTCGTCGTCGGTGGGCTGCCGCTCCGTCACCACCTGGCATTTCCTCACGTCGATGGGTTTGTGGTCCCAGTCCTGTACCAGCACGCCGCCGTGGACGCGGCGCAGGTCATGGCTGCCGTCCGTTTCCGGAGTCATGTCGATCTCCAGCAGCCGGAGGTTGAGGAGCCGCTTGGCGGAGGACAGGATTTTCCGGGCTTCCGGGGTGAAGGAGGGCGCGATGATGATCTCCAGAAAGATCTCCTTCAGCTCCCCGGCCGTTTCCGCGTCCACCGGGCGGTTCAGGGCGATGACGCCGCCGAAGATCGACACCGGGTCCCCGGCCCTGGCCTTGCGGAAGGCATCCGCCAGCGAGGCGTCGGAGGTGGCCAGGCCGCAGGGATTGGTATGCTTGATGGCCACGGCTGCGGTTTCGGAGAAGTCCAGTACCGTGCCGAGGGCGGCGTCCGCATCCAGGATGTTGTTGAACGAGAGCTGCTTGCCCTGGACCTGTCTCGCCCGCGCCACGGAAGGGGCGGCCGAATGGCCGTGGGTGTAGAAGGCCGCGCTCTGGTGCGGGTTCTCCCCGTAGCGCAACTCCTGGAGCTTCGAGAGCTGAAGGTTGAGCTTCTCGCCCCACGCGCCGGCGTTCCTCTCCCCGTCGAGCCGCCCCAGGTAGTTGGAGATGGCGCCGTCGTACCGTGCCGTGTGGTGGAAGGCCCGGCACGCAAGACGGAACCGGGTCTCTCCCGACAGTTCGCCGCCGCCGGCCACGAGTTCGCCGGCCACGGCCGCGTAGTCCGACGGCTCCACCACCACCGCCACGTGCAGGTGGTTCTTGGCTGCGGCCCGGATCATGGTGGGGCCGCCAACGTCGATCTGCTCGATGATCTCGTCGAACGGCGCCGCCCGCGCCATGGTGGCCTCGAACGGGTACAGGTTCACCACCACCATGTCGATGGCGCCGATGCCCAGCTCTTCCATCCGGGCGCGGTGCTCGGGCTTGTCCCGGAGGGCCAGGATGCCGCCGTGGATCCTGGGGTGAAGCGTCTTGACCCGGCCGTCCATGATTTCCGGGAACCCGGTCACATCCGCGACCTCGGTCACGTTGACGCGGTTCTCCCGCAACAGTGCGGCCGTCCCTCCCGTGGACAGGATCTCGACGCCCAATCCCGCCAGCTTCTCGGCGAAATCGACGATCCCTTCCTTGTCGGATACGCTAAGCAATGCTCTGGTGATCTTGCCCACGGGCGCCTTGTACCTCCTTGTGCCGAATAGGGGTTCGCGGAACCGGTCTCACAACGGATAGCCGAGGCGATCGAGCCGCGGGCGGCACGCCCCGGCGAGCGCGGCCTGTTCGCTACTTTGCGGGTGCGTTGGATGATACCGTCTCGAGCCTGCCCGTGCTGACCGGTTCCGCTTCGTTTCGGATGTAGTAACGTGGAATGTGCGGGCTGATGGACGTGAGTATCTCGTAAGAAATCGTGTCCGCCCAGCCGGCCATCTCTTCTGCGGAGATGGTCTCGCCAGCCTGTGTCCCAAGCAGGACAACCTCGTCCCCCGGCTGAACACCGGCTATATCGGTAACGTCCGCCATTGTCAAATCCATGGTAACGCGCCCCACGACGGGAGCCCGTTGGCCGCGAATCAGCACCGCGGCCTTGTTGGACAGCGCCCTTTTGTAGCCGTCCGCGTAGCCCACGGGGAGGGTCGCAATGATGCTTTGGCGCCGGGTTGTGAAGGTGCCGCCATAGCTGATGGCCGAGTGCTCCGGGAACGTCTTGAGCTGCAGCACGCGGGTCTTCCACGTGAGCACCGGCGCCAGCCGGGCATGTTTCGCCATGGGCGGATGGGAGAAGACGCCATACAGCATGCCGCCCGGCCGGACCATGTCGAAATGCGCCTCGGGCAGCCCCAGGACGGCCGCGCTGTTGGCCATGTGGGCCGGCGCGGGCCCGTGCCCGGCCGCTCGAATGCGCTCCAGCGTTCGCTGGAAGGCGCGCAGTTGTCCGCGGCACGAGGGCGACTCCGGCTCCTCGGCCTTGGCGAAGTGGGACATGATGCCTTGCAGCTTGACGGCTCGGAGCCGGCTCAGCTCGGGTAGCCATTCTTCGATGCCGTCGGGCAGGAGCCCCAACCGGCCCATTCCGGTATCCAACTTGAGGTGACAGGGGATGTCGACACCGTGTTCGGCGCCGAAGGCTTCCAGATGCCTCAAGAGGTCGAGATTGGGAACAACCGGATTCAGGGAATATCGGACCAGCGAGGCGGCATCGCCCGGGTAGACGCTCCCGAGAACGAGAATCGCAGCTTCGATGCCGGACTGTCGCAGGCGGACGCCTTCCGCCACCGTGGCGACGCCGAGGCGGCGGACCCCCTCGTCGCACAAGGCGCGGGCGCTCTCGACGTCGCCGTGGCCGTAGGCATCGGCCTTCACCACCGCGAGAATCTCCACCCGGGGCCCCACCAGGCGTCGCACCGTGCCCAGGTTGGTGCGCAAGGCGGACAGATCAACGAGGCAGCAGGTTTTCGCGGGTTTGGTGGGAGGGGACACTCGGCCGTGTCAGGAGACCCTGGCGCCCGGAGCGATGGGTTGCTCCGGCGTCAGGATTACGAGTTGGTCGTCGGTGGAAGCAGCCAGGATCATTCCCTGGCTCTCGATGCCTCTCAGCTTGGCGGGCTTCAGGTTCGCCACCACCACGAGCTGCCGGCCCATGAGTTCCTCCGGGCCGTAGTGGCCGCGAATGCCGGCCACGAGCTGCCGCTCCTCCGAGCCCAGGTCCACCTTGAGCACCATGAGCCGGTCGGCATCGGGATGCGGCTCGGCGCTGGTAACCGTGCCGATGCGCAGATCCAGGGTGCGGAATTCGTCGATGGTGATCATCGTGTCCATGGGTAAAGAGGGAGATTCGTCAGGGAGTGGCAGGATAACAAAACTCGGTCTGCCAAGCCACCTGCCCCAAATCCGTCATCAAACGAAGCGCGGGAGAGATTTGGGAGGAAGGATTCGGTAATCAGGAGCATGGAGAGGGAGTGTAGGGGGGGTTGACGGGGGGTGGGTGGGCTCTCCATCGGGAGTTGGCAGTGTATGGGCGCACCGGGGAGGTTGCTGGCGAGTCAAAGGCAACACTCCGGCGGTGCCACCCGGTGGGGTCGCTCTCGACGGTGAGTCTGATACTGGGTGTTCTAGGCTGCGGCGGGGTCGGCAGCCAGCGCCTGTATCCTGCGCCGGGTCTTCAGCAGCAGGTCATAAGAAGGATGGCCTCGAGCCAAGCGGATGATCCACTTCCGAGCGTGCCGCACCACTCGACCCGGAAGGGCAATCACGGCGAAGCGCACGGCCTTCAAACGCTTGCCGATCCACTTCTCACCCCACAGCCGCTTCATGACCGCGTTGAGGTTGAACGCCAACACCGCCATCGCCCACCATGCCGCGTTGCTCCCGAACAACCCGGAAGGCAGCCGGCCCCCGGCCAAGTCACTTTTCAGAACACTATGGGCCTGTTCGCTCTTGCCACACCGCTGCCGGTACCACTCCACCACCGCATCCCCGGCAATCTTGCGGTTGGTGACGATGCCAAAGACCTTGTGCCATCCCCCGTTGGACGACTCCATGGTGGGAAACGGCAACTCCATCTGATCCTCCATCCCCGGCAATGGCGGCTCTCTCAACGGCTCTCGGGTGGCGATGAATCGGTACGCCGGCCCCTTCTTCCGGCGTGCGATCCAGTTCGGCACGAAGCACACCTCCGCCCACTCCTGTTCGGTCTTCACCCGATTCTTGCCCGTCCCTCGGTACACAGGCTTCCACTCCCGCTCCCGAACCCGCCCTACCGCCCGCTTGAACGCCGCCGTCACGTCCACCCCCACCGCAAATTCGATCACCCCGAAGCGCTCGTCCTTCCCCTCCGCGCAGTACTTCAACAACTCCTGCTGGTACCCCGCCGTGTCCGACCTCAGCCGTACCGTCTTCACCCCACGAGGCAGATGCCGCAACGCTTCCCGCATCACCCGCAACTGCTCATACCCCGCAGGCACGTTCCCGTCCCGAAACTCCGAATGAACCACACTCTCCGTCTCCCACCCGTACGTCGTCAACGGCTGATACGCCTTGGTCTTCTGGTAGCTCGCCAATGCCTCCCGCTTCTGCGTCTCCACCAACGTCGCATCCATGTCCAGCGTCGCCTCCCGCTGAGGCCAACGCCTCTGCATCCAGCACAACATCGCCCCGTTCACCTCCCACAACCCTCGCAATGCCTCATTCTCCGCCGGAATGAACGCCTTGTGCTCCTCACGCTGGCCCTCCGCCTCCTCATCATGGAACCCTCGCAAATAACGAAACACCGCCGGCTCCGACGGAAACCCCCGCCGTCGCTCCACTCGCCATCGCCGCTCCAGCCCGCGCCGCTCTCCCCGATTCAGCCCGTGTCCCTCCGCCTCTCCCATCATTCGCTTCAACCCCTCGTCCTTCTCCAATACCTCCACGTCGCTCACCGACTCCCCGCCCGCCAAATTCAGCAGCAACAGCGCCGTCACCACCTGGCTGTCCGTCCAGCCCTGTCCCCCTCTCCGTAGCCCCACACGCCCCTCCACCCATCGCTTCAACCCCATCGCCTCCATCAACTCCAGGTACACCCCCAGCCCTGACAATCCCGTCATCCCCGCCCTCTTCTTCTCTTCCTCATACTGGAATCCCAGTATCCCTTGCTTCATAATAATTGCACCTCGTTGGTGATGGTCTTGCTTGCCTTACTACCATCCTTAGCCCCCTTTATCACGGGCTCCAACGAGGTCCATACTTTCTTGGTGACGGATTTAGGCTGCCCTTGGATGACATGGGATGACAGGGACCTCGACGGTCTCGGTTCGGTATTGTTCGGCCATCGGGTCGCGCCTCTCTTCGAAGGCGTTGCTTCGATCAAGGCATGCTCGCCGACAACGAGATCATCAGCAAGTCTTTCCTCGACCCGGAGGATGATCGAGTGCTGCAGGATCTGGGACTCAGCCCGATGGGGCGCGAATTGGGGCGTGCAATAAAGACCGTTCGGGGGCGCGACAATCAATCGGCCATGTTCGAGCTCATGAACCGTCACGTGAACGAGCATCTCGGAATCGACCGGGCACAGCGCGGGAAGATTAGCGCCGAGCAGGCTGAGGATGCTCTTGCAGCACTCGATACTCTAGGCGATGAAGTGGTCCGGGAAATTCGATCTCACTGGAATCGGAAGCATGCCAAAAGTTCGTGATATCCTTGTCCACGTTTGCGTGGAGACTGCGGAACGGCACAGGAGATGTTGCCGGAATCTCGGCGAATCTGGTCAAGGCGATGGAGAAAAACAACAGGCTTCCGCCGCGAATGCCTCGGCGGAAGCTGGACAGCGATCTGGCGAAGATCGGGAGGATTATCGAGAAGATGGCCGACCCGGATGTTTTTGTCTGGTTGGAGCGCGAGGACGATCCATCCCGGCAAGAACTGTACCGGGCTGCGACTATCGTAGCTGATCGCTTATGCGGGGCCGTTGCCAATCCGATCATTCGCAACGCACAAGAAAAGCGCCAACTCGCCGCGATCAGCGAATGGTTGACAGCTCTGGGGTACAAGAGTCTGCCGGTAAGTGAAGGCGCGAGACATGACGAGTTGCAGCCGGGGACGTATTCGTTCCGGCTGAACGTGCCAGTTGAGTAGGAAGGTGCTGCCAGCCGATCAATATCTCTGTGGACGCTGTAGTTATGCCGAAATCGGCGAAAGCGGGTGAGTTGCCATTGCTGATCGAAGCAAAGTCGGCGGGGGACTTCACGAATGTCAACAAACGACGCAAGGAAGAGGCTGCGAAGATGAATCAACTGCGCCGGACCTACGGGGAGAACGTGCGTTACATCTTGTTCTTGTGCGGATATTTCGACACCGGCTACCTCGGTTACGAAGCGGCGGAAGGCATCGACTGGGTCTGGGAGCATCGCATCGACGATCTCGGAAAGTTGGGACTGTAGATGATGAAGAAAGCTGTCGCAGCACTGGAGAGCCGACGGCTGGCCCTGCAAGAAGATCTGGACTCGGAAAGAGACGGCGCTTCGCGAAATCGGTTGGGGCAGTTTGCCACCCCCACCTGCTTGGCCGTAGACATCCTGCACTACGCGAAGGCGAATTTCGATAAGAACGTGAGAGCGAAATTCATTGACCCGGCGATCGGGACGGGCTCCTTCTATTCGGCCCTGCTGGATGTGTTTCCACGATCCCGTATCGATGTTGCTGTGGGGTACGAGATCGACCCACACTACGGCTGTGCGGCAGCGGAACTATGGGCCGAGGCTGGACTGGATATCCGTTTGGAGGACTTCACCCGCGCCGAAGCGCCCACCGTTGCCGAGAGATTCAACCTTTTGATTTGCAATCCTCCCTATGTACGGCATCACCATATCGTCAACCGTGAGAAACAGCGATTGAAGTTGCGTACGTGGGACACCTGCGGCTTGGAGATGAACGGATTGGCCGGTCTGTATTGCTATTTTCTGGGCTTGAGCCATGCGTGGATGGCCGATGGAGCCTTGGCCGGATGGCTGATTCCGAGCGAGTTCATGGATGTCAATTATGGCGTTTCGGTGAAGCACTACTTGCTCGACAGAGTGGCGCTTCTACACATACATCGATTCGATCCGACCGATGTGCAGTTCGACGATGCGCTTGTGTCCTCGTCCGTAGTGTGGTTCCGTAACGAAGCTCCTCGAACAGGGCATGAGGTCCGTTTCACCTATGGCGGAACATTGGAACAACCGAAGGTAGAGCGGCTGGTGCCAGTCGAAACGTTGCGCCGTGATCCGAAATGGACGCGCTATCCCATGAAAGAAGCTCATGAAGTGGCTGAGGGGCCGGTGCTGAGCGATTTTTTTCAAATCAAGCGAGGCTTGGCGACGGGCAACAACAACTATTTCATTCTGTCGGCGCAGGAAGTCGAACTGCGCGGGTTGCCGATGGAAGCATTCAAGCCGATCCTGCCAAGTCCCCGCCATGTGCCTGACGACGAAGTCAAGAGCGATCTCAGGGGCAATCCTGTGCTGGCACGGCGGTTGTTTCTGCTTGATCCTCCGTGGTCGGAAGAAGAGATAAGGAATCGCTATCCGAAGCTATGGACCTATCTTGAAGAAGGCAGGACGGCAGGTGTCGCCGATCGGTACCTTTGCCGGCATCGGACGCTTTGGTACACACAGGAAGATCGACCACCAGCACCTTTCGTTTGCACATATCTTGGACGAAGCGACAAGAGGAACGGCAGGCCGTTTCGCTTTCTGCTGAACCATTCGAAGGCAACGGCCGCTAATGTATATTTGATGTTGTACCCGAAGGGGGCCATGAAGTGCATCCTGCAGGAACGCCCCGAGTTGAAGCGACGGGTCTGGAAGTTTCTGAACCGGATATGCTCGCAGACGATGCTTGGCGAAGGTCGCGTTTACGGTGGGGGCCTGCACAAGCTCGAGCCGAAGGAACTGGGGAACGTCCCGGCACACACAATCGCCGAGTTGTTACCCCGATCTGCCTGGCCGCCAAGGAAGCAACAAGCAGAACTATTCGAGGATCGGTAACGTACGCTGAGGTGCAGGGATGATCATGGTCAACACTTTCTCGTGGCCCGCCCGCGGTCGGGTTCAGGGGGATGTCTTCTCAGCCAAGGCCGAGTATCTCGCGGAGATCTTCCACCGAAGAAGGCGCCAGTTCCCGGCTTTGGGCGCGGTTGATGGCGGTGAGAAGGCGTTTGGCGTTCCGAGGGGACCTGAGGATGTGGGCTGTCTCCATAAGGCTGGTCAATTCGTCTGCGGAAACCAATGCTACGTCCTCGGCGTCGCGCCTCCGGATAATCACCGGCTCTCGGGTATCGGCGACCTTGTCGCAAAGTGAGGCGAATTCGGCTCTGGCCCGTGTGTATGTTGTCGTGCTTGCCATCAATTCGTTCTCCAAGTCTCCGTTCTCCAAGGTGTACGGTATTACGGTACAATTGAAGACCGCTCTCTGTCCAGCCGCCCCGTCGCTGGTTCGGCCGTGCGCTCGCGGCCATCCCCTCTTGACTTGCGGGAAGTCATTGGATACTAATCATAACTATTACTGATAAGGAGGAGGCACTTTATGGCAAGCATCAATGGCACCAAGAGTCACGAGAACCTGAAGAACGCCTTTGCGGGCGAGTCTCAGGCCAATCGGCGCTATCTCTACTTCGCGCGTCAGGCGGACATCGAGGGTTACCCCGACATGGGCGGACTCTTCCGCGACACCTCGGAGGCGGAGACGGGCCACGCTTTCGGTCACCTGGACTTCCTCAAGGAGGTCGGCGATCCGTGTACCGGCGTTCCCATCGGCAGCACCGAGAAGAACCTCAAGTCCGCGGTGGAGGGTGAAACCTACGAGTACACCGAGATGTACCCCGGCTTCGCCAAGACCGCCCGGGACGAGAACCTGGAGGAACTGGCCGAGTGGTTCGAGACCCTGGCCAAGGCCGAGAAGTCCCATGCCGGCCGTTTCAACAAGGGGCTGCAGGCCGTCGCCGGCAAGGACCCCGCGGACGCCGGTTGATCCGTCGTCGGACCGGTCATTCGGAGTCTTCCCGCCCCGCACCCGAGACGGATCTCGCGGGGACGGGGCGGGAAGGTCCGTCCGCTGACGCGACATGGAAAAGATCAACCTGAACGACATCGTCGGCGCCAACGCCTATGAGCAGAAGCGCGCCGCCTTTCGCCGTGAGATCATCGAACTCAAGAAACACCGGCGCGTGTCCGTGGGCGACAAGGTCTCGCTGGTGTTCGAGAACCGGGCCACGGTGATCTTTCAGATACAGGAGATGCTGCGGGCGGAGAACATCCGCGACCTGGACAGAATCCGGGAAGAGATCGACGTCTACAACGAGCTCATTCCGGAGCCGGGGGAGCTCAAGGCGACCCTGTTTCTGGAGATCGAGGATCAGACGAACCTGCGCGACGAACTGCTGAAGTTTCTCGGCATCGACGAACGGGTCTTCCTGAAGATCGGCGCCGATCACGCGATTCGCGCCAGCTTCGAGGAGGGCCGCAGCAAGGAAGACAAGATCAGCGCGGTGCAGTACATCACCTTCGGCCTCACCCCCGACGAAGTCCGAGCCCTGCGCGACCGGGATGCCCGCATCGTGGTGGACCACGAAAACTACCACGCCGAGGTCCGGTTGACCGCGGCCACGAAGGCGGAGCTGCTGAGCGACCTGGAGTAGCCTGCCGCGGATCGCTGCCGGGGATCGTCCATGTCCACGAGACGGACACGACAGCTTGAAGTCATATGGGACGTCCTGAAGGACGAGCTGTCCCACCCCACCGCCGACCAGATCTACGAACGGGTCCGGAGAGAGATCCCGAACATCAGTCTCGGTACGGTCTACCGGAACCTTCAGAAGCTCGCCGCCGACGGCAAGCTGCAGATCCTCAACATCGACCGCACCCAGCACTTCGATCCGATCTTGAACAAACATCCGCATTTCATTTGCGAAAGCTGTGGAGAGGTCTATGATGTAACCCTCGACCGTAGGGAAGAAGCTGAGCCCTTCCTCTCGCCCGACACCGGTTTTACGGTGACCTCCCACCAGCTATCTCTCTACGGTACGTGCGAAACGTGCTCATGATGCCCGCGGGCCCTGGACCGCGGGCGGGGAGGAAGCCATGTCGAGACGCATGACCGGTCTCGTGCTTGGGTTGGCGGCCTTGTTGAGCGCTCAGGTCGCCGGTGCCATCTGCAATCCCAACCTGGTCCGGACCATCGGTTCGGACCCTGACCTGGCCCGATCCATCGGCCCGCTGGCCAGCGTATCCACGAAACCGGACCTCGGACTCGGCCAGTATCACGTCCGCTGGTTCGGCCACTCGAGCTTCGCCATCCGTTCCGGCACCGGTACCCGGGTGGTAGCCGACCCCAACTTCGACGTCACGCCGGGGATCGCCGCGGACGCGGTGACCGTCAGCAACAACCACTACACCCACAACAATACCGAAGCGGTTCGCGGGAACCCCCTCGTGTTGCGCGGCATCACCCTGGACCAGCGCTGGCAGCCGGTGCGCAAGAAGGTCAAGGACATCGTGGTGGTGAACCTGCCGAGTGCGCGGAACTACGACCTCAGCCGCATCGCCAACTCGATATTCGTCTACGAGATGGGCAGCCTCTGTCTCGCCCACCTGGGCAACATCGGCCACCTGCTCACCGAGAAACAGCAGCGGCTGCTGCGCCGGGTGGACGTGATGATGATCCCCATCGACGCGCGCAACAACCTGGGCTTCAGCGACCTGGTCAAGGTCATCGAGCAAGTCAAGCCGCCCATCGTGCTGCCGATGCACTACGACGACCCGTACCAGGCCGAGTACTTCGCCTCTTTCCTCGACGGTCGCTATCCGGTTCAGCGCCAAGCCGATTCCCGGCTTGTGCTCACCCGCCGGATGCTTCCCAAGGCAACCGAGCTCTTTGTCCTGCCTCATCCCAACCCCTACGCCATCAGGCGGCGGTGGGGCGGCTGGGATGACGACCGGTAGCGCGGCTCCGCTTTGGTTCTCGCGGTCGATGTGATACCCGTTTCCGCTCGGGGGCAGGACACCGACTCGTCCAAAGGAGGCACACGTGGCAGCAGAGTCCGGCATTGGCGCCGTCAAGGAGAAGATACGGGCGCTGAGAGAAGAGAAGGTCCAGGTTCAGGAGTCCGGCAGGCGGGAGATCCTGCGGCAGAAGATCCGGCGTCTCAAACGGCGGACGCGCAAACTCTCACGGGACGCCAGGCTGAAGGCGCTGGCTGCTGCGGAGAAGGAAAAGCCCGCATAGACATCCCTGCGCAATCGTCCTCGGCGTCCAGGGCGTTTCCGTCTCAGCTTTTCTGGCTGAAGAACGCCTTGGTGCCGCGGGCTTCCACCGCGTGGCCGATGCGTTCGAGGGCGTGGACGTAGGCGGCCGTGCGCAGGCTGACGGCCTTGTCCCTGGCCACCTCCCATACGCGCCGGGTCTCGGGTTCCATGATCGCCCTGAGCTTCGAGTGCACTTCTTCCACCGGCCAGTAGTAGCCCGCCTTGTTCTGTACCCACTCGAAGTACGAAACCGTCACCCCGCCCGAATTGGCCAGGATGTCGGGGATCACCACCACACCGTTCCTGTCGAGGACCGCGTCCCCCGCCGGGGTTACCGGGCCGTTGGCGAGTTCGAGGATGACCGGCGCCTTGATCTTCGCGGCGTTGGCCTCGGTGATCTGGTTTTCCACCGCCGCGGGGATCAGCACGTCGCACTCCGCTTCCAGCAACTCCGCGTTGTCGAACTCGCGTGCGGTCCCCTGGGTCGGCGCGCCGGCGACCCGCCCGGTGCGGTTCTTGTGCTCCATGACCGCATACGGATCCATACCGTCGGAATCGTAGATGGCGGAAGTCGAATCCGAGAGTCCGACGATCCTGTAGCCGTCGCCGTGGAGCAGACGCGCGCAGTGAAAGGAGGCGTTGCCGAACCCCTGCAGGACGATCCGGGTTTTCTGCGGGCTCACCCCGAGTTCCTCTTTCAGGTGGTCCAGCACGTAATAGCCGCCGCGCCCGGTGGCGTCGTCGCGTCCCAGCGACCCGCCCAGCGTCACTGGCTTGCCGGTGATGATGGCCGGGCTGGGGTGGCCGGTGATGGTGCTGTATTCGTCCGCCATCCAGGCCATGACGATGCCGTTGGTGTACATGTCCGGGGCGGGGATGTCGCGTTCGGGTCCGATGAACCGGGAGAACCCCTCGACGTACGTGCGGCTCAGGCGCTCCAGTTCGGCCCGAGAGAGCGTCTTCACGTCCACCGACACGCCGCCCTTGGCGCCGCCGAAGGGCAGGTTCACGACCGCGCACTTGAACGTCATCCAGAACGCCAGCGTCATCACTTCGTCCACGTTGACCGCGGGGTGGAAGCGGATGCCGCCCTTGGTGGGGCCACGGGTGTCGTTGTAGCGGCACCGCCAGGCCTTGAACGCCTTGCGCGAGCCGTCGTCCATGCGGACCAGCAGGGTGGCGGCCAGCGTTTCCTTGGGATATCGAAGCTGCTCGATGACCTCGCGCTCGATGTCGAGATAGCGGGCGGCGTTGTCGAGGCGCTCCCGCGCGGTGGTGAAGAGATTGGTGGCCATGGCTGGTTTGCCTCCTTCAGGTCCCCGGGAGGGACCGTACCGCTGGCGAATCGCCTCCAGGATCAGTAAACCAGAAAAAATCGAAACCCGAAAATCCCGTCCGGAGAGAACGCTCGCGTCGGCTCGCGTGGCTCCAGCCCTTGCAAAACCGTGCTCCCAACTCTTATGCTGACCTTTCTTCTTTCCTGTTCGGGCCGTTGGAGTATACTGGTAACGAGAGCCGAGCGTTGAAGACGCGTCGCAACAATGTTGGAGGTGAGTGATGAGCAAAGTTCCGTCGGAACCCGTCAATGAGCCAGCCCGGCACCCGGGCATGATGTCTCTTCAAACGGACGAAGCACACTTGGCCCATGCGGCGCCGGTCTTTCCGTCCACGCGCTACAAGGCGCTGTCAGCCAAGCATCTCGACGAGATTTCGCAGCTCGAGAGGCTCCCCGCCGACGATCGGTTCGCCATGAAAGTCGTGGCCAGCGTGTTGCCCTTCCGATCCAACCGGTACGTGATCGACAACCTCATCGACTGGGACCGGGTGCCCGACGACCCCCTCTACCAGATTACCTTTCCGCAGCGGGGCATGCTCGAGGAAGGCGACTTCCTGCACATGGCCGACCTGATGCGGCGCGACGCTTCGGCGAGCGAGATCAAGGCCGGCGCCCACGAGATCCGCGAGAAGCTCAACCCGCACCCGGCCGGACAGCGGGAGCTGAACATTCCCCAGGTCGCCCACGAGACCATCTACGGTCTCCAGCACAAGTACCGGGAGACCGTGCTGTTCTTCCCCAGCCAGGGGCAGACCTGCCACGCCTATTGCACCTTCTGCTTCCGCTGGGCCCAGTTCGTGGGCGACAACACGCTCAAGATCGTCGCCAAGGAGGCGGACGGCCTGCACGACTACCTGGCCGCGCATCCCGACGTCACCGATCTGCTGGTGACCGGCGGCGACCCCATGATCATGAAGACCAGCGTGTTCGCCCATTACCTGGAGCCGTTCGTGGAGGACCCCCGACTCGCGCATGTGCAGGACATCCGCATCGGGACCAAGTCCCTGACCTTCTGGCCTTCCCGGTTCGTCGGCGACGACGATGCGGACGACATGCTGCGTCTGCTGGAGAAGATCGTGAAGGCGGGCAAGCACGTCGCCATCATGGCCCACTTCAACCACTGGCGGGAGCTGGAAACCGACGTGGTCCGGGAGGCGATTCGCCGCCTGCGCGACGCCGGCGCGGTGATCCGCTGCCAGGCGCCGTTGCTGGCCCATATCAACGACTCCTCGGACGTATGGATCCGCATGTGGGAGGAAGAAGTGCGACTGGGGATGATCCCCTACTACATGTTCGTGGAACGCGACACCGGCGCCCGGAACTACTTCGAGGTGCCGCTGGAGCGGACCTGCCGCATCTTCCAGAACGCCATCAAGTACGTGTCCGGCCTCGCCCGCACCGTGCGCGGCCCGAGCATGAGCGCGACCCCCGGCAAGGTCGAGATCCAGGACGTGCAGGAGATCGCCGGCGAGAAGGTCTTCATTCTCCGCTTTCTCCAGGGACGAAATCCGGACTGGGTCGGGCGTCCGTTCTTCGCGGCCTACGATCCGGCGGCCACGTGGTTCGACCATTTGAAGCCCGCCTTCGGTCAGGAGAAGTTCTTCTTCACCGATGATTTCAACGCCATGGTCCAGGGCAGGTGGCCCACCACGCGGCACTAGGAGTCTGTAGCGCATAGATCCTGTGGGGATCAACAAGTGGGGTAATGAATGATAAGAAGGGAGGATGAAGAAAAGCTATCAGCCGTGGACGCAGGACCAGAGATATTTGCTTCCTCCATCGTTGCAGGAGTGGCTTCCGGAGGACCACTTGGCGTGGTTCATTCTGGATG
The DNA here is from genome assembly GCA_965214905.1 of uncultured Binatia bacterium (SeqCode). GTDB lineage: Bacteria > Desulfobacterota > Binatia > UBA9968 > JAJDTQ01 > JAJDTQ01. The sequence goes on from OZ243984.1 coordinate 2,216,003, forward strand.
TGGTATCGCAGTTGGACCTGAGGGCCATTGAGGGGGCGATTCAGTCGAAGGACGCGCGGGGGCAACGACCGTATCACCCATCGATGATGGTGGCGTTGCTGGTGTATGCGTACTGCACGGGAGTGTACTCTTCGCGACGCATCGAGCGTGGGTGTGGGGAGGACGTGGCGTTTCGAGTGATCACGGGGAATACGCAGCCGCACTTCACCACCATCAACGAGTTTCGACGGGTGCACCGGGAAAGGCTCGCGGGTTTGTTCGTGCAGGTTCTGAAGCTGTGCCGGGAGGCGGGGTTGGTGAAGCTGCGGCATGTGGCAATAGACGGGACGAAGGTCAAGGCGAACGCGAGCAAGCACAAAGCCATGAGCTACCAGCGCATGGGTGAAGAGGACCGCCGGCTGCGGGCAGAGGTGGAGGAGTTGCTGGCCCAAGCGGATGCGGCGGATGCGTTGGAGGACTCTCAGCACGGGGCGGACGCGCGGGGGGACGAGTTGCCCGCAGAGCTTCGTCGGCGCGAGAGTCGCCTGGAGCGCATCCGGGAGGCGAAGGCGGCGCTGGAGGCGGAGGCGTTGAAGGCACGGGCGAGCAGGTTGCGCGAGCAGGCACAGAGGCACGAACGCACAGCGGAGACGCATCCGGACCCGAAGGTACGGGGTCGCGCGCGCACTCATGCGAAGAAGCGTCGCGCACAGGCCCGAGAACTCGACCCGTGCGGCGCCGGCTCCACGGGCGCTGGCAGCGGGGAGGGAGAACTGGCGCGCAAGCCCACCCGAGCCACCCCCAAGGGCCGTCCCGTCCCCAAGGCGCAGCGCAATTTCACCGACCCTGACAGTTCTATCATGAAGGGCGGGGATGGATTCATTCAGGCCTACAACGCCCAGCTTGCGGTGGACGAGGACCATCAAGTCATCGTCGCCTGTGGGGTCACCGACCAGCCCGCAGACGCAGGGCACCTCGTGCCCATGCTTGAGCGGGTCAAGGCCAACCTCGGGGTTACGCCTGAGCATGCAACCGGCGATGCCGGGTACTGGAACCCACAGGTCGAAACCCGAGCCCGAGCCTTGGGCACCGAGGCCTGGGTTGCCACCCAGCGGGTGCGTCATGGAGAGAGGCAAGCGGCTACCCGCACCGGCCCCCCGCCGGCTGCACTCGACCCTCAAGAGCGCATGCGCTGGCGTCTCGACACCCCCGAGGGTCGGAAGCGGTACGCCCGGCGTAAGGCCGTGGTCGAGCCCGTCAACGGTCAAATCAAACACGCTCGGCGATTCCGGCAGTTCTCGCTGCGCGGTATCCATGCTGTCGACACCGAGTGGACCCTCGTGAGCCTGTGTCACAACCTCCTCAAGCTGTTCGTTCAACGGTTCAATCAACAATCTCCCGAGCCCAATCCGGCCTGAAAAGCCCACTCCCAGGCCCTCCCACACCTCCGCTGAACCAGTATCACCCCCAATCTCTTCCACTCTCTTCCACTCAGGCACCTTGGCAACCATCCATCCCTATCATGACCTTCTACACACCATCACCCCAACCGCTACGTCCTACAGACTCCTAGGAGCCTGTCGGACTTGGCCAGAATCTACTGAGAGGCAACTCCCCTCTCCCTCTGGGAGAGGGTGGCCGAAGGCCGGGTGAGGGCGCCCCAAATCAAACCTGCCCCCTTTGCTGGTCGCTCCCAACGGGCTGCGCGCACACGGGGACCCTCACCCCGACCCTCTCCCAGAGGGAGAGGGAGTCGGAAGGGCTGTCCAAATGGCTCGGTGATGAGTCATCGCAAATATGAAACGCAACACTAGAAGATCGAATCCGCAGCCTTGGCGATTCCTGCGATCGTGAAGTCCCATGCCTTGGCCTGCCGCGAAAGGAATACCTGCGTCGCGGCATCCACGTTCGCGGCGTCTCCTTCGTCGAAATAGGACAAGGCCTTGACGGCTTCCGTCGGCGGGAACTGCCGCCCGTAAAGGGTCGCGGCTGCGCCGAGTCCGTCTTGGAGCGGTACGCCGGCCCGCAGAATAGCCGCCAAGTCGAGATAATCTCTGGCAGCTACGCGTTGTAGCAACACCTTGAGCTTGGTACCGAACAGGTCCAGCAACGAGGCCACCCGCAACACGCTATCGTCCGTCTGTTCCGGAACTCCCACTCGGCCCGTGTCGATGCCACCGAAGAAGGAGACCTTTACCCGATTCACTGAACCGTCGGTCATCGCCGAAACGGTCAATGTATCGGGTTCTCTCTGTAGCACCTCGGCCCGGGCTACGAAGGGAACTCGGAACAGCGTGTCGAAATCCATGGGGTTGGACGAAAAGAAGTCGAAGTCAACGGAGGACCGGTGTCCCAATCTCAACGCCAGGGCGGTGCCGCCGTAAAGGACAAAGCAGTCGGGGATATCCGAGAGTACCGGCCATGTTCGCAGGGCAGTATGTCGAGCACCGGCTTGAAACTCACCGCGGCATCTCCCGCGGCAGACGCCGCGCGGGTAATGGAGGTGTCGGTGTCAGATCAAGGCGAAGGTGCCAGAAATTCCAGGAACGGCCGTTGAAAATACCTATCGGCGGGTCGCGCAGCACACGGCGCAGCTCGGAGGTGGAAACCCGCGAGAGCAACCAGCGGATGTCGGCGACGGTTCCAAGGGTCATCATCTGCGCCAGAAAAAGCCGCCGGTCTGCCAGGGTGCGCTCCGGCGGTTGCCACCAGACGTACTTCCTGGCCATGGCCGCGGCTCGTTCGTCACCGGTCAGGTGGTTGTGCCCGCCAGCCTGTGGCCCCGTCTCCATCGTCGATACCAGCATGTAGGCTTCAAGCGCGGTTTGCAAGAAGCATCAAGAGGTCCGGCGTCGGTGTCAGCAAGAGACGCCTGAGCACTCCCTTCCTGCGTTGGAAGTTTCACTCGCCGTCCGAACCCGTGACCGGCTGCACGCGGCTGAGCACGTTGCCGAGGGGGCCGATCTCGGCGGGGGCGCCGTTGAGGTAGGCGATGAACTGATGCGATGGGACCGGGACGCGGGGGCCGGGGGTGAGGACGCCGACGAGATTCAGGGGATCGGTGCAGGACACCATCACGGGCTCGGTGTCGGGGGCGAGCCGCCGCACGTTGCGCATGGCGTCCACGGCGTCGGGCAACGCGTATTGCTCGCCCACGAAGCCGCTCACGAAACGGCCGCCGCGGATCTCCCCGCGGGCCTCCATGCGGCGGTAGGTCCGGAGCAGCAGGCGCCAGGGGGGACAGCGGGTCTCCCTGGCAAGCAGCTCCCGGAAGAACACGCCGTAGCGTTGCAGGAGCTGGCGCGCCAAGGTCTCCGTAGCGGCGTCCGCGCCGCCCGGGTCTCCGTTTCGCCACAGCGACCAGCGACCCACGGGCATGGCCCGCGCCGCGGCGCCCTTCCGGCTGCCGCGCCTGGAATCCTTTCTCTTGAGTTCCGGGGTGAGCAGCATGCGCAGTCCGGCGATGCCGTCTCCGGTGACCTGTCCGCGAGTGACCAGCTCCCACAGCGCGCGTTCGGTGCGCACCGCGAGCTGTCCGGTTCCACGGGCGATGTCCGCCAGAAAGGACGCGCCGTGGGTCTCCAGGTACGCGGCGACGTCACGGGCGGCGGCGGACAGCCCCTGGAGCCCGCGCCAGTCCAGGGCTTCCGGATCCAGGAAGTTCGGCAGATCTTCCCGGATCACGAAAGCCAGCGGCGCGGACCGCGTGGGGGTGGTCCTGCGGGTCTTCCCGTTCGCGGGCCGGAGAGCCAGCGGCGCCGCGTCCCACAGCCTGGCCGCGTCCGGGTCGTCCTCCGGCGCGCCGGTGTCGCGTCGCAACCGTCCCCAGGTCACCACCCCGGCAAGGCAGAGATGCTCCAGGTCGGCCGGGTCATAGTTGGCGGTCCGGGCCGGAAGAACGTGCTGCTCCCAGGCCGGAGCCGGCAACTCCATGCCCTGAAGCTGCCGGACGATCTGGTGGATGCCGTCGCGGCCGTGGAGCTGTGAGCCCGGCTGAACGTGTTGCCAGCGCAGCAGGAAACGGATGAAGTCCGTGGCCGACACCGGCTGGATCTCGCGCCGCAGGCGTCCCAGGGTGAGGCGGTGGATCCGGGACAGCAGCCGGCGCTCGCACCACTCGACCGGCGTATCGGGTCCGGCATCGGGGGAAAAGCGCCCTTGCAGCACCACTCCGGAGACCTCCAGGGCGTTCAGGCCGTGCTCTACCGACTCCACGGAAAGGCCGATGCGGGCGGCAAGCCCTTCAACGGTGACCGGGCCGCTGATCTCCAGCCACCCCTGCACCATGCGCCTGAGGGCGTGGTCACCGTACGGAGCGGCCGCGGCATTTTCGGCATCCGGCGCGGGGACGGCGTTTTCCGTGTGCGCCGAGGCTGCGGATTTATCCGCGTCGGGCGAGGTCACGGCCGGGACCATGCGAAAGTCTCCCAGCACGGCCCGGGCCTCCGCCAGGCGCTCGGCGGCCACGTAGAACGCACCGCCGGCCTCCCGCACCGGCTGCGCCACGGTGGCCCGTCTCGCTCCCATGAGCTCCTCGGCATACCGCCGCCACGGCCCGGCTTCCCCCACCGGCAGCAGGATCACCGTGAGCAACAGATCGTGCAGCTCGTCCGCGTCGCGGAGGTCCGGCCACGCCTGCCCTTTCACCTCGTCCAGGGCTTCGGGGCTCAGGGCGCCGATGCCCTGGGCGAGATCCGGGTCGGTGCGCCGCAGCGCCACCGCACGGGCGCGCCTTTCCTCCAGCGGGGCGTCGTCGAGGAACGCGTAGGGGTTGGCGTTGAGAATCTCGTGGGCCATGGGCGAGGGCGCCGGGGTCTCCACCGCCACGGTGGCGATCTCTCCCCGACCGAGCCGCGCGAGCGTCTCCTTGAAGCCGTCCACGTCCATGGCCTCGCGCAGGCAGTTCTCCATGGTCTCCCGGGTCAGGGGATGGTCCGGCAGGGCGACGGGTCCGGCGCGGTTGTCCTGGCACATCACCTGGTCCGGGAAGACCGCGCCCAGCAAGTCCTCGGCGCGCATGCGCTGGATCTGCATGGGCACCTTCCTGCCCCGGCTGAACCGTTCCACCGCCAGCGCCCGGCTCGCGTTCCAGCGCCAGCGGTTGGTGAACATGGGCGCCGCCAGGGATGCCTGGGTGAGGTCCTGTTCCACCGTTGCCGGGTTGAGGTAGGAAAAAACCGCGTCCAGCGGGAAGGAGTGGCGGTCGGTCAACGAGATTACGATGCCGTCGTCCGTAGCCGCGGCCTGGATCTCGAAATCGAAGTTGACGCAGAAGCGCTTGCGCAGGGCCAGTCCCCAGGCGCGGTTGATGCGTCCCCCGAAGGGCGTGTGCAGCACGAGCTGCATGCCGCCGGACTCGTCGAAAAACCGTTCGGCGACCACGCGCTCCACCGTGGGCACGCAGCCGAGCACGGCCCGGGTCTCGTTCACGTAAGCGACGATCTGCTCGGCGCCGGACTGCCCGACCCCGGTTTCGCGTTGCATCCAGCGGTCAGGCGTCTCGCCGTCGGCGGCGCGCCGGGAGACGTTCTCGCGCACGTCGGACACCGCGCGTGACAGCTCCAGGGTGCGCCCGGGAGATTCCCCCAGCCAGAACGGGATGGTGGGCGGCGCGCCGTGGGCGTCCTCCACCCACACCTTGCCCGAGGCCACTCGCTGGATGCGCCACGAGGTATTGCCGAGCAGGAAGATGTCGCCCGCGAGGCTTTCGATGGCGAAGTCCTCGTTGACCTTGCCCACGAAGGTTTCGGTGGGCGACTCCACCACGTCGTAGTCGGCGGTGTCGGGGATGGCGCCGCCGTTGGTGATGGAGACGAGCCGGGCGCCCCGGCGCGCGCGCAGCATCCGGTTCACCCGATCCCGGTGGAGATGGGCGCCGCGTCGGCCCCGGGCCGGCGCCACCCCCTCGCACAGCATGTGCAGGACCTTTTCGAAGTCTTCGCGAGGGAGGTCCCGGAAGGGGTAGGCTCCCCGTACCAGCGCCCAGATGTCCTCCTCGGCGATGCCCGGCGGCGGCTTGGTCTCGGGAAGGAGCGGCAGGGTCTCGCCGGGCCTGGTGGCCGGCGTGAGGCTGGCCACCGTCGCCACCATCTGCTGGGCGAGCACGTCCAGCGGCCGGCGCACCAGCCCGATGCGGTCCAGTTCGCCCCGACGCACGGCGTACACGGCGGCCGCGCACTGAAGCAGGTCGTCCCGCGTCAGCGGGTACAGGATGCCCTTGGGGACGGCGCCCAGCCAGTGGCCCGAGCGCCCCACCCGCTGCAGCAGCGTGGCGATGGAGCGGGGGGCGCCGATGTGGCACACCAGCTCCACATGCCCGATGTCGATGCCCAACTCCAGCGACGCGGTGGCCACCACCACCGGCACCTCCGCGGCCTTGAGCTTCTGCTCGGCGTCGAGCCGGGTCTTGCGGGAAAGGCTGCCGTGGTGCGCCAGCACCTTGCCCTCGCCCAGCCGGTCGGTGAGCTGGTGCGCCACCCGTTCCACCAGCCGGCGCGTGTGCACGAATACCAGGGTGGTGCGATGGCTCCGGATCCGCCGCACGATGCGGTCGTAGACCTCCGCCCACAGTGCATGGGAGGCGATGGGCCCCATCTCCTGGTCGGGTACCTCGATGGACAGGTCCAGCTCCCGCTTGTGACCCACGTCCACGATGGCGCATTCAGGCGTACCGTTGCGCCTGAGCCTCCGGGCTCCCACCAGCAGGCAGGCGATGTCCTCCATGGGTTTCTGGGTGGCGCTCAGCCCGATGCGCTGCAACGGCCTGCCGGCCAAGGCGTCCAGGCGTTCCAGCGAAAGCGCCAGATGAGCCCCCCGCTTGTCTCCGGCCACCGCGTGGATCTCGTCCACGATGACCGTATGCGCCCGCTTCAGCATCTGTCGGCTGCGCTCGGCCGTGAGCAGGATGTAAAGCGACTCCGGTGTGGTGATGAGGATATGAGGAGGTCGGGAGACCATGCGCTGCCGCTCCGTGGCCGGGGTGTCGCCCGAGCGCACGGCCGTGCGAATCTCCTGCAGTGGGAGCCCCTGACACCGGCCCGCCCGGGTGATCTCCGCCAGGGGCTCCTGCAGGTTCTTCCGGATGTCGTTGCCCAGGGCCTTGAGCGGCGAGACGTAGACGACGTGGGTGTGGGCCTGGGCCGTCTCCGCCGGCGCGATGAGCTGGTTGACGGACCAGAGAAAGGCCGCGAGGGTCTTGCCCGAGCCGGTGGGCGCGGCGATGAGCGTGTCCCGGCCCCGGGCGATCTCTTTCCAGCCCGCCGCCTGCGGCGGCGTCGGCTTGCCGAAGCGGCCCCGGAACCAGTCGCGCACCAGAGGATGAAATTTGTCGATCACTGCGGTAAAGGTTGTGTAGAACGGCGATCCGGTGTCCCGTCCCACGAATAACAGTGCTTGTCTGCGGGTCCTGCTTGCCGCCGGCTGCGTGGCTCCTGCTCGCCTGATGCCCGGCTGCAGGTTGCCGTCGCGCCTTGCCGGCGACGACCGGTCCTACGCATCTTACCACAGTTGTTCGCGGGACAGGACACGGGCTCGATTGCGTGTCACGTGCCATTGATGATGGTATCGCCGGGGACGTGGGTGACGGTCTCGTTCACGCCCCAGATGGAGAAGCGCATCACGAAACGCGCCGTGCGGATGCTGAAGGAGTCCGTGCAGCAGTTTCCCGAGCTTCGGGATCAATCCCTCAGGGTGGGCTACACGAAGACCAAGCTCGGAGTCGCATTCATTCCCACGGATCTCCGCGCGCCATTATACATCCGCCTCAGAGTCCGGGGGCTGACCTACAACACCATCGGCCACGAGTTGACTCATCTCCTGCAGGGTCTGACGAAGCTCGCGCCCCCGGAAGGAGGCCTTGCCAACGCCGCCGCCACCGCAGGCAGGCTCCCCGGCGGCGAAACCCAGTGCGACATCTGGACTCTCGCCCGTAGCGAGCTCTTCTGCGACGACGCCCCCACCTATTTGCGGATGCCGCATACCGTGCGCGACAACTGGCGGCAGTATGCCCGCCGGGTGCGCACCCTGTGCATCGAGGCCATCAGCCAACGCTCCCGCCGCCGCACCTACATCCGCTGGCTCGAGTCGCAGATCGCCGAGCTGCCCGAGCGCGTGCCCGGGTCGAGGGCGGATGCCCCGGAGCAGTTGTCCCTTGTGTTGTAGCCGAGCGCGTTGTGGCAGAATCGGGTAGGATGGGCAGCCTGCCATGGCATCCGGACTAACTGCGGAGAAGGCCTTGATCTTTCGGATCACGCACATCAAGAATGTGCCGTGGCTTCTCAGGAATGGCCTCCATTGCCAGAATGCTGAAGAATTTGACCCGGAGTTCGTCAGCATCGGGAACCAGGATCTCATTGCCAAGCGTGCTTCACGCACTGTGCCAATGGCACCTGGAGGTAAACTCGCCGACTACATCCCATTTTACTTCACACCCTTCTCGGTCATGATGTACAATATCAAGACCGGCTATGGAGGAATTCCCCGCCAACAGAATGCGGAGGTGGTGATCCTGGTGTCATCCTTGCGTAAACTCGCAGATCAAGGGGTCCCTGCAATCTACACGGACAGGCATGCTTACCTGAGGACCGCCAACTTCTTCTCCTCCCTGGACGATCTGGACAAGATCGACTGGCAGATCTTGCGCAGGCGTGACTTTCAACGTGATTGGGAGGATCCGGAGAAGACAGATCGGTACCAAGCCGAAGCGCTCGTTTTTCGTCACATGCCTGTGCGTTGCCTGATGGGCATCGTCTGTCACGGAGTAGGGGAACAAAGGCTTGTAGAGCAAAGCAGAAAGGAGGCTGGTGTGAGCCTGAAAGTCGTTGCAAAGCCGGGCTGGTACTTCCAATGATTTCGCTGACGCAAGGCAACCTGCTGGAAGCTGATGCCCAGGCATGGGTCAATACGGTTAATACCAAGGGCATCATGGGTAAGGGAATCGCTCTCATGTTCAAGGAGAGATTCCCCGAGAATTTCCAGGCCTACTCCCGCGCCTGCAAGAGAGGCGAGGTCCGCATCGGCAGGATGTTCGTCACCAGGAGGGAGGCCCTTTTCGAGCCGCAATGGATCATCAACTTTCCGACGAAGACACACTGGCGAGTGAACACTCGATTGAGTTGGATTGAGGAAGGACTAAAGGATCTCGTTCAGGTCATTGAACACAATCGGATTCGTTCCATCGCGATTCCTCCCCTCGGTTGCGGAAGTGGTGGACTGGATTGGGTCACCGTTCGGCCATTGATCATCGCTGCGCTTGAGCCATTGGACGGCGTCGACGCTACAATCTATGAGCCAACGACCGAGTACCAGAATGTCACCAAGCGGGCTGGTGTTGCGAAGTTGACCCCCGCACGGGCGCTCGTCGCCGAGATGGTGCGCCGGTACTGCCTGCTTGGGATAGACTGCTCCATCCTGGAAGTGCAGAAGCTTGCCTGGTTCATCGAACGGGGCGTTCAGCGCAGACGAATCGAGAATCCCTTACGGCTTGAATTCACTGCCAACAAATATGGCCCTTACTCGCACAGGCTCGACAAACTGCTCGACGGTCTCGATGGCAGCTATTTGGGCTGTGAAAAGCGTTTGGCCGACGCGGGTCCGTTCGATCGCATCTGGTTCAACGATGCCAAGAAGGCACACGTGAACGCCTACCTGACCTCCGGCGAAGGCAAGTCTTATGCGGGAGTTTTGGAATGGGCTGCCCGCACTATCGATGGCTTCGAGTCCCCGCTTGGCATGGAACTCCTTGCTACAGTCGACTGGCTGCTGGAGAGGGAAAGAGTCGAGCCCACGGTTGCGGGAATCAGGAAGGGGCTCTGTCACTGGGCAGGGGGCGAGGAGGCGGGTCGGCGCAAGTTGCGTATACTGAATGACCGACTCATCGGCATCGCGTTGGAGCAGTTGACCTCGACCGCGTAAAACGAGCCCGGTACAGGCTACCCTGCGCATCTGGCCGGCTGCTCGTGTATGGTGATGATGACCCGCTCGCCATTGCGTGCCGCCGTCACGAGTTCGGAGAGGCGAGCCTTTGCCTCCCGCAACGCAAGTTCCACGATGCTTCACCCCGGAGACTTTGTTTCGAGTCAGCGGACAGCCGCCTCGTAGTAGGAAACGTCGATGTATTTCTCCGCCGGCGGCGTGGGAGAGGCGAGAAAGCCCATGCCGGCGCGGAGCTCCAGCGCGGCGGCGATGCCGGGTACGTTCAGCGTGGCCGTGGGGTAGAGGCCGTGGCGGGGGTCCAGCAACGAGTCCAGGGTTTCTTCCGCGGCAGTGCCGGTGAGGCCGTTGTGCCGTTCCAGGATGTCGAGGCAGCGCGCCCGGTTCTCCGGTGCGAAGCACCACTGGGTGGCGGCCACGTAGCAACGGATGTAATCGACCAGACGGGTCCGGTTCTGCTCCGACCAGGAGCGTTTCGCCAAACCCACCGTCGCCTGATACACGGGCGCCATTTCCTCGCCGCGGGCGATAACGTGACAACCCCGATCCAGGGCGGCTCCCACGAAGGGCGGCGTGAGCAGGGTGGCGTAAAGCTTCCCCTCAACGAGGGTCCGGTAGCGGCTCTCCCAGCCGCCCACCTCCACGAGCTCGTATTCGTCCGGGCCGAAGCCGCGGTCGCGCAAGGCCTTCTCCAGGATGAAGACGAAACCGCTGTCACGCGCGTCCACCGCCAGCGGCCTGCCCCGCAACGATTCCATGGTGGGGCACCCGGGTGCGCCGATGAGGCTCAGCAGGCCGCTGTGGAGCCCCATGAACGCGAATACGTCCGAACCGGCCTGGTTCTCTACGTCGGCAACCACGTCGTCCACGGCGGCGTGGCCGATGGTGCATCGGCCCGTGCGCACCGCCTCCATCAGATACGCCGAGCCCGGGGTATACTCGACCTCCACGGCCAGGCCGGCGGTGGCGAAGATGCCGTTCTCCACCGCCGCGTGCACCGGCAGATTGTAGGCGGCGCGGAACTGGATGAGTCGGATACGAGTCAGGGAAGCCATGATCGCGACAGAGGTAAACCATGTCCGACTTGCATAAGGCAAGCGCAAGCCCGACGGCGCGCCGATGGAACGCTCTCCGATGAAACCCGACGGACAATGTGCTAATCAAGTTGCCAGAAGACAAGTTGCAAGAAGAGCATGTGCCGGATTCCATAAATTGTCTGTCCAAAGGGGTTCCCAATGGCCGCCCCCTTTCAATCGCGGACGCGAAAGCCGCGAAAGCTCGGTTGGAGGAGCTCATGAAAAACCGCCTCCCAGGTCAGGAAATCGTCATGACCGACCGGACCAGGCCGGTGGCGAAGCTCATCGGCCAACAGCCGATGCCCCGCCAGCCTGGCAGCGCATTGGGTGAGTGCTAAACCCGGTGGCCGGTCTCTCGAACTTCAGGCACGTGGGCCGGGACGTTCCCCGGGTGGACGGTGTCGACAAGGTGACGGGGCGGGCCCGGTTTACCGGCGACATCGTGCTGCCCGGGATGCTCGAAGGCCGGATCCTGCGAAGCCCGTTGCCGCACGCGCGCATCCGGGGCATCGACGCCACGCGGGCGGAAGCGCTCGATGGCGTACGCGCGGTTGTGACCGCGAGCGACCTTTCGGGCCTGGACCCCTTCTACAACGGGCGTCCGGTGGTGGCCGTGGACAAGGTGCGTTACGTGGGTGAGCCGGTGGCGGCAGTGGCGGCGGAGGACGAGCACGCTGCGGAGGCGGCGCTGGCGCTCATCGACGTGGACTACGAGGAGCTACCGTCGGCGCTGGGCATGGACGCGGCCCTGGCGCCCGGAGCGCCGCTGATCCACGACGGCGCGCCGGGCAACGTGTGCGCCCATGAACGGGTGGAGCAGGGGGACGTGGACCAGGGTTTCGCGGCTTCGGACCGCATCTTCGAGGCCCGCTACACGTTCCCCATGGTCTATCACTACAGCATGGAGCCGCACGCCGCGGTGGCTCACTACGGCGCGGACGGCATCAGCCTGTGGTCCTCGGCGCAGCATCCGTTTCTGGTGCAGGGGGACATCGCCCGCATCTTCGGCGTGACCCGGTCCCAGGTACGGCTGCAGGTCTCTTTTCTGGGCGGCGGCTTCGGCGGCAAATCGTACACCAAGTTCGAGCCCCTGGTGGTGCTGCTCTCGCGCAAGGCGGGCCGTCCGGTGCGGCTCTGCCTGTCGGTCCCCGAGGCCATGGTCACGGTGCGTCGGCATGGCGCCACCGTCAAGCTCAAGACCGGGGTGAGGAACGACGGTGTCCTGACGGCGCGGCAGGCGGAGATCCATCTCGACACCGGAGCGTTCACCGAGAACACGCGGATGGTGGCGCAGCTAGCCGCTACCCGTGTGCTGGGACCCTACCGGATCCCCCACCTCAGGAGCGACGTCTACTCCGTCCACACCAACGCCGGCTCCGCGGGCTCGTTCCGCTCCGTGGGCGCCCCCCAGACCATCTTCGCCTGCGAGTCGCAAATGGACGAGATCGCGGCGGAGTTGGGATTGGACCCGGTGGAGCTACGCGACAGGAACCTGCTCAAGCGGGGCGAGAGGCTCCAGCCAAGGCTGCGGCCCGTGGACGTGGATCTCCATTCGAGTCTCAAGCGGCTTGTGGCGGGAGCCCGCTGGCGGCGTCGCTCCGGTGAGGGGAAGCTGCCGCTGGGGATGGCCTGCGGCTCCACCAATGCCGGCGGGCAACTGCCGGTGTCCGTGGCGCTGGTGCGTCTGGGACCCGACGGCCACGTGTCGGTGCTGGCGGGGAGCACGGAGATGGGCCAGGGGGTCAAGACGGTGTTCACCCAGATCGTCGCGGAGGAGCTCTCGTTGCCGCGCAGCCGGGTACAGGTCGTGTCCGTGGACACCACCGTGACGCCCTATGATCACTCCACCGGGGCCAGCCGCTCCACCACGGTCATGGGCCGGGCGGTCCAGGCCGCCGCCCGGGACCTCAAGCGGCAGTTGCGCGCCATCGCAGCCAAGGCGTTCGGCGTGACCCCCGGAAAGGTGACGTTATCCGAGGGAGGGCTCGTGGCCGGCGAGCAGGCCATGTCGTTCACCGACGCCCTCGTCTGCCGCTTCGGCGCCGTCGCCGGCGAGTTCGTGGGACGCGGCACCATGGGCCCGGAGATGGTCCGGTGGCAGACGCCGGTGCTCTGGGAAGTGGGCATGGGAGTCGCCGAGCTGGACATCGACCCGGACACGGGCGCGCTGAACCTGGCGAGCTACGTCTCCGTGGCCGACGTCGGCAAGGCCATCCATCCGCAACACTGCGTGGCGCAGGAGGAAGGTGCGGCCATGATGGGCATCGGCCACACCTTCATGGAGCAGATGGTGCACGACGACCACCAGTTGCTCAATCCCAACCTCGTCGACTACCGGGTTCCGAAGTTCCAGGACCTGCCCGCGGAGTTTCACACCCTGCTGGTGGAGAACCGGGACGGCATCGGCCCCTACGGCAGCCGCGGCATGGGCGAGGGCGGCATCTTCCCGGTGGCGCCGGCGGTGGTCAGCGCCTTGGCCCGTGCCACCGGAGTGCGCATCCGCGACCTGCCGCTTACGCCGGAGCGCGTATGGCGGGCACTCCGGAACGAGGGGTGAACGCGAAGGGCCGGCAATCCCCCCGCACACGCCGACGGTTCCTGGGGCTGCCGCCGGGAGATTCCCCGCAGGCGGCGATGGTTGGCGACATGATCACCGAATGTGTGCGTGCAGCCCACCCGACGGTGGCCTCCTGATGTGGTGTCCTGTCCGACAGGCACGTCGGGCTACGAGGCCGCGTGTGCGCGGAGCCAGGTGCGGATGCGGTCGGGGCTGAGGGGCAGGTCCTTGACTTCGATGCCGAGGGCGTTGCTGACGGCGTTGCCCAAGGCGCCGGCGGTGCCGACGATGCCGCCTTCTCCGGCGCCCTTGACTCCCAGCGGATTGTAGGGGGAGGGAGCTTCCTCCAGGACGAGATCGTCGATGGGGGGGACGTCGGTGCTGGTGGGCAGCAGGTAGTCCAGGAACGTGGTGGTGAGGAGCTGGCCGCCCTCGCCGTACACGAGCTCTTCCAGCACCACACCGCCGATGCCCTGGACCGCGGCGCCCACCGTCTGTCCGTGCACCATGAGGGGATTGACCACCCGGCCCACGTCCTCCACCACCAGGTACTTGAGCACCTCCAGCAGGCCGGTCTCGGGGTCCACGGCCACGTGGGCCAGATGCACGCCGTAGGTGTGGGTGATGTTGTTGGAATTGTAGTAGGCGGTGGCTTCCAGCTCGGGGACGCCCTGCTCGGGGGTGATGGACTCCCGCATGTGCGCCACCAGCTCTCCCAGCGGCAACGCCGGGGCCTCGGTGCCGGGCTGGACGATGTTGCCGTCCGCCAGCGCCAGACCGGCTGCGTCCACCGCCAGGTGTCGGGCGGCCGCCGCCAGGATCTTGTCCTTCAGTTGCATCGCGGTGAGGTGCACGGCGTTGCCGGCCATGACCGTGCCGCGGCTGGCGAAGGTGCCCCAGCCGAAGGGCGAAAGATCGGTGTTGCCGTGGAACACGGAGATGGCGTCCATGGGAACGCCCAGGGCATCGGCGCAGATCTGCGCCATGGCGGTCTCGTGCCCCTGACCAAGCTGGGCTATGCTCAGGTACACGCTGACGCCGCCCCCCTCGCCCACCACCATGCGGGCGCCTTCGTAGGGCTCCAGCCCGCCGGTGTTCTTGACGAAGTACGACAGCCCGACGCCGTGGTAACGGCCGTCCTCCCGGCGCCCCTGAAGCCCCTGCCTCTCGTCGTAGCGGAACCTTTCCAGTGCCTGCCGCAGGGCGCTCGGATAATCGCCGCTGTCGAGGATGGTAGGATTGGCTCCCGGCCGGGTCTGTCCCACCTCGTAGGGGATCTCGTCGGGCTGCACCAGGTTCTTCCGCCGCAGTTCCACGGGGTCCAGGTCCAGGTCCCGCGCCATCATGTCGAGCATGCGTTCGCGATAGAAGCAGGACTCCACCCGGCCGGGGGCCCGCAGCGTGCCCAAGCCGGTCTTGTTGGTCATGACGCAGTGGATCCTGGCCTCGTAGTTGGGGATGCGGTAGGGACCGGTCATCAGCGCCGCGGTGGAGCACGGCACCAACCCGCCGTGGGTGCGCACGTAGGCGCCCATGTCACCGTAGATCTGCGCCCGCACCGCCAGTAACGTGCCGTCCTTGCGCGCGGCGATCTCCAGTTCGCAAGTCACCTGGCGCGAGTGGTTGGCCGCCAGCAGGTGCTCGCGCCGGTCCTCGATCCATTTCACCGGGACCCCGAGGCGCACGGACGCGAACGGGATCAGGAAATCTTCGGGATAGAGCTCTCCGCGAATGCCGAAGCCCCCTCCGACGTCGTTCTCCTCGAAGTGGCATTTGTGCTCGGGCAGTTGCAGGAAAGCGGCGACCGTCTGGCGGTTCAGGTGCGGCAGCTTGGTGGCGCCGTAGACCCTGAGTTCGCCCTTGCCGCGGTCGAAGTGGGCCACGCTGCCCCGGGTCTCCATGGGATTGCCGGTGAAGCGGTGCACCCGGAACTCCTCCCGGCGGGTGTAGTCCGCTTCCTCGAAGGCATTGTCCGCGTCGCCGATGGAGACGTGGTGGACCGCGGCCAGGTTGGTGCCGTTGTGCTCGTGCACCAGCACCTTGTCCTGCAGCGCCTCGCGCACGTCCATCACTTCGGGAAGCACCTCGTAATCGACGTCGATGGCGTCCAGTGCGTCCTCGGCCAGGTAGCGGCTCTCGGCCACGGCCACGACCACGGGTTCGCCCACGTAGCGCACCACGTCCCGGGCCAGCGACGGCTGAAGGTACTTCTCCAGTCCCGGGATCTTGTACATCCGGATCGGGACGGTGGCGTCCAGTTCTCCGATATCCTTCAGCGTGAACACGGACACCACCCCCGACAGGGCCTCGGCCCGTTGGGTGTCGATGCTCAGGATGCGGGCGTGGGCATGGGGGCTGCGGAGGATGGCGGCGTGAACCATGTGGGGCAGCTTGATGTCGTCCACGTAGGTGCCGGCGCCGGTGATGAACCGGACGTCTTCGCGCCGCTTGATGGGAGCGCCGATGTAGGTTTCCGCCATGTCAGAGGGCCTCTCGTTCAGGGGGACGCCCGTTGCTACCCTGTCGAAGCCTCAACCCCCCTCCGTTATTCCCGTGAAAACGGGAATCCAGGGGTGGCGGAGAGGCAGGGCGTCCGTGCTTCCCAACCCCAACCCCTCATGGATTCCTGCTTTCGCGGGAATGACGGGGTGGATCGGTTGAATCACTGGGCGAAGGATTATCCCCAAGCTCCGGGGCCGCCTGCGCGATGGCCTCGATGATGGGCTGGTAGCCGGTGCAGCGGCAGATGTTGCCCGAGATGGCTTCGCGGATCTCGGCGTCCGTGGGCTCGGGGTTTTCCTTGAGGAAGGCGGACGCGGTCATGAGGAAACCCGGGGTACAGAAGCCGCACTGAAGCGCGTGCCGGTCCTGGAACGCCGCCTGCAAGGGGTGCAGCCGGTCGCCGTCCGCCAGTCCCTCGACGGTTTCCAGGGTCGCCCCCTCCGCCTGGACCGCCAGAAGCAGGCAGGAGCGCACCGCCTCGCCGTTCATGATCACCGTGCAGGCGCCGCACACGCCGTGCTCGCAGCCCAGGTGCGTACCCGTGAGGTCCAGTTCGTTTCTCAGGAAATCCGCCAGCGTCATCCGCACTTCCACCAGCTTTTCGTACGCCTTGCCGTTCACCGTCAGGTTGAGGATGCTCTTGGTGCTCATGACGCGTTACCTGCTTTAGCAGCCCTGGCCGCGGCTGCGCTCAACGCGCGCCGGGTGAGCACGCCGCCCACCTCCTTGCGGTACAGCGCCGATGCGTGGATGTCGGAGTCGGGCTCCAGCTCCTCGAAGACAATGCGCTCCACCTCCTTGAGGGTGGCGTCGTCCAGGACGGCGCCCTTGAGGCGCTGCTCCGCCTTCTCGACCCTGACGGGCTTGCCGCCCACGCCGAACAGCGTGATGCGGGCGTCCGCGCAGGCGGCTCCATCCAGGTCCGCCCAGAGCGCCACGCCCACCATGGCGAAGTCGCCCTTGCGCCGGGACACTTCGTCGATGGCCCAGAGCCTGCCGGGGTTCCAGGGCGGCAGGCGGACCTCGGTCAAGACTTCGTTCGGTTCGATGGCCGTGGCCATGTAGCCCAGATAGAAGTCTTCCGCGCTTACGACCCGTTCCCCGGCGGCGCTGGCGAGCACGAAGTCCGCGCCCAGGGCGACGGTCACCGCGGGCAACTCGGCCGCGGGGTCGGCGTGGACCAGGCTGCCCCCCACCGTACCGCGGTTGCGGATTTGGAAGTGGCCGATCAGAGGCACGGCCGCGGCCAGCAGGGGATTCCGTGTCGCGAGACTCGCGTCCCGTTCGAGGGCTCGATGGCGCGTCAACGCTCCGATGCCGAGACCGCCGTCGCCCGCGACCGCGATCCGGTCGAGACCGGGCACACGGTTCAGGTCCAGGATGGCCGCCGGACGCGCCAGCCGCAGGCTCATGAGCGGCATCAGGCTCTGGCCGCCGGCGAGGATCTTGCCGTCCTCGCCGTGCTCCTCCAGCAGACGAACCGCCTCGTCCAGGGTGCCCGGACAGTAGTAGTTAAAGGGTGCGGGTTTCATGAAATGGATGCTGCCTTCCGGAGTGCGTAGCCAATTACCCCAGGCTTGTCAAGAACACGCAGGCGCCCCAAATCCGTCATCAAACGAAGCGCGGGAGAGATTTGGGAGGAAGGATTCGGTAATCAGGAGCATGGAGAGGGAGTGTAGGGGGGGTTGACGGGGGGTGGGTGGGCTCTCCATCGGGAGTTGGCAGTGTATGGGCGCACCGGGGAGGTTGCTGGCGAGTCAAAGGCAACACTCCGGCGGTGCCACCCGGTGGGGTCGCTCTCGACGGTGAGTCTGATACTGGGTGTTCTAGGCTGCGGCGGGGTCGGCAGCCAGCGCCTGTATCCTGCGCCGGGTCTTCAGCAGCAGGTCATAAGAAGGATGGCCTCGAGCCAAGCGGATGATCCACTTCCGAGCGTGCCGCACCACTCGACCCGGAAGGGCAATCACGGCGAAGCGCACGGCCTTCAAACGCTTGCCGATCCACTTCTCACCCCACAGCCGCTTCATGACCGCGTTGAGGTTGAACGCCAACACCGCCATCGCCCACCATGCCGCGTTGCTCCCGAACAACCCGGAAGGCAGCCGGCCCCCGGCCAAGTCACTTTTCAGAACACTATGGGCCTGTTCGCTCTTGCCACACCGCTGCCGGTACCACTCCACCACCGCATCCCCGGCAATCTTGCGGTTGGTGACGATGCCAAAGACCTTGTGCCATCCCCCGTTGGACGACTCCATGGTGGGAAACGGCAACTCCATCTGATCCTCCATCCCCGGCAATGGCGGCTCTCTCAACGGCTCTCGGGTGGCGATGAATCGGTACGCCGGCCCCTTCTTCCGGCGTGCGATCCAGTTCGGCACGAAGCACACCTCCGCCCACTCCTGTTCGGTCTTCACCCGATTCTTGCCCGTCCCTCGGTACACAGGCTTCCACTCCCGCTCCCGAACCCGCCCTACCGCCCGCTTGAACGCCGCCGTCACGTCCACCCCCACCGCAAATTCGATCACCCCGAAGCGCTCGTCCTTCCCCTCCGCGCAGTACTTCAACAACTCCTGCTGGTACCCCGCCGTGTCCGACCTCAGCCGTACCGTCTTCACCCCACGAGGCAGATGCCGCAACGCTTCCCGCATCACCCGCAACTGCTCATACCCCGCAGGCACGTTCCCGTCCCGAAACTCCGAATGAACCACACTCTCCGTCTCCCACCCGTACGTCGTCAACGGCTGATACGCCTTGGTCTTCTGGTAGCTCGCCAATGCCTCCCGCTTCTGCGTCTCCACCAACGTCGCATCCATGTCCAGCGTCGCCTCCCGCTGAGGCCAACGCCTCTGCATCCAGCACAACATCGCCCCGTTCACCTCCCACAACCCTCGCAATGCCTCATTCTCCGCCGGAATGAACGCCTTGTGCTCCTCACGCTGGCCCTCCGCCTCCTCATCATGGAACCCTCGCAAATAACGAAACACCGCCGGCTCCGACGGAAACCCCCGCCGTCGCTCCACTCGCCATCGCCGCTCCAGCCCGCGCCGCTCTCCCCGTTTCAGCCCGTGTCCCTCCGCCTCTCCCATCATTCGCTTCAACCCCTCGTCCTTCTCCAATACCTCCACGTCGCTCACCGACTCCCCGCCCGCCAAATTCAGCAGCAACAGCGCCGTCACCACCTGGCTGTCCGTCCAGCCCTGTCCCCCTCTCCGTAGCCCCACACGCCCCTCCACCCATCGCTTCAACCCCATCGCCTCCATCAACTCCAGGTACACCCCCAGCCCTGACAATCCCGTCATCCCCGCCCTCTTCTTCTCTTCCTCATACTGGAATCCCAGTATCCCTTGCTTCATAATAATTGCACCTCGTTGGTGATGCTCTCGCTTGCCTTACTACCATCCTTAGCCCCCTTTATCACGGGCTCCAACGAGGTCCATACTTTCTTGGTGACGGATTTAGGGGCGCCTGGCCAGGGCGCTCTCGGAACATGAACGCCAACACCGAGTTGCTGGAACGGCTGGCGCTACAGACCGGCGGCAGGGTGTTGCGGGAGGACTCCCTGCCGCCGGACCTCGAGCGCTTCTTTATCGCCGACCCGGACGCCGCGCGGTCCGCCCGGGGATCTGGTGGGCGTTGGCCGCCGCCGGCCTGGGCATCTTCCTCCTGGACCTGGCGTTGCGCGCCTTCATCCATGTGCGCCGGAGGCTTTGATGCGTCGGGTGGGTTCCATCGCCATCCGTGACCTGACCCGTTTGACAATAACGACCTTTCGAGAATAAGTATGGCACCGACTGGTTCGGACCTTGCCTGATACGCACTGGTTCGTGTCCTGAACAGACCGTGGACAGGATGCACGGGATTTTTGTCGTCGGCAAGGCGCGACCACGAGCCGTGGCGGATACCACGCGAGGCGGAGCCATAACGGAGTGGAGGACGGAAACATGACAGAGAAAACAAAGCCGGGTCTTTGTCCGACGGAAGGGATGTACCCCCCGCCCCCCACGGGGTCCGGTCGTGAGTCGTCTGCGCGCTTTTGCCCCTCGGTCACCCGCCAACTTTATGCCTTCCTGTCGGTGGCGGTGGTCATGGCGTGCCTGTTCCCCGGGTTGTCCGCCCAGGCCCAGAGTCCGACTCTGCCCTTCCAGGCTGACAAGATCTTCGTCGCGGACAGGTCCGGCTCCGTGCTCCTGCCGGCGGCCACCGGCGGCGCCGGGTCCTATAGCTACTCCCTCGTGATCAAACCGAACCGGAACCTGCGGAACGGGCTGTCCTTCAACCCGGACACCCGCGAACTGTCCGCCAACGTGCCTGACCATAGGCAGTGGGAGGGGACCACGGCTAGCTGTGGAACGGGGGGCGTCATCTGCCAGCAACAGACACTTGTTTATAGGGTCACCGACGCCAACGGCGCCGCGGACGAGGTCGAGTTCAGGGGTGACATCCATGACTATCCTTCGATGTTTCTGCCCGCGGAGAACGACCTGCAGTTCACCCCGAACAGGGCCATCACCTCCGTGACCTTCCGGCAGACGGATGACAGGTCGACATCCTATACCTACGCTCTGACCGGGCCGAACGGTACGGATTTGAGCGAGCTGCCCGGGCTGGACTTCGACTCGGCCTCCCGCACTCTGTCCGGCACCCCGACCGCGGAAGGCACCAAGACGGTGACCTATACGGCCACCCACTCCAACACCGCCTTCACGCCCACCCTCGTCCACACGGTCACCTTTGACATCACCGTCTCCGATATTGCTCTGCCCTCCCAGCCTGATTTGGCCTTCGTCGCGAACAGGCTCGGCAAAGTGACCCTGCCAGCGGCCACCCGCGGCACCGCATCCTATACCTACTCCCTGACCCTGCCTTCGGACCAACCCGTGTGGAACGGGCTGTCCTTCAACCCGGCCACCCGCGAACTGTCCGCCAACGTGCCTGACCATGAGGAGTGGGAGGGGATGAAGGAAGATCCCTGCGAAATCGAGGGCGTCGTCTGCCTGCAAAGTAGACCCCGCTATAGGGTCACCGACCGCGCCGGCAGCACCATCACGCGCAGTATTAGAGTTAACATCTATGACTTTCCTCCAGAGTTTTTGCCCGCGCAGGACGACCTGCACTTCACCCCGGGCACGGCCATCACCCCCGTGACCCTCCGGCCGCCGCCTGGCAGGTCGGGGGCCTATACCTACACTCTGACCGGGCCGAACGGTACGGATTTGAGCGAAGTGCCCGGACTGACCTTCGACCCGGACACCCGCGTCCTGTCCGGCACCCCGACCGCCGAAGGCGCCACGACGGTGACCTATAGTGCCACCAACGACCTCTTCACGCCCGACCTCGTCTTCACGGTCACCTTTGACATCACCGTCGCCGAGCTGGCCCTGCCCGCGCAGGACGACCTGGTCTACAACGAGGGCACGGCCATCGACCCCGTGACCCTGCCGGCGGCCACCGGCGGCACCCCGCCCCATACCTACGATCTGACCGGGCCGAATGGCGCGGATCTGAGCGAAGTGCCCGGACTGACCTTCGACCCGGCCACCCGCATCCTGTCCGGCACCCCGACCGCCGAAGGCGCCACGACCCTCACCTATACCATCACCGACAGCGCCGCCACGCCCGGCAGCGTCACGCGCACCTTTACCGTCACCGTCACCGAGCCGATATCCGTCGCTGAGGTAACCGACCGGACCTACGCGACCGGCGAGGCCCTCACCCTGACCCTGCCGGAAGCCACCGGCGGCACCTCGCCCCATGCCTACGCCCTGACCGGGCCGAACGGTACGGATTTGAGCGAAGTGCCCGGACTGACCTTCGACCCGGCTACCCGCGTCCTGTCCGGCACCCCGACCAAGGAAGGCGAGACGACCCTGACCTATACCGTCACCGACAGCGCCACCACACCCGCAAGCGTCACGCGCACCTTTACCGTCACCGTCACCGGGCCGATATCCCTCGCCGAGGTGGAGGACCAGACCTACGCGGCCGGCGAGGCCCTCACCCTGACCCTGCCGGCGGCCACCGACGGCACCGAGCCCTATACCTACGCTCTGACCGGGCCGAACGGTAGGGATTTGAGCGAAGTGCCCGGACTGACCTTCGACCCGGCTACCCGCGTCCTGTCCGGCGCCCCGACCCGGGCCGGCGCCACGGCCCTGACCTATACGGTCACCGACAGCGCCACCACACCCGCAAGCGTCACGCGCACCTTTACCGTCACCGTCACCGGGCCGATATCCCTCGCCGAGGTGGAGGACCGACCTACGCGGCCGGCGAGGCCCTCACCCTGACCCTGCCGGAAGCCCGCGGCGGCACCCCGCCCTATACCTACGCCCTGACCGGGCCGAACGACGCGGATGTGAGCAAAGCGGTGCCCGGGCTGACCTTCGACCCAGACCCAGATACCCGTATCCTGTCCGGCGCCCCGACTCGGGCCGGCACCACGACCCTGACCTATACGGTCACCGACAGCGAAGACAACGCCACCGCCACAACCTTTACCGTCACCGTCACCGTGCCGCCGATATCCGTCGCCGAGGTGGACGACCGGACCTACGCGGCCGGCGCGACCGTCACCCTGACCCTGCCGGCGGCCACCGGCGGCATCGCGCCCCATACCTACGCTCTGACCGGGCCGAACGGCGCGGATTTGGACGATGCGGTGCCCGGACTGACCTTCGACCCGGCTACCCGGATCCTGTCCGGCGCCCCGACCCGGGCCGGCGCCACGGCCCTGACCTATACGGCCACTGACAGCGGAGACAACGCCACCGCCACAACCTTTGCCGTCACCGTCACCGGACCGATGTTCGCCGCCGAGGTGGACGACCAGACCTACGCGGCCGGCGCGACCATCTCCCTGACTCTGCCGGAAGCTAGTGGCGTCGGTGTGACCTACGCCCTGACCGGGCCGAACGGTGCGGGTTTGAGCGAAGCGGTGCCCGGACTGACCTTCGACGCGGCTACCCGCGTCCTGTCCGGCATCCCGACCCGGGCCGAGACCACGACCCTGACCTATGCGGCCACCGACGAGTACGGCAACGCCACCTCGACAACCTTTGCGGTCACCGTCACCGGACCGATGTTCGACGCCGAGGTGAGCGACCAGACCTACGCGGTGGAGGAGGCCATCGCCCCCCTGACCCTGCCGACAGCCACGGGCGCCGGCGTTGTGACCTACGCCCTGGCCGGGCCGAACGGTGCGGGTTTGGGCGAAGCGGTGCCCGGACTGACCTTCGACCGGAGCCCGAACAAGCGCCTCTTGTCGGGCACGCCGACCGAGGAAGGCGAGACGATCCTGACCTACACGGCCGCCGACGGCTACGGCAACGCCACCTCGACAACCTTTACGGTCACCGTCACCGGGTTGATTCCCGCGGCTCTCAACGAAATTCTCCTGCCGGAGGTGGTCCGCGGGATGGCGGACAGCACGGTGGGGGCCATAGCCCGGCGGATCGGGCAGGCCGCGCAGGTTGGGGCGGCCACCGGTTTCAGTCTCGGGGGTCAGAGGGGCTGGGCGGCGTTGCGCACTCACGGCGAGGCCTTGAGCGAGGGCCGCCGCGAGTTCAGGGAGTTGCTGGCGGGCAGCGACTTCGTGCTGAACGCCGCCGGGGCGGCGGGGGTTTCGTCGGTCGCCTTGTGGGGCAGCGGGGAGTACCGTGGTCTGTCGGGGGAGAGCGGCACGCTGGACTGGGACGGCGAGTTGTCGGGGTTTCATCTGGGGGTGGACGCGCGTCCGCGGCAGGAGCTGCTGACCGGGGTGGCGGTGTCGTGGCTGGAGAGCGACCTGGACTATGAGGATGCCGCGGCCGGGGGCGGTCTCGGCGCGGGGGCCTACGTGGTGAAGCTGACCGGGGTGCATCCGTACCTGGGCTGGAGTGTCCGGGAGGGGTTGGAGGTGTGGGCCACTGCGGGCTACGGGGCGGGGGAGTTGGAGGTCACGCCGAAGGGGCGGGAGAGTCGGTCGAGCGATGTCGAGACGCGCACGGTGGGCGTTGGCGGCAGCGGGCTGTTGCTGGCGCACGGCGTGAGCACGGTGCGGCTCAAGGGGGAACTGATGCACAGCACCCTGGAGGTGGAGGACAGCGTCCACATCGAGGGGTTGGAAGTGGATGCCGTCCGGGTGCGGGTGACGGTGGAGGCCGGGCAGACCCACGCTCTGGCCAATGGCGGTGTGTTCGAGCCGTCGCTGGAGGTGGGGTTGCGTCATGACGACGGCGACGGCGCGACGGGCAGCGGGGCGGAGGTGGGGGGTGGAGTGAACTATCGGCACCCGGTCTGGGGGATCACGGCCGGGGGCCGGGTGCGCGCCTTGGTGGGACATGGCGGTGACCAGGAGGAATGGGGCATCGAGGGGCACATCCGTGTGTCGCCCGGTGCGGGAGGGCAGGGGCTGTCGTTGAGCTTGCTTCCGGGCTACGGCGACAGCGGCAGCGGCATCCGGGAGTTGTGGCGGCAGGGTGTGTCGGAGGATGGCGGCAGCGGTGGCGAGGAATACCGTGGGCGTCTGGAGGCCCGACTCGGCTATGGCCTGTCCGTGCCCGGCTACGCCGGGGTGTTCACACCGTACACCGGGATGACCCTGGGGGCCGCCGAGGGGTACGGCATCGGCGTGAACTGGAAGGCGGGCTCGCGCTTCGACCTCGACCTGCTGGGCGAGCGCCGGGAGCCCGGCGCCGGCCCGGTCGAGCACGCCCTTCTGCTCAAGGGCGCAGTGCGCTTCTAGTGTTGCGTTTCATATTTGCGATGACTCATCACCGAGCCATTTGACAGCCCTTCCGACTCCCTCTCCCTCTGGGAGAGGGTTGGGGTGAGGGTCCCCCCTGTGCGAGCCGCCCGTTGGGAGCGACCAGCAGGGCAGGTTTATTCGGGGCGCCCTCACCCGGCCTTCGGCCACCCTCTCCCGGAGGGAGAGGGGAGTTGCCTCTCAGTAGATTCTTGCCAAGTCCGTGCCAACCACTATCCCCGCGACCTAAGCTTCGGCGAGGACGCCAGCCGGGTGCGCGCCCGCCACGCGCCGATCAACAACGCCACCCTCGACAACATCGCACTCGCCATCGTCTTCCACGACGGCTTCCGCTTCGTCCCCGAAGCCAATCTCCACTTCGCCATGCACCGCTCCGACGCCCTTCACGCCATTATCGCCCCCACCTGAGCGTTTCCACCGCTTCGTTCCTCTCCACTCTCCGGCCCCCGCATCCCCCCTCCACGCTTTCCCTTGCTGTTCGTGACCCCCAGCCGACCTCTGCCCGCTGGCTTCCGACAACTTGGTCCACTTCCTCTACCGACCTTCCATCCCCTCCCTCTCCCCTCCCCGGTCCTGCGCCAGCGTGAAATGACCGTGGCACGTTACGGCTGCCGGTTGTTTACGCAGAGGCCTCCCTGATACAAGCGAAGGGGAACGATGGGTACGGATCGGATCAACGCAGTCATGCAGCCTGTGGCCGACCTGGTGTCGGTGTTCATCTTCGCCAGTGTGCCCGTGCTGGGCGCGGACGTGCCCCTCATCGTCGTCTGGCTGATCCTGGGCGGGGTGTTCTTCACGGTCTACCTGCGTTTCGTCAACGTCCGCGGCTTCGCCCTGGCGGTCCGCATCGTGTCGGGCCGTTACCGGACGCCGGGCGATCCGGGGGAGATCTCCCAGTTCCAGGCGCTCACCACCGCGGTGTCGGGGACGGTGGGCATCGGCAACATGGCCGGCGTGGCGGTGGCGATTTCGGTGGGCGGTCCCGGCGCCACGTTCTGGATGGTGGTCGCGGGGCTGCTCGGCATGGCCACCAAGTTCGCCGAATGCACTCTCGGCGTGCTGTACCGGAAGGACAACCCGGACGGATCGGTCTCCGGCGGACCCATGTACTACCTGGAGCGCGGCCTCGCCGAACGGCGCTGGCCGAAGCTCGGCAAGGCGCTCGGCGTTTTCTACGCGGCGAGCATCGCGCTGGGCTGCATCGGCATCGGCAACATGTTCCAGTCCAACCAGGCGACCGTCATCTTTCTGGACGTAGCGGACAGCGGCTTCCTGGACGGCAACGCCTGGGTCGTCGGCGTCGCGCTGGCGGCGTTCGTCGGATTGGTCATCGTCGGCGGCATCAAGTCCATTGCCAGCGCCACGGCGAAGCTGGTGCCGGTCATGTCGCTGCTTTACATTGTCTTTGCAGCGGCCGTGGTCGCCCTCAACGCCGACCGCGTGCCGGCGGCGCTCGCGGCCATCTGGATCGGCGCGTTCGCCCCGGAGGGCGTCGCCGGGGGCATGCTGGGCGTCGTCGTCCTCGGTTTCCGCCGAGCGGTGTTCTCCAACGAGGCCGGGCTCGGCAGCGCCGCCATCGCGCACTCCACCGCGCGCACCTTCAAGCCGGTGAGCGAGGGTTTCGTCGCCCTGCTGGAGCCGTTCATCGACACGGTGGTGGTCTGCACCATGACGGCGATGGTGATCATCACGACGGTGTATGAACCCGCCCTGGCCGGCGGCGGCATCAGCGGCATCGAGTTGACCACGCGCGCGTTTGCCTCGACGTTCACGTGGGCGCCCGCTCCGCTCGCCGTCATCGCCTTGCTGTTCGCCTACTCGACCATGCTGGCGTGGGCCTACTATGGCCTGAAGGCGTTCACCTACATCGTCGGAGAGGGCCGCGCCCGGGACCTGGGGTTCAAGCTCTTCTTCTGCCTGTGCGTGATCGCCGGATCGAGCGTCGATCTCGGCGCCCTGCTGCAACTGTCGGACGCCATGGTCTTCGTCATCGCCATCCCGAACCTGCTGGGGCTATACCTGCTGGCGCCAGTGGTCAAAAGGGAAATGGACGGTTACGCGCCCTGACTGTCAACCGCTAAACAAACGGGCCGGATCGCCTCAGTTGCGGCAAATTTTTGTGCGGCAAATTTTTGCCAATCGCACATCTTGTGGCCTCTTTCCCTCGAAACACGGCTTTTGCGGAGGTCTCGGAACGCTTGCCGGAACGCGTAGCGCAGGGATAGGTGAACCCCAGGGCCTGACCGATTCGCCCGCGTCGCGCCGACCGCCATGCCTGCGGACACGCGTGGGCGGCGCTCCTTCCTGTAAGGGCTGAAATTTGCACACGGACCGATACCTCACCGGAGGCCGCGTCGTTCTTGACATTTCAGCATGGGGCGAGTAGCTTCAGCTTCTTTGGCCGTCGGAGCACCGTGTGCCATGAGGTGCTTCAGGTGAACGTGGAAAGGAGATCTCTATGAGTCGGCAGAAGTTTCAAGTTGTCTTGTTCATCGCGCTTTTTGTCGGGACCCTCGCCAGTGCTCCGGCCGTACTGGCGGAGAGCTACAAGTTCGGCGCCTCGAAGCCGGGCGGCTCCTGGTATCCCATCGGGACCGTGTTGCAGCGGCTGGCCGAGAAAAACTACGGCGACAAGGTGACCGTGGAGATCGGCGGCGGCACGGGCAACCTGTTGAACGTCATGGCCGGCAAGTTCAGCTTCGGTCTTGCCAGCGCAACGAGCATTCAGGAAGCTCTCAAGGGGGCGAAGGTGTTCAAGGGGAAGGAGGCGCAGGCCAAGAAGGTGCGCGTGGCCGCGGTGCTGTACCCGAACTACCTGTTCTGGCTGGTGTGGGCCAAATCCGACGTCACGTCGTACCAGCAGCTCAAGGGCAAGAGAGTCAACGTCATGCCCAAGAGGTTCTCGTTCCAGGCGCTGAACCAGCAGATGCTGGGCGCTCTCGGCATGAGTTACAGCGATTTCTCCAAGGTCAACTATCTCGGCTTCAACGACGCCGTGGCCCAGATGAAGGACAATCAGATCGACGCCTACCTCGGCCCCGGCGAGGAGAACTATGCGCCCATCGTCCAGTTGGCGGCTCACGCGCCGATCCGCATCCTGTCGTTCTCCGATGAGGACGTGGCAAAGATGAACGCGGCCAATCCCGGCGTCGTACCCTTCACGTTGGACAAGAAGAACTACGATCAGAAGAACGATGTGAACACCGTTCAGACCTTTCTGCTCATCATTACGAACGAAGACGTTCCGCAAGAGCGCGTCTACAAGCTCACGAAGACCATCTACGACAACCTGGGCGAGTTCGCCGGGGCCGTGAAAGCCTTCGAGCGGGTCAAGGTGGCCAACGCCACCAGCGACGTGGGCGCACCGCGGCACGCCGGCATGGACCAATACCTGAAGGAGAAGGGACTCCTCAAGTAGAGAGACGCTACGAAAAGAGGGTCGGCCCGGAACGCCGGCCTTCTTTTCCGCTTCGACGCCTTCAACCGACCTGCCCTCAGTGAACTCCCGGGTGTCCGCGCCGCATCGGACACGTGGCAGAAAGCGGCTCCATGCAGCGTAACCTGACAGGCCTCGCCGGGATCATCCTGAGCCTGGTGGCTTTCGCGGCCTCGGCCTACCATATCTACACCGGCTTTTTCGGCCAACCCGAAGCGTACCTGCATCGCGTGATCCACGTCACGCTGATGATCCTCATCACGCTGATGAGCTACTCGGCGTTCAGCCGGGCGGATGACGGGAAGATCCCCTGGTACGATGTCGTCGTCATTATCCTGTGGCTCGTGACCATGGGCTATCTCTTCTACGAGTACGACTGGATCATCGAGCACATCGGCTACACGGAGGACTTCGCCCCCTTCCAGTTCGTCCTGGCTTTCGGTGCGGTCGTGCTGACGCTGGAGTCCTGCCGGCGCGCCATCGGCTGGCCGCTGGCGGCGCTGGCCCTGATCATTTTCCTGTTCGCGTTCATGGGGCCCTACCTGCCCGGATTCCTCAACCACCTGGGCTACACGGCGTCGGAGGTGGCCGACAACCAGTACTTCCTCACCGACGGGCTGTTCGGACTGCCGACCCACATCTCGGCCAACTTCATCTTCCTGTTCATCGTCTTCGGCGCCTTCCTCGAGAAGTCGGGCTTCGGCCTGTTCACCATCGAGTTCGCCACCGCCCTCGCCGGGCGGTTCCGAGGCGGCCCGGCCAAGATCGCGGTGGTGTCCAGCGGCCTCATGGGCTCCATCTCCGGCAGCAGCACGGCCAACGCCGTCATCACCGGCTCCTTCAGCATCCCGATGATGAAGAAGATCGGCTTCAGGGGCTACATGGCCGGGGCGGTGGAAGCGTCCGCCTCCACCGGCGGCCTGATCATGCCTCCGGTGATGGCGTCCGCGGGTTTCCTGATGTCCGAATACACCGGCATCCCGTACGTGAACGTGATGCAGTACATCCTGGTCCCGGCGGTGCTGTACTTCCTCGCCGTGGGCATCATGGTGCACATCTACGCGGTCAAGGAGAACATTCCCACGGTGCCGCGAGAGGATTTGCCGAGCCTCAGGAAGACCCTCATGGCCCGGGGGCACCTGGCACTGCCCCTGATTATCCTCATCTATCTCCTGGTGGCCGGCTTCAGCCCGGGCTACGCAGTGGTGCGTTGCATCGTCGGCATCGTGGTCGTGAGCTGGTTCCGCAAGGCAACGCGCATGGGCCTCAGGGATATCTGGGACGCCCTCGTGCAGGGCGGCATACAGTCCACCGTGGTGGCCGTGGCCATCATCACCTCCGGCATCATGGTCGGCATCTTCGACCTGACGGGCGTCGCCATCAAGTTCTCCGGCGTCATCGTGGACTTGGCGGGCGGCCACCTGTTGCTGGCCCTGGTTTTCGTCATGATCACCGCCATCATCCTCGGCATGGGCCTGCCGCTGTCGTCGGCCTACATCGTGCAGGTAGGCATCGCCATCCCGGCCCTGGTGGTCATGCTCAGGAACATGGGACTCGACGCCGACGCCATCGTGCCCCAGGCGCATCTGTTCGTGATCTTCTTCTGCGCCATCTCGGCCATCACCCCGCCGACCGCGCCCACGAGCTACGCTGCCGCGGCCATCGCCCAGTCGCCGGTGGTGCCCACGTCGGTGGAAGCCGTGAAGCTGGCCCTGCCCGCCTTCGTGCTCCCCTACGCGTTCGTGGCCAACTCCGCGCTGCTGACCATCGGCACCGCCGGGGAGGTCACCCTGACCATCTTCTTTGCCGTGCTGAGCATGGTGGCCATGGGCATGGCCGTGCAGGGCTACTGCTTCAGGATCCTCGATTCCGTCACCCGCCTCATCTTCCTCGCCGTCAGCCTGGGCATGATCACTCCATGGGTCCGGTGGAACCTCATCAGCCTCGTGCTCGGCGTTGCCTTGACCGGGTGGGAGTGGTTTCGGGTGAGGCGGCGGGCGGCGGAGGGCGGAGTATAGCCTTCCGCATCGGACCACCGCTCGCGGTCGAGCACGGTAGAAAATTTCCCGGCGACGCCCGTCAACCGCGGCCGGCCGCCCTCACCCGCGGCATGACCTCCTCCGCGATGAGCCGGATGACCGACTCGATGCCGCCCTCGGGCGGGGCGAGGACCCAGGTGCCGAAGCGGCGGATGCCCATTTCGGCGATGCGGGTGATCCTGGCGGCGACTTCCTCGGGGGTTCCGGCCCAGGCGAACGCATCCACGAACTCCTCGGGCACCAGGGGTCCGGCCTCGAACATGAGCTCGTAGTCTCGTTTGGCGATCAGGGCCTCCAGCTCGGCGGGCACCTCCATGCCCGACCGGGTGACGAAGTCGCGGTTGGGGTAACTGCTCCACAAGAGAAAGGCGATCATCTGCCTGACCCCGGCACGGGCCTTGTCGCGGTCCCGGTCGACGCAGGTGTCCACGCGCGAGATGACCTCGATGTCCTCGGGGTCGCGGTCGGCCTGCTGCGCGCCCTGCCTGACGAAGTCCCAGGCGATGCCGACGCCCCGGGGGGTGGCCATGGTGGCGATCATGACGCCGTCGGCGATGCGCCCGGCCAGGCGGAGCACGGCCGGGCCGCGCGTGGCGACGACGATGCGGATGCCGGGCCGGGCCGGGAACCCCAGCACACCGTTCCGCACGCTCACGACCTTGCCTTCCACCACCGCGGGTCCGCCGGCCCACATGCCGCGCATGACGGCGATGGCGTCGCGCATGGCCGCTACCGGGCGCTCCCGCTGGAGGCCCATGGCCGGAAAGCCGGAGCCGCCGGCGCCCATGCCGACGATGACGCGGCCCGACGCAATCTCGTCCACCGTGGCCATGGCGGCCGCGGTGAGGGCGGGATGGACGCTGTAGGGGTCGGTGACCGCGGCGCCGATGCCGATGCGCCCGGTGTGGACGGCGCTGAGGGTCATGTTGGCCACCATGTCGCGGCCGAACTTCTCGTTGGAATGCCACAGGCGGTCGAACCCCAGCGTCTCCGCGCTCTTGATGATGGCCACGCGCCGGGACAGGGGGTAGGCGGCGACGGTGCGCGAGCTGAAGCCGAGGTCGAATCGGAGGTCGGTCATTTTTTCGTCGGCAGCAGGCGGCCCACGGCGGTTTTCGGCGGTGTCATGGAAATGTCTCCGCTGTCCGCTTCCGTATCCGCGTCAACCGCCATGGAACGGCTTGATAACCGCCTCGGCCAGCCATTGGATCTGCTCCCGCATCTCCGCTCCGGTGTCCGAGGGAAACTGGAGGGCGCACACGTGGTCGATGCCGGCCTTGTCCAGAAACGCGACCTGGTCGAGGATGCTGGCCGGGCTGCCGATGAGATTGTGGGTCTCGGCCAGGGCAGGGTCCCGGCCCGTGTGCGCCAGGGAGACACGGTGCTGGACCATGCCGGTCCTGCGATAACGCGCCCGCGCCTCTTCCACCGTTTTGCCGATGCACAGGGTGAACTGGGAGCAGGCCTCCACCTCCCCGGGCTCCCTTCCCGCTTCCTCCGTGAGCCGCCGCAAGAGCGCAACGCGCTCCACGATCTGCTCGAAGGGCCGCCAGCCCGGCAGCCACCCCTGGCCGAGCCGGGCCGCGCGCCGAATCATGGCCTCGTTGTGCCCGCCCACGAAAATGGGCAACGGGTCCTGCAGCGGCTTGGGGCGCATGGCGATGCCCTTGAACGCGATGTGCCGTCCCTCGCAGGTCGCGTCATCCTCGCGAAAGAGGCGTTGCAGCGCCGCCAGACTCTCGTCCAGCACTTCCCCGCGCCGCTCCCTTTTCCGTCTCGGCCACTGGGCGTCGAACTCCTCCCGGTAGGCCCCGATGCCGGCGCCGAGGATCACGCGCCCGCCGGTGAACCGGTCCAGGGTGCTCACCTGCCTGGCCAGCAGCACGGGGTCCCGCAACGGCAGCACCAGCACCGCCGTCCCCAGCCGGATGCGCGTGGTGCGGGCTCCCACCGCGGCCAGGGTCATCAGCACCTCGTAGAAGTTGGGCGGCTCCGGCCATTTCCGCCTGGCGTAGGCAGCCGGGGTGACGTGGTCGTTGCCCCACACCGCGTCGTACCCGAGCCGCTCGGCTTCCTGCGCCATCGGGATGAATTCCTCGGGCGCGATGAACGGCACCGGGTTGACCAGGCCCTCGGTGCAGGTGGGGAGCTGTATGCTGAACTTCATGAGGATACGGGAAAGGGTGAGGATAGGCGAGTCGAATCCGGTGTGTCAAACCAGCCCCGAAGGTAGTGGGACTCCCTACTTGGAATCGGAGGCCTGAATTGTCATCATGGTCATTACGGCCGTCGCTGAACAGTCCGGAGCACGGATGGTCGATGACCAGGACGGCGAGACCTTCGTATCAAGCAAGCCACATGAATACGGGTTTTCCGGAACGACTGCCTCCCATGGACCTCACCTGGATACGCTGGCTCCTGGAAAGCCATGCGTTCTGGTTGAAGCGCGAACTCATCGAGCGGACGGGCACGCTCGATGAGCAAAGCGAACGGCTCTATCTTTCACCTTTCGTGGTGGCGTCCCATGACAACGCGGAAGACCCCATCCTCAACTACGGCAATCAACAGGCTCTCGCCTTGTGGGAGATGACCTGGCAGGAGTTTACCGCGACCCCTTCGCGATTGACCGCAGAACCCTTGAACCAGGCCGAGCGGGTTTGCATGCTCGATCGGGCAGCCACGAACGGATTCGTTACCGATTACCAGGGTGTACGCATTTCGCGAACAGGCCGGCGTTTTTTCGTGAAACGGGCCACCATATGGAACATCCTGGACGACCACGGGAGCAAGCGCGGGCAAGCCGCCAGTTTTTCACAATGGATGCCGCTCACCCGGGACCAACCGTAGCTCCCCTGACTCCCGGGGTCGAATCCTGGCCTTTGAATTCAACGATGGAGGGGTTGTCATGACAGCAAACGTCGGGGTTCGGCTTTTCGCCGTTCTCATCTTTCCGGTGGTGGCAATGGGCGGTTCGGCCGCGGCCCACCAGGACTGTCCCGCGGGACTGAAGCCGGCAACCGAGTTCCGGCTCTTCTTCGGGCTGAGCGACAAGGCCGGAAAAACCGTTACCGAGGAAGAGTGGCAGCGGTTCCTCGCCGATATCATCACGCCGCGCTTCCGGGCGGGATTGACCGTATTCGACGGCAGGGGACAGTGGCTGACGCCGTCGGACGAGATCCAGCGGGAGCCGGTGAAGGTAGTGATCGGCGCGGTGGCGTCCGACGCGAACCAGAGCATGAAGCTTGTTGACGAGATTTCCGCCAGTTACAAGGCTCGTTTCAACCAGGATTCCGTGTTCCGAATGTCGAATGCGGCCTGTGCCGGGCTATACCCGTGAATGGCGCGCCGTCTTGTGCTCAGGCGCCGAAGCCGATGAAGGAGTACTGCCGCCGCCGTACTCCTGATCCTCGGGACGCTTCGAGCATGGGCGGGCGGTTTTCATGGCCGGCTCATGCCTCCACGCGGTAGCCGTAGGCGTCTCTCAAGGTCTCCAGGAATCGTGCGGCGTCGCCGTCCACGGCGGGGACCTCGGGTGTGGCCGCGGCGGTGGCGGCAGTATCCTTGAGGCCGGTGGCGGTGTTGACCACCACCACCGCGTCGTGCCGGCCGATGCGCCCTTCTTCGCACAGGCGGCCTACCGCGGCCAAGGCGGCCAGGGAGGACGGCTCCGCGTAGATGCCTTCGTCCGCGGCCAGATCCCGTTGCAGACCCGGCAGCTCGTCGTTCCGCGCCACTCGTGCGGTGCCGCCGGAGGCGCGCAGCGCGTGCAGCGCCTGATAGGTGCTCCGGCTCACGCTGATGGAGCCGGCCACGCAAGGCGTCGGCGCGGGGATCTCGGGAATGGCGTCGTCACCGGAAGCCAGCGCCGCCGCAAGGCAGCCGGCCATCTCCGCCGCCACCATGCGCGGCCGCTTGCGGATGAGGCCCAGCCGGGCCAGCTCGTCGAAGCCCTTCCACATGCCGAACAGGGCGTCGCCGTAGGCCACCGGCAGCACGCACCAGTCGGGCGGGTCCCAATCCATCTGCTCGCAGACCTCGTAGGCGATGGTCTTGTAGCCGTCCACGCCATAGGGATTGCTGCCCACCGGCGGGCCGAAGTAGGGCGAGGTCGGATACCAGCCCCACTCGGCCACCGCGGTCTGCAAGAGCCGCCAACGGTCGGCCTTGGCCCGGGTGGCCACCACCATGGCGCCGTAGGCTTGCATCTGGGTGACGATGGCCGACGCGGCGCCCTGGACGGTCAGCACGATACAGGGAAGCCCGGCCCGGGCGGCGTAGGCCGCGGCCGCGGCGCCGGCGTTGCCGGTGGAGCTGACCCCTACCGCCCGGGCGTCGAAGCGCCCGGCCATGGCCAGGGCGGTGAACGCCAGCCGGTCCTTGAAAGAGCCGGACGGATTCCGCGATTCGTCCTTCAGGAACAACCGCTCGAGCCCGAGTCGGCGCCCGTAACGCTCGCAAAGGAGCAGCGGCGTGTCCCCCTCGCCCAGGGTGGAGGCATTCCGGACGTCCGGAGGCAGCAGTTCACGGTAGCGCCGCAGGCCGGGAGGCCGGGCGCGCAACGCCTCGACGGAGAGCTCCCGCGCCGCGGCGTCGAGATCGTACCGGGGGGTGAGGTTGGCGGGCGCCCGCGGCCGGCATTCCGGGCACCCATCGAAGCGGGGCTCGATGCCGAAAGATGCATCGCACCGTATGCAGACCAGACCGGTGAGGTGACTCATGGAGCGTCCTGGAATGGAGTCCGTTTACCCATGTACGCAGGAATCTTCATCGCCTGTTGCGGGCAGGTCACAAGGACCCGGTGCAGGGGCGGGGTTGAAACGTTTCAAGCCCGCCCCTGCCTGCAAGACACTTGGTGGTCGGGTCCCCCCTCCCCCGGACGTCAGGAACGAGGCTCCAGCACCTGCAGGCGCCGCGGCACCGACGTGAGCCGCCGGTAGCCGTCTTCGGTGACCACGATCATGTCTTCCACCTGCACGCTGCCCCAGCCCATCTCGTAGTAGGGGGTCTCGATGCACAGCACCATGTCGGCCTCCAGGGGCGTGTCGTCTCCGGGGGAGATGGTGGGACGGTCGTAGCCGCCGAGGCCCAGGCCGATGCCGTGTCCCACGTGCTGGCGGCCGTAGTGCGGGATGCCGGTCTCGCGCACCTCGGCCACCGTCTCGTGGAAGATCCCGGAGGCGATCCTGCCCGGCCGGATGAGGCTGAGGGCCAGATCCTGGCCTTTGAGTATGGCGTTGTAATAACTGGTGAATTTCGCGTCCGGCGGGCCGAAGGAAAACGTCCGTGACATGTCGGTCAGGTAGCCCTTGTAGATGCAGCCCACATCGAAGCGGATCATGTCGCCGACCTTGAGCGTGTCTTCCGGGACGTTGCTCATGCCCAGGGCGGCGCTCCGGCCGAAGCCCACGTGGTTCATGTTGGGCTCGGCGCCCCGCCTCACCTGCCCCAGGTCGAAGGCGAGGCACATCTCCGCCTCGGTGATGCCCACGCGAGCTTCGTGGGCGGCCTCGTAGATGGACTGCTCGGTGATCCGCACCGCCTCGGTCATGCGCTCGATCTCGGCGGCCGTCTTGACCATGCGGATCTCGCGGAACACCGCCATGGCCGGCGTAAGCTCCAGGTGCGGCAGCCGCTCCCTGAGCCGCTCCACCAGGGCCGGGTCCAGGCCCCGCTCGTCATAGCCGAGCCGG
Source organism: uncultured Binatia bacterium (SeqCode) (assembly GCA_965214905.1). Taxonomy (GTDB): domain Bacteria; phylum Desulfobacterota; class Binatia; order UBA9968; family JAJDTQ01; genus JAJDTQ01. The sequence continues at coordinate 2,251,955 of OZ243984.1, forward strand.
CTCCGGTCGAGGCCGGCGTTCTCCAGCGTTCGGACGATGCCCTCGAAGAAGTCCTTGACCGGCTCCAGGTCGCAGCCGAGTTCGCGGATGCGCTGCTCGCGCGCGGTGAGCGGCCCGTTGTCCTCCAGCACGCGGTAGAAGGTACCGTAGGTGACCACGCCCGCGGGCGGTATCGTGTCCACCATGTAGTCCACTTCGGCCCGGGGAATCACCAGCCAGGGCGCGGTCACCGCGTCCCGGGTGACGATGGCGGCGATGTCCTGTCGGCGCCACACGCCGCTCAGGTAGAAGACGTTGGGAATGTTGGTGGCGGCGAGCAGGCCGTCGAGACCCCGCTCGGCCAGAACCTGTTTCGCCCGCGGTTCGTTGATCCACATGTGAGCTCCCTGGCACTGGATTGGAGTGGGGTGTCCGGTTTCCTTCAAGATACCGGATTTCTACTCATCCGCAATGTAATGCGGTCATCGAGGTTCGCGGTTTCAGCAAAGCCCTGCTCGGAACGAGCAGTCGGGTGCTCATGTCCGGCGAGAGGCGTCAACTCATGACTGTGTCCGAAGCCTCTTCGCCAGGTCGGCGGGTGCGGTGAAGCTGAAGACCCGCCCCGTCTTCGTCTTGACAAGCAGGTTCCGAGAGGCAAGGTCCAGAAGGTCGGTCCTGGCCGTCTGGTACGTTACGCCGTGGGTCTGCCTGTGTGCAGCAATCGTATAACGCATCCCTGAGTGTCGCAGGGCATGCCCGAGGAGCGCAACCTGTCGATGGTTTAGCGTGACGGAAGATCGGAGGCTCTGTTCGATTCTTCGTGTTTCCAGAGTTTTCCTGTCGAGGTATGTCCGCAAGGCAGCGATGGCCTGCCGTATGACTTGAAGCTGGGCCAGAATGAAATAGGTCAGGTCGTTCTCGTCGGTCTCGGTGTAAAGGAAAGACCGGCCGTACTTGGCGGGGGCTTTCCGAATGAGGTCGGAAATCGACAGAAACTCGAACATCCGGAAATCCTGTGAGAGCACGGACCAGTAAAACAACGCTCTCGCTGTCCTGCCGTTGCCGTCGACAAATGGATGGTCATAAGCGAGCCAGAAATGCAGGATGATGGCTTTGAGGATCGGGTGGAGGAAGGCGTTTGTCGGCGTCTTGTTCGCGAAATCACACATGGCAGCCATGCGACGGGTGATTTCCTTCGCAGGCGGCGGAGTATGGAGCAGGGTCCCATCAGCGTCGTGATAGACAGCGATGGAATCTCCCGGTTTTCTCAGATGGTCCGGTCCGGTCACCACGTCCAACGTACCTTCGGTGAGCGTCTTGTGAATCCTGAAGGTGCCGTCCGGGGTGAGGGGTTGACCCTTGAACTCCTTGATCAGGTGGATGGCCCGGTAATTGTTGAGGATCATTCTCTCGCTTCGATCAACCGGATTTCGGCCCGAGCGTATCAGTTGCTTCGCTGCCTCGCGCGTTGTTGACGCCCCCTCGAGTTGGCTCGAAGCGATGGCCTCCTCGATCAGGGAACTCTCGATATATCGCTCTCTGGTTTGTGGATTGACAATCGGGTCGCTTGTCACGATTCTCCCGGTTGCGTCGCGGTCGATTTCGTGGAGGAGTTCGAGTACGGGGTCCGCCAGGGAGTAGGCAAACGACTTCCCGTCCCTGTCCTTCAGGGGAATGGCTCTGCGTGTCTGGCGGCGCGCGAACTTGACTGCCGCCCACCACTCCTCGGAGGAGAGTCCGTTCGGAGGCTGGATGCGACGGAGGTTTTCCCAGTGCCGATACCGCCCTCCCGGCGACGCGCCGATCTCCTCTTTCACAAGGACTTCGGCCATCCGCCTCACCTGGGCGGGCTTCTTCAGGTTCGACAGGATGTCCTCATGGCTCGGCGGGGTTCGTGGAATTTTCATGGTCTGTTACCAACAAACTACTAATTGATTTATCATTAGTAGTTCCTCTCCTGGTCGTCAAGACGGTTTGCCGTTTGGCGGCCGGATTCGGGGCGGCGCCGGTTGTTGAATTTTTGGAATGCCTCATGTAAGAGAGTTCTCTTGAATTTTCGAGAAGTTTGGAGGAGCACATGGCCAAGCCGGCGGAACAGGTAGAGACCACGATGGACAACGTTCCCTTCTTCTACAAATGGCAGAAGGATGAAGGGGTTCCGATCGTCGAGACGTTCTTCATCAAGGACCTCAAGGACGTGCCGCTCAAGTGGTGGGACCGCATGGGCGGTGACGGGACCATCATCAACATGGAAGGGGCGGGCGAGGCCACCGGCGCCTACATCGTCGAGATCCCGGCGGGTAAGAGCCTGAACCCCATGCGCCACCTCTACGAGGAACTGGTCCTGGTGGTGCAGGGCCGGGGCGCCACCACCATCTGGAACGACAAGGGAGCGAAGCAGACCTTCGAGTGGCAGGAAGGGAGCCTCATGTCGATCCCGTTGAACGTGTATTACCAGCACTACAACGGCCAGGGCGACAAGCCGGCGCGGCTGTTCTCGGTCAACAACATGCCGATCGTCTTCAGCCTGTTCCACAACGAGGAGTTCATCTTCAACGCGCCCTACGACTTCGTGGACCGCTTCGACGGCCGGCCGGACTACTTCTCCAGCAAGGGCACGCAGCATCCCGGTCGCATCTGGGAGACCAACTTCATCGCCGACACGCGGACCTTCAACCTCCAGGAGTGGAAAGAGCGGGGCGCGGGCGGCAAGAATGTCTTCCTCGAAATGTGCGACGGCGTCATGGCGGCACACATCTCCGAGTTTCCCATAGGCACCTACAAGAAGGCTCACCGCCACGGACCGGGCTTCAACGTCATCATCATCAAGGGACAGGGATTCTCGCTGTTCTGGCGGGAGGGCGAGGAGCCCAAGCGCTACGACTGGCACGACGGCAGCGTGTTCGTGCCGCCGGAGATGATGTTCCACCAGCACTTCAACACCGGCGCCACCGGCGCCCGTTACCTGCCGCTGCGCTTCGGCGGCATCAAGCACAGCATGGGCGAGGGCTTCGGAGACATCTCCAAGGTCGACAAGGACGTGAAGTCCGGCGGAAACCAGATCGAGTACTACGACCAGCCCGCGTACATCCGCAAGATGTTCGAGGACGATCTCGCGAAAGTCGGGACCACGACGAACATGGACCCGAGCGTTTACGAGAAGCCCGCTGCCTGAGGGAACAGCCCCGCGACAGAGGGAGGGAGCAGCGCTTCCTCCCTTTTTTTGTCCGGGAAAGGGAACGCCGCCGCCCGCCAGACCGGTCCGATGCCATGATGGCTCCGATCATCCTGACGATCCTGTCCTATCTCCTGGGATCGGTTCCCGCCGGCTTCCTGGTGGGATCGTCCGCAGGGGTGGACGTGCGCAACGCCGGCAGCGGCAACATCGGCGCCACCAACGTGGCGCGGACGCTGGGCTGGAAGAAGGGAGTCGTCACCTTGTCGGCCGACGTCGCCAAGGGCTTCCTCCCGGTCCTGGCGGCTCAGTTGATGGACCTCGGCGAAGCTGCGGCCGCCGCGGCCGGTCTGGCCGCCTTCGCGGGCCATCTCTATCCCGTGTTTCTGCGTTTCCAGGGCGGCAAGGGCGTGGCCACCGCCGCCGGCGTTTACCTGGCCGCCATGCCCCTCGGCCTCCTGGTCGTGCTGGGGGTCTTCCTTCTGGTGATCCTGGGCAGCCGGCGTGTGTCCCCGGCCTCCATGGCCGCAGGCGTCGCCGCGCCGGTCGTGGCGTGGGCGCTACCCTACCCGATGGAAACAGTCTGGCTGAGCCTCGTTATCGGGGTCCTGGTGGTGGTCCGCCACCGGGAGAACATCCGTCGTCTGATGGCGGGGGAAGAGCCCCGGTTCGAGCTGCGACGTTAGTCGAGGCGGCGGCTGCCCGATCTCAAGTATTCGTGGGCGCCGTGCGACGGATCAACTCCGGCGCGTCCCGGCCTGCGGACAAGATGGCGTCGGCGCGGTTCGGCCGCTACCACGCGGGGACCTGTCCGGCCAATCGGGTCCGTTGTGAGCATTGACAATCCAGTGCCACCCACGTATTGACGCCACATAGCCGGGTTTTCAGACGGCACGGGAAATACCATACCAACGTAAGGGAGGCATTCGTGATGAGATCATCGCTACGCGTGGTTGCACTGGGGTTGGGGTTTATGTTGGCGGCGACGGTGGCGTTCGCCGATTATGAAAGCGAACTTTATGCAAAGGCGAAGAAGGAAGGCGAGCTGGTCTGGTATACGACGCTGATCGTCAAGCAGGCGGTGCGGCCCATCGTCGCGGCGTTTCAGAAGAAATATCCGGGCGTCAAGGTGCGCTACTCGCGGTCCAACTCGTCCGACACGGCCATCAAGATCCTGAGCGAGGGCAAGGCCAACCGCATCCTCGGCGACGTGTTCGACGGGACGTCCAACGCGGAAGCGCTCAAGGACGCCAATCTGGTGGAGAAGTGGACGCCGAAAAATTCGGGCATGTATCCATCCGAGTTCGTAGATCCGGAAGGGTTCTGGTCGGCGACGCATCTCTACTACCTGACGCCGGGCTACAACACCAGCCTGGTTTCCAAGGAGGACGCGCCCAAGACCTTCGAGGACCTCCTCGATCCCAAGTGGAAGGGGAAGATGGCGTGGAGCCCGAGATCCACCACCTCCGGCGCGGCCGGCTTTATCGGCAACATCCTCATCACCATGGGTGAAGAGAAAGGCATGGCCTACCTGAAGAAGCTGGCCAAGCAGGAGATCATCCCGGTCAGCGCCAGCGCCCGCAAGGTGCTCGATCAGGCCATCGCCGGCGAATATCCCATCGCACTCCAGATCTTCAACCACCACACGGTGATCAGCGGCAGGAAAGGCGCGCCGGTGGACTGGATCAAGATGGAACCGGTTACCGCCAACATCGCGGCCATCGGCGTCATCAAGGGCGCCCCTCATCCCAACGCCGGCAAGCTGCTGATCGAATTCATGCTTTCGCTGGACGGCCAGAAGGTGCTGCAACAGGCCAACTACCTGCCGGCGCACGCCGACGTCCCGGCCCTGGTGCCGACCCTCAAGCCCAAGGAAGGCAACTACAAGGTCAACGTCATGGGGCTCAAGATGGTGCATCGCGAGCTCAAGAAGTGGAAGAAGATCCACTCCGACCTGTTCCGTTAACAGCCCTTGACAGGAGGGGGGCGCCGCCACGGTACCGCTGACGGCGCCCTTCTTCCCCGTCCCTCTTTGACGATCCGGTATATCTCCGGCACCGGGTGGCGTGACGCGGGCCGCCAACGTGTGCCGCCGAGGCGGAGGCCGGCCAGATGCCAGGGTGGTTCACATCCAGACAGACCGAATACGCGATTCCCGGGCTCCTGCTGGCGGTCATCATCGCCCTGCTCGTGCTGCCGCCCATCTGGTTCCTGGTCCAGGGCAGCCTGTACACCACCAACGCCGATTTCACCCGCGGCGAGTTGACGCTGCAGTACTACGACCGGCTGATCCAGGAGCCGAAGCTGTTCACGAGCAGCCTCAACTCGACGGTCTTCGCCGTCGGCAGCTCGGTGGTGGCGCTCCTGTTCGGGGCCATGCTGGCATGGGTGGTCGAGCGCACCAACGCCGCGTTCAAGTGGTTGGCCTATCTGACGACGATCATTTCCCTGGGAACCCCGTTCATCCTCTACGTGAGTGCGTGGCTCTTCCTGCTCGGCAAGGCGGGTCCCATCAACGACCTGTACCGCCTCGTCACCGGCAGCGACGGCGTGCTGATCAACGTCTACTCCATGAGCGGCATGATCCTGGTGGAAGGGTTTCTGTGGTCGCCGCTGGTCTTTTTACTGCTCTCGGCCACCTTTCGCACCAGCAACCCGGAATACGAGGAGGCCGCACGCATCTGCGGCGCCGGCGTGTGGGATACGATCCGTCGCATCACCCTCAAGCTGGCGATGCCCGCGGTGCTGGCGCTGGCCTTGCTGGTCTTCATCCGCGCCATCGAGGCGTTCGAGGTGCCGGCGCTGGTGGGGTTGCCGGGAAAGATCCACGTACTGACCACCGACATCTATCTCGACCTGTCGGACATCGTGCCGCCGGACTTCGGCCACGCCAGCTCGTTCTCCGTCTTTCTGCTGGTGGTGGTAGGGATACTGCTGGCCTTCTACAACCGGCTGTCGAAGAGCGCCGACCGCTACCAGACGGTGACCGGCAAGGGGTATCGCGCGCGCATGTTCGACCTCGGCCGCGGCCGGCACGTCGCCACCGCCATCGTGCTGATCAATTTCTTCGTGATCCTGGTGCTGCCGTTGCTGGCGCTGCTGTGGGCCTCGTTTTTGCCCTTCTTCCAGCCGGTCCGGCTGAGGGGTTTCTCCCTCTTCACGCTGGAGAACTACCGGGCGGTGCTGAACGCGGACTACTATATGGGATTGCTCTGGAACACGCTGTTCGTCGCCGCGGTTTCGGCCACGGCGGCCATGGCCATCACCTTGGTGGCCGGCTGGTTCGCGGCGCGGCGCAAGGCCGGCGCCTGGGTGCTCGACCAGCTCGCCACCATGCCGCTGATCTTCCCCGGTATCGTCCTGGGGGTGGCGGTGATGCAGATCTACCTCCAGGTGCCCATCCCCATCTACGGCACCGTATGGATCCTGATCATCGCCTTCGTGATCCGCTACATGCCCTACGGCATGCGCTATTCGTACGCCGGCATGTTGCAGATCCATCACGAGCTGGAAGAGGCTGCCGGGGTCTGCGGCGCCAGCCCCATGACCACCCTGCGGCGCATCATCGCGCCGCTGTTGGCGCCGGCCGTGCTGTCCGGCTGGCTCTTCATCTTTCTGTTGGCGGCGCGGGTGCTGTCGCTGCCGATCCTGTTGTCCGGGCCGGACTCCCAGATGGTGGCGGTGGAGATGTTCGATCTCTGGACCAACGGGCAGGGTACCGAGCTGGCCGCCCTGGGGCTGGTCTGGACCGCGGTCATGACCTTGATCGCGAGCCTGTTCTACTATACGGCGCGCCAGACCGGCGCCACCGCCTACGGCAACTGATCCACCCGACCCACGGCCCATGAGCTCCCGGAAAGCCAGAACATCACGGCCGCCTTCGACCCCGCGTCCCGACGTGGAAGCCCTCCTCAACCCGCGCAACGTGGTCATCGTCGGCGCCACCGACAAGCCCGGGAACTGGGCGCAACGCTGTTGGCGCAATCTCGACCGCTACGGTTATGCCGGCCCGGTTTATCCGCTCAATCCGAGGCGCGAGGAAGTGTGGGACACGCGGTGCTACCGCAGCTACGACGAGCTGCCCGAGCCCCCCGACCATCTCGCGGTGTTCGTGCCGGCGCCGTTTGTGGAGGCGACCCTGCGTGAGGGCGCGGCCGCGGGGGCGCGTAGCGCCACGGTGGTTTCGTCCGGCTTCGACGAAGTGCCCGATCCCGTGGCCATCGAGCGCGGCCGGCAACTCTCCGAGACCATCGCGGAGCTGGGAATCGCGGTTTCCGGGCCCAACTGCCTCGGCAACTTCAACGGCCGCGCCAGGTTCGTGACCATGACCGACAACCGCCCGCAGCCCACCGAGCCCGGCCCGGTCGCCATCGTCGGGCAGTCGGGAGGGCTGGTGATGGCGCTCAAGCGCACCCTCGAAGAGCGCGGCATGGACGTGGGCTACATCGTCACCAGCGGAAACGAGGCCGGGCTCAAGACTGCCGACTACATCGAGTATTTCGCGGCCGATCCCCAGACCCGTATCATCGTCTCCTATCTGGAGGCGGTGCGCGAGCCGGAGCGGTTCCTGGCCGCCTGCACCGCGGCGAAGGACGCCGGCAAGCCGGTGATCGTGGTCAAGCTGGGCGCCTCGGCCAACGGCCGGGCCGCCGCCCTCGCTCATACGGGCGGGCTGGCGGGCTCCATCGCCGCGTTCGACGCCATCGCCGGCGACGCCGGCGCCGTTCGCGTCACCACCCTCGATGACGTGGTCGAGATCACGGAGTATCTGCTGCACGCCCGCTTGCCCAGGGGCGAAGGGCTGGGGGCCATGACCTTCTCCGGCGGCTTGCGCGGCGTGCTGCTGGACCAGGCGGAAGTCAACGGTCTGTCTTTTCCGCCCCTGGCCGCCAAGACCCGCAGGCGGTTGGGGAAGCTGCTCGGCGTCGGCACCGTCATCGGCAATCCGCTGGATTCCGGCTTCGGCGCACTGACCAGCCACGACACCTACATCCGTTGCGTCGAGACCCTGCTGGACGATCCCGATATCGACACGCTGCTGCTGCAGGAGGAGTTGCTGCGGGCCCCCGAGGGCGGCAACAAGGAAGCCAACATGCGGGCCGTCAACGCGCTGGCGGCGCGGGCGAAGAAACCCATCGCCTTCGTCACCATGATCTCGCACGGCCTGAACGACTACGCCCGCAAGCTGCGCGGCGGGCTACGCAACGTCGCGTTCCTGCAGGAAACGGACAAGTCGTTGCGCACGGTGCGCTCCGTCATCTCCTACGCGATGCGGTCGTCGAGGAAGGCGCCCGCGCAAGGACGCGGCCGGTCCGCGACGCCGCCGGCCGTCCGAAAGGCGCTCGCGAGGACCGGCGACGGCACGGACCCCACGCCGTTCTCGGAGGTCGATTCCAAGGTGCTGCTCCGGGCCTACGGCCTTCGGACCCCCAGGGAGCGGCTGGCCGGCAGCGCCGCCGAGGCGGTGCGGATCGCCCGCGACATCGGGTTTCCGGTGGTGTTGAAGGCCGCGGGCGCCGAGTTGGCCCACAAGTCCGACGCCGGCGGCGTGCTCCTGAACCACGGAACCGTGGCCGCGGTGCGCCGGGGCTATGGCACGATCCTGCGCAGCGTCGCGCGCGCGGCCCATGGGGTCGCCATCGACGGCGTGCTGGTGGCCGAGCAGGTGGCCGGAGATCTGGAACTGGTCATCGGCGCCTCGCGCGACCCGGAGATGGGAACGATGGTGATGTTCGGATCGGGCGGGGTGGCGCTGGAACTCTACCGCGACGTCGCCTTTGCCGCCCCTACGCTGGATGAAGCCGCCGCCGAGGCCCTGATCGCGCGCACCAGGGCCGCCCGGCTGATCGGCGGCTACCGCGGAGCGCCGGCCCTGGACCGGAAGGCGCTGGTCAAGGCGTTGATTGCGGTGTCGCGGCTTGCCTGCGACCTCGGTGCCCGGCTCGAGTCCATCGACGTCAATCCCTTTGTCCTGCGCCGGAGGGGCGGCATCGCCCTCGACGCCCTGGTGGTGCTGGCCGGCGCGGGTCGTGACGGTACCGGCCCCGGATAGAAAGCCATGTCATGCTTGAGATCGAGCGGCTGACCAAAATTTTCGCCAATACCACGGACGCCATCGCGGGCGGCATCCGCAACGCCTCCTTCAGCTTGGAGAACGGTACGTTCTTCACGCTGCTGGGACCGTCCGGGTGCGGCAAGACCACCACGCTGCGGTGTCTCGCGGGGCTGGAGACTCCCGACGAGGGCCGGGTGGCGGTGGAGGGCGACGTGTTGTTCGATTCCGCCAGCGGCGTCAACGTGCCCATGAACCGCCGCGAGGTGGGCATGGTGTTCCAGTCCTACGCCATCTGGCCGCACATGACCGTGGCCGAGAACGTGGCCTTCCCGCTGACCGTTTCGAAAGACCGCCGGTATTCGCGGAGCGAGATCGAGCAATTGGTGGATGAGGCGCTGCGGACCGTCGATCTGGCCGGCTTCCAGTCGCGCCCGGCCACGCGCCTTTCAGGCGGTCAGCAGCAACGCGTCGCTCTTGCCCGCTCCATCGTCAAGACCCCGCGCCTGCTGCTCCTCGATGAGCCCCTGTCCAACCTCGACGCCCAACTGCGTGAGGAGATGCGGGTCGAGCTCAAGCGCCTGCAGCGTCAGATCGGCATCACCACCGTCTACGTCACCCACGACCAGGCCGAGGCCCTGACCCTGTCGGACCAGATCGCGGTCATCGACCAGGCCAACGTCATCCAGATGGGCACGCCGCGGGAGATCTATTTCCGCCCCGCCAACGACTTCGTCGCCAAGTTCGTCGGCAGCACCAACCTGCTGGACGGCAAGGTCGTGCGGATCGAGGGAGACACCGCCGAAGTCGAGATCGCCCAAGGCCAGAGGCTGGTTTGCCGGAAGAACGGGGTGATGCAGGGGGGCGACGAAGTGGCCGTCTCCATCCGGCCCGAGACCATCCGGTTGTCGGCGGCGGATCGGGGCGAGGGCGCCAACAGGCTGTCGGGCACGGTCCGTAATGTCGCTTTCCTGGGCGACGCCTGCCGCGTCGACGTCCAGGTCGGCGAGAGGCTCCTTCAAGTCAAGGGCGCGGCCGATTTCGCGGTGTCCGACAACGTGGAAGTGGATCTCGTGTTCGATTCGAACCATACGTTGGCGGTGCCGAAGGCAGGATAGGGACAGGAGTCGAGGGCGCAAGGCGGCTTGGTATCGGCGAAGTTCGGTTGAGTTCGACGACCCCATGGTTTCGAGCGATATCCTTCACGATCCGGGTTTCCTGTTCGCAGAAGACAATTAAATTGTTCGACGACTGGACGCGAGCACTCGGGACCGACAATCCGTCAGCGCCCAAAAACGCGCAGGCCTCAGCGATCTCCTGGGGACGTGGGTACTCCTTCTTCCGCTCAAGGTAGCACAATCGGCCGTAAGACGCTGTATCGAGCCCGATGGAAGACAATGCTTCAAGGTCGGGAAAGCGCCTGACCGCCTCGAGAGATACGGTGAGTTCGTATAACTCGTAGCGGACCCTGGAAGGCGGAAGGGGTTGGCCCTGGTAGAGATGAAACCGTCGCTCGGCGATGGCGGCCTCGCGCGTTTCCGAGGTGTACAGCACGTCGAGCGTCCCGTCGTCCCAGCGGCCCCCGGATCGCCAGCAGGCAAGCGGGTCGCGGCCCTCTCGGACCGACCGCCACACCGTTCCCGAATAGGGAGCGTGCTCGACGGCTTCCAGCGCGTCGAGCAACCGCTGATCGCGTATCCGGCGATGGGTCTGCGGACCGTTCCTTCGCACCGCCCGCTCAGATATACGCGTCCGCGTCGAGGCGATCGAGGATCGCGAGCACGTCTTCGGTCCGCTCGCCATGTATAAGGTCGATGGCCCGCTCGCCGTCCAACTGCGGATGACGCGCGTATAGCCAGGCGCGTACCTGTTCCGGGCTATAGTACTCGCTGAGCCGTATCACCACGTAGGCCAAATCGGAAATGATGAGTTGTGTGTCGGGATGTGGCGACTTCTGGCCCGTCGTCCAGCGGGATACGGTCGCTTTGGAAACGCCGGTGAAATTCGCGATGTCGGTTCCCTTCAAACCACCGGTCTGTTGCAATCGTTCGATGAACTGCACCACCGGTTTGACCGCTTTCGCCTGTGCCTGATCCATAGGGGACTCCATTGGGTGGACGGGATCATCTCTGGTCCTCATGCATTCGACTTTGGTGTTTCAGCCATCATATGGTTGGAAACGACAAAGTCAAGTATGCGAATTGCCTCATCATAAAGTACCCGAAAGGGGAACGGCGACAATGGATCGGGAAAGTCGGCCTGACGGTCATGCGCTCCGGTAATCATGAAAGTGATGCACCGGGCTGTGCCCCGAACCGATGGAAAAGGCTTGGCGGATGGCCTCCGTTATGAACTCTTTGGCCTCGGCGATGGCGGTCTCCAAGGGCTTGTTTCGCGCCAGGCCGCACGCCAGCGCTGCCGAGTAGGTGCAGCCGGTCCCGTGGGTGTTTCTGGTCCGGATCCGTGGGCCCGGGAATTCAAGAAAGGTGGCGCCGTCATAAAAGATGTCGGTGGCGGCGCCCTTTCGATGTCCCCCTTTGACCACGACACTCCTCGCGCCCTGGCCGACGATTCGCCTTGCCATCTCTTTGATGGCGGCTGCGCCGGTTCCCTCCATGCCGGTCAGCGCCTGCGCCTCGGGGAGGTTGGGCGTGACCACGGTGGCCAGCGGGAACAGACGGGTCCACAACGTTCGGATGGCGTCCGGCCGCAGGAGCACGTGGCCTCCCTTGGCCACCATAACGGGGTCCACCACCAGGCGTTGGATGCCGTGCTCCCGGATCTTGTCGGCCACCGTGCGGATGATGCGGGCATTGGCGAGCATGCCGGTCTTCACCGCGTCGGCTCCGATGTCGTCCATGACGGCGTCGATCTGGGCGGCTACCACGGGCGCCGGCGTCTCGAGAACCCGGGTCACGCCGGTGGTGTTCTGGGCGGTGATGGCGGTGACCACCGAGGTGCCGTAGACCCCCAACGCCGCAAAGGTCTTGAGGTCTGCCTGAAGGCCGGCCCCGGCCCCCGAGTCCGAGCCCGCGATGGTAAGCGCCTTGTCGATCTTCATGGAAGTGCCGCCGAACCGAGTCTTCGCAGGTTACGGGCCATGGTCGGCAGGGTCAACCCGGAAATGCGCGGCTCCGCATCGCGGGTCCCGCCTTGGAACGGGTCCTGGTGCGGACCCCACGCCGCAGCCCATGGCCATGCCTGCAAAATAGGGTTTGACATCCCGGCGGTTTCTTGATGGCATAACCGGCCACGGGTGATGCCATGACAAAGGTCCTTTCAAAAGACCGTTTACAGGGGTTTTTCCTTGATATGACGCAGCGATGCTTCGGCGAGTTGGGAATCCGCGATACCGAGGTGACCGGGTACGTGGCGGACGTGCTGGCGGAGTTCGCCCGCAGCGACCGCCTGTATCGCGTGCGCTCCCGCAAGAACCAGAGGCTCGACAGCGTGGTGGAGATGCTGGCGGAGGAGGAGGCGACGTTGTCGCGCGAGAACCCCCTCCTGCAGGAACGGAGGCAGCGGAAGTATATGGGAGACTACACGTTGTTCATGAGCGGGATCTTCCGTTCTCATGTCGAGCGCCGCGGCTACCTGGACTACTACCTCAAGGAGGGCAGCCGGTCCTACTGGAAGGTCTCCGAAGTGGACCTGTCGCTTTACCGGACCGGTTTCCTGCTGTTCCAGGAGCTGTCCGAGAAGTTCGAGTACTTCTCCGGGGCGCTCGACTATATGCACAAGGCCTATTTCGCGGCCTCGCCCAGGAAAGATCCATTCTCCGGTTTCCTGAAGCAGATCGAAGGATGGATGAAGGTGAACGTAACCGACAACTGACGGTGCCGGAGTCCCTGTTTTCCGGTCGTCGAGGCCTCCTTGTTGCTGGCGGTTTCCTTCTGCTGGCCGCCCTCATCGTCCTCGGTTACATGGTCGCCTTCCTCCTGACCCCCTACCACGGCCATTCATCGGTTGCGGAGATCGAGATCCGGCGCGGCGACGCGTTTACGACCGTAGCCCGTGAGCTCGGCGAGAAAGGGGTCGTCTCCCAACCGCGCCTGTTCGTGTTCTGGGCTTGGCTTCGCGGGCTCGATACGAAGGTGCATCGCGGCCTCTATCGCTTCGAGGGCGCGGTATCGCCACGGTCGGTGCTCGACGGACTCATCCGCGGCAGGACCGTCTTTTACAAGGTCACCATTCCCGAAGGATTCACGGTCCGGCAGATCGGCAGGCTCCTCGAACGCAAAGGACTGGCGACCCCGGCGCGGTTCGCCGCTGCGGTGAGCGATCCGGCCGTCCTCTCCCTTCCAGGGGTCGACCGGATGGAAGGCTATCTGTTCCCTAGCACCTATCACTTCCGCGCGGTTGCCACCGAGGCGGAGATCGTCAAGACGATGTTCGCGGAGTTCAAGGACACCGTCACTCCGGACATGGTCGCGCGCGCACGGGAACTCGGCATGACCCGGCACGAACTGGTGACCCTGGCGTCCATTATCGAGAAAGAAGCCGGACTTGGTGACGAGATGCCGCTGGTTTCCGCGGTCTTCCACAACCGCTTGAAGCGGGGTATGCGGCTTCAGAGCGATCCGACGGTCATCTACGGTCTGGAAAATTTCAACGGGAACCTGACGCGCGAGGACCTCCGGAGCCCCGGTCCCTACAACACCTACAAGATCCGCGGCTTGCCCCCGGGTCCGATCGCCAATCCCGGTTTGGCGGCCATGAAGGCGGCGCTCTTTCCGGCGGAGGTCGGATACCTGTATTTCGTGTCCAGGAACGACGGCAGCCACCACTTTTCCCGAAGCCTGCGGGAGCACAACGCGGCGGTCAGGAAATACCAGAAGAATCGTCGCGCCGGGATGCGGAAAACGCCGTAGGGAACGCTCCGGAGCTTCCCCTGGCAGGGATAAGGAGGAAACGATCATGGATGCATCCGATATCAAGCGGGTCTACGGTCTGGCAGCCAGGGTGGGTTCCCTGGAAGGATACCTCTATACGGGCAGGGATATCGAGGCGGAGTACCTGCCGGGCTGGCTCGGCAACATCGAGCGGGAGTTCAACGAGCTGCCGTCCGACGCGCGACGCGCGTGCGCCGAAGAACACTACGTAGTGTTGCGCAAGGTGGCGGCTTACCTCGGGAAATTCCACGGTGTCGGGGATCCCGACGCGCTCAAGGCTCAGGACATGGTCAACGTCGTCAAAGGTGTCCTGGATTCCGAAGGCTGCTAAGCTGGTCTGATGACCATTCCCATTGCGCCCATGGAGCCGGTGGAGGTGAGCGACATCGTGGGCGTACCAAAGGAGTTGGCGCGAAGCTCGGACACGTTCGCCCTGCGCGTCAAGGGCGATTGCATGATCGAGGAGCAGATCCGGAACGGCGACCTCATCCTGGTGCAGTCGACACCCATGGCGCGGGAGGGCGAAACAGTGGTGGCTTTGGTCCGGGGCGAGGCCGCGATCAGGCGGTTTCACCGCCAGGGCCGGAAAGTGCTGCTGCGGTCCGCCGGCGAGCGCCTTGCCCCCATCGTGGCCGAGGAAGAAGACGTGGAGATCCGCGGCGTGGTGGTGGCGGTCATCCGCAAGTATCGATAGCGAAGCATGGGTGCAGGCCCCGCAGACCCGTACGAACTCCTCCGGAAAGCGCTATAGGAGCACATATCGATGAACCGCCTGGCCAACGAGACGAGCCCGTATCTGTTACAGCACGCCGGCAACCCGGTGGACTGGTTCCCTTGGGGGGAGGAGGCCTTCGCCAAGGCCCGTTCGGAGAACAAGCCCATACTCCTCAGCATCGGCTACTCGGCCTGTCACTGGTGCCACGTGATGGAGCACGAGTCGTTCGAGAACGAATCCATCGCGGCGTTGATGAACGACAACTTCGTCAGCATCAAGGTGGACCGGGAGGAGCGGCCGGACCTGGACGAGATCTACATGAACGCCGTGCAGATGTTGACCAAGCGGGGCGGCTGGCCCATGACCGTGTTCCTGACCCCCGAGGGGAAGCCGTTTTTCGGCGGCACCTACTACCCGCCGGAGGACCGGCACGGCATGCCGGGGTTCCCCCGGGTGTTGCTGGCGGTAGTCGAAGCCTACCGGAACAAGCCGCAGGACGTGGCCCGGAACGTCGATCGGCTCGTGGCGGCGTTGGACCGCATGAGCGTGCTCAGCGAGACCGGCAACGAATTGAGCGTGGACGTCGTCACCCGAGGGGCGGACGGCCTGACGCCGGCCTACGATGCTACCCACGGCGGCTTCGGCAGGGCCCCCAAGTTCCCGAACGCGGGGGTCTACAACCTGTTCCTGCGGTCGTACCGGCTGTCGGGAAACGAGCGGTACAAGGAGATGATCACCGAGACGCTTCGGAAGATCGCCCAGGGGGGCATGTACGACCATCTCGGCGGCGGCTTCCACCGATACTCGGTGGACGACAAGTGGCTCGTGCCCCACTTCGAGAAGATGCTTTACGACAACGGGCAACTCGCGCAGGTCTATGCGGAGGCGTACCGGATCACCGGGGACGGATTCTTCAAGCGCATCGTCGAGGAAACCCTGGACTACGTCCTGCGGGAGATGTACCAGCCGGAGGGGGGGTTCTACTCGGCCCAGGACGCGGACAGCGAGGGGGTGGAAGGCAAGTTCTTCGTGTGGAGCCGCGATGAAGTCCTGGACCTCCTCGGCAAGGAGCACGGCGAGATCTTCTGCCGGGTCTACGATGTCACGGACCTCGGCAATTTCGAGGGCAGGAACATCCCGCATCCTGTCCTGACCCTCGAGCAGGCGGCCAGATATTTCAGCAAGGACCAGGAGGAGATCGGAACGGTGTTGGCGGAGGCCCGGGCGCGTCTTTTCGCGGCGCGGGAGAAGCGGGTCAAGCCCTTTCGCGACGAGAAGGTGATCGTCTCCTGGAACGGCCTGATGCTGTCGGGAGTGGCCGCAGCCTATGCCGTCACTGGCGATGCCCGTATCCGGGAGGCCGGCGCCAGGACCGTTGATTTCATATTCACGCGCATGTTCGACAACGGTCTGCTGCTCCACACCTACAAGGATGGACAGGCGAAGCTGCCGGGCTATCTGGACGACTACGCGTTTCTCATCGCCGGCTTGCTGGATCTGTTCGAGGCCACCTTCGAGGCCGAGTTGCTGGACCGGTCCGCGGCCTTGGCCAAGACCATGGTGGAGGAGTTCTGGGACGACGCCAACGGCGGGTTCTTTTATACCGGCAAGTCTCACGAGCAACTCATCAGCCGTACCAAGCCCGGCTTCGACAGCTCGATCCCGTCGGGCAACTCGGTGGCGGCGCAGGCACTCCTGCGGCTCTATCACTACACCGGGGAACAGGGTCTCGTGGATCGCGCGGAGAAGATCCTGCGCCTTCACTACGAGGTCATGGCCAGGGAGCCGTTCGGCATGTCCACCATGTTGGCAGCACTGGACTTCCATCTCTCGAAGCCGGCGGAGATCGTCCTGGTGGCGGGGAAGGATGACCCGGAGGCGCGAGTGCTGGTGAATCAGGTGCAGGACAGCTACCTGCCCAACAAGACGCTCCGGTGGGTGAGCCCGGACGCGCGCCTGGAGGAAATCTCCCCGCTGCTGGAAGGAAAAACGCAGATCGACGGCAAGCCGACGGTCTATGTGTGCCGGAACTTCACCTGCGCGCCGCCGGTGACCGACCGGGAGGGATTGAGCCTGCTCCTGGAGGAATAGGGTCGCATTCAGGGGTCGGATCTCGGACTATGGGATATATATCCTGACTTGTTGAAATAACCGGGAGTCTGTCGGATTTGGCGAATCGTAGCGAGAGGGATGGAAATGGAGGCCATTTTCAGGCGGATTTGAGGAAAATATCGGGAATATTTGACGAAAATCCAACTGAAAATGGACCCATTTCCATCCCTCGCAGTAGATTCTTGCCAAGTCCGACAGACTCCTGGAGTCGAGTCCCCGATCGAATCGATCAGGAGCGCCGCTTGGCCGCGGCGCGGGCCAGGTCCTCGAGCATCGGAACGGTGGTCTTCCAGCCGATGCAGGCGTCGGTGACGCTTTGGCCGTAGGTCAGAGGGGTGTCGGGTTTGATGTCCTGGCGGCCTGCGACGAGATGGCTCTCCATCATGACGCCGCAGATGTTGTCGGATCCGGCAGCGACCTGATCGCATACGTCGCTGCAAACTTCAGGCTGGCGCAGGTAGTCTTTCCGGCTGTTGCCGTGGCTACAGTCGATGAGTACGCGGTGCGGAAGGTTGGCGTCGCGTAGCGCTTGCGCGGTGTCGTCCACCACGGCCCGGTCGAAGTTGACGCCGTTGTTGGAGCCTCGCAGGATGACGTGGCAACTCTCGTTCCCCGAGGTGGAGATGATTGCGGCGATTCCCTGGCCGGTGACCCCGAGGAAGTGGTGCGGGTGACGCGCGGCCCGCACCCCGTCGATGGCGATCTGGATCGAACCGCCGGTGCCGTTCTTGAATCCCACGGGCATGGATAACCCCGAAGCCAGTTCGCGGTGCACCTGGCTCTCGGCGGTACGCGCGCCGATGGCGCCCCATGACACCAGGTCGGCCGTGAACTGCGGGGTGATGGTATCCAGGAACTCCGATCCGGCCGCCAGTCCCATGTTCGCCAGATCGAGCAACAGACGCCGGGCGAGCCGCAATCCCTGGTTGATGTTGAAGCTCCCGTCGAGATCGGGGTCGTTGATGAGGCCTTTCCAGCCCACCGTCGTGCGGGGTTTCTCGAAGTAGACGCGCATGATGACGAGCAGGTCTTCGGCAAGGTGATCGGCTTCCTGCTTCAGCCGGCCGGCGTACTCGATTGCGGCCTTCGTGTCGTGTATGGAGCAGGGGCCGGCGATGACCAGGAGCCGCTGGTCGCGGCCGCTGAGAATGTCGCCGATCTCACGACGGGCAGTGGTGACCGTCGCGGTGGCCTGGTCGGTAATCGGCAATTCTTCGTCCAGCAAAATCATCGGCGGGACCAAGGGACGTAGATTTTCGATTCTGAGGTCGTCTGTGGCTCGTTTCATGGCGTTCCAAGCATTGTATCTAACACAGTTTTTCGGGAGAGGCGAACAAAAGGGGAGCAGGCTCATGATGCGACAACGGCGCGGGCCGTGGGGAACCACCGCACCTCACGCACACCGAGGTCGGATAGGATATAATGAGCAGGGCGTGAAGAAGCTGACATGTACAAGGCGGATACCATCGCAGCAGTGGCCACGCCTCCGGGGGAAGGGGGCGTGGCCATGGTCCGCATGAGCGGTCCGGATGCCGAGCGCATTGGCCGAGAGATTCTCGCCCGAGAGAACGTCGAGTGGGAATCGCACCGGTTGTATTACGGGAAGGTCCGGGATCCGGCTCATGGCTCTCTCGTGGACGAGGTGATGTTCGCGTTTCTCCAGGCGCCCAGAAGCTATACCGGCGAGGACACCGTGGAGATACACTGCCACGGGGGCCCCTTTGTGGTTCGGCGGGTGCTTGGTCTGGTGCTGGTGCGGGGAGCGAGGCATGCGGAACCCGGGGAGTTTACCAAGAGAGCTTTCTTGAATGCAAGGTTGGACTTGGCCCAGGCCGAAGCCGTGCTGGACCTGATCCGGTCCCGCACGGACAAGGCTGTCGATGTGGCCTTGGGCCAAATGGAGGGCGGCCTGTCCCGGGAGGTACAAGGACTCAGGGAACAACTGATGGATGCACTCGTTCAGGTAGAGGCGGCGATAGATTTCCCGGAAGAAGAGATCGAGCTGCTACAGCGCGGGGAGTTGGATCGACAAGTTATTGAAATCGTTGATAAAATGACCCTTCTTATGGACAGTTACGAGTGGGGTCGTCTGATTCGGGAGGGCGTCCGGGTATGCATCGTCGGGCGCCCGAATGTCGGCAAGTCGAGTCTGATGAATGCACTGCTGGGGGTGGACCGGGCGATTGTCACCGCGACGCCGGGGACCACCCGCGATTTTATAGAAGAAACAGTGAATCTCAACGGGTTACCCGTGGTTTTGTGGGACACCGCCGGCATCCGAGACAGGACCGAAGGTGTGGAGCAGATCGGCATCGACGTGACTCTCAAAAGACTTGCGGAAAGCCAGGGGTGCATACTGGTTCTCGATGGATCGTCGCCACTTACCGGCGAAGACATGGCTGTCATGGAGAGAGTGCGGCAAAGGCAGGGGCTCGTCGTCATCAACAAATTCGATCTGCAACAGAGGATCGAGCGGTCGGCCGTTTCGGATTGTCTCCCTGGTCTGCAACAGGTCGAGGTGTCAGCGTTGACCAACCAGGGGCTGGATGGGTTGAAGGCTGCCTTGCGCGATTGCTTTCTGGACTCCGCGGAAGAGCCGGAGGTGGTGGTAACCAATGTCCGCCACAAGGCCGCGCTGGACCGGGCACAGGTGAGCCTGATGGAGGTCCATCGTGCAATCAATCAGGGTATGCCGCCCGACATCGTAGCAGTGGACTTGCAGGAGGCCCGCGACAGTCTGGAAGAAATCATCGGCACCGTAACCAACGACGAGATTCTCGACCGTATTTTCTCACAGTTTTGTATCGGGAAGTAGCGTTTCGACCGGATGCGCGGGACCCCGTCTGCCTCCCATGCATGGAAGTTGGTCGGGAAATTCGGCACAATTGTGACCAGCAAATCAGCGAAGGATGTTTCACGTGAAACAATCGGGTAGGAGAACCGGCAAGATCTACGACGTCATCGTTGTCGGTGCCGGACATGCAGGCATCGAAGCCTCTTTGGCGGCCGCTCGCATGGGTTTTGATACTTTGATGTTGACCTTGAACCTCGACCATATCGGGCAGATGTCGTGTAATCCTGCTATTGGCGGCATCGGGAAAGGTCATCTCGTCAAGGAAATCGACGCGCTTGGCGGTGAGATGGCCCGGGCCATCGACGAGACCGGCATTCAGTTCCGTGTGCTCAACACGAAGAAGGGGCCAGCCGTCCGGGCAACTCGTGCCCAGGCGGACAAGGCCCTTTACCGCCAGCGGATGAAACGTGTGCTGGAGAACTGCGAGAATCTGACCCTCAAGCAAGCCAGCGTCGAGGCGCTCCTGTGTGGCGACGGGAGGGTCACAGGCGTCGAATCCCAGATGGGAGAGGTATTTGCGGCCAGGAAAACCATATTGACCACCGGGACGTTTCTCCAGGGCGTTATCCATGTGGGCGACCGCAATTATTCCGCCGGCCGCGCCGGGGATTTTGCCGCCCAGGGCCTGAGCGGATCTTTGAGTGGGTCGGGTTTGCGGCTGGGTCGGCTCAAGACCGGCACCTGCCCGCGTCTAAACGCTCAAACCATTGATTATTCGAAGCTTTCTGCGCAGTATGGCGACGAAAGGCCGGTACCGTTCTCCTTTGGTACAGAGAGAATCGAGCAGAAACAGATCCCATGCCATATTACGTACACCAACCCAACCACCCACGAGATCATTCGAGCGGCCATCCATCGGTCGCCCATGTACTCCGGAGTCATCAAGAGCCGCGGACCGCGTTATTGTCCGTCCATCGAGGACAAGGTGGTGCGTTTCGCCGACAAGCAAAGGCACCAGATCTTTCTTGAGCCCGAGGGTTATGACACGGTGGAAGTCTATCCGAACGGCATATCCACCAGTCTTCCGCTCGATGTTCAGGTCGAGATGGTCCACAGCATCGAAGGCCTGGAGGACGCCGAGATCATGAGGCCCGGCTATGCCATCGAGTATGATTATGTGGAACCGACCCAACTGAAGCCGACGCTGGAGACCAAAGCCCTCGACAGCCTCTATCTGGCCGGCCAGATCAACGGAACGACGGGATATGAGGAGGCCGCGAGCCAAGGTCTCATTGCCGCCATCAACGCCGTCCTGAGCATCCGCGGGGAGGAGCCGTTGGTGCTTTCACGCGACCGGGCCTATATCGGTGTGCTGATCGACGATCTCGTGACGAAGGGAACGGACGGCGAACCCTACCGGATGTTTACCTCCCGCGCCGAATACCGTTTGTTGCTCCGGGAGGACAATGCGGATCTTCGCCTGACGGAGTTGGGCCATCGCATCGGGCTCGTCACCCCGGCGGCGCATGCGCGGACCGCCAGAAAACAGGACCAGATCAACGGGTTGACTGAAAGACTCGAGTCCACGCGTATCAATCCGTCGCAATCAACCCAGGCCCAGCTCGGCACCCTGAGGACAGCGCCCATCCGAAACATTGCATCGTTGGCGCAACTGCTGCGTCGTCCCGAGATAACCTTCCGAAATTTGGCGATTTTCTATCCCGAACTCGCGGACGTGCCAGCCGATGTGGCGCTGCAGGCGGAGGTTGCCATCAAGTACAGCGGTTACGTCGAACGACAGGCCCAGGGCCTCAAGCGATTCCAGAAGATGGAGAACGTAACACTGCCCGAAGACCTGGATTACACCAGGATCAACGGACTCTCCCGTGAAATAAGAGAAAAATTGACCCATGTCAGGCCACGTTCACTGGGCCAGGCCTACAGGATTTCGGGCGTGACGCCGGCGGCCATCTCCGCGCTTTCGCTATATCTTTACAAGATGAAAGCAGGCTGAGCCGCTAAAAACACCATCTACCCTTGTCTTTCGCTCAGGAGCCTCATGGTATCCCGGACGGCGCCACACGACGGTGAAGCCGAGAACGAAGAACTCCTGACAGGCGGCGCCAGGCTTCTCGGTTTCGAACTTACGCCACGGCAGATCGTTGCGTTTGGCCAATATCGGTCGCTCCTTTCGTTGTGGAACAGCCGCCTGAACCTTACGGCCGTCCGCGAGCCGGAACTCATGGTACGTCTGCATTTCCTGGACTGCCTTTCCGTAGTCTCCGTCTTGGGGCGTGACGGCAGCATTCTGGACATCGGTAGCGGAGCGGGCTTTCCCGGAATTCCGGTCAAGCTGATGCTTCCCGATAAATGTGTGTATCTGGTAGAGCCGCGCCGCAAGCGCGCGAATTTCTTGAGACAGGTCATGCGGGTCCTGAAGCTCACGGATGTCCATGTGATCGAGAGCCGCCTGGAGGACCTGTCTGTACAAACAATACCACCAATAAACGAGACCATTACCCGCGGGTTTTCTGATACTCGCGGGTTTCTGAAGATGAGCGGAGAGTTGCTGGCGCCAAGCGGCGTTGCCATCCTTATGCAAGGTCCCAGGGGAGCCGCTGTTCTGGACCGTCTCCGCAGCGGCCTTGCAGGGTGCGGCCTCATCGAGGGGCAAAGCATTCGCTTCGAGTTGCCTTTCGGCGGAGAGCGAAGAACCTTACTGACGTTCCAAAAAGTGCAAAGAGCGTCGCCGGAATCATGATCGGCCCGCGAGCGCTCTACAATCATGTTTCACGTGAAACACGGGCCTTCCCTTCCGGCTCCGGTCGTGTTAGGAAGAAAACTTCCGGGAATCTTATAACCTATTGATTATAAAAGACTTTTGGGAAAGATCATCGCCATAGCCAATCAGAAGGGCGGGGTTGGGAAGACCACCACGGCGGTGAATCTCGGCGCCTCTCTGGCAGTCGCTACAAAGCGGGTCCTGATCGTGGACATGGACCCGCAGGGCAATAGCACGACAGGTTTCGGGGTCGATCCCAAGTCTCTCAACAAGAGCATCTACGACGTGATGCTCGAGAATTGTTTCGTCACCGAGGCACTCTGCGCCACGCAACTGCCTTCGCTGTTCCTGTTGCCTGCCAACCGCGACCTGGTGAGCGCGGAACTTCAGATGATCGAGATGGAGAACCGCGTCGGGCGGCTGAGGCAAGCGCTGGAGACCGTCCGGTACCGGTTCGACTACATCCTGCTGGATTGTCCGCCGTCCCTGGGGCTTCTCACTCTCAATGCGTTGGTTGCCGCCGATTCGCTGCTGGTCCCCCTTCAGTGCGAGTACTATGCCCTCGAAGGTCTCAGTGCCGTTCTGGATACGATGAAGCGTGTGCAGAGATCTTACAATCAACACCTCCAGTTCGAGGGGGTCGTCCTTTGCATGTATGACGGGCGCAGCAATCTCTCGGCACAGGTGGCTGAAGACGTTCGAAGCCACTTTCCGGACAACGTCTTCCGGACCGTCATACCCCGAAACGTTCGGCTGAGCGAAAGTCCCAGTCATGGAAGGCCGACGCTGCTCTACGATGCCCGTTCGACGGGGGCACGGAGCTATCTGAGCCTCGCCGCCGAATTGATGGGTGAAAAGGAGCGAAGTCATGCAGAAAAATAGACTCGGGCGGGGTCTCGATGCCCTGCTCCCGAACAATGAACCGGTAGTGGAGGATTCCTCGTCGGAGACGCTGCCCCTGGCGGTTTCCCCTTCGTTGATCGTACCGAACCCGAACCAGCCGAGGCGGGTCTTTGACGATGCGAAGATAGACGAACTGGCCAACTCCATAGAGTCCAGCGGCATGCTCCAGCCCCTGGTTGTGCGTATCCGGGCCGGCGGCTACGAATTGATCGCGGGCGAGCGCCGGCTGCGCGCCGCGCGGCGGCTCGGACTCTCAGAAGTACCTATTATCATTCATGAAACGCCCGACCCCAACTCGTTGCTGCTGGCCCTGATCGAGAACCTCCAACGTGAGGATCTGAACCCCGTCGAGGAAGCGGCAGCCTTTGCCGAGCTCCAGGAGCAATTCGACCTGACCCAGGAACAGGTGGCGGAAAGGGTCGGCAGGAGCCGGTCCGCAGTCGCCAACTCGTTGAGGCTTCTGTCCCTGCCCGACCAGGTCAAGGAACACGTCGCCCGCGGCGACCTGGCCGCCGGTCAAGCCCGGGCGCTCCTGGGCCTCAACGACCGATCGATGCTGGCGGCGGCCGCCCGCGAGGTCATGGCCAAGGATCTGTCAACCCGCGAGACCGAAGCCTTGGTCAAGCGACTGAATGGCGCGAGACGGACAAAAACCGAAAACCGCCTCGATCCCGACCTGTCGAACCTGGTTGAAACACTACAGCGTCGCCTCGGCACCCGGGTCAGACTCATGCACCGGGCTCGCGACGACAAGGGCAAGCTGGAAATCGAGTACTATTCGCAAGATGACCTGGAGCGCATCACGAACATCATGATGGAGAACGGGTAGCAGTGGTTTGTTCCAGGGGTTTCCTCGTTAACCTCCAAAGGTGGCCGGCGACTTCCCGAAGCGATGGGGTTCTTGATGAACAAACGAGTCCTGCGGTCGATATCGCCACCAGAACCTGAGATTGCAGCGAGGGAGCGATTTTGGCAAGATGGCGGACTTTGGCGCAGGTGGCTGGAATCGGATGGATGACATGCGGATCACGCCAGAGACAAGTGGTGTGAGTATAGTCTTGGTTGGCGAGTTCAAACCGGCGATTTTCACCCCCGCCTGGTGGGTACGCTTGAGGACAATTTCGATACGTCACTGGTTCGTAGTGAGGGTATTATTGATCACATCATGTCCTTGGGAGATACGCCAGAGGTATAGATCATGTCGCAGACAGCTCAACTCACAACGCCGCAACGTACCAGCGCGTACGATGATGACAACAGTCCGGCAATGGGTGCGACAATCGAGGACGTGGTCCGGAACCGGGACGAGTTCGCGGGTATAGTGCCGCCCCACGGGGCGGATACTTCAACAACAAGCGTTCGCGACCCTCAAGCGGATGCGACAACGTCGCGTCCGTTTACCGGGAGTGAACAGAACGAGACCAGACCTGCTCGGGTCGTCGATCTGCTCGGGCCGCGAACGATTCCAAAGCCGACGCCGTCCCTACACGCTCTCCAGGAATGGGAAGGCTATGTTACTGAAATCAATGATTCGGACTTCGTCGCCAACCTGTTGGACGTTACGGCCGGGGACACGTTTGCTGGCGAAGAGGTGGTGATCCCTCTGGATGAGATATCGGAGGCTGACGTGGCCAGGATGCACACCGGCAGCATCTTTCGCTGGGTTATAGGTTACGAGTGCGCCCCGTCAGGAAGCAAGAGGCGTGTCTCTCAAATCGTGTTCCGCAACCTCTCGGCTTTCACCCAGAAAGATTTGCAGGAGGCCGAGGAGTGGGCTGCAAAGATGATGTCGGTCTTTGAGAAGTGACGGAGGCGGCGACACCAGGTACGCTACCCGGCCGGGATGAGCTTGAGATCACGCTACTCGGGCCAGGGTATGGAGAAAGCCTGGTTTTACACACGGGTGACGGCAACTGGATCATTGTCGACTCTTGTATCGACAATAGCGGTGACCCGCGAGCATTGGGGTATCTGGAAAGTATCGGTCCGGCGTGTCATCTCCGCGACTATGCCGCGTGACAGCGCAGGCTTGCCTATCTTTACTCGATGCTCTTTGACAAGCAAAGACGTGAATGTTATAGACCGATCCGTGGTTGGCCGTTGAATGAGGTTTGCCTTTCCTTAGACTGCAAGCAGACCCGTCATGCGCGGCACGATTGGGCCGCGATTCCGTGTAAGGGGTAAGATCTCGACCGTTTCCTTTGCCGGGAAACGTCGGACCGTGATCAGGGCGGGACGCCACATCCCGACACGGGGAAGGAACGACGACTCTATCGAGGCTGGAGGCTACCTGACGACATCTCGGTTCACGCCATCTCCGTATTTCCCTTGACCCGGGTTCGCCGTCCGAGTCCGGCGTCATCAGCACCGAATCCGAAGCATGATCAGCATAGACTTTTCCCTGGTGGTCCAAATTGTCCTGTTCCTGATTCTCTGGAGCATTCTGCGCCGGGTCCTGTTCGGGCCCATGGGGCGTCTGATGGCGGAACGGGAACGCAGGACCGAGGGCGCCCACGCCGAAGCCCGCTCCATGGTCGAGGAAGGCAGGGAGTTGCAGGCACAATACGACGCGGCCATTGCCAAGGCGCGCGCCGAAGGGGAAGTGATCAAGAGCGAGATAAGGGAGGAAGCGCTCAGGGTGCGCAACGTCATCCTCTCGCAGGGACGCGACGTAGCGACCCGGAAGATCCAGGAGATAAAGGAAGAGGTCCGGAAGGAAATGGAAGCGGCGCGCCGCGTCGCCTCGACCAACGCCGACGCGCTGGCGCAGCAGATGGCGGAGAAGGTCCTGGGCCGGAAGCTTACATGACTCTTTTGAGCGACATGTTCGTGTCCGCGGCATGGGCTGCTACCGGAGCCGAAGCCCACGTTCCTTCCATCACGGAACTGCTCTTCCCGCTGATCAACTTTCTGATCTTTGCCTTTCTGGTCAAACGCTACGGCCTTCCGCTGATCCGGCAGCACCTCAAGCAACGCCGCGAGACCCTCACGGAAGCGGTGGCGACGGCGCGGCAGGCCAAGGGCGAAGCCGAAGGGTACGTTCGGAAGTATCAGGAACTGCTGAAGGTGATTGACGGGGAGTGCGATCGCATCCGGGAGGGGCTGAGAGCCGAAGGCGAGCGCGAACGGACGAGAATCGTGGCCGAGGCGGAAGAAGCGGCTACAAAACTGAAAGCCGATGCGGACTTCCTGGCCGAGCAGGAAATCAAGATGGCGCGACGGCAGATTCGCGGAGAGATAGCGCTGCTGGCCGAGGCCGCGGCTGAAAGGGTGATCCGGCAGCACATGGCGGCCTCCGACCAGGACCGCATGGTCGAGAACTTCTCACAACAGATACAGGTACTCTGACGCTTCGGGTGGCCGGTAGCGTAGCCATGTACAGCATGACTCTTCCTTGTCGGCAAGGCTTGACGAGGAGTTGTACGGGCGGGTTTCAAACCCGCCCGTTTCCGGGTTCATAGATGATCGAAGGAAAGCTGAGCCGCCGTTACGCCAGAGCCGTTTTCGAGCTCGCTGCGGGCCGCGAGGAGGCCATCGGAGCCGAGGTCGACGGATTTCTCCGGGCGTACGAGAACCCTGAACTCAGGAGGGTGTTGGGGAACCCCGCTTTCGGCCAGGACCGCCGCAGGGATATCGTGGTCGAGCTGGCGGGGCGCCTGGGTCTGTCGGACCTGACCACCAACTTCCTCTCGCTGCTGGTCACGCGGGACCGCGTGGATGGCTTGCCTTCCATCGCGCGCCATTTCCGCCGCCTGCTGGATGATCTGAGGGGCCGCGTCAATGCCCGGGTCATCGTGTCCCGGCCCCTTGGCGAAGGACAGCGGGAAAGCCTTGCCGCGGTGGTCGGCGAGATGAGCGGCAAGACTGCCGTTCTCACCGAAGAACTGGACCCTGCCATCATCGGGGGCATCATCGTCGAGGTCGGCGGCAAGCTCTACGACGGCAGCGTGCGGACGCAGCTTCAGAGCCTCAGAGAGAGCATCGAACGGACCTACTAGCGAGCCGACGGGCAGGGGCGGGTTCCTGGCCCGCCCCTGTGGCGGAGAAAGCACACCAGTCCGGGGGAGCGATTCATGGAGATCGGGACGGCCGAGATAACCAGCATCATCAAGAAGCAGATCGAGAACTACGACAAAGCCGTAAAGGTCGAGGAGATCGGCACCGTCCTGTCCACGGGCGACGGCATCGCCCGTATCTACGGTCTGGACAACGCCGCAGCCGGAGAGCTGCTGGAGTTTCCCAACGACGTGTTCGGCATGGCGCTCAACCTCGAGGAGGACAACGTCGGCGCCGCGCTGTTCGGCGAGTCGCACCTCATCAAGGAGGGTGACCGCGTCAACCGCACCGGCCGTATCGTCGAGGTTCCCGTGGGCGACGCGCTCAGGGGACGAGTGGTGTCGCCGCTCGGGGAGCCGATTGACGGCCGCGGCCCCATCGAGACCACGGAACGGCGCCGGATCGAGATCAAGGCCCCGGGCATCGTCCAGCGCCAACCGGTGACGCAGCCGCTCCAGACCGGACTCAAGGCCATCGACTCCATGATTCCCATCGGGCGAGGCCAGCGGGAGCTCATCATCGGCGACCGCCAGACCGGAAAGACCGCGGTCTGCCTGGACACGATCATCAACCAAAAGGGCGGCGACGTGACCTGCATTTACGTGGCCGTGGGGCAGAAGCGCTCCACCGTGGCCCAGGTGGTGGACCAGCTCCGGCAATACGGCGCCATGGACTACACCATCGTCGTGGCGGCCACCGCCTCGGAGTCGGCCCCGCTCCAGTACATCGCGCCCTACAGCGGCTGCACCATGGGCGAGCACATCCGCGACAACGGCGGCCACGCCCTGGCCATCTACGACGACCTCTCGAAGCACGCGGTGGCCTACCGCCAGCTCTCCCTGCTGCTGCGGCGTCCGCCGGGCCGCGAAGCCTTTCCGGGCGACGTCTTCTACCTGCATTCCAGATTGCTGGAGCGCGCGGCCAAGATGAGCGATGACCAGGGCGGCGGCTCGCTCACGGCCTTGCCGATCATCGAGACCCAGGCCGGCGACGTCTCCGCCTACATCCCGACCAACGTCATCTCGATCACCGATGGTCAGATCTATCTCGAGACCGACCTTTTCTACTCGGGCGTTCGTCCGGCCATCAACGTCGGTCTGTCAGTCTCTCGTGTCGGCGGCAACGCGCAGATTCGGGCCATGAAGCAGGTGGCCGGCGGGCTGCGGCTGGACCTTGCCCAATACCGCGAGCTGGCCGCCTTCGCCCAGTTCGGGTCGGACCTCGACGCGGCCACCCAGCGGCAGATCGCCCGCGGCAGCCGGCTGGTGGAGATCCTCAAGCAGGGGCAGTATCAACCCATGCCGGTCGAGAAGCAGGTGCTCATCATCTACGCCGGCACCCACGGCTTCGTCGACCAGGTGGCCCCCGAGGACCTGCAACGGTACCAGGACGGGCTGCTCGAGTTCGTGGAGTCGCGACACCCGGACCTGCTCCCGGCCATCGTGGAGAAGCGCCAGATCGACGACGAGATCAAGGGACAGGTGGAGACGGCGCTCCAGGAATTCAACCAACGGTTTGAAGCGTAGTGCCCTCGCTCAAGGATATAAGGAAGCGGATCTCCTCGGTCCGCAACACGCAACAGATCACCAAGGCGATGAAAGCGGTGGCGGCGGCCAAGCTGCGCCGGGCCCACGACGCCGCGGTGGAGGCGCGGCCTTACGCGGAGAAGATGCGGGAACTGTTGTCGAACCTTTCGGCGCGGGTTTCGGAGGGAAGCCATCCCTTGCTGATCGAGCGGGAGGAGAAGCGTGTCGACGTCCTCCTGGTCACCGCCGACCGCGGCCTGTGCGGTGCCTACAACAGCAACGTGATCCGTCGGGCCGAGAACTTTCGTGCCGATCGGCAGGCGAAGGAAGTCACCTTCCGCTTCGTCGGGCGCAAGGGCTCGGAGTATTTCCGCCGGAGGGAGGCGACCGCCATGGACGACGGTCCGGCAACCTGGCACGCGTCGGCGGACGAGCTCGCCGCGGCCGCGGCCGGCCGGCTCATCGGACGCTTCCTGAACGGTGAGTCCGACGCAGCCTACATCGTCTACAGTCGGTTCCGCTCGGCCCTGTCCCAGGTTCCCACGGCCGCCCGGATCGTTCCGGTGGCGCCCTCGGAGGTGGACGAGGAGCAGCACCTGACCGAGTACCTGCTCGAGCCCGACATCGACGAACTGCTTTCCAGCCTGCTGCCCAAGAGCGTGGAGGTGCAGGTCTACCAGGCATTGCTCGAGGCCGTCGCCGGCGAGCACGGCGCCCGCATGGCGGCCATGGAGTCCGCCACCAACAATGCCTCGGACCTGATCAGCGACCTCACGCTTCAGATGAACCGGGCGCGGCAGGCAGCCATTACCAAGGAGTTGCTGGAAGTGGTCTCCACCGCCGAAGCGCTGTAGGGGCGGGTAACACGCGAGCGAGAGCAACGCGGCCGACGGCGATACGCTGGTGTAGTGTCCTGTACCTGGCAGGAATCCACTACGAGGTACGACGAGACAGGCCCCCGGGATTTCCGTTGGACGGAGGATGAAGACGATATGAAGATGGGCAAGATTACTCAGGTTCTGGGCGCTGTGATCGACGTGGAGTTTTCCGATGGCCACCTGCCGCCGATCTACAACGCCATCAAGGTCACCAATAACGCCATCGACGAGCGCGAGTGGAACCTGGTGGTGGAAGTCGCGCAGCATCTGGGTGAGAACACCGTTCGCTGCATCGCCATGGACTCCACCGAGGGGCTGGTTCGCGGCATGGACGCCATGGATACCGGCGCCGGCATCAGCGTGCCCGTGGGCGAGAAGACCCTGGGACGCATCCTGAACGTGGTCGGCGAGCCCGTGGACGAGGGTGCGCCGGTGGAAGCCGAGCAGTACTTTCCGATCCATCGCGACGCGCCTCCCTTCGTCGACCAGGAAACCCATGTCCAGGCGTTCGAGACCGGCATCAAGGTGGTGGACCTGCTCGCGCCTTACGCCCGCGGCGGCAAGGTCGGCCTCTTCGGCGGCGCCGGCGTGGGCAAGACCGTCATCCTCATGGAGCTCATCAACAACCTGGCCATGAAGCACGGCGGTTACTCGGTGTTCGGCGGCGTCGGCGAACGGACCCGTGAGGGGAACGACCTCTGGCTGGAGATGAAGGAATCGGGCGTCATCGACAAGACGACGCTGGTCTACGGGCAGATGAACGAGCCGCCGGGCGCCCGCGCGCGGGTGGCGTTGTCGGCCCTGACCATGGCCGAGTACTTCCGGGACGAGCAGGGACTGGACATCCTGTTGTTCATCGACAACATCTTCCGCTTCACCCAAGCCAACTCGGAGGTTTCCACGCTGCTGGGCCGCATGCCCTCGGCGGTGGGTTACCAGCCCACGCTGTCCACCGACCTGGGCGAGCTGCAGGAGCGCATCACCTCCACGCGCAAGGGCTCCATCACGTCGGTGCAGGCCATCTACGTGCCCGCGGACGACCTGACGGACCCGGCTCCGGCCACCACGTTCTCCCATCTCGACGCCACCACCGTCCTTTCCCGGCAGATCGCGGAGCTGGGCATCTACCCGGCGGTGGACCCGCTCGACTCCACCTCCCGTATCCTCGACCCGCGGGTGGTGGGCGACGAGCACTACGACGTGGCGCGGCAGGTGCAGGCAATCCTCCAGCGCTACAAGGACCTCCAGGATATCATCGCCATCCTGGGCATGGACGAACTGTCCGAGGAAGACAGGCTGACCGTGGCCCGGGCCCGGAAGGTGCAGCGGTTTCTCTCGCAGCCGTTCCACGTCGCCGAAGTCTTCACCGGCACGCCGGGCATGTACGTCGAGCTCAAGGACACCATCGAAGGCTTCAAGGCCATCGTGGATGGCGGGCACGACGACCTTCCCGAACAGGCATTCTACATGGTCGGTACCATGGAGAGCGCCATCGAGAAGGGCCGCAGGCTCGCAGCCGGGTAGGTCATGGCCGGCAGCATTTCACTGAGAGTCGTCACGCCGGTCCGTCTGGTGCTCGAGGAGCAGGTGGACGAGCTCACCGCGCCCGGACCCCTGGGCCAGCTCGGCATCCTGCCCGACCACGCCGCGCTGATAACCACCCTCGACATCGGACAGCTCGGCTACAAGCAGTCCGGCGCCAACTCCGTCCTCACCCTCACCGGCGGCTACGCCGAGGTGCTCGACAACGTCGTCACCGTGCTTGCCAACGCCGCCGAATTTCCCCACGAGATAGACGCCGACCGAGCCGAGAACGCCCGGGCAAGAGCCGAGCGCGCGCTCGAGGAGAGCGACCACACCGACGAGGACGCACTGGCGGCGGCGAGAGCCGCCCTGCAACGCGCCCTCGTGAGGCTCGAAACCGCCGGTCGACGCTGAACGGACCCCTTGGCACTGATAGCGCAATGACTTTCGGACCTTTCGGACCATCTGCTCAGCAACCAACAATCGATAGACGTGGTTGACGATCATTTGCTGGTGGCAGGTACAGGGCTATCGGGCTAGGACAGCGGTTCGTTGGCGAGACAGGGAAGCTCTGGAAGAGCAATGCCTTCCAGGGCAAGAGCGTAGCGGAGATAGGGTGCCTAATTGCGCGGAAGGCTACCCAGAATTTTTATTCTACGCAGGCTCAGCCGGGACAGTACGGAGCACTAGTCGCCGTGCCCCGTGGTGACGCCGCCGAACTAATTGAGTTCGGTTCTGCTAACCTTCAGCCCGAATACGAAACCGATACGAACCTGTATGCATCTATGAGTTCCGGTCAGATGGTAGCGGATCCACTACTCGGATTCGTTCGTAGGACGTCGCTCCTCCGATTCAAACGGCTGTCCTCGCCCGGAACCCCAAGAATAAGGGTCAGTTATCTGCACGGCTCATTCCTAGAGACGAATTGCTCGAACATGAAGGGAACGTAAAGGAAGCGTTTGGGGCATTTCGGTGACTATCCAGATCAGGGTCGGCATCAAAACGGCTCTCAAGTTCCCGAACCACCAAATCCGCCCAAGACCTCAAAACTGACGCACTACCACCGTCAGGAAACTGTCAGGATTGTCTACGTGATACGTCGAACCCCGTACACAAAGGTCGCAAAGGAGGGACAACAACGTCCTCCGCATATTCGCGGTATGGGCGATGTTGTATTCCTGGGATTTCAATGTCTGCGAGGTGCTTGTCAGGAGTTTATTGCCATCCGAGAAGACGAGATTGGACCAGATTTCGAGATTGTCTGCCCTGAGTGCGGATTTGTCCATCAGGCTGGCGACGAGACGAAGTTTTTCGATTACCGACTAGTAAAGCGAGAGGACGGGAGTGTGATAGAGAAAGGGGAGTTCGTCATTCTCCACGACGACTATGTTGGTGAGGCACAACGGTTGAAATATTGTCTCTTATGCTATGCACGGAAGCCAATCGAGCTCTTCGACATCCATAATTCACGGAAGTCTGGTCGTCAGGGCGAGTGCCGACTCTGCAAGACCATATACAACGGAATCAAGAACCAGTCCCGCATTACGGATCAACACCGTGAGGCGGCAGCACGCCGGCGCCTCTACAAACGGTTGGCGGGTAAAGCCGGGAGGATCGACAGCGAGAGAATCTTCAACAAGTTCGGTGGGACGTGTTTCAACTGCCGGCTCGACCTGCACTATACGCCTGCCGGCCAAAAAGACTTCCATCTTGATCACACGTTGCCTGCCCGGCTATTGTGGCCCTTGACGACGGACAACGCGACCCTGCTTTGTTCAAACTGCAACAATCAGAAGCATGATCGATGGCCATCCGAGTTCTACGATGTGCCGAAGTTGAAAGCTCTGGCGCGGTTGACGGGCTATAGCTATGCTTTATTGTGCGGCCAGCCTGTCGTTAACGACGCCGCAGTTGCGGAAATCCTTGCCGACACTGACACGTTCATTGAGGAGTGGATTCCGTATCCGGAGGAAATCAAGAGAATACGCCAAATGGTTCGAGACTACACGGGCACAGACATATTTGAAGCTGCCTCCCACGTTCCCGACTATTTGTGGGAGTCGGACGAACGGAGAGGATAATGCCGGGCTGACGCTACCTCATAACAAGATAGGTGTGCTCTACGACAGTCCCCTTGTCTCTGATGCCATGGGACTCGCAATGGGCGACGCTTTCCGAGAAGATCTCAACGTTACGAAACCAGAACCTTGCAACCCTGGCAATTTCGTTGGCCATGTCGCATTTTCGGCTTCTCCCGAGGTGAAAGACGCAGACGCCGCCAGGTTTCAGCCGCTCACGAGCTTGTCGAAAGACTGGCTTATAAACGTTGAAGCCCTTCTTCTGGCGCTCGTCTACAAACGACAACGGCCGCTCCCTGAAGTCCATGCTTGTCCAACCTGCAAACCATAGGCGAATCCAGTTCGCCAAATGAAAACGTGTGCTGTCATAGAACGGTGGCGATGTGATCACCGCATCCAACTGGTCAATGTCTTGTGGCCAGCGACCGGTGGCGTCCTGACAAATGGACGAGCCGGAGACAAACATCGGAGATCGCGTCGCTACCAGCGATCTCTGGATTTTCTGTTCCAGTTTTATCGCTAATTCCTTGTACTCGGCCTTGCCGGTTGGAGCGAATGGTGTAATTGGATGCGAGCGACGGCTCAGGGCGTATGGTCGATTGCCGTGGAGTATGTGCAACAAGCAGGCGAAGACCAACGTCGTTCCGTTGTCTTTCAGCGCGGTCTCTTTGAAAAAACGACGTGCCAGTAGAATCTCATCCAGTGTTTTCGGGTGGTAGTATTCTGGTAGAGCACCATTGAACCGGATCGTTTGAGCGGTCTCCCGTTCTGCGTTTGTTGGGTGTTGCGTCAGAATATATTGCTTGAGGTTGTCGAGCACGGCCATGCTTTCACCGGTCGTTGCCGGATTGAGCTTTGCATCAGCGATGGGTACGGCTACCGGGCTGATATCGAAACTCCAACTCCTTACGCCATTTTGAGCAGCTTCGAAGGCGACTGTTCCCACGCCGCCGAAGGGGTCGAGAAGGCGTTCACCACGTCTGGTGAAAGTTTTCACCAAGTGATAAGCGAGCGAGGGTTTGAGTTTACCTTGGTACGAGCACAGAGAGTGTAACGGATTCCCCCAGTTACGTTTGGCGTAGTCGCCTTGCTGGTGGGGGAGAGATCGCTTGAAGACGTCCCACGCGGGTCGCCATGGCGCCCCGGTCCATGTCGATCCGCGTCTATCTGAAGGCGCTGTTGCGACGAGCAGGACTTGACGTAGCGCTTGGCCGTTTCTGGAAAGGCGTCGGCGTAACGTTACCTCTCGGTCAACCCTCCAACCGTCGGCCTTCAACAGATCCGCGAGAATCGCGGGTGTATCCACCCGGACCCCAGCGTAGGAAGAATCCCCGATATCCAATAGCAGTGCTGACGAAGGTTTGACGTGGCGCAAGAACGCGTCGAGTACCTGTCTCATGTCCGAAAAATAGCTCGACACCATGAGAGGGATACGACGATCGTAAGCCGTGTCCTCAAGCAATCGAACCAACCGCTCGACGGCAGGGGAGGTTGGAGGTTTGTTCTTTACGGTCGTGACATCGTTGATGCCAGCCGTAATGGTATGGCGTCGGAAGGCTGTAAGATCGCGGGCCGACGACAGCGCCCGCAGAAACCAAAGTTCGAGTTTGGTGTTTCGGTAGTAGTTCGTTCCGTTCAGATACGGTGGTGACGTGACGATTGCGTCAACTTCCAGACAAGGGACACGGTCGAGGAGCTTGGCATCCCCGGAGACCAGTAGCGGTGGATTGCGAATGGTTTGGAGGCGTCTGATGTCGCGAGCGATCGAGCGAAGCCGTTTACGGACTTCCAGAAGCAGGTCGTCAGCGATATCCTTGCATTCGGTTCCCTTACGGAAGCGAAGGTCGCCGCGCCGGATCATATTCGAGCAAGGCACGAGTGACGCCGCGGTCGCAACGGTAGCGATTGACGCCAACTCGGGGGCCTCACAACCGATCGCGTCCAGCAAGCTGCGCAACTTGAGGCAGGCATCCATGGCAACTGGAGAGAAGAATTCGCTGTTAGCGAAGGATTCTTCATAAGCTACGGCAAGACGCCGGTCAGGTCCGTGCTCGGCGAGTGACGACTCCAGGTTATCCGCCAAGTTCTGGACGCGGGCAGCCAGTCGAAATCGGTCGCGTTCAGGCATGGAAAGAATCCTTGCCTTCGTTTCGATCAGGAACTGAAGCAGCGGGTTGATCTCGCAGTAGAAGCACGTGCGACCGGCTAACGCTGCGGTCAATGGTGTCGTCCCCGTTCCCGCGAACGGGTCAAGCACGTGCGCGGCGGCCGGGGCAAACGTGCTGAGGACGTTTTTGACAAAGTCAGGTGAATAGCCTTCGAGATACGGATACCAGTTGTGCAAAGGTTCGGTTATGCCCCCCCGATAGGTCGCTTGTATCGGGCTGACAAGCAGGTCTTCCGTATCCTTTTGGGAAAACAGGTCGAGTTGACCGGAATTCGGCCGTGCCGTGGCTTCTCGAAGGCGTTTCAGACCATAGGCGTTCAGGCTCGTTCCTTCAGCCTTCGCGAGAGCCTTGAGATTGTTGAAGGTACGGCATCCCAGAAGACGCCGGATGTCCTCGCTTGCAAGTGGGCGAATCACCCTGAACAAGTCATCCTCACCGGGACCGAACGCCAGTTTCAAGCTGCGTCGCTTGGGATTCTCGCCAGGATAGTCGGCGAAGTAGACTGATTTGAAGTGCTGCATGGTTTCAGGAAGTAACTGCCATTCCATGGCAGTTATTCGCACATCTGCTTGGCGTAGGCAAGCCGTGGGTCCTTGTCAGGAAGTGATCCTGTCACATTCTGTAGAAAACTAAATCGGTAGAGAGGGCCGAAACTTTAGGCTACTTGAAGGGAACCTGACCGAGCGAACCCGTGCTCGCTGGTGCTCGCTGGCCGGGGGCGTGTATTTGGGCTAAGATGTGGAACATGCTGCGCTATTTCACGGCAGGCGAGTCCCACGGCCCGTGCCTCACCACCATCATCGAGGGGGTGCCGGCGGGATTCGATATCGACATCGAGAAGGTCAATCACGATCTGTGGCGGCGCCAGCAGGGCTATGGGCGGGGCGGCCGGATGCTGATCGAGAAGGACGAGGTGCAGGTACGGTCGGGTCTTCGGTGGGGGAAGACGCTGGGTTCGCCGGTGACCTTCGGCATCGACAACCGGGACTGGAAGAACTGGACCAGGAAGATGTCGCCCTACGCGGAGGACGAGGGCCAGGCCATTCCGGTCAAGAAGCCCCGTCCGGGGCACGCGGACCTTACCGGCGTCTTCAAGTACGGCCACTCGGATATCCGCAACGTCCTCGAGCGCGCCAGCGCCCGCGAAACCGTGTCACGGGTGGCGGTGGGTTCGTTCTGCAAGCAGCTCGTGGAACCGTTCTCGGTGAAGGTTCGGGGTTACCTTCGCTCCCTCGGCGGCATCGAGACGGACGTGGACGGAAAGAGCTACGACGAGATCTTCGAGCTGGCGGAAAATTCTCCGGTACGCATGGCGGATGTGGAGGCCGAGAAAAAGGCCATCGAGCTCATCGACGCGTGCAAGAAGGAAGGCGATACCCTGGGCGGCGTGTTCGAGGTGGTGGCCACCGGCGTGCCGCCGGGCCTGGGAAGCCACGTGCATTGGGACCGGAAGCTCGACGGCCGGCTGGCCCGGAGCCTCATGAGCATCCAGGCCATGAAGGGAGTGGAGATCGGCCGCGGCTTCGACATGGCGCGGCGGCGGGGGTCGGAGGTGCACGACGAGATCTTCTATGACCCGCAGCACATGATCTCCGACGCGAAGCCGCGCATGCAGCCCACCGACTTCTATCGCGGCAGCAACAATTCGGGCGGCCTCGAAGGCGGCATGACCACCGGCGCGCCGTTGATCGTGCGGGTTGCGATGAAGCCGATTTCCACTCTCATGAGCCCGCTTCAGTCGGTGAATCTCGACACCAAGCAGCCCGAGGACGCCTCGGTGGAGCGGTCCGACGTGTGCTCGGCGCCGGCCGCGGCCGTCATCGGCGAGGCCATCGTGTCCTTCGAGCTGGCGCGGGCGTTCCTGGAGAAGTTCGGCGGGGACTCGTTGGCCGAAATCACCCGCAACTATGACGGCTACCTGGACCAGATCAAGAGCCTCTGAGGCCCGGTGCGGGGTCTTTTCAAGGTCCCCCAACCCGTCATTCCGGGCGGAACGAAGCATGCCCTGAGTCTTGTCGAAGGGGATCTCGGCTACGGCGGGGGACCCTTCGCTCCGCTCAGGGTGACAATCCTGGTCAGGGTGATAATGGAAAGCCTGTAGGCCCGGTGGATTCGGATTACGCGAACATCGCGCTGACGGGTTTCATGGCCGCCGGCAAGACCGCGGCAGGCCGAAGGCTGGCGCGGGTGCTGAACTGGTCGTTCGTGGATCTGGACGCGGTCATCGAGACGGGCGAGGGGCTCGCCGTTCGCGAGATTTTCGCCGGCCGCGGGGAGCGTTATTTCCGGGAACGCGAGAAGGCGGCCCTCGCGCAGGTACTGGACGGGTCCAAGCAGGTCGTCGCGCTGGGCGGCGGCGCGGTGGTGGATCCCGAGAACCTGAGGCTGCTCAAGGAGCGCAGCCTGCTCATCCGGCTCAAGGTGTCGCCCCGGACGGTCCTGCGGCGGGCGGGGCGCAGCGACGACCGCCCGCTGTTGCAGGGACCCGACAGGCTCAAGCGCATCGAGGAGCTTTCGGCGCAGCGGGAAGCGATCTATGCCGAGGCCCACCTCACGGTGGACACCGATGACCTGACCGTGGACCAGGTGGTGCAGCGTATCCGACGGCAGCTATGCAGACCGTAACCGTCAATCTGGGACAGCGTTCGTATGCCATCGAGTTGGGCGAGGGGCTCCTTTCGCGCGTGGGCGAGATCCTGAAGGCCCAGGGAATCAGCGGCCGGGTCGGCATCGTGTCGAACCCGCCGGTGGCGGACCTCTATGGCGAGGAGGTTCGGGAGTCCCTTCAGGGCGCGGGCTACGAGACCGTGCTGGTGTTGATCCCGGAGGGCGAGGCGCACAAGGACACGGCGTCCCTGGGGTTGATCCATGATGCGCTGGTGGAGCACCGCTTCGACCGGAGCGCGACGCTGATCGCCCTGGGCGGCGGGGTCATCGGCGATGTGACCGGGTTCGCCGCGGCCACGTTTCTGCGCGGCATCGGCTACGTCCAGATCCCCACGACCCTGCTGGCGCAGGTGGACGCGAGCGTAGGCGGGAAGACCGCGGTCAACCACCGCCATGGCAAGAACCTCATCGGCGCCTTCCACCAGCCGCGGCTGGTGGTCATCGACCTGAAGACGCTGCGGACGCTGCCGCAACGCGAGTTCGCCGCGGGGATGGCCGAGGTGATCAAGCACGGCATCATCCAGGACGCCGGGTACTTCGGGTTCCTGGAAGAGGAGATGGAATCGCTGATGCGCATGGACCCGGCGGCCGTCGAGTCCGCCGTCGCCGGCTCCTGCCGGATCAAGGCGGCGGTGGTGGAGCAGGACGAGCGGGAGGACGACCGCCGCGCCATCCTCAACTTCGGCCACACCATCGGCCACGCGCTGGAGTCCTTTACCGGCTACGAGCGCTTCCTCCACGGCGAAGCGGTGGCCATCGGGATGATCCAGGCGGCGACCCTGTCGGCGAGCCGGGGCCTGTGCAGCGCCGCCGAGCTGGGACGCATCGAAGCGCTGGTGCGCAGGGCGGGGCTGCCCCGGCGAATCCCGGACGACATCGCCCTGGAAGACCTTGTGACCGGCATGGCCCTGGACAAGAAATCGCAGGCCGGCAAGATCAGGTTCGTGCTGTGCGAAGGCATCGGCCGGACCCGCTTCCAGTTGTTCTCGGCCGCCGAGATCGTCCGGGAACTGGCGTCGGCTCGGTCCTGAGCCGTTGCCGGGGGAGCCGGCGCGGTAGAACCCGGACGCCCGATGCAGGGGCGGGTGTCAAACCGCCCCTGCCCGCATCGCGGCTGATACAGGCTCCTGGCCAAGCGGAATCGAAAGACGACCATGTCCGACATGAAGATCCTGGTCCTCCACGGACCCAACCTCAACCTGCTCGGTTCTCGGGAGCCGGAGATCTACGGCCACGACACCCTCGCCGACATCGACGCCCGCCTGGGTTCGCTGGCCGCGGAGCTGGGGGTGGCGGTGGAGGCGCGCCAGTCCAATCATGAAGGCGAGCTGGTCACCTGGGTCCAGCAAGCCGGCGCGGAGGGATTCCGCGCCGTAATCATCAACGCCGGCGCGTACACCCACACGAGCATCGCGCTCCGGGACGCTCTGGCCGCCGGCGGGCTCCCGGTCATCGAGGTCCACCTGTCCAACATCTACAAGCGCGAAGAGTTTCGGAGAACGTCCCTGATCTCGGGTGTTGCCGTGGGTCAGATCGCGGGATTCGGTCCCCGGAGCTATCTTCTGGCGCTGCGGGCCGCGGCCGAGTTCGGCGCCGCAAGGAAATAGTCCGAGGCTCACCGCATCCACCGAGAGGCGTCACTGCGGCATCGGCGCTGGAACATCATGTCTTCCTTCCCCCTGTTCATCCTCGCCCTGGTCACCAGTACCCACATCATCGGGGCCTCCGCGCAATACGGCATCAATACCTTCGCGCCGTTCTATCAGCAGGAGCTGGGTCTCACCCGTGCCCAGGTGGGGCTGTTCTTCACCGCCTTCTACATCGGCATGGCCGGCTTCTCGTTCGCCGCGGGATGGCTGAGCGACCGGCTGGGAGTGCGAAGGGCCTCCTTCATCGGTCACGTGTTCGC
Organism: uncultured Binatia bacterium (SeqCode); assembly: GCA_965214905.1. GTDB lineage: Bacteria > Desulfobacterota > Binatia > UBA9968 > JAJDTQ01 > JAJDTQ01. Next base: position 2,292,165 of record OZ243984.1, read on the forward strand.
GGGAACGGCGGTGATCTTCGCTTCGTCGGCGCAGTCCTTCGGCCTGGCCTTCGCGTGTTTTCTTCTGACCGGCCTCGGTTACAGCTTCCTCAACCCCGCCTCCACCAAGGGAGTGCTGATGTGGTTCCGGCGGCAGCGCGCCACCGCCATGGGTATCAAGCAGACCGGCGTGCCGGGCGGCGGGGTGCTGACCGCCCTGGTGGGCGCGCCGCTGGCGGCGGTTTTCGGCTGGCGCGCGACGCTCGCGGGTCTCGGTGTGATGAACGGTCTGTTCGGCGTGGCCTTCTGGTTTCTCTGGCGCGAGCCCCCCGAAGCCGAAAAGCCCGGCGGCGGCCGTTCCGAGACGGCCGAACGCCCGCGGCTGCGGATCAGGAGCCTGTTGGCCTTGAGTTGCGGCACGGCCCTGCTGCTCATCGGGCAGATGTCGCTCCTCACCTATCTGCCGTTGTTTCTCAAGGAGAAACTGGCTTTCTCCACGGTCCACGCCAGCCAATGGCTGTCCATTACCCAGAGCGGGGCGGTTCTCGGCCGTGTCGGCTGGGGCACGGTGAGCGACCGGCTCTACGGCGGCAGGCGCAAGATCGTGCTGGTGCTCATCGGCACGATCTCGGTGCTCCTGTGCGCGGCGTTGAGCGCTCTCGACCAGGGGGTCTCGCCGTTCATCCTGGTGCCGCTGACCTTCCTCGGTGGGTTCACCATGATCGGATACCAAGGTGTGTCCTATTCCCTGATCAGCGAGATCGCGGGACAGTCCAGGGCCGGGATGGCCCTGGGCCTGATGATCACCATCAACGCCATGGGGACCGTGGTCGGCACCCCCCTGTTCGGCTACATCGTCGACGCCACCGGTTCCTACGTCATCGCGTGGCAAGCGCTGGCGGGCGTACTGGCGCTGGGGACCTTGAATATCGCCGTATTCGTGTCGGAGGCTCGTGGTGCCGGCGCGGCGGACTCCCACGCCTAGGAGCCTGCGCCGCAGAACAGTTTTGGGCACATTGTCATACCACATGTAGTGTTAATGGAGCTGATATCACGCTATATATAGTGGCTAAGATTTCCTACGGCGCAGGCTTCTAGTGTTGCGTTTCATATTTGCGATGACTCATCACCGAGCCATTTGGACAGCCCTTCCGACACCCTCTCCCTCTGGGAGAGGGTTGGGGTGAGGGTCCCCCGTGTGCGAGCCGCCCGTTGGGAGCGACCAGTAAAGGAGGGCAGGTTTGTTCGGGGCGCCCTCACCCGGCCTTCGGCCACCCTCTCCCGGAGGGAGAGGGGAGTTATTCATCGCCGACCACTTCTTGCGGGAACGGGGTGAAGCTATGGGACAGGGGCAACACATTTACGGAACGCGACTCCAGGAGCCTGTATCGGCCGGTAGCGCGATGCAGGCAGGGGCGGGTTTGAAACCCGCCCCTGGGATGCCGGGTTTCTACGGCGCAGGCTGCGAGTGGGCCGTAGTGGGGCCGCGCAAGGGAAGGAGGGAACCGAGACCGGACCCCGCCCCTATATCGACGTCCGAGTTCTACGGCGCAAGCTGCTGGCGGGAGGAGCTCGGACCCTCCGGCGCGCTCCCGGCGAATTGGCATTGGCGGCCGGAAGTGCTACAATTGTGGAGTCCGGTGTTTTCCGCGCACATTCCGTGAATTCACAAACAAGTGAGGGGCGGCGCAACCACTTTGACATGATGGCTTCTTCCGACTCCGATTACAAAGCCGACAAGATCAAGGTTCTCGAGGGGCTGGAAGCCGTACGGAAACGCCCCGGCATGTACATCGGAGACACGTCCGAACGGGGTCTCCATCATCTGGTCTACGAGATCGTCGACAATTCCATCGACGAATCATTGGCCGGCCAGTGCGACCGCATCCGGATCACCATTCACATCGATAACAGCGTCACGGTCGTGGACAACGGCCGCGGCATTCCGGTGGACCTCCATGCCACCGAAAAGCTGCCGGCGGCGGAGGTCGTGCTCACCAAGCTGCACGCCGGCGGCAAGTTCGACAAGGGCGCCTACAAGGTTTCCGGCGGCCTGCACGGCGTGGGACTTTCGGTAGTCAACGCCTTGGCGGAGCATCTCGCGGTAGAGATAAAGCGGGACGGCAAGGTGTACCAGCAGGACTACGAGCGGGGTGTGCCCCTGGCCCCGCTCAAGGAAACGGGCACGTCCACGGAACGGGGAACGCGCATTACCTTCAAGCCGGATCCCACCGTATTCGAGACCGTGGACCTCAGTTTCGACGTGCTGTCCCAAAGGCTCCGGGAGCTGGCCTTCCTGAACCGGGCTCTGCGCATCCTCATCGAGGATGAGCGCCACGACAAGAAGCACGAGTTCTACTACGAGGGCGGCATCGTTTCGTTCGTCGAGCACCTGAACCGGGTCAAGACCGCGGTCCATTCCAAGGTCATCTACCTGCATGGCGACAAGGACGGCACCGACGTCGAGATCGCTCTGCAGTGGAACGACAGCTATACCGAGACGGTCTATTCCTTCGCCAACAACATCAACACCGCCGAAGGCGGCACCCATCTGAGCGGCTTCAAGGCGGCATTGACGCGCACCATCAACAACTACGCCACCGGCTCCAACCTGCTCAAGAAGGACGAGGACAACCTGCAGGGCGACGACGTCCGCGAGGGCCTGACCGGGGTCGTCAGCGTCAAGGTGCCGGAGCCCCAGTTCGAAGGCCAGACCAAGACCCGGCTGGGGAACAGCGACGTCAAGGGAATCGTGGAGGCGCTCATCAACGAGCGGCTGGCGACCTATTTCGCCGAGCATCCGGGGGATGCCAAAAAGATCGTCTCCAAGGGCATCGAGGCCGCCAGGGTGCGCGAGGCCACCCGCAAGGCCAAGGAGCTGGCGCGACGCAAGGGCGCGCTGGACTCGGCGTCGCTGCCGGGCAAGCTGGCGGATTGCCAGGAACGCGACCCCGCGTTGAGCGAGATCTTCCTGGTGGAGGGCGATTCGGCCGGCGGCTCGGCCAAGCAGGGGCGCGACCGGCGCAATCAGGCCATCCTTCCGCTCAAGGGCAAGATCCTGAACGTGGAGAAGGCGCGCTTCGACAAGATGCTGTCATCCCAGGAGATCCGCCTGCTGCTGACGGCTCTGGGCGCGGGCGTCAAGGAGGATTACAAATCGGAGAAGCTCCGCTACCACACGGTCATCATCATGACGGATGCGGACGTGGACGGCTCCCACATACGGACGTTGTTGCTGACCTTCTTCTACCGCCAGATCCCGGATCTGGTGGAGAAAGGCTACCTGTACATCGCGCAGCCGCCGCTCTACAAGGTCAAGCGCGGCAAGCAGGAACGCTACCTGAAGGATGAGAACAGCCTCGAGGACCACCTCATCGAGAAGGGCACCGAGAACCTGCGGCTGCGGTCCGCGGAATCGAACGGCAACGGCGGCAGGGGCCGTGGCCGCGAAGTGAGGGGAGCCGCGCTCCAGTCCTTCATCAAGAAGGTGGTGCGGATGGACAAACTGCTGCAGCTCATGGTCAGGAAGCACAAGGAGCGCGCCCTGATCGAGGCGCTGTTGCTGCAGCCCGACTTCGGCCCGGAGCGGCTCGGGGACAAGAAGGAGTTGGAGGAACTCGCCATTCAGCTCGCCTCCTACGTCAATCTGCTGGCGCCGGAGGTAGCGCCGATGTCCGGGGTGGTGGAGCAAGACCCGGAGCACAACTGCTGGAAGCTGATGTGCGCGACCCGCTCCAACGGCAACGGCATCCGTACCGTCATCGACCGGGAGTTCCTGACCAGCCCCGAGTACCGTGAGCTCAAGCGTCTCCACGGCGAGTTGCTGGCTTCCAGCCACTCACCCTTCATTTTGGAGGAAGACGAGCGTGCCGGCGATTCGCCCTCCCACAAGGAGTTGCGTTCTCACAAGGACCTGCTCGATTTCATCATGCAGCGGGGCAAGAAAGGCCAGTACATTCAGCGGTACAAGGGTCTGGGGGAGATGAACCCGGAGCAGCTTTGGGAGACCACCATGGATCCCGAGTCCCGGGTGCTGCTGCAGGTGCGCATCGAGGACGGCGTCGAGGCCGACGATATCTTCTCCACGCTCATGGGCGACCACGTAGAGCCCCGCCGGAAGTTCATCGAGGACCACGCCCTGACGGTGAGGAACCTGGACATTTGATGTCCCGTCCTCGCAGGGTTACGAGGCACGGGCTGGTTTGAAACCCGCCCGCGTGCGTGTCGTCACGCCCTGCCGACAACCGACAGCCCCGTTTCATGGAAGCCGGAACAAGACAACAGAAAGTTCCCGTCTACATCGAGGACGAGATGCGCCAGTCCTACGTGGACTACGCCATGAGCGTCATCGTCGGACGGGCGCTGCCGGACGTGCGGGATGGATTGAAACCGGTGCATCGGCGCGTGCTGTACGCCATGCACGACATGGGCAACCACTGGAACAACGCCTACCGCAAATCCGCCCGGGTCGTGGGCGACGTCATCGGCAAATACCATCCCCACGGCGACGCCGCCGCCTACGACGCCATCGTCCGACTCGCGCAGGACTTCTCCATGCGCTACTGCCTGGTGGACGGGCAGGGGAACTTCGGCTCCATCGACGGCGATCCGCCGGCCGCCATGCGCTACACGGAAATCCGCATGGCGCGCATCGCCCAGGAGCTGCTCGCGGACATCGACAAGGAGACCGTCGATTTCCTGCCCAACTACGACGACTCCCTGCAGGAGCCGTCGGTGCTGCCGTCTCGGCTGCCCAACCTGCTCATCAACGGCGCGTCGGGCATTGCCGTGGGCATGGCCACCAACATCCCGCCGCACAACCTCGGCGAGGTCGTCGACGGCCTGATTGCGCTGGTGGAGCGGCCCGAACTGACCATCGACGAGCTGATGGAGTACATTCCCGGCCCCGACTTTCCCACCCGGGGGTTCATTCACGGACGTGAAGGCATCCGTCAGGGCTACAAGACCGGACGGGGCAGCGTGCAGATGCGCGCGCGGATCTTCACCGAGACCGTCAAGCGAACGGGCAAGGAGCAGATCATCATCTCGGAAATCCCGTACATGGTGAACAAGACCCGGCTCCTGGAGCAGATCGCCAACCTGGTCAACGACAAGAAAATCGAAGGCATCGCCGACCTGCGGGACGAGTCCGACCGCGACGGCATGCGCATCGTCATCGAGCCCAAGCGCGACGCGGTGCCGCCGATCGTCATCAACGCCCTGTACAAGCACACGAGTCTTCAGGAATCCTTCGGCGTCAACATGCTTGCCATCATCGACAGCCGCCCGAAGCTCCTGAACCTCAAGGAAATCCTTCAGGCGTTCCTCGATCACCGACGGGAAACGGTTACCCGGCGCACCGCCTACGACCTGAGGAAAGCCGAGGAGCGGCTGCACATCCTCGAAGGGCTCAAGATCGCCCTGGACCACCTCGACGCGGTCATCACCCTGATCCGCGAGTCGCGGGATCCGCGTTCCGCGCGGGTGGGTCTCATGGCCAACTTCGGCCTTTCGGAGGCGCAGGCCCAGGCCATCCTGGAAATGCGTCTGCAGCGGCTGACCGGGCTCGAGCGCGACAAGATCATCGAGGAGTACCGGGCCACCGAGGCCACCATCGTCGAGTTGCGCGGGATCCTGGCGGAGGAGAAGAAGATCTACGCGATCATCGTCGATGAGCTCCGGGAGGTCAAGGAAGCATATGGCGACGAGCGCCGCACGGCCATCGTCGACAGGGCGGAGGAAATATCCATCGAGGACCTCATCGTGGAGGAGGACATGGTGGTCACCGTGTCCCACGAGGGTTATATCAAGCGCAACCCCATCACCCTGTACCGCGCGCAAAACCGCGGCGGCAAGGGCAAAGTGGGCACGACGACCAAGGACGAGGACTTCGTCGAATATCTGTTCGTCGCCTCCACCCACTCCCACATCCTGTTCTTCACCACCATCGGCAAGGTCTACCGCATCAAGGTCCACGAATTGCCCCAGGCCAGCCGTTCAGCGAAAGGCCGGCCGGTGGTGAACCTGCTGCAGCTTCAGGACGGCGAGAAGGTCTCGGCGTTTCTGCCCGTGCGGGAGTTCCAGGAAGGCCGCTACGTCATGTTCGCGACCCAGAACGGACTGGTCAAGAAGACCGATCTGATGGCGTATTCGAGTCCCCGTGCCACCGGCATTCGCGCCATCGCGCTGGAGGAGAATGATTCTCTCATCGGGGTCCAGCTCACGGACGGCGATCAGGAAATCCTGCTGTCCACCATGGACGGACAAGCCATCCGCTTCAAGGAGGAGCAGGTCCGCGCCACCGGACGCGGAACCATGGGCGTCATCGGCATCCGCATGGAAAAGCACGACCAGGTAGTGAGCATGGAGGTGCTGCACCCCGGCGCGTCGATCCTCACCGTAGCGGACAAGGGCATGGGCAAGCGTACCGGCATCGACGAGTACCGGTCCCAGGGCCGCGGCGGCAAGGGCCTCATCACCATGAAGACCACCGAGCGGACCGGCCGGGTGGTGGGCGTGCAGCAGGTGACGGACGAGGACCAGTTGATGCTGATCACCGACGGCGGCAAGATCATCCGGCTACGGATCGGCGACATCCGCGTCATCGGCCGAAACACCCAGGGCGTGCGTCTGATCGACCTCGACAACGGCGAGCGGGTGGTCTCCCTCGCCCGATTGGCCGAAGACGACAGCTAGTGTCGTTGCGGATTCCCGGAATGTCCATCGGCATCATCGGCGCCGGCGGCTGGGGCACGGCCCTGGCCGTGCTGCTGTGCCGGAAACACGACGACGTGGCCCTGTGGTGTCACTCCGCGAAGACGTTCGCGCGGATACGGGAGGCCGGGGAAAACGCCACCTACCTGCCTGCCGTCAAGCTGCCTGACCGCCTCCACGTCACCCGTTCCCTGGAAACCGCCGCATCCGGCCGAGAGCTGTTGATCTGCGTGACCCCCTCCCACTTCCTGCGTGAAGTCATGAGCCGGGCAGCCCCGTTCGCGGCGCCGGAAGCCATCGTGGCGTGCGGCTCCAAGGGGATCGAGGAGACCAGCCTGATGACCATGGGCGAGGTCATGACGGAGGTCCTGGGCGATCCCGGGCGGCACGCGTTCCTGTCCGGACCGACATTCGCCCTGGAAGTGGCTCAAGGGCTGCCGGCCGCGGTCACCGCGGCAAGCACCGATCAGGAGGTGGCGCGGAGAGTGCAGGAAACCCTCGGCTCCAGGGAGTTCCGGGTCTATACGTCAACCGATATCGTGGGTGTCCAGATGGGAGGGGTGATCAAAAACGTCATCGCCATCGCCGCCGGAGTCAGCGACGGTTTGGATCTCGGGCACAACGCCCGGGCCGCGCTCATCACCCGCGGGCTGGCTGAAATGACCCGGCTGGCCGCGAAGATGGGCGCCGACCCGGTCACGCTTGCCGGCCTTCCAGGCCTCGGCGACCTGGTGCTCACCTGCACCGGCCACCTGAGCCGCAACCGCAAGGTCGGTTTCGCGCTCGGACAGGGGCGCCGGCTTCCGGACATCGTCGCGGAAACCCGGATGGTCGCCGAGGGCGTCCGCAACACCCGCACCGTCTACCTGCTGGCCAGGCGATTCGGCGTCGAGATGCCCATCGTGGAGCAGATGTACCGCGTCCTCTACGAGGACAAGGACCCCATGCAGGCCGTCCGCGACCTCATGGGCCGGACCCTGAAGGCGGAGGCTGATTGAGCGGAATGATAAAGCCTTCCTGTTTTAGTCCATCTTATCTCTGCCATAAGCGGATACGGTGCCTCATTTCTTCATCTGATATGACGTAGCCTTCTCGGGAATCGACAAGGCCACGCTCTACCATATGTTCGAACGTAAGCTCACGCAGAATTTCTTCATATGTCGCGTCATCTGGTTACGACTCGATCACGTCTTTCATCATCTCTTTCGCTATTGCCATGAATCTCTCCTCTGCTTTAGGCGTAGTGGTTTGAACCCACTTCGGTAGCTCATGGCTCACCACCAACTCTTGCCATTTCTAACACGATTCAGCGGCTGCTGCATGAGGGACCAACCATCAGGGCATTCGGGTAGCCGCTTCTACCGGCTTGGACAGCCGTGCCCGCCCGTCTGCCGGGCCACGGGCAGGCGCCTCCCACCGCAAATTGACAAGCCATCCCCTGTGTGCTTGAAATAGGGCACTGAAGAAATGACGGAATGAAGGTGCGGAAATGAAACGGACGTATCAACCGAGCAATCTGAGGCGAAAGAGGAACCACGGCTTTTTTGCGCGCATGGAGACCCCTGGCGGACGCAATGTTCTGAGGCGCCGGAGGGCCAAGGGAAGAAAGCGGTTGACCGTCGTCATCCCACCGAAGGGTCCCCGCCCCTAGGACGGGCCGTTGTCCGGTGTCCGTGAGAGTTTCCCCAAGGAAGCCCGCCTGACGAGACGTTCCGAGTTCCTGCTGCTGTCCCGCAGGGGCAGGAAGTTCTACACGCCGCACTTCATCATTATCCGAAGAGACAACGACCGTCTGGGGAAACGGCTGGGAGTCACGGTCAGCTCCAAGGTGGGGAACGCGGTGGCGCGCAACCGCGTGAAGCGCAGGCTGCGCGAGTTCTTCCGTCGCGGGCGCGAGAATTTTCGCCCCGACCAGGATACGGTGATCATTGCCCGCAGAGGAGCCGCAGAGTTGAGTCACTCGGCCATGACCGCAGAACTTCGCAAGGTTGTCGGTCCACACCTGCGGTCCCGATGATCCCATGACCACGATTGCCCGTACCGCCGTGCGAATCTGTATCCGGTCCTACCAGCGGGTTCTCTCGCCGTTGCTGCCGCCCTCATGCCGCTTCTTCCCGACGTGCTCGACCTATGCGCTGGAGGCCGTGGACCGTCACGGCGCCGTCAAGGGGCTCGGCCTCGGCGTGCTGAGAATCCTGCGCTGTCATCCGCTCCACGCCGGAGGGTACGACCCGGTCCCGTGAAAATTCCATGGAAAAGCGCGCCTTCATCGCGGTCGTCATCTCGATCCTGATCATCATCCTTTACCAGGAGTACATGAGACGGTTCTATCCGCCGGTCCAACCGCCGGGGGAGGAAGTCGGGAGACAGGCTCCCAAGGAGCGCCCGGCCCCGCGGTTGGTACCCGAGCAGGTTCCGTTGCTGGAACACGGTCAGGCCCCGTCGCCGCCCCCCGCTCCGGTCGAGCCGGTCCGGAGCGCGCCCGTAAGGGAAGTGACGGTGGAGACCCCTGATTACATCGCGCGCTTTACCAGTCAGGGGGCCCGGCTCACGAGCTTCCGGCTGAAGCGCTACCGTGACGGGGTCGACGCCGGCAGCCCGTTGATCGAGATGGTTTCCCACTTGCCCGGCATGGAATATCCCCTGGGGCTTCGGCTCCGCAACACGCGGTCGGGCACCGATCAGGGCATCGTTTACGAGGTCCACGGCGTGGACCTCGTTCTGGAAAAGGGAGAGGACGGCAGTCTCACCTTCTCCGGGGCGACGCCCGCGGGCCGCCGCGTCATCAAGAAGTTCGCCTTCAACGGTTCCAGTTACGCCGTGGACGTTGCCGTGTCCGTTGCAGGGTCGTCGCAAGCGCCCGGCCTGCTTTTTACCACCCATGGCCAGAGCAAGGGTCTCAAGAAAGACGCGAGGTTCGAGGGGGTCATCGCGTTGCGTGACGGGGATGTCCTGCGCCATCAGGAGATCGACAGCAAAAACCCGCTGAAGGTAGACGATTCGCTCTCGTGGATCGGGTTTGGCCACACCTACTTCGTCAGTGCGTTCCTGCCCCCGGAGGGGGTGGCGGCCGGCGCCACGGTGGTCAACAACCTCACGCCCGAGAGGCTTGAGGCCATGTCCGGGTGGTTCTCGGTCGTTGATTATTCGGACACGGTCTTTGCCCTGGAAATCCGTAACCGCGGGAACGCGGGTCCGGGCGGCGCCGCTCACTACCGGCTTTTCATGGGTCCCAAGGCGCTCAACCTGCTCAAGTCCTTCGGCCACGGCCTCGATCAATCCATCGACTTCGGCTACTTCGCCTTCATCTCGGTGCCGATGCTGCACGCGCTGCATTTCTTCCAGACGTACACGGGCAACTACGGTCTGGACATCATCCTGCTCACTCTGATCATCAAGCTGCTGTTGTGGCCGCTGACGCAAAAGAGCTTCGTCTCCATGAAGCGGATGCAGAAGCTCGCGCCGCAGATGCAGCGTCTCAAGGAAAAGTTCGGAGACGACAAGACCCGTCTCAACAAGGAGATGATGGACCTCTACAAGCGGAACAAGGTGAACCCGCTGGGAGGCTGTCTGCCGATGCTCCTTCAGTTCCCCTTTTTCATCGGCTTTTACAACGCGCTGCTCACACCCATCGAATTGCGTCATGCGAGCTTTCTGTGGATCCAGGACCTGTCCCGTCCGGACTGGGAATCGCTTCCCTTCTCCGCTTTCGGCTACGAGGTGGGCATTCCGGTGCTCGTGCTGCTCATGGGAGCGAGCATGTTCATCCAGCAGTGGATGTCCCCGACCCCGACCGTGGACCCGAACCAGCGGCGCATGATGATGCTCATGCCGTTGATATTTACCGTCATCTTCGTGAGCTTCCCGTCGGGACTGACGATTTACTGGTTCGTGAACAACCTTCTGAGCATCCTTCAGCAATACATGATCAACCGGAAAGAGCGTTGACGGCCTGCGCCCGGCAGCCCCAGGCCGGTCGCGCCCCGTGGAGGAGAGGTTTGTGATGAGACAAGTGGAGACGGAAGGAGAAACCCTTGACGATGCCATCACCAAGGCGCTGAATCTGCTGGGTGTCGAGCGGGACAAGGTGTCCCTGGACATCCTGGCGGAGGAAAAGATGGGCCTGCTCGGTTTCGGACGCCAGAATGCCCGGGTCCGCGCCACCATCCGGGAGGCCGTGGCGGTCGCTCGGGACGAAGGTCCCGCGGACAGCCAGGCCGCCGGGGCGCCGCCGGACAAGCCGGCCGAAACGCCGCCGGCGGCGCCCGCGGCGCATGAGCCCAGAGACGGTGAGCCTGCCGAGCACGGTGAGCCTGCCGAGCACGGTGAGCCTGCCGAGCACGGTGAGCCTGCCGAGGAGCTCGCGGACGCCGATGAGCGTTTCGCAGAGGTCCGCAAGGCCAGCGTCGAGGTGCTCACGGAAATACTCCGGCTCATGGGTGTGGAGGCGGAGGTAGTGGTCAAGTCCGGCAACGGCCCCTCGGAGTTCGTCCTCGACATCCAGGGTGACAGCACCGCCCTTCTGATCGGCCGGCGGGGTCAGACCTTGGAAGCCCTCCAGCATATCGTGAGCCGTATCGTGGCCGAAAAGTCCGGGCCGGACGGTCCCCAGCCGGTCGTCGATGCGGAAAATTACCGTGGAAGGCGCGTGAGGTCCCTGGAGGACATGGCATTGCGCATGGGCGAGAAGGCCAAGCGCAGCCGTAAGACTCAGGAGATCGACGCCCTCAGCGCCCGGGATCGACGTATCATCCACCTGGCCCTCAAGGACGACCCCTGGCTCACCACCAAAAGCCTCGGCCAAGGCGCCTACCGGAGACTTCTGATCATACCCGAAGGGGACCGCAAGGCCCCCGAGGCGGCACCCGCCGGCGACGATCGATAAAGCGGTGAAGCAACAGTGAATGCCTCCTTGACTTCCGGGTGGCCGCAGGTACCATTTTAATTGACCGGCTGGCCGGTCAATTGAGAAATGCCTATCATCGTCGACAAGGAGCGGAAGCGCTCGGAGATCCTCGAAGCGGCCATGACCGTCTTTGCCCGCAAGAGCTTTCATCGTTCGAAGATGGAGGAAGTGGCGGCCGCCGCCGGGATCGGCAAGGGGACCATCTACGAGTATTTCGACAGCAAGCATCAACTGCTCCAGGCCCTCCACGGCTACATGCTGGACAGGCTCAAGGAATACTACGCCGAGGAGCTGAAGGGCGTCGATGAGCCTCCCGAGATTCTCCGGCGTTTCCTGGCCGCGGCGCTCGCCAGCTTCCGTCAATGGGAACCCTTCTTCCATGTTTTCTGCGATGTGTGGGCCGAAGCGGGCCGGGCCGAGCAGCAGAACCTTCTGCGCACGCAATTGCGGGACGCGTACATGTCGGCCGTCGACGACCTGGTCCGGGTCATCGAGACGGGGGTCGCCGGCGGCCTCTTCCAGTGCGACCGGCCGAGGCTTGCGGCCGAGCACGTCCTCGCCTGCATCGACGGGCTGGCGTTGCACTGGCTGTACGACCCGCAGGCCTTCGACCTGGACGAGATGACGGAATTCCTTACCCGCACGGTGATGAGGAGTCTGGGATGAAGATCCGCATCGCCGTGTCGATATTGCTCATTCTCCTGGTGAGCGCCGTCACCGCCGTGGGCGTGTACATCATCAGCGACGTCGAGGAAAAGCCCCGCGTGGAACCGGCGACCGTACCCGTACCGGTGGAGGTGGCCGCGGTGGCGGCGGCCGATTTCGTACACCGGATCGAAGCCCTGGGGACCATCTCCGCCGTGCGGGAAGGTCCCGTAAGCGCGGAGATCAGCGGCCGGATCGTCGGGATTCCTCCGGAGATCGATCTCGGCAGCATGGTCCGGGCCGGCGAGCTCCTGGCACGACTGGAGTCACGGGACTTCGAGATCGCCGTCCGCAAGGCCGCGGCGCAGGTGGCCAGCGCCCAGGCAAGGGTCCGCAAGGCCGCGGTGGACATCGAAAGGCAGCGCAAGCTGGTGCGGCTCAACCGGGAACAGTTGCGGCTGGCGCGCGCGGAACACGGGCGGCTCACGAAGCTCCTGAAGAAGGGGCTGGTCTCCAGCCAGGCGGCGGAGCGGCAGGAGCTGGCCTGGCGGCGAATCGAGGAAGAGCTCGAGTCGGCCAGGAGCGGAGAGCGGGAGACGGAAGCCCTGCACGCCATCGCCGAGGCGGACCTCGCCCTCGCCGACGTTCAACTGGAGCAGGCGCGGGAAACCCTGCGGGACACCGGGATCCATGCGCCCTTCGCCGGCGTCATCGCGCGCAAGAACGTCACTCTGGGACAGCGTGTCGCTCCGGGCCAGGTGCTCTTTCAACTGGCCGACATCGAGACGGTGAAGCTCGACGTGCGTATTCCCGCCGCGGACATCCACCGGATCGACCCTCGGATCGTGGCCGACGTTCGGGTGCACGGGCTGGCGGAGGAAGTTACCGGACGGGTGGCCAATATCGGCCCGCGAGCAGATCAACAGACCCGCTCGTTTCCGGTGGAGATCTTCATGTCCAACTCCCGGGCACGCAAACTTCTTCCCGGGATGTTCGCGCGGGCCGTCATTCCGGTCCGCAACTATCCGGAGGCCATCCTGATCCCTCGGGAAAGCGTCCTCTTCCAGGACGGCAAGCCCACCGTCTTCGTGGCGGACCCCGGTTCGAATCTGGCGGCGCGACGCGCGGTGCGCATCGCCGGGCGGTTCGGGCCGCGTTACATGATCGCCGCCGGCCTTGAACCCGGAGACCTTCTGGTCACCGCCGGGCAGCGCCTGCTGCTCGACGGCGCCCGCATTCGCGTGGTCACGCGCCGGGATCTGGCGTCATGAAGAAGCTGATCGAGTTTTCCATCCGGAACCCCGTCGTCGTCAACCTGCTGGTGCTCCTTATCGTCACGGCCGGCGCGGTCTCGTACCTTCGGCTCAAACGAGAGGTGTTCCCCGACTTCTCCCGCCGGGTGATCCGAATCGATACGGTCTATCCGGGCGCTTCGCCCGAGGAGGTCGAGGAACTCGTCACCGCCAGGATCGAGGATCGGGTCCGCAACGTGGACGGTGTCAACGAGATGCTCTCCAGCTCTCGCGAGGGCCAATCCGAAATCCGTCTCCAGATGCAGTCGGACACCGACATGAGCCGCGCCCTCGGGGACGTGCGCGCCGCCCTGGACCGGGTCGTCGACCTGCCGGAGGAGGCCGAGGAGCCGCAGGTGACCGAGGTCCTGTCCACCTTCCCGGTGATCACCGTGTCCTTGAGCGGCGACATACCGGAACGGGAGCTGCGGGAGGTCGCCAAGGATCTGCGGGATCAGCTCAGGCGGGTCGACGGTGTCGCCACCGTGTCCATTTTCGGCATCCGCGAGAGCCGGATACTCATCGAGATCGACCCGGAACGACTCGACCAGTACCGGCTGAGCCTGGAGGAGATTCGCGCGGCCGTGGCCAATCAGAACCGGAACGTGCCCGGGGGCGCGCTGAAGACCGCCCGGGGTGAAATCCTGGTGCGGACCCTGGGAGTGGCCGGAGGCGTGGGCGACGTGGAGCGCATGATCCTGCGCGCCACCGATACCGGACACGCCCTTGCGGTGGGGGACGTGGCCAGGGTGAGCGAGTCCTTCGAGGACGCGACGGTCCTGGCGCGTTTCGACGGAAAGCCGTCGCTCAACCTGGTGGTCATCAAGCAGCGGAGCGGAGATACCATCAGCGTCGCGGAACGTGTTCGGGAGGCCGTGGCGGAGATGCGCAAGACGCTGCCGGAAACCGTTTCCGTCGGACTCTTCAATGACTTCTCGGTGTTCATCCGTAACCGTTTGAGCACCCTGGGCGAAAGCGGCGCCATCGGCCTGGCCCTCGTGCTCATGACCCTCTGCGTCTTCGTCCGCGGCAGAATCGCCCTGCTGACCTCCCTGGGCATTCCGTTCGCGGTGCTGGGCTGTCTGGTGCTGATGTCGGTTTTCGGCCTCAGCCTCAACATGGTCTCCGCCTTCGGCCTGATCCTCGTCCTGGGCCTTCTGGTGGATGATGCCGTCATCGTTACCGAGAACGTGTACCGCTACGTCGAGCAGGGCATGACTCCCAGGGAGGCGGCCCTCCAGGGCACCTGCGAGGTTGCCTGGCCGGTGGTCACCACCGTGCTGACGACCGTCGCCGCCTTCGTTCCGTTCCTGCTGCTCCCGGGAACCATGGGCTTTTTCCTGGGGCCACTTCCCATGGTGGTGACCTTTGCCCTGCTGCTGTCGCTCCTGGAGGTTCTGTTCGTCCTGCCCTCACATCTTGCGGAGGTCATCACGCCCGCCTATGCGCGAAAGCTGCGCCGCGGCGAGCGCGTGTGGCTTGCGCGGCTGCGCCGTCGTGAGGGGCTGGGCGGTCTCCGCCGTCTGCATGTGCGCGGCCAGCGCGCGTGGCTCACTCGACTGCGCCACGTCTATGAGAAGGTGCTGGGAGTCGCGCTTCGCTGGCGTTACGTGTCGGTGACCGTGCTCCTGGCGGCCAGCGTGCTGCTGGCCGTCGCGGCTCAGTATCGGGTGCCCTTCGTGCTCTTCGGAGAGTTCGAGTCGAGTCAGTTCTTCGTGAACTTCGAGACTTCGGCCAACGCCAAGCTGGAAGATACCGAGGCGGTGGCCGTTCAGGCCGAGGCGGTGGTGCTGGGGTTGCCCCCGGGCGAGCTCAAGTCTCTGTCCACCACCGTCGGCGCCGCCTTCCTGGACGTGGACCGCGTGGTGAGGGGAAGCAATGTCGGACAACTCACGCTGGAGCTTCGCGACGACCGCAGCCGAAAGGCTGCCGAGATCATCGAGGAGCTCCGGGGAAAGATGGAGCGGGTCCCGGGAATCACCAAGCTCCAGTTCCTGAATCTCCAGGCCGGGCCCGGCGGGCCGGACATCGAGGCCCGGGTCATCGGCGAGGACCTCGCGAGTCTCCGGCGTCTGACCGAAGAGGTCAAGGGCTTCCTGGCTACACTGCCCGGGGTTCGGGACATCCGCGATGACCTGGTCGCCGGCAAGGAGGAACTCCGCATCAGCCTCAAGCCGGAGGGCCGCGCACTGGGTCTCGACCTGAGAGGCATCGCACGACAGGTGCAGCAAGGGTTCCAGGGGGTCGAAGCCTCGAGCATCCAGCGGGGAGACGAGGAGGTGCCCATCGTCATCCGGTTCCCCCGTGACAAGCGCAGCCACGTCGAAACCGTATCACGGATGAAGCTCACGCTGCCCTCCCGCGAACGGGTCTTCCTGAGCGACGTTGCGGACATTGGCGCCGGCATCAGCGCGAGCCAGATCAACCGGGATGACCGCAAGCGAACGCTGACCGTTTTTGCCGAGGTCGAGGAGGGGAAGACCACCGTGGTGGAGGCGACCAATGCCTTGCAGCGGCAGTTCGCCGACATCGGCCGGCGCTATCCCGGGCAGCGGGTCGTGGTCAAGGGCGAACGGCAGGAGACGGAGGAGTCGCTGGCCTCCCTTCCGCAAATTTCCCTGATCACGTTGTTCGTGATCTACTTCGTGCTGGGCTCGCTGTTCAAATCGTTCATACAACCGTTCATCGTAATGGCCGCGATTCCCTTTGCCATGGGCGGCGTCGTCATCGGCCATCTCGTCATGGGCGAGAACCTGAGCTTCCTGTCCGTCCTGGGTTTCATCGCCCTGGCCGGTGTGGTGGTCAACGACTCCCTCATCCTGGTGGATTTCATCAACCGCAGCCGAAGAAGCGGCCTGGCGCCGTACGACTCCATCATCCAGTCCGGCGTCATGCGTCTGAGGCCCGTCATGCTGACCACCGTCACCACCGTGGGCGGCCTCGTTCCGCTGGCCTTCTTCGCCACCGGACAGGCCCGGTTCCTTTCGCCCATGGCCATCTCCGTGGTCTGGGGGCTGTCCTTCGCGACCATCCTCACCCTGATCCTCACGCCCTGTCTCTACGCCATGCTGGACGACGTCAAGGCGATTGCCGGGAGATGGTTCCGCAGAGGCGATCCGGAGCGCGAGCTCTCTCCGGACCTCGAGACCGCGCTGTCCAACGACTGACCAGCCTCGAAGGTCTCGATCAGGGTCGAATGCAGCGTATCAGCGTGAAGTCCCGGGAGCCCGGGATCCCACCTGCGACCCACGCTCGCTTCTCGCGAAGAGCTCGACCTGTACAAGCCCGCGCCACCACAGGAAATCGGCTATTGAGTTATTTTACTCAAGAGCTACATTATTTCTATGGCCGAGATCGAACGCCAGCAGTTGGAGGTTCTCCTCGGTCGGCTGCGCGAGCCGCCGAGGCGGTTGATATTGGTAACCGGGCCGCGGCAGACCGGTAAGACCACCCTGATTCGACAGGCTCGGGACCGACTTGACCGTCCCTTTCACCTGGTGCCGGTGGACGAGCCTGACCCGGAGACTTTACCGCACCTCCCGGAACTGCCCGGCGACGCGACCGTCACCGCCGCACAGGAGCCATCCCGACGCGACGTCAGGTGGCTGGTGGGCGTCTGGGAGCGGGCTCGCGCAGACGCCGACCGCTCCCGGAAGGGAGGGGTGCTGGCGCTCGACGAGATTCAGAAAATCCCGCGATGGTCCGAGGCGGTGAAAGGGCTGTGGGACAGGGACCGCCATGACCGGCGTCGCTTGCATGTGATCCTGTCGGGCTCGGCACCGCTCTCGATGCAACGGGGTCTGACCGAGAGCCTGGCGGGCAGGTTCGAGACCATCCGGCTTGCGCACTGGTCGTTGACCGAGATGTCCGAGGCGTTCGGCTTCGGTCTTCACGGGTATGTGTACTTCGGCGGCTATCCCGGCGCCGCGGAATACATCAGCCATCAGGACCGCTGGCGCGACTACATATCGAGTGCGCTGGTAGAGCCGAATATCGAGCGTGACATCCTGGCCATGGAGCGGGTGGACAAGCCGGCGTTGCTGAAGCGGCTGTTCGAGGTCGGCGCCGGGCATTCCGGGCAGATCCTGTCCTACAACAAGATGCTCGGCCAGCTCCAGGACGCCGGCAACACGACTACCCTGGCGCGTTATCTGGACCTGCTGGAAAAGGCCGGCCTGATCGCCGGTCTCCCGATGTATTCCGGCGGTATCCGCGGCCGCAGGGCTTCCAGTCCGAAGCTCAACGTGCTCAACACCGCGTTGATGGCGGCCTTGTCCGGCTACACTTTCGAGGAGGCCCGGGCGGACCGGACCTTCTGGGGACGGCTGGTCGAAAGCGCGGTCGGCGCGCACTTGTGGAACACCGCCACCGGGCGGACGAGTCTCCACTACTGGCGGGACAATGGATACGAGGTGGATTTCGTTCTGAAACGAGGACCGCGGACAGTGGCCTTCGAGGTCAAGAGCGGCCAGGGCCGGGCCGGCCGCAGCGGAATTGCACAGTTTCAGGAGCGCTTCAACCCGCTGAAGACGCTGGTGGTCGGCGGCGACGGCGTGCCGGTCGAGGAGTTTCTATCGGTTCCAGCGGATGGCTGGTTCAAGGAGTCATGAACTTGATCGATGAGCGCACCTGCACGGAAGTCCGGGACGAAGCGAGGGGTGGCTCTCGGAGACCAGGTGAGGTCCGTCAAGCCGAATCGAGACCCCTGTCGGAATTCCGCGATTGCGGCGCCTATGTGCTGCTGGGCGCACCCGGTGCCGGCAAGACCCAGGCGTTCCAACACGAAGCAAAAAAAGGCGAATTTTGCGATGCCCGTGACTTCCTGACGTTCTGCCATGAGCGCTGGTCGAAGGTCGAGCCACTGTTCATCGACGGCTTGGACGAAGTGAGGGCGGGATTGGCCGATGGAAGGACCCCACTGGACTTGATCCGGGGAAAAATCGACAGGTTGGGGCGGCCGCGATTCCGCCTTTCCTGCCGTGAAGCAGACTGGTTCGGCGCAGCCGACCGCGACCGCCTCAAGTCCGTGTCGCCGGATGGCGAGGTCAAGGTCGTGCGCCTCGACCCGCTTTCGGACGACGATATCCGCGAGATTCTGAGCAGCAAGGCCGTCGATGGTGTTGATGCCTTCATGAAAAGGGCCAGCGACCATGGGATCGGGGGACTGCTGTCAAACCCGCAAACCCTGATATTGCTCGCCGACGCGGTTGCCGGCGGCAACTGGCCGACCACGCGCACGGCGACGTTCGAAGCCGCCTGCAGGAAGCTCGTTCGTGAGCACAACCAGGAACATTGTCTAGCGGGTCCACAACCCCCCGATTCCACGCTGCTGGACGCGGCAGGGCGTCTTTGCGCCGTGCATCTCTTGACAGGCCGAGCCGGATATCTCCTGTCGGGAACGACCGCGCACGGCGACGATTGCATCGACCTGGGAGACATTCCGCATCCAGGTCCGGAAATTCTGCGTGCGGTGGTACACACCGGATTGTTCAACGCCGTGGGCGGGCGCACAATGCCGGTCCACCGGCACATCGCCGAGTTTCTCGCCGGCCGATACCTTTCGGGCCTGATCGACAAGGGCCTTCCGATACGGCGGGTCCTTGCTCTCATGACCGGCGAGGACGGCCGTACCGTGTCGGCGTTGCGGGGCTTGGCTGCCTGGCTTGCCGCTCACTGCAGGCACTGCAAGGCGGCCCGTGACGAGGTGGTCGAGCGAGACCCGCTCGGAACCGTCCTGTACGGTGATGTCAGGGGGTTTTCCTCTGATGATAAACGCCGGTTGCTCGACTGCCTGGAACGAGACGCCGAGCGGGACCCGCAGGTCTTCGCGGCAATGCACGACCTGGATTCCCGATGGGGCGACCTGGCGACTCCGGACATGGAGAGCCAGTTCCGGCAGGTCTTGAACGCCCGTGCGGGCGGCCAAGGGAAGCAGACGGTGGCGCTGGCCGTGCTTGAATCCCTTGAACGGGGCGCCGCCATTCCTGGTCTCGTCTCCATGCTGCCGGAAGTCGTGAGGGACGAGTCATGTCGGCGTGAGCTCCGCGAGGCCGCGCTCGATGGCTGGATCCTACAGTGCCGTGGCGCGGGTGACACGCCGAAGGCGCTCAAAGCACTGCTTGACGGTCTGTATGCCGGGTCCGTATCCGATCCTCGCGACAACCTGCTCGGCCGCCTGCTGTGGGAATTCTATCCGAAAACAATCTCGCCTGCCGAAGTGGGCCGATATCTTCGGAAACCGAATAAAGAATGCTTTATGGGTTGGTACGCATGCTTCTGGCAGCACGACATTGCTGAGTGGTCCACGGACGAGCAACTAGCCGAGGTTCTGGATTCTCTCGCGGAGCCCTGTGAAGACGGGGGTTCGAGCGGTGAAGGCGCCAAGTCTTCGTCCCACTGGGTGCGCACGATCACAGGTGAGCTTCTGGCCACCTGCCTGGAGCATTACCCGACGGTAGACGCCGAACGGCTGTTCGCTTGGCTTGGCCTGCGCAAGGATGCACGTCATCAAGCAAAGCGCAAGATCGAAACATGGTTCCAGGACAATCCGGCGTCCTACAAGGCGGTGGTCCTGGTCCGTCTGGCTGCGGGCCGCTATGCCGAGTCGCCCCGCGTCCGCCGCGAGTTGGACTCGCGCCTATCCCTCCCACGCGCAAACGAGCCGCCGGACTTCGGTGAATGGTGTCTCGTCCAGTTGGCTCAACCAGGAACGAGCACGAAGGCGGCCACCGATTTCCTCCTGATCCGGGTCGTTGCCCGGCAAGACATCGAAGGCATCTCTGACGAGACCGTCGAAGAGCGGCTGGCGCATAACCCAGCCCTGGTGGCCGAGTACAGGGAGCTGCGACAGCGGCAGAACCAGGGTGCAGCCGAATTCGCGGCCAGTTCGACCGAATTGGAACGGCAGCACGCGGAACAAGCAAGGCAGCGCCGAAAGGAGTGGCGGAGCCTCGTCAAGGATAACGAGTCCGCGTTGCGAGAAAACCGCGCGGCCCCGGCGCTTTTGCACCGTTTGGCGGCTACCTGCCTGGAAAGATTTACTGACCTGCAGACGGGCGAACTTCGTCTTCGAGATCTGCTGGGCAATGACGACCTGGTGGATACGGTTATCGAGGCGTTTCGCGCTTCGCCAATGCGAGCCGATCTACCCGACGTGACCGAAATCTTTCGTCTCGCAAACGAGGGGAAAGAGCATTGCCTGATGCTGCCGTTTCTTGTGGGTCTCGGCGAGGCTTCCTCTCTTCGACTCGGCGAAGCCCCGCTCGACGAGCAAGGCGTACGGCGCGCCCTGGCGTTTCGCTTCCATGCCCCTGGCGGCGGGAACCGGGAACCGGGACCGGGCTGGTACCAAACGGTATGGACCTGCCGTCCCGACCTGGTTGCCGACGTCCTCGTTCGCTCCGTTCGTGCTGCCCTGCGGCGTGGCGCGAACTCCTGTCGCGGTCTCTACGAACTGGGTCACGACGACGACCATGCGCCGGTCGCCCGCTTGGCGGCGGCGCCGTTGCTGAAGTCATTCCCGACCCGTTGCAAGGTCGAGCAACTGAACGTGTTGAAACTATTGCTCAATGCCGCCTTTCGCCACGTCGACCATGACGCCTTCCTGCAAATCGTCGAAGACAGGCTCGCCTTGAGCACCACGGACTCCGCGCAACGTCTGTACTGGCTGTGCGCGGGCCTGCTCACAGCCCCGTCGTCGTTCACCACCCGGTTGCGGGAAGCGTTGGCCGGACGGGGTCGCGAACGGCGCATCCGGCACATGGCGGAGTTCCTGTGCGAGTCCGAACCTGCGCTGATCGCTGCGCTTGACGTTCCGGCACTGGAGCTTCTCATCGCGTCGCTCGGCAACTCCTACCGACCTTACGGTTCCGATGACGGCCTTGCAATGGAAGCCGATACGCCCCGCCTCGTAAGGGCGCTCATCGACAGGCTGTCTTCGGAACCGTCCCGCGACGCCGCGAATGCGCTCGAACGCCTATCCGCGGAGGTCGCGCTGCGGCCCTGGCAACCCGATCTGCAGGCGGCCGCCGGTAGGCAGCGGGAAGTGCGCCGAGAAGCCGACTTCCGCCACCCGACGGTCGAACAGGCACTGGAAACGCTGGAGAACCGCCGACCCGCCAACGCCGCCGATTTGGCCGCGCTGGCCCTGGACGTCCTGCGCGACCTGGCAACGGAAATCCGCAACGGGAACACGTCGGACTGGCGGCAGCACTGGAACGTGGACTCACGCAATCAACCTCGGAAGCCGAAGCCGGAGAACGCCTGCCGGGACGCGTTGCTGTCCGACTTGAAGGAAAAATTGGCTCGGTTAGGTGTCGATGCCCAGCCGGAGGGTACTTATGCAGAAGACCATAGAGCCGATATCCGCATCTCTTACAGCGACGGCAACGTGCCGGTGGAGATCAAGAAGAGCGACCACCGCGATCTGTGGACGGCTATCCGCCAGCAGTTGATCGGTAAGTACACGCGCGACCCGGGAGCGAACGGGTACGGCATCTACCTGGTGTTCTGGTTTGGCTACGGCCATTGCCGGCAGCCCCCCACGGGACCCGTGCCTGACAGTCCTGCGGCTCTCGAAAAACGGCTGGTCGCGGAAACTTGCCTCTCCCAGGTGGAAATGCGCAAGATCAATGTCTGCGTAATCGACGTATCAAAGCCGGATCCGCCGAAATAAGAGTCCCCGCCAACGCTCCTGGCGGGAGCGATATAAGCTGTCCATGTATTTCCTCAGAACGGAGACGGTCGCCTCATGGAGGAGGGCGGTGTCGGATGTCTCCATGATCATCCTGGGCGTTTCCGGACGAACACGAGCCCTTTCCGCTCCTTCAAATCCGGATAGACGTTCTGCCAATCCATGAGGCGAAGGTTGTCGTCGGGGATCTTGGCGGAGCAGACCAACGCGCTACCGTATGCCGTGGCGGTGGGGCACGAGAAAATGGAGCAAGCTTGACCGGCCTTGTATCTTGTTCTAGGTTTCAGTGAAAGGGTGATAATTGGAGGTTGTATTCGGGTCAACCAGACTACGCCGCTGCTATGAGGTGTCGGCAAGAGCCTTCCGTGAGTGGGGCCGCGAAGTGGGACGGCGTTACGTTGGCCGCATCGAGACGCTCTACGCGATGCGGGATTTCTCCGAGACGTTCCGCCAGCTCTCGTGGCGGACTCATCCGCTCAAAGGCGACCGTGAAGGACAGTACGCCATCAAACTGACAGGAACGTGGCGGCTCATCGTCACCAGGGGCGCGACGGACACCACGATTATAGTAAAGGAGGTCAACAACCACTATGAGTAGCACTGCGGTGACGAGGACCTGGTCCGACCTGCCTATTCCTCCGGGGGAGGTTCTCGAGGAGGAGATCGAGGCGTTGGGGATCAACCAGACGCAGTTGGCCGCTGCTCTTGGACGCCCGGCGCAGGTGGTAAACGAGATTATCCGGGGCAAGAAGGCCATCACCCAGGAGACAGCGCTGGAACTGGAGCGTGTCCTGGGCATTGGTGCGCACGTGTGGGCGGGGTTGGAGTCCAGCTACCGGATGATCCTCGCACGCAACCGCGAGCGTGAGCGACTGGAAGCATTCCAAGACTGGCTGCGCGAGTTTCCTGTCGCAGAGATGGTCAAGCACGGTTGGGTCGCCAAGGCAGGCGACAAGCAGGAACAGGTACGCGAACTTCTGAGCTACTTCGGCGTGGCCACCGTCGCCGCTTACCGCAAGGTGACGCCGGTGAGCAGTGGGGTGTTCCGCTTCACGGACAAGGCGATAGTGTCCGAGGGCGCCCTCGCCGCTTGGCTACGCAGGGGCGAAACGAAGGCGAGGCTGATGGAAACCCGAAGATTCGACGCCGGCCTCCTCCTGCAGGCGGCGCAGGAGGCGCGGACACTGACTTCCACGGCCCCCGACGTGATGGCGCCGCGCCTGGAGAGTCTTTTCTCCGACGCCGGCGTCGCCTTCGTCGTCGTGCCCGAGTTGCCGAAGACCGGCGCAAACGGCGTCGCGCGCTGGCTCAACTCCGGAAAGGCTCTCATCCAGCTCAATTTGCGCTACCGATGGGCGGACATCTTCTGGTTCACGCTCTTCCACGAAGTGGCCCATCTTCTCAAGCACAAGCTCAACCGCATCATCGTGGACGGCAAGAGCATCAACCGGGACCCGCACATCGAGGGAGAGGCAGACCGCTGGGCAGCGGATTTTCTCATCTCGCCGGACGCCTGGCAGGAGTTCATGCGTGAGGGCAGCTTCACGCGAAGCAACGTCGTTGCGTTCGCAGAGGCTATCGACATTGCCCCTGGCATCGTCGTCGGGCGTTTGCACAAGGAGAGACACCTCCCTTACCATACACTGGCCGACCTCAAAACTCGGTTCCATTGGACCGATTCCACGTAGCTCAACCTCCTCACCTGCTCACACATGGGCGGGCGCGAGTCACCCCGGAGGATGAAAAGAGAGGGCTGGCGACAGTTGGACTTGGCGGTGTCGGTGGGAAGATTGACAGTTTCGGGGCCGCTTCCTATATTGACGCGCGTACTCTGGTGTTCCGGGCCCTGATCGCATGCGCTGGCGAACTTCATTCATACCCACTCTCAAGGAAGAGCCGTCGGACGCGGAGGTGACCAGCCACAAGCTGCTCGTCCGCGCCGGCATGATCCGGCAGGTGAGCCGGGGGGTGTACGACTTTCTGCCGCTGGCGCTCCGGAGCCTCCGGAAGATCGAGGCCATCGTACGCGAGGAGATGAACCGGGCCGGCGCCCAGGAGCTGCTGATGCCCGTCACCTCGCCGGCGGAGCTGTGGCGGGACAGCGGCCGCTGGGAGGTCTACGGCAAGGAGCTGCTGCGCTTCAAGGACCGCCACGAGCGGGATTTCTGTCTCGCTCCGACCCATGAGGAGGTGATCACCGATCTGGTGCGCCGCGATGTCCGCTCCTACCGGGAGCTCCCCATGAATCTCTACCAGATCCAGACCAAGTTCCGCGATGAGGTGCGCCCGCGCTTCGGCCTGATGCGGGGGCGCGAGTTCATCATGAAGGACGCCTACAGCTTCCATCTGGACAGGGAGGACGCCGAGCGGGAGTATCGGAACATGTACGACGCCTACCGGCGGATCTTCACCCGTTGCGGCCTGGAGTTCCGCGCGGTGGAGGCCGACTCCGGGGCCATCGGCGGCAGCCTGTCGCATGAGTTCCAGGTGCTGGCCGAATCGGGCGAGGACGCGTTGGCCGCGTGCAGCGCGTGTGACTATGCAGCCAACGCGCAGAAGGCGGAATCGCGTCAGCCCATGCCCGAGAGCGTCGGCGGGGCTGACGGGACCCTCACCCCGACCCTCTCCCAGGGGGAGAGGGGGCAGGACGGCGACGCTCCGTCCGAGACCGAACGTGAGAGGGGGCAGGACGATGCGTCCGGCGCTCCGCCCCAGGGGGAGAGGGACCGAGGCGGCGCGGTCTCCCCGCCCGATA
Source organism: uncultured Binatia bacterium (SeqCode) (assembly GCA_965214905.1). Lineage (GTDB taxonomy): Bacteria > Desulfobacterota > Binatia > UBA9968 > JAJDTQ01 > JAJDTQ01. The sequence goes on from OZ243984.1 coordinate 2,317,148, forward strand.
CCGTGGCCACGCCGGGCCTCAAGACGGTCGCGGAGGTCGCCGGGTTCCTGAAGGTTCCGCCGGAACGGTTCATCAAGACCATGATCTACCGCAAGCCGTCGGGAGGATTGGTGGCGGTGCTCGTGCGTGGCGACCACGAGGTCAACGAGACCAAGCTGGGCAATCTCCTGGACACCATCGAGGTGGAGTTGGCGGACGAGGACGAGGTGCAGCGGGCCGTGGGGGCGCCGCCGGGCTTCCTGGGCCCGGTGAATCTGCCGCTGGAGGTGTGGGCGGACCACGCCGTCCGGGGCATGACCGACGCCGTCATCGGCGCCAACCAGCCCGACGCCCACACCATCCACGTGAACCAGCCCAGGGATTTCACCCCCGCCCGCTTCGCCGACCTGCGCCTGGTCAAGGCGGGGGACCCTTGTTCCCGCTGCGAAGCAGGCGTCATCGAGGAGTACCGCGGCATCGAGGTGGGCCACGTCTTCTACCTCGGGCGGAAATACAGCGAGGCCATGGGCGCCACGATTCTCGACTCCGAGGGGCAGGAGCGGGTCATGGAGATGGGTTGCTACGGCATCGGCGTCACCCGGCTCATGGCGGCCGCGGTCGAGCAGAACAACGACGCCAACGGCATCATCTGGCCCATGTCCATCGCGCCCTTCTCGGTGCTGCTGTTGCCCCTGAACTACAAGCAGGCCCCCGTTCGGGAGGTCACCGAACGCATCTACCAGGGGCTGAGCGACGCCGGGCACGAGGTCCTGCTGGACGACCGCGATGAACGGCCCGGCGTGAAGTTCAAGGACGGGGACTTGGTGGGCATCCCGTTGCGGGTCACCATCGGCGCCCGGGGTCTGGCCAGGGGCAGCGTGGAGTTCCGGTGGCGCGGGGAGGATGCGACCTCCGACGTGCCGGTGGACGAGGCCGTGGAGCGTATCGGCGCGGCTCTCGGCAACGAAAGGACATGATGACCGCAGCAGCCGCAATCAGGCAGCGCCTGATCGTGGCCCTGGACTTGGCCGATCCGGCGAGAGCGAGAACCCTCGCGACCCTCCTGGCGCCGGAAGTGGGGATGTTCAAGGTCGGCAAGCAGCTTTTCGTGAACGCGGGGCCGGACGTCGTCCGCATGATCCACGACCTCGGCGGCGAGGTCTTCCTCGACCTCAAGTTTCACGACATTCCCGACACCGTGGCCGCAGCGGCCGTGGAAGCGACCCGGCTCGGCGTCAGGCTGTTCAACGTGCATGCATCCGGCGGGTTGGAGATGATGCGGCAGACGGCGGCGGCGGTCGAGGAAGTCTGCGGGAAGGAGGACCTGCGGCGGCCGTCGGTGCTCGGCGTCACGGTTCTTACCAGCCTCGACGAGGCGGACCTCGAAACGCTGGGAATCCCGGGAGGCGTGCCCGCCCAGGTCGCGCGGTTGGCCGGGACGGCGCAGGAGGCCGGTCTTGCGGGCGTGGTCTGTTCCGCTCGGGAGGTCCCGGACGTCCGGCGCGCCTGCGGTGAATCCTTCATGCTGGTCACGCCGGGCATCCGACCCGCGGGGCAGCAGGCCGGCGATCAGAAGCGGGTCATGACTCCCGGGGACGCGGTTCGCGCGGGTATCGACTTCATCGTGGTGGGCAGGCCCATCACCAGGGCGGACGATCCGGTTGCGGCGGCCCGTTCGGTGGTCGCGGACATGGCCGGCGACGCGGGTTGAAGCCAAGTCGGGAAATCGGTAGTGTCTCACTTTGAACCGTTGGGTACTGTTTCAATTCGGTGGTGACCCCCGGGGCGATCCATGAACGCGTCTTTTCTTGACGCCCAATGGCTGCCTCAGTATTATCCCCTTGAAGAATCAGCCGAGAGGGGCTGACGACTGAAGTTATCATCTTCCGTGTACGCTAGGGGTTTGCCGCGTCCAGGTGCCCCCTGACCCTTGTCTTCCATGGAAGGAGAGTGCACATGGCCGACAAAGATGAATCCAGGATACTCCAGGTGTTCCGGCTCCTTGGACTTGAAAAAGAAGAGGACCGTCAGCCTTTCCGGAAGTTGGCCGAGTTGAGCCCCAAGAAGACGGAACCTGAATCGGGGTATGAGACATGGAACAACACCGGAAGGCGAGATGGCTGTTTCATGGTGATAAATCCACGGAGAAAATTGCACAAATCGTCGAAGAACTTGGCGACCATGCGATCACGAAATTTCACGCACGACACCTGTCCATCAAGCGGTGTAAGGACATTGGGTTGAAGATCACGGATCTGGAGGCTTCCCAGGAAACACAAGACGCAGTCCTGAGCGTACATCATGCCTGTATGTTGACGCTGTCAGGAACCCCCGCAGTGAAGATCATAGAGAACCACAACGGGAACGCATTCATCAGGATGCAAGTCGCTCAGAACGCGCCACAGCCTTGAGAGTCCACAGTTGATCCGTCTCGACTGCGAGACGTTTCCCCATCCGGTTTATTGCTGCTTCAGCGAGCATTTGCGGTGTTACAGGTCCGATTGGCAGCGATTTGCCGGGCTCGCAACGCTGCTGCCGTCCTTGACCCTGCCAAATGAAATGTTACGTTAGGACCCTTCCATGCCCGTAGCCACCATCGAAGAAGCGCTTGAAGACATCAGGGAAGGCAGGATGGTCATCCTGATGGATGACCAGAACCGCGAGAACGAGGGCGACCTCACCATGGCCGCGGAAAAGGTCACGCCGGAGGCCATCAATTTCATGGCCACGTGGGGACGGGGCCTGATCTGCCTGCCGCTCACCGAGGATAAGGTGGCCCGGCTTGGTCTCACCATGATGGTGAGGGACAACACGGCGCCTTTCGGCACTGCGTTCACGGTCTCCATCGACGGCGTCAAGAACGTCACCACCGGCATATCGGCATCCGACCGGGCCGAGACCATCCTCGCGGCCATCGCGGACGACGCCGGACCCAAGGACCTGTGCACGCCCGGGCACATCTTCCCGTTGCGCGCCAGGAACGGCGGCGTGCTGGTGCGCACGGGTCAGACCGAGGGCTCGGTGGACCTGTGCCGGCTGGCGGGGCTCAAGCCCGCCGGCGTGATCTGCGAGATCATGAAGGACGACGGCACCATGGCGCGGCTGGCGGACCTCGAGGAGTTCGGCGAGAAGTACGACCTCAAGATCTGTACCATCGCGGACCTCATCCAGTACCGGCTCATGCACGACTCGCTGATCCAGCGGGTCGCCGCCACCCGGTTGCCGACCCGCTACGGCGGCGAGTTCCGGGCGGTGGTCTACAACACCCACGTGGACTCCACCGAGCACCTGGCGCTCATCAAGGGAGAGATCTCCGGGGACCGCGAGACGCTGGTCCGGGTCTGCACCAAGTTCCTTCCCGGCGACGTGTTCGGCTTCGAGTTCTTCGACACCGGGTCGGTCATCAAGCAGTCCATGGAGATGATCGCCAGGGAGGGCGCGGGGGTCCTGCTCTACCTCCAGCCCGAGGGCAAGGGCCTGCGTACGGCCGAGGCGAGAGAGGCAAGGCATTTCCGCGACTTCGGCATCGGCGCCCAGATCCTGCGAGACCTGGGGGTGCGCAAGCTCCGGCTCGTCACCAACAACCCGAGAAACCTGGTAGGCCTGTCCGGTTACGGCCTGGAGATCACCAGCTCGGTCCCCTTCCCCATGCCCCCCGGCACCATCCGACGGCCCGCCACGCCGGCCGGTGACGCTCAAGGCTCGGTTCCCACAGGGTTCCTGCGCAGGTAGCGGTGAATCGATCTACGGAGGCGCTTGAGGGCCTCTTCGACGGAGCGGAACATCTGCTCCTCGATCAGTTCGCCGTTGATCCAGTAGTCCAGTGACGGCGCTTCGATGAAGTTGATGTCCAGTACCTTCTCGCCCAAGGGGTTGCCGGTGACGAGGACGCGGACCGAGTAGCCCGCGTCAATGGCCAGAGCCCGGGCGTAGCGCGGCATCCTCAGCGAATCCTTGATGTAGTCGAGGCGTTTCCGGGGGAACTCGCCGACCCCCAGGGACAGGTAGACCCACCTTTCTTCGTTGGCGCCGAGCTCGCGCAGGGCCTGTCCGTTGATATCCACGATGTTCTGCAGCGCCCGTTCCTGCCGGTAATCTTTCAGCAGCTCGAAGGCCCAGCGCTCGATCACACCCTTGGGGGCGCGTTCGCCCGTTTCCGAGTGCTGCTTGATTCCGGTGTCGATCCACCACTTCACTTCCTGAACGGCGGAGCCGCGGTCGCCACCCGCGTTTGCGGTCTCGGCGGCAGGGGGTTCAAGCTCGGGTTTGTCGGGATCGGACATGGCGTTCACGCGGCGGTTTCCCGGCCAGTGGGACAGCCAAGTGTCGTTCGCCGCGGGTGGGTTTGAAACCCGCCCCTACACCTTGAACTCGTTCAGCGTGCTGGGGGCGAACAGGCTGTCCACCTCGAGCCGCTGCTTGATCAGGCCCTGTTCGTAGGCGTAGTCCACCAGCGTCTCCAGGACATGGCGGTTGGGCTCCAGTCCGTAGGGCCAGGGGTCGGGTCCCATGAGCTCCTTTTCCTTTTCCATCTGCTCGATGGACCAAGCCAGCATGTACTTGAGCGCCGAGTACTCGTATACGGACTCGGCGCAGAGCCGCTTGGACTCGCAGAAGGCTTTGTAGAGGTTCTGGGCCACCCAGGGATGGCGTTCGTACACGTCCTCCCGGAAGACGAGGGTGTGCATGATGGGGAAGATGCCCGTCCTGCGGAAGTACTCCTCCTCCACCGGACGGAAGTCCGGGAACAGCCGCGCCACCTTGGGCGAGCGGCGCACGAACGGCGACGGCATGTGCGCCGAGATCATGGCGTCGAGGTCGCCGGTCTCCAGCATGGACGAGAGCGTCTGCTCGGGGCCGATGGGAGTGATGGAAAGGGTCTCGGGCAGGTCCGGACGGAGCTTTTCCTCCCGGCCGGGGGTCTCTTCCCCGCCCGTGAACCAGTTGACCTGCTCGAGCTCCACGCCGTACTCATGTTGCAGGATGCCGCGTTGCCAGATGGCCGCGGTCATCTGGTATTCGGGGACACCGACCCGCTTGCCCGTGAGGTCGGCGGCTTCCCTGATGCCGGAGCCGGTATGGATGTAGATTCCGGAGTGCCGGAAGGCGCGGGAGGGGAACACGGGAATAGCCACGAACCGCGGCGTGCCTTTGTCACGGGATATCAGGTAGGAGCCCATGGACATCTCGGCGGCGTCGAAGTCCTGATAGCGCAGCATGCGCCAGAAGGTTTCCTCCACGCGGAACGGCAGGTAGGTCAGGTCGACCCCTTCCACCGGGACGCGGCCCTCCTGCAAAGGGCGGGTCCGGTCATAGTCCCAGCAGGCGACGGTGATGCGTACATTGGCCATGGCGGTCATCTCTCCCATTACGTGTCGCGGATACCGAGGCCGAGGCCGGGGGCGCGCCTCGTTTCCTTGGCAAGGTAACAGGATTGGTTGGGCAGTGTAAGGACGTCGACAAGGGCGCGCGGGCGTTTGTTGACCGGGAAAGGCTTTTGTGCATATATAGAGCGTCTGAAAAAGGTTATTGATTTCTTTATCTTACCCGAGGAAAAATGCTTTTCGACTTTGCCAGCGTCCTGTGTTTCACGTTGTTGGGGGCGGCCTTCGTCTGGGTGAACCTGTTGATCGGCCGCCTGCTGCGGCCCTCCAATCCCCAACTCAGAAAGCTCTCGACCTACGAGTGCGGCGAGCCCGCCTCCGGGAGCGCCTGGGTCAACTTCAACGTGCGGTTCTACTTCATCGCCCTCATCTTCATCATCTTCGAGGTGGAGATCGCCTTCATCTTCCCGGTGGCCGTGGTCTTTCGCGACTGGCTTCAGAACGACGCGGGGCTCTTCGCGTTCGGCGCCATCGCCGTCTTCACCGTCATCGTGTTTCTGGGTCTCATCTATGACTGGTGCAAGGGCGACCTGGAGTGGGTGAAGAACTAGACACGACACTAGGCTGGACGGGCAGGATTTCCCGGCAGGTGGCGACGACATGACGGCAAAAGAGATATACGAGCGCGCCAGGGAGCTTTGTCCCGGCGGCGTGGAGGAGCTTGACGATCAGGGTCCGGACCCTTTCTTCAAGGTCAAGCCGGCCAGCCTCGAGGAGGTATGCCTGGCGTTGCGAGACGACGACGCGCTGAAGTTCGACGTGCTCTCCGATCTGACTGCGGTGGATCTCCCGAAGGAAGAGGTCATGCAGCTCGTTTACCATCTGTACTCGTACGGGTCCCGGCAGCAGATCGTGGTCAAGGCCGACGTGGAACGGGACGCGCCCCGGATCGCGACGGTGGAAGGCATCTGGAAAGTCGCCAACTGGTTCGAGCGGGAAGTGTTCGATCTCTTCGGCGTCGTCTTCGAGGGGCATTCGGACCTCCGGCGAATCCTGTTGCCCGAGGACTGGGTGGGTTATCCCCTGCGCAAGGACTTCGTGGAGCAGGAAGAGTACGACGGCATCAGCACCGAGCGCGAGCCGCTGGTTCCGGAGAACATGCGTTAGGAGCGGTTTCGGAGCCTGCCCGCGTCCTGCGGCGGAGCCGGTTGACAAAGGATCGATACCATGAGCGAGGTTTCCGCCGGCGCCGGCTTGCACACGGAAGACATGACGCTGAACGTCGGACCGCAGCATCCGAGCACCCACGGCGTGCTGCGGTTCGTGGTCAAGACGGACGGCGAGGTCATCAACGAAGCCATCCCGGACGTCGGCTACCTGCACCGCTCCATCGAGAAGATCGGCGAGAAATGCACGTGGCACGGCTACGTTCCCTACACCGACCGGGCCGATTACCTTGCCGCCATGTTTGCCAATCAGGGCTTCTGCATGGCAGCCGAGCGGCTGGGCAACGTCGAGGTGCCGCCCCGGGGCGAGTACTGCCGCGTGATCGCCTGCGAACTCAACCGCATCGCCAGCCACCTCATTGCGGTCGGCACCTTCGGGCAGGATATCGGCGCCATCACGCCCTTCCTGCACGCCCTCCGGGAGCGGGAGACCATCAATGATCTCATGGAGGAGATCTGCGGCGCCCGGCTCACCTACAACTATCTCCGGATCGGCGGCGTCGGCTACGACATCAAGCCGGAGACGTGCAGCCGCATCGCGGCCTTCCTCGACCACTTCGAGCCCATCGTCGACGAATACAACCGGCTCCTGTCCTACAACAAGATCTTTATCGAGCGGCTGGCCAACGTGGCGGTGATCTCCAGGGAGGACGCGCTCCAATACAACCTGGTGGGCCCCAACCTGCGAGCGTCCGGCGTGCACTGGGACATTCGCCGGGACATTCCCTATTCGGTCTATCCCGAGCTCGACTTCGAGGTCCCGGTGGGCAGCGGCGAGCGGGGCGCCTTGGGCGACTCCTACGACCGCTACCATGTCCGTATCCGGGAACTGATGGAGAGCTGCAGGATTCTCCGCCAGTGCCTCGGCAAGTTGCCCGACGGCCCGGTCATCGCCAAGGTGGCGCGCAAGTTCAGGCCGCCCGCGGGCGAGACCTATGTGCGCATCGAGGCGCCGCGCGGGGACATGGGCTATTACGTGGTCAGCGACGGCAGCGAGTATCCCTACCGGGTGAGGATCCGCACCGGCTCCTTCACCGCCATGAGCATCATCGACAAGATCAGTCCGGGAATCATGGTCGCCGATCTGATCGCCTTGATCGCGAGCCTGGACGTGGACGCTCCCGAGATCGACCGGTAGGCTGCTGTGCCGATGGAATACACTGTTCAAGACCTGATACAGATCGTCATTCCCGCGCCGGCGGGAATCCGGAAGTCACTGTGCCGATGGAATACACCGTTCAAGACCTGATACAGGGGTTGCTTCCGGGAGGCGTTCCGGCGGCCCTGGGCTATGCCCTGGCCGCGGTGCTGGTGGCCTTCGCCGTGCTGTCGTTCTTCGTGGCGCCGCTCGCCGGCGTGACGAGCTGGCTGGAGCGGCGCGTTTGGGCGCGCATGCAGTCCCGGGTCGGCCCCAACCGGGTCGGCCCGCAGGGAGTGCTTCAATGGCTCGCCGACGGAGTCAAGAACATCCAGAAAGAGGACATCATCCCGGCTTCGGCCGACCGGAAGCTCTTCCTGCTCGCCCCCTATATCGTGTTCGCGGGGTTTCTCGGCGCCTTCGTCGTAATTCCGTTCGGCAGTTGGCTGATCGCCGCGGACCTCAACATCGGCATCCTCTATCTCCTCGCCATCACCTCCCTGGCGGTGGTGGGCATCCTGATGGCGGGCTGGTCGTCCAACAACAAATGGTCGCTGCTGGGGGGCATGCGCTCGGCCGCGCAGATCGTCAGCTACGAGATACCGGCCGGGCTTTCGGTGCTGACGGTGATCTTCCTGTCGGGCACCCTCAGCATGCAGGGGATCATCCAGGCCCAGGGATGGGCGCCGTGGGACTGGTTCATCTTCTACAACCCCTTCACCCTGGTGGCCTTCTTCCTGTTCTTCACCGCGGCTCTGGCCGAGGGCAACCGCACGCCGTTCGACATTCCCGAAGCCGAATCGGAGCTGGTGGCCGGCTACGTGACCGAGTACAGCGGCATGCGCTTCCTGTTCTTCTTCTTCGCGGAGTGGGGCAACCTGTACGTCATCGGCGCCATTGCGGCGACCCTGTTCCTCGGCGGCTGGCAGATACCGGCGACGATCTTCGGCGTGGTCATGGCCGAGCACCCGCTGTTCAAGGGCGTCCTGGAGTTCACGGTCTTCTTCATCAAATCGTACCTGTGGGTCTTCGTCGCCATGTGGGTGCGCGGCACCCTGCCGCGGGTGCGGGTGGACCAGCTCATGGCCATGTGCTGGAAGTACATGGTGCCGATTGCGTTCATCTGCCTGTTCGGAACGATTTCGCTGTTGGTGCTCTGGCCCGAAGGGAATGACGTGCTGACCTTCGCCACGCTGGCGGTGTCGGGTCTGGTGGTCCTTTATTTCTTTTGGCGGGTGGTCTACCAGATCATGCACTCGCGCCCCACCCTCTATCTCAAGCCGTATGTCTAATGTCCGATCAACCAGGGTCCAACCAACGCTCGGCCGGGGAAACGTCCATGAATGGAGTCATCGAATACTGTCGGAACGTCAGGGATACGGTGCGGAGCATCTTCGAGGGCATGACCATCACCTTCTCCCACTTCGTCCGCGAGCCGTCCACGGTCCAGTATCCCGACCGCATCGCCCAGCAGGTGCAGGAAACCCTGCCCCTGCGCTACCGCGGTATCCTCGAGGTCGACATGGACATCTGCACCGGCTGTCTGGCGTGCGAGCGGGTCTGCCCGATCAACTGCATCGCCATCGGCATCGAGATGAACACGGAGACGAAGCAGCGCGACTTCACCCAGTTTGACATCGACATATGCAAGTGCATGTATTGTGGGCTGTGCATGGAGGCCTGCCCCACGGGATCCATTCGTCACACGCAAGAGTTCGAGGGCGCCTGCAACAATCCCGCCGGTCTGGTGCGGCATTTCGTGACCGAGAAAGTGCCTCTCTACAAGCCGAAAAAGGGTGGGGAAACGGAACCTCGAATGGTGCAGAAGGTGGATATCGGACGGAAGTACATGGACGAGGTGGCCGAACCGGAAAAATGACGGCTCGCCGCGGGATTCACGAGACTTTTTCGTCGAACGGGCTCCCGGCCCCGCCGTAGTCGACCATAGACGGCGCAACCCTCCCGTTTCTCCCATCAAAAAGGGTGGTTCGGATCATGGAGATTTCCATAGACGTTCTGATCTTCTATCTGGTTTCCCTCGTCGTGATAGGGTCGGCCTGCATCGTGGCGTTCTCGCGGAACATCGTGCATTCGGCGTTCTCGTTGCTGGGGACCTTCGGCGGGGTGGCCGGGCTCTACGTCTTTCTCGGCGCCGACTTCGTGGCGGCGGTCCAGGTGTTGATCTACGTCGGCGGCATTCTCGTGCTGATCCTGTTCGCGGTCATGCTGACCCACCGGATCAGCGACATACAGATCACCAACCGCACGGTGGGGCGCATTCCCGCGCTGGCGGCGGTGGCGGTCTTTCTCGGCATCCTGGTGTACGCCATCGGCGAGACCGGCTGGGTGAAGGTCGAGGAGGTGGTCTCCGCGCCCACCACCGCGGTCATCGGCAACCTCTTCCTCGGCGACTACCTGCTGCCGTTCCAGATCGCCGCGGTGGTGCTGCTGGTGGCGCTCATCGGCGCCATCACGCTGTCACGCAAGGAAATCAAGGAATAGCGAGAGTTTTTTCGAGATGGCTGAATATGTTGCACTGTTGGCGGACGTCGGACTGGAGCACTACCTGGTGGTTGCGGGCATCCTGTTCGCGCTGGGCATCTACATCGTTCTCACCCGGCGCAACGCCATCAGCATTCTGCTGGGCGTCGAGCTCATCCTCAATTCGGCCGGACTGAACTACGTCGCGTTCTCGCACTTCAGCACCGGGAACGTGGACGGGCAGATCTACACGGTCTTCATCATCATGCTGGCGGCCTCCGAAGCCGCCATCGGTCTGGCCATCGTCCTCTCCATCTATCAGCTCTTCAGCACCATCGACGTCGAGGCCACCGAAATGCTCAAGGACTAGTCGGCCCTCACCTTCACGAGTAGTCATGGATCACCCCGTTCAAACCGATTTTCTACGCTGGATCGTGCTGTTCCCGCTGCTGGGCGCCGCCGTGAACGGTCTCTTGGGGGCGCGCATACAGGAGCGCGCGGGCAAGCGGATGGTGGCCGTCATCGCCTGCGCTCCGGTGACCCTGTCCTTCCTGTTCTCGCTCTGGGCCTTCGGCCGGCTGCTGGCCCTGCCGGCAAAGGAACGCTTCCTCATCGACCCGTTCTACACCTGGATCCCCATGACCTCCTTCAGCGTGGACGTGGCGTTCTGGGTGGACCCGCTGTCGGCCATCATGATCCTGGTGGTGAGCGGCATCGGCGGACTGATCCACTTCTACTCCATCGGCTACATGCACGACGACCGCTCCTTGTGGCGCTACTTCGCCTACCTGAACCTGTTCACCTTCTCCATGCTGCTGCTGGTGACCGGCGACAACCTGCTGCTGATGTTCGTGGGCTGGGAGGGCGTGGGGCTGTGCTCGTGGGCGCTGATCGGGTTCTGGTTCACGGACCACACCAACACCCGGGCCGGCAACAAGGCGTTCATCGTCAACCGCGTCGGCGATTTCGGCTTCATCCTGGGCATCTTCCTGCTCTACTGGACCCTGGCCGGACAGGGGCACGGGACTCTGGCGTTCCGCGAGATCCAGGGGCACGTGGGGCTGCTGGCCGGCATGGAGCTTTGGGGCATCGGCGTGGCCACGCTGGTGACGATCCTGCTGTTCATCGGCGCCACCGGCAAGTCGGCGCAGATCCCGCTCCACGTCTGGCTCCCGGACGCCATGCAGGGCCCGACCCCGGTGAGCGCGCTGATCCACGCCGCCACCATGGTGACGGCCGGGGTCTACATGATCGCGCGGCTCAACGAGCTGTTCTCGGCGGCGCCGGCGACCCTGGCGATCATCGCGGTGGTGGGCGCCGCCACGGCCTTCTTCGCCGCCACCATCGCCGTGACCCAGACCGACATCAAGCGGGTGCTGGCCTACTCCACCATCAGCCAGCTCGGCTACATGTTTCTGGCCATGGGCGTGGCCGCCTACGCCGCCGGCGTCTTCCACCTGCTTACCCACGCATTCTTCAAGGCCTGCCTCTTCCTGGGCTCCGGGAGCATCATCCACGCCATGCAGGGCGAGCAGGACATGCGGCAGATGGGCGGCTTGAGGAAGGTGATGCCGGCGACCTTCCGGACCTTCACCATCGCGGTGCTGGCGATTGCGGGGACACCGTTTCTGGCCGGTTTCTTTTCCAAGGACGCAATCCTGTGGCAGGCCTGGGCCAGCCACAACGTGGCGCTCTGGGGCGTGGGGGTGTTCGTGGCGGGGCTTACGGCCTTCTACATGTTCCGCCAGTTCTTCATGGTGTTCTTCGGCGAATGCCGCGCGGACCATCACGTGCAGGAGCACCTGCACGAGTCTCCGAAGATCATGACCTGGCCGCTGTGGATACTGGCCGCCGGCTCGGTCATCGTGGGCTATATCGGGCTGCCGGCGTTCATGGGCGGCAGCCAGATCGACCACTGGCTCGATCCGGTCATCCACGCCCATCACGGCGAGCACCATTCCGTGGCGGAAGAGATCGGCGTCATGAGCGTGTCCATCATCGCCGCCGCCGCCGGCGTGGCCATCGCATGGTTTCTTTACTACGTCCGCACGCCTTCGCGGGACGATTCGCCGGAGGCCAGGGGGTTCTCGTACCGCCTGCTCTTCAACAAGTACTACGTGGACGAGATCTACCAGTTCGTTTTCGTCGGCGGCGCCCTGGTGCTGGCGCGCATCGGAGCGGCGTTCGACCGCTACATCATCGACACCATCGTGGACGGATCGGCCAGGATCACCACCATCATCTCCTGGTTCAACGGTCTGTTCGACCAGTACGTCGTCGATATGCTGGTCAACGCGGTCGCCAACGTGACCTTCGCGGTGGGCAACAATTTCCGCAGGGTTCAGACCGGGAACATCAACAGCTACCTCTACGTAGTGGTGGGAGCCGTGGTCGTCGCCCTGATCGTCAAGCTGCGCTACTGGAGCTAGTTCGAAGAGGAGAGATGCGAAAATGACCGAACACGTGCTGAGCTGGATGGTCTTCTTCCCCCTGGCGGGGATGCTGGTCGTGTTGATCCTGCCCAGTGGACGCCATGATCTCATTCGCTGGGTTTCGGCCGCGGCCACGGTGCCGCCGCTGATTCTGGGGGTCTGGCTTTACGCCAACTTCGACACCACCACCACCGCCATGCAGTTCGTCGAGCGGGCCGCCTGGATCCCCGCCTTCAACATCGAGTACTTCGTGGGCGTCGACGGGCTCAGCGTCTCCATGGTGCTGCTGACGGCGCTGCTGTCGTTTCTCTGCATCTTCGCTTCCTGGAATATCGACAAGGGGGTCAAGGGTTACTTCGCGCTGTTCCTGCTGCTGGACACCGGCATGACCGGCGTGTTCGTGGCATTGGATTTCGTGCTCTTCTACGTGTTCTGGGAAGTCATGCTGCTTCCCATGTATTTCCTCATCGGCATCTGGGGCGGCCCGCGCAAGGAATACGCCGCCATCAAGTTCTTCCTCTACACGCTGCTGGGCAGCGTGCTCATGCTGGTGGCCATCCTGGCGCTGTATTTCTACTCCGAGCCCAACACCTTCGACATGACCAGGCTCATGGACCGGAGCAGCCTCTATGGCACCACGCCGCTGGCCATGTGGCCGTTCAACCTGTGGGGCTGGGGCTTCCAGCACGTGGTGTGGATGGCGCTGTTCATCGGCTTCGCCATCAAGATCCCGGCGTTCCCGTTCCACACCTGGCTGCCCGACGCTCACGTGGAGGCGCCCACCGCCATCTCCGTGATCCTGGCCGGCATCCTCCTCAAGATGGGCACCTACGGCATCCTGCGCATCAACTACCCCATGCTGCCGGCGGCCACCGCCGACCTCGCCTTCTGGTTCCTGGCGGCCCTGGGAGCGTGGAACATCGTCTACGGCGGCCTCTGCGCCATGGCGCAGACCGACATGAAGAAGCTGGTGGCCTACTCCAGCGTCAGCCACATGGGCTACGTCATGCTGGGGATGGCGGCCTTCAACACCCAGGGCATCAACGGCGCCGTGCTGCAGATGTTCAATCACGGCACCATCACCGCCATGCTGTTCCTGCTCGTGGGCGTCATCTACGACCGCGCCCACCACCGCGAGATCAACGGCTTCGGCGGTCTGGCCGGCATCATGCCGGTTTACGCCGGCTTCACGGCGCTGGCCTTTTTCGCTTCCATGGGACTGCCGGGGCTGTCGGGCTTCGTCTCCGAGGTGCTGGTGCTGCTGGGCGCCTGGCCCAGGTACCATGCCCTGACCATCATCGCCGCCCTGGGCATCGTCATCACCGCGGGCTACATGCTGTGGATGATGCAGCGGGTCTATCTGGGCCCACCCAACGAGAAGTACCGGTCATTGCCCGAGATCAATGGGCGCGAAATTTTTACGCTGTTCCCGTTGGGGGTGATCGTGGTGATCGTGGGCGTCTATCCACGGGTGGTGCTCGACCTGCTGCAGGCGTCCCTGAACAACATCAACCAGATGGTCGTCACGCACCTGTCCTGACGCACAATGGACCTCGGTAACCTCGCAAGCCTCAAGCTGTTCCATCCGGAGATCGTCATCGCGGGAACGATCATCCTGCTGACGGTCCTGGACCTGCTGGTGGCCAACAAGCGGCTGCTGGCGTACGTGGGTCTGGCCGGATGCGTCGTGGCCCTGGTCGCCACCCTGGAACTTTACGGGACGCCTCCGGCATTGCTGTTCCATCGCATGGTGGCGCTGGACAACTTCAGTCTGTTCTTCAAGGTGATCACGCTGGCGGCATTGCTGGCCGCCATCTGGATGTCCATCGGGTCCGGCGAGGTCCGGCAGGTGCATCTGGGCGAGTACTACATCGTCCTGCTGACCTGCGGCTTCGGGATGTTCTTCATGGCCTCGGCCAACAACCTGCTCATGGCCTATCTCGGCCTCGAGCTGGTGAGCCTGACGTCCTACATCCTCACCGGCATGCTGCCGCACAACCGGCGCTCGGCGGAGGCGGCGCTCAAATACCTCATCTACGGCGGGGTCGCCTCCGGCACGATGATCTACGGCATGAGCTGGGTGTTCGGCATGGCCGGCAGCCTGGACTACGCCGCCATCAACGCGGCCATGTCCCAGGCCAGCGGCAACCAGACCGGGCTGTTCATCGCCTTCGTCTTCATCCTGGCCGGCTTCGGCTACAAGATGGCCTTCGCGCCGTTCCACATGTGGTCCCCGGACGTGTACCAGGGAGCGCCGACGCCGTTCACCGGATTTCTCTCGGTGGCCTCCAACGCGGCCGGGGTGGCTATCCTGATCCGCTTCTTCTACCCCGCGGTGTCCACCCTGGGACAGGAAGGGAGCTGGACCTTCCAGGCGTTTCCCGTGCTCCAGTGGACCGACTTGCTGGTGGCCGTCAGCATCATCACCATGACCTGGGGCAATCTCTCGGCCCTCAACCAGAGCAACGTCAAGCGCCTGCTGGCCTATTCCGGCATCGCCCATGCGGGCTACATCATGATGGGTCTGGTGGTGCTGAACAACGACGGGCTGACCGCCATGCTCTTCTACGCGGTGGTGTACCTGATCATGAACCTGGGGGCGTTCCTGGTGGTCATGGTGGTGGCCAACGCCACCGGGCGCGAGGACCTGGAGGCCTACCGCGGGCTGGTCCAGCGGGGCGCGGCGTTCCCGGCCGTCTGCATGGCCGTGTTCCTCTTCTCCCTCACCGGGCTGCCGCCCCTGGCCGGTTTCATCGGCAAGTTTCTGCTGTTCGCGGCCATCATCGAAGGCCAGTTCTACGTGCTGGCCGTGGCCGCGCTGATCAACACGGTCATCTCGCTGTACTACTACGCGCGGATCGTGAGGACCATGTTCCTGGAGAGCCCGGCTCCGGAGGACGGACCGGTGGCGGCCACCGCGAGCGCGGGGCCGCTGTTGGGCGTCCTCATGGTGCTGACCCTGGTGTTGGGGGTCTACTGGGGGCCATTGCTCGACTACACCACCGGCTCGCTGGAATTCTTCATGCAATAGGCAGACCCGACAGGATTCCAGGAGCCTCTCGGATCAGGTGTTTGATGACAGGCAGAAGGGGAGGGTTCGGTTGCGGTCATTAACTCGCACTTTCTTGTTTGGATAGGACGAACAAGCCGGAACGAGTGTTGCGTTTCATATTTGCGATGACTCATCACCGAGCCATTTTGACGGCCCTTCCGACACCCTCTCCCTCTGGGAGAGGGTTGGGGTGAGGGTCCCCCGTGTGCGCGCAGCCGGTTGGGAGCGACCAGCAAGGCAGGGCAGGTTTATTCGGGGCGCCCTCACCCGGCCTTCGGCCACCCTCTCCCGGAGGGAGAGGGGAGTTGTTCATCGCCGACCACTTCTTGCGGGAACGGGGTGAAGATAGGGAACAGGGTCAACACATTTACGGAACGCGACTCCAGGAGCCTGTCGGATTTGGCAAGAATCTACTGCGAGGCATGGAAATGGGTCCATTTTCAGTTGGATTTTCGTCAAATGTTCCCGATATTTTCCTCAAATCCGCCTGAAAATGGCCTCCATTTCCATGCCTCTCGCTACGATTCGCCAAATCCGACAGGCTCCTAGGAGTCTGCGCCGTAGAAAATCCTGGACACTATATATAGCGCGATAGCAGCTCCATTAACACTATATGTGGTATGACAATGTGCCCAAAACTGTTCTACGGCGCAGGCTCCTAGAGGAACGGCTTAAGCCCGGCGGGTATCTCCATCTCCCCGCCCACGGACTCCTTGATCTCGTCGGCCAGCAGGTCCAGCCGCTCACGGGCCGGAAGCGCCCGGTCCACGATCACCCACTTCTTCCCTCCGACCGTGCAACCGCCGCTGCGCACGCGATAGCCGAAGTCGCGCGGCAGCTTCTCGCACCGGACCTCGATGCCGCACTGCTCGGCAAAGCTCCGAAGCTCCCGGAACAGGTTCTCCTGACGGTTGTTCTTCGCTGAAGTCTTTCCAGCCATGCCCCCATACTACCATCATTGTATGGAACCTGGATATCGCGCCATGCCCGGGTTCCTTTCTAGGCCGGTTATTCCGGCCGGCAACCGCACGGGCGACGCCTCCGCTCACCGGTATGCCTATTCCGGTCCGGATTGTCGTGCCTCTCCGGAAAGTTGACTTTTCGGCCTTCGGGTATCAGAACGGACACGCCTGCTGGTGCTTTACCCTGTGCCCCCGAGTCGAGTCGTTGGAGAGGACCCATGCCATTTCTCGCTGCCGCGGTCCAGATGCTGGCTACCTCCGATAAGGAAGCCAATCTTCGGGAAGCCGAAGCATGGATTCGCAGGGCCTACGCCGAAGGCGCGCAGCTCGTGGTCCTGCCGGAAGTGTTCAACTGGAGAGGAAGTGGCAAGGACACGGCGGCGAGCGCGGAGCCGGTACCCGGGCCTTCGACGGAACGCATGAGCGCCGTGGCCGCCGAGCTCGGGTTGCATCTTCTGGCGGGGTCGGTGCTGGAGGCCGCCGACCCGGAGGGACGGGCCTACAACACCAGCGTGCTCATCGGCCCGGAAACCGGGATCATCGCCAAGTATCGAAAGATACACCTGTTCGACGTCGAACTCGAAGGCGAGCCTCCCATCCGCGAGTCCGAGTTCCGACGGCCGGGCGACGCCGTGGTGGTCGCGGACACCCGGCTCTGTCCCATGGGGCTTTCCGTTTGCTATGACCTGCGATTCCCCGAACTTTACCGCCGCCTGACGGCCGCCGGGGCCAAGGTCATCTTCGTGCCGTCCGTGTTCACGATCCCCACGGGCCGAGCACACTGGGAAACGTTGCTGCGCGCCCGCGCCATCGAGAACCAGGTGTACATCATCGCCCCGGACCAGACCGGCAGCCACCCTGCCAGCATGGACGCCTACGGACACTCCATGATCGTCGACCCATGGGGTAAGGTCATCGCCAGGACCGGCGCCGAACCGGGTCTGGTGCTGGCCAACATCGACCTGGACTACCTGGAAAACGTGCGCCGCAGGCTGCCGGCGCTGTCCCACCGCAGGGGATTCCTGAACGAGAGTCCTTGGTCAACGCCCGCGGCGGCCCAATAGTCGGGACAGCTCGGCCACGGCGGAATTCCTCGTCGAAGCGGCGGAAGGCATGTTTTCATACCGTTGCAGCAATTCCGAGTGTGGAAACTGTTGCGGCCAATCCAGGTTGACGGCGATTCGTTCGCCCTCAAGCGCAATAGCGGACAGTTCGATCAGCTCGATCAGATCGCGGACCAGCGCGCGATCTGGAAATTTGAGGCTGTCGTAATCGACCCGGACCCTGTTCACCAATTCATCCAGGCCGATGGAATCCTGCTGCAACAGGGTCTCCAGGACTTTCAGTTGGCGGTTTGCCAGCACCCGGCGGCGGGGACTGCGCAGTTGGCCGAACAACGATCTGGCAAACTCCCGGTACAGGGTCCGCTGATGGTTGGCGGCGATGGCGGCAGCGACGGCGTTGCATCTGTCGGTGACCGCCCCGAGGGCAAACCGGAGGAAGGGGGTCAGGTCGTGTCCCGCTCGCCGTGAGGCGAACAACGCCGCCAGGTAATCATCCTTGTGCTCGTAGTAGTAGTTGGACAGGCTCACCATCACCCTGTCGTTGACCCCGGCCGGTTGCAGCATGAACGCCTCCAGGGCGCGTGCGGTGCGGCCGTTGCCGTCGCCGAAGGGGTGCATCGAGCCCATGTGATAGTGGGTGGCAAGGGCCTGGATGATCCGGTCGTGTTGCCGGAACTCGCTGGCGATGGCGGAGCAGAGAGACTGGAAGGCGACGCGGCACTCGGTACCGCCTTCAACCCCGCGGCACCTCGGCGTCCCGAAGGTAACGTTCCATCCGTCAGGCCGCAGCGCCCCGGGTTCGCAGTGGTCATCGTCGCAGCCGGTCACGATGCGCCGGTGGATGTCGAGGATGAGGCCGGTTGTGGCCCTTTGGTCGGTCGGCAGCGAGCGCAACCAGCGGTAAGCGGCGTCGGCGGACCGCAACTGCCGCTGGGAATGGGTCAAATCGGTGCGTGTCGGAGCGTCGGGAGCGAGGGCTTCTTCCTGCTCGTTTTGGGTGAACTCGGCGCCTTCGATGCGCGAAGTGCCGGCGGCTTCCAGCCGCAACTGTTCCTCGTGGACCTGCTCGATCCACTGAGGCAGATACGGCATCCGATTCAGGATGCCGGCAGCGGTCTTGGCCTGAACCAGCAACTCGAAAATGGCCGCGGGGTCGTAGCGCATCCACCGTTGTGGGATCGTGTAGCGGCTGACGGTTACGGCTGCCATTGATGGTTCATTTCCATCTCGTTACCGCTTGAGATAGTATAACCTACTGTTTTTATTGTCAAATAATAGGTGGAGTCCTTTTCATTTCTGATCCATTTCCGGTTCGTTTCCGCACTTCCGACACGGAGATCCGCAACGCGAGCGCGAGGAGGCGGGGTTGCGGCAGTGCGGGCTTGCTCGGCGGCAAGGCGCCGGGCCGACCGGCGCCGGCATCTATGAAGACATCCGGGTCGGGGGGTCGCTTGCGCCTGCCGCCGCATCCATGAGACCGGCCAGGACTTCAAGGCCGTCGATCAACCGGGGGCCGGGCCGGTTGAAGAACTTGGAGCCGTCCACGGCGAACACGTTCCCGCTCGTCACCGCGGGAATCTCGCGCCACATGGGACGGTCCTTCAGCGGTTCCCACTCCTGCAAGGTACGGTCCCGGTCGAACCCGCACGGCATGAGCACGATCACCTCCGGGGCCGCCTCCAGCAGAGCTTCGGGCGAGACCCGGGCCGAGGGCGCATGTTCGACTGCCAGGACGTCCCTTCCACCAGCCAGATCCACCATTTCCGGCACCCAGTGACCGGCCGCGTACAAGGGGTCCAGCCACTCCAGACAGGCCACCCGCAGTCTCGGGCCGGCTTGTCGGGGGCGGGCGGCAACGCGTTCCACCCGCCGTTTCAGCGCCTCCACCAAGGCCTTCGCCCGCGCCGAGGTTCCGGTAGCCTTTGCCACCCGCGTGATGTCCTGCAGCACCTCGCCCAAAGATCCCGGGGACAGTGAGAGCACTCTCGCCGGGGGCCTCAAGGTGGCGGCCACGGCCGTGACCTCATCGCGTGCCACCGCGCACACGTCGCACAGGCCCTGGGTAATGATGAGGTCGGGGTGGAGCCGTTGGAGCAGCGGCAAGTCCAGGCTGTAGAGACCGTCGCCCCGGCTCAGCCGCCGCCGCACCGCCTGGTCGATCTCCCCACTGGCGGCGGCATCGGAGTCGATCCAGCCGCGGACGGTCACGGGCTTTTCCCGGGCCGCAGGAGGATAGTCGCATTCGTGGCTGACGCCGACCACCGAGTCACCCAGCCCCAGAGCAAAGGCAATCTCGGTCGCGCTCGGCAGTAGCGTACAGATCCGCATGGCTCACCGGCGATCATAGGGGAGGGTAGAGGATATTGCAATTTGACGGGGATCATCATTGATGAAGCGTTGCGACGAGGCGGAAGGAAGACCGCGCTCGTCGTCGTACCTGCGAGACATGGCTTCAACTCAGTGTCATTCCGCATTGGACAATCACGTCACGGATCGTATAGGTTCAGTGTGCCATGACGGCTACGGAGCAGCGCGTATTCACTCCCGGAACAGGCGCCGTGCCGCCGGCGCTCACCGGGCGCGAGCGGGAGCAGGCGGTGTTGACGCAGTGTCTGGCGGAGCTGCGCGGCGGCAAGGCGCCGTCGCACGACGTCGCCCTGATCGGGCCCCGCGGCGCCGGCAAGACCGCGTTGCTCAACTGGTTCGAGCGCATCTGCCGCGATAGCGAAACGGACGTGGTGGACCTGACACCGGACGACGTCCCGAGCCAGGAAGCCTTGGTCGCCGCCCTGTCGCCGCCCGCCGGGATGGCGAAACTGCTGCCCCGGAAGCTCGGCTTGGCAGGCGTCGGGTCGGTCGAATGGGCAACGCCGCCCGAGGTCACCAGGACACTGACGGCGCGACTGACCGTCCGGTGCCGCAAGCAGCCGCTTGCGGTGCTGCTCGACGAAGCGCACACTCTGGATGTCGCGGTTGGCAAAACGCTGCTCAACACCAGTCAAAGAGTGCGCTCCAAGGCGCCGTTCCTGCTGGTGCTGGCCGGCACGCCAGGGCTGGCAGCGCATCTCGGCTCCATGGAGGCAACCTTCTGGAACCGCCTGGGCAAGGGACGGTTGGGCATCGGCGGGCTGAGCGACGCGGCCACCCGCACGGCGGTGGACGAGCCGCTGGCGGCCCACGGCGTGGGCATCGACACTGACGCCCTCGACGCGGTGGTCGAGCACAGCCAGCGCTACCCGTATTTCGTCCAACTGTGGGGCGAGGCCCTGTGGGATGGGCACTTGGCCACCGGCGCGGCGAGACTGACCGCGGCCCACGCGGACGCGGCGCGGCCCGACGTGGCAGCGCGGGTCACGGACTACTACGAGGACCGGTATATCGAGCTGGATCAATCGGGCTGGCTGGCTGTTGCCGAGCAGGTAGCAGGCCGGTTCGAATCCGTGGCGACGCTGTCCTACGAGGAGTTGAAGTCCGCCGTGGCCGACGGACTCGCGCCGAATGCGGAACCGGATCGGGTGCAGGCGGCGCTGGCGGCGCTGCAACGCCTGGGCTTTGCCTGGCGCCCACCCGGGCAACTGCCGCCGGTTCGATACGAGCCCGGTATTCCTTCGCTGATGACCTATGTGCTCGACCACGCCCGGCCGCGCGGCACCGGTTGCTGACGGGAGGGCAGCGGCGGCGTAGTCGGCCCGCTCGACGACGACCTCCCGGCTTGGTGTCCCGTCCTGCAAACAACCGCGAACTGCGCTGATCTGCCGGTTCGGAGACAGGGCAACGGTTCAGGTAAGCGGCAGCATAATGTGCTCCTGGTAGGGAGGGCGCTCACAAAGGCGCTGGTACCATGCTTCGACGTTGGGCATGGAGGGGCGCTGGATCGGCATGGTGAACCAGCGATAAGCCCAGATGCCGACGGGGATGTCGCCAATGGTGAAGGAATCGCCGGCGAGATAGTCCCGGCCTTCCAGGTAACGCTCGACGATCTCCCACTTGGGCGCCGCTGCCGCCACCGCCTTTTCGATGGCGGCGGGGTCACGCTCGGCCTCGGGGGTGCGGACGAGCCCGAAGAATACCGGCACCATGAACGCGTTCAGCGTGCTCAACTGCCAGTCCATCCAGCGGTTGGCATTGCCCCGCCCTTCGGGAGTCCCGGGCACGAGCCTGCCGCCGTTGTACTTGTTGACCAGGTATCGGACGATGCTGTTGGATTCCCACAGGACGAAGTCGCCGTCCTCGATGGTGGGGATCACGCCATTGGGGTTCAGGTCCAGGTAGGGCCGCTCCCTGTTCTTGCCGAACTCCCCGCCGATATCCACGCGCTCGAACGGGATTTCCAGTTCGCCGCAGCACCACAGAACCTTTTGTACGTTGGACGATGTCTTCCTTCCCCAGATTTTCAACACGTCGCGTTACCTCCGTAAGACAAATACCTCGAGAGACCTGCCCGAGCGTCATGTGATAGAGCACGAAAAGACCACGAAACCGGACCCATTATACGCGGTTTTGCCGCCATGGCCAATTTCAGCCTGGAATCGGGCAGGAAAAGCATTTTCTCGCTCGTTTTCCCGGCCGCCACCCTCTTGACTGCAAGAAAATCGTGATTAAATTCGCGCACAAATCTCATCATTTCACTCTTAAAGGGAGGTTCTTATGGCGGCTAAAGTGAAGCCTTTGCACGACAGGATCATCGTAAAGAGGCTCGACGAAGAGGAGAAGACGGCCGGCGGCATCATTATCCCCGACACGGCGAAGGAAAAGCCCCAGGAGGGCATGGTGGTGGCGGTCGGTTCGGGCAAGCGCGAGGATGGCAAGGTGGTGGCGCTCGACGTCAAGGAAGGGGACAAGGTCCTGTTCGGGAAGTATTCCGGCACGGAGATCGAGCTGGACGGCGACGAGCATCTCATTATGAGGGAAGACGATATCCTCGGGATCGTCGAATAAGGAGGTACGGCGAAATGGCTGCAAAGGACGTGAGATTCAGTGAGGAGGCCAGGGGCAAGGTCCTGAAGGGGGTCAAGATCCTCGCGGACACGGTTACCTGCACTCTGGGGCCCAAGGGCCGCAACGTGGTGCTGGAGAAGTCCTGGGGCGCCCCCAACGTGACCAAGGACGGCGTCACCGTCGCCAAGGAAATCGAGCTCGAGGACAAGTTCGAGAACATGGGCGCCCAGATGGTCAAGGAGGTCGCCAGCAAGACCTCCGACGTGGCCGGCGACGGCACCACCACGGCCACGGTTCTTTCCCGGGCGATCTTCAGCGAAGGGCTCAAGATCGTTGCCGCGGGTCACGATCCCATGGCGGTGAAGCGGGGCATCGACAAGGCGGTGCAGAAGGTCGTATCCGAGCTTCAGAGCATGTCCAAGTCGACGCGGGACCGGTCCGAGATCGCCCAGGTCGGCAGCATTTCCGCCAACAACGACAAGACCATCGGCGACATCCTGGCGGATGCCATGGACAAGGTCGGCAAGGAAGGCGTCATCACCGTCGAGGAGGCCAAGGGACTGGAGACCACCCTGGAGCTGGTGGAGGGCATGCGCTTCGACCGCGGTTACCTGTCACCCTACTTCGTCACCGACCCCGAGCGGATGGAAGGGGTGCTGGAGGATCCCTACATCCTGATCCACGAGAAGAAGATCTCCAGCATGAAGGACCTCCTGCCGGTGCTGGAGAACATCGCCAAGAGCGGCAAGCCGCTGCTGATCATTGCCGAGGACGTGGAGGGCGAGGCCCTGGCGACCCTGGTGGTCAACAAGATCCGCGGCACCTTCAAGTGCATCGCGGTCAAGGCTCCGGGTTTCGGCGACCGCCGGAAGGCCATGCTTGAAGACATCGCCATCCTCACCAACGGCCGGATGATCGCCGAAGAGCTCGGCATCAAGCTCGAGAACGTGACCCTGAACGATCTCGGGCGGTGCAAGAAGATCATCGTCGACAAGGAAAACACCACCGTCGTCGAAGGCGCCGGCGGAAAATCCGACATCGAGGGCCGCATCAAGCAGATCCGGGCGCAGATCGAGGAGACCACCTCGGACTACGACCGCGAGAAGCTGCAGGAGCGGCTCGCCAAGCTGGCCGGCGGCGTCGCCGTGGTCCAGGTGGGAGCGGCCACCGAGATCGAGATGAAGGAGAAGAAGGCCCGGGTCGAGGATGCACTGCACTCCACCCGCGCGGCCGTCGAGGAAGGTATCGTGCCGGGCGGTGGTGTCGCCCTGATTCGGGCCGCCAACGGGTTGACGGACCTGGATGTGAACGAGAACGAGTCCTTCGGCGTCCGGATCGTTCAGCGCGCTGCCGAAGAGCCCGCACGCTGGATTGCCTCCAACGCCGGAGCGGATGCTTCCGTGGTGGTCGACGCCATCAAGAAAGGCGAAGGGGCCTACGGATACAATGCCGCCAAGGGCGAGTTCGAGGACCTGATCCAGGCCGGGATCCTGGATCCCACCAAGGTGGTGCGCTCTGCGCTTCAGAACGCCGCGTCCGTGGCCGGCTTGCTGATCACCACCGAGGCCATGATCACCGACAAGCCGGAGAAGAAGAAGGACGCTCCCCCGGCCATGCCGGAAGACTACTAGCCCGGATCGGCGGATCTACCGACAAGCTCACCAACGAAAGGGGGGAGGACCTGTGTCCTCCCCCCTTTTCGTCTGGGAGAGGGAGGCCGAAGGGCCGGCCGAGAAAACTCGGAGGAGGCGGTGAATCGGGTCATCCCTCCCGCTCGTCGAGTTCACGGCAAACAGCCGTTATCCATAGCCGAAGGCCCTGAGAGCGGTGAACATGACTTCCGTGTCCGGGTCGCGGCCGAACCAGGTGCGAAAGGAGGCGGCGCCCTGGTGCACCAGCATGCCGATGCCCTCCACCGTCCGGCACCCTTTCCGCCTCGCCTCCCGCAGCAGCACGGTCTCGCGCGGCTGGTAGACGACGTCGTAGACGATGTGGCGCCGCTCGAGGAGCGCGGGGTCGATAGGACATCCTCGAATGTCCGGGGTCATGCCAGCGGAAGTACAGTTGACGATGAGGTCGGCGCCGCTTCCGCGGGCGGCGAACTCCGCCAGCAAGCCGGAGCGGACCGCCGTGGTCGTCGCGCTTCCGGCGGCGATGTCACGCGCCAACCTGCCGGTCCTGTCGCGGTCCCGGCCCAGTAGGGTCAGCTTCGGCAGGTGAAACGTTTCCGGACGCCCGCCCGTTCCCGCGCAACGACCCCTGGCCAGCACGAAGGCCAGCGCCCGCGCCGCGCCGCCGGTTCCCAGGACCGCGACCGTCTTGCCATCGAGTTCGATGCCGGCTTGACGGAGGTTCAGCACGGCGCCGGTGGCGTCGGTGGTGGTCCCCATCAAGCGGTCCCCCTCCCGGTAGAGGGTGTTGACGCTTCCCGTGAAGCGGGATTCCTCGCTCAACCCGTCGAGATGCTCGATGACCGCCTGCTTGTGCGGGATCGTCACGTTGGCGCCGAGGAAGCCCACGCCGCGCAGGCCGGCGACGACCTCGCCCAGGGCCTCCGGCGGACACGGGAGGGGGACGTAGCAGGCGTTCAGGCCTGCCGCGCGGATGGCTGCGTTGTGCATGACCGGCGACATGGAATGCGCCACCGGCCATCCCAGCACTCCCAGAAGCTTCGTAGCGCCGTCGATCATGGACGTTCCCGCGCGCTCTCGCCCTCCAGCAGCCCGAACAGCGCCCGGGCGTTGCGGCGGGTGGTGTCGGCGATCTCGTCAACCCCGACCCCCCGGACCCGGGCCATTGCTTCGGCCACGAAACGGACGTAGGCGGGCTCGTTGCGCCGACCCCGCTTGGGAACGGGCGCCAGGAACGGCGCGTCGGTCTCCACGAGCAGCCGGTCCGGGGGCACCCAACGGGCGATGTCGCGTAACGCCTCGGCGTTCTTGAAGGTGACGATGCCCGAGAATGACAGGTAGAAGCCCAGGTCGAGGAACGTCCGCGCGGCTGCGGCGTCGCCGGTGAAACAGTGGATCACTCCCGCCAGCGTTCCCCGGCCGCGGCTTCGAATCGTCTCCGCCACTTCGCGGTCCGACTCGCGGTTGTGCACCACGATGGGCAACCGGGTCTCCACCGCCAGCCCGGCGAAGCGCTCGAACATGTCACGTTGCACTTGCCGGGGCGAGTGGTCGTAGTGGAAGTCGAGGCCGGTCTCGCCGATGGCGACGACCTTGGGATGCGCGGCAAGGCCACGCATCCGGTCCATGGCCTCCGCGCCCACGTCCTTGGCGTCGTGCGGGTGCATTCCCACGGTGGCGTAGAGGCCGGCATTTTCTTCCGCCAGACGCACCGCCGCGTCATTGGTGGAAAGGTCCCCCGCCCCTCCGACGACGATCAGGGACGCGACGCCCGCCTCCCTTGCCCGGGCCAGCACGTCATCGCGGTCCGCGTCGAACTCCTCGGTCTGGATGTGGCAGTGGGTGTCGATGAGGGTTGCCCCTCGAATGGCTGGTTCCATTGGCATGTAAGTATGCGCGCTTCGAATTCCCTGGCGCTACGGGTTCTGAGTCTAAAGGGGGGGGACACACGTGTCTAAAGAGAAACTGGCATTCATGCAAGCCCAAATTGACACCTACGAGGCCGTTTTGGGCCAATTCGCAGCACCCTGCCGTAATAACGAACCCCGCGGTTCACATAGAGAAGTCATTCTCTATGTCTTTGACAGTATCCGAGAATCCCGCGGCGAACTTGGGATTGCGGATGCCACGGTTGATTTCCTCTTCGTGATCCATGAGAAATCTTCCTTCTCGTGGGTTGAGAGCCCCGCCTGAGTGCCATCAGGCGGGGCTCCTTGTCATCGCCTATCGCTTCCCGGCGCCGAACGCGCCAATCAGTTGGCCTGTGGTCCCGCCCGACGTAGTGGCTTCGGCACCGAAGGTGCCCGCGACCAGACGCGGGTCTCCGGCTGCATCCGGGATGTTGGAGAATTGACCGCCCCACGCCCCGCTCGATTCCGCGATCTGGAGGTCGGGAATGGAGAGCCTTACATCCGACCCCCGGAATGTCCCATTACTCGCAAAGGAAGTCTCTCCCAAGCGAAGGCGGTAAGGTTCGGAAGAAACGCTTACGTTCTCCACGTTCCTGGTGGCTCCATCGACGAAAAGATACTCGGCCGAGACGCCTCCGTTGCAACCGACACAGCCCCTGATCGTACTGGCTTCAAAGTCGGCGGTCAGCGTCGCGAGCCCTGAGAACTCGCCGATTGCTATACTGCCGGGGGGGTCGGAGGTATCCGATCCATGCACGATGCCAAAGAATCCCGCTGCGGCGCCCTCATAGGTTGCGGACCCTTGCAACGGCATTGACGGCGGGTTGGAAAGCGACAATTCCGGCCCATCGACAAACGCGCCTATTTCAGCCACCAAATCGCTGGATTGCAAATCGCCCTCAAGATGCAGCCAGTAACCGCCAGCCAAGTAGTCAGAGGGGTCGTCGCTGGCCCAATCGACGGCTAGTCTGGCCACGGTCAAGCTATCGCCGGTGAGGGACGCGATACCCCAGGTACGAGTGGACCGTCCCGTCACCCCCGTGATCGGATCACTGGATACGACCAACGGATTGGCCGTATCCAGCACAATTGGGCCTGATCCTTGGCGCTCAATGCGCACGTCCAGGCCTGTCCCGTCGAATGTCGCATCGGCGGCGTCGGTCGTGATGCTGGCACCATCGCTATTCGACGACTGCGTGACGCTGCCGAATTTGGGCAAAGACATCGCTGTTTCGCCGGCTCCCTGTCGGATGCCATCGTTGTTGGCCACCTGGATGTTGTCCGCAGTAGGCAGCGCTGCGCCTCCACCCCCGCCACTCGGCAGCGCTGTGCCTCCACCACCCCCGCCGCCTCCGCATCCAGCAAGGGTCAGAAGGCCGGCCGTCAGTAACCCTACAAATTCTCTTCTCATCCTTCTCATCCTCCTGTGTTACCGGCGCCGCGACCCGACGGGATTGCCGGGCCGTTGCAACCATCGCACACAGGTAGAGTGAGAGGTCCTGCTTATTCGCTCAGGCGCGGGGAGCGACCCCTAGGAGTCTGTAGCGCATAGATCCTGTGGGGATCAACAAGTGGGGTAATGAATGATAAGAAGGGAGGATGAAGAAAAGCTATCAGCCGTGGACGCAGGACCAGAGATATTTGCTTCCTCCATCGTTGCAGGAGTGGCTTCCGGAGGACCACTTGGCGTGGTTCATTCTGGATGTGGTATCGCAGTTGGACCTGAGGGCCATTGAGGGGGCGATTCAGTCGAAGGACGCGCGGGGGCAACGACCGTATCACCCATCGATGATGGTGGCGTTGCTGGTGTATGCGTACTGCACGGGAGTGTACTCTTCGCGACGCATCGAGCGTGGGTGTGGGGAGGACGTGGCGTTTCGAGTGATCACGGGGAATACGCAGCCGCACTTCACCACCATCAACGAGTTTCGACGGGTGCACCGGGAAAGGCTCGCGGGTTTGTTCGTGCAGGTTCTGAAGCTGTGCCGGGAGGCGGGGTTGGTGAAGCTGCGGCATGTGGCAATAGACGGGACGAAGGTCAAGGCGAACGCGAGCAAGCACAAAGCCATGAGCTACCAGCGCATGGGTGAAGAGGACCGCCGGCTGCGGGCAGAGGTGGAGGAGTTGCTGGCCCAAGCGGATGCGGCGGATGCGTTGGAGGACTCTCAGCACGGGGCGGACGCGCGGGGGGACGAGTTGCCCGCAGAGCTTCGTCGGCGCGAGAGTCGCCTGGAGCGCATCCGGGAGGCGAAGGCGGCGCTGGAGGCGGAGGCGTTGAAGGCACGGGCGAGCAGGTTGCGCGAGCAGGCACAGAGGCACGAACGCACAGCGGAGACGCATCCGGACCCGAAGGTACGGGGTCGCGCGCGCACTCATGCGAAGAAGCGTCGCGCACAGGCCCGAGAACTCGACCCGTGCGGCGCCGGCTCCACGGGCGCTGGCAGCGGGGAGGGAGAACTGGCGCGCAAGCCCACCCGAGCCACCCCCAAGGGCCGTCCCGTCCCCAAGGCGCAGCGCAATTTCACCGACCCTGACAGTTCTATCATGAAGGGCGGGGATGGATTCATTCAGGCCTACAACGCCCAGCTTGCGGTGGACGAGGACCATCAAGTCATCGTCGCCTGTGGGGTCACCGACCAGCCCGCAGACGCAGGGCACCTCGTGCCCATGCTTGAGCGGGTCAAGGCCAACCTCGGGGTTACGCCTGAGCATGCAACCGGCGATGCCGGGTACTGGAACCCACAGGTCGAAACCCGAGCCCGAGCCTTGGGCACCGAGGCCTGGGTTGCCACCCAGCGGGTGCGTCATGGAGAGAGGCAAGCGGCTACCCGCTCCGGCCCCCCGCCGGCTGCACTCGACCCTCAAGAGCGCATGCGCTGGCGTCTCGACACCCCCGAGGGTCGGAAGCGGTACGCCCGGCGTAAGGCCGTGGTCGAGCCCGTCAACGGTCAAATCAAACACGCTCGGCGATTCCGGCAGTTCTCGCTGCGCGGTATCCATGCTGTCGACACCGAGTGGACCCTCGTGAGCCTGTGTCACAACCTCCTCAAGCTGTTCGTTCAACGGTTCAATCAACAATCTCCCGAGCCCAATCCGGCCTGAAAAGCCCACTCCCAGGCCCTCCCACACCTCCGCTGAACCAGTATCACCCCCAATCTCTTCCACTCTCTTCCACTCAGGCACCTTGGCAACCATCCATCCCTATCATGACCTTCTACACACCATCACCCCAACCGCTACGTCCTACAGACTCCTAGCCGGGCACAAGAAAGCTGTTGTATTCAGCAGGCGGCCCGACCTACGGGCTACCTATGCCGATGGTTGCGATTCCCCTTATAGAGAAATGGTTAGGATGATGTCAAATAGGGGTAGGAGGTATTATGGCCAACACGGGAAAGAAGGTTGGGAGCAAACAGAAGGGGGATGGTTACGATTGTGTATGATTGCCTTCTGCTTCCTCGATCCTGGGAAAGAGCATCTCGGGCGGTTGGACCTCGTGTCCTTCGGGGAAGGAGCCGCCCCACTCGACCCGGAGCGCGGCGCCGGCGGGGAGTCCCAGGAGGTTCCGCACCGCGGCGCCCGTCTCCGGGAGGAAGGGCGCCAGCAACTCGCCGGTGAGCCGCACGCATTCCAGGAGATGGTGCAGGATCTCGCCCACCCGGGCCTTCTGATCCGGTTCCTTGACCAGGGTGAACGGCGCCGTCTGCACGATGTACTGATTCGTCCGGTCCAAGGCGACGAAGATCGATTCCAGGGCCCGGTGGAAGGCCATCTCCTCCATGTGCCGGTCCACGTTCGCCGCCGCCGCCAGAAAGGCTTCCTTCAACTCCCGGTCTTCCGCCCGGGCGCCGTCGCCCATGGGTTGAACCACGCCGCCGAAATACCGTTTCTGCATGGCCAGCACGCGGCTCACCAGGTTGCCGAAGTTGTTGGCCAGGTCGGCGTTGACCCGGTTCACGAACGCGTCCAGGGAGAATACCGCGTCCTGGCCGAACACCATCTCCCGCAGCAGGTAGTAGCGGAACGCGTCCATGCCGTAGCGGTCCTTCATGTCGAGCGGTCGGATCACGTTGCCCAGGCTCTTGGACATCTTGCCGCTGTCCATGATCCAGTAGCCGTGCACGTTGAGCCGGTGGTAGAGCGGCAGCCCCGCGGCCATGAGCATGGTGGGCCAGAAGATGGCGTGCGGCTTGAGGATGTCCTTGGCGATGATATGGTTGGCGCACGGCCAGTAGGCGTTGAAGAAATCCACGCCCTTGAGCTCTACCGCGCTCACGTAGTTGATCAGCGCGTCGAACCACACGTAGGTGACGTAGTCCTCGTCGAAGGGCAGCGGAATGCCCCACTGGAGCCGGCTCCTGGGCCGGGAGATGCACAGGTCCTCCAGCGGCTCACGCAGGAACGACAGCACTTCCGTACGGTACCGTTGCGGCGTGATGAAGCCGGGGTCCCGGTGGATGTGCTCGATGAGGCGGTCCCGGTACTTGCTCATGCGGAAGAAGTAATTCTTCTCCTCGATGTAGGCGGCTGCGGTCCGGTGGTCCGGGCACTTGCCGTCCCGCAGCTCCTTCTCGGTGTAGAAGCGTTCGCAGCCGTAGCAATAGAACCCGCCGTACTCCCCGAAATAGATGTCGCCGGCATCGTGGATGCGCTGCAAGATCCGGCTGACCGTCGCCTTGTGGTAGTCGTCGGTGGTGCGGATGAAGTGGTCGTAGGCGATGCCGCAGGCGTCCCAGGTGGACCGGAACAGCGCGCTGATCCGGTCCGTGTACGCCTTGGGGTCGATGTCGTCCGCGGCCGCGGCCTGGGCGATCTTGTCGCCGTGCTCGTCGGTGCCGGTGAGCAGATAGACGTCTTTGCCCCGGGCGCGGTGATAGCGCTTCAGCGTGTCCGCGATGATGGTGGTGTAGGTGTGCCCGAGGTGGGGCTGGGCGTTCACGTAGTAGATCGGCGTGGTGAAGTATATGCGGTCCATGGTGGTCTGCGAGTCCCCTTCAGTTCAATAGCATGGGAATGAAGCCCTCCAGAACCATGCGCCGGTTGTAATTTCGGTGAATGGCTCGGATCACGTTGTCGATCTCGGCCAGGGCGGAAGTCGATTGCTGCACGCGGCGGGCCGCGGCGGCGTGCTGAAGCTGGTCGAGCAGATCCCGGTTGTAGACCGTCGCAGCGGAGCCCGTGACCTGGAGCACCATGATATCGCGCAGCCATCCCTTGACCCAGCCCAGGAACTTCAACGCCCTCTCCTGGTCGCTGCCCATCTCCTCGGCCAGCGCCGTGACCCCGCGCACGTCGTCGGACGAAAGCGCCGCCAGCCGGTGAAGGCATTCCTGCCTTTGGTCCAGCAGTTCCGCCTCGTCGCTCTCCAGCGCGGCGCCAAGGCTGCCGCAACTGAGGGCGGCCAGCAGCAGGGCGTGGTCCTCGGCAAGCCCCTTGCGCCGGGCCACGATGGTGGCTACCTGCTCCACCGCCAGAGGGAAAAACCGGAGCCGGAGGCACCGGGACAGCACCGTCGGCAGGACGCCGCCGGTACTCTGCGCGATCAGGATCAGCAGGGAATGGTCCGGCGGCTCCTCCAAGGTCTTCAGCAGCGCGTTCTGCGCATGAAGGTTCACCAGCGTCAACGGGTCGATGATGGCGATCTTCTTCATCCCCGCGAAGCGGTGCAGCACCAACTGTCGCTGCAGCTCCCGCACCTGCTCGATGGAGATGTCCCGCTTGCCCTTGCGTTGCCCCAGCCAATGCACGTCCGCATGGTTCCCGTCGCGAATGCACAGGCAACTCGGGCACTCGCCGCAAGCGTCCCCGGCGCCGGTCCGGCATTGGACAGCAGCCGCCAGGGCGGTGGCCACGGTCCTTTTTCCGGTGCCCTCGGGACCGACGAAAAGATAGGCGTGGTGGAGCCGGTCGCGGTTCACGGCACGCCGCAGCAGCTCGATCTGGCCCTGGTGGCCGATGATGTCCTGGAACCGCAACATCGAATTTCCGGCATCCGAATCCTACCCACCGGCGCTCTCGTAAAGCCGTTCATGGATGATCCGTCTCAGTTTCTCCTGGGTCGCCATCACCGGACCGTCGGTCGGGACCACCACGCAGCGTGAAGGGTCGGCCGCGGCCAGCTCGAGGAATCCCTCGCGCACCCGGCACTGAAACGCGACCCCTTCGGCTTCGAAGCGGTTTTCGCGCGCGGCGTCAGGTCCTTGCCGTTTCCCTGCGCGGGCCAGCGCCACCTCCACCGGACAGTCCAGGATGATGGTAAGCTCGGGCATGGTGCCGCCCGTCGCCATGTGATTCAGCCGGCGCAGCAACGCCCGATCCATGCCGCGGCCGTAACCCTGGTACGCCAAAGTCGAGTCCGCGAAGCGGTCCGAAACCACCAGCTTGCCCTGCCCGAGGGCGGGCTCGATCACCTCGCGGACATGCTGCGCCCGGTCCGCCAGGATGAGGAAAAGCTCGGTCTCGACCGAGAGGGATTCCGGGCGGCCTTCGAGCAGGAGTGTCCTGAGATCCTTCCCCAGCGGGGTGCCGCCCGGTTCGCGGGTCAGCAGCCGGGACACTCCGCAAGAGTTCAAATACTCGTCGAGCAGTCCGACCTGCCGGGTCTTTCCCGATCCGTCGCCCCCCTCGATGGTCACGAAACGCAACATCCCACGCCCTGGTGTCAGCACGATATTATTACTATTGTACTCTTACACGAGAATGAGACGGCTGCCCAACCGGCCGTCGCAGACGGCGGGCGCGTATGCGGACGCCGGTTCTGGTACAGCGACACCAGGAGTCTGTCGGATTTGGCGAATCGTAGCGAGAGGGATGGAAATGGAGGCCCTTTTCAGGCGGATTTGAGGAAAATATCGGGAATATTTGACGAAAATCCAACTGAAAATGGACCCATTTCCATGCCTCGCAGTAGATTCTTGCCAAGTCCGACAGGCTCCCAGGTCGCAGACACCGGGATATGTCGCCTGGAGACGGCGACTTTGCCCGAGACAGGAGTTTTCCATGCGCGGTACAACGCCGAGACGAATGCAGGGAATGGCTGATCCCGTGCTGGCCTCCATGGTTCATTCCCTGGGATTGGAGGAGGTGCCTCACTATGCGAGCCGATCGGAGACCGTGGTGGGATACACCAGACGATGGATGGAGAACGCCAGGTTCCGCGACGGTCCGGTGAACCCGCAACGCGTCGAGGTGACCGACCGTTCCGCCATGACCGCGCGGATCAAGGCCAAGGCCCGCGAGTTGGGCGCCGATCTGGTAGGCATCTGTCGGCTCAAGCCGTCCATGATCGATCTGGGGAAGGAGGTTCCCCACGAGTACGTGATCGCCGCCTGCATGGCCGAGGACTACCACAAGGTCCTGGACGGCGCCGGTGCGGTGGAGGAAGAGGCCATGCGGGTGTACGCCGCCGTCTCCGATCTGTCCACCGAGCTGGCGGCCTACATTCGCGACCTGGGCTATCCCGCCTGGGCCCATCACAACGGCGCCCGCGAAGTGCAGGCCATCCCGGTATTCTACCAGGTCGGGTTCGGCGAGCTGGGGCGGCACGGCAGTCTTATCAACGAGAAGTACGGGGCGGACTTCCGGCCGGGGCTCGTCAGCACCGATTTGCCGCTGGACGAGGACCGGCCGCGGGAGTTCGGCGTTCAGGACTTCTGCATGAACTGCAACGTTTGCATGCAGAACTGTCCGGGCGACGCGATTCCCAAGGACTACGTGATCACCGACGGCGTCAAGCGATGGCTGATCGACCTCGAGAAATGCTATCCGTATTCCCGCTTGCGCGACGAGTACTGCCACCTGTGCGTCGACGTCTGCCCCTACAACGTGCGCAGTCACCGAACCACCTTCAAGACCTTCATGAAGGAGCGCAAACGCATGGGCTACAAGACTCCGACGTACTAGGAGCCTGTCGGATCAGGGTGTTTGATGACAGGCATAAGGGGAGGGTTCGGTTGCGGTCATCATATCGAACTTTCTTGTTTGGATAGGACGAACAAGCCGGAACGAGTGTTGCGTTTCATATTTGCGATGACTCATCACCGAGCCAGTTGGACAGCCCTTCCGACACCCTCTCCCTCTGGGAGAGGGTTGGGGTGAGGGTCCCCCGTGTGCGCGCAGCCGGTTGGGAGCGACCAGCAAAGCAGGGCAGGTTTATTCGGGGCGCCCTCACCCGGCCTTCGGCCACCCTCTCCCGGAGGGAGAGGGGAGTTGTTCATCGCCGACCACTTCTTGCGGGAACGGGGTGAAGATATGGAACAGGGTCAACACATTTACGGAACGCGACTCCAGGAGCCTGTCGGACTTGGCAAGAATCTACTGCGAGGCACGGAAATGGGTCCATTTTCAGTTGGATTTTCGTCAAATATTCCCGATATTTTCCTCAAATCCGCCTGAAAATGGCCTCCATTTCCATGCCTCTCGCTACGATTCGCCAAATCCGACAGGCTCCTAGGAGTCTGCGCCGTAGGAAACTGAGACAAAGAAGAAAGAGAGTGCTATAAGCAAGGGATCATAGGTAGCATTGGAGGGGAGTAGATGTCGACAAGGTTTCGATCGTACCAACCGGAGCAGATGATGTTGATGCCGCAAGATATGCGGGAATGGATAGGGGAAGGGCATTTGGCGCACCATATTAGCGATCTGGTGGATGGATTGGACCTGAGAGCGTTTTACGCACGGTATGAAGGGGACGGGCGGCGCAAGGCGCCGTATGAGCCAAGGATGATGGTGAAGGTTTTGATTTATGCCTATGCGACGGGGGTATTTTCGTCGCGAGGGATAGCGCGGAAGCTGGAGGAGGATGTGGCGTTTCGGATGTTGGGGGCGGGGAACTTTCCTCAGCACCGGACGATCTGTGAGTTTCGGCGGCGTCATTTGAAGGACTTCAAGAAGGTGTTTGTGGAAGTGGTAGGGTTGGCGAGGGAGTTGGGGTTGGTGCGACTGGGCAAGGTGTCGATAGACGGGACGAAGGTGAGGGCAAATGCGTCGAAGCGCAAGGCCATGAGCTACGAGCGGATGGGGAAGGAAGCGGGACGGCTGGCGGGAGAGATCGAAGAGTTGTTGCGGCGTGCGGGGGATACGGACGCGCGGGAGGATGGGCAATTTGGCAAGGAGTTTCGGGGGGACGAATTGCCGGAGGAGTTGCGGCGGCGGGAGGATCGGTTGGCGGCGATACGGGAGGCAAAGGAGCGGTTGGAGGCGAAGCAGCGGGCGGCGGATGAGGCTCGGGGACGGTCACCGGGACAGGATCGGAATCCGAAGGGGGGGAAGCCGTACAAGCGGGGTTATGGGGAGCCGGAAGCGAAGGCTCAGAGCAACTTCACCGACCCCGAGAGTCAGATCATGAAGACAAGTACGGAGGGGTTCCAGCAGTGTTACAACGCGCAGGTGGCAGTGGACGGGGAGCGGCAGTTGGTGGTGGCGACGGAGTTGACGGCCAACGGGAGCGACCAAGGAAAGATGTTGACGCTTGTGGATGAGGTGGAAGCGACGTTCAAGAAGCGACCGGATACGGTGTTGGCGGATGCGGGGTACAGCAACGAGCGGGACTTGAGGGAGTTGGAGGCACGGGGCATTGACGGCTACGTGGCGTCAGGCCGGGAAGGCAAGAAGAGGGTGGCGGCTAATCCTGAGAAGCATCCGGCGACGCATCGCATGGCCGAGAAGCTGGCGACGGTCGCAGGTCGGGAGATGTATCGGGCGCGCAAGTGGCTGTCCGAGGCGCCCAATGGGTGGATCAAGCAGGTGCTGGGATTTCGCCGCTTCAGTGTGCGGGGATTGAGGAAAGCACAAGGGGAGTGGAACTTGGTCTGTCTGGCGCTCAACGTCAAGCGGCTGCAGCCCATGATGGCGAGATAAAACTCTGGCGGGACACCGCCGTGGTCCAAAAGGGTGATCTCCGCCGATGTTGAGCGTAATCACCATCCCGAGTTTTCACTCCCGCACCTCGGATTCTTTCCCTGTCACCTTCCTACCCCCATCCTGCTAATCGCTTCGCCATTGCTGCCGTCTGTTCCCTGTTGTCGCCCTCAAATAATCCTACGGCGCAGGCTCCTAGTGGAAAAATTCTACCTGCAAGAGCAAAGGCCCGACGGCCAGGTCAGCACCGTCGGGCTCTTCTACTCCCGCCGGGAAGCGGAAGACGTCATCGCGGAGCTCCGCGAGTTGCCGGAGAAACAGGGTTGCGAATACGTCCTGGTCCGGCCCGGTGACGGCACCCCGGAACCGCATACAAAAGAATAGGGATCAGACGGACGTTTCGTTTCCCCGTCATTCGCGGGAATGACGGATCCGAAGCGTGATGGTTTTCATGCGCTCCACAACGGGCCAGGGGGATTCCCGCGAAAGCTCGCCCTCGACCCCGATCGCAGGCGGGAATTTCACAGACCCAGGTTGGCCGGCGTTACGACCGATTGCAGCGTATGGGTGCGGTAACCGCCGTTCCGGGGGTAGCGTGGATCCTGCTTGTCGGTCCGTGCGGTTATGCTGATCCTGACTTGCCGAATATCGGCGGTCACGGTCGTGGCGTTGCCGGCGGCGTCGAAAAACTCCACCGTGAAGCCCTGCACGTTTTCCGCCAGGGGTTGCCCGCCGCCGCCGGTGTCGCGCCGGAGTATCAGGCGGTCGGGATCGTGAAAGTAGACGACCCCTTCGTTGGGGTCGGACAGGTCCCCGTCGCCGTTGTGGTCGGCCGCGATGATCAGGCGGTCGGGGTCGTACACCAGCCCGGTAACCCCCATACCCGCGGGATCGTACCCGGCAGCTCTGGCGTCCCGGATCACCAGGGTCATGGCCGCACGGGCGTTCTGTTGCATGGCGCTGAGCTGTTCCTGGAGGCCGTGGGCGGTGAACTGGCCGGTAAAGCTCGTGACCACCGCCGCCAGCAGTATCCCCTGGATCGACAGCACCACGAGCAGCTCGATGAGGGTGAAACCCCGGTCGCCGCGCTCCGGCCCCGATGTTTCAGCACCTGGTTTTCGACCATCGGGCGCCAAGGGTTCGGAGTTGCGCAACGTCATTGGCCCATCAGGGTCTGCAGCGCGGCCGAGCCTCGGTCCCAGTGCACGGTTACGGTGATGGTGCTCAAGCCGGCCTCCGGCGCGTTGTGCCGGACCTCGGTGACTCGCCGGTAGTTCGGGAATCCGGGTATCGTCCCGTAGTCCTCCACGGTCGAGGTGGCGCTTCCGGCGCCGAGACCCTTGACGGCCTCGATCCGATCCTGCGCCAGCAGGGTGGCGACGCCGTGGTTCCGGCTCTTCAGGTTTCCTTCCATGACGGCGATGGTGAGACGGCCGATGCCGAGCAGCCCCGTCGACAGGATCAACATCGCTACCAGCAACTCGATCACGGAAAAGCCCTCACGGGACCGACGGAGCGGCTTCATCGTCTGTTCGGTCACTTCCGTCACCGAACCCGCACGCGGCCGGCGATGCTGATGCTGATGCGTCTCGAGCCCGCGGCGTTGGTCAGTGTAATGGTAGCCAGATTGCCGGCCGTACCCCTGGGACTGAAGACCGGATTGTTCGTGGATCTCATCACCACGTCTGGATGGTCGGCTCGCAGGTCCCTGGTGAGGGTCCATTCTCCGGGGTCCGCCCTGCCGTCGTTGTCCGCGTCGTCGAGGATTCGATACTGGTGATCGTCGAGAAAGAAGATCCGGTACCGGTTA
This sequence comes from uncultured Binatia bacterium (SeqCode), assembly GCA_965214905.1. Lineage (GTDB taxonomy): Bacteria > Desulfobacterota > Binatia > UBA9968 > JAJDTQ01 > JAJDTQ01. Next base: position 2,354,953 of record OZ243984.1, read on the forward strand.
TTCCTCTGGATGGCCTTCATGCGCGCCCACATGAGGTCCCCCGTGAGTTGCCGCACCGCGCCGTTCAAGCGATGCCTGGGCATGACCTTCAGATAACCCGGTACGGCGATGGCCAGCATGATGCCTGCCAGGGTCAGGGTGATCAGTTGGCCCAGCAATGAGAAACCGGCGGTTGGCTTGAGCGCTCGTTGCATCGGCGGGACCGTCTTCAGGACATGTGGAGCACCGCGCCGAGGCACAGGAAAGGGGCGAACGGCAGGGGCGTCGTCAGCGAAACATCTCTTCGGAGGAGCATGAGTCCGAGACCCCAGCAGGTTCCCGTGAGAGCGCTCCGGAACAAAATGTCCGGAACGCCGTCCCACCCGGCGAAGGCGCCGATCATCGCCAGCAATTTGACGTCGCCGCCGCCTAGGCCGTCCCTGCCGGTGATGGCGCGGTAGCCCCGGGCGGTCGCCCACAACATGCCGCCGCCCACACAGACCCCCAGGACGGCGCTCGGCGGCGACGGCACGTCCGGAATCGAGAGCGCGGGGGCGATACCGGACAGCAGCAACCCCGCTGCGGCCCCGGACACGGTGATGATGTCGGGAATGGTGCCGGTCTCGAAGTCGATGACCGCCGTCGCCAGCAGTGCGCAGCCCAGGGACAGCCGCGCGAGGAAGACTCCTCCCGGACCGAACCGGTAGTAGCACGCGGGCGCCATGACGGCCGTGCACAATTCGACCAGGAAGTAGCGTGCAGCGATGCGGACGCCGCAGTGAGCGCATCGCGCGCGCAACAGGATGTAGCTCAGCAGCGGAACCTTGGCCCAACCGCAAAGGCGCGTCTCGCAGGCGCGGCAGCGAGAACGGGGCAAGAGGATGGATTCGCCCTTCGGAAGACGGGTGATGCAGACGTTCAGGAAACTTCCGATACAGGACCCGAGAACGAAAAGCAGAACGGGTCCCCAGGCTTGTTCGAGCGCCTCCGTGACCATGGAACCGGCCATGAAGGAATAGTCGGCGCCCGAGGGCCGATCTTTAGCCGGAAGTTCCGGAGCAGCTATGATGCTCGCCTATGGCTCTCTGGATTCGAGCCATCGCCGGATCAGCGGAAAAACTTCGTTGCGGGCGTTCTTGCCGAGAATCAGGTCGAGATGGCCGTAGCGGATGTCCTCATCGGGATCCGACCAGAAGATCATGAGGTCGCGGTCCTTGGAGGCCAGCTCCGAGTAGACCTTCCTCAGTGCCTCCGGCGGTGCGATGGGGTCGGCCGCGCCCCCTATCAGGAGGACCGGGATCCGGATGTTGGACAGCCCATCCCGATAGCTGGATGCGCCGTCGGCGGAGACGAACTCGTCCTTGTCCACGGTTGTGACCAGTTGATCCAGGACCCCGGGGTTGACCGGTATCAGGAGGGTTTCCTGAAGCGCCTTTCTGACCGGCGGCGTGACGTTCCCGGGGTTGTAGAGCGAGTCCTCGAACCCGGGAACCAGGAAGACGAGCCGGCTCATCCCGGACGAGTTCCAGTAGAGCAGGGCGTTCCGCAGGATCGGTTGTCGGTCGAGCTTGAGCAGGATGTCGAGCCAGTCCTGCTCGCGGCTGTCGAAGGACATGGGCGCGGCGATGCCGACGATCCCGGCGACGCCGTGGTCACCAACCTTGCCGGCATGGGCCAAGGCCAACGCGCCGCCCAGTTCGTAACCCACCACGAAGACTTCGCTACTGCCGGTGGTCTTCTTGACGTATTCGATGACCGCGGGAAGGTCGTCCCTCAGGATGTCGTCCAGGGTCCAGGGCTTTTTCCCCCAACCCAGCGGGTTGAGGCTCCGGCCGGTGCCTCGCAGCGACAGGTTCCAGACGTCGAACCCGGCCTCGGCCAGGTACTCCGCCAGGCTGGCGCGGCCGAAGTCGAGGAAGCGGCTGTCCACCAGCAGGCCGTGGATGAGGATGACGGGTCGCGGGTACCGCACGTTCCTGCTGAGACGAAAACGCTTGGCGGTGAGTTCGAACCGGGTCTCGGTGACGGCCCAGTGACGGTCGGATTTTACGTACTCGTCGTCCAGCGAAGCCCCTTCGGACGCTCCCGCGTGAAGGCTCAACACCGCCGCCATGAGGCAGGCGCGGAAAACCCGGCAGGTGTCGGAGAACCGTGGCATTTACCACTGCTCCGTGATGATCTCGGCCATGAGTTTTCTGGATTTCTCCGGTGACGACACGATCTTTTTGATCAGTTTCTGAACCTCATCTCCCCTAAGAGGCTCGTCGTCCAGATAGCCGATCTTCTTCGCGTCCGCGAGGTACTGCGGGTCATGGACCGTGGCCCAGAAGGCGTCCCGCAAAATCTTCACGACGTGTTCGGGGGTTCCTGGAGGAGCGAGCATCGGATAGGCATTCCGGTACGTCAGCGTCAGCATCTCCGCGACATCTTTCGATGCCTTGTCCGGTGCGAGTTCTATCAGCGTCGGGATGTCCGACAGTTCGGGATGCCGCTTCGTCGCGACCTGGAGGAGCAGGGAGACGAAAGGCTTCTTGCTTCCCAGGCGCGCGAACCAGTGCTTCTTTCTGGTCTTGGCCGAGCTCCAGAAGAAGCCGCAGAGCATGTCCACCGCGCGCCTCGGCATGACCAGATCGATGGGTGCGCGGCCCTGATAGCCCACCACCAGCCTCGTGTTGATGCCGGTAAACCTCTTCAGCATCTTCCCTATGGCCGCGCCGATGCTGTTCCCGCTCGTTTCGCCCTGACGCAACTGGGTATTCCTGGAACGCTTGATGGCCTCTTCGAGATTCGCTCCTACCCGGTCGATACGACCCACGCAGGTCGCCGTCGCCGCGGTCAGGTTTCCGATCCAGTTGAACTTGTCGGCCTCGAAGCGCGCCGCCGGTTCGTTGATGGCGTGCTGAAGACCTGTGCCCCTGATGATCTCTGCAATGGTGAGCCCATCGGGCTTGGCGATGTTGTAAAGGTAGTTGCGCGCTCGCAGCCCGCCGCCGCCGCCTCTGTTCTGCACGACGAGTTGCGGCTTGCCGGGCAGATGCCTGGCAGCGTGCCGGGCAAACAACCTCGTCCTTATGTCATTTCCCGCACCGGGCCCGGACCCGACAATGACCAGGATGGTCTTGCCCTCATAGTACGGTTTCGTCTCGGCTTGGGCCGATCCCGGAGTTCCCGGCATCGAGCCCTGAAATACCCAGACGGCTGCCGCCAGTATCAAGGTCTTACTCGCCCACTTCATGGTGTTGCCTCCCTTCAGGGTTGTTATCCGGGCCTGTAGTGGACCACCCGCAGCGGCTTCAAATTCCCGGAGTTGCAGGGATTGAGCACCTGTGGGCAATTCGACCCGGCCACCAGGACATCCATGTCGGCCCTGAAGTCGATGTAATCGCCCGCCGTGGATTTCGGCGCCTCGATGGAGAACGTCCCGTCGGCCTGGATGGGGCAATTCATGAAGACGTTCATGTTGTAGGGTATGTCTTTCCATGCAAGTCCCCACGGTTCGAGAGCGGCGACGAAGTTGTCCCGGCAATTGGCAGTGCCCGGAACATCGTAGCGGTATTCGTTGGTGTAGCGGGAGCAGGCCCCCGCGAGCATGTCGTGGGTGCCGCAAGTATCCGCCACAATCGTCATGAGCTTGCCGGCCTTATCCGAGAACAGGGTGTAGCCGACCTTCGGATAAATCTGCTTGTTGATGTTCAGGGTGTTCTCCGGGGAGAGTCTCTCATCCAGGTCCCTCAGATTGAAAGCCAGGAAGTCCATCACCTGCTGCCCCTCGATATCGACGATTCGGAACACCTCTCCTTCCCGGACTTCCCGGGCGCAATGCCCGCCTGGTTCGATGATTCTGTCCTCGATGATTGCTCCGGGAATCTTGTCTGCATCAGTGCTCATCATTGACCCTCCCTGAATCCGGCGGACATCGTACTTGTCCGTGTTCATAGCCGTTCTTCGTCCTGTCCTGCGCGGCCCTCGACGGCCTGATCGCTGTTTCCCATCCTCTTGTACACACTATAGGTAACGCTGTGGGTAACGCTGCTCGACAATATCACCATCATGACCATGACCGGGGTGGAGAAGCCAGCCCGTGAGCGAGATCCCGAGGTACCGCTCCGCAAGGCGCCCCAGGCCGAGGCCGAGAACGAACGGAGCCCTCGGCCATCCGAAAAGGATCATGAAATAGCCCAGTACGCCGAAAACACAGGCCACCACAATATCCGCAAAATCGTTGTTTGCCGAAAAGGCTCCAAGGAATACGAAGAAAACCAGGAAGGGAATGAGCAGATCTCCCCACACGAAGGTGAGCTTGACGAGCCGGCTGAGAAACAGGAAAGCGACGCTGGCAGCAAGGAGATCGGAGATGACAGGTCGTCCTCCCGGAACCCGGGATTCGAGAAGGAGGCCCGGACCACCTCCGCCTCCCCGGCCCAGCAACGCAATGGCGTGGCCTCGAGCGCCGCGATGCGCCTGTCGAGTTGTTTCGCGTCCGGTTCGGCCTTTGCCATCGTACCTTCGTTCGGAAGCCGGCGGCGGCCCGTCATGCCGGGACATTGATTACGGCGGGGGCGATTGTATATAGACCTGAGCGAAAGGGTCAAGGACCGGCGGGCGGAGGCGCCGCCGGCCGGCCGACGCCCGGGGCACGGACCGGCGAGGGGAGAACGGATCATGCGCGCGAGTACGGAAAGAAAGACGAAACGCTGGCGGGAGCAACGCTGGATACTGGATCAGGTCATCAAGGTAAGCGGCCTCGACTTCGATCAGGGACGCTCGGGCAAGATGCTGCGGAACTGCGGCCCGGGCATCGCCGGGGAGTTGCGGGGGATCGGGCAGAGGGTGCAGAAGTTCACGGATTTCCCGCGGGAATTCTCCCATGCCGCCCGGAAGCGGGAGGGGCGGGGGCGGGCCGCCGAAGCGCTGGGACACGTGGTGGAGGCGCGCGAGCACTACTACGTGGCGGCCACCTGCTACACCGCGGCCCAGTGGGGTATTTTCGAGGACGGCAATCCGCAACGGATAGCCTGGGCGGAGAGCAAGCGGGACTGCTACGACCGCTACATCCGGTTCGCCGATCATCCCATCGAACGGGTGGATCTTTCCGTGCCCGGCGGGCAGATGGCGGCGCTGCTGCACCTGCCGCACAAGCCGGCGCCGGGAGAGCGGCTGCCGTGCATCCTCTACCAGCCGGGCATGGACGGGGTGAAGGAAGACAACCCCCTCATGGGCGATCCGTTGCTGCAGCGGGGGCTGGCGATCCTTTCCATCGACGGCCCGGGACAGGGCGAGACCCGGGAGCGCGGCATCACGGTCACCGCCTCCAACTGCGAGGACGGCGCCAAGGCGGCCTACGCCTACCTCAAGACCCGCCCGGAGATCGACGGCGACCGGATGGCCATCTACGGCTCCAGCATGGGCTCCTACTGGGGCACGCGCATGGCCGCCGCCGAGCCCGGCTTCAAGGCCTGCGCCGTGGCCGGGGTGTGCATGGAGCCCGGCCAGTACACCATCTTCAATACCGCCGCCCCGACCTTCAAGCTCAACTACATGTACATGGCCGGCTACGACGACGAGGCGGAGTTCGACGAGTTCTGCAAGACCCTGACCCTGGAGGGTATCGCGGCCAGGATCCGTTGCCCCTACCTGGTGGCGGCGGGGGAGGACGACGAACTCTGTCCCATCGAGTTCGTCTACCAGCTCATGGACGAGGCCACCTGCCCGAAAGTCCTCTACGTCTACGAGGGCGAGCGCCACTCCCTCCGCAACCCGGCGGCGCGCACCATCATCGTGGACTGGCTCAAGGACTGCCTCGACGGCAAACCGGTGACCTCGGAAAAGGTCTACGTCGAGGTGAGCGGTAAGGAGACCCGGACCCGGTTCTGACGCCGCGTGTAAAGCAATGGCCGGCGGGCGCGCTCAGGACTCACGCGGGGTCGCCTGCCTGGTGCGCTCGCGCAGGACGCCCATCTCTTCCCGCATTTCGCCCATCTCCTTCCGGAGACTGCCCACGTCTTGCCGCACTTCGCGCACTTCTTCACGCACTTCGGAAATGCGCTGGCCGACCTCGACGAAACGCCGGTCTACCTCCGTGAAACGATAGTCCACGTGGGCGAAACGCAGGTCCATTTCCCTGAACAGGTCTCTACGGAGGCCCTGTATCATCCTGCCCAACGCCACCCCCACGCCCACCACCGACACGGTCACCGACGCAATGATAGCGATTGCCGAAATATCGACGTTCATTCGCGCGTCCCCTTATGGATCCAGTGATACAGAATGACCCGGATCCGGTCAACAAGCAGTTCCTTGACAGCCCTGCCCTGACGTGGTTCATTCTGCTTCAGCCTTCGACTGACGAGATTCGCCGAAACCGACCCCCTCACCGGTTCTGACGCAAATTTCCGGCCAAGTCCCGCGGGCTGCAAGTTACTTCATACACGAGGAGAGTTCGTCCCATGCAGATGTTCATTGCAGGTGAGTATACGGATACGGCAAGCGGCGAGACCACCGTCATCTACGACCCCGCCACCGGGGAGCGGGTAGATACCGTACCCAAGGGCACGGCGGAAGACGTGAAAAGGGCCGTGGCGGCCGCGGAAGAGGCGGCGGTGGAATGGGGCCGGTTCTCCCCGCCCAGGCGCGGCGCCTGCCTGGCCGAGGCCGCCCGCCTCGTGCTGGAGAACGAAAAGGAGCTCACCCGGTTGCTCACCAGGGAGCAGGGCAAGGCGCTGCGCGAGTCGGTGCTGGAGATCCGCCGCTTCGCCCACACGCTGGAGCATTACGCCGGCATGGCCAAGACCCTGCGCGGCGGCTACGTCAAGCTCGACGACGGACGTTACGGACTCATCATGCACAAGCCCATGGGCGTGGTGGGCTCCATCGTGCCGTGGAACTTCCCGGTGTCGCTGATGGGCAACAAGGTGGGCCCGGCGCTGCTGGCGGGCAACGCCATGGTCATCAAGCCCGCCAGCACCACGCCGCTGGCCGCCACCCGGTGCGTCGAGCTGGTGCAGCAGGCGGGGCTGCCCAAGGGCGCCATCAACATGGTGACCGGGCCGGGCGGAGCCGTGGGCGAGGAGATCCTGCGCCACCCGGCCATCCGCAAGGTGGGCTTCACCGGCGCCACCGATACCGGCAAGCGGGTGATGGAGGTGGCCTCCCAGGAGGTCAAGCGGGTCACCCTGGAGCTGGGCGGCAGCGACCCCATGATCGTGTGCGACGACGCCAACATCGACCGGGCGGTGAGCGCCGCCTCGGTGGGCCGTTTCTTCAACTGCGGCCAGGCCTGCCTGGCGGTGAAGCGCCTCTACCTCTACGACCGGATCGCCGACGAATTCATCGAGAAGCTGGTGGAGAAGGTCCGCAAGCTGCGGGTGGGCAACGGCTTGACGCGCGGCACCATACTCGGACCGCTGCACACCAAGGCGCAGCGCGAGGAGGTGGAGGAGCAGGTGGCGGAGGCGGTGCAGCGCGGCGCCAAGGTCCTGGTGGGCGGCGACCGCCCCGCCGGCGACGAGTTCGACAAGGGCAACTTCCTCAACCCGGCCGTCGTGGTCGACGTGGCCCCCGAGTCCAAGCTGCTGAACGACGAGGTGTTCGGTCCGGCCCTGCCGGTGGTGCGGGTCAAGAACCTCGAGGACGCGCTGGCGCAGGCCAACGACTCCATCTTCGGGCTGGGCTCCTCGGTGTGGACCCAGGACATCGACAAGGCCATGTACGCGGCCGAGAAGCTCGACGCCGGGTACACCTGGGTCAACTCGGCGCAGATCATCTACGACGAGCTGCCCTTCGGCGGCGTGAAGCAGAGCGGCGTCGGCAAGGAGCACGGCAACGAGGCGGTGGAGCACTACAGCGAGGTCAAGTCGGTGGTCGTGGCCACGGAGCAGCGGTCGGAGATGGTGGGAGGCGAATAGGCCCACCACCGAACCCGTCCCCGCTGCCGTGGCCCGGCAGGGAAACGGGCTCGCGCGACACGGGAGAAGCATGAGCGCTCCGCGACTCGAACTGCCGGATCCCTACAACGCGGCCACCACGTTCGTCGACGACAACGTCACCGCGGGCCGCGGCGAACGCACGGCGATCCTTTACGAGGACCGGCGGTTCACCTACCGGCAGGTCCAGGAGGCGGTCAACCGGGCGGGAAACGCGTTCCGCGGCCTCGGCCTCGACACCGAGCAGCGGGTCCTGCTGGTGCTTCCCGACTGCCCCGAGTTCGCTTTCAGCTTCTTCGGCTCCATCAAGATCGGCGCCGTCCCCATTCCGGTGAATCCCTGGATGACGGCCAGGGACTACGAGTACCTGCTCAACGACAGCCGTGCCCGCATCGTCGTGGCGCACGAGTCGGCGCTGCCCGCAATCGAGGCCATCGGCCAACGGCCGCGCCACCTGCGTCACGTGGTGGTCGTCGGGACGCCGCGAGGCGGCGCCACGGGGTGGGACGCTCTGCTGGAAGGCCGGTCCCCGGAGCTCGAAGCCGAGCCCACCGGACGCGACGACGTGGTCATGTGGAACTACACCTCGGGCAGCACCGGCGACCCCAAGGGAGCGGTGCACCTCCAGCACGACATGATCACCATCACCGATCTGTTCGTGAAGCCCGTGCTCGGCATGACCGAGGACGACATCTGCTTTTCCGCCTCCAAGCTGTTCTTCTCCTACGGGCTGGGCAACTCGCTGTACTTTCCCTTCCGCTTCGGCGGCGCCGGCGTCCTGTGGCCGGAAAAACCGGATCCGGAACGGATCCTCCGGACCATCGAGCGGTACCGCCCGACGTTCTTCTTCTCGGTGCCGACGCTCTACGCGCGCATGCTGCGGGTGGAGAAGGAGTACGATCTCGGTTCGCTCAGGACCTGCCTGTCCTCGGGAGAGCCGCTGCCGCCCGCCATCTTCCATCAGTGGCGGGACAAGGTCGGCGTGGAGCTGCTGGACGTGGTAGGCTCCACCGAAGCGACCCACGACTTTCTGGCCAACCGTCCCGGGCGGGCCAAGCCGGGGAGCAGCGGCGAGGTGACGCCGGCGTTCGTGGCCAAGGTGGTGGACGACGAGGAGCGGGAGGTGCCCAACGGGGAGGTGGGCAACCTGTACGTCAGCGGCGACGCCACCGCGCCCTGTTACTGGAACAAGCACGAGCAGACCCAGCGCACCATGCTGGGGGAATGGCTCAAGACCGGCGACACGTACTACCGCGACGACGACGGCTACTTCTGGTACTGCGGCCGTTCCGACGACATGCTCAAGGTGGGGGGCCTGTGGGTCTCGCCCATCGAGGTGGAGAACGCGCTGATGGAGCACCCGGCGGTGCTCGAAGCGGCGGTGACCGGAGAGCCCGACGGCGACGGGCTCATCAAGCCCAAGGCGTACGTCATCCTCAAGACCGGGCACCGCGGCGCCGGGGGGCTCGGCCGGGAGCTGCAGGACTTCGTCAAAGGCAGCCTGGAGCCGTACAAGTACCCGCGCTGGGTGGAATTCGTGGACGATCTGCCCAAGACCGTCACCGGCAAGATACAGCGGTTCAAGCTGAGAGAGGAGAATCCGTGATCATCGAATCACGGGTCTCATCGGGGGTTTCATGGACGATTTGGTAGCGTTGCGAGACAAGGTGGCCATCTCGTGCAACATCCTGGCCATCGAAGGGCACTGGGACAATATCCTGGGGCATGTGTCGGCCCGGGCGCCGGGCGAGGACGCCATGTTGATGAAGCCCCACAGCTACGGCTTCGAGGAGATCCGCCCGTACCACATCATCAAGGTGGACTTCGACGGCAACAAGATCGAGGGCGACTACGAGCGCCACTCCGAGGTGTTCATCCACTCGGAGATCTACAAGGCGCGCCCGGATGTGAACTGCGTCATCCACAGCCATCCGCCCTACGCCACGGCTTTTGCCTCCCTCAGACAGAAGTTGCGGGCCGTGAGCCACGAGGGCTCGATCTTCCACGATGGGCTGCCCCTCTTCGACTACACCACGATCCTGATCCGGACCCCCGCGCTGGGGGTGGAGCTGGCCAGGAAGCTGGAAGGGTACCGGGCCGTGCTGATGAAGAACCACGGCTCCACCGTGGTGGCCGAATCGGTGGAGACCGCTACCCTGTACGCGATCTTCCTGGAGAAGGCGTGTCGCATCCAGCTACTCGCCAGCGCCTCGGGAGATCCCACCTGGAGCAGCGACGAGGAGGCGCGCGAGAAGTACGATCAGATCTACACGCCGCACCGGCTGGGCAGCATGTGGGACTATTTCGTGCGGCGGGCCAAGCGGCTCGCCATCGACTGACGGAGGTGAGACAATGGCCGAGAAACTTCATCTGACACTGGCGTGCGGCGACTACGAGAGCATCCGCGCGCTCAAGGAGGGAACGGTTCAGCCGGACGGCATCGAGCTCACCGTGCTGACGGACATGGACTCCTCCACGCGGCACTGGCGCGTGTCGCGTTTCCGCGAGTTCGACGTCGCCGAGCAGTCGGGCTCGTCCTACCTGCTGGCCAAGGACCGGGGCGAGGCGGACGATCTGACGGCCATCCCGGTGTTTCTCCACCGCCGGTTCCGCCACGGCTTCATCTTCGTCAACGCCCACAAGGGCATCAAGGAACCGAAGGACCTGGTCGGCAAGACGGTGGGGCTCAAGAACTGGCAGGCCACGGCGCTGCTGTGGATCCGGGGCACCCTGGGGGACGAGTACGGGGTGTCGTTCAGGGACGTGGAATGGCGCGCCGAGAAGGAAGAGGACGTCCCCTTCGATCCGCCGGAAGGTCTCCGGATGGAGCGTCTCCCCAAGGGAAAGCGCGTGGAGGAGATGCTGGCCGAGGGCGAGTTGGACGCCGTCATCCACCCCGATATCCTGTCGCCGATCCTGGACGGAGACACCCGTGTAAAGCGCATCTTCGACGATCCCAAGCAGGTCGAGCTGGAGTACTTCCGCCGCACCGGCATCTTCCCCATCATGCACACCACCGTCGTCAAGCAGGAGATCGTGGACAAGCACCCGTGGGTGCCCATGAACATGATGGTCGCCTTCGAGAAGTCCAAGCAGGCAGCCTACCGGAGGATGGACAATCCCCGGGTCGTGCCGCTGGCGTTCTTCCGCGACTCCTGGGAAGAGCAGCTCGAGCTGCTCGGCCCGGACCCGTGGATCTACGGGCTCAACGATACCAACCGCCACAACTTCGGGACCTTGGCGCGCTATTCCCGAGAGCAGGGTATGATCAAGAAGGAGCCGAACGTGGACGAGCTCTTTCACGAGACGGTTCGCGGAGAGGAGTGGAAGCTCGCGCGCTCGCGCGGGTAGCGCGCTCCCTTTCGAATGATCCCTCCCCCCTTCGAGTATCGGGCGCCGGATTCGCTTCCCGAAGCGCTGGCGCTGCTCCGCGAGTACGGCGACGAGGCGCGCCTCATGGCCGGAGGTCAGTCCCTCCTGCCCATGCTCAAGCTCAGGCTGGTACGGCCGGCGGTGATCATCGACATGGGCGGTCTTTCGGAACTGAAGGGCATCGAGGAAGCAGCGGATGCCGTGCGGCTCGGCGCGCTGGTGACGGAGCGGACCCTTGAACACGCGCTCGGGGAACGGCAGCCGCTGCTCTCCGAGGCGGCCGCGAGCATGGGTGACGTTCACATCCGCAACCTGGGCACCCTCGGAGGCGCCCTGAGCCAGGCCGACCCCGCGGGCGACCTCGCCCCCGCGGTGCTGGCGCTGGAGGCGACCCTCACCGCCCGATCCGCCGGTGGAAGCCGCACCATCGCCGCCCACGAGTTCTTTTCCGGGCCGTTCGACACCGGTCTGGCCGAGGACGAGATGGTAACGGCCGTGGACGTGCCGGCTCCGGCCGGTGTCTCCGGCCACGCCTACCTCAAGCTCGCGCGCCGCGCCGGCGATTACGCCGTGGTCGGGGCCGCAACGCGCGTGAGCCTGTCGCCGGACGGCGACTGCCGCGACTGCCGCGTCGCCCTTTGCGCCGTCGGTCCCACGGCCCTGGTTTGCGAAGCCTCGGCCCGGTCGCTCTACGACACCAGGCTGACGGACGCCGATCTGGCGGAAGCCGCGGCGCTGGCCGGGAAAGACGCCGACCCGGTGGACGACGTCCACGCCTCGGCGGAATACCGCAGGCAGATGACCCCGGTGGTGGTCCTACGGGCCCTGACCCTGGCTCGGGAAAGAGCCCGGGCGCGGCTGGGGGAGGGGTCGGTATCATGACCTGCACGCTTTTCCCTCCGTCATTCCCGCGAAAGCGGGAATCCATTGGCGGACCATGCTCACGGGACCATGCAGCGGATCGCGTTTAGCACCACCATCAACGGAACGGGTTACTCCTTCGAGGTGGAGCCGCGGCTCCTGCTGGTGGATCTCATCCGCGACAAGGCCGGCCTCAAGGGCACCCACGTGGGTTGCGACACCGGCAACTGCGGCGCCTGCACCGTCCTCATGAACGGCTTGACCGTGAAGTCGTGCCAAGTGCTGGCGCCTCGCGCCCGGGAGGCGGAGATCCGCACGGTGGAAGGCCTGGCTCGGGACGGTTCCCTGCATCCGATCCAGGAAGCATTCTGGGAGTGCGACGGGCTGGAGTGCGGCTTCTGCACCCCCGGCATGCTGATGACGACCGTGGCGTTTCTCGACGAGAATCTCCACCCGTCCGACGAGGAGATCCGCCGAGCCTATTCCGGCAACCTGTGCCGCTGCACCGGCTATCTGAACATCATCCGGGCAGTCAAGCAGGCGGCGGAGAGGATGCGTTAGCCGAACCGCCATGGCGACCTACGTCGGCAAGAGCATCAAGCGCAAGGAGTCTTTCGACTCCATCCAGGGGCGGAACACCTACGTCGGCGACATCGAGGTCCCCGGGATGCTCCACGCCTGTATCCACCGCAGCCCCTACGCCCACGCCCGACTGACGCGGGTGGACCTGTCGGAAGCGCTTGCGCAGCCCGGCGTCGTGGCGGCCATGAGCGGCGAGGATGTCCGGCGGCTGTCCCGGCCGCTGGCGCCCTTTCCCTTCACCAAGACCAAACCCTACACCAGCGACTACCCTCGGGTGCGTTTCGCCGGCCACTATTGCCTGGCGGTGGACCGGGTGCGTCACGTGGGCGAGGCCGTGGCCGTGGTGGTATCGGAGGACCGCTACGCGGCGGCGGACGCGGCCGAGGCAGTGCGAGTGGAATACCAACCCTTGCCGCCGGCGGTGGACGTCGAGGCGGCGCTGGCGCCGGGGGCCGTGCGACTCTACGAGGAGTGGCCCGACAACATCCAGTACGAGTTCCGCTTCAGCGAAGGGCCGGTGGACGAGCTGCTGGAGGAGGCTCCGGTGGTGATCCGGGAACGCATCGTGCAGCACCGGTACACCGGAACGCCGATGGAGACCCGGGGCGTCATTGCCAGCGTCGATCAGCGGGACAATCTGCTGACGCTGTGGTCCTCCACCCAGGTGCCCCATGCGCTGCCCAACCTGGTGCTGGAAACCCTGGGGCGCACGGACCTCAAGATCCGGGTGATCTCGCCCACCATGGGCGGCGGCTTCGGCATCAAGTGGGCGTTCTATCCCGAAGAGGTGCTGATGCCGCTGTTGTCGCTTCAGCTCGACCGGCCGGTGGGCTGGCGGGAAAGCCGCAGCGAGCACATGGTGGCGTCGCACCACTCCCGGGCGCAAGTGGACTACGTGGAGGCGGGCTTCAACCGGTTCGGCGGCATCACCGCCCTCAAGACCAAGGTGATCGTGGACCTCGGGGCCGCCTACCCCAGCGGCGGCACCTCGCTGGCTTTCGTCACCGCGAACTTCATTCCCGGGCCGTACAGGATCGACAACTACGCCACCACCTCCTTCGGCGTGGTTACCAACAAGACCGCGGCCGGGCCGCACCGGGCCAACGGCAAGGCCGAGTCCAATTTCATCATGGAGCGGGTAATGGATCGGGCCGCCCTGGAGTTGGGTCTGGGCAAGGACGAGATCCGGCTGCGGAACCTGATCCAGCCCCACGAATTTCCCTACACCTGCGTCACCGGGTCCACCTACGACAGCGGGGATTACCCCGGGTGCCTGCGAAAGGCGCTGGAGCACGCGGACTACGGCAACCTGCTGACGGACCGGGACCGGCGCCGCCGGGAGGGCCGCTACCGGGGCATCGGCCTGGCGTTCATGCTGGAGCCTCTGAGCTCGCTCCGGCCCAACGCCTACAACGCGGGCTACGAAACCGTGACGGTGCGGGTGGACCCGGTGGGCAAGGCCTGGGTGTTCTCGGGCGACATGAACATGAGCATGAGCCACAAGACCACCCTGTCCCAGGTGGTGGCGGACGAGCTGGGCGTGCGCTTCGAGGACGTGCAGGTGTTCGAGGGCGACAGCGCCCTGGTTTCGTCGTCCAGCGGGTCCTACGCGAGCCGATTCTCCACGGTGACGGTTTCTGCCGCCATCAAGGCCTGCCAGGCGGTGCGGAGGAAGATCCTGGCCATCGCGGCGCACGCGCTCCGAACCCATCCCGCCGCCCTCGAATGCGCCGGCGGCATGGTGTTGAGCACCGAGAAACCGGGCGTCGCGCTCACGGTCAAGGAAGTGGCCAACATCGCCTACTACTCCATCAACCAGTTGCCCGGGAACATGGATCCGGGGCTCCACGACACCCACTACTTCATCAATCCCAACACCAGCTTCGAGCCCGACGCCAAGGGCCGGACCTCGAACTTCTCGACTTTCCCCTACGCCGTGCACGTGGCCTACGTGGAAGTGGACGCCGGCACCGGCGAAACCACGATCCTCCGGTATCTCGGCGTGGACGACTCGGGCAACATGGTGAACCCGATGATCGTCGATACCCAGATCACCGGCGCCATCTCCCACGGCGTAGGGGGCGCGTTGCTCGAAGAGCTGGTGTATGACGAGCAGGGACAGCTCCTGTCCGGCACCTTCGCCGACTACGTCATTCCCTCCGCCATGGAGATGCCGGACCTGGAGATCCATCACATGGTGACGCCCACGCCCTTCACCCCGGGCGGGTTCAAGGGGGTGGGGGAGATCGGCGCCATCGGCCCGCCGGTGGTGCTGGCCAGCGCGGTGGAGGACGCGCTGGCGCCGCTGGGGGTGAAGATCATGAGGCTGCCGCTCAAGCCGGAGAACGTCTGGCGGGCGATACACGAAAGAAAAAACCAAAGAACAGGAGATCAGAGATGAGCGAGACAGGGAACGGTTTCACGGAACGGGCGACACGGGAGCTGGCGCGGGTGGCGGCGGTCTTCGCCGCGGGCGAGGCGGAAATCGCCGAGACCTATTTCAACTGGGACCAGCGGGACCGCGACAAGGAGGTCCTCTGGCTCACCAAGCAGGCGGGCCGGGAGATCGAGAGCACCTTCACGGGCCTCAAGGAGATCGTCGAGAAGGTGGGCGGCGACCTGGGCAAATCGGACCAATACTGGGTAGACCAGTGGGGCGGCGACGTGGACCGGAACTGGCTGGAGGAGAACCTCTTCCGTACCAGGCAGGAGCTCAACCACGGCAATCTGTGCGTCGATATCATCGAGTGGCTCACCGGCGAGCCCGTGGACATCAAGGAGGTGGTGCGCCGCTACAACCGCTGGAACCCCGACCCCTCGCTGCCCGACATGAAGGAATGGGTGCGCTTGGCCGATGTCTTCAGGGAGCAGGAGGCGCGCCAGGAGCCCTGGGCGCGTCTCATCAACTCCCAGGGATTGCTCGAAGGCGGCAGTTGCGGCCTGTTCTACGCCGCCACCCGACTCGGCGGCAGCGAGCTCGACGACCGCCTGGCCACGGCCTTCACCGTGGTGCTCGATGACGAGCGCGGCCACGGGCCGGCCAACGTGTACCAGATCGCCGGCGCCTTCACCACGCAGGAGGCGGTGGACGGCGCCAAGGGCCTGATGGTGGAGCGGGGCGTGCAGCGCCTGCGCATGCGCAACGAGCAGTTCAGCTACCCCATCGACGAGGCGCGAATCCAGGAGATCGCCGCCGGCAGGATCGGCCTGGACGTGACCCGCGAGATCTGGGGCGAGACCCTGGCGCGGTTCATCGACTGACGCTGTGTAGTAGAAAAACCGTGACGACGTTACCTGCTCAAGACGTAGCCGTTTTGTGCAAGGTAGGTGATGTCGCCTAGCAACGTTGCCGAGTCAGCGTACTCTTCCGAAAAAACGGAACCGGACCGAATCAGTGCGCCCGCCAACTGGCTGAGGTCAACGCCGTGAAACGGTCCGTAGCCGGGAACCAGAACCTTTCCTGCCAGTTGTGCACGGTCAAGTGGACCGGATAGTTGAACTGCGTGGTCCAGCAACAGGTAACGTCGTACAATCGTGCGGCGTTCCTTCAAAAGGGCAATCCGCTTCCCGGTTTTCACCAACAGCGAACGGTCGAAGCAGTCGTTGATCGCACGCTCCACCTCTTCATCCGGGAAGCCATCCGCAATCAGCCGTTGTTTGACCTGTGCCCTTGAAGACCGTGCTGTCAGGGCAACCGCCTGCTCTATCTTCAACGGTGTCAGAAAACCAATCTGCTCGAAGTACGCCCGCAGCCTGACGGGCACCGTCCTGATCTGAAGCAGACCGTGCGTGTGTTCGTAAGCCAGGAGTCTGCGCAGGTCGCCATTCAGTGACGAGAAATATCCCGCACCGTCGACATACTCAATGAACCTCGCGCCTTCAACAAGCCTATTGACGGACTCGCGAGAACTTCGTGTTTGATCGACGTTTTTGTGAGAGACACTGCCGGAGTCCCCTGCATAGAACTGGCACTGAACAAATAACCTGTTGTTCCAACCTTCCCGCCAGCCCGGTGTCTTGTAAGGCAACACAAAATCGTATGCGCGCGTTTTTCCTTCAGCATCCTCTTCAGTATCCGCAACGACGACGTCGGTGGCGTTGAAGTCTACATCCGCCCGCAAGCCCCAGGTTGTCATGAGTCCACGAAGCAGGTGTTCAGGCTCGTGGCCGCTGGACGCCATGACCGAGCCGCGAACCTTGAAGGCCACAATTGGCGCGAGTAAATCCGACTCCCGCCGGAATCGTTTCATGGCAAAGTAGCTGGACCCCAAGGCCCAAACCTGATTGACTGCATTCTCGTCCCTCAGAACAAAGGAAAAGAACTGTTTCAGTAGCCGCGCTTCGTTAGCTGCATCATTCATGTTGGCAACCATGGACATGAACCGTCGGCTGCTCAATGTGCGAGGTATCGGCACAGAAGTCACCCATGTAGTGCGTCGCTTCCTTTTGTACGTTGGAATTTCCGTCCAATGGGCCTCGTCGCGGAGGTAAATGGGGAATTGGCACTTGAAATTGTTGTCCGAGTTGCCGGTGACCGCGAATAACGTTGACGCCAGCGAGTCCAGAACGGCTTGTCGTTCGGTATGTTCTCGATTTTTCAGTATCTTTACAAAGATATCCGTCATCCGGTCGGGCGTGCAGCTTTCGGTGGACGCAAAACCCAACGTGGCTGTGCCCATGGCTTCAAATGCGCTCGAAACCAGTCGCAGTTCGTCCTTGAAGCGATTTGTGTCGACTATGTCACCGAGAGACGGGGTGATCCAGACATCGAATTCATCGAGCTGCGACTGGAGGTCTTCATTCAGTGGCGGCAGTCGCATCTGAGAGGTCTCGGATCAGTGCACGTGGAAGTGCCTGCGCAGGCGTGGAACGGCTGATTTGCAACCTGTTCTCGACAATACGAATGTATTCGTCATTGTGATCGGAAAGTACACAGGAGAATCGAAGTTTCCTCGCTATGGCCCCGGTCGTCCCGGAGCCGCACATGGGGTCCAACACCACGTCGCCAGGCTTTATAGTCATTTTGAATAGCGGTTCGTACACATTCTCCGGTTTCTGCGAAGGGTGCTCTGTCTGTTCGTTTCTGCCGACGAAACCAATTATCAGCGGTGCGTCAATCACACTCGGAGGTCCGGGCATGTACCGCAGTTTACCTTTTGCCTTCTTTTGCAACTGTTTTTCATTGAGAAAATGTTCTGGGTAAAGGACGGCATCTTCCCGTGTCAAGTGTAAACAGGTCATCTGGGCCGACCGCCAGCCCCGGATGACCGAGGGATTGTTCTTGTAGTACCATGTCAACCAACAGTTCAGCTTGAGTGCTTTGGGCAAGTGGCCGACGAATTGAGAAACTATCTCCGGGAATCCCCAGAGATACGTGTGCGGCGACACCTTCGAGGCGAGGTCAAGCAGATGCAATATGTAGTCGACGTAGTCGTCTCTCGTCCCGCCTACACCTTTGTTGTACCAAGGGTCGAGCATGGTCACCTTGAAGTCAATCTCGGACTGCGCGGCCAACAACAGCGATTCTTCCGCCTCGAGGGGAGTCAGGACGGTGACAGTAGAGTCTTTGTCCAACGGGGCCCTGTCATCAAGTAGCGAGAGCTGCAACGATCAAACTCCTGGGATGCGTTTCGATCATATCGCCCGACCAAGTGTGCCCCGGTGGCTGCCCACGGGTCGTGAGCCGACCGCTCCCAGCTTTCTACCAAGCGGTTGCCGGGATGCCAAGACCAGATTCGGGATTCGGCAAAGGCAACCGGATCGGAACACAAAGGATCAGTCCGAGGTGGATGCAGAATGCCCGTATCGTGTCGGAGACCGGCGAAGACGAAACCATGAGCCTCCACCATCGTTCGCGTCCAACGGCATGGGGGCGTTCACAATAGAAGTCGAGGGTCTTTTGAGCGCTTCCTTCATCTCCTTGCTCGTCGGTTCCGGGAAGGAAACGCCCCTCGCGCGAGGGGATCACGGTGTCGGTGCGAGAGCGCCTAACGCTCTGTTCTCAAACAGGACCCGCTCTCGACGATAGGCCGGTCAAGGCTCGCCCAAGGCACCCTTGGTGTGTCGGGTGTGGATAGGTGTGGATGGTGCGGATGGAAGTAGCGACGCCGGAGGCGATGGTGTTATGTTGGGAGCATGTACGACGGTGACCTGTGCACGAGGGTTGGCGTTGACGCTCCGTGAAAAGGTGAGGAGACTGACATAACCCCCTGCCAAGTCAACAAATCAGGCTGAAACAGGTACTTTCCGAGGGACGATGACAACACAATTTCCTGTGGATGAAAGCGGCAAAAGACCGCAATTGTGCTTCCACTTGAAGATTCTCGCGCTCTCGTCGAGTGCCTGGAAGAGTTGGAAGACCTCCGGGTTATGGAAGAGCGACAAAACCAGTCGAGCATCTCCATTGCTTCTTCGAGGAACCTTCTAACCTGCGTGGAAACTGAAGATTGGAAACTGTGGGACGTTGACATACGGAGAATCCGACGTGGCGTCATACGTTGACCTCGAAGCCAGGGACGGCATCGCCTTCATCACGTTGAACCGGCCCGAGCGGCTCAACGCCATGAACGAGGCGATGTGGGCGGAGTTGGGGCGCGTGTGGGACGCGTTCGCGGCGGATGCGGCGCTTCGGGTGGCGGTGGTGAGCGGCGCCGGCGACCGGGCGTTCTCCACCGGCATGGACCTGAAGGAGCGGGCGGTGGCCGGGGACCCACGGGCGCGGGAGTTCTGGACCTCGGCGTTGGCGCGGGATCCGGGGCGCAGGGAGCCCGTGTGGAAGCCCATGATCGCCGCGGTGCACGGGTACTGCCTGGCCGGAGGCTTCGAGATCGCCCTGTCCTGCGACATCCGTATCTGCAGCGAGGACGCCACCTTCGGCCTGCCGGAGATCAAGCGGGGGTTCTTCCCGGGCAGCTCGGGCACCGTGCGGCTGCCTCGCATCGTGCCGTTGGGGATGGCCCTGGAGATGCTCTACACCGGCGAGTCCATCGCCGCGGCCGAAGCCTTCCGCTGCGGTCTGGTGAACCGGGTGGTGCCGCGCGACGAGTTGATGGCCGAGGCGGAGAAGCTGGCCCGGGCCATCGCCGACGGACCGCCACTGGCCATGCAGGCGGTCAAGGAAGTGGTGTTGCGCGGGCTCGACCTGCCGCTGGCCGACGCCATCCGCCTCGAGGCCGGGTTCCGCGCGATGGCAGGCGGCACCGAGGACGCCGCCGAGGGCCCGCGGGCCTTCAGCGAGAAGCGGAAGCCGCAGTACAAGGGTCGCTGACCGGCTGATCGTCCGGGTGAACTATCCCGTGCGGGTGATGCTGGTCCGTTTCATCGGTAGTCACAAGGAGTACGACGCAATCGCCGGTCCGTCGAGCATATGAACTCAGAGGCAGGCTATGGACATTCCACCGCTCAAGACCGAGACCGATCATGCGAACGCCGTTGCCGAGATCGAGACCCTGATGGACGCCGAGCCCGGCAGCGAGGAGTTCGATCGGCTTGAGGTTCTTTCGGCTCTCGTAGACGCTTACGAGTCCGGAGTTCACCCCATTGCCGCACCGCAACCGACAAGGTATTCGACGAAGAGGACAGCCCTCCCTCGGCTTGGCGAAGGCTGAGCCACGTGTAGAAACCCCGCCCTTGTGGAATCGGTCGGGGCGCGAGCATCGTCGCGAACGACTACGTTGTTTGTCACCACGAACAGCGTTCCGGTT
This sequence comes from uncultured Binatia bacterium (SeqCode), assembly GCA_965214905.1. Lineage (GTDB taxonomy): Bacteria > Desulfobacterota > Binatia > UBA9968 > JAJDTQ01 > JAJDTQ01. The sequence continues at coordinate 2,375,372 of OZ243984.1, forward strand.
TACTGAGCCGGCAGCTCCGGTTATTTCGGGAAACAAAGGATCCACCGTGTACCAGGACCTCCGGGAATACCTCGGCTTGCTGGACCGCCAGGGCCTGCTGATGCGGGTGACCGCCCCGGTGGACAAGGACACGGAGCTGCATCCGCTGGTGCGGTGGCAGTTCCTGGGGTTGCCCGACCACCAGCGCAAGGCGTTTGTCTTCGAGAACGTGGTGGACGCCAAGGGCCGGCGGTACGACACCCCGGTGGTGCTGGGGGCGCTGGCGTCCAACGAGGCCATCTACGCCCTGGGCATGGGCTGCGAGCCCGGCAAGAGCTTCGAGAAGTGGTCCGCGGCGGTGGCCGCCCCGCTGGCGCCGGAGGTGGTGGATACCGGTCCGGTCAAGGAGGAGATCCACACCGGCGACGGCCTTCTGGAGCACGGCGGCCTCGACGAGTTTCCGGTGCCCATCTCGACCCCCGGGTTCGACAACGGACCGTACCTGACCGCCTGCCACTGGATCACCAAGGACCCGGAAACCGGCATCCGCAACGTCGGCAACTACCGCGGCCAGATCAAGTCCCCCACCAGGACCGGCGTCTATCTCATCAGCGCCCAGCAGGACCTGGCCATCCACTGGAACAAGGCCAGCGCCCTGGGCCAACCGCTGCCCGCGGCCGGCGTCATCGGCGCGGCGCCGTGCCTATCCTACGTGGCGGTGCAGAAGATCGCCTACGGGGTGGACGAATTGGGCGTCGCCGGCGCCATCCTGGGCCGGCCCATGTCCCTCGTCAAGTGCGAGACCGTGGACCTGGAGGTGCCGGCAAACGCGGAGATCGTCATCGAGGGTTACATCCGCACGGACGTGCTCGAGCCCGAGGGTCCCTTCGGAGAGTCCCACGGGTACATGGATCCCCGGAGCCTCAGCCCGGTCTTCGAGGTGACCTGCGTCACCCACCGGAGGAACCCCCACTATGTCGGCGTGTTGAGCCAAGTGACGCCCAGCGAGAGCAGCAAGATCAAGCACCGGGGCTGGGAGTCGCTGGTGCTGGACCACCTGCGCAACCACTGCAACCTCAAGAGCGTGGTCCGGGTGGGCCTGCACGAGCCGCTGGTGAACCTGCGCCAGTTCGTGGTGGTGCAGATGCGCAAGACCCACAAGCTCGACCCGTGGCAGGCCATGATGGCGGTGCTGGGCTTTCGCTATGATCTGGGAAAGGTGGTGATCGCGGTGGACGACGATATCGACCCCGAGAACTTCGCCGCCATCAACTGGGCCATTTGCCACCGCTCCCAGCCGCACCGGGACGTGCGCATCATCGAAGGCCGGCAGACGGTGCACTCGCCCATCAACCTGGTGCGCATGCACGGCCACGCCGGCGATTATGACAGCGAAGACTCCTCCCTCCTCATCGACGCCACCAAGAAGGCCGAGTTCCCGCCGGTGTCGCTGCCCACCCGTGAGTACATGGAGCGGGCGCTGAAGCTCTGGCAGGAGCTGGGGATGCCGGAACTCGAATACGGCAACCCGTGGTACGGCTACTCGCTGGGGTTGTGGCCGGCGGAGCTCGATGAGGAGGCGGCCCAGGCGGTCCGGGGCGGGCACCATCGCATCGGCGCCAAGCTGGACCAGCGCGCCGTGTCGGTGGCGCGCGGCGAAAGGCTGCAGGACGTGCAGAAGCGATGGAAGCCCCAATGACCGGCCCGGTGGGGCCGCCGCCGGGCCGGCGCGCAGTCCGCGGCGCGCGTTCCCTGCGGGCATGGCGACGGCCTGCAAGCCGGCCGTCGGCCCGTGGCCGCATGGAGCGGCGTTTCAGGCGCCGGAACACGACCCGTGGCGCTTGACGGCACCCTGGTCCTGGTGGCCCTGACCATCTTCTTCGCGGGATTCGTCAAGGGCGCCACCGGCATGGGGTTCCCCCTCATCGCCACGCCCATGCTGACGCTGCTGCTCGACATCCGGATGGCCATCGTCGTGCTGCTGCTCCCCAGCGTGGTGATGGACCTGAGCCAGATCTTTCGCCGCGGCGTTCCCACCGCCATCTTCCGGCGCTTCTCGTCCATGTTCCTGTTCGCCTTAGCGGGGGTGTTCCTGGGCACCTGGGAACTGACCCGGCTTCCCCTGTGGGTCCTGAACCTGATCCTGGGAACGGTCGTCATCGTGTTCGCGGGGTCCGGGCTTTTCGCGTTCACCCTCACCACCTCCCGGCGGGCGGAGCCGCTGATGTCCCCGGTCATGGGATTCGCCGGGGGCTTCTTCCTGGGACTGACCAACACCATGGGTCCGGTCATGGCGCTTTATCTCCACGGCCTCGGGCTCGACAAGGGCGACTTCGTGAAAGCCATCTCCACCGCGTTCATCATGGCCAAGTTCTGGCAGGTCGTCGCCATCTCCACCTGGGGTCTGTTCACGGTCGAGGCGCTGAAGCTGTCGTTGTTCGTCACCGCGTTCATTCTCGTGAGCTTCTACCTGGGTCTGCGGATACAGGACCGCATTCACCAGAAAACGTTCAACCGGGCCATCCTCGTGCTGCTGATCTTCACCGGGCTGATGCTGGCCTACCGCGCCCTGAGCGCGGCGTGACGCCGAGGTCCGGGAACCGTAGGACATCGTCATTCCCGCTTTCGGGGGAATGACGGAACGGCGAATGGCGGAACGGCTCTCGTACCCCGAAGTCGGCGTTTCGACACACACTCCCGTGCGGAGTTTCCGGCGTCGGTTCCGGAGAAAGCGACACCGAATCAAGGGCGCACCCGTGCCATCTCCGTGCGCGATCTGCTATTCACATCTCATGCAGGCTTTCGATTACAACGTCATCGTCATCGGCAGCGGTCCGGCGGGTTATGCGGCCGCCCTACAGGCATGCGAGCTGGGCGCCAGGGTGGCCATCCTGGAGCGGCAGGAGACGTTGGGCGGCGTCACCCTCCTTTCCGGCACCATACCCAGCAAGACCCTGCGTGAGGCGATCCTGTACCTGCGCGGGGTCCGGCAGCGCCCGTTCTATGGTACGGATTTCACCGAAAGGAAGAACATCACCGTAGCGGATCTGTTCGTTCGCGTGAGAAAAGTGGTCGATCAACGGATGGCCATGATGGAAGATCGACTCCAGGCGCACCGTGACCGCATCGACGTCTTTCGGGGCTATCACGCCACCGTGGACGGTCCGAACTCGGTGCATGCCTGGATCCTGAAGAACCCCATGGAGTCGCTCACCTTGACCGCGGAAAAGATCATCATCGCCGCCGGATCGAGACCTCGCCGCATACCGGACATACCGGTGGACAACGAGGTCCTGTTCGATTCCGACTCCGCGTTCACCCTGGAGCTTCAGCGCGAGACTCTGCCCGAATCGCTCATCGTCGTCGGAGCCGGCGTCATCGGCGCGGAATACGGCTCTGCATTCGCGGTCCTGGGTTGCAACGTGTGGCTGATTCAACACGACCATGAATTCTTCCCCTTTGTCGAACACTCTATCGCGGATATGCTGATCCGGCGCATGGAGGACTACGGCGTGGAGTTCGTCCGGGGAGCCCGGTATCGGAAGATCGAGCGTACCCCGGAAGGCAAGGCGCGCCTTTGCCTCGCCGACGGCCGGGTCCTGGAGGCGGACGCCCTGATCGTGGCCAGGGGACGTGAGGTGGCATCCAAGGTCCTCGGTCTGGAGGACGTGGGCGTCGAGGTCACCGAGCACGGCTTGATCAAGGTCAATGAGTTGTTTCAGACCTCGGTTCCCAGCATCCATGCCGCCGGCGATGTCATCGGGTTTCCGGCGCTGGCGTCCACCAGCAGCGAGCAGGGCCGCATGGCCGCCAGCTACGCCCTGGGGCGCCGGGGGGGTAGCCGAAGGACGCTGTTTCCCATGTGCATCTATACGATCCCGGAGATCGCCATGGTCGGCTATACGCAGCAGGAGTTGGAGGCCAAGGGCATTCCGTACGCCAAGGGGGTGGCCACCTACGAGGAGGTCGCCAAGGCCGGCATCATCGGCGACCCCCACGGCATGTTGACCCTGTTGTTCGAGCCCAACGGCTGGCATTTGCTGGGCGTGCACATCATCGGAGACCAGGCAGGCGAGTTGATCCACATCGGACAGGCCGTGCTGAGCTATAATGGCACCATCGACTACTTCATCGACAACGTTTTCAACTTTCCGACCATGGGCGAAGCGTACAAGATTGCCGCGCTCAACGGCGTCAGGGAGGTGTCCTGATCGGTGGCAGCCGCACACGTTGCAATTCTGGTATGAATGTTGGTATGACTGCGATGGCATGTTTGTTGACAAGTTTCGTATGGATGAAAATCAAGAGGGGGACGACATGAAAAACGTGATTGCCGGTATGATTGCCGGTGTTCTTCTGGTTTCCATGCAGGCCGGCGCGGCCCTTGCTGCGGACGTGAAGCTCGGAGTCGTCTTCGGGTTTACCGGTCCGATCGAATCGCTGACGCCCCCCATGGCCAAAGGCGCCGAGCTTGCGATGACGGAAGTGAGCGACAGCGGTGCGTTGCTCGGCGGCTTGAAGGTGGTCTCCGTGCGCAGCGACTCGACCTGCGTCGACGCCGCGGCCGCGGTTGCCGCTACCGAGCGGCTCGTCACCTCCGACAAGGTGAACGCCATTATCGGCGGCGACTGCTCGGGCGTCACCATCGCCATGTTGGAGAACGTGGCCAAGGCCAACGGCATCGTGATGATCTCTCCGTCGGCCACCTCACCGGCCCTGTCCACCATCGAGGACGATGGGCTCTTTTTCCGGACGGCCCCGTCCGATGCCCGCCAGGGCGAGATCGTCGCGGATATTCTGAAGGAGAAAGGGGTCAAGGAGGCGGCGCTGACGTACACCAACAACGACTACGGCAAGGGGCTGGCCGACAGCATCAAGGCCAACGTGGAGAAGCGCGGAGGCCGCATCACGATTTCCGCGCCGCATGAAGACGGCAAGGGCGATTACAGCGCCGAGGTGGCCGCGCTGGCCGCGGTCGGCGGCGACATCCTGGTGGTGGCCGGGTACCTCGACCAGGGCGGTAAGGGCATCATCCAGGGAGCCCTCGACACCGGCGCCTTCAGTCGGTTCTACCTGCCCGACGGCATGGTCGGCGAAGCCTTGATCCAGGCCATCGGCGAGGGACTCGAGGGCGCCATCGGCGCCGCTCCCGGCACCGACAGCCCGGGCGCAACCAGGTTCGAGGAGATGGCCAAGGCGGCGGGTATCACGGCCGGAGCGGCCGGCCCCTTCGTGGGCGAGGCGTATGACGCGGCAGCCTTGATCCTGCTGGCCATGCAGGCCGCAGGGTCGGCCGACAGCGGCGCGCTCAAGGAAAAAGTGTTGACGGTCGCCAACGCGCCGGGCGAGAAGATCTATCCGGGAGAGCTCGCCAAGGGGCTCAAGATCCTCGCGGCCGGCGGCGACATCGACTATGTCGGAGCCTCGGCAGTGGAGCTGATCGGGCCGGGCGAAAGCGCCGGCAACTACCGCCAGATCATGGTCAAGGGCGGTAAGCTCGAGACGGTCCGGTTCCGGTAGGACCGAGAGTGCACCGGCGGGAAAGGTCCGTGTCCTTTCCCGCCGGCAGGCTGCCAAGGTACCTGCGTCGATGATCGTCGTAGAAAACCTGCACATGCACTTCGGCGGTATCCGGGCCGTGGACGGCGCCTCCCTCGTCATCGAGCGCGGCGCCGTCACCGGACTCATCGGCCCCAACGGCGCCGGCAAGACGACCCTCTTCAACGTCATCGCGGGCGTCCACAAGCCGACCTCCGGAAGAGTCCACCTCGACGGCGAGGACGTCACCGGGCTCAGGCCCCACGAGCTCTTCGCCAAGGGCCTCCTCCGCACCTTTCAGATCGCGCACGAATTCTCGACGCTGACGGTGAGGGAAAACCTCATGACGGTGCCGGCCGGCCAGTCCGGCGAGCGTCTCCTGGACGTCTGGCTCCGGCCCGGGAAGATCCGCGCCGAGGAGAAGGCGGTCCGCGCCAAGGCGGACGAGGTCATCGAGTTCCTGAAGCTCGAAGCGGTGGCCGGGGAGCAGGCCGGCAACCTGTCGGGCGGGCAGAAGAAGCTGCTCGAGCTCGGCCGCACGATGATGGCGGAGCCCCGGGTGGTTCTGCTCGACGAGGTCGGCGCCGGCGTTAACCGCACGTTGTTGAAGGAAATCGCCGGCGCCATCCTGCGTCTCAACCTCCACTACGGCTACACGTTCTGCATCATCGAGCACGACATGGAGTTGATCTCGCTGCTGTGCGATCCGGTCATCGTCATGGCCGGGGGGTCCGTGCTGACTCAAGGCTCGGCCCCCGAGATCCAGTCCGACGAGCGGGTCATCGAAGCCTATCTCGGCAAGGGGCTGGTGACCCGGGAGGAGCGGATGCAATGAGCCTGCTGGTGGGCGAGGAGTTGACGGGAGGCTATGGCGGGCCGGATATTCTGCGCGGCTGCGCCATCGCCGCAGACAGAGGAGAGATCACCGTGGTGGTGGGACCCAACGGCGCCGGCAAGTCGACGGCCATGAAGGCTCTTTTCGGAATGCTGGAGCTTCGCTCGGGCGCCGTGCGCCTGGACGGCGAGGACATTACGCGGCTGGCGCCCCAGGCCCGGGCGCGCAAGGGCATGGGTTTCGTACCCCAGACGGACAACGTGTTCCGCTCCATGAGCGTGCAGGAGAACCTGGAGATGGGCGCCTTTGTCCGGGACGACGACGTCTCCGACACCCTGGAGGAGGTCTACAGCCTGTTCCCGGCACTGAGGGAGAAACGCCGCCAGCCCGCGGGCGAGTTGTCCGGCGGCCAGCGACAGCAGGTGGCCATCGGCCGGGCGCTGATGAACCGGCCGCGGGTGCTCATGCTCGACGAGCCCTCGGCCGGCGTGTCGCCCATCGTCTCGCGCGAGCTTTTCGGGCGCATCATCGACATCGCCCAAAGCGGCGTCGCCGTCCTCATCGTCGAGCAGAACGCGCGGCAGGCCCTGGAATTGGCAGACAAGGGTTACGTGCTGGTACAGGGACGCAACCGCTTTACCGGTACGGGGGCGGTGCTGCTGGGGAACCCCGAGGTCCGGCAGTCGTTTCTGGGGGGGTGACCGTTGGAAAGCGCCGTCAATGCGGTTGTGCTGCTCACCAATTTCCTGTTCGTTCCCGCCACCGCCTACGGCTGCCAGCTTGCCCTCGGCGCCCTTGGGGTCACGCTGGTGTACGGCGTCCTGCGCTTCTCCAACTTCGCCCACGGCGAGATCATGGCGTTCGGCGCCATGATCACGATACTCGTCACCTGGCTCCTGCAGACCTGGAACGTAGGCATCGGCCCGCTGCCCACGGCGGTGCTGGCCTTGCCCGCGGCGATGCTGGTCACCGCCGGCCTCTGCCTCCTGACGGACCGCTGGGTCTATCGGTTCTACCGTCGGACGAAAGCGCCGCCGGTCATCCTGCTCGTGGTCTCGGTGGGGGTCATGTTCCTGATCCACGGGCTCATACGCCTGGTCATCGGCCCGGAGGATCGGGTCTTCACCGACGGGACGCGCTTCCTGGTCACGGCGGGACAGTTCAAGTCTTTTACGGGACTCGCCGAGGGCTTGGCCGTCAAGACCACCCAGATCCTCAGCGTCGTGGTGGCGGTCGTCCTCGTGGCCGCGCTCTTCTGGTTCCTGGACAGGACGCGCACCGGCAAGTCCATGCGCGCCTATTCGGACAACGAGGACCTGGCCCTTCTGTCCGGCATCAACCCGGAACGAGTGGTGGCGGTCACCTGGATGATCGTCGGCGCCCTTGCGGCCGTGGCGGGGACGCTGTACGGCCTCGACAAGAGCTTCAAGCCGTTCACCTATCTGTCGCTTCTCCTGCCGGTGTTCGCCGCCGCCATCGTCGGCGGTATCGGCAACCCGCTGGGCGCCATCGCAGGGGGCTTCGTGGTGGCCTTCTCGGAGGTGCTGCTCACGTATCCCTACCGGAAGTTCCTGACCTATCTGGGGCCGGAGGGCTGGCGGCCGGAAGGTCTCGTTCAGTTTCTTTCCACCGACTACAAGTTCGCCGTGTCTTTCTTCATCCTGGTGGTGGTGCTGCTGGTGAGGCCCACCGGCATCTTCAGCGGGAAGTCCCCATGACCGATGGTTTCGCAAGCGAGGGGCGGTTTCCCGCCGGCATCGGCCGGGTCCTGCGGGCTCCCCGCAAGCCCGCCCTGTTCGCCGTCATGGCGGCGCTCATCTGCCTTGTGGGCCTGGTGCAGAGTTGGTCTTCGGCGCTGGCGATCCTCAACCTGTGCCTGGTCTCGGCGATCATGACGCTCGGGGTGAACATCCAGTGGGGCTATGCGGGCCTGTTCAACGCCGGCATCATGGGGTTTGCCGCCCTGGGGGGGCTGGCGGGGGTTCTGGTCTCCATGCCCCCGGTGACCGAGGCCTGGCAGGCCGGCGGCGCCGGCATGGTGCTGACCCTTGTCTTTGCGTTGCTCATCATTCTCGGCGCGGTCTACACCCATCGGCTCGTCAGGCAGCCACGGTACCGGAAGTTCGCCGTGGCGCTGGTCCTGCTCGTCGGTTATCTCGCGGTCCGGCAGGTGTTCGAGCCGGCGGTGCGGGCAATCGAATCGGTGAATCCCACCCGAACCGGCTACCTCGGCGGGCTTGGCCTTCCCATCATCCTTTCCTGGCTCGCGGGTGGCGCGTTCGCCGCGGGTGCGGGCTGGCTCGTGGGGAGGATTTCTCTCGGCCTGCGTTCCGACTATCTCGCCATCGCGACCCTGGGCATTTCCGAGATCATCATCGCTTTCCTCAAGTACGAGGAATGGCTCGCCCGGGGGGTGAAGAACGTCACCGGCCTGCCGCGCCCGGTTCCTTACGAGGTGGATCTGCAGAGCGCCTTGTGGTTCCGGGAATGGGCCGCAAGCCTTGGGGTGCCGCACGTGGATCTCTCGTCCATCGTGGTGAAGCTCTGCTATGCGGGCCTTTTCGCGCTCGTGCTCGTCATCCTGATGTGGCTTTCCGAAGCCGCGTGGCGCGCGCCCTGGGGACGGATGATGCGGGCGATCCGGGACAACGAGACGGCTGCCGGCGCCATGGGAAAGGACGTGACCGCCAGGCATCTGCAAGTCTTCGTGCTCGGCTCCACCGTGGTCGGTATCGCCGGCGCCATGCTGGCGACCATCGACGGGCAGTTCACCCCCAACGCCTACCAGCCGCTGCGCTTCACCTTTCTTATCTGGGTCATGGTCATCGTCGGCGGCTCCGGCAACAACTGGGGCGCCGTCCTCGGCGGTTTCGTGGTCTGGTACTTCTGGGTGGAAGCCGAGCCCATGGGCCTGTGGTTGATGGAGATCATCACCTCTCCCCTGTCCCCGGACAGCCCGGTCAGAAGCCACCTGATGGAGAGCGCCGCCCACATGCGTCTGGTGGTCATGGGCCTGGTGCTCCTGCTGGTCCTGCGCTTCGCTCCGCGCGGCCTGATCCCGGAGGAACGCCGCTAGGAGTCTGCCGGACTTGGCAAGAATCTACTGCGAGGCACGGAAATGGGTCCATTTTCATGCCTCTCGCTACGATTCGCCAAATCCGACAGGCTCCTGGGGATTCTTTTTCGGACCGTTTGTCCGGTCGAGGATTCGACGCTATGTCTAAAGAAATTCTCCAAGGGAGGTCATTGATGAGAAGTTTGTTACGGGGGTTGTCGGGCGGCATCGCCGCCGCGGTGCTGATGGCGGCATCGGCGGCGTCAGCAGGTACTCTGGACGACGTCCGCAATCGCGGGCATCTGATATGCGGCATCAACACGGGCCTCGTGGGCTTTGCGGCTCCGGACGACAAGGGCGTGTGGCGCGGCTTCGACGTGGACGTGTGCCGGGCCGTGGCTGCTGCCGTGTTGGGCGACGCGGGCAAGGTGAAATACAAGAATCTGACCGGCAAGACGCGGTTCACCGCATTGCGCTCCGGCGAGATCGACATGCTCTCGCGCAACACCACGTGGACCTTCAGCCGGGACGTGGACCTGCAGCTCACCTTCGTGGGAGTGAACTACTACGACGGACAGGGCTTCATGGTCCCGAAGAAGCTCGGGGTCAAGTCGGCCAGGGAGCTTGCCGGGGCGTCCATCTGCATCCAGACGGGAACTACCACCGAGCTCAACCTCGCGGACTTCTTTCGCGCCAACAACATGAAGTACGAGCCGGTGCCCATCGAGACCAACAGTGAAGCGCGGACCAATTATCTGGCCGGCCGTTGCGACGTCTATACCACCGATCGCTCCGGTCTTGCGGCGACCCGGGCCGCGCTCGACGATCCGGAGGCCCATGTCGTACTGCCCGAGGTCATTTCCAAGGAACCGTTGGGTCCTCTGGTGCGCCACGGCGACGACCAGTGGGCGGACATCGTCCGCTGGACGCTCAACGCCATGATCGCGGCGGAAGAAATGGGCGTGACGTCGAAAAACGTGAAGCAGATGGCGGCGGGCGCCAAGAACCCGGAAATCAACCGTCTGCTCGGCAAGGAGGAGTTGCAGGGCCGCGAGGCGCTGGGGCTGTCCAAGGACTGGGCGGTCAACGTCATCGCGCAGGCGGGCAACTACGGCGAGTCTTTCGAGACCCATCTCGGCAAGCAGACGCCCATCGGCCTCGACCGGGGAGTCAACGCGCAGTGGACGGATGGCGGCCTGATCTACGCCCCGCCTTTCCGCTAGGAGGTTTCGCATCAGCGTGAGCCGTATGGACCATCCGTACGGCTCACGCCGGATACGATACCGGGCGTGGTGAAACTCCCCGACAGATCCGGCGCGGCGTCGGGCTCCGGGCGGAGCGCGTCGCGTTTGTGGCGCGACGAGGCCGTGCGCGGCGTCGTGATTCAGGTCCTGGTGCTACTCGCCGTCTTTGCATCGGCGGCATGGGTGATCGGGAACGTCGTCGCCAACTTCGCCATGCTCGACAAGACGTTCGGGTTCGGCTTCCTCTGGCGGCTGCCCGCCAACTATGACATCAACCAGACCCTGATCGAATACAGCAACCGGGACACCCACCTGCGCGCGGCGCTCGTGGGCCTGATCAACACGGGCCTCGTGGCCTTGCTCGGGATCGTATCGGCCACCGTGCTCGGGTTTTTGGTCGGCATACTCAGACTGTCGGACAACTGGCTGGTTTCGCGCCTTGCCTACTGCTACGTCGAGTTCACCCGCAACACGCCCGTGCTGCTGCTCATCCTGCTCTGGCACGGGGTCATCATCAACACGTTGCCGCATCCGCGGCAGGCCCTGGCCATCGGCGACGCCGCGTTTCTGACCAACCGGGGCTTCTACGTTCCCAGGCCCATGTTCGAGTCCGGGTTCGAATGGGTTGCCATGGCCGTGGTTGCGGCGCTGGCGGCCGCGGTTCTCGCGCGCCGTTACGTTCGCCGCGTTCGGGAGGCCACCGGCCGCCAGCTTCCCGGGGGCTGGATCGCTGCGGCCCTGATCGTCGGACTGCCGGCGATTACCTTCGTCGCCGCGGGTGCCGAACTGTCCTTCGATATGCCGGCGCTCAGGGGCTTCAATTTCCGCGGCGGTCTCTACCTGACTCCCGAGTTGGTGGCGCTGACCTGGGCGCTGGCGTTCTATACCTCCGGTTTCATCGCCGAGAACGTCCGCGCCGGCATACTCGCCGTCGACAAGGGCCAGATCGAAGCCGCGCAGTCGGTGGGGCTTTCACGCCGGCGCGTTCTCAGGCTCGTGATCCTGCCTCAGGCGTTGCGGGTGATTATCCCGCCGCTCACGTCCTCCTACCTCGATCTCACCAAGAACTCGTCCCTTGCCATCGCCATCGGCTATATGGACCTGGTGGCGACCTTGGGCGGGATCACCCTGAATCAGACGGGGCGGGAGATCGAGACCATGATGCTGGTCATGCTCGTCTATCTGGCCCTTTCCCTGGCGATTTCCGTGTTCATGAACTGGTACAACCGGCGGGTCCGGCTGGTGGAGCGTTGATGTCCCTTCCCGCGACCGCACCCCCGACGTATCCGCCCGGACAGCACCCGGACCTGCCGCCGCCGCCCGGCTCCAGCGGCTTCATCGGCTGGCTGCGGGCCAACCTGTTCTCCTCCGTGTTCAACACGGCGCTGACCCTCGTTTCCGCGTGGCTGATCTACGAGTTCGTGACCGCCGCCATCGACTGGTTCGTGCTGGAGTCGGTGGTGAACGCCGAGTCCCGCGTCGATTGTCGCCGGCAGGGCGACGGCGCCTGCTGGGCGGTGATCGCCACGCGCATCGACCAGTTCGTCTACGGCTTCTATCCCGAAAGCGAGCGCTGGCGTCCCATCCTGACTTTCGTCCTGCTGTTCCCCGCCCTGGCGCCGATTCTGTTCGACCGCACGCCCTTTCGCCGTCGGATGCTGTGGTTCTCCCTGGCCTACCCCGCGGTGGGCGCCTGGCTGATCTACGGCGGTCTCGGCCTTCCGGTCGTGGACATGGACTTCTACGGCGGGTTCCTGCTGACGATGATCCTGGGCGTCACCGGAATCGTGGCCTCTCTTCCCCTCGGTATCCTCCTCGCTCTCGGGAGGCAATCGCGCCTCCTCGCCATCCGGGTCCTTTGCACCACCTTCATCGAGGTGCTGCGCGGCGTGCCGCTGATCACGCTGCTGTTCATCGCCTCCACCATGCTCAACTATTTCCTGCCCCCCGGGACCAACTTCAATCTCCTGTTCCGGGTGCTGATCATGGTCACGCTCTTTGCCGCCGCCTACATCGCCGAAGCCGTCCGCGGCGGGTTGCAGGCCATTCCCCGGGGCCAGTACGAGGCCGCGGACGCCCTCGGTCTGTCCTACTGGAAGACCACCTGGCTGATCACGCTGCCGCAGGCCCTCAAGATCTCCATACCCGGCATCGTCAACGTCTTCATCGGGCTTTACAAAGACAGCACGCTGGTAGTAATTATCGGCCTGTTGGACCCTCTCGGCGTGGCCCGGGCCGTCCTCGCGGACGCCAAATGGAACGGGCTGTCGAACGAGACCTATCTTTTCATCGCGCTCTTCTTCTTCATCAGTTGCTTCGCCATGTCTCGTTACTCTCTTTGGCTCGAAGGACGTCTGAGCGTGGATCACCGCTAGCCCTTTCGCCATGGCTGCCATCGACGACGACATTGACCGCATTCGATCCTCCATCGATCCCGCGAAGGCGATGGTGGAGATCGAGAGCATGAACAAATGGTTCGGCGCCTTTCACGTGCTCAAGAACATCAATCTGCGGGTCATCGAGGGGGAGCGCATCGTCATCTGCGGACCGTCCGGCTCCGGCAAATCGACCCTGATTCGTTGCATCAACCGGCTCGAGGTCTATCAGCAGGGCGTCGTTCGGGTGGACGGCACCGAATTGACGCGGGACGTCAAGAACATCGAGCAGATCCGTTCCGAGGTCGGCATGGTGTTCCAGCACTTCAATCTGTTTCCCCACCTGACCGTGCTGGAGAACTGCACCCTCGGGCCGACATGGGTGCGCAAGCTGCCCAGGCGCGAGGCCGAGGACGTCGCCCGCCGGTATCTGGCGCGCGTGCGCATTCCCGAGCAGGCCGACAAGTATCCGGGCCAGCTTTCCGGCGGCCAGCAGCAGCGCGTGGCCATTGCGCGGGCGCTGTGCATGCAACCCAGGATCATGCTGTTCGACGAACCCACCTCCGCGCTCGACCCCGAGATGATCAAGGAAGTGCTCGACACGATGATCGAGCTGGCGGAAAGCGGCATGACCATGCTGGTGGTGACCCACGAGATGGGCTTCGCCCGCCGGGCCGCCGACCGGGTGATCTTCATGGACGGCGGCGAGATCATCGAGGAGAACACCCCGAACCAGTTCTTCGCCCAACCGCAACACGACCGTACCAAGCTGTTCCTCAGCCAGATCCTGTCGCACTGAGCCGCAGGCGGCCGCGCCTGAATTTCACACGCTTCTGTGTTAGGTTCGTTGGAATCTTCGCCGCAAAGGGGCCGGGATCATGACTGCGACTCTAATCAGGAACATCGGGACTCTGGCAACCGGGCTGCTCGAGGACCCGCTCCGGGATGCCGACTCGATTCTCGTGGCGGACGGGGTGATCCGGGAGATCGGGAACGGGCTGGCCGGCGGCGCGGACCGCACCATCGACGCCAACGGGACCACCGTGATTCCGGGTCTCATCGACTCGCATTCGCATCCCACCTTCGGCAACTTCACCCCGGCTCAGAACTCCATGGGATGGATCACGCACTACATGCACGGCGGGGTCACTTCCATCATTTCCGCGGGGGAGTTGCACGTGCCGGGGCTGCCGCTGCCGCCGGACCCGTTGTGCGCGGTGTCGCTGGCCATCGTCGCCAAACGGTGCTGGGACAACCTCCGGCCCACCGGTGTCCGGGTGCACGGCGGCACGCTGCTGCTGGTTCCGGGCCTGGAGGAGAAGGACTTCGACACCATCGCCGAGACGGGCATCCGCCTGGTCAAGTTCATCTTCTACGACTACGGCCTGCTGCCCACCGGCGAGGCGGAACGCTACGTGAAGTGGGCCAGGGCGCGGGACATCAAGGTCAAGATCCACTCCGGCGGCGTGTCCCGTTCGGGGGTGAGCCAGGTGGCGGGCGTGGACATCGTCAGAGCCATCGACCCCGACATCATCGGCCACAGCACCGGCGGCCCCATCCCCATGCCGGAGGAGGACCTGCGGCGCATCGTGGCCGAGACCGGGTACTACGTCGAGATCTGCACTTCCGGCAACCTGCGCATGGGGATGGTGCTGACCGAGGCGGTCCGGCAGTACGCCGCCGAGGGCCGGGTGCTGGTGGGCACCGACACTCCCGGCGGCACCGGAGTGGTGCCGCGGGGCATCCTGCGCGAGATTTGCTTCCTCGCCTCCCTGGGCGGCATCGCTCCGGAACAGGCCGTGGCCATGGCCACCGGCAACACCGGCCGCGCCCATGGACTGGACCTCGGAATCATCGCCGAGGGCAGGCCCGCGGACCTCGTGATCATGGACCGCATCACCGGGTCGGTGTCCCGCGACGCCCTGGATTCGTTCGCCAAGGGCGACCTTCCGGGAATCTCGGTGGTGATGATCGACGGCGAACTCACCGTACCGGGCCGGAGCCAGCAGACGCCGCCCCCCGAGCGCGGCGTCACCTTCAGCGGACAGAAGCCTGCGGGGCGCCAAGTGTGAATGATGGATCCCTCGCCGGGGGCGCCCGGCCTCCCGGTCCAGCCCGTCCATGCATCATTTCCAGTTGACAACTGACCATGAATCAGTTATTTTTTGTCCTGAAGTCTTTTATAAACTGTTTTGTCATGTTGTTCACATATCGCGCTCTGGACGAAGAAGAGAGGCGAGTGGAGGCTGCAACGGCCCGGATTCGGGCCGACCTGCGCCAATACGTCGTTACGGAGCCGCGCCGCTGGACGGGCCTGCTGGCCCGCATGACGCGGGCACGCGCGCTTGTAGGGAGCAATAGCGTGGAAGGCATCCATGTGTCCGACGAGGACGCCATCGCCGCAATTGACGGCGAAGACCCGACGAGCACGGACCGTGACACGTGGCGGGCTGTCGTCGGTTACCGCGAGGCAATGGACTACATCCTTCAGCGCCGCCAGAGCCCGTCCTTTGTCGTTACGGAGGACGTACTTCTGGCCGTCCATTTCATGATCTGCCAGTCGGATTTGTCGGCGCGGTCAGGTCAGTACCGCCCCGGGTGGGTGGGTGTCAGGGACAGCAGGACCGGTGAATTGGTACACGAGGGAGTAGACCGCGACCAACTGGAGCCACTCATCCATGAGCTTCTGGACTACGTAAACGATGGGGACGTTGAATCGGTCTTCTTGCGTGCGGCCATGACACACCTGAACTTGGTAATGCTGCATCCGTTCACGGATGGCAATGGCCGAACCGCCAGATGCATCCAGACCGCGGTGTTGGCGGGCGATGGGATTGTTGCGCCGACCTTCTCTTCAATGGAAGAGTACATCGGCCACAACCAACAGGACTACTACAACGTACTGACAGAGGTCGGCGACGGCGGATGGCATCCGGAGCGTAGCGCCAAGCCATGGGTTCGATTCTGTCTGAGTGGCCACTATCTGCAAGCGCAAACGCTCCTCCGACGAACGCGAGAGCTGGAGCGGGTGTATGGAGAGCTCTTGGAGCTGGTGGAAACCAGGGGGTTTCCCGATCGTACGGCCATGGCGCTGCTGCAGGCCGCCTTTGGCAGCAAGGTACGAAACTCGTCCTACCGGGTGAGTGCAGAGGTGTCCAATAATCTTGCCAGCCGTGACCTGAAGGCGCTCGTGAATGCCAATCTGCTGGTGCCCGAGGGCGAGAAACGGGGCCGCATCTACGTCGCCTCGCCTGCCGTGGCGGCGATTCGCCAGAAGTTGCGCCTCCCCAGGAAGATTGACGATCCTTTCGCGGACGACGGGCAGGCTCAGGGCTCTCCAGGTCAGGGAAACCTTTTCTCTGAGGGCGCCTGACCTGGGCTGACTCTGCGTGGCACTATCGGGAATGATGCGTTTCCGGATCGGGGTCAAATCCTGTATTCTGCGATGGACCGCCGAGACGACCGTAACCCATGACAGGCATGGACGAATGGAGAAAGCCGCCCGCGTGACGCGGCGGCCATGGCCCAAGGAGGTCTTCTGGTGAGCTCACTACGGTACGGCGTGGGACTCTTCCCCACGGAACCCATCTCGCGCATCATCCAGCTCGGCAAGCAGGCGGAGGAGCTGGCTTTCAGCCACGTGTGGATCGGCGACTCGCACCTCATCTGGCGCGAGGCATTCGTGAACATGGCGGCGGTGGCGCTCAACACCTCGAAGGTCATCATCGGCACCGGCGTGACCAACCCCGTGACGCGGCACCCTTCGGTGCTGGCCAGCGCCTACGCGACCCTGGACGAGATGGCGCCGGGACGCTTCGCCGTCGGCATCGGGCTCGGAGACAGCTCCCTGGAGACCATGGGGCGCAAGCAGGCGCGGCTGGCGGACTTCGAGGCGGCGGTGGCGCAGATGCGGGCCGTCATCGAGGGCGGCGAGGCCGAGTTGGAGAGCGGCAGGATCCGTCTCAACTTCTCCTGGAACCGGAAGATCCCCTTCTACGTGGCCGCCAGCGGGCCGAAGATGCTGGAGCTCTCCGGCCGCCTGGCGGACGGCGTGATCATCCTGGTAGGGGTGGATTCCGGCGCCGTCGAGAAGGCCGTCGAGAAGGTCGCGGCCGGGGCGGAGTCGGCGGGCCGCAAGCTATCCGACATCGACCTGGTGCTGTGGGTCCCGTGCGCCGTCTCCGAGAGTCCCGGCGCCAAGGACGCGGTCAAGGCCCATGTGGCCCGGGTCATCGCCCACCCGCTTCCGTTCACCCTGGACGAGCGCGAGCAGAAGGTCCTGGACGACATCCGCCAAGCCTACAACTACTACCAGCACATGGATCAGCGGGCCAGCCAGGCGCGCGTGATCCCGGACTGGCTGGTGGACAAGTTCGCGGTCGCCGGCACCCCCGACGAGTGTCACGCCAAGGTCCAGGATCTCAAGCAGAGCGCCATCGACCAGGTGGCCATCATTCCCTACGACGTGGGCGACGCCGACCGGGGCGAGACCCTGCGGCTGTTCGCCGGCGCCATGTGATTCCAGAGGCTTTCCGGGTCATCGAAGGGCAGCGACCCGACTCCACGCTCGCCGTCGCTCCCGGTACTCGGACAGCCTCCTGGCCCCGACCCTGCATCGGTGCAGATTCTCATCCGCTACTACCTGTTTCAGATTCCCGGCTGGCTCCTGGCCGGCGCGCTGGTTACCGTTCTGCACCTCTGGCTGGGATTATCGGTATGGGTGGCGCTGACCATCGTGGGCGTGGTGGTGCTCAAGGACATCGCTTGCTACCCGTTCCTGCGCAAGGCCTATCAATGGGAAGCCTCCGGCGCCGCCCAGCTCGCAGGACTGCGCGGCGTGGCACGGGATACTCTGGACCCTGCCGGCTACGTCTACGTACGCGGCGAGTTGTGGCACGCTCGCATCGAGGACGGCGCGCCCGCGATCCCCACGGGCAGTGAGGTGAAAGTCATACGCGGCCGGCGCATGACCTTGACCGTGGCGAACGGTTGACGGAAGCGGGCCCCGCCGTCGAAGCTGCTACGACGGTACCGGGTGAATTCTTGCCGGAGAACCGGTGTCCGGTAGACGCTTGCAATGTCGCGCCTGGATCGATCCTCACGAGGCCGGAACAGAAGCTCGTGGACTCGATGCTTGTGGTGGACCTTGTTCACCTGGCGCAGGGGACGAAGGAGCCCATCGCCCTTGTCTCGGCCGACGACGATCTCTGGCCGGGCATCCGCTACGCCCTGCTTCGGGGTGCCCGCATTATCCATGTCATGCCCCGTCATGGACGATCACGATCGGAACCGTACCAGGGATTGACGACGGCAACGTATTCGCCCGTTGTCATGTAGAGGGGAGCGGATCATGCACTTTGAAGAATTCAGCCGCGTGGTAACCTGCTTTGCCGATCGAGTCGATGACGTCGCCACCCGTGGCGGTGAATTGCTCGTGCAGATACGGGATGAGACCATTACCGCCAGACTGTCTGACCGACCCGATGGGTTGGTGATCGAAGAGAACGGTGATCGCATGCCCGCCGAACGGTGGATTGTGACACGTTTGGCAAGAGTGCCCCTGCTGGCGGACCGAATCCTTTCGTATGTGACGCTGCCGAAACCTTTTGTGCAGACCTCAGGACGGCTCGTCGATCAGCCGGACCGGAACGCCTCGGCCGAAGGCACTCCGGTGTCGGACGTTTCATGGACGGCGACACGGAACCTGGACGGACGCCCCGGGGGGACAACATCGGTCCTGTATCTGACCGCGGACGCCGGAGAGGGGAAGACGACTCTGATTGATTACCTGGCTGTCAAACAGGCAGAGGCATACAAGGCAAAGGATACGGACTGGCTGCTTGTCCCGATCCCGTTGGGCGGCCGTACCTTTCTCCGATTTGACGATGTGGTGGTCTCCTCCCTGGTGAACAGGCTACGTTTTCAACTTCTGTATTACGATGCCTTTCTGGAGCTTGTCCGCCTGGGGGTGCTGGTCCCGGCATTCGACGGTTTCGAGGAAATGATCATCGAAGGGTCGTCCGGGGAAGCCATATCCGCGCTTGGCAACCTGCTCAAACAACTGCGCTCGGCGGGGAGCATCCTCGTCTCTGCGCGCAGGGCTCTCTTCGACAACCCCGGGTTCGGAGCTCGATCAAGGCTTTTCGATACGATTGCCGGCGATGAAGACGTCGCATTCGCTCATCTGTCGTTGGATCGCTGGAACCGTCAGGCTTTCATGCAATACTCGGCAGCACGAGGTGTGACAGATCCATCTCGCCTGTTTGAGGATGTCTCATGTCGACTCGGTCAAAGGCATCCGGTACTGACCCGTGCCGTCCTGATCAGACGACTGGTGGATATCGCCGTCGAGGTGGACGATATATCCGCTTTGCTCGACCGCATCGGACAAGACTCCGGAGACTACTTCCACGACTTCGTCGCCTGTATTGTCGAACGTGAAGCCAACCGGAAGTGGTTGGACAAGTCAGGCGAGCCGCCGAGTCCCCTGTTGACCGCCGCCGAGCACCATGAACTGTTGTCGCTACTGGCTCAGGAGATGTGGATCGGGGCGACCGACGATCTCGGGATGGACGTCGTTGCTCTTTTGGTGGAAATGTTTGCAAGCCAGAAGGGCAAGAGTCCGGCGGTCGAAAGGCAGATTGGCGAGCGGATCCGACAGCACGCACTTCTTGACTCGACACGCCCCGGCCGCATGGCATTCGACCATGAGGACTTCCGCGTCTTCTACCTGGGGCAGGCATTGGGACGAGCCCTCGTGGCCGACGATCCGGGTGATGTGAGGGTTGTTCTCGACAAGGCCGCACTGCCCGGCCCGACCGTCGCCGAAGCCTGCCGCTTCGTTCGTCGATCGGGCCAGGGACCGGGAAAGTCCCTGGAATTGCTCCAGACGCTCGCCAATGGTGAACTGCCGGCCTCCTTCGTTCGCGAAAACTGCGGCGCTCTGACCGTGGCGCTCCTTGATGGCGCAAACGAACCCCACGAAGCACGGAACATGACCTTTCCTCCCAATGCGCTATGTGGCCGCAAATTGACGGGACTCACGGTCTCGGGCTCTTATTTTCACGCGACTGCCTTGTCCGGTACGACTTTCCACCGCTGCCGATTTGTCGATTGTCACTTCGAAAGCATCGACCTCCACGCAGTCGGTGAGGTGACCGAGTCGTCCCTGGAGCCGGTTCACGTGGAGAGCATCGTCAAGGAGTGGGGCGACGATCAGGTCCCCCTGTTCGATCCGGACCGGATAGCTCGCGAACTGCGCGGCAAGGGGTTCCATGTGGGACCTGCCGGGCCCGACAGCGAACGACCGACGGATTCATTGAATGGCGTGGACGAGGACCTGCGATTGACGCAGCGGTTTGTACGGTTGTTCCTGCGCGCCACGGCGGTAAATGAGGGGACAGTACGGTCCCATCTCGGGGTGAAGTCCAACCACTTCTTCAAGGAACTGCTGCCTCGGTTGACGCAAGCAGGTGTCGTCGAGGAGATCCCGTATAGAGGCCATGGCAGTCAAAGGCGCGTGCGCCTGGGGAGAACCATGGCGCGCATCGAGAAAGCGGTTGCCGCAGCAGACGGGGTGTTTGACCGTTTCGTCGAGAACGTTACCGACCAGGAGTGACAGCCCTCCGGTGACGGGCCTGACGTGTTCCTGCGTCAGCAGCATTTCCCCATCGCCCGCCCCTTCTCCGGTCGGAGCCTGCGTCAGCAGCGTTCGGAGATCTTCCAGCCCTCGGGACACGGGATTCTTCAGAGATACCCCATCTGCTCGTAGAACTTCCGCGCCCCGGGATGCAGCGGGATGCCCAGGGGGCCGGCGTCGGTGTCGCGGCACACCTGCCGGATGTTCAGGCGCGGAGCGTCCACCGGGATGTCACGGCGGCGCCGGTAGATGGCCTCGCACAGGGAGTAGGCCATGTCGTCGCTCAGCCATTTGTGGGTGATCACGGGCCAGCCGCTGAAGTCCACGGTGCGGACGTCCTCCTTCAGTCCGGGGAACCGCCGTTTGGGGATCACCGCCCGCTTGAAGCCCATCTCCTCCATGGCCTCGATAACGTCCTCGTCCAGGTGGAGCACCTCGTAGCCGTTGTCCAGCGCCGCCTCCAGCCACTGGGTGGACAGCCCTTCATCGAACACGGCGTCCACGCTCCGGGCCCGGATCGACTCGATACGCTTGGGCGACGAGGGGTGGGCGCACTCGTCGACCTTGCCGCCCCAACGCTTGATCTTCCGGAACGAGAGACCGTAGAGCGACAGGATCGTGGTGATCGCGTAATGGGTGGAGTTGTCGATGCCCGAGGTCCGGGTGGAGACCGTCAACGGCACCTTGTTCCTTGCCACCTCCCGCAGCGAGCGCACCCCGAGCTCCCTGGATACGACGATGGCGATGCGGTCCCAGGAAGGAAAGCAGGCCAGCGCCCGCAGAGGCAGGGCTTCCTTGTAGAAACCCTTGCCACGGTAGGCCAGGGTGGCAATGACGGACGGGTTCACGTGGGAGACGTCCACCCGGCGCCTCCCCACCTCGATGGGCGCCTTCATGCCGCCCATCAACTCGCCGTGGACGCCGAACCGGAGCGGTGGAAAGATATGGTCCTCCTCCTTGCTGGAGTGGATGCGGAGGTCGAGCCCCACACCGAGCTCGAGCATGCGCTCCGGGTAGACGCCGGCGGCGATCTCCAGCATCGCCCGGACGCGCTTCATCCGCGAATTCGGTCGTTGTTGTGCCATTGCCTTCCCCCTTGACGACCCTGACCGTGTACCAGATCCACCAGCGCCTGGCGACTGCGACGCCGCCAGGACGTGATCCTGGCGCGCAAAGGCAACGCCTCCGCCCGTCCCGCACACGTCCCCACCCCGGACTTGCTCCGGAGCCGGCTCCCGGGTCAACCCCGGATGACGCAGAGGTGGCCGGGATGACAGGGAGATGGGATGACAGGGAGAGACGGGACCAGGCCTGCGCTGACAGCCGCGTTCCTTGCGGTGGAAGCGCCCCTCAAGTATGAATAAGGGTCATGAGCGATACCATGCAGCGCCTTAAGGACATCATCGACGGCGACCGGGAAGACCTGGTCCGGTTGTGCCTTGATCTGGGCGGCATGCCGAGCCCTCATGCCCAGGAAAAAGCCCTTGGCGAAGCGGTGGTGGCATGGCTGAAGGAGAACGGCATCGAGGCCTTTCTCCAGCGGATCACCGACGAGAGCGTCAACGCCGTGGGGGTGATCCGGGGGTCGGGCGGCGGCTCCAGTCTCATCCTCAACGCGCACATGGACACCGGCCCCGAGCTTCCGGCCGATGCATCCGAAGAAGACGTGCGAATGGAAGGCGCGTGGGTGGACGGGGACCTGATGTTCGGCAAGGGCCTCATCAACGACAAGGCCCAGCTCTGCGCCTTCATGATCGCCGCCAGAGCGCTCGGGAAGGCCGGCGTCGTGCTTCGCGGCGACCTGTACGTCACCGGAGTCGCCTTCGAGACCGGAGAGCCGTCGGTGGACGACACCCAGGGAGTGAACTTCCCCGGCGAGGGTTTCGGCGCGAAATGGTTGATCGACCGGGGCGTCACCGCGGACTACTGCCTCGTAGGGGAGACGTCCGGGTTCGGCATCATCACCGGAGAATGCGGCGCGGTGTGGCTCAAGATCCGCTGCAAGGGTCGCGAACTCTACACGCCGCGGCTGGAACGGGGCGAGTCCCTGCGGACGCACCCCAACCCCTACATCAAGATGGCCCACGCGGTCATCGCGCTGGAGCAATGGGCCATCGACTACGAGCAAAAGGCGCGCTTCGAGTTCCCCGGCGGCGCCATGATACCCAAGGCCCAGGTGATGGGCGTTCGCGGCGGCTCCGGCTACTGCGATATCCATTACGACGTGCGCATCGTCCCCAAGACCGACCCCCAGACCATCAAGCGGGAGATCGAGGCGGTGATGGCGACCCTGGACTTCGACTCCGAGGTGTCCGTCTACCAGTATTCCAGGGGGCACGTGGCGCGGAACGCCGATATGCTGATTGACTCCATCGACCAGGCGCACCGCGACGTCATGGGCGCCGAGCCCCCGGCGCCCCCGTCGGCCGAGATCAGCATGTGGCGGGACATGAACGTGTTCAACGAGGTAGGGATCCCGGCGGTGTGCTACGGGCCGCCCCGGCAGAGAGAAGACATCAGTCAGGCGCGGAATCGCGCCATGAAGATCGACGATCTCGTTGCCGCGACGAAGGTGTACGCGCTCACCATCCTGTCGGTGTGCGGGGAATCCACGAAATGAAGCGTCAGGGAGGTTGCCTTGGGTAGCTCAAAGGCCGTCACACGCGGCGTCCGGGTCGAGGTCACGACCCAGTACGACCCCAACCGCTCGTTCCCCGAGCACAACCGGTGGTTCTATCTCTACACCGTGGAGATCCGCAACGAAGGCTCGGAAACCGTGCAGCTCGTGAGTCGCCACTGGATCATCACCGACGCCACCGGCCACGTGGAGGAGGTCAAGGGACCGGGAGTGGTGGGCGAGAGCCCGGTGCTGGAGGAGGGAGAGTCCTTCGAGTACACTTCCGGATGCCCGCTGACGACGCCCTACGGCTCCATGCACGGCACCTATCAGATGGTCACTGCAGACGGCGACCGGTTCGACGCCAAGGTCGCCGAGTTCGTGCTCGGGGAGCCGCAAACGCTGCACTAGCGCTGAACGCCTGTCGGCTCTACGGCGTTCGTCATCAGAGGTTCTGGTACCCCGGTGTTCCACGATCGACTGCCGCACGCAGATCCGGGTCCACCAGGAGATCTTCGGGCCAGGACCGAATCGTGTATCCTCCGTAAGGAGACTTCACCACCTTGACGATGAAGCCTTTGTCGGCTTCCTGTACTCGGCGACGCGTTGCCTCACGATGCGCCTCGAGGTACGTGGCGAAGACCAGCGGCTTCGGGACTGTCGTGCCGCCATCCGGTTCCGTAGCCGTTTGTGTCATTCCTACCCCCCCTGAGGTGGTCCGGTCGGTTGGACCACTCGAGGGTAGGCTAAGGTGTAACCCGTTGGTTGTCAACCCACCCCCCTTCGTGAGCGGCTTCCCCCTGCTCGGACCAGCGCTACGAGTGGAGCGAGGGACAAGGGGGGCCGCTGTCGCTTGCGGCGGTTCAGGCCGGACCGATAACTCGCCGCCGTCCTGGTGGTGGCAGGCGTCTTCTTTCTCTTCCAATCGCAGGGATGGCGGTGTCTCCAGCCAGTCAAATCAGGATGAGCGCACCGGCTTGATTCTCGACAATCCAGCTAACGTCTCGTCAATGAGGCCCACAGCATCTTCGACGTCTTCGTCACTTGTATCGAAGCCGAGGCTGAAACGGATAGAAGCCTCGGCCTCGTCAATGTTCA
This sequence comes from uncultured Binatia bacterium (SeqCode), assembly GCA_965214905.1. Taxonomy (GTDB): domain Bacteria; phylum Desulfobacterota; class Binatia; order UBA9968; family JAJDTQ01; genus JAJDTQ01. The sequence continues at coordinate 2,399,752 of OZ243984.1, forward strand.
GACCAATGGCCCTTAAGACATGCGAAGGCTCCGGGATACCGGAGGTGCAAGCCGAACCCGTTGAGGCCGCGAGTCGCGGTTGAAGCGTCCCCAAAGTGTCATGCGCGGCAAAACCCGCGAAGCGTACATTAGCGTTGCCCGGATGCCGGTCGCGACCTGCAGGGCCGTTTACCGCCATCGGCCACGTCATGTCCTTCAGCTTTTCGATGAACGTGTCGCGCCGACGGCTCAGGTTCGCGCGCTTTTTCTCGGCGGTGTCGCCAACCAGCAAATCTGCCGCAGCCCCCATGCCGACGCAGAGTGGAACGGGAACGGTGCCTGAGCGCAAACCGTTTTGTTGGCCACCGCCGTAGATCAGGGGTTCGAACCTGTCTTGCAACGCGCGCGCGATATAGATGGCACCGATCCCTTTCGGCCCGTACATCTTGTGTGATGAGAGACTGAGAACATCAGTGTGCCTTCCTATTTCTTCGACGTTCATTGCAACAGGCGCTTGTGCCGCATCGCAATGGAATAGTGCGCCGCAGTCTCTTACGAGCCGCGAGATTCCCTCTATCTCCTGTATGGTTCCGATCTCGTTGTTCACCGCCATAACCGACACGGCGAGAACATCTTCGTCCAAGGTTGCTTCGAGAGCCGACAGCTTCACGAAGCCTTCGCCATCGACGGGGATCGACTCGACGATGAACCCGTAGCACTCGTCCAGGACTTTTCCCACCGCCAACACGCATTTATGCTCGATGGCGCTCAGCAGAATTCGACGGCGCTTGCCGCCCGCCGCGTAGCGTCGGAGGCCGAGCAGAGCAAGATTGTTCGACTCGGTTGCCCCGGACGTGAATGTGATTTCGTTCGCGTCCACGCCGATCAGGTGTGCGACTCGCGCGGCGGCGTCCTCGACGGCTTGCGAAGATTCCCACCCGAGGCAATGATCCGACGAGTGCGGATTACCGAACGACTCGCTGAAATAGGGCGTCATTTCGGCAAAAACATGCGGATCGACCGGGGTCGTGGCCTGATGATCAAGGTAGATGATGTCCCCGATTTTCATTATAATTCAACGAGTTGGAATCACAAAGGCTTGCTGATGGCCGGGTTCCGGCGACCTGTGCTTCTGGATGCATCGTCCAGTAGCTATCTGTTGACCATAGCCCAACTCGGCGGCTATAGTCGAACTGGAGGCATCATCCAGTGACCGAGTGAGGGCATGGCACGCGGTCCTTTATATCAAACAGGCTACATCCCGCAATTCTCGGGACACGAGACCTTCCCACTCCGCTACGGGTGGTTGAAGAAGGTGTACGACCGCGTCGCTGAAACCGAAGACCAACCCGGCAACAGGGCCGCCTGTTGGGACCACAACGCCATCGCGCGATTCGGCGTCGGCAAGAACATGGTCGCGTCGATGCGCCATTGGGCGAAAGCCACTGGTGTAATCCACGAGCCGGAAACGAGTTCCGTTCGAACGACGGAACTAGGCGCACTCCTGTTCGGCCCGGAAGGCATTGATCCGTATATGGAGCACCCCGCTACGCTGTGGCTGATCCATTGGCAGTTGGCGGCCCGGGAAGAGAAGACGACATGGTTCTGGGCATTCAGCCACTATCCCGCCGTCACCTTCGAGCGGGACGGGCTGATCAAGAGGCTCGACCGCCTTGCCAGGGACCGTAGTTGGCCTCAGCCCGCTGGCACTACCATAAGAAATGACGTCGCATGTTTCATTCGCACCTATGTTGCGCGGCAACTGTCCGGCAAGACCGGGTACGATGACGCGCTTGAATCACCTCTTACGGAACTCGGGCTGATCAAGGCCATCGGCAAGAAGGACGGCTTCCGCTTTGTGCGAGGCCCCAAGACGACATTGGGCGATGGTGTTTTTACCTATGCGCTGATCGCCTTCTGGTCGGGCTACGCTCCGAATGTCGCCACGCTCTCGTTCGAGGCCATCGCCCATGCGCCCGGCGGGCCTGGTCGCGTATTTCTTTTCGATGAAAACGATGTGGCTGACCGCTTGGCGAGGCTGGAAGACGAGACGGACGGCGCGCTCCGCTGGACCGAAACCGCCGGGATAAAGCACGTTGAGCGCAACGTCGAAATCAGTAAAGAGGTGGCCTTGGCGCGGATTCGAGGCGATTATGGTGTGGCTATCGAGGAGGCATAATGGCGCTCAACGAACGTGTCCAGATCGCCCGTCGTTTTCTCAGATCGATCCGTATTGATGCCGATCTCGGTGACGCGGCCGCCCTTGAAGGATTCGTTTGTCCACAGTCATCCGCCGATGTTCTGGCAACGATGGCGCGCCACGTCGCCGAAACGGGCCAGGGAGCATTCACGTGGACAGGTCCCTACGGCAGCGGCAAATCGAGCCTCGTCGTGGCCCTGAGCGCCTTGCTGAACGGTAAGGCCGGTTTGCAGAAGGAGGCCGCCGGGGTTTTTGGAGAGAATCTGGCGAAAACGATCCGGACCGCGTTACCGACCGGCACGAAGGGATGGCGCATTCTTCCCGTCGTCGCGCGTCGCGACGACCCCATCGCGGTCATCGGCGAGGCCGTGAAGCGAACAGGACTCGTGGCACGGCAGCCACGCGACGGCTGGACTGAAAGCAATCTGATCGACACCCTGACCGAGGCTGCTGCATCCAAGCCGAAGACCCACGGCGGGCTACTCCTGGTCATCGACGAGTTGGGTAAGTTTCTGGAGGCTGCCGCGCGGGATGGCTCCGACATCTACATCCTCCAGCAGCTTGCCGAAGCCGCGTCGCGAAGCAAGGGGCGTTTTCTTGTCGTCGGCGTGTTGCACCAAGCGTTCGAGGAATACGCCCATCGCCTCTCGCACGAAATGCGCGACGAGTGGGCGAAGGTTCAGGGGCGTTTCATCGACCTCGTCGTCAACACCGCGGTTGAAGAGCAAATCGACCTGATTTCACGCGCCATCGAGAGTGACTATTGTCCAAAGAAGCCCGGCCCGCTCGCATCCGCCGTCGCCGGTTTCGCACGTCGCGAGCGCGCTGGTGACGTGGCACGGCTCGCCGCAATACTGGAAGCATGCTGGCCACTGCATCCCGTTGTCGCTTGTATGCTTGGACCGATATCGCGACGGCGATTCGGACAAAATCAGCGCAGCATATTCGGTTTCCTGAATTCCTCCGAACCGCACGGATTTCAGGACTATCTGAACCATGACGAGGACGGCGAGTTGTACGGACCCGACCGGCTTTGGGACTATCTCCGCGCCAACCTGGAACCGTCCATCCTCGCTTCGCCGGACGGACATCGGTGGGCCTTGGCAGTGGAAGCGATCGAACGATGCGAATCCATTGGCGGCGACGCCCTTCATGTCAGGTTACTCAAGGCAATCGCCGTCATGGACCTCTTCAAGGAGCGCTCGGGCCTCATGGCAAATTCCGACCTGCTGCGCACCTGTTTCCAGGGTACATCGGACAAGGCGCTTGAAACGGCGCTCTCGCAACTGGACGCATGGTCGTTCACGATCTTCAAGAAATTCCTCGACGCACGCGCCATCTTCGCAGGGAGCGATTTTGATATTGATCGAGCGGTGCGGGCCGCGCTCGCCGAGTTTGACGAGGTGGATCTCACCGAGTTGAAATCCGTCGCGGGACTTCAGCCGATCCTTGCCAAGCGCCACTATCATGACACCGGCGCACTGAGGTGGTTCGACGTAAACGTCGTGCCAATCAGCGGCCTCGTCGAATTTGCCACGAGGTTCGAGCCGCAGAACGGCGCAATAGGACAATTTCTGCTGGCGATTCCGACCGCGGGAGAGAGCGAGGACTGCGCCGAGGACCTGTGCCGCAAAGCCGCACGGCAAAGCGGTGCATGGGATATCGTCGTCGGGATTTCGAAGAGGTCATGGGCGGTTGTGTCCCTGGCGCGCGAGCTGTTTGCGCTTGTAAGTGTCAGCAACGATCACCCGGAACTCGCGGGCGATTCCGTTGCGCGGCGGGAAGTCTCCGCTCGCCTTGCGGCCTTGCAGGCCCTGCTGGAAATCGAACTACGCAAGGCATTCGACAGTGCGCTGTGGTTCCGGAAAAGCTACCAGCCCAAATCCCTGCGGCAGGCCGAACTGAACAGCCTTGCCTCCGACTTGGCAGACTGCCGCTTCGCGAAGTCGCCGCGGCTGCATAACGAATTGCTGAGTCGGCAGAAACCGTCAAGCAATGCCATCGCAGCACAGAACGCCCTGTTGCACCGCATGGTCCTGAACAAGGGCGAGGCTCGCCTTGGTATCAAAGGGTACCCGGCCGAGGGTGGACTGTTCGAATCCGTCCTGGAAGCGACTGGGCTCTATGCCCGGGAAGGCAAAGGGTGGCGATTCGTTGCCCCGACGAATGGTTCAGATCCTTGCCACCTCGCCCCGCTGTGGACTGTCGCGCTCGACTATGTGAAGGAACGCGCCTCGCGCACCGTCGCGGTGGCCGAGCTGTTTGATCTATGGGGCAGGCCGCCCTTTGGAGTGAAGGCCGGCCTCATGCCGATCCTCGTTGTCGCATTCGTCCTGTCCCAGCACAAAAAGCTGGCGGCCTACCGGAATGGCATATTCAGGACCAAGTTCGACGACGTGGACGTGGAGTATCTGGCCAAGGACCCGAGCGTCATCCGGTTGCGCTGGATGGACCTGACCGATGTCGCACGCCGCCTGTTGTCGGGTATCGCTCAGGTAGTCCGCGATCTCGATGACGAGAACGAGCTTGTTCACCTGGAGCCCATCGACGTCGCGCGTGGCCTTGTCGGGATCTACGACCGCCTTCCTCGATGGACGGGTCTAACGATGCGACTATCATCGAATGCTGTGAAGATTCGCGATTTGTTCAAACGGGCGCACGATCCCAACCAATTCCTATTCGACGACATACCGACAACGCTTGGCGAAGACGTTTCGCCTGCCAATGACGACGGTTTGCACCGCGTCGTCGCCAGCATCCGCGAAGGCTTGGATGAGCTGGTACGGGCCTACCCGTCGATGCTTCACCGCTTGCGCGATATCACGCTGGAGGAATTGCAGGTTCCCAACGTCTCTCCGCCGTCCCTGGTGGAATTGCGCGAGCGCGCCGAGAATATCAGGCAGCTTGCCGGAGACTTCCGGCTCGACGCCTTCGTCGGCCGACTGGCACAGTTCGACGGTTCGGACGAGAGTTTCGAGGGGATTGCGAGTCTTGCCGCGAACAAGCCGCCGCGTGAATGGGTCGATCCCGATATAGACCGTGCGATAATCGAGCTCGCCGACATGGCACAGAAATTCCTCCGGGCCGAGACGTATGCGCGCGTTCAAGGCCGCCGCGACAAGCGCCAAGCCATGGCCGTTATCATCGGGTCGGTCGGTCGGCCGGCACCGCAGTTCGAAGAATTCGACATTACGGACTCCGACCGTGTTGCGGTCAACGATCTCATCGAGCGTGTCACGGCTTCGTTGACGGAAGCCGACACTAGCCGGCGCAGCATCATTCTCGCGGCGTTAGCGGAACTCAGCACGCGCTACATGCAAAATTCTCCGCTTGTACAAAAGAAAGGAAACGGGAGGGTCGCTTCTTGATGACCGATCCTGTGAAACACGTACTTGGCCTGTCCGGGGGACGCGACAGCGCGGCGCTCGCGGTTTACATGCGACAGCGCTATCCGGAACTCGAAATCGAATACTTTTTTACGGATACGGGCAAGGAACTGCCCGAGGTCTACGAATATCTCGGGCGGCTGGAAGGATTTCTCGGTCAACCGATACGCAAGCTGAACCCCGACCGTGACTTCGACTTCTGGCTCAAGCAGTACAACGATTTTCTTCCCTCGCCACGCTCGCGCTGGTGCACCCGGCAGCTCAAACTCCGTCCGTTCGAGCACTGGCTTCGCCCGATTCTGTCCGAGGGGAGGATAGTCTATAGTTACGTCGCGATCCGCAGTGACGAGGAATACCGCGAAGGTTACTCTTCCAGACATGACAATCTAGTCATCAAGCTACCGTTCAAACAGGCGGGGATCGGCAAGGCCGGCGTTCTTGAAATACTCGACGGAGCCGGCCTCGGTCTACCCGAATACTACTCCTGGCGCACACGTAGCGGCTGCACTTTCTGCTTTTTCCAGCAAAAGATCGAATGGGTGCGTCTGAGGGAACAGCATCCCGAAGCCTTCGAAGAGGCCAAGGCTTACGAGAAGGACGCGGTCGCCCACGGCTCGCCGTTTACGTGGAGTCAAGGCGAGTCACTGGAAGAGTTGGCGAAACCGGACCGCATCGCGCAGATCAGGGCTGATCACGAAAAGCGGCTCGCCCGTGTGCGGTCCAATGTTCAGCCCAACCCGCTAAGGCCCGACAGCGAACCGCTCGACATCGACGACCTGTACGGGCAGGCGAAGGTGTGTCTTGCCTGCCACAAATAGGTCTCAGGAGCACTCAGGAGCCGTTTTGGTCCCCGTCTTCGCCAGCGATATCCGTCACTTTGACGATCAACGCCGCTTTACGGATTTCGCCGACGATATCGCTTCCTTCGTCGAATTCGCCGCCTCGGATGACCGCGGCATAGACCTTATTGTCATTCGCCTTGATGATCTTCCTGCCTGCGTCAGTGGACATCTCGATCTCGCCCCGCTCGAACCTCGTGAAGAAGCCGCGGTCCGCCTTTACGGCTGCAAGGGAGGCCCGGGCGGAGTCCTGAACGGCATCCTCACCCAACGCCTGCAAAGCCTGTTCTATGTGATCACAAGTTTGCTCCGTCAGGACCAACCGGTGTACCGGCTGCGGGCTTTTGCCACGCCCGACATAGCAGGCAGCGGAGTCGATCTGCTCGACAGCAAGTTTACGCGCCTTGCAGTCGCTCCCTACGTAGAACAACGAGACGGCAACCGGGAACGGGACCGGCAGGTTGGCGGGCCGACCTATTCGGCCTAGGTCCGCAAGGAGCATTTGCTGAATTTCGATTGCGTAGAGTTCCCGAAGCCGGCCGATACGCTTTAGACTGGCGTCCTCCCCGACCAACCTGTCTAGCTCGTCCCACTCCAGACTTCTGACATTCTTGAGGTTCCACCTGATCCACTTCCGCCCCTCGTCGGGCAGTATTATAATGGCCGTTCTGACCGGGCCGGCCTTGTAGGACCAATTCTTGGGCTGAAGCTCTTCGAGCGTGCCTGAAAGCAGCATGACGCGCTCGGCACCGTCGCGCACAAGATCACATGCCGGACTCACGACCAGCGAAACAGCATCACCGCAACCATCCCCCTCATCGGCCTTCCAACGCAGCACATCGCCAAACTGCAATTGCGCCTTGTCTTCGTTCACCGAAAGACACAGGCGATCCGGGTGCAAAAACACCATGCGGTGCACGAGTTCCTGTAAATCTGGTGAACCGGCCAGATGAGGGGCCGGGTATTTTCCCAGTTCGATTTTATTCAGCTCCAGAGCCGACGCAATCGTATTGTCGTCATCTTCTATCTCATGCTGCAAAACCCGGTCGGCAACATCGAGAAGATACTCACCGAGGCTCTGGCCCTCGAAGTCAAGCAGCAGCGCCCGCACTTGTGCAAGGTCCGACAAATCCAGACGGCGCAGGATACGGACAAAACTCTGCCGTGCATGGTCGAGGCCCCTGTCCCACGCATGGACGAAGCCAGCGACACGTTTTGCGTCCTCGTAGTGATTCGCAAGCCTCGTCAGCAGGGTCTCCAGCGTTCCTTTTTTAGCGAGGTCGGCTTTGCTGACAACACGAAACGTGGACCCTAAGAGTCCCGCCGTATCCCGAAACTCGTTTCGTTTTTCCTGAAGCTGGGGACTACGTGACATGAGGACGACGAGAGGCGGGGTCTGCACACGGCCTTCGACCAGTTCCCCGACACGTCGGACCGCTCGGTCCATATCGTCTTCGGACTGGTGAAAGCCCAGGAACAGGTCGATAAAGATCAGCTCTGCTTGCTTCGCTCTCTCGTCAAGTTCGCGCCCCATCGTTGTGCAGACAAGTCCCAGTGCTTCCAGTGCGGTGACGAGGGCATCGAGGCCCGCACGTTCCGTAGTCTTCGTCTCAGCATAATCGCGGAACAGGTGATCGCTAGTCGCGTTCGGCAGCTTCGCTCGGTTGTCCCAAACTACCGTGATGAACGCCTGCGATGCCTTCAACTCTTCAGCCGATGCTTCTTCATACCCCTCATGCAATTCCTTGAGCAGCTCGTTTCCGGTATCGCCAAGGTCATCGAAGAAATTCGACCAGTCACCATCATTGAGTTCGTCGGGACGCGGAACGGCGTCAAACACGTCGTCTATGACGACGGCGCGTGTGATTCCCCGTGCTGCGAGACGATCCTTCAGTTCCGTCATGAGACCACAACCTCGTCCGGCAGTTGCAGCACAAAACGGTGAAGGCGTCCCGTCCAGCGATTAACGTGATTGTCAAGCGTCAGGCTGCCACGATGATATTCAGCGCATTCACGCGCGATATACAAGCCAAGCCCCCGGCGCTTCGACTTCTCCTTTAGAGAGAAAAAGGCACGAAATACGCTTTCACGATTCTCTTGAGCAATTCCGCGACTATTATCCTCATAAGTGATCGTTAGGGGGTTGCCTTCCACCGCAATGTCGATCCGCGGCTGAAAGTCGGGCTCATGCTGTTTGCGGAGGTCGAGCCAGTACAGCGAGTTGGACAAGAGGTTTTCGAAAATCTGTACGATCATGCCCTTCACCGCGTGGATGCGGACGGCGTTGTCAGGCAAGCTGAGCTTGAGTTTTACGTCATGACGTTCGAACTGAAACTCGTGCCCACTCAGCATGTCTTCAATCAACGTCCCGATATCGAAGGTCTCCTTGCGTTGTCGCCCTGATATGCTCAGTGGGTCGAGCACACGGATGCGTTTGTTAACCGACATCATTTCCGATCTGAGGGCGTTGAGCAGCCCGTCGATCTGTTCCGGCAAGTCTCTGCCGCGCAGAGCCTCAAGGGCCGCTAGCGCATTCTCGGTCGATCGCGCAAGTTCATGCGCTACAACTTCGACCAAAAGGCCCACGCCCGCCATCTGCACCATCCGTCGGTTCTCGCTCTCTACTTCGTCGATCCGGCGCTGCGTTCGGTCGAAGAATTCCTTAATCCCGAAGAGGGTGTGCTGCAACTCCTCGATCGTCTCCGAGGACTGCGGTGCAATTCGCCTGATCTGGCGGAGAGCGGCCTTCGCTCTCTCTTCGAGGTTCGACACATCGGTTTTTGCTTCGGTCATGTCGAGAGGTTGGTCCTTGTGACGACGCTCGATTTCCCGAATGAAATCGCGAAGCTGAGACTGAATAGCGAGCTGCAACAAGCTGACAAACGCCTGCTGTTCAGGGCAAACTCGCAACCCTTCGCGGTTTGTCTGGTCAATCAGCAACGGATTGCCAAGACGAGAGATTGTGACTCGTCCGACGAACTGTGTCTTGTTCAACAGATATCCGGTGCTGCCCAGAGCGCGTCGGTCCAGAGCAAGCCAGTCGTCATCATCTTCCCCATAGGGGAGTACGCGAAACCCGTCGCGGAACAGCAGGATCCCTGACCACTGTCTTTGTAGGTCACGGACGATCTTCCGATCGCCGATGCTGTCGATGTGGCCGAGTCGCTGCCGGTTAAACCAGTAGACCTCGAACTCGAACGGTCCAAGGTCATTGAGTGCGGACAACGGAACCTCGCCGGAGGTGCCGCTAACCGAACCTTCGAGGTCGGCCAGCGCGAGTTCTCTCTTCTCCACTTCGTGCGGATGCTCGAACCCAAGATCAAGTGCCTCTAAAGTGCACTGTAACGCTGGTCCTAGTTTCCTGTATACGAAGCGGCCCCTGACAGACGCATGAGCGTGCGAGAGCAGGTTTCGATCCATATGTGCCACCGGCATGCGTGTGCCGTTCCAAAAGATCGCGATGCGTGGACGCCGTTTCGCATCGGCAAACGGGTCGGTCAGCCGCGCAAAATCATGCTTGCCGAGATATTCAACGCGATCATGCGTCCAGTCCGCAGTGAGCGCGGTCACAATCAGCTTCGTGCCGCTCCAGTTCCTGTCTGGCTTGGACATGCCGCGCTCGGGCGTGACATCAATCTCCTCCAGCATCACGTCGAGATCTTCGAAGGCTGACCAGTCGATTTTGAGCAGGTTTAGCCGCTTGTCGCTACGCTCGGCCGTTTCGACCGTCAGCCGTTCGCCGAGCCGCATCGCCGACAGCCGACCGATGCCTTTCTCGCCGAGGAACGGCGGGCGCCGGTCTCCGGCGTGATGTCCCGCAAGGGCCGCATCGATCTCGCGTTTGCGCGATGCCGTGCCGATGACGAGATAGTTGTCTATCAAATCCTGTCGCGACATCCCCGAGCCTTCGTCGGACATGATGACCTTGTTCTCCGAAGCGTGCACGGAGTCCAGCGCCCCAACAAGTTCTTCCAGATTATCCGCGCCCTGTATCGCTTCGCGGAAACGGTTCAGCGAGTCCTTGGGCGCCGATTGGTCCAGTGATTTCTGAATATCGGATTTCAGACGCTCTATATCTGCTAGTCCTTCGACCGCCCGATGACGGAATTTCAGGTAATCGTTCCGTCTCAGGATGATCTCGAAACGAATCTCTGCTCCCGTCGGAGACTCGGCATCGAATGCATTCTTGATAAGTTCATAGAACGCGATGATATCGGAGCTGATAAGTTCAGCGCCTAGCTCCAGAACTGTCCGGGCACAAATCTTGAACAAGCCAACTATCTCCGTTTGTTACGCGGCTTCCCAATTACTCCTGCCCAATTGCTGCCAGCAAATTCGACTCTTCTCCAAGCATTTTCACCAAACGAACTCGACATACACCTGCTCCTACGCGGCCTTCTCTTTGCGCAAAAGAGTGTCAACGGCGTCCGACAGGTTCCAGATCGGTTCCGCACTGCCGTCCTGGAGCATTTCGATGACGCGTGGCAGACCCGCGGCTGCCAAGCCGTTGGCAAGGGTCATCATCTTGCGCGGGTCCGACACGATCCGGATGTCGCCCGTCTTGCCGATTGCGATCAACATCAGCGTGTCGACGCGCCACGGGTCGTTGCCGAAGATCGAACCGTCGATGATTTTCCGCGTGTCGTGTGTCGCCACGTCGGCAGGGGCTAGGCCGAGCCGCGTCGCAACGCAGACGGATAGGAACCAGAGATCGACCATGCGCGGAAACGGGCTCTGGTCCATCACCGGGTTGGCGCTGCGCTGGCAATACCGCGTGAACGCCTCGTGGAACTCCACCGGCACGTTGATGTCGATTGCCTGGAACGGGTTGAAGTAGCGATCTGCCATCGTCGCCCTCTATGACGCCATGTCCAGTTCGACGCGCGCATCCGGGCGACGCTGACAGAGCCGGCAATCGCCTTTGTGATTGCACCTGCAACGGAGGACTTTGCGTTCCTCGACTCCCGGATCGTTCAAGAGCATCTTCGGGTAGTGTGCCGGATTGGTCAGGGTGAACACCACCCCGGCGCCCTGGTCGATGATGTCCTCGCAGCCCGCGATTTCATCGTGCGTCAGAAACAGAATCAGTTGAGTGCTCTCCTGTATCGCCGTGCGCAGGATGGAGCGCTTTACGAACCCGCTCGTCATCCCGAGCGGGGTGTCTATCACGTTCGGCGCTTCGACTTCGCTCACCTTCGTCAGCGCGAGAATGAAGGCGAGCGTCAGCGCCCGTCGCGATGCTCCGTTCAGGTCCCGGTCGGGGTTGAGTGTCTTGTTGTTCGGCCCGTAAACGATGATGTCGAATTCCTGGCTGATCTCGGTGCGCTGAATAATCGCACCCTGTTCCGGATCCGCGCCGATCATCTTCAGAAACAGGCTGTTCATCAGATCGCTGACTTTCTGCAATTCCTCTTTTGTGATCCGCTCATACGCGCTTTGCAGCACCTTCATTACATCTTTGGTGACGTCCCGCTCAGCCAGAATCCGCGCTCCCTTCTTATCTTCACGCAACAGATGATCACGCTTGGCTTCCAGCTTTTCTTGATTGCGCCGCAGCTCGATGAGTTGGGTTTCAAAGGCCGACCGATCCGACAGGCGGCGGTCGCGCTGCTCCATGTACACGCGGCGTGTTTCGCGGAGACCCTGAACATTCGTGTCGGGCAGCGAGTCCAGTTTCTGTTCCAAGGCCCGGAACCTCCGGCCGGCTTCGTCGCGAAAGTGCTGAAGACCGTTACGCTGCTCAATGACCTTCTTGTAGTCCTCAAGCCACGCGTTCGACCCGACGTCGCTGCCAGCCTGCAAGGGTTTCGCACCGAAGTACAGGTTGGTGACCAACTCCTCGGTTGCGTCGGCGTCGTGGCTTTCGTCGATCAGCTTCCGGATATGTACGCGCCGCTTGTTGCCACCCGGGTCGCCGGGTTCCAAGGTTTCGCCGCAGATGCAGATTTCCGCTGCGAGACGTTCCTGAAGCACGGGGACCGTTGTGTTCGGGATCTTGCCCTGGTCGTGTAGCTCTTCCAGCTTTTCGAAAGCACGACCAAGCACCGGAGCGAGCAAGTCGGTCGCAATAGACCGGCTGCGAAACAGCTCTGAGTGGGCCTTGTTCGCCTCGACAAGCTGCCCGTCGAGCCGCTTGATCTCGTCCCTTTCGTGTTCGAGGTCTCGGCGCAGCTTTTCCTTGTCACCTTTCTGGAGGGATGCGGCGATCTTGCGGTCGATCCCGTCGACCTTCTCGTCGAGGTCCCCGAACTGCTGTTTTGCCTCGTCAAGACCGGATTCGAGGTTCTCACGCTGCTTCCCCAGCGCTTCGAGGCTCGAGGCGATCGTGCTCAGTTCGCCGCCCGTGCGGACCTGCTTTGCCTTCTTGTTCACTTCCGTCTCCGATTTGTGTACATGCTTGATCGCGTTGTCGATCACGCCGAGCCCGAGAAGGGAACGTATCGCCCGTTGCACGCGTTCGCGTTTGGCGGATAGGGTGACATCCGCCTCGATGAAGCGCAGCGCGCGGTCGCCGTCCGTGAAAAAGACATCCCTTAGCTCCGGCGGCAGTTCGTCGTTGATCAGCGATTCCGGCGCCTCAAAAAGACTTGCGCCGGTGTCGGTCAGTTGGAAAAGCCTGACTGTAGAGGCGGAGCGCACATGCGTATCTACGTCCTCGAACGAAGAACGCACGAGGCGGTAGCGCCAGCGGGTTTCGCGCAATTCCCCGTCGACCTGCCGGTAGTTCCTAATCTCGAATTCGACCGTGGCCGTGATCGGCACACTCTTGCCATCCCTCGCATCCCAGTCGATGGGATGCAGGCGAAACCCCTGGCCCTTGCCGGGCAGAGCCGCGTCGCCGTAGAGGGCCCATTGAAGGCCGTGGAGGATCGAGGTCTTCCCGGACTCATTCGAGGCGCGGATAACCGTCAGCTTCCTGTCGGGATCGCTGGAGAATTCAAGCTCAAGGTCTCGGAGCAGCCGAAAGTTCTGAAATTCGGCGCGAAGCAGCTTCATGAGTCCGATTCCTCCGTCCGTGCGTCCTGACCGCGATGAGACGTCAGGAACTGCGCAGCGGCGTTGCATTTGTCGTTTATCTTCTTCTGGATGTTAGTCGCTGACACACGATGAGCTCGCTCATCTTGCAGAACTTCGACGGTCACTTTCCTGATCCGGTCCCTGTAGCCCTTGCACCGTTCCTCAATCCCATCGCATTCCTCAAGGATGATCGAGAATATCTTGTTTTCGTTCAGCGGCATCTGGCCTCCCCCCGAGCTGCTACAGGTATACAGCGTCTACCATTCTGTCAATGGTCGCCAGCGGTCCGTCCGGCCTGCCCGCGTTTTTTGCCAACCGGGCAAACTCCTGCGCCCGGCGCAGTTCCGAGCGCACGAGCGCCCGCGCGTCGGCATCGAGCCCTTCGTCCATGCCGGGCGGCAGCGCCAGCAGGTCGTGAATGACGCTGTGCGTCTTGCCGATGGCGCTGCATGTGCGCAACAGTCGCCCTCGCCGCTGCACCCATTGTCGCTCAACCGTTGTGCTCGCGAGGACGAACGCCTTGCATATCTGCGGGATGTTCACGCCTTCGTCGAGCACGCGCTTTGCGGTGAGGACCTGGATTTCACCGTCCTGGAAGGACTGTATGATCCGCTTCGTCCGCTCGCGGTTTGCCGTCTCTTCGGCCGTGAGCTGGTGGAACAGAATGCATCTGTCTCGCAGCAGGCGGTTCACGTTGTCGATCTGGCTCGGCCCCTTGTCGGAAGTGTAGACGAGCGTGTGTCGCAGGCTGCGGTTATCCTGCTTGTCAAGCAGCGCGTTCAGCATCGGGACTTTCCCCGATGCCGTTTCCAGCAACGCGCGGCGGTCCCGCAAAAGCTTGGCGAGGTGGTCGTCCGGCTTGTCGCCCTCGCTGCGCCACGCGTTCTGCTTGATCTTGCCGGTCAGATCGAACCAGTCGTCCATCTCGGTGTTCGTCAGGTACACCGGATGGACGTAATAGTCGTACTCCACAAGGCAGCGGCCTATGGCTTCTTCGAGCGTGAAGCGAAACGCAACGGGGCCAAAGAACCCGAACAGCGCTTCGGTCCCTTCCTCGTCGTACTGACGTATCGGTGTGGCCGAGAGGCCGAGGCGATGCTCGAAGAATTCCGGCGGGTTAGCGATGAAGGAGTGCCGCCCCAAGTTGTGCGCCTCGTCCGCGATCAGCAAGCGCACACAGTCGAACGCTCCGACGGCGTCACGGAATTCCGGAGTACACAACGTATCGTGACTTACGACGATGGTTTCGACGTTCGACACTCCGGTGCGCAGCCGCCGCTCCAGTTTTTTCAACTCGCGTGCGCGCTTTGCAATACCGCCCGCCGTCGTGAGATTGACCGGCTTCAAGCCGAACGGCGCAATTTCATCGCACCACTGTTCGATCAACGGCACATAAGGCGCGGCGACTACAATCAGGAGCGGCTTGTGCCGTTGGTAGAGGCGGTACGCGCCGATCATGGATGTGATCGTCTTGCCCGAGCCGGTCGCCATTTCCAGAACGCCGCGATACCCCGCCTCGCACCATGCCTCGACCGCTTTTCCTTGGTGTTCGAAAGGTCCGTCTTCATAACTCAGCCAGCCCGGTATCGCGAAACTCGTCGCCGGTACTGAAACGGCCTTGTAGGGTTCCGGCTCCTCCGCTACGCCTGCCGCGCGACCATAGAGAGCACGCAGCTCATCTTCGGTCGGTGGGAATTCTGAACTGTAAGTCCGCAGCAGGCGCTGTCTGACCGCCTCCGGCATTGCTATAACGATACAGTTTTCGTCCTTGTTCTCCCACAACCGGCCGAATTCGGTGCGAAGCTTGTCAGTAATATAACGCTGATTCGGGTCCTGCCATGACCTGGACACGGCGATCTGTTCAACGTTCCTCCAAATGCCTGCAACGGTTACGTTGCTCGACCCGTGCGCCGCGGCGACATCCGCCCTGTTCTCGAAGAGCCAGACCTTGGGATGAAAGAGAGCATCCTTCATCAGGGCGATCTTGATTTCGATTCTGCGCTCCCGAAGCAGCCACGACAGGCACTTCAGAGTATGGAGTTGAAGCAGGTCCTCCGTGACGGTCAGTTCTTCGAGAATCCCGCCCGCTATTGCTTCCGCTGATTTCAGGCCGTCCTCTATGGCCGCTTGGTCTTCGCGCCGTAGCAGGGGGCTTACGATAAGCCGGAAGCTGTTCTCGGAACCGGAGACGTAAGTCGCGAGGCCGGGGGCGAGCGAGGCCAGCACCTCGCTTGAGAAGAACCCAACCATGCAATCGACCTTCCCTGCCACCCGGAAGCCCGGAATCAGGACTTCCTCTGCCAGCGGATCCGCTGGCAGCATGTAGAGTGGCCGGACTCCGTCCAGTAACCGCAGCGGTCCTTCCGCCGTTGCGATCACGGGATCGTCCTGCATGTCCATGTCGGCTATGTCGCCTCCTTCTCGTGTTCCTACCATCTCCGTACGCTTCGACCGGCGTGCGACCGGCCAGTGCCGAGTGCGGGCGCACCTCGTTGCAGTTGGCCAGGAGCAGCACGTCTATCTGCTGTCGTTCTACGAACAGTAGCTTGTCTTTGCCCATCGGGCGGCTGAACTGCGTTCCTACAACCTGGGAGCAGCCGCTGTGGGTGTGCGTGGGCAGCAACGTCAGCGCCGTCCGAACCGAAGGCGGACCAGAGCGCCGCGACATGCTCACAGCAGCCCGGTCTTTTGCATCGCACGCTGTGGGACGTCGCCTGGGCCACCGAAACCATCGCGCGACTTCTGGAAGGCGCGTCGGCGTTTGCCGGCGCGTAAGGCATGGACGTTTTCGAGGACAAGTACACGTACCTGCGCAACGGTGGCGGCGCCAGCGCGCCAGCCGTGTATCAGGGGCATACTCGCGCGGTCTACCCCTTCCGGTTCAGCGCTTCGAACACCTTCTCCGAGGTGATGGGCAGTGAGGTGATGCGGACGCCCACGGCGTCGGCGACGGCGTTGGCGATGGCGCCGGCCGTGGGGATGTTGGCGGTTTCGCCGATGGCCATGCTGTTGTAGGGTCCGGGGCCTCGCCTGGTTTCCGATACCAGGGTCGTCAGTTCCGGGACGTCCCGCATGGTGGGGATCTTGTAGTCGCCGAAGTTGGCGGTGGTGACCTTGCCGTCATCCACCATGAGGTGCTCCATCAGGCCGTAGCCGATGCCGGTCATGCTGGCGCCCTCGATCTGGCCCTGGTGCATGAGCGGGTTCAGGATGGTGCCGGTGCTGTGGCTCGTTACCAGCCGCTTGAGCTCGACGTTGCCGGTTTCGGGGTCCACCTCCACCTCGGCGATCTGCGCGCACATGGCGGCGTCCGGGACCTTGGAAGTGTCGTCGTAGAGTCCGACGGTCTCGATGGCCGAGCCCTTGGCCTTGACCACGTCGGCGTAGCTGATGCCCCGGTCGGCGCTCTTGTGGACCACCCGTCCGTCAGACAGGTCGAGGTCGTCCCTGGGCGCGTCCAGCGCATTGGCCGCGTGCTCCAGGAGCTCCTCCCGCGTCTTCATGACGCCGTCGTAGCCCGCGTTGCCGTAGACCCGGGTGCCGCGGCTGCCGCCCAGTCCGGAATCCTTGATGCCGACGCTGGTGTCGAAGTGTTCGAACCGGATGCATTCGGCCGGGATCTTGAGCTCCTGCTCCGCCATCTGCTCCAGCAGCGTGAAGGTGCCCACGCCCTGGTCCAGCATGGCGGATGACACGGTCAGGGTGCCGGTGTCGTCCAGCCTGAACTTCACCAGCCCCTTGCCGCCGTTCACCGACCACTGCACGAGCCCGATGCCGCGGCCCACGTTCCTGGGCCGGGGCTCGTAGTAGTTCACCTCTTCGAGGGCGCGGTCGAAGACCCCGTGGGAGCCGACGTAGTCGATTTTTTCGCCCACAGGCGAATCCGCGACTCCCTCCAGGAGGTTCTTCTTGCGCAGGTCGGCCGGGTTCATGTCCAGCGCCTTGGCGAGCAGGTCGAGTTGGCTCTCGTTGGCGAAGAATCCCTGCGGGTCGCCCGGCGAGCGCATGTGTCCGCACGGCACCTGGTTGGTGTACACCATGTGCTCTTCCACGAAGGTGTTGGGCATGTTGTAGGGTCCGGGGGATTTCTGCGGTCCGCCGAGAATGCCGTTGGGCTTGAACGCGCAATAGGCGCCGGTGTCGAATACGAAGTCCATGTGGTGGGCGGTGATGGTGCCGTCCTTCCTGGCGCCGGTCCTGACCTTGATGATGGAAGCGTGGCGCGGGTTGCCGGCGATGAACTCCTCGTCGTAGTCCATGACGATCTTCACCGGCCGCCCATGGCTCTTCTTCGAAAGGGAGTAGCACAGGGCGATGTCCATGAAGTCGCCCTTGCCGCCGAAGTCGCCGCCGATGTAGCAGGGATGGACCACAAGGGTCTCGGGGTCCACCTGGACGGCGTTGGCCACCTGGTCGCGGATGCCGAAAGGCACCTTGCTGCACGCCCATATCTCGGCCGCGCCCGTGGCCGGGTCGGTCCTGGCCACGCAGGAATGCGGCTCGATGTAGGCTTGGTGGACCTTGGGCGTGGTGAAGGTGTTCTCGACGATGACGTCCGCCTCCTCGAAGCCCTTGCTGATGTCGCCCTTTTCCCAGTTGACGTAGATCACCCGGTTGGTGGGGCCGGTGAGCTTCTGCGGCAGGCCCTTGTAGGTGTGGACCTCCGGGTGCAGGAGCGGCGCCGATGCCTCCATGGCCTCCATCGGATCGAGCACGGGATCCATTTCCTCATACTCGACCTCGATGAGGGCGGCGGCTTCTTCGGCCGCGTCTTCCGTTTCCGCGGACACCGCTGCCACTTTTTCGCCGATGAACCGCACGACGCCGTCGGCCACGATGGGCATGTCCACCACGCGCCGGCCGATGCGCAGTCCGGCGACGTCCTCGCCGGTGAGGATGCCGACGACGCCCGGCACCTGCATGGCCTTGCTGGTGTCGATGCTCTTGATGCGGCCATAGGAGATGGGGCTGCGCAGGATCTTGCCCCAGAGCATGTCGGGGAACGTGATGTCCACCGCGTATTTGGCCTTGCCGCTTACCTTGTGCTCTCCATCGATGCGGGGTGTCGGAACTCCCACGCTGTGTGTCACTGCCATGTGCTCACCTCCAATGCGTCGTTGGGGTGTGACCGTAACGGTCCCGTGAATAGCGCATTTCCGTCTATAGGGGGCAGGGCTACTGTAGTGTCCTATAGAAACCGTAGATAATCTGCTGGTCCTTTTCACCGTCGGCTGCGTGGCTCCGTCTCGCGTGGTATCGGCCACGGCTCGTTGTCGCGCCTTGCCGACGGCAAAAAGTCCTGCCCATCTTATCCACGGTTCCTATAGGACACTACACTAGACCAGCCGGCTTTCCGGGAACATGAACGAGCGGATGGTGACCGGGATGACTTCGGTGACGCCCATGGCGCTGCCGACGTCGATGAAGTCCAGGTCGCCCACGTCGATGCCGTCCACGGCGATGACCTCCGGCGCGACCTTCAATTCTTCCTTGAGGATGCCGCCGAGGGATTTGGCCACGTCCATGTCCAGGATCAGGAAAACGTCGAGGTTCGAATCCCCCGGATCTTCCGGGTCGTTGACCACCGCGGCGATGCCCTCGGCCACGCGCCGGATGAACTTGTAGTTGGGCACGCCCTGCAGGCCCAGGGCCAAGGCCAGACCCGGCTTGAATTTCTCCAGGTCGAACTTGGCCAGCGCCGTCCGAAGGGCGCCCGGCACATCGGAATCCTCGTCGATGAGCGTCTTGACCACCTGCAGGCCGTAGACCGGAAGCGGGGTCTCGCTGGAGATGTAGCTGGTGTTGCCGCTGGCCTGGATGGTGTACTCGCCGGCTCCGATGACGGTGGCCCGGATCCCTTCCGTAGGCTCCTTGACCAGTTCCGCCCGGTTGAGCTCGGCGATGCGCGCGCGGATTTCCTTGCCCAGATACGGGCCGACGTCGCCGTAGGACGGTGTCTCGTGGTCGTAGATGTGCTCGGAGACCCCGCCCGAGAAGACGATGTGGTCGATGCTGCTCAGGCCGTCGTAATCGGGTAGCTGATCGGTTACGAGCAAGTGTGCCTCCAGGTCGGACAGGGGCTTCGCCTGGATGACGTTGAAGAGATAGGTCCCCATGTAGGCGGCGAACGCCGTCTTGACGTCGTCGGTGATGACCTGACCCACTTCCACCGGCGCGCCCAGCTCCCTGGTAATGAACTTGGCGGGGAGTTCCACCCGCGTCACCACGTTGTCTTCGTCGAACGCGATGAGCCGCGCGCCCACGCTGATGGCCGCGGTCTGCGTCACGGTTCCGTCCCGGATCACGGACAGCTTCGTGGTGCC
This sequence comes from uncultured Binatia bacterium (SeqCode), assembly GCA_965214905.1. Taxonomy (GTDB): domain Bacteria; phylum Desulfobacterota; class Binatia; order UBA9968; family JAJDTQ01; genus JAJDTQ01. Next base: position 2,419,496 of record OZ243984.1, read on the forward strand.
GCCGCCCATGTCGATGTTCAGCACCGTGGCGTTGGCCGATTTCGACAGGTCCACCGCGCCGCAGCCGTAGGCCGCCAGCAGCGCCTCGTGGTTGGGTCCCGCGGATGCGCAGATGAACTTGCCGGAATCCTTGGCGAAATACTCGAGGATCGGGCGGGAGTTCTCCTTGTTGAGGGCCTCACCCGTGATCACCACGGCGCCGGTGTCGATGTCGTCGTGCGTGTAGCCGGCCACGCGGTAGGATTCGTGGATGAAGTCCTCCACCTTGGCCGTGTCGATGAGCGTACCGGAGCTGTACGGCGTCAGCATGATGGGAGAGCGGTACAGCACCTCCCGGTCCGTGACCCTGAACCGGGCCGAGAGCCCGGCGCCCTCGCGCCGGAGGGTCAGATGGGAGAAGACGAGATGCGAGGTGGAAGAGCCGATGTCGATGCCCACGCTGGTGAGCGAGAACATCTCGATCCCTTCGATGTCCTCCACGATGGCATCGGGGCCGGGGTGAAAGTGTTCGGGATTGTCCGCGTCGTCGTGCATCATGGCCTACTGTTTTCCCATCCCCTTGGACCATTCGTAGTCGTAGTTGGTGTAGGCTTCCTCGTGCATCAGGCTGGTGGTGCCTCGTTTGGCCAATTCCTCCTCGAACCTGGCCCGGATGAAGGGATCCTCGTCCGGATACTCGATCTGGTCCTTGGCCCGGTCCTCGACCTTTTCCGCGTAGCCGTGGAACTGCATGGGCGGATGGAACGCCAGATACCGCGCGGGCGTGGCGCCGGCGTTGAAGTGCTGGTGAAACCACTTGTTGGGTGGCACGAAGACGCTGGCCTCGTGCCACGGAACCACGATCTTCTCCTTGCCCTCTTCCCACAGGATCGAATAGCCTTCGCCCGCCGGAATGACGATGACCCGGCCCGGGCCGTGCCGGTGGGCCTTCTTGTAGGTGCGCGCCGCGAACACGGACATGTGGCAGGAAAGCTCCGAGTTGGGGAACTCGATGAACACGCTGTGGCCGCCGGCGCCCCGCCTCTTGTTTTCGTCGAGCTTGTCCCAGGCCCGCATGTCAGGGAAGAAGTTGCCGTACCAGTAGACGCGGCGGTTCCATACGTTCCACTTGCCGGAATCCGTGACCATCTTGGCCTCGGAGTAGAACTCGCCTTCCTCGGAAGCGATGACGTCCTGGCCGGAAAAGGGATTGTCGAAGAAGAAATCCGGATCGCCCACCGAGGACATGGCCAGCGGCAGGTAGTTGTAATGCAGCAGGCGGACCACCTTATCGCCTTGCATGTTGTTGATCGTGTAGTGGTAGTTGCGGGGGACGATGAACATGCTGTTGTTCTGCCACTCGAAGGTCTTCCGGGTGCCGTTGTCATCGCGCCACACGGTGGTGGTGCCGCGGCCTTCCACGACATAGACTACCTCATCGAGGGCGAACCGTACCGGCGGACTCGATTCTCCGGGGGCGATCTCCTGGATCCAGGCGCCGGTCACACCTTCCTGCCCCATGAGCTGCATGAAGGCCGCCTTGCATTTGCGGTCCTCCCACCATTCGAGATCGCACGTGCGCAGGTCCCCGATGAAGTATCCCGTGTGGATCGGAATGCCGAGGGACTCCATCCAGTGGTCGTAGGTGAACTTGGTCTTCTCTGCTACGGCATCGCTGATATCTTCTCCCATGGGACAACTCCTTGAAGTGAAATTGGCGTGAACTGGAATTTCCCGGGTGACTGGAGATCAGCCCGGGGAACAAAAACCGGCCGGCGTTGGCGCAGCCCGTACAGCCTGTAAACGGAGTCATCTATATAGCGTCCCGCGGCACCGGGGGTCAAGACCGTGGCCCGTCCGACACCCCTGAGAGGGGTCGGGACCGCATCGGCCGACCGTCGCAAACCCGTTGCAATCGTTTGTTGATTGACAGCCTGCCATAATACTGCGAAATCTATTGCGAAATCCTGTCATTCAGGAGCTTCCCGTGGAGGTTCTCTCCGGCCTTCCCGATGAGAGAATGAAAAGTCATGTCCATCCTGAAGATGATCGACGGTCCGGCTGACCTCAAGAATCTGTCTCCCGAGCAGTTCCCGCCGCTATGCGAGGAGATCCGCGAGCAGATCATCTCGGTCATCTCCGACGTGGGCGGCCACCTCGCCTCCAATCTCGGCGTCGTCGAACTGACCGTCGCCCTTCATTACCTGCTGGACACGCCCAGGGACCTCATCGTCTGGGATACCGGCAACCAGGCCTATGCCCACAAACTGCTGACCGGGCGTCAGGAGCAGTTTCACACCATCCGGCAATTCGGCGGATTGAGCGGGTTCTGCAAACGCGAGGAGAGCGAGTACGATACCTTCAACGCCGGCCACGCCGGCACCGGCGTGTCGGCCGCGGTAGGATTCGTGCAGGCCCGCGAGCAGCGGAAACAGTCACACAAGGTCGTGTGCGTCGTCGGCGACGGCGCGCTGACCTCGGGATTGACCATGGAGGGTCTCCAGCATGCGGGCGGTTCGAAAAAAAACCTGCTGGTGATCCTGAACGACAACCAGATGTCCATCTCGAAGAACGTCGGGGCGATCTCCGCCTATCTGAACCGGACCATCACCGGCGAGTTCTTCGACCGCATCACGGAAGAGACGAAACGGGTCCTGGGCAAGATGCCGCACATCGGCGACCGGGTGCAGAGAATGGCCAGGCGGGCCCAGGAACTGGCCAAGGGGCTGCTGCTGCCCGGGTTGCTGTTCGAGGAGCTGGGGTTCCGGTACTTCGGGCCCATCGACGGCCACAAGTTCGAGCATTTGCTGCCGACCCTGGAGAATGTGCTCAAGCTGGACGGTCCTACCTTGCTGCACCTGGTCACGAAAAAGGGGTTGGGCTACCGACCGGCCATGGACAATCCCGTGTGGTTCCACGCCAGCTCGCCCTTCGACCGCGACACGGGCTTGCCCAAAAAAAAATCCGCGAGACCCTCCTACAGCAGCTTCGCCGTCAACACGCTCATTCAACTGGCCCGGGAGGATCCCCGTGTGGTGGCGATTACGGCCGCCATGTCCGAGGGGACGGGATTGGCCGCGTTCGAAAGCGTCTTTCCCGAGCGGCTCTACGACGTCGGCATCGCCGAGCAGCACGCCGTGACCTTTGCCGCGGGCCTGGCCGCTCAGGGCATGCGACCGGTGATCCCCATCTATTCGACCTTCCTGCAACGGGCCTATGACCAGGTGGTCCACGACGTCGCCACACAGAATCTTCCGGTGACGTTCTGCATCGACCGCGGCGGACTGGTGGCCGAAGACGGCGCCACCCACCACGGAGCGTTCGATCTCGCCTACCTCCGGCATGTGCCGAACATGGTGATCATGGCCCCCAAGGACGAGAACGAGTTGCAGCACATGGTCATGTCGTGCATCAGCTTCGACAGGCCCGCGGCCGTTCGCTATCCTCGGGGATCGAGCCTCGGGGTGGACATGGACCCGAGGCCGCAAGCGCTGCCCCTGGGCAAAGGCGAGCTCCTGCGGGAGGGCACGGACATCGCCCTGGTGGCCATCGGCGTCACAGTGCATCCGGCAGTGGCCGCAGCCGAGCGGCTGGCGCAGAAGGGGATTTCCGCCGCGGTGGTCAACGCCCGGTTCGTCAAGCCCCTCGACGGCGACTTGATCGGAGCCGTGGCGAGGGAAGTGAAGTGCCTGCTCACGGTGGAGGAATCCACTGCCATGGGCGGATTCGGGTCGGCCGTGCTCGAGCTGTTGTCCGAAAAGGCCATCATGAACCTGCCGACGAAGTGTCTGGGGTTGCCCGACTGTTTCATCGAGCAGGGGCCTCAGGACTTGCTGCGCGAGCAATACGGCCTGACCGCCGACGGCATCTGTCGACAAGCTGAACTGTTGTTGGCCCACGTTTCCCGCGAAGCAGTCGTCGTCTGACGGAGAGAAAATGCGGGAATGAGAATGACGGAGAGTGCGGAATGACGGGTTCCCCGGCAGCGGTTCGTTGCAATGGATCTTGCCGCTTCACACGGCCGATTCCTCGGCGCCGAACAGATCCTGCGGCAGCTTGAAGGTCACGTTCTCCTCGATGCCGTCGAGGTCGGTCAAGGCAACCTCGAACATGTCGCAGAGCCGGTCCACCAGCCCTCGCACCAGATCTTCGGGCGCCGACGCGCCGGCGGTGATTCCTGCCGTCTGCGCCCCTTCCAGCCAGGCAGGCTTCAAGCTCCCGGCATCCGCAATAAGGTAGCTGTCGGTTCCGGCTTCCTCGGCGATCTCGCGCAGCCGGTTCGAGTTCGAGCTGTGATCGGAGCCGATGACCAGGATCACGTCGGACTGCTCCGCCAAAAGCCGCACCGCGGACTGTCGGTTCTGCGTCGCGTAGCAGATGTCCTTCACGTCCGGACCCCGGATCTCCGGGAAACGGGACTTCAACGCGGCTATGATCTCGCGGGTATCGTCGACGCTGAGGGTCGTTTGCGTCACGTACGCAAGCGTCGCCGGGTCGGCGGGCTCCAACGCCGCCACACCGGCCGCGTTGGAAATCAAGTGCACTTTGCCCGGCACCTGCCCCATGGTTCCCTCGACTTCCGGGTGTCCGGCGTGCCCGATGAGCACGACCTCGCAACCCTGCCGCGCATAGCGTTGCGCCTCGATGTGCACCTTGCTCACCAGCGGACAAGTGGCGTCGATGACCTCCAGGCCGCGAGCATCGGCGGCGTCCTCCACCTTCCGGGAGACGCCGTGGGCGCTGAACACCGTGACCGCGCCTTTGGGGATTTCGGAAACCTTCTCGACGAAGCGTGCGCCCTTGTCGCGCAAGTCGTCAACCACGTGCTGGTTGTGGACGATCTCGTGCCGCACGTAGACGGGGGCGCCGTGGATCCGGAGCGCGCGCTCCACGATATCCACGGCTCTTACGACACCGGCGCAGAAACCGCGCGGTTGCGCCAGGATGACTCGCAAGGGTTGCTTTGCCACTGGAATCCCTCCAATCCCGCCGTACAGGCCCTTCGACACGCTCTTACTATGCAGCAGTCGCACCCGAGGGTCAATGATCGCCCCCTGATCGAACTTTCACCGAAGGACCGGGAGCAACACCGGAAATTCCGATTCGAGCGCCGTGCTCTTGCTCCCTCTCGGAGGTGGGCGACGCAGCCCGAGGCAGCGGAAGCTGGAAATTCCGATTCGAGCGCCTTGCTCTTGCACCCTCTCCCTCAGGGAGAGGGTTGGGGTGAGGGTCCTCCGGTTGAAGTGAGGGTTCATCCCATGATCGCGCGCGCGGCCATGTGGCCCGACCGGACGGCGCTCTCGATGGTGGCGGGCAGCCCGGTATCGATCCAATCCCCGGCCAGGTACAGGTTGGCGAAACGGCTTCGCGTACCGGGGCGGAGCTTCACCTGGGCGGGGGTCTGCGCGAACGTCGCGCGTTTCTCCTTGACCACGCGGTATGGGGGCAACGGGTCCGGGTCGCGGGCGAGGGCGGCGGCGACGTCGCGCCAGGTTTTGCGGGCGATCACGTCGGGTTGCTCATCGACCATGTCATCGGCCGCGCTGACGGTGACGGAGGCCACCTCGCCGCGAACGAACAGCCACTGGGCGGTTCCGCCGATCAGCCCGAGAAACGGCATCTCCGCCGGCAGGCCGGCGGGCTCGGACAAGCGGAAGTGCGCGTTGACGATGGCGTGGCTTTCCTCCGGCACGGTGAGATCCGGCACCAGGGTTGCCGCGGCCGGCGGCGGCAGTGCAACGACCACATGGTCGCCGTCCTTCAACGCCACCGTTTCGGTGCCGAAGTCCAGGCTCCGCGCCGCGCCGCCCTCGTAAGCGATGCCGCGCGACCGGGCTCCGAACCGAAGGGCGGCGCCGCGTCGGCGCAGAAACTCCACCGCCCCATCCACGAAGGTTCCGGAGAGCCCCGTCCTGGCGATTCGAGGCCGGCAGGCCGCCTCTCCCTTGCCGAAGGTGTCGCGCAGCACGGGCCACAAGAGACACGCGGCGCCGGTTCGTACCGGGCAGTTGAGCGCCGCCACCGCCAAGGGCTCCCAGAACCGCTCGAACAAGGCGCCACGGTCGCCAACGCAATCGGTCACGGTGCGGTCCGCGCCGGCCAAGGCGAAACGGAGACCCGACCAGTAGTCCCGGGCCCGGGTGTCGGGCACGCGCCGCCGGGGGTCGAGGATCCACCAGGGCAACCTCCCGGCGTTGGGCCGCAGGCGCCACCGCCGGCCCGTGCCCAGATCCAGGAACGGAAAGCACGCCGAAGCGGGACCCACCAGTTGGTCGTCGGCGCCGATGTCCGCCAGATAGCGCATGGTGGACTTGTTGCCGGTCAGGAGCAGATGGTTGCCGTTGTCGATGGAGAGATCGAGTCTGGCGTCGAACCAGGATCGGCAGCGGCCGCCGGCTTGGCCGCTCGCCTCGTAGAGGGTAACGGCATGCCCCGCCCGCGCCAGCGATACCGCGGTGGAGAGGCCGGCCAGGCCGGCGCCGATGACGTGCGTTCGGGCCACGGGGAGAAGGCCGTCAGAGAAGCCCGTAGCGCAACGCGAGCCACAGTTTTCGCGCCCGGGTCAGCCGGACCGGACTCTCGATGCGCGTCCAGCCCCGTTTCTCCAGGCGTCGGAGTGTCTCTCGATAGACCGCCATCATCATCACGATGGGACGCATCTGGCGCCATCCGAGCTGGGCCAGGAGCCGGTCGGTGCCGGCGTAGTAGTCCCGCGCGAGTTCCGCCAGCTCCGCGCATGCCGCGGCGAAGCCCGGATGGATGAAGACGTCGCTCAACGAGCCTTCGGTCACACCGTGCCGTTTCACCATCTCCAGCGGGACGTAAAGACGCTCGATCGCCGCATCCTCTTTCACGTCGCGCAGGATGTTGGTGAGTTGTACGGCGTTTCCGAGGGTCTCGGCGATCTGATATCCGGGGTCCCGGGGCACGCCGAAGGCGTGGATGGACAGCATGCCCACTGCGCCGGCCACCTTGCGGCAATAGTTCAGCAAGTCATCCAGCGTTTGCATCCTTACCGCTGGCGCCGCGTCGATCTCCACGCCGTCGATGACGGCGAGGAATTCCTCCCGCGGCAAGCCGAAGCGTCGCACCGGCTGTAGCAGCGCCCTGCTGGTCGGCCATTGCGGCTCGCCCGCGTAAAGCCGGGCGATCTCTTCCCGCCAAGCTCCCAGCCCGCGCTTCTTTTCCGCGGTTTCCCCCGGCTCATCGGCAACGTCGTCCACCTCGCGGCAAAAGGCGTAGATGGCGTACATGGCGCGCCGCCGTTCCGCCGGCAGCACCCTCATGCCCCAAAGGAACGACGTGCTCGAACGGGTCAGCACGCGATGGACATGGGTCCATGGGTCGATGGCGTCACCGGCCGAAGTGTCTCGAGGCCGCGCGGCCTTATCGGCTTTCATTCGACCAACCCCGTCCGCGCCGCCGGAACATCGCCCGGCCGATGCCGCGCGCACAACAGGCCGCAGACTGCGCCCGGGTCAGCACCACCCGTTCCGCCAGGGGATCGCGCCGGCGCAGTTCGACGCCGAGCTTCCGGCCGATGGCGACGATGGCGGCCGCCTCCATGGCGAAACGGAGGTTGCGAAGCCGCCCCGGCAAGGTCTCCGCCAGCGCCAGTAATCGGTCGGTCCCGTCGAGACAGCGATCGAGTACCCGTCGCAGCGCGATGGTGGAGCGCTTCCCGTCGAGGACCTCGACGCCGATACCGGCGGCGGCCATCCAGTCCTGCGGCAGGTAGACCCGGTTCAGCGCCTGGTAGTCGTCGCCGCAGTCCTGCAGGTGGTTGAGCACCTGCAGCGCGTTGCACAGCGCGTCGGAGGCCGGGTAGGCCGCGGCCGACTCGCCGTGCAGGTCCACGAGGTAGCGGCCCACGGGAGCCGCGGACAGGTTGCAGTAGCCCATCAGGTCGTCCCAGTCGTCGTAGCGCAGCTTGGCGGCGTCCTGCTTGAACGCGCGGGTGAGGTCCACGCAGTGCCGGTGCGTCACTCCGGTCTCGGCCAGGCTGCGGCGGGCTTCATGGGCCTTGTCGAAGGCGGGGTTCGTCGTGTCGTCGCCGCTCACGGCCTTGGCGAAGCCGTCCAGGCGGGCGATCTTGTCGGCGGGCTTCAGGTCGGGGTTGTCGGCAATGTCGTCGATGGCCCGGGCATAGGCATAGAAGGTGGCGACGTGCGGCCGCAGGCGGGCGGGCAAGAGCCACGATCCAACGGGGAAATTCTCATCCGCCGCGGCCTTGCCGGACGGTGTCTCCATGGCGACTGACTGGTCCATTGCAGACCCTTGCGAACCCGTGGCTCCCGCCCGCTCACTCGCTCGGGGACTTGTGTTTGCCTTGTTCGAAGGTATGGCACACCACACAACGCTTGGCGAATTTCTCGCCGGCCGCGACGTCGCCCTCGGCGAAAACCGGGCCCGCGACCCCCGCCACGGACGCCAGGATCGCAGAAAACAGGAAAGCGCCTCGCACCATCGTCAGAACCTCCCGTGCTCGAGGTCGGGTGTTTCACGGTCCCCCCCGGAGGGTAAAGCCGTGCCGACAATGTAGGTACGCTCACTGCAAAATGAAAGGGAAGGGGGTTGTCTACCTGACCGGGACGAGCGGGGAATCCTCTCGTCCCGTCAGGTAGACAACCCCCGAATGAAAGAGATGGACGGGCCGTGCAGGGGGCCCATCGAGGTTTCCGCATCAGGAAATACTTGATCGGGGCGGGCGGCGGTGCTAACGTTTCGACAGGAAGTGCGCGTGGCGGCGTGGCACCCTGATGACCGTCAGGACGTGCGTACTCGGGGTCGCGCCGCCGGAACGCCGTTCGACGAGACGTTGCCGAACGGCCGCACCGACAGCTTGGCCGATGCATGCCGGCATTACGCCGAGGCGAGACCGGTCCTGACCGGCATGCTGGGCGCCCCCGAAGTCCCACGGCAGACGGTCCTGACGATCCTGGAAACGCGCCCATCCGATGAATGGCGAATCGAACCCTGTCGCTCTGGTTACCGGGGCCAGAAAGGCATCGGCAGGGCCCGTCATCGGGACGACCATGTCGGGCCTGCCCAGCCTCCAACTACTCCGGTATCCGAGGTGGACCCGGTTTATGCGATAGTGGGCCGGCATCGGTCTTGTCACGGTTCAGTGCCGCGGCGGGGACGTGCAGTTCCAGTTGTTCCGAGAGGTAGGCGTCCAATAGCTCATCGACACCGCCGGTGCGGCGCATGCGCCCCTTGTGAATCCAGACGGCGACATTGCAGAACTCGCGGATGACCTTCTCTGATTGGGAGGCTATCACGAGCGTGTGGGTGTCGGCCATCTTGCCGTTGATGTGTTCGCGGACTTTGGAGCGGAATCGAGGGTCGCTGGCCCCGATGTCCTCGTCGATCAGCAGCACATCCCAATCGATGCAGACCGCAACCGCAAACATGAGGCGCGCGCGCATGCCGGCGGAGTACGTCCGCAACGGCAGATGCACGTAATCGGTGATCTCGCTGAGATGGAGAATATCGGGGATGTGACGCTCGATCTCTTTGCGGCCGAGGCCCCGCGTAAGCCCGATGAGGGTGATGTACTCCAGCCCGGTTGCATCGCCATAGATGCCCACCACAGTGCTGAACATCGTGGAAAGCCGCCCTCGCGTTTCGCAGACCCCGGAGGTAGGCGAGTAGATGCCCGCCATCACCCGCAGCAGCACGGTCTTGCCCGCCCCGTTATGGCCGATGATGCCGACCCGCTGTCCCTGCCTGATGGTGAGGGACACGTTTTCCAACGCCGCCGCCTCCAGCATCGCCCCTCGGATGGCGGCAAGCGGGGCGCCAACGGTCCCTGGCGGCTGGTGTAGACCACGGCCCGCCCGCCGCCCCACCGGCAGACGCAACGTCACTTCCCGCAGCCGAAGGACGAAATCCTCGGGCACGCCGTCAGATCCAGAGGGCGAGCCGCCGGTGGTGCTGTCCATAGATCTGCAGGGTCACGGTTAGTCCGACCGCGTTTGTGACGAGGACCACGGTCCACGACGCATCCCATATCGGTTCCCCGATCAGCGGCGCCCGCACCACCTCCAGGAAATGGGTGAAGGGATTGGCGTGCGCCAGTAACGAGCGGTCTCCCAAACCGTCGGCCCGCCAGAACACCGGGGTGATGAAGAACAGGAAGCGCATCATCAACCCGAGCGCGTACCTGAGATCGTGGAACCTGGCGCCCAGGAGCCCTATCAACGGTACGACCCAGAGGGAAGCGAGCAGGACCGCCGCGAATCCCAACACCGCCAGGAGCGGATTCGAATCCGCCGGCGCCACGAGAACGAGCACAGCCAACAGCACCGGGGCGTGCAGCAGGAGCCGCGCCAGACCGACGACGATGTGTCGCAGTGCATAGGTGTACAGTGGGTTGTTGATGCTGAGAATCAGGAACTGCTTGTCTGTAAACAGGCTGGCGCTGGTCGCCACGATGGACGACATGTAGGACCAGAGAATCACGCCCACGCTGAGGTAGGCGAAGTAGCCCCCGTCCCCGCGCCCAAACAGGCTGCCGAACACGACGCCCAGACCGCCGACCCAGGCCACCATGGCGACCGTTTCCCATAACGGCCCGATGAGAGTCCGGCGATACGGAAGGATGAAGTCGTAGCACCCGGGCGTAATCCAGAGCTTGATCTCGCGGAAGGACTGGACAATATCGGTGATGCCGGCCAGGAACTTCCTGGCGATGTCTTGAAAGCTCATCGGCCCATACCTTATGATTGAAACCGTTCGGTTTTTCAACACCGCCGGCGCCGTCAAGCCCGAAAGGCGCTGTGCCGCCGCGGAAGCGGGACCGATGACGCAGATGGAACATGGCTTCGACGTACAAGCGACGCGGGCGGCTCGGCGCAAGCTGCCCATCGGCATCCAGACCTTCCGCACGATGCGCGAGGAGAACTGCTACTACGTGGACAAGACCCCCTACATACGGCGGCTGGCGGAGGAGGGCGCCCACTACTTCCTGTCGCGTCCACGGCGTTTCGGCAAGAGCCTGCTGTTGGACACGGTGAAAGAGCTGTTCGAGGGCAGCGAGCCCCTGTTCCAGGGGCTGGACATCCACGACCATTGGGACTGGTCGGCGCGCCATCCCGTGGTGCGCCTGAGCTTCGGAAGCGGCAACTTCAAGGAGATGGGCTACCTGCAGGCAAATCTGATGGAGCAACTGGACGCCATCGAACGCCGGGAGGGCGTGGCCCCGGCGTACGCTACCGCCCCGGGGCGTTTCGGCCATCTGATAGAGGCGCTACGCGAGCGCGCCGAACAGCGCGTCGTCGTGCTGGTGGACGAGTACGACAAGCCGATCCTGGACGCGCTGGACGCCCCGGACATCGCCCGGGCCAACCGCGACTACCTGCGCGGGCTGTACGCGACCATCAAGGACTGCAACGCCCACGTCAAGTTCACCCTGCTCACCGGGGTGAGCAAGTTCTCCAAGGTGAGCCTGTTCTCGGGCCTCAACAACCTCGCCGACATCACCCTGGAGCCGGATTACTCCGCCCTCTGCGGCTACACCGACGCGGACCTGGACACGGTGTTCGCGCCGGAGCTCCCCGGCCTGGATCGGGACAAGATCCGAGACTGGTACAACGGTTACAACTGGCTGGGAGAGGAGAAGGTCTACAACCCCTTCGACGTGTTGCTGCTCTTCCGCCGCCGCCGCTTCAGCGCGTACTGGTTCGAGACCGGCACGCCGACGTTCCTGGTCGACAAGCTGACGGAGCGCGGGGTCGGCGCCTTGGCCCTGGAGAAGATGCACGGCACCGACGCGCTGCTGTCCGCCTTCGACGTGGATCACATCGCGACGGAGGCGTTGCTGTTCCAGACCGGCTATCTCACCATTCACGGGGCCGAACAGCGCGGTGACAGGACACGCTACCGGCTGGGCTACCCCAACCGGGAGGTGCGGCAGAGTCTGAACGAAAGCCTGCTGAGCCGCTTGGCGGACAACCCGGCACTGGTGGCGGAGTACAGCGACCGGCTCTACGACTTGCTGCAGGTCAACGACTTCGCCGGCCTGGAGACGATGTTCAAGGCGTTCTTCGCCGGCATCCCCTACCAGTGGCATACCCGGAACGAGATCGCGGATTACGAAGGCTACTACGCCAGCGTGTTCTACGCCTGTTTCCTGGCGGCGGGGCTGGACGTGACGGTGGAGGACAGCACCAGCCGCGGCCGCGCGGACATGACCGTGGTGTTCAACGGCAACGTGTACCTGTTCGAGTTCAAGGTGGTGGAGTCGGCGCCGGAGGGCGCGGCCCTGGCGCAGCTACGGGAGCGAGGCTACGCCGACAAGTACCGCGACTCGGGCCGGCCGATCCATCTGATTGCGGTGGAGTTCAGCAAGAAGACTCGCAACGTGGCGGCCTTCGAGGCCGCGGCCGCGTGAGAGTTGCCATCCTGCGCTGGTGTATTGTAGAAAAAATTCACCCCCGGTTGCATTCCATGACGAACAGCCAAACCCCCCGCCGTGGTAGGAGCCTGTCCGAGTAGTCAGGGACCGAAGGCGCACGCATCTGGTTTTGGCACAAGGAAATCTGCTGGAAAGATGAACTCTACCCTCTCGGCTCGCACGATATTAATAACAGGGGATACAAGCGCTGAGAGCCCCGGCCGGGGGGGGGGGGGGGGTGATGATTGGTGAGTCGCTGTCCACACCGTCCGTATCGGTAATCATCCCCACCCGGGACGCGGAGGACACCCTTCCCGAAGCCCTTGATTCGGTAGCACGCCAGGACTACAGCGGCTCCATTGAGGTGATAGTCGCCGACGGCTCGGAAAACTCGGCCACGGCACAAATGCTCCGACGGCATTATCCGGCGGTGAAAATCGCGTTTAACGGCGACCATACCATCGCCAACGGCCTCAACAGCGCTTTGAGAGCGGCCACGGGAGAGCTTATCGTGCGTTGCGACTCTTATGCCAAGCTGTCGCCAGACTATGTGCGTCGGGCGGTCGCTACGTTCGCACGAACGGAAGCGGCCAATGTGGGAGGCCGGCAATGTCCCGTAGCGACTACCCTGTTCGAAGACGCGGTGGTATTGGCGACCACGTCATTTCTGGGCACCGGCGGCGCTCGTTACCGCATGGGAAAGACCGAGGGTCCCACGGACACCGTCTACCTTGGCGTTTGGCCTCGGAAGGTACTAGACGCGGTGGGAGGATTCGATCCCACTTTTCTGAGAAACGAGGACTATGAACTCAACTGGCGGCTGCGGCAGCAGGGGGGGACCGTGTGGTTCGATCCCGAGTTGTCGGCTACCTACCGGCCGCGCGGCAATCTGCGAGAGTTGGCGCGGCAGTATTTCAACTACGGACGTTGGAAATCGGCGATGCTGCTAGTCCACCCGTTCTCTGTGAAGGCCAGACAACTCGCCGCTCCGCTGCTGGTGCTGGGCTTGGCGGTCTCCGGGGCGCTGGCATTGATCGGAGCGCCATGGGCAGCGGCGGCGCTACCACTTGGCTACCTGCTGACGATCATCATCGGGGCGCTGGCAGTGGGCATGGGGCACCGCGGACGCGCTGTCGTCCTGGTCCCCTTGGTGCTGGCCACCATTCACCTCTGCTGGGGAGTTGGCTTCCTTCTTCCGGCTCGCAGGAGCCGCCGTGGTCCTTAGCGTTGCGCGGTCCGGTCCGCCATGGCGGCCGCTGTCCCATGACGCACTCGTTCCAGATCATCCCGCGGGCGCCGTATTCATTTGACCTCACCGTCGCCCGCTTCAAGCGCTTCGCGAGCGAGAACGTCGACCGGGTCGAGGGCGGCCAATACCGTCGTCTGCTGGCAGCCGGCCGCCAACTTGCGCTGGCCACGGTTACGGACGCCGGCACGGTAGCCGAGCCGCGGCTCGCCGTGACCCTGCACAGTCCGTCCAAGGCGCCTATCGAACAGGCCGAGTTCGAGACCCAGCTCCGGCATATCCTGTGCACCGAACTCGACCTCAAGCCGTTCTACCGCTTGGCGCGCAAGGACGAGATGCTGGCGCCGCTGGCGGCCCGGTTTCGCGGGCTTCGCATCACCTCCAGCCCGACGCTGTTCGAAGCGCTGGTCACTGCCGTCCTCTCCCAGCAGGTCAACCTCACGTTTGCCTACTCGATCAAGAAGGATCTCGTCGAAAGCTTCGGCCGCAAACGGCGCCGCCGGGGGCGCGTCTATTACGCGTTTCCCGATCCGCACCGTTTCGCCGCTCAGAGCATGGAGGCCATGCGCGGCTTCCGGCTGAGCAAGGCCAAAGCCGGCACGCTGATCCGCCTTGGCGAGACCTTTGCCTCGAACGGCGCGTTCCCGGCCGCCGGCGACGAATTGGCGGCGTTATCCGACGAAAAGATCGTAGAGCGTCTGACCGCAATCAGGGGCATCGGCCGCTGGTCGGCCGAGATCGCGCTGATGCGCGGCCTGGGCCGCCACGACGCGTTCCCGGCCGGGGACCTGGGCGTGCTCAAATACCTGGCCCAGGGCCTACTGGGCAAGACCGGGAAGGCCACCGAGGGCGAGATGCGCGCCTTTGCCGAACGCTGGCGCCCCTATCGCGGACTGGCGCTGGCGTACTGCTACGCCGAGTTGGCGGCACGCCGCGGCGCTGCCAAGCCCGCCGCCGCCGAGGAATAGCCTGAGAATGATGTTGAACGCACCGGTTAGAGTCCCTTATCTTGTGCAAGATCAAACAGGACTATCCCACGCTCTAAACTTGTCGGTCGAAGGGTCGGTTGAGCCTTTGCGGGAGCAGCACCTGGGCAGGGCGGATTTTTGTTTCGACTGACTCTGCTGGGTTTCAAGGCGGAGCCTGTGTCGGGTGGACTTCCTGCCCGAATTGCGGTACAAGTTCTCGAACAGGGGGCGAGGGCGCACCGGGGGAGGGGATGGAGCTTTCGGAAGTCACGCTCGACGCGGTGATGCCACACGAGGAGGCGCGGTTCCGGGAGCTGATGGCTGAGCATCATTACCTCGGGGCGGCGCCGAAGGTGGGCGAGACGGTGTGGTACGGCGCGCGGTGGCGCGGCCAGTGGGTGGCGCTGGCGTCTTTTTCGGCTGCGGCGCTGAAGTGCCAGGCACGGGATGCGTGGATTGGCTGGACGCTGCGCCACAAGTACGACCGGCTGCACTTGGTGGTCAACAACACCCGGTTCCTGCTGTTACGCCCGGTGCCCAATCTGGGTCTCGGGTGCTGGGGCTGTGCGCACGCCAACTGATGCGGGACTGGCCGGTGAGGTTTCATCATCCGCTGGTGCTGTTGGAGACGTTCGTCGACCCGTCGCGCTTTGCCGGCACGGTCTACCGGGCTGCGGGCTGGACCGAGGTGGGCCTCACACGAGGCTTTCGCCGGACTCGGGGCGGGTACCGCTCAGGCTCCACGCCGAAGAAGGTCTTCGTGCGGACCCTCACCCGCCACGCCCGTCGGGTGCTTCGCAGCCCTGTGCTGGAGCCCCGCTACCGTCATGGGAGACCGAGAGCCATGTTGAGCGCCGAGCAAATGAAGAGCCTGCCGGATGTGTTTCGCACCCTCACCGACCCACGCAGCCGTTACGGGCGCCGCTACCGCCTCGAGACCCTGCTGGGGCTCGCGGCGGCGGCCACGCTGTGCGGCGCCCGAGGCTACAAGGCCATCCACGAATGGGTGTGCGACCTTTCGCCAGCGATGCTGCGCCACTTCCGCTGCCGCCGGGTCAACGGCGTCTACCAGCGACCGAGCACCTACTGTCTGCGCAACGCCATCGTGAAGGTCGCGCCCGAAGAACTCGATGCCGCGCTGCGGGCCTGGTTCGTAGCCCACGGGCACAACGACGCGTCGCTGGCCATCGACGGCAAGACCCTGAAGGGCGCCGTCGACGAGGCCGGTCGCCAAGTCCATATCCTCGGTGCCTGTGGTCATGACACCGCTATCGCATGGGGTCAAAAAAAACCGTTCTGACCCAAGACGACGGCCAGACCAAGGCCACCAACGAGATCGGGGTCACACTCCCGTTGCTCGATTCACTCGGCGACCTCGCCGGCAAGACCCTCACCGCCGATGCCCTGCTGACACAGACCGCCATCGCCTCCTTCCTGCGCAAGCACGATGCCCACTATATGTTCATCGTCAAGGGCAACCAGAAGACTCTGCTCGGGGACCTCCGGCTGTGGTTCCATGACGACGCAAAACGCCCACCCGACTTTGTCGAGAACACCGGCAAGCCCATCAAGGGCAAGCTCCCCACCGCGCACGGTCGTTGGGAGCAGCGCGAGATCTGGACCACCACCGCGCTCAACCACTACCTCCGTTTCCCCGGCGTCGGCCAAGCCTTCCTCATTCGCCGCACCCGCTGCCAAGTGCGCAAGGGCCGCGTCACCCATACCTCGGTGGACTCTTCCTGGGGCGTCACCAGCCACACCCCAGAGACCGCCAATGCCCCATCGCTGCTGCGCATCAACCGGGGCCAATCGAAAACTCCCTCCATCGCATCCTCGATGACACCGACGCCTGGAACGAGGACAAAAGCCGCATCCGCACCGGCCATGGACCCCAAAACATGACCCGCCTGCGCCGGTTCGCCATCGCCGTCATCAAGACCCACCGCAAGCCCGTCGCCGCCACCGTCCGCAAGCTGAACCGTACCCCTCGCCTGCTGCTCGACTATCTGAAGATGACCGCC
The DNA here is from genome assembly GCA_965214905.1 of uncultured Binatia bacterium (SeqCode). Classification (GTDB taxonomy): domain Bacteria; phylum Desulfobacterota; class Binatia; order UBA9968; family JAJDTQ01; genus JAJDTQ01. The sequence continues at coordinate 2,436,107 of OZ243984.1, forward strand.
AACTCCCGCCCCAAACCCGCCATCGCCTGATACCCACCCCCGCACCAAGCTCATCCAACCTCATCCGCCCGCAGGGCAAACACCTTGCCCGAGCCATCCTTCGTGCCCGGAAAACCCCGCCACACTACCGAACACCGCCCATACCTCGCCCGCCAACTCCATCTCCCTGTCCTCCATACTCAGCCGACCCCCCCCCCTCCCAAGCCATACTCCCCTCACCCTCCGCCCGAACCAAAACAAAAATTAGCCGTGAGCACCTGGGGTGTCGCCGGGAGACTTGGGCGGACGGACCGGACGGAAGGCTTGGCTTCCGCAGCGTGGGTTTCGAGGTCTCTCCAGCGGTCATGGGGGAACCGCAGCCCTCCCTCGATGCCGTTTCTCCCGATCGTCCAGTGTATGCGAGAAGAGTGTCCAGGCGAAGAACGGGAAGATTCCGCCGAGTGAACCCTGCTTTACCCGGTACCTCTATCGCGCGCCAAACAGGCGCGTTCGCGGGTCCCGGAAACCGGTGCGCCGGATGCCCGCCGTGAGCCGAAGCGGCAAAGGATCGTCAACGCCCCCCGACTTCATCGACTGCCCATCCCTCGCGCGACGCGGACGTTCCACCACACGATCAGTGGAGTTATGACGATGGTGGGCAGGGTCCAGGCGAGCCATACCGGGCGGGTGTCCACATTGACGACCACGACTGCGGTGACGGTGGCGATGGTTCCCGCCAGCATGTTGGTGAGATGCCGGGCGATGCGCCGCTGGCCGGACCCTCGCTGGATGCGGTGAAAGCGCGCGTCGGCGGCGCTCAGCGCCAACGCGATGGCGCCGAACAGCGCCATCGTGACCCATTGCCCGCCGCCCCGCAGGAACAGCACGGCGCTGTAGCCCCACATCCCCAGCCCGGTGAGTCCCATGACCGCGGCCGCGGTCCAGTCTACCGGCTGCGCGCGTCCGCTCCGGTTCCGGGCAAAGCGCCAGCCGGCGAACACCAGATAGAAGCTGAATACGGCGATCAGCGACAGGAGCACGTCGGCCCCGAGTATCGCCAGCGGCAGCGCGGTAACGCAGACCAACGCCATGGCGAGGGTGTAGGCTCGCCCCGCCCTTACGTGATGGACGCCGCCCTTGGCCGTGGCCAGCGCGATGGGGGCCATTGCCAGGGCAACCGAGCCGGCGGCGATGTGGATGACGAGGAGACTGGTAGCAAGCATATGATTTCCTACCGGTCGCAGGCCGGGTTGTCCAGTGGACTTCTCTCCGCCACCTTACATTGATCCTGACGAACCGGATCTGCTATGGATAAGCAGCCTTGATCTTCACGGGTCACGGGTGGCCGTCCTGCCCGGGTAGCGACCCGGACGGCGCAGCGCAAGCACGAGGAGAGCGGCGTCTTGGGAACCGTCTACGAAATCTATATCGCGCCCGAGGGCAGCGCACGCATGCAGAGGGTGGATGAGGCAGAGGCCGTCGCGAGCATGGGGCTCAAGGGCGACCGCTACTGTGAGCGGACGGGCTACTACAGCGGCTGGGACGAGTGCCAGGTCACCCTCATCGAAGCGGAGGACCTGGAAGCCGTAGCAGCCGCTTCGGACCTGCAGGTGCTCAACGGCGAGCACCGGCGCAACATCGTCACCCGCGGTGTCCGCTTGGCCGAATTGGCGGGATGCGCCTTTCGCGCCGGAGACGCGGTGCTGGCCTTCGACCGGCCGCGGCCGCCGTGCGCGTATATCCAGTCCATTACCGAACCGGGCATGACCCGAGCCCTCGCCGGCAAGAGCGGCATCTGCGCGCTGGTAGTGAAGGGCGGCGTCATTCGGCCCGGCGACGAGATCGCCGTGCTCTAGGAGTCTGTAGCGGCCGGTAACGCGATGCGGGCACGGGCGGGTTCGAAACCCGCCCCTACATCGGGCGTCCGAGTGCTACGGCGCAGGCTCCTGGGAGCCTGTCCGAGTTAGCAGGAATCCACGCTACGACTTGCCCAAACCGACAGGACACGGACCACGGCAGTGCAAACCACACCGCCCCACCGCGTTTCGGCTCGTTCACCGTCCGCGTACCCGTTCTTCTACGGCTGGCTCATCCTGCTGGGAGGCTTTCTCATACTGGTCGTGGACGGCGGCGTGCGGTTTTCCTTCGGGGTCCTGGTCAAGCCGTTGGCGGCCGAGTTCGGGTGGGACCGGGGCGCCATCACGTTTGCCTATACCCTGAACATGCTCGTGTTCGGCTTCGGGCAGATGGTGGCGGGAAGACTGCTGGACCAGTACGGGCCGCGGTTGCTGTTCTCGGTCTCGTCGCTGATCGCTTCCGCGGGTCTTTTCCTGACCGCCCGCACCAGTTCGATCCCGGAGCTTTACCTCTACTACGGCGTCGTCACCGCGGTGGGCGTATCGGGAATCACCATCGGCGTGGTGTCGTCAACCGTCTCCCGGTGGTTCAGGAGCCTCCGCGGCGTGATCGGCGGCGTCGCCGTCACGGGCACGGCCTTCGGACACTTCGCCGTGATCCCGGCGTTGGCCTACTTTCTCGCGCGCTTCGGCTGGCGCGGCTCGTGGATCGGCCTGAGCATCCTCGTCTCTGCGGTGGTCATTCCGGTGGCCCTCGCGGTCATGAAGAAAGAGCCCGCAGACGTCTCCCAATCGCCGTATGAGACCCGCTTCAGGGCCGCGGTCAGACGGACGGCGGGCACTTCCCCCGCCGCCGAGCTCTCGCCCAGGGAGGCTTTCCTCTCCCGAAGCTTCCTCTTCATCGCGGTGGCATACGTCATCTGTGGCTTTCAGGACTTCTTCTTCGTTACCCAGTTCATCCCCTTCGCCACCGATGTCGGCCTGACCAGCCAGCACGCATCGAACATCCAGGGCTTGGCCGGCCTGCTCAGCTTGCTGGGCGTGCTGGCCTTCCCGGCGCTGACCGAGAAGGCAGGCCATGGGATTCCCCTGTCCTTCATGTTCGTGCTGCGCGCGGTCAGCTTCGGCTTGCTGGTCTTCTCGTCGAAAGAAACCGCGGTGTACGCGGCCGCCTTGCTGATGGGGTTCACGTTGATGGCCACGGCGCCGCTTGCCGCGGCCATGACCGGCGACTACTACGGCGTCAGGAACATCGGCCTGATCACCGGCGCGATCCTCTGGGTTCACCACACCGGCGGCGCCTTGGGCGCTCTTCTGGGAGGTGTCGCATACGACGCCACGGGGTCCTACGCAGGCATGTTCCTGGCCAGCCTGCTCATGGCGTTTACCGGCGCCGCCGTATGCCTGGGCATTCGGCCGCCGGGAGAACGGTTGCTCTCCATGCCGTTGAACCGAGGAACAGGGGTTAGCGCGTAGCGGCATCCATCAACCATCCTCGGCGCGCGGCTCTTCCCGGTATTTCCTCCACCGGCCGCGGAACCGATGACAGGTCAACCCGAGAGCCTTTGCGGCCTGGCGCTGGTTGTGCCTTGCCGCCACCAGGCTCTCCCGAATCATTCGCACTTCGAGCTCTCTCACCGCCTCATCCTAGAGGTTTGGTGTTCACTAATTCGGGACAACTCCAATGAACTTGCGAGACACCGACTTGGAAGGGTTGGACCTGCATCTCTTCGAGGATGGGGCTTGCCGTCCGGGTATGAAATACGCCGTAGGGAGGAATCGGACGTTGGAACGGCTCGTATCCGAACTGGTCATTCCCTTCTTTTACCGTCTGTCTTACACTGACCGGTATGGATCGAGGGTTGCCAACCCCATCCGGTTGGATTGGGAAGCCGATACCGGGAAGACCTGGATTGTTGCAACGGCACTGGATGGTCACCGTCTGGTCACCACCAACGGCCGTATTCTCGGCTGGTCAGGCCCACTGAGCCGGATACGAGCCGATCCGTAGGGAGGCGGCAATGGCGGACACGTCCATCGACATCTTTCGCGTAACCCTTCTCGGCGCCGGCGCGCCGCCGCCGAGACTCGACAGGTTCGGGCCGAGCACCCTGGTCGAGGTGGGCGGCGAGAAGCTCCTGTTCGATGCGGGGCGCGGCGCCTTGCAACGCCTGTTCCAACTCGGGATCCCCTTCGGCGATATCACCGGCATGTTTCTCACCCATCACCATTCGGATCACGTAGTGGGTTTTACCGATCTCTGGCTCACCGGCTGGATCGGCATGCCGTGGGGCAAGCGCAACGTGCCGCTCAAGGTTTGGGGACCCGAGGGGACGAATCAGATGGCCGAGCATCTGCCGCTCGCTTTCGCCACCGATATCCGCGTCCGCAGCCACAGCTACCCCGCCGAAGGCGTGAAGCTGGAATCCACCGAGATCGAGGAGGGGGTCGTCTACGAATCCGGCGACATCCGGGTCACCACCTTCAAGGTCGACCACGGCGGCGAGCAACTCGATGCCTTCGGCTATCGCATCGACTTTCAAGGACGCTCGGTCGTGCTGTCCGGCGACACGACGTTCAACGAAAATCTCATCGCCCATTCGCAGAAGGTCGATCTGCTGGTACACGAGGTGCAACACGGCATGGGCGAAGGTGTCCAGCGCGCCAACCTGGAGAGAATCCGGCGCAACCACACCGTTCCGAAAGACGCCGGCGTCGTGTTCACGCGCACCCGCCCCAGGCTCGCGGCCTATACGCATCTTCTGCTCTTCGGCGGGGCGACACCCGCCGACCTGATACCGGCCACGCGCAGCACCTACGACGGGCCGTTGGTTGTCGGCGAAGACCTGATGCAGTTCGACATCGGTGATGAGGTGCGGACCAGCCGGTTCGGGCCGCCGGCCTGAATCTCGGTTAGCCTATCGCGAGCGGAACTCCGCAAGACGCGTGTGCTCCACGAGCTGCTGCATGTTCTGCAAAGTGAAGACCTTGCCTCGGGTCGAAAGAAGCAGCTTCTTCATGTCTTCGCGGCGAACGCCGAACCCTCGGCCGACAATACAGGCCACCACTTCGAACCTGGGCTGCCGCGATGGCTGCCCGTCCATGCTGAGCGTGCCAAGATGCTGGACGCGTGTCACCTTGTCACGGGCTCGAACACAGCGAGGTTGGATCGGACCTCACCGAAACCGACCTCAAAAGGGAACGGCACCGAATTCCTCCTCTTCGGATGCGTCCGCCACGTACAAGGCCCCCTGCACTGGGGCCTTTGGTCGGTCCGTTGCTAAGCGCTCCACCAGTTGCTCTGCCGTTCCAAATGCAAAGACTGCCTCGGCGAAAGCCGCCAGCTTCTTCTTCATGGGCAGCCCGCAGTTCCAGCGCTTGCGGAGTTTCCAGACTGCCATGCGGGTAAGGTGGCCAAAAACGATGCATCGCCTGTCGCCGTGGGTGGGCGTTCTGCCGGCGCTGTCCAGCCGCTCCAAATCCTCCGTTACAACGGCAGCGAGTTGCTCCGGTGTCTCGAACAGCCAGCGCCGCGGAGTCGCACCCGACGTCCGACAGACGAAAACGGTGTCAATGATGGACGACGCCGTTCCATGGATATGGATCGAGCCGCTCATTTCCGCGGGGCAAGGCAGTGACGCAGAACAGACAAGGCCTGCATCCAGGATTGCCACGCCGATTGCGTAGTAGGCTTCCAGCTTGTTGTGATGGTAGGTAAAAACCAGGGGCGCACCGGGCTTCAGGCTGGCGGCCATGCGCGAATAGACAGCGGACAACCCTTCCGTGAAATGCTCCAGGCCGCGTTCCTCGGTGACATTGCCCGTCAACTCGTCCGGCGAACGAGTGGATGGGCGGTCGAATCCCTCGGCTTTGTTGCCAATCAGGCGGCGCAGCCAGACATAGCAGAAATCCATCAATTCACCGTACTGGACGTTGCCGAAATAGGGCGGGTCCGTGAACACCGCATCAAGGCTTCGTGGCGCCAGTTTGACATTCGCGGCGTCCTCGCAACGGATGGCGACCCTCCTGCGGCTGCCGTTGAACTTTTCGCCGATCCACTCGCCATCGATGGGAACCCTGACTTTACGCGGTCCGTTGCGTCGAACCTCGAACGGCGCCGCGCAGTAGTGTTTCGCCTTCGCGTACTTGTCAACGATGTTCGACCAGCCGCCCGATCCGACGTTCGATCCGGGGCCGTTGGCTATACCCGGAAAATTGGACTCACACTGCACCAACCCCACCGGAAAACCGTGTACGGAGAAGATATCCAGTGACTTCAGGGCCATGGTGTCGTAGCGGCACAGCATGTTCTGATAACGCAGCAGGTCGGAAAGGTTGGTCGCAAGCGCCCGCCGGATGCGACGGTTCCTGGTTTCGAAAATCAACCGGCAACTCAGCTCCAGACCGAGAAGCTGGCGTGGATGGAACATGTCCCTATAGCGGGCATAGCCCCACCGATGCAGCCGGTCGGTTTCGTCTCCAGGCAGGATCTCCTGGTCCGGCACAAAGCGAGGGACGGTTTGTCTCCATCGCTCCACAGCTTCGGCCATGCGGGCAAGGTCCTCGGCGTCGGGTTTCTTGAAAAAACGGCCCTTGTGCTCCGCCTTCCGCTTCGGGTTGTAGTACTCGATGGCGAAAAGGCGGTGCTCAAGGGGGTGCCGGATCTCGCCCGGATAGACGTTGGAATGCCCGCAGCCTGGGCAGACGCAACGCCCCCGGCGGGCGGGGCCGATTCGGGCCAATGCAGTTCCACACGCTGTGCAATCTCCGGGACTTGCACGGTCGTTGACCTCATTCAGATCGCCGCAAGCCGGACAGACCAGGACGTTCTTCGGGTGGCGCCTGTTTTCGGCAATAAGGTAGCCTGGGAAAAGGTCCAGAGGTTTTCCACAGGCTTTGCAATCCAGCACCTTGACCCACAGGTAGGATTTCACGGGCACGTCGGCATCACCGTAGAGAGGGCACGATGTCCGGTAATATCCGCCGATTTCGCCGTGCAGAGTGGCGATGAGGGTGTGGGCCGCCTGTTCATAGGCCGCTACGTCCAGATGCTCGATTTCTTCGCGGACAATCCAGGCCGACATCGGGTTGATATCGAACCCCTGTACGGCGCATCCGAGCCGGTTCGCCTCGATCAGCGGCGTCCCGCCGCCCATGAACGGGTCGGCGATGCGGATGCCCGACAGGTCATTCGATCGGAAGAAGGCGTCTTCCAGGTCCTCCTCCCCGAACTCCGAAAGAATCAGCCCTCGGAACAAGGCGCCGGGCCGGCGGGCAAACCACTTGTGGACGCCGATGATAGGACGATAGTTCTGCTGAATCTGCTTCTCCCTGAGCGCCATTTCGGCGACCAGAGAAACATCGAAACGTCGCTCGATGCTCATGGATGGTCCTCGCTGTCCGGCTCCAGGCCGTTTCACCGCCCTCGATAACCCAGCGTTGGCTGAACGTTCCGTGCCGGATCCTCAACCCATTGCGAATCCTCTCTTTCCCGGCTGGCCGCTCAAGAGCAGCACGTCGTGGACGCGCGGTCGTTTCCGGCGGTGCGCGGGTGGCTGCGAAGGGTGGCGCCGTGAAGCTGCTCGGCATCCCCCGATTTGACGTACCATTCCCAGCGTGCGCCATCGGGATCGACGATCCAGGTCTCCGTCTTCTCCGCAAAGCAACAGACGGTGTCGTCGACGCCCGTGGTCTTGAGCCCGGCCGTTCTCAGGCGCCGCTCGGCCGATACGACCTCCTCCACAGTGTCCACCTCTACCCCGAGATGATTGACCGTCGCCCCTTCCGGACCCTCGAAAAGCACCAGTTTCAAAGGCGGATCCGTGATCGCAAAGTTCGCATAACCGGGTTTCACTTTCGCAGGCATGGCGCCGAACATCCCGGAATAGAACTCGATGGCCTTTTCGAGGTCGGTAACATTGATGGCAAGCTGCAATCGGGACATTTTGTTCTCCTTTGGTCACACTTTCCGTGGGTTATTCTGTGGGTTACAGCGTGAGAAGGCTTCGTTAGCCGGACGGACTACACGCCGGTCATCTTCATTCCTTGTGCTCGATGCCGGTACAGCATTCGGACGTTAGAAAATCCATCAGTCCGCCCATGGCGGCGTAATCCACGCGAGAGATCACCTCGCGTCCCCGCTGCTCCTGCACGACGAGGCCGGCGTGAACCAGAACCGTCAGATGATGCGCCAGCGTGGATGCCGGCACGCCGAGCAAACCCCTCAATGCACTGACGTTCCGACCCTGCGGCCCGGCACGCACGAGTAGGCGGTAGAGGCGCAAACGGGTCACGTTGCCCAATGCGGCAAGGCTGCTGGCTGCCTGGTACTCTTGCACGGGTTGCGTCTTCGGCGGCAAAATAACTATAATGCTAGTAATATAGTTCCCAAGTGTCGAATGTCAAATCCCACCATACCACAGCGTGCCAACTGCCAACCGCTTGCCGTCCCGGCGGACCAATGGGAACTCCGATCCAGGACACCAGGAACAGCAAATCCATGCCCACGTCGTTGCAATAGCCCGGATAATGTGGTTCGGGGATAGTATGGAAGCACCGGCGACCTCCAGGCCGAAGCCGCCGGTTCCCTGGTCAACCGGTCCCCTGCGCCCACGTCCGGAAGGAGAAAGATTTGGCTGAGAAAAAGGCAGCCCTCGGACCCGGCCGGATCACCCTCGATCTCGCCAGCAACTACTACCCTTTCTTCGGCTCGCTGATGACCGGACGCCATCAGGCCTACGGCCTGGACCTGCGCTGGCACTACGTGGACCCGCCGAACAAGCTGTTCAGAAGGGTGCTGAAGTCGCCGAGGTACGACGTCACGGAGTTGTCCCTGTCGAGCTACACGATGATGCGGGAACAGGGGTGGCGCGCCTACAAGGCGTTCCCCATCTTCACCTCCCGGCGGTTTCGCCACTCGGCGCTGTTCGTGAGAGCCGGCAGCAGGCTGGTGAGCGGGGAGCAGCTCAAGGGGCGGCGGGTGGGGGTGCCGGACTTCCACATGACCGCGGCAGTGTGGATCCGAGGCATCCTGCAGGAGGAGTTCGGCGTCAAGCCCGAGGACGTCCGCTGGTTCACGGGCCGGGTGGAACGCGTCAAGCTGCCGCGGGCCGTCGCCGACAAGGTGGATTACGTCGGCAAGGAGGCGCGGCTCTTCGACTGGCTGTTGGAAGAGAAGCTCGACGCGGTGATATACGCCCACTTGACCACGCCGCCGGTACCCCAGGGCTCGGTGCGGCGCCTCTTTCCCGATGCCGTGGAGCAGGAAAAAGCCTACTTCCGGAAGCACGGCGTCATTCCGATCATGCACCTGATGGCCCTCAAGGAGAAGCATCTGGAGAAAGGGCTCGCGATCGCCCGCAAGGTGGAGCGCGCGCTCGGGAAAGAGAAGGAGTCCTTCTTCAAGCGACTGGAGATGGTGAGCTCGGCGGGGGTACTTCCCTGGTTCTCCGAGTACGTGGAGAGCACCGCGGGAACCCTTGGCCGCGATCCGTGGCCCCACGGCATCGAGGCCAACCGCAAGGGTTTGGAGAAGTTCCTGGATTACTCCCTGGAACAGGGCCTGATCTCGCGCAGGCCCGATCTGGGTGAACTGTTCATCGACGTGTGACGAACCGCCGGCCGCCGCAGGTTCCGGTCATATCTCCATATCATGAGCCGATGGCGACGTTCCCGGCGGCAATCAAAGGGCCGGCCGCCACCAGTTTCCTGTTTCGGGCATCGACTCTCAGGTTGAGGCCCTCCAGTGTACGCGCACCCAGCAACTGAAGGTCGCCTGTTTGCGCGAAAACCACCTCGTCCGTGGTCAATTCCTTGCCGACGCGAATGACGGCGAATCCGATGGACCGGGTTATCTCCCGACCATTGGCCATGACGAAACGCCGGTCCTTCTTCTCAGGCTCGACGCCGATTTTCTCCAAATGCTTGTGATGGATCCAGGTCAACTCGCTGCCCGTGTCGACCATGACTCTCGACACGCGGACGGAGCGGGTCCGGTCCTGCTGGTCTTCAAGCGAGCATCCTACACTGAAAAGTCCCATAACGGTTCACCTTCCCGTTGGGCCTGCAGGAGCACTACCGCGGCTTCACAAAACGAACGGCATCGTCGCGGCAAGCAGCACGCTCTGGTCCAGCAGCATGGTGCGCCGGCGGATCTTCCATTGTCCGTCCACCTTGCGCAGTACGTCCTCGCGTTTGCCGGCGAAGATGTCGGTGCTGTCATCGAGCTTGTTGCGGTAGATCAGGATACGGTATTTGACGCCGACCTCCTCGGGGTTTTCCAGGCTCGGGGTAGCCTGGATGGCATGGACGTTGGAGATCATGCGGGAGACGCGCGGCGACGGCTCCTCCACCCAATGCACTCCGGAGGTGATCTGCTTGATGCGTAGCCGGAGGGTGGCCTTGCCCTCGTCGAACCAGTTCATGTCCCGGCCCTGGCGGGTGTTCTCCGTGTCCCAGCGGCCGAACTGGACGTTCCTCCGAATGGGGACCCAGTAGGATACGTCGTCGGTCAGGAGATTCAGCCACTCCTCGTAGCGGCGCTCGTCCAGCAGATCCGCTTCGGCGCACAGGAACTCCTGCACTTCCTGCGCCAGCAGCAGGTAGGCGAGCCCCTTCCCGCCGCCGTCCGCGGCCGGATGCCCCGTGCCTTCCGGTTCCCGGAGGGTTCCCGCCGATGTCGTCCTACGGCTTGTCATTCATGAGCTCCGCCCAGCGCCCGTAGAAGGCCCGCGCGCCTTCCTCGGAAAACGACGCCTTGACGGTCACCGCATCGGGCAGGCTCTCGACGGGCCGCGCAAAGCCCAGGCCCATGCCGTAGTGGTAGGGGTAGCGGCGGGCGATGGTGCCCCGGCTCGCCTCCGTGGCGTAGACCCAGTTGTCCATGTCGTCGGACTCCACCATGCCTGCCGGACCGGAGAAGCGCATGTAGTAGTGCCGCAGCAGGTCCTTGACCTCCCAGGGCGCGTCCCGGTCCACCAGATACCAGCGCCAAGCCTCGGTCTGCGCCGGGCCGACCGGGTGCCACACCACCATGGTCCGGGGGAACCAGGGGTGGAACGCGGTGTTGGGGAACACGTTGCCGTTGCCGGGGGTCACCGTGACCTTCCCCTTCAGCCGCTCCCGCCGCTTCGCTTCCACCTCCTTGAAGTATTCCGCCACCAGCGGGTCGTTGGGGAACTCGGGGAACAAAGCCTCTGCGCCCACCTCCGGAGGCCCGGTAATGGTGGCATGGCCCAGCGCCGGGAACGCCAGCAGGCCGCTGGTGAACCGTTTGGCCTGATTGCGGTGAACCGAACCGTGGCGCTCCTGTCCTTCGCCGCCCGGCCCCAGCCCGGCGATCTCCGCGGACTTGTGGGTGGTGGGACTGTGATAGGTGTCCCAGGCGAAGTTCTCGGCGGCGAACTTCCAGTTGCACGGCATTCGCCACTTGACTATCCCGCCCAGCACCTCCGAGCCGCCCTCGCCGCCGTCCCGCGCGTCCAGCAAGGCGTCGAGGTACAGGCGCATGCCGCCCAGGTATTCGGAGAACGACGGCGCGGCCTCGTCCCACGCGGCCCAGATGGTTCCCTTGTAGACCTCCATCCGGGCCACGTGGATCAGCCCCCACTTGGCTTTGTCGAGCTCCTCGCGGTAGCCCGCGCGGTACTGGGGAACGCCGTAGAGGTCGCCCGGCGTCTTCACCAGGCCGCCGTCCGTGGAGTAGCTCCAGCCGTGATAGGGGCAGGTGAACACCGAGGTGTTGCCCTGATCGTAGCGGCAGACTTTCATGCCCCGGTGCCGGCAGGTGTTCAGCAGTACATGGATTCCGCGCTGCGGATCCCTCGTGACGATGACCGACTCCTCGCCCATGCGGGAGAGGAAAAAGTCGCCGGGCTCGGGGATCTGGCTCTCATGGCCCACGAACAGCCACGTGCGCGCGAAGATCTGCTCCAGCTCGGCTCGGTAGATATCCTCGTTGACGAAGATCTCGCGGCTGACGATGCCCCGGTCGAGATCGACCCACGCCCCGTTCCGTTGTTTGCCGTTGCCCACGACGCCTCCACAGAGGGTTTGATTCGAGAACCCAATGGAAACAGTGGAAACCGCGGGTTGTCAAGGACGGCTGGATTCCCGCTTTCGCGGGAAGGACGGAGGGGAGGGAGGGAATGACGATTTCGGCGGTCTGTGCTTCCCTGGGATGGCGTTTCGACCTGGCCTGTTCAGGGGGCCGGTCCCGCGCGGGTCTCTCCGCTCAGGCGCGCACCTTGCGCAGGCTCGGCATGAACGCCGTCACCACGGCGGCCAATGCCAGCACGATGGCGCCCATGGCGACCGTGGTATGAGGAGCGCCGATGAAATGGGCGCTGATCCCTGCCAGCAGCGCCCCCGCGGGCGTGATGCCGCGGTCGAGCATGTAGATGCTCATGACCCGGCCTCGCAGCGGGTCGGGCACGGTCATGTGCAGCACCATGTTGGAGACGGACATGAACAGGACCTGGAATCCGCCGACGACCACCAGCATCACCAGTGCCAGGGGTAGAGTGCGCATGAGCGCGAACAGGATGAGGAAGGCCCCCTGCAGCACCAGCCCGGCGATCATGAGGAGCCCGGGCCGGCTCACCCGGCTGGCGAAATGCGCGACGCTCAGCATGGCCAGCATGGCGCCCAGTCCCGGCGCCGCCATCATCAAGCCGAGACCGTCCGGTCCCACCTGCAGCACGTCCTTCTGGAAGATGGGCAGGAGAGCCTGGTACGGCATTGCGAACAGTCGGGGAACCATGGCGGTGGTCATGACGGCGAATGTCACGGGGTCCGACCAGACATAGCGGATGCCCTCGCGCAGGTTGCTCAGGATCGAGGAGCCGGCGGCGTCCCGAACCTGCACCGGAACCCTCATCCGGTAGATCATCCACAGGACGAAGAGGTAGGTGGCGCTCTGGATGTAGAAGTTCCCCGCCAGCCCGAACACGGCGATGAGCACCCCGCCCACGCTGGGGCCGATGATCTTGGTGAAGTTGAAGGCCGCGGAATTGAGGGCCACGGCGTTCATCAACTCCGCCCGCGGCACCACGTCGGGGATGAGCGCCTGCCGGACGGGCTCGCTGAAGGACCACACCACGCCGGTCACCAGGGTGAACACGAACAGGTGCCAGACCTCCAGCCATTCCAGGCTTACCACCACCCCCATGCCCAGGGCGGTCGCCAACACGAACCATTGGGTGGTGATCATGAGCCGGCGCCGGTCCGAGCGGTCCGCGGCCACTCCGGCAAGGGGGCTGAAGATGAGGAAGGGCACGAACCGCAGACCGTTGAGCGCCCCCAGCAGGATGGACGAACGGGTCATCTCGTAGATCGCCCACCCCAGGGTGACCTGCTGGATCCACAACCCGCCGCTGATGAAGCAGGTGCCGGCCCACAAGTAGCGGAAATCCCGGTTGCGCAGGGACGAGAAGGTGCTTCGGGATCCTGGTGTGGACATGGGGCTACGCGGCCTTTCCAGACGGGGGACGGCAGACGACGGCAGGGGCGGCCCGCGCACGAACTGCCCACCACCCATTATCCCGGTTGGGCCGCTGCCGCAATCAGCCGGAAGAGTCCGTGTCCGGCGCCCGCCCGCCGCCCGGCCCGGCCATGGCGGCCGCCAGGCTCAGTTGGCGCCGGTCCAGGTGGGCGCTCTTGATGAGGGCGTACACCTCCCGACCCGGCGCCAACCCCAGCTCGCGGACGGCCTGCCGGGTCACCCGGGCGGTCAGGGTCGCGTCGCCGATGCCCAGCCCGAGTTCCGCCAGGGGCCCCTCCTCCCCGCCGCCGATCTTCATCACGGTCCCCTTGAGAACGTTGCGCAGGCTCAGCCCTCGGGGCCGCTCCGTGGCCACGCTGACGTCCCGGGCGCGGATCCACACTCGCACGGCCACGCCCGCGGGGATGTCCACCAGGGGAACCCGCAATTCGCCGCCGCGGAAATCGAGGTGCGTGAGCCCGGCCGCGTCATCGTGGCGGGCGACCCGAGTGGCCAGCATCGTCCCGGTCTCCGATTCGTCTTCCGCCGACCAGAGCTGTAGCCGGCTCAGGATCCGGTCGACCCCGCCCGACGCGGTCACCCGGCCCTCGGACACCAGCACCAGGTTGCGCGCCAGCCGCGATACCTCGTCGAGGGAATGACTTACGTAGAGGATGGGAATGCCCATCTCGTCGAGACGCTCGACGTAGGGCAGGATCTCGCGTTTCATGAGCACATCGAGGGAAGCCAGGGGTTCGTCCATCAGCAGCGCGCGGGGGTTGCTCAACAGCGCCCGGCCCACGGCCACGCGCTGTTTCTCGCCGCCGGAGAGGGACCGCGGCCGGCGCCGCAGAAGCGCCCCGAGATCCAGCAGGCCGATGACCTGGTCCTCCGTCAGGTAGCGCTCCGCCGGGGGCGCGAAACGCCAACCGTAGAGCAGGTTTCGGCGCACGGTCAGGTGGGGAAACAGGCGCCCTTCCTGGAAGACGTAGCCGATCCGCCGTTTCCAGGGCGGCAGGTCGATGCCCGCGGCGCTGTCGAACACCACGTGGCCGTCCACCTCGATGCGGCCCTCGTCGGGCTTCAGCAGCCCGCTCACCATGTTCACAATGGAGGTCTTGCCCGCGCCGGAACGGCCGAAGAGGGCGGTTACGCCGCGGTCGCTGCTGAACCGGGCTTCGATGCGCAAGTCCCCGAGCCGCCGTTTCACGTCCACTTCAAGCATCCGAGTGTCCTACCCCTGCGTTCTCCGCGCGACGTAGCGGCCCAGCGTTTCCGACGCCACCAGCGCCGCGACGGTGACCAGGACGATGATGAGGGTGAGACGCATGGCGCCCGGCTCGCCCCCGGGTACCTGGAGCGCGGAATGAACCGCCAGGGACAGGGTCCGGGTCTCGCCGGGGATATTGGAGACGAACGTGATGGTGGCGCCGAACTCCCCCAGGCTCCGGGTAAACCCGAGGATCGCTCCCACCACCATACCGGGGAGGCTCAGGGGCAGTGTGACGGTAAGGCAGGTCCACCACCGGTCGGCTCCGAGGGTGGCGGCGGCGGACTCCAGGCGCCGGTCGACGGCTTCCAGGGAGAGCCGGATGGGTCGCACCATCAGGGGAAAGGCGACCACGGCCGCGGCCACCACGGCGCCGGTCCAGCGAAAGGCGAAGACCAGACCGAAAGTCTGATCGAGCCACGCGCCCACCAGGCCGCGGCGCCCCAGCAGCACGAGCAGGAGGTATCCGGTGACCACCGGCGGCAGCACCAGGGGCATGTGCAGCAGGCCGTTCAGGACCTCCTTGCCCCAGAAGCGGTAACGCGCCAGCACGAACGCGGCCAGCACCGCCAGCGGGAGGCTGACGGCCGTGCTCCAGGCGGCGATCCGGACACTCAGGCGAAGGGCCTCGATCTCGGCCGGGCTCAGGGGCCACATGGGCGTCAGCGTCCCCCCACGGTAAAGCCGCGGGCCTCGAAGACCGAACGGGCCTTGGCCGACCACAGAAACCGCACAAACGCCTCGGCCTGCGGGTGGGTGCTGGCGGCGGGGACGGCCACCGTATAGTGGATCGGCGGATGAACATGCTCGGGGAAGGCGCCCACCACCGCGACCCTGGGCTCCGCCTTCGCGTCGGTGGCGTACACGATGCCGTAGGGCGCCTCGCCCCGCGCCACCAGCGCCAGCGCCCGGCGCACGTCGGCCGTGCCGGCCACCCGGCTTGCCACCGTCCGCCAGACGCCGAGGGTCTCGAGCGCCGCCCTGGCGTACAGTCCGGCGGGGACGTGGCTCGGATCGCCCATGGCGAGCCGTCCGTCCCCGAGCAGGCGGGCCAGGGGAAAGCGGGTGTAAATGGGCACCCGAGCGGGGTGAGCCGCCGGGGCCACGAGCACCAGGCGGTTGCCGAGCAGGTTGCCGCGGGTCCCCGGCCGCAGCCACCGCCCCCGCTCCAGCAGATCCATCCACTTGGGGCTGGCCGACAGGTAGACGTCCGCGCCTGCGCCCTGTTCGATCTGCCGCGCCAGGGCGGAACTGGCCGCGAACGAAACCGCCACCCGAGCCCCGCCCGACCGCTCGAACCGCCGCGCGATGGTATCGACGGCGCCCTGCAGGCTTGCGGCCGCGAACACCAGCAGGCGTTCGGCAGCCACGGCCGGGCCGGCGAACGACGCCGCGAGCATCAGAGTGCCGGCGATGAGGCCACCGCGCCGCCGCCACGAGGTCTTGCGCCGGCTTTCATTCATGGTCGATTTCGTCCACCCATGGTGCATCCCTCTCCACCGGTAGCGCCCCGCAACCCCGCTGCGCCTCCGGCGCCCTCTCACCGCGGAACCGGGCCCTCCGTCGTTCCCGCGCCAAGCCCGCCGTACTCGACGGGGACGGGAATCCAGCGGTAGCGGAGGGGTGTCCCGGCGGCCCCGGGAACAAAGTCGTTTTTACTTGGCATTTTGTCGTCTATAATACCACACGGTCGAAGCCCCGGCGGAAAGAGCGCCGGAATGAGCACAGGCATTGGAGCGACCGGTGCTCCGTGCACCCGAAAGGAGCCCATGGCCGGACGGAAAGTTCCCTACGATCCCGCGACCGCGGAACTCTTGTGCCATGCATCCGCGGTTCCCGCCTTTCTCGATGGCCGCGACACGCCGCGAGCCTACCTTGAGCGCTGCCTGGCGACCATCGACGCGCTCGAGCCGGAAGTCAGGGCCTTCGTCCGGTTGAACGTGGAGGGCGCCCGCAAGGCGGCGGACGCGGCCAGCGCGCGATACCGGGAGGGACGGCCGCTGTCGGTGGTGGACGGCATGCCCGTGGCCATCAAGGACGTACACGAGACCGAGGACATGCCCATGGAGGTGGGCAGCCCGGTGCTCAAGGGCTGGCAATCCGGCTGGGACGGCGCCGCGGTCCACTGTCTGCGCAAGGGCGGCGCGCTGATCCTGGGCAAGACGGTGACCACGGAGTTCGCTTTCGCCGCCCCCGGCCCCACCCGCAATCCCTGGGACGTGTCGCGGACCCCGGGGGGTTCCTCCAGCGGCAGCGCCGCGGCGGTGGGCGCCCGCATGGTGCCGGCGGCCACCGGCACCCAGGTGCGCGGCTCGGTGCTGCGGCCCGCGGCCTACTGCGGCGCCTGGGCCATCAAGGCCTCCTACGGCGCCATCAACACACTGGGAGGATTCCCGTCGGCGCCGAGTCTGGCTCACCTGGGAATTCTCGCCGGAACCCCGGCGGACATGTGGAGCACGGCCTGGTTCATCTCCCACACCGCGGGCGGAGACCCCGGCCACCCGAGCCTGGCCGGCGAGCCCTCGTTGCCGCCGGCGAGCAAGCCCGAACGCGTGGTCAAGCTCGAAAGCGCCGGATGGGACGTGACCCCGGACGAGACCCGGGCGGTTTTCGAGGGATACATCGAAAAGCTGGGGTCCCAGGGTGTCGAGGTGGCGAGCCGGGCCGACGACCCGGAGGTGGAGGCGCTGGAGCGGAAGCTCAGGGAACTGCCCGAGGTGATCCTGCTGATGCTGACCTATGAAGGGCGCTACCCGCTGGCGGTCTACGCGGACCGCAGCCCGGAGCTCCTGAGCGAGCGGGTGCTGGAGCGGGTCGAGGCGGGCCGGGGCCTCAAGCCCGAGGACTATGCCCGGGCCCTGGACTGGCGCCGCGACTTTCGCCGGCAGTGGGAGGCCATGGCGAGCCGCGCCGATGCTTTCCTCACCTTGAATTCCATCGATGCGGCGCCCGTGGGAATGCCGGTGGGCAACTCCATTTACGGCGAGGCGTCGTCGGTCCTGGGCGCTCCCGCCCTGAACCTGCCGCTGCTGGCCCTCGACGACATGCCGCTGGGGATTCAGTTGATCGGATTCTACCGCCAGGATCGGGAGCTCGTGGGGATCGGACGCTGGCTGGCCGGGTGCTGAGCCGCGTCCGCCCGACGTCGGTGTTTCGAGAGGCGCTTCGCAGCCACACGGTCTTGTCGTGAAAGTCCTGGTCAGCCTGCTCTTGTCCTTCATGGAAGACTCGGAAACCCGGCGCAACCTGGGCGTGCTGTTCAAGTTCGTCGGCTTCCTCCTGGGGGTCATCGCCGCCTACTCCGTCATCTTTCACGTCATCATGGTCGGCGTGGAAGGAAAGGACCATTCCTGGATCACCGGGCTCTACTGGACTCTTACGGTCATGAGCACGCTGGGTTTCGGCGACATCGTGTTCGATAGCGACATCGGGAGAATCTTCAGCGTTGTCGTCCTTGCGTCGGGCATCATTCTGCTGCTCATCCTGCTGCCCTTCACCTTCATCCGCTCGTTCTACGCGCCCTGGCTGGAAGCGCAGATACGGGGCCGCGCGCCCCGCCGGGTGCGGGAAGACCTGGCAGGCCACGTGGTCATCTGCGGTTACGACGCGCTCGCGTCGGGTCTGGTGGAGCGGCTGGCTCTGTACGACATTCCCTACTGCCTCATCGAGCCGGACCCCGCCGAGGCCGCCCGCAAGCACCGCGAGGGCCTGTCGGTCATCACCGGCGACGTGGACAGCCGGGAGACCTACGCGAACCTGCGGGCTACGGACGCGCGCCTCATCCTGGCCAACCTCGGGGACACGGTGAACACCAACGTCACCATCACGGCTCGCGAGGTAGCCCCGAGTGTTCCCATCGTCGCCACCGCCGAAGCCGAGGACTCCATCGACGTGCTGGAGTTGAGCGGCTGCACCCACGTGCTGCCCCTGCACCGGCAACTGGCGGAACGTCTCGCCAACCGCATCAACGCCGGGCACGCCGAGGTGCACGTCATCGGCGGCATCCGCAATCTCCGCATAGCCGAGTTCGCCGTGCACAATACGCCGTTCGCCGGCCGCTCCATTCGCGAGACCCAGATCCGGGAGGCCACGGGAGTGGAGATCGTCAGCGTGTGGGAGCGCGGCAAGCTGTTGCCGGCCCGGCCCGACACGTACCTTTCCGATTCCAGCCTTCTGGTGGTGGCGGGCACCGAGCAGCAGATCCTGGAGCTCAACCTGCTGCTGGTGATCTACGACATCAACTACAACCCGGTGCTGATCATCGGCGGCGGCAAGGTAGGGCGCGCCACCGCCAGGGCGCTGAGACGCAAGGACGTGGAGGTGCATCTCATCGAGCGCAACGATGCGTTGCGGCCGCGCATCGGCGAGATTCCCAGCCGGCTCTTCCTGGGCGACGCGGCCGACCGGGAACTGCTCATGGCCGCGGGCCTCAGCAAGGCGCCGGCCGTGGTGCTGTCCAGCAGCGACGACGCCATGAACATCTATCTGACGGTCTACTGCCGCCGCCTGAACCCCGAGGTCCTCATCCTCAGCCGCATCACCCATCCCCGGAACCTCGAGGCCATCTATCGGGCCGGCACCGACTTCGCCCTCAGCTACACCTCCCAGGGAGTCGAGAGTATCTTCGCCCAACTCCACGCCCGGGAGTTGCTGGTCATCGGCGAGGGCGTGGAACTGTTCGTGGTCCCCGCACCTTCGTCCCTCGAGGGCCGGGACCTCGGCCGCTGCGCCGTGTCCGAGCGCACCGGCATGACCGTGGTCGGCATCCAGCAGGACGACGGCAACGTCGTCACCAATCCCCCGCCCTCGATGTCCCTGCACAAGGGCTGCGACCTGATCATGCTCGGCAGCACCGAGCAGCGGCAGGCGTTTGCCAGAGATTTCGGGTGAGGGGCGGAGCTATGGATGCCGTCCTGCATCCATGCTCTGGTGCAAAATGCGGATGATCTCCACAACGCCCGATCGCATGTAGTGTGAATGATGTCGGAAGGCTCCTGCACAACGCGGTTGGTTTCGGCAAGCTCGAGGTCCGGGCGCCGCCTCGGCATCGACGTCGGCGGCACCTTCGTCGACTTCGCTCTCTGCGACGAGGCCGGCGAGTTGGCCGTCCACAAGGTGCCGGCCGAGCCGGCCGATCTGGCCGGGTCCATCATGCGCGGCATCGCGGACCTGGCGGAGCAACGCGGCGCCGATGCAGGGACTTTCCTGGGGTGTCTGGACCTCGTGGTCCACGGCACTACCGTGGCCACCAACGCGGTTCTGACCGGAACCGGGAGCCGCACCGGCCTGCTGACCACCAAGGGCACCCGTGACGCCCTCGAGATGCGGCGGGGGGTCAAGGAAGAGCCCCTCGACAACAAGTACGAGGCCCCGCCGCCGCTGGCGCCGCGCTATTTGAGGCTGCCGGTCGACGGGCGCGTGGACTGGAGCGGCAACGTCCTGGAGGAGTTGGATGCCGGCTCGCTGGAGGCGGCCGTCAAGACCCTGAAAGCGCATGAGGTCGAGGCGGTGGCGGTGTGCCTCATGCACGCCTACGCCAACGAGGCGCACGAACGGCAGGTTGCGGCGCGGTTGCGCGAGGCGCTGCCGGACGTGTACCTCACCGTCTCCTCGGAGCTGCTGCCTCGGTTGGGCTACTACAACCGCGTGAGCACTGCGGTGCTGAACAGCTACGTGGGTCCGCTGCTGAGGGGGTACCTGCTGTCTCTGGCGGCGCGCCTTGCGGACGCGGGATTCGCCGGGCAACTGCTGATCATGAACTCGGCGGCCGGGCTGATGACGCCGGAGGAGATCATCCCGCGGGCGGCGGCGGCGCTCCTGTCCGGTCCGGCGGCGGCGCCCGTGGCCGCGCAGGTCTACGCCGCGGCCCCGGTGGCGTCGAGGCACGCTGCCGGGATGCGCGGCGAGCCGGGCTCCGGCTCCGCCGGGGCGACCCGCTGCGCGGTCATCGACATGGGCGGCACCAGTCTGGACATCTCCCTGGCGTCGGGCGGCGAGCCCTTGGAGGTGACCGAGGGCCGCGTCGGACGGTACGCCACGGCGCTGCCGATGATCGACATCCGCACCATCGGCGCCGGCGGCGGCAGCATCGCCTGGATCGACGCGGGCGGCGGCCTTCAGGTGGGCCCCCGGAGCGCTGGCGCCGCGCCCGGGCCGGCTTGCTACGGCAAGGGCGGCGCGCTGCCCACCTGCACGGACGTGGACCTGCTGCTGGGCTACCTCGACCCCGGCTATTTTCTCGGCGGACGTATGGAGCTCCTGCGGGCGCCGGCGGAGCGGGCGGTTCGGGAACACCTGGCCGGGCCGCTGTCCATTTCCGTGGAGGAGGCGGCGGTGGCCGCCTTCGAGGTCGTCAACGCCGGCGTGGCGGCCGGGATCCGCGACATGATCGTGGATCACGGCCTCGATCCCGAGGCCATGCCGATGGTGGTGGGCGGGGGCGCCGGGCCGGTGCATGCGGCCGCGGTGGCCCTGGAGTTGGGTATACGGGAGGTGATCGTGCCGCGCCAGTCCGGAGTGTTCTGCGCAGTCGGCATGTTGTTCGCCGACCTCAAGCACGACCTGGTGCGGAGCTACTGCGCCGCCGGCGAGCAACTGGACCCGGAGCGCTGGCGGACGCTCTTCGCCGGCATGGCCGAGCAGGGCCGCCGTACGCTGGTGTCGGAAGGGGCGCGACCGGAAGAGGTGGAGGTGCGCTACTCCGCCGATCTTCGCTACCTGCGCCAGATCCACGAACTCAACCTGCCCGTGGACGAAAGCCTGGCGGAGTGTTTGCGGATCGATGAGTTGCACGCCCGCTTCGATGCCCTCCACGAGGGGCTCTTCGGTCACCGTCTCCCCCAAGAACCGCTGGAGCTGGTCAACCTGCGCACCCGTTGCGTGGCCCGCAGGCCCCGGCCGGAGCTGCCGCGCACCCGGATGGCGGCCGGTACGGCGACGCCGACGCCCGACGGGGTACGGCGGGCCTACAGTCCGGGGGAGATGTGTTTCCGGCAGTTCGCGGTGTACCGCGGGGACTCCATGGACGGCGGCTGCCGTCTGAAGGGGCCGGCCATCGTGGAGTTGCCGCAGACGACCCTGGTGGCGCCGGCGGTGTTCGCGGTAAGCCTGGACGAGGCGGGCAGTTTCGTCCTAACGCGGGGTGACGACCGGCAGGGACCGTGACCCGATCAAACGAATGTCCGACCTGACCATTGGTAACGGACGCTTGGTTGCGAGCAACAAGCTGTTGCCAAGAATGTCCTGATGAGAAGCAATGAACTCGGACAATGCACAGATCCTGCTCACCGTAAGTCCGGGTTTCCCGTCTTTGTTCTTGACAGCATTGGCAAGGTATTGAAGCATCTTCTCGGACCGATCGGTTTGGACGTTTACTTTCACAAATACCTTATTCGCCTTATCGATCCAGTATCGAGATAGATCGTCGTACGTCTGAAACCTGTCTTCAGACGCTTTTGCTTGACGAATCATTCGAATCATCAAGTTCCTCGCCGCAGGGCTACCGGGAATCCACGTTTCGAGGTATTGGTTCGCGCTTTCGACTACGTCTTCGTCCTTCTTCATGTATTCCTTGAACCCTGCGGAAAAATTTTCTATGGTTTTACTTGCGTCTTCGAAGTCAGTACCGATGTCAAATTCCTTTGTCGTCAAGATTTTCCGTATAGCCACCTTTCTTGCCAATGTGTGCAAGGTCCCGGTATCCACGTGACCACCCAACGGAAACCCGTCGTATACTTCCCCTTGATATACCAGGGCGGCCTTTTCCAAGTCATATTCACTGTACCGATGGATATCAGGCGATTCACAGACCGACCCCTCGTCAAAATAGATCTTGGAGAGGTTGTATCCGAAGAAGGGTAGCGTCTTATCAAGGATCTCCGGCTGATATACCCATTGGAAACCCCTCTTTAGCGGGGTAACCCAAGTCTCTTTCGGTACTGCGTACCGAATCAGCGTCGGCTTTTCGATTTCCTCGGGTTGAGCAAACACGTTTGCCGGCGATGACTCGGCTAGTAGCACAGCTACGAGGCCAATGACTGTCAGTCCGGCAACCCTGAAACGATGAGATACTATCATTTCAAAACTCCCGTCAGAACATTCCAACTACATTGCGGATTACGTACAGCACCAGCATTGACAAGAACATCCCTGACAAATACAGCCGGACAGGACCGTGGTTAAGGTTCTTCCAGCTCACGAGCCATGCAAACCATAACGGAGGAATGACACCGTTATATCTACTAGGCGGGGAACAAGTGTCAAGACGGGATTCAAGTCGGTTCTCGAGGATGGACAGTTGCGGAAGAGCGGCAAGTGGTTGATCTTGAAACAGAAATTTGATCTGTAGACCCTTGATGCAAGGACCAGGACTCACGCAATCCGCCCGGACGGTGGTGTTCCAGCGGCGGGTCAAGTCTCTCACCCACGAGATGGCCCGGGCGCTGTACCGCAGCAGCCGCTCGCCGCTCATCAACAACGGCGACTTCGCGCTGGGATTCCTGGATGCCCGGGGCCGGATGCTGGAGCAGGACGAGCACCTGCCGCTGATGGCCTTTTCCCTGTACCCGGGCTGCGGCTACCTGATGGATTTCTTCGACGGCGACGTCCATGACGGCGACGTCTTCATCCACAACGACGTCTGGTGCGCCAACCTGCAACACGCGGACGTGGGCTTCTACAAGCCGGTCTTCGCCAACGGCGCGCTGGCGGCGTGGACCGCCTGCCGGGGGCACTGGGCGGACATCGGCGGCGCAGTCAAGGGCACCTGCAATCCCGAAGCGGTGGAGGTCCACCAGGAGGCGCTGCGCATCCCTCCGGTCAAGTTATGGGAAAAGGGCCGGCTGCGGCGCGACGTGTGGGAGCTGATCTTCGCCAACGTCCGGCTGCGGGACATCGTCGAGGCCGACGCCCGGGCGCAACTGGGAACCTGCACCCTTGGGGAACGGCGCCTGCTGCGGTTGATGGAAGCGGAGGGCGCCGAAGCCTTTGGCGCCAACGTCGAGCGCCTCTACGACATGACCGAGCGCCGGGTGCGGGCCGAGGTCGCGGCGTTGCCCGACGGCGAATACTTCGGCGAGAGCACCATCTACCAGGACGAGCCGGGCAATCCCTCGACCTCCAGGATCGCCGTCCGGGTGGTGATCCGGGGGAACGACGTCGCCTTCGACTATTCGGGCACGGACCCGCAGACCCCGACCTTCACCAACGCTTCCCTGACCTCCACGACCGCGGCGACCCTGACCACGCTGCTCTATTTGCTGAGTCCCGAGGTGCTTCACAACCACGGGCTGGTGCGCGCCGTGGACATTCACGCGCCGGAGGGGTCGATCCTGAACGCGCGCTATCCCGCGGCCACCTTCATGGGCAACAAGCTCTGCCAGCATACCGGCGAAGCCATCATGCTGGCGCTGCGCGAAGCGCTTCCCGAGCGGGTCACCGCCCCCTGGGGCCGGCGCCTGTCCTACCGCATGACCGGCAAGGACCCGCGCAACGGGCGGGGTTTCCACGACATCTTTTTCCTGACCTACGAGGGCGGCGGCGCCACCCACGGGGTCGACGGCTACAACCAGCCCGGGCTCATGGGCGGCGGCAACGTGCTGGCGCAGGACTACGAGACCTTCGAGGTGCAGAATCCGGTCCACCTCATCGAGCACGAGTACGTGACCGACTCGGCCGGACCGGGCCGGTGGCGCGGGGGCCTGGGGACCCGCACCCGGGTGCGCTACTACGGCGAGGAGACCGGCGGCTCCACCCACGGCGACGGCGCCATGGAGCCGTCCCCGGGGGTGCTGGGGGGCGGCGCCGGAACGCTCAACCGGGTGGAGTTCCAGTTTCCCGGGGGCGGCCGCCGGAAGGCTCACGCCATGGAGATCATCCCCGACATTCCGCCGGGGACGGTCTCGGTTCACGACGGCGGCGGAGGCGGCGGTTACGGACCGCCCGAGGAGCGCGACCTCCGGCGGGTGGACGAGGACCTGCGCAACGGGTTCATCTCCGGGCAGGCCGCCACCGAGGTCTACGGCGCGGTGCTCACGGACGACGGCGCCGCGGTGGATTTCGCCGCCTCGCAGCGGCGGCGGAAAGCGCAGCGGCGAGTCTGAAACCCGCCTCCACGATCGCCACGCTGCCCGGACGCGGCAATCCTGCGCCGTCTATCACGCGGATCGACATTCACCGGACAGCCTCTACCCGCGGCTCCTGGTAAACGAGCTCACCCCGGGCCGGTATTCCTTGGCGAGAAACTTCTCGATACCGTCCCCGCCGCGGCCGGTCTGCTGGTGTCTCCAGCGGAGCTCGTTGCTCTTGCTCATGAGGAACCAGTAGGCCTGGTCGTAGGACATGTCCACCACCTGCTTGAACGCTTCCTTGGTGGCCCGTACCGCCGCCTCGTCCAGTGACGCCAGGTGCTCCGCCAGCGCCATGACCTTTTCCCGGAGCCGCGCCGCCGGCACCGATTCATTGACCAGCCGCACTTCCGCGGCGCGCGGGCCGTCGAAGGTCTTGGCGGTCATGGCGAAGTACAGGGCATCGCGGTACGGCATCAGGGTGCTGACGACCTTGGCCACCAGCCCGGCCGGCAGCGCGCCCCAGTTCACCTCGCTCAGACCGAACACCGCGTCGTCCGAGGCCAGGGCGAAATCGCAGGAAGCCACGATGGTGAAGGCGCCGCCGAAGCAGTGGCCGTTGACCATGGCGATGGTGGGCTTGGGAAACATCCGCAGCATCCGGTCGCACCACTCGTTGGCGGTGCGCCGGTTGATGTGGCGCTCGGCGTCCGCATCGTCGACGTCGTGGAAGTATTCCTTGAGGTCCATGCCCGAGCAGAAGGCCGGCGGCGCGCCGGTAACCACCAGCACCCGCGCGTCCCGGTCCCGCTCCACCTCGGTCAAGACGTCGATCATCTCCCGGTGCATCAACGGGTTCATGGCATTGCGCTTCTCGGGACGGTTCAGCACCACGGTGGTCACCGCGCCGTCCTTCTCGATGGCGACGGTCCGGTAGTTCGACATGGCAACTCCTTTTTGGGCTCCGGTCTCCATTCTACATCCTTGAAGGTCCCGTCGGTACCGTGATAGATTTTTGCATCCTGTCGTTGAGGGGCGCTGAAATGTATGAATCGAACCACCTGAAACAGGTCCTTTACGGGGTCCTGGCCGCGTTGTTCCTGACCGGTTGTGCCTCGCCCACGGGCGAACGCCCGAAGTTTCCCAAATTGGGGGACCTCACCGCTGCCGTTACGGAACTGTTCGAGCCGGACCCCGAGTCCAAAGCCAGTCCCACGGCTGCGGCGCTGTACAAGGACGGTCTCGACTACTTCGAGAAGGGGCGCTATGCGCGGTCCATCTCGTTCTTCCAGAGGCTCCGGGACGAGTATCCTTTCAGTGAGGAAGCCGAAGCCGCCGAACTGAAGATCGCCGAGGCTTACTACCTCAACGAGGAATACATCCAGGCCGACGAGACCTACAAGAACTACCTCACCTTCCAGCCCACGGGCCGGCACATACACCATGTCAAGTATCAACTCGGTCGGGTCAACCTGGCCCGGTTCACCGGCGTCGACCGGGACCTGGAGAAGATCAAGGAGGCGTCGGGTTATTTCCAGTCCGTGATCAACGATCATCCCGAGTCCGAACACGTCGCGGATGCCCGCAAGAAGCTGGCCGAAACCCGGGGCCACCTGGCGGAGCGTGAGCTCTACGTCGGCGACTACTATGTGACGGAGGAGCGCTATGCGGCGGCGCGCGAGCGCTTCGAAAACGTGCTGCGCGACTATGCCGACACGCCGACGGCGCCCAAGGCGCGGGCCGCGTTGACCCGAACGGCGGCGTTGGAACAGGCTGCTCGGGAGGGCCGATCGGTCCCGGAACGGCAAGCCGACGACACGGCGCCGGCCCAAGAGAATGATACGCCGGAACCCACGCGGTTCATCACCAAGGAAGGCTACGAATACGAGGACGCATCGCGAAAGCGCTGGTACGGCTTCCTGAACCCGTTTTCCTGGAACCGCGCCACCGGTGAAGAGCCCGTGGAATCCGTCGCTGCCGCGGCTGCGGTTTCCACCGAAGGAGCGGCCGCTGCCGAAGCAACCGCTCCCGCCGAGAAGAAACGGGGATTTTTCAGCTTTCTCAACCCGTTTTCATCCCCCGAGGAGAAAGCGATAGAACCGGCGGAGGCGGCCTCCGCTGAAACGGCGTCCGCCAAGGCGGTGGTGGAAGGCGTTGACGAGGCTTTGGGGCAGTCGTCGAAAGACGACGCGCCCAAACCCCCGGTGAGCAGCCTTCCTCCGGAGGAGAAGGAATCGGGGCCGACCCCCGATGATCCAGCCGCGGTGCTGGGCGATATCGATGCCCGGCTCGGAGGTGAGACGGTGTCGGGCAGTGCACCGCCCGCGCCGGCTTCGGATCCTGCGCTGTTCTCGGCCGAGAAGCCCGAGCCCGCGGCCCCGGAACGGGCGGCCGCCGAGGAAACCGGATCCGGGTTGTTGGAGGGAATCGACCGGCAACTCGAGCGGGAAGGGATCGACGCACGCAACCAGCCTACGCCTCCGCCCGCAAGCCCGTAAGTCCCGGGAAGATAGCGAGTCCGCGGCCGGTTACGGGCTGAATGCCGAACCCCTGCCCATGGCCCGGGCGAGGCGCGCCTCGGCCACTTTGTGATCATAGATGGACCGAATATGGTCCGTCTGAGCCCTGCTGTTGATCACCTGCGCTTCCGTAATCTCGATGATCGAGCCTACCCCTACCTGATAGCGGCCGTTGGCCAGGTCGAGGTTTTCCTTGGCCGACTTCTTTTGCGCCTCGTTGGCCTTGATCCGTTCGCCCGCCTCCACGAGGTTCAGATAACTTTCCTCCACCTCCAGGGCGATTCGTTGTCGTTCTTCTTCCTGTAGCGCCTTGATCACCGCGTAATCGCGGACGTGTCTCTCGATCTCGGGCTCGAGGGTGAAGCCGGTGAACAGAGGAATGTCCAGGGTCAACATCGAGTTGACGATGTCCTCGTCGTTGTGCACCCGCCGGCCGTATTGTCCGTCGAAGCGGAGCCTCGGCATGCGGCCGCGTCGGGTCACGTCGATGGTTTCCTGTTGGGCCTTGAGACGGGACTGGAACTCCTTGATCTCGGTGCGTGACTCGAACGCGGCCTTCACCGCGTCATCCAGTGACAGGGTGGGCGTCTGGACGTTGACGTCGGGCGCCACCGGGCGTTCCGGGAAGCGGGTCACGCCCATGGCGCTCTTGAGCCGCGCCCACGCGATTCTGACCCCGTTCTGCGCCGCTATGAGCCCGGCCTTGGCGGCGAAAAGGCCCGCCTCCGCGCGGGCGACGTCGATCTTGGGCCGGGTGCCCACGTCGAAAAATCCCTGTGCCTGGCGCACCAGGGTCTCGCGGTCCTTGACCGTATCCTGCTCTACCTGCACCAGCGCCCCGGCTCTGAGGTAGTTGAAGAAAGCCCGCCGCACCCCGAACACCACACCCTCCACCGAGGTCTGCTCCAGGAAACGCCGGGCTTCCAGTGTTTCCTGCTCACGCCGGATGGCGCCTTCGCGGCGGCCGAAATCGCTGACGAGCCAACTCACCTGGCCGCTGGTATTGAAGAGATTCTTGTCCGCGTTGGGGTTGTCATTGACGGGCCTGTTCTCGTACGAACCCCGGACCCCGACCGTGGGATAGTAGCCGGCCCTGGCTCTCGTCAGCACCGCTTCCTGCACCTTGACCCGCTCATTGGCGGCACGGATTCCCGGATGGTTTTCCAGGGCAATGCGTTCAGCCTGCTCCAGCGTAAGGACTTTCGGCTCCGCCTGCTGGCCATTGGCGGCCTGGACCATCCACAGCAGCACGGCTGCTCCGATCCCCAGGATTGCGGTGCGGTTCTTGCGGCATCGCATAACGACCTCCTTGTGCGCGCTCCCCGCGCATACGCTTCGATCCCCAGTTTGCAACCCATCTTCTATATCAGCGTCGCCCCGTTCAACAAGGGAAAACGCAACCCCGGACGGTCCGCGTTTCGCCCTCGGAAGCATCCGGCAAATGAGACTACACGCAAAAGATATGCCATGGAAGCGGCCTGCTTCGCGCGAGCGGTCACGTTACACGTCCGTGTCATGTCTGATACATTCAATGTAAAAACGGGTGAGGCAACATGGAGGCCGGTTGGACTCACTGACGGACAAGATCGCGCTGGTCACGGGCGCGGGGAGCGGCATCGGCAGGGCGGTGGCTTTGGCGCTGGCCCGGGAGGGATGCCGGGTGGTGCTGGCGGGGCGAAGGAGGGAGCCCCTGGAGGGCGTAGCCGCGGAGGTGCGCAGCCACGGAGGTGAAGCCTTTCCCGTGGTCTGCGACGTCGGTTCCCGGGCGGCCGTGGACGGACTGGGGCTGCGTGCCGGCCGGGTGGGGGTAGTGCAGATCCTGGTCAACAGCGCCGGCATCGCACCCGCTGCAAGCTTTCTGGAGATGGAGGATTCGCTGCTGGAAGAGGTGCTGCGGGTCAACTTCCTGGGAACCTACTATTGTTGCAAACGGTTTCTCGAACCGATGATCGGCGCGGGTTGGGGCCGCGTCATCAATATCGGCTCCACCACGGCCAAGACCGCGTATCCTCACACCGCCGCCTACACCGCTTCCAAGCACGCCGTGCTGGGGCTTACCAGGGTCATGGCCCTCGAAACCGCGCGCAAGGGTGTGACCGTCAACGCCATCTGTCCCGGATACGTGGATTCGGATCTCACGCGGGAGAATGCGCGGCGCATGGCCGCGAGGGTCGGCGGTACGACCCCGGCGGTGTTGGAGCAGTTTGCGGGGACCTCGCCCCAACGGCGGCTGATAGCGCCGGATGAGGTTGCGGCCATGGCGCTGCTGCTTGCGGGCCCGACGGGCGCTTCCATCACCGGCCAAGGCATCAACGTTGACGGCGGCGCCGTCATGTGTTGACGGCGCTGGACATCGTTTCCGGGTCGGCGAGTGTCGCGTCCCACAAATACGTGCGATACCTGCGCCGGGATGCGCAGGATTTTTTGTTGCCGACAAGGCATGACGCCCACGGGCAGGGGCGGGTTTCAAACCCGCCCCTGCCCATACGGCGCAACAGGACGGTAGCATGGCATATGACAGTTTCGACTACGTTCTGGACCGCGGCATCGCCACCATCCGCCTCGACAATCCCAGGCAGCTCAATGCTCTGACGTTCCGTACCTACGAGGAGTTGGCGGCGTTGACCGGTTCCCTGGCGGCGGACGACCGGGTGCACGTCGTGGTCCTTACCGGCGCGGGCAAGGGCTTTTGCTCCGGCGGCAGCGTCGACGACATCATCGGCGAGCTCCTGAAGATGGACGGCGCCGGGCTTTACCGGTTCACGCGGCTCACCTGCGACGTCGTGCGCAACATGCGCCGGCTGGAGAAACCCGTTATCGCCGCCGTCAACGGCGTGGCCGCGGGAGCGGGTGCGGCGCTCGCGCTGGCGAGCGATTTTCGGGTGCTGTCGGACCGGGCCCGAATGGCTTTCCTGTTCGTCAAGGTGGGCTTGGCGGGGTCGGACATGGGCGCCATCCATTTGCTGCCGCGGATCGTGGGCCAGGGGCGCGCCATGGAACTGCTGTCCCTGGGAGATCCCATCGACGCCGCCGAGGCCTACCGGATCGGCCTGGCGAACAAGGTGGTCCCTCACGACGAGTTGACGCCGGAGGCGCTGCGATTGGCCCGCCGGCTCCAGGACGGGCCGCGGTTCGCCATCGGGGTCACGAAAAAGCTCCTCGACCTGGAAGCGGGGATGGCTCTCGACGCAGCGTTGGAGATGGAGGCCATGACCCAGGCCCACTGCATGCAGACGTCGGACTTTCACGAAGGCTTTCGCGCGTTCATGGAGCGGGAAACACCCCGATTCAATCGGGGGTAGTGTGGTGTCCCTTATAAATGTTCATGGCCCCATGAACCACCCCGGAAGTATGAAAAGGTCGCCTCAAACCCCTCTCCCTCCGGGAGAGGGTGGCCGAAGGCCGGGTGAGGGCGCCGCAATAACCCTGCCCCTCCATTTCTTGCCGTACCCAACGAGGCGCTTGCTCCGGGACCCCCTCACCCCAACCCCCTCCCAGAGGGAGAGGGAGTCGGAGGGCGGCCCAATGGACCCTCGTCACAAACGCACATAGTCGCGCGACGACCATGAGCGTTCATGGAGGACACTGCACTATGCGCTCCTTCGGGGGTTCGGTGACGGGAACACGGGACAGGGACTTGGGGACGGAGAGCGTTCAGGATGGGTTGCCGGCGCCGCAGCTTCGTTTGCGGCAGGCGTTGGCCGCGTGGGTAGAGGCCGAGTTGGACACGCCCGAGGCGACCGGCGACGCGGCCGCGGTGGCGGTGTTCCGGAAACTCGCCCGGCGCGGCGTGTTCCGGTACGCGGCGCCGCGCGGGCTCGGCGGCGTGCGCCGCCGCGTGCAGGCCCGGGATCTGTGCGTCATCCGTCAGTCCCTGGCGGGCGTATCCCCCCTGGCGGACACCCTGTTCGCGGTGCAGGCGCTTGCCGCCTATCCGCTGGCGCTGGCGGGAACGCCGGCCCAGCAGCGCAAGTATCTGCCGCGACTGGCTGCGGGCCAGGACGTGGGGGCGTTCGCGCTGACCGAGCCGGAGGCCGGATCGGACCCGGCCGCGGCCAGGCTGCGGGCACGCAAGCGGGGCGGGACCTACGTGCTCGACGGCCGCAAGAGCCTGATCTCCAACGCCGGCCTGGCCCATCTCTACGTGGTTTTCGGCAGCACCCATCCGGCGCGCACGGGAAACGGCCTCAGCGCTTTCCTCGTGGAGGCGGCGACTCCGGGGGTGGCGGTCACCGAGCGCCTTGAACTGATCTCGCCGCATCCCATCGGCACCGTGGCTTTCGAAGGCTGCCGCATCCCCGAGGACCGACTTCTGGGCGCTCCCGGAAAGGGCCTGGGAGTCGCGCTGGCGACGCTGGAAGCGCTCCGTTGCAGCGTTGGCGCCGCAGCCGTGGGAATGGCGGACCGCGCGCTGGCGGAAGCGGTTCGTTACGCGCAAAGCCGAAGCCAGTTCGGCCGTACCCTCAGCCGCTTCCAGGCCATCCGCTTCAAGATCGCGGAGATGGCCACGGATCTCGAGGCCGCGCGCCTGCTGGTCTACCAGGCCGCGCAGGCTCACGACCGGGGCGACCCCGGCATGGCGCGGCAGTCATCCATGGCCAAGCTGTTCGCCACCGAGGCGGCCCAGCGCATCGTGGACCAGGCCTTGCAGATTCACGGCGGCCTGGGTCTGGTGGCAGGGAGCGTTACCGAGCGGCTCTACCGTGACGTACGGGCGTTGCGCATCTACGAGGGAACCTCGGAGATCCAGAAACTGATCATTGCGCGCGACCTGTTGGGTGGGTCATGATTTTTCGTTTCCCCTACCGGAGGATCCATGGATTTCGATCTCTCGGACGAGTTGCTTGCGGTGAAGGATCTGGGCCGTGAGTTCGCGGAAAAGGAAATCGCGCCGACCGCGGCGGCGGACGACCGCGACCATCACTTTCGCCGGGAGATCTTCGAGAAGATGGGGCAGTTGGGCTTTTTCGGCTGCGTCGTTCCCGAAGCCTACGGCGGCACGGGGCTCGGATATCTGGCCATGGTGCTGCTCACGGAAGAGGTCGCACGGGTGCACAGCTCGGTTCGGGTGCACGTCAACACGCAGCTTGCGCCGGCGGTGACGCTGGCGCGGTTCGGCGCCGAGGAACAGAAACACCGCTGGATCCCGGGACTGGTGGATGCCTCGCGCATCGGCTGCTTTGCCATTACCGAGCCCGACGCCGGCTCCGACGTGGCTTCGATGTCCACCCGCGCCGTCCGGACGGACGACGGCTACCTCCTCAAGGGCGCCAAGACCTGGATCTCCAATGCGCCCGTCGCCGACTTGGCGCTTGTCTATGCCGTGACGGATCCGGCCGCCGCGCACCGCGGCCTGTCCGCCTTCATGGTGGAGCTGGACCGCGCCGGCGTTCGCCGCGGCACCCTGGACAAGATGGGCGCGCTGGCGTCTCCCACCGGCACGCTGGATTTCGACGACGTGGCGGTGCCCGCGGACCACCGCGTCGGGTCCGAAGGCCAGGGCTTCGCCATGTGCATGTGGCAGCTCAACCAGACGCGGTTGAGTTGCGCGGCCGGCGCCCTTGGCGTGGCCCGGGCGTCGCGGGAGGCGGCCGTGGCCTATGCCAACCAGCGGGAACAGTTCGGTCGGAAGATCGGACGTTTCCAGATGATCCAGGACAGTCTGGCCCGGATGATCGTCGAGGAAGAGTCGGCGCGCCTGCTGGTGTACCGGGCGGCCCATCTCGCGGACCGCGGGAGACCCAACAACCTGGATGTGTCCATGGCGAAATACGCCGCCGCCGAAGCCGCCGCTCACGCCGCCGACGGCGCATTCAAGATCCTGGGGGCCTACGGATATTCCACGGAGTTTCCGGTGGAGCGTTACCTCAGGGACGCGAAATCCTATCAGATCGTCGAGGGCTCCTCGAACATCCACAAACTGATCATCGCCCAGGACGCGTTGGGATACCGGAAGGCCAACCGTCAGCCATAGCGGACCGTACCGTACAGGTTCGCGGTTGCCCGTTGTTTCCGCTGTTTTTTCGCGCCGTTCTGTATTAGTATTGTTCTCACGTGCTTGATCCCGTGTCCATTTCTGCCGTACCGCGTCATCCATCATCGGGCAACTCGCGTGTCGGGTTCCGACTCGGCGGCGCGCTCGTGTTCCTGTCGCTTGCGTTGGCCCTCGGCCTGTCATGGGCTGCGGACCGGTCGCTCGCGGTCGAGCCGGATGCGACATCAGCGGCAGCCGCGGGAACGGACATCCGCGAACAGCGCGTTACCAAGCGGGTCGTCAGCGGCGACACCCTGCCCAGGCTGCTGATGGATCTGGGAGTATTTCCGGCGCTCAGGACTCGTTGGCTCCAGGCGGTGGCGAAACAGGCCGGCGTGGGCCAGGTCCTGAGAGCGGGGGACACGGTCCGCTTCCATTTCACTGCGCCGTGGGGCTCGCCCGGTCCCGGCCACATGACGGCGCTTCAGATCGAGCGCGCCGGCTCGAAGCCGTCGACCTGGCAGTTGAGTCACGATCAGATCGTCTTCCACCGGGACAAGGGGCTGCGTCCCGTGATCTCCGCGGCGAAGCGCGCGTCGTCTTCGGCGGAGGCCGGAGGGCGGGCGGTCGCGCGGGGCGGCGCCGAGACCAAGGCCGCGGGGAGTGCTCCGAGGAAGGCCGCCACAAAGGCCGTGGCAAAGACGCCGGCCGAACCCTCCGGAGTGAAGCGGCCCTCCGGGCTGGAGCGGGTGACACACGTGCTCCGGAAGGGAGAATACTTTGGACGTGTGCTGCGCGCCAAAGGGGTTGTCGGGAAGGCGGCCGAGCCCTGGATCCGAGCCGTCGGCAAACGGTATCCGCTGAAACGGTTGTATCCGGGTCGGAAGATCGTCCTCTACTTCACAACGGCGCCGTCCCGGGGTCGCGACCGGCGAAGCCTGCGGGCCGTGCAGATCGAATCGAAGCGCAGAGATCTGCTGACGTGGCAATGGACCGATGGGCGGATCGCATACCGGGGCAGAAATCATCAGGTGGTGGACCAAGTCGCGGCCGCGCCCACGCAGGTAAAGACGCCGGCTGCCGATGGCGCAGTCACCCCCAAGTCGTTGTCCCCTACACGGTCCTTCGAGCCGCTGGCGAAGGTCACACGGACGGTGCGCAGAGGCCAGACCCTGGCGCGCATCCTCAGGCCTCTGGGGGTCTCCGGGAAAGAAGGCGAAGCGTGGTTCAACGCCATCGACAAACAGTATCCGGTCACGAGCCTCAAGCCCGGCCAACGCCTGCATCTGTATTTTGAAAGGACTCCGGCAAGAAACCGCCGGGACAACCTCAAGGCCGTCGAGCTCGAGGTGAAGAAGGGGCGCAAGCTGACCTGGGAGCGGGTCGGGGGCAAGGTCCGTTTCGGGACCGGTCAGGTCCTGGGGCGTGGGCGCAGGACTCGGGACGCGACGTCTTTCGCGGCCAACGGCGGCTCTTCAGTCGGGTCGAAAGGGAACTTCCTGTCCGAGTATGCGTTGGCCCGGATCAAACAGCGGAACGGGTTGCTGGAACACACCCTGCCGCCGAATGGAACGATGAACGGCAAACGGCCGGTGCCGTCATTCGAGAGCGCCGAACGGCTGACGCACAGGCTGAAATCCGGAGAACACCTGTGGGGCGTGCTCAAGAGATATGAACTGGACGACAAGGAGAGGCGCCGGTGGCTCGTCGCCCTCCAGCGGCAAAGACACGTGCGCAGGCTCCAGACCGGCAGCGACATCAACTTCTATTTCAAGGCGCCTGAAAACGGCAACGGCGCGGCCGGCGCCAACGGCGCCGGGAACCTTCAGGCGTTGGAGATCGTGCTTCGTTCGGACCTGCGGCTCACCTGGTACCGCAGCAAAGAGGGCATCCTGTTCTACAAGGATGAAGTTCCGTACCAGCAGGAGGTGCGGTCCGTAAGCGGCGTGATCACCGAGGGGTCGCTCTATGGCAGCGCCAAGCGCGCGGGCGTCGCCGTCGCCGTGGTCTCCCGCATGGTGGACATCCTCGCCTGGGACATCAACTTCCAGAAGGACCTTCGCCCCGGCGACACCTATCGAGTGCTCTACCGCAGGAAGTTTCGCCCCGGCGGCGCAAGGCCCGACCAGATCCATGTACTGGCCACGGAGTTCGTGAACCGGGAGCGCAAGCACACGGCCGTCTATTTCGAGGGCGCTGACGGCGAGGGTCACTACTATGATGCCGCCGGCCGCTCGGTGTCCCGGTCGTTTCTGCGTTATCCCGTCGAATTCAGGCGTATCAGTTCGCGGTTCTCGTTGCGCCGCCTCCACCCTGTCCTGAAGGTAACCCGGCCGCATTACGGCGTGGATTTCGCGGCTCGAACAGGCACTCCGATAAGGGCCGCGGGCGACGGGCAGATCACCCACGCGAAGTGGAAAGGGGGCTACGGCCGGTTGGTGGAGATCAGCCACGGGGGAGGCCTGAAGACGCGGTATGCTCACCTGAGGCGCTACGGGCCCGGGGTCCGGCGCGGCGTGTCCGTGAAGAAGGGTCAGACCATCGGCTATGTGGGCTGCTCCGGCCTGTGTACCGGCCCGCACCTTCATTACGAGATGTGGCAGGGCAATCGGTACGTGGACCCCTTGAAGGCCAACATCCCGGTCGAACGGCGCCTCGACCCCTTGCTCATGAAGATCTTCGAGGGTACCAGGAAGCTGTTCTTCGAGCGGCTGGAAGCCGACCGCAGGACCGCGGCGCTTCCCGCGTCAAAGCCTTGATGAACACGGCTGCTAAAGAAATCTTCCCAGCCGCCGAAGGAGATCATTCGTAGGACCGTGCCGACCTTGCGAGCTTTCGTCGGCGTCCCCGTCGGCGCGGCCGTGGCCGCACGGATAGGCGCCGTCCGTAACGAGGTCGGCGGCGAGGCGGTTCGCTGGGTACCGGCGGAGAACCTCCATCTGACCCTGAAATTCCTGGGCAACGTCGAGGAGGCCCAGGTTGCGTCCATACGCTCGGCCTTGCGCGAGGCGCTGGCGGACAATGCCGGGTTCTGCGTCACCGCCAAGGGCCTCGGGGTCTTTCCGGCCTCCCGCCGTCCGCGAGTCCTGTGGATCGGACTGGCGGCCCCGGAGCTCGGCCAGGTGGCTGGGCGGGTGGAGCGGGCGCTGGAGCCCTTGGGCGTCGGGAGGGCGGCGACGCGGTTTCAGCCGCACGTGACCATCGGACGATGGCGGCGCCCCGAGTCTCAAGGCGCGGCCCTTCGGGAAGAGCTGGCCCGCTGGCGTGATCGCGAGTTCGGGGTGGTCCGGGTCGACGAGGTGACTCTTTTCCGGAGCGTGCTTCGACCCGCCGGGGCCGTCTATTCCACCCTGGAGGTCTTTCCGCTGGACGCGGGACAGGACGCTGGACACCGGACGGAACACTGGAAGCCTGCGCCGTAGAGCTCGGACGCCCGATGCAGGGGCGGGTTTCGAACCCGCCCGTGCCCGCAGCGCGCTACCGGCCGATACCGGCGCCTGGCAAGGAGATCTCATGGACGCGAACAAGGAGAAGGCCATCGACCTGGCGGTAAGCCAGATCGAGAGGCAGTTCGGCAAAGGGGCCATCATGAAGCTCGGGGAGGGCGGGCAGCTCAGGGACATCCCGACCATATCCACCGGCTCCATCGGCCTCGACATCGCCCTCGGCGTGGGCGGGGTGCCGCGCGGCCGGGTGGTGGAGATCTACGGTCCCGAGTCCTCCGGCAAGACGACCCTGGCGCTCCACATCCTGGCCGAGGCTCAGCGGCAAGGAGGGATGGTGGCGTTCGTCGACGCCGAGCACGCTCTCGACCTCAGCTACGCCCAGAAGCTCGGGGTGCAGACCGACGAGTTGCTGATCTCGCAGCCGGACCACGGCGAGCAGGCTTTGGAGATCGCCGAGACCCTGGTCCGAAGCGGCGCCATCGACGTGCTGGTCATCGACTCGGTGGCGGCGCTGGTGCCGCGGGCCGAGATCGAGGGCGAGATGGGCGACTCGCACATGGGCCTCCAGGCCCGCCTCATGTCCCAGGCGCTGCGCAAGCTCACCGGCACCATATCCCGTTCCCGTTCGGTAGTGATCTTCATCAACCAGATCCGCATGAAGATCGGCGTCATGTTCGGCAACCCCGAAACCACCACCGGGGGCAACGCCTTGAAGTTCTACGCGTCCCTGCGCATGGAGATTCGCCGAACCGGGGCGCTCAAGGACGCCGACTCGATCATCGGCGGGCGCACCCGGGTCAAAGTGGTCAAGAACAAGCTCGCGCCGCCCTTCCGGGAAGCCGAGTTCGACATCCTCTACGGCACCGGCATCTCCAGGGAAGGGGAGCTGGTGGACATCGGCAGCGACATGGGCGTCGTGTCCAAGAGCGGCGCCTGGTATTCGTTCGAGGGTGACCGCATCGGACAGGGCCGGGAGAACGTCAAGAAGTTCCTGCGCGACCACCCCGACGTCGCCGGCCAGTTGATGGAGCTGATACGGGCCAAGGCGGGCCTCAAGAGCCCGCAGCGCGAGCCCGCCAACGGGCCGGATGCGGGCCAGCAATCTTCTCGTGCACCGGGCATTCCGGGCGCGGGAAAACGTCGATGATCGGAAGACCCACAGTGCCGTCTCGCCGGCATGGCTCAGGCGACGTCGATACCCTGCCGCTTCCTTTGCCACAGGCGGAACCGGCCACGCTTCCCCTCATCCTCGCTCCCGGCTGGCGCGCGCTCGAGGACAACGCATTTCCCTTTGAAGCGCTTAGCGAGATCGCCCATATCGAAAGCTGGCGAAAGGAAATCAACCGCCCCCTGTATCATATCCACAAATGGTGGGCACAACGACTCGGTACGGTCTTCCGTGCGATGGTCATTGGCGCCTTCGCGCGCTCCGGTGCCGATGTTCTCGATCTATTCTACAAACCCGTCCGCATCAAAGATGCCGTGGTGTTCGATCCCTTCATGGGCAGCGGCACTACGATAGGCGAGGCCGCCAAGCTCGGCGTACGCGTTATCGGGCGCGATATCAATCCAGTCGCTCATTTCCTTGTCAGAAACGCGCTTGCCGTTCATGACCGCACGGCTATCCTTGCGGCCTACTCCGCCATTGAGCGCGATGTGGCTGACGAGGTACGGCGCTATTACCGCGCTACCTTGCCCGACGGCAGACAAGTCGACGTGTTATATTATTTTTGGGTCAAGACGGTAGATTGTCCCGCCTGCGATACAGCAGTCGATCTGTTTTCTTCCTACATATTCGCGCGACACGCCTACCCGATAAAATATCCACAAGCCCAAGCCGTTTGTCCCGCCTGTGGCGCTATCAACGAGGTGCGCAACGGTGCCCGTGAAGCGCTGTGTGGTACCTGCGGTACGGCGTACGATCCGCAGGCTGGCCCCGCCAACGGGCAGAAAACGACCTGTCCGGCGTGTGCTCACACCTTCACGATCGCCAAGGCAATCAGGTACACAGGCCACCCGCCAGAGCACCGGCTGTACGCGAAACTCGTCCTGATTCCGGACGGCGGCAAGGCATACCTGCCAGTGACGGATGAGGACCGGGCGCTATACGACGAAGCACAGGAAGCTCTGAGCAAGCGTGAGAATGCTTATCCATGGGTTGCGATTGACCCGGGCTACAACACAAACCAGGCGCTCGGCTACAACTACCGTTACTGGCACGAGATGTTCAATGGCCGGCAGTTGCTTTGCCTGTCCATTCTGGCGGACCGGATCAGAGGGATCGAGGACCCCATTCTGCGCGAGCTGTTCACATGTCTTCTGTCCGGTACCCTCGAATTCAACAATATGTTCGCGTCGTACAAAGGCGAGGGCACCGGCGCTGTTCGGCACATGTTTGCCCACCACATTCTCAAACCGGAACGTGTGCCGCTGGAAGCCAACCTTTGGGGCACGCCGAAGAGTTCAGGCTCTTTTTCAACGATGTTCCAGAGCAGGATCTGGCGTGCGCTCGACTACGCAGATGATCCTTTCGAGGTTCGACCCGGCGTATTCAGTGGCCGGAAGGAGAATGAAAAGGTCTTCGGCCTTTCGGAGAACATCGGGTTCCCGGTCGCGGAGAGCTATGCGGCCTTTGCGGAAGGCAGACGCGTCTATCTGTCCTGCGGAGATTCAAGCACGACGGATCTGCCGGACAATGCAGTCGATGCCGTCATTACGGACCCCCCGTTTTTTGATAACGTCTATTACTCCCAGCTTGCCGATTTCTTCCACGTCTGGCAGCGTCATATCCTCGGTCCGAACGTACACGGGGAAACTTGTACAACCCGCAGAGAAGACGAGGTTCAGAATGCCGATGTCGGTACCTTCACCAAACGGCTGCTCGCCGTATGGGTAGAGGCACACCGCGTTCTGAAAGATGATGGAATTCTGGCCTTCACCTACCATCACTCTCGCCCGGAAGGATGGTATGCCGTCCTCAAGGCGCTGACGGCGTCCGGCTTTGGAATAACAGCGGCGCATCCGATCAAATCCGAGATGTCCGTGGCGATGCCCAAGCATCAGGCGCGAGAACCGATCGACCTCGACATCATCATTGTCTGCCGTAAACGCTCGCGCCTCCCTCCGCATAGCCGGAAAGGCGATCTATGGGGAACCATCAGGCCGGTAGCCGCCGAGCAGGTGCAGCGCATGCGCTCATCAGGAAGGCGTCTGAGCCGCAATGACGTACGTGTAATCATCATGGCACAATTGCTTCGACAGCTTTCAGTTGTCCACCCGACGGAGGGCGCGCTGGCATCGCTGGAGGGTGCGGACGGCGAGATCGAAGCGCTTATTGCCGAACTGCACGCTGCCGGAATCAAACAAAGGATGGGAACAGGGGACCGGACGACTCGTGACAAATGTATCGGCAATCTTCCAACTCTGCGTCCAGGCGATCCGCGACGGCAAGCTGATTGAGCGCGAAGAGCGCACCGACAAGGAGTTTCACTTTCAGAACTGGTTCAAGCGGTGCCTGGACGATATGCGGCTCGATTACGACTCGCCCGGCCGCAATACGTACCCGGATTTTCGGCTTGTTCATTCTCCGGAGGGCTACGAACTCAAGGGTCTCGCTTATCCAGGGCGCGAGGCGGGCTATGACTCGAACAGTCAGGTTCCCTGCGGCGAGCACAACGGACGGCAGGTCTACTACGTTTTTGGCCGGTATCCAAAGGAACCGGACGGCAACCAGTATCCCGTGCTCGACCTTGTTCTTTGCCACGGCAGCTTTTTGAATGCAGACAACGACTACGTGCACAAGAACAAAAGTTTCCGCGGGTTCGGCACTTATGGCGACATCCTATTGCGTGACCGGAAGATGTATGTCTGCCCTACGCCTTTCGCGCTGGCCGAGGGGACAGCACACCGGCGCACGCTGATCCTGCCGGCCGATCATGTCGTTGGCGACGACCTGATGGAGATCGGCGCACTCACGCGCCATGAGGTCGATCACAGGATTGTTGCCTACCGTTTCGATCTGCGCACCAACCAACTCGAGACCACGAAGGTGCCAAACTCGAACGCAGGGCGGGAGCACGTATTCAAGGTATATCGAGCCGAGGGCGACCCGGCAGACCGGGTCTCCCTGCGCGATTTCAACCAGGTTTTGGAGGAGCAGGTACCGGTCGACAACGAAGAGGATGGGGGAACGGCAACCGGATCGACGATTGAGCGACGCCGGGGGGAATGCTATCAATGGCCGTCATGACGTCCGGAAAAGAGATACGCGACAGCTTCCTCGACTTCTTCAAGGACAAGACCCACACGGTGGTGCAGAGCTCGTCGCTGGTGCCGCAGCAGGACCCGACCCTGCTCTTCACCAACGCGGGCATGGTCCAGTTCAAGAACATCTTCCTGGGGCTGGAGCGGGCCGCGTTCAAGCGCGCCGCCAGCGCCCAGAAGTGCCTGCGCATCAGCGGCAAGCACAACGACCTGGAATCGGTGGGCCGGGATACCTACCACCACACCTTCTTCGAGATGCTGGGCAACTGGTCCTTCGGCGATTACTACAAGGAAGAGGCCATCGCCTGGGCCTGGGAGCTTCTCACCAGGGAATGGGGACTGCCCGAGGACAAGCTCTACGCCACGGTGTTCCGCAACGACGACGAGGCCGAGGGGCTGTGGCGCCGCATCAGCAGCCTGCCGGCAGACCGGGTGCAGCGTTTCGACGAGAAGGACAACTTCTGGGAAATGGGCGACACCGGTCCCTGCGGGCCGTGCAGCGAGATCCATCTGGACCGGGGACCCGAGGCCTGCGACCACACGGGTGAGTCCGGTCACGTCTGCGCCGTCAACGCCGGCTGCGCCCGCTACATCGAGCTCTGGAACCTGGTCTTCATCCAGTACAACCGCGACGCCGGCGGTGCGCTCCACGAGTTGCCGGCCAAACATGTGGACACCGGCATGGGGCTCGAGCGGATCACCGCGGTGCTTCAAGGAGTCTTCTCGGACTATGACGTGGACCTGCTTCACAACCTCATCGCCGCCACCGAGGAGCTGGCGGGCAAGGCTTACGGCGAAAACGCCGAGGCGGACGTCTCGTTTCGCGTCATCGCCGACCATGCCCGGGCGGTGAGCTTTCTCATCGCCGACGGCGTGCTTCCGGGCAACGACGGCCGCGGCTACGTGCTGCGCCGCCTGCTCAGGCGTGCGGCCCGCCACGGACGGCTCCTGGGCTTCGAGGAACCGTTCCTGTTCCGGCTGATGGAGCCGGTGGCCGGGGTGCTGGGAGACGCCTACGAAGAGGTGCGGACCGACGCGGACCGCATCGAAGAGACCGTCAAGGCCGAGGAGGCGCGCTTCGCGGACACCCTGGACAAGGGGCTGGTGCTGCTGGAGGATTCGCTGGCGGATCTGCGCAGGACCGGCGGGCAGTCGTTGCCCGGCGACGTGGCCTTCCGCCTGTACGACACCTACGGCTTTCCCGTGGACCTGACCGGGGACATCCTGCGGGGAGAGGGGATTGCCGTCGATCACGAGGGCTTCAAGCGGCTGATGGAAGAGCAGCGGACACGGGCCCGGGCGGCCCGGGAGACCATCGCTCGTGGCGAGAGCCTGAACGTCGCCGGCGCGCTGCCCCGGAGCCGTTTCCTGGGCTACGACCGCTTGACCCACGAGTCGCGGGTGACCGCGCTCTATCGCGGCGACGCGCCGGTGGATGAGGCTCACGAGGGCGACGCGGTGGAGGTCATCGTTGCGGAGACGCCGTTCTACGCCGAGTCCGGCGGTCAGGTGGGGGACCGGGGCATCATCCGCACGGCCCGCGGCGACGCCGTGGAGGTGCTGGACACGTGGCGCCCGACCCCCGAGGTTTCGGTGCATCGGGGGCAGGTCGCCAGCGGACGGATCGCGGCGGCCGACACCGTCGAGCTGGCGGTGGACGGCGAGCGGCGCCGGCGCGCCATGCTGAACCATTCGGCTACCCACATCCTGCACGCGGTGCTGCGGGAAGAATTGGGCATCGGCGTGCGCCAGGCCGGATCGCTGGTGGCGCCGGACCGGCTGCGGTTCGACTTCACTCACGG
Source organism: uncultured Binatia bacterium (SeqCode) (assembly GCA_965214905.1). Classification (GTDB taxonomy): domain Bacteria; phylum Desulfobacterota; class Binatia; order UBA9968; family JAJDTQ01; genus JAJDTQ01. The sequence continues at coordinate 2,478,759 of OZ243984.1, forward strand.
CGGCCCGGTGGACCCGGAGGTTCTGGAGCGCATCGAGGGGGAAGTGAACGAGCGGATCCGGGCGAACGCCGGGGTCTCCACCGAAGAGATGGACTACGACGACGCCATCCGCGCCGGCGCCGTGGCGTTTTTCGGCGACAAGTACGGCGACCGCGTGCGGGTGGTACGCATCGGCGACTTCTCCACCGAGCTCTGCGGCGGCACCCATATCCATCAGGCCGGCGACATCGGGCTGTTCCGGCTTGGCGCCGAGGGCGGCGTGTCAGCCGGTGTGCGGCGCATCGAGGCGGTCACCGGCGCCACCGCCTTCGACGTGATGCGCGCTTGCGACTCCGTTCTCGCCGAGGTTACCAAGTTGCTCCGGAGCACCAACGAGGACGCCGTGGAGAAGGTGCGACGGCTGCTGGACCGGCAGAAGGAGTTGGAACGGCAGGTGGACGAGCTCAAGGGCCGGCTCGGACAGAACCGGGTGCCGGAGCTGCTGGGAAAGGCGCAGACGAACGCCGCCGGCGCGAGCTTCATCGTGGAAAAGGTCGAAGGGCTGGACGCCAAACAGCTCAGGGAGACCGTGGACCAACTCCGGCAGCAACTGCCCGGAGGCTTCGTCTTCCTGGCCTGCCCCGGTGAGAAGAACGTGATGCTGGCGGCCGGCGCCGGCAGCGACCTGGACGGGCGGTACCACGCGGGCGACATCATCAAGCAGGTGGCGCCCACCGTCGGCGGCGGCGGCGGAGGCCGTGCGGATTTCGCCCAGGCGGGCGGCAGGCAGCCGCAGAAGACCGATGATGCGTTGCGCCTGGCCCGGGAGATCGTGTCGAAAATTTCTTGATGGATATCGTCACCTTCAGGCTTCACGAGCAGACCCGGGGATTCTGCGACATCATCGACGTCACGCCCAAGGTCCGCCAGGCCCTGGGCGAGACGGGGCTTCGCAACGGCCTCGCAAGCCTCTTCGTCTCGGGTTCCACCGCCGCGCTCACCACCGTCGAGTACGAGCCCGGACTGGTCAAGGATCTCTCCGAGCTGTTCGAGCGACTGATCCCGTCCGGCAAGCGTTACCACCACGACGACCGTTGGGGCGACGACAACGGCTTCTCCCATCTCAGAGCCTCGCTGGTCGGGCCGTCCCTGCAGGTCCCGGTGGCGGACGGCGAGCTGGTGCTGGGGACGTGGCAGCAGATCGTGCTGGCCGACTTCGACAACCGCGCCCGGAGCCGGGAGATCGTCGTTCAGTTCATGGGAGGCACCGGGTGAGTCAAGCGACCATCGAGAGCGTGCTGGCGGCGCCTCATCTGGCGTTCAACGATCCGCGCCTCTTCCGGGAATTGCTGGGCAACCAGGACGAGCACCTGAAAATCGTTCAGCGGGCGTTGGGCGTCAGGTTCCGGGTACACGGCGCCGAGATGGAGATCCTCGGCGACCGGCCCGAGTCCGAGCTGGCGCGCGAGGTCATGCGCCAGCTCTACGGCTTGCTGGAGCGGGGCTACCCCGTGTACGGCAGCGATGTCGACTACGCCATTCGCATCCTGAGCAGCAACGGCAGGGCCAACCTTCAGGAGATCTTTCTCGACACCATCTACATCTCGTCCCACAAGCGCACCATCACCCCCAAGAGCGTCGCGCAGAAGAGCTACATCGACGCCATCCGGCGCCACGACATCGTTTTCGGCATCGGTCCGGCCGGGACCGGCAAGACCTATCTGGCCATGGCCATGGCCGTGTCCGAGCTGATGAAGAACAACTACGCCCGGATCATCCTCACCCGCCCGGCGGTGGAGGCGGGGGAGAAGCTCGGATTCCTGCCCGGCGACCTGGCCGAGAAGGTGAACCCCTACCTGAGGCCCCTGTACGACGCCATGCACGATATGGTGGACTTCGACAAGGCCCGGCGCCTGCTGGAACGAGGCAGCATCGAGGTGGCGCCGCTGGCCTTCATGCGCGGCCGGACCCTCAACGACTCCTTCGTCATCCTGGACGAGGGCCAGAACACCACCCCCGAGCAGATGAAGATGTTCCTTACCCGGCTGGGCTACGGCTCCAAGGCGGTGATCACCGGCGACGTGACCCAGATCGATCTCCCCGCCGGCCGGCTGTCCGGGCTCAAGGAGGCCTGGCGCATCCTGCAGGGAGTCGAGGGCATCCGCTTCATTGCCTTCACCGAGAAGGACGTGGCCCGGCACCGCCTGGTGCAGGACATTATCTCCGCCTACGAGCGTGATACCCGCGAGAACGACGACGGCGATGGATGAAGGGCCGGCCTGATGGGCAGCGATCCAACGTCGAGACCCCGGCCGCGGTTCCGGGAAGTCACCGTGGACGTCGCGCGCCAAGGCGCCGCCAGACGTGTGCCGGTGCGCGGATTCAAGGCCAAGGCGCGCCGGCTCCTTGGGTTGCTGGGCCAGGCGGACTGCGAGCTCAGCGTGGCGCTGGTGGGCGACGATGAGATCCGCCGCCTGAACGCGCGCTTTCGGTCACGCGACGAGCCCACCGACGTGCTGTCCTTCCCGCTGGACGAGCCGCTGCCGTCCGGCCGTCGTCTTGTCGGCGACGTGGTCATCTCGGTGGAGAAGGCCGCCCGCCAGGCGCGGCAACGCCGCAGGTCTCTGGACGATGAGCTGGAGGCGCTGTTGATCCACGGGATCCTGCACAACCTGGGCTACGACCACGAGCGCTCCCCCGAGGACGAGCGGGAGATGCGCGCGATGGAACGGCGGCTCCGAAGAGCGCTCAGGGACGGCGGGACGCCGGTGGCTGCTTCAGGGATTCGGCGATCCGCAGAATCGCCTCCCGAAACGTCGGCTGGATGGTCGATCCGGCATCGTCCAGGGCCCCGATCATCATGAGATTGTCCGCCATCTCGAAGCTCTCGACCGATTGACCGTCGATGTCCACACCCGGATGCTTCGGGTCGAGCCGGTAATGCTTTCCGACCTTGTCCAGGTACCGTCCCGGGGCCTCGCTGTTGCCATAGAACGGCTCCGCCTCGTAGTAGCCGAACACCGGCTTCCCCAGGCCGCGCATGTAGCCCATCTCGAAGGCCGTGCCGGTATCCATGCCGGGGCCGCGAAACCGCACCATGTTGGCTGCGATGAAATGAGCCTTGTCCATCAACTCGATGTTGGCCCGGTAGATGCGCAGGCCGGTATCCCGGTCGGGCTTGAAGTCGGGGATCTCGTTGTCCAGCGGATACAGCCCCACCAGCCGGAAGGGCCAGTCGCGCTCTGCGTTGAGACGCTCGATGAGTTCCTTCTTTTCCCGGCCGGCCTTGACGGGCTCCGGCAGGAACACCTCGGGTCCGGCCAGATAGACGTAGTAGACGGCCTTGTCAGCGGCTTCCATGCCCGTAGGAATGACCGACAATCCGAAAGCGATCAACCCGACGATGAGACGGTGCACGGTTCTCCTCCTGTCTGGCCGAAACCCACGGAACCCGGCCATGCCCCGGGGCCCGGGCGCCCGAACGGCTCTTTTGTTGTCCGGCGGAACATCCGCTATATTGATACCATCGTCAAGGACAGCTTGACGAGACCGGCCGCCGCAGGAGCCAGCCATGCTTGACGAAGCACGCGAACAACTGACACGGCTCGAAGAGAAGCTCCGCCTGCTATGGAGGCGTCTTTGACGTCGAAGGCAAGCAGAAGCGCATCGACGAGCTGGTAACCCTCACCGCCAGGCCCGACTTCTGGAACGACGCCGAGAAGGCCCAGGAGATCCTCAAGGAGCAGTCCCTGCTCCGGCAGGCCGTGGACGACTACGGCCAATGCCGTTCGAGCATCGAGGAAGCACGCTTCTTTCTGGATCTGGCCGAGGAAGAGAACGACGCCGAGGCCCTGGAAGAGACGGAAACCCGGCTGCGGGAAGTTACCGACAGTCTGGCGGAAATGGAGCTTCGGCGGCTCCTGGGCGGCGCGGACGACCGTCGGGACGCCATCGTCACGCTTCATCCGGGCGCCGGCGGCACCGAGTCCCAGGACTGGGCCGAGATGCTGCTGCGCATGTATCTTCGCTGGGGCGACCGGCGAGGATACAAGACCGAGATCATGGAGTATCAACCGGGCGAGGAAGCCGGCGTCAAGCGCGTCACCTTCACCATCGCCGGCGACCATGCCTACGGCTACCTGAAGTGCGAGGCCGGCATTCACCGGCTGGTGCGCATCTCTCCCTTTGACGCCAACTCCAGGCGCCATACCTCCTTCGCATCGGTGTTCGTCTACCCCGAGATCGACGACACCATCGACGTGGAGGTCAACGAGTCCGACCTGCGCATCGACACCTACCGCGCCAGCGGCGCCGGCGGCCAGCACGTCAACAAGACCGACTCCGCGGTGCGCATCACCCATCTCCCCACCAATATCGTGGTGGCCTGCCAGAACGAGCGTTCGCAGCACAAGAACAAGGCCATGGCCATGCGCATCCTGCGCTCCCGCCTCTACGAGCTCGAGGTGGAGAAGCAGCGGGAGATGATGGACAGCTACCAGAAGACCAAGAAGGACATCGCCTGGGGCAGCCAGATACGCTCCTACGTGCTGCACCCGTACCGTATGGTCAAGGACCACCGCACCAACCTGGAGATCGGCAACGCCGACGCCGTCCTCGACGGTGATATCGACCAGTTCATCCAGAGCTGTCTGATGGAGGCGGGGGAAGGCTGAGGCGTCGCCGTCCGCAAGCAGCCACCGGCGAGGGATCGGGCTCAAGGGTGCCGGCGCTCCCGCGCCGCCCGGGCTGACCGTTTGGGACACGCGCGTCATCGGGTCAGTCGAGCGGTACGGAGGCACGGCGCAGACGCCGTCAAGGCGTTGGGTTCTTGCAGCTAATGCAGCGGCGAGAAGGACGCCGGCACGACGATCTGGTTCTCTTGATGGAGCAGCAGTTCGCGGGTGGGCGGCGGCCAGTTGGGCAGCTTCATGGACTCGGCGCGTATCCGGCTCCGTTCGGCCATGTCCTTGTAGGGCCAGATATGGACCCACTGATTCAGCGAGCCGTAGGTGGTGAACCAGCCGGCGGCCAGGGGCGACAGCTTCACTCGGTCTTCGATGCATTCCTGCCAGCGTTCGATCAGGGTCGGGATGGTGCCCGGGTGCACCGTGTAGGTGCGGATCTCGTAGATGTTGCCCATCTCACGGGGTTCCAGCGGCGGGGAGAAGGGCGCCGCCTGAAAGACCTTGCTCTCCTGGGTGACCATGAACTCGCGCACCTTGGGCGGCCAGTGGCCGGTGGCCCGGGCCTCGGCGCCGATGCGGTCCTTCTCCTCGAAGCTGTCGTAGGGCCAGATGTGGATGACCTGGTTCAGCGGCCCCACCTCCGAGTGAAAGAACGCCCCCAGCGGGGAGATCCTGGCGCGGTGCTGCAGGCCCTCCTCGAACGCCTTCTCGAAGTCCGGCGTCTTGCCGGGCTTGAGCGTGTAGGTTCTCATCTCGATAATCATGTGTTTCCTCCCGGGTTCTGCCAGTGAAGTCTGTTCCCTTTCTTTCCGTTTTGGCAGGCAAATGCAACACTTGTCCTACCGGCGTCACCGTGGTCGCTTGGCGTAGCGAGGACGCTCCGTTGGGCCAAGTGGGAAATTATATGCGCCAAGTGCGCGATTCTCCGGTTCTGGTCCGACGGGCAGGCTCCCCGTTACGTGTCGGAATGCCCTGCGCCCTACGCCGCGCCCTGCTCAGTCCCGTTCGCCGCAAGATACTCCCGCAACGCTCGGGCAGTGTAGGAGCGCTTGCCGTCTTGCGCCACCTGGGACGGCGGGCCGGAGGCGACCACGCGCCCGCCCTTGTCGCCGCCCTCGGGGCCGAGGTCCACCACGTAGTCGGCGTCCTTGATGATCTCGAGGTTGTGCTCGATGGTGATGACGGTGTTGCCGGCGTCCACCAGCCGGTGCAGGATCTCGATGAGCTTCTCGACGTCGGCGAAGTGGAGGCCGGTGGTGGGCTCGTCCAGGATATAGAGTGTCTTGCCGCGCGACTCCTTGCCGAGTTCGCAGGCGAGCTTGATGCGCTGGGCTTCGCCGCCGGACAGGGTGTTGCTGGCCTGTCCCAGGGTGATGTAGCCCATGCCGATGTCGTCCAGTAGCTTCAGCGGACGGTAGGCCTTGGGGAAGGGGCGGAAGAACTCCACCGCTTCCTCCACGGTCATTTGCAGCACTTCGGCAATGTTCCTGCCGTTGAACCTGACCGACAGGGTCTCCTCGTTGAACCGCTGGCCGCCGCATCCGTCGCAGTTCACGAACACGTCCGGAAGGAAGCTCATCTCCTTCTTGATCCTGCCCTGGCCGGAACACTCGTCACAACGGCCGCCGCTCACGTTGAAGGAGAACCGGCCGGGGGTGTAGCCGCGCATGCGCGCCTCCGGGTGGAGCGCGTAGATGCGGCGGATCTCGTCGAGGAACCCGACGTAGGACGCGGGCACCGAGCGGGGCGTCTTGCCGATGGGCGTCTGATCCACCTCCACGGCGCGCTCGATGGGTTCCCATCCGGCGAGGTCCTCGTGCCGTCCCGGCCGGCCGGCGCTCTGGCCCAACCTGGTCTTGACGCCCTTGAACAGCACCTCCTTGACCAGGGTGCTCTTGCCCGATCCGGACACGCCGGTGACGCAGGTCCACAGGCCCAGCGGCAACCGCACCTTGAGGTTCTTGAGGTTGTTCTCCCTGGCGCCGGTCACCATCATCCACTCGGTTCCCTTCAGCGATCGTTCGGGCCAGAGCCGCTGCCGGGAGTTGCCCAGGAAGGCCCCGGTGACCGAGGCGGGATTGGCGCGGACCTCTTCCGGCGTGCCCATGGCCACCACCCGGCCGCCGCGCACGCCGGCGCCGGGGCCAAGGTCCACCAGCACGTCCGCCGCCCGGATGGTGGCTTCGTCGTGCTCCACCACCAGCACGGTGTTGCCCGCCTCCACCAGCCGTCTCAGAGTGGCCAGGAGCCGGCGGTTGTCGCGGGTGTGCAGGCCGATGGTGGGTTCGTCGAGGATATAGCAGACGCCGCGCAGGTTGGAGCCCAGTTGCGCCGCCAGGCGCACCCGTTGGGCCTCGCCGCCGGACAGGGTGTTGGCCCGCCGGTCCAGCGTCAGGTAGCCCAGGCCCACCTCGTCCAGGAACCGCAGCTTGTGGTGAATCTCCTTCCGGGTCTTTCCCAGGATCAGCCGCTCCTTGTCCGCGCTTTGCCCGACAAGCCGCTCCTCCCGCGACGCAAAGCGGCCCAACGCTTTCTTCACCGACAGGGCCGTGATCTGCCAGATGGCCTTGCCGGCGATGCGGACGTTGCGCGCCCGCGCATTGAGCCGGGCGCCCTGGCAGGCTCCGCAGGTGCGCTCGCTCATGAACGAGGCCAGATAGCCCGCCAGGACGCCGTCGCTCTTGACCCGGAGCCCGGACAGCACCGTCAGGAGGCCGGGGACCTGCGGCCGCGAGCGCCCGTTCAGCAGCATCTCCCGTTGCTTTGCCGGCAGGGTCTTGATGGGGACGTGGCCAGGGATACCGAGCTTCCGCTCCAACTCGCCCTGACAAAGGTTCAGCCGCCGCTTGAGACCGGCGCGCCCCTCGGGCGCCTCCGCACACAGCCGGTTCACCACCTCCGTCAGGCTCCGCTCCGGGTCGGGGATCACCCGTTCGGCGTCGAACTCCGCGGAAGCGCCCACGCCGTGACAGTCCGGGCAGGCGCCCTGCCGGCTGTTGAAGGAAAACAGCCGCGGATCCAGGGGCTCGTAGCCGACGCCGCAGGCGCGGCAGAAGAGGCGCTCGTTGTAGACTTCCTCGGCGCCTTCGGAGAGCACGTGAATAACGCCGTTGCCGAGGCGCAGCCCCTGCCCGAGCGCCGTCTCCGTGCTCAAGCGTCCGGCCTTGGCCGTACCCACCACGATGTCGATGTCGTGCTCGTGGAAACGTCCGAGTCCCTGCTGGAGCAACGATGCACTCAGGGCGGTCATGGCGCCGTCGATGCGCGCGCGGCCGTAGCCAAGCCGCCGTGCCGCCAGCATCACGTCCTTGTGGTAGCCCTTGCGGCCGCGCACCACCGGACTCAGCACGGTGATGTCCTTGCCGCGGTACTTGCGCCCCACCCGGTCCAGGATGCGGCTACGGGTGAGCGAGGTGATGGCGCCGCCGCACTGCGGACAGTGCTGCCTGCCCACCTTGGAATACAGCAGGCGCAGGTAATGGTAGATCTCGGTGACCGTGGCCACGGTGGAGTTCCGGCCCCCCTGGCTCAGGCGTTGCTCGATGGCCACGGTGGGCGGTATGCCCGCCAGCACGTCCACGTTGGGCCGGGCCATGATCTTCATGAACTGGCGCGCGTAGGCGGAGAGGCTGTCGATGTAGCGCCGCTGGCCGTCCGCGTAGATGATGTCGAAGGCCAGGGACGACTTCCCGGAGCCGCTGAGGCCGGTCACCACCACCAGCCGGTCCCGCGGAATGTCCACGTCGATGCCCTTGAGATTGTGCTCCCGTGCGCCGATGACCCGGATGGCTCCCGCCCCATTGGACCGCGTCGCCGAAGTCCGGCGCGGGCGAGCCTTGGCGAGGGTCGGGGTGAACCGGGACGATGACGGGAGCAGGTGGTCCTTGAGGTAGCGGCCGGTGTGCGACCGCTCCACCGCGGCCACTTCCGCGGGCGTGCCCGTGGCCACCACCTCGCCGCCGGCGTCGCCGCCCTCGGGCCCCAGGTCGATGACGTGGTCGGCGCACTTGATGACCTCGGGGTTGTGCTCGATCACCATCACCGAGTGCCCCTGGTCGATGAGCTCCTGCAGCGCCGCGAGCAGCCGGCGGATGTCGTGGAAGTGCAGGCCGGTGGTGGGCTCGTCGAAGATGAACAGCGTCCCGGTCCTGGTGGCACGGGCGACGTGCGAGGCCAGTTTGAGGCGTTGGGATTCGCCGCCGGAAAGGGTGGTGACGGGCTGGCCCAACCGCAGGTAATCGAGTCCCGTCCGCGCCAGCGGCCGGAGCCCCCGCACGACCTCCGGCTGGTCCTCGAAGAACTTCATGGCCTCGGCGATGGTGAGGCCGAGCACGTCGTGGATGTTCCTGTTCCGGTAGGTGACCTCCAGCACCTCCTGGCGATAGCGGGCGCCGCCGCATTCCGAGCAGGTGGCGTAGACGTCCGAGAGGAACTGCATCTCGATCTTCTCGAAGCCCTCGCCGCGGCAGGACTCGCACCGTCCGCCTTCCACGTTGAAGGAGAAGGTGGAGGCCGTGTAACCCCGGAACCGCGCCAAGTCCACGCCCGCGAACAGTCGGCGGATGGGATCGAACGCCTTCATGCAGGTCACCGGGTTGGACCGGGGCGTGCTCCCCAGCGGAGACTGGTCCACCAGGATCACCTCGGGGACCCGGTCGATGCCGCGAATCTCGTCGCAGTCCGTCAGGGTCGCCAGCGGCGAGGCCTTGAGGCGTCGGACGTTCCGGGCGATGACCTCGTCCACCAGGCTCGACTTGCCCGAGCCGGACACGCCGGTGACGCACACCAGCCGGCCCAGCGGGATGATCACGTCGATGCGCTTGAGGTTGTTGGCCCGGGCGCCGCGTATCTCCAGGGTCCGTCCCGGTATCCGGGGCCGGTAACGGGCCGGCAGCGGTATCGCCCTGCGCTGGGTCAGATAGTCGGCGGTGAGCGAGGTCTCGCTTTGCAGCAGTTCGTCATAGGAGCCGGCGAACACAACCCGGCCGCCGTGCTCGCCCGCCTGCGGGCCCAGGTCGATGACGTGGTCGCTCTCCTTGATGATCTCCGGGTCGTGCTCCACCACCACCACGGTATTGTTGTTGGAACGGAGGCGGTGAAGGATTTCCACCAGACGGTGGCTGTCCCGTGGATGCAGGCCGATGGAGGGCTCGTCCAGCACGTACAGCGTATTCACCAGCGACGAGCCGATGGCAGTGGTCAGGTCCACCCGCTCCAGTTCGCCGCCGGACAGCGTCCGGGACTGCCGGTCGAGGGTCAGGTACTCCAGACCCACGCCCATGAGATAGTCCAGACGGCGGCGGATCTCGTGAAGCACCAGCTCCGCCACCTGATCGCGTCCTGCGTCCAGCACCAGCGCCTGGAAATACGCGTGCGCCTCGGCCACGCTCATGCGGCTCAAGTCCGCGATGCTCCGTCCGGCAATGAGGAAGTTCAGGCCCTCGGGCTTGAGGCGGGTCCCTTGGCAAGCGGCGCAGGTCACGTAACGCCGGTAACGCGCCAGGAACACGCGGACGTGCATCTTGTAGCTCTTCCGCTCCAGCCACTCGAACCAGCCGCGGATGCCGTAATACTTCCCGTCGTGCCAGCTTCCTTCGCCGTCGATGATCAGCCGTTGGTGCTCTTCGTCCAGCTCGGCGAACGGGCGCTCCTGCGAGATCCCTCTGCGCTGGCAGAATTTCCCGAGTTCCCGCAACTCCCAGCGCGCGGCCCGCGTCGTCCACGGCTTGATGACGCCCTCGGCGATGGATTTGGAGGGGTCCGGGATCACCAGGTCGAGATCGAGGTCGATGGAGCGGCCGAATCCGTGGCAGGTCTCGCAGGCTCCCAGCGGGCTGTTGAAAGAGAAGAGATTGGGCTGAGGCTCGGCGTAGGACAGGTCGCAGGCGGAACAGTGCAGGCGGTTGCTGAAGCCTTCCCGGCGCCAGCCATCCTCCATGTCGTGCAGGTCGAGCCTTCCCTTGCCGAACTGAAAGGCCTGCTCCAGCGAGTCCGTGATCCGCTTGCGCGTGGACGGGCGGTACACGAAGCGGTCGGCCACGACGTCGAGGAGCTCTCCGGGCGCGGCGTCGAGCGGTTCCAGTTCCACCAGGCCGCGGTGCCGCAGGAGCCGGTGGAATCCCGCCTGCAGCAGTCCTCCCTTGACCTCTTCCCAGGGCAGCGACGGCGGCACCGACACCGGGAAGGTCAGCACCCACCGCTTCCCCTCGCCCCGGACCTGGAGCTGCCTCACGATGGACGGAGCGCTGTCCTTGGCGATGACCTTGCCGCAACCCGAGCAGTGGAGGACGCCGATCTTGGCGAACAGGAGCTTGAGGTGGTCGTAAAGCTCCGTCATGGTCCCGACCGTGGATCGGGACGTCTTTACCGGACGGGTCTGGTCGATGGCGATGGTGGGCGGGATGTTCTCGATGGCGTCGACGTCCGGCTTCTCCATGCGGTCGAGAAACTGGCGGGCGTAGGCCGAGAAGCTCTCGACGTACCGACGCTGACCTTCCGCGTACAGGATGTCGAAGGCGACGGTGGACTTGCCCGACCCGCTGACGCCGGTCACCACCGTCAGCGCGTTGAGGGGAATCCGGAAGTCGATGTCCTTGAGGTTGTTCTGCCTGGCGCCGCGGACGTGTATCCAGCCCTGATCCATGGTGGGTCCTTCGACTCCGCTGCGCTGACGCTCCGCTCAGGACGAACGGGGGAAGGGGCCGAGAACGTTCGTCCTGAGCCCTTCGACGGGCTCAGGACAGGCGAAGTCGAAGGACGCCGTTCCGGATGAAGGCACAGTTTCCTCAACCGATGCCGAGTTTTTCCCGCGCTTCCTCACTGATCCGGCTCGGGTCCCAGGGCGGGTCCCAGACCAGATCCACGTTGGCGTCCTTGACGCCGGGGATCTCCATGATCAGGGACTGGGCGTTGGAGGCGATCATGCCGCCCATACCGCATCCCGGCGCCGTGAGTGTCATCTTGACCGCTACGGCGTCGTCCTCGACCTCCACGTCATACACCAAACCGAGGTCCACGATGTTCACCGGGATCTCGGGGTCGTAACAGTCCTGCAGGGCCTCGTAGACTTGTTCCCTGGTAACCATTTCTCCTCCTGACAGGGTTGCGTTCCGTAGATATGTTGACCTTGTCCTGTATCTTCACCCCGTTCCCGAAAGAAGGGGTCAGCGCGAATCACACCCTCTCCCTCTGGAAGAGGGCGGCCGAAGGCCGGGTGAAGGCGCCCCGAATCAACCTGACTTCCCTGCCGGCCGCGTGCTGGCGCACGGGGACCCTCACCCCAACCCTCTCCCAAAGGGAGAGGGGGTCGGAAGGGCTGTCAAAACAGCTCGGTGATGAGTCGAATGGGCCTCACGAGCCCGCCCTTTTTTCACACTCCGGGCACGGACACAAGGAGCGCAGGTAGTCGAAGGTATAGATCCCGGTGACGTGGCCGTCGCTCCAGCGGAACCCGACGGCGTAGTTGCCCACCGGCTCGATGGCGTCGAGACCCACGTCCGGCGCCTCCACGAAACGCTTCTCGACCGCGGCATCGTGCCCCTGACACAGAGCGCAGGGACAGTAGCCTCTCAGGTATTCCCTGGGATACTCGGCCGAGTGCCCGTCATCCCAGGTGACGCGGACGATGCCCCGGGCCTTTACGTGATTGATCTCTACGGGGACAGCCACGAAGGTCCTGCCTGCAAAATACGTCCGACCGCCGAGTTCCGCAGATCGCGGTCAGGTCGTCACGATCTTCAGACCGGGCGCCTTGTCGGTGGCCTCGGACGCGATGGAAAGCTGGCCCGCCAGCCGCGCGGCCGCGTCGAGGAACGCCCGGCCGGTGGGGGAGTCGGGTTCCCGCACCAGGATCGGCTCGCCCTTGTCCCCCCATTCGCGAATCGCGGAGACCATGGGGATTTCGCCCAGAAAGGGCACTCCGAAGGTATCGGCGGCGCGTCGGGCGCCGCCCCGTGAGAAGATCTCGTGCTGCTTGCCGCAGCCGTCGCACACGAAGTAGCTCATGTTCTCGACCATCCCGACGATGGGAATGTGGACCTTGTCGAACATGGACTTGGCCCGCACCACGTCCGCCAGCGCCACGTCCTGCGGCGTCGCCACCAGCACGGCGCCGCTGCACTTGAGCTGTTGCGAGAAGGTGATCTGCACGTCCCCGGTGCCCGGAGGCATGTCCACCACCAAGTAATCCAGCTCGCCCCACTGCACGTCGGACATGAGCTGCTGCAAGGCCTTCCCCAGCATGGGGCCGCGCCAGATCACCGCCTGATCCGGCTCCAGGAAGAACCCGATGGACATCACCGGAAGGCCGTGGGCCATGGGCGGCGCGAGCTTGAAGCCGTCGCCCACCGGCACCTTGCCGGGCTCCTCCTTGACCCCCATCAGAATCGGCACCGACGGCCCGTAGATGTCGGCGTCGAGCAGCCCCACCGCAGCGCCGTGCATCTTGAAGGCCACCGCCAGGTTGGCCGCGACCGTGGACTTGCCCACGCCGCCTTTCCCGGACGCCACCAGCACGATGTTCTTGACGCTCGGCAGCAGATCCGTGGTCCCCGCGCCGGTCTTGCTGCCGCGCACCTGAGCGCCGAACTCCAGGGCGATCTCGGAGACTCCCAGATGCGCCAGGGCCTGCTCCACGTCACCCTTGATCTTGTCCTTCAGGGGACACGCCGGGGTCGTCAACTCGACGGTCAGGGACACCTTGCCGTTGTCCACCGCCAGATCCTTGACCATTCCAAGCGTCACGATGTCCTTGTGCAGCTCGGGATCTTCCACGGTCTTCAAGGCTTCGAGAACGGCTTCTGGAGTAGCGCCGGACATCCCGTTTCCTTTCTCCGCATCGGCCTTACGCCGCCAAAACCGCGTTCCAAAACGTGTGATCACGATCTACCTGGTCTCCTGTCTCGACAGGATTGGAATCTATTGGAATATAGACTTGCCCGATTCCTATTTCAAACGCCGCAGCAGCGTCAAGGGAGTCGCCGGAGTCTGCTTCCGCCAAATCCCTGGCTTATTTGGCGTCGCGTTGACGGTGAAGGCTCGGACGAAGCCGGCCCACGACACTACACTTGATGCTCCTGCCGCAGCAGATCCAGCACGGTCTTGACCGGAGTGCAGGTTTCTTGCGGAACCTCGACGAAAACCGTGTTCCACTCCGCCATCCCGCCGTTCCACAGCCCCGGATGCTCCAGGGCTTTCAGCTTCCGGCCGTCCGCGGATTTGACGGAGATGAAGCCGCGGTCGGGGTTGCTGAAACGCATCAGGTCGAAGCAGGTCCCTGAGCGGTCGCGGACGCCGCATACCAGGTCCACGGAGTTGAAGTGGGTGGAGGAAGCGAAGATGTCCCGCTGGCGCGCCTGCGCCATATCGACCTGCGCGGACTCGACGATCTGCAGCGAAGGGATACGGCCGGCGCCCCTTACCCAAAAGGGTCCGCCTCCGGGCTCCCCGGTGGATGGCACCATGCCGCAGACCCGGAGAGGACGGTCGAGGGTCTCTCGCAGGAAACGCACCCGATCCGCCGCGGGCGCGTCCGTCAAGTCTTCCGGCGGGACGACGGAGAGCGTGGCCCGGACAAAGTGGAGCGCTTCCTCCTGGAAAGACGGCGTCGCGCCGGGGTGGAGCCCTTCGAGATACTCGAACAGGCGCGCCTGAAGCTCCACCAGGTAGCCCGCCAGCGCCTTCCGGTAGCGGATGGCGGTGTCCGCGCGCACGGCCACGTTGTCGATGTTCTGGATGAATACGACATCGGCCTTGAGATCGTTCAGGTTCGCCAGCAGCGCGCCATGGCCGCCGGGCCGGAGCGCCAGGTTCCCGTCCCGTTGCCGGAACGGTTGGTTGTCGAGTCCTGCCGCCAGGGTGTCGGTGTCGGGCCGCTGTTCCGACAATGTCACGTCGTAACGCACGTCGTCGTCCTCGTAGCGGCGGCAGACCTCGGCGATGTGACGCTCCACGGCCGTCCGATGCCCGCGGGACACCGTGAAATGCACGCGCACCGTCCCGTTCCGATCCCGGACCTGGGCGCGCGCCTGCACCAGATGCTCGGCTACCGGCGTGCGGCAGTCGTTCGGATAACGATGGAACGGGATGACTGCCTTGGGAAGTTCGCCGTAGCCGAGCCCTTCGGCGCCCAGGAGGCAATCCAGGATTTCGCGGAACCGCCCGGCGTCGCGCAGAGCCTGAAGCCGCTTGCCCCTGCGTTCGAGCTCCCGCTTCAACTCGGGATGGAAGGCGAAGCGCTCGATGTGGGCCATGAACTCCCGCAGCGCCGGGTATTCCGGCAGGCCCCGAAGGTCCTCCAGGGTCGCCGCCGTATCCGCGGCCCGGCCCCTGGATGCCAGCAGCGCCTGGAACATCCGGGTGGCCGCTCCCGACGCCGGAACGAATTTCAGCAACCGTCCGGCCTGCGCCGCTTCCTGGCCGCGTCGGCACAGCCGCTCCACATCGGCGTCGGAAAGGACCGTGATGCCGTCACCCCGGGTGCAGGGACGATCCAGCAACGTCTGGGGCATCCCGGCCGCCAACGTCGCCAGATGACCCGCGGCCCGCTCGGGAGAGATGCCTCGGTCACGGAGCTGTTTCAGGTCCTGCTCGGTGAATGGATGGGAAACGGGCATCGGGAAACAGACGACGCCCAGCCGACTGCTCGCGGGGAGACGACGGGGGTCACGCCGATCACGCTCTGCGCTTTCCGCCCCTGGCCGCCTTCACCCGTTCGTCGTCGGCGTCGTTCATGTACCCGCGGCAACGCTCGGCGCCGCACGCGCACTCGTACAGCTCTTCCGCCTCGAGCCGGTAGTCAAAGGTGATCTCCTCGCCTTCTTCGATGTCCTGCTCCGCGATGAGCCAGATCCGGTTGTGGATGAGGTCCACCTGGGTATTGCCGTCGCAGGAATGATTGGCGAACCGCGCTTCGTTGCCGTTCCGGGCGCCGTCCACGTCATACCTGTCGTTGAGCGTGAAGATATAGGTCAGCTCCTCGTCGCCCCTGGACCGGGTGGCGCCTTCGCCGGAGGGAATTCTCTCGCCTTCGTATTCGATGATGCGCCGGCCTTGCCGGATCCTTTCACCGGCGTAGAGCCCGTCTCCGTGAATCGCGGACTTGTCCACGAACACCCTTGGAAGCCTGCGCCTCGATTCCCTTGCCACCGTGCCTCCCGATCCCGTCGGCTCCGCTGCCTGATCCACTCGCGCAGAGCTTCGTCGATCCGGTTTGCCATCCACGCCCCGCGCCCTTGAAGTGATCCATCACCTCCCGGGACAGACGGACGGCAGTCTGGCACTTTCGTGGCCACAACACAACTCACTCCAACCGACACCTTGCCCCGACTGCGCCAGCCGGCATCGCCGCAAACAACTCCCGCAACCATCGTAACTCCGGGCTCGTATACGACATCTTCGTCGCCCGACACGTCCATTCCGCCCGGTCCCTCGGCGAGCGCAGCCGCTCCCGTGAGCGGGCGTGCAACGGGTAGACGTACCTCTCCTTCAACTCCCCGTGGGGCTCCCTCGCCTTGCCGGTACCGCCGCAATCCTATACGAATGTCGGACGGGTCGTTGCCGCACCGAGGGGACGGTTTCAGAGCACATGGAGAGGAAAGGGACGAGATGGCCAAGACAACCCTGTTGAACGTGACCGTGGCGGATGCGTATCTGGCGCTGTTGGCGGACCGCGGCGTGGATTACTTCTTTGCCAATGCCGGCACGGACTTCGCGCCCATCGTAGAGGCCATGGCCAAGGCCAGGAATCTGGAGACCCGGATTCCCGAGCCCGTGACCTGCCCGCACGAGAACACCGCCATGCACATGGCCATCGGCTACTATCTGGTGACGGGAAAGCCCCAGGCGGTGATGGTGCACGTCAACGTGGGCACGGCCAACGGCATGAACGGGTTCCTGAACGCCGCCCGCGGCAACATCCCCGTGCTGTTCACTGCAGGCCGCACGCCCACCAACGAGGAAGGCCTCGCCGGGCACCGTAGCCTGGACATCCATTGGACCCAGGAGATGTTCGACCAGGCCTCGATGGTGCGTGAGGCGGCCAAGTGGGACTACGAGCTTCGGAACGGCAAGCAGACCGAGACCATCGTGGACCGCGCTTTGGCCGTGGCCAAGAGCGAGCCCACCGGACCGGTCTACCTGAGTCTCCCCCGGGAGGTGCTGGCCGAGCAGATGGAGGAGTTCACCTACGACTCGCCCGGGCGCCAGCACGCCCCGGCGCCGCCCTATCCCAACGCGGCCGCCACCGACGAGGCCGCGGCGCTCCTGGCAGACGCCGAGAACCCGCTGATCATCACCAACTGGGCGGGCCGGAATCCGAGGGTGTGGCAGCCCCTGGGCGACCTGGCGGAGCGCTACGCGGTCCCCGTGGTACAGTACCGCAACCGTTACATGTCGCTGCCCACCGACCACCCCATGAACCTCGGATACGACCTTGATCCGCTGCTGGGTCAGGCGGACGTCATCCTGGCCATCGACGTGGCGGTGCCGTGGCTCCCGGCGACGGACAAGGTGCGCGACGACGCCAAGGTCATCCACATGGGCGCGGATCCGCTGCACAGCTACGTGCCGCTACGCGGCCACCCCTGCGACATCGCCCTGGCGTGCGGTACCGACGTAGGTCTCACCGCCCTGTCAGAGGCCATGTCCGCCCACGAGGGCCGGGTCCGGGGGAAC
This sequence comes from uncultured Binatia bacterium (SeqCode), assembly GCA_965214905.1. Taxonomy (GTDB): domain Bacteria; phylum Desulfobacterota; class Binatia; order UBA9968; family JAJDTQ01; genus JAJDTQ01. Next base: position 2,496,095 of record OZ243984.1, read on the forward strand.
ATCGACAGACGCCGCAAAGCCCTGGCCGAGAGGTGGCGGAAGCAGCGCGACGGCTGGGCCGCGAGGCTCGACAAGGTCAGGAACGACAAGCCGCTGCATCCGGTGTGGGTCACCCACTGCATCAATCAGCTCAAGGACGACCACACCATCATCGTGAAGGAATCGCAACTCGCGTCGTCGCACATCGACATCACCCGGCCGGGCACGCTGCTCAATGCCGGCGCCGCGTCGGGCCTGGGGCACGGCCTCGGGGTGGCGCTGGGCGCCAAGCTCGCGGCCCGGGACCGGCTGGTCATCGGCACCCACGGCGACGGCTCCTACATGTTCGGCAATCCCATCGCCAGCCATTACGTCGGGGCGGAGCAGAAGCTGCCCATCCTCACCGTCATCTTCAACAACCAGAGGTGGCAAGCGGTGCGCCGGGCCACCGTGGGGCTCAACCCGGAGGGCTACGCGGCCCGGAGCACCCACCAGCCCATCACCATGCTCGACAGCATCGACAAGTACGAGAAGGCGGTGGAGGTGGCCGACGGCTACGGCCAGCGGGTGGAGGATCCGGCCGAGCTCATGCCGGCGCTGGAGCGGGGCCTCAAGGCGGTTCAGGTGGAGCAGCGCCAGGCCGTGGTCAACGTCATCTGCTCCGCGTAGCAGGCGGCGCGACGCATGATCTCCGCAGTTTCCGACTGCGAGGCGTGGGGCGCGACGCACCCGTTCCCTTATCAAAGGTAACCGTTCTCTCTGTAATAGCGTTCGGCCCCGGGGTGCAGCGGCAGGTCCAACGGGCCTTCCGGGGTGTCCGTGCAGAACTGCGTCATGGACGGCACTCCGGGCGTATCGTATTCGATTTGCTCGCGCATCTGCTCGATGACGCCGATTATCTGATAGGCCAGTTCGTCCGGCAGACTCGCGTGGGTCACGATGGGCCAGCCGCTGAAGTCCACGGCGGTGACCGGTTCCGGCAGCTTGCCGTCGAACAGGGGGCCGTCCAGAGTCGCGCGGCTGAAGCCGTAGCGGTCGAGCGACGCCATGGCCTTGGGCGAGAAGTGCAGGAACGCCATCTCCTGTTCCACCGCGGCGCCGGCCCAGGACGGCAAACCCTCGTCGATGACCGCGTCCACGTCGCCGGAGGCGATCCCCTCCAGGCGCCGCGGGTTGCTCGGCCGCACCACCGGCTCCACCACGCCGCCCCACTCCTCGAAGGTCTTCAGGCTCATGCCGTGGGCGCGCAGCGCGGCGTTGATGGCGAAGTCGACGCAGTCGTTGGTGGCCACCGATACTCTGAGGGCGGGCCGTTGCTGCTGCAACTCTTCCATGGAACGGATCCCATGCTTGCGCGCCACCGCCACCACCAGGCGGTCGTTGGAGGGAAAGACCGCGAGCGCCCGCAACGGCAACGGTTTCCGGAAGGCGCCGCGACCGTGAAAGGCCATGGAGGCGATGCACGAGGGGTTGAGCCAGGCGATGTCGATCTTTCCCCGTCCCACCAGGCGGGCGCCCCGGATGCCGCTGCACCAGGCCGGGCTGATGGCGATGTTGAAGGAGAAGGGAGGACCGGCGGAGGCGGCGGAGCCGGGCAGATCCACGAAGAGCCGGATGGCGCTGGTCATCATCGTGGGCACGGTGTCGTAGAGGCCGGCCAGGAGCCTGGTGCCGATCCGAGCCCGCAACAGGCTGGAGCTCATGGGTTTCACGCTGCGGTCGTCGTAGGCCATGTCTTCGTTCTCCTTCGTCGTGGAACGCGCGGGATCCGCGCCGTCTCGTATCCGTCTCCGACGTCTCCGACCCAGGTTGGCGTTCCAGGTTAGCCTATCTCACACGGGTATTGTATAGTGCAGCGTCTCGCACGAGCTTCCGGTCCCGCTTGCCGCTGCGTCCCGCCCGGCAATCCGTGCTCCCAGGGGCACCATGGACCGAGTCACCACATGGCCACACTGACCGCTCTGGGAGCCGCGTTCTTCTTTGGCTTCGCCCACATCCTGGTGCGCTACGGCCTCCGCACCGGCTCACCCACCACCGCCATCACCTTCAACCTCGCGACCATGGGCGTGGTGTTGCTGGCGGTCATGGGGCCTTGGGCGGACTGGACGCAGGCGTCGGCGCCCGCGGTGGGGTGGTTCATGTTTGCGGGGGCGGTGGCGCCGCTGACCACCCAGTTCCTCTTCTACGCGGCCATCTCCCGTGTCGGCGTGGCCCGGGCGTCGCCGCTCAGGAATACCTCGCCGCTGTTCGCCGGGCTGCTGGCCGTGGCATGGCTGGGCGAGCAATGGACCCTGGCGCTGGTCAGCGGCACCCTCCTGATCATCCTGGGGGCGACGGTGCTGGGGATGCGCGACGACAAGGCGCTTACCACCTTCCGCAAGCGCGATCTGCTGTTAGCCCTCGGCGCTTCGATTCTGGGAGGCGTGGCCAGCCCCATTCGCAAGTTCGGCTACTCCATGCTGACGTCGGTGCCGCTGGCCATCAGCCTGACCTTGATGGGGAGCCTCAGCGGCCTGTTCGTCTACCTGGTGGCGGGTCGGGGTTTCCGCGACGTGAGGGTCAACCGCGGCACGGTGCTGTGGTTCGGCCTCTCGGGTGTGGTCACGAGCTGCGGCATCACCTCCTACATGTTGTCGCTGAGTCGCGGGGACGTGGTGCTGGTGGACCCGCTCATCGCCACCACGCCGCTGTTCTCGGTGACCTTCACCCACCTCCTGCTGAAGGATCAGGAACGGGTCACTTCGAAGGCGGTCATCGGGGCGCTGCTGATATGCGCAGGCGGCATCGTGCTGACGGCCTTCTGAAAGGGCGGGATCGGCGGTTCCTGCGCGGATGGGTCGGGGTGTTTGGTAACGCGTCGTCGAGCCCGACCGACGAGGAGTGCCGCGGGGCATCACCCGGACTGGTTCGGTTGACAAGGCACGGATCGGCCGCTAACCCGCACATTCCATGGATCCGGGCGACGAAATCGTGGCCATCGTGGACGAAGACAATAACGTCGTCGGCTCCGCTGCCCGGCGGGAGATGCGCGCGCGACGGCTGCCCCATCGCAGCACCTATGTTCTGGTGTTCAACTCCCGGGGCGAAATCTACGTGCAGAAGCGCACCCGGACCAAGGACGTGTTTCCGGGATACTACGATCCCGCTGCCGGAGGCGTCGTGCTGGCCGGCGAGAGCTATATCGAGGGGGCGTTACGCGAGCTCGAAGAGGAGATGGGTATCCGCAATGCCCCGCTTCAAAGCCTGTTCGAGTTCTACCATACGGACGCCAACGGCCGGGTGTGGGGTGCGGCCTACCGGTGCGTCTACGACGGCGCCGTGACGTTGCAGGAAGAGGAAGTGGAGAGCGGCGCCTTCATGGCGGTTGACAACGTCTTCGAGGCGGCGGCGACGCAGCCGTTCACGCCGGACGGCCTGTACGTGCTGCGGCGCTACGCGGACACGGACGGCGGTTAGTGTTGCGTTTCATATTTGCGATGACTCATCACCGAGCCATTTTGACAGCCCTTCCGACACCCTCTCCCTCTGGGAGAGGGTTGGGGTGAGGGTCCCCCGTGTGCGAGCCGCCGGTTGGGAGCGACCAGCAAAGCAGGGCAGGTTTATTCGGGGCACCCTCACCCGGCCTTCGGCCACCCTCTCCCGGAGGGAGAGGGGAGTTGTTCATCGCCGACCACTTCCTGCGGGAACGGGGTGAAGATATGGGACAGGGTCAACACATTTACGGAACGCGACTCTCGTGTCCTGTCTCACAAATTGCGTTACGAAATCTGCGGGTCCTTTTCGCCGTCGGCTGCGTTGCTCTTCCTCGCGTGGTGCCCGCCACTGCTCGTCATCGCGTCTTGCCGACAACGAAAAATGCCCTCGCATCTTCAGAACGCTATTCGTGAGACAGGACACGAGTGTCCGGCATCGGCCGACGGCGGGATGCGGTCGCGGGCGGGTTCCATTCGGGCGGGTGGAGATAAGCGCTGCCCGGCCATGGCGGATCCCATCATTCAGATTGCCGGCATCCTTGACGCGGCGGAGGCGCGGATGCTGGTCGAGAGCGGCGTCCACCGACTGGGCTTTCCTCTGGCGTTGGACATCCACCGGGAGGATCTCTCTGAAGACGAAGCCGCGGCGGTCATCGAAACCCTTGGTATCGGCCCCCGCGCATGGTTGATCACCTACGTCCACGACCCGCGCGCCATCGCTGCCATGTGCCGCGGGCTCGGCTGCGCCGGCGTGCAGTTGCACGGCCCCATCGGTGAGGCCCAGGCGGCCGAGCTCAGGACGCTGGTTCCAGGTCTGCAAGTGATCAAGAGCCTGATCGTACGGGACGGCAATCCGGCGGAGCTCGAGGCCGGTGTGGCAGCCTTCGCGCCGCACGTGGACGGCTTCATCACGGACACCTTCGATCCCGGCACCGGCGCATCCGGGGCCACCGGCAAGACCCATGATTGGGGCGTCAGCCGCCGGCTGGTGGAGATCAGCCCCCGACCCGTCATGCTGGCGGGAGGGCTGACGCCGGGAAACGTCGTCCAGGCCATACAGGTCGTAAGGCCCGCGGGCGTCGACGCGCATACCGGCGTCGAGGATGACCGCGGCCGCAAGGACCCTCATCGGGTCCGAGCCTTCGTGGCCAACGCGCGCCGCGGGTTCGCCGCGTTTGCCGGGCAACCCGCCTGATGCTGCGGGCCTGCCCGGGGCCGCCGCCGTCGTCGGGCGGTGGCGTGTCGGAAGGGTCGGACCTGCCGTCATGCGGGACACGGCGGCGGAGAACGGGAGACACCATGAGACTGGGACTGAGCCCGTTGCAGGGCACCGAGAGCTTCGAGGAGACCATCCGGGAGTGTGAGCGCGCGGAAGCGGCCGGGTTCGATTCGGTCTGGCTCGGCGAGCACCACAACCATCCGGTCCTCTATCCGGCGCCGCTCCTGGGGCTGGCTGCCATCGCCGCCCGCACCAGCCGGGTGGCGCTGGGAACCGGGGTCCTGCTGCTGCCCCTCTATCATCCCATGAACGTTGCCGAGGAGGGGGCCATGGTGGACATGATCTCGGGCGGCCGCCTCATCCTGGGGGTGGGGGCCGGATACGCGCCCGAGGAGTTCGCCGCCTTCGGCTTGTCGGTCAGGCAGCGGGGCAGCCGGCTCGACGAAGGGGCCGCCTTGCTGCGACGGCTGTGGACCGAGACCCGGGTCACGCATCACGGCCGCCACTACCACGTCGAAGACGCCACCGTGGGCCCGAGACCCGTGCAGCAGCCGGCGCCGCCCATCTGGTTCGGCGCCTGGACCGCCCCCGCCATCGAGCGGGCGGCGCGCCTGGGCGATGCCTGGCTGGGCGGGCCGTCGGCGGCGCTGGCGGAGCTTTCGGCCTGCGTGGCGTCGTATCGACAGACGCGCCGGGCGTTGGGCAAGGAGCCCGGCGCGATTGCCGCGTTCCGTTACGTGTTCGTCGCAGGCACAACCGGGCAGGCGCTGGAGTCCGCCGGGGACTCCTTCATCCGGGCCTACGAGAACATGTATTTCCGCTGGCCGCACCCGGTCATCAAGCGGCCTGACGGGAGGCTCACCATCGAGCGGCTCGCCGAGAACCGCATCATCCTGGGCGACCCCGAGACCTGCGTCCGGGAGATTTCACGCTTCCGGCAAGAGCTCGGGCTCGAACACCTCATCTGCCGCTTCTCCGTCCCGGGCATCTCCCGCGAGGCGTCCATGGCGTCCCTCGACCTCTTCGCCCGGGAGGTCATGCCGGCCCTGCGGTGAGAGTGGTCTGAACGGTTTCGATCGCGGAATCGAGCTCCCGCCACCAGTTGGCCATCACCTCGTTCTGCGCCATTCGTTCCCGGACCCTGCGCCGCTCGTGGCTCACAGCGGTATAGTCCAGGCCGCCGAGGTGTGCGCCGATGGCTTGCTGGGTCATGCCGCCGTGCCGGTACAGCAGTTCCATCAACAGACCGCGCTGGTCGCGGCAGCGGCCCCGTTTGCGCCGAAGCCGTTCGGGCGCCAGGTCGAAGTACCTTGCCGCCTCGGCGGTGATTCTGGCGGGATCCATCCGCGTCACGAGTGACGGGAGCGCCTGTGCCGCGGCGGCGCCGGCCCACCGTTCCCTGGCGCTCGCCCAGAAGCGTTCGTCGCCGAGGATGACCTGCCCGCGCAGTTGCTTCCACGGACTCGACACACCCTGCTCCAACCCGTCCTGAACGAACCGGCCGTACCGTCGCCGGGAATGGCTCACCCGCGACAGCACGCCGTCGTAGTATATCCAGGACTCGCGGCGCCGCGCCGAAACGTACCCGCCGAGGCTGCTCCAAGGGTATTGCCAGAGTTGACGGACCTGCTGCGGGACGGTGCCTCGCCGCGGGCGCGGCGTCCGCACCGGATTCATGTGAACGTACCGGCTCAACCCCAGCAGCCAAGCGTCGGCCTGGATCAGGATCGCCTTGAACCTGCCCTGGTAGAGATGGCCCGTGCGGCGGCGCCGCCGGTTGAAGAACGACGTGTAGGCGACGTTGAAGTGCCGCATGAATTCGGACAGATTGCCCCTCGGAGTTTCCGCAACGAGATGGAAGTGGTTGTTCATCAGCACGTAGCAATGCAGCCGCACCTCGTAGATTTCCAGCGATCGCCGCAACCTTTCGAGAAAGCCATGCCGGTCGTCGTCGTCCCGGAAGATGTTCCTCCGGTCATTGCCGCGGCACGTGACGTGGTAGTTCGCGTGCGGGTACTCGATCCGCAAAGGTCGTGCCATGACTCCCTTTTGCCACCCGAAACTGCACCGTTCAAGAGTTGGCCCTGTCAGTCGGCCAGTCGCTCGATAACGGCATCAGCGAAGGCGTCCGTGCCGAGACTGCCGCCCAGGTCACGGGTCTTGCAGTCCTCGTCGAGCGCCCGGTCGTAGGCGGCCTTGATGCGTTCCGCGACCTGACGGCAGCGGTGGTCCTCGCGCGTATCCGCCAGATGGTTGAGCAGCATGACCGCGGACATCAGCATGGCCAGGGGATTGGCCACGCCGGTGCCGGCAATGTCCGGCGCCGAGCCGTGCACCGCTTCGAACACCGCCCGCTCGTCGCCGAAGTTGGCGCCCGGCACCACCCCGAGGCCGCCCACGAGTCCGGCGCACAAGTCGCTGATCACGTCGCCGTAGAGGTTTTCGAGCAGCAGAACGTCGAACCGGCCGGGGTCCTGGACCAGCTTCATGCAGCCGGCGTCGATGATGTTCTCCTCGTACTCGATGTTCGGGTACTCATGCTGGTGGATGCGGCGGGCGCACTGAAGGAACAAGCCGTCCGTCACCTTCATGATATTGGCCTTGTGAAAGACGGTGATCTTGCGGCGTTGCCGCCGGGTGGCGAACCGGAACGCCCAGTGGGCGATGCGCAGGCTGGCGCTCTTGGTGGCCACCTTCATGCTCATCACCACGTCGTCGGTGACCTGGTTCTCCACCCCGCTGTAGAGTCCCTCGGTGTTCTCGCGGACGATGATGATGTCCACGTCGTCGAAGCGGGTGCGGGCGCCGACCAGGGAGCGCACCGGGCGCACCGCGGCATAGAGGTTGAGGCGTTGCCGCAGTTGGACGTTGACCGACGTAAAGCCGTCGCCCACCGGCGTGGTGCACGGTCCCTTGAGGGCTACGCCATGATGCTCGATGGCTTCCGTGGTGGACTCGGGGAGCACATCCGGGCCGTTTTCCAGGGCGGCGACGCCCGCCTTGCATTCGACCCATTCGACAGGCGCGCGGGCCGCATCGAGGACGTGACGTACGGCTTGCGTGATTTCAGGACCGATACCATCCCCCGGGATGAGTACAGCGGAATGTGTTTTCATGAGGGCCGAGTTGGTTGTCGGGTTATGGGTCTGTCAGGCGTAGCGCCCGCACGGAAAAATTCAGTATAGCGGAAATCAACGGGCGGGGGGAAGTCGTAGAGAGTGCGCGATACTCGGGTTTCTCTATGTTATCGTCCTTCTGAGTGGGAGCCTGCAGGCCGAAGTCAGGAGTTTCAGACCGGGAGGGCACGCGAGATGAGCACGCGGGTAGAGATACGGCTCGACGTTCCGTACGGCGGCGGGCCGGACGGAACGCTTTGCAACGACGTGTACCTGCCCGCCGGCCCGGGGCCTCATCCGGCGCTGCTCTGCCTGCACGGCGGCGCCTGGGCCCACGGGAGCCCGCGCCAGTACCAGGAGTGGGGGCCTTGGCTGGCGGCCCGCGGCTACGCCCTGGTGGCGGTGGACTACCGGCTGTCACGGGAGGTGTCGCCCTCGTGGCCGGGGGTGCACGAGGACGTGCAACGGGCGCTACGCTGGCTGGTGGAGGAGGCGCCCGCGCTGCGCGTCGATCCGGCGCGGCTGGGGCTCGTGGGCGACTCGGCGGGCGGACACATGGCGGCGCTGCTTTCGCTGGAGGATTGGGTGAGGCCCCATGTGCGCGCCGTGGTGGGGGTTTACGGCATCTACGACCTTCTCGACTGGTGGGAGGTGACCCGGAGGCGTCAGGATGACCCCGTGGGCAGGCTCATGGGCAGCACGTCGGCTCAGGCCCCGGAAGACTACCGCCGGTTCTCGCCGCTTCAGGGAGTCGAGGCTCAGGGCGTGTCCATGGGGGTCCCCTACCTCATCATCCACGGGGAGCAGGACGCCATCGTCCACCACAACCAGTCCGAGCGTTTCATCGCCGCGCTGCGCGCGGCCGGCGCCGAAGTCGAAAGCCTGTTCGTCCCGGGCGCGGGCCATTCGTGGTTCACCTATCTGCCCAACGAGCCCGACCGCCGCCGGGTCGATCAGGAGCCCAACGTCACCGTGGCGCCGGTGCTCCTCGGGTTCCTCGGACGCAGCATGGCGCCCCGTAGCTGAAATTTCCCAGGCTCCGAATCCCTTGTTGCCGGTAGGCGGCGAGTTGCAGGGGGGGTCGAACGTTTCAAACCCGCCCGCGTTCGCACCCATGGGCCTTTGCGGCCGGCCCTCCGGCTTACTCATACTGGGCGGCGCGGCGGCGCCTGAGGAATTCCCCGGCCACGATGGGCGGATACTGCCGGGGACGCCCGGCGCTGCAACAGGAGTCCATGCAGCGGACCGTGACCCGGCTGTCGGGATTGTAGAAGAAGACCGTGGAATAACGGGACTGCTTCACGTCCGGGCCGGGCAATGCCACGCGATGCCTGGGCGACCGGTAGATGCCGTTGGTCCATCGTGACAGCAGGTCCGCCACGTTGACCGTGACGGTGCCGGGGACCACCGGGACGGTCAGCCATTCACCCTCCACCAGCGCCTCCAGGCCTTCCACCGAATCCTGGAAGACAAGGGTCAGGGTACCGTAGTCGGTATGCGCGCCGGCCCGCAACTGACCCGCGCCGGGCCGGCGCTCCAGCGGCGGGTAGTGAAACAAGCGCACGGTGCTGGCGTGGGGCGCGTGCTTGTCGACGAAGAAGTCCTCCGGCGCCCCCACGGACAGCGCCATGGCCTGCGCCAGCGCCGCGCACGCCCGGGCGCCGGCCACGTGGAGATCCAGGACCGTCCGACGGAAACCGGCAACGGGAATGCGCCACTGTTCGAGCAGCTTCAGACTGGCCTGGTTCAGGCTGAAGGATTCCTTGAGATCCCCGGGCTGTTCCGTATCGAGATGCTCGACGGCGACGCCCACGTAGCCCGAGATGACGTCCAGATCGGATCGTCCGATGGCTTCCTTCACCTTCTGCGGCAAGGCAAAGAACTCCCTGGCCTTGGCGGACACCCGTTGGATCAGGCCCTCGGGCAACGGCAAGTTGGCGACGTTGAGAAAGCCGAACTCGCTGCCGGCCGCGCGGATCTCGTCCGCCACGCGACCGCGGGCAGCCGCGTCACCGCCGAGGAAGGGGCCGAAGTCGATTTGTGGTATGCCTGCCACGGTGGATTCCTGTCGGGGTAACCGCGACGCACCGTGTAGACTCCGGTCACGCATCCGCGGTATCCGTCAAGCGTGCGGCGCCGGCCTCGGTGACAAGTCGCTCCAGCCTCTCGTAGGGTTCCGCGCCCACGATGGCGAGGCCCTCCGACAAATAGGTGGGAACAGCCGACACGCCGAGGGAGTGACACCGCTGCCAGTCGTCGTTCACGGCCTGCTGGAAGGTTCGATCGGACATCACCCGGCGCGCCTCCTCCACCGGCAACCCGGCCTCCTCCACGAGTCGGAGCAGGACTTCCGGCTGCCCGATGTTCACCGCATCGACGAAATACGCCCGGAACACCACGTCGTTGAAAGCGTCGCCCCGGCCTTCGAGCTCGGCCCATTTCGCCAACTCCTGGGCCAGCCGGCTGTTGTAGCTGAACTGGCGCTCGGTGAACGGCAGGCCCTCCCGGGCCAGCATCGCATCGACCCGGCTCGGTCCGCTCATGTTCCGCGGCTTGCCCTCGGGCGGCGTGTCGGGATGCAACGGGAATTGGGTGAACGTCACGTTGAGATCATAGTTCTGCCGCAGTTTCTCAATACGCCCGGTACTGAGATAGCACCACGGTCAAACGAAGTCGGAGAAGATCTCCAGGGTCACTCGCTCGGCCATCGGCAACTCCTTTCCTGCGGTCCGCTGGATTGGCTGGTAAGTCTTGGCTTGGTAAGTCGCAACGGCACACCATGCTATCAAATCGAGTTGCGCCGTGCGAGAGAGGCGTGCAAGCTGCGGGCAAGAGTCATGCGTCGATCTACGCGGCAAGTGCGCAAGCGTAACCCTGAGTCGCGACCAGCGGTGGAACAACCCCGCAACAAGACGGCCTCCGCCGAGCCGCTGTCGAATCTGATCGGCGGATTCCTCCAACGGGTGCGAAGCCGGGGCGTGTCCCGGCCCGTCCGGGAGACGGCCAAGGAGCATCTGCTGGACGGGTTCGCCACCATGCTGGGTGGAGTCCCGGAGGCGGCGAGCCGCAAAATCCGCGCGCACGTGGCCGCTCTGGGCGGCCGGGGCGAATCCCGCGTCATCGGGACGGCGCTCAAGGTTCCGTGTCAGATGGCGGCTCTGGCCAACGGGGTCCAGGGACACGTGCTGGACTACGATGACGCCCAGCTCACGACTGCGCCGGGTCGCCCCTTCGGCCAGCAGACCCATCCGACGGCGCCGGTACTGGCGGCGGCCTTGGCCCTGGCGGAGAAGAGCCGGGCGGACGGCTCGGACCTGCTGGCCGCCTACGTGACCGGCGTGGAGGTGGCCTGCCGGTTGGGAGACGCCGTCCACCCGAGTCACTACATGGACGGGTTCCACCCCACCGGCACCTTGGGCGTGTTCGGCGCCGCGGCGGCGTGCTGCTATCTCCTCGGGCTCGACCGTGAGCACACCGGCCGGGCGCTGGGAATTGCCGGCGGTCTGAGTTCCGGGCTGCGCGCCAACCGGGGCGCCATGGCCAAGGCGCTGAACGCCGGCCGGGCCGCGGAGAACGGCGTGGTGGCCGCCACCCTGGCGGCAAAGGGGTTCACCGCTTCCACAAGCGTCTTCGAGGATCCCATGGGGTTCTTCAGCGCCGCCTGCGGCGGTCGCTACGACCGCGAGTTGCTGCGTTTCGGGAGCCCCTGGTTCCTGAGCAAGCCGGGCATCGCCATCAAGCGCTATCCCTGCGCCGGCATCATGCATCCGATGCTGGATGCACTGCTGGCGTTGATCGAGCGTCACCCGGTGAATCCCGACGCCGTCGAACGTTTGCGCCTCCACCTGCATCCGGACTCCCTGCGGCCGCTGGTCTACGACCGTCCCGAGCGCGGCCTCGATGGCAAGTTCAGCCTGCCCTATACGGCCGCGGCGGCGTTGCTCGACGGTCGGGTTACCCTGGAACACTACGCCGACGCCCGGGTGCGTGACGCCCGGGTCCGGTCGCTGATGTCTCGGGTGGAGTTGGTGCGGGACCCCGAGCTGAATCCTCTCGGCGGCCACGGCGCCCCGGCCAAGGTGGAACTGGTTTTAATGGACGGCCTTCGGTACCATGAAGCCGCGTCGGGGGCTCCCGCCAAGCGCCCAGGCCGGCCCGCGCTGGAGGAAAAGTTTCGGGAATGCGCTGCGCATGCGCGGGTCGGGAAGGGGATGAGCCTCCAGAAGTTCGTGGACACGTTGTGGCGCCTGGAGGGCGTCGATTCGCTGGCGTCGTGGCTGCGGCTGTTGCGCGCGTGACCCTTGGTTACAACCAATGAACGGATGGACATGAGCGAGATACGATTCATCGACACCACCGTCAGGGACGGGCATTTGAGCCTGTGGGCGCTGGGCATGCGTATCGGCCACATGCTCGGCGCCGCCCGGCAGATGGACCATTGTGGCTTCGAGTCCATGGAGTTCTTCGGCTTCGCCAGCATCATCAAGCAGGTGCGCGAGCTCAAGGAGAATCCCTGGGATTGGGTGCGCCTGGGGGTCAGGCAGTTTTCGAGAACCCGCCTGCGCTACCACGGCGGCCTCGGTTCCGGGTTCGAGCCCATTCCCCCGTGCGTGATCCACCTCGTGCTGGAGCGCGTCATCGCCCACGGCATCACCCTCACGCGCTCGTCCAACCCCTGGAACGACTACGGCGTGCTCGCGAGAGAAATCGAGACCCTGGGGAAGATGGGCATGGACGTGGTGGCCAACGTCATCTACTCCGTTTCCCCCAAGCACACCAACGAGTACTACGAGCGCAAGGTCCGCGAGTTGGCGGCGCTGCGGCCTTACCGGATCTGCTTCAAGGACGTCGGCGGGCTGCTGACGCCGGACCGCACCCGGGAGATGCTCCGGTTGGTGATGGCCAACGTCGGCGACATCCCGCTGGAGTTCCACGCCCACTGCAACAACGGCTTGGCGCCGCTGAACTACGTGGAGGCCCTCAAAATGGGGGTCAAGACGCTCCACACGTCCATACCGCCCTTGGCCAACGGCTCTGCGCAACCCTCCATCTACAACGTCGCGGCCAACGCCCGGGCCATGGGGTTGACGCCGCGGGTGGACCTGGAGGCGGTCAAGCCCGTGGAGGAGCACTTCACCCGCGTGGCCCGCCAAGAGCATTTCCCCGTGGGCTCGCCGCGGGAGTTCGACTACGGCCAGTATCTCCATCAGGTGCCCGGCGGCATGATCTCCAACCTGCGTTACCAACTCGGCGCCGTGGGCATGGGCGACCGACTGGAAGAGACCCTGGAGGAGGCCGGACGGGTGCGGGAGGAGTACGGCTATCCCATCATGGTGACGCCGCTGGCCCAGTTCGTGGGTACTCAGGCGGCCGTCAACGTCATGGCGGGGGAGCGCTACAAGGAGGTCACCGACCAGAGCATTCAGTACGCCCTGGGTTATTGGGGGGAGGAGGGCGCCCGGCTAATGGACGAGAATGTCAAGGACAGGATCCTCAGCCGGCCGCGAGCCCGGGAATGGGAAGGCTGGACCCGGCCCGAGCCCTCCCTGGATGAGGTGCGGCAAAAGTTCGGCGGTCCGGGGGTCTCGGACGAGGAGCTGGTGTTGCGGGTCATCGCCGGCCCCGACTCGGTCAAGGAGATGCTGGCGGCCGGCGCGCCGAAGGAATTTCTCGATGCCGGCCGTCCCGTTTCCGAGCTGATGAGGCAGCTCGCGGGCGTTCGCGAACTTCGGCAGGTTCATATCCAGCGCGGCGGGCTCTCGTTGCGGCTGGAACAGAAACAAGCCTGAAGGAAGCCGAATCGGCCGTCTGTTCGACGTGAGGTGCGCCCGTGAAGCTGACCGACCGGACCCTTTTCACTCTCGGCGTCTTCGTTCTCGTTCTCGTCTTCCTCGTGCTGTCCCTGGGCTATCAGCCGCGCGCCCGTCTGGTGCCCCTCATCATCGCCGTCCCCACGCTGTTGCTCACCCTGCTCCAGCTACTGATCGACATGATCCCCGCGGTCGCCCGCCGCTTCAGTTTCTTCCAGGAATACGACCTCTTCGGCATCGATTCCGGCCGCGCCGCCGAACCCTCCGAAGAAAACCGCCGCTCCGGCACGGTCTACCGCCGCGAGCTCGGCTTCGCCGCTTGGCTGCTGCTGCTCATGGCGCTGATCTACTTCCTCGGCTACCTGGTAGCCATCCCCCTCTTCCTCATCCTGTTCATGCGCCTCCGCTCCTCCGAAAGCTGGCTCATGACCCTCTCCATCACCGCCGCCACCTGGGCCTTCGTCTACGTCGTCTTCATCATGGTCATGGGCGCCCCGCTGCACCCGGGGGTGGTGTGGAAGGTGGTGGGGCTGTAGACGCTTTTCGGAACGGTAGAGCTACCATCCCCGGATCCTGGAAGGATGATCTTACGACGGCCCCGAGGCGGCGGCAGCTTCGAGACCCGGAAATCGAGGAAGATCGAGCCTCACGGATGGTGTCGGAGTCGTTCAGAAAATCCAGCACGAAGACGTCGTGTTTCCTGGGATGGGCGCGGTTGAGGCGCGACAGGGTCTGTACCGCCTTGATGCCCGAAAGCGTCTTGTCCACGTACATCGTGTGCAGCAGCGGTTCGTCGTACCCGGTCTGGAACTTGTCCGCGCAGATCAGGAAACGGTAGGGGTCTTCCTGGATCTTCTCGGCGATCTTGCCGGACGGGAAGCCGTTCGGCAGAGCCTCGCCCACCGTCGCTCCGCTGGACTCGGGCTCACCGGAAAAGGCAACGATGGCTTGGTAGCGGCTCTTGCGCTCCTTGGCGGTCGCAGTCGCGGGGGTCCCCGCAACTCCAGCCCACACCGCCGTAGGCGGCGGCAGGTTCGGCCACCATGCCCGTTACGGAGGGATCGCAAGGTTGGCCGGTGAGGGCTGAGCAGACGAGACGGTCAAGGCCGCGGTCGGATGTGTCGGTGGTCATGTGCGTCCATCAAATGCCCGTCAAATAGGCCGATTTTCACAACTACGCGAATTAACGGGATTTTTTTGGTGTTCGTCGCGGATGGGATGCTTCATCGGTGATTTCCGTCAAATACCGGGTGGAATACAGAGGAAATTACCTGTGGATTATCATCAAATAACCGTGTTCCCTGTAATTCCTCAATTTTATTGGTCTTTCTGACTTCCAGACGGATCGCACCATGATCCAGGCGACATTTCATCAAATAAATGTCATTCCTCACTCTTGACCCACCACGGCACATACCGCATCAGCTTGCGGGAAGCCCTTGGGTCGTCGGGTGCGATCACGCCTTCCTCGACCGCCTCCGCAATCAGTCGCGAAGCCCTCGCGCTGTTTTTTTCTTCTATGCTAAAGCGTCCCCGCACAGAAGTATTGGTGACGTATTCCCGGTTCACGTACCGGAGACAAGCGTGAAGGTATACGGCTCGCACGCGGTCCGCTCTGTCCATGTGCGACAGTGGGCGCGGCGCAAACAACACGACGCGGGTGTGATTGTCGACTACTTCCACGAGTGGGGCCGGCAGTTGATAAACTTCGCTCTGGAAAACGATTTTGTCCCATCCGCTGCCACGTTCTTCACAAATGCCGATCCGGCGCATGAAGGAGGCGAAGGATTCGTTGCGGGAGCGTGGCGGTGTGTCTACGAATCGCCTGGTATCGACCAGGGGAGCACCAGGGTTGGTGATCTCAACGCGGTCTTCGAAGATTTCCACCATTGGGCCTGTACCGGTGACCGTAAAATCCTGGTGGATCAGAGCATTTGCCACCAGTTCTCGCACTGCAAGCTCAGGGAATCTGGGCACCGTCCTTCTCAGGGCCTCTTTGATCACTTCGTTGGAGGCCATTGATGAATTGGATCAGGCCTTCGAAACCAGACGCGTAGCCCTTGGTTCCTCCCTGCTCCTTGATTGTCTCGGTCCGGGTGCTTCCGCGATACTGGATAACCCTTATGGCCTTGCGGCGGAGGCTCCACAGATTCCCGAGATCTCGTGCAAACAGCATTGATCCCAAGTTCGTCAGGTCCCAACCACTGGCGTCACACTGGCGGATCATATCGTCGCTGGCCAAGGCATGCAGAATACCCCTACGATTCTCAGGAAGCGGAAGCTCCAGCAACTCGAAATAAGCTGGATAGTCGAGTCGCCGGAGTACTTCGTCGTCGCTGATTCCCTCCACCGCAATGTGATCCTCGAACGGCGTTTTATCGAAAATTCGCCACAACGCCCGCTCCTGCTCCGGGAAGTCTTTTAGATTCTTCTTGTAGGAGCCCACCCGAATGTATTCTTGCCCCTTGAACTGGACTGGGTGGCGAACCGCTCGTCCGATTTCCAGGACGACAACCGAGTGGCCGCCGACGGATATCTTGAAGAAACGGAAGTGTATCCTCGGATTCAACAAGCGCAGGAGCCAGCTCTCCAACTGCTCGTTGCCGACCTTTTTGGCGCCTGGGTTGAAACTCGTTCCGACGACCGTGTGGTCGTAATCGGATATCCCCCAGACCATGTAGGCGAATGCCTTACCTACCGTCGCCGCCGAGTTGGCAAGTGCCGAGATATACTCGCCAATCTCCTGCGGCAGGTGTACGTTGCCCTTGAATTCTACCCATTCGGTTTCTCCGGGGAGTTTGCACAGCTCCCGTACCAGACTTGTCAGACGCTCGACGCTCCGATCCAGAGTCATGCCCCGGCCTCCGCGGATGTGATGTCGCCTTGTTCGATGTCCGCCACGGTGTCTACATCCAGGGTGTCATCCGTGGTGTCTTCGGCAGCAAGGGAATCGACTTCGGGTAACGCGGCGGCCGCCTCGCGCACATTATTGTTGCCTTATTCGTAGAACGAGCGCTCGAAGTCCTCATAAAGGCATGGCACGCACCATCGCCGCCGTCCACAGCGCAAAGGGAAACTTCAACTGCAACGGACTTTGCCCTAGCACCGTGTCGTAATTCCACTCCAGAGCACGGGCATCGAGCTTGGGCGGCCGGCCCCCTCGCTTACGGGCGTCGAGCTTATCCCAGCCACCGCTTCGATACGGCGCCGACCATTCACGAATTGATGGCGCTTGTTGATGACTTCTTGAGGGCAAGCCGTAAACGTGCGAGCGGAGAGGGAAATCAATGATCCGAGAGTACGGAGTCAGCTTCCAGACTGCGAAAAGCAACTTCGACGAGCCCGTGCTAACGCGACGGCAGGATGTCAGTGACGGCAAGGGCGGGTGACCGGTCGCCGCCCTTGCCATTGGAATGGAGCCCGACTCCGCTTTTGCGGCGCGGGTTGAGCCTCTACGTTGGGACGAGTTTCCAGGTTCCGTCGGGCTGACGGCAGGCGGTGCCGTAGGCTTCTTCGGTGCGGCCGCCGACCGTGATGGTCTGGGTGAACTCGCGGCAGTACGTTCCGTCCGCCCGCTCATAGGTCTTCTTCGGGGTCACCGAGCCGTAGTTCCCGGAATCGGGGTTCTTCCACTTGGAGGTCTTCCCTACCGGCGCCTTTTCCAGCGACTGCTGCGTTGTGCGCTGCAGGGCCAGCCGGTCTGCACGATCCAGCGACCTGCCGATCTCGTTGCCGAGCATTGCGCCCAGCAACGTCCCGACGCCCGTAGTCACGAGCTTTCCGCTGCCCTTGCCCACTTGAGAGCCGGCGAGCCCGCCGGCGGCCGCCCCCAGCAGCGTTCCAACGGCTTCCTTGTCACCTATCTTCGCGGTGCAGCCGGCAAGAGCCAGAGCCAAGGCCATCAGGCCCACCACTGCCATTCTCGGTGCATGCATGGCGTCTCCTTGTGTTGTTGGATGCAAGCCAGTGTACGCTTGATTTTTCCCCGATCTTCGAGCGGAGTCAAGCCGTCTCGGGGCCTGCCTACGAGAATAGCTTCAACTGATGGTCCTGCTGCCGGGTCCGCGCTCCGGCGGGCCGCGCGCGGCTTTGCTCGATGAGCCGTTCCTCGATGTCGGCCAGGTAGGGAGAAGGGGGCATCTCACGGACCTTTCCGCGCCAGCGTCGCTTGCGGGCGCGGCAAAGGTAGAGCCTGCTCCTGGCGCGGGTGACGCCGACGTAGAACAGGCGCCGCTCTTCGGCGGCGTCCTCCGGTTCGCCCTTGCCCCAGGTCAGGGGCAGCAGGCCATTCTCGCACCCGACGATGAAGACGACGGGGAATTCGAGACCTTTGGCGGCGTGGATTGTGAGCAGCGAAATGCGGTCGGCGCGGGGGTCCCAGGTGTCCACCTGAGTGCCCAGGGCCAGCTCGGAAAGGAAGCACTCCAGGTCTTCGCCGCAGGCGTCGGCCAGAGGCCGCAACAGCTCGCATGCTTCCAGCGTGTCCGCGGCGGGCGTTTCCTCATCGCGCCGGACGGCTTCGAGCCGCTGCCGTACGGGGCCGGCGCCGGGGGCGCAGCGCAGTGCGTCCACGAGCGCGGCCACGCCGGGATGAGCCGACAGGGGGTTGTGGGAGCGTTGCTGGAAGGGCATGCCGGAGCGCTGCAACGCCTCTACCAGGGCAGCGGCTTGAGCTTCGGTGCGGTAGAGCACGGCGAAATCCGAGAACGAGAAATCGTGATCCTGGGCCTCGGCCGAGCGCCCGCTGTCGATGGAGAAGAAGCTGTGGCCGCCAAGGGTCTGCTCCAGCGACTGCACCACGAATTCCGCCTCGGCCATTTCGCTCGGGGCTTCGTGGAGGGTGACGCGGTCGGGAGCGTCGCCGAGCACCGGGATCGACGGTCCCGCGGAGGCCGATGCGGCCATGACCTGCGACGAGAGGGTGACGATATTGCGGTTGGACCGATAGTTGCGGTCGAGCCGCACCACCCGGGCGCCGGGGAAGTGCTCGATGAACTCCGAGAAGAACCGCCGATCCGCGCCCCGGAAGCCGTAGATGGCCTGATCGGGGTCGCCGATGGCGCAGATGTTGCCGTCGGGAGGGACCAGTTGCCTGATGAGCCGGACCTGCTGCTCGTCCACATCCTGGTACTCATCGATGCACACCCGCGGATACCGCTGCCGCACCTGAGACCGGGTTTCGGGGTCGGACTCCAGCGCGTCCGCCGCCCGGATCACGAGGTCGTCGAAGTCGCACCAGTTGCGTGTTTCCATGCCTTGCGCGTAGGCTTGCGCGGCTTGCGCGAGCATCTTGTCTCCCGGCGGCGCGCCCGTTCGCCTGGCGTGGGAAATGGCCTGCAAGCGGCTGCGGGCCTGCCGTTCGGAGATCCCCAGCGCGTCCTGCAGCAACCGGAGCCGCTCGGCCTCCGACGCCACCCGGAAGCCCCGCTGCAACCCGGCGGGGTTCCAGTGGTCACGGAGCATGGCGAGGCCCAGGGAGTGAAAGGTGTGGATCGGGACTTCCGCCCAGGCCTCCGGCAGCAGCGCCCGCAGACGGCTCCGCATCTCGTCCGCCGCCCGGCGGGTGAAGGTCACGGCCAGACAGCCGGACGCCGCGGCGCCGTGGCTCGTGATCAGGTGGGCCAGACGATGGGTGAGGGTCCGGGTCTTTCCCGAGCCGGGTCCCGCCACGATGAGCAAAGGACCATCGACGACCTCCGCGGCCCGGCGCTGGTCGGCGTCGAGCCCGGCCAGCAGATGGCGGTTGTCGGCAGAAGGGTCCACCGGAAGCGGCAGTTGCCCCGCGGCTGCATCATCCCACCGCGGGCGGACCGGAGAGGCTCCGGGTGCGGGCGCCGCCTCAGGAGGCTCTTGGAGCAAAGGTCGCGGTCCGACCCATGGAACGTCGTAGCGCGGCGCCGCCTCAGGCGACTCCCGGAGGGGAGTCCCTTGATCCGCGCCCGCTTCGGCCGGAACCGCCGGCTGCTCCCCGAAGAGCGAAGCTCCGCGTGCGCGCCGCTCCAGCTCGGCGTCCCGGAACAGGCGAATGGTGCCGTACACCCCGTCGTAGCCGGCCTCTCGAATCACGGCCCGTCTTCGCAGGCGCGCCACGGCCTCGGCTACCAGAGACGGCGCCGCCGGTCCGATGTCTTCCAGCGGCAGGGCGTTCAGGAGTTGCAGCTCCGGTCCGAGCCTCGCCAGCAGCCCTTCGTAATCCTGCGCCACCCGCTTGCTTTTCGGGCCCACCCGGTGAATCTCGGCCAGGATCTCCGGCAGCGGGATCAGCCCCTGGGTGTCGCCCGCGGTGTCCGGCAGAGCGGCATCCGGCGCCCGGTCGGCCAGGTCCTCGACCCGGTGCATCACGCCCACGGTCAAGGGCTTGCCGCAGGCGGGGCAGCGGCCGTGGCGCCGGCGGGTCTCGTCCGGCTCCAGACGGACGTTGCAGTTGCGGTGGCCGTCCAGGTGGTACTTGCCCTCTTCCGGAAAGAACTCCAGGGTGCCGCCATACCCGACGCCCGTCTCCAGCGCCCGGCGCATCGCGAAGTAATCCATCTCGGTGTCGAAGACGCACACCTCCCGCCCCAGCTTCTCCGGCGAATGGGCGTCGGAGTTGGACATCAGCCGGAAGCGGTCCAGGGACGACACCCGCCAGTTCATCGGCGGGTCCGACGAGAGCCCCGTCTCCACGGCGAAGATGTGAGGGGCCAGGTCGCCGTAGCAGTCGTCCACGGCGTCGAATCCCGACTTGGAGCCCAGCGCCGCAAACCACGGGGTCCAGACATGGGCCGGCACGAGGTACGAGCCCGGCCCCGACTCCAGGGTCATTTCCAGCAGGTGCCGCGAGTCCAGCCCCAGGATCGGCCGCCCGTCCGAGTGCAGGTTGCCGATCCGGGAAAGGGCGGCCACCAGCCGGTCGGCCGAGTCGAAGTCCGGGGCGTAGATCAGGTGATGGATCTTCCGGGTCTTGTCGCCCTTCTTGTAGATGGTCGAGATCTCCACCGACAGCATGAACCGGACCGTGGTGAGGGCGCCGGCGCAGGCCGGCGGAAGCTGCCGCTCGACGGCCCGCTCGAGATCGGGGCGCAGCCGGAACAGCCCGGGCTCCGCGGGCACGAGTTGTTCCTTCAACTCGGCCCGCCACGCCGGATGGGTGAAATCGCCGGTGCCGGCGACGCCGATGCCCTTCTTGCGCGCCCAGATGGCCAAGTGCTCCAGATCGCAGTTTCGGCTGGTGGCGCGGGAGAATCGGGAGTGGACGTGCAGATCCGCGTAGAAGGCCATGGGGTGTATTCCGTCCGGACCGTGGGGCGGGCCGCTACGGCGCCTCCGGCAGTTGCCGCCGCTGCCACGCCCGCTTGAGGGGCGCGAGCAGGGGCAGGCCGAGGGCGAGGACGATGAGCAGGGTCAGCACCAGCGAGATGGGGCGGGTGACGAAGATGAGGAAACCGGTATCCGAGATGAGCAACGTCTGGAACAGCGACACCTCGGCGATCTCTCCCAGCACGTAGGCAAGGATGAAGGTGATGAAGGAATAGCTGTATTTCTTCATGCCGTAGCCGATGAACCCGAACACCAGCACCGCAAACGCATCCAGCAGATTGTTCCGCAGGACAAACGCGCCCACGAAGCTGATGGCGAGCACGATGGGGATGATCAGCGAAACCCGGATGCGCGTGATCTTGACCAGGTGGTTGGCGAACAGCAGCCCCAGGATGGACGTCCACACGTTGGCGGCGATCAACGCCAGCACCAGGGTGAACACCGTGGCCTGGTGGGTGGTGAGAAGCTCCTTGCCCGGGTTCAATCCGAGCAGCAGCAGCCCCACCAGCAGGATGGCGTGGGGCGCGCTTCCGGGAATGCCGAAAGCCACGGTGGGCAGCAGCGCGCCGCCGTCCTTGGCGTCGTTGGAAGCCTCCGGAGCGAGTACGCCTTCCGGCGCCCCGCGGCCGAAGTCGGCGCGGTTGGGGGATGTGGCCTGGGCCTGGGCGTAGGCCAGGAAGGCCGCCACGTTGGCGCCGACCCCCGGAATAATGCCCACGACGCAGCCGATGACCGCGCTGCGGAACAGCAGGAACGAGTTTGCGCATACGAAGCGGATGCCGTCGAACACGTCGCGGGCCGTCGGCCGGACCATCTCGGTCTGCTGCACCAGTTCGTCGCCCTTGACCGCCAGGAAAAACATCTCGGAGACGGCGAAGATGCCGATGGCGATAACGCCGGTGTGGACACCATCCCAGAGGTACAGCAGGTCGAAGGTGAACCGCTGGTCGCCGGTGATGGGAGAGTATCCGATGAAGGCCACCAGGAACCCCAGCCCCGCGGAGATGAGCCCTTTGATCGGCTCCTTCTGGGTCAGCGACGCGATCAGGCTGATTCCCAGCAGCGCCATGAGGAAAAACTCCGGCGGCCCGAACGAGAACACCACGGAGCGCACCACCGGCAGGAGCAGCAGGAAGATCACGTAGCCGAACACCGACCCCAGAGCCGACGCCGTCGCGGAGATGGCCAACGCGTACCCGGCGCGTCCCTGCCGCGCCAGCGGGTGGCCGTCGAACACCGTGGCGATGTTGGCCACGGTACCGGGAACATTGAGAAGGATGGCGGAGACGGACCCGCCGAAGGTGATGCCGCCAATGGAGGCGGCGAAGACCATCATGGCCAGCGCCGGCTCCAGGGCCATGATGATGGGCAGGGACAGCGTCAGGATGACAATGCCGCCCAAGCCGGGGAGCGCTCCGAAAAGCATGCTCACCGTGGTGCCGAACAGCACCACGAGGATGTTGGGAAACCCGAAAACGTTGACGAGCGCTACCCCGATGGCTTCAATCACGGATCGTCTCTTTTGGCGCGGCAGCCCGCATTTTCATGGAATACGCGGTCTTGGGCCGTGATGGAATACGCGGTCTTGGGCCGTGATGGAATACGCGGTCTTGGGCCGTGATGGAATACGCGGGTCTCGGGCCGGCCCGGACGCCCGCGGAACAAGGGGTCCGCGAGTCATCCGGGCCGAAGGGTACGGCGGGGGGCTCGAGCCTGATTCAAAACCTATTTCTTCTGCTGCGCCTTGTACAGAGCGATCAGGTTCGCGTAGTCCTTGATCAGGTTGTTCACGAGCATGGCCGTCTCCTTGCCGGTGGCCGGCGAGTGGATGACCTGCGCCTTGCTCTCGATCTCCGCCTTGGACTCGGCGATGATCTGGTGCACGGCGTTGCTCAACACCTCCGCGACGGTCTGCGGCATCTTGGGCGGCGCGGCCACGATGATGTACAGGATGCCGCCGGCCATGAGGTCCTTGCGTCCAAGGGCTTCGGCCGAAGGCACGTCGGGGAAGAACGGATCCTTGTCCTTTTCCGAGGAGAGCTGCACCAGTCCGCGGACCTCGCCGGACTTGATGAAGGTGATCACGCCGCCGGTGGTCTTGATGGTGGTATCCACGTCGCCGCGGGCTACCGCCACCACCAGCGAACGCCCGCTCCTGTACCCGGTGACATCCTTCACCTGGATGCCCGTCTTGTCGATGATGTTGGCCAGCACGAAGGAGCCGGCCGAGGCCGTGCCGGCGGAGGAGAACTTCAAGGGCTTTTTCTTTCCCGCTGCAATCAGGTGGTCCAGAGTGCCGATGGGGGAATCGCCTTTCACGAACAGGAAACGGGGAGCGGTAGTGATTTTCGCCAGGTAGGTGAATTTGGAAAGGTCGAAGCCGACATCCCGTATCGCCGATTGCGCCAGCCCGCCCGCCGGCAGCATGCTGCCGATGACGCTCCCGTCCGGCGGCGAGTCGAACAGCCTCTTCGTCCCCACGGTGCCGCCTGCCCCCGGCAGGCTCACCACCTTGACCTCCTTGACGCCGTTGCCTTCGAGCTTCTTCTGCAACTTCGGCGCCAGCAGCAGGGCCGAGGTCCCGGTGCCGCCCCCGAGTCCGAAGGGAACGATCCAGGTGATCTTGCCCGGCAGTTTCTGGGCGACTGCGTTGGAGCCCGCGAGCAGACACAGAAGCATCGCCGCCGCGCCCGCGCCGGCCATCACAAAGGACTTTCGCAAACTCGTTCTTCTCCGCATGGTTCACCTCCGTGGGAAACTTGCCAAACTCGAGTTACCGACCCCAGTGCTTTACGCGCGTTTCACGGACCTGTATCGCACACCCGCCGGGGTTATCACAGGAGCCCGGTCCATTGCAATTTCCATCCGGCTCCCCCTGGTCGCCTGTCGGACTTGGCAAGAATCTACCGCGAGGCATGGAAATGGGTCCATTTTCAGTTGGATTTTCGTCAAATATTCCCGATATTTTCCTCACATCCGCCTGAAATGGCCTCCATTTCCATGCCTCGCGCTACGATTCGCCAAATCCGACGGACTCCTGGCGCGCCCGTCCCCACCGCTACGCCAAGCGCCCGTGTCGGCCGGTAGCGCGATGCGGGCACGGGCGGGTTTGAAACCCGCCCCTACATCGGGTGTCCGGGTTCTACGGCGTCGGCTGCCAGTCCCGAGCAGTCGAGCTGGATGTCCCAGAGGGGTCTCTGATCGTCCCGGTCCGGACAGAAGACGTCCACCTGCAGCAGCGTGGCGCATCCCGGGCAGACGTACCCCAGCAACACGCCGCGATAGGGGTCGCCCGAGGGCACGCGCTCGCCGGCCAATTCTTCCAGGTCCATGGCGATCTCGACCGCGGCGCGTTTGTAGTTGTCCTCGCCGTGGCCGAACCCGTGGGCGCACTTGCGGCATCGCACCATCAGGCGGCCGTCGACTCTGACGAGATCGAGGTAGGCGTGGAGGTGCAGCACGACCTCCCCGCCGGCCGGGCCGCCGGCGCTGCCGTCACCGGCGCCGTCGGCGGGGAGGGATCCCCGTGCCAAACGCTCCGCCCGAAGCTCCTTCCGGCGCTCGGCGGTGGCGGCATCGTCCACGACACCGGCGCCGTCGAGCCTCACGCCGTAGATCCGGTCGGCCACCTCGGCACTGGTCCGGCCCGTCCTGAGGTCGCGTTCCACCTGCGCGGGGCTCCGCTCCAGCGGGTCGCCGAACCCGCCGCCGCTCTGGGTGACGTCGGTGATGAATGCCAGCTCGGGGATCGGGACACGCGGCTGGAAGCCCTCGGGCAGGTCGATCCGGCACCAGTCGAGGCCCCGCAGTTCGTCGGCGCCCGTGGGATAGGCGCCCTCGCGCAGGCGCTGCAGCAGGCCGTCGGTGCGATAGACGGCCCGGTTGCCGCCGAAGCCCGCGGGATAGCCGCCGAACAGGCCGAACCCGTTGGGCACCGCGCCGTAGGGGCGGTAGTTGGCGGTCACGTCGGTGGAGCCGTAGACGAACAGCAGGCGCTCGCTGCCGTATCCGCCGCGGTGCCTGCCGAAGCCGGCGCCGTCCTTCACGTGCCTGCGGGAAAGGTAGAGGAACGGATACTGCATCTCGATGCGCTCGATGTCGGAGATGCCGCCGGACGGAATGTTCATGTGGCCGCCGGTGTCCACGCCGTCGCGGTCCGGCCTGGCGCCGAGGCCGCCGCCGTGCACGTCGTAGAGTCCCTGGGCGTTGGCCAGCCCCTCGCGGTTGTGGCCGCCGTACATGAAGCCCGGGCCGCCGGAGTACCAGGCGCCGGCCCAGCCCGCGTTGACGTCCTCCCTGCGCCCGGCCGCGTAGAGCATCTTGGCCAGGCATTCGCTGACCGCGGCCACGAACATCCCGCCGATCATGGGCGCCAGGCCGCAGGCTGCGGGGAAGGTGCAGTTCAGCACCGAACCCTCGGGCACCGTCATGCGGATGGGCGCCAGCTTTCCGTCGTTCCAGGGGATGTCCCAGAAGAGCTGGTTGGTCAGCGCGATGTTGAGGTGCGCCACCGTGCTCGGCAGGGTCGAGTTGGTGTCTCCGGAGGTCTGGGGGCTGGTGCCGTCGAGGTCGATGTCCAGGGTGCCGCCCTTCTTGGTGACCGCGCAGACCACCGCGATGATGTCGGCGTCGGACTGATCGGCCTCGCGCGCGGAATAGTAGACCCGCGAGCGCCAGACGCCGTCGGGCAGCGACCGCAGCTTGGCGCGGGCCATCTCCTCGGCGTCCGCCAGCGTCTTCCGGCCCGCCGCCTCGATGAACTCCAGGCCGAACTTGTCCACCAGGCTGAGGTAGCGGGCGGCGCACACGTTGTTGCCGGCGATCATCGCCTTGATGTCCAGCCCCACGTACCGGGGGTCGCGGCACTGCTCGGTGAGGGTCCGGAACACGTCCTCGCGGAACTCGCCCCGCTCCACCACCTTGACGCCCAGGATGCGGATGCCCTCGTGGAAGATCTCCTGGGCCGCGCCTCGCAGCACCCCGCCGGTGTCGGCGGTGTGGGTGCTGGTGGCGATCCAGGCGATCAGACGCTGGTCGAGGAAGATGGGCTTGACCACCATCATGTCGTAGGTGTGGGACCCGGCCACGTAGGGGTCGTTGAAGAAGAGCTGGTCGCCGTCGTGGAAGCCCGGGGAGGACTCGAACCACTCGATCATCTGCTTGATGGCGTCCGAGGTGGCCGCGGCGAAACGCAGGTGGCCGGAACAGGCCAGCACCATGGCGCCGGCCGCGTCATAGAACGAGCTCATGACCTCGCCGCCCTGAGCCACGATGGGCGAGGCGGTGACGCGCTGGAGGGTGGAGCGCCCCTCCTCGCCCACCGCCCACAGGCGATGGAGAAACATCTCGTAGCGGATCGGATCGACGTCCATGGTGAACCTCCGGTTGGTCAGCCGGGCCTTTGGCGTGGAGAAGGTTGTTCGGGGCGCTCCTCACTCGCCCTTCGGGCGCCCTCTCCCGGAGAGAGGGGTGGTGGCGCGCGCCGCGCCGCTTCCGCGAAAGAAGGCTCCCGCGACGCGGACCTTGCTCAGAGGGTCTCGGCGACGTAGTAGTCGCCGATGCCGGGCTTGGTCTGCCAGGGGTCGATGGTCTGGCGGAACTTCGTGTGCGGCGGCGTGCCGCGCCAGCGTTCGTGGTGCTCGCGGGTTTCCCAGTTGAGCAGAACCATGACCGCGGCGGGGTCCTCATCGCTGCACAGGATGAGGCCGCCGTGGCATCCAGCCTCCTTGCTGGACTGGATGGCTTCCTTGTAGGCCCTTACGTACTCGCTTCGCCGCTCCGGATCCACCGTCTGGAACCGCACTTCATAGATCATGGCATTGCCTCCTTTGTCCTTGGCGGTCCCGCAGGATTCCGCGCGTTGACTTTTCGCCGCCGTGCAATGATATAAGGACAAGGACCGTTTGTCTTGCGGAAAGGAGCCCTTTTCCATGCGTATCGTCGATCTCAGCATGACCGTAGATGAGTGCGATTCGGCTCCCTTTGCTCCCGACGAGACCTACTTCAAGGTGAAACCCATCATCGACTGGGAAGACAAAGGGTTCGTCTCGAACCTCGTGGAGATGACCGTTCACGTCGGCACCCACATCGATTCGCCGCATCATTTCTTCCGTGACAAGCCGTCGGTGGAGCAGCTTCCGCTGGAGCCGTTGATGGGCACGGCGGTGGTTCTGGACCTTTCGTTCCGATGCCAGCCCGGAGCCCGCATCACGCCGGAGGATCTGGAGCGGGCGGAGGCGGCGCTGGCGGAGCAGGGGGTGAAGATCGAGCCCGAGGGCATCCTTCTGCTCCGCACCGACTGGCCCAAGGGGCATCAGACCACCGATCCGTCCTGGTGGAACGACTCGCCGTTCCTGTCCCGGGAGGCGGCCCAGTGGGTCGTGGACAAGCAGCCCGCGGTGATCGGCTACGACTTCGCCCAGGAAGAGAAGGGCGCGGACTACCAGCACGCCGACGAGATCCTCGACAGCGGCATGACGGTCCACCGCACCATCCTGCCCGCGGTCACCTGCCAGATCGAGAATCTCATCAACCTGGACCTGATCGGCGCCACCGCGAAGATCATTGCGTTGCCCGTCAAGTGGAAGACCGAATCCGCCCCGGCCCGGGTGGTGGCGTTGCTGGACTGATGCCGGATCATCGTCGCAGCATTGCTTTGCCGAAGGCGCCGCCGGGCCCCCGGCACCGAGGGATTGATCCGTGGCGCCCTCACCCCGACCCTCTCCCAGAGGGAGAGGGGGTCACGTTCGCACAGGCTGCTGGGGTCTCGAAGCACGGCCGGCGGTTCGGGGTCTCCGCCCCATGGTCGCCGGCGCGGAGCCGTCCGAGTTGAAGGCCGTCCGGGTGCACGAACCGGGCGGCCCCGAGGTGCTCCACTACGAAGAGGTGGAGGCGCCCGAGCCTGGGGCGGATGAGGCGTTGGTGGAGGTCGCGGCCGCGGGGGTCAACTACCTGGACATCTACTACCGCTCGGGTTTCCACTGGGGCGGACACCACCGGCGGGCGCTCCCCTATATCCCCGGCGCCGAGGGCGCGGGCACCGTGCTGGCGGTGGGGCGCGGGGTCTCCGAGTTCCGGGTCGGCGACCGGGTCGCGTACGGTATTTCCAACGGCCAGGGTTCCTACGCTGATTTGGCCGCGGTGCCCGAGCGGCACTTGGTGCGGCTGCCGGGCGCCGTGGATTTTCAGTCCGCGGCCGCGGCCATGCTCCAGGGCATGACCGCCCACTACCTCACCCGCGACACCTACCCCGTCGGACCCGAAGACACCGTGCTCGTGCACGCCGCCGCCGGCGGCACCGGACTGCTGCTGGTCCGGATGGCGAAGATGCGCGGCGCCCGGGTGTTCGGCACGGTATCGACGCCGGAGAAGGCGCGCATCGCCGAGGAGGCCGGCGCCGATGCGCTCATCGACTACGCTCACGCGGACTTCGCCGCCGAGGCGCGCCGGCTCACCGGCGGCCGCGGCGTCAACGTCGTCTACGATTCGGTGGGAAAGAGCACTTTCGATCAGAGCCTGGACGCATTGGCGCCGCGCGGCTGCATGGTGCTCTTCGGCCAGTCCAGCGGCGCCGTACCGCCCTTCGACACCGCGGTGCTGAATGCCAAGGGTTCGCTTGCCCTCAGCCGCCCGAGCCTGACACACCACACCACTCACCGGGCCGAGATCCTGGCCCGGGCCGGAGACGTGCTGCAATGGATCGAGGCGGGAAAGCTCGCCATCCGCATCGGCGTCACGCTTCCGCTGTCCCAGGCCGCCGAGGCCCATCGGCTGCTGGCAGCCCGAAGGACCGCCGGCAAGATCCTGCTGATCCCGTAGCCGCTACATCGCCGCATTCCAAAAAATCGGCTTGGCGCTAAAGAACGGACGCGAGCAGCCGATTTCTATTCTCATGCTTGTTGACATTTCCGCCGTCTCCTGGTGTTGTATTTTCAACTCGGCGCCGCGCCGAGGATCGCTTTACAGGATGGGCCGATGAGCCTGATCGTTTCAGAAGTCTACGATGCGCTGATCGAAGCCGGAACTTCCGAGGAAAAGGCAAAGGCCGCGGCCGGCGCGATCCCCCTTGCCGACCGCTTGGCCACCAGGGAGGACATCGCCAGGCTGGATAAGGACATCGCCAAGCTGGATAAGAGCATCGCCAAGCTGGATAAGAGCATTGCGCTTCTCAATCTGGCGGTCTTCAGCTTCAGCCCGGCCATGCTGGCCTTATTGGTCAAGCTGGCTTTCTTCCCGTAGCCGCGCATCGCCCTCTGCGTCTACATCGTCGGGGTGCCTGGGTCAGACTCTCATGAGGTCCCGTGCCACGACGACCTCTCCCGAATAGTGGGCCGCGACCTCCGCCTTGAGCCGCTCCTCCTCCTTCTCCGACCAGAGGTGGGTGAGCACGAGCTTCCCGGCGTTGGCCTCCGCGGCGATCCTGCCCACCTGATACGGCTTGGTATGGCGCACGCGGTTGGCCCACTCGGGATGGATGAACTCCGGGTGCCGGCCGGCCGGCGCGCCCGTCTGCTCCAGCTCCGGCGAGAAGAGCACCTCGTGGATGAGGAGATCGCAATCCCTGGCCAGCCCCACCAGGGCCGGGCACGGCCGGGTGTCGCCGGAGAAGACGATGGACCGGTCCCGAGTGTCCACACGGAAGCCGAGGCTGTCGGGTATGTGCACCACGCGGACCGCGTCGAGCTTCCATGTCGGCGTCTCCCACACCGGACCCTCGTCGATCTCCCGGGTGGAGACCTCGAATCGGGAGTTGGTGCCGGTGGCCCGGCGGCCCTGGATATCGATCTTGAATGCCTCCAGGAGCGCTTCCACGAAAGCGGTGGTCCCCGCCGGCCCGAACACCTCGACGCCGGTGCTGCGCCCCACCATCCAACTCCCCAGCAAGAGGTCCGGAAGCCCGATGATGTGGTCGTAGTGAAGATGGCTGAGAAACACCTGCTCCACTTGCGCCGGGTCGATGCCCGCGCGCACGAGCTGCGTAAGCGCCCCCCGGCCGCAGTCGAGCAGGATGGGCTTCTCGTCGATGATGACGGCGATACAGGAGCCCTGCCGGTTCGGGTTGGGCTCCGGGACTCCTGTCCCGATCATGATGACCTCGGTCATGACGGATCCTCCCTCAGCTTGAATTCAGTGCACGTTCCCTCGCCCCAGGCCTCTTTTTGTCGCGATCGAGTGTGGACGACCACGTCGCCCCTTGCCGGACAAAAACCGACCCTGTCCCTCACCTGGACCCCTCTCCCGGAGGGAAAGGGGCTCTGCCCTGGCTCCGTCGCTTTCCGGGAGAGGGCCGGACGAGGGCAACCGTCAAGCTACTCGGCTGTCCCTGCCCCGGAAACCCCCCGTGGCCGCCAGAATGCCGACCAGACAGGCCCCGGCCACGTCCGTCCAGATGCCGTAGCCGACCCCTCCGGCCGGAAAGAACAACAGCGCTCCCGCGGCCAGAAACAGACCGCGGTGGACAGCGCCCAGAGGCTTTGCGAAAAAGCCCATGAAACCGGCCGACACCAGCCAGACGCCGATGACGGCGGTGGCAGAGGTGTGAAGGATTTGAAGCGCCGAACCCTGCATGAGCAACTCCGGCGCCAGCACGAACAGGAACGGGACGACGTAGGCGGTCCAGCCGAAGTGGACCGCGGCGAACCCCGTGCGCATGAAATTGGCGCCGGCCACGGTGGCCGCGGTGAAGGCCGCCACCGCCACCGGCGGCGTGATCAGCGACAGCATGCCGAAGTAGAGGGCGAACAGGTGCGCCGCCATGGGCGGGATGCCGACCTCCACCATGGACGGGGTCACCAGCGTCGCCAGCAGCAGATAGACCCCCAGGGTCGGCATGCCCATGCCGAGGACGATGGAGATCAGCGCCGCCAGCAGCAGGATCATGGCGGTCTGCCCCCCGGCCAGGTGGATGATGGCCTGGGTCAGGGCAAAGCCGAGGCCGGTGATGTTGAGGACCCCGATGATGATGCCGGCCATGCAGCTAATCATCAATAGCTGCACGCACAGGGCGCCGGTCTTGGCGAGGACGGTAAAGATGACCGTCCAGGACATGCGCTCGCCCTGGTAGCCGATGAACAGGCCGATGGGGACGAGGCTCCCGGCGGCCCACAGGGCCGAGGTCTCCGGCCTGAGGTTGAGGTAGAACAGGCACAGGATCACCACCGCGAACGGCGCCACGTAGGGCCAGCCGGCCCGGAACACCGGCCAGCGGGGCGGAATGGAGGCATCGTCGACGCGGGCGATATGTTCCCTTGCGGCGTAGAGATCCGCCTGGATGAACAGCGCCACGTAGTAGAGGATCGCCGGGATCAGCGCCGCCAGCACCACCTCCTGATAAGAGATCTGCAGGAATTCGGCCATGACGAAGGCGGCCGCGCCCATCATGGGCGGCATCAACTGGCCGCCGGTGGAAGCCACGGCTTCGATGGCGCCCGCGGTATGGGCGGGGTATCCGCCCTTCTTCATCAGCGGGATGGTGATGACGCCGGTAGAGACCACGTTGGAGGTGGCGCTGCCGGAGATGGAGCCGAAAAGGGACGAGGCGGTGACCGCGATCTTGGCGGACCCGCCGCGGTACCGGCCCATGAGCGCGGTGGAAATGTCGGTGAAGAACCGGGAGCCGCCGGAGAGGTCGAGGAGGTTGCCGAAATAGATGAAGGCGATGACGATGGTGGTGGCCACCGTCAGGGGAATCCCCACCAGGGAGTTGGAGTCGAGGCTCAGATAGATCACCAGCCGGTCGATGTCGACGTCGCGCCCCTGGAACTGGCCGGGGATGAAGTGGCCCATAAGGCCCAGGGCGAAGAACGACAGCAGGAAGATGAACAGCACCGGGCCGGCGGTGCGGCGCACCCCCTCCGCCACCAGCACCAGGATCACCGCGCCTCCCACCAGGGCGTCACGGGGGCGCGTGTAGAGCTCCTCGAAGATCCGTTCGTAGTGCCAGCTCAGGTAGGCGCACACCAGCAAGCCGGCCGTTGCCGCCAGCGCGTCGAACCAGGGGACGCCGAGGCGTTTCGCCCCGTGCGTTGCCGGATTGAGGATATAGAGGGTTCCGAGCGCGAGGCCGAGCAACGCCAGCAGGCGCTGCTCGGCAAAGACCACGATGCCGACGGCCCGGTAGAGGTCGGCGGCCTCGGCCAGGGCCGCGGCCGTCAACAGTCCGCCGAGCAGGCGCCCGGCAATCCGCACCGTCCAGGACGCGGTCCCGGCCCGGACGGTGTTTTCATCACCGCCGGTCATGGCGAGGACTCAAGCCGTTCATCCGAGCGCTACATGCCGGTTTCCTTGTAGTAGCGCTCGGCGCCGGGATGGTACGGGACGCCCAGGTCGACGTGCATCTTCGCGGGATTGAACTGCTTGAACATGCCGTGGGACCCGATCAGTTTCTCCTTGTTGCCGTGCAGCGCCTTGACCACCTTGTACACGACCTCGTCGGGTGTCGTCGTGCTTGCGTTGACGACGAAGGCCGCGGCAAACACGTTGGTGGGGCCCATGACGCCGGGATAGAGCTTCGCCGGATGGAGGGTCGCGATGCTCCCGGCCGGGACGATGCTCCGCAACGCCGCCAGCGCCTCCGGCGTGTTGTCCATGGACAGGACGCGGATGCCGCCGACCGCGGCGTGGGCCTGACGGGTGATGCCCGAGGTCATGGAAAAGTAGGCCGCGTCGTTCTTCCCTTCCATGAAGTCGCGGACCCCGCGTACGCCGTTGGGGACGGGCACGCCGACCACGTCCTCGAAGCTCAAGCCCACGGTGGCCAGCACCGACCGGGCGTTCAGGGCTACGATCTTCTGCTTGGTGAACTTCGTGGGAAGCCGTTTGCCCTTGAGGTCGCTCAGCGTCTTGATGTCCGAGTCGTTGCGCACGTAGAACATGCTGTAGAGCGGGAACAGCACGGCCACGAGCCGTACCTTCTCCTGCTTTCTTCCATCGAACATGGCCTGTCCGAGATAGGCGAACGAGGTGGCGGCTACGTTCGAGATGGTGAAATCCAGTTCGCCGTTGTCGAGCAACGGCAAGGTGACCACGGGTCCGCCCTGGGGCACCACGCGCATGTTCACGCTCCCGGCCTCGATGGCGACCTTCGCGACCCCGGCCCCGGTGGCGTACGCCAGCGAGCCCTGGGGGTTGGTGCCGATGCTCACGGTCTGCGCATGAACGCCCTGGGCCAGAAACACCAACGCCAATACACCGATTGCGAACCTTG
This sequence comes from uncultured Binatia bacterium (SeqCode), assembly GCA_965214905.1. GTDB lineage: Bacteria > Desulfobacterota > Binatia > UBA9968 > JAJDTQ01 > JAJDTQ01. The sequence continues at coordinate 2,529,196 of OZ243984.1, forward strand.
TCATGCTGTCCTCCTCTTTCCACGGCATCCGAGATTGATTCCCCTCTTCTCATTAAAACAGTGACGTTTGTCAAACGGTGCAAACGACCCGAAGGCCGCGGAGGTTGGCTTGTGGGCGCGGTTTCGTGTGTGATAGACGGGAAATCTGGCGCCCGCCATGTATTCGTGATCCGGAGGAGGTTGAACATGGACGAGACACGTCCCGCAGACCACTGGCGTATCGGCAAGGACAACACGGCGCTGATCGTCGTCGACATGCAGAACATGTGGGTTGACCCCAGGGGGACCCGCTATCTGCCGTCTTCGGAGGACATCATTCCCAAAATCCAGGACCTCCTCCAGGTGTGCCGCTCGTCGGACGTGCCGGTCATCTATCTCTACACTACCAAGCGCAAGGATCTGGCGGATGTGGGCGTGTTCGCCGACCTGAAGCCGGTGACCCACCACACCGACGATCCCTGGACCAACATCGAAGGGGCTCCCGGCGCGCAGTTCTGCGACAGCGTGAAGCCCGAGCCGGACGAGATCACCATCAAGAAGTTCCGCTACAGCGGCTTCTATGGCACCAACCTGGAGAACGTGCTGCGGCGCCTGGGACGGGACGTGATCGCCGTCACCGGCGTGGCCACCAACGTGTGCTGCGACAGCACCGCCCGGGACGGCGCCATGCGCGACTTCAAGGTGCTGTTCCTCTCGGACTGCAACGCCTGCTTTTCCGACGAGGAACAGGCGGCGACGCTCGAGAACTTCGACAAGCATTTCGGCGTCGTGATGGATTCGGCGAAGTTCCTGGAGAAGCTGCAACAGCAGGCCTGACGGGCGGCGGGACCGCTTGGTCCCTTATCCGTGAAGTAGTCCCCTTATCCGTGAAGTTCCGTGCAAAATGACGAAGAAATCACAACGTTCGCCCTGAGCGAAGTCGAAGGGCGCCATTTTCGATTCCGGCTTCGGTTCCGGCTATGCCGGGTTTAGGAGGGACAGCAGTTGTCCGAGGCTCTCAGACTCTACGCCGGGACCCAGGCCGGCATGGTGATCCTGCGCGGCGTGGGGGACATCTGGACCTCCATGCGGGGGTCGCGGGAATACACCAGCTTTTTCCCGGACCAGGTGGTGGACTCGGTCCGGGGGTGTCGCGCAACCCCCGAGGTGGTCTACGCGGGCGTGACCCGGGACGGCCTCTATCGCACCCGCGACGAGGGACGCCACTGGCAACGGGTGCTCGAAGGCGACATCCGCTGGGTTACGGTGGATCCCGCCGAAGACCGGGTGGTCTACGCCGGCACCGAGCCGGTGATGCTCTTCCGCAGCGAGGACGGCGGCGATTCCTGGGAAGAGCTGGACGGCCTTCGCGCACTCCCGCCCGAAGTGCAGCACCACTGGTGGTTTCCGTACCCGCCGCACCACGGCCACGTGCGCCACATCTACGTCGACCCCGACGATACCGACACGATCTATCTGGCGCTGGAGCACGGCGGCATCGTGCGCAGCTTCGACCGGGGCAAGACCTGGGAGGACGTGAGCGAGGGCATCGAGTACCCGGACGTGCACATGATCGTGCGCTCGCCCGCAAACCCCGCCGGCTTTTTCGCCGCCACCTCCCGGGGCTTCTTTCGCGGCGACCCTCCCGAGGCCGGATGGCAACGCGCCGAGCGGGGGATGGAGAGCGACTACTTCCACGACGTGGTGATGCTGCCGGGAGACCCGCCGGCGCTGTTCCTGGCCGGCGGACACGGCTCGCCCCAGTACTGGGACCGCCCCACCGGCGCCGACGGCCGGATCTATCGTAGCGAGGACTCCGGCCGGACTTGGCGGCAGGTGGGCGCCGGACTGCCGGTGACGCACCCCGGAATGTGCTGGCAACTGGCCCGCGACCCGTATGATGACAACGCGATCCTGGCGGCCTTCGGAGACGTGGCCCGAGGGCATACCGCCGGCCCGCCGGGCGAAGGAGACATCTGCCGGAGCCGCGACCGGGGCGACACCTGGGAGCGCATCGGACGGCAGAAGCGCGGCAGCAACTTCCTCGGCCTGCCCGCCATCCGTGTGCTCTGGGCGGCTGCCGAGGCGTAACCGAGGCGTAAGAACCTGCCCGAGCAGTCGAATACAACCCCGCTCTCTTCGGGAGAGAGTGGCCGGAGGCCGGGTGAGGGCGCCGCAATCACCCTGCCCCTTCCGTGGGGGGCGCCGGGGCGCCCTCACCCCGGCCCTCTCCCAGAGGGAGAGGGGGAGGACGTGTAGCCGCCATGAGCACCATCGGCGAGAACGCAGCGCGGGTGGACGGACCGGCGAAGGTGACCGGGGCGGCTCAGTACACCGGCGACCTGGAGTTTCCGGGGCTCACCTACGTGAAGGCGCTGAGAAGCGTCCACCCTCACGCGCGGCTGGTTTCCGTGGACGCAAGCGCGGCGGCGGCGCTGCCCGGCGTGGCGGCGGTGCTCACACGGGCCGATCTCTCCCAGGGAAACACCCATTTCGGGCCCGTGGTCAAGGACCAGCCTATCGTGGCGCTGGACCGGGTCCGCTACGCCGGTGAGGTGGTGGCCGCGGTGGCTGCGGAGGAGCCGGACATCGCCGAAGAGGCCGTCGATCTCATCCGGGTGGAGTACGAGCCGCTGACGCCGGTGCTGGACCCGGTGGCGGCCATGGCCCCTGGTGCGCCGATCCTCCACGAAACCCGGGTGCAGTCCGAGAGCCGTCTGGACAAGGGTCACTACCACTACGAGGACCGGGGCAACGTGCTGACCTCCTACAGCGTCGGCCGCGGCGACATCGAGGAGGGGCTCGCCGCCTCGGACCTGGTCTTCGAGGACGTCTACACCACCCCCAAGATCCAGCACGGCCACCTGGAGCCTCACGTGGTCACCGCGCTCTGGGATGCCGCGGGCAAGCTGACGGTCTATTCCGCCACGCAGAACCCATCGTCCATACGGGTCCAGCTCGCGGAGTTGTTCGAGCTGCCCCAATCCATGGTGCGGGTGGTGGTCCCCTACGTCGGCGGCGGCTACGGCGGCAAGGTGCACCTGCGGCTGGAGCCTCTGGCTGCGGCCTTGGCCCGCAAGGCCCGCCGGCCCGTTCAGTGGAAGCTGACCCGGGAGGAAGTCTTCCTTACCGGCCATTGCCACGCGTCGGTGGTGCGCATCAAGACCGGCGTGAAACGCGACGGCACGATCCTGGCGCGGGAGGTGGAAGCGGTCTACGACACCGGCGCCTACGCCCTCACCGGTCCCTCCACTTCGCGCAACGGCGGCGAGGTGTCGGGCGGACCCTACCGCATCCCGCACCAGCGCCTGACCTCCTGCTGCGTCTACACCAACACCCCGCCCACCGGACCCTACCGGGGGTTCGGCGTTCCCCAGGTGTGCTGGGCCTACGAGGCTCAGATGGACGACATGGCGCGCCGGCTGGACCTGGACCCGGTGGAGATGCGGCTCAGGAATCTGGTGCACGCCGGCGACCTGTTCGTCACCGGCGATACCCTGGAGGCGGTAGGGCTGGAGGATTGTCTCCGGGCCGCGGCCGAGGCGGTGGAGTGGCGGGGCAAGGCGGAGCAGGCGCCCCGGCCTCCGGCGCCGCTGGTGCGGGGCAAGGGCGTGGCGGTGATGATCAAGACCACCATGACGCCGTCCCATTCCTCGGCCAGCGTCCGGCTCAACGCCGACGGCTCGGCGACGCTGCTGGCCGGCAGCGTGGAGATCGGCCAGGGAGTCCAGACGAGCCTGGCGCAAATGGTGAGCGAGGTGCTTGGAGTGCCCCGGGAACGGGTCAGCGTCACTTTGCCCGATACCGACGTGACGCCCTTCGACCAGTCCACCAGCTCCAGCCGCACCGTCTTCAGCATGGGCAACGCCGCCATCCGGGCGGCCCGGGAGGTGGCCGGTCAGCTCCTGGACATCGGTGCGGGAGAGCTCGAGGCCGACACCGGAGACCTGGAGTTGCGGGACGGCTTCGTGCAGGTGGCCGGGGTGCCCGAGCGGCGGCTGCCCATCAGCGACCTTTTCCGCGCCCGTTTCGGCGGCGTGGTGGGAAGCCTCTTCGGCAGCGCCGGCTACCAGAGCCGAGGCGGCGTCGACCCCGCCACCGGCAAGGGCAAGGCCTCGGCCTTCTTCTTCCTGTCCGCCTGCGCCGCGGAGGTGGAGGTGGACACCGGGACCGGCAAGGTGCGGGTGGTGCGGCTGGTCACCGCGGTGGACGCCGGCAAGGCCATCAACCCGCGCCAATGCCACCTGCAAAACGAGGGCTCCATGCTCATGTCCCTGGGCTCGTCCCTGTTCGAGGAGATGGTCTTCGACAACGGCCAGCCCGTCAACTGCACCTTCCTGAGCTACCTCCCGCCGTCCATGCAGGACCACCCCGAGACCTTCACCTCCGTCCTGGTCGAGCACCCTCACCCCGACGGTCCCTTCGGCGCCAAGGGCATGGGCGAAGCCGCCCTCGGTCCGGTAGAGCCGGCCATCGGCAACGCCGTGGCCAACGCCCTGGGCGGCCTGCGAGTGAAGGATCTGCCGCTACGACCGGAGCGGGTGGTGGCGGTGATGCGCACAGCATATCAGGGGTAGGGGGTCAAATCTTGGAGAATTACTCTATCCTCATTCCTGGTTGAGCCAGTTCGCCTCACAATGACGCCAGCCGTTCGGGTGCGGCAAACGCAGCGGTCTGGATGAAACGATGCCGATCTATGCGCTTCTTGCCTATGCGAGGGCGGCGCAAACCGACCTGACACCCGATCAAAAGCGCGCGGTTTTGGCGCTCGCAGCCGCGCTTAAAGCTACACGGAAGGAGATGAAATGGGCAGATTTGGCGATGGCTTGATCTAGTCCCACCTCCAGCTATGAATCGATGGATTGTCCTTCCTATCCTCCATTTCAGAGGGCATCGTCGAGGCCCTCTGAAAAATCGGGAGTGGCTATGATAGGAGAGCCGCCAATAGCCGACTGTACGGTTGTCTCGTTTATGTCGGACACCTCATCCTCTGCCGCTTTGCGGACAATGTTGCCGGCGGTTGAGAGAAGAAACCTCGGATGTAACATCCGTTGGTCTCCAAGCAAAACGCCCATACCAGCTTCCGTGAAGGGCTTTATGGTCCCTGCGTCGCTTTCGTTTATGCGATAGTAGTCCAAGTGGGCGACTATAATGTCGCGGGCTTGGGTTTCGCTAGGCAAGGGCAATTCCACCGAATTAGGAGAAGTCGGGTCCAGGCGGGCGAAGGACGATAATCCGGCTTCCCCCCAGGCCTGCGCCAAACCGACAGAAGCCTGCTGGTGGGTTGTCAGGACACTGGAAAAGAAGTTGTAAGACGTGTTGGCGTAGCCCGGTCGGACAGTGCAAAGCCCGAACTGTTTCGCGAATTCAATGCGATGCCGGCGTGCCATTTTGTCAACCAGGTTCTCGATATCGTCGATAAACAGATAGCCGCCGGCGAATCCTGCCGCTCGCAAGTAATAAACCATGTCGTTGAAGAGCAACGAACGAGAGTAGTCCAGGCCTTTGGTATCTCGAGGAACGTAGAAGGGCTCAAGGCTCTCGTCTCTTCGCAAAGAGCGAAGGTAGTTCTCAAATTCGCCTTTAGCCAACTTCGTAGCCACGAGGGACCTTACTCCATCTTGCTGAAGCCGGGCTGCGATCTCAGCGTCCAGAGCGTCAGGCAAGATGCCCTTATCTTGCAAAATAGCATCGTCGAGTAAATTCTCGCCGCTCTGACTGCCGTCGGGGTTGGTCAGAACGGCACTGGCCTGCTCACTGGTCGGTGCACCCAACCGCAAGGCTGCCCTTGAAGATTTCAAGATAGCGTTTTTGCAGATATCAACCAAGGCAGACCAAGCCAGTTGCTCCATATGTCTGCGATCGACTTGAGAAGGGAAGGCAACGTAAATGACCGCCGCGGAGAATCGACTATTGAACTCGGTAGCTCCCCAGTCCTGGTTGATTCTATGCTGAAAGTAGCGGAGCAGGGCGATCTTACCCATCCCCCTCCCGCTCTGCTGGTCGCCTTTAGACCAGAGATAGGCCAGCCTTACTCGATTAGCGAAGTCGTCGGGGCAAATGAGCAATCGTTCGATTTTTCAATTTCAGCCGCTACCGGCGACTCGGCATAGATGGCCCCGTTCCGACGGGGATCGTCGCTGTAAGGGTCAGCCACGGGAGTAGCCGGGAAGGGCAAATCCTTTAGCCCCAGCAGTTTGTAAGGTGACTCGGTAGTTGTAGGATTTTGGATTGGCAGATTGACCACTATGCCCTCCTCAACAGGTTGTATATCTGGCTTGACCCTCGGTTGCGAACCAGGGGTTTGCGCCGGCTGGAGATGTTCTCGTAGTTCAACCCCATAGTCAACGGCGCCGGCTGTAGATCCAGCAACTGGTTGACCCCTTCATCGAACACGGCTTCGGGAATGCGGAGTTCCTCGCAGACCGAGTCACGCACCTCGGGCAAGTCATAGTATCCGCCTCGAGGTGATAGCTTCTCGAAGATCTGGTCAATGACTTCCCAAAGCCTTTGTTGAGTCGCCTTGTCCGTCATATCCGGTTCACAAAAGTATATCGTGAAAGGGGAGGCGGAAGACGGTTCAATCGATAACTGCACATACCAGTCGTGCGGTGGAGAGTTGTCCACGCAGGGCGAATAGCTCTTCAAAAAATCGCACCCCTCGATGGTAGTAGAGTCTCTCGCGATGTTCAAAAGACGAAGGCTTACCAACCGATCAACGATAGACCTGAAAAGCGGTACCCTGATGCGGACACCCGGCAAGGCCCAATTTATCACCTTTTCTTGCAAGGCGTCCTCTATCTTCTTTGCCACTCCTCCCTGGAAACTTTCCCGGATGGTGTTTGCGATAGAGTCTGCCTTTTCGGCAAAGGTCGGTTCGAGCAGCCTTCGGAGGTACCCCTCCTGCTCAAGCTTGCCAGTTTCCACGGTGGGACGCCAAATACACCCTATCTCAAGGTGTTTCTGTACCACAGCTCGAAGGTTGTCGTAGGTCTCGATGTGAACGCTGGCCATAACACGCCGCAATTCCATGTGCTTACGGCTGTCCACCAGGTACATCACCTCTTTGCCTCGATCCGTAAGTTCGTATGCTCTTTTGGCCGAATTCGCGAACCCGAAATGAACCAACTCACGGCAGACCTTTTCGCCAACGGTCTCGAAAGTTCCCCTCGGTTCAGGCAGTAGAAGCCGAAGAGCCTTGTTGCTGACGTATTTTCGAACGGAACGGGAGATAGTCTCCTCCTGTTCTTCTCTACGCGCGGTCAAGGGAAGACAGCCTAAGACCCTCAACCCGATGTAATGGTAACTTATATCGGAGATGTTGTAACTAGATATGTTCATCTTCGGCCGCTTGCCTCTCTAAACTTGGCCAGTAGATCCGTGCAGTCTCCGTTAAGCTGTCGCAGTTGTCGGCTCAAGGCCAAGGTCTGCAGGCCGCCGACGGCTTTCAGGACTATGGTATCTTCCGAGTGAAATCCACACCGGTTGGTTAGCCAAGTTTCGTTCAAGGCACGGGATAGACTGTTTAGTCCTACACAGAATTCCTCGAATTGATCCGTGGTTTCAGTAAGCAAGGGGATGCCTTTGTGAATTTCGGCGTTCATTCTCCAGGCGCTATCAATAAGAACCGGCAGAGGCCGCACACCCGGCGCAATCGGATGGACGCCCAACCCTAAACAAGCGGCAAGCCCGCTTTCCTCAAAGGAAGTACTGGACATAAACGCAGGCAACACCTCTCGCATCAGTAGGGTAGGGTTAAAGGCCAGGTAATCCAGAATCTTGGCGAAGAAAATGACTATCTCATTTTTCTCCGTGGGATTTGCGGGGCGGTTTTTGATCTCCACAACGGCGACCAGATCCGAGGTTTGCGCCACGATGTCAACTTCGTGATGAACGCCAGACGCCGTGTCCAGCCCCTCCCCAAGCCACATTTCTCGCTCTTGGGAGATTGTCCAATCCGAGAGGTTTTTCACACAGCTTTCCCGAAAGCGCATCTCGAACCCTTGGTCGCCCGTCGGTTCCCGGTTGATATGTTGCCATTCCGAGTTGACGAACAAGTAACAGCGCTTCAAAAACTTAAGTGCCGTATCGGGAAGATAACTATCTTTCTGGATGTCCACTTGGAGATCCCCTCATTTTTGGATCAGATGACACCGAAGATTTCACGGTACCGGGGTTGCTCCATCAGCATGTGGGCAAACTTCTCGACCAGTGGACGGAGTCGGTGCTCGGGCCAGTTCGGAATAGGCTCGTAGAGCATCGACCCTTGGCGAAATAGCGAGTGCGTGCGGCTCTTGACCGTGCTCGCCTTCAGCCACCGGTCATGGCCCAAGCTCTCGCCCGCTGCACCGAGCAACGTTAGCAAGGCAATCGACAGCGCGCTGAGAAGCAGCATGCGGTCGCGGCGCTGCGGCGCGCAAATCGCTCTGGAACCGGCTTGCGTCACCCGGAAGGGCCTACACCGACAGGACGCGAAATGTTCAGAATACAAATCGACGTTATATTCAGTAAGTTACGCATCTATTCTAAAGAAAATTATGAGGGGACCCCTAATATCGGGCTGCTGATCTGAAATTCTACAGCCAATATAACAGAAGTTCAATGTAGTCGATGGGTAGCGGGGGAGAGCGCTCGCACCCGGGCCTGAAGCCTCGCGACGGCCCCGTTTCAATCCGCTCCCCCCGCCGAAGCGGGGGGAGACACGGCGCCGCAGGCGGAAACGACGCCGGCAGAGACGTTTCAATCCGCTCCCCCCGCCGAAGCGGGGGGAGACACGGAGGCGGAGTGGGAGCGGCAGTTCGGGGCCGGGTTTCAATCCGCTCCCCCCGCCGAAGCGGGGGGAGACATCGAGGGTGACGTGTCGCTCTCGATGGAAGATCTGTTTCAATCCGCTCCCCCCGCCGAAGCGGGGGGAGACTGTTTTGGGTGGGTGCGGTTGGATGCCGGAAGTAGTTTCAATCCGCTCCCCCCGCCGAAGCGGGGGGAGACCGGTGATTACGGCGGTTACCGGGAAGCCGGGGTCGGTTTCAATCCGCTCCCCCCGCCGAAGCGGGGGGAGACCCCACCCATTATAACTGGCAATATATCAAAAGGTTAGGTGTCCGGATGCGCGATCCGAGGAGATTGGGCGTCAGAGGACTCCTGTTCGATTGTCATGGAATGCAGTGATGCACTGTTATACAAGTCTTTACGAGTCGCGCGAAAGCAATGGCGAAACTCCCGCGCTGCACGTTCGCGCAAGCTACAAGATCAGCGGATCGTTCAAATTCACGGGCTCTTTTACCCCGTAGTGTTCCGTACTGTCCTTGACGTCTTCATCCAGATGATAGACTCTCAGGGAGTCCTGCTCGGGGTCGATCTCGTCCAGCAGGCGATTTTTGAGCGTAGCCCATTCGGTTCTTCCGACTTGACATTCAAAAACCGACTTTTGCACCCGGACCCCATAATCCTCGCACGCCCTTGCCACACGTCGGAGGCGTTTCTGCCCTACCTTGTCAGCGGTGGAGACGTCATAGGCGATCAGAATGAACATGGCGTTACTTGGGAATGAACGGGATATAATCGGGAATGTCGCCACGAAGCGTTCGGGCCAACAGCTTGGCCTGGATGCTGAACACCTGCCCGAGGCGGATGTTCCCCTTGAACAGAGCGTGCTTTATTTCCGTTTGCTTGCGACGCTGCCAGGTTTGGATAACTTCTTTTCTGCCTCGGTCGGTAAATTCCACTACGCCTCCTTCTCGCTCTCGAAAGTGCCTGGGCTCGATTTGACGCCGGTTGATCAGGGTCAACGCCAATCGCTCCGCCAGACAGGGCCGGAACTCTTCCATCAGATCGAGGGCGCAGGCGGGCCTGCCCGCCCGCGTCGTATGGAGCCAGCCGACGTATGGGTCCAGTCCGGCGGTTGTCAATGCGGCCAGGCAATCGTGGCGGACCAGTGCATAGATGAAAGACAGCAGGCAGTTGATCCTGTCTCGTGGCGGCCGCCGGGTGCGGGTGAAGAATCGGAAGTCATTCCGTTGTTGCTTGAGCATGTGTTCGAACACGGAGAAATATACTTTGGCTCCGATGCCCTCCAGTCCCCGGATCGGGTCCAGCGTCGCCCGAAGGCTGGCACTTTGGTCGACCGGTGGGGCGTTTCCAGGCATGGACTTGGCCGCAAGTTGACGAATCAGTCGGGCAAGCTCGACCGCGGCGCCAGCCAATGCCACATGGTCCGATTCCTCATCCGCTTCCCGGGCGGACCGTAAGAGGTTGGAGCGCGAGTTTTGCAGCTTCCCGGCGACGATTTGCCGCGCGATGCGGGCCGCCTCCACGGGACTGTCAGCCGCCGCGTACTGAGCACGGCGCAGCAAGTAGCGCGTGTCGCCACTTCCCATCACCTGAGCCAGCAGGTAGCCGTTCTCCGTGTGGTAGTGGATCGCAACCTGATGCTCCCAGCACAGGGCCATGGCGGGGGGCGTCACGACGACCTGTCCGAAGGCGCAGACGCTTTCCAGATGGTGGATCGGCAGGGTCAGGCGGGTTTGCTTTTCGACCTCGACCCGGAGCGTCAGATGATCCCGATGCACCACGGTTCCCGGCGTGGTCAGGTAGAGAGTGTTTTGAACGACGGCCATGGGGTGTCACGGGTCCGTGCAGGCCGTAAAGCCGCTGATCGCTACTCCCCGGTTTCGAACACTCCCCGAGAGAGCCGCGCCAGCATGGGTGGAGCGCTGGTGATCTCTGGAAGGCAGTGGTCGAAAAGTGAACATTCCGAACATTGGGGCTTGTGGATCGCTTTAGGGACCGTTTCCTGTTCGATGAGCCGGTGCACGGCTTCAATGGCCTGCTCGGTGAGGCACCGCAGTTCTTGGGTAAATTCCACCTCTCGGCGGCGCTTGCTCTTGGCGTGGAAGATGGCGCCTCTCGAAACCTCGATCCCGAACATTTCTTCCAGGCACAGAGCCTGGGCGCAAAGCTGGGCGTCGTCGTTGTCGAACTTGCGGCGTTTGCCTTTCTTGAACTCAACCGGGGTCAGCGAGCCATCGGAACGACGTTCGACAATGTCGCACTTGCCGCTGAGCCCGAGTCGGTCCGACCACACGGGCAAGGCACGCAACAGGGTCACACCCCTGACGGTTTCATAGCCGGAAGTATCGGTCTGTTCGTGAACGCTATCGCCGATAACCGTGTGCTCGTTGGCATCTCGCCATCCTTCGACTGCCTTCAACGCTGCCCTGCGATGGCAGTAGAGGAAATCGTTGATGAGCGAGAGGGGAAACATCTCCCGCTCGACAGTGTCTGAAGAGCCGTCGGGGCAACGCTGCATTCTATTTTGCGGTTTTACCGGCGTCGAACCGCATTCTTCTGCCGGCCTTTAACAGAACAGCCGGCAATCGCTTCAGTTCCTCACTGCGTGGGTCCACCTCGAACCCACCGGATTCCAGGGCGGTAACGCCAAGTAACGGCTCCACCCCCTCATCGCCGTACACGACGGTCCCGCCAACGACTTCTCCTTGAAACTCGATCTCGGCGATGGTGATGTCCAAGGCGACGGACTTGCCATCCGCAAGCACGTACTCTCGGCGGCCTCTCGGTTCAAGCCCGATTGCTTCGAGGCAGGCTCTCGGTACAAGCGAGTCGAACGCACCGGTACCAACTAGAAACTTGCTGGTCCAGCTCCGGCTCGGGTTCGCGGGATTGCGGATCGTGACATCAACGTAAGTCGCGCCCATTCTGGTTCCCTTCGGGTTGGTTACGGCTTCACCGAACCCCGTTGCGGTTGCAATCGCATTCTACGCCGACCTGAAATGACCGGAGAAAGGGTTGCTGAAACAGAACGAGGCAGCATCGGGATCAGCGATACTTGGCCTTGAAATTCCAGATCAGCGTTACAGAATGATCCCTCCGTCACGCTGCGACTCCAGCAAGGGGAGCAGGCCCTTCCAGTAACCAAGAAACTCGTCGTAGCAGTTTGGTTGAATGCCTACCAACTCACTGTCACGACTCAGTGGTCGGGTGACGGGCAGATCGTTCTGTCTGGTTTTCCAGACCTGCACGCTATGACGCATGATTTCTGCGGGCGACGGAAACTCCTTGGGATCCCTCGCTTGAAATCGCTCTATCAAGTCCTGACTGACAAGCACCGTGAGTGTATCCTCGGCGATGATCCGGCAGCGGTTGGCAACTTCGGGATAGTCCCCATCTTCTTCGGCTTCAATGATATGCTGAGCCCCGATCTCGGTCCCGCCAAAACCCGAAATGACTTCTCGACGCAAGGCTTCGGTGCAGTGTTGCGGACTAAGAAGTTCGCCGTGTTCGATAAACATCTTGTCAAGCACCTTTCGCGAACTTTTGAACCCGGGGTGCAGGTTCAGAAAACCGGATTCGTCGTGTGCGAAATCCCATACCTCCGCTTGAGTGTATTCGCCGTTTCGATTGACCCGTCCGGCGACCTGGAGAAGGCTGGTCAGGCTGCAGCGTTCACGAAAGGCGGTACGAAAGGAAAAGTCCACCCCGGCTTCTATGCAACTCGTGGCTACCAGGATCCAGTCCCTGTCGCCTCTATTGCCGAGACGCTGCCTGATTCGGGAAACAATTGCCGATCGATGCGCAGGACAGATTGCCGTAGAGAGATGCTCTACTCGTGAGTCTGTCTCGCCCGTCCATTCACGACCTGGATAGAATCGACTCCACAGAAATTTGGCCAGGACAGCGGCAGATTGCACCGTGTTCAGAATTATCAACCGAGGCCCTGGTTTGTCCTTCTCAAGAACAAAGTCCGCCAACTTTTCGAGGGTCAACCGATCGTCGTGCCTCTTGAGAGATACCCGGTGGCCTTCGGAAGCGTCGGCCTGATCCTTCGATTCCCCAACGACGAGTGGAGGTACGGAGGGCCGTCGCTCAACCGGAACGAAGTCCTCCAGTTCCCAAAAACGTGGCAGCGAACCACTGGCGAGGACGACGTGGCAGTTCCAGTCCTCGCATAGTTCTTGCAGCCAACGCCAGTGCTGAGGCCACAGCGGCGCCGGCACGGCTGCGTGTGCTTCGTCTACGAAGACTGCTGAACCCGGTACTTGATGGAGCTTGCGGAGCGCAGCGGTCCGATTCGCGGCGAGCGTCTCGAAAAACTGCACCGCCGTGGTCACGACGATTGGCGCTTCCCAACGCTGCGCCAACTGCCGCAACTCTCTCCATTGTTCACCGCTGAACTCGACTCTGTGATGGTGAGCGGCAACCACCGATTCAGGGTCTTCACCGGGCAACACCAATGCCTTGCGATAAACGTCAACAGATTGATCGATGATGTTGGTGAACGGCAGGACCACGAACACCCGGCGCAAGCCGCGTTTATCAGCGACCCGCAGGAGATGTGCCATTACGGCAGAGGTCTTGCCGGTTCCGACCGGACTTTCACAGGCGACCATCCGTTCGCCGTTCTCAAGTTCCCGGTCGCGACAGGCTCGGTAGACGCTCTGTCGCAACCGAAGCCGTGTCGTCTCCGCTGGGGACGTGCTGGATTGGTTGCGTCCGAGGTTTTCTACGTAGCGGTCCAAGGCTTGTAAACGTTCGGCAGCTCTCAGTAGGGCGCCGTCCAACTCCCGCTCTTCCCGATAATGTTGCGCGGTGTCGCTATGATCTCCGTCCACAAGACAGGATAGGGCTAGGCGACGGACCAAGCCGGTAAAGCAAGGTCGGGGATCGCCGGCGGGAGGGGGTTTGACGGGTTTGACGACATCGGCATGTTGATGGAGATAGCCGTCAAGCAGTTTGTCCGTTCTCTCCCAGGACACTGCGTCCATGCCGTTCAGCTCTTTTCCGTCACGCAAGAAGAGGGATCGTTCTGTTCCTTCGTCATCAAATTTTGCTTTTGCTCTCTCCTTAGGCAGTGACGGCAAGCCAATGTGATGGCTGAAGCAGCATATCGCCGCTTCACCCAGCTTCCGCTTCAGCAGGTGAGCGGTGCCTGCCTCGACATGATTGAAACCTTCCTCATTGGGGCGGTTGCGGTACAGAATGTCCTGGAAGATTTCGTCCAACTTGCCGAGATCGTGATAAGTGGCGGCCAATTCCACCACCGCCTGAAAAAATTCCCGCTCTGAATATGTCACCGCCGCTTCGCGAGCAAACTTGGCTGCAAGGCGGCGTACGTTGGCTACATGTTCACGGTAGCTCTGCCCCGGTGAGCCTCGTCGGGCACTATGGGCCAGAGCGGAATGGTTGGAGGACGACATGCTCATTAGCCATCGAGCGCATAGTCTTGGTACTTGCCGCAGTTCGAGAATGTTCTACTGGACCCGAATCGGACAGGGTTGTCCTTGATTGCGTCCCATGTCGGAATTTCGTAGTCGTCCAGCGATTCGGAGGGCTTGTCCATCGCCGTCTTCTTGCGAGGCGTCAGGGCATCCAACAGGGCGAAATCGGACAACGAACCGCGTCGCTCATTGTGGGTGAAGACGTGAGCGTGAATGATCTCAACCATTGTTCGGACAACGGAGCGGGTGTGCGGATAAGCCAGAGGCAAAAGCTCAAGCATCAGCTTAACGTCGGTCTCCGTGCATCCCGTCTTGTGGGCCAAACCGGGATTGACAAAGAAAGGAACCGTATAAACTCCATGTTTGACGACGCGAAACGCCATGGGCGCCATGCCGCGGTCCTTGCCTGTTTCAACGCCTGATTTGCTCGTCCATGTTGAATACTCGATGTCTATCGGAGCCACGGAAACGCCGACACCAAAGTGTGCCACCCCGGTACGGATTGTGTCTCCACTGCCTTCTTCGAGGAAGGTGTTCCCAAACAGGCGTCCGTCCCAATAGGCTTCCTTGAACCCTTGAGAAAGTCGATGGTTACCTTCCTTTTCCATGAGCTTGCGAATTTCTTCGCGGTTTCGCCCTCGCTGCTCGAGAATCTTAAATTCGTCGTCCGCCTGAATCTCCAACTTTTCTTTGACTTCCTGCCACACCACGCCCTCCTTTTCCAGAACAAGATCGCGGAGCTTCCGTTTGAAAGACACCGGCGAGATCTCGCCCTTACCGTCCGGGCGCTGGCGAGGGGAGCCTTCGCGCTCGGGGTCGCCGTTGGGGTTGGATTTCCGTACCTCGATCACAAGCAGGCCAGTGATGCGAGGGACTTGCGTTTCGGTCCTGGTACCGTGTTCCTGTGTGGACATAGGGTTAGGCTTCCGTTTCGGTTTTCGGATGATCGGCGAGGTAGCCGAGAAGGAGTTGAGCCTTGTGAACGTCTTCCATGCGATCCGGCAGTTCGGCAACGTCGATGTGGCGTTCACGCTCGCCCATCTGACGAACAAACCAGTGAATCAATCCTGCGTCCTTACCCGAGTAGGTGTCTGCCCAGCCTTTGTACGGCCGGACGCGCTCGGCGAGGCGAGCAAGCGCCGACAGCGGATTGTCGAGGGCAAGGTTGAACAGTGAGTTTCCAAGCAACTCGGATGGCGCTTCGACGTCGCCATTTTTTCGCTTCTGATCCGGGGTACGAACCCACTTGCAGTACTGCAGATGCAGGCCGTCGGCCAAGGCTAGCAGTCGCCCTATCTGATAGGTCGAGTCTTGCATAAACTGATCCTTTGAATGTCCGAGTTGTTGAAGGAGAATGCCGATAAGCGAGATCGTCTTCCTGCACTGCCAACGAACGTTGTCGCTCAGGTCTTTCCAACGACAACTGGTCTTGACACTTCCAAGGCCGACAAGAACCGGAGATGTCCGATGCAAAAGGAGCGAGAAACACAGGCATGTCTTGTTCCGTGATATCGGCCCATCGGAAAAGAACAGGTCGTAGGCATCCGATGTGGTGACAGCACGTTGAAAGGATGAGGCGAAGCCGTTTTTGGCATCTGATCTCCAGACACGATTAATGACTGACGTCAGGTCGAGCGGATGAGGCACAAAATGAGACTTCCAGTCGGCCTTCATTTCTTTCTTGTTAGGAAACCAGATGGAAACAGGCGGTGTGTTGGCGGCTCCAGTCTTCCATTCCTGAGCCGCGCGAATGATGTCCTGCACACGGAACTGGCGATGCAGGCTGACTTGCTTGCGTCCCTTGTCGATTTCACATAGAGTCAGAAGTCGAGCCGTCAAGTTCGGTTGTTCCTGTAATTTGCCCTCAAGGGCGTTAAGCACGGACCGTGTTCGTTCGGCAAAATCCGCATCTCCAAATCTTTGTGCCTCGCCACCGAATAGTTCGGCCAACTGTTCCTGGAAGTCTGGCGCTTGCTCCAGGTAGGCGATCAGCAGGTCGTTCCGGTTTCTGCCTGGAATTCCTCGCCATGTCAAACCTTCCTCTCTCTTCTCGTCGCCGAGGTAAAGCAGTGCGTTGTTCATTCTCTGTACGACCGGTGTAGATGCCGGAAACTGCATGGATCCCTTCAGTCCGTAGCGACGAAGTGCCTTGATCTCGTCCGTGTTTACAGAGAAAAGCTTCACGTCACCGAGGTTTGCGACTTTGGGGGTCGGGTATTTGTCTTGCAAGAGACCTTGGTTTCCAAATGCGTCCAATTCACCCTGGTCGGATTGAGGTTTGACTGTATCGTGTCTGAGCATGAACTCGTTTATTGCCTTGCTGGTGTCCGGGTGAGCGACGGCTTTATGATTGAGATCGATCTTGGCCACATCGAAATATACGGGTTGGTTGGTGTTCTTAGCGTTCTTATCTTGCTTGGTCTTTTCCGACCAGTAGGCGTCCGAGCCCAGCTTGGCCATGCGCTTTCTCCAGTCGAGCACACCGAACAAGCCTTGTTGTATCAGGCAGAGATCCTCGCGATCAGCGGTTGCTGACGTGTGGAGAAAGGTGTCGGTCAGATTCCGGCTGAACCGATTCAGATCGAGTTCGGTGCGCCCCGCTACGTCCAGCAGTCGTGTAAAGTTGCTCAGTCCCGGTGTTGCCGTGCCAAGCATTTTTTGAAGCTCGTGAACCAACTTGACGACCGAGCGCCTGAACTGGCTGCACTGGGAGCTCGTGAACGGACGCGGCTGGGATAACTCGACCATCTTCGCAAGGGCATTGCAAATCTGCCTGGTCGGTGGGTTCTTTTCCTTCCACAAACCACAAAGCCGTTCCAAAACGGGGGTTAATCGGGTAGATGTGGATGTCGAATCAAGATGGCGAAGCGGTGTTGGGATGTTGAGTCCGGGAAAGCTGGAGCCCGATGAGCCGTGCTCCACGCGAAATAGACGGGCCGCCTTGTCACCTGGAACGAACTCCACTTCGGCTGGTCCGGCATCGTCGTTCAGTCGCACGATCAACAATTTCCTGGTTTTTGCCATCGGCTTGATACGCGGGTGTCGCGATGGCGGAACGATGCCCACTCGATCCATAGCCTGCGAGACGAGATAGAGCTCGTTAAGCATAGAACAGCATTCCCTTATGGACTTTGATCCCCTGGCTGAAGCTTGGCTTTACGCGACCTTGCTGCGGGCGGTCGAATACCATGCGCAACATCGATGGCAGCTCATGACTCTCGGTCTCGCACACCCGTGTTCCCGAGCGAAACGGTCCTACGTAATCCGGGACGAATTCCTTCCATCCAAGGCAGGGCGTACAAAACCACCGGCCGTTCCCCAATCGACGGTTGAAGACATCCTGAAAGGCATGGGGCGAACATTGACCGTCCGGTGCCTTTGCTCGTTCGCCGTTTGGCCCGCGATTCCAGTCCACCTCGGCGTAGAGCCGATAGCAAACGTTCACCAGGACCATAGCGAATAACTGGAACGATGCGCGTTTTCTTCTTGCGTCAGATGCACGCAAGGGTCCTCCATAGTTGGTAACGTAATGATGAAACTGGACCGGCCGACAAATTTCTACCTTGACCGGCCTCACGTTGACGGATTTCCAACGAAGGACGGACTCGAAGATGCCTTTCGCGGCGCTGAAGGTGGGCGCTACATAGGAAACCGGGGAGGAACCGGTATCCGGCCGGGTCCACATCGCGGTTGGGCCGGAGATTTCGAATTGGACTGCGTAGGATTTCATCGTTTCTCCATATGCATGCATTTTTACCAGTCCGGTTGGAAACGCTCAACGCGCCTCTCATGATGGCGTTCACGTCGGGACAGGCACCGACCCGGGGGAAGGGATCAAATGCTCGTTGAACCACTCCACGGACAGGTCCAGCAGCCGGCTGAGGTGGGGCTCCTTGTAGATGCCGTGATGGTCGACGTCGGGCATGATCACGTAGTGTTTGGGCTCGGGTGAGTTCTCGTAGAGGCCCACCTGCTCGTCGAGAGGGGTCAGGGCGTCGAGTTCGGCGGAGACGTACAGCGCCGGGCAGGTCATCTCGTGGATGGCGCTTTCGGGCTTGTACTCGATGATGGCGTCGGCGCATTCCAGGGGCATTTCCACTTCGCCTCTTTCCGGGTTGGCCGCCACGGTCTCCTTCCAGAACTCCCAGCCTTCCGGGGTGGTCTCCATGATGTGGTAGGGGTGGACGCGCCGGGATTGGCCGCTCACGACCCGCTGGTTGCGGTCCTCTTGCAGTTCCTTCAGGAACGCCCGCCACTCCCATTCGCGGCGCAGGCAACGGAGCCAGCGCTCGCCGTTGCCTATCCCTACGACGCTGACGATGCATCGAACCCGAGCATCGACGGCGGCCGCGTAGGCCGCGTGGGCGCCGCCGAAGCTGGTGCCCCAGATGGCCAGGCGCTCGGGGTCCACCTCGTCGCGCACGCCTAGGCAAGTGAGGCCGTTGCGGATGTCCTCGATCTGCTCCAGGGGGATCAGGCGGTGGCGCGGCCCCTGGCTCTCGCCGAAGCCGCGGTAGTCGAATCGGAGCGTCACGTACCCTTCGGCGGACAAACGCGCGGCCACCTCGGGCATCAACGCCTCCTTGAGGCCGGCGTAGCCCTGGCACAGGATGACGCCGGGATGGCGTTCCGAGGCGTCGCGAGCGTCGGGGATGGAGATCACCGCGGACAGGCTGTAGCCGGGGCCGCTGTAGAAACGGACTGCTTCTTCCATGATCCTGGTCCTTTCTTCCGGAAACAGCCCCGTGTCGGCTGCCTGGAATCCGTAGCCGGACGGGTCCCGCCCGATTTCACCGTCGCAGCCAACGGGTGGCGCCGACGTAGATGTGCTGGGTGCCCATGTTCACTACCACGACCCGGGCCAGATGAAAGGCAATGACCGCAGGAACGCCGATCTGCAGCGCCTGGGCGGTGATGGCCATCTCCGCCAGGCCGCCGGGCGAAGTGGCGATGATCATGGTGGCGATGGGGAGCCGGAAGACCCACGCCAGGACCCCGGCCAGCACCATCGAGGCGGCCAGCACGAAGAACGAGTTCAGCAATGCGAACGGGATGAACAGCTTGTAGCGGGCAAAGAACGCGCGTTCGTAGCGCGCCCCGAGCACCAGGCCGAACATGAGCTGCGCAAGGTTCGTCATCCATTGCGGCACGGACGAGAGCTGGACCTCGGTCACCGTGAAAGCTGCGCCGAAGAAGATCGGCATGAGCAGATAGCCGTTGTGCATGTGCAGGCGCTCGGAGACCTCGCCCAGCACGAACCCGGCCAGCAGCCAGGGGATCAGCACGGCGACGTCCAGCGGCACTGCCGGGCGGTAGTCGCCGGTCTCCAGCGGGATGCCGCCGTAGGTCAGGGCGAACGGGATGACCAGGACGAGGATGGAGACCCGCAGGCTGTGGGCCACCGCCACCGGCGCGATCTGCGCGCCGTAGCGATGCGCCAGGTTGGCCATGGCCATGGCGCCGCCGGGGATGGACGCGAAAAACGTCGAGCGGGTCTCGACTCCGGATACCCGGCTCAGGATCACCGCCCCCAGGGCGCCGATCAGAAAAGTCGCCAGGGTCGCGAGCACGATGGGCATCCAGTTGGCGGCGAGCGCCGCCACCACCGGCGGCGTGAAGTACAGGGATATCCCCGAGCCGAGCAGCACCTGCCCCAGTTGCCGCGCGTAGGGCGGCGAATCCATGGGGACGCCCAGCAGGTTGAGCGCGGCAACGGCCACCATCGGCCCGATCATCCAGGGGATGGGCAGGTCCAGCCAGTGGCACAGGTATCCGGCGGGAATGCCGGCCGCCAGAGCGGTGAGAATGGCCGGTGCCCGCACGCGCAGGTCGTGGACGCTCCGGCGCAGCTTCGCCCGTGTGCGAGCGCTCCGGCTCGTGGACGCCGGGCTCATGTGCGACGGCTGCGGCACGGGGACGCGGCGCCCGTCATACGATGTTTCTCTCGCGAAGGGATCGGATCTCTTGCGGGCTGTACCCCAACCCGGCGAGGGTCTCTTCGTTGTGCTCGCCCAGCGTCGGCGGCCGGAGCCGCAGCGTAATCGGGGTGTCCAGCAGGTTCAGGCCGTTGCGCACCAGCCTGAACGGACCGAAGTCGGGATGGTCCACCTCCATCAGCCGATCCAGGAACCGGACCTGCGGGTCCTCGAAGACCTCGGCGAAGTTGTTGATGGGTGCGCACGGGACGTCACGGGCGCGCAACTCCTCGAGCCAGTGCTCGCGGGGCGCCGACTGCACCACCGCGCCGAAGGTCTCGGAGATGAAGTCGTAGTTCTGCGCCCGCGCCGGCCGGTCCCTGGTGCGTTCGTCGGTCTGGAAGTCCGGCCGCCCCATGACCTCGGTGACGCCGATCCAGAACTTGGGCGGATGCGACAGGTGGATGACGAAAGGCTTGCCGTCCCCTGCCACCAGCGCGTAGACGCCGGCGGTTTTGATGCGGCTGCGCATGCTCGGCACCTCGCCGCTGAACAGGTACTGGGTCATGCCGAGCCCCAGAAAGCAGATGGTGGATTCCAGGAGCGACGTCTCCACCTTCTGGCCCGCGCCGGTGCGTTCCCGCGCGGCCAGCGCCGCCAGCACGCCGTAGCAGCCGAAGAGGCCGCCGAGATGATCGGAGAAGGCCGCCCCCGGGCCGTGGGGCTCGGCAAGGTCGGTGAGGACGCTCAAGAGCCCGCTCAGGGACTGCCCGATGGTGTCGTAGCCGGGCCGCTTCCGGTACGGGCCGTCCTGGCCGAAGGCGGAGATGGAACAGTAGATGATGCGCGGATTCGTCTCGCGCACCACGTCGTAGCCGATGCCCAGCCGGTCCACCACTCCGGGCCGGAGGTTCTCGACGATGACGTCCGCGTCCCGGGCCAGCCGCAGGAAGACCTCCTTGCCCTCGGGCGCCTTCATGTCCAGGGTCAGGCTCTTCTTGTTGCGGTTGAGGGCGCAGAAGCTCGGGCTGTAGTCCCTGGGCTCCTTGTCCCAGGTGCGGAACGGATCCCCCTTGCCGGGGGTCTCGATCTTGGTCACCTCCGCGCCCAGGTCGGCCAGCAGCAGCGAGGCGTAGGGGCCGGCGATGTAGTTGGTGAGGTCGAGGATCCTGATACCTTCCAGGGCTCCGGTCATGGGGCGATTACCTCTCTGGCGGATACTCTCCGCTTTCGGGCAGCCGCCGAACCGACGAAGGGTTTCGAGCCGGTGACTGCCGTCGGCCTTGGGCCGAGCGCGGGCGTCAGCGGGTGCGGTTGTACTCGTAGTCCTCGCGCTCGGTGGCGCCGCCGCGAAGCTCGGGCCGCAACGGCGGACGCGTGGTGTTCACTTGCGCGTGAACGTCCAGCGCGGCCTGGTCGATCCAACGCTCGACCAGCACCATCTTGTCCGGGTTCACCACGCTGCGGAAAACCTCGAACTGCTCGCACCCCGGCTCCTTCATGACTTCTTCGCAGCGCCCCCGATACGCATCGGCAAGCTCGGCGCCTTTCCCCTCGACGGCGTTGATGGTGACGATGAGTCGAACGGACATGTCGGTTCCTCCCCGTTGGTGTGCGTGGGCCTTCGGTTATGCAGCGTCCCGCGACACAGGGTCCCGCGACGGGACTTTCTCTGTGTAGCAGATCGGACGATGGCTCGCGAGACGGTCCCCGGTCATCGCCAGGACCATTTCACGCTGGCTGAGCATCCGCTCTGGATGGGCCGAAGCACTCTCATCCGTGCCGTCACGGCAGGCTGTGGACTCCGTGGGAGCCGCGGGTCGGCCGGATCTCGTCCGGGTCTCGCCATCCGAGCGATTGAATCCGATTTGGAACCGTAGCGTGAAATGATCCCGGTCATCGCGGCCCTCTCCTGCGTCCCGGCGCCCTCCGCCCCGACGTTCTCTCCGTCTCCCGGGTATCCCATCGAGTCCGACGTGTCCCCGTCACTACGATTCGACGTTCCCTCCGTCTCCCGGGCATCCTCTCCGTCATCCCGGACCCGGTCCGGGATCCGATGGGGTGTCCTGAATCAACCGTGCGGGTCCTTCAGGCCGTCGGCTGCGTGGCTCCGCCTCGCGTGGGACCGGCCGCGGCTCGTGGTCGCGCCTTGCCGACGACAAAGGTCCCGCGCATCCGGTCCACGGTTGATTCAGGACACCCGCCAGGAAGGCCCGGAAGGGGTTATGAGGCGTGCTCGAACCGCCGGTGTCCTCACACCGGCTCCGGCATCTCGGCCAGAAGCCGTCCATAGCCGGGAATCGGCTGCCGCACGCCCAGACGCATCTGCGTCTCCCAGCAACGCGCCGGCAGTGCGTGCACCACCGGCACCCCCAGGTCCATCTCCAGCGGCTCGATGATGTCCAGCGTCTTCCAGGCGGACCCCAGCATGTAGAGGCATTCGCCCCCGGGATGCCGGGCGAACATCGCCGCGAGTTGCCGCCGGATCCCGGAGGACGGGACCTTCGGGACGTCGGCGAACGGCACGTCGATGCCCTCCATGCCCAGCACCTCGAAGCCGGCACCGGTCAGGTAGGCGCGGAAGAGAGCGTTCAACTCTTCCGGAAAGTAGCTCGCGCCCACGATCCGCCGTACCCCCAGGGTGCGGAACGCGCGCACGTGGTTCTGCCCCGAGGTTACCATGGGGATGCCGTACCGGCTCTCCCAGGAGTCGAGGGTGGCGCGCTCGCCCTCGTAGCCCAGCAGCATGAAAGGCGGGGCGCCGATGGTGCGGATCAGGTCCGGCTTCAGCGCCGCCAGTTC
The DNA here is from genome assembly GCA_965214905.1 of uncultured Binatia bacterium (SeqCode). Lineage (GTDB taxonomy): Bacteria > Desulfobacterota > Binatia > UBA9968 > JAJDTQ01 > JAJDTQ01. Next base: position 2,552,126 of record OZ243984.1, read on the forward strand.
GGCCACCTTGGCCTCGTAGCCCGGTATGGAGGCCCGGAACTCGGTCTGGGTTCCCCGGGTGAACTCCATGCTCAGATGCACGAACCGGATGCTCGGCGGCAGCTTCGGGTCCAGTTCCTTGTCACCGAGCACTCCGGTCCGGTTCGTGGGCCACACCGAGCCCACCAGATACTCCGTTCTGGAACGTCGTTTTTCGTTCACCATGAGGCCCTCTGTAGAGGTAGGATTCCCCAAGGGTATCGGCCAAATTTACATGGCATAATTACATGTTACAAGAATCGACCCCTTCCAGCCGGAGCCGCCAGCGGGTCTGCTTGCAGGGCCGGCCCCGGAGACTATTTCGCGCTGACGTGGGCGCCACCGAAGGCTTCGGGGCGGTTGCCGTAGAGGAGCAGACGGCCCGTGCCCACGTTGGTGATCTGATAGTAATCCCTGGCGTCGAAGAAGACGACGTCGCCCTGCTCGATGATGCGCTCGTCCCCGTCGATCCCCTTGACACCGGCTTTGCCTTCGACCACCAGGAAGCTTTCCGGCTCCGTGTGGTAGTGCATATCGGTGTGATCACCGGGCTTGAAGTGAAGCATCCAGGTGCAGAATTTTCCGGTTCCATAGAGCCGCGTGAACCGCTGCCCTTTGTCCGCCTTCTCCGCGAGAGTCACGAATTCCATGGACGCCTCCCATCTCCGAGGGTGTTTTGTCCGGCACCGGGGTATTCCAGGGTATTCCATCCAGCCCCCAAGCCATTAGCACAAAACCGTCAGGGGTAGACAGTGGCGCGCCAGGTGCTTCCCGGCCCCACCCCGTCCGGCTCCCGGGTCGAGCCCGGGAGCCGGGGAGGCTCGGGTTGCCTTGTTGCCCGGCGGCGTGATACGGGCGTTGGACAAAACCTTTCGGGAGAGAACAGGAGAGAGCTTATGCGAGGCGTGATGTTCAATGGAAACCGAGTGGCCGAGATACGGGAGTTCCCCGACCCCCATGCCGGACCCGGCGAGGCGGTGGTGAAGATCCGCGCCTCCGGCATGTGCGGCACCGATCTCCACCGGTACCGCGGGACCGTGGCCATCAACGCGATCACCGGACACGAACCGTGCGGCGTCATCGCGGAGTTGGGGGCCGGCGCCCCGGCCGGGCTTGCGGTCGGCGACCGTGTGGTCGTCCACCATTATGCCGGGTGCGGCATCTGCGAGATCTGCGCCATGGGCTTCGAGCAGGCCTGCCCCCACGGCCACGTGACCTTCGGCGGCGTGGACGCCCACGGCGCCAACGCCGACTACATCCTGGTGCCGTCGCGCCTCCTGGTTCATCTGCCCGACGAGTTGTCCTTCGAAGGCGGGGCCGCCATCTCCTGCGGCACCGGCACGGCCTGGAACGGTCTCAAGAAGATGAACGTGGCCGGCGGCGACGTGGTGGCGGTCTTCGGACAGGGGCCGGTGGGTCTGAGCGGGACCCTGTGCGCCAAAGCCATGGGCGCCCGGGTCATCGCCGTCGACGTGGTGCCGGAGCGGCTGGAACTGGCGCGCCGGTACGGCGCGGACCATGTCATCGACGCCGGCGACACCGACCCGGTGGCGGCCGTCAGGGAGTTGACCGGCGGTTTGGGATCGACCGCGGCGCTGGAGACTTCCGGCAACCCGGAAGCCCGCGGACAGATCCTCAAGGCCATGCGCACCTTCGGGCGCTGCTGTTACGTGGGCATGGGCGCCCCGTCCACCATCAACTTCAGGGACGACGTCATCTTCAAGGTGGCCACCATCTTCGGCTCCTGGACCTTCAGCAAGTCGGAGCTCATCGAGATCTGCCGTTTCATGGTGGAGGAGAAGGTGCCGCTGGACGACCTGATCACGCACCGCTTCGACCTCGACGACGCGGTCGACGCGTTCCGCATCTTCGACGGCGCGACCACCGGCAAATGCGTGTTCATGCTGGACTGACGCCGCACGAGTTCCGGCGGTCGAGGCGAACTCCGCCCTGCGCGCAAGAAGGCGTCCCGGATGGAGAAATGGGTCACCAACCTGCTGAGCAGGCTGTTTCGACGGAGGCGACGGGCGGCAGTCACGGATCACGAACGGAATCGCGAACTTGCCGGCAAGGCGCTGGATCGCCTCCGCGAGGGTCTCGCGCCCTTTGTTGCGCGTGAGCTGAAAGGTAAAAACGTAGACGACGGCTCCCCTTCGGCCGACAGGCGCTCCTCGTGGGCCGACAGGCCCGTGGCCGAGCGAGATACAGCGGGCCTGCTCAAGCTGATATGGGACAAGTGGCAATGGGTGTTTCGGAACATCCTGGGACAGACGGAGCGCAGTTTGGTGTCGGAACTGCGCGACTGGCGCAACCGATGGGCGCATCAGGAAACTTTATCCAGCGACGATGCCTACCGGATTCTGGACTCCGCGAGTCGCCTGCTGGCCGCGGTGTCGGCACCGCAGTCGGAAGACCTCGATAAGCTCAAGCAGGAGCTGTTACGTACCCGTTTCGACGAACAGACCCGTGGGGAACGCCGCCAGCAGGTGCGGAATTCCACCAGCAGAGTGGGCGCCGCCATCAGGAGCCGGGTTCGACCCCTGGATGAATTCCGCATGTTCGTACCGCCCTGCGGTCGATCCTTCGACCACAACATGGAATATCGCCTCTACCACTGTCCGTCTACCTATAGCCATAAGCAGGATGCCGCGTTCCTCGGCATGTATATCGACAAATCGGTCCGGGGTATCGGGCGGATCGAACGTGGGTATGACCCGGTGAGCCGAACCGGCGCAGTGAAGGCAAGCCGCTGGAAAGCAGGTGCTTCGCCAGTGGCACGTTTCGCCGGCGGTATGGATGGAGTATATACCGTGAGATGTTCATCGAGCGTGTGGTCGCCTGCCTGCAGCGGGAAGGAGTGCGCTTCGCCATCGCCGGGGGTTACGCGGTGGCATTGCACGGAGCGGTGCGCGGCACGGTGGACGTCGATCTGGTGCTGGCCTTGTTCAGGAAGAACCTCGTTGCGGCGGAATCGGCGCTCAACCGCATGGGCCTGCGGTCGCGCCTGCCGCTGAAGGCGGAAGAGGTTTTCGACTTCCGGGAAGAATACATCCGCAACCGGAACCTCATCGCCTGGAGCTTCGTCAACCCGGCAGATCCCACGGAGCTCGTGGACATCGTACTCACCGAGGACTTGGTGGCCATGCAGGTGGACATGATTTCGGCAGGAAGGCTGCGGCTGCCGGTGGTAGCAGTGCCCGACCTGATCCGCATGAAGGAAAAAAGCGCCCGGGCACAGGATATCGAGGACATCCAGGCATTGAGGCGGATCGGCTCATGAGACCTGTACAGTTCTTTTCGGACGAGTATCTCGATCAGTGCAGGCGGATGAAGCCGGCCGACGTCCTGCGGTTTCTCGACGAGTTTCGCAGGCTTTACGCGCCCGCGCAGCGAATTGCCTTCAACGTCACCGGCCACCCGGCCCTCTCCCGGCTTTACGCGCCCGCGCGGCGAACGGACGGCCGTCTCGTCAGCCTCGAGGTTCCCGAGGACCTGCCGGAGGCATTCAAGGCCGGGGCCCGCTTGCACGACGTGCGCTATCAGACCCGGATCAGACCCGGATCGAACGGTTGATGACGGAGTGGCGGGTGGGACGTCCCACGGACACGGCTGCCGAGCTTCGCCGGCCCCTCGTCGCCGGCGAAGCTCGGGGAGCAGCGTGTAAGCACGGAGCTGTCGCCATGGACCTGCCCATTCTCGCCGAGCCGGTCGTCGTCGAAGGTCGGCGAAGCTCGGGGAGCCGTGTGCAGGGGCGGGTCTCGGGCCCGCTCCCGCCAGCACCGACCCCACCAACCGGTCAGGAGGATCATTGATGCCCATATGGCAAGAGCTGAGCTGGCCCAGGATCAGGGAATGCGCCGGGAAGGGTTGCGTGGTGGTCATTCCCATAGGCGTCATCGAGCAGCACGGCCATCACCTGCCGCTGGATACCGACGCGTTCATCGCGCAGGAAATCGCTCGGGCAGCCGCCAGGCGGGATACGGAGATCCTGGTGGGGCCGACGGTGCCCTTCGGGTTCACCCCGAGCAACAAGAACTTCCCCGGCAGCATCAGCCTCACCGCGGCCACCTGGTCGGCGCTCATCCGTGAGATCGTGCGTTCGGTGGCGCGGCACGGCTTCACCCGCATCGCCCTGTTCAACGGGCACGGAGGCCAGGTCTCGCTGTCGCGGGCGGTGGTGTCGGCCCTTCAGGACGAGGAGGGGATCCGCGTGGTGGTGCTGAACTGGTTCGGCTTGGTGGACAAGGACATGGACCGGCTGTTCCCGGACGAAAAGATGCCCGGCGGCCGCGTCGGCCACGCCGGCGCGGTGGAGACGTCCATGAACCTGCACCTGCGCGGCGAGTTGGCCTCCCAGGGCAGCCTGGTAACCCATCTCGGCCCGCAGATGCCGGACTTCGTCAGAAAAGTCGGGGGCTACGTTCAGACGCCGCGCGAGGACCTGTCGCCGTCGGGGGTGATGGGCGACCCGAATCTCGCCAGTGCCGAGAAAGGCGGCGAGTTGTTCGGGCTATGCGTGGAACGGCTGTGCGCGTTCGCGCAGGAGTACCGCCGGGCCGAATAGACGTGGGTGGCCGCCGCAGGCGGGAATGGTCGCCGCGCCCCTCACCCGGCCTTCGGCCACCCTCTCCCACAGGGAGAGGGGGTTGCTCGCGTGCCTTTGCCGCAGCAGTGCCAGCAGAGCAATGCCAGCAGGCTCCCGGCCACGGCCTCGGGGTCCCGGAGAGGGTTCTGTCGGCGTGCTTCCGGTCAACGCAGCAGCGACCGGGCAGTGGCCTCGATACGCTCGGCGGTGGGCGTCACGTAATCCTCCAGCGGCGCCGCGAAGGGCACGGGCACGTGCGGGATGGCGACCCGCTTGATGGGCGCCTTCAGGCTGTCGAACGCCAGGTCCGCCATGAGCGCCGCCAGACCCGCGGCCACGCCGCAGTTGTCGTGGCTCTCGTCGGTGACCACCAGTCGGCCGGTCTTCCTCACCGAGGCCAGCAGGGTTTCGGTGTCCAACGGCTCCAGGGTCCTCGGGTCCACCACCTCCGCGGAGAGGCCGTCTCTGGCCAGGGCGTCGGCCGCCGCCAATGCCCGTGGCACCTGGACGCCGGCGGCGACGATGGTGACGTCGTTCCCCGGGCGCGCCACGGACGCCTTTCCGAACTCCGTTTCGCAGTCCCCGTCGGGCACCGGCCCGCGCTCGTTCAGCAGCCGCTCGTGGGCGAAGAAGATGGTCGGGTCCCGGCTCTTGAGGAGCGCGGTGCGGAGCAGCCCCTTGGCGTCCGCGGGAGTGGCGGGCATGGCCACCTGCAGGCCGGGCGTATTCCAGTACCAGGGCTGCGGGCTGCCCGAGTGCTGCACGCCCCCGCCCCCGCGGATGCCGTAGCGCATGAAGTAGGTGACCGGCACGTTGGTCCGGCCGCCGGAGTTCGAGTACGCCACCGCGGCCTCGTTGTTGATCTGCGGAATGGCCTCGTAGGAGAAGGTCGCGGTGCCGACGTCCACCAGCGGCCGCAACCCGGCCATGGCCGCTCCCGCGGCGATGCCGCAATAGCCCAGCTCGGCGATGGGAGGGGACTTGATGCGGCGGCCGTGCCGCTGGCGCACCGAGGCGAACCGCGCTCGGGCGGGACCCGAGCTCACCAGTCCGCCGCCGATCAATATCACCCGCCGGTCCTGCTCCATGGCCTCGGCCAATCCCTCGACCAGGGCCTCTCCCAGGGTCATCTCCTGCGGCATGGCTCAATCACCCCTTCCCGCGTAGGCATATCGGAGGGCCGCCTCGGGTGCGGGCAGCGGGCTGGTCAGCGCGAACCGCGCCGCCGCGTCGGCCTCCCGGCGTACCTCCTCGTCCAGCCGCACGATGGTGTCCCGGTCGCATCCCTCGCTGTCCGCCAGCTCCCGCGCGTAGGCCAGGATGCCGTCTCCCTCGGCGTACCAGGGGCGCACCTTCTCGGGAACGGGGCTGGGGTCCCAGGCCCAGTTGATGTCGGTGAGTCCGGCCACGAGCGTGGGGTGGTCGCCGTCGTTTCCCGGCCAGGGATGGGTGCGGGCCTCGACGAAGAACGGGCCTTCACCCGCGCGCGTCCGCCGCGCCAGCTCCAGGAGGGCGCCGTACACCTGGCCGACGTCGCCTCCGTCCACCGCGATGGTTTCCACGTTGAGGGCGCGAGGAATGTTGGTCAGGTCGTCGGCGCTGTGCCCGGTGTTGACCCTTCCGGCCCGCCGGTAGTTGTTCTCCATCAGGAAGATCAGCGGCAACTCCCACAGCCTGGCCATGTTGAGGCTTTCGTAGAACACGCCCTCATCCATGGCGCCGTCGCCGAAGAACACCACCGTGACGGCGTTGGTCTCCAGCAACCGGGCCGCCAAAGCGGCGCCCGAGGCCAGGGCCGTGCTGCCGCCGACGATGGCGGAGGTGTGCGGGATGTTCAGGTCCGGGGCCGCCACGTGGAACGTCCCGCCCCTTCCGAGGCAGTAGCCGGTCTCGCGTCCGATGATCTCCGCCAGCACCTTGCCGGGGTCGCCCCCCTTGGCGATGACGTGGCCGTGGTTTCGATGGGTGCTGAAGAGGTAATCTTCCGGCGCGAGCGCGGCGCAGACCCCGACCCCGGTGGCCTCCTGGCCGATATAGATGTGGAAGTGGCCGCGGACGAGGCCCTCGTGCTCTTCATTGAACCGGACCACGTGCTCTTCCGCCCGCCGGATCATGAGCATTTTCCGCAGCATCTCGAGCCGCTGATCTCGTGACATGTCGGGTAGCATCCTGCCTCCAATTCCCCCGGCTCCGCATCGCGCCGCGGTCATCGCAACCGCGGAAGAACCTCTTGGCGAGTCAGAATGACGACGGGCCGTTGCTTGTCGGGAGCCTTGAAGCGGTACTGCCATATCTCCCCGCCACGCAGCTCCGGCGTCAACTCTCCGGCCATACGCCCTCGCCTGTCCATCCTTCGAGTTCGTCGCCTACCGCGGTAACGTCGCGGTACCTGCGGGCGATGTCTTCGGCGTCCTTGCGCTTCAGGTAGGCGGCGGCGGCCTCACGCAACACGGCAGACCGGCCTCGCTCCCGCACCGCCGGATGTCGGTCGAGCTTGTCGAGCAGCTCCTCGTCGAAGGTGACCTGGACCGCTTTCATGTACAGACATATATGGCATTCTCATCAACATAGCTACATCGCATCCATCTCCGGACGGCTCAGGCGCCTGCGCCGTCGTCGAGGCGGAAGAACCCGACGGCGTTGCCGGCCACCATGCGGCGCCGCTCGTCGTCTGAGACGTCCTTCATCTGCGAGTCCAGCAACTCCATGGAGTGGGGCCAGCGGGTGACGATGTGCGGAAAATCGCTGCCCCACATCATCCGGTCGACGCCCACTTCGTGGCGCAGACGGACCCCCACGTGGTCCTCGAAGAACCCCCAGTAGGCGTGCTCCCGGAGATACTCGCTGGGCAGCCGCTTCAACCGCGGCAGGCCCATCTGCCGCTCCGCCCAGAACCGGTTGATGGAGTATTCGTGGTCCATCTGCTCGTAGAAGTACGGCAGCCAGCCGACGTTGTTCTCGGCCCAGTAGATGCGCAGCTTCGGGAACCGGTCGAATATCCCGGCCACCACCATCTGGCTGGCCTCCACCGATCCCGAGTGATACGGACCCTGCCGGGCGAGCCGCTGGACGAAGTCCGTGGGCGGGCGGCGCTCGCCCGGAGGCTCCCGGGGATACTGGAACAGCGGCGTTTCCCGGGCGCCGACCCGGGTCGGGAAGGAGGTGTGCACCACCAGCGGCACGTCGAGGTCCAGGGCCGCGGCCCAGAAGCGGTCGTCCTCCGCCGTGGGATGGCTCTTGCCGCTGGGGTAGGTGCTGAGCCACGCCGCCCTGAGCCCCAGGCGCTTGCAGTGCTCCATCTCGGCGATGTCGTCCTCGGCGCCGCGGTTGGGAAGGATGCCCACGCCGATCAACCGCTCCGGGTCCACGGCACAGTACTCCTCCGCCATGAACTGGTTGAAGTGGTGGATGATGCCGACGAAGGCATCCCGGTCGCGGATGGCGGGATTGCGGATCTCCAGGGCGAACAGCACTTCGGCGTCGATGCCGTCCTGATCCTGTTCGCGCAGCCGCTGCGCCGCCGAGCCGCACCCGGGCGTGTGGTCGAAGTCGATGACCGCGGGGTTGAACTCTTCCGGCGGGCGGCCGCCGTAGAAGCTGGTGCCGCCGTACACCAGGGGCCGGCCCTCCCGTTGCAGCGCGTCGTGCCCGTTGGGCAGGCGGATCCTTCTGGAGGCTCGGTCCCGGTACTTTGCGGGAATGCGATGGCGCCACAAGTCCGGCGGCGCCTCGAAATGGCTGTCCGCGGAAACGTGCCGGTAGGCTCTGGCCATGGCCGGGTCCTTGCGCGCTACGCGGATTCGGGGAGCGGCCAGTCGAGCCATTCGGCGATGGCCCGTCCCAGTATCCACTCCTTCTCGGTGGCGGTGAGGTTGTCCAGTTCCTCGGTGAACAGCGTCAGCGCCTGCCGGTAGGGACAGGGAAGGTGGGAAAGGTCGGTGCCCCAGAACACGCGTTGGGGTCCGAAGGCGTCCACCACCCGGCGGACCTGCGGGTGGAGCGACGGGTAGGGGTAGCTCTCGGTGGAATAGCACGGCAGGGCCGAGGCCTTCACGACGACGTTCGGCAAGGCCGCCAGCTTGATCAGGCCGTCGATGATGGGTTCCAGCGGCTTGCCGATCAGGCTGGAGTTGAGCCCCATGTGATCGATGGCCAGCCGAAGACCGGGGTGGCGCGCGGCCACCTCGCCGAGCCGGGGCAGCGCGTGCGGCGCCAGCGCCATGACCGGGACGTCGTAGCGCTCCGCCGCCGCCCAGAACCAGTCGATGGCGCCGTCATCGAGCCATGTCCGGTAACGGCCGCGGTGGAACGTCAGGCGAATCCCCAACATGCCGGGTTGATCCTTCCACGAGGCCATGCGTTCCCGGCTTTCGGGCGCGTCGAGGGTCAGCCGCCCCATGACCGCGAACCGTTCCGGGTGGAGTCGGGCCGCCTCCAGGGAGGTGTCGTTCCGGTCGGCCTCCCAGGTGGGCGGCACCAGCACCGCGCGGGCAACGCCGGCGCCGTCCATCTCGCGCAGCAGTTCCTCATGCCCGAGCGGCTCGGGGCGGTGGGGCTTGGCGGCGTCCACCCGATCCCAAGGCTTGTCGGGGGTCTCAGGCGCCCAGATGTGTACCTGGGAATCGATGATCTGCATGGCCGGGCGTATCCTTGCGGCGCACGGTCGTTACCGCGCCGCCTGCGGCTCGGCATCCCTGTAGGTCCACTGGAACTCGCGATCGCGGTAGACCTCGTCCGGCATCAGAGTGGTGAGCGCCCGCTTGTCCAGCTCGGCCTCGAAGCGCTCGCGAATCCACGGATCCTCGTCGGCGTACTCGATCTGGTCCCTGGCGCGGTCCTCGATCTTCTCGGCGTGGCCGCGGAACTGCCGGGGCGGATGGAGCGCCAGGTAGCGCGCGGGCGTGCCCCCGGCGTTGAAGTGCTGGTGAAACCACTTGCCGGGAGGAACGAACATGCTGGCCTCGTGCCACGGCGCCACCACCTTCTCCTTACCCTCCTCCCAGAGGATGGAGTAGCCTTCGCCGGCGGGAATGACGATGACCCGGCCCGGGCCGTGCCGGTGGGCCTTCTTGTAGGTTCGGGAGGGGAACACCGACATGTGGCAGGACATCTCGGAGTTGGGGAACGTCATGAGCACGCTGTGACCGCCCGCGCCTCTGCGGCTGCTGCGGTTGAGCTTGTTCCAGGAGCCCATGTCGGGGAAGAAATTGCCGTACCAGAAGATGCCGCTGCGGCCGCCCCAGGTTCTGGCGGGGTCGCCGTCGCGCACGAGCTTCGCCTCGGAGTAGAGCTGGCCGCCGTTGGACAGGAAATCCTCTCCCTCATGGTGGTTGTTGAAGAAGAACGACGGGTCGGTGTTGAGCGACATCGCCAGCGGCAGATAGCTGTAGCGCAGGAGCCGCACGGGCTGGTCGCCGCGCATGTTGCTCATGGTGTGATGATAGTTGTGCGGGATCTGGAACAGACTCCGGGGCTGCCATTCGAAGCTGTTCCTGCGACCGCTCTCGCCCGGCCACACCGTGGTCACGCCCTGGCCCTGCAGCACGTAGACCATCTCGTCGAGGGCGAACTTCAGCGGCGGGAGCGTCTCTCCGGGAGGGATCTCCTGCACCATGGCGGAGGTGACTCCTTCCTGTCCCACGAGCTGGATGAAGGCGCTCTCGCACCCGCGCTCCTCCCACCAGCCCAGCTCGACGGTGCGCAAGTCCTCGATGAAGTAGCCCCGATGGATCGGCACGCCGACGGAGGCCATCCAGTCATCGTAGGTGTATTCCTTGACCTCCAGCTCGGGAGCAACGGAATCGTCGGAACTCGTATCGGTCTGAACCTGCGTCATCAATCGCTTCTCCTTGGATAGTGACAGTCGTGCGGAGGGCGCTGCGCCCTTCCGTGAACCAATGGAGCGTCCGGTATGAACGCTCCTGTAGAACGCGGTGCGCGTGTTACGAGCCGGCCACCTCGTCGAACGACGGCTCGGGCATTCCGTCCTTCCACGTCGGGTCGCGAAGCTCGAGCCGGTTGCCGCTGGGATCCGAGAAATAGAGCTCCCGGCCCGGGAAATAGCCGCCCTTGCGGTAGTAGAGCTCCACCACCGGCACGTTCTTTTCCTTGAACACCTTGCAGGCCTCGTTCAGGGTCTCCGGGCTGACCGTGAAGGAATGATGGACGCGGTCGTCCTCCGCCTGCGTGGGGACTTCCCTGCGCTCGCACAGGAGGATATTGTGATCGCCCACGTTGAAGCACGCCATGACGTCGTTGGCGAGCCGGCCCAGCGACTTGAGGCCGAGCAGGTCGCCGTAGAACTTCTCCGCCTCGCCCAAGTCGTTCACGGGAATCGACCAATGCGTAACCCCTTCAATCTTGAGCATGTGCCTGTCTCCTTTCCTGGTTGCCAAGGACTCTCGTGACCTGGACGAGATCAACCCTACCTGACCTCCTGCTCTCCGATCAAGGGCATTGCCTTTCCACGACGGCGTACCTACAATTCATCGGCCCGTAGAGCGAACCGGACGGAACGTGCCGAGTACATCCGAGTACATCCGAGTACATATCAGGTGGAGCAATGAGAGATAACGACGACTTCTCGAAGGGCAAGCGCAATTCGCATGCAAAGCATCTCAGGAATACGCCCTGCGAAACGTTTGACGGCCTGCAGGAGTTCGTGGAGGCGTGCAAGCAGGTGGACGACTGGCGGGAGATCGAGAACGCGGACTGGGACGAGGAGATCGGCGCGCTGCGGGAGGTGACGGGGGAGTTGATCCCGGATCCTCCCATGCTGCTGTTCGACAACATCAAGGGATATCCGGCGGGCTTCCGCGTGGTGGGGCTGCTGACCGCCTCCTACAAGCGCGCCGCTCTGGCCCTCGGGCTGCCGGTCCATGAACCCAGAGCAAAGCTCAGCGAGCTGGCGTCGCAAAAGATGCGGGAGGTGGAGCCGATCCCTCCGGTGGAGGTGGCGGACGGGCCGGTGATGCAGAACGTCATGACCGGGGAGGACGTGGACCTGTTCCGCTTCCCGGCGCCCCGCTACCACGCCATGGACGGAGGCCGCTACATCGGCACCGGCGACTGCGTCATCAACCAGGATCCGGAGACCGGTTTCGTGAATGCGGGGACCTACCGCATGCAGGTTCACGACCGCGCTCTGCTGGGTCTCTGGATGAGTCCGGGACAGCACGGAAGACAGATCTGCCAGCGCCATTGGGAGCGGGGCCGGAGTTGCCCGGTGGTGGCGACCTTCGGCGGCGATCCGTTGATCTTCATCGCGTCGCACAACCGGATCCCCTGGGGCCGGGGCGAGCTGGACTTCGCCGGGGGTCTGCGGCGACGACCGGTGGAGGTCATCAAAGGCCCGGTGACGGGCCTGCCCATACCGGCCCATGCGGAGGTGGCCGTGGAAGGCGAGGCGCCGCCGCCGGGGGTGGAGTCACGGGACGAAGGGCCGTTCGGCGAATGGCCGGGATACTACTCGGGCGGAACCATCGGCACCGGCGAGCCCCAACCGGTGATCCGGGTCAAGGCCGTCTACCACAGGCACAATCCCATCATCCACGGAGACGCGCCCATGTGGCCCGGCGCGCGTCGAGGCGGCCTGGAGATGGGCGCGGGCCGCGGCGGCGTCGCCGACCTGGCGCGGGCCGGCATCCAGGACGTGGTGGGGGTCGGCAGGCACTTGGGCTACATTCGCGTGGTGGCCATCCGCCAACGCTACCCGGGGCACGCGCAACAGGCGGCGCGGGCGGTGGCCGCGGCCACGCGCAACGGCCGCTGGATTGTCATCGTGGATGAAGACATCGACCCCACGAACTTCACCGAGGTGCTGTGGGCCATGACCACCCGGGCCGAGCCGTCCCAGGACATCGAGATCCTCGAAAACTGCTGGAGCACGCCGCTGGACCCGCTCATGCCGCCGGAGAAACGGGACTCCGGCGACCATACCAACTCGCTGGCGGTCTTCTACGCGGTGCGCCCGTTTCACCGGCGGGACCAGTTCCCGAAAGTCAGCCGCAGCCCCCGTGAGCTGCGCGAGAGGATGATCGAGAAGTACCGGTCGATCCTCCCGTTTCCTGCATCCTGAACCGGCGGCGTCTCCGGAATCGCTATCCTTTCGGGTACCCCAAACGGCTCAGGTCCTCCCTGATCTCGTCGAGTATGGCCGGGTCGTCGATGGTGGCCGGGGGTTTGTACGGCGTGCCGTCCGCCATGCTTCGCACCGTGCCCCGGAGGATTTTGCCGGACCGCGTCTTGGGCAGCCGCTTCACCAGCAGGGCCTGCTTGAAGTCCGCCACCGGGCCGATCTGTTCGCGCACGAGGCTCACCAGCTCCGGCACCAGCGCTTTCTCCGTGGTCTCGACCCCCGCCTTGACCACGATCAGCCCCAGCGGCAGTTGCCCCTTGAGTGCGTCGGCCACCCCGAGCACGGCGCATTCCGCGACCGCCGGATGGGCGGCGAGCACCTCCTCCATGGCGCCGGTGGAGAGCCGGTGTCCGGCGACGTTGATGACGTCGTCGATGCGCCCCATGATCCACAGGTAGCCGTCTTCGTCGCAATAACCCCCGTCCGAGGTGACATAGTAGCCCGGATGCTGCTCAAGGTAAGCCTTGCGATAGCCCTCCTCGTTGTTCCACAGCGTCGGCAGGCACCCCGGCGGCAACGGCAGCTTCACCGTGATGCTGCCCATCTCGCCGCGGGGCAGTTCCCGCCCCCCGTCGTCCAGCACCCGGACGTCGTAACCCGGCACCGTCCGGGTGGGTGAGCCGGGCTTCACCGGGAGCGGCTCGATGCCCATGCAGTTGGCCGCGATGGGCCAGCCGGTCTCGGTCTGCCACCAGTGGTCGATGACCGGCGCCTGCAGGAGGTCCCGAGCCCACACCAGCGTGTCGGGATCGCAACGTTCGCCGGCGAGGAACAGGGTCCGGAAGCGGCTCAGGTCGTGCTTCTTCACGTATTCGCCTTCGGGGTCCTCCTTCTTGATGGCGCGGAACGCGGTGGGCGCGGTGAACAGCACGCTGACGCCGTGCTGGCTGAGGACCCGCCAGAAAGCTCCGGGGTCCGGAGTCCCCACGGGCTTGCCTTCGTAGAGGACGGTGGTGCAGCCCTTCAGCAGCGGCCCGTAGACGATATAGGAATGGCCCACCACCCAGCCCACGTCGGAGGCCGCCCAGTACACCTCGCCGGCATCCACGTCGTAGATGTTCTTCATGCTCCACTTGAGCGCCACGGCATGGCCGCCGTTGTCGCGCACGATGCCCTTGGGCTGCCCCGTGGTGCCGGAGGTGTAGAGGATGTACAGCGGGTCGGTGGCGGCCACGGAGACGCACGGAACCGGGCCGGCCGCGGCCACCGCGTCGTTCCAGTCCACGTCCCGACCGTCCACCATGGACGCCCGCGCCTGGGGCCGTTGCAGCACCAGGCAGGCCGCAGGCTTGTACTGCGCCAGCCGGATGGCCTCGTCCAGCAGCGGCTTGTACTCGATGACGCGGTTGACCTCGATGCCGCAGCTCGCGCTCACGATGACCTTGGGCCGGGCGTCGTCGATCCGCGTCGCGAGCTCGTTGGCGGCAAAGCCGCCGAACACCACGGAGTGGACCGCGCCGAGACGGGCGCACGCCAGGATGGCCACCACGGCCTCGGGTACCATGGGCATGTAGACGATCACCCGGTCGCCCACCCCCACGCCGTGATTCCGAAGCGCGCCGGCGAAGGTCGCCACCGCGTCCCGCAACTCCAGGTACGTAAAGACCTTGACGCTGTCCGTCACCGGGCTGTCGTGGATCAACGCCGGCCGGCCGCCGTTGCCCTGTTCCACGTGCACGTCCAGGGCGTTGTAGCAGGTGTTGAGGGCGCCGCCGGTGAACCACCGGTAAAACGGCGGCCGCGAGTCGTCCAGCACCCGGTCCCAGCGCTTGTCCCAGTGAATGTCCCTGGCGGCCTCGGCCCAGAAACCATCCGGGTCGTTCAGCGCCCTTTGGTAAACCTCGGTGTAACCCTTGTCGCTCATTGGCGTCTCCCCGAATGCGAGATCCTCGTTGATGGTAATCGCGATATGCTTCACTTTTTATCTGCTGCTCCGTCGTTGTCCGTTCTCAGGCGCTCATATGTCGTCCGGATCATCTCCTCAAGGGCAACCGCTCCTTCGGAATTCAGGCGGGGATCGCGATGGATGATGGAGGAGATTTGAGCAAGGGGGCTAGCTGCCCCGAACTGTTCACTAGTGTCCGCGCGCATGAAGTGGTCTGCGGACATCCCGAGCCACGCGGTCAGGGCGGCCAAGCTGTTGACGTCGGGCCGGCGGCCTTGAGACAGGCGCGTAAGCGTTGATGCACTGACGCCCGACTCCGCTGCTACATCCTTCCAGGTGAGGCGCCGAGAGCGGCGCTCGGAGTCCATCGCGGCATGCAGCGCGCCGACATCGAACCGATCTACTCGATTTTCCGGTGGTTTCACACTTGAAATCCTCCGTCACTATCGCTACATTGCATAATAGCAATCAGCAGCCAGATTTGAAAGGGGTGACGACATGGCTACTACCGAGAACGCGAAGGACCGGATCCACGACGGGAAGATCGAGATTGCGGTCAACGAGAAGCCGGTGGTGCTTGACGGTCCGAAGCAGACGGGTGCAAGCATCAAGAAGGCGGCGACCGAGCAGGGCGTGAACATCAAGGAGGACTTCGTGCTGAGCATCGAGCTCGGCGGCGGGAAGACGCGTCTCGTCGGTGACGACGAGTTCATCGAGGTGAAGCCCGGTGAGCGATTCCTCGCGATCGAGAACGACGACAACTCATGAGCTCGATTGTTCCTGCGGTGACGGAGGCCATCGAGGAGATCCGCCGCACGTTCGACTCGTGTGTCGTGGAGGTGGTCCCCGATGGTTCCGGGGGGGCAGAGGTGGTGGTGAGGGGCATCCCGATGGGATGCCCCTATGTGCAGCCCGAGGTCTGGTTAGGCTTCCGGATGACCTTCCAGTATCCGTATGCCGATGTGTATCCGCACTTCACGAACCCGGAGTTGGTTCGCGCGGACGGCGCTACCCTCGGAGGCGGCTTCGGAACGGCGACATTTCAGGGTCAACCGGCCATCCAGATCTCTCGTCGATCAAACAGGCTGAACCCCGAGACGGACACCGCGGTGTTGAAGTTGTTGAAGGTCCTCCGCTGGATGAAGGAGCCGACATGAATCCTTGGCGGCTGACGATTCCCGAGGGGCTGTACGCCGAGCTTCATGGCCACCTGTTTCCCGGAGATGGCGACGAACACGGAGCGGTGATCCTTGCGGGCACTTGCGAGTCCGATCGTGGCCTTCGGCTCATTGCGCGGGAACTCCATCTGGCGAAGGACGGTGTGGACTACGGACCCGGGAAGCGTGACTATCGCATGCTGAAGGCCGAGTTCATCCAGGGTAAGATCCTCCGTGCGAGAGACAAGCGATTGGCGTACCTCGCCATTCACAATCATGGCGGGACTGACTCGGTGGCGTTCTCGGGACCCGACATGGCGTCGCACGAACGGGGCTACCCCGCGCTACTCGACATCGCCCGGGGCATGCCGGTCGGCGCATTGGTCTTCGCCCGGTCCGCAGCGGCTGGCGACCTGTGGTTTCCCGGCTACAACCGTGCCGCACTGAGCCATGCGACGGTCATCGGGCCTCGACGACGGATGCTGTTCCCCAAGCCGGAGCGCAACGCGGCGGTGGTGGGCATGTATGACCGTCAGAGTCGCCTGTTCGGGGACGCGGGTCAGGAACTGTTGCGACGCACGCGGGTGGGCATTGTCGGCCTCGGCGGAGCTGGGTCCATACTGGCAGAGCTCCTGGCGCGGCTCGGTGTGGGAGAGTTCGTTCTCGCAGATCCCGATAGGGTGGAGGCGACGAACCTGCCCCGCCTTGTCGGGGCTCGGCTACGCGATGCGGTTGTCCCTTCATGGGTGCCGAAGGCCATCGCCGACCGATTGCGACGGCCCAAGGTCAGGGTGGCGTTACGAAACGTCCGTCGTGCGAACCCCAATGTGCAGGTCGAGACGATGGCGCGTGACTTCCTCGAGGAGGAGGTGGCGGCTCGCTTCACGGACTGTGACTTCCTCTTCCTTGCCGCGGATACGATGAGCGCGCGGCTTCTCTTCAACGCGATCGTGCACCAGTACGGGATCCCTGGAATCCAGGTCGGCGCAAAGATTCCGGTTGAAGGGGACGGGACGGTCGGGGACGTGTTCTGCGTCAGCCGCATGGTGACGCCGGAGCAAGGATGTCTATGGTGTAACGGGCTCATCAGCCCGGCTCGGTTGCAGGACGAGGCCGTGCCCGAGGCAGCCAAACGCGGATACGCGTACGTAGATGATCCGGGAGTGGCAGCTCCGAGCGTAGTTACCATGAATGCAGTCGCCTGCGCACATGCCGCTGACGACTTCCTGTTCCACCTGACGGGTCTCAAGTACGCGGACGCCGAGACCGCATGGTTTCGATGGAACTCCCGTCGCGGGGTGGCGGGTTACGACGTGCCGCGGTCCGACGCCGGTTGCATCGAGTGTTCGTTAACTGCGAGTAGCCGTTGGGGCATGGGTGACAATGGGAGCCTTCCGACGAAACCGCGCATGCGCTAGAGGCGCTTCTCCCTGCATTCGTACAACGCGTCGTTCTCGATCAGGTCCAGTTGCTCTGGATCCTCCTGCGCATCGATATCCTTGGTGAACAGCAGACCTGGAAGATGCAGCACTAGCAGGCCGTCGCCGTCTCTTCCGGTAGAAGTCGCATCGAGAACCGTATGGCCGAAGATTCTTCGCAAGCCTCGGGATGAGTGGTTGTAGGAGTCGATCGTCGCGATCTCGGTGATCCAGGTGAAGTGCGGAAGGTGAAGATCGAGCAAGGCGTCCTTGAGATCATCACAGGCCGTTCCGCCAAGGATGTAGCGGCGGTACCCCGCGGCAGACGTCAAGTACGTTCGCAGCACGATCTGGTTGGCTCTGTGCGCTGCCTGCAGGTCGTCCAGCAACCGTGCATTGACGGAAAATCCCCATTTCTCGAGCAGCGGACGCATCGTTGGCATGCCGCGAAAGGCTTCGTCGATGCGGTCCCGAGCGGAGACTTCGGCGGTGGCGGCCGTCGAGAAGACCCTGGGCGACATGAGAGCGACTGCGAAGGTCGCGTGTTGGCAAACATTCAACTCGGTGAGACCAGCGGGCGTATCACGCCTGATCGTCTCCTCGGCGAAGGAGTATGTCGTGCTGGCCTTGTTGTCCATTGGCAGCCATCTGTATGGGCCACTCTGATCGTCGTGGACGATGTAGGCGGGTACGTAGTCGATTGCCTGTTGCGTTGGATGCCGCTGTCTGGCCAACACGCGCCCGATGACGGTGACCGCGTGACCCAGCCCTCCACCGAACTGTAGTCCAAGGATTACCGGAATACCGGATTCGACATACGGCAGGATGTCGCGGTCGATCGCCGTGCCACGGAAACAAAGCGGTTGATAACCCGCTTCACTGATAGCACGAATCATCCGTTCGGAGGTCAGGAAGTCCGAACCTGCGGGAAGGGAGACGCCCTCGTGCGCGGTCGTCGGTCTGGCGAGTCGCGTGAGGTCCGCCACAGAAACCCAGTCGTAGTTGTACCGGGCGTGCATGTGTCGCATGCCGGCCCAGATCGCAACCTGGGCGCATGCGCCCACACGGGCGTCTTGTTGGAGGAAAGCCGTGCCGCCGACTTCAAGGTCGACGCCAAGCAGGTTCGCCTTGAAGTCGGCGCGGCAGGTAATCGTTGCCTCTCTGTCGAAGCCGCCGCTGACCCGCGCAGTGAGCACCGTTCTGCCGATCGGAGCGGTTGGCAAGGGACGAACGACGCAGAAGCCACAATAGGCTTTGCCTGCAGCGGCCTGAAATTCGCGCAGCCCTTCTGTTGTTAGCGGCCGCTTGAGCAGAGGGGACATGTCGATAGAGAAGAAATGGATGCGCTTGCAGTGGCGTTGGTGTGTCCGGAACGTTCGAGCATGGAATTCCACGTAGTCCGCCGAGTAGTCGCGATCGATATAGGGATCTTCGATTACGTACGACTTCGCCTGGAGTACCTTGAGATGACGAACTGTGTTGCATACGACTGGGAGGTTCCCACTCCCACCACTGAGCGTTTCAGTCAGGCGAGACCATGTGTCCTCACCGTCAAGCGGTTCGACGGTGTATTCGATCTTCATTGCCTGTCCGACACCCGGAGGGCCTGTATCCTTCGGTGAAGGACCATCGACGGCTCATCGCCAAGCGAACTTCTGGTCATCCTGCGCCGCCTTGATTGCCTCTTCTTCAATCCTGTCGATCTCCTTCATCGCCTTCTCGCTGATCGTGAGCGTGAAGTCCACCTCGCGGGCCGGGATCGTCTTTCTCCTGCCATGGCGAGGGGGCGTTCGAGTCGTCTTCGCTTTGTCACGAGTCTCCCGTGATGGCATGTGTTTCTCCTGGGTCGTGCGACATGGGCACGGAGGCAAGGGACATTGTGGGGACAGTGCTCTGTCACGGCGCTGATGGACATTAACACAATCCGGTTGTGGCGGCGAACGAGTTGCGCCGCTCGCTGTCCCGCCTCGCCGACAACAAGAACTCCCGCATGGTTCCACGGTTTGTTCAGGACATCACGCTGGTGTGGTGTCCTTCGGTATGGTAGGACTCCGTTCGGGTGCGTGACCGGACTCCGGTGACAGGACTCCGGACTCCGCGATACCCGTGTCGGAGATACCACACGACGAACCACCCATGAGCTACAAGACCATCCATCACCAGGCCGACGTGCTGGTCATCGGCGGCGGCGCGGCCGGCGCCATGGCGGCCATCCGCGCTCGGGAGGCGGGAGCGGACGTGCTGCTGGTGGACAAGTCCGTGTTCGGCCGGAGCGGCTGCGCGGCGCTGGCTTCCGGGGCCTACATCACCTACATGCCGGGCGACGACATCATGATCCATCTCGGCGGCCGCGGCGTGCTCACCAACCAGACCAAAGCCATCGAGGCGATCTACGCCACCCACGACGTGCTCAAGATCCTCGACGGCTGGGGTGTGAAGTTCGTCAGGGAGCGCGGCGAGATCTGGCGCGGCAAGGGCGGGTCCGGGGCCGCCGCCAGCGGCGGGCTGGCCGCGGGGCTGGTGGGCGGCGGCACCGCGATGATGAAGGTGGTGCGGGGCGTGGCCTTGCGCGCGGGCGTCCGGGTGCTCAACCGGGTTTCGGTCACCGACCTGCTGACCTCGGACGGCAGGCACCCCACCGGCGGCCGCGTGGTGGGCGCGCTGGGGGTCTCCGGACGGGAGCGCGAGGTCCACGTGTGCGAGGCCAGGTCCGTGGTCATGTGCGCGGGCGGTTTCAACTTCGGCTACAAGCAGCCGGGACAGTGGTTCGCCGGCATGCCCCTCAACATCACCAGCGACGGCGTCGCCATGCAGCTCAGGGCCGGCGCGGTGATGGGCAACATGGCGGTGGGCAGCAAGTACCTCCAGACCATGGAGTTCATGTGCGCTCCCGGCATCGAGCACTTCACCACCATGGGCACCAGCTATTTCAACCGCCTGGGGGAAGACGTGATGAAGCGGTTCTCGGAATCCGAGGCCGAGTTCACCCGGCGGCTGTCGCTGGGACAGGCGGTGGCGCTGGAGATGCTGGAAGGCAAGGGCCCCGTGTACCTCGACTGCACCCGGCTCCCGCCGGAGAACATCCGGCTGCTGTACGAAGTCATCCCCATCATCATGAACACCTTCGAGGCTGCCGGATACGAGGTCAGCAAGGAGCGGATTCCCTATCTGCCGGTGCTGGCGGCCACCTACGGCTCCAGCCACGGCGGCGGCGCGGTGGTGGACGACCGGTGCAGGACCTCGCTGCCGGGTCTGTTCGCCGCCGGCGCCAGCAGCGACGGCATGAACATCTCGCCGAACCTGAACCTCTCCTGGTGCATGGTGCTGGGCTGGTGGGCCGGGCTGCACGCCGCGGACTACGCCAGGAGTGCAGACCCCGGCGGGGGCGCCGTCGGGCGGCAGGTGGAGTCGCTCACCCGGAGCGCCACCCGGTACCTCAAGCCGGAGGGGATCGCCTTTGCCGAGATCCACGGCAGGGCCGCCGACCTGCTGCACGAACTGGGGGTCATCCTCAGCGACGAGAAGATCGCCCGGGTGCGGCAGGGGCTCATGGAGATCCTGGAAACCTATGATGACGTCATGGCGAAGGACCCCCACGACCTGGTGAAGGTCCTGGGGCTGCGGAACTCCATCGAGGCCCTGACCGCGGTGCTGGACTACCTGCTGCACCGGCAGGAAAGCCGCGGTTCGGTGATCAATCGCGATCATCCCGAGACCGACAACGAGAAGTGGCTGGTGTTGAGCAAGTCGATCATCGAGAACGGCGCGCTGAAGATCTGGGACGAGCCCATCCCCCGCGACGAGTTCTACGTGCGCTACCGGCCGAGGCCCGGGAAGGCCATGCACCCCTTCTTCAAGATCGCCGGTCGGACGGTGGAGGCGGGGGAGTAGGCTGCCATGGCTCGAGATCTGCATCTGCCGAAGGTCGAGATCAGCAAGGAGGCCTGCATCTCCTGCACGGCATGTGATGATGCCTGCCCGACGGACGTGATCCGGATGGGCGGGGACGGCTATCCGTTCGCCATGTACGAGGAAGACTGCCAGGGCTGCTTCATCTGCGAGTGGGACTGTCCCGTCGGGGCCATCAGGATTCGCGTCGCGCGCTGGTACGAGGCGGGACAGTAAGTGTCCCGGCCGCCGGCTCGCCTGCCTGCGGACCCGCTCGCCTCCGCTCCACGGACGCGGGCGGGCGGGAAGTCCAAGTCCCGTCCACGGTTCCTCCTCCGATGAGCATATTGTACGCCTTGATCGCGTCGCTGGGCTTCGCGACCTCGCACATCCTGATCCGCCGCGGCCTGGCCCGGTCCAATCCCCTGGCCGGGTTCGCCATCTCCATCGTCATCTCGGCGCTGACCCTCTGGTCCATGGTGGCGGCCACCCTGCCCCTGACGGTTTTCCGGACCCACGCCATCTGGTATTTCGCGGTCGGCGGTCTGTTCGCGTCCGGGCTGGGCCGCTGGCTGGTCTATGTTTCCATCGACCGGCTGGGCGTGGCGCGCTCCATCCCGGTGGTGAGCACGACGCCCATGTTCGCCTCGATCCTGGCCGTGCTCCTCGTCGGGGAGCACTGGACCCTGGGCGCGTTCTTCGGCACCGTGCTGATCATCTGCGGCGTCATCGTCATCTCGCGCACCCACGAGCAGACGGCCGAGTGGCGCCGCCGGGACTTGATCTTCCCTCTTCTGGGGGCGTTGTCGTTTTCCTTCTCCGCCAGTGTCCGGAAGCTCGGCTTTTTCATCGACAATCTGCCGCTGATGGCGTCATGCGTGAACGCCACCACGGGGCTGGTGCTGGCCATCCTGATGATCTACGGCCAGGGCGGCCCGCGCAAGGTGCTGCCCATGTCCCGTTCGGTGTTCGCCTGGTTCGTGGGCGCGGGGATCTGCAACACCGCCGGGATGCTGGCCAACTTCTACGCCCTCTCCACCGGCGACATCGTCATCGTGGAGCCGCTCATCAGCACCAACCCGGTGTTGACCGTGGTGCTCACGGCGATCTTCCTGCGGGACGTGGAGACCGTGAACCTGCGGGTGGCGGTGGGCGTCGGGTTCACCTTCGTCGGCACCCTGCTGCTGGTCTACGGCCGGGCGGGATAGTCCCCCGGGCCTGTCCCCCTGCCGCCGACACACCGCTCCCGTCCGTGTCCTTTCCCTTCCGGCTCCGATAGAATGACCTGGAAGCCTGCGCCGTGGAACGCTGGTCGTGGAACGCCGCAGAAAGCTCGGCCAACAACAGGTATCCGCCTGATCGAATGATAACCACTATCCATAGTGTAGCTCGGGGCTCCGAACCGTTCCGTCGCGCAGGCTGCTAGTGCGTACCGGACTGGAAAGGCTTCTCGACGCACCGCGCCGCTGGCTCGGCTGCTCGCGCGTCGGGCTGGTGGCCAACCCCACCACGGTGGATCGCCGGCTGGCCCACGCCGCCGACCTGCTGCACCGGCATCCGGACGTGGACCTGCGCTGCCTGTTCGGACCCGAGCACGGGCTGCGCGGGTCGGCTCAGGACATGGTGGCGGTGCCGGACGGGGTCGACCGGGCCACGGGCCTGCCGGCGGTGAGCCTCTACGGCGCCACCTTCGAGTCCCTGTCGCCCACCCCGGAACAGCTTTCCGACGTCGACGTGTTGCTGTTCGACATCCAGGACGTGGGCGCGCGTTACTACACCTACGCCGCCACCCTGGCCCTGTGCCTGCGCGCGGCCAAGGCTTCCCGGGTCAGGGTCGTAGTCCTCGACCGGCCCAATCCCATCGGCGGCGTGGCGGTGGAAGGAGGCGGTCTGGACCAGGGTCTGGAGAATTTTTGCGGCCTGTACCCGGTGCCGCAGCGGCACGGAATGACCCTGGGCGAACTGGCCCGGCTCTACAACGACACCTTCGGCATCGGCTGCGAGCTGGACGTGGTGGCGTGCGAGGGCTGGTCCCGAAACGCCTACCACGACGAGTGCGGCCTGCCCTGGGTGATGCCGTCGCCCAACATGCCGACCCTGGAGACGGCGCTGGTCTATCCGGGCATGTGCCTGCTCGAGGGCGCCAACCTGTCCGAGGGCCGGGGCACCACGCGCCCCTTCGAGCTCTTCGGGGCGCCGTTCATCGACGGCGACGGGCTGGCCCGTGAGCTTCGGCGCCATGACCTCCCCGGGGTCCTGTTCCGCCCCTGCGTCATCGAGCCGGCGTTCCACAAGTTCAAGGGTCGGCGTTGCGGCGCGCTGCAGTTGCACGTGAGCGACCGGCGAGCCTTTCGGCCCTATCGAACGGGCCTTGCCGTGCTCGTCGCGGTGAGAAAGCTGTGGCCGGAATCGTTTGCCTGGCGGAGCGAGCCTTACGAGTTCCGGGCCGACGTTCCGGCCATCGACCTCTTGACCGGGCGCCCCGCGGTCAGGGAAGCCGTTGACGGCGGGGCGGACCTCGATGACGTGGTGCGGATTGCCTGCGACGGCACGGAGCTTTACGATGCCGGTCGCGGTCAGGCACTACTGTACGATTAGTTCGTTGCCGGTGAAGTCCTGCGCAAGCGGTCGAGGACCTGGATCGTCAATGACTCATCGTGAAATCCGTAATCCGGTTCAGCGCAACGGGGCCGGATCCCGGAACGGGATCCCCGGTAACGAGTTCACAGTCCGAGATCCGACCCTGTTCAGGCAACACGAGGAGGGAAAGTCATGGCAGATCAAGAAGTTGCAGTGGTGGTGGGGGGAGGCCCGGGGCTGAGCGCCGCGCTCGTGCGGCGGTTCACCCGCGAAGGCATGAAGGCGGCCATTGCGGCCCGCAACCCGGATAAGCTCCAGGCGTTGTCGGAGCGCACGGGTTGCCGCGCCTACCGGTGTGACGCGGTTGTCCCCGAGGAAGTGAACGACCTGTTCGCCCGGGTGTCGCAGGACCTCGGAGCCCCCGACGTGGTGGTCTACAACGCCAGCGCGCGGGTCCGCGGTCCGATCACCGAGCTGGATCCGGGCGCGGTCAGGGACGCCGTCATGGTGACCTGCTACGGCGGTTTCCTGGTGGGACAGGCCGCCGCCGCCAGCATGCTCCGCAGCGGCAGAGGGACCATCCTGTTCACCGGCGCCTCGGCGAGCGTCAAGGGTTACGCCAACTCCGCATCCTTCGCCATGGGCAAGTTCGGGCTCAGCGGCCTGACCCAGAGCATGGCGCGGGAGCTTCAGCCGCAGAACATCCACGTGGCGCAGATCGTCATCGACGGCGGCATCGCTTCGCCCCGGCGAGACTCCGGCCGGGGCCCGGACACATGGCTGAGCCCGGACAGCATCGCGGAGACCTATCTGCAGCTTCACCGCCAGCACCGGAGCGCCTGGGCGTCGATCATCGAGCTGCGACCCTGGGTGGAGAAGTTCTGAAGCCGACCGTTTCCTCGACCGTGAACGGGGAGGGGCGAGGGACCGTGCCCGTGTCGTGTCACGGGAATATGTGGGCCAGGGTGCGGGTCTGTCGGCTGCATGGCTCCTCCTCGCGTGGTACGGGCCACTGCTCGTCGTCGCGCCTTGTCGACCCCGGAAATCCGGCAGGCTCCTGGCGCAGGTATTTCCGAGACACGACACGGCTAAAGGATTCGCCGTTGCTGCCGATCTTCCAGAAGTGGAGTGAAACGACAGGATACACGGTCGCCGGTCCGGGGTGAGGATTTTCGTAATGGGTGTCTTCGTGATGGGTCTCTTCTCGGGGGCGAGGAAGGGATCGTCCTCCCGTCGGTCCTCATGCTGATCGCGGTCCTGGCCGTGGTGAGCGCCACGAGCATGACCGCGACCCTGACCGAGTTGAGGATCGCCGACGCCTACTACAAGAGCGTGGCCGTGTTCCACATCGCCGAAGCCGGACTTGCCCACGCCCGGCATGAAGTTTCGGACGAGGACGGCGACAGGGATTTTGCCGCCATCCTGACGCCCACCACGCTCTTCAACGGCCGGGGGCTCCACCGCGGCAGCTATACCGTCGTCGCCGCCCCCGTCGTCGGCGTCACACCGGCCAGGCTCCGGCTGCGATCCTCCGCCTGCTACCCGGCCGGAGACCCCTGCCCGCGCGCCAATGCAAGGGCCGCCCTCGAAGCCCTGCTGGAGCATGACCCCGCCGGCGCCACCCCCCGGGACCGTGTCCGTCTGGTAGCCTGGAGGTCGCTGGACTGACGCCGCCGGTGGGGTGTCCTGAATCGACCGTGGCCAGGATGCGCGGGAATTCGGGTCGTCGGCAAGGCGCGACCACGAGCCGTGCCCGATACCCCGCGAGGCGGAGCCACGCCGCCGACGGCGAAAAGGACCCGCAGACGATCCACGGTCGATTCAGGACACCTCGCCGGGTGCGGACCCTCTCATTGCCGCGGAGGTGCCGGTTCCGGGCGAGGATGCTCCGCGCAGCACTTGGCGCAGCAGCGCTGCATACATCCGGGAAGCCTGTCGCGCCACCCGAAAGCGGGGAGGCGATCCTTCTCATTGAACGATCCTTCTCATTGGACAACCAGGGTTCTATATAGGAGATGAACCCGGTGGTATCCTGCGCCTTCGATTCGTGGGCGCAGCGCCAACGGAAGACACTACCGCAAACTACCGCACGACCGGGAGACGGAAGGATGAATCCATGCTGAGGCGATTACGTATTCTCACCACCATGGGGCTCGCATTGGTGCTTTTGCCATCCATCGCGTTTGCGCTGGACGGCAGGATCGACGGGAAGCCGGTGCCGGAGTTGCAGGTAACGGTGGCCACCTTGTCGACCGCCATCGCGGGTATTCTGGTGTTCATCATGCAGGCGGGCTTCGCCATGGTCGAGGGCGGGTTTACCCGCGCCAAGAACGCGGTCAACATCATGATGAAGAACATCGGAGACTTCTCCATGGCCTCCCTGGGCTTCTGGATACTGGGTTTCGGCATCATGTTCGGCAATGGCAACAGCTTCCTGGGAACCACGGGCTTCTTCGTTTCGCCGGACACGGGCGACCTGTATCCGTCTCTGAGCTGGACGTCGATTCCGACCTTGATGGCGTGGTTCTTTCAACTGATGTTCTGCGCCACCGCCGCCACCATCGTCTCCGGCGCCATGGCGGAGCGCACCCGATTCGTGAGCTTCCTGATATTCAGCTTCTTCATCTCGCTTATCTTCTATCCCATGGTGGGGCACTGGATCTGGGGCGGCGGATGGCTTGCGGAGCTGGGCATGCTGGACTTTGCCGGCTCCACGGTGGTGCACTCCACCGGTGCGTGGTTCGCTCTGGCGGGCGTGATCGTGCTCGGTCCCAGGCTCGGCCGGTACAGCGCTTCCGGCAGGCCTCTGGCCCTTCCGGGTCACAACCTGATGCTGGCCACGCTCGGGGCGTTGATCCTGTGGTTCGGCTGGTTCGGCTTCAACACGGGGAGCACCATGGGCGCGGCCCAGGGCGACCTGGCGCTTATCGCTGCAAACACCAACCTTGCGGCTGCCGCAGCCGCCATCGGCGCCACCGTGTCCGCGTGGTTTCTGTTCGGTAAACCCGACCTCACGATGACTCTCAATGGCGCCCTCGCCGGTCTTGTGGCCGTCACCGGCTCATGCGCCTTCGTGGAGCCTTGGGCAGCCATCCTCTTTTTCGGCTTTCTGCCGGGAGTCGTGGTGGTCTTCTCCGTGCTGATGTTCGATCGCATTCACATCGACGACCCGGTGGGGGCGATATCCGTCCATGGTGTGTCCGGCGCGTCGGGGACGGTTCTGTTGGGGCTGTTTCACACGGAGTCCGGGCTGCTCTACGGCGGCGGCGCCGCCTTGCTGCTGGCCCAGGTGGTGGGCGTGGTGTCTGTCTTCGTTTTCTGCATGCTGTGCGGTCTGGCGATGTTCAACGTCATCAAGGGAGTGGTCGGCCTGCGTGTGTCGCCTGAAGCGGAGATAGCCGGTCTGGACGCCACGGAGCATGGCAACGAGGCCTATCCGGAATTCGGTGTCTCGGAAATGGCGCGGCCCCGGGAGCGTAGTCCGAAGCCCCGGCCCTGAAGTCGCAAGGGCCGGGAGGGAGCAACGCCGTCAGCGCCTTCTCTGGACGGCACAATGGTCCGGCGCATGGACACTCTGGAGCAGATGGCGGAGATTGCGCGTGGTTTCGTCGGAAAGCGGCTTCGCTACACGGACTTGGCAGCTACTCCGGATGCGGCCATTCCGCAGGTTGGAAGCGACGTGTTCTGATGTCTATCCCCGACGAAAGGAGGGCACACACCATGGAAAGGGAGGGGAAGTCGTGAGCCTCTACGCTGTGGTCTTGAACAATCCGGACGAGAGTGTCATGGCCCGAGCCAAAAAGGAACTTGGCAACCGCATGTACGTCGTGACGGACCATCTGGCCCTTGTTTCGCCCGAGCAGACGGTGCTCACCGATAACGTGTCGGATATGTTCGGCATCGATAAGGACACCACGGGATTGGTGATCGAGATCGAGAACTACAGCGGCTTCAACCAGAAAGCCTTGTGGGAATGGATGGAGAAGTTTTCATGAGTCGCAACCCGCCCAATGGTGGCGACGCCCCTTCTCGGCCGGGCGCCTCTCACAGAAGCTCCGACAGCAATGGTAACGGCAGCGTTACCGGGTATCGTCTTCAGGAGTTGGAGCGACGCGTTGGCGCCCTTGAGGGCAAGGTAGACGACATCAGCAAGTTGTGCATCGAGATCAAGACGAAGCTCGAAGGGATTGCCACCAAGGGATTCGTATGGATGGTCGTCGCCAGCGTTTTGCTGGTCAGCATCGGGTCCCTGGTGGGCCACCTACTAATACGCGGCGCCGCCCATTGGCGCGGCACGTCCTGCAAGGCGTTCGGGTCGGTGTCGGCCATCACCCGGCACAACGTCGAGTCCGACGGCGCTACCCAGCGCCGGGTCTTCGGGTCGCGCCAAGCCCCCAGGGCGCGTAACTCATCCTGACCGAGCTGGTTCGCCAACCGCTCCGTCGCCACCGGCCCGCTCGGCCCCGAGCAGCGCGCCAACGCGCACACCGCCAGCACCGCCGACAACCGGGTGCTTGCGCCCCTGGCCGCCGCAATCCCCGACCGCAAACTGGGTCAAACTGAGTCGTCGTTTAATTTTCAAACGTGCTGAAATTTGATATGTTGCCTTGGTCGCCGAGTTCGCGCGAGGGCCGCTGAGGGCGGTTGCAGGCGCAAGTCCCGTCGAGCGGCGTTTTCGTCCGACACTCGGGTTCCTGCTCCAGGGAGTACAAAGAGATGGAAGACAAAGACAACGGGCCGGACTCGATTCGCCTGAACGAGACCTCCGCTCCGGCGCCGGATCCCGAGGATGCATCGGACGAGAGTTTCCTCGGTGCTCCCTGGTGGGAGGTGGGGGCGGCGGCCGAGGACGAGCCCGAGGTCGAGGAGCCGGCTCCTGGTGCGCCCCGTATGTACAGAGGGGTGCGGTACGGCGAGGCCGTTCCCGAGCCCGGGTCCCGGACGCCGCAAGAGCCGGACCGCGGCCATGAGCTGGCGGACCCGTCCGTGCTGGCCGCGATGTCGGAGGACCGAACGGCCGTCCCTTCCGCGGCGGGAGGGGAGGCGCAGGAACCCGTCCCCGGTGCTCCCTGGTGGGAGGTGGGGGCGAGGCCCGAGGCGGCGGCCAAGGACAAGCCCGAGTCCGGTGCCGTTCCCGAGTCCGAGGTTGAGGTCGATGCCGGGGAAGGTCGCGGGGAGCCGGCCTTGGGTGCGTCCTATATGCACAGGGGGGTGTGGTACGGCGAGGCCGTTCCCGATGCCGGGTCCCGGACGCCGCAAGAGCCGGACCGCGGCCATGAGCCGGCGGACCCGTCGGTGCCGGCCGCGATGTCGGAGGACCGAACGGCCGTCCCTTCCGCGGCGGGAGGGGAGGCGCAGGAACCCGTCCCGGATCCTCCCTGGTGGGAGGTGGGGGCGACGGCCGAGGCGGCGGCCGTGGACAAGCCCGAGCCCGATGCCGTTCCCGAGTCCGAGGTTGAGGTCGATGCCGGGGGAGGTCGCGGGGAGCCGGCCTTGGGCGCGTCCTATATGCACAGGGGGGTGTGGTACGGCGAGTCCGTTCCCGATGCCGGGTCCCGGACGCTGCAAGAGCCGGACCGCGGCCATGAGCCGGCGGACCCGTCGGTGCCGGCCGCGATGTCGGAGGACCGAACGGCCGTCCCTTCCGCGGCGGGAGGGGAGGCGCAGGAACCCGTCCCCGGTGCTCCCTGGTGGGAGGTGGGGGCGACGCCCGAGGCGGCGCCCGAGGACAAGCTCGATGCCGATGCCGATGTCGTTCCCGAGCCCGATGCCGATGCCGTTCCCGATGCCGAGCCCGAGTCCGAGTCTGTTCCCGAGTCCGAGGTTGAGGAGGTGGGGGCGACGCCCGAGGACAAGCTCGATGCCGATGCCAATGTCGTTCCCGAGCCCGATGCCGTTCCCGAGTCCGAGATCGAGCCCGATGCCGGGGAAGATCACGGGGAGCCGGCCCTGGAGCCTCCTGCTTCTCAGGCCGACTTGCCCGCGGCGGCGGAAGCGCTTCCCGAAGGTCCGCCCGCCGACCTGATTCGCTCGATTGTCGCCGAGGTCTGTCCCGGCGAGATGCTGCTGGTGGACACGGCCGAGGCTCCCTTGCCGGAGTGGGCTCGCGCGGCCGTGACCATGGCCCGGAACGACCTGGACCGGCGCCTGGCCGAGCGCAGGCCCATCGATGTGAATGAACATCTACGGCTGGCCATCGTCGAGAACGTCATGGGCCTTCACGAGGAAGCCGAAGGCCGCCTCAAGGAGGCGCTGCCGCGCAGCGACCGGTTCGGGCCTTTCCTGAACGCGCTGGCCGTTACGAGTCTGGCGCGCGGAAAAATCGCTCCCGCCATCGTCTACTGCAAGGAGGCCCTCCACGAGACCGACGGAGACGATTCTCTCCGCGCGGCTGCTTCCTGCAACCTGGGAGATGCCTGCCATCTTCAGGGCAATGCCGCCCAGGCCGCGGAGGCGTACGAGACGGCCATCGACTGCCTGGGACCGGAAGGGGAGTCCCGCTGGCTCTCGCGGTTGCATCTGCGCATCGGACGCCTCTACCAGAGCCTGGGCCAGGCGGACAAGGCGCGTCCGCACCTTTCCGATTCGGTCCGGCTGTTCAGGGACTCCGGCGACGAGGCCGGGCAAGTCCAGTCCCTCGCGGCGCTCGGCTCGGCCTTGACCGAGGCCGGCCTGCACGACCTCGCTCTCAGGAATTTCGAGGAGGGGGTGCGGATTTGCCTGAGAACCGGGGACAAGCCCGGCGCCGCGATGGTGCAGGACGGCATGGGGGTCGCCTACATGGCCCAGGACCAGTTGACGCGTGCCCTCGCGTATCTGGAAAGCGCCCTGGCGATGTACCGCGAACTGGGCAACCACAAGGGTGAGGCGGCCACCCTGAGCAGCATGGGGAAAATCCATTATTCTCGCGGCGACATCGACGAGGCGCAACAGCTCTGCGAGGCGGCCCTGGAGATCAACCGCGAGCATGGCCGCGAGGCGAGGCGGCCGGACCTCGAAAGCGACGGTCGGGAAGGCGCGCGGGCCAGGTCTCCGGAGGTGGTGCAGCAGGAGAACGTGCGGCGGATGATCGAAAAGCTCGGGCCGGGGACCCAGGGGTAACGGGGAATGGGTGACGGAGAAAATCCGCAGGAGGTATCATTTCAATGACTCATTCTCTCGGGGTTCGTTTCGGGTTGGCCGTGTTGCTTCTTTTATGGGTTCCACTGCTGGGCGTGACCGGGGGCACGGCCTACTTTCTGTGGCAGCAGACGGGCGACGTGGAGAAGCGCCCGTCCGCCGCTCTCCGGTCGCTTGCCCTGCACGGCGATGCATTGAGGCTCACCGAGGCCGCTGCAAGCATGGCGGAATCCATCGACCTGTTCCTGCTCGATCGCATCGTCGAGGTGCAGAACTGGGCCCGGTCCCCGGTGGTGACGTCGGCGGTGATCACGGCCCGGGCCGCCCATGCAAAACAGGGGTTCGACGACCTTGCGCCGCAGCAGATCGAGGACCAGTTCCGCACCAGAAAGACCATGGGACTCTCACCTTCGGCAACGGCCTATCTGAAGGAGCAGGTCAAGCTGTCTCCTCATTTTGCCGAGGTCTTCTTCACCGACGGGATGGGCTACAACGTGGCGCTGACGAACCCGACGTCGGATTTCGTCCAGTCCGACGAGACCTGGTGGCAGCGGGCGTGGTCGACCGGGTTTTCCATAGGTCGGATCGAGTTCGATTCCTCGGCCAATGTGTGGTCGCTGGACTTCTCGGTGCGCATTCACGATGCGCAGACCGGCGCCCCCATCGGCGTGATGAAGGCGGTCCTGTCGGTACGCTTCGTGCAGGAGTTCGCCGACCGTCTCGTGCGCCGTCTTTCCGCGTCCGGCCGGCTATTGCATCCCCAGCTTTCCGGTTCGACCGCGGATGGCGCCATGGGGCCGCAGATCCTGGTGGGGACCGCCGATGGCATGTTGGTCGCGGAGACGCGCTCCAGGCACGCTCGCGGGCGTATCATGAGGCCGGATATCAACCTGCTCACCAACGAGTCGCTCATGTACCTGAACCTGTCCTATGAAGGCGGCGACCGTTCCGGATCTTTCATCGCCGCCCAGCAGGACCCTCAGGATGGACCGAGCCGGTCGGCGGCGAATTATCTGGTGGCTTTCGCGCGTTCGGCGAGTACGGACCTGTACGCGCCGGTGGTCAGGAACTTCCCCGGTTTCGACTGGATCGTCATCGTGGAGGCGCCGAATCTGAGCGGTCAGACCGTTTTACCGGAGTTCGCCGGGACGCGGTGGCAGGATCCACGGAGTTGGGTGGGCGATGTCCTGTGGCTCGGCGTCGCGATGTGCGCGTCGCTGCTGTTCTCTTCGATCATCCTGTGCTGGCTGTTCGGCAAGTGGGTGCTGGCGCCCGTACGCGCGTTGACCCATCGCGCCCAACGAATGGAGCAGGGCCACATCAGCGGCGCCATCGCCCTGTCGTCGAAAGGCGAGCTCTCCGAGCTCGCGACGGCCCTCGACCGGCTCCGCCAGATGATCACCAAGATGGCGGACCGGCTGCACCAGACCACCGCCGGGCAGACGCAACCAAAAGCCTGAGCAGTGATCCGACTCGCCGGACCCGTCTGCCCCCCGGGACGAAGGTAGAGGATGAGCGGTACCGTGCCGGAAACCAAGAGGTTCTCCTGGACAGGCCGGACAGGGCGCCTGATGGCCGTGACCGCCGGACTCCTGTCTCTCGTCGCCTGCGGCGGGTTGCAGATGGAGGAACCGGACACGGGCCGGCTTGGGGCGGCGGAGCAGCAGCAGTTGAACAACAGTCTGAATGTAGCGTCGGCGTCGGCCGATGCCGGCCAGTTCGAAGCCGCGGAGCGGCTGTATACACAACTCTCCCACCATTTCCCGAGCGCGCCGGAGCCCAGGCTCGGACGCGCTTACCTGGCGTTGGATGCGGGGGACTTCGTCCTCGCCGGCAAGCTATTCGCCGAGGCGGACGAAAAATCGGCGACGCCGGCCGCCAGGGCCGAGGCGTTGCTCGGCGCCGGCCGGGCCAGCCTTGGCCAGGGAGACACTGCCGGGGCGAAGAAGCATTTCCTCGCCGCTTCCGGTCCGGCCAGGGGCACGCCGGCGGAAGCCTGGGTGGCCAACGGCCTCGGCGTGGTGGCGACTCTCGAGGGCGACCATGAGCGGGCGCGCACGCGTTACGACGAGGCCGTCAAGCTATCGTCGGCGCATCCGATGATCACGGCGAACCTGGTGCGCGCGCTGGCCGGATCGGGCGCCGGAAACGAGGCCAGGGAGCTCTACGCCAGGTATCCTGCTTCCTACTGGTTGGACGGCGACGGGGAAGCCCTCTCGGGTCTGCTCGGAGCGGGCGCGACGGCTTCGGCAGGCGCTGCCGCGCCTGCGGCGGCTTCGGGCGCCTCGGTGCAGCTTTACTCCTCGCGCTCGCGCGCCCGGGCGCTGGCTGCCTGGGGCCGGCTGTCCGCCGCGGAAAAGGAGCTGCTGGGCTCCCTGACTCCCCGCGTGGTGAAGTCCGAAATCCCGGAGAGAGGGGTGTTCTACGGCCTCCGGGCCGGTCCCCTGGCGGACAAGGCCGCGGCCAGGCGCCTGTGCGGCCTGCTGAAGGGCCGCGGGCGGGACTGCTTCGTCCCGGCAGGGAAGTGGATCGGAGGCGCCGGGGCGGGCGAGGGAGACCGGCCCGCCGGGGCGGAGAAGAGCCCCGATGCCCGGCCCGGCGGCGCGGTCCCCGAGACCGCGCGCTCCCGGCCGCGCGCGGTCTCGGGGACGCCACGGAGAGGAGCACCGGGAGACGGCCGCGCCGCTCCCGGCCGCACGGTCGCACGGAAGCCGTCGCGCGAGGCGCCTGAAGCCAGGGGCGCGGCTTTGGCTTCGGGCGCCTCGGTGCAGCTTTACTCCTCGCGCTCGCACGCCCGGGCGCTGGCCGCCTGGGGCCGGCTGTCCGCCGCGGAAAAGGAGCTGCTGGGCTCCCTGACTCCTCGCGTGGTGAAGGCCGAAATCCCGGACAGAGGAGTGTTCTACGGCCTCCGGGCAGGTCCCCTGGCGGACAAGGCCGCGGCCAGGCGCCTGTGCGGCCTGCTGAAGGGCCGCGGTCGGGACTGCTTCGTCCCGGCAGGGAAGTGGACCGGAGGCAAGGGGGCGGGCGAGGGAGACCGGCCCGCTGGGGCGGAGAAGGGCCCCGATACCCGGCCCGCCGCCGGCGTCCCCGAGACCGCGCGCTCCCGGCCACGCGCGGTCTCGGGGACGCCACGGAGAGGAGCACCGGGAGACGGCCGCGCCGTTCCCGGCCGCACGGTCGCACGGAAGCCGTCGCGCGAGGCGCCCGAAGCCAGGGGCGCGGCTTTGGCTTCGGGCGCCTCGGTGCAGCTTTACTCCTCGCGCTCGCACGCCCGGGCGCTGGCCGCCTGGGGCCGGCTGTCCGCCGCGGAAAAGGAGTTGCTCGGCTCCCTGACCCCCCGCGTGCTGAAGGTCGAGGTTCCGGAGAGAGGGGTGTTCTACCGTCTCCGGGCGGGTCCCCTCGCGGACAGGGCCGCGGCCAAGCGCCTGTGCGGCCTGCTGAAGGGCCGCGGGCGGGACTGCTTCGTCCCGGCAGGGAAGTGACCGGCGTTGGCGGCGCCGTCCGGTCCCCGGTCCGGTCTCCTTCGTAACGGGAGCTGCCGTCCACAAACGCTGCAACGGGTCGCGACGGGGAGGTCGCTACGGGGAAACAGTCTCATGCCGGAACGGTTACTGCTGATGGTCTGCTGCGGGCTGTTGGCGGCGGCGGTCGTTTTCGACCTCCGCCGCCGCCAGATCCCCAACACGGTTCCGGTGGCTCTGTTCGGCCTGTTCGCGGTCCACGCCGCGGTCGTCGGCCATGTGGGCATGACGCCCCTCTGGGCGGACGTCCTCATCGGCGCGGTGCTGCTCGCGGCGGGCTTTGTGCTGTTCCTGATGGGCATGCTCGGCGCCGGCGACGGGAAGCTCATGGCCGCGGCGGGGTTGTGGGTCGGGCTGGCCGACCTCGGCGTCTTCCTGCTCGGGGTCGGGCTGCTCGGCCTGGGCCTCGGCCTCTTCTCCCTGTTGCCGTTCGAGGCGACTCGCCGGCTGCACGCCAATCTTCCTTTCGCGGTCGCCATCGCGCCGCCGGCCATCACGCTCCTGACGCTGCGGGCATTCCCCGCGGCCGGGAGCACCTAGAGTCGCGTTCCGTAAATGTGTCGACCCTGTTCCATAGCTTCACCCCGTTGCCGCAAGAAGTGGTCGGCGATGAACAACTCCCCTCTCCCTCCGGGAGAGGGTGGCCGAAGGCCGGGTGAGGGCGCCCCGAATAAACCTGCCCTGCCTCCCTGGTCGCTCCCAACCGGCGGCTCGCACACGGGGGACCCTCACCCCAACCCTCTCCCAGAGGGAGAGGGGGTCGGAAGGGCCGTCCAGATGGCTCGGTGATGAGTCATCGCAAATATCAAACGCAACACTAGGAACCAAGGAACCAAGGGGGTCCCGTGATGCAGAAAGCCCGCCTGGCGATCATCATCCTTTTTGTCGGCATCATCCCCGTCGTCGTCTTCGGCGGCGCCTGGCTGTACTTCCGTGCGGACCCCGCGGCGTCCGCACCGAAGGCGCCGCCACCGCCCAAGCCTCTGCCCGTGGTCCTCACCGCCTCCCGGGACCTGACCATCGGGAGCCTGATCACCGCCAACGACGTCATCTGGTCGCCGGTCAAGAACAGCGCGGTCCTCTCGACCTACATGCTCAAGGGCAAGACCAAGCCGGCCGACGTGATCGGCGCCGTCGTGCGCAGGGCGGTGTACAAGGGCACGCCGCTGACCTGGTCGTCGATCGTGCGCCCCGGCCAGTACGGTTTCCTTGCCGCCGCCTTGAGGCCCAACCACCGCGCCGTCACCATCATGGTCAACCGGGCCACCAGCCAGGCCGGGTTGATCTATCCCGGCGACCGCGTCGACGTGATCCTCACCGTACAGGTCAAGGAAGATGGGACGCGCAAGACCAATACCTTCACCGGCACGATTCTCGAGAACATCCGCGTCGTCGCCGTCAACCGCCAGGTGGAGAGCAGCATAGCCAACCAGGGGGGGCAGGCGAACAGCAGGACTTCCCGAAACGCCGCCAGCACCATCACTCTCGAGGTCCTGCCGTCGGAGGCCGAACGGCTGGTCCTGGCCAACTCCAAGGGCAACATCTCGCTGGCCATGCGCTCCCTCACCGACGGCCGGCGGCGCGACACGCTCACGGCGACCGTCTTCGAGAACCTGCTCTCGCTGCCGCCGCCGCCCGAGGCCGACCCGGAACCCGTCGCCGCCGCGCCCCAGGCCCCGCCGCCCCCGCCTCCGCCGGCAGAGACCGAGCCGGTGCGGGTACAGATCTTTCGGGGCGGTGCGCGTCAGGAAGTGCTGCTGAAGAAATAGCGCCGGGCAGAGGCCGGCAGCATTTGGGTCGACTCGTCCTGAATCGCTTCATCCAGAAGGCCGAAGCAGTAGCGCCGGGCAGGGGCCGGCGGCGCTTGCCGGCATGAGGCGCTTCCGCGCGCCCGCGGGGCGATTTTGGAGCATCCCCAGCCGGCGACCCTCGACGACGGCGCTTCCGCGCGTCCGCGCCCGCTCAGGGGGAGCCGATTCCTCCGAGAGC
Organism: uncultured Binatia bacterium (SeqCode); assembly: GCA_965214905.1. GTDB lineage: Bacteria > Desulfobacterota > Binatia > UBA9968 > JAJDTQ01 > JAJDTQ01. Next base: position 2,588,423 of record OZ243984.1, read on the forward strand.
CTCCACTGTGGAACAAAGGGATGATCACCAGCGGCGCGCGGGTGACCGCGCTCAGGGGGAGCCGATTCCCCTGAGCGCCTCCACCGCAATCATGAAAGCCGGGCCGCCCATCAGCATCAGGATGCCCGGAACCACCAGCAGCAGCATCGGGATGCTCATGATCACGGGCAGCCGCCCGGCCTGGGCCTCGATACGGGCCGCCCGCTGTATGCGTTCGTTCCGGGCGATGTTCTGGATCGACCGGCCCATGGGAGTGCCGTAGCGCTCCCCCTGGATGACGGTCATGGCAAAATCCCGCAGCCCGTCGACCACGGTGCGCGCCTGGAGGTCCTGCAGCACCCTTCTGCGGTCGGCGCCCAGGCGGAGTTCCGACTCGACCGCGGCCAGCTCCGCGGCGAGGTCGGGGGCCAGGGGACGGAGCTCCTCCGAGACCATGGAGAGCGCGCGTTCGAAGGTGAATCCGGCCTCGATGCACAGCACCATGAGATCGAGGGCGTCCGGAAGCGCGCGGGACAGTCGCCCGCGCCTTCGAGCGATCAGGCGCCGCAACGCCGCTTCGGGCAACAGCCCGCCGATCACCGCCCCGGCCAGGCCGGCGAAGCCGATCAGGACGGGGTGTCCGCCAAGCAGTCCCAGCCCCGCCACCAGGATGCCGGCCAGGACGCCGACCGTCAGCATCAGGACCATCTTGAGCGACAGAAAGATCGCCAACGCATCGCGTTGCTGGAAGCCCGCCTGCCGGATCAGTTCGCCGAGCTTGGCGCGCTCGGACGCGCCCACCGGCACCAGCATGGCCGCGACGCGGAGCCCGCCGACCGCGGCCCGGGACAGAACCAGCAGGGCGCGTGAGGAATCCTCCGGCGGCTTTCCCGACTCGCCGTAGGCGGATGCGGCCTGCACCCGCGCGGCCTGCGACCGCACCGCCTGCAGGCGTCTGTCCAGGGCCAGCACCCGGCGGCTTTCGCGGAACAGCAGGCGGCCGGCCACCGCCGCCGCAACCAACGCCGCCACCGCGGCGAACCCCATCACCCAGGGCATGGACGGCCAGGAGGTCATCGTCCGAACCGGGAAGCGATCCCGCGCGCTATCAGCAGCCCCGCCAGGATGAGCCCGACGCCCCAGCGCAACAGGGTCGCGCCCCCCTCGGTCTCGAGCAGCATGTCGATGGCCTGCGGGTTGGTGAAACTCTGGGCGGCCAGCACCAGCACCGGAACCGCCGACAGCACCAGCAGCGTGATCCGCGTCTGCGCGGTCGAGCTCCGCGCCTTCAACTCCAATTCCAGCCGGGCGCGCAGCGTCGCCGAAAGGTTGCCCAGCGCGGTGGAGATGCCGCCGCCAGCGGTCCGCTGCAGGCAGAGCGCGGCAGAGAACAGGGTGAATTCCGGGATGCGCACGCGCGTCGCGGTGCCGCGCAATACCACCTCCGGATCGAGGCCGGACGAGAGCTCGTCGGAGATCTGCCGCAGGAGACGCCCGACCGGCTCCGGCGCATCCTCGGAGACCACCGAGATGGCCTCCACCGCCGGCAGCCCGGCCCGGGTGAGACGCACCACATGGTCCACGATCTCGGGAAACCGCCTGATGAACTCGGCGCGCACGCTGGCATCCCAGGTTCTGAGGATGAACCAGCTTCCCAGAACCCACGCCGCCGGCGTCAGGATCATCACCAGCGTCCCGAGCTGCATGAAGACCGCAGCCACGCCGGTCGCCACCGCCACCAGGAAACCCAGCCCCACCGCCTTCGGGAACGCCCTGCGCCCTTCGAGCATGCAGAACCGACGGCCGATCCGGTCGTTCAACCAGGAGCGGGCGGGCCGGTGGCGGAAGACGCTGGCCTTGGCATCGCCGTCACCGTCGCCGTCGCCGCCGAGCACCGCGGCGACCCGGCGCAGCCTGCGCTCGAGGTCCGAATCTCCCGAGCGCGCGCCGAGCCACAGGAGGACGCCCACCGCCGCGGCCAGAAACACGCCGGCCGCGGCCGCCGCCATCAGCAGCGGGCTCATCGCCGCGCCTCGGCGTCGTGGTTGCTCATCTGCAGCACCTCCAGCAGCTCGGTCCGCAACCCCGCTCGATCCACCGCCTCCATCCACGACGGCTGCCGGCCCGTACCCTCGAACCCGCTGGACGACTCGGTCTGTGTGTGGCGCCACATCTCCTCGGTGATGATGACGTCGTTCTCCATTCCCACCACGTCGGTAATGCTGGTCACGCAACGTTGACCGGAACGCAGCCGGTCCACTTGCACGACCACATCGATGCCCGACGCCACCTGCTGGCGTATGGCCGTCAGCGGCATTTCGACCGTCCCCATCAGGAGCATGTTCTCGAGCCGCGTCAGCGAATCCCTCGGAGTGTTGGCATGGATGGTGCACATCGAGCCCGGATGACCGGTGTTCATGGCCTGCAACATCTCGATGGCCTCTCCGCTGCGCACCTCGCCGACGATGATGCGGTCGGGCCGCATCCGCAGCGCGTTGACCAACAGGGCGCGGATGGTCACCTCCCCCGTGCCCTCGGCGCTCATGGCGCGGGTCTCCAGCCGCACCACGTGAGGCTGCTGAAGCTGAAGCTCGGCCGCGTCCTCGATGGTGACCAGCCGCTCGTCGTGGTTGATCTCTCTGGACAGGGTGTTCATCAACGTCGTCTTGCCGGCCCCGGTGCCGCCGGAGATGAGGATGTTCAGCCGCGCCCGGATGCCGATGCGGAGCAGCCTGGCCATGGCCGGCGAGAGCATCCCCTTCGCCGCCAGGTCCTGGAGGCCGACGCCGGTCAGCAGGAAGCGGCGGATGGAGATGGTCGTGCCGTCGATGGCCAGCGGCGGAATGATGATGTTGGCGCGGCTGCCGTCGGGCAGCCTGATGTCGACCATCGGGCTGGCCTCGTCCACCCGACGCCCGACCCAGCCGGCGATGCGATGCGCGATCCGCAGCAGGTGCTGACCGTCGCGGAACTTGATGTCCACCGGCTCCAGCTTGCCGTAGCGCTCCACGTAGACCGAGCGGAGGCCGTTGACCAGGATGTCGGAAATGCTCGGGTCGCGGAACAGCGGCTCCAGCGGCCCCAGCCCCTTGATGTCGTTGATCAGGCACGCCACCACCCGGCGCCGGTCGAGGGGCGTCAGCTCCTGGACTCCGGCCTCCTCGGTATCGAGAAACGCCTGCAGTTGCGCCGCCAGATCGTTGGGGCTCAGTTTCACGGCCTGGGCCATGTCGAGGGCCTTGGCCACCACCGGATGCACCCGCGCCGCGATGTCGGCGATCACCGCATCCGGGGTCTGGGAACGCACGGGCGCGGCGGCTGCGGCTGCGGGCGCCGGCCCGCGGTCGTTGCCCTCCTCCTCGGCCGCCTTCGGGCGGCGTCCGAAAGATCTCAATGCCATGTCGCCTCTCTCTCCTCCGACCGGAAAGCGCTCATCCCGAAGCCTGGGCCGGGTCCCCGGCAGAGTCCTCGGCCAGCGATACCGTCCGCCGGGTGAGGCTCTCCACCAGGCGGTCGAGAGCCTTGCGGTATTTCCGTCCCAGCGATTCATCCGGCCGGCCGCGGTTCGTGGCGCCGGGCAGCCCGGGCTCGAACGGCAGGATGAAGTCCGGCTCGCGCCCGGCCAGCGCCTGCTGGACCTGGCCGGAGGCGAGTGCGCTCTTCCGCGTCCGCGTGTGGTTCTCCACCAGGACGACGTCCCGCCCCTCGCCCAGCAGCGCGAGGGTGTGGGTCACCTGGTTGAGGCTCACCAGCGTCGGTTCGTAGACCAGCACCCGCTCGTCCGCGTTCTCGAGCACCGGGACCAGGGTTTCGGCATCCGACATTCCGTCCACCACCACCAGGTGCGAGCGGTTGGCCAGGCGCTCGGTCAGCCAGTGGACTGCGGCCGGGCGGGGAACCGGCGGCGTCCCGTCCCCCATGCGGTAACCATGGACCGAGATTCGCGCGCCCGCGGCCACGCTCACGGCGTCGATCATGTCCTCGCCGGACGACCCGTCCGCCGCCACCACGCCGAACAGCTCGTCGAGTCCGGCCGGCGGCTCGACGTCCAGCATCCACGGCAGGGCGCCGAACCTCCGCGAGAGATCGAGCGCCGACACGTAGCTGCCCCGTGCCGCCGAGGCCCGTACCGTCACCGCCGCCAGCGTGGTTGCGCCGCTGCCGCCGCCGCAGCCGGCGAAGGCGATCACCCGGCCGGCGTGCAGGCGCGGCGCGGCGCCCTCGCCCGCCAGCGCCGTCCTCACGGCCTCGCGAATCTCGCGCATCGAAACCGGCTTCGGGAAGTAGTCGTTGACGCCGGTAGAGAGCAGTTCACGGGCAAGGCGGGCGGTATCGTTGGTCCCGACGGCGATCACCGTGGTCCCGAACTCGCACACTCCGGCCAGTTCGTAGATGCTGCCGGCCGGGAACTTGCTGCCGTCGAGATCGACGATCACCACCTGCGGCGACGGCACTCCGGTCAGGTGCTTGATGGCCGCGGCGATGCCGCCGCGTTGCACGAACCCCCCCGGGTGGCCGTGCAACGCCTCCTGCAGAACCCGCTCGGTGCCGGCATCGGCGGCGAATGCGTGTATATCCCGGCCCTCGCCGTTCATTCGGACAGCGGCCACGGGAGGGCTATGGACCGGCTCCTGAGACCGCCTGAGCGGGATCGGGCAGCTTCCGCACTTCGCCCTTGAGCCACCGCTGGTAGGCTTCGTGGAAGGCGCCGCGGGAAGCCGCCGGCCGCCGTGCCGTGCCGGCGTCGAGATTCAGCTCCTGAAGGGTCCGGTTGTGGGCCAGCGAGAGTTCCGCCCGGGCCGCGGCCCGGGCGGCGATGGCCGGGGGATCGACGAAGCTCGTCCGGTCGGCGTCGATGGACGACGGCGCACAGCCCGAGAGCGACACCGCCGCCCATGCCGCGGCTGCAAGCCGAAGCGCCCCGCGCACGATCCGTGGATATGCGCCCATGGTAAAGTCTCCTGGTATCCTGGTCTTCCGGACCAGGGGGGCCTGTCGGATCAGCCCGATCAGCCGAAGCCTAATCCGACAGATATCCTGGGTCTCGCGGTCCAGGACCATTTCATGCTGGCTGAGCATCCGCTCCGGATGAGCCGAAGCACTCTCATCAGTGCCGTCACGGCAGGCTGTGGGCTCCGTGGGAGCCGCCGGTCGGCCGGATCTCGTCCGGGTCTCGCCATCAGAGCGATTGAATCCGGTTTGGAACCGTAGCGTGAAATGATCCTGTCTCGCGGTCTTCCGACGCTCAATAGTGATAGCCCTGGACGCGGCGGCCCGACGTCCGCTTCTCGCCGTCTTCCGCGCGCGTTTGCGACGAGCCGATCAGCCGCGCCGTGACCACGACGATGAGCTCGGTGGAGTTCGAGCGCGCCGTCCGGGTGCCGAACAACGGGCCCAGGGTGGGGATATCCTTGAGCGCCGGCACGCCGGCTTCCGTCGAATCGCTCTGGTTGCGGTAGAGCCCGGCGATGACGATGGATTCGCCGTTCCCGACCTCGATGGTGGTCTCCGCGCGCCGCACGTCGATGACCGGGATCTCGGCGTCCAGTATCCTGAGCGAGTCGGTGCCCACGCGCTGGGACACTTCCGGGCGCACGGTCAGAGCGATCCGCCTGCTGTCGATCACCGTCGGCACGAAGTCGAGCAGCACGCCGTATTTCTTGTAGTGGAAGGTGATCTGCCCGTCCCGGATGCCGCTCGGCAGCGGATACTCACCGCCCGAAAAAAAGCTCGCGGTCTCGCCCGAGATGGCGGTGATGTTGGGCCGGGCCAGCACGGTGGCGAGTCCTGCGCTCGCAAGCGCGTCGATCAGTCCCACCACCGAAGTGGAACCGCTGACGTAGGCTCCTCCGAACAGCGTCGCCGCCTGCCCTTCGGGGAGACTCGGCGCGACGAACGGGTAACCCGGGATCAGACGTCCCACGCGGAAGCCGAACAGCCCGTCCCCGCGTGAACTGAACGCTTCCCAGTTGATGCCGAGGGACTCGCTCACGCTGCGCTGCACTTCGGCGATCTGCACCTCGAGGTTCACCTGCTGCGAGCTCGACACGGAGATCCGGTTGATCACCGCCGCCTTCGCCGGCAGGGCCGCCTTCGCCAACTCCAACGCCCGGTCCGCCGCTTCCGTCGTCGCCACCACGCCGCTGAGCTCGACCCCTTGACGCCATTGGCGGGCCTGAACGTCCCGGAGGCCCGGGTCTCCCGACAGGGCCGACCGGAGCGGCTCCACGTCCAGGGCCACCGTCACCTCCCACCGTCCCACCAGTTCCCCGTCGCTCCCGAGCACGGCCACCGAGGTCCGGCCCGCGGCCTTGCCGAACACGAACAGCACCTGCGACGAGACCACCTGCACGTCGGCAGTCGCCGGATCGGCAACGACCACCGAGCCGACCGGCTTGCCGAGCCGCAGCATCCGGCTCTGGCCGACATGAACGGCCAATGCCGCGCCGCCTCCACCCGCCGACTGGCCGTAGACGCTCTCCGCGCACACAATCGCCACGGCGAGCACAACGCCCAGTCGGCACAGGAGGCGGGTGGGGGTCCTCACCCGAAACATCGAAGCGTCAACCGGGCATCAACCACCATTATCACCTTCACTCCTCTTCACCGGCTGCTTGTATTTCGGTTCTGGTATCGGTGAGTTGCGTTGTCATGTCGGTAATAAAGGTCGTGATCTCCGTTTGAAACGCAACCGCGGCCGCTCCAACCCCGACGACGACCACGCCGACGATGATCGCGTATTCCATGGCGGCGACGCCCCGGGTGCAGCGCAGATACCGACCCATACGCCGACATTGCCTGATGATATTCATCATTTCATCCTCCTTTTTTTGTTCCTTGAAAGGAACGTCCTGAATTGCCTTGACCAACTACCTTGCCTGCTCTGCTGCAACCATACCTCGCTTGCCGTAGCTCACTTCATACCCTGTTTCCTGCAACGGTCCGGTCAACCATGTGCCGGGGCAAATCCGGCCTGAAAGACCCCCTCCCAGGCCCTCGCACACCCCCGCTGAACCGATATCGCTCCCGATCTCTTCAACTCAGGCACCCTGGCAAGCATCCATTCTATCATGACCTGCTACACCCATCACCCCAACCGCTACGCACGCTGTACTACGCTGTACAGGCTCCTGGAGTCGCGTTCCGTAGATGTGTTGACCCTGTCCCATGTCTTCACCCCGTTCCGGCAAGAAGTGGTCGGCGATGAACAACTCCCCTCTCCCTCTGGGAGAGGGTGGCCGAAGGCCGGGTGAGGGCGCCCCGAATAAACCTGCCCTGCCCTCCTTTGCTGGTCGCTCCCAACGGGCTGCTCGCACACCGGGGACCCTCACCCCGACCCTCTCCCGGAGGGAGAGGGAGTCGGAAGGGCTGTCCAAATGGCTCGGTGATGAGTCATCGCAAATATGAAACGCAACACTAGGACCCGGATGTTGCGACCCTTGTCCTTCGGACCCTTGCCACCATCCGGCCGATCTGGCGGAACGCGGATTCCATGCGCAGCGGCTCGCTGTTCTCGACAAAGGCGTGATCGTCGGTGGACGCACAGGCGACGAGCCGGGCACGCAGTTCCATCTCCTTGCGGTGGCCGTGGGGCACCGCCGAAACCGTGAACACGGTAATGCCCTCGGCTTTCGCGAGCTCGCAGGATTCCAGGAAGAGCGAGTCGAGGACGTCGCGTTCCTGATCGTCGTCGAGCACATCGTCGAGCCGGGTGTTCACCCGATAACCTTCCTCGATGCTGCCGCTCCCGGCCCGGCCGTATCCGGTATAGGCCGAAGTATACTCGCCGGGGTAAAGGTGACGGTTGTGTCGGTAGTCCCCGGGGTAGTTCCCCTTGTCATCGTAGGCATCGTTGACGCCGTCCGTCAGCACCACCAGGACCTTTTTCCTGTCAAGATCTTCCCGTTCCTCCGATAGCCCCCAGACGTTGCGCCATTCGGACGCCAGCAGCCGCCTCCCCCACACGACGCCGACGTGCGTCATGGTGCCGCCGCCGGGCCAGGGTGTCATGTTCGCGATGGCCTGCTCCACCGTCTCGCGGTCGTTGGTAAGCGGAATGATCTCGTTGCGCGGGCAACCGGAGTGCGGGCCGGGATGATACCCCTCATGAGCGTCGTCGGCGGACCAGTCGTTCTCGCCGGGCACCTCCGCCCCGACTTGTGCCTCCAGCGCCGCCCGCGCCGCGGGGCGGTACTCCAGCGTGCTCGGCGAGAACCAGGACGTGAACGGCGCCGCGCCGGGCATGACCAGCGAGAGGTCCAGATCACCGTTCCGGTGCTCGATGCAGCCGGGCCAGGGGCCGAACCCCGCGGGGGCGACCTTGTGTCCCTGGCCCAGGTCGCTCACCCAATCCTGCCGCTCCGCGCCGATATTGACGGTGGTGTTGAACGGCACCAGCCCCATCGACACGTGCCCGGTGTGGTCCCCGCCCTGGTCGTACAGAGCACGGACGAGGACCTGCGCCGCCCTTCGGACGACGTTGATCCGTCGCTCTTCGTCAACCGTACCGTCTCCTCCACGATGGATGCTCCTGTTCATGGAGGCGGTGACGTCGATGGCCAGCACCAGATCGACGGGGGACACCACGCGCTCGGTGCCGCTCGCGACTCGGGTTCTGTCCACCAGCCGGCCCCATATGTGCCGGCCGACAATCGCTCCGCCGAAGTCCATGGATGCCTCGACGCTTACGACGCCGGCTTCCATGTCCGGCGTGAGCGTGATCTCCAGTGTATCTCTCGCCGACGCAGGAGTCTTCTCGGGCAGGTTGGCCAGGATGTAACGTCTGGCCAGCGGCTCCAGCGCCTCGGCCATCTCGTCCCGGGTCCAACCGGAGTCGAGCGTGGCCATCTGCCGCGTCGCCGCGATGCCCGCGGAATCGGCGGCGGCCTGCAGCAGGTCGCGCTGATGGAGCAGCACGACGTGATCGCTGACCATCGCCGTGCCGGTGAAGCACATCAGGGCGATGAATACCGACCCGAGAGCGTTGCCCCGGGTATCCCGCAGAAACTCGGCCACCAGCCCGCGTCGGCAGACGAGCCCCCGCCAGCCTTTCTTCATGGGCCTGTCCCCCGCGGTCACGACGGCTCCTCCGGTATCCTGTCGCCGCGCACCGGCAGGATCTGATGTTGGTAGAAAAGCGTCGGGAACAGGTTGTCCGGCAGCAACCGGCCGCTCACGAAGGCCCGGGGCAGCAGCTTGACGCAGACCTCCACGACGACGACCCGCTCGCCGGGCTCCATCCCGAGCTCCGTCAGCATCGCCGCTTCCCCGTCATCCGAATCGCCGAGCCGGCCGCAGGACTCGCCAAGCGCCAGGGGAGGGGAGTCGGGGTCTTCCCCCACCGCGGTCTTCTGATTCCAATGCACGACGATGGGCGGGTCGGGCTCCGTTGCGGTGGCGGCGGCACGGCTGACCGCCGATATCACGAAGGCCGCCTGCGACGGCAGCGCGATCTCGTTGCGATACGAGAACGCGGCCAAGTCTTCGATGAAGGTCTCGCGCGGGGCCGTTTCCAGCGAGACGTAGGACGCCATGGTGGTGGCCGCGCGCAACCCCACCGACTGCGCGCCGATTACCCTGTACAGATCCATGCCGGCCACCGTCGTGATGATGATGAGAACGGAGCCGATCACGAACTCGACGCTGACCGAGCCCCGGCTGCTCCACATCCAGGACGCGAGACTCGTCGAAAGGAGACTCGTCGAAAGCCGGGTCGTCCCGGCACTCGGCAAGGTACCGGTACTCATGGCAATGCCACCACCTGGGTCGGGACGATCCTGAGTCGCGTTCCGTAAATGTGTTGACCTTGTTCCAGATCTTCACCCCGTTCCCGCAAGAAGTGGTCGGCGATGAACAACTCCCCTCTCCCTCTGGGAGAGGGTGGCCGAAGGCCGGGTGAGGGCGCCCCGAATAAACCTGCCCTCCTTTGCCGGTCGCTTCCAACGGGCTGCGCGCACACGGGGGACCCTCACCCCAACCCTCTCCCAGAGGGAGAGGGAGTCGGAAGGGCCGTCCAAATGGCTCGGTGATGAGTCATCGCAAATATGAAACGCAACACTAGAGCGTGGATAGGGATACGATGCGCTCGTTTCGCGCCACCGCCACCGCATGGTAGGCGAAATCGTCGGGCAGGAGCTCCTGTCGCATCCGGTCAAGCGGCGTCCGGGGCCTGAAGCGCAGCCGCACCACCACCATGTCGCCGGCATCCCCTCCCAGCCGGACGTTCTCGCCCTCGGACAGCTCGCCCCGCAACATCGTCGAGGGGTTGTCGAAGACGTCGATATCGACCCTCACCAGATCAGGGTTCAAGCGGTCCCCGACCTCGGCCCGTATCGCTTCCCAGGCGCGCCCGAGCAACTCCTCCCGGGTGCCCGCCGCCCAGTCCTGCATCGAGTTGTCACGCGCCACCGCCCGCGCCGCGCGGTGCAGGATGTCGCTGACCAACGACGCCTTCACGATCTCGACCACACCACCCAGTATGGCGACCACGAAGCAGAGGGAGCAGACGCTCTCCAACGCGCTCGCTCGTCGCGCGGACCGGAAACACCACAGGGCTTCCGCGGCTCGCCATCGCCATCCTGTCCGGGACATTCCGATCATCTCTCCGCTTCCCCGGTTTTTCTTCGGCGCCAGGTCTCGAAGTCTTCTTCGTATGGTTACCGGCAACAAAACCAGGAACCCGGGAACCTGAAAATCAGCCAAGGCTGCCCGAAGATGGTTATTTTATTGCATCGTCCCGTAAAAAACAAGTCGAAAACCAATATCCATTGCGGATTCCGTCCGTCGGCCCACTAATGGCTTCCGTGCGGGATATTCCGTGCGTTTATTCGCCTGGTCGTTTGCCGACGGGGCCTCCGGACCTCCGGCAACGGGCTCGGTTCCGTTGGAAATTCGGCGACTTTCCCAAGCGCCGCCAACCAGCTTTTCCGGCACCCTTGGGCTCATCGGAGTTGCAGTTGACGCTTCGTAGGCGGCATGAGCCGCCAGGCCGGGGTATTCGTGCTTGACTTCCCCGGGCCAAGCCGGGTTGATGTCCTGCAGGCCCGATTGTCCTTGAAGGTGGCGCCGCCGGCCTGGGAATCGACGGGAGTCGCGTAGTTGTGATTGGAGTCGAAGGGCGGGTCGAGGGAGATGAGGCCAACGGACGCGGAGTTCATGCCAAGCATGAGGTCCAGGTTGTCCCCGGGCCCAATGGTCCGACTGCCGTTTCGGGGGAGCCGCTACGCCGGGGGGGGGCTTCTCCCATCGCGCCTGAGCGCCCTCGACCGCGACCTGCCTGCGCTGCTCGGGAGTCATGGAAATGACGCGGACCAAGCCCCCCTTGGCGCGTTGCGACTTTGGTTCCTCGTCCCGGACCTCACCCGCGCGATATCCACCACCAGCCTGCCAGGCTGGTGGTGGTCGGCTGGTCCGTGTTTCATAACGGCCATTTTGGCTTACCTGCCTGATCTGTCAACAACCAACCCTTTTGCACCCGCTCCTTCGCCGACATGGCAGGCGTCGGCACCTTCGCTTATGGGAGCATTGTATTCGTTGAAGACATCCACTCGCTCAATGAGGTCGCGATCCGGCCTCTCGACCCGATCGAGGACTGCCCGGCTCGGAAAGTACTCCGCCACGACGATGGCAACGACCGACGGGTAACGGCTCGCCGACGGACCAGGCGGAATGGGAGTGTCGGGCGACGAAGGTGTCGTATACGAGCCCGGAGCTACGGTGGGTGCGGCGATGCCGGTCACCCACACGGGCAAGCCGCCACTGTCGCGACGAGGGCGGCGAACGCGCTGCGGCCCCGAGCGCACGAAGCCATGTGGCCCGGATGGACTACGAACCGGGGGCTGCCACTTGCTCCTTGAGGGCACGGAAGCTGGATTCGTTCAGACCGGTGGCTGCTTCTATGGTCTCCCAGGGCACGCCGACCGCCAACAAGCCCTCCACGACTGCCACCTCACCTTCGGCGCGGCCCCTGGCTTCACCTTTGGCTTCACCTTCGGCGCGGCCCTTGACCTCACCTTCAGCGCGGCCCTTGACCTCACCTTCGGCCCGGCCCTCGACCCGGCCTTCGGCGCGGCCTTCATCCAGGAGTTGCTGTGCATAGGTCATGATTGCGTCTCCTTGGTCCATTCCATGACGCTTTAGCGCCTGCTTATAGGTCTCGATCCTCTCTGGCTCCACCGTGGCCATCAGATACCGGGTGTAGCGACGGACCTGAACCACTCCGCCGCTGGCCAGCAGGCGCCGGACCAAGGACGCCGCGAGTTCCAGTGCCGCCTCCACATGACGGTTGAACGCCACCATCATCAGCAACTGCGCGATGCGAGCGTTGACTTCTCCGGCTACCTCTTCGGGCTCCAACGTCGTTTGATCCAGCAGCACGTGGGCAAACTGCGGCTGCCACGGCCACCACCGCACGGCCTCGGGAAACAAGTCCGCCAACTCCGTCGAATAGCTCCACCCTCGGGGTCCCTGATAGAATACCACCGGCACGATGGGCCGCAAGCCTGTCTGGTCCGGCGCTTGCCGGAGGCTGGCGTCCCAAATGCGGCAGCAGTACTTCAACAACCGGAACCGCATCCAACGGTCCGGCGACGATTGATGCTCGAACAACAAGTACAGCGCCACCCGCTCCTGGGTTTCGGCAAGTTCCACCTGATAGAGCAGGTCGGATTGGCTCTCACGCAGGTCCTCATCGAGGAAGGTGCCGTCCTGAAGCGTGAGGGTGGTCCAGTCGATGCGGTCCCGGACCTCCGGGGGCAAGGCGGTCTGCAACAGGCTGGCGGCTTCGGGGGCATCGGAGAAGACGGCGCGAAAGAGTTTGTCGTGGGGTTGGTAGAGTTCGTTGGCCATGGAGTCTCTTTCGTCGGGTTTGGCCTGCATGGCGCCATAGCCATGCAAGGATGCCTTGGAATCTATATAACACAGACAGCGTCGCCGAAGGGGCAGGAAGGGACGGCAGGTCCGATTCTTCGCGAAGTCGCGGGCTTATCTCACCTGCGTAGCCCGGGCTGGAGCCTCCGACGAGACCGCGGCGAACCTCCCGGGATCCGGGGTATCCGGCGCGAACCTTCTCATAGGCGCGGAGGTGCTGGCTCCGGGCGCGGATGCTCCGCGCCTTCGAAGACGCCGCATCGGGGAAGCCTCAGGCGGGTTTCGTGGGCGGCGGGGTCGTCGCCGGACGCGGTCCGGTCTGGTCTCCTGCGTATCTTCCATCGAAGGGTTCGGAAGACCGGACCCGGAGCGCCGTCAGCTCCAGGGCGATGCGGAGCACGGCGAGGCCGTCCTCGACGGCTAGGAGTCTGTAGCGCATAGATCCTGTGGGGATCAACAAGTGGGGTAATGAATGATAAGAAGGGAGGATGAAGAAAAGCTATCAGCCGTGGACGCAGGACCAGAGATATTTGCTTCCTCCATCGTTGCAGGAGTGGCTTCCGGAGGACCACTTGGCGTGGTTCATTCTGGATGTGGTATCGCAGTTGGACCTGAGGGCCATTGAGGGGGCGATTCAGTCGAAGGACGCGCGGGGGCAACGACCGTATCACCCATCGATGATGGTGGCGTTGCTGGTGTATGCGTACTGCACGGGAGTGTACTCTTCGCGACGCATCGAGCGTGGGTGTGGGGAGGACGTGGCGTTTCGAGTGATCACGGGGAATACGCAGCCGCACTTCACCACCATCAACGAGTTTCGACGGGTGCACCGGGAAAGGCTCGCGGGTTTGTTCGTGCAGGTTCTGAAGCTGTGCCGGGAGGCGGGGTTGGTGAAGCTGCGGCATGTGGCAATAGACGGGACGAAGGTCAAGGCGAACGCGAGCAAGCACAAAGCCATGAGCTACCAGCGCATGGGTGAAGAGGACCGCCGGCTGCGGGCAGAGGTGGAGGAGTTGCTGGCCCAAGCGGATGCGGCGGATGCGTTGGAGGACTCTCAGCACGGGGCGGACGCGCGGGGGGACGAGTTGCCCGCAGAGCTTCGTCGGCGCGAGAGTCGCCTGGAGCGCATCCGGGAGGCGAAGGCGGCGCTGGAGGCGGAGGCGTTGAAGGCACGGGCGAGCAGGTTGCGCGAGCAGGCACAGAGGCACGAACGCACAGCGGAGACGCATCCGGACCCGAAGGTACGGGGTCGCGCGCGCACTCATGCGAAGAAGCGTCGCGCACAGGCCCGAGAACTCGACCCGTGCGGCGCCGGCTCCACGGGCGCTGGCAGCGGGGAGGGAGAACTGGCGCGCAAGCCCACCCGAGCCACCCCCAAGGGCCGTCCCGTCCCCAAGGCGCAGCGCAATTTCACCGACCCTGACAGTTCTATCATGAAGGGCGGGGATGGATTCATTCAGGCCTACAACGCCCAGCTTGCGGTGGACGAGGACCATCAAGTCATCGTCGCCTGTGGGGTCACCGACCAGCCCGCAGACGCAGGGCACCTCGTGCCCATGCTTGAGCGGGTCAAGGCCAACCTCGGGGTTACGCCTGAGCATGCAACCGGCGATGCCGGGTACTGGAACCCACAGGTCGAAACCCGAGCCCGAGCCTTGGGCACCGAGGCCTGGGTTGCCACCCAGCGGGTGCGTCATGGAGAGAGGCAAGCGGCTACCCGCACCGGCCCCCCGCCGGCTGCACTCGACCCTCAAGAGCGCATGCGCTGGCGTCTCGACACCCCCGAGGGTCGGAAGCGGTACGCCCGGCGTAAGGCCGTGGTCGAGCCCGTCAACGGTCAAATCAAACACGCTCGGCGATTCCGGCAGTTCTCGCTGCGCGGTATCCATGCTGTCGACACCGAGTGGACCCTCGTGAGCCTGTGTCACAACCTCCTCAAGCTGTTCGTTCAACGGTTCAATCAACAATCTCCCGAGCCCAATCCGGCCTGAAAAGCCCACTCCCAGGCCCTCCCACACCTCCGCTGAACCAGTATCACCCCCAATCTCTTCCACTCTCTTCCACTCAGGCACCTTGGCAACCATCCATCCCTATCATGACCTTCTACACACCATCACCCCAACCGCTACGTCCTACAGACTCCTAGCGGCTGTTCCGTGTTTCATAATGGCCGTTTTGACTCACCTGATGGACTACGAACCGGAGGCTGCCACTTGCTGCTTGAGGGCACGGAAGGTGGATTCGTTCAGACCGGTGGCTGCTTCTATGGTCTCCCAGGGCACACCGACCGCCAAAAAGCCCTCCACGACTTCCACCTGACCTTTGGCTTCACCTTCGGCCCGGCCCTCGGCGCGGCCTTCATCCAGGAGTTGCTGTGCATAGGTCATGATCGCGTCTCCTTGGTCCATTCCATGACGCTTTAGCGCCTGCTTATAGGTCTCGATCCTCTCTGGCTCCACCGTGGCCATCAGATACCGGGTGTAGCGACGGACCCGATCCACTCCGCCGCCAGCCTGCAGGCGCTGGACCAAGGCCGCCGCGAGTTCCAGTGCCGCTTCCACATGACGGTTGAACGCCGCCATCATCAGCAACTGCGCGATGCGAGCCTCGACTTCCCCGGCTACCTCTTCGGGCTCCAACGTCGTTTGATCCAGCAGCACGTGGGCAAACTGCGGCTGCCAGGGCCACCACCGCACGGCGTCGGGAAACAAGTCCGCCAACTCCGTCGAATAGGTCCACCCTCGGGGTCCCTGATAGAATACCACCGGCACGATGGGCCGCAAGCCTGTCTGGTCCGGCGCTTGCCGGAGGCTGGCGTCCCAAATGCGGCAGCAATACTTCAACAACCGGAACCGCATCCAACGGTCCGGCGACGATTGATGCTCGAACAACAAATACAGCGCCACCCGCTCCTGGGTTTCGGCAAGCTCCACGTGATAGAGCAGGTCGGATTGGCTCTCGCGCAGGTCCTCATCGAGGAAGGTGCCGTCCTGAAGCGTGAGGGAGGACCAGTCGATGCGGTCCCGGACCTCCGGGGGCAAGGCGGTCTGCAACAGGCTGGCGGCTTCGGGGGCATCGGAGAAGACGGCGCGAAAGAGTTTGTCGTGGGGTTGGTAGAGTTCGTTGGCCATGGAGTCTCTTTCGTCGGGTTTGGCCTGCATGGCGCTGATGCCATGGCCATGCAAGGATGCCTTGAATACTACGGACAGCGCCGTCGCCGAAGCAGCGGTGCGGGCCCGCCGCCTTGGGTACGGGGCCAGCGTGAAATGATCGTGGAAGGGGGAAGGGACGGCAGGTCCGATTCTTCGCGAAGTCGCGGGCTTATCTCACCTGCGTAGCCCGGGCTGGAGCCTCCGACGAGACCGCGGCGAACCTCCCGGGATCCGGGGTATCCGGGCGCGGACCCTCTCATGGGCGCGGAGGTGCCGGCTCCGGGCGAGGATGCGCTGCGCCTTCGAAGGCGCCGCATCGGGGAAGCCTCAGGCGGGTTTCGTGGGCGGCGGGGTCGTCGCCGGTCGTTTCCATGACGATCTCGCACGGGGTGATGGCCTTGATCCGGTAGCGGTCGCGGCCGAGTCGCGCGCCGGGCTGGACGACGTGGCCGAAGTCTTCGGCGTCCCTTACCAGCGCCACCGCGGTGCGCTGCTGCCAGACGATGCCCACCGCGCGGAACGGCGGCGGGCGCCGAGGCACGTACGGATGATCCCGGCCCGGGTCCGGGACCGGGTGTCCTTCCGGCTCCGGCGGGGCCTGGGCCTGGTAGGGCTGGAACGGATCCCGGGACAGGGGTCCGGCGTCGACGCCGGCCGCGGTCCGGTACGGTACGGGCTCCTGCGTATCTTCATCGAAGGGTTCGGACGACCGGACCCGGAGCGCCGTCAGCTCCAGGGCGATGCGGAGC
Source organism: uncultured Binatia bacterium (SeqCode) (assembly GCA_965214905.1). Classification (GTDB taxonomy): domain Bacteria; phylum Desulfobacterota; class Binatia; order UBA9968; family JAJDTQ01; genus JAJDTQ01. The sequence goes on from OZ243984.1 coordinate 2,605,170, forward strand.
ACGGCGAGGCCGTCCTCGACGGCCACCGCGTCGAGGGTCAGATGCGTCGGGTTCGGAAGGGCGCGCGCTCCTGCGGCGCGCTCGAGGAACCGCAGGAGGTCGTGAAAGGCGCCCTTGAGCTCCACCTTCGTCGGGATCTCGGTAAACTGCTCTCCGTGGCGGGCTGCTCCGGGATGGAAACGGATCACTTCGAGTCCGGCCATGGCGGCCTGGGCGGAAACGTCTTCCAACGGCGTCGAGGTTCCGCGGCGGGGAAGCCGCGAATGCAGTTCGCGACCCAACCCCGCCAGTTCGCCACGGAGTTGCGGCAGCCGTCCCAGGTCCGCGCGCAACCGGGCCTCGTCAAGGCGGGCGAGCTCCAACTCTTCCGTGGCGCGCACGATACCCCCGGCCAAGTGGCGGTACACGATGACATAATCCAGCGCCGCCAGCGCCAGAACCGTCGCCGCGAAATAAAGCGCCCGCTGGGCAAGGGGGCGTTCGAGCAGACCTTCGAGCAGAACGTCCAGGTAGTAACGCACCATGGGTCAACCGTCCTCCCGCCGACCTTGCTCGGGCGGCGCCGGCTCCGGCGGCGGGCTGTTTCCGGCGTGGATCACGAAGCGCCTGAGGCCGTCCTTGCCGTCCTCCTTGCCCGCTTCGACGAGCTGCCGGTCGCGGAAGACCCGGGCGAGGCCGCTCAGGAACCGCGCGATGGACTCGTCGTCGGTGGCACGGCCCTCCAGGACCGTCGTGCCCTGCGACTCGGTGTAGCGCGTCAACCATAGCCGGTCCGGCGCCGCGCCCGAGAGGCCGCGCAGGATTTCCGGGTACCGGGCTCGACGTTGGAGCCATGCCGTGACGGCGTGATTCTGCCGGCGTTGCCGCCGGATCCGCTCTTCCAGCTCCTCGACGGCCTCGGTCTCGAGCCGCAGCCTGCCGGCGGCTTGCCGCCGCTCGGCCACGCCGGACTCCAACGCCGTCTGCCGGTGCAGTTGCGAGAGGTTGACCGCGGCCAGGGCGATGCCGGCGAAGCAGAGCGCCAGGACCGTGCGCCGTCTGCGCCGTAGCGCCCGGACTTCCCGGGTCGCCAGAAGGTTGATGCGGATCATGCCGTCCTTCCCGGTCGCGCCACGGAGCGGGATTCTCAGCGCTTCGAGGTCCGCCCCGTCCAGGGTCCTTCCCGGTCGCGCCACGAAAAATGTCCCGTCGTGCGAGTCCCGTCCCGCGGCCTTGCGTTGTGCGGCCTTGCGTTGTGCGGCCTTGCCGCGATGCGCCTACTCGGATGGATTCCTCGTGACCAGACCGGCCACCACGGCGAAAGCCGGTCCCGCATGGAGGTCCTCCGGCGGCATGCTCCCGTCGAAAACGGGTCCGACGACCCGCACCTCCGCCTTGAGGGCGCGGGCCAGGCTCGGACCGAGACCGGGCAGCAGGGCGCTGCCGCCACTCAAGGAAACCCGGCGCGGCCCGGTTCCGCCGCTCAGCGTGCCGAACAGGTTGATGCTGTGGCCTACCTTGGCGGCGAGTTCGTCGCACAGGGAGTTCAGGAGGCCGCCGACGTCCGACGACCGGTCGCCGCACTTGATGGCCTCGGCCTCGTCACGGGAAACATGCAGGTCCTTGGCCAGACTCTCGGTGAACCTTTCCCCGGCCAGGGGCAGGTCCGTGGTATAGCCGGAGCCGGGCGAGTCATCCGCGGAGATGTGGACCGTCGTGGAGCAGGCGCCTACGTGCACCAGCACATCGGCGCCCTCGTGGGGGAGCCGGCTGCTGCCGGACCGGAGGGCGAAGTGGTCCACTTCCACGATGGCCGGAACCAGGCCGGCGGTCTCCACGAGATCGACGTAGTTCTCGACCAGGGTCTTCCTGGCGGCGACCAGCAGCACTTCCAACCCGTTGCCGTCGTCCGAAGGCCCGACCACGTGGTAGTCGATGTTGATGTTGTCCAGGTCTCCGGGAATGGCGTCCATGGCTTCGAACTCGATGACCCGATCGAGCTCCTTCCGGTTCCGGCCCCGGAGCTGGAGCCGCTTGATGATGACCCCTCTGCCCGGGATCGACACCACCGCTTGACGCGGCTTCCCGCGCGTCGGACCGGCAAACCGCCGGATGGCATTTCCGAGGGCGTCGGTCCGGTGCACGAACCCGTTCTCCACCGCCCCCACAGGCACCGGGAGCACCCCGGTGCGCGTGACCCGCGCACTGCCACGGACGCCGGTGACCTCGGCGATCTTGATGGAGGTGGAGCCCACATCGATGGCGAACCAGCTTCGTGGCCGTCGAAAGGGAAAGAGGCGAACCATGGGGTGGGACATGGGACGAGTTAACGCAAAACAGGGGCCAACTCTTCAGGCCCGCAGGTACGACCTCTCGGGGCTCGCAGGTAAGACGACCCACGTCGATCAAGGACGGGATGGTCGGCACGTCCAGCAGGAAGGACCTTCCAGGGCTCGAAGGTACGACGACCTGGCGGGGTGTCCCGGACAGACCGTGCGGGTGCTTTTCGCCGTCGGCTGCGTGGTTCCGCCTGGTGGGGTATCGGCCACGGCTCGTGGTCGCGCCTTGCCGACGACAGAAAGTCCTGCACATCCTGTCCACGGTTGATTCGGGATACCCCACGGCCGGCCTCCGCCGATGACGGGCGCATGCGTTCGGGGGCCGATTCCGGGCAGGATGTGCGCGGCGGCAGGCAAGATACGCTCAGGGCGTCGGATACGTGGCATTCCGACGGCTTCTCATCAATAATTCGAGGGGGATGGATGCGGCTCGGAAATTCGCTCTGGTTGCGGTGCCGGCGCCGCTTCAGGAGCCGTTGACCTATGCCGTGCCCGAGGCGCTGGACGGGCGGCTCGAGGTGGGCATGCGCGTGCTGGTGCCGCTGGGCCGGCGGCGGGTGACCGGGGTGGTGGTCGGATTCCAGCGGGAATCACCGGTCACCGGGGTGAAGGCGGTCTCCGAGGCGCTGGACGAGGAGGTGCTTCTCGATGACGCGTTCCTGAAGCTGTGCCGCTGGGCGGCCGACTACTACGTCGCCTCCATGGGGGAGGTGCTGGCCGCCGCATTGCCGCCGCTCCTGCGCACCGAAAGCCGGCTGGTGGCGGCCTTCGTCCGGGAACCGGATCGTCTCCATGGGGAGCTGGACCGCGAGGTCCTGGATGCCTTGAGCCAGCGTGGCCCCACGACGCCGGCGGCGCTGAGCCGCCGGTTCCCCGGCCGGGGCGTCAAGGCGGTCCTGGAACGGCTGGTCGCGGCCGAGGCCGTGACCCTGGAGGACCGGCTCCGGGGACACGTGCGCGAGGCTCGACGCAAGCGGCGACCGCGGTCGGAAACCACCGCCGGAGCGGTGGCGCCCAGCCGCGCTCCGGTGCTCACCGAGGAGCAGGAGCAAGTGCTTCGGTCCCTGGACCGGCGCCTGCGCCAGGGCGGCTTCGAGACCCTGCTGCTGCACGGCGTCACCGGCAGCGGCAAGACGGAGGTGTACCTCCAGGCCGTGGAGCAAGTGCGCCGTCAGGGCCGGCAGAGCCTGATCCTGGTTCCGGAGATAGCCCTGACCCCGCAGTTGCTGGACCGGCTGGAGGGGCGCTTCCCGGGCGACGTGGCCGTACTCCACAGCGGCCTCACCCCCGCGGAAAGGTGGCGTCACTGGTGGCGCATCGCCCACGGCGCGGTGAAGGTGGTGGCGGGCGCCCGGTCGGCGGTCTTCGCCCCGGTCCGGGAACTGGGACTCATCGTGGTGGATGAGGAGCACGACACCAGCTACAAGCAGGAGGAGGGGGTGCGCTATCACGGGCGGGATTTGGCGGTGGTGCGCGGCCGCATCGTCGGATGCCCGGTGATCCTGGGCTCGGCCACACCGTCGGTGGAGAGTTACCACAACGCCCGCAGCGGCCGGTACCGCATGCTCGAGCTCACCCGGCGAGTGGCGGCCCGGCCCATGCCCCGGGTCCAGGTCGTCGACCTCAAGACCCGCCCCGGGCAATCGGCCCCCGACGGATTCTTTTCGGCTCCGCTGCTGCAGGCGCTCCAGGAGAACCACGAACTCGGCCGCCAGAGCCTGATTTTCCTCAACCGGCGCGGGTTCGCGTCGTTCCTTCAGTGCTGGTCCTGCGGCTTCGTGTTACGGTGTCCGCGCTGCAGCATCAGCCTCACTTACCATCTCGGGCACAACCGCACGTTCTGTCACCATTGCGGTTTTCGCCGGCGCAAGGCGGACGCCTGCCCCGAATGCGGCAATCTGTCCCTGAGCGAGGTGGGCTTCGGCACCGAAAGGATCGAGCACGAGTTGCGGCGGCTGCTGCCCAAGGCCCGCATCGGGCGCATGGACCGGGACACGACCGGCGCCCGCGGCGCGCAGGAACGGATCTTCCGGTCGTGGGAGAAGGGGGAACTCGACGTCCTGGTGGGCACCCAGATGATCGCCAAGGGACACGACGTGGGCGGCGTCACCCTGGTGGGAGTGGTGCTGGCCGACTCCTCGTTGAACCTCCCCGACTTCCGAGCGGCGGAAAAGACCTTTCAGATCATCAGTCAGGTGGCCGGGCGGGCGGGGCGCGCGCGGCAGCCCGGCCGGGTCATCGTGCAGACGCTGGTGCCGGGCCACTACTGCCTGGACCACGCCAGGGTTCACGACTACCCATCGTTTTTCGCCACCGAGACCGAGTTCCGCCGGGAACTCGGCTACCCCCCGTTCCAGCACCTCGTGCACCTGCGTCTCGACGGGACCGACGAGGACAAGGTCGCGCGCGGCGCCCGCGACCTGGCCCGCGCCCTCCGCCGTGAGAACCCCCCGGCGCCGCTGGATATCCTCGGTCCGGCGCCCGCGCCCATCGCCAAGCTGCGCAACCGCTACCGCTGGCAGATCCTGCTCAAGGGGCGGAGCCGGCCGGCGCTCCTGGCCCTGGCCCGGAGGGCGGTGGCGCTGACGCCCAAGGGCAGGGCGACCCGGATCCACGTTGATGTGGATCCGTACAACATGTTATGAATGAGTGCGACAAGTGCGAAATGCGCGACGGGGGGAGACTTTCGCACGGACCCTCACCCCTGCCCCTCTCCCAAAGGGAGAGGGGTTCGGAAATGTGCTTTCTCCTTGGGAGAGGGATTCGAAATGTGCCTTCCCTCAGAGGGAGAGGAATTCGGAAAGTGCCCTCTCCCTCTGGGAGAGGGATAGGGTGAGGGGAAATCCACACGAAGTCCCCCTTGCAGGTTGCTTGCATGTATCCGCTTTCGGTTCTCGTTTTGCCGGGTCGGGTGGTGGGGTGGGAGAAGACATGATCCTCGACATTCTCAAGTTTCCCGATCCGGTCCTGCGGACGCCAGCCCGGCCGGTGGAAGCGGTCACCGGCGAGACCGCGGAGTTGATGCAGAACATGCTGGAGACCATGTACGCGGCGCCGGGCATCGGATTGGCGGCGCCCCAGGTGGGCGTGTCCAGGCGCATCATCGTCCTGGATCTCGATCATGAAAATCCCGGCCCCAACGCCATCAAGCTGGCCAACCCGGTCGTCCGCGAGGCCGAGGGCGAGGTGGTCTATGAGGAAGGTTGCCTCAGCGTCGTCGATTTCACCGCCGAAGTGAGGCGGGCCGAGTGGGTGGCGGTGTCCGGGTATGATGAGAACGGCGATGAAGTGGACATCGAGGCGGACGGGCTCCTGGCCGTGGCGCTGCAGCACGAGATCGACCACCTCGACGGCAAGCTCTTCATCGACCGCATCAGCCGGCTCAAGCGCGAGCTCTACGTGCGCAAGCTCAAGAAGTCCATCCGCACGGGCAAGGAGCCGCAGGAGAGCCGCGGCGTCGTCATCTGATCAGCGCCCCCACCCCGCTCTCTCCGGGAGAGGGGTGGGGGTGAGGGTGTCCCAGGACATCTGCACCAATTCCCGTCACTTCATGCGTATCGTCTTCATGGGGACGCCAGCCTCGGCGGCGGCTTCGCTGGAAACCCTGCTCGGCGGGCTCGATGAGGTGGTGGGCGCGGTGACCCGGCCCGACCGCCCGTCCGGGCGAGGCCAGGCGACCGCGCCCTCGCCGGTCCGGCGGACCGCGGACCGGGCCGGGATACCGGTCCTGACGCCCGGGAAGATGAAAGACCCCGGCTTGCTGGAACAACTCCGGGGTTGGAGTCCGGACCTCATGGTGGTGGTGGCCTACGGGCGGATACTGCCCCAGGCGATCCTGGACCTGGCGCCCCTGGGATGCGTCAACGTTCACTATTCGCTGTTGCCCAGGTACCGCGGCGCGGCGCCGATGCAGTGGGCCATCCTCGAAGGGGAGGCGGTCACCGGAGTGACCACCATGCAGCTCGTTGCGGAAATGGACGCGGGTCCGATCCTGCTGGCGGAAGGCGTGGCCATGGCGCCGGACGAAACCGCAGCTTCCCTGGAAGCGAGGCTCGTTCCGCTCGGCGCGCGGCTCCTGATGGAGACGGTGGCGGGGATGAAACAGGGGTCCCTCACGGCGCGCCCCCAGGACCCCGAGGCCGTCACCTTCGCTCCCATGCTCAGGAAGGAGGACGGGATCATCGACTGGGCCCGGCCGGCACAGGAGATCGAGCGACGGATCCGCGCCTTTACCCCCTGGCCCTCGGCATTCAGCTACTGGGAGGGCAAGCGCGTCAAGGTGCATCGTGCGAGGCCGCTGGGGGCGGACGCCGCGCGGGGAACGGAGCCGCGGGGAACGGAGCCGCCGGGAACGGTGGTGCGGGCGGGCGCGGACGGCATCCGGGTCGCTACCGGGGCCGGCGTGCTGCTCCTCACCGAGCTGCAACTGGAAGGCCGAAAGCGGATGCGGGCCGAAGCCTTTCTCCGCGGCGCCGGGCTTCGGGAGGGGATGCGGTTTGAGCGCTCTCCCTTCCAGGCCACGTGAGATCGCCCTCGCCATCATCGACCGCGTCGACCGGCGCAAGGCGTACGCCGATGTGCTGCTGAACGCGCATCTCGAGAGGGCGGCTCTGGCGCCCGCCGATGCCGCACTGTTGACCCACATGGTCTATGGCGCCCTGCGCTGGCGCGGGCGCATCGACTGGGTCCTCGCCCGTCTGTTGCGGAACCCTCTCGAGGACCTCGATCCGCTGGTCCGCAATCTGCTCCGGCTGGGCGGCTACGAGTTGCTCTTCCTGGATCGGGTGCCTGCTTACGCCACCGTCAACGAGCTGGTGGACCTCGCCAGGCGGCGGGCCGGGCCGGGAAAGGCGCGGCTGGTCAACGCGGTCTTGCGGCGGATCGCGGCCCGGGAACGGGACGCGTGGTCCCCGCCCGCGGCGGATCTGGCCGCCCTGGTTTCCCATCCCCCTTGGCTCATCGACCTGTGGCGGGAGCAGTTCGGCCGCGAGGACGGCCGGCGGCTCATGGAGGCCAACAACCAGGAGGCGCCGTTGGTGCTGCGCGCCAATCGCCTGCGGATCTCCCGCGACGCGCTGCTGGAGCGGTTATGCGCCCGCGGCATCGATGCCCGGCCCGGGACCTGGTCGCCGCTGGCGGTCCGTCTGCGTGGGGCAGCGTCGCCGGCGGAGCTGGCGGAGTTCCGCGAAGGGCTGTGCCAAGTGCAGGGAGAAGCCTCCCAGATGGTGGGCTTTCTGATCGACCCCAGGCCGGGAATGCGGGTGCTGGACGTGTGCGCCGCCCCCGGCGGCAAGGCGACCCACGTGGCGGAGTCGATGGATGGTCGGGGTGAGGTGGTCGCCTGCGACGTCTCGGAACGCGGGGTCGCCAGGGTGGCCGGGAATGCCCGCCGCCTGGGGCTCGATTGCATCCGCGCCCGGGTCTGCGACGCAACCGAAGCTCTGCCCGGGGAGTCCGGCGCCTTCGATCGGGTGCTGGTGGACGCGCCGTGCTCGGGCCTGGGGACGCTGCGGGCGCATCCGGAGATCCGCTGGCGCCGCACCGCACGGGACCTGGACCGCCTCGCCGCGCTGCAAGCCGGCATGCTGGATCAGGCCGCCCCCCGGGTGCGGCCCGGCGGGGTTCTCGTGTACGCTACCTGCACGCTGTCCCGGGTAGAGAACGAGCAGGTGGTGGAGGCCTTCCTGGAGCGCCATCGCGATTTCGCCGTTGATGTCCACGCCGTTGACGTCCATCTCCCGGATACCGCCCGTCCCATGAGGGCCGGACCCTATTTCCTCGCGCTGCCCCACCGCCACGACACGGACGGTTTCTTCGCCGCCCGGATGTACCGGCTCCCCTCCGGCTCCCTTTGACTGATTTGCCCCGCATCATGAATGTGTTAGATAGTAATCCATACAGGCCAAGGTTCATTCGGACCGATGTCGGGGCGTGGCTCAGCCTGGTAGAGCGCACGGTTCGGGTCCGTGAAGTCGCTGGTTCAAATCCAGTCGCCCCGACCATTCACTTCTGTCCGGCGTGGGACATTCGCTGACCCGACCCGCCGCCTCTCAGCTTGCCGAAGCGTAGCCTTGCAAAAAAATAGCTACACCTGTCCCATGCATCCCGAGGTTCAGCAGGCGGAGGCCGGCGCCTGTCCCATGTGCGGGATGGCGCTCGAACGGGCGCCGGGATTGGCTGGGGCCACGGGCTACCGTTGTCCCATGCATCTGGAGGTGGCGAGCGACGAACCCGGCTCATGCCCGAGTTGCGGCATGGCCCTCGAGCCGGAAACGGTATCCACGGAAGAAGAAGCCAACCCCGAGCTGGCGGAGATGACCCGCAGGTTCTGGAGTTGCGCCGTGGTTTCCCTGCCGGTCCTGTTCCTGGGGATGGTGGAGATGATACCGGCGGGCAGCCCGTTCTCGTTGCCCATGAGCCGGACGGTGTGCGTATGGGCCCAGTTCGTGCTGACCACACCGGTGGTGCTGTGGGGTGGATGGCCCTTTATCCAGCGCGCCTGGGCTTCGGTGGTGAACCGCAGCCCGAACATGTTCACCCTCATATCGGTGGGAGTGGGTGCGGCCTACGTGTTCAGTCTCGCCGCCATCCTGTTCCCGCAGCTTTTCCCGGAATCGTTTCGGACCGCCGGGGGTGTCGTGCCGGTTTACTTCGAGTCGGCCGCGGTCATCATCACCCTGGTGCTCCTGGGTCAGGTCCTGGAGCTGCGCGCCCGAGCCCGCACTGGCGACGCCATCCGGTCGTTGCTGGCGCTGGCGCCCAAGACGGCCTTGTCGCTGCGGGATGACGGTACCGGCGAGGAGGTCCCGCTGGAACACGTCACGCCGGGTGACCGGCTGCGCGTCCGGCCTGGGGAGAAGGTCCCGGTGGACGGTACCGTCCTGTCCGGCTCCACCACCATCGAAGAGTCCATGGTGACGGGCGAGCCGTTGCCGGTGGCGAAGACCGAGGGCGATACGGTGACCGGGGGAACCGTCAACGGCGCCGGCAGCTTCGTCATGCGCGCCGATCGGGTCGGCCGGGATACGCTGGTGGCCCGGATCGTTCAGATGGTGAGCGAGGCTCAACGCAGCCGCGCGCCCATCCAGCGCACCGCCGACCGGGTAGCCGAGTACTTCGTCCCCGCAGTGATGCTCGTGGCTGTCGCTGCTTTCGTCATCTGGAGCCTGGTGGGGCCGGAGCCGAGCATGGTCCATGGCCTCATCAGCGCGGTCTCCGTATTGATTATCGCCTGTCCCTGCGCCTTGGGGCTGGCTACGCCCATGGCGGTAATGGTGGGCACCGGACGGGGCGCCGTCGCGGGCGTGCTGATCAGGGACGCCGAGGCGCTGGAACTCCTGGACAAGGTCGACACCCTGGTAGTGGACAAGACCGGAACCGTTACCGAGGGCAGACCGCACCTCGTGTCGGTGGTGCCGCTGGCCGGACATCAAGAGGACGAGCTGCTGGCTTTCGCGGCGAGCCTCGGGCAGGAAAGCGAGCATCCCCTGTCCACCGCGTTCGTCAGCGCGGCGCGGAAGCGCCGGCTCACGCTGTCCCAGGCGAGCGACTTTCGCTCGGTCACGGGCAAGGGAATGGTCGCCGAGGTGGACGGACATTCGGTGGTGTTGGGCAGCCGGCTGCTGTTCGAGGAGCACGGCATCGACGGCGGTGAGCTGTACCGGCGGGCGGAAACCCAGCGCCGTGACGGCTGCACCGTGACGTTCATCGGCGTTGACGGCCAGCCGGCCGGTATGCTCGGCGTGGCCGATCCCGTCAAGCAGTCCTCGTATGAGGCCATGAATGCGCTACGGAGGAAACGGATCCGGATCATCATGCTGACCGGAGACAATCAATTGACCGCGGACGCGGTGGCGCATCACCTGGGGATCGCCGAGGTGGAGGCGGATGTGTCCCCCGAACAGAAGGGCGCGGTCATCCAGCGGCTCCAGGCAGCCGGCGCCGTCGTGGCCATGGCGGGAGACGGCATCAACGACGCCCCGGCCCTGGCCCAGGCCCACGTGGGCATCGCCATGAGCACCGGCGCCGACATCGCCATGGAGAGCGCCGGCGTGACCCTGCTCAAGGGCGACCTCCGGGCGCTGGCGCGAGCCCGGCAGTTGAGCGGCCAGACCATGTCCAACATCCGCCAGAATCTCTGGCTGGCCTTCGTCTACAATGTCCTGGGAATCCCAATCGCCGCGGGGATGCTGTACCCGGTCTTCGGCCTGCTTCTGAGCCCCATGGTGGCCAGCGCCGCCATGACCCTCAGTTCGCTGTCCGTCATCGGCAACTCCCTGCGCGTGCGCCGGAAGCCGTTGTAGCGCGTCAAGACCCTCTTACGGCTCTCACGGCCCGAAACTCCTGCTCCTGCGTTTCGATGACCAGGCAATTTACTGGCGGCGCTGGCGGGAGTTCTCGACCTCACGGCCCAACTCCTGCTCCAGCGTTTCGATGACGGCTCCGGCGGCCCAGTGGCGGGAGCCGAGGTGGAGGGTGGCGCCGCGGAGACGCAGGCTTTCCACACGCCGGCCCGAAGCCCGGATCGAACAGGTTGAAGTTCGCCTCCTTCAGCCCGTAGGCCTTGAACAGAAGCGGGGGTTGCCGCCCTTGCGAAATTCGACGCAAGCACAGGGTGACGATTCCGTTGCCGCCAGACGGGGCGCGGCTTGGCACTGGGCCGTGACGGATGGAGTCGAACGAGGGAAAGGCAGGTCACAAGAGCTTGACCAGAGTGACGACCAGCGCGCCTTGGGCAATCATGGCCGTTATCATCCACTTCAGCAGGTCAACCTTGGATTCCTGTATCTTGATTTCCACATTGGCCCTGACCTGCTCCAAATTGCCTCCGAGCCTCTGGACGACGGCGCTGAGCTGCTCGACATCGGCTCCGAGCCTCTGGACGACGGCGCTGAGTTGCTCGACATCGGCTCCGAGCCTCTGGACGACGGCGCTGAGCTGCTTGACATCGGCTCCGAGCCTCTGGACGACGGCGCTGAGCTGCTCACCGTCGGCTCTGACAGCGGCGATATCGGCCTTCGTAGCCAGATGCGTGTCGAGCAGATGGACCTGTTCCTTGGCAAGGCCCTCGGCCTGTTCCTCGGTAAACCCGCTTGCCCTCAGGTTTTTCACGAACCTGTAACTATCGAATGCGATGGCCTCGCTCATGACGTTACTACTCTAAACCGTCGCATTTCCGGAAGCAACACTGAATCGGTGATGGTTCTTGTACTCGGAACCTCTTCAGACCTCTTCGGACAATTCATGGAGATCAGTGCTCTCTCAAAAGTCTGCCGTACCCCTGGATCCGATCCGCGATGCCCAGGGTGCGCAACGCCCACCACAGGATCGCCTGGCTTCCCTGGACCACGTTGACCTCCAGCTCTCGCTCCAGCGTCTCGATGACGGCGCCGGTGGCCCAGTGGGGGGAGCCCAGGTGGAGGGTGTCGATCTCCGGGTGTTCCTGCTTGAGCTTCCGGGCGAGTTGCAGGGGTGTCTCGGAAGGAATGGCGCCTACGTCGATGAACGGCACGCCGGCGAACTTCCGGCCCGCCAGCGTGGTCTTGTCCGGGTCGGTAAAACGTTCGTTGGGCAGGTGTTCGGCGCTGCCCGGGGCCGAGGCGTAGGTGACGGAGCCCACTACCCGGGCGCCGAGCACGGCGTCCGCCTGGTGGTAGGCGGTAGTGCTGTTGGTGACGGGGATGCCGAACTCTTGTTGCAGCGCCTGCATGGTGTCATCGGCCCGCTGCTGGCCCCCGGAATAGACCACGGGGCCGCCGCCGAAGACGATGATGTCCACCTTGGCGCGGGCCATCTCCCGGGCAGCGCGCACGGCGTGGTTCCAGCTTTCCCGGGCCTCCCCGGACTCGGCCGAGTGCCGGGCCACCATGAGTGTGGTCAGCGCCAAGGTGACCCCGGGCGGGGCCATCTTGTAGAACTCATAGGGAAAGACTTCGGTGACGATGGGTGGTGAGGTGTACCCTATGCGCGCACGATGGCCGTACATGCCTGACCTCCGCTGTTCGCAACATCATCGCAAGAGCTTGCATCGCAAGAGCTTGCATCCTCCGACAGATCCTCCACGACGCAAAGGTATTCCCGGATGGCGGCCTCGATATTGGCCAAGGCCTCTGCCTTGCCCTGGGACCAACAACCCGGCAAACCAGGCATTGAAACACTGTAGCCTTCGTCCGAGTGGTGAAGAGCGATTTTGTACTTCATGAGTACCTCTCCCCGGTCCGCCGCTCGGGGTCGAATCTTGCGAAACGGGGCTTCGTCCCCTCAAACCCTCAGTCCGCACCCCTCGAACGCCTCCCGGGTCCGTTCCTTCTCTTCCTCGGTGAGCTGGAGCAGCGGCGGGCGGGCGGGGCCGCCGGCCTGGCCCAGGAGTTCCTGCCAGTATTTCTGATGCGCCTGGGGCTTGCCGCCGGGCCGGGTGGACGACAGCGCCGCGCGCACGGGGTTCAGGCTGTCGCGGACCTGGCGGGCCTTGTCGGCGTGGCCGTCGAAGGCAAGTTGCGTATATTCGCGCATGCGCCGGTCGTTCCGGGTCTGGAGCAGGTAGGGCGGCGAGGAGCACAGGTAGAGTCGCCAGCCGAGCTCCACGATGTTGTCGAGCCATTCCTCCTCCGAGGCGGTGCTGACGATGATCCGGTCTCCGGCCAACCGCGTCAGGTCGGCGTACATGGGCCGGGGCACCGAGTACTTGATGGCCACGATATTGGGCAACTCCGCCACCCGGGCGCATAGCTCCGGGCTCATCAGGTAGCCGGAATCCGGGTGGCTCCACATGGCGATGCCGATGTCCACGCGGTCGCAGACGGCCTTGTAGTAGCTGTAGACGGTGTCGTCCCGGTCGGTGATGAAGTGCAGTATGGGCGCATGCACGACGATGTAGTCGGCGCCCACGGCTTCGGCGTGGCGCGCCAGCTCCACCACGACGTCGAAGTTCTGGTCGGAGCAGGACATGATGGTGCCGGCTTTGCCGCCGGTCTCCTCGACCGCGATCTCGAAGTTGCGCTTGCGCTCTTCCAGCGACATGGAGAAGAACTCTCCCTGCTTGCCGGCGATGAAGAGCCCCTGAATCGCCAGATCATCGACCCAGTGCCGGATATTGCGTCGCAGTCCTTCCTCGTTGAACGAGAAATCCTCGTTGAAGGGGTTCAGGGCCGCGGCCCAGACGCCTTTCATGTTCTCACGGGCATGGTCCTTCGCATCGAGTTTCGAATATTTCATGGGTCGTGTCCTCTCCGGCATTCGTCGCTGTCTCGGGTCGGCAATGCCGGAGACGCCTATTTCCCCGCCAGCAGACTGGGCCAATTGACGTCCCCCTTGGCGATGTTGCCCGGGATGTCCCTGGACCACTGTGCTCTGACGCCCAGGCTGTAGTTGAGGTAGAGGGCGCCGTCCACGATGGTCCACGCGTCCGGGTCGATGGAGGCGGTATAGCCCTGGCTCACCGCCCAGGCGCAGTATCCGCCGTAGCGGGGCGCGTACTTCTCCGAGTCGGCCTCGAACAGCTCCTTGTTCTTCGCGCTCGCGAACGACCAGGTGGCTCCCTTCCATTCCAGCCGGTGGGCCCGCTTGCCCTTCACCGGCTTCCCGTCGGTGAAGTAGGCCACGGGGTCGTATCCCCGGATGGCGCCGCCGAGATAGGTGGAGAACACCGGGTCGACGGCCAACGCCGTGCCTGCCGCTCCCGCCAGGGCCGCAACGACGAATACGGGCATGACCGCGCGCCGGATTCGCTTTGTGATGAAATGCATGGATTCCTCCGCAAGCCGTGAAAGTATCGGTTTCATTTCAGCCCATTCCGGGCGAGTTTGCAATACATTCGCCGCGCATTCGCAGGGTTGCCTCCGCAAGGGACGCGTCGAGCGGAAACGGCCGCCGCTAACGCTTCGCGGACAAGCGCCGCATCTCCCGACTCGATCGACAGGATCGGAAGGTGATCCGCAGGTTGAAAAGAAGCATGGAAAAGGGGCATGATATCCACTCTGGTGGACGGTGCTCCACTGGATGTCCGTTCGGAAACCACCGGCAGACCTCGGCGGCCCCAACCGCACACCCTTGAAGGTCGGCACGTTGCCGGAACGGGTACACGGCCGAAACGACAGGGCAAACGAGCTCAATCCTTGCAAAGGTGCGCCCACGCGCTTCGCCCCGTTCAGGATTTGCAGGGCGACTGCGTGCCGTCGCTCTACGCGGGTGACACGGAGTCCCCATGCCGACCAACCGCCGCACCGTCTTTGCCTGGTGCCTTTACGACTTTGCGAACTCGCCCTTCACCACCCTGGTAGTCACGTTCATCTATGCGGCGTTCTTCACCAGGGTCATCGCCCCGGACGAGGTGACGGGCACGTGGCTGTGGTCCCGGAGCGTGAGCATCACTGCCATCGCGGTGGCGTTGCTGTCGCCGCTGCTGGGAGCCCTGGCGGACCGGGGCGGCTACCGCAAGCGCTTCCTCGGGTTTTTCACTGCGGTGGCCGTAGTCGGCGCGGCCTTCCTTTACACCGCCATGCCCGGTCAGGTGGTCAAGGCGCTGTTCTGGTTCACGGTGGGCAATATCGCGTTCGAGATGGGCGGGGTGTTCTACAACGCCTTCCTGCCGGACGTCGCGCCGCCGGACCGGATCGGGCGCGTCTCGGGCTACGGCTGGGCGCTGGGCTACGCCGGCGGCCTCACCGCCCTGGTGCTGGCCCTGGTGGGCTTCGTCGACGCCGAGGTCCCGTGGTTCGGCCTGGGCAAGGAAGCCTACCAGAACATCCGCGCCACCAACCTGCTGGTGGCCGGCTGGTTCGCCGTGTTCAGCCTGCCGCTGTTCCTGTGGATCCGGGAAAAACCCGCTCGGCCCGGCGTTTCCCGGACGCCGCTGTCCGACTCCCTCCTCCGGCTGGTCGCCACGTTCCGTCAAATTCGGCGGTACCCGGACATCTTCCGTCTGCTGCTCGCCCGGCTCTTCTACGCCGACGGCCTCAACACGGTCTTCGCCTTCGGCGGGATCTATGCGGCCGGCACCTTCGGCTTCACCTTCGAGGAACTGCTGGTCTTCGGTCTGGTCCTCAATGTGGCCGCGGGCCTCGGCGCCCTCGCCATGGGGTTCGTGGACGACCGGCTGGGTGGCAAGCGCGCCATCCAGATCAGCCTGCTGGGTTTTATTGCGGCCACCGTGACGGCTCTGTTCGCCGGGCGGCGGCGGCTTTTCTGGGCCGCGGGGCTTCTCATCGGCCTGTGCGGCGGTCCCAACCAGGCGGCCAGCCGCTCGCTCATGGGCCGCTTCGCGCCGGCGGACAAGAAGAACGAGTTCTACGGGCTGTTCGCCTTCTCGGGCAAGGCCACGGCCTTTATGGGCCCTTTTCTGCTGGGCGAGTTGACGCGCCTCTTCGGCTCCCAACGCGCCGGCATGACCGTCGTGCTGGTCTTCTTCGTCATCGGCCTCGCGCTCTTGCACCGGGTGGACGAGGAGCGGGGGAAGCAGCGGGAGCGGGCGACGGAGCGCCTTTCCGGATGATCGCCAATGCCGCCTTGACGCGGTTGTTCACCTTGAGTTTGGAGAAGATGTTGGTCACGTGGGCCTTGACCGTGCGCTCGCTGATGAACGTGCTGGCGGCGATCTCCTCGTTGCTGAGTCCCTCGGCCAGAAGCTTCAGGACTTCCAGCTCCCGCCGGGTCAGTCTCTCTATCCCGTTGGCTTCCTCCCCCGGCGGCTCGGCATCGGACTGGGCGGCGATGGCGGCAAAATCACCGGCGCGGGGCAGTTTCTTGTCGATCCACACGCCGCCGCGGTGGATGGTCCGGACTGCCTGGAGCAGCGTCTCCGGAGAGATGTCCTTCAATACGTAGCCTCGCGCTCCGGCCTTGGCGGAATTGACGATGCTGGCGGCGTTCTTGTACGCGGTCAGGATCATCGTCCTGGTGTCGGGATGGTCCTCCTTCAGTTGCAGGAGCGTCTGGACCGCTTCCCTCCCGGGCATCCTGAATTCCAGCAGCAGCAAGTCCGCTTTTCCCTCTGCGACGGCCGGTCCCACCTCTTCCGCCCGCGATGCCTCAGCGGTCACCAGCAGGTCCCGTTCTGGTGCGAGGATCTGTTTCAAACCTTCACGAAACAGGGTGTGGTCATCCGCCAGGACTATCCTGATGGGCTCGGTCACTGCTGACGTGGCTTTCTCCCTTCCTGATTGCGTGACAAGGGTATCTTAACACACAAGGACCGCGGGGGCAGGGAGCCTTCTACAGAAAGGCGTTGCCGGCGTGATCACAGAACGCATCGGCGTCACGGATGTACTGCATGACCGTAGACGCGTTGGTATGGCGGGTGACGGCCATGATCTTGTCGAGTCGGGCACGGTGCGCCGCGGCGCTGGTTACGAAGCCCGCCCGTAACGAATGCCCGGCCACCTCTTTCGGGTCCAGACCGATCAACGCGGTGTAGCGCTTGACCAGGCGGGGGATGTCCGAGTGATGCAGCGGTCTCTCTTGCACCGCGCCGCCCCGTTTCATGGTCCGGAACAGCGGCCCGTGCGTGATACGCGACGCGGACAGCCACGCCTGCACACGGTCGATGGGCCTGATCGTCTTGCCTTCCGGAACCGCGATGGTTTGGCTTTTGCCGTTCTGGTCGGTCTTGGATCGGCGGATGGCAAGCAGCATCCGCCGTGGCTGTTCCCGGACGGCCGGGACGATGGTCACATCATCGACGCGCAACGCGCAGATCTCGGACCGGCGCAAGGCGGCGGCGAAACCGAGCGCAAGCAGAGCAGCGTCACGCGTCCCGATGACCGAGTCGGGACATTGGGCGATCATGGCCCTTAGGTGCCCCTCACGCAACGCCTTGACCCGCCGCGGCATGGCGCCCGCAAGGCGGCTCAAGCCCTTGAGAGTTGCCCGGACGGTGGGGTGATGGGTGGGCGAGGTCCTGTCGGCGTCGGTGAACCGTTTGGTGATGGCGCTGCTGTAGAGGGAGACCGTGCTCATGGACAACGGGTTGCCGCGTCCCGAACGGGGCCGTGTAGCGCAGTCCAGAAAAAAGCGGGCGACGATCTCCGGAGAGGCGGACAGCGGGTCGGCAATCCGTTCCCTCGTGCAATACGCGGTGAAGCAGGCCCAGCCCTTGTCGTAGGCGAGCCGGGTGTTCGGCGCAACTGCATGAGACAGGACAAGGTCGTGAACGTCGGATCGACTCGTGGCGGGGAAGCTCATGGGATACTCCTGTCTTTGGTAGAAGGCAAGTCCTCAATGGCTTTCATCATGCCACCGTCCTCATCCGCCTCATAGTTTGCCACGTGGGCGGCCAGTCCGAGCCACTTCAAAGGCGACCAAATCCTCTTTCCGGCCAAAACCCGGTTCCTATTGCCGCTGAAGGAGGGGTTGTAGGGTAAGCTACGGTGGGGAGCCAAGGATTCGTCTTCTCGAAGTGGAGGTAAACGTCACCATCGAAAGCGATAGATACGCCTTCTTCTATAGCGGTGGAACACCCCCGTTTTCCAAAGCCTTCGTAACGGGGCCGGCTTCATGAACCTCGGCGCAGAAGGAAAAAGCAAAAGAATATGCAAGGGGTCGCCCCGCCGGGCGGCCCTTCGAATCCCGGTCCACCATCCGAACTGTCTCAAGGACAAAAAAAGCGGGGCCGCTCCGCAATGGAACGGCCCCGCTGGTTTCACGGTTCAGGACAACCCTAGAACCGGTACTCGACGATCAGCGTGAAGACGTTGAAACTGGAGTCGGACGGGTCGTCCGTCACCTTCGCGATGTCATCCGTGGAGCAACCGTCACCCTCGCCGCAACCGAGCTTGTCCCACACGCCGTGGACCTGCATCCAGCCACCAGGGACATTGTACACGAACGCCAGCCCGTGGTTGATGAGCTCCGCGTCGTGCGACTTGAGATCGACGGAGGTGTAGATCGGAGAGACGTATATGCCGCCTTCCGTCTTGCTTCCACCCATCATGCCGCTCTTGGGACCCCACAGCCACATGGTGGCTGCCAAGCGTACCTCGGAGGCCTCGATGGCTTTCATCATGCCACCGTTCTCATCCGCCTCATAGTTTGCCACATGGGCGGCCAGTCCGAGCCACTTCAAAGGCGACCACGAAACACCATGGAACGTGTAGGTGTGATCACCCATGACCTTGGCGACATGGGCCAAGGTTACCGCCTCCTGAGTGGTCGGACCAAATATATTGCCATCTTTATCGCCCGGGCCCTCGCTCAGATCCGACATCGACTCGTACGCGAAGGCGTATTGCAGGCTCGATATGTCGAACCCGCCCATTCCCGTGGCGGCGTTGGCAAGAGGCTGGATGCCGAGGGCGAACGCCCTGCTGCGACCGTTGGTCCCATGTCCGGGTCCGTTGCTGTACTCGTCCTGTTCATCGAGGCCCACGGCAAACTGCAGGTGATTGATCTTGGCCATGCCCATGGCAGGAAGCTTCGTCCAGGACAGCACCACGCTGCCGTCCTGCGCACCGCCCATCGCCAGTGCGTTGACGAACAGCGAATCCTCTGTCCGGCCAAAGCCATTCCCCGTGTTGCCGCTGAAGGAGGGGTTGTAGCCGTAACCCACGGTCGGAAGCCAAGGGTTGGTCTTCTCGAAGTGCAGGTACGCGTCGCCGTCGAACGCTACCGTGCTCTTGCCGCTGAAGGTCCACTTGACCTCGTAGAACCCGTACTGCGAGGTGACGTTGATGTTGGGCCTGAAGCGACGGATCCGGATCACGCCGTTCTGGTAGCCCTCCTCGGGGTTGTCGTTGGTCAGCCAGAAGCTGGTGTAGACCTGCAACCGCTGCCCGAAGGTGATGCTCCAGAGGTTGTCCGCGGCTGCGATGGTGAGACCCTTGCCGGCGGAGTACTTGAACGACGGCCCCTTCATCTCGGCCGCCAGCGCACTCTCCTCATTGGCTGCCTCTTGATTCTGCTTCAGTTGGGTCAGCTCCCGTTCCAGTGCCTGTATCCGCGTATCCACGTCGGACCCACCGGCATGGTGCTGAGCCTGGACCGGCGACGCGGCCAGCGCCAAGGCCCCCATCAAAACCACGGCGCTTGCGAGACCGAGCGCCTTTTTCAAGAACACCATATTCATTACCTCCTCCTTGGTAATCAGAGTTACGTACTACAAACAGCGAAACTGCTCTGTGATTTCTACGTTTTTGGCCGTATTCATGCAATTGTTCGCAAGTAGGGTTTTTGTAGATGCAAGGTTCAAAACGACTTGAATCTAGTACCTGAGTCCTAATTTTAGGTCAAATCCAGGCGTTTCCAATACGAAGATGAGCCTGAAACGAGGCGGTTGATCTGATCGAGCCGGGACCCCGCACCCCTGCCTTCGCCTTCCCCACCTGCTCTACCACACGAATGCCTGAATAGCAGGTGGTGTCTCAACTTCAAGCTACTTCAAGCTGAGACACCACCGAAGAGCACCGTAACTCTGATTACCAAGGAGGAGGTAATGAATATGGTGTTCTTGAAAAAGGCGCTCGGTCTCGCAAGCGCCGTGGTTTTGATGGGAGCCCTGACGCTGGCCGCGTCGCCGGTCCAGGCTTCCGATGTGGATACGCGGATACAGGCACTGGAACAGGAACTGGCCCAACTGAAGCAGAATCAAGAGGCAGCCAATGAGCGCGCCTTGGCGGCCGAGATGAAGGGGCCGTCGTTCAAGTACTCCGCTGGCAAGGGTCTCACCATCGCGGCCGCGGACAACCTCTGGAGCATCACCTTCGGGCAGCGGTTGCAGGTCTACACCAGCTTCTGGCTGACCAACGACAACCCCGAGGAGGGCTACCAGAACGGCGTGATCCGGATCCGTCGCTTCAGGCCCAACATCAACGTCACCTCGCAGTACGGGTTCTACGAGGTCAAGTGGACCTTCAGCGGCAACACGACGGTAGCGTTCGACGGCGACGCGTACCTGCACTTCGAGAAGACGAACCCCTGGCTTCCGACCGTGGCTTACGGCTACAACCCCTCCTTCAGCGGCAATAAGAACCAGGGCTTTGGCCGAACAGAGGATTCGCCGCTCATCAACGCGCTGGGGATGGGCGCCTCGCAGGACGGCAGCGTGGTGCTGGCCTGGAAGAAGCTTCCTGCCATGGGCATGGCCAAGATCAATCACCTGGAGTTTGCCGTGGGTCTCGATGAGCAGGACGAGTACGGGCGCGGACCCGGACATGGGACCAACGGTCGCAGCAGGGCGT
The DNA here is from genome assembly GCA_965214905.1 of uncultured Binatia bacterium (SeqCode). Lineage (GTDB taxonomy): Bacteria > Desulfobacterota > Binatia > UBA9968 > JAJDTQ01 > JAJDTQ01. Next base: position 2,625,655 of record OZ243984.1, read on the forward strand.
TCGCCCTCGGCATCCAGCCTGTTGCCAACGCCGCCGCGGGAATGGGCGGGTTCGACATATCGAGCCTGAAATACGCCTTCGCGTACGAGTCGATGTCGGATCTGGAAGAGGGTCCGGGCAAGATATACGGGCCGACCACGCAGGAGAGGGTGACGTTGGCCAATGTCGCCAAGGTCATGGGTGATCACACCTACACGTTCCATGGTTTTTCGTGGTCGCCTTTGAAGTGGCTCGGACTGGCCGCCCATGTGGCAAACTATGAGGCGGATGAGAACGGTGGCATGATGAAAGCCATCGAGGCCTCCGAGGTACGCTTGGCAGCCACCATGTGGCTGTGGGGTCCCAAGAGCGGCATGATGGGTGGAAGCAAAAAGGAAGGCGGCATATCCGTCTCCCCGATCTACACCTCCGTCGATCTCAAGTCGCACGACGCGGAGCTCATCAACCACGGGTTGGCGTTCGTGTACAGTGTCCCTGGTGGCTGGATGCAGGTCCACGGCGTGTGGGACAAGCTCGGTTGCGGCGAGGGTGACGGTTGCTCCACGGATGACATCGCAAAGGTGACGGACGACGCGGGCGACACCAGTTTCAACGTCTTCACGCTGATCGTCGAGTACCGGTTCTAGGGTTGTCCTGAACCGTGAAACCAGCGGGGCCGTTCCATTGCGGAGCGGCCCCGCTTTTTTTGTCCTTTGAGACAGTTCGGATGGTGGACCAGGATTCGAAGGGCCGCCCGGCGGGGCGACCCCTTGCATATTCTTTTGCTTTTTCCTTCTGCGCCGAGGTTCATGAAGCCGGCCCCGTTACGAAGGCTTGACCATGAGCGGTTTGTTGACTATAGCTCGCAAGAGCAGCGATGTACGATCACGGTCGCCTCGGGGCCGGGCTCCGGGAAGCCGCGGCCGGCCTCCGCGAGCTGTTGCAGGAAAGGAAGTGACCCGGCAAATGGTACGATCTGCGCGGTGGATACGGAGACTCCTGGGTGGGGTTGTGGTTTGCGGGTTTCTGGCAGCGGGCCTTGCGGGCTGTTGGAAGCCCGCGGGTATCGGGGTGGGGGGCAGGTACAACGACGCGTTGACGGAGTTGGGCAAGACCCCGCGCGGCGGACAGGTGAACAAGGCCATTGTGGACCTCGAATACGTCGTGCGCCGGAACCCGAAATACCTGGACAGCCTCACGCACCTCGGGCGAGCCTACTACTACGCCGGCCGGTATGGCTCGGCCTTCGAGGTGTTGAAGCGGGCGTTGGCGCTCAACCGCGAGGACGAGATCGGGTGGATCGTCCTTGGCCTGACCCAAATGCAGCGGGGCGATGACGAGGCGGGACTCGAGAGCTTCAAGGGGGGACTGACGCTGCTGGCCAAGGCGACGCAGGATGGATACAGGGATTTCACCGAAGAGTTCTGGGATAGCCGGGGCGTCGTACGCAGAGCCCTCCGGAGAAGCATTTCGCTGGCGCGCAAAGGCGTAGGCGAGAAGCGCCGCATCATCCTGGCCGGCGAGTTGCTGCTGCACCGTATCGACCGGGAACTCTACGACGCGGAGCAGTATCAGAGCCACAGTGAATATCTGGATACCCGGCGGGACAGAGACGAGGAAAACTAGAGAAAATGCGGTTTCAGGGTGCCGTCCCGCAGCTCCCGGTCCGTAGACCGTAGCCGTTCCGGAGTCCCCATATCCTGCCACTTACCGCCGAAGGGGAAGCCGCAGAGGCGCTCGGCGCCGGCCAGCATTCGTGGGTAGGTCGTGCGGGTGATGCTGAAGGGCTCCGGGCCTTCCATGTACTGGAAGATTCGGGGCTCCACGATGTGCACCCCGGTGAACATGTATTGCTCCAGCGCGTCGGACGCGTCACCGGGCGTTTCATGGTGCAGCAGCTTCCGTATTCTCCCCTCCGCATCGGTCCGGATGGACCCGTAAGCGTCCGCCATGGCGTCCTTGCGCAGCACCAGGGTCGCTGCCGCCGCGCGCTCGCGGTGAAACCGCAGCACCTCGTCCAGCCGCAGATCGATCAGCACGTCGCTGTTGATGATCACGAAGGTGCCATGGTCCAGGAACCTCCTGGCTCCAAGCAGGCCGCCGCCGGTATCCAGCAGCAGGGGTTCCCGGGAATAGACGATGTCCACGCCGAAAAGGGAGCCGTCGCCGAGATACTCCTCGACCCGGTCGGCATGGTGGTGAACGTTGACCACGATCTCCCGGACCCCGTAATGCCGCAACAGCATCAGTGGATAATCGATCATGGGACGGCCGCTCACCGGCACGAGGCATTTGGGCAGGGTGTCGGTCAGGGGCCGGAGCCGGGTCCCCCGGCCCGCGGCGAAGATCATCGCCTTCACGTGATTTCCTCGAAGTGCGTAGCCAGGACCGGGATCAGGTGTTCCAGTCCCGGCGCCCGCCCGAGATTCCTCTCGATGCGCCTCAACGTCGGGGCGATGTATCGCTTGTAGCCGGGTTTGCCCTTGACCACGTCCAGGTATCGGAACCGCCCGACCACCTTGAAGTCCCGTTGCAGAGCAGCGAGCAGGTAGGTCTCCCGAAATTCATCACGGTCCGCCCGGGGCTCTCCCCATTCTTCCAGGCGTTCGAGATAGTAGGCGATGAGCCGGTCTTCCAGCGCCGGCGTGACCACCTGGTCCGTCTCCCGGTCGTTCAAAAGCGAAGCGAGATCGTACTGGGCCGGCGCCAGCAGGGCATCCTGAAAGTCGATGACCACCACGGCGTCGTTATGAACCATGAGGTTCCAGCTATGGTAGTCCCGGTGATTGAGAACCCGCGGCCGGCCGGAAAGGTGCGCGCTGATGTCCTCGAAGGCGTCGTCCAGGAGCCGCCGTTCCGCCGCCGGCAGCCTCCCCTGGTCTCCCGCCTCCAGGCCGTACTCGATGAAGTGAGCGAACTCCCAAAGGTATAGCCGCCGGTCGAAGGCCTGTCTGAAAGCCAGGCATTGGTGGTCCCGGGCTCGTGTGCCGCCAATCTGCAACATCAGCAGCTCGTCGATGGCCTTGCGGTACCACCGGATGACTTCCGCTTCCGGCGCTTCTCGCACCCGGTCCCAAAGGCAGATGTCTCCCAGGTCCTCCAGGAGCATCAGCCCTTGCGCCACCCAGTGGCCATGAATCGCCGGCACCCTGACCCCCGCCGCCTTGAGAAACCGGTGCACGTTCAGGAAGGGCAACTCCTCCGGCGGCTTCTCGAACACGGCAAGCTCCTCTGAAGAGACCGGCAGCCCCGAGTCGCTCCAACTCATCACCATGGCCGAACCCGGACCTCCCGGTGCGTCGATGCCGGCGCGGAAATAGCGCCGGGAAGACGCGTCTCCCGCCAGTGCATCCAGCCCGGTGACCCGCGCCGCCGCGCCGAACACTTCCGCCACCTTCTCCGCCACGGTCGCCTTCATCTCGTCCATGAGCCTTGATGTAATCAATAGCCTTGCCGAATTCCAGAAGTCTCGGAGACGGCGCATGGACCTGCTCTCCGTCCGCTTTCTCCCCTCGCGGAAATGTGTTAGCCCCCCTTCATGTCGTTCCGAGTCGGCATGGCGCAGATCAATCCGAAACTGGGCGACGTTGCGGCGAACATGGCCCTCTACGAGGCCGGAATCCGGGAGGCGGCGGACCGGGACGTGAACGTCGTGGTGTTTCCCGAGCTGAGTCTTACGGGTTACTTCCTGCGCGACATGGTGCCGGACGTGGCGGTTCGGCTGTCGAGCCCGGAGATGGAGCGGCTCAAGGCATTGAGCCGGGAGCTGTCCCTGGTGGCGGGACTGGTGCTGGAGAGCCCGGATCACCGGTTCTTCAACGCCGCGGTGTATTTGGAGGACGGCGAGGTCCGGCACATCCACCGGAAAGTGTACCTTCCCACCTACGGCATGTTCGACGAGCAGCGTTACTTCGCCCGGGGTGACCGGCTGAGGGCCTTCGATACCCGGCACGGCCGGCTCGCGTTGCTCATCTGCGAGGACCTGTGGCATCCGTCCACGGTCCACCTTGCGGCGCTGGACGGAGCCCTTTCGATCCTCTGCCCGTCCTCCAGCCCGTTGCGCGGCGTCACCGACGGCGCGGACCAGGACGACAATGCGCGTTACTGGGAGCTCGTCACCCGGAGCTACGCCGAGACCTACGGCGTCTTCGTGGTCCACGCCAATCGGGTCGGCTTCGAGGACGGGGTCGGCTTCTGGGGCGGCTCCGGCATCCTCGACCCCTTCGGCCGCACGGTGTGCAAGGGGAACTACTACGAGGAGGAGTTCGTGGCCGGGGAGGTGTCGCATGAGGTGGTGCGGCGCAAGCGCACCCGGGCGCCGCTCATGCGCGACGAGGACGTGGACCTCACCATCCGGGAGCTGAAGCGCATCCGCCGCGAGTAGAGGGGCGATGATTCCCACCAACGTCTCGCTGATGCGCCGGATCCTGGTGGCGTTCATCCGGAACGAGGTGCGCAAGGTCGGCCTCGAGCGGGTGGTGGTGGGCCTTTCCGGCGGGGTGGATTCGAGCCTGAGCGCCATGCTCGCGGCCGAGGCCCTGGGTCCGGACCAGGTGCTGGGAATCATGATGCCCTACCGGAACTCCAGCGCGGAGAGCCTGGAGCACGCCCGGTTGGTGGTGGAGAAGAGCGGCATCCGTTCCGCCACCGTCGGGATCACGGCGCAGATCGACGCCTATTTCGCAACGTTCCCGGACGCCGACCCCAAGCGCCGGGGCAACAAGATGGCCCGGGAACGAATGACCATCCTCTACGACCACTCGGCGCGATGGGACGCCCTGGTAGCGGGCACCAGCAACAAGACCGAGTTGCTGCTGGGTTACGGCACCCTGCACGGAGACATGGCGTCGGCCCTGAACCCCCTGGGCGACCTCTACAAGACTCAGGTGTGGGCGTTGAGCGAGGCGGTCGGCGTTCCCGAGGTGATCGTGGACAAGAAACCCTCGGCGGACCTGTGGGCCGGCCAGACGGACGAGGCCGAGCTGGGTTTCAGTTACCGTGACGTGGACGAGCTGCTCTACCTGATGGTGGACCAGCGCTACGGCCGCGCCGAGCTCATCGAGGCAGGTTTCAACCCCGAATTCGTCGACGACATCGCCCGGCGCATCATGACCTCCCAGTTCAAGCGCCGCCTTCCCGTCATCGCCAAGGTCTCCCACCGAACCATCGACCGCGACTTCCGATATTCCCGGGACTGGGGCAAGTAGCCCGGTGCTGACGGCGCCGGGGATGAGGCTCGGTCATCTGGAATGCTCATTAAGGTAACGATAATTAAAGAATTGACCCGAGCCGCCGAAGCCATTAGTATGGCCACAGTGATGCGCGGCATGTGAGTGAGGAGAGACATGACGGGTGAGATCATCACGATGATCGGGGTCGGGCTGGCCCTCGCGGCGTTCAACTGGCGCGTGATGGTGCGGTTCGAGAATCGGCTCGAAGGCAGGATGGACCGGCTCGAGTACCGGCTGGACGGCAGGATGGACCGAATCGACGGCAGGATCGATCTGTTGGACGGCAGGATAAACGAGTTACGAAAGGAAGTTCACGAGCTGGGACGGGAGTTTTCGGAATTGCGGGGAGAGATGCGAGGCGGCGGGGAAGGACGGACGAGCTCCTGAGCCACTGGCGTCATCGCCGGGGCTGGCCGTCACTGCCGTTTGCCGATTTCCAGCACCAGTCTCCCAGGATCTCGTGCATGTCCGCCAGCGATTCCCGAATCCGGTGCGGTCATCTGGAATGTCCACCAAAGTAATGACGATTCAAGAATTGACCCGATCCGCCGAAGCCATTGGTATGGCCACAGTGATGCGCGGCATGTGAGTGAGGAGAGACATGACGGGTGAGATCATCACGATGATCGGGGTCGGGCTGGCCCTTGCGGCGTTCAACTGGCGCGTGATGGTGCGGTTCGAGAGTCGGCTCGAAGGCAGGATGGACCGGCTCGAGAACCGGCTGGACGGCAGGATGGACCGACTGGACGACAGGATGGACCGGCTGGACGGTAGGATGGACCGGCTGGACGGCAGGATCGATCTGCTCGACGGCAGGATAAGCGGGTTACGGAAGGAAGTTCACGAGTTGGGACGGGAGTTTTCGGAATTGCGGGGAGAGATACGAGGCGGCGGCCGGGAACGACGGACGAGTTCCTGAGCCGGTGGCGTCATCGCCGGGACTGGCCGTCACTGCCGTTTGCCGATCTCCGGCACCAGCTTGTAGAGGTCGCGTTTCACCAGGGGAAACGTCGTCGCCATGAGCTTGGCCACGTCGTTGACCTTGTGCCCGGCCCGGAGGAGACTGGCGATCTCCGTCCGCAGCATCTCCTCGTTAATCGAATCCGGTGCGGCGCATCATGATCTCCCGATTCAAGCGCCGCCTTCCCGTCATCGCCAAGGTCCCCCACCGAACCATCGACCGCGACTTCCGATATTCCCGGGACCGGGGCAAGTAGCCCTGCGCTGACGGCGCCGGGGATGAGGATCGGTCATCTGGAACGCTCATTAAGATAACGATGATTAAAGAATTGACCCGAGCCGCCGAAGCCATTAGTATGGCCACAGTGATGCGTGGCATGTGAGTGAGGAGAGACATGACGGGTGAGATCATCACGATGATCGGGGTCGGGCTGGCCCTTGCAGCGTTCAACTGGCGCGTGATGGTACGGTTCGAGAATCGGCTCGAAGGCAGGATGGACCGGCTCGAGTACCGGCTGGACGGCAGGATGGACCAACTCGAGAATCGGCTGGACGGCAGGATAAACGGGTTGCAGAAGGAAGTTCACGAGTTGGGACGGGAGTTTTCGGAACTGCGGGGAGAGATACGAGGCGGCGGCCGGGAAGGACAGACGAGTTCCTGATCCAGTGACGTCATAGCCGGGGCTGGCCGTCACTGCCGTTTGGCGATCTGCAGCATCAGCTTGTAGATGAATAATAATTCAAGAATCGACCCGAGCCGCCGAAGCCATTGGTATGGCCACAGTGATGCGCGGCATGTGAGTGAGGAGACACATGACGGGTGAGATCATCACGATAATCGGGGTCGGGCTGGCCCTTGCGGCGTTCAACTGGCGCGTGATGGTGCGGTTCGAGAATCGGCTGGACGGCAGGATGGACCGGCTCGAGAATCGGCTCGAAGGCAGGATGGACGGGCTCGAGAACCGGCTGGACGGCAGGATGGACCGACTGGACGACAGGATGGACCGGCTCGACGGTAGGATGGACCGGCTGGACGGCAGGATCGATCTGCTGGACGGCAGGATAAACGGGTTACGGAAGGAAGTTCACGAGTTGGGACGGGAGTTTTCGGAACTGCGGGGAGAGATACGAGGCGGCGGCCGGGAACGACAGACGAGTTCCTGAGCCAGTGGCGTCATCGCCGGGGCTGGCCGTCACTGTCGTTTGCCGATCTCCAGCACCAGCTTGTAGAGGTCGCGTTTCACCAGGGGAAACGTCGTCGCCATGAGCTTGGCCACGTCGTTGACCTTGTGCCCGGCCCGGAGGAGACTGGCGATCTCCGTCCGCAGCATCTCCTCGTTGACCGGCGCCGCCTGGTCCCGCCCCGCCACCACGACGACGAACTCCCCCTGCGGTGCGGTTTCGTCCGATTCCGCCGCCAGTCGGGACAGCGTCCCGCGCAGCAGCTCCTCGTGCACCTTGGTCATCTCGCGGCCCACCAGCGCGGCGCGGTCTCCCAGGATCTCGTGCATGTCCGCCAGCGATTCCCGAATCCGGTGCGGCGCCTCGTAGAACACCAGGGTACGATCGTCGTCCCGAAGCCGTCGCAGCACCTCCCTCCGCCGACCCTGTTTCGCCGGCAGGAAGCCCTGGAACACGAAACGGTCGGTGGCCAGACCGCATATGCTCAATGCGGCGGTGGTTGCGGAGGCCCCCGGGACCGGCGTCATCGGCAAGCCCTTCCAGGCTGCGGCCCGCACCAGGTGATAACCCGGGTCCGAGATCGTCGGCGTACCCGCGTCCGACACCAGAGCGATGTTCTCGCCGGCCTCCATGCGCCGTACCAGCACCGGCGCCCTGGTGCGCTCGTTACCCTCGTGATAGCTGGTGAGGGGGGTGCGGATGTCGTATCGTTCCAGCAGCTTGCGGGTGTGGCGGGTGTCTTCCGCGGCGATCAGGTCCACTTCCCGCAGCACGCGCAAGGCGCGCAACGTGATGTCCTCCAGGTTGCCGATGGGCGTGGCCACCACGTAGAGCATCGCCAGCTTCAGCCCTTCTCCAGCATCGCGCGCAGTTCGTCCTCGTCCAGGATGCGGATGCCCAGCTCCCGCGCCTTGCCGGCTTTGGAGCCCGGCTCGGCGCCCACCACCACGTAGTCGGTCCTGCTGCTGACGTTTCCGGCCACCCGTCCTCCCAGGGCGGTGATGGATTTCTGCGCCTCGCCGCGCGACAGGGTGTCCAGGCTGCCGGTGAGCACGAAGCTCAAGCCGGTGAGGGCGCCCTCGGCCCGGGCCTCCGCCTTGAGCCGGAACTCCGCGGCCAGCAGCTTGTCGATGACCCCGCGATTGGCTTCGTCCGCGAAGAAACCGGCAATGCTCCTGGCCACCTCCGGACCGATGTCCCGGACCTCGATGAGGGCCTCCTCGTCGGCGTCCATGATGCCGTCGAGGCTGCCGAAATGGTTTGCCAGGACCTTGGCCGTGGCCTCTCCCACGTGCCGGATCCCCAGGGCGGTCACGAAGCGGGAAAGGGTGGTGTCCTTGCTGCGATCCAGCTCCCGGATCAGGTTCTGCGCCGACTTGGCGCCCATGCGCTCCAGCGAGGCCAGCGTGTCCTCCTCCAGACGGTAGAGGTCGGCGCCGTCCGCCACCAGCTTTTTCTCCACCAACTGGTCGATGAGCTTCTCCCCGAGCCCTTCGATGTCCAAAGCGTTCCGCGAGCCGAAGAACTTGAGGCTCTCCTTGAGCTTGGCCGGACACGCCAGGCCCACGCAGCGGTAGGCGGCCTCGCCCTCCTCGCGATAGACCTGGGAGCGGCACATCGGACATTGGGCGGGCATCTCGAAGACTCGCTCGCTGCCGTCTCGCTCCTCGGCGAGCACCCGCACCACGTAGGGGATCACGTCGCCGGCCCGCTCGATGACGATGGTGTCGCCGATGCGGATGTCCTTTCGCTCGATCTCATCCATGTTGTGAAGCGATGCGTTCCTGACCGTGACTCCCGCCAACTGTACCGGCTCGAGGCTCGCCACCGGCGTGAGGGTCCCGGTGCGGCCCACCTGGGGCTGGATATCGAGGATACGGGTGGTGGACTGGCGCGGCTTGAATTTGTAGGCCATGGCCCAGCGCGGGGAGCGGGCGATCTGTCCCAAACGGCGCTGAAGCTCCAGGCTGTTGACCTTCAACACCACGCCGTCGATCTCGTAGGGCAGCGCGTCCCGCCGGTTTTCCATCTCCTCCTGATAGGCGACGATCTCCTCCACGTTGCTGCAGACGCGGATCAGCGGTACCGGCTTCAGTCCCCAGGCTTGCAACGCCGCCAGGAATTCCGCGTGGCTCGTGAAGGACGCGGGCTCCACCGCGCCCATGCCGTGACAGAAGATGTCCAGGGGCCGGCCGGCGGTGATCTTCGAGTCCAGTTGCTTGAGGGCGCCGGCGGCGGCGTTGCGGGGATTGGCGAACACGTACTCTCCGGCTTCTTCCCGTTGCCGGTTGAGGCGCTGAAAGCCTTCGGTGGGATAGAACACCTCGCCGCGCACGGCCAGCAGCCGCGGGACCGCCTTGCCGTCCGGGCGTAGCGACAGGGCGATGGATCGGATGGTCCGGACGTTCCGGGTGATGTCCTCGCCGTCGATGCCGTCGCCCCGGGTCGAGCCCACCGTGAGTTCGCCGTTCTCGTAGACCAACTCCACTCCGACGCCGTCGATCTTGGGCTCCACCACGTACTCCAGCGGATCGTCGGACTTGAGAAAACGCTGAAGCCGCTGCTCGAAGTCCGCGAGCTCGTCGCGGTTCGTGATGTTGTCCAGCGACAGCATCGGCAGGGTGTGCCGCACGGCAGCGAACTTGTCCACCGGCGGACCGCCTACCCTGGTGGTGGGCGAATTGGGCAGCGCCAGCTCCGGATGTTCCTGCTCCAGGCGGCAGAGGCGCCGGAACAGCCCATCGTATTCGGAATCGGCGATGGTCGGACGGTCGAGGACGTAGTAGCGATAGCCGTGGTCCTCCACCTGCGCCGTCAACTCCCGGATTTCCGCTCTCAGCGCCTCCAGTGATACGGTCACGATCGGGGCTCCTTCAATCGAGGGGTCGGTCCGAAATTAATTCGCATACGCGGCGCGGGGTTTCAAACCCGGCCGGCGGCGGGCCGCAGGCGGGAGCGGTTTTTCATTCCGGCGAGCTCGACTTTCGCTTCCCGGGCCGTCAGCACGCCGCGTTCGGTGACGATGCCGGTGACGGATTCCGCGGGCGTCAGGTCGAAGTAGCGGTTGATGACGCGCAGTCCCTCGGGCGCCTGGGGGAGGATCTCCTCCGGCGGCCGCTCCTGTTGATGGAACAGGCGGGGCGCGGACGGCAGGAACTTCTCGCTCCCCGCCAGTACGTAAAGCGGGATGCCCCAACTCCGGGCCGCGGTTGCCAAGCCCAGGGTGCCGGCCTTGTTGACGATGCCGTGGGGCGTGACGGCGTCCGCCCCGACCACCAGCAGCGGCCGCGGAGCGTGCCGCAGGAGCGAGAATGCGAGACCGTCGGTGGACAGGGTGGTCGGTATGCCCTGCTCCGCCAAATCCCGCGCCAGTGCGCTTCCTTCGGACATCGGGCGCGACTCCGTGCAGTGGACCGTCAGTCCGCGGCCCGCCTGCCAGCAGTGCAGCAGGGCGGTACGTACGGTGGAGCCGGCGGAATGGGTGAAGAGCATCCGGCCCTCATCGAGGAGGTCGCAGAATCGGCGGGCGATGGCACGGTTGTGTTCGTCCATTCCGTCGATGAAAATCTTCGCAGCCCGGCGGATTCGGCTGCGGGCGTCGCCGGCGGGGGCAACGTCATCCAGGCTTTCCAGCAATGATTCGAAGAGATTGTACAGCGGCGCCATGGCCGGGTGCGCGTCGATGATCGCCTCCGCGACCTTTGGCAGCCGCGTTTCGATGTCGCAACGGTCGGTTCGTCCGGGGCCGCGCGCGTCGGGTGAAGCGCGGGCGAGGTACGCTTCGACCAGCTCCGCCGCCCGCCGCGTGATGATCCGGGAGCCGGAGACGTTGTCGTTTCGAAGCGCTCGCACCGCCGCATCAACGTCCATCGACGCGCTCATCGTTGACCGCTCCCGGCGCCTGTGATAGCCAGCATGGTGTCCTGCCTGAACCGAGGGGAATCTGCGGGTCCTTTTCGTCGTCGGCGTTGCTCCGCCTCGCGTGGTATCGGCCACACGGGCGGGTTTGAAAACCGCCCCTACAAGTCGTCGTGCGTTGCCGGCGACAAAGGTCCTGCGCATCTTCCCCACCATTTATACAGGACAGTCCACTCGTTTTGCATTCTGCTTCAGAAAAAAGTAGCATGTCCGGTATGGGCTGGGGAATCGTTCTAGTACTTTCAGGACTGTTTCTCGCAGGTTGCGGCCCCATGGCCCCCGCGTCATTGTCGGATGCCTCCGCCAAACCGGAGACGGTGGCGGTCCCGCCGGAAGCCCAGGCAATGTACCGCTTCCTGAGGGCCCGGATGGAGTTGCTTGCCGGCGATTCCGGGGCGGCCCACGAGCATTACCAGGCAGCCGCGCTACACGATCCGTCGAACGCATTTCTACGGGCGCGTCTCGCCCGATCCTATCTGGGTCTCGGCGCGATCGACCGCGCCCTGGTGGAGGCGGAGGCCGCGGTGCGGCTCGACCGCGGAGACCTGGAAAGCCGTCGCCTGCTGGCCGGGTTGCACAGCGCCAGGGGAGATGCCCCGGCGGCAATCCGGGAGTACCGGAAAGTGCTGGAGATCGACCCGAACGACGCCCGGACGCTCCTTTACCTCGGCGCGATCCACCTCGCCCAGGGGCAGTACAGGCCGGCGCGGGAGCAGCTGGAGCGGTATGTCCGGGGCAATCCCGAATCGCCGCTGGGCCACTACTATCTTGGCCGTATTCTGGCCGAGTCTCGGGATCTGGCGCGGGCGGAGAAGACCTACGCCGCGGCCCTCGAGCTGCACCCGCTGTCCGCGCCGGTGCTTGCGGAACTGGGACTGGTTCTCGAGTTTCGCGGCCGGCGCAGTGCCGCGTTGGAGACCTATGAGAAGCTTCTCGAGGTCGATCCACGGAACGACTGGGCCGGCAGACGGCTGGAGGCCTTTCGTTCGGGCCGGTGGGACCTCGCCGAGGCACGCGCCGAGTTCCGACGCCTGCGCTCCCGGGAAGCGACGCTCGGCATGGCCCGGATGAAGCTGGCCCTGGTCCACTACGAACTCGGCAACCCGGAGGATGCGGTAACGGAATTGAGCCTGGCCCTCGCGGAACGGCCCGACGACCACCGTGTACGATTTTTCGCCGGCCTGACCTACGGCCGTTTGGAGGACTCCGAGGCGGCCGTGCGTCACTTCGAGCGCATCCCGGCGGACAGCGAGTATTTCGTGGACTCCCGGGTACATCTCGCCTCGGTCTACGAGGAGCAGGAACGGTTCGACGAGGCGGTGGCCGCGGTCCGGGCGGCCCTCGACAAGGACGGCTCCCGGCGCAAGGAGCTGCTCCGCTTTCTGGCCGAGGTCTACCGCAAGGCCAAGGATTATCCCAATGCCATCAAGGCCATGCACACGGTGGTCGAGCTGGACCCGAAGAGTGACCGTGTCCACTTCGCCTTGGGGGCTCTCTACGATGAAAGCAAGGACAAGGACAAGACCATCGAATACATGCAGAAGGCCATCGAGCTGAATCCGGACTACGCCGCGGCGCTGAACTATCTGGGTTACACCTACGCGGACCTGGGAGTGGAGCTCGAACGGGCGGAGCGGCTGATCATCCGGGCCCTGGAGATTCAACCCGACGACGGCTTCTATATCGACAGTCTCGGCTGGGTGTACTACCGCAAGGGCGACTACCCGAGAGCCATCGAGCAGTTGGAGAAGGCGGTCCATCTGGTAGTGGACGACCCCGTCATCATCGAGCACCTGGGCGACGCGTATCTCAAGGCCGGCAAGCCGGGCAAGGCGCTGCAAAGCTATCGCGACGCGTTGAAGGCGGCGACCGAAGATGAGCAGTTGGAGCGGATCCGATCGAAGATCGGAGCGATCGAGCGAGGGATCTGAGGGATTTGCGGCGGAAGCGCACCAGTTCGGCCGCGACAGCCTTTTGGGGTGCAACCTTGTGCGCCGTGCTCCTGCTGGCGGGATGTACGGTTCAGCAGCCCGTCCCCGAGCCGGTATCGGCTCCCGACCCCCGCCTTCCCGCACTGATCGCCGAACGTAATGACGTGTTCCAGTCGCTACGGAGCTTGGCGAGGATCAGCTACCGCGCGAGCGGGGGGAGAGGCGCGTTCGACGCCGCGGTCATGGTCCGCAGACCCCACCGGCTAAGGCTTGAGGCGTTCTCCCTCGTCGGCGTCGCGCTGATCCTGACGGTGGACGACGGTGCGGTCATCGGATTCCTCCCCGCCAAGGCGCAGTTCTATCGCGCCGGGACGTCTCGGCAGAACCTGTTTCGCGCCACGCAGATGCTGCTGGAACTCGACGAGCTGGTGGCCCTGATGATGGGTTTGCCGCCGGTGGATGCGAACGCGGCCTGGGACGTCGGAGCGCGCGCGTTGAAGCGCGCCCGTCCGGACGGGAGCACCGACATCCTCACCTTCGACGCGGATGTCACCGCGCCCATCCGCTGGCAACGTCTTGGCCCATCCGGAAAGCTCTGGTACACCGCGACCTTCGAGGATTTCTCCGACACTCCGTTCGGACGGTTCCCGCGGCAGATCACGTTGGAAACGCCCCCGCTTCAGCGGTCTTATCGGATCCGCTACGACAACCCGGAAATAAACGTCACCCTGCCCGAGACCCACTTCATCCAGGAGTTGCCCGAGGGCGCCGTCAGGGTCCCTCTCCCGTCCCCCACCGGCTAGGAGTCTGTCGGACTTGGCAAGAATCTACTGCGAGACATGAAATGGGTCCATTTTCATCCCTCTCGCTACGATTCGCCAAATCCGACAGACTCCTGGAGTCGCGTTCCGTAAATGTGTTGACCCTGTCCCATCTCTTCACCCCGTTCCGGCGAGAAGTGGTCGGCGATGAACAACTCCCCTCTCCCTCTGGGAGAGGGTGGCCGAAGGCCGGGTGAGGGCGCCCCGAATAAACCTGCCCTGCTTTGCTGGTCGCTCCCCAACGGGCTGCGCGCACAGGGGGGACCCTCACCCCAACCCTCTCCCAGAGGGAGAGGGAGTCGGAAGGGCTGTCAAAATGGTTCGGTGATGAGTCATCGCAAATATGAAACGCAACGCTGGATATCGAAGGCGGCGGCCACGAGCTCCCTGGTGTAGTCGTGGCGGGGCGTCTCGAAAAGGGCCGAGGCCGGCCCCTGCTCCACCACCACGCCTTCGTGGACCACCAGGACGTGGTGGCTCATGGCGCGCACCACCTTGAGGTCGTGGCTGATGAACAGGTAGGCGCAACGATGCTGCTCCTGAAGTCTTCGGAGCAGGGTCACGATCTGGGCCTGGACCGACACGTCGAGGGCGGAAGTGGGCTCGTCCAGCACCACGAACCGCGGTTTCAACACCATGGCCCGGGCAATGGCGATGCGCTGGCGCTGACCGCCGGAGAACTCGTGCGGATAGCGGTGGCGCGCGTCGGGTTCCAACTCCACCTCTCTCAGGGCTTCCACGATGAGCCCGTCGCGTTCCTCCGTCGTACGGCCCAGCCCGTGGACCAGCAGGCCTTCCTCGATGATCCGGGCCACGGACAGGCGCGGGTTCAGGGAGCCGTAGGGGTCCTGGAACACCACCTGCATGTCCCTTCTCAGCGGCCTCAGCGCGCGCGAGCGCAAACCCTGGATTTCCCGGCCGCGGTAGCGAATCGAGCCGTTGCTCGCCACGAGCCGCGCCAGCGCCAGCCCCAGCGTCGTCTTGCCCGAGCCGCTTTCACCCACGACGCCCACGGTCCGGCCTTCCCGCAGCTCTACCGAAATACCGTCCACGGCCCGCACGTGGTCCACCGTGCGGCGCATGATCCCGGCCTTCACCGGATACCAGACCTTGAGGTCGTCGCACGCCAGCACCGGCTCGTCATCCGAGTCGCCGGGCGCGGGAGCCCCCTTGGGGGTCGCCGCCAGCAGGTGCCGGGTATAGGGATGCCGCGGCCGCTCCAGTACGTCGGCGGTGGCGCCCGCCTCCACGATCTTCCCCTGTTGCATGATGCAAAGGCGATCGGCCAGCTTGCGCACGATGCCCATATCGTGGGTGATGAACAGGATCGCCATGCCCAGCCGTTGTTGCAGGCTCATGAGCAGCGCCAGCAGTTGGGCCTGGATGGTCACGTCCAGGGCGGTGGTAGGCTCGTCGGCGATCAGCAGGTCCGGTTCGTTGGCCAGAGCCATGGCGATCATCACCCGCTGCCGCTGTCCGCCCGACAGTTCGTGGGGGTAGGCGCCGAGGCGCCGTTCGGGATTCTGGATTCCAACCAGCCGCAACAGCTCCAGGGTCCGGGCGGCGGCCGCCGGCCCGTCGAGGCCCTTGTGCAGTTTCAGGGTCTCGCCGATTTGGCGCTCGATGGTATGCAGCGGGTTCAGCGACGTCATGGGCTCCTGGAAGATCATGGCGATCCGGTCGCCGCGAATGCCCTGCAGCATCCGGGGGTCGGCGCCGAGCAGTTCCGTGCCCTCGAAGCGAATGCTGCCGCGAGGATGGCTGGCCGCGGGGTAGGGCAGGAGCTGCAGGATCGACAGCGCGGTGGCCGATTTGCCCGAGCCGCTCTCTCCCACCAGGGCCACGGTCTCGCCCCGCCGGATGGTGAACGAAGCCCCGTCCACCGCTTCCACGGCTCCGGGTCCCGAACCGAAACGCACTGCCAGATCCTCGACCGCCACCAGCGCCGTCCCGCTGCCGCGCGAGCCGCTGCCGGGCTCCGCGGCCGGCGCCGCGGTTTCGCCGCCGGCCGCGGGCTCGGGTGCGAAGGTCTTGCGCGGGTCGAAGGCGTCGCGCACCGCTTCGCCGATGAATACCAGCAGGCTCAACATGACGGCGATGACCAGAAAGGCCGAGAACCCGAGCCACGGCGCCTGCAGGTTGTCCTTCCCCTGCTTCAACAACTCGCCCAGGGAGGCCGAGCCCGGCGGCAGGCCGAAGCCGAGGAAGTCCAGCGCCGTCAGCGTCACCACCGCGCCGCTGGTGATGAACGGCAGGAAGGTCAGCGCCGCCACCATGGCGTTGGGCAGCACGTGGCGGGCGATGATGCGCGGGTTGCCCACCCCCAGGGCACGGGCCGCCCGCACGTAATCGAGGTTGCGGGCGCGCAGGAACTCCGCCCGCACCACGCCCACCAGCGCCATCCAACTGAACAGCAGCATGAACGCCAGGAGCCACCAGAAGCTCGGAGTCACCACGCTGGCCAGGATGATCAGCAGGTACAGCGTCGGCAGTCCGGACCACATCTCGATGAAGCGCTGGAAGAGGAGGTCGAGCCAGCCGCCGAAGTACCCCTGCACCGCGCCCGCGGCGATGCCGACGACGGAGCTCACCAGGGTCAGGATGAGGCCGAACAGCACCGAGATGCGGAAGCCGTAGATCAGCCGGGCGGTGACGTCCCGGGCCTGATCGTCGGTCCCGAGCCAGTTTTGCCGGCTCGGCGGCGACGGCGCCGGGGTCGGCAGGTCGTAGGCGATGGTGTCGAAGCTGTAGCGGATGGGGGGCCAGAGGATCCAGCCGCGCTCCTCGATGAGCGCCCGGACCTCGGGGTCGCCATAGTCCGCGTCCGACTCCAGGAAGCCGCCGAACTCCGTCTCCGGATAGTCCACCAGCACCGGCGCGTAGAACCCGCCGTCGTAGCGCACCAGCAACGGCCGGTCGTTGGCGATGAACTCGGCGAACAGGCTGATGAACAGCAGCGTGCCGAAGATCCACAGCGACCCATACCCGCGCCGGTTGGCGCGGAAGTTCTCCAGGCGTCTTCGGTTGAGCGGCGTCATTCGCGCGGACCCGGGTTTGCGGTCAGGTCTCCCGGCTCTCGAAGTCGATGCGCGGATCCACCACCACGTAGGTGAGGTCCTCCACCAGCTTCATCACCAGCCCCAGCAGGGTGAAAAAGTAGAGCGTGCCGAACATGACCGGATAGTCACGGTTGATGGCCGCCTCGAAACCCAGCAAACCGACGCCGTCCAGCGAGAAGATCACCTCCGTGAGGAGGGCGCCGGTGAACAGCACGCCGACAAAGGCGCCGGGAAAGCCGGCGATGACGATGAGCATGGCGTTGCGGAACACGTGGCGGTACAGCACCCGCCGCTCGCTCAGGCCCTTGGCCCGGGCGGTCATCACATACTGCTGGTTGATCTGGTCCAGGAACGAGTTCTTGGTGAGCATGGTGAGGCCGGCGAAGCCGCCGATGACCATGGACGCCACCGGCAGGGTGACGTGCCAGAGGTAGTCGATGATGCGCTGCAACGGCCCCAGTTCGCTCCAGTTGTCCGACACCAGGCCGCGCAGCGGAAACCAGTCGAGGTAGCGGCCCCCGGCGAACAGCACGATCAGCAGGATGGCGAACAGGAACCCCGGCACCGCGTTGCCCACGATGACCGCCCCGGAGGTCCAGACGTCGAAGCGCGAGCCGTCCCGCACGGCCTTGCCCACGCCCAGGGGAATGGAGACCAGGTACACCAGCAGGGTGGTCCAGAGCCCCAGCGAGATGGACACCGGCAGCTTGTCCACCACGAGCTGCACCACAGAGCGGTCGCGGAAGAAGCTGTCGCCGAAGTCGAACCGAAGGAAGTTGCCCATCATGAGCAAGAACCGCTCGTGGGCCGGCTTGTCGAAGCCGAACTGGCGCTCGATCTCCTTGATGAACTCGGGATCGATGCCGCGGGCGCCGCGGTACCTGCCGGCGTCGCTGCCGCCCGCGTTCCGCGACGGCTGCGCCGAAGGCCCCACCTCCCGCTGGTCGCCGCCGCCGCTGAACCGTTCGGTGGCGGACACGTCGGTCTGCTGAAGCTTCGCCAGAAGCTGTTCCACCGGCCCCCCCGGCGCCGAGTGGATGATCACGAAGTTCAGCACCATGATGCCGAACAACGTCGGAATGATCAGCAGCAGGCGGCGGATGATGTAGGCGAGCATGCGAGGTTGCCAGTCGGTTGACCCACCCTCTATTGTCTTACCCCTCCGCCCCCCTCTCCCTCCGGGAGAGGGTTGGGGTGAGGGTCTTCCGGCCCAAGCAGCCCCCTACTCACCCTTTCGTCTGGCCTCCAGGGCGTCCTCCCTCCCGGCGTCGATCCACCAGGCGTCGAACTGGACCCCTTGGGCGGGAGTGACCTCGGGGCGGCCGAACCGGTCCCAGTACACCAGACGGTCGTAGGGGATATGCCACTGGGGGATCACCCAGTGGCCCCACTGGAGCACGCGGTCCAGAGCACGCACGTGGTTCACCAGACTCTTGCGGTCGGGCGCCTCGATCACGCCCTCGATGAGCGCGTCCACTACCGGGTCCTCGATGCCCATGAGGTTCCGGCTTCCGGGCCGGTCGGCGAAATCCGAGCCCCAGAAGTCGCGCTGCTCGTTCCCCGGGGAAAGGGACTGCCCCCAACTGCCGATGACCACGTCGAAGTCGAAGTCGTCCAGCCGGCGCCGGTATTGCGCACTGTCCACCGTGCGCACGGTGGCGGTGATGCCGAGCCGGGCCAGGTTCTTCCTGAAGGGCAGGACGATGCGCTCGAACAGCGGGCTTACCAGGAGGATCTCGAACTCCATGGTCCGGCCGCTGGCCTCGTGGGTGAGCTTCCGTGTGGTCTTGTCGATGCTCCAGCCGGCCTCCCGCAACAGCTTCGACCCCTGACGGAGATTGGTGCGGATGCGGCCCGAGCCGTCGGTGGCCGGCGGTTCGTAGGCCCTGGTGAAGACCTCCTCCGGCAACCGGCCGCGGTACCGATCGAGGATCGCCAGTTCGGCCGGGCCCGGCAGTCCGGTGGCCGCCAGCTCCGAATTGTCGAAGTAGCTGCGGGTGCGAGCGTACTGGCCGTAGAAGAGAGTCCGGTTGGACCATTCGAAGTCGAACGCGTACGCCAGCGCCTGCCGGACCTTCCGGTCCTGGAACCGCGGGCGGCGGGTGTTGAAGGCGAACGCCTGCATGCCGGTGGAGCGGTCGTGGGGGATCTCTTCCTTTTTGACCAGACCCTGCCGCAGCGCGGGGAAGTCATAGGCGGTGGCCCAGTTCTTGGAGCTGTTCTCCGCCCGGAAGTGGTACTCCCCGGCCTTGAACGCTTCCACCGACACGGTGCCGTCGCGGTAGTAGTCGTGGCGGACCCGGTCGAAGTTGTCGCGTCCCACGTTCACCGGGAGGTCCCTGCCCCAGTAGTCTTCCACCCGTTCGTACTCCACGTGGCGGCCCGGCTCGAAGGCGCCGATCCTGTACGCACCGCTCCCGAGGGGAGGCTCCAGGGTGGTCTTGTCGAAGTCTCGCTCGGCCCAGTAGTGCCTCGGCAGCACCACCAGTTGCCCCAGGATCAGCGGCAATTCCCGGTTGGCGCCGCTGCCGAAGGTGAACCGCACGGTCCGGTCGTCGAGCTTCTCCACCTTCTTCACGTCGCCGTAGTACCCGCGGTAGAAGGGGACGGCCTTGGTGACCAAGGTCTCGAAGGTCCAGGTCACGTCATCCGCGGTCACCGGCCTGCCGTCGTGCCAGCGCGCCTCGGGCCGCAGCTTGAAGGCGACCCACGAGCGGTCCTCGGGCACGGTGATGCTCTCCGCCAGCAGGCCGTACTCGCTGAAGGGCTCGTCCGCGGACCCGGTCATCAGGGTCTCGTAGATGCGCCCGATGCCCGCCGCCGGACTGCCCTTGACGATGAAGGGGTTGAAGCTGTCGAAGGTGCCGATGGCCTGCAGCCGCACCGCGCCGCCCTTGGGCGCCTGCGGATTCACGTAGTCGAAGTGCTTGAAGTCCGGCCCGTACTTCAGATCGCCGTGCATGGCGATGCCGTGGCTGGTGCGGCCCGCGTCGCTCGAAGCCGCAAGCCCCGGCGCGGCCACCAGCATCAGCGCCCAGCACCCCGACCCAAGTATCCGACTCCATCGCATGAGACCTCCCTGGCGTGGCGTTCTACAGAAAATGCTCATGGTCGTTGCACGACCCGCTTCCTTGCGCACCCAACCCCTCTACGCATCAAACCCCTCTCCCCCGGGAGAGGGTGGCCGAAGGCCGGGTGAGGGTGCCCCCATTAACCGTGCCTCTCCACTTCTTGCCGTACCCGACGAGGCGCTTGATCGGGGAGCCCTCACCCCAACCCTCTCCCGGAGGGAGAGGGAGTCGGAGGGCGTGCTCGCGGGGTTAGCGTTACGGACACCGGACCAGAGTTACAATATGATGGCCGTACGAGGCCATTGCAAGATCACAGCAGCTCGACGTTCGCTCGCGGCACGGTGACGATGTCGCCGTTGAGGAGCCGGGCGTCGAGAACCCGGGTCCGGGCGCCGGTTTCGATGGGCTGGGGATCGGCGGGCAGTGCCACGACTCTCGCGGCGGCGCCGAAGTGAGGCGCCCGGATGATGCGGACGGTCGCGCCGATGCGCAGGCCGGCTGCCGGGTCACGGTCCGCGGCCCAGGAGCCGGAGCCGGCCCCCTCCTGAGCCACGATGATTTCCGGGCGCACCGCGCCCGCGCGCACCTGGGTGGCGCCGTTGATGGAAGCGGCGCGGCCTTCGAGGCTCCGGAGCAGGGAGTGGACGCGCTCGGCCACGGGCAGCCAGCCGAAGCCTTCGGTGACGATGACGGTCATGGGAACGTCCTCGTGCCCGGTAACGGCCATGCCGAGATCGTAGCCGAGGTAGCCGGTGAGGGCGTGGTCGTCGATGGATCCCACCACCAGGCCGGCGGCGCCGGCGTCCGCGGCCCGTTGCAGGGCCTCGAGGGTGGGGCGGGTGCCGCCCACCAGTACCCGCCCGGCGGCGTCCGCGGGTATCTTCCCGGCTCCCACGATGGTCTTGGGGCCGCCGTCGAGCATCCGGATGGCGCCGCAGCGTTCGCCGCCGACGCCGAAGATGCCCTGGATGAAGGCCCCGCGGCTCTCGATGGTGACGGACTTGTCGGGGTCCACGTTTGCCACGGTACCCTGCACGTAGGCGCGCAGCTCAATGGCGTGGGGCGCCAGCCGGACTCCCAGGTGCCCGGTGCGTTGCGAGATGAACTCGACCGCGCCGCCCACCGGTGAGTGATAACGGGACCGGAACAGTCCGAAGAGGCCCACGTGCTCGCACACGAGGTCGCCCCCGGCGATGACGGCGCCCTCGTCCACCTTCAGCCCCTTGACGGCCTCGAACGGCTCGATGCCGAGGGTCTCGGGGAGCCGCAGGATGCGCAGGTCTCCCGGCAGCTCGGCCCGGCCCACGACGGCGTCCGGCGTCACGACCTCGCCGGGCCGACAGAGAATCCGGCCCGGCGCCGGAAGTTCGCGGGTCTTGCGTACCACCGCGCCGGCCCGCACCTGAAGTCCGGGTGTCAGCGCCTGGGTCATGGCTGCACCTCGGCTGCGCCCGCGCCTCCTGCATGTTGGCCCGGTCGAAGTCCGGGCGTCAGCGCTCGACTCATGACTTCACCAGTCCCAGTGCCGCCATGACGGTGCGGCGTTCCGCAACCTGCTGTTCCGCGGACGCCGGGGTTGGCAGCGGACGGTTCCGGCCGTCGAGGATCACGCCGCAAAGACCGGCGGTGAACTCCCGCTCCAGGGCCACAGCGGGGCCGGCTCCCACGTCGATGTTCCGGCCCGCGGGTTCGATGGTGATGCGCGTTTCGGCGCCGGGCTCCAGCTCGATGTGTTCGACGATGCCGGCGTCGATGGTTGCGGCCGGTTCGCCGTCTATCAACACGTGGGCCAGTACCGACCCCGTCGGTCGCTTGCGCGGAAACACGGGGACCGCGGCATGGGCCACGTTCACGAGACAGTCGTGCAGGAAGATCTCCCGCGCGGCGTCGGGATGGACGGAGGCGAAGACGCCCAGGTGGGGCATCATGAAGATGGAGTCCACGGCGATCCGGGTGAAGCCTTGCAGCTCGAAACCCTCCAGGATCATGAGCGCGGCGCTCATGCGGTCCGGGGCGTGGCTCAGCACGCCGCCGGAGCCGATGACCAGATCGAGGCTCATCATGTCCACCAGGTCCGATCGGCTGGCGGTCTGGGAGAAGACGTCGGCGATGCCGCGCTGCTGCTGCACGCCGCTGAGCCCCACCGCCAGGGAACGGTGATGCGACAGCGCCAGCCGCAGCGCCTCGCGGCACACCGCCTGCTCCAGCCACAGGTCCTCCAGGGTCTGAGGAATCGAGGTCGGCCGGATCATCTTGTTGCGCAGTCGGTCCCGGATCTCCGCGGGCTCCATCTTGCAGGGCAGCCACCGGCGGATGGACTCGGTCCCGGCTTCGATGAGGACGTTGGCCACGGAGTAGCTCATGCCCAGGTTGGCGCTCACCGTGCGGTTGAACACGGGTTCGCCCCGCCGGTTGTCGAAGACGCTGAAGACGTCGGCGGTGGCGCCGCCGATGTCGACACACAGCAACGTCCGGCCGGTGGCCTCGGCATGGCCGCGCACCACGTCGCCCACGGCCGCAGGGGTGGGCATCACCGGCACCGGCGTCCACCGCAGCAGCTTGTCGTAGCCCGGCGAGTGGCTCATGACGTGAGCGAGGAAGAACTCGTGGATGGTTTCACGGGCGGGCGCGAGATTCTCCGCGTCGAGGGTCGGGCGCACGTTGTCCACCACCGCCACCTGGGCGGTCTTTTCCAGGACGCGCCGGACGTCCTCCGTGGCGTGGCTGTTGCCGGCGTAGATGACCGGCAGCCTGAGCGAGTCGCCGAACCGCGGCCGGGGCGACGCCGCCACCAGGGTCTCCGCCATCTCCACCACGTGTTCCCGGGAGCCGCCGTCCACCCCGCCGGTGAGCAGCACGATGTCCGGTCGCAGGCGCCGCAGCCGCTGGATGCGCTCGTGGTCCTCGCGCCCGTCGTCCGCGGAGATGGCGTCCATGACGATGGCCCCGGCGCTCAGGGCCGCCCGTTCCGCGGATTCCGCGCTCATCTGGCGCGCCACTCCGGCCACCGTCATCTGCAACCCGCCGCCGGCGGAACTGGTGGAGAGATAGAGGTCGATGCCGTGAACTCCGTCGTCGTCCGATTCGAGAAACGGAACCGCGCCGCCCGGCGCCGCGTCGGGCGCCACCGCGTCGGGCGCCAGGATCCTGCGGCCGCTGACTTCTTCCACCTCGGCGAAGGCGTTCAGCGCCCCCACCGTCACGTCGGCCACCGGCTGCTCCACGGTGGTGGGCGCCTCGCCGCGGTGGGTTTGGCGCCATCCCTCCGGGGTCTTCCGGAACAGCAGCGCCTTGGTGGTGGTGGAGCCGCAGTCGGTGACCAGCACGGTCCGGAGCGCTGCCGGATCGGTCTTCATGAGACCAGCCCCGCCAGGGCTCCGTACCAGTCGATCAGCAGGAACCGGACCCGTTCCACCAGGAGCGCGGTGCGGGCCATGACCGTGGAACCGAAAAAGGCGCCGAAGCACACCATCAGGAGCCACCGGCCGGACAGGGAGATCCCGTCGGCCGCCCGGTTCCCGTGCCGGAAGGAGAAGAAAAAGTAGTACATGACCGCCAGCAGGGTGAAGATGAAAAAGGCGTTCTCCAGGCTGCTGCCCAAGGCCAGGACGCCGTCCTCGAACACCACCAGCGGCCTGAAGCTGCTGACCACCTGCGGCATGATCTGGTTGAAGAACCCCTTGAAGGCAAGTCCGCCGCTCATGCCCAGGGAGAAGCCGATGACCAGCTTGGCCAGCCAGGCGTACCGCTGCGAATACAGGAAGTAGTAGAACAGACCGAACACCATGGGCAGCAGGTAGAGCAGCAGCCGCGGGTCGTACTCGTGGGAGAGACTGCCGTCGGGGTAGGTCACGATGTCCAGGCCCAGCACGGGCGCCAGCACCTTCGGCCACAGGAAGTTCTTGATGCCCAGGACGAGGCCGAAGCCTGCGGCGATGCCGATGAAGAGGTGCTCGAACAGCCGGAAGAACGGGTTCTCCCTGATCAGGAAGCTGAAGATCGCCAGGGTGCCGATGCCTCCCACGAGCACCGTGGCCGTGTGCCAGGTGTCCAGGGATGTCATGGTTCCATATCCCGTCCCGGCTCGTTCGGAGTCCAAGGCGACAACGGGCTGGTTACTCGACGAGAACTTCTCATTTCCGTTCACCCTGGGCGAAGCGCCGGCGAAGTCGAAGGGTAGTCGAAGGGTGCATGTTGCAGTTACCTGGATGGGTGCGGGCGGCGCCGCGAAGTCGAGGGACGCAGCAACCCGGCAAGGTTTCCCAGCACGATGAACGCGATGACCACGAGCTGGGCCACTCCCAGGCCGGTGTTCAGCATCAGCGACTCGTCCACCGGCCGCTGGGGGTAGCGCCGCCGCAGCAATTCGGAGTACCACGCGGCGCCCGCAAGGCCGCCCAGCAGTCCCTGGATCTGTCCCGAGTCGAGGTAGATGAACGCCTCCGGGATGGTGATGGAGGTGCAGCCGTGGCCGAACGCCGGCGTGTAGTCCTCGCTGGTGAAGTACTGGACGTAGTTCTCGAAGACCCCTGACAGTCCGGTGAACTCGGCGAGGAACGCGATCTGGCGAAGCGTACGAAGGTCGCTGAACGCGGGCAGTTCGGAGATCCGGTTGCCGCGGGCGTCCTTCTCGAACAGCTCGGCCAGGTTCTCCGACTTGGGGATGGCCTGGATAAGCACGCCGGCCCCGGGCCGGTAGCCCAGATTGATCCAGTCGCGGCCGTATTCCCAGGTCTCGCCGGGGTGTTCCCGTTCGAGCTTACGCGCGGTCTCCTCCGGGACGGACTTGAGAAACGGCTCCGCCAGGTAGTAAAGCGAGAACAGGATCACCGGGATGCGCCTGCGCATCAGATGCTCCACCACCGCCTGCGCCTGGGGCTGGTTCTCGCCCTTGGTGCTGGGGCCGAAGTCCATGGCCACGAAGGCGTACCGCCCGGGCCTGGCCTCGATGCCTTCGACCACCTCGAAGAACCGCTCGGCGTCGTCCATGCGCGCCGGCTCCACCGCGTACTGGGTGATGATGGGCACGCTCAACGCGAGAAAGACCAGCAGGTAGATCCAGCGGCGGTCCAGCCGCGCCAAATTCATGTTACCGCTCCTCTCCGTCGAAGGATTCCGATTCGATGGAGAACCACATGCGAAACGCCATGACCAGTCCCGCTACCCCGGCGCCGAAAGTGATGGCCCGGAATGCCGCCGCGTTGGGGACCTCCAGGAGCCACAGCCTCACGTCCGGCAAACCCGACCAGATCCACACCCCGAAGGGAATCTGGCCGAGCATGACCAGCACCGCTGCGGCCATCATCAGCGAGGACTCGGCGGAACGCACCCGGAAGGCGCGATAGGCTGCGGCCGCGATGTAGAATCCGAGCAGCGAGAACATGGCCGACCCCAGCGACACGAACAGGCCTTCGAACAGCAGCCGGTAGACGTGCTTCGCGTTGGAGTGCTCATACTCGAGGTTGCGGAGGTTCCGCCAGGACTCGGTGAGGCCCCTCAGCGCCTGCGCCGCGCCTGCGTTGAGCGTCGGGTCCACCGCCACCGCGCCGCCGTCCGCCGCGGTCAGCTTCCCGAGCGCGGCCCGGACGGCGCCCACGCCGGCGCCGGCCTCCGCCAGGTAGCCCTGCGCCAGCCCATGGTCGATGCTCCCGGCCCCGAAACGGTCGAGGTCGAAGGCGGCCATCTCGCTCTCGATCCGGGCCAGCAACCGAGCCGCCGCCTCCCTGAGCCTGCCGTTGCGCGCGGGCGCGGGCAGAACGCCTTCGACCTGTTGCTCGTGGTCCGACCGGATGCGCTCCGCGAAATCCGCCAGCCGGGATATCTCCGCCGCCTCCTCCGCAATCCCGCGGGTGCCCGACCAGTCCTGGCAGGTGACCGCGATCATGATCGCCAGGCCGGAGAGCAGCGCCCCGCTGTAGACCCACCCCGTGCGCCGGAACACGATCTTCGAGCCGTGCTGCATGAGCAGGTTGATGAGGCCCAGGCCCGCGGCCATGGCGCCGACGGTGATGAAGCCGTTGGAGATCGGGTCGTGGTAGGTGTCGATCTTTACCCCGAAGACGGTGCCCGGAAGCACGAACTCCAGGAAGAAGTAGATGCCGCCCAGGAAGGTGACGAGCTTGATGAGACGCGTGCGCACGTTCACAGCCCGAGCCCCCAGCCGTGGTGGAGCAGCGCGTCGAGGTTGGTCAGGCCCAGCTCCGGCCACACCGAGTTCAGCGTCGCGATGCCTACCCCCGCCACGATCATGAGCAACAGGAAGAGCTTGGCCCGGTCCTGCCCGTAGAGGCTGCCGAGCTGGATCGGCTCGCGGGTCAGGTAGGCCGAGGCGGCGAACAGCTCTTCGCCGATGAGGGTGTAGTCGCAGGCGGCGATGAAGAACGCCACCTGCTCGGGACTCACCGAGGCGCCCACCTGCATCGCCCCTGCCTGCTGTCCGGCCTCCGCCAGGATCAGCGATTCGGCGGCGAAGTGGCCGAAGAGAAAGGCGCCAGCCACCCGCTCCCGCTGCACCAGTCCGATGTATCCCGCGGCGAAGGCGAACTGTTCCTCGGAAAGGAAGATGATGTTCCGCGGGTCGAACTGGGCCGACCGCCCCTCGGCGCGGTAGGCGTCCCGCAACACGTTCTCGGCAATGGCCATGACCTCGGGGTTGTTCTGGGGCAGCAGCAGGCGGGATTTGTACTGCGCCGCCTTGCGCGCCACGTAGTAGAGCACCCCGAGGCACGCATACAGCACCGGTCCCACGTTGGTGATGCCGGTGGAAAAGGACAGGGGCCGCCCCAGCTCCGCCGACCTGCCGGCGGCCTCGTCGATGGCGGCCACCCCGGCGAGGCGCCGGACGTAGAGGTCCCGTTGCCGCCGGGCCGTCCGGATGTAGTAGAGCACCGGCCCGATCGTCAGGACCATGATCACCAGCACCCCGGGGGTGGCGTTCTCGAACCCGCCCATCAGTTGTCCCCGCCTTCCCCGGCCAACTCCTCGATGCGTCGGATCAGCCGTTCGACGTTGTCGCGAGACTGGAGAAACGCCGGCAACTCCCGCGCCCGCGCCCCGAACAGCGGCAGCAATAACGGCAGGCTCATCACCGCGGCGGTCTGAAACAGCGACGTGAGCGGTTTGTGGGCTTCCAGGAACAGGATCGCCGGCACCGTCATGCGGCGCGCATGCACCGCGGCAGCGAGCTGCTCGATGAGCGCGTCGGTCGTCGCGGTCTGGTTGTCATGCGTTGTCATGCGTTGTCATCGGTTCATACCCCCCGCGGGCACTCGGGATGGAACGCAATCTCCGCCGAGACGAACGGCAACGGGATAGGAATGTGGTTCGGCGGCGTCCCAGCCAGGCTTCCGGACACGATGCCGGCGGCGGCACAGATTGCGATGGCGGCGATGATGGTAACTTTCATTGAAAGCTCTCCTTCCCGGTTCTTCTCGTTTACTTTGTCGCTTGAACGCCTCTGACAACATGTTCTCGGTTGTCGAAGATAATCGACTGGACCCATCCCCACAACTCCTATTTCGCCCTTTGCTTTGACACTCGGACGGGGTTGACTTTTCGTTCCAGAGCCAGTAAGGGCCATTTCTCATGGCGGGCATCCACACCTGAGAACCAAACCTTACCAGAAGCGGAGATTGCATGCATTCAGCGATTGCGGTGGCGAAGTGTTTCCTTGACTTGGCGAGCCGTGACCAAGAGACTTTGAGTATCGTGAGAATCCATAAGCTCGTCTATTTCGCGCATGGATGGTTTTCGGGATTCGGCAACGAGAAGCCCTTGATCGACGAAGCGCTGGAAGCCTGGTCATGGGGGCCGGTTTTCCCGTCTCTCTATTTCAGGTTGGCGGGCCATGCGGGAAGGGATATCCCTCAAGTAATGCTGGGGAGTCCAGTTATCCAGGACGCCGGGATTCGCGAGTTCATTGGCATGATCCTGAAGGGTTATCGTCGTTTCAGAACTCTCGAGTTGTCCGCAATGGCCCATCAGAAAGATACTCCCTGGTACAAGACCGTTACTGAAACGGTAGGGAAAGAGGATACTTCGGTCGATTTTCTCCGTGAAGCCTTACCCGCCGGAGTGGTGATCAAACAAGAGACAATCCGGGAGTACTTCGGAGGAATGGTGGACAGGGTGGAAAGAACTCGTGGCAGTGGGCGCTCTACTCGTTCTGAATGCCTTCCGGCCTCCCGCTGTTTGTAATCGGGACGGTTGGCCGCGATTCTTCTGCGATTTTTTCCCCGGACTGGACATCTCGGACAACGTCATCATGGCCATTGTCGGCAGTACGGCAGTGGCTGTCATTGGACTGGTTCTTGCAGTGATAAAAGGGCTTTTTCCAGCCGGTCGTCCTCCGCAGGATTCAAGCTGATTTTGTAAGGCTTCATACGGCATCAGGCTCCTCATTCACGATTTCGGCACCGGATTCGCATCCGATTGACGTTTGCAGCCCGGCCGTTTTTTGGTACATTGCGCGCGTGCGGGTTTGGTAGGGCCTGTTTGCCAAGGAGCGGCCGCGGGGCATGGCGATACTGCTCGAAATCAAAAATCTCCACACTTCGTTCGTGAGCTCCGACGGCGAGTTTCCGGCGGTGGACGGACTGAACCTCACCATCGAAGCGGGCAAGACCCTGGGGCTGGTGGGCGAGTCGGGCTGCGGCAAGAGCGTCACCGCCCTCTCCATCATGCGGCTGATTCCGTCCCCTCCCGGAAGGGTGGCGGAGGGCGAGGTCCTCTATCGCGGACAGGACCTGCTCAAGCTGCCGGACGAGGAGATGCGGCAGATCCGCGGCAACGAGATCTCCATGGTGTTTCAGGAGCCCATGACCTCGTTGAACCCGGTGTTCACGGTCGGGGACCAGATCATGGAGGCTGTCCGCCTCCATCAGAAGGTTTCGCGGCGGGAGGCACGGGACAAGGCCGTGGAGATGCTCCGGCTGGTGAAGATCGCCGACCCCGACACCCGCGTCAACGACTATCCGCACCAGATGAGCGGCGGCATGCGCCAGCGTGTGATGATCGCCATGGCGCTGTCCTGCAACCCGAGCCTGCTGATTGCCGACGAGCCCACGACGGCGCTGGATGTGACCATTCAGGCCCAGATCCTGGAGTTGATGGGCGAGCTTCAGGACCAGCTCGGCATGGCCTTGCTGCTGATTACCCACGATCTCGGCGTCGTGGCCGAGCAGGCCGACGATGTGGCCATCATGTACGCTGGCCGGATGGTCGAGCGGGCCAGGCCCGAGGCCATCTTCAGCAAGCCCCTGCACCCGTACACCATCGGCCTGCTGAACTCCCTGCCCAGCGGCACCAGCAAGCGCCGCCTCGACGCCATCCCCGGTGTGGTGCCGAGTCCGCTGGACCTTCCCAGCGGGTGCCGGTTCCGGGACCGTTGCTTCAAGGCGTCCGGGATCTGCGAGGGCCATGAGCCCAGCCTGGAGGAAAAGGCGCGCAACCAGTGGGTGGCGTGTTACAGGACGAACTAGAAGTCTGACCCTCACCCCAACCCTCTCCCAGAGGGAGAGGGAGTCGGAGGCCGCCAAATCCTCTCTCCCGGGATGAGTCGGAGGCCGCCAAATCTTCTCTGCCAGACGGCAGAGGGAGTCGGAGGCAGCAGGGCGGAAAAAATCCCCTCTCCCTGTGGGAGAGGGTCAGGGTGAGGGTCCCCGTCAATGGGAGTGGGTTGGTGAGGCGCCTCGAACAGGACATTTGATCCATGAGCTTGCTGGAAGTCAGGAACATCAAGAAGTATTTCCCGGTCGAGGAAGGACTGCTTGCCCGGCGCAAGGGCGACGTCAAGGCGGTGGACGGCGTCAGCCTGACGGTGGAGGAGGGGGAGACCCTCGGGGTGGTGGGAGAATCCGGGTGCGGCAAATCCACGCTGGGGCGGACGATCCTTCGGCTGATCGAGCCCACGGAAGGCGAGATCCTGTTCGAGGACAAGGACATCATGAGGGTCTCCAGCGCCGAGATGCGTGATCTGCGCCGGCGCATGCAGATCATCTTCCAGGATCCCTACGCCTCGCTCAATCCTCGCATGAGAGTCGGCGAGATCATCGGCGAGGGCCTCAAGATCCACCGCATGGCTTCCGGCGCCGACCGCAAGCAGCAGGTGATCGCGCTGCTCCGGAAGGTGGGGCTGAGGGAGGATCACTACGACCGCTACCCGCACGAGTTCAGCGGCGGCCAGCGCCAGCGCATCGGCATCGCCCGGGCCCTGGCGGTGTCGCCCAAGTTCATCGTCGCGGACGAGCCGGTGTCGTCCCTGGACGTTTCCATTCAGGCCCAGATCATCAATCTCCTGCAGGAGCTGCAGGAGAGCATGAGCCTGACGTTCTTCTTCATCTCCCACGACCTCCGGGTGGTGGAGCACGTCAGCCACCGGGTGGCCATCATGTATCTCGGCAAGATCGTCGAGCTGGCGCCCAGCGAGGCCATCTACACCGACGCCCGGCACCCCTATACCCGCGCCCTGCTGTCCGCCGTGCCGATGCCCGACCCCAATCCCAAGAAAGACCGGATGGTGCTGGAAGGGGACGTGCCGAGCCCGGTCAACCCGCCGTCCGGTTGCAACTTTCACCCGCGCTGCCCGTTCCGGGAGCAGATCTGCACCGAGGTGGAGCCCGAGCTGGAGTTCTCCCTCGGCGACCACGGCACCGCCTGTCACGTCTTCGGCCCCGGCAAACGCACCTGGGCGACGCCTCCGCGAGCTTCCTGAACCGCGTGCGTCAGCTTGAAATCCAGCGTACGTTCCCTCACCCCACCTCCATCCCGAAGGGCGAGGGGCGCTGGCTCCCGGACCAGCCTTTCTTTGACTTCTCGGTGACGGGTGCTAAACTCCTCACCGGATTGAAGTCCACGGGCGGGCGGAGGTTCCTCGGCTCGCCCGGATATTTTTTCAGAGGTGCAGTCGGATGGCAGACAATGACGGCCCCGTGCCGATGACGGCGCAGGGGCATCAACAATTGCTGGAGGATCTCCAGCGCCTCAAATCCGTTGAGCGTCCCAGGAATGTTCGCGACATCGAGGAAGCCCGGGCCCACGGCGACCTGTCGGAAAACGCCGAGTTTCATGCGGCCAAGGAGCGCCAGTCCCTGCTCGATGTTCAGATTCGCGAGGTCGAGGACAAGATCGCACGGGCACAGGTCATCGACGTGTCCAAGCTCTCCGGCGACAAGGTCGTATTCGGCGCCACCGTCGAGATGGTGGACGACGACACCGACGAGAACGTCATCTACAAGATCGTCGGCGAACACGAGGCGGAGCCCAGGGAAGGGAGGATATCCCTGGGTTCACCGGTGGCGCGGTCCCTGATCGGCCGCCGGGTGGGTGACCTGGTGGAGGTACGCACGCCCGCGGGCGTACGGAACTTCGAGGTACTGGACGTCTCTTTCATTGAATAGCCTCGCGGTTCTCGCGGGGCTTGTGTTTCTCTGGCCCGCGCTCGCGCCGGCCCAGGTTTCGATACAGGCGCAGCCGGGTTTCGGGGGCATTTATCGCCTCGGTGAACCGTTGCCGGTGCGCATCGAGTTGGTGAACTCCGGGGTCGCCGTCCGGGGCGTGCTGGAGGTGGTGGAGGCCCGCGGCGGCCCCACCCGGGGCATCGAGCCGTATTCGTTCATCCAGCGGCGGGACATCTTTCTCTCCACCCACGCGCGCAAGGTCGTCTTCGTCACCGTCGATCCGGACTCGGTGGCGGAGCCGCTGTTGCTGCGTTTCACCGGCGGCGGCCGAAGCCATGAGACCACCGTCAGCCTGCGCGGCCGGTTCACCGGCCAACCGTTGGTCCTTCTCCTGACCCGGAGCAACGTCGCCCCGGCCATCCCGCTTTCCTACCAGACCCCCGTGCCGGTGGTTTCACTTCCCCTGGGCGACCTGCCCGAGGACGGCCGAGCCTACGGCGGCGTCTGGAGCGTGATGCTGTACGAGCAGTCCCTGCGCGGCCTGTCGCGGGGGCAGCGGCGCGCGCTGGAGCGCTGGCTCGCCGCCGGAGGGACCCTGGTGGTGCTGGGCGGCGCCCATTTCGCGCTTTATCAAGACACGGCCACCGCCGGGTTGCTGCCGGTGGCCGTGCGGGGCTTGAAGCGGTTGGAGGCGTTGCCGGCGCTGTCGGCTCGGTTCGGAGGCGTCCTGGAGGATGCCCTGGTCCAGGACGCCCGCCCCGGCGACGGCGGCCGGGTGCTGTGGGCGGAGCAGGATACGCCCATCGTGGTGGAGAAAAGCCGCGGCGAGGGCCGGGTCGTCTATCTGGCGTTGGACGTGGGCCGGCCGCCGGCGTCGGAGTGGGCGGGCCTCGAAGCGTTGTTCGGGGAGATCCTGGGCGCCCCCCCTCCCAGACGCACCGAGCCGTGGACCGCCTGGAACCGGAACGTGTTCATGGGGCTGCTCCAGGACTTCGGCTTCTCCAGCCTGCGTTCCCCGACGTTGTCGCTGCTCCTGGGACTGTCCCTTTACATCGGGTCGCTGCTGCTCTGGTTTCACTACGGGACGGGCGTCCGGCCGTCCGCGTACAAATGGGCGCTGGCTCCGGCGGGGCTGGTGGCGGCGTGGGCGCTCGGCGGCTACTGGTACTTCGACCGGGGCGGCCATGTGCCGGACGGGATCCTCATCTCCTCCACGGTGGTGGACGGGACCCCGTGGTCGGACATGGCGCCGGTGCACGCCAACGTGGGCCTGTTCGCAACCCGGCACAAGGAGTTTTCCTTCAGCCTCGGCCGGGACGTCACCCAGCTCGACCTGGTGCCGGCGGCCGGAGGCGATGCGGAGGCGTCGCTGTTGCTGCTGGAAGGGAGGCCGCGCGACCGCGTTCACGTACCGCTTGCGGAATGGCAGGCGGCGCTGTTCAGGCTCCGCGCCATCCGTCCTTCGCCGGTTGTGATCGAGTGGGAGCATTCCCGCGAAGCCTACCGCGTCGGCATTGCCAACCGTGGTTCCGGCGCCCTCACGGAATGCTGGCTGCTGATCGGCGGTCGCGGCTACAAGCTGGGCGACGTTGCCCCGGGCGGCTCCCTGCGGCGTGAACTGCCCACGGCCCCACGGGAGGGTGAGGAAGGGGACGGTGAGGAGCCCCGGCCCGAGGACGTCCGGTTCGATGAAAGGGTTCGCGAGGTCCTGCTGCGGCGCTCGGTGTTCCCGGACGGACAGGCCGCGGATTCGCAGACGGCTTTTCTCGTCGGCTGGATTCGGGACGAGGAACCCGAGTTGAGGGTGGATGACCCCAGGGTCACGGCGCACCACTTCAAGCTGTTTCGCGTGGCCATCCCGCTGGGCGGCGGGGAGGAGGACCTGTGAGCGAGGGGGAGCTGTGAGACCCTGGGCCAATCCGCTGTTCCGGGAGGCCGTGGCGGTCTACTGGCAGGAGGGACAGGCCGGCGTCACCTACCTGTTCTACCTGGTCATCCTGGGCGCGCTGCAGGTGCTGGCGCTGGTGCTGCCCGCGGGTGAAGCGAGGTTCTGGATCGGGCCCGCCTTCCTCTTCAAGTTCTCCGCGGTCGCCGCGCTGTTGCTGATCGTCTACCTGACCCTGCGGTTCGCGGGCCTGGAATTCCTCGCCTGGCGCTTCTCGCCGCTGCGGCATTGGCTCGAAGAGGAGCGGCTCGGCGTCGTCGCGGTGGCGTCCGGGCTGCTCGCCATCCTGGTGGTCCACGGGTTGGTCCTGTTGTCCCTGGCGGCGCCCTTGCTGGTGTGGTCCGGCGCCATCGCGCGCGCGCCCTTGGGCGACGTGGCCTCGACCCTGCCCATGCTCTTTCTGTACGCCGTGGGCTATGGCGTCTGGGGCCTCGTGGGCCTGGCCCTGTGGGAGCGCAAGCCGGACAGCCGCCGGGTCTTCATCCGCTGGATCTTCGTCTGCTTCTTCCTGATCTCCGGGGCCTTCGGAGCATGGGCGCAGACGTTGAATCCGGTGGCCTTTCTGCTCTATCATCTCGGCACCCTGGAGATGACCCCGCCGCCCTTGCGTTGGGGTCCGGTGTGGACCCCGCCCCTGGTTCACTGGACCTTCCAGGGTCTGGTGTTCGCCGTGGGGCTGGCATGGCTGGCGCGGGGCTTGAAACGCATCCAGAGAGGCTATTCGTGACCGATCCGGGCGCACTGTTGAAGGAGAGGTTGACCGACCTGCGACGCTGGGAGCGGCGCAAGCGGCGCGAGCGCCTGCTGCTTGAAAGCCTCTTCTACACCGCGTCGGCCGCGGCCGCGGCGGTGTCGGCGCGCGCCCTGCTGCCGGTGGACGCCGGCTGGCTGTGGTATGCGCCGCTGGTCTTTGCCGCGTCGGCCGCGGCGGTGTTCCTGCTGCGCCCCTGGCGCGAGCAGGCGTTCATCCGCTCGCTCAAGCAGGTGGATGACGGGTTGCAGCTCGAGGAGAGGGTGCTGACGGCCTGGGAGATCCTGTTTCGGCCGCGGCCGCTTTCGCGGGAAGGCGTTTCCCCGGAAGAATCCCTGGTGGTGGAGGAAGCCGCGGCGAAGCTCGAGGGAAAGCCGCTCCGGCCGCTTTGCCGTCGCCGTTTTACCTGGCACGCGCTGGCCGGGCCGGTCCTGGCGCTGCTGGCGGCGGCGGGATTGTGGCTGCCGCCGGCCGGCGCTCCCCAGGCGGCCTCGGCGCCTTCGCGCATGGCCCGCGAGCTCGGGGAGCACGCGCGGGAGTTGGAACAGCGGGCGCGGGAGCAGGATCTGACCGAGAGCCGGCGCATGGCCGAGGCCTTGCGCGAGTTGGCCGAACGGCAACGGGGCGAGGCCGGCGCGGACAAGTCGCGCATGGAGGCGTCGGTGGCGGCGATGGCGGAGGTGCTGGAGGAAATGACCCGCTCGTGGCCCGCCGCGGCCGGATTGGAGTGGCCGGCCCTGTCGGACGCGGCGCTGGAGCGGCTGAGGGAGCATCTGCGGCGCTCCGACGCCAGGAAGATGGACGGCTCGTTCGCCGGGAAGAGCCGGGCCGATCTGCTGGAGTCCCTGGGCCTGTCTTCCCTCGACCGGCGTCCCGGCGGCTCCAGCGACATGAGCGCGCAGGAGGTGCAGGAGTTTCTCGACCGGGTGGAGCGGGAGGCCCGGGAGGAGCAGGACCGCCGGTCGCTGGGCGCCACGCAGCAGTTCCTCACCGAGCTGTTGCTCGGGGACGCGCCGGATGAATCCACCGCCGAGGCGACCCGGCCCGGCGATCCGGGCAGTGGAGCGAAAGAGCCGCCGGCCGCGGGACGACGACCGGGAAACGAGCCCGGCAAGGCGCAGCAGGAGCCTTTCGACCCAGCGTTCCAGGCACGGGTGCGCACGCATCTGCAGGGGCTCCTGGCCCAGGGCCCGAGCCGGGGGTTCGGTTTCAAGGGCGAGGCGCGTCCGGGCGACAGTACCGTGGAGGAAGAAGCGGTGGTGGTCCGGTATCAAAGGCAGGTGGAGGCGGAGCTCTCCTCCGCGGAAATCCCCGCCGAGTTCAAGGAAACCATCAAGAACTATTTCCTGTCTTTGGGCGTGACCCGGCAAAGACAATAATCGCGTGGAGTCAATGTGAACCTGGACGCTTCGACCGAAGGGATTCGACACCGCATGACGGGCGCGCAGCGCGCGTTCGAGGAAGTCAAGGGCGAGATGGGCAAGGCCGTGGTCGGCCACGAAGAGCTCATCGAGGGCATCTTCATCGCGCTGGTGTGCGGCGGCCACTGTCTGCTGGAGGGCGTGCCGGGCCTGGGCAAGACGTTGATGGTGCGCTCCCTGGGGGAGCTCATGGACCTGAGCTTCTCGCGCATCCAGTTCACCCCCGACCTGATGCCCGCGGACATCACCGGCACCAACGTGGTCAACGAGGACCCCTCGGGACGGAAGGTGTTCGAGTTCGAGGCCGGGCCGGTGTTCGCCAACATCGTGCTGGCGGACGAGATCAACCGGGCCACCCCCAAGACCCAGTCCGCCCTGCTCGAAGCCATGCAGGACCAGAGCGTCACCGCGGGCGGCGCGGTCCACGACATCCCCAATCCGTTCATGGTCCTGGCCACCCAGAACCCCATCGAGATGGAGGGCACCTATCCGCTTCCGGAGGCCCAGGTGGACCGCTTCTTCTTCAAGCTCATCGTCCGTTACCCCTCCTACGACGAGATGGGGCGGATCGCGGATCTGACCACGGCCACGCCTTCCGGGGGCCTGACCAAGGTGTTGGCGGCGGAGGCGGTGCTGGAGATGCGCGAGGCGGTGCGGGCGGTGCCGTTGGCCGGTCCGGTGCGGGATTACGCGGTGCGCCTGGTGCGGGCGACCCACTCCGAGACCGAGCAGAGCACCGAGCAGGCGCGCAAGTACGTGCAGTACGGCGCCAGCCCCCGGGGTCTGCAGGCGGTGATCCTGGCGGCCAAGGCCCGGGCGCTGCTTTCCGGCCGGCCCAACGTGTCGTTCGAGGACATCCGCCGGGACCTGATGCCCAGCCTGCGGCACCGGTTGTTGCTCAACCTGGCCGCGGAGGCCTCCGGGGTGGCGCCGGAAAATGTGCTGGAGGAGGTGGTGGAGCAGGTGCCGGAGGTGCCATCCTGATGGCCGAGGCGGACGCGCACCGCTTCCTGGAGCCCGATTTCCTGGCGCGGCTGGACAAGCTGCGGCTGGTGGCCAAGCGCCTGAGCTGGGGCATGGCGCGGGGGGAGCATCCCACCGTGCGCAAGGGCTACAGCCTGGAGTTCTCCGACTACCGCAAGTACAGCCGTGGCGACGACCTGCGCTACGTGGACTGGAACGTCTACGGACGTCTGGAACGGCTGCTGCTCAAGGTGTTCACCGCCGAGGAGGAGATCACCGTCTATCTCCTGCTGGACACGAGCCTGTCCATGGCGGAAGGCTCGCCGCCCAAGCTGGAGTTCGCCAAGAGCGTGGCCGCGGCCCTGGGCTACATCGGTCTCAAGACCCACGACCGGGTGGGAGCGGTGGGCCTGGCCGAGGACGTGACCGCGCAATTGCCCCCGGCCCGGTCCCGGCGTCAGATCCTGGCGCTGTTCAACTTCCTGGAGGCGCTGTCCTGCGCCGGCCGCACCGACCTGGAGGCCTCGGTGAAGACCTTCACGCGGCTCTATCCGCGGCCGGGACTGGTGGTGCTGTTCAGCGACCTGCTGGACGGCGCCGGGTGCCGCGCCGCCCTGGAAGAGCTGGCGCGGAAACGGCACGACGTGCTGCTGGTCCACGTGCTCAAGGAGGGCGAGACGCGGCTGGACCCCGGCGGTGACGTGTCGCTGGTGGACGTGGAGACGGCCCGGGAGCGCCGGGTCTTCCTCGACCGGGACCTGGCGGACCGATTCCAGCGGGAGGTGGAGGACTTCTTCGCCGGCGCCCGACAATTCTGCGAGGGCCGGGAGATGGACTACCGGCGCACCACCAGCGACGTTCCCTTCGACGACTTCGTCCTGCGTTACCTGACCCAGGACACTTCCGGTTACGGCAGGACGGGGGAGACCCTCACTCCTGCCCCTCTCCCGGAGGGAAAGGGGTGGGAAGGCACGCCCTCTTCCAGAGGATAGCCCGGTGCTGTGGCTCTTTCCCGCGGCTTTTCTCTTTTTGCTGGGGGCCGTCCCGGTCATCCTGCTGCTCAACAGCCTCAGGCCGCGGGGCGCCCGGGTCCCCGTCACCACGCTCTTCCTGCTGGAGAAGGTACTGCGGGAAAGGCCCATGGGCCGCCGCCTCGGCTGGCTCTGGCGCCGGAACCTGCCGCTGATCCTGCAGCTCCTGGCCGCCGCCGCGGTCATCGCGGCGCTGGCGGGACCCGCGCTTCTGGGGGTAGGCAGCGCCGGCCGCGACTTGGTGATGGTGATGGACCTGAGCGCCAGCATGAAGGCGACCGGGGCGTCGGGTTCCCGTTTCGACGCGGCCCGGGCCGAGCTGCTGCAGCGCATCGACGCGCTGGGCGCCAACGACCGGATGATGATCATCGGCGCGGCGGCGGCGCCTCGGGTGATCCGACCTTTCACCGGGGACCGGACCACGCTCCGGGAAACCGCCGAGGGCCTGGCCGCCACCGATGCCGAGGCTCCGGTGAAGGAAGCGGTGCTGCTGGCGCACACGTTCCTCAGGCGCCAAGGGCCGCACCGGGTGGTGGTGGTCACCGACGGCGCCTTCAAGGGCATCGAGGAGTTGCCGCTGGCGGCGTCCTACCTGGAACTCGTACAGGTCGGGGGAGGCGTGGACAACGTCGGCATCCTGGGCTTCCAGTTCCGCCGGGTGCCCGGCGCGGCCGACGAGTACGAGGCCATGGTGGTGGTGGAGAACTTCACCGAGCGGGCGGTGCACGCGCCCCTGATCGTCACGGTATCGGACCGGGTGGTGAGCCGGACGCTGCTGTCGCTGGAGCCGTTCTCCCGGGAGGTGCTGATCTACGGCATCCCCGGCCCGTTGCGGGGGCGCGCCAGCGCGCTACTGGCCATCGATGACGACCTGCATACCGACAACCGCGCTTTCCTGGCCTTCCCCGAGGAACGCCCCACGCGGGTGCTCTACGTGGGGCCGGGCAACCCGTTCCTCGAGCGCCTGCTGCGCTATTTCCCCCATGTCACCCTGGCCCGCATCGACCGGATCCCGGTGGACCGGGTCACCGAGCAGGTGGCGGCCTACGACGTGGTGATGCTGGACCGGGTGCCGGCGCCGCCCCTGGTCCGCGGCAACTTCATGCTCATCCGCACGGTGGCCGAAGGCCTGCCCCTGCGCGTGGCCGGACAGACGCCGCGGCCCGCGCGGGTGTCCGCCGGTTCCGAGCATCCGCTGGCAGCGGGCGTGCGCCTGGACGGACTCTACGTCCGGGACGCCCTGGAGCTGGTCTCGGACGGCGGGGGCGTGTCGCTGGCGCGGTCCGAGCACGGCCCGCTGATCCACGCGGTGGAGTCGGGGGACCTCAAGGCGCTGGTGTTCGCCTTCGATCTCACCCGGTCGGACCTGCCGTTCCGGGTGTCGTTTCCGTTGCTGGTGCGCAACGCTTTCGCCTGGTTTCGGCCCACCGCCAGGGAGTTTCCCGCCAGCCAGGTGGCCGCGGGTCGGCCCTTTGTCGCGGACGTGGGCGTGGACGAGGAGCAACTGGTGTTCGTGGGGCCCTCCGGCGAGCGCCGTCCGGTGCGTATTCGCGAGCGCACGGGCACCTACCCCGACACCGCGGAGGTGGGTTTCTACCGGTTCCAGGGCAAGCGCGGAGAGGGAGAGTTCGCGGTCAACCTGTTCAGCGAGGAGGAGTCCCGCATCCGCCCCTCCTACCGGGCGGAACCGGCGGCCTCGGCGGCGCCGCCGGCGGAGAGCGGCCGGGACGCCCGCCTCGACCTTTGGCCGGCGTTGCTGGTGGTGGCCCTGGCGCTGCTGCTGGCGGAGAGCCTCGTGGTTTGCCGCATCCGCCGGTCCTTCGTTCCCCTGTGGCTGCGAGCGCCGGCGGTGGTGGTGTTGCTGGCGGCCCTGGCGAACCCGCGGATCCTCGCCGAGGAACCGGAGTTGGACGTGGTGATGGCCGTGGACCTTTCCCACAGTGTCGGAGAGGAGGCTCGCACCCGTGCCTTGGACATCCTGGAGCGGGCCCAGGGGTTGGTGGGCGCCAGGGTACGGTTGGGCCTCTTTTCCTTCGCGCGCCGTCCGCAGTGGGAGTTCCTGCCCACCCGAGAGCTTCCGGTGAGCGAGCTTCCGGCCCCGCCGGGGCGCGACGCCACCGACCTGGGGGCGGCGCTGCAGGGCGCTCTCGGCGAGCTCGGCGAGGGGCGGCAAAGCCGGATCCTGCTCATTTCCGACGCCAACGAGAACCGCGGCTCGGTGGAGCGGGTGCTGCCCCTGTTGCGGTCCCACGGGGTCTCGGTGTGGCCGTATGCCGTCAGCCTGGCCGAGGGCCGGAACGAGGTCTACCTGTCGGAGTTTACCGTGCCTTCGGTGGTGGACAGCGACGAGACCTTCGAGATCAAGGCCGCGGTCACCAGCGCCCGGGCCTCATCGGCCGGCGTCTCGCTGCTGCGGGACGGGCGCGTCATCCGCTCCACCCGTCGGGAGCTGGCGCCGGGCGCCAACTGGTTGAGCTTCACCGACAGCGTGAAGCGGCGGGGTACCCATACCTACGAGCTGATGGTGGACGCCGCCGCGGACGTGCTGGCGGAGAACAACCTGCTGCAGGGCATCGTCAGCGTCAAGGGGCCCTCCCGGGTCCTCTACCTCCACGGCGCCGACGCGTCGCGGCGGTTCATGGCGGAGGCGTTGCGGGTGCAGGGATACGAGGTGGTGGAGAAGACCCCGCCGCGGGCCAACCTCACGCTGCCCGAGCTGTCGAGCTTCGACCTGCTGATCCTGGACAACGTGCCCGCGTATCAGCTCTCGCAGGTGAAGATGGAGCGCATCGAGCGGTTCGTGCGCGACCTCGGAGGCGGCCTCATCGTGTTGGGCGGAACCAGGAGCTATGGCGCCGGGGGGTACTACCGGACCCCGCTGGAGCAGACGCTGCCGGTGGAGATGCGTCCGCCCGTGCGCATGGAGTTGCCCCACGTGGCGTTGCTCTTCGTGGTGGACAAGTCCGGCAGCATGGGCGGCGGCCCCTTCGGGACCACCAAGCTGGACCTGGCCAAGGCGGCTACCATGGCATCGGCCGAGCTGCTCAACCCCACCGACGAAGTGGCCATCCTGGCGTTCGACTCGAACTGGCAGTGGGTGGTGCCGTTCCAGGCGGCGCGGGACAGCGGCAGCATCGCCGAGGAGGTGGCCGGCCTGAGCTCCGACGGCGGCACCGACCTCCACAAGGCCATGGTGGAAGGCCGCCGGGCGCTGGCGGCCAAGGAGGCCGCCATCAAGCACGTGCTGGTGTTGTCGGATGGGCTCACCGAGAAGGAGAAGCTGCTGGAGCAGGTGACCCGCATGGCCCAGGAGCGGATCACCGTTTCCACCGTGTCCATCGGCGGCGACGCCGACCGGCGCCTCATGACTCGGCTCGCGCAGGGCGGCAGCGGCCGGAGCTACGCCGCCGTGGACCCCCGGACCATCCCGCAGATCTTCACCACCGAGACGCTGCTGATCTCCCGGGACCTGCTGGTGGAAAAGACCGTGACCCCCACCGCCGCGGGGCCGGCGGGCCCCATGCGCGGCCTCTCCGGTGAGCCGCTGCCGCGGATCCTGGGCTACGTCCTGACCCACGTGAAGCCCGGTGCGGAGGTCCATCTACGGGTCGGGGAAGATCCGTTGCTGGTCTCCTGGCGTCACGGACTGGGCCGGGTGTACGCGTTCACCTCGGACCTGTCCGGGCGGTGGGGGCGGCACTGGGTCCGGTGGGAGAGGTTCCCCAAATGGGCCGCGCAGATGGCCCGCCTCGCCGTGAGAAACGTCTCGGACCATGGGCTGCGGACGGATTTCGTGAGCGACGGCGAGGTCATGAGCGCGGTGGTGGATCTCTTTTCGGCCTCGGGACGGCCGGTGAATCACCTGAAGCTGGAGGGTTTGCTGACCCGGGCCGACGAGACCCTGCAGCAGGAGGCCTTCCGGCAGGTGGCGCCCGGCCGCTACCGGACGAGCTTCGCCACGCCGCGCCGGGGCATCAACCTGCTCACCGTGAAGCAGCCGTCCGGGCCCTCCGGCGCGCCTCCCGTGGCCCTCACGGTTCCCTTCATCGTGCCCTTCTCCGGAGAGTACCGGAAGATGAACGCCAACACCGAGATGCTGGAACGGCTGGCGCTACAGACCGGCGGCAGAGTGTTACGGGAGGACGCCTTGGCGGCGGACATCCAGCGTCTCTTTGCCGCCGACCCCGACGCCCCGGGGTCCGCCCGCGGAATCTGGTGGGCGTTGGCCGCCGCCGGCTTGGGCGTGTTTCTCCTGGATCTGGCGTTGCGCGCCTTCATCCATGTGCGCCGGAGGCTTTGATGCGTCGGGCGGGTTCACCGCCACGCCCTTTCGTGGCGACGGCGTTCGCCCATCCGGCAAGGTCATCCATCGCTACCCCGAAACTTCCGCTTGTCATCCATGAACTGACCCGTTTGACCAATAATGACCCGTTTGTTAATAACGACCGTTCGATAATAACCACAAAATCGACCGGTTCAGACCTTGCCTGATACGCACTGCTTTGTGTCCTGAACGGACCGTGGACAGGATGCGCAGGATTTTCTGGGGTGGGCAAGGCGCGACCACGAGCGGTGGCCGATCCCACGCGGGGCGGCGCCACGCAGCCGACGGCGAAAAGGACCCGCCGATAATTGCACTTATGATTCACGGCTTGTTCAGGACACCAAACCAGGTTCGACGGAGAGTCGGTTTCAACCAGGTCAAGGGGTCGGAAGGAGGAAACATGGCGGAGAAGACGGAGCCTGGTCACGGTCGAACGGAAAGGGTGTCCCCCGTGCCCGGTCCCCAGTCGTGGTCGCGGCTTGCCCGGCGGCCGGCGGTCACCCGCCGACTTTTGGCCTTCCTGTCGGTGGCGGTGGTCATGGCGTGCCTGTTCCCCGGGCTGTCCGCCCAGGCCCAGGAGCCGTTGACCTTGCCTTCCCGGAGTGCGTTGACCTTCGCCACGGACATGCCCACCTCCGTGACCCTGCCGGAAGCCACCGGCGGCACTCCGCCCTATACCCACTCCCTGAGTCTGCCTTCAAACAGCCCCCTGGAGTACGGGCTGTCCTTCGACCCGAACTCCCGCATCCTGTCCGCCGCCGTGCCCGGCTATGATGAGTGGGCTGGTCACGCACACTGCGAGGGGGGCGCCGCCTGCCGACTCGCTACTCATACCTATAGGGTCACCGACGACGCCGGCGCCACGGCCATGCGCGAGATCGAGATCAACTTCCGTGACTTTGTCAGTGACTTTCCTTCGGGGTTTCTGCCCACGCCGGACGACCTGCACTTCTCCCCGGACACGGCCATCACCCCCGTGACCCTCCAGCCGACGGCTGACGACACGAACTATACCTACGCCCTGACCGGGCTGCCGCCCGGGCTGACCTTCGACCCGGGCACCCGCGTCCTGTCCGGCGCCGCGACCGAGGAAGGCGTCACGACGGTGACCTATACGGCCACGCATGATTCCCACATGCCCACCATCGTCCACACGGTCACCTTTGCCATCAGCGTCGCCGAGCTGGCCTTGCCCACGCCGGGGACGTTGACCTTCGCCTCGGGGAGGCCCACCACTGTGACCCTGCCGGAAGCCACCGGCGGCACCCCGCCCTATACCTACTCCCTGAGCGAGGCTTCGAACGGTCCCCTGCGGTCCGGGTTCTCCTTCGACCCGGGCGCCCGCGTCCTGTCCGCCGCCTTGCCCGGCTCCGATCAGTGGTCTGGTCCTGTCCGTCCGTGCCCGGGGAACGTCCCCTGCGGGGAAGGTGTCGTGGAATATACGGTCACCGACGACGCCGGCACCACGGTCACGCGCGCTATCGATTACAATTCCTATGACTTTCCTTCGGGGTTTCTGCCCGCGCCGGACGACCTGCACTTCTCCCCGGACGCGGCCATCACCCCCGTGACCCTCCAGCCGACGGCTGACGACGGGAACTATACCTACGCCCTGACCGGGCTGCCGCCCGGGCTGACCTTCGACCCGGGCGCCCGGGTCCTGTCCGGCGCCCCGACCGAGGAAGGCGCCACGACGGTGACCTATACGGCCACGCATGATTCCCACATGCCCACCGTCACCCACACGAACACCTTTGCCATCAGCGTCGCCGAGCTGGCCCTGCCTGCTCCGAACGGCCTGGCCTACACTGCGGGCACGGCCATCGACCCCGTGACCCTGCCGGTAGCCACCGGCGGCACCACACCCCATACCTACGCCCTGAGCGGGCCGAACGGCGAGGATTTGAGCGAAGTGCCCGGACTGACCTTCGACCCGGCCACCCGCATCCTGAGCGGCACTCCGACCCGGGCCGGCATCACGGCCCTGAGCTATACCGTCACCGACGGCACCGCCACGCACGCGAGCCTCACGCGCACCTTCGACGTCACCGTAACCGGGCCGATGTTCGCCGCCGAGGTGGCCGACCGGACCTACCTGTTGGATGAGGCCATCGACCCCCTGACCCTGCCGGAAGCCACTGGCGCCGGCCCCATGACCTACGCCCTGGTCGGGCCGAACGGCGCGGATCTGAACGAAGCGCCCGGGTTGACCTTCGACCCGGCCACCCGCGTCCTGTCCGGCACCCCGACCGGGGAAGGCGCCGCGACCCTGACCTACACGGCCACCGATGACTACGGCAACGCCACCCCCGCAACCTTTGCCGTCATCGTCGTCAGGTTGATGTTCGCCGCCGAGTTGGAGGATCGGACCTACGCGGCCGGCAAGGTCGTCTCCCTGACCCTGCCGGAAGCCCGCGGCGGCGCCGCGCCCCATGCCTACGCTCTGGCCGGGCCGAATGGCGCGGCTGTGAGCGAAGCAGTACCCGGACTGACCTTCGACCCGGCCACCCGCATCCTGAGCGGCACTCCGACCCGGGCCGGCATCACGGCCCTGAGCTATACCGTCACCGACGGCACCGCCACGCCCGCGAGCCTCACGCGCACCTTCGACGTCACCGTAACCGGGCCGATGTTCGCCGCCGAGTTGGCCGACCGGACCTACCTGTTGGGTGAGGCCATCGACCCCCCGACCCTGCCGGAAGCCACTGGCGCCGGCCCCATGACCTACGCCCTGGTCGGGCCGAACGGCGCGGATCTGAGCGAAGCGCCCGGGTTGACCTTCGACCCGGCCACCCGCGTCCTGTCCGGCACCCCGACCGGGGAAGGCGCCACGACCCTGACCTACACGGCCACCGATGACTACGGCAACGC
This sequence comes from uncultured Binatia bacterium (SeqCode), assembly GCA_965214905.1. Taxonomy (GTDB): domain Bacteria; phylum Desulfobacterota; class Binatia; order UBA9968; family JAJDTQ01; genus JAJDTQ01. The sequence continues at coordinate 2,670,509 of OZ243984.1, forward strand.
CACCCCCGCAACCTTTGCCGTCATCGTCGTCAGGTTGATGCTCGCCGCCGAGTTGGAGGATCGGAGCTACGCGGCCGGCAAGGCCGTCTCCCTGACCCTGCCGGAAGCCCGCGGCGGCGCCGCGCCCCATGCCTACGCTCTGGCCGGGCCGAATGGCGCGGCTGTGAGCGAAGCAGTACCCGGACTGACCTTCGACCCGGACACCCGCGTTCTGTCCGGCACCCCGACCCGGGCCGGCGCCACGGCCCTGACCTATACGGTCACCGACGGCGCCGCCATGCCCGTGAGCCTCACGCGCTCCTTTACCGTCACCGTCACCGGGCCGATGTTCGCCGCCGAGGTGGCCGACCGGACCTATGCGGTGGATAAGGCCATCGACCCCCTGACCCTGCCGGAAGCCCGCGGCGGCGCCGCGCCCCATGCCTACGTCCTGGTCGGGCCGAACGGCGCGGCTGTGAGCGAAGCGGTGCCCGGACTGTCCTTCGATCCGGGCAGTCGGGTCCTGTCCGGCATCCCGACCGAGGAAGGCGCCACGACCCTGACCTACACGGCCACCGATGACTACGGCAACGCCACCTCGGCAACCTTTACGGTCACCGTCACCGGGCTGATTCCCGCGGCTCTCAACGAAGTTCTCCTGCCGGAGGTGGTCCGTGGGATGGCGGACAGCACCGTCGGGGCCATAGCCCGGCGGATCGGGCAGGCCGCGCGGGGCGCGGCGGCCACCGGCCTCAGCCTCGGGGGTCAGAGGGGTTGGGCGGGGTTGCGCAGCCACGGCGAGGCCTTGAGCGAGGGCCGCCGTGACTTCAGGGAGTTGCTGGCCGGCAGCGACTTCGTGCTGAACGCCGCCGGGGCTTCGTCGGTGGCCTTGTGGGGCAGCGGAGAGTACCGTGGTCTGTCCGGGGAGAGCGGCACGCTGGGCTGGGACGGCGAGTTGTCGGGGTTTCATCTGGGGGTGGACGCGCGTCCGCGGCAGGACCTGCTGGCCGGGGTGGCGGTCTCGTGGCTGGGGAGCGACCTGGACTACGAGGATGCCGCGGCCGGGAGCGGTCTCGGCGCGGGCGCCTACGCGGTGGAGTTGACCGGGGTGCATCCGTACCTGGGCTGGAGTGCCCCGGAGGGGCTGAAGGTATGGGCCACTGCGGGCTACGGCGTGGGGGAACTGGAGGTTACGCCGAAGGGCCGGGAGAGGCGGTCGAGCGATGTCGAGACGCGCACGGTGGGCGTTGGCGGCAGTGGGCTGTTGCTGGAACGCGGCATGAGCACGGTGCGGCTCAAGGGGGAGCTCATGCACAGCGCCCTGGAGGTGGACGACAGCGTCCATATCGAGGGGTTGGAGGTGTGGGCCACTCGGGTGCGGATGACGGTGGAGGTCGCGCAGACGCGCACCCTGGCCCATGGCGGCGTGTTCGAGCCGTCGTTGGAGGTGGGGGTGCGTCATGACGACGGCGACGGCGAGACGGGCAGCGGCGCCGAGGTAGGGGGTGGGCTGAGCTATCGCGACCCGGCCCGGGGGATAACGGCCGGGGGCCGGATGCGCGTCCTGGTGGGGCATGGCGGTGACCGGGAGGAATGGGGCGTCCAGGGGCACATCCGTGTGTCGCCCGGTGCGGGAGGGCAGGGGCTGTCGTTGAGCTTGCGCCCGGGCTACGGCGACGGCGGCAGCGGCGTGCGGCAGTTGTGGCGGCAGGGGGCGCCGGAGGATGGCGGCAGTCGCGCCGAGGACTACCATGCGCGTCTGGAGGCCCGTCTCGGCTATGGCCTGTCCTTGCCCGGCTACACCGGGGTGTTCACGCCGTACACCGGAATGACCCTGGGGGCCGCCGAGGGGTATGGCATCGGCGTGAACTGGAAGGCGGGCTCGCGCTTCGACCTCGACCTGCTGGGCGAGCGCCGCGAGCCCGGCGCCGGTCCGGCCGAGTACGCTCTTCTGTTCAAGGGCGAAGTGCGCTTCTAGTGTTGCGTTTCATATTTGCGATCACTCATCACCGAGCCATTTGGACAGCCCTTCCGACTCCCTCTCCCTCTGGGAGAGGGTTGGGGTGAGGGGCCCCGTGTGCGAGCAGCCCGTTGGGAGCGACCAGCAAAGGGGGGCAGGTTTGATTTGGGGCGCCCTCACCCGGCCTTCGGCCACCCTCTCCCGGAGGGAGAGGGAGTTGGTCATCGCCGACCACTTCTTGCCGGAACGGGGTGAAGATATGGGACAGGGTCAACACATTTACGGAACGCGACTCCAGGAGTCTGTCGGATTAGATTCTTGCCAAGTCCGACGGGGGCCTGGCCTGACAGCAAGGATTGCGACGGCAGACGACCGGAGGTCGAGTCCCGCGCGATGCAGGCTCAAGGGGTCCGAGAGCAAGTCGTGCGGGAACTTGACGTGACGACAATCCCGCCTCCTGAGACAGCCGATCCGGACCGGAGTATCCACCGGCCCTATCGACGGCAGGCGCCGGTTCGAGACCCCTTGTGGTCGTGCGCGCGTCCGGATTGACGTGCCGTCCGCCCGTGCCATAATGGACCGATGGCCAAGACCGCGTCCACGCACGGCGAGCAGGCGGCCGCACCCGTCCCGGCCGATTTCCGGTCGGGTTTCGTCTCGATCCTGGGCCGGCCCAACGTGGGCAAGTCCACGCTGCTGAACCAGCTCCTGGGGGAGAAGATCGCCATCGTCTCGCCCCGGCCCCAGACCACCCGGAACCGGATCATGGGAATCAAGACCGTGCCGGGGGGGCAGATCCTGTTGCTGGATACGCCGGGAATTCACCGCGCCCGGTCGCTGCTGAACCGGCGCATGGTGGACGTGGCCAAGCGCTCCCTCGGCGACGTGGAGGCGGTGGTCTGGGTGGTGGACGCACGCGGCGGCATCCGGGCGGACGATGAGGACATCGCCGGGATTCTGGCCGGAAGCCGACACCAGACCCTGATCGCGCTGAACAAGATCGACGTGGTGTCCAAGGGACGGCTGCTGCCGGTGATGGCGCGCCTGGCCGAGTTGCTGCCGGACCGTGACATCGTGCCCATCAGCGCCCGGACCGGGGACAACGTCCCGTTGCTGGTGGAGGAGATCCTCAAGCGGCTCCCGGCCGGCCCCCGTTACTTCCCGGAGGACGAGTTGACCGACCAGACGGAGCGGTTCATCGCCGCGGAGATCGTCCGGGAGAAGGTCTTTCTGCGGACCCGCCAGGAGATACCGTACGGGACCGCGGTCTCGGTCCGGAGCTTCGAGGAGAAGAACGACCTGGTGGTGATCGGCGCGACCATTCACACCGAGCGGGAGAGCCACAAGCCGATCCTTATCGGCAAGCGCGGCGCGGCGCTGAAGGAGATCGGCAGCGCCGCACGGGAGGATCTGGAGCACTTGCTCGGCTGCCGCGTCTATCTGGATCTCGCGGTCAAGACCGCTCCCGGCTGGAGCCGGGACCCACGGAGCCTCGCGGCCTTCGGCCTGTAATGAGGCAGCTCTCGCCCAAACGCTCATGGTCGTTGCGCCACCGCCCCGAAGGCATGAAAATACTCATCTCCCTCTGAAAATACCCTCTCCCAATGGGAGAGGGTGGCCGAAGGCCGGGTGAGGGTCTGCAACAACCCGTCTGTCCGACCGACTGAGGCATGGGGTGGGCAGCTATGGCCGAGGCGCCCTCACCCCGACCCTCTCCCGGAGGGAGAGGGAGTGGGAGGCGCAGTTGAATTTTCACGGCAAGTATTGTCACGGCAAACATGAGCACTCCTATCCACATCGGCAAACGCGAGGCAGTGCTCAAGGAGATCGGCAGCGCCGCCCGTGAGGACCTGGAGCGCCTGTTGGGTTGCCGTGTCTATCCGGAGCTGGCGGTCAAGACCGCTCCCGGCTGGAGCCGGGACCCCCGTGGGCTTGCGGCCTTCGGCCTGTAACGGGGCAGTTCTCGCCCAAACGCTCATGGTCGTTGCGCCACCGTCCCGAAGGCATGAAAATACCCTCTCCCTCTGAAAATACTCTCTCCCAATGGGAGGGGGTGGCCGAAGGCCGGGTGAGGGCCCGCAGCAGCCCGTCTGCCCGACCGTCTGACGCATGGGGCGGGCTGCTTTGGCCGAGGCGCCCTCACCCCGACCCTCTCCCGGAGGGAGAGGGAGTCGGAGGGGAAGGCGCAGTTGTATTTTCACGGCAACCATGAGCACTCCTGGAAAACTGCCGGTGGTGGCCATCGTGGGCCGGCCCAACGTGGGCAAGTCCACGCTGTTCAACCGCCTGAGCCGGGCCCGGCGCGCCATTGTGGACAACCAGCCGGGGGTGACCCGCGACCGGAACTACAACGAGGTGGCGTGGCGCCGCCGCCGCTTCATGCTGGTGGATACCGGCGGGCTGGAACCGGACGAGCGCGAGGGGCTCAAGGGGCGGATCCTGCAGCAGACCCTGGCGGCGGTGGACCAGGCCGACGTCGTCGTGTTTCTCCTGGACGGCCGGGCCGGGCCCACGCCGCTGGACACGGCCGCGGCGGAGCTGCTGCGGCAGGCGCCCAAGCCGGTGTTCTACGCGGTGAACAAGCTGGACACCGGGTCCCGTGAGAGCGACCTCTACGAATTTTACCAACTCGGCGTGGAGCGGTTGTTTCCGCTTTCGGCAGAGCACGGGCTGGGTGTCGCGGACCTGATGCAGGAGGTGGTGGACGCCCTGCCCGAGGGCGGGGAAGGGAAGCCCGAGGCCGCCGAGTTCCCGCCCCAGGGGCGGAAGGGGAAACCGGAGGCCGCCGGGTCCCTGGCCCGGGACGGGGAGAGGACCCTCAAGGCCGCCGGGTCCCTGGCCCGGGACGGGGAGAGGACTTTCAAGGCCGCCGAGCCCTTGGCCCGGGGCGGGGAGAGGACCCTCAAGGCCGCCGAGCCCCTGGCCCTGGCGGTGGTGGGCCGTCCCAACGTGGGCAAGTCGACACTGGTCAACCGGCTGCTGGGCTACGACCGCTCGCTGGTGGACTCGCGACCCGGCACCACCCGCGATGCGCTACAGGCGGCCTTCGACTGGCGCGGGACCCCGTGCCGTCTGACGGACACGGCGGGCATTCGGCGCAAGTCCCGGATCGTTGACCCGGTGGAACGGTACAGCGTGAGCCGCGCCTTGCGCTCGGTGGACGCCGGGGACGTGGTCATCCATCTGCTGGACGGTTCCGAAGGAGTGGCGGACCAGGATGCGCAGGTGATGTCCTACGCCCTCCATCGGGGCAAGGCCATGGTCCTGGGCATCAACAAGTGGGACCTCCTGGACACGGATGGTCGAAGCCTCCAGGCGTACCAGGATTTTTTGCGCCGGCGGCTACCGTTTGCCGACCATGTGCCGATAGTCTCTTTATCGGCATTGGAAGGGTCGGGCATGACGAAGCTGATGGACTTGGCGGTACAGGTGGGCGGCGCCCAGCGCAGATGGATCAAGACCCCGGCGCTCAACCGGGCGCTGCGCCGGCTGACCGAGCGTCACGCCGCGCCGCAGTTCCGCGGCCGGGCGGTGAAGTTCTACTACGGCGCCCAGACGGACGTGCAGCCGCCGACGTTCACGCTGTTCGTCAATTTCCCGGAAGGCGTGCGAGTGGGTTACCGGCGTTACCTCGTCAAGGCGTTGCGCGCGGAGTTGGGGATCGAGCACACGCCGGTGCGCCTGACCCTGCGGCCGCGGGCCGGGAAGGGCCACGAAGGGCCACGGTGCCGGGTGAGACCCGCAGAGACCTTGCCTGGCTGGCCTTCGGCCAGGTGCCGGGGCTGGGGTGTGTCGGCTTCCGGCACATCGCGGAGTTCTTTGCCGACCCCGCCGACGCCTTCTTCAGCGGCCGCGGGGCGCTGCGGGAGGTTCCGGGATTGAGCCGGGCCGCGGCCGAGGGGCTCCTGGCGTTCTCCGCGTGGGACCGAGTCGCGCAGGAGATGCAGCGGGTGCGTAGCGCCGCGGTCCGCCTCGTGCGCTACTGTGACCCGGCCTACCCCGAGCGTTTGCGCGCCATACCGGACCCGCCCCCGGTGCTCTACGCCAAGGGGTCGCCGGAAGCCGCCCGGCGCTCGGCCGTGGGCGTGGTCGGGACCCGGGCGCCGAGCGAGTACGGCCGCAAGATGACCCGTCTGCTGTGCCGGGGGTTGACCGCCGCCGGCGTCGGCGTGGTCAGCGGATTGGCCCGGGGCATCGACGGGGAGGCCCACGAGGCCGCGCTGTCCGGGGGCGGCGAGACCGTGGCTGTGCTCGGCTCCGGGGTGGACGTGCCCTATCCGCCGGAGCACCGCGACCTCTGTCGCCGCATCGAGCAGGGCGGCGCCCTGCTCTCCGAGCAACCCATGGGCGCGCGCCCGTTGCCGCGCCATTTCCCCGCCCGCAACCGCATCATCAGCGGCCTCTCGCTGGGCGTCGTGGTGGTGGAAGCCACCGAGCGGAGCGGTTCGTTGATCACCGCCCGGTGGGCGCTGGAGCAGGGCCGGGAAGTCTTCGCGGTCCCCGGCCCGGCGGGCGCCAGCCGCAGCCGCGGACCCCACGGCCTGATCCGTGAGGGAGCCAAGCTGGTGGAGGACGTGGCGGACGTGATCGAGGAGATCGCGCCGCAACTGGCGGCCGCGGCCGGGCCGTCATCCGCCGCCGCTGGCGCAAGCCATGCTTCGGCGGAGGCGTGCCGCCCGGCGGGGCCGGCGGGCGCGATCCTTCGGGACTTGGAGGATGGACCGCTGCAAATGGACGAGTTGATCCACCGCCTCGGCCTTTCTACGCAGCAGGTCTGCGAGGTGCTGTTGGACCTCGAGTTGCAGGGTTTGCTCAGGCAGTTGCCGGGGAAGAGATACGCCTTGAACTCCGCCGTAACCGGCCGGCACGGTGGCGTGTCCTTTTCGCCCATGCCTCGCGTTCCCGTGGAGCCTGGCGGATGCGGCGATTCCTAGTCGCCTGTCGGACTTGGCAAGAATCTACTGCGAGGCATGGAAATGGGTCCATTTTCAGTTGGATTTTCGTCAAATATTCCCGATATTTTCCTCAAATCCGCCTGAAAATGGCCTCCATTTCCATGCCTCTCGCTACGATTCGCCAAATCCGACAGGCTCCTGGTCGATTTCTTGCCAAGTCCGGCAGGCTTCTATACTCTGTGTCATGGATGATCTCGCGGAGGAAGCCATGATCGACGCTTCGGAAACCCATATACTGGTCACCGTCGTCGGGACCGGGATCGCCTTGGCCGGACTGATCCTGCCCGATCTTCGATCCATGAAGCGCGATATGGCAGACCTGCATCGCGATATTGCAGACTTGCGAGAACGGATGGCGCGGCTGGAAGGACTCTTCGAGGGATTTACCCGGCGGGAAAACAAGCCCGACGTCGTATCTTGACAAGTCTTGAGAAGGACTGCCTTGAAGCGGCTCGCGGTGGGGGCGGCAGAGGTCCGGTCTGCCGCCCCTTCGCGTTATCGCATCACAACATGAACACGCGCGTGAACGAAGCCATCGACCGCGTCAATATCGTGGGCGGAGGTCTCGCGGGCTGCGAGGCCGCGTGGCAACTCGCCAGCCGGGGAGTGCCGGTGGACCTGTACGAGATGCGCCCGGTCACGCGGACCGCGGCTCATGCGACGGGGCATCTGGCCGAGCTGGTGTGCAGCAACTCGTTCCGTTCCCGGTCGTTGACCACGGGAGCGGGTCTGCTGAAGGAAGAGATGCGGCGCATGGGTTCCCTGATGATCGCCCAGGGCGAGGCCCATCAGGTGCCCGCGGGTACCGCCCTGGCGGTGGACCGCACGCGCTTCGCCGAGGCGGTTTCGGAACGGATGACTTCGTTGCCGGGTCTTCGGTTGATCCGCCGGGAGCTGAAGACCATTCCCCGGGGCCTGACCATCGTGGCCACCGGACCGCTCACCGGGCAATTCCTTTCGGAAAGCATCCGGGAGCTGCTGGGGGCCGACCACCTCTACTACTACGACGCCATCTCTCCGGTGGTCACCGCGGAATCCGTGGACGCGGCGGTGGCCTTCCGGGCCTCCCGCTATGACGAGCAGCCCGGCGACTACCTGAACCTGCCGTTGACTCAGGCCGAGTACTACCGCCTGGTGGACGCGGTGACGGAGGCGGAGAAGGTTCCGGTGCGCAGCTTCGAGCGATTCTTCGAGGGCTGTCTCCCGGTCGAGGAGATGGCCCGGCGCGGGCGGGAGACCCTGGCGTTCGGTCCCATGAGGCCCACCGGGCTGGTGGATCCGGCTTCGGGGCAGCGGCCGTACGCGGTGGTGCAGTTGCGGCAGGAAAACCGCGAGGCCACCCTGTACAACCTCGTGGGCTTCCAGACCAAGATGACGTACCCGGAGCAGAAACGGGTCTTCTCGCTGATACCGGGCTTGTCCCGGGCAGTGTTCGTACGCTACGGCAGCCTGCATCGTAACACCTTCATCAACGCGCCGCGGCACCTCTTGCCGACGCTGCAATGGCGCGGGGCGCCGGAGCTTTTCTTCGCCGGCCAGATCACCGGCGTGGAGGGATATATCGAATCGGCCGCCTCGGGGCTGCTGGCGGGCATCAACGCGGCGCGTCTGGCCACCGGGGCGAAACCAGTGACGCCGCCCGCCACCACCGCCCTCGGGTCATTGCTTCACTACATCACCGATACCGGGCGCCGCGGCTTTCAGCCCATGAACGTCAACTTCGGTCTTTTTCCGAGTCTGTCCTTCAAGGTCAAGGGCCGCCGCAAGAAGGAGCTCATGGCCGAACGCTCCCTCCGGGACCTGGAACAGTGGTGGTTGCAGACGGGCGAGGACGGCGTCGCCGACGCCGTCCGGCAGGCGTGAGGCCGATGGACGGCAGGAGTCTCATCACCGTCGACGAGATCTCGAAGACCCACGCGCGGGGCGATCCCGCGGCGGTGTCCGCTCTGAGCTTCACCTTGATGCAGGGCGAGATCCTTGCCCTGCTGGGCCCCAGCGGTTCGGGCAAGACCACGACGTTGCGGTTGATCGCGGGCTTCGACCGGCCCGACGGCGGCAGGATTCTGCTGAACGCGCGGCCGGTGTCGGGGGAGGGTGTGTGGGTGGCGCCCGAGGAACGCCGCATCGGCATGGTGTTCCAGGACTACGCGCTGTTCCCGCACCTCACGCTGCTGGACAATGTCATGTTCGGGCTTCGGAACGGATCGCGGACCACTCGAACGGACTCGGCGCGGCGGGTGCTGGCGGTGGTCGGGATGGAAGAGTTGGCGCGGCGGTACCCCCACGAGCTCTCCGGCGGTCAGCAGCAGCGGGTGGCCCTGGCGCGGGCGCTGGCGCCGAACCCGTTGGTGCTGCTGCTGGACGAGCCCTTCAGCAATCTCGACTTCGACATGCGAGCCGAGATGCGAGAGGAACTGCTGCGGATCCTGCGCGCGTCGAAAATCAGCGCGATTATGGTGACCCACGATCAGGAAGAGGCCCTGGCCGCGGCGGATCGGGTCGGTGTGCTCAACCACGGCTTTCTGGAGCAGCTTTCCGAGCCGGAGGTGCTGTATCGCCGACCGCGGACGCGTTTCGTCGCGGAGTTCGTCGGCCAGTCGGATTTCATTCCCGGGGTCGTGGGGGACGGCATCGAAACCGAGGTGGGGAATTTCCCCGACGAGTCCGGGCTGCCGCGCGGCGCCGAGGTCGAGTTGTTGGTCCGACCGGATGAGGTGGACGTCGAAGCCGCGGATGACGGCGAGGGGGTGGTGGCGCGGCGGCGGTTTCGCGGGGCCGAAAATCTGTACAACCTGAGGTTGCCTTCCGGTGTGCAGGTCCGCAGTACTCAGCCTTCCACCCGCATCCTGCCCACGGGCACGCGGGTGAAGGTCACCGCCCGTCCCTCCAACGTCATCGTTTTTCCTTCGCCGGCCGCCGCGGTCGCACGGTGATACCCGGCAAAGTTTGACTTTCCACACGGAATCTGAAGAAATGTAGGCCAGTGGCGGCCACCATGGCGTTGGCGTGGTGGCCTTTTTGCTTGTGGCCTTTTGTTTGTGGCCTTTGTGCTTGTGGCCTTTTGTTGTCCTTGTCTTGGCGTGCTTGTTTTCGTCCTTTTTCTCGTCGTCCTCAATGCGTGTGCGGGTGTGATGGAGACGCTGCGCGATCCGGAGAGTGCCGATGTCTGTGAGGAGTGAAAAGATCTGGGTTGACGGAGAGCTGGTGGATTGGGATGACGCCAAGTTCCACGTCATGAGCCACGGACTCCACTACGGCACGGCGTATTTCGAGGGGATTCGTTGCTATTGGCTGGAGGAACAGCGGTCGGCGGTTTTTCGGCTGGCCGAGCATGTCCGCCGTCTTCGGGATTCAGGGCACATCCTCGGCGCTCCCCTGCCGTACAGCCCCGAGCAGATGACCGAGGCCATTCTGGAGGTGATCCGGGTCAACCGGCTGCAGGAGTGCTACATCCGGCCGCTGGCGTTCATCGGCGATGGAGAGATGGGACTGTACGCGCTCGACAATCCCGTGCGGGTGGTGGTGGCGGCGTGGTCCTGGGGGGCCTATCTGGGTGACGAGGGGGTCAGGCGGGGCATCCGCGCCAAGGTGTCTTCCTATACCAGACATCACGTGAACGTGATGATGACCAACAGCAAGATCTCCGGCAACTACGTGAACTCGGTCCTGGCCAAGCACGAGGCGAAGTTGGCGGGGTACGATGAAGCCATCATGCTCGACCCCGAAGGGTGCGTCTCCGAGGCGAGCGGCGAGAATCTCTTCATCGTGAAGGACGGGGAGCTGAGGACCGCGCCGATGACTTCCATCCTCCCCGGCATCAACCGGGCCAGCGTGATCGAGCTGGCCCGAGGGAAGGGTTACCGGGTCCACGAGGAGCCCTTCGCCCGGGACGCCCTGTACATCGCCGACGAGGCCTTTCTCACCGGGACTGCGGCGGAGGTGACGCCGATCAGGGAAGTGGACGACCGGACCATCGGCGAGGGGAAGCCGGGACCGGTGACCCTCGATCTGCAGCAGAGCTTCTTCGACGTCATCCGGGGCCGGGATGAAGGCCGCCGCCACTGGCTGACGCTCGTGTGACGCGAGGAACCGTTCTTCCCCGCCACGCCGAAGAGTTTCGGCGCCGGGTTCCACGCCTTCGGCCGACCCCGCCTGCGAGACGGCGAGGAAGTGGCAGCGCCGGATAGCCGCAGGTCGGTTCCGTGAAGCGTAGTCCGGCGCCGGCGGCAGGAGCCGGTGGGATCGGGCAGGAATCCACTGCGAGGCAGGGGAACGGGATTCGCCCGATCCGACAGGCTCCTAGCAGCGTTCATTCCAGCTCCGGACCGAGTACTTTCGCTCCACCAGCGACGCGATGGCGTCGGCCGGGATATCGATGCTCGCGGGTGCGGCGTCCCAGGAACGCGCCAGCAGGTCCTTGATGAGTGACGAGGGGCGATGCAGGTTGGTGAGAAAGGCGAGGTGGGAACGCCGGCGGCGGTAGCGCGGCGTCCTGGGGGGATACGGCAGGATCTCTTCCATCAACGGGAGGGGGAAATCCAGCAGGAAGGTGCCGTGGAACAGCAGGAAGCGGCGGCGCCGGCGTTGCGCGTTGCCGGAGAACTTCCGTTGACCCACCGCCAGGTCGGTGGCGCCCTGACGCCGTATCGGCAGGCCCGTGGCTTCCGCCAGCAAGCGTCCGTGGCGTTCCATGATGAAGGCGTTGGTGGTGTCGATGCGCTCCAGCGGACCCTTGTCGGCGACGCGGAGGATGAGCGTGTAGCTGAGGCAGCCGGGCCCCTGGACCACCGTGCCGCCGCCGCTGCATCGTCGCAGGATGGGAATATCCCGAGCCGCGCACGCGGATACGTCGACTTCGCGGTCCCGCCGGCTGGCCAGACCGAGGACCACGAAGGGCCGGGAGGGCTCCCAGAACCGCAGGATCTCTCGATCCTGCTTCTGCTCACAGTCGTCGAGGAGCGCTTCGTCGCAGGCCAGGTTCGTTTCGGGGGTCGGTAGTGTCAGGTCGAGGCGCTGCATCGTGAATCGGTGTCCGGGCGCCGAGGAGCCGCGTTTGGCGAGCGGTTTCGGAGGGCGATGGCCGTCGGTCCGAAAGGGAGCTTGACACTTGCGGGCGGCGATGAATATGTTGCCCGGCACGTGTTGCTTACGCAAACGTTTTTGTAATATCCCTGACAAGCGATGAACGCCAAGGACTCCATGATCTCCGCCGGTACGGAGACGGAAGCAGGTCTCCGTACCGGGGTCCGGCCGAATGAGGGTGCGGGCGCGCCCGGACACGATGCATCGCAGAACGACCGGTGGCTGAAGTCCCTGGAGATCCTTCTTGGAGAAGTGGTCCGGAAGAAAGGTCCGGATCAGGTGGACTTCCTCCTGACGCAACTGGTGGCGCGCATCCGGGAACGCGAGGCGGCCTCGACCCTCAACACCCCTTACGTCAACACCATTCCGCGAGAGGACGAACCCAGGTATCCCGGCGACCGCCGGATCGAGCGCGAGGTCAAGAGCTATGCTCGCTGGAACGCCATGGCCATGGTGGTGAAGGCCAACCGGCTTCACGCGGGTATCGGCGGTCATATCTCCACCTACGCTTCCGTGGCGAACCTCTACGAGGTGGGTTTCAACCACTTCTTCCGGGGCGGCGACGGCGGAGCGCCGGGAGACCTGATCTATTTTCAGGGTCACGCAGCGCCGGGCAACTACGCCCGCGCCTACCTGGAGCACCGCCTGAGCGCGCACAAGCTCCACCACTTCCGGCAGGAGCTGGCCAGGGGAGGCGGCCTGCCTTCGTATCCCCACCCCCATCTGATGCCCGACTTCTGGCAGTTCCCCTCGGTGTCCATGGGGCTGGCGCCGATCATGTCCATCTACCAGGCGCGCTTCGCCCGTTACCTGACGGCCCGGGGACTGTTGTCCCGGGAACCGCGGGTGTGGTGCTTCCTGGGTGACGGGGAAACCGACGAGCCGGAGTCCACCGGGGCGCTCTCCCTGGCCTCGCGGGAGAACCTCGACAATCTCGTCTGGGTGGTCAACTGTAATCTGCAACGGCTGGATGGGCCGGTGCGCGGCAACGGCAAGATCATCCAGGAGCTGGAGTCCGTGTTCCGAGGCGCCGGCTGGAACGTCATCAAGGTCATCTGGGGCTCGGATTGGGACCCGCTGCTCGAGGCTGATGTCAACGGGCTCCTGGCGGAGCGGATGGAGAGCGCGGTGGACGGGGATTACCAGAAGTATTCCGTGGCGCCGGGCAGCTACACTCGGAAGCACTTCTTCGGCGCCCATCCCGAGCTGCTGGAGATGGTGAATCATCTCAGCGACGACGACATCCGCAGGCTGGCCCGGGGCGGCCACGATCCCCAGAAGGTGTACGCGGCCTACAGCGCGGCGGTGCGCCACAAGGGTACGCCCACGGTGGTCCTGGCGAAGACGGTGAAGGGCTACGGGCTCGGCGAGGCGGGCGAGGGGCGGAACATCACCCATCAGCAGAAGGCGCTCAACGAGAAGGAACTGCGCGATTTCCGCTCGCGGTTCGGTGTGCCGCTATCGGACGAGGAGGTGGTGGAGACTCCCTTCTACCGGCCTCCCCTCGAAAGCGAGGAGACCCGCTATCTGCTGGAACGGCGCGAGAGCCTGGGGGGGTTCCTGCCTCGGCGGGCGTGCAAGGCGGACCCTCTGACGGCGCCCGGGGAGGCGACCTGGCAGGAGTTCCACAAGGGCTCGTCCGAAACCTCCGTCTCCACCACCATGGCGTTCGTGAGGCTGCTGAGCAAGCTGCTGCGGGACCCGGACATCGGCGGCAACATCGTGCCCATCATACCGGACGAGGCCAGGACCTTCGGCATGGACGCGCTGTTCCGCCAGGTCGGCATCTATTCGACCAAGGGCCAGCTCTACGAGCCGGTGGACCGGGAGACGCTGCTCTACTACCAGGAGGCGCGGGACGGGCAGCTCCTCGAGGAAGGCATCAGCGAGGCCGGCGCCATGTCCTCCTTTATCGCCGCGGGTACGGCTCACAGCACCTACGGCAGGCCCATGATCCCGTTCTACACGTTCTATTCGATGTTCGGCTTTCAGCGCATCGGCGACCTCATGTGGGCCGCGGCCGACAGCAAGGCCAAGGGTTTTCTGCTGGGCGCCACCGCCGGACGCACCACCCTGAACGGGGAAGGGTTGCAGCACGCCGACGGCCACAGCCACGTTTTGGCGAGCACCGTTCCGGCCCTGCTCACCTACGACCCGGCGTTCGCCTACGAGATCGCCGTCATCATCGAGGACGGCCTCAAGCGCATGTACAAGCGCCGTGAGGACATCTTCTACTATCTCACGCTGTACAACGAGAACCACGAGATGCCGGCCATGCCTCCGGGGGTGGAACAGGGCATCCTCAAGGGGCTCTACAAGTTCCGGAGCGCCGACGCCGGGAAAAAGGCTTGCGCCCATCTGTTTGGCAGCGGCCCACTCCTGTTCGAGACGCTCCGTGCCCAGGACATCCTCGCGAGCCGCTACGACGTCGCCGCCGACGTCTGGAGCGCCACCAGCTACAATCTCCTGCGCCGCGACGCCCAGCGGGTCCGACGCTGGAACCTCCTGCACCCCGAGGAGAAGCCGCGCACGTCGTACCTGGAGTCGTTGCTGGAGCCGGAAGAGGGGGTTTACGTGGCGGTGTCGGACTACATGAAGATCGTGCCGGACCAGATCGCGCCATGGGTTCCGGGAGGTCTGGTCACGTTGGGGACGGACGGCTTCGGCCGCAGCGATACCCGCCCCCGGCTGCGCCGCTATTTCGAGGTGGACGCGGAGTCGGTGGTGGTCGCGGCGCTGCATGCCCTGTCCCGAAAGGGCCTGATCAGGAAGTCGTTGGCGGCGCAGGCCATGCGCGAGTTGCGTTACAATCCGGCCAAGCCCCATCCCGAAATGGCCATTTAGTCGTTGACGGCCCGTTCCCTCATGGACATAACGCTTCCCAAACTGGCCGAAGGGGCGGACTCCGGTACCGTCGTCAGCATCGTGGTGGCGGAAGGAGATCAGGTCCGGTTGGACCAGACGCTTCTGGAGCTCGAGAACGAGAAGGCGGTGGCCCCCGTTCCTTCCACCGGGACCGGCAAGGTGGCCCGCATACACGTGGAGGTGGGCCAGGTGGTCTCGGTGGGCCAGGTGCTGGTGACCCTCGACGATGGGGAGGCCGCCGAACCGGCCAGGCCTCCGGCCGCGGCAAAGGCGGAGCCGCCGCCGCCCTCCGGGCCGGACGGTCACCTCCATGCTCCGAGCAGCGGCGCGCCGCCCGCGGCCTCGCCGACGGTGCGGAAGATCGCGCGGGAGCTGGGCATCGATCTGACCCGGGTAAAGGGCAGCCAGCGGGGCGGCCGCATCGTCATGGCGGACGTCCGCAGCTACATCCAGGGGCTTCAGCAACTGGCTTTCAGGCCGTCCGCCCCCACCGCGGCGCCCGCAGCGGACGTCTTTCAGACCCTGGACCTCGGCAAGTGGGGGCCCAGCACGCGGGAGCGGATGTCGCCGCTCCGGCGCACCATCGCTCAGCGGATGACCGAGTCCTGGACCACCGTCCCCCACGTGACCCAGTTCGACGACGCGGACATCACCGACCTCATGGAGCTCCGGAAACGGTATGCCAAGGCCTACGACGAGTCCGGCGCCCGGCTGACGGTGACCTCCTTCGCAATCAAGGCCGCGGTGTCCGCCCTGGAGAAGCATCCGTCATTCAAGACCGGCATCGACTATCAGGCCCTGGAGATCGTCACCCGTGACTACGTGCACATCGGGGTGGCCGTGGATACCGAGGCGGGCCTGCTCGCGCCGGTCATCCGGGACGTGGACGGGAAAAACCTGCTGGATCTCTCCCGGGAGCTGGACGAGCTGGCGGAGAGGACCCGGCAGCGCAAGTTGTCGGCGGACGAGATGCAAGGGGCGACGTTCACGATATCGAATCTGGGAAGCATCGGCGGCTCCTACTTCACGCCCATCGTGAACAGCCCGCAGGTGGCGGTCCTGGGCATGGGGCGGGGCGTGCAGCGGCCGGTGGTGCGGGACAGGAAGGTGGTGTCGCGGCTGGTGCTGCCGCTGGCCCTCTCCTATGATCACCGGGTGATCGACGGAGCCGACGGAGCCCGTTTCCTGCGCGAGATCGTGCGCTTTCTGGAGAGCTATCCCGAGGCGGACATCAAGGGGCCTGTTTCATGAACGGGTCCGTGGAGCCGCGCGGGACTTGTTGGTTCGTGGGACAGGACACTTGACCGGTTAGGAGGCCCGTGGAACCCATCAAAACGGAAATCGTCGTGGTCGGCGCCGGCCCCGGGGGCTATGCCGCGGCTTTCCATGCGGCGGACCTGGGAAAGCGCGTGCTGCTGGTGGAACGGGACGAGCGCCTTGGAGGGGTCTGTCTCAACCGTGGTTGCATCCCGTCCAAGGCCCTTCTCCATGCGACCCAGGTGATCGACGAGGCGGCGTTGTCGGAGGCTCGCGGCGTCACCTTCGGCAAGCCCACGGTCCGGCTCGACAAGCTGCGGCAGTGGAAGGAGTCCGTCATCGACAAACTTGCCCAGGGCCTGGAAGGGCTGTGCTCCCGGAGGGGCGTCCGGCGGCTCCGGGGCCGCGGGCACTTCGAGGACTCCCGGACCCTCCGGGTGGAAACCGCTGAAGGGCAGCAATTCATCAGCTATGACAAGGCCATCGTCGCGGTGGGTTCCAGGCCGGCGATGCCGGCGGCCTTCGATCTGGGGAACCGGCGAATCATGACCTCCACCGAAGCGCTGGAGCTGGAGGACGTCCCGGGCCGGCTGCTGGTGGTGGGGGGCGGCTACATCGGCATGGAGATGGGGATGGTCTATGCCCGACTGGGGAGCGAGATCGTGCTGGTGGAGGCGCTGAACGACCTTCTGCCGGGCCTGGACACGGATCTCGTGCGGCCCGTTGCCAGGACGGCGTCGTCGCTGTTCAAGGCGGTCCGTCTCAACACCAGGGTGCTGAGCATGGCCACCAGCGGGAGGAAGATCAAGGTGGCCATGGAGGCCAACGGCGCCAAGCGCGAGGAGACCTACGACCGGGTGCTCGTCAGCGTGGGCCGGACGCCCGGCTACGAGGACCTGGGTCTGGGGAACACCGGGGTCAGGATCGGAGCCAACGGTTTCATCGAGTGCAACGATCAGCAGCAGACCGACGACCCGGCCATTTACGCAATCGGCGATGCCAACGGCGGCGCCTTGCTGGCGCACCGGGCCACCAGGGAGGCGCGCGTGGCGGTGGAGGCCATTGCCGGCGAGTCCAGCAACATTGCCGACGTGGTGATTCCAGCGGTGGTCTTTACCGAGCCGGAGGTCGCCTGGTGCGGGCTCACCGAACAGGAGGCCAGGGCCGGGGACATCGCGGTCGAGATCGTGAAGTTTTCCTGGGGCGCATCCGGAAGGGCGCTCACCCTCGACCGCCCCGAAGGGCTGACCAAATTGATCCTCGAACCCGAGACCGAGCGTATCCTCGGCGTGGGCATTACCGGCGCCGGCGCCGGCGAGCTGATCGGCGAGGGGGTGCTGGCCATCGAGATGGGAGCCACCGCGAGGGACCTGGCCGAGTCCGTCCACCCGCATCCGACGCTTTCCGAGACGCTCATGGAATGCGCCGAGTCGTTCTACGGCACGGCCACCCACTCGCCGCCTCGGCGGCGTCCCCGAAACAACGGCAAGGAGGCCGCGGAAGGGGCGCCCGACGAGATCGGCGCTTGACTTGAACCGGCCTATTTGTTAGCGACAATCTGCCCTGCCTCCGGTCGTAAGAGGGGTGAAAAAACGCGCGTGTGGCGCGGTGTCGGAGAGACGGCGGACGAGGTACGAGACAGGACACCCGCCTGGAGACGGGACGCTACACTACCCTAGTATCCCAGGAGGAAGTGAATGACGTACGTGATTGCCGAGCCCTGTGTCGACGTCAAGGACACGGCTTGTGTCGATGTTTGCCCTGTCGATTGCATCCATCCCACCAAGAACGACCCCGATGTGTTCGAAAAGGAGAAGATGCTCTATATCGATCCCGAGGAGTGCATCGACTGCGGCGCGTGTGAGCCGGTGTGTCCGGTAGAGGCCATTTTCGAGGAGGCCGCGGTTCCGGAGAAGTGGGAAGAGTACACGCAGATCAATGCCGACTGGTTTCAGAAGTAGCCGCCAAGAGCCGCGGGACCGCTCGTCTTCCCATCCCGCACCAGCCCATCGTACCCGAAGCTCCGGCAAAAGCCTTGCACCAGGATGTGCTTCACCGTTGCCATCTCGATGGATCTCCCCGCCTGCCGCTCGATGGAGGTGACCTGCGCCCATTCCAGGCCGCAGGGCACGATCCGGCGAAAATAACCCAGATCGGGCGCCACGTTCAGGGCCGCGCCGTGGTACGTGACGCCGCGTCTTACGGCGATGCCGATGGCGCAGATCTTGTGGTCGCCGATCCATACGCCGGTGTGCGGCGGCCGGCGCGTCCCTTCCAGACCGAATGACCCCAGGACGTCGATGACGACCTGTTCGAGGTTGTCGAGGTAGCGGTGGACGGCGCGGCGAAGCCTGGACCTGAGATCGATGATCGGATACGCCACCAACTGCCCCGGGCCGTGGTAGGTCACGTCACCGCCACGGCTGGTGGCGTGGACCGGGACCCCGCCGGGGTCGAGGATATGGGCGCGCGCTTCCCTTCGGCCGGTGGTGATCACGTGTGGATGCTCCACCAGTATCAGGCAGTCATCCGCGCGCTCCCGGGCATCCATGGCCCCCCGGGTCTTCGCTTCGAGGACCCGTTCCTGAACGGCCAGCGCGGCCTCGTAGTCGAGGCGGCCCAAATCCATGACGCGTAGCGAGCGGGACATCCTGATTGACGCATACCACATCGGCGGTGAAAGCAAAGCCGAAAGACCTTGGCGCTTCTTGACTCGCGTTCCCGGTGGCATTATGAAACGGGCCAGACGAGTCGGAGCGGCCAGGGTCACGTCCCAGGCGCCGGTATCGGCCGGCAACGCGATGCGGGCACGGGCGGGTTGGAAACCCCTCTCTACGCGTCGGCCTCCGGGTTCCGTGGCGCAGGCTGCCAGCGCCCGGTTCGATTCGCCGGCGTGCCGATCTACACCACCGGACCGTGAGTCCGGGGACCGGAGTGAAAACAGGTGACGGGAACCATCAAGAAGATACTGAGGGACAAGGGATTCGGCTTCATCGAGCCGGACGACGGCGGCGATGATGTCTTCTTCCATCGCAACAGCGGCGCCCCTCGAGTCCGGTTCGAGGACTTCGGCGAAGGCGACAGCGTGCAGTTTCAAACCCGCGCAGGCGACAAGGGGCCCGTGGCCTTCGGATTGAAGCTCCGCTGAGCGTGTCAACGCCCTTCCTCGTCGTCTCGGCCCAAGCCCATGTCAACCGCCGCCAAAGGGAGGAAGGACGCGCATGACGCGCGATGATCGCTCGGGCCGCCCGGACGCCGGCGACCCGCCGGCAGCGGCAGCCAAGCAGGCGTTCCTGGTGCGCCTCGAAAGCGTGCGGGAGCGCTATCTCCCGGAAGTTCTTTTCCTTTTCGACGACGTGATCCGTGAGGCGGAGCTTGCCGATTCGGGGTTGGCGGAGATGTGCCGCTATCATTTCGCGACCGGCGGCAAGCGGCTTCGTGCGTTGCTGCCGCTGCTGGTGGCGGATTGTCTCGGGGAGGATCCGGCCAAGGCGGTGGCCATGGGTGCGGCGTGCGAGATGCTGCACAACGCGACCCTGGTCCACGACGACGTGCAGGACGGTGACGAGGCTCGCAGGGGAAGGGAGACGGTCTGGCGTCGGTTCGGCACGGCCCGGGCCATCAACCTGGGCGATGCCATGTTCTACCTCACGTTGCTGCTGGCGCAGCGGGCGCCGGTGGCCGGCGAGCGCCGCGAGGCCCTGGCGCGGCGGATGCTCATCGAGACGCTGAAGGTCATCGACGGGCAGGACCAGGAGTTCGCCCTGCGGGCGAGTTCGCGCCCCTCGCTGGCCCGATATTTCCACATGGTGGAAGCCAAGACCGCCCGGTTCTTCGTCCTGGGCATGGCGGGCAGCGCCGAAATGTTCGGCCGGGAGGCGCGGGTCCTTGACGGGATGACGGAAGCGGCGCGTCAACTCGGTATCCTGTTCCAGGTTCAGGACGACGTGCTGGACCTCTACGGCGACAAGGGCCGTGACCGGCGCGGCAGCGACATCGCCGAGGGAAAGCGGAGCGTCCTGGCGGTTCATGCGCTGGAGAATGCGTCGCCGGACGATGCCCGGTGGCTGCTGGAGGTGCTGGACAAGGACCGGACGGCGACGTCCTCCGCCGACGTGGAGCGAGTGGCCGGGTTGTTCGACCGGCTCGGGTCGCTGCCCTTCGCGGTGAGAGAAATGCATGCTCGCAGGCAGGCGGCCGTGGACGCCATCGGGACCCTGGAGCAGACGAACCTTTCCCTCATGATGCAGGGCATCTCGGAGACGGTGTTGGAGCCGGTACGGGATCTCGTGTAGCTGCCCGTCACGGCTCCGCTCGGGAACGGGCGGCCATTCCGCAGGAGGCTGATCGAATATGAAGATGTTTCTCGCCGGAGAGTGGGTCGATCGACCGAGGATGCAGGAGGTCGGCAACCCGTATGACGAGTCCGTGATCGACAGCGTACCGAAAGCCGGACCCGCCGACGTGGAGCGCGCGCTGGCGTTCGCCGAGCGTGGGGCCGGGGTCATGGCGCGTATGACCGCCCACGAGCGGTGGCGCGTGCTGACCCGTGCGGCCGCCCTCATGGCGGAGCGGGTGGACGAGCTCGGCACGCTGATTTCGAGCGAAGAAGGAAAGATCCTGGCCGAAGGCAAGGGCGAAGTGCGCCGGGCGGTGGAGACCCTGACCGCTTCGGCCGAAGAGGCCAAGCGGGTGCACGGCGAGACCGTGCCGCTGGACGCGGACCCCGCCGGGGCGGGCAAGCTGGCCTTCACGCTGCGAGTGCCCTGCGGCGTGGTGGTGGCCATCGGCCCGTTCAACTTCCCGCTCAACCTGCTGTGCCACAAGGTGGGACCCGCCATCGCCGGGGGCAACTCGGTGATCATCAAGCCGGCTTCGGACACGCCGCTGTCGGGGCTCGAGCTGACGGAGATCCTGCTGGAGGCCGGTGTCCCGCCCGAAGGCGTCCAGTGCCTGACCGGGTCGGGCGGGGAGATCGGCAATGCGCTGGTGTCCGACGGCCGGGTGCGCAAGATCACCTTCACCGGCAGCCGCGAGGTGGGCGAGAACATCTGCCGGGTGGCGGGCATCAAGAAGGTCACCATGGAGCTCGGCTCCAACTGCCCGCTGATCGTGATGCCGGACGCCGACCTGGACAAGGTGGCCGCGGCCGTGGCCGCCACGGGTTACGCGAACTCGGGGCAGGTCTGCATCTCCACCCAACGCGTGCTGGCGGACCGCCGGGTGTATGCGGACTTTCTGGGCGTGCTGGCGCCCAGGGTGGAGGCTCTGGCCACTGGCAGCCAGCTCGATGCCGGCACGCACGTGGGGCCGATGATCAAGGAGGCGGAAGCCGTCCGGGTCGAGCAGTGGGTGAACGAGGCGGTGGGCGAAGGCGCCCGGTTGGTGGCCGGGGGCTCCCGCAACGGCGCGGTCTACGCGCCCACCGTGGTGGCTGACGTTGCCAGCGGCATGAGGATCTCGCGCGACGAGCTTTTCGGCCCGGCCGTGGCGGTCACGCCCTTCGAGTCCATCGACGAGGCCATCGCGCTCGCCAACGATACGGTCTTCGGGCTGTCCGCGGGGATCTTCACCGAGAACATCGGCTGGGCCATGCGATTCGCGCGGGAGGTGGAATCCGGCAACCTCCACGTGAACTGGGGGCCGCAGTGGCGCGCCGACGTGATGCCCTACGGAGGGCTCAAGGAATCGGGTTTCGGCAAGGAAGGCCCGCGGTACGCCATCGAGGAGATGACCGAGCTCAAGACGGTCGTCTTTCATCTGTAAAGGGGGTTTCAAACCCGCTCCGAAAAAGGCGGGTTTCAGTCCCTGGACGTTGAGGCAACATGCGATCAAACGGACGCGGGGATCAGGATCTCCGCCCGGTCGAAATCACTCCCGGGTTCATCAGGCACGCCGACGGCTCGGCGTTGATCGGCATGGGTGAAACCCGGGTCATCTGCACCGCCACGATCGAAGACCGGGTGCCCCCGTTTCTGCGCAAGTCCGGCAGGGGCTGGATCACGGCGGAGTACGGCATGCTGCCGTCGTCGTCGCCGACGCGGATTCCCAGGGAGGCCGCTCGCGGCCGGGTGGGGGGCCGGACCCATGAGATTCAGCGGCTGATCGGACGCAGCCTTCGGGCGGTGGCGGACCTGGGTTGCCTGGGGGAACGAACGGTGTGGCTCGACTGCGACGTCATCCAGGCCGATGGCGGAACCCGGACCGCCTCCGTCACCGGAGCGTATGTGGCGCTGGCCTGCGCCTTGCGACGGTGGGCGGCCGACAAGACCGTGCCGGAAGGTCTGCTCAGGGACAGCGTCGCCGCGGTGAGCGTGGGCGTGGTGGAAGGAAAGGATCTGCTGGATCTGGATGCGGGGGAGGACAGCAACGCCGAGGTGGACATGAACTTCGTGATGACCGGGTCGGGAGAGTTCGTCGAGGTCCAGGGGACCGCGGAGAAACAGCCGTTCGGTCCGGCCAGACTCGGTCGGTTGATTCTTTCGGCACAGACGGGCATTCAGCGGATTCTGGACATCCAGCAACGGGTCCTGCGGGACTGGCGCCCGCCGGTGTAGGGGCGGGTTCGAACCCGCCCGCGTCCGCACCGCGGAAGAGAGCCGCCGTGGCGCAAGGAGTCGCAAGGTTTGATATCGGCGCAACATCAGGTAAAATGCAGACTTCGTGACGGGGCGTAGCGCAGCCAGGTAGCGCACCTGCCTTGGGAGCAGGGGGTCGGCCGTTCAAATCGGCTCGCCCCGACCACATCGGCAAGGCGATCGACCGCGGGGAAGAGTTCGTGTCGGTGACTCGTGAGCGTCGGTGACTTGCCGGAAGCGGGCTTTGAAGGAACGGTTCGACGCGCCAGTAGCTCAGGTGGATAGAGCAACGGCCTTCTAAGCCGTGGGTCAGGGGTTCGAATCCCTTCTGGCGCGCCACATATCGGTGTTGGAACCGGATGTTCTTGGTGAGTGTAGCTCAATTGGTTAGAGCACTGGACTGTGGCTCCAGGGGTTGAGGGTTCAAGTCCCTTCACTCACCCCAGTCAAAGGTTGTGCGGGCCGCTAGCTCAGTTGGTAGAGCAGCTGACTCTTAATCAGCGGGTCCGGAGTTCGAGTCTCCGGCGGCCCACTCCTCCCTCTCATCATCACCGCGGTCGACCGGCCGTTCGTCGACGTTCTGCCTCGCAGGCAACCCTGACGGGAGTTACCTTGACTTGCGGTTTGCGGGGTTGTTACAGGACACTATACCGGCATGCGAGAGTGGCGGAACCGGTAGACGCACTAGACTTAGGATCTAGCGGGCAACCGTGGGGGTTCGAGTCCCCCCTCTCGCACCATCACGGAAGCGGTATTGGAAAACAATCGCGAACCATGGCCGGGATATCCTCCATCGAGAGCGCGGGCCACGGACTGCGGTATGGATCCCGGTGACCCGTGACACGAACCGGCAGGGAGCGAATCAGGGATGAAGTCTGAAGTCGAGGTATTGACGCCCACCCGGAGAAGGCTGCGGGTGGAGGTTCCGGTGGACCGCGTGGGCAAGGCGTTCGCCCGCATCTACCGGCAGGTCGGACGCCAGGCGAAGGTGCGCGGTTTTCGCTCCGGCAAGGTCCCGCAACACGTGCTGCGCGGCCTTTATGGCACGGAGATCCAGGCCCGGGCCTTGTCCGAGCTGGTGGAGGAGGCGCTTGGCGGGGTGATGCAGGACCGGGGACTGGAGCCCGTGGCCGAGCCGCGGCTGGAGACGGGCGAGTTGAACGAGGCGCAACCGTTCTCCTTCACCGCGGTGATCGAGGTGAAGCCGGACATCGAGCTCAAGAACTATCGCGCCCTTCCCGTCGAGCGTATGCGCGCCGACGTGAGCGATGAGGACGTGGACCGGGCACTGAAGGGGCTTCAGGACCGGAATGCCCAGTTGGAAGCGGTGGAGGGACGTGACCGGGTGGAGGACGGAGACTACGTGCTGATCGATTTCTCGGGCTCGGTGGACGGCAAGCCGTTTCCGGGGAGCACGGCCGAGAGCCATGCGGTGGACATCGGCGCGGGCAAGGCCTTGCCGGAGTTCGAGCAGGGCCTGGTGGGCATGACGTTGGGGGTGCCCGGGAACATCACGGTGAATTTGTCGGGGGAGGGCCGCGATGCGCCGGCGGCGGGGAGGTCAGCGGACTTCGAGGTGACCGTGCAGGACATCCGGAACAAGATCCTTCCGCCGTTGGACGACGAGTTCGCTCGCGATTACGGCGAGTGCGATTCGTTGGCGGAACTGCGTGAGAAAATCCGCGCGGAGTTGCAGAGCGAAATCGAGGCGTATCAGAAGGGTCCGCTGAAGGATCAGATCATCGAGCGGCTGGTTGAAGACCACGCCTTCGAGGTCTCTCCGTCCATGGTCGATCGGGAACTGTCGTATCTCATGCGACGAGCGAGGGGCCGGGGGGAAGCGTCGGGGTCGGAAGCTCCCGAGCCGACCACGGAGGAGCTCCGGGACGAGTTGACGCCACAGGCGCAACGCCGCGTCAAGACGATGTTGCTGCTTGAAAGAATTGCCGCCGCCGAAGGGATCGCGGCGTCCGACGAAGAGGTCGCCCGCCGCATCGAAGCCATGGCCCGGGCCAGCGGCGACCGAGCGGCTTCGGTGCGCGAGCAGTACGGTCAGGCCTGGGCGCGAGAGACGTTGCGCTCCCAACTCGTGTCCGAGAAGACGCTGGATTTCCTGCTGGAGCAGGCCGATATCACGGTGGTCGATCCTCCGGAAACAGCTTGCTGACCACAACAAAAGAGGTTAGACTTTTCTGGTGGCGTGGCCACCCGTTCCGGTGGCGTGGCCTCCCGGGTTGAGGCAACATGAATTTCATTCCTTTCGTCGTAGAGCAGACCGGTCGCGGGGAGCGCGCCTATGACATCTATTCCAGGCTTCTCAAGGACCGCATCGTCTTTCTGGGGAGCGCCGTCGTAGACGAGGTGGCGAACCTGATCACCGCGCAGTTGTTGTTCCTGGAGTCCGAGGATCCGGAACGCGACATCTACTTCTACATCAATTCCCCCGGCGGCTCCGTGACCGCCGGTCTGGCCATCTACGATACCATCCAGTACATCCGCCCGCAGGTCTCCACCGTTTGCCTGGGTCAGGCAGCCAGCATGGGAGCCGTCCTGCTCGCCGCCGGTGAAAAGGGCAAGCGGTACGCGCTGCCGCACTCGCGCATCATGATTCATCAACCGCTCGGCGGCTTTCAGGGGACCGCAGCCGACGTCGACATCCAGGCCAGGGAGATTCTGAGGATGCGGGAGGAGCTCGGGGCGATTCTCGTCAAGCACACGGGACAATCGCTGAAGAGGATCGAGCGGGACACCGACAGGGACCTGTTCATGACCGGCCGGCAGGCGTTGGAGTATGGATTGGTGGATGAAGTGATCACCAGCCGCCTTGACGTAACCACAAAGGGGTGAGGGGGAGTTTCAATGCCAAAGCATGGGGATGACCGATCCGGCAGTCTCGTCTGTTCGTTCTGCGGCAAGAGTCAGGATGAGGTGCGCAAGCTGATCGCAGGCCCCACCGTATACATCTGTGACGAGTGCATCGACCTGTGCAATGACATCATTGCGGAAGAGTGCGAACACGATGACGCCATCGCGTCGTCCTCGGGCGTCCCGAAACCGGCGGAGATCAAGCGTGTGCTGGATCAATACGTGGTGGGCCAGGATCCGGCCAAGAAGATTCTCGCCGTGGCCGTGCACAACCACTACAAGAGAATCGACAACCAGATGCTCGCAGGGGACGTGGAGCTTCAGAAGAGCAACATCCTTCTGCTGGGTCCCACCGGGTCGGGCAAGACCTTGCTGGCGCAGACGTTGGCCAGGCTTTTGCAGGTTCCCTTCACCATCGCGGACGCCACCAGCCTGACGGAGGCCGGCTACGTCGGCGAAGACGTCGAGAACATCATCCTCAACCTGCTGCAGTCCGCCGACTACGATGTCGAGAAGGCCCAGCGGGGCATCGTCTACATCGATGAGATAGACAAGATATCGCGCAAGTCGGAGAACCCTTCGATCACCAGGGACGTGTCCGGGGAAGGAGTGCAACAGGCGCTGCTCAAGATCGTCGAGGGCACCATGGCGAGCGTGCCTCCCAAGGGCGGCAGGAAGCATCCGCAGCAGGAGTTTCTCCAGGTCGACACGACCAATATCCTGTTCATCTGCGGCGGCGCGTTCGTCGGGATCGAGGATATCATCCGGAAGCGGACGGGGCGCAGGCGGCTGGGCTTCGGAAGTAACGAGGTGGAGGACGTCGCGGTCCGTCCCGATGTGAGGATCGTACACGACGTACAGCCGGAGGACCTGCTCAAGTTCGGCCTGATCCCGGAGTTCGTGGGCCGGTTGCCGGTGATTGCCACGCTGGACGAGCTGAATGAAGAAGCGCTGGTACAGATCCTCAGGGAACCGAAGAACGCCCTCACCAAACAATACTGCAAGCTCTTCGAGATGGAGGGAGTGCATCTCAACTTTACAGACGAGGCGCTTTGGGCTATCGCACGGGAAGCGACGAAGCGGAAGTCCGGCGCCCGGGGCTTGAGGGCGATCATGGAAAACACCATGCTCGACGTGATGTACGAGATGCCGTCTCAGCCCAACATCAAAGAGGTGGTCATTACCGAAGAGGTGATGGCCCGGAACGAACCTCCCATGGTAGTGTACTCGAAGGCGGCGGAGATCGCGTAAGGGGGCCCTCATGCTATTTCGCAGCGACAAGAAGGACGACAACGATCAGGGAAAGGACAACACCGTGCAAGCGCCGTTGCTCCCCCTCCGTGACATCATCGTATTCCCGCACATGGTGGTGCCGCTGTTCGTGGGGCGGCAGAAATCGATCCGGGCGCTGGAAGAGGCGTCTCGGACGCAGACGTCGATCTTTCTCGCCTCTCAGAAAGACGCCAGAACCAACGAGCCCAGCGAGGACGACATCTACCCCATCGGAACGCTCGGCAGCGTCGTGCAGATGCTCAAGTTGCCGGACGGGACCGTCAAGGTCCTGGTGGAGGGCAAGAGGCGAGGCAGGATATCGCGGTATCTGACTCATCCGAAGTATTTTCTGGTGGAGGTGGAGGAGCTGGATGACGTTGTGGAGCAGGGGACCGAGGTGGGTGCGGTCGTGCGGGAGGTCCACAGCGCGTTCGAGAACTACGTCAAGGTCAAGAAGAAGATTCCCCCGGAGATGGTCATGTCCGTATCCTCCATCGAGGAACCCGGCAAGCTCGCCGATACCATCATCGGGCATCTCGGAATCAAGCTGGAGGAACGGCAGGTTCTGCTGGAAACCCTCAACGCCGGCGAACGGCTCGAGAAGGTGCTGGGCCATATGCGGGCGGAAATCGAGATTCTCGAGGTGGAGCGGCGGATTCGTTCGCGCGTCAAGAAGCAGATGGAGCGCTCCCAGAAGGAGTACTACCTGAACGAGCAGATGCGTGCGATCCAGAAAGAGCTCGGGGAAAAGGACGAGTTCAAGAACGAGATGCAGGAGATCGAGGAGAAGATCAAGCAGAAAAAGCTGTCCGCAGAAGCCAGGGAAAAGGTCGAGAAGGAGCTGAAAAAGCTCAAGATGATGTCGCCGATGTCTGCGGAAGCAACGGTGGTGCGGAACTACATCGACTGGATTCTCAGCCTGCCGTGGTACGACTACACCGAGGACAAGCTCGACATCAACGAAGCCGAGGCGGTGCTGGAGGAGGACCACTACGGGCTCGGGAAGGTCAAGGAGCGGATCCTCGAGTATCTCGCGGTTCAGAGTCTCGTAGGCAAGATCAAGGGCCCTATCCTGTGCCTGGTGGGACCCCCGGGGGTCGGCAAGACCTCTCTCGGACGCTCCATTGCCCGCGCCACTGGACGGAAGTTCGTTCGGGTGTCGCTCGGCGGTGTGCGTGACGAGGCCGAGATTCGCGGGCATCGTCGCACCTACATCGGCGCGTTGCCGGGGAAGATCATCCAGTTCCTCAAGAAGGCCGAGTCGAGCAATCCGGTTTTTCTCATGGACGAAGTGGACAAGATGTCCATGGACTTTCGGGGCGACCCGTCTTCGGCTCTGCTGGAGGTGCTGGATCCGGAACAGAACCAGGCCTTCAACGATCACTACCTGGACCTGGACTACGACCTCTCCAAGATCATGTTCATCACCACGGCGAACACGTTGGATGGCATTCCGCGGCCGTTGCAGGACCGCATGGAAATCATCCGGATCGCCGGTTACACGGAACTGGAGAAGCTGAATATCGCAAAGAAGTACCTGGTGGTGAAGCAGCGTGAGGCCAATGGGTTGAACGATGACGGCATTGTCCTGTCCGACAGCGCCATTCTGGGTCTGGTGCGGCACTACACCAGGGAAGCGGGCGTCCGAAACCTGGAGCGTGAGATCGCATCCATTTGCCGGAAGGTCGCGGTGGACGTCGTGAAGAACGACCGCACGGTGAAGACCACCGTGGGCGGCCGGAACCTCTCCAAATACCTGGGTCCTGCCAAATACCGCTACGGCCTCGCCGAGGAGCAGCACAGGATCGGCACCACCACCGGTTTGGCCTGGACCGAGCTGGGCGGCGAGCTACTGTCCACCGAGGTGTCCATCATGCCCGGCAAGGGCCAGTTGACCATTACCGGGAAGCTCGGGGATGTCATGCAGGAGTCGGCTCAGGCGGCCATGAGCTATGTCCGTTCGCGGGCGCTGGATCTCGGGTTGGACAAGGACTTCTACCACAAGAACGACGTTCACATCCACGTCCCGGAGGGAGCGATACCCAAGGACGGGCCGTCGGCGGGCATCACCATGGTTACGTCGTTGGTGTCGGCGTTGACTCGTATCCCGATCTATCACGATGTCGCCATGACCGGTGAGATCACGCTTCGGGGGAACGTGCTGCCCATCGGCGGGTTGAAGGAGAAGGTGCTGGCGGCGCACCGGGGCGGCATCAAGGCGGTCCTCATTCCCGAAGAGAACAAGAAGGACATCAACGAGATTCCGGCAACCGTACTGAAGAGTGTGGAGTTGGTCCTGGTCTCGCACATGGACGACGTCCTCAAACGGGCTCTCGTGGTCAGTGATCCGGAATCGCTGTTCACGCGCCACGAGCTGGACGACGCCACCGCTGACCCGCCCGCAGGGTTCCCGAAGAAGGACACCGAGGCCAGGCCCAGTCTTCCCCAGTGACGAGGGTCTTCGGGCGGTTAGCTCAGTTGGGAGAGCATCGGCCTTACAAGCCGGGGGTCACAGGTTCAAGTCCTGTACCGCCCATTCCCCTGCCGTTCTCCTGTGCCATCCCTGTACCGTCCTTTTCACGAGCGGTTGCAATCTCGCCGGATTACAGCTATGCTGCTTTTCCATTCGGGGTCGTAGTTCAGCTGGTTAGAACGCCGGCCTGTCACGCCGGAGGTCGCGAGTTCGAGTCTCGTCGGCCCCGCCAGATAGTGTCCCGTCTCCGACAGTCCTGTGCATCTTCGTTCACGGACCTCCGAGACGGGACACCGGATAGTAGCGACATGCGAACGGTTCAACTGACAAAGGCGGAATCACTGGCTCGGCGCCGATGGTACATCATCGACGCCGAAGGCAAGGTGCTGGGACGGATGGCAACCGAGATTGCCAGGGTGCTGCGCGGCAAGCACAAGCCGTCCTTCAGCCCGCATGTGGATGCGGGCGACTTCGTCATCGTGGTGAACGCCAAGCATGTCAAGTTGACCGGTTCAAAGGACGCCGACAAGCGCTACTATCGCCACACCGGGTATCCCGGAGGGCTGCGGGTTGCGACATTGCCGGAAATGCGAGCCAGGAAGCCCGAGGCGGTGGTGCGACTGGCGGTGAAGGGCATGTTGCCGAAGAATCGCCTCGGAAGAGATCAGCTCGGCAAGTTGAAGGTCTACGGCGGTCCGGAGCATCCGCATCAGGCGCAGTTGCCCGAGCCTCTCACGATCTCGTAGGGGCGGGTTTCAAACCCGCCTGCGGTCAGGAACGGGTTCACCAATATGGCAGACGAGTTCGTTTACGCGACGGGCAGACGGAAAACCTCGGTTGCACGGGTTTACCTGAAGCGCGGCAAGGGCGATATCCGGATCAACAACCGGATGCTGGAAGACTATTTCGGTCGTGAAACGGCCAGGATGATCGTCCATCAGCCCTTTCACGTGACCCGGACGTTGGGGGAATTCGATCTTGTGGTGAACGTCAAGGGCGGCGGAAGTTCGGGTCAGGCCGGCGCCATCCGGCATGGAATCACCCGGGCGTTGATGAAGGTGGACGAAGGCTTTCGCGCCCCGTTGAAGAAGGCCGGCTACGTGACCCGCGACCCGCGCGCGGTGGAGCGGAAAAAGTACGGGCGGCACAAGGCGCGGAAGCGGCCGCAGTTCTCCAAGCGTTGATCGGGCAGTTCGCCGCTCATTCCGAGCCCGTGTAGAGATACAGGCTCAGAGATCCCACCAGCAGATTGGGCAACCAGGCCGAAAGCCAGGGCGGCATCGCCCCGGCCTTGCCCAATGACACGCAGAACCCCAGCAGCACCCAATAGGAAAATCCTATCGCGACGGCCAGTCCGAAGTTCAGGACGAGATTGTCCTTTCTTCCGGGTTTCGCCGCCAACGCCACCGCCAGTAGAATGGTCAGCGGCATGACCAGCGGGACCGCCACCTTGGCATGCAGGTTGACCGTGTCCCGTACCGTGTCGACCCCCTTGTCCCGCAGGTCATCGATCCGGGCCCTCAACTCGAAGTAGCTGAACTCATCCGGCGAGCGCGTGAAAATCCGGAAGTCGTCGGGGCTCTCATCGAGCGGGAGCGTCGCTCCCGGAGATTGTCGGCTGACGCCTCCGTGCTCCAGTAGTCGCCACTCCGTGCCTCCGTCCGGCACCCAATGATGGCCGTTCCAGTCCGCGGCAGGCGCCTCGATGAGTCCGTCCAGCTTGAATTCAGGGGTCATCCGGTAAATGACCAGCCCACGAAGCCTGTTCCGGTCCGTGTCGAAGTCGTCGGCACGGATGAAATCGCCGTTGCTCCGCATCCAGATCTGCCTGTTGCCGAACACCGACCGCAGTTTCTTTTTGTGGACCTGCACATCGTAGATGTGCTTGGCCTTGCCGGTGGAGAAGGGCACCGCGGTTTCGTTCCAGAAGAACGTGGCGAAGCTGATTCCGAGGGCCGCCAGGAGCAACGGCGCGGTTACGCGGTGCACGCTGACGCCGCAGGCGCCGATGGCCACCAGCTCGTGTCGCCGTGACAGTGAACCGAGGGTCAGGAAAGCCGCGAACAGTGCCGCGAAACCGACGCCCCGCGAGATCAGCAAGGGTAGCCGGTAGATGAAATACCGAACCGACGTCGAAAGCGTCGCGTTGCTCCCCATCAGGTTGTCGACACGGTTGAATACGTCGCCCACCAGGTGCAAGAGGATGATCCCGACGAGTGTCGCGCAGAAAACGCGCGAGAACAGCTTCAGCAGATATCTGTCGAGGAGGCCTCCGAGGGGCGGGGCCGGAAAGGGGCCCTTGGACCGGATCATCTCTGCGGGGCCTCGCGCCGTGTCGCGAGCCTCCGGCCCAAGGCTTGAAGCCGGTTCCCGACCGTGGCGGGCAACGGTGAGGGTGATTCCTTCAGCGCCCTGATGAAGAGATGGATGGAGATCAGCCCCACGAGGAGGTTGGGCAACCACGGCCCCAACTCCGGCGGGATTTTCCCGTTCTCCGCCAGCGCCGTGCCGACGGAGAGCAGGGCGTAGTAGGCGAACAGCCACGCCAGACATGAGGCGACTCCGTGGGAACGCCCCGCCGACGGCCGGCGTGGTGTGAGAACGATGGCGATTCCCAGCACGGCGAAGACCATCGGCGCGAAGGGGAAAGCGAATCTTCGATGGGTTTCCATGACTTCCGGTATGGCGCTCACGCCCCGTGCCGACTTCGACCGGATCGTTTCGCGCAGGCCCTCCAGCGACATGTCCTCGGGACTCCGCCGCTCCGCCGCCGGCGGCGACAGGAGATGATCCAACTCGAGGCGCAGGTTGTAGACGTTGAACGAAGTCCGGCTGAAACCCGCGCGCTTCTTCTGCCGCTCGTGGATCATGCCGTCGTACAACCTCAAGCCGATGGAATTCCCGTCGGCAAGTAGCAGCGCAACCCGTGCGATGATAAGATTTTCGACGTCGCGGTCTCTTTGGTCGACGATCAGGACGCCTTGAAAGGTGTTGCCCGGGGGGACGACCCTGTCGACGTAGATCAGCACGTCGGGGAAGACGTCGTTGAACACCTGCTCCTTGAGCAGCGATCCGGCGCGGTTCTGGGCGATGGCGTAAAGCTCTTGCTTGACGGCGAGGTTGGCGGCGGGTCGAACGAAGACCGACAGGCCGAGGGTCAACAGCGAGACCGCCAGTGCCGCCAGAGCCACCGGGATCAGGAAGTGGAACGGACCGACGCCGCATGCCTTCAAGGCCAGCGTCTCGTTGTCTCGCGAAAGGCGCCCGCAACCGTACAGAATTCCCAGCAGAAAGGCCATGGGCAGCGTCGTCTCCAGGAGAGTGGGCAGGATCAGTGCGAAGATCCTCGCGATCTGGCCGGCCGGCGCGCCGCGGCTGACGACGAGCTCGATGAGCCGCACGATACGGCCGGTAAGAAATACGAGGGTGAAGGCGAAGAGTCCGACCAGGAAAGGCGGGATGATCTGACCGGCTACATAGGCGCTCAAGGTCCGATGCACACCGGCAAGGGTAGCTTTCTTTGATGAAATCCTCAATCCGGCACGAGCATGGCGGCGGCCGACGAAAATCGGTGCTTGTCTACGGGATCCATCCGGTCCTGGAGAAACTCCGGGCGGCGCCCGGCGACGTCATCGAAGTGCTGATGCTCCCGGGCAGTCGCGGCTCGCGCAGGGTGGAGCAGGCGGCCCGGCAGGAACGTTGCCGGGTTTCGGACATCGACGCCCGCGCGTTGGACGCCCTGACGCGAGGGGCGAGGCATCAAGGGGTCGCCGCCCGGGTAGCGCCGTTCGCCTACCGGTCGTTCGAGGCCCTGGGTCCCGTTGCCAACGGCTGTGTGCTCTTTCTGGACGGGGTTGTGGACCCCCGAAACCTGGGCAGCATCCTGCGCACGTGCGAGGCCATGGGGGTCGGCCGCATCGTCATTCCGAAGGATCGCGCCGCCGGGGTGACCGGGACCGTCATCAAGGCCTCCGCCGGGGCCGTCCATCACGTCGATCTCTACCGTATCGCGAACCTTTCTCGCGGGCTCAGGGCGCTACGGGATCGGGGCTACCGGGTGGTGGGGCTCGATGCCCGGGCGGAGACCCGGGCTTGTGACCTGGCCTATCCGGAAAAGGTGGCCGTGGTCATGGGCGGCGAGGAGCGGGGCATCCGGCCGTTGATCCGGCGGAGTTGCGACTGGCTGGTTTCCATTCCCATGCACGGTCGGGTCGCTTCGTTGAACGTCGGCGTGGCCTGGGGCATGTTCGCTTACGAGTTGACGAGGCAACGAATTTCCGCGCTTCCACACCGGCCCCGTTGACATTCCCTCTGACAAATGCTTAAAATCTCTGGAATCTGTAGCCAATGTTTGCCCTGTTTCCAGAACGAGGGACAGGGCAGGTGTGGCTTTTGTTCTTGAGCGTAAGGCGCTGATCCGCTGGCGTAGCTCAACGGTAGAGCAGCTGATTTGTAATCAGCAGGTTGTAGGTTCAAATCCTATCGCCAGCTCCACGTGAGCGATGTTTGTGTCGAATGCCTGTCGAAACCCGTCCGATCCGCGCAAGAACTCGAGGAATCGAATCGGGGAGAGGTTCCCGAGTGGACAAAGGGAGCAGACTGTAAATCTGCCGCCGATCGGCTTCGGAGGTTCGAATCCTCCCCTCTCCACCATCAGTTGCAGGACTCTCGAGTCGAAGGAGTCGTTTTTGCGGGAATAGCTCAGTTGGCTAGAGCACGAGCCTTCCAAGCTCGGGGTCGCGGGTTCGAATCCCGTTTCCCGCTCCACTGATGTCCGTGCGAAGTGGCCCGTTTGGCGTAAACCGCCGGTGGCGGCCGCCTTCCGTCACGTGACCCCATGCCCAGGTAGCTCAGTCGGTAGAGCACGTCCTTGGTAAGGACGAGGTCGGCGGTTCAAGCCCGCTCCTGGGCTTTGCCTGTTAGTGAGAGATTGAATCAATCTGCGTGATATGCACAGGAGGAGAAGATGAGCAAGGCGAAATTCCAGCGTACGAAACCCCATCTCAACATCGGCACCATCGGCCATGTCGATCATGGCAAGACGACGTTGACGGCGGCTATCACGAAGGTCCTGGCGGAGAAGGGATCGGCGGACTTCGTACCGTTCGACCAGATCGACAAGGCGCCGGAAGAGCGGGAGCGGGGAGTCACCATCAACATCGCCCACGTCGAGTACCAGACGGACAAGCGGCATTACGCCCACGTGGATTGCCCCGGACACGCCGACTACGTGAAGAACATGATTACCGGCGCCGCCCAGATGGACGGCGCGATCCTGGTGGTGTCGGCGGCTGACGGACCCATGCCGCAGACCCGTGAGCATATTCTGTTGGCGCGGCAGGTGGGCGTTCCCTCCATCGTGGTCTATCTCAACAAGGCGGACATGGTAGACGACAGCGAGTTGCTGGAGCTGGTGGAGTTGGAGGTGAGGGAGTTGCTGTCCAAGTATCAGTTCCCGGGCGACGACATTCCCGTCATCACCGGCAGCGCCCTGAAGGCTCTGGAAGGCGAGTCGGGCGAGCTGGGCACCGACTCGATCATCCAGTTGATGGAGGCCGTGGACGGCTACGTCCCCGACCCGCTCAGAGATGTGGACAAGCCGTTCATCATGCCGGTGGAGGACGTCTTCACCATCAGCGGCCGGGGCACCGTGGTGACCGGTCGCGTGGAGCGGGGTATCCTCCACGTCGGTGACGAGGTCGAGATCGTCGGCTTGAAGGAAACCCGGAAGACGGTGGCCACCGGCGTCGAGATGTTCCGCAAGCTGCTCGACGAAGGGCAGGCCGGCGACAACATCGGCGTCCTCCTGAGGGGCATCAAGCGTGACGAGGTGGAGCGGGGGCAGGTGATCGCGAAGCCCAGGACGGTCACGCCGCATACGAAATTCAAGGCCGAGGCGTACATCCTGACCAAGGAAGAGGGCGGCCGCCATACGCCGTTCTTCAACGGCTACCGGCCGCAGTTCTATTTTCGCACCACCGACGTGACCGGTGTCGCCACGCTGCCCGAGGGTACGGAGATGATCATGCCGGGCGACAACACTCACATCGACGTGGATCTCATCACCCCCATCGCCATGGATGACGGGCTGCGCTTTGCCATCAGGGAAGGCGGTCGCACCGTGGGCGCGGGGGTCGTTACCGAGATCGTCCAGTAGACGGAGGTGAAAGATGCGTGACTTGGTGGGACTCGCCTGTGACCGTTGCAAACGCAAGAACTACACCACGACCAAGAACAAGAAGAGGACCACGGACAAGCTCGAGTTCAAGAAATTCTGCGCCAGTTGTCGCACCCACACGGCGCACAAGGAAATCCGGGTCTGAGTCAACGGAACCGGGTCAGTAGCTCCAATTGGTAGAGCACCGGACTCCAAATCCGGCTGTTGCAGGTTCGAGTCCTGCCTGACCCGCCATCTCTTCGCACGCGATGGAGAAACTGACTGATTCGTTCGCCTACGTGAGGCGGCTGACCGACTTCGTTCGGGAAGCGTGGCAGGAGCTCAAGAGGGTTCACTGGCCCACGAGGAGGGAGACCTACGGGGCCACGGGCGTCGTCGTGTTGGTGGTGATTTTCTTCGCGATCTATCTCGGGTTGGTCGATATCCTGCTCTCCTACGCGAGACAGTGGCTGTTGCGTTGATGTGACCGGGTGTTCAATGGCAAAGAACTGGTACGTCGTCCACACATTCGCGGGGTTCGAGCACAAGGCCAAGGCTGCTCTCGAGGAGCGGATCAAGGCGTTGAAAGGCAACGGCGACTGGTTCGGCGAAATTCTCGTGCCGGCCGAAAAGGTCGTCGAGCTGGTCAAGGGAAAGAAGCGGACCTCCTCCAGGAAATTCTTCCCCGGTTACATCCTGGTTCAAATGGAGATGAACGACGAGACGTGGCACGTCGTCAAGTCCACTCCCAAGGTGACCGGGTTTGTCGGGGGCACCACGCAGCCGCCGTGGGTGAGTGAGGAGGAGGTGCGTGAGATCACCCATCAGATGGAGGAGGGCGCGGTACGGCCGCGGCCCCGGGTGGTCTTCTCGGTGGGGGAAAGCATCAAGGTGATCGACGGACCTTTCTCCGAGTTCAACGGGGTGGTCGAGGAAGTGAAGCCCGACAAGGGCAAGTTGCGAGTGCTGATCAGCATATTCGGCCGGGCGACCCCGGTGGAGCTGGATTTCATTCAGGTGGAGCGGAGTTAGGCCATGGCCAAAAAGGTGATCGGCGAGATCAAGTTGCAGATACCGGCGGGAGCGGCGAATCCCAGCCCTCCGGTAGGCCCGGCGCTGGGGCAACGGGGCGTGAACATCATGGAGTTCTGCAAGGCGTTCAATGCGGCCACGCAGACGCAACCGGGCATGATCATCCCCGTCATCATCACGGTCTACGCCGACCGCACCTTCAGCTTCATCACCAAAACCCCTCCGGCGGCGGTATTGCTGAAGAAGGCGGCCGGGCTCGACAAGGGCGCCACCGAGCCCGGCAAGGAAACGAAGGGCGAGGTGACAAAGGCGCAGGTTCAGGAGATCGCCCGGATCAAGATGCCTGATCTGACCAGCGCCAGCGTCGAAGCGGCGGTCAAGACCATCGAAGGGACTGCTCGGAGTCTCGGACTCAAGGTTGTCTGATCGGGCCGGGGGCTGCAATGAGAGCGAAGGGTAAAAAGTATCAGGGCGTCGCCGACAAGCTGGACCGGACCCGCAGGTATCCGCTGGACGAGGGGATACGGATGGTCAAGGAAACGGCGACGGCGAAATTCGATGAGACCGTCGAGTTGTCCGTCCGGCTCGGGGTCGATCCGCGCCGGGCCGACCAGAACATTCGCGGCGCGGTAGGGCTGCCTCACGGACTCGGCAAACCCGTCAGGGTCCTTGCCTTCGCCAGGGGTGAGAAGGAAAAGGAAGCCGAGGAAGCGGGTGCCGAGTTCGTCGGCAACGATGAGTTGATCAAGAAGATCACCGACGGTTGGCTCGACTTCGACAAGGTGGTGGCCACCCCCGACATGATGGGGGCGGTGGGCCGCATCGGCAGGATCCTCGGGCCCCGCGGCCTGATGCCGAACCCTCGTTCCGGGACCGTCGCCGCGGAAATCGGCAAGGCGGTCAAGGAGATCAAGGCCGGGCGGCTGGAATACCGGGTGGACAAGGCCGGTATCGTTCATTTGCCCATCGGCAAGGTGTCATTCGAAGCCGACGCGCTTTTGGACAACGCAAGGGCGGTGGTCGGCGCGTTGGTGCGGGCCAAGCCCGCCGCCGCCAAGGGCACCTACATCAAGAGCGTGGCCGTGGCCGCTACCATGGGGCCGGGGATCCGGATCGATCCCGCCGAAGTCCGCACTCTGGCGTAGCGTCCTCGAGTCCTGTGCGAGCGTTGGAAGGAATTGGCGTTCGTCTTTCGACTTCGCTGGCGCTACGCTCAAGACGAACGGCGCCGTTCTACACCAGCGATTTCGAGCTTTGATGGGAGACCAGCGTGGATCGTCAGGAAAAATCGGCAGTCGTCGGTGAGTTCCAGGACAGGTTCAGGACCGCCACCATGGCGGTAGTGACCGATTATCGAGGGCTGTCCGTCGGCAAGATGACACAGCTTCGCTGTGATGTTCGCGAGGCGTCCGGCGAGTACAAGATCGCCAAGAACAACCTGGTCCGGATGGCCATACGGGACACGTCGTATCAGGCGCTCGAAGACTTCATGACCGGGCCCAACGGCTGGGTGTTCGCCTACGACGACCCGGTTGGTCTCTCGAAGGCCCTGGTCAGGTTTGCGGACCGGAACACGGCGTTGACCATCAAGGGGGCGGTGCTGGACGGGGCGTTGCTCGAACCGATCCAGGTCAAGGGATTGGCCAGCTTGCCGAGCTTGCCGGAGTTGCAGGCGCAGGTGCTTTCGCTGATGCAGGCGCCGGCCAGTCGCTTGTTGCAGACCATCCAGGCGCCGGGAAGTCAGTTGGTGCGGTTGCTGGAGGCGTACCGGGAGAGCAAGGCGTAGGGGCGGGTTTCAGGTGCGACAAGGGCGACAAGGTTTTGGGAAACCGGATATTTGCAGTTGAAGGGGGAGTTCGCCAATGGAAGTGAATCGGGAGCAAGTCAAGGATTTCATCAAGAACATGTCGCTGTTGGAGGCGGCGAGTCTGGTCAAGGAGCTGGAAGAAGAGCTCGGGGTCAGCGCCGCGGCGCCCGTGGCCGTGGCCGCGGCGCCGGCGGCGGCTGCCGCCGAGGCCGAAGAGAAGACCGAGTTCGACGCGGTGTTGACCGGTTCCGGAGAGAAGAAGATCCAGGTGATCAAGGTGGTTCGGGAGATCACGGGTCTCGGGCTGAAGGAGGCCAAGGGTCTCGTGGACGGGGTTCCGAAGAACGTCAAGGAAGGTGTCTCGAAGGACGAGGCCGAGGAGGTCAGGAAGAAGATCGAGGAGGTAGGCGGGAGCGTCGAGATCAGATAGCGAGAGTCGAAACCGGGTGACGGCTCGGCGCCAGCGCCGGGCGTCACGGGTCAGGGTCGAGTGAAAGGAGACGCTCATGCCGGTCCAGGTGGCCAACAATGTGAGACTGCGCCGGGATTTCGGGCGGATCAAGAAGATCATCGATCTGCCCTATCTCATCGAGATACAGAAAAACTCCTACGACCTTTTTCTGCAGCGCGACGTTCCTGAAGATCAACGGCAGGACATCGGCTTGCAGGCGGTGTTCAAGTCGGTCTTCCCGATCAAGGACTTCAACGACACCGCCTCCCTCGAGTACGTCGGCTATTCTTTGGGGGAGCCCAAGTACGACGTCGACGAGTGTCATGAGCGGGGCATGAATTTCGCCGCGCCGCTCAAGGTCACGGTGCAGCTCGTGCTCTGGGACGTCGATGCCCAGACCGGCTCCCGCAGCATCCGCAACGTCAAGGAGCAGGAAGTCTACTTCGGCGAAGTGCCGTTGATGACCCGGAACGGCACGTTCATGATCAACGGCACCGAGCGGGTCATCGTCAGTCAGCTCCACCGTTCGCCGGGTGTGTTCTTCGAGCACGACAAGGGAAAGACCCACGCCAGCGGCAAGTTCCTCTATTCGGCCCGGGTCATCCCCTATCGCGGCTCGTGGCTCGATTTCGAGTTCGACCCCAGGGACATCCTGTTCGTTCGCATCGATCGCAGGCGGAAGTTCCACGTCACCGTCCTGCTTCGCGCCCTGGGGATGCAGCCCGAGGAACTGCTGAACTACTTCTACAAGAGCGATACGATTCTGTGCGGCGGCGAACGGCCCATGCTCGAGGTGAAGCCCCGCCAGCTCATGGGCCTGAAGGCCACCTGCGACGTCAGGGACCCGAAGAGCAACAATCTCATCGTCCGGGAAGGCCGCCGCTTCACCCGTTCGGCGATGCGCCAGATGGAGAACGCCGGCATTGAGCAGATCCCCATCGCCTGGGAGGACATCCTGGGTCGGGTGGCGGCTCACGACATCGTCGATCCGGAGTCGAATCAGGTCATCGTCGGATGCAACGGCGCCATCACCGAGGAGAATCTGGATCACATTCGTGATAGCCGGGTCGATCGGTTGGATCTGTTCTTTCTCGACGACGCGGAAACCGGGCCTTACCTGCGCAACACGCTCTTGCAGGACAAGATGCAGTCCTGCGACGAGGCTCTGCTGGAGATCTACCGGCGCCTCCGGCCCGGGGATCCCCCCACCATGGACACCGCCACCACCTTCTTCAACAACCTTTTCTTCAGTCCGGACCGCTATGATCTGTCGCGGGTCGGACGGCTGAAGCTCAATCACCGCCTCAAGCAGGACGTGCCCCTGGAGCACGGATCTCTCCGGAGGAAGGACATCCTCGAGGTCGTGCGGTACCTCATCGTGCTGAGAAACGGCAACGGGTCGGTGGACGATATCGATCATCTCGGCAACCGTCGCGTCAGGCCGGTGGGCGAGCTGGTGGAGAACCATTTCCGTGTCGGCCTCGTGCGCATGGAGCGGGCCATCAAGGAAAAGATGAGCCTCCAGGACATCGACACGCTGATGCCGCAGGAGTTGATCAACCACAAACCGGTTTCCGCGGCGCTGAAGGAATTCTTCGGTTCGAGCCAGTTGTCCCAGTTCCTGGATCAGACCAATCCGTTGTCCGAGATCACCCACAAGCGGCGGCTGTCCGCCCTCGGTCCCGGCGGTTTGACACGGGAGCGGGCGGGTTTCGAGGTCCGTGACGTCCATCCCACGCACTACGGCCGGGTTTGCCCCATCGAGACACCGGAGGGGCCCAATATCGGCCTCATCGCCTCGTTGTCCACTTACGCGCGGGTCAACGAGTTCGGCTTCATCGAGACCCCCTATCGAGAGGTTCTCGATGGGCGGATCACGGACCGCATCCGCTACCTGTCGGCGCTCGAAGAGGAAGACCACGTCATCGCGCAGGCCAACGCGGCGCTCGACCCCGAAGGCGGCTTCACCCAAGACCTGGTATCCGCCCGCAAGGCCGGCGAGTTCGTGATGGCCCACCCGGCCGACGTGAACTTCATGGACGTGTCGCCCGATCAGCTCGTGAGCGTCGCGGCCTCGCTCATTCCCTTCTTGGAAAACGATGACGCGAACCGGGCGTTGATGGGCTCCAACATGCAGCGTCAGGCGGTGCCGTTGCTCCGCACGGAGGCGCCGCTGGTGGGTACGGGGATGGAGCAGGTGGTCGCCCGCGACTCCGGCGCCACGGTGGTAGCCGCCCGTAGCGGTACGGTCGAGAGCGTCGACTCCACCCGAATCGTCATCAAGGCGGACGACCCGTCCGGTGCGTACGCGGATACCGGCGTGGACATCTACAGCCTGGTGAAGTACCAACGCTCGAATCAGAACACCTGCATCAACCAGCGCCCGATTGCACGGGTCGGCGATCACGTGAGCGACGGGGACGTGGTGGCCGATGGCCCCTCCACCGAGATCGGCGAGCTCGCGCTGGGGCGGAACCTGCTCGTGGCCCTCATGCCCTGGGGCGGCTACAACTTCGAGGACTCGATTCTGATCAGCGAGCGCGTGGTCAAGGAGGACATCTATACCTCGGTCCACATCGAGGAGTTCGAGTGCGTGTCCCGGGATACGAAGCTGGGATCCGAAGAGATCACGCGGGACATTCCCAATGCCGGCGACGAGGCGTTGAAGGACCTCGACGAAAGCGGCGTGATTCGCATCGGGGCGGAGGTGAAGCCCGGCGACGTGCTGGTGGGAAAGATCACCCCCAAGGGGGAGACGCAGCTTTCGCCGGAAGAGAAGTTGTTGCGTGCGATCTTCGGTGAAAAGGCGGGGGAGGTACGGGATTCATCCCTGAAGGTGCCTCCTGGCGTCGAGGGCACCGTCATCAGCGTAAGGATCTTCTCTCGCAAAGGCATGAGCAAGGATGAGCGGACCAAGCTCATCGAGAGCCAGGAAGTCGCGCGCCTCAACAAGGATCAGGGCGACCAGATCCGCATCATTCAGGACGGCGCCGTCAAACGGCTGAAGGAGTTGCTGGCCGGCCGGCGCGCCGGGTCGCGGCTGACGGATGAAAACCGCAAGGTCCTGATAGCCAAGGGCGACGAGGTGACCGAAGCATTCGTGGACGGCGTGCCCCTTTCCTTCCTCGCGGATCTCAAGCTGGACGATCCGGAACGGGAGAGTGAAGTCACTCGGGTGGTTGCCAGCACCATGGCTCAGGTCGAGTCCCTGAAGGTCCGCTTCCAGGACAAGATCAGCCGGTTGACCAGCGGGGATGAATTGCCTCCCGGCATGATCAAGATGGTCAAGGTGCTGGTGGCGATCAAGCGCAAGCTGCAGGTGGGCGACAAGATGGCCGGACGCCACGGCAACAAGGGCGTCATCTCATGCATCCTGCCGGAAGAGGACATGCCGTACCTGGAGGACGGCACCCCCGTGGACATGGTGCTGAATCCTCTGGGGGTGCCGTCGCGGATGAACGTCGGGCAGATCCTGGAAGCCCATCTCGGTTGGGCCGCGCGCAGTCTCGGCCAGCAGATCCAGGTGCTGCTCGACCGGAGTTCCGCGGAAGTCACGGCCCGGTTGAAGGACTATCTGGGCGAGAGCGAGTCGGGCAAGGTCGGCCTCGACCGCTTGCCCGTGGAGGACGTGCGCCGTCTGGCGGAGAAGTATCGGGAAGGCGTTCATCTGGCCTCGCCGGTGTTCGACGGCGCCCGCGAAGACGAGATCTTCAATCTCCTGAAGAAGGCGGGCCTGCCGGTCACCGGGCAGGTCACGTTGTATGACGGCCGCAACGGCGAGTCCTTCGACGAGAAGGTCACCGTCGGCGTCATGTACATGATGAAGCTGCATCATCTGGTGGACGACAAGATCCACGCGCGGTCCACGGGCCCCTACTCGCTCGTGACCCAGCAGCCGCTCGGCGGCAAGGCGCAGTTCGGCGGCCAGCGGCTTGGGGAGATGGAAGTGTGGGCCCTGGAAGCCTACGGGGCCGCCTATACCCTGCAGGAAATGTTGACGGTGAAGTCGGACGACGTGACGGGCCGGACCCGCATGTACGAAGGCATCTTCAAGGGCGATCACTTTCTCGAGCCGGGATTGCCGGAATCCTTCAACGTCATGGTCAAGGAACTGCAGAGTCTGTGCCTTGACCTGGAGTTGGTGGAGTAGGAGGCTTCATGGAAGAAGTATACAGTCTGTTCGAGAAACCCAGGAATCCGATCAGCTTTCAGGGCATCAAGATCGCCCTGGCCTCGCCGGACAAGATCCGTTCGTGGTCCCACGGCGAGGTGCGCAAGTCGGAGACCATCAACTACCGGACCTTCAAGCCGGAGCGTGACGGTCTTTTTTGCGCCAAGATCTTCGGCCCCACCAAAGACTACGAGTGCAACTGCGGCAAGTACAAGAGGATGCGCCATCGGGGGGTCGTGTGTGAAAAGTGCGGCGTCGAGGTCATCCAGTCGAAAGTCCGCCGGGAACGGATGGGACACATCGAGCTGGCCACGCCGGTGGCGCATATCTGGTTCCTGAAGAGTCTCCCGAGTCGCATCGGCGCCATGCTGGACCTGTCGCTGAAGGACCTGGAGAAGGTTCTGTATTTCGAGTCCTACATCGTGCTGGACCCGGGCTCCACCAATCTCCAGTACAAGGAGCTGCTCACCGAGGCCCGTTATCGCAAGGCGCTGGAGGAACACGGCGCCGATTTCACCGCGCAGATGGGGGCCGAGGCGATCCGCGAGCTCCTGAGCCATATCGAGGTCGAGAAGCTGTCCGGAGAGCTTCGAGTCGAGCTCAGGGACGCGAATTCGGAGGTCAAGCGGAAGAAGATCGCCAAGCGGCTGAAGGTCCTCAACGCGTTCCGCGGCTCCAGGAACCGGCCGGAGTGGATGATCCTGGAAGTGATTCCGATCATACCGCCGGACCTGCGTCCGCTCGTTCCCCTGGATGGAGGCCGTTTCGCCACCTCCGACCTGAACGATCTCTACCGCAGGGTGATCAACCGCAACAACCGGCTCAAACGCCTCATGGAGCTGAACGCGCCCGACATCATCATCCGCAACGAGAAACGGATGTTGCAGGAGGCCGCCGACGCGCTGTTCGACAATGGACGGCGTGGCCGGGCGATTACCGGTCCCAACCGCCGGCCGCTCAAGTCCCTCAGCGACATGCTCAAGGGGAAGACCGGCCGGTTCCGCCAGAATCTGCTGGGCAAGCGGGTGGACTACTCGGGCCGCTCGGTCATCGTGGTGGGTCCCGAGCTGCG
This sequence comes from uncultured Binatia bacterium (SeqCode), assembly GCA_965214905.1. Classification (GTDB taxonomy): domain Bacteria; phylum Desulfobacterota; class Binatia; order UBA9968; family JAJDTQ01; genus JAJDTQ01. Next base: position 2,714,485 of record OZ243984.1, read on the forward strand.
GCTCCATCAATGCGGATTGCCGAAGAAGATGGCGCTGGAGCTGTTCAAGCCCTTCATCTACAACAAGCTGGAGGAACGGGGTTACGTCACCACCATCAAGAGTGCGAAGAAGGCGGTGGAGAAGGAGCGCCCGGAGGTTTGGGACATCCTCGACGACGTGATCAAGGAGCACCCGGTGCTGCTCAACCGGGCGCCGACCCTGCACCGGTTGGGGATCCAGGCCTTCGAGCCGGTGTTGATCGAAGGCAAGGCGGTCCAGTTGCATCCGCTGGTGTGCGCCGCCTACAACGCGGACTTCGACGGCGATCAGATGGCCGTGCATGTGCCGTTGTCGGTGGAAGCGCAGGTGGAGGCGCGCGCGCTCATGATGTCCACCAACAACATCCTCTCGCCGGCCAACGGCAAGCCGATCATCGTGCCGTCGCAGGACATCGTCCTGGGCCTTTACTACCTCACGCGCGAACGTCCCAACGTGAAGGGCGCGGGCAAGGTCCTCGCAAGCCCGGCCGAGGTTCGCATCGCCTACGACCAGGGCGAAGTGGCCCTTCAGGCGCGCATCAAGGTGCGGGTGGCCGGCGAGATGTACGACTCCACCGTGGGACGGGTGCTGCTCCATGAAATCGTTCCGCCTCAGATCCCGTTCCGTGAAGTGAATCACGTGATGAAGAAGAAGGAGCTGGGGAATCTGATCGATCTCAGCTACCGGCTCGCCGGCAACAAGGCCACCGTCATCTTCGCGGACAAGCTGAAGGACACGGGTTACAGCTTTGCCACCAAGGCGGGGGCGTCCATCGCGCTCAAGGACATGGTGATACCGGCCAGCAAGGGACGGTTGCTGAAGCAGGCGTACGAAAGTGTTCAGGAGATCGACGGCCAGTACAACAACGGGCTCATTACCGACGGAGAGCGGTACAACAAGGTCGTCGATATATGGGCCGAGGTCACCGACCGGATCTCGGACGAGATGTTGCGGGACCTGGGCACGGAAACGGTTACGGATGAGCAGGGCTACACCATGCGGGTGCCCAACTTCAATCCGATCTTCATGATGGCCGACTCGGGCGCCCGGGGCAGCGCGCAACAGATACGGCAACTGGCCGGCATGCGCGGGCTGATGGCCAAGCCGTCGGGGGAGATCATCGAGACGCCGATCACCGCCAACTTCCGGGAGGGGCTGACCGTCCTCCAGTACTTCATATCCACCCACGGCGCCCGCAAGGGGCTGGCGGACACCGCGCTCAAGACCGCCAACTCCGGCTACCTCACCCGGCGTCTGGTGGACGTGGCCCAGGACGCCATCATCACCCAGGACGATTGCGGAACCCTGGACGGCATCGAGATGGCGCCCCTCATGGAGGGAGGCGAGGTCATCGAGCCCCTCGGAGACCGTGTGTTGGGCAGGGTGGCGATGGAGGAGATCAAGGACCCGTTCAACGGCGAGGTCATCGTCAGGGCAAACCAGGAGATCGACGAGACGCTGGTGCAACGGATCGAGGACGCGGGCCTGGAACGCATCCGGATCCGCTCGGTGCTCACCTGCCAGTCGAAGAAGGGCGTATGCGTCATGTGCTACGGCCGGGACCTGGCCCGGGGCGAGATGGTGAACGCCGGAGAGGCCATCGGCGTCATCGCCGCCCAGTCCATCGGCGAGCCCGGGACCCAGCTCACCATGCGGACTTTCCACATCGGCGGCACCGCAAGCCGGCGCGCCGAACAGACCACCCTGGAGCCGCGCACCGACGGTTATCTGAAGCTCATCAACGTCAGCACCGTCACCAACCAGGAAGGTGAGCTGGTGGTGATGAACCGCAACGGCGAGCTGGCGGTGGTGGACTATCCGGAAGGCTCCGACCGGTCGCGGGAAAGGGAGCGGGAGCGGTATCCGCTGGTCTACGGCGCCAAGCTCAAGAAGCAGGACGGGTTCGCGGTCAAGGCCGGAGAGCTGTTGGCCGAGTGGGACCCCTATACGATTCCCATCATCACCGAGATCGCCGGCAGCGTGAAGTTCGGGGACATCGTCGAGGGGACGACGATGGAGGAGAAGGTGGACGAGCGCACCGGCCTGTCCACCAAGGTCATCATCGACTTCAAGGACATCGACAAGCGGCCGCGGCTGTCCATCAAGGACGGCAGCGGCAAGACCACCAGGCTTTCCAGCAACAACGAGGCCCGGTACATGCTGCCCGTGGGCGCCCACATCAACGTGGCCGAGCATCAGGAGGTATCGGCGGGCGACGTGTTGGCGAAGATTCCCCGGGAAACCACCAAAACCAAGGACATCACGGGCGGGCTGCCCCGTGTCGCCGAGCTGTTCGAGGCCAGGAAGCCCAAGGAGTTCGCCGTCATCAGCGAGATCGACGGCGTGGTCTCGTTCGGCCGCGACACCAAGGGCAAGCGCAAGGTGGTGGTGACGCCGGACGTCGGCGAGCCGCGAGAGTATCTGATCTCCAAGGGCAAGCACATCAGCGTGCACGAAGGCGACCGGGTCCGTGCCGGCGAGTCGTTGATGCAGGGCTCATCGAACCCCCATGACATACTCGGGATTCTGGGCGAAAAGGCCCTGGCCAAGTACCTCGTGGACGAGATTCAGGAAATCTATCGACTGCAGGGGGTGCGCATCAACGACAAGCACATCGAGGTCATCGTCAAGCAGATGCTGAGGCGCGTGCGCATCAAGGAGAGCGGCGACAGTGATCTCCTGATGGGCGACCAGGTCGAGAAGTGGCGGTTCGAGGAGGAGAACCAGAGAGTTCTGGGAGAGGGCGGACAGCCGGCGGTGGCGGAGCCGTTGCTGCTGGGCATCACCAAGGCCTCGCTTTCCACCGGAAGCTTCATTTCCGCTGCTTCGTTCCAGGAAACCACCAAGGTCCTCACCGAGGCGGCCATCAACGGAAGGCTCGATCCGCTCAGCGGGCTGAAGGAAAACGTCATCATGGGCAAGCTGATACCCGCGGGGACAGGCTTGGCCGAGTACAACGCCCTGGACGTCGAATGCGACCAGCAACTCGGCGAGATCGACGTGTCCCAGGTGGAAGTGGCGTGACCGTTGACAGGACACGAAAGTTTCGATAGAATTGGCGGTTTATTGTCAGGATAGGGGAAAATGCCTACGATCAATCAGTTGGTCCGCAAGGGCCGCGAGATACAGCGGCAGAAGAATACCGCACCGGCGCTGCAGGGCTGTCCGCAGAAGCGGGGCGTTTGCACCCGGGTGTATACCTCCACGCCGAAAAAGCCCAATTCGGCATTGCGCAAGGTGGCCCGAGTCCGGTTGACCAACGGCACCGAGGTGACGTCCTACATTCCCGGAATGGGGCACAACCTGCAGGAGCACTCCGTGGTCCTTATCCGGGGCGGCCGGGTCAAGGACCTGCCGGGTGTGCGCTACCACATCATCCGCGGAGCGCTGGACTCCATCGGCGTTCAGGAGCGCCGTCAGGGCCGCTCGAAGTACGGCGCCAAGAGGCCGAAGTAGGGACATGCCGCGCAAGGGTGAAATAAAACGGAAAGAGCTGCTCCCGGACCCCAAATTCGGGGACAAGCTGGTCACGAAATTCATCAACAACATGATGAGTCGTGGCAAGAAGAGCACCGCCGAGGGCATCTTGTATCGATCGCTGGACATCATTGCGGCCAAGACCAGAACCGAGCCGCTGGGGGTGTTCAAGCGGGCCGTCGACAATACCAAACCCATGGTGGAAGTCCGTTCCCGGCGGGTCGGCGGGGCCACCTATCAGGTGCCGGTGGAAGTGCGTCCCGACCGGCGGCTTTCCTTGAGTCTGCGCTGGTTGATCAGTGCAGCCAGGTCCAGAAGCGAGAAGGCCATGGACGAGAAGCTGGCCGGAGAATTGATGGATGCCGCCAACCAGCGGGGCAACGCCGTCAAGAGGAAGGACGACACGCACAGGATGGCCGAGGCGAACCGCGCCTTCGCCCATTACCGCTGGTAGGCGCCGGATCAATCATCGTACGTCAAGGAGGCGGTAGAACCGCCTCCTTTTTTTAGACATGAGCAGACAGATACCACTCGACCGAACCCGCAACATCGGCATCATGGCCCACATCGATGCCGGCAAGACCACCACGACGGAGCGCGTGCTGTTCTATACCGGCATCAACTACAAGCTGGGGGAGGTGCACGACGGCACTGCGACCATGGACTGGATGGTCCAGGAGCAGGAGCGGGGGATCACCATCACCTCGGCGGCCACCACGTGTCATTGGCGGGACCACAGGATCAATATCATCGACACCCCGGGCCACGTGGACTTTACCATCGAAGTGGAGCGGTCGCTGCGGGTGTTGGACGGCGCCATCGGCGTGTTCTGCTCCGTCGGGGGCGTGGAGCCCCAGACCGAGACCGTATGGCGGCAGGCGGACAAGTACGGCGTGCCCCGGATCGCTTATATCAACAAGATGGACCGGGTCGGCGCCGACTTCCTCCGCGTGGTGAAGATGATCGAGGATCGGCTGGGGGCGCGCCCGCTCGTGATTCAACTCCCGGTGGGGTCCGAAGACCGGTTCCAGGGCGTGGTGGATCTCGTGCGGATGAAGGCCGTGCTCTGGGACAACGAGAATCTCGGGGCCAGCTTCCGGGAAGCGGCGATACCCGCCGAATCGAAGGCCCAGGCGGACGCGTATCGTGAGCTCATGCTGGAGACGTTGGCGGATTGCGACGACTCGATCATGGCCGCGTACCTCCAGGGTGACGCGATCTCCGACGACCGGTTGGTCCGGGCCATTCGAGCCGCGGGACTGAAGCTTCAACTGGTGCCGGTGCTTTGCGGCGCCGCGTTTCGGAACAAGGGCGTCCAGCCGTTGCTGGACGCGGTCATCGACTACCTCCCGTCCCCGCTCGACGTGCCGCCGATCCGCGGTACGGATCCGGACACGGGCGAGGATGCGGTTCGCCCGACCTCGGACGACGCGCCGTTCTCCGCGTTGGGGTTCAAGATCATGGCCGACCCTTTCGTGGGATCGTTGACTTTCTTCCGGGTCTATTCCGGAACCCGGAAGTCCGGGTCATACGTGTACAACGCCTCCACCGGACGGCGGGAACGTGTCGGCCGCATCCTCAAGATGCACGCCAACAAGCGGGAAGAGATCGACGAGGTGGGCGCCGGAGACATCGCCGCGGCCGTGGGCCTGCGCAGCGCCAAGACCGGCGACACGCTCTGTGACGAAGCCCACCCCATCCTGCTCGAGTCCATCGATTTCCCCGAACCGGTCATCTCCATCGCCATCGAGCCCAAGTCCCGTGACGATCAGGAGAGGCTCGGGATCTCCCTTCAGAAGCTTGCCAAGGAGGATCCGTCCTTCAGGGTGAACGTCGATCAGGAGACCGGCCAGACATTGATTTCGGGCATGGGTGAGCTTCATCTCGAGGTCATCGTCGACCGGCTGCTGCGGGAGTTCAAGGTGGACGCCAACGTGGGCAGGCCCCAGGTGGCGTACAAGGAGACCATCCGCCGGACGGTGGAGCAGGAAGGGCGGTTCGTCAGACAGTCCGGTGGCCGCGGGCAATTCGGTCACGTCTACTTGCGGCTGGAGCCCCAGCCGACGGGCGCCGGCTTCGAGTTCATCAACGCCATCAAGGGCGGCACGATACCGCAGGAGTACGTGCCCGCGGTGGAGAACGGCGTCGTCCAGGCCATGAGCAACGGCGGCCTGGCAGGGTATCCGGTGGTGGACGTGAAGGTCACGCTGCTGGACGGCAGCTACCACGAGGTGGACTCCTCGGAGATGGCGTTCACCATTGCCGGTTCGATGGCGTTCAAGGAGGGGTTGGGTAAAGCCTCCCCCGTGTTGCTGGAACCGGTGATGGACGTCGAGGTCGTCGTTCCGGAGGAGTTCATGGGTGACGTCATCGGCGACCTCAGTTCGCGCCGGGGCAAGGTCCTGGGAATGACGTCCAAGGGCAACGCGCAGGTAGTGGAGTCCCGTGTTCCCTTGTCGCGGATGTTCGGCTATGCCACGGATCTGAGATCGAGGACCCAGGGCCGAGCCACGTACACGATGCAGTTCTCCCGCTACGAGGAAGTACCGGGCGCGGTGAAAGAAGACATGTTGGGCCGGGAGGTAAGGGTGTGAACGAGAAAATCCGCATTCGGCTCAAGGCCTACGACTACCGGGTCCTCGACCAGTCGGTGGGCGAGATCGTCGAGACCGTCAAGAGAACCGGGGGGCGGGTTGCCGGCCCCATCCCTCTGCCGACCCGCATCGAGAGGTTTACGGTCAATCGGTCTCCGCACGTGGACAAGAAGTCCCGTGAGCAGTTCGAGGTACGTACTCACAAAAGGCTGCTGGACATCCTCGAGCCGACCCAGCAGACCATCGACGCATTGGGAAAGCTCGATCTCGCGGCCGGCGTGGACGTGGAGATCAAGCTTCAATAGGCTGGAGAGATGACGGGTCTCATCGGAAAGAAAATCGGCATGAGCCAGCTCTTCGACGAAACCGGGAACGTGATCCCCGTGACCGTGGTGGAGACGGGACCATGCGTGGTGGTGCAGAAGAAGGATATAGCGAAGGATGGCTACAACGCACTGCAGCTCGGGTTCGGGACGCAGAAGAACCAGCGGGTGAACCGTCCTCTGCGGGGCCATATGGCCAAGGCCGAGAAGGGGTCCTTCCGGGTGCTTCGGGAGTTCAGGGTGGATGACGTCTCCGGCTACGAGGTGGGGCAGGAGCTCAAGGTAGCCGATCTGGTCCAGCCCGGGGATTTGGTGGATGTCACCGGAACCTCGAAGGGCCGGGGCTTCGCCGGCGTCATGAAACGCTGGGACTTCCACGGGTTTTCCCGGACGCACGGGACCCACGAATACTTCAGGCACGGGGGCTCCATCGGCAACCGTTCGTATCCGGGCAAGGTGTTCAAGGGCAAGAGAATGGCCGGGCACCTGGGCAACGAGAGAGTCTCGATCCAGAACCTCCAGGTGGTCGACGTTCGTCCCGAAGAGAATCTTCTTCTGGTGAAGGGCTCCATTCCGGGCTCGAACGGCGGGATGGTTCTCGTGCGGCGAGCCGTCAAGGGGTAGGGCATGGAACTTCGCAGGATCGAGCCGGTGCTCCCGGAGAGCATTTTCGGGGTGGCCGTCCGCCCGCATCTGTTGCATCAGGCGGTCGTCATGCAGTTGAACAATCGGCGAGCCGGCACGGCTTCCACCAAGACGCGCGGCAAGGTCCGCGGCAGCGGCAAGAAACCGTGGCGCCAGAAGGGCTCGGGCAGGGCCCGCGCGGGTAGCGTGCGGTCGCCCATCTGGGTCGGGGGCGGAACCGTCTTCGGGCCCTCGCCGCGGGACTATTCGTACCGGATCCCGAAGCAGGCCCGTCGCCAGGCGGTGCTGTCCGCGCTCAGTCTGAAGCGCCGGGAAGAGAAGCTGGTGGTGGTAGAGCCGGAGGACGTGTCCGAGATCAAGACCCGCGTCATGGCCGAAGCCCTGGCTTCGCTGAGTGTCGGAAGGTCGCTGTTCGTTATCGCGGATGCCGACCACAGGATCGAGCTGTCGGCACGCAATCTGCCGAACGTGAAGGTGCTGCGAGTGGCCGGCCTGAACGTCTATGACCTGCTCCGTTTCGAATATCTGGTGCTGACTCGGGACGCGCTGCAGAAGATCGAGGAGAGGTTCTCGCAATGAAGGGCGTTCGGGATACGGTTCTCGGTCCGCTGATCTCGGAGAAGGGCTCGATGCTGGCCGAGTCGTCGAACCAGGTGATTTTCAAGGTTCGTCCGGACGCCAACAAGATCGAGATCCGGAAACAGGTGGAAGCGCTGTTCAAGGTGACGGTGCTGAACGTGAGGACGGCGCGCTACCTGGGCAAGATGCGCCGCGTCGGCAGGAACACCGGACGGTTGCCGCTGTGGAAGAAGGCATTCGTCACGCTGAAGGAAGGCGATCGCATCGACTTTTTCGGCGTCGGTTAAGAAGGTTGAGGGTAGGAGTCCATGTCGATCAAGAACCGCCGCCCGACGTCTCCCGGGCGCCGATTTGCTACCGGTTTCGGGTTTGAAGAGGTCACCAGGGACTCGCCGCACAAACCGTTGCTGCGTCCGCTCAAGGGATACGGCGGGCGGAACAACACCGGCAGGATCACCAGGGACCACCGTGGCGGCGGCCACAAGCGCCGCTACCGCTTCATCGATTTCAAGCGGGACAAGAAGGGCGTCCCCGGCCGGGTCGAGGCCATCGAATACGATCCGAATCGGTCGGCGCGGGTGGCGCTCATCTGCTATCTCGACGGCGAACGGCGCTATATTCTGGCGCCGGACAAGCTCAAGATCGGCAATCGGATCGTATCCGGCGATCAGGATACCGACATCCGGCCCGGGAATTCCCTGCCGCTGAGGTTCATCCCGACCGGTACGCTGGTCCATAACGTGGAAATGAAGGCCGGCAAGGGCGGGCAGATCGTCCGCAGTGCCGGAGCATCCGCTCAGGTGATGGCGAAGGAGGGCTCCTATACGCTGCTCAAGCTGCCGTCCGGGGAGTTGCGCAACGTCCGTTCCGAGTGCCGCGCGACCATCGGAGTGGTGGGCAACAGCGACTACGAAAACGTCACCTTCGGGAAGGCGGGACGGTCCCGGTGGCTGGGCCGCCGGCCGGTAACCCGAGGCATCGCCAAGAACCCGGTGGATCATCCGCATGGCGGCGGCGAGGGCCGGTCCAAGGGCAATCACCCGCAGACGCCGTGGGGCAAGCCCACCAAGGGCTACCGGACCCGTGGCGTCAAGCCTTCCGACAAGTACATCGTGAAGCGCAGAAAGGGACAGTAGCCATGGCGCGTTCGATCAAGAAGGGTCCTTTCGTGGACGACCACCTGATGCGCAAGATCGACGAGATGAATCGGTCCCAGGTCAGGAGGGTGGTCAAGACGTGGTCCCGGCGTTCGACCATCACCCCGGACATGATCGGTCACACCATCGCGGTTCACAACGGACGCAAATTCCTTCCCGTGTTCGTCACCGAGAACATGGTGGGTCACAAGCTGGGAGAGTTCTCGCCCACGCGCACGTTTCACGGCCACGCGGGAGACCGCCGGGGCGACGCCAGGAGCGTGAGGAGATAGTCATGGAGGCGCGCGCGGTTACGAAGTTCGCTCGGGTCTCGCCTCGCAAGATGAGGCTCGTGGTGGATCAGGTCAGAGGCCGGTCGGTGGAGGACGCACTGACGATTCTCAAGTTCGTGCCGAAGGGGTGCGCCGGCATCGTGGCCAAGACCCTGCGGTCGGCGGTGGCCAACGCCGAGAACACCCAGAGCGTGGACGTGGATCTCTTGTACGTCAAGGGGGCCGAGGTCGGTCAGGCCGGGATGTGGAAACGGTTCATGCCGCGGGGAATGGGCCGCGCCAACCGGATCCGCAAACGCCTCAGCCATCTGACCGTCGTGGTTGACGAAAGGGCCTGACCATGGGACAGAAAACGCACCCCAAGGTTTTCCGCATGCGCGTGATCGAGTCGTGGGACTCGAAGTGGTACGCGGGAAGCGACTACTCCGAGCTGCTGCACGAGGACCTGAAGATCAAGCGTTTCCTCAAGGGCAGGCTTCATCACGCGGGCATTTCGAAGATCGAGATCGAACGGGCCACCAACAAGGCCAAGATCAACATCCACACGGCGCGTCCGGGGATCGTCATCGGCAAGAAAGGCGCCGAGATCGAAAAGCTCAAGGAAGAGTTGGGAAAGCTGTCGCCCCGGGAAGTCTTCATCAACATTCACGAGGTGAGGAGGCCCGATCTGGACGCGCAGTTGGTGGCGGAGAACGTCGCCCTCCAGCTCGAGCGCCGCGTCGCTTTCCGCCGGGCCATGAAGGAAAGCGTTTCCCGCGCGTTGCGGATGGGCGCCCAGGGAATCCGGATCCAGTGCGGCGGCCGGCTCGGGGGTCAGGAGATCGCACGCACGGAATGGTACCGGGAGGGCCGCGTCCCCCTGCATACGTTGCGGGCCGACGTGAGCTACGGCCTGGCCGAGGCCAAGACCACCTATGGCGTCATCGGCGTCAAGGCGTGGATTTTCCGGGGCGAGATCCTGACCAGGCAGGAAGAGCAGCAGAAAGCTTCATTGGGATTGTAGCCATAGCGGGAGCGAATCGTGCTCGAGCCGAAAAAAGTCAAGTACCGCAAGATACAGAAGGGTCGCAGGGGCGGGTTTGCCCAGCGAGGTTCCAGTCTTTCCTTCGGCGACTATGGGTTGAAGTGCGTGGAACGGGGTTACGTCACGGCGCGGCAGATCGAAGCCGCCCGAATCGCACTGACGCGCTACCTGAAGCGCGGCGGCAAGGTATGGATCCGGGTTTTTCCCGACAAGCCCATCACCAAGAAGCCCGCGGAGGTCCGGATGGGGAAGGGCAAGGGGCCGCTGCACGCCTGGGTGGCGGTGGTCAAGCCGGGCAAGCTGTTGTTCGAGATGGAAGGGGTTCGACCGGACGCCGCCCGGGAAGCGTTTCGGCTCGCCTCGCGCAAGCTGGGTCTGGCCACCGTGTTCGTAGAGCGGTAGGCGGGAGTTCTCGATGCAGGCGAAGGAATTGCGAGACCTGAGTTCGGGCGAGTTGCGACAGAAGCGCACGGAGTTCAAGGAGCAGATCTTTCATCTGAAACTCCGCCGCGCCACGGGACAACTGGAGAACCCCATGAAGTTGCGGCAGTCGCGACACGATTTGGCCAGGGTGGAGACGATCCTCGGAGAACGCCGGTCCCCCGGAAATCGGGAAGGCAACCATGAGTGAGCGTGGGGTCACGAAACAGCGTGAGGGTGTGGTCAGGACCAATCGCATGGCGAAGACCGTCGTCGTCGAGCTGGAACGAATCGTACTTCATGCGCGGTACAAGAAATATCTCAGGCGCCGGACCAGGGTGAAGGCCCACGACGAACGCAATCAGTGCCAGGTCGGCGACCGGGTCGTCATCGTCGAGTGCCGGCCGCTGAGCCGCCAGAAGCGTTGGCGCGTGAGCCGCATTCTGAACCGTCCCGGCGCGCCCGCTACGCGGGCGCCGGCGGAGCCGGGGAATACAGGGGTCTAGCGGGATGATACAAGTGGGGACGGTGCTGGACGTGGCGGACAATTCGGGCGCCAGGAGAGTCCGGTGCATCAAGGTACTCGGAGGGACGGGGCGGAAGTATGCCTCCGTCGGCGACGTCATCGTCGTGTCCGTCAAGGAGGCGATGCCCAACTCCAAGGTGCCCAAGGGCGACGTGGTCAGAGCCGTGGTGGTGCGCACCGCCAAGGAGCTGAGCCGGGTGGATGGCTCGTATATCCGCTTCGACAACAACTCGGCGGTCTTGATCGATAACCAGAAGGAGCCCGTGGGCACGCGAATCTTCGGACCGGTGGCGCGTGAACTGAGGGCGAAACGGTTCATGAAGATCGTTTCTCTGGCGCCGGAGGTGCTATGAGCCTGTTCGTCCGCAAGGATGACAACGTGATGGTGGTAGCCGGGAAGGAGCGCGGAAAAACCGGCAAGGTCATCAAGGTGCTGCCGAAGAAGAGCCGCCTGTTCGTCGAACGGGTGAACCTCGTCAAGCGCCATACCAAGCCCCGTAGCGCGCAGCAGCCCGGAGGCATCGTGGAGAAGGAAGCTTCGATCCACGTCTCCAACGTCATGATCATGTGCGATCCGTGCAACGCCCCGGTCCGGGTCGGTTACAAGATTCTCGAGGATGGACAAAAGGCGCGTGTCTGCCGGCGTTGCGGCCAGGGTCTGGCTTGACCCGGAGCAGCCGGCGCGCGGAGTGGAATGAGACCATGGTCAGGCTCGAGCAGAAGTACCATGAGACGATCGTACCCGCCATGATGACGGACTTCGCCTATCGCAACAGGCTTCAGGTCCCGCGGTTGAGGAACGTCTCCATCAATGTTTGCATCGGTGAAGCGGTGCAGAACGCCAAGCTTCTGGATGCCGCGGTGGCGGAGTTGGGCGCCATCAGCGGCCAACGTCCCGTGGTCACCCGGGCCCGGAAGGACATCTCGAACTTCAAGCTCCGTCGCGGCAATCCCATCGGGTGCATGGTCACTCTGCGCCGCGCGCGGATGTACGAGTTCCTGGATCGTCTGATACAAGTGGCCCTTCCCCAGGTGAGGGACTTCAAGGGCGTATCGGATCGGTCCTTCGATGGTTGCGGCAACTACTCGCTGGGGATCCGCGAGCAGATCATTTTTCCTGAAGTGAGAGCGGAGTCGGTGGAACGGCTTCACGGGCTGACGGTGTCCATCGTGACCACCGCCCGGACCGATGCAGAAGGCAGAGCCCTGCTCAAGCATCTCGGAATACCGTTCGCCGGCGACGGGGGTACCACCAGTGGCTAAGAAGTGTCTGCGCATCAAGGCGGAAAGAACGCCGAAGTTCAAGGTACGGCAGTACAACCGTTGCCCGCTTTGCGGCCGGGCCAGGGCATTTTATCGACGATTCCGGATGTGCCGGATTTGTCTGCGGCTTTTCGCCCGTCGGGGAGAGATTCCCGGGCTCATCAAGGCAAGCTGGTAGGAGGCGCAGTCTCGCATGAGTATGACCGATCCCATTGCAGACATGCTGACCCGGCTGCGGAACGGCGGGATGGCGAATCACCAAACCGTGGACGTCCCGTGGTCCCGGCTCAAGGAAAGCATCATGAAGGTCCTGGTGGAGGAGGGGTACGTTCAGCAGATCCGGCGCATCCAGGTCGAAGGCCAGGTGCAGGACACGCTGCGAATCCATCTGAAGTACGACAGGAACCGTCAGCCGGTGCTGGGTCGATTGAAGCGGGTCAGCCGCCCCGGCCGGCGGGTCTATCTCGGCTACAGGGACATCCATCCGGTCCGCAAGGGGTTGGGAACCCACATCCTGTCCACCCCGAAGGGAATCGTCGTGGATCGGGATGCGGTCAAGGCCAAGGTCGGCGGCGAATTGCTGTGCTCGATCAGTTAGAGGTGGTTTCGTGTCACGTGTAGGAAAACGGCCGATCATCGTGCCTGAAGCCGTCAAGGTTGTCCTGGAGGGCGCGGAAATACGGGTCCAGGGCCCCAAGGGAACGTTGTCGCACAACCTCCCGCCGGACATCGAGGTGGACGTGGATGGAGAGAGGCTTCACGTCCGCCGGAACGGGGAGACCAAGTCGGCGAGGTCGTTGCACGGCCTTACCCGGAAGTTGCTCGCGAACATGGTCGAAGGGGTCAGTCAGGGGTTCAGGAAGGTGCTCGAGATCAACGGCGTGGGCTACCGCGCCGAGTTGAAAGACCAGTCGCTGCACCTGACCCTGGGGTTCTCTCATCCCATCGTGTTCCCGCTGCCGTCGGGCCTGTCGGCCTCGGTGGAACGACAAACGGTGATCGCCCTCGAGTGTCACGACAAGCAGGTGCTGGGCCAGGCGGCGGCGGAGTTGCGAGGCTTCCGTCCTCCCGAGCCCTACAAGGGCAAGGGTATCCGGTATCAGGGCGAGGTGGTCGTGAGAAAGGCCGGCAAGGCCATGGGCGGCGCGACAGGTTGAACGAGCGGGATCGGATGAACCGATGTTGACGAGCAAAAAGGTTCTGAGGCGTAAACGGCGCCAGCGAAGTGTGCGGAAGCGGACCATGGGGAGCGACGCCTGTCCCCGGCTGTGCGTGTATCGAAGCTCGAAGCACATCTACGCACAGGTCATTTCCGATCAGAGCGGAGTAACGCTGTTGAGCGCATCGACGCTGTCGCAGGAACCCGCGGGCGCCGAAGCGGGCAAGGGAGTCGAGGCGGCCAGTCAGGTCGGCCGGGAAATCGCGAAGCTGTGCGAGGCGAAACGGATCGCCCGGGTGGTGTTCGACCGCAACGGGTTTCTCTTTCATGGACGGGTAAAGGCACTGGCGGAGGCTGCGCGGGAGGCTGGCCTCGTATTGTGATTCGGGGGTTGTTTTGGAACGAGTCGATCCGCAAGGCTTAGAGCTCAAGGAGAAGGTTATCCACATCAGCCGCGTGGCGAAGGTGGTCAAGGGTGGACGACGCTTCAGCTTCAATGCTTTGGTGGTGGTGGGCGACGAAGCCTCCGTGGTCGGATATGGGCTGGGCAAGGCCAACGAGGTGCCCGAGGCCATTCGCAAGGGAGTCGAGCACGCAAAGAAGACGCTCCTTCGAGTGCCGCTGGTGGACGACAGCATTCCGTTCGAGGTTACCGGCCGCTTCGGCGCGGGACACGTGCTGCTCAAGCCCGCCGCCCCCGGGACCGGGGTCATCGCCGGCGCGGGCGTGAGGGCGGTGGTGGAAGCGGCCGGGATCCCCAACGTCCTGAGCAAGTGCATCGGTTCCAACAATCCGCACAACCTCGTGAAGGCAACGTTCGAGGCCCTCAAGAGCCTCAAGTCTCCGGAGGAAGTGTCGAACCTGAGGGGCAAGTCGCTGGCGGAGATTCGATAAGGGGAACCGTTCATGGATCTGGGTCGACTACGTCCTGCAAAAGGGACCAGGCAGGCAAAGAAGCGCGTGGGCAGGGGCGCGGGTTCGGGGACGGGCAAGACCTCCGGCCGGGGACACAAGGGCCAGGGGTCCCGCTCGGGAGGCGGCGTAAGGCCGGGTTTCGAGGGCGGCCAGATGCCGCTCACGAGGCGGGTGCCCAAACGGGGTTTCCACAACCCTTCCCGGACGACGTACACGCCCGTGAACCTGGACGGTCTCGGCCGGTTCGAGGCCGGCCGGGAAGTGTCGCCGGAATCGTTGCGGGAGATGGGGTTGCTCGGTCGCGGGTTGGTGAAGATATTGGGCCGCGGCGAGCTGGACCGGCCGCTCACGGTAAAGGCTCACGGGTTCTCTCGCAGCGCGAGGCAAAAGATCGAGGCGGCAGGAGGCCGCGCCGAAGTCCTTTCCCATGCTTGAAGGGTTTCAAAACGCGGGCCGCATCCCCGAGCTGAGGCGGCGTATCCTCTTCACCCTGGCGATGTTGGCGGTGTATCGCGTCGGCGTGGCCATACCGACGCCGGGCATCGACCGGGAAGGACTGGCGGCTTTCTTCGCCCAGGTCGAGGGCACGATCTTCGGCCTCTTCAATCTGTTTTCCGGGGGTGCGCTGGAGCAGTTCTCGGTCTTCTCGCTGGGCATCATGCCCTATATCAGCGCGTCGATCATTCTGCAGCTCCTGACGGTGGTTTTCCCCTACCTGGAACGCCTGTCGAAGGAAGGCGACGTCGGACGCAAGAAGATCACGCAGTACACGCGCTACGGCACCATCGTGCTTTCGGTCATTCAGGGCATGATGATCAGCCTCGGCCTCGAAGGCACACGGGGTCCCAACGGCGAGGCCATCGTGCTGGAGCCGGGCTGGAACTTTCGCCTCATGACGGTTCTGACGCTGACCTCGGGAACGGCCTTCATCATGTGGCTCGGCGAGCAGGTCACCGAAAGGGGCATCGGCAACGGCATATCGTTGATCATATTCGCGGGCATCGTGGCGGCGCTTCCGTCGGCGGTGACCTCCACGTTTCAATTCGTGCGCGAAGGCGAGCTCAGCATCTTCTTCGTGGTCTTTCTGCTCCTGTTCGTGGTGCTGGTGGTGGGTGTGATCATTTTCATGGAGCGGGGACAGCGGCGCATACCGGTCCAGTATGCAAAACGTGTGGTGGGGCGGAGGATGTACGGCGGACAAACGTCCCATCTGCCCCTCAAGATCAATACCTCCGGCGTGATTCCCGTGATCTTCGCGTCTTCGGTGCTCATCTTCCCGGCCACGGTCGCGCAGTTCGTCCAGAATCCCTGGGCCCAGGCGTTGGCCGGGTCCATGGCGCCGGGGCGTTGGTTGCACGACCTGCTGTACGTCGGTCTGATCATGTTCTTCTGCTACTTCTACACCGCGGTGGTGTTCAATCCGGTGGACGTGGCCGAGAACATGAGGAAGTACGGCGGTTACGTGCCGGGTATCCGCCCGGGCAAGAGGACCGCGGAATTCATCGACAGGGTGCTGTCGCGGATCACCCTCGGGGGCGCCATCTATCTGTCCCTGGTGGCGCTCTTGCCGACGATCCTGATATCGCAGTTCAACGTTCCGTTCTTCTTCGGCGGAACCGCCCTGCTGATCGTGGTCGGGGTGGCGCTCGACACGGTGTCGCAGATGGAAACCCACATGATCTCGAGGAACTACGAGGGTTTCATGAGGCGGGGGCGGATTCGGGGCCGGACCCGGAGCCGGAGAGGTTGAGGTACGCAGGACCGCCCTGTCGGCGTTGGGCGACAGATGCGGGATGGAATTCGCGGGTCAGGGGTTCCCGATGATTTATCTCAAGTCCCGAGCGGAGATAGAGACCATGCGCCGCGCCAGCGTCATCGTCGCGGAGGTGCTTGAAACGCTGAAGGAGACCGTACGACCGGGGATGACCACGCTGGAGCTGGACGAGCTGGCGGAGCGGTTGACCCACGAGAAGGGCGCCAGGCCGGCTTTCAAGGGTTATGCCGTGGCCGGCAGGGTGTTCGGGAACAGCCTGTGTACGTCGATCAATGAAGAGATCGTGCACGGGATCCCTTCCGAACGGGTGCTCGCGGAAGGGGATATCCTGGGGATGGACTTCGGGGTGGTATACGAGGGCTTCTACGGCGACGCGGCGGTAACGGTGGGTCTCGGTGAGGTGAGCCCGGAGGCCGAGCGCCTCATGCAGGTGACGGAAAAGGCCCTGAACGAGGGCATCGAGATGTTGCGCGAGGGCAACCGCCTGGGTGACCTGGGCAACACCATACAAGGTATCGCGGAGGCGTCGGGTTATTCGGTGGTACGGGAGTTCGTGGGTCACGGCATCGGCAAGAAGCTGCACGAGGAACCGCCGGTCCCCAACTACGGCGACGCGGGCAAGGGATGCCGGCTGCGGGCGGGGATGGTCCTGGCCGTGGAGCCCATGGTCAATGCCGGACGGAAGGAAATCACGATCCTGGACGATGGTTGGACGGCCGTCACCCGGGACCGGAGTCTCGCGGCCCATTTCGAGCACTCCATCGCGATTACCGCGGACGGGCCGTATGTGTTGAGCCGGCTGTAGGACCGCGCCCCGGACCTGGCGGGCAGCAGCGACGAGGCAGTTGGCAGGGGGTTTCAGACCCGCCCGCGACCGGGTCTCGGCAGATGGTCATGCCGGTGGATGCGGCGGCGGGTCCCGGAACATGCGAGGTTGACAGTGAAAGTACGGGCATCGGTCAAGAAGATCTGCAACAAGTGCAAGGTGGTTCGCAGAAACCGGGTTGTCAGGGTCATCTGCGTCACGCGGAAACACACGCAGCGGCAGGGCTAGTGGGGCGTCCTGAATCAACCGTGGACAAGCTGCGCAGGAATGCCCGTGGTCGGCAAGGCGCGAGCACGAGCCGCGGCCGATACCACGCGAGGCGGAGCCACGCAGCCGAAGGCGAAAAGCACCCGCAGAGGATCCGCGGTCGGTTCAGGACACCCCGCGGGGAAGCGATTGCCGCGCCCGGATGGTTCCCCTGCGGGTTGCGCGGGGCGTGGGCGGGTTCGAAACCCGCCCCTACGGAGGGATAAGTCATGGCACGTATCGCCGGGGTAGATTTACCCAGGAACAAGAGCATGCAGATTGCTCTGACCTACATCCATGGTATCGGCTCGACCACATCCCGGAGTATTCTGAAGGAAGCCGGAATTCCGTTCGAGCTCAAGTCCGACAACCTGTCCGACGACCAGGTCGTCGTGATACGGCGGATCATCGATCAGGAAGTGAAGGTGGAGGGCGACCTGCGGCGCGACGTCACCATGGACATCAAACGCCACATGGACATCGGCTCGTACCGGGGCCTCCGCCACCGGCGGGGACTTCCCGTGAGGGGGCAACGCACCCATACCAACGCGCGTACCCGGATGGGACCCAGGCGGACCATTGCCGGAAAGAAAAAGCCGCCGTCCAAGGGTTAGCATAGTGTCGGGCTCGAACCAGAACAGGAGCATCCATGGCTCAGGCCGCAAAGAAAACGCGTGATGCGAGGGCGCCGAGGAAACGGCGCGGGCGAAAGAACATCGCAGAAGGGGTGGCGCACATCCATTCCACCTTCAACAACACGATCATCACGATATCGGACACCCAGGGTAACGTCGTGGCGTGGTCGAGTGCCGGCGCCATCGGCTTCAAGGGATCCCGCAAGGGTACACCCTTCGCGGCGCAACAGGCGGCGGACAACGTGGCGCGCAAGGCCATGGACCACGGCATGCATTCGATACAGGTGTACGTGCGCGGGCCGGGCTCGGCCAGGGAGTCGGCCCTGAGATCCCTTCAATCAGCGGGATTGAACATCAGCCTGATCAAGGACGTAACGCCCATTCCCCATAACGGCTGCAGGCCTCCCAAGCGAAGGCGTGTCTGAGAGGAGTTAGTGAGTGGCTAGGTATCATGGTCCCGTGTGCCGGCTTTGCCGGCGAGAGAATCTGAAGCTGTTTCTCAAGGGAGAGCGGTGTTATACGGACAAGTGCGCCATCGAGCGGCGCAACTATCCTCCCGGTCAACATGGCCAAAGACGGCTCAAGTTCTCCGAATACAGCCTCCAGCTCAGGGAGAAGCAGAAGGTCAAGCGCATGTACGGGCTGCTCGAGAAGCAGTTCAGGGGCAGTTTCGAGACGGCCGAAAAGGCGCGCGGTATCACCGGCGAAAATCTCCTGGTGATACTGGAAAGACGGCTCGACAACGTCGTGTACCGGCTCGGATTCGCGTGTTCGAGGGGCGACGCCCGCCTGCTGGTGCGGCATGGCCACGTCCTGGTCAACGGCCGGCGAGTGACCATTCCGTCGTATCGCGTCGGCGTGGGTGACGTCGTCTCGGTGGCCGAAAAGAGCCGTAAATCGGAGCGGGTCATCTCCGCGATGGAAGGCGCGCAGCGGCGTGGGGTGCCCGACTGGATCCAGGTCGATCAGGAGAACTTCTCGGGCACCGTCAAGGTCCTTCCGAGCCGCAGCGACATCACGACGCCCATCAACGAGAAGCTCATCGTCGAGCTTTATTCCAAGTAGCTTTATTCCAAGTAACGCAGGAGCCGTGTTGGAGATCCTATGCACGAGCATTGGAGCGAATTGATCAAACCTGACACCATAGAGGTCGACGAGAAGAGCCTGACCGCCACCTATGGGAAATTCGTCGGAGAACCCTTCGAGAGAGGGTTCGGCCGGACCATCGGCAACAGTCTGCGACGCATCCTGCTGTCGTCGCTCCGGGGCGCGGCCATCACCTCCGTCCAGATCGGCGACGCGCTGCACGAATTTTCCACCATCCAGGGCGCGACCGAGGACGTGACCGATATCATTCTGAATCTGAAAGAAGTACGGCTCAAGCTGCACGACTCGGAACGAGAGGTCATCCGGATCGAATCGACGGGCCCGAAGGAGGTGTTGGCCAGGGACATCATCAGGGGGCCGAAGGTCGAGATCCTCAACCCCGACCACCACGTCGCGTCGCTCTCCAAAGAGGGGCGGTTGAACGCCGCCATGGTGGTACGGATGGGGCAGGGATACGTGCCTGCGGAACGCAACCGGGAAGAGGATCAGCCCGTTGACACGATCTTCATGGACGCGGTTTTCTCGCCCATCCGCAAGGTCAACTTCACCGTGACCAACGCCCGGGTCGGCCAGCGGACCGATTACGACCGCCTCGTCCTGGAGGTGTGGACCGACGGAAGCGAGAAGCCCGAGGATGCTCTGGCGTACGCTGCCGAGATCCTTCAGGACCAGGTCGCCATCTTCATCGACTTTCGAGAGGGACCGAGACCGGCCGAGAACGAGGGCGAGGCCGAAGCCGCGCTGCTCAACGAGAACCTGTTCCGCGCGGTGGAGGATCTGGAATTCTCCGTCCGGGCGCAGAACTGCCTGCAAAACGCCGACTTGAAATACATCGGCGAGTTGGTGCAGAAGACCGAGCAGGAGATGCTCAAGACCAAGAACTTCGGGCGCAAATCCCTGAACGAGATCAAGGAGTTGCTCGGCGAGTTGGGGCTGGAGCTGGGCATGAAGGTGGACCATTTCCCCAGCCGCGAGGAACTCGAGAGCCGAAAGCAGGATGATCAGAAGGAGACGGCGTAGTCCATGCGGCACCTGAAAAAAGGCAGAAAGCTGAACCGTAGTCCCAGCCACCGTCTGGCCCTGTTGCGCAACATGGCCACGTCGCTCCTCCGCCACGATCGTATCACCACCACCGATGCGAAGGCCAAGGAACTGCGGCGTTGGGCGGACTGGCTGATCACGCTCGGCAAGGATGGCAGCCTGCATGCTCGCAGACGCGCTTTGGCCTTTGTTCAGGACAAGGCCGTGGTGGCGCGGTTGTTCAACGAGATCGGGCCGCGTTTCGAGGGTCGTAACGGCGGCTACACCCGGATCGTCAAGGTCGGGCGCCGTCGGGGTGACTCGGCGCCGCTGTCCGTTATCGAGCTTGTTCCGGCAGGCACGGACGCCGCGGCAATTGCACCAGACCGGACGACAGGCGAATCGACCGCGACCGCCGGGCAGTAGCGGCCTCTCCGGTCCATGGCCAACCATCGAAAGGCGACGGATGGCGGTAACGTCTATTTCAGCCGCCGCCAGTTGTTCGTCGTTGCCTTCCTTTTCGTCGTCGCGTCGACGCTCATCTTCATCCTCGGGATCCTGATCGGACAGAGCATAGAGGAACAAAAGCTCCTGGACCGGGAGGAACCGGCGGTCCGGGTTCCGGCCAAGTCCGGCGCCCCCGGGGACGACCAGGAGTTGACGTTCTACGACACGCTGCCCAACCCGAAGCCTGCTCCGGCGGGTACCGAAGAGAAGCCCGACGAAGCCGGCGGCGGAAAGACCCCGTGGGTCGTGCAGATCGCCGCTTCCCGAAGCCGCGCCACCGCGGACGAGATGGCGGCCGAGCTCAGGAAGCGCGGCTACCGCGCCTACGTGAGCTCCGGCACACTGAACCGGAAAACGTTCTACCGGGTACGGGTGGGAGCCTACGGCACCCGCCAGGAGGCCATGGCCGATCTTCAACGGCTCAAGACCGCGAATTACAGGAACGCGATGTTAACGAGGACCCAATGAACATCCAGCAGGCCATAGCCCGACTGGTGGCCGGCGCCAACCTCACGGAACCGGAGATGGTTGACGTCATGAATCAGGTGATGACGGGCGAGGCCACTCCGATCCAGGTGGGAGCGTTCCTGACCGCGTTGCGGATCCGGGGCGAAACCGTGGCGGAAGTGACCGGTGCGGCCCGGGTCATGAGGGAAAAGGCCGTGCACGTCGACGCCGGCGAAGGCTGCGTTCTGGATACCTGCGGCACCGGAGGGGACGGCAAGAATACCTTCAACATCTCCACCACCGTCGCCTTCGTGGTGGCGGCCGCGGGCATTACCGTGGCCAAACACGGCAATCGTGCCGTTTCCAGCGGCTCTGGCAGCGCGGACGTCCTGGGCGCCCTGGGCGTGAAGATCGACGTGCCCACGGAGATGGTGGAGCGATGTCTGCGCGAGGTGGGGCTCGGCTTTCTGTTCGCGCCACTGTTGCACGGGGCCATGAGGTACGCCGCGGCTCCGCGCCGAGAGGTCGGCATACGCACCATTTTCAATCTTCTGGGCCCTTTGACCAACCCGGCCAGGGCCAGCCATCAACTCATCGGCATCTACGACGGCGCCCTGCTCGAAACCGTTGCGCAGGTTCTGGGCAACCTCGGAAGCGAGCGGGCCATGGTGGTCCACGGCGAGGAGGGCCTCGACGAAATCTCTCTCGGCGGTCCCACCGCGGTGGCCGAGTGGAAGGACGGAGCCGTCACCCGCTACACCCTCGATCCGGAAGAATTCGGCTTCGAACGGTGTCCCGCGGAACGGCTGACGGCATCGGATCCGGCGGAATGTGCGGCCATGGTAACGGCGGTCCTGGAGGGGGAGCCGGGTCCGGCCCGGGACGTGGTGCTGATCAACAGCGGCGCGGCGCTCTGCGTCGGTGAACGGGTATCCACCTTGGCCGGCGGCATCGACATGGCGCGGGAACGAATCGACTCCGGGGCCGCGCTCGACACGCTCCGACACCTCGTCCGGCTCACCAACGAGGCGTGACCGCGGCATGGGAAACGATTTCCTCGAACGAATCGTGGCGCACGTGCGCGCCGAGATCGAGTCCCGCCGGAAGGAGCGCCCGATGGAGTCGCTGAAGGACAGCCCGCTTTATCAGCGGGAGCCTCGGGGATTCCTGAAATCGCTGTCGCGACCCGGGCGCCACGTCATCGCCGAGGTGAAACGGGCCTCGCCCTCCCAAGGGGTGATCCGCCGGGACTTCGATCCTCTCGACATCGCGTCGCGTTACCAGGCCGGCGGCGCCTCGGCCCTTTCGGTGGTCACCGAGGAGCGCTTCTTCAACGGTTCCCTCCGGTATCTGACCGACATCTCGGCGGCGGTCTCGTTGCCGCTTCTCAGGAAGGATTTCATCCTCGCTCCCTACCAGTTGACGGAGGCGCGCAGTTTCGGCGCCGACGCCGTGCTGCTGATCGTCGCGATGCTGGACGAGGACGAGTTGAAGACGCTTCACGCCGAGGCCCGGTCCCTTTCCCTGGACGTGCTGGTGGAGGTACACTCGGAACGCGAGTTGGAGACCGCCCTGGAAATCGGCGCATCCATGATCGGAATCAACAATCGGGACTTGCACACCTTCGAGGTGGACCTCGGAGTCGCCGAGGCCCTCCTGCCCCGGCTCCCGGCGCAGGTGCTGGCGGTGTGCGAGAGCGGCATCCAGGATATCGGGCACATCGAGCGACTCGAAGCCTCCGGGGGGCGGGTCTTTCTGATCGGCGAGACGCTCATGCGCGCCCGGGACCCGGGTGCGAAGCTGGCCGAGCTTCTCGGCGCGAATGTCGCCGTCGAACGCGATGGTCAAGGTTAAAATTTGCGGCGTCACCAACGCCGAGGATGCGTTGAGGGCGGTGGAGTATGGCGCGGACGCCCTGGGGTTCAACTTCTATCCGTCAAGCCCGAGATACCTCCAGCCCGACCATGCGGCCATGATCCTCCGGGAGGTGCCTCCCGAAATCTGCACCGCCGGCCTGTTCGTCAACGAATCGCGGCAACACGTGACCTCCGTGTTGCGGTCGTGCCGGTCTCCTGAAAGCGCCGGCCTTACCGCCGTCCAGTTCCACGGTGACGAAGATCGCCGTTTCTGTACCCGCTGGCCGCTGAAGGTGATCAAGGCGTTCCGCGTCCGGGACGAGGAGACCATCGGCCGGATCGGGGAATATCCGGTGGACTACTACCTGTTGGACTCCTGGAGCCCGGGGTTCGGCGGTTCGGGGTCCGCGTTTACCTGGAGGTGGCTGCGGGAGCCGATGGCGCGTCCCGTGATCCTCGCGGGCGGCCTCGATATCGACAACGTCGGCGAGGCGGTGCGGGCGGTCGAGCCCTTCGGCGTAGACGTTTGCACCGGCGTCGAAGCCGCGCCGGGCCGCAAGGACCCTCAGCGAATGAAGGAATTCATCGCCGCCGCCAAGGCGGCATGACGCAGGGACGGGTTTCAGGCCCGCCCGCGTCATTCGGCAGCACGGTTACGCAGAAATGCGTTCTGGCCGCCAATAAACTTTGAAGATTATAAAGAATACTTGACAAACCCCTATGCTCTCTACAGTGTCATCCTCCTTTGGAATCAACCCCGCCCCTCAGTGTCATCCTGCTTTGGACAAATCTCGGATAGCAGTTATAATTCCCCTAACTAAACCGCCGTGGCTTTCGGCTTGGAGCCAGTGAGACTATCGTGAAGAGCACATACAGCCTCGTCCCCACACACCAAATTGACTTCGACCGGGAGAACCCGAGGATCAAGGTCGCCCTTGAGAAGTACGGCGACAAGCTCGATGACCAACGCATCCGCTTCGCACTGCAGACCGCCACGGAAGGATCCGCCAGCACTTCCTCCTACCGCTCTCTAAAGGACTCCATCAGAGCGGCTCGAGGTATCTCGGTGCCTATCGTCGTCTGGCCCACCAACGGTCGATTCGTGTGCGTCGACGGCAACACCCGCCTAACTATTTACTATGAGCTCCACGAGGAAAGCGCCCCCGGAGACTGGACCGCCATCAACTGCCTCGTGCTCGACGACCCCGACCAGCGGGACATCGAGACGATCCGGGTGACAGCCCACCTCGTCGGCGCACGCGACTGGCCCGCCTACGAGAAAGCACGATACCTTCACTACCTGCGTAACGTCGAGTTCATGGACTACGACGACCTCATTGCCCGTTGCGGGGGCAACAAGACGACGATCACCCAGCAAATCGACGCCTACCACGACATGAACGAGTACTACCGCGACGTAAATAGCGATGACGCGTTCAAGGTCGATCGATTCAGCGGCTTTGTCGAATTACAGAAGACGGACGTCAAGGACTCCATCTACAGCGCGGGTTTCGACCTCCACGACTTCGGTCGCTGGATACGCGACGGCCAGATATACCGACTGGCCGACGTTCGAAAGCTTCCTCGCGTTCTTGCCGACGACGAAGCGAAAGACACCTTTGTCAACGGCGGCATCCGATCAATCGAAGACGCCATCGCCGTTGCCGAGGCCAACCGCCAAAAGGACGTCCATGCTTCGTCGGCCGACACCACCGTCGCCAATGCGAGCATGGCGGTGTTGGCCGAGGCGCTGCTTCACAGGATCAAAGCCCTGCCGCGAGAGGATTACCTTGCACTCCGCGACCGGCTATACGAGACCGCGGATCGGGACGTTGATACCCTGAGTGACCTCGCTGAGCATCTTCACGACCTGCTCCAAGATGTCTCAAAGTAACGCGCACCGTCGGCTAGTCGTCGTCGCCGCGCAAGCTATACAACAGCGTTATCCGGCGATGCACATTATAACGGACCTTCTTGACGCTCCTGGCGACCCTGTGCCCCCACGCATCGGCGGTCACCGTCCCGACATCATCGCCCGGTGCACCGCCGCCTCCCTCCAGTTCATAATCGCGGAAGCCAAGACCGACGGCGACATCGACAACCAACATACTCGGAGTCAGATCGGAGCCTTCGTGGACCACCTCGACGCCATGACAACGGGTACCGGCACCTTCATCTTGGCCGTCAACGGGCACGTCGCAGATTCAGCAAGGACCGTACTCCGCTTCGCCTGCCGCCAACGCGTGTCGTCCCGACTCCACATCAAACTGTTCGACGGCCTCGACTTCTGGGCCATGGGTCCCCTAGGAGCGCCCTTATGGCGTTTGTTCTGAGACGCAAGCCCGAACTTTCGCCCAAACACGCGGCGTATCCTTACCAACTCGACGCCATGCGCGCCGTCAAGGATCTCCCGTATGCCGCCATTTTTCATGAGCAGGGCCTCGGAAAGACCAAGATCGCGATTGACCTCGCCCTGCTTTGGCTGCAGAGCGATGTCGTGGATACCGTGTTCATCGTCACGAAGAAATCGCTGGTGGAGAACTGGCGCAACGAAGTTGCGGGGCACTGCCACATCACGCCGCACATCCTGTCAGGCAATCGAGCCGAGAACAGCGCGTCCCTCAACTCGCCCGTGCTCCTCTACGTCACCAACTACGAAGTCATCGTGGCCAACGCCCCAATCATCAGACTGTTCCTGCAGACTTGTCGCGTCGGCTGCATCCTCGACGAGAGCCAGAAGATCAAGAATCCCGAAGCCGCCCTGACGCGCACGTTCCACGACATGGCCTCGTCCTTCGAGCGGCGCATCATCATGACCGGCACCCCCGCGGCGAACCGTCCGTACGACATCTGGGCGCAGATCAAGTTCCTGGACGGTGGAGAAGCGCTCGGGGACACCTTCGACGCATTCAGGCAGCAAGTGGACTTGCCCATCAGACACTCGGAGGCGGTCGAGTATGGCAGCCGCCTGTCCACGGTCTATCAACGCCTCGCCCAGTTTACGGTCCGTGAGACCAAGGACACTGCGGGTATCCAACTGCCCGAGAAAACCATCACTGCACACCATGTGGACTTGCCTCCTTGGCAGATGGCGAAGTACGCTGCCTACCGCGACGAACTCGCCTACGAGTACGACACCGACGGCGTTGTAGAAATCGACAACGTTGACAGCATTCTCAAGCGACTCTTGCGCCTCGTCCAATGCGCCTCGAACCCGGCGCTCATTGACGGGCACTACGAGTACGACCCCGCGAAGTTCCCTCTGCTCCTCGACATGTGCCGGGAGTTCACCGTGGGATCGAAGTTGATCATCTGGACGGGATTCGTCGACAACGTCGACTGGCTGGCCACCAAGCTCGCCGAGTTTGACCCTGTATGCATCCACGGCAGTTTATCCATGCACCAGCGAAACCAAGCGGTGCAGTCCTTCACCAACTCATCCAACCTAGTCCTCATCGCGACGCCCGGCGCCGCCAAGGAGGGCCTTACTCTGACCGTCGCGAACCATGCCATCTTTTTCGATCGCAGTTTCAGCCTCGACGACTACCTACAGGCACAAGACCGCATTCACCGGATCTCCCAGACACGCAAGTGCTTCATCCACAACCTCATTGCCAATGAGACCATCGACGAATGGGTCGACGTCCTGCTCACGGCGAAGTACCGGGCCGCGCAAGTCGCCCAAGGCGATATCGACGTCGTTGCCTTCCGCGACTACTTCCGCACAGACATCTCCGAGGTACTCCAAGGTGTCCTGTTTCCATCTCGAGTCACCTCTCACCATCAACTTTCCGAAGAAACTGAGGCTATAGGCCGATGAATCCCGACGAGACGACCATCGCCATAATGGGGCAGGACGTCCCCGCCCGCCACGAGCGAATCCCCATCAATCAGCTCTACTTCCTGCCCGGCAACCCCCGCGTGTACGCCGCCATCCGGGAAATGGAGGATTTCGGCGGCCTTACCCCCGAAGAGAAGCAGCTTCGCATCTACGAGCGTCTGCTCCGGGAGTCGAGCGTCAAGAACCTCATACCTGAGATCCAACGGGACGGTGGACTGCAAGACCCGATCATTGTCCGCTGGGACACTCAGGAAGTGATCGAAGGCAACTCCCGCTTGGCAGCCTACCGAAAGCTCGATGAGGCTCACGAAGACGACAGTTGGACACATATCCGCTGCTTGGTCGTCACGACCCTTAGCGATGAACAACAGACACGCCTTCTTGGCCAGTCACATCTTCACGGGAAAACTGAGTGGTCCCCTTACGCCAAGGCGCTGTTCTGCTTCCGCTGGGTGGTAGAGGAGCGGCGACACATCTTGACCTTGGCGAACTTGTCCGGCTTCACGTCAGCCGAGATCAAGAAGAACGTCAAGACCATCGAACTCATGCAGGAGAACGACGACAACACTCTCTCCAACTTCAGCTATTACCATGTCCTCGTTCGAAATCGGGCCATATCGGCTGCAATCGAAGATAGCAAACCACTGCGAGCTACATTGTTGTCCCAGATCAAGACCGAGGACTTCACTGCTCAAGAGATGCGCGACCGCCTGCCTACCATTATCGCCAAGCCCCGAATCCTGCAAAAGTACGCGAAAGGCGACGTGACCATCGAGGACGCCTATGACCGTGCGAGAATAAGCAGCACCGAACAGCGCCTCAAGAAGGTTCGCGATACGCTGGACGATATCAAGAAAAACGACGTTAATTCTCTGGAACATAAGGATCTCAAGGCTGCGCAACAGGTCGTCAGGCAGATTCGCCGGTACCTAAGTCGCGTCTCGAGCATGATTGACGACAGAACTACAACCACGAAGGGCTGACGAACTCGGATCCCCTTTCGAGCCATGACCAACAAGAACATCCTGCTCGTCGAACCGGGATACCCCAACAAGTATCCACCGCTCGGCCTTATGAAGGTCGCCGCCTACCACGGTGCAAATGGTCGCGATGACAACGTCCTATTCGTCAAGGGCAACACTCCTGAAGTCCTCGATCGGGTCTGGGATCGAGTCTACGTAACAACTCTCTTCAGTTTCGAATGGAAGCGGACGTCCGCCGCCATCGACTTCGCGCTGCGCGCCGTCCGCGGTCAGGCAGAGCGAGTCTTCGTCGGCGGCATAGCGGCTACATTGATGTTCGACGCGTTCGTTCGCGAGCCACGTTGGGCGGGGATACGTTTCATCAAGGGCCTTCTCGATCAGCCGCCCGCCCTCTCCTTGCAGCTTTCCGCCGAGGATAGCGATTTCGGTGCCGATGACGTTGTCGGGACGCCTATTGAAGAGTTGGTTCCCGATTACAGCATTCTCAACCAAGTTCCCTACACCTATCCCGTTCGCAATGCCTACTTCGGATACGCGTCTCGGGGCTGCGTCCGCCAGTGTTCCTTCTGCGGTGTCCCAAAGCTGGAGGGCGCCCAGCGCGAGATGCCTCCGCTCACTAGCCTCGTCGTCAGCGTAGACCAGCAGTTTGGTCCGAAGAAGGACCTCATCCTTATGGACAATAACGTCGCCGCCAGTTCCAGATACAAGGATGTGATCGCCGAGATTCGGGATCTCGGGTTCCAGAGCGGCGCTCTGTTCGAAAGACTGGGCTCGTCACCTGTCAAACGACGAGTCGACTTCAATCAAGGAGTCGACGCCCGCATCCTCTCGAAGACACCCATGTACCTCAAGGAGATGGCAACGATCTGCATAGACCCCCTGCGCATCGCCTTCGACCACGTCGGCATGCGCCGTGTGTATGAGCGTTCCGTGCAAATGGCGGCCGACTATGGGCTTACGTCGCTGTCCAACTACATGCTCTACAATTTCATGGACACGCCGAGCGACCTTTACCAGCGAATGAGCATCAACATCGAGCTCAACGAGCGCCTTGGTGTCAGAATCTGGTCCTTCCCAATGCGGTATCTGCCCGTCACAATGAAGGATCGTTCACACGTCGGCAAGAATTGGAACCGCTACTACCTCAGGTCTTTCCAGATAATGCTTCAAGCCACACACGGCGTCGTGTCAGGCAGCAACGACTTCTTCCATAGGGCCTTTGGGAGCAGCGAAGAAGAATTCGAGCGACTTCTCGCACTGCCAAATGCCTTCATTTTCCAGCGAAACTTCTACGAATACGGGGAAGGCAGACCGGTTTTCGACGAATACCTTGCACTGCTACGGCGTGCGACCAAATCACAACGGACAGAACTCATCGGCCTGCTCAGCGAAACCCTGCTCGCTCGACCCCGCCACCAAGCGTTCCTTCGCCTACTCTCGGACAAGTCCACAGGCCAACTAGTCCGAGAACTCGCGCGTTTCCACGCGATCGATACCAAAGCTGCCAAGGTCACTGACATCGCTCAGATCTTCCCCGATCTCACTCCCGACCACATGCTTCCGGAGCCCGACGCGCTCATCGAGGACGCCGGGCTCTACGAGCCGCTCGAGCTGACAACCGAACTCATCCCCGCCACCACGCTGACCGTGGACGATGCTGATGTCCGATGACGCCCTTATCGGCGGCGACGTACTCCGCCTCGTAACGACCGGCATGTATGACGATCCACTCGTCATCTATCGTGAATACCTCCAGAACGCCGCCGACTCCCTCGCCTCTCTCGGCGATGGTAACGGTTCGGTAAGCGTCACCATCGATCCAGTCGAATCGCAGGTCACCATCATGGACGATGGGACCGGGCTTTCGCCAACCAATGCCGTCCGCCGCTTGATCCACATAGGCAATAGCAACAAAGTTCTTGGCGTCGACCGTGGCCTACGCGGCATCGGTCGATTATCGGCTCTCGCCTTCGCTGAAAATGTCCACTTCACGACGCGCACGCGAGCCTCGGAACCTGTGACTCGGGTGTCCTGGAGCGGTCGTGCATTGCGCGAACTGGACGCCGTCAACGTTAACGCCAGGACCGCAATCGAAACCTGCACAACCGTTCAGTCACTTGCTAACGACCACTGGCCTGATCGATTCTTCCAGGTAACCGTCGACAAGGTGGCCCGACACGCTGCTTCGACCCTCCTCAACCAGGACGCCGTGAGGAAGTACATCAGCGAAGTCTGCCCAGTCCCTCTGGCCTCTTCCTTCCCGTTTGCATGTCAGATCCGGGAATTCCTTGCTGCCCATACGGACTACTTCGATCTCGACGTTCGCCTCAACGGAGACCACACGCCGATAATGCGGCCTTTTGGACAGGCTATCCCCCTAACGGACGACTATTCGGCCGTGTTCGAGCGGTTGGAAACACGCGTTGTCCCTCAAGTCGACCAAGACCGCCCTGCCGCTGTTCTGTGGTTAGCCCATACACCGTATATTGGCTCCATATCCCGACGACTGGGCATCCGCGGCCTTCGCGCACGTACTGGGAACATCCAGATAGGCTCGGACGACGTATTCGAACACCTCTTTCGCGAAACGCGGTTCAACGGTTGGTGCGTCGGCGAGGTCCACATAGTCGACAGTCGCATAGTCCCGAACGCTCGGCGCGACTACTTCGAAACGGGCCCCCATCTCCGCAATCTTGAGAACCACATCGGTGCGATCGCAGACGAAATCAGCTCCCGGTGCCGTGGCGCGTCATCGCAGCGAAACAAGCTCCGCGCCGTAAAAGCGGCCATTAATCAGGTCAAACGTGCGCGCGACTTGGCCGCGTCCGGGTACCTCCGAGCAGAAGACGCCGCCGAACTGCTCGTGCGCCAGCGTGAGCGCCTCCCGCAGATCAGGCAGACCCTCCAACAGGTTCAAGGTGCGACCTCCCACCTTGAACTAGACGAAATCGATGTCTGCAAGAGTCAACTGGACGCGGTCGATCTCGACGCAAAGCTGGCGCTCAAGGGCGTGCCCCCTGACGCGGTGGGCACACTTCGATCGGCCTTCGGTGCACTTGCAGAATCCATGCCGCCGGATACTGCCTTGAATATGATCGAATCCATCTTGAGTCGGCTGTCCGGCGAATTGTCGGCCGCCAGTACTGCCAATAGGCAAAAAAACTGACCCTCAGTGGAGTGCGTCCTTGGGAGTGGCCATAGTCGGCTGGGGCCGTCGATCTAAATGCCGAAGCATGGGGCATGGCGCTCACCTTCACAGCAAGCGGGTCGAGAGCAAGAACGGCAAGGTCTCTTTCACAGCGTTGTTTGTGATTCGGCACGTCACTGTCATACTCGTAGGAGGACAGGTCCAATCTACATTACCGTTGATCCCGCAGTCTACCATGCGAGGGCCTGCATTACGGGCAAGCGAGTTTTGGTCGCTATTTGGTCGCTACCATCCTCGACAATCTAGCGGCAGGTTTGGATTCGGATGAGATGACCAAGAGCTATCCGTCGATTACAGGAGAGTCTGTACAAGCAGCGGTGTGTTACGCCGCCCGCGTCCCGGTCTCGTGACTTCCTATCAGCAGAGTCTCGACTTCATCTACCACCTTCGCGGCGCCGAGATCGACCTGCGGCTGGAGCGCGTGGCGCGGGCGTTGTCGTTGTTCGACCATCCCCAGAATCGCTTCCGGGTCTGTCACGTCGCCGGGACCAACGGCAAGGGATCCACTGCCGCCATGATCCATTCGGTGTTGTCGGCGGGGCGCTACCGGGCCGGGCTCTACACCTCGCCGCACCTGGCCGATTTCACCGAGCGAATCCGCATCGGCAAACGGCGCATCTCGCGGGCTGCGGTGGTCGCCCTGGTCCGGGAGGTCGCCGAGCGAACGAGGCAGGCATCCGTGTGCCTGACGTTCTTCGAGTTCGCGACGGTCATGGCCTTTCTGCACTTCGCCCGGGAACGGGTGGAGGTCGCCGTGGTCGAGGTAGGGCTCGGAGGGAGGCTCGACGCCACCAATGTGGTCCACCCGGACGTTTGCGTGATCACGACCATCGCCCGGGATCACGAGCGTTTTCTCGGTAACCGGATCGGCTCCATCGCGCGGGAAAAAGGCGGCATCATCAAACCCGGAGTCCCCCTGGTCTGTGGCGCCCTGCCCCCCGCCGCTCAACGCGTGGTACAGCGGATCGCGCGCTCACGGGGAGTTCGGGTCTACCGATGGGGCAAGGATTTCACCGTCACGCCGCATGAGGATCGGCGTTTCGACTACCGCGGCCGGGAACGGTCGTGGGACCGTCTGAATCTGAGCCTGCGCGGCGCGTACCAACGACACAACGCCGGAGTCGCCCTGGCGTCCCTCGAGACGCTGCACCGGGTTCTGCCGGTCCACGAAAAGGCGATCCGCTCCGGCCTCCGGTCGGTGACGTGGCCGGGCCGGCTGGAGGTCCTGCCGGGATCTCCCCCCATCATATTGGACGGAGCGCATAACGACGGCGCGGTGGAGGCGCTCGTCAACGAGATGCCGGGGCTGTTGGGCGGCAGGAAGGTCCGTTTGTTGTTCGGCAGCATGCGCGACAAGGATTGGTCTTCCACGCTCCCCGCGCTCTGCCGCGTGTCCAGGGAGGTGGTTTTGACCCGGACGCCGACCGAACGGGGCGCTGACCCGGGGGCGCTGTCAGCGGCCTTGCCCCGGGGGTTGCCGGCAATCCTGGTGGATGATCCGGTGGCGGCCATCGCCGGCCTGGCGGCGGACCGACACGACGATCCGATTCTGGTGGCGGGTTCCCTCTACCTCGTGGGGGCGGTCCGCGGCAAGGCCCTTGAACTGTCGAAACGGTCGCGACGGCATTGACCATGTTTCGCTTTCGTTCGCACATGGTGGCGTGGCTCCTGGCATCCTGCTGCGGGTTGTCATCCGCAGGCGTGGCCCAGGTCCGGTTGGAGGACGACACGGAGCGGATCGAGGTGTCGGCGGAAGACTCCATCGAGGTGCGCCGGGGGGGCGACGCCGTCGAGGCCAGGGGCAACGTGGAGATCCGGCGGCGGGAGTCGGTTTTCGGAGCGGACTCCGTGGCGATCGACCGGGCGAAGCGGAAATTGCGCGCCAAGGGTTCGGTTTTTCTCCGTGATCCGGCGTACCGGCTCCGGGCGTCCGGGCTCGAAATGGACCTGGCGGATGAGACCGGCACGATTCTCGACGCCGAGGTGTTCATCGAGGACGGCAACGTCAGTCTGAGCGGAACCCGCGTGGAGAAGTTCGCCGGACAGACCTACCAGGTCGAGGACGGTCTTTTCACCACCTGTCTTTGCGAGGACGGGACGCCTCCGTGGCGCATCGGCGCCAGGGAGATTCGCCTGGGCAAGGACGGAAAGGCGGCGGCGGACGACGTCACCTTCTACGTGTACGACGTGCCGGTGCTCTATCTGCCCCGCGCGTACTTTCCCCATGCCACCGACCGCGCGACCGGCCTGCTGGCGCCTTCTTTGGGCTGGTCCGACGAGGCCGGACTCCGCTACCGGCAGCCCTTCTTCTGGGTCCTCGACCAAAGCAACGACGTGACGCTCAACCTCGCCGTCGAGTCCGGGACCCGTGTCGGCTTCACCGGACAATACCGGACCTTCCTCAACGCGAGCACGGACGGGCGGTTGGATGTTTCCTACTTCCGCGAGCGCATGCGCACGGTCCGGTCCGTGACGGACAGGGAGATCGCCGATGGCGCGATTCCGCCGAACCGCTGGAGTGTCCTGCTGACTCACCGGCATCGCCAACCGTCCGGCTGGGCGACATTCAGCGACGTGGCGCTCTACAGCGACAGCCTGGCGCCGCGGGAGCTGTTGGAATTCTCCGACTTGAACGCTGCCGAGCGACGGCTTGCGCGCACCAGCCGCTACAGCCCGTCCCGACTCGGATTCTACCGGCACGAGGCGGGGATGACCCTGGAAGGGGAGGTGGACTACCTCCAGGACCTGATCCAGCCACAGCGGCAGGCGCTCCATCGCATCCCCCACCTTGTCTTCAGCGGCGCTCGCCGGCTCGACCGCGGGCTCGACCTGGGATGGGACGTCGCGGTGACCCACTACGTGCGGCAGGAACTGGCGGACGGTTTGAGGGTGGACATCCGGCCCGAGCTCACGTGGCCGCTCACGGTCGGACGTCACTTCAGGCTCGCCACCAGCGTCGCTCTGCGCGAGACCCTGTATCGCCTGGATTCCGTCGACGGAAAGTTCAATGCCGCGCGCAATGATTTCTCCGGCACAT
Organism: uncultured Binatia bacterium (SeqCode); assembly: GCA_965214905.1. GTDB lineage: Bacteria > Desulfobacterota > Binatia > UBA9968 > JAJDTQ01 > JAJDTQ01. The sequence continues at coordinate 2,748,345 of OZ243984.1, forward strand.
TCGCCCGCAGCCGTTCGCGGGAGCTGGTGGAGGTCCGATCGACCCTGGCCACATCGTTGAGTCGTGCGTACGACCGGAACCTCGGTGGATGGAGCCGGATCCGGCATGTGGTGGAGCCCGCGGTCGAGTATCGGTTCATCCCCGCCACGGACCAACGCGACCTCCCCATCTGGGATCCCATCGACCGGATCCATCGCCGCAACCTGCTCACGTTCTCACTGACGAACCGCTTTTGGGTGAAGGGCGGATCCGACCCCTTGCCGGTTCCCGGTGACGGCAACGCCGTCGAACGCGGTGCCGAACCGAGCGTGGCGGCCAGGTTCGCCCGCGCCCGGGTTGCCGGGAGCTTCGACCTCGATCGCGCCCGCAGGGGAGAGGACGGCCTGTCCAACGTGGATATCGGTCTGAGCCTCGACCCGGCGGACAACTTCGACGTCGTCGCCGGCCTGGGCATCGACCCCGGACCCTGGAATATCCGTGAGGCCGCATTGGGATTCGGGTTGTTCGATGCCGAACCGCCGGAGACCAACGCGCCCGACAGGGACTTCCGCCGTCCCAACGGCTTTTCCCTGCGCTACCGTCATATTCGAGCGAATCCGCTCTCGCCGCTCGCGGATCACGCCAACCTCCATCTCCTGCCGGACTGCCCCGACGACCCGCGGTGTGTTCGGCGGAAACCTCTGGAAGGCATTCACGCCAGCGGCCTCTTGCGTATCGACGATCATCTCCTGTTGCTCTACGACGGCAGCTATGACGGCGCTTCGGGCCGCTTGACGCGCAACCAGGCAGGCCTCAAGTATCTTTCGCGGTGCCGGTGCTGGACCCTGGCCGCGTTCGTGGACGTGCAGACCAACCCGGATCAAACGCTTCTCTCCGTCAAGTTCAACCTCCTGGGCCCGGGTTCCTGACCCGGCACGCAGATAAAGCTCGAGTGCGGACTCTCCGACTCCCTCCCTCTCCCTCCGGAGAGGGTCGGGGTGAGGGCGGGTCGGCCTGGATTTTGCACCGTAGTAGAGCCATGGTCGTCAGGTCACGGGGAATTGTCACATGGCTGGTGCCGGCAATTTGCCTGTACGGGTTTTCGGCGTGGGCTCGGGAAGATGGCCCGCCTCGGGCCGCGCCGCCGACGCCTCCACCCGCAGCCACCGCGGCGGCGTCGGACAGCGCCGACATGGTGACCCTGAACTTCGACGGCGCCGACCTGGTGGAGGTCATCCACGTGTTGGCGCGCCACCTGCGGCTCAACTACACCGTCGATTCCGGCGTTCAGGGCGTGGTCACCCTCTTCAGTGGACAACCGGTGAGGAGGGATGACCTCCTGCCCATGCTCCACGAGATTCTTCGAATCCATGACGCGGTAGCTGTCAAGCAGGGAACGTTCTATCGGATTACTGCCATCTCGAAGGGTCCCGGCCTGGTCCGTCCGGGTCGCGTGAAGGGCGCCGGCGTCGTCATGCACGTCCTGCCCGTGCGCTTTCTTCCAGTCGCGGCGGTGAAACGGTTGTTGACCCCCTTCATGGGCGAGGGCGGGACGATTCTCGATCATGTACGCGGCAACTATCTGGTGGTTGTCGATCGACCGTCGAATATTCGACGTTTGTCGGAGATCAAGGCCTTGATCGACGTCGAGGTATTCGCCGGCACTCGAATGGAACTCTACAAGCCCAAGGCGGCCTCGGCCCGTGAGCTCGCACGGGAGATGTCCGCGGCGATGCATTTCTCGCTGGCGTCGGCAGCGTCAGGAGACGCCTTCGCCGCCCGTTTCCTTCCCCTGCCCCGGATCGATCAGCTCCTCGTCATCGCGTACAGTGAGGCGGCCTGGAACTACGTCAAGCGTTGGCTCGAGCGGCTCGACATCGCGGACGAGACGGTGGCGCGAAAGGTTTTTGTTCGGGCCATCGAGAATCGCAAGGCGACGGAGCTCGCGCAAGTCCTGAGTCGGGTCTATGGGTCCGGCCGGTCCTCGACGCCCAGGCCGAAACCGCGGTTGTCCGGAGCCGGGAGTGCTTCGGGGCTCCGAGCCGGAGGAGGCGTGGACGGCGGTTGGCACGGCCGGTCTTCCGCCAAGGGTATGCAGACCACGGGAGGCCGGGACCGGCGCACGGCGCACGGAGAGGCGCCGGGCCCGCAGGTGCGTGCACCGGATCCGGCCGCGCCGTCCGCGGAGGCGGGGAAAGGCGTGCGCGTGGTGGCGGAGCCGGATACGAACTCGCTGGTGATCCTCGCCACCCCGAGGGAATACGGCGATATCGTGGAGGTTCTCGGGGGGTTGGACCTGGTCCCGCGCCAGGTGCTCATGGAAGTACTGGTGGCCGAAGTGACCCTGACCGACGATTTCGAGTTCGGCGTGGAGTATGCGTTGTCCAGGGGCGGCTTCGGCTCCACGGAGGCAGCAGCCGGTGGGTCGGAGGACGCCACCGGTCTCCAGGCCCTGGATTCGGGCTTTACTTCCATCATCGACGCGGGCCGGGACTTTCGCGTGTTCGTCAAGGCGCTGATGCAGGACGCCCGGGTCAAGGTGTTGTCCTCGCCCCACCTCCTGGCGGTGGACAATCGACCGGCGCGGATTCGCGTGGGCAGCGAGCAGCCGGTGGCCACCGGGGTGGTGGTGTCCCAGGAGGCCCAGGCGACCACCACGACCATTCAGTTCAAGAACGTCGGCCGAATCCTCACCATTGTTCCCCGGATCAACTCCGAAGGCCTCGTGAACCTGCAGGTCAGGGTCGAGGTCAGCAACGTGGGGGAAAGGGTCGTGGTTGGCAGACAGTCCTTCGATGCCTTCAATGTCCGGGACGCGGAGACCACCGCGGTGCTTCAGGACGGCCAGACCCTGGTCATCGGCGGCATCATCACCGACAGTCTGCGCCGGACCCGCGTCGGTATTCCCCTGCTGATGAACGTGCCCGTTCTGGGCCCGCTGTTTCGCACCGACCTCGAACGGTCCGACCGGACCGAGCTCGTCATTCTGATCACCCCCCGGGTGATCCGCAATCGACCGGAAGGCGAGTCCGTGACGGAGCGGTTCCTGGACAAGGTCCGCGCTGTCAGACGGGAGCTGGAAGCCGGCGGGGCCCCGCCGGGTCCAGCGGCTTCGGACGAAACCGGTTCGTCGTCTCGTTAGTTGGCTGGCCGGCAGCAACCCGCCCTGGTCCCGGCTGCCCCGTGCTCCACGGGTCCGGATCGAAAGATCGTGGCAGCTCGCGCGGTAGTTGCCGTCATGCCGCCCGTCGCAGTCCGGTCAGTGCGGCTGGTTGCGTTTCTTCAACGCATCCCAGGACTTGAGCCGCTCCCGGATGATCCTTTCGTACCCTTCGTCGCCGGGCTCGTAGTAACGGCGCCCCTCGAGCTCCGACGGCAGGTACTCCTGTCCCGTGACATGACCGGGAGCGTCGTGCGGATATTGGTAGTCCGCGCCGTAGCCCAGGGACTTCATGAGGGCGGTGGGCGCGTTGCGCAGATGGAGAGGGGTAGGCAGGGCGCCCCGTTCGCGCACGTCCCGGGTGGCCTCCAGCAAGGCTCGATAAGAGGCATTGGACTTGGGCGCCGCGGCCAGGTAGACGGCCGCCTGGGTCATGGGAATACGTCCCTCCGGCAGGCCGACGAAATGGAAGGCGTCCTTCGCGGCAATCGCCATCTGCAGCGCCTGCGGGTCGGCGTTGCCGACGTCCTCGGCCGCGAAGATGACCATTCGGCGCGCGATGAAAAGCGGGTCTTCCCCGGCCTCGATCATCCGCACCATCCAGTACACGGCGGCATCGGGGTCGCTGCCCCGCAGGCTCTTGATGAAAGCCGAGATCAGATGGTAGTGCTCTTCGCCCGACTTGTCGTAACGTAGCGGCCCGAGCTGCAGGGCCTGCTCCACGTGGGTCAGCTCGATGCGGGCGGTCCCGGAGTCGTTGCGCGCCAGCGTGACCGCCCCTTCGAGGGCGTTGAGCGCCACCCGGGCGTCGCCCCGCGCTCGCTGGACCAGCACGGCGCAGGCCTCCGGCGCGATGTCCAGGTCGGTGTCCCATTGTCCCCGTCCGCGTTCCGCCATGGCCCGATGGACGACGTGGGTGAGCGTCTCCTCGGTCAGCGGATGCATCACGCACACGCGGCAACGGGAGAGCAACGGCGAGATCAGCTCGAAGGACGGGTTCTCGGTGGTGGCGCCGATGAGGGTCAGGAGCCCGGCCTCGACGTGAGGCAGAAAGATGTCCTGCTGGGACTTGTTGAAGTGGTGGATCTCGTCCACCAGGAGCACCACCGGCACGGCGCTCCGCTGCAGGCGTCTGGCGTCCGGCAGGATGTTCTTGAGGTCGCGGACGCCCGAGCTGACCGCGGAGAACCGGATGCAGTGCGCGTGGCAGGCGTCGGCGAGAAGCCTGGCGAGGGTGGTCTTGCCGCACCCGGGAGGACCCCAGAGAATAATGGATTGGAGACGCCCGGCGTCGGCCATGCCGCGCAGCAGCTTGCCCGGGCCGAGCAGGTGCTCCTGTCCGAGCACTTCGCCCAGGCTGGCGGGCCGCATGCGTTCGGCCAAGGGCGTGGTTTTCGCGTCGTTGCGAGAAGTCGTGGAGTCGAACAGTTCCACGTCAACCGGGTGGGGCGGGATTCGAACCTGCCCGTGCTCGCCCCGAACGCCGTCAGCGCGACGCCCGCGGTCTGCGATCTTCTTCCAGACGGGCTCGTTTACCCGAGAGTTTTCTGAGATAGTACAACTTGGCTCTGCGGACTCTGCCCTGAGTGACGATCTCGACCTTTTCGATACGCGGGGAGTGGAGCGGAAAGATGCGTTCCACCCCCACGCCGTACGACGTCTTGCGGACCACGAACGTTTCGCGGCTGCCGCTCCCGGAGATGCCGATCACCACGCCTTCGAAGACCTGGATGCGTTCCTTCTCGCCTTCCACGATGCGGACGTGGACGCGGACCCGTTGTCCGGGCTTGAGCGCCGGCGTTTCCCGCGTTTGTGATTGTTCGATTCGGTCAATGACGTTCATTGGAGGCTCCCTTCCATCAACCGTCCCAGTATACGATCCAGCATGATGGCGGACGCAGCTCGCACGGAAAGATGATTGTAATCGTCCTTGCCCGCGATGGGTTCCAGCACCAGGTCCGAACGGGCGAAGACGGCATCGGCCAAGCCCCAGCCCGTACCCAGCAGGATCATGCAGGGGACATCGTCTCTTATTAGCATTTCCCGCATTTTTCCAAAAGTTATCCGATCGGTTCCGGAGTCGGTCCGGGCGGACGTCGCCACCAGCCGGGGGGCGGTCCCGCATTCGCTTTGCACGTCCGCCACCGCCGCGTCCAGGGTGTCGCGAAGCCGGACGAGGGAAAGGGCTTCCCGGCGCGTGCTGTTGTAGGAGCTGCCATAGCCCCGTTCCCAGTGGTCGATGATCCTGGCCGCCAGCTTTCGGAGGGTCTTCACCGGATTGACGACATAGAAACCCGCAACCCCGTACGTGCGGCAGGTGCGGGCAATGTCGTGAATGTCGAGGTTGGTGATGGACGAGGTGACGGTGTCGCCGCGCCGGTCGAAAACCGGATAGTGCAGCAGCGCCACGTAGACGTTCCTCTGCGGCCTGGCCTCAGCCGGCGCCTTGGCCAGCAGATCCGGCCGCGACCGGGCCGTCATCTCGACGCTCATTCTGCGACGCCAACGGCGGATCTCCTCGTGATCGCCCGAGAGCAGAACCTCGGGAACCTTCATGCCCCGGTATTCCGGCGGCCGGGTGTACTGCGGATATTCCAGCAGTCCGTCCACGAAAGAGTCCTCGCGGGCCGACTGTTCGTTGCCGAGGACACCGGGCACCAGCCGTGTGACGGTGTCGATGACGGCAAGAGCGGGAATCTCGCCGCCGCTCAACGTATAGTCTCCGATGGACAAAACCTCGTCCGCAAAGCCCGTCACCCGTTCGTCGAACCCTTCGTAGCGGCCGCAGACCAGAACGACCTTCTCGTGGCGCAAAACCGCCGCCGCGGTGGCCTGATCGAACACTCTGCCGCGCGGCGAGAGCAGGACCACCCGCGGGTCATCGAGCCTGCGCCGGCAGTCCTCGATGGCCTCGATGAGCGGCTCCGGTTTCAGCACCATGCCCTGGCCGCCGCCGTAGGGGTAGTCGTCGGCGGTGCGGTGCCGGTCCCGAGTGTAGCGCCGCAGGTCCACCAGATCGATGGCGACGAGTTTCCTCTCCCGAGCGCGCTTGAGAATGCTGTGGGCCAGGGGAGAGTCGAAGATCTCCGGGAACAGCGTGATGACCGAGAAATGCATGGCGGGTCCTCGTCGCCGTCGGTGGGGTGGCGCTTTATCGGACAGGCTCCCGGCGTGGTCGGGTTTGAAACCCGCCCCTACAGCTCCAGCAGTCCGTCGGGCGCGTCGATGGTGATGGTCCTCTTCACGATGTCGATCCGCCGGATGAATTCCTTGACCGCCGGGATCAGATGCTCTTTCACGGGTCCGGCAACCACCAGCAGGTCTCCGCCTTGCCTGGGCCATATCCGGGTGACCGTGCCGACGCGCTCCCCTCCGGCGTCCACGACCTCGAAACCCACCACCTCGTCATGGTAGTACTCGGACGGACGCAACGGGTCCTGCCGCACCGACAACCGGCAGCCCACCAGCTCCCGGGCCGCGTCCATGTCGTCGATGCCCCGGAGCTTCAGCAGGGCGACGCCGCGGTGGGGCTTGGCCTGATCGACCCGGAACGTGAGCCGGGTTTCACCACGCGCCAACTCCGCCTCCGTGCTCGAATAGAGCGTACGGCCTTGCGGATTGAACAACCTCAGCCGGAGCCAGCCGGCGACGCCGTGCGTGGCTACGATGTCGCCCAGGGCGATCTGGTTGGTGGACAAGAGGGCGGCGGTTACTGTTCGTCGATGATCTCGAGAACTATCTTCCGGTCGTGTCGCGCAGCGGCAGCGTTCAATATCGTTCGCAGAGATTTGGCGGTGCGTCCCTGTTTGCCGATGATCCGGCCGAGATCTTCCTGGGCGACCTTGAGCTCCACGACGGATGCGTCGTCATCCTGCGTTTCCGTGACCTCGACGGCGTCGGGCTGGTCCACGATGGATTGCGCAAGATACTGTACCAGTTCCTTCAAGAAAACGTGTCTCCTGTGGGTCCGGTCCGGGCGCGCGCGGGTTCGAGAGCCGCCCGCTACGTCGACGCGGCCGTGCCTGCTTCCTTCGCTGCTCGCTTCATGAGATTGCGCACGGTTTGTGTCGGTTGTGCCCCCTGCTTCAGCCATCCGTCGACCTTGGCCTGGTCGAGCCTTAACGTGGCGTCGGGAGTCCTGGGGTCGTAGGTGCCTACCTGCTCGATGAATCTTCCGTCACGGGGAGTCCGGGCGTCCGCCACCACGATACGGTAGTACGGCCGCTTCCTGGCGCCGTGTCGACTCAGTCTGATCTTTACGCTCATATTGGATGGCTTCTTTCTGTGGTTTTCTACCGTTTCTAGTTCATTGGAACGGCGTTGACAAACGGCTCCACATGCCGCGCCGCTTGCCGCCCGACTTCTTCATCCGCTGCATCATCTTCTTCATCTCCATGAACTGTTTCATGAGACGGTTGACGTCGGTTACGGTGGTGCCGCTCCCGTTGGCAATGCGCCGGCGCCGGCTGCCGTTCAGTAGCGCGGGGTTCCGTCGTTCCTTGAGCGTCATGGAGTTGATGATGGCCTCGACGCGATTGAGCTCCTTCTCCGCGTGGGCCATGTCCACCTGCTGGCCCAACTTGCGCCCCCCGGGCACCATGTCCAGCAGGCTGCCGATGGAGCCCATCTTCTTGATGGCCTGCATCTGCGTCTGGAAGTCTTCCAGGGAGAATTCCCCCTTGCGCATCCGCTGTTCGAGTTTCGGTGCGGTCTTCTTGTCGACCGCCTGCTCCGCCTTCTCGATCAGCGACAGCACGTCGCCCATGCCGAGAATGCGCGACGCCATGCGATCCGGAAAGAACGGCTCCAGCGCGTCCGCCTTTTCCCCGACCCCGACGTAGAGCACCGGCTTGCCCACCACCGCCCTTACGGAAAGCGCCGCTCCGCCCCGGGCGTCGCCGTCCATCTTGGTCAGGATCACCCCGGTGAGGTCCAGCGCCTGGTTGAAGCCCTGCGCCTGATTGACCGCGTCCTGCCCGATCATGGCGTCGAGGGTCAGGAGGACGTTGCGGGGGTCCAGGGCCGAGCGAATCGCCACCAGCTCCCGCATCAACTCCTCGTCGATGTGCAGCCGGCCGGCGGTGTCCACGATCAGTACGTCGCAAAGCCTCTGGTTCGCCTTGTCGAAGGCGCCGCGACAGATCTCCACCGGCGCCGAGCCGGCGCCGGAGTCGTACACCGGCAGCCCGTGCTCGTCGCACAACGTGCGCAGTTGCTCCCTGGCCGCCGGCCGGTACACGTCCGCGGATACGAGATAGGGCGTCCGTTTCTGCTGCTTCTTCAGATGCAGCGCCAGCTTGACCGCGGTGGTGGTCTTGCCCGATCCCTGAAGCCCCACCAGCATCAGCACCACCGGTTGCCGCCCCTTGAGATCCAGGCCGGCGGCCTCCTCACCGAGGATCTTGACCAACTCTTCCTTGACGATCTTGATGAGTTGCTGGTCCGGCGTCAGGCTTTGAAGCACCTCCCGCCCCATGGACCGGGCCTGGACCGACTCGATGAAGCGCTTGACCACCTTGAAGTTGACGTCCGCCTCCAGCAGCGCCAGCCGCACCTCCCGCAGCGACTCCGCCACGTTGGACTCGGTGATCCTGCCGTGACCCCGCAGCCGCCTGAAGGTCTGCTCCAGCTTGTCGGTGAGGTTTTCGAACATGGTTCAACAGGAAGGAAAAAGCAGGGCCGCTACATGAACTGCAACGGCCCTGCCTTGAATGCCGCAAGGGCGATTCCCACGCCGATGATCGTCAAGACTTCACCGCTCATGACGCCTCCTGAAAACAGCGTATCCCACGGTGGTCGGACAAGTCAACAATCAGCAAAAAGGGCCTGGGGCCTCTCCTCCGAGAGGCCCCAGGCCCGTGGATCCTGCCGGAATGGCACACGCTACATCATGCCGCCCATTCCACCCATACCGCCCATTCCACCCATGCCGCCGCCCGGAGGCATCGGCGGCATGGCAGGCTTGTCTTCGGGCTTCTCGGCCACCATGGCTTCGGTGGTGAGCAACAGGCTGGCGATGGAAGCGGCGTTCTGCAGTGCCGTCCGCACCACCTTGGTGGGGTCGATGATGCCCGCCGCCAACAGGTCCTCGTAGGTTTCGGTAGCCGCGTTGAGGCCGACGTCGCCTTGGCTTTCCTTCACTCGCTGCAGCGCGATGGAACCGTCGACGCCGGCGTTGGTGGCGATTCGGCGAAGCGGCTCTTCCAGACACCGCTTGACGATGTTGACGCCCACCTGCTCCTCTCCGGCGAGCTCAAGGCTTTCCAGCGACGGAATGGAGCGCAACAGCGCCACGCCGCCGCCCGGCACGATGCCTTCCTCGACCGCCGCCCGCGTCGCGTGCAGGGCGTCTTCCACCCGGGCCTTCTTTTCCTTCATCTCGATCTCGGTGGCCGCGCCGACGTGGATGACGGCCACGCCGCCCACCAGCTTGGCCAGGCGTTCCTGGAGCTTCTCCTTGTCGTAGTCCGAGGTGGTCTCCTCGGTCTGCGCGCGGATCTGCTTGATGCGGCCCTCGATGTCGGCCTTCCCGCCGGCGCCGTCCACGATGGTGGAGTTTTCCTTGTCCACCACGATCCGCTTGGCCTGGCCGAGATCCTGTAGCGTCACGTTCTCGAGCTTGATGCCGAGCTCCTCGGCGATGAGCTTCCCGCCCGTCAGGATGGCGATGTCTTCCAGCATGGCCTTTCTGCGATCACCGAAGCCCGGCGCCTTCACCGCCACGCAGTGCAGGGTGCCGCGGATCTTGTTGACCACCAGGGTGGCCAGCGCCTCGCCCTCGACGTCCTCCGCCAGGATGACGAAAGGCTTGCCGGTCTTGGCGATCTGCTCCAGAACCGGCAGCAGGTCCTTCATGTTGGAGAGCTTCTTCTCGTGGATCAGCAGGTAAGCGTCGTCCAGCACGCATTCCATGCGCTCCGGATCGGTTACGAAGTAGGGGGACAGGTAGCCCCGGTCGAACTGCATGCCCTCGACGACCTCCAGGGAGGTTTCGAGGCCCTTGGCCTCCTCGACCGTAATGACGCCTTCCTTGCCCACCTTGTTCATGGCCTCGGCGATGACCTCGCCGATGGTCGGGTCGTTGTTGGCCGCGATGGTGCCTACCTGGGCGATCTCCTTGGGGTCCTTGGTCTCCTTGGACATGTCCTTGAGGGATTCGGTCACCGCCTCCACGGCCTGCTCGATGCCCCGCTTCAGGGACATGGGATCGTGTCCGGCCACGACCATCTTCAGGCCTTCGGCGAAGATCTGGCGCGCCAGCACGGTGGCCGTGGTGGTGCCGTCGCCGGCGACGTCGGACGTCTTGCTGGCGACTTCCTTCACCATCTGGGCGCCCATGTTCTCGAATTTGTCTTCGAGCTCCACCTCTTTGGCCACGGTGACGCCGTCCTTGGTCACGTTGGGAGCGCCGAAAGACTTGTCGATGACGACGTTGCGGCCCTTGGGTCCGAGAGTCACGGTCACCGCGTCAGCCAGGATATTGACGCCGCGGACGATGGACTCCCTCGCATCCTGTTCGAACTTGACGATTTTCGCTGCCATTGGGTCCTCCTTGAAAAGAGTTTATTGCTCGACGATGCCGAGGATGTCATCCTCACGCATGATGATGTGATCTTCGCCGTCCAGGGCGATTTCCGTGCCGGCGTACTTGCCGAACAGCACCCGGTCGCTGACTTTCACGTCCAGTGGCGTGATCTTGCCGTCGTCGCCGGCCTTGCCCCTGCCCACCGCAACGACTTCACCCTCCTGGGGTTTTTCCTTGGCGGTATCGGGGATGATGATCCCGCCCGCGGTCTTCTCCTCTTCCTCGATCCGCTTGACGATGACCCGGTCCTGTAAGGGCCTGATGTTCATGTTGTCTCCTCCTTCCAGATTCGTCGTATCGTATTTCCGATAAACTGCTAGATAGGCACAGTGAGGTGTGGCGGTAAATCTAAGCACGGTCTCGGCCCTGTCAAGGGGTGTGGACAACTTTTGTCGGAAATCGGACGCTTCCCGGGGTCGAGAAGCCGGGAGCATCCGTCCCGCAGTTTGCCGTGGGGCGAAAATCCTGACAAAATCGCAGAGTTCCACCACGACCCTTGAAGACGTGATGAACCTCCTCAAACCGCCGCCCTTGAGGCCGGGAGACACCATCGGGGTGGTGGCTCCGGCCGGAGCGGTCTACCGGGACCGTTTGGCCAAGGGCGTTCGGGCGCTCGAGGCGCGCGGGTTCCGGGTCGAACCGGCCGAAGGCATTCTCGCCCGCAAGGGCTATCTGGCGGGGAGCGAGCAGCAGCGCGCCAGGACCCTCGAACGCTTCTTCGAGCGGGACGACGTCGCCGCGGTGTTCTGTGCCCGCGGCGGGTTCGGTTCGATACAGCTCCTGCCCGGTCTCGACCCCGAACTCATTCGAGCCCATCCCAAAATTTTCGTCGGGTTCAGCGACGTCACCGCGTTGCTGAACTGGATGTCGCAAAGCTGTGGCGTGGTGGCCTTCCACGGTCCCATGGTGGCGGTCGAGTTCGCCGGGGAACTCGGCGGCGGGGTATGGAGCGGTTTCTGGGATGCGCTGACCGGAAAACGGCGGCTTTGGGGGATCCAGGGCACCGGCGCCCTTCGCAACGGAACCGTCCCTGCGCGGGGACGGTTGGCCGGAGGGTGTCTCTCGGTGCTGGTGACGACCCTCGGAACCCCTTACGAGATCGATACCACGGGGAAGATCGTCTTTCTCGAGGACGTGGCCGAGAACCCCTATCGGATCGAGCGGATGCTGACCCACCTGCGCATGGCCGGCAAGCTGGACGATGTCGCCGGAGTGGTGACAGGGGCGTTCAACGGATGCGAGACGGGCGCCGAAAGGGACGTCGAAGATGTCCTGGCGGAGGAGTTCCGCAACGTCCCCTACCCGGTAGTGACCGGTCTGCCCTGCGGCCACGCCACCGCCAATACCCTGCTCCCCATCGGGGTCGAGGCCGAGCTGGACGGCTGCAAGGGACTGCTGAGGCTCGTGGAGCCGGCGACGCAGGACACGGGGGTAGCCGGACGGGACACCGGCTGATGCGGCTGGACGCCCTCGATGCAGCGTGCCGCGGCGGCGTGTCGGCGGGAGCCTTCCCGGGCGCGGTGGTGCTTGTGGGCAGCAGCCGGGAGATCCTCGCCCACCGCGCCTACGGCTATCGGGCGCTGGCGCCCGAGCGGCTTCCGATGATGCCCGATACCGTGTTCGACCTCGGCTCTCTCACCAAGCCCATGGCCACCACCACCGCCATGATGCTGCTGGTGCGGGACCGGCGCGTGCGATTGGACGACCCCGCGTGCACGGTGATCCCCGAGTTCGGCCGCGGGGCCAGGGCCGCGGCGACGTTCCGCCAGCTTCTCAACCACACCTCGGGCCTGCCGGCCTGGAAGCCCTACTACGAATCCGTCATTCCCGACTACGAACACACCGAGTCCCACGACGAATCCGCCAAGCCCTCCTGCTGCGAATCCGTCATTCCGGCGAAAGCGGGAATCCAGGGGCGGAGGGGGGCAACGGCCGTACACCCCGGGGAAATTGCCGGCGCCCCCCCCGGCGCACGCGCAGCGACCGGCAAGAGCGGCTGTCTCGAACGCATCCATAGCGAAGAACTGATGGCGCGGCCGGGCGAGCAGGCCCGCTACAGCGACCTCGGCTTCATCCTCCTGGGGGAGGCGGTGGAGAGACTGAGCAGGAAGCCGCTGGACCGGTTCTGCCGCGACGAGATCTTCACCCCGATGGGGTTGTCGTCCACGTTTTTCGTGGACCTGAGCCGGCGTTCCCGGGCATCGCGGCCGCACCCGGGCCCGACCATCGCCGCCACCGAGGACTGCCGTTGGCGCCGCAAGATACTCTGCGGCGAAGTCCACGACGACAACGCCTTCGCCATGGGCGGCGTTGCGGGGCACGCCGGCGTGTTCTCGTCGGCGCCGGACGTTCATCGTTTCATCGGCTTTATGGGACGGTGCCTCGCCGGCGCCGAGCCGGACTTTCTGCCCGGCGCCGTGGTGCGCGAGTTCCTCGAGGCGGAACGGCCCCTGCCGGGACAGACCCATGTGCTGGGCTGGGATACTCCCTCGCCCGAAGGGTCCTCCAGCGGCCGTCACTTCTCCGCCCGCACCGTCGGCCACCTGGGCTTCACCGGCGCCTCCGTCTGGTGGGACCTCGAGCGGGACGTTCACGTCGTGTTCCTGACCAACCGGGTTCACCCGTCCCGGGACAACCCGGCCATCCGCGAGTTCCGCCCGCTGGTGCACGACGCGGTCATGGAGGCTCTGTTCTCGTGAAAGGCATGTTCTCGTGAGTATGGACCCGAGCCCCGGATCGCACCTCCATTGTCCGGACCCGAGCCCCGGGGCACACGTTCATGTCATTGCCGTTTGCGGCGTCGGCACCGGCTCGCTGGCCGGCCTGCTGCGGCAACGGGGGTATCGGGTCACCGGCTCGGACGAGAACGTCTACCCGCCCATGAGCACCTTCCTGGAACGCATCGGCATCGACATACTGCCCGGTTTCAGCGAAGCCCACCTCGGCGACGGGCCGGACCTGGTGGTCATCGGCAACGCCGTATCCCGGGGGAACCCCGAGGCGGAAGCGGTGCTGCGCCGCGGCATCCCCCATGTGTCGCTGCCCCAGGCCCTGGGCCGGTTCCTCATCGACGGGAAGCACTCCCTGGTGGTGGCCGGAACCCACGGCAAGACCACCACCACCTCGTTGATGTCGTGGGTGCTGGTGGCGGCGGAGCTGGACCCGAGCTTTTTCATCGGCGGCATCCCGGTGAACTTCGGCAGCGGATTCCGTTTCGGGCAGGGCTCCTGGGTAGTCCTGGAGGGAGATGAATACGACAGCGCCTTCTTCGACAAGGGTCCCAAATTTCTCCACTACCGACCGGAACGGGTCATCCTCACCAGCCTGGAGTTCGACCACGCGGACATTTATCGCGACCTGGAGCACTTGAAGGGGGCCTTCCGGCGCCTGGTGGGGATCGTTCCGCCCGGCGGCAGCCTCCTGGTGTGCGACGAGGCCGCCCATGTCGTGGACATCCTGGACGAGGCGTCCTGTCCGGTCCAGTCCTACGGTCTGGGCGAGTCGGCCGACTGGCAGGCTCGCGACGTCCGCGCGGGGGGCGGCCGGATCGGCTTCACTCCCTGCCACCAGGGCGTCGCCGAGGGCCCGGTGGAGGTGCCGTTGATCGGCCGCCACAACGCCAGGAACGCGCTGGCGGTCTACGCCGCGGCGAGGGAGATCGGGTTGAGCCCGTCCGTGATCCGCTCGGCCATGGCCACCTTCCGCGGGGTGCGGCGGAGGCAGGAGATCGCCGGCGATGCCGCCGGCGTCCTGGTCATCGACGACTTCGCCCACCATCCCACCGCGGTGGCGGACACCATCGCCGCGGTCCGGGAGGCCTGGCCCGGGCGGCGGCTCTGGGCTGTTTTCGAGCCCCGCAGCCAGACCAGCCGCAGACGCGTCTTCCTCACGGAGTTCGCCCGGGCGCTGGCCCTGTCCGACCGGATCGTTCTGCCCGACCTCTATCATCCGGAGAAGATCCCGGAGGAGGAACGCCTCTCGTCCGCGGAACTCGCGGATCTCGTCAACCGGACCCGGGGGGATGGCGCCGCTACGTACCTCCCGGGGGTGGACGACATCGCCCGGGTCGTGGTCCGGGACGCCGCGGAGCGGGATATCGTGCTGGTGATGTCCAACGGCAGCTTCGGCGGTCTGCCGGCGAAGATCGTGGCCGGGCTCCGGCAGCGGGAATCTTGACTTGCCTGGAACCGTGGACTAGTGTAGTGTCCTATATACTAGACTCGAACCCGTGGACAATCTCGATCACAGCCTTCGCTTGACCGACGCGGCGATAGCCCACGTCAAGAAGATCCGCCAGCGGGAGAACCTGGCCGGCCGCGGACTGCGGGTCTCCGTGACCCCGGGAGGATGTTCCGGCTTCTCCTACAAGCTGGACTTCGATGACGGTCCCGAACCGGAGGACGTGGTACTGGAGCTGGATGGCCTGCAGGTCTACGTGGAGACTTCCATCCTGCAGCAGCTCGGAGGGACGGTCATCGACTACGTGAGCGAGCTCCAGGGCGCCAGCTTCCGTTTCTCCAACCCCAACGCCACGGGCACCTGCGGGTGCGGCACTTCATTTTCCGCGTAACCCTGCGCCGAGCGGGGAGCCGTCGGCAGTCCGACCGACACCGTTGAAGTTGCACGCCGCCAAACGTTATTGCCGCTGAGGTCACTGCCTTGAAAGCCGTCCGGATCCACGAGCACGGCGGGGCCGACAAGCTCCGCCATGAAGAAGCCGAAGACCCGGTTTTGCGGTCGCCGCGCGACGTGATCGTGCGCCTGCGGGCAGCCTCCCTGAACCACATCGACCTGTGGAATCGCAAGGGGCTCACCGGGATGAAGGTGGAGTTCCCGCACATCCTCGGTGCCGACGGCGCGGGCGTGGTGGAGGAGGCGGGAAACGAGGTGACCCACTGCAAGAAGGGCGATGCGGTTTGCCTGTATCCCCCGGTGGGGTGCGGCGGCTGCGAGTTCTGCCGCACCAGCCGGGACTACATGTGCGTCCGCCTGCGCGTCCTCGGCGAGGGCATGAAAGGGTCGTACGCCGAATACGTGGTGATTCCCGGCGCCAACTGCTTCCCCGTCCCCGACGGCTACGGCTTCGAGGCGGCGGCGGCGTTCCCGCTGGTTTTCATCACCGTCTGGCGCATGCTGGTGACCAACGCCAGGCTCGCGCCCGGCGAGAAGGTGCTCATCCTGGGCATCGGCGGCGGCGTGGCCCTGGCGGCGCTGCAGATCGCCAAGGCCATGAATGCCTGGGTGGCCGTGACCTCGGGCAGCGACGAAAAGCTCGAACGCGCCCGGCGCATGGGAGCCGACTACGGCTTGAACTACCGGAAGGGCGATTTCACCCGTGCAATCCGTGACGTCACCGCCAAGCGCGGGGTGGACGTGGTGGTGGACTGCGTGGGCGGTGAAAGCTGGGCCAAGAGTCTCGCGGCGCTGGTCAAGGGAGGGCGACTGGTTACCTGCGGCGCCACCACCGGCGCCACTCCGCCGACGGATATTCGGCGCATCTTCTGGAATCATCTGAGCATTTTCGGGTCTACCCTGGGCAGTCGCGAAGAGTTCGAGCAGGTGTTACGGTTCGTCGAGGCCTCCGGGGTCAAGCCCGTGATCGACCGGACCTTCCCGTTGGCCGAGGCGGCCGCGGCGCAGACGAGGCTGGAAACCGGACAACAGTTCGGCAAGATCATCCTGATTCCGGGGCCGTAGGACGGGTTTCAGCCTGTTCAGCGCGAGCTCCCGGAGTTGTGAAGCAGCAGGGGCGGGTTTGAAACCCGCCCGCGTCCATGCCGGCGAGAAGGGTAGACACAGCCGGCAGCAATCGGCCCATGCGCATCATCGGCGGCATAGCGCGGGGGAGAAGACTCAAGGCGCCCAAGGGGAACGCTATCCGTCCCACCGCCGACCGGGTCAGGGAAGCACTGTTCGACATCCTGCCTCGGGATCTCTCGGGGCAGCGGGTGCTGGACCTCTTTGCCGGTAGCGGGAGCCTTTCGCTGGAGGCCTTGAGCCGGGGGGCGGCCTCGGCGCTGCTGGTGGACGAATCGGCGGCGGCGGCGGGCTTGATGCGCCGTAACCTTGAAGCCCTGGGCTTCACGGGCCAGGCGCGGATATGGTCGAAACCCGTGGGCCAGGCCTTGAGTCGTTTGGCTGACGAGGGAACCACGTACGACGCCATCTTTCTGGACCCCCCGTACGATCACGGCTGGGTGGACAAGGTCCTGGCCATGATCGCCCACGGGCGGGTGCTTCAGGCGGCGGGCGTTGCGGTGGCGGAGCATAGCGTAAGGGAACCGGTCCGAGAATGGCACGGTGAACTGGTGCGCCGCGATCGGCGGCGGTACGGCGACACGATGCTCTCCTTCTTCGGGCTCGATAACCAGTGTTCGTGAAGCACCACACCAGGCAAGGTCGGGTTTTCACATGGCGGAAATCAGCGTGGCGGTCTATCCCGGGTCCTTCGACCCCATCACCAACGGTCACATCGACCTGGTGACGCGGACACTTCGAATCTTCGATCAGGTAATCATCGCCATCGCGCGCAACCAGGACAAGGGGCGCGCCCTCTTTTCCGTGGATGAGCGCATGGCCACGGTGCGGAAGGTCTTCGAAGGGGAGGAGCGCGTGCGCGTGGACAGCTTCGAGGGCCTGCTGGTGGACTATGCGGAGGCGCAGGCGGCCACGGTGGTTATCCGCGGGCTGCGGGCGGTGTCGGACTTCGAATACGAGTTCCAGATGGCGACCATGAATCGCCGGCTCAAGCCCAACCTGGAGACCTTCTTCATGATGACCGGCGAGTCGTCCTTCTATATCAGCTCCAGGCTGGTCAAGGAGGTCGCCGGACTGGGTGGCGACTTCGCCGCGTTCGTTCCGGAAGTCGTGCTCAAGCAGCTTCGGGAAAAGTTCCCCGGGTCGTAGAGGCGTGTGGGTCCGGGTAACGTCGGAGGGTTTGTCAGGGGGAAAGGGAGGGACGTCCCTGTTGACACCGCCACACCGACGGGCTACGATCATCCTGCGGGGTGGAGCAGCCCGGTAGCTCGCAAGGCTCATAACCTTGAGGTCGGTGGTTCAAATCCACCCCCCGCAACCACACGCCTCCCATCACCCGCTTCAATGACCCACGTCACGCCATGAAAGTACACGAACGGGTTCTCACTCCTGAAAGAGACGGCATCTACGGCTATCTCGCCGCTCCGGAACGCGACCAGCCGGGTCCTGCCCTGCTCATGACGCATCAGAACACCGGGCTGACCGACTACCAGAAGATCGAGGCACTGAAGTTCGCCCATCTCGGGTACACCGTGGTAGTGCCGGATCTGTACTCGTTGCTCGGCTATCCCGACGTAACCCATATCCATACCGGCCGGCAGATTCAGGCGCGTACCAGGGACGGGGATTTCGTCCGGGTCATCCGGCAGGGTTGGGACTACCTCACTTCGCGGGACGACGTGGACGGCACGCGCGTGGCCGTGTCGGGATACTGCATGGGCGGCCGGATCGCCATTCACTTCGTGGCGGCCACCCCCGAGGTCCGGGCCTTCGTCGGTTACTACCCGACGGTCCGGGACGAACCCACCACCGAGATCAGGCCGGTCCACCCGTACGACGCCGCCCGTAACATCAGGTGCCCGTCGATCATCCTCTACGGCGTGGACGACCGAATATCCACCGTGCCCATCCAGCAACGGGTGTGGGAGAGCTTCCTCGCCAACGGGCAACCGCTGGAGTGGCATTTCTTCCCCTTCGGCGGCCACGGGTTCGTCGATCCCGGCACCGAGGGCTACCATCCCCACGCCGCCAGGCTATCCTGGCCGCTGGTGGTGGATTTCATGGCCCGCGAGCTCGACCACGAGGCCGACGGTTTGACCTTCTCGGGAAACTGAGCCCCAACCTCGTCAGAGCTTGGCGAGGCGTTCGCGGCGCACCCGCTCGGCCTTGGAAAGCCGCCGCGGATTGCCTTTCTTCCGTCCGTCCACGCCCCTTGGCGGGCTTCCGAAGTCGCCGGCGTCTTCCGTTGAATCGGCCGCTGCCGGATCCGTTCGCATCTTCCCGAGAAACTCGCCGACGTACACCGCCACGGCGCCCCCGCTTTCCACGCTGCGGCGCAGGTCCCGATCGGAGGTCACGACGATGCACAGTGTCCCCAACTCCCGGGCCAGGCGCTCGATGACCGCATCGGCCTTTTCCCCGTAACGAGAGAATACCACCGTCACCTCTCCCACCTGCTCCCGCGTCTCCTGGTCGCGGCCGTTTCGCCACCCGTCGAAGACCGTGGTCAGGACATGGCCGGTGCGCGCCTGATATCCCGCCACTTCCTTGACGAGGTCGGTGCGCTTCTGCTCCAGGTCGCCGCGCAGACCCTGCTCACTGCCGATGACGTTATAGCCGTCGACCACGATATGGAACGGCATGGATGGCTTTCCCCCTGCTTGCGACCGTAACCGATAACCCAGGTGAAGCCAAGGGCTTCCCTGAGGCCCGAAACGCCGGGGGTTTCACTAGTCCGGCGGAAATGTTGTAAGCTCGCACTGTTCCGGAGACCTGCCGGATCGAGTCTCGATGCGGATGAGCCGCGGCGAGGACGATAAAATCCAACCGAGAAAGCGAGTCCGAGTGATGTTCGACAAGGCCAAACGCATCCAGGATCTGCCGCCCTATCTGTTCGCCGAGATCGACCGGAAGAAGCGGGCCGCCCAGGCCAAGGGGGTGGATCTCATCGACCTAGGCATCGGCGATCCCGACATTCCCACGCCCGGGAGAATCATCCGGAAGCTTTCGGAGACCGCGACGAAACCCGCCAACCACCGCTATCCCGGCAGCTCGGGCATGATGGAATTCCGCCAGGCGGTGGCCGACTGGTACGGGCGGCGCTTCGGCGTGACGCTGGACCCGGCCGCCGAGGTGTGTTCGCTCATCGGATCCAAGGAGGGCGTGGCCAACATGGCGGTGGCCTACGTGGATCCCGGGGACGTTGTGCTGGTACCCAGCCCTGCGTATCCCGTGTACGAGATCGGTACGAAGTTCAACGGCGGCGAGGTGCACTTTCTGCCGTTGCGGCGCGAGAACGGGTTCCTGCCCGATCTGTCCGGTATCCCCGCGGAGGTGCTCGAGCGGGCAAAGATGCTGTGGCTCAACTATCCCAACAACCCCACCGGCGCGGTGGCGGACGAGAGCTTTCTCAAGGAGGCGGTGGAATTCGCCCGCCGGCACCGGATCGTCCTGTGCCACGACGCCGCGTACACGGAGATCGGCTTCGACGGGTACCGTGCTCCGAGCATCCTGCAGGTGGAGGGGGCGAAGGAGGTGGCCATCGAGTTCCATTCGCTGTCGAAGACCTTCAACATGACCGGCTGGCGCATCGGCATGGCGGCGGGTTGCCCGGAACTGGTGGCGACCCTGGGACAGGTGAAATCCAACGTCGACTCGGGAGTCTTCCAGCCGGTGCAGGAAGCGGCGATCCTCGCCCTCGACCACGCGGAGGAGTTCCTGGCGCCCATTCGGGAAGTGTACCAGGAACGGCGCGACACGGTGGTGGACGGCCTCCGCCGCGCCGGTTTCGAGTTTCCGGCGCCGCGGGCGACCTTCTACGTCTGGCTGCCCGTGCCCGGGGACCGGAGTTCCGCGGACTTCACCGCCCTGCTCCTCGACGAGGCCGGCATCGTCACCACTCCCGGCAACGGTTTCGGAGAACCCGGCGAGGGTTTCATTCGGATGACCCTGTGTTCGCCGGCTGATCGTCTTCAGGAGGCCGTGGAGCGCCTCCAGCAGGTCGGCCTCTAGCACACCGTGGAGCATCGCGCCTACATCGGGGTGGGCTCGAATCAGGGGAAGAAGGAGGAAAACTGCCGCCGCGCTGTCCGGGAGATCGGGCGAATGCCCCAAACCCGCCTGCGGGAGGTCTCGACCTGGTTCGTGACCGAGCCGTGGGGCGCAGCGAGCACGGAATGGTACGTCAACGGAGTCGTGGCCGTCGACACGGGCCTGCAACCGGCGACCCTGCTGCAACACTGTCAGGCCCTTGAAAGGAAGATGGGCCGCCGGCCCAACCCTGTTCGCTGGGCGGATCGGGTCATCGATCTGGACATCCTCTTTTTCGATGATATGGTTTTGGAAGGACCCGAGTTGACTATCCCGCACCCGGAGCTTCACCGCCGGCGATTCGTGCTGGTTCCGCTGTGCGAGATCGCGCCGGACCTGAAGCACGCGCGCCTGGGCAGTGATATCCGGGAACTCCTGGCTCACCTGGAAGACGATAAAGGGGTCCAGGAGACAACCTCGCCGCGAGGTGCATGAACCGCGACGATCATCGACGGTAACACTGCCATGATCCTCAGGTTTCTGATACTGGGCTTGCTGGTCTATCTGTTCCTGATGCTGATCTACTCCAGCATCAAAGGCAAAGGGAAAGGAGCCCGCACCGATCCGTCCCGGGGCGAATCCATGGTGCTCGACCCCCACTGCAAGAGCTACGTCCCCAAAAACGATGCCTACCCCTCACACGGGCACTATTTCTGTAGCGAGGAATGCGCCCGCGCGTACGGGGCCGAGCAGGTCTGAAACCGTTGGCATCGCCGGCCACCCGCGGTCCTATACGTAGCAGTCCAGGAAATCCTTCAGCAGCGTCTTCCCGGTCTCCGTCAGGATCGATTCGGGATGAAACTGGACGCCTTCGACCGGGTAGCGGTTGTGGCGGATGCCCATGATCACGCCGTCCCGGGTGCGGGCGCTGATGCTGAACGCGTCGGGCAGGGTGTCCGGGTCGAGCACCAGGGAATGGTAGCGCATGGCCGGGAAGGGATTGTCCTGGGACTGGTAGATGGTCCTGGAGTCGTGCAGGACTTCCGACATCTTCCCGTGCATGATCTCCGTCGCGCGAACCACCCGCGCGCCGAACGCGGCGCCGATGCACTGGTGGCCCAGGCACACGCCCAGGATGGGGACTCGCGGGCCGAATCGCCGGATCACATCACATGAAACACCGGCCTCCCTGGGCGTGCAGGGGCCCGGCGACACCACGATGGCGTCCGGCTCCAGCGCTTCGACGCCGTCCGCGTCGATCCGGTCGTTGAGCGCCACCCGGATCTCCGCGCCGAGTTCGGCCAGATAGTGGTACAGGTTGTAGGTGAACGAGTCGTAGTTGTCGATGAGCAGGATCATGTCGATTCGCAAACGTATTCGGAGGACAGGGCGCTATCGCTCTTTTCTCCAGGATTCCGCCAGTTCGATGGCCTTGAGCATGCCGCGGGCCTTGTTGAGGGTCTCCTGGTACTCCGCCGCGGGATTGGAGTCCGCCACGATGCCGGCTCCGGCCTGAATGACCGCGGTGCCGTTGTGGACGGTGATGGTGCGGATGGCGATGCAGGTGTCCAGGTTGTTGTTGAAGCTCAGATAGCCCACGGCTCCGGCGTACAGACCCCGCCTTTGCGGCTCGAGCTCGCTGATGATCTGCATGGCCCTGACCTTGGGCGCCCCGGAGACCGTTCCCGCGGGAAAGCAGGAGCCGAAGAGTTCCAGCGGCGTCTTTCCCCGGGCCAGCTCCGCCTTGAGGTTGGAGACGATGTGCATGACGTGGGAATAGTGCTCGATGGTCATGAGTTGGTCCACCTCCACCGACCCCACCTCGGCCACCCGCCCCACGTCGTTGCGCCCGAGGTCCACCAGCATGATGTGCTCGGCCCGCTCTTTCGGGTCCGCCAGGAGATCCTCCTCCAGGTCCCGTTCCTCCTGCGGATCCCTGCCGCGGGGCCGGGTGCCGGCGATGGGTCGGAGGGCGATGTTCCGTCCGGTGAGGCGGACCAGGATCTCCGGGGAGGAGCCGATGATCTTGAGGTCGTCCAGCTCCAGAAAGAACATGTAAGGAGACGGATTGGTGAATCGCAGGGCGCGGTAGATCTCGAACGGCTCCGCCCGGGTCCGGGCCTCCAGCCGCTGGGACAGCACCACCTGGATGACGTCGCCGGCGGCGATGTACTCCTTCCCCTTCCGCACCATGGCGTGGAACTTTCGCGGCGTGACGTTGGAGCTGTACTTGATGCTCTTCGCGGAACCGGCGAGACTTCCGGCCTCCCGGGCGGTGGGTGATTTCCGCAGGGACGACCTCAGCTTCTCGATGCGGGAGACGGCGTCCCCGTAGAGAACCCGCAGGCGTGCGCCCTTTTCGATGGGGACGTTGTCGATGATCGTGATGGTGTGCTTGAGGTTGTCGAAGCTCACCAGGGTGCGCACCAGCAGAAAATAGACGTCCGGAAAGCGGCCGGCTCGTTCGGCCGCGTTGGCGACCCCGTGCAGCATCTCCACCGCGTCGTAGGCGACGTAACCCAGGGCCCCGCCGGTGAAGGGGAGATCCGGGAGGGTGGTGGCCGGCTGGTACCGGTCGAAGATCTCCGCCAGCGCCTGCAACGGATCGTCGCAGGTCCACGACTGCTTCTTCCGGCCTCGGGTGACCGTCACCTCGCGGCCCCAGGCATTGAAGACCAGCTCCGGCGCGGTGCCGAGGAACGAATAACGCGCCCAGCGCTCGCTGCCTTCCACGCTTTCCAGCAGGAACGAGTGGCGGCTCTTCTTGAGACGGTTGTAGAATGAGACCGGGGTCTCGAGATCCATCAGGATCTCCTCGTACACCGGGACCAGGTTTCCCTGTTTGGCGAGCGCCGCGAACTCGCGGTACGAAGGTTGGATCATGGAACCGTTGCGTAGCATGATCGAGGGGTCGATGGAACGCCTGTTCGGGCGCACAAGCGCCCGCGCGCTGGTTTGCGCGCTCCTGCTCGGGGCTCAGGCCGGCTGCGACAACGCCCCGTCCGTGGTCTTCGAGGGCGCCGAAGGAATCAAGGCCGGGTTCCGGGTGGAGGTGGCCGACACCGTCGAGAAGCGTCGCTGGGGATTGATGTACCGAAGCGAGCTGGGAGCGGACGAGGGCATGCTGTTCGTGTTTCCGGACGAAAAGGCTCGCTCGTTCTGGATGAAGAATACGCCCCTGTCCCTGGACATGATCTTCATGGACCGGCGCCGGCGGGTGGTGGGGATCATCCACGACGCGGTTCCGTTCTCCACCCGGTCCGTCGGGGTGGGGTTGCCCAGTCGATACGTGCTGGAGGTTCGGGCCGGCCTGGCGCGCCGAAAGGGCATCGTGGAGGGCGACGTGGCGCGCTTCGAGCGGGTCCCGTAGAGACCACCGCGTCCGGCTCTCCTCCGATCCATCGGCGCGGACCGGAACCGGAGGGAAGCGCGAAGTCCCGGTCAGATTTCCCGGAAAAAGTAGGGCCGGATGGGCTGCAGGCGCTCGTCGTAGGTGTCCGGATCAAGCAGCCAGAGAGTCGCCGCGATGCTGCTCAGGAGCGAGTTCCCGTCCTGGGAGGTGAAACACATGCCCACGACCTCGCGGTCTCCCCGCAACGCCAGGCTCTGGGTGACGATGGCGGTATGGTTCAGGATGCGCCCGAACAGTCCGTGGTCCCGCCCGAAGGAGAACACCGAGGCCGACGACTTCTTGTCGGTAACGGCGATGCGGCGGTTGGAGCGGATCCGCTGCATGAGCTGCTCCATGTCGATGGCGCGCTTGAGGATCAGGTTGAAGTGAATCGTGTGCATGTACTGGGTGTTGATCTTGAGAGCGGACGAATAGATGTCCAGATCGAACCCCAGAGACTTGAACAGGTAGTAGGCGTCGCGTCCCTGGTGGGTACCGAACCGGTCGTCGTCGTGCCGTCCCACCTCGGGCGCGGGAATGAAATCCCCTTCCTGGCTGATGTCGTTGGCCCGCCGCATGCAGACGAACCTTCCGGCCTCCAGGTTGTCTTCCTTCTCCGGTCCCAGGGCGAGGGTGTCGATGAGCACCGCCAGGTTGTGGGTATTGCAGCTCACCACATGGATGAAGCGGTCTTCTTCCCTTTCGAGGGCGGCGTCGTTGATGCCCCGGGCGTACATCTTGCCGAAACCGAACTCGCTGCCCTGGGCGATGAACCCCTTGCCGTTGCTTCCGGCATGGTGTTGGTAGTACTTCTCCTTGTTCTCGTTTCCCACCGGGGTGCAGTCGATGACCACGGAGGCCCGCTCGATGGCCGCTTCCGAGTCGAAGGACGGCTCCATACCCATCTTGGCGAACTCGTCCCGACGGTCCTTCGTGACGCTCAGCCGGGCTCCCTTGCTCTGAAGCGCGGTGACCTTGGAGCGGTCGGTGACCCGCGGGGTCTGCTTGTTGAACGTCACCTCATCGATGCCGAAGGCTTCCCTGAAGCTCGCCAGAATGCCTATGAGCGGCTCACCTATGGTACCCGTGCCGACAACGTGAACGACCTTCTTGTCCATCGGTTCAACTCCTCCTTGAAGTTGACGCCGGGCGCGCGCCGCGTCCTTTCATGTTCCATGCGTTGCCGGTACACTGGTTCAGTACCGTGGGGAGGGGCGCGCGACAGCTCTCCCCGTAACATACAAGCAAGTCCGACGTAAGAAAAGGGGACCGTTTTGGACAAGAGCCTTGCGAGCCGGCCCGCATTCTCCGCGGCGACGTTCTTCGATGAGCAGTTTGGCCTCACCACACGGGATCTGGATCAGGTCCTGGGCCGGGCGATGGCCCGGAAGGCGGACTACGCGGATCTCTTTTTCGAGTACCGGACCCACGACCAGGTCCATCTCGAGGAAGGTCTGGTCAAGCATGCGTCGGTATCCACCGCCAACGGCGTCGGCGCGCGGGTGCTGGCCGAGGACAAGACCGGATACGCGTTCACCGATGACGTGACCATAAAGAACCTGGATTCGGCGGTGCGCACGGCCAACGTCATCGCCCACGACCGGGGTTCGGGTTCGCCGGCGCGCGTTCCCGTGCCCGCCGCCCCGCGACACGACCTCTATCCGGCGCCGCACTCGTTCTCGGATGTTCCGCTGGAGCGCAAGATCGCTCTGTTGCAGGATCTGGACCGCTTTGCCAGAAAGGCGGACTCCCGGGTCAAAGGGGTTTTCGCCTCCCTTTCGCTGGAGAACAAGGTCGTCCTCATCGCCTCCTCGCAGGGTTGGGTGCTGGGGGACTTCCAGCCCCTGGTGCGTTGCAACGTCCGCTGCATCGTCGAAGCCGACGGCAGGCGGCAGGCCGGTTACTTCGGATGGGGCGGACGCGTGTCGCTGGACGACTGCACCGCCGCGGAACGGTGTGAAGCCCATGCCCGGGAGGCGGTGCGACGGGCGTTGGTGAACCTCGAGGCGGCGGCGGCCCCCGCCGGCCCCATGAACGTGGTCCTCGGGCCGGGCTGGCCCGGCATCCTGCTTCACGAGGCCGTCGGGCACGGGCTGGAGGCCGATTTCAATCGTCGCCGGACCTCGGCCTTCTCCGGGCGCATCGGCGAGCGGGTGGCCACCGAGCTTTGCACCGTCGTCGACGACGGCACGATCCCGTGGCGGCGCGGCTCTCTCAACGTGGACGACGAGGGCACCCCGACCCAGCGCACGGTGCTGATCGAAAACGGCATTCTGCGGGGTTACATGCACGACCGGTTGAACGCTTCCCTCCTGGGCATGGAGCTCACCGGCAACGGCCGCCGCGAGAGCTACGCCCATGTGCCCATGCCGCGCATGACCAACACCTTCATGCTGGCCGGAGAAGAGGACCCGCAAGACATCATCCGCTCGGTGAAGGACGGCCTCTACGCGGTCTCCTTCGGCGGTGGACAGGTGGACATTACCAGCGGCAAGTTCGTCTTCTCCGCCAACGAGGCCTACCGGATCGAGGACGGCCGGGTGACCCATCCGGTGCGGGACGCCACCCTCATCGGCAACGGTCCCGACGTGCTCACACGCGTCACCCGGGTGGGTTCGGACCTGTCGCTGGACGACGGGATCGGCACCTGCGGCAAGGATGGCCAGGGCGTTCCCGTGGGCGTCGGATTGCCCACGATCCGAGTGGACCAGGTGGTGGTGGGCGGCACCGCGGTGCACGGTTCCGGCTCCTTCCAGGGTTGAGGCGGCGATGGAGCGGTTGCCGATGGATCGGGAGCTGGCGGCGGGCTTGCTGGCCCGGGCAAAGGAGAAGGGCGCCTCGCAGGGCGACGTGACTGTAGTGGAACGCGAGGGCGTCAAGGCGAAGGTACGGCTGGGGAAGGTGGAAACCGTGAGCCAGGCCCACGAGACCCGCCTTGGGCTGCGGCTTTTCTTCGGCCGGAGCTCCGCCGCCACTTCCACCTCCGACCTGTCACGGGCCTCCCTGGATCGATTACTGGACCAGACCTGCGCCATGGCCCGGGCCACGGCCAAAGACGAGTTCGGCGGCCTGCCGGAACCCGACGAGCTGGCCGCCGAGGCGCCGGAGCTGGACCTGCTGGACGAAGAGGTACGGGACCTGCCCGTCGAGCACGGCATCGACGCCGCCCGCTTGGCGGAAGACCACGCGCTGCAATACGATGAGCGGATTACCAACTCCGAGGGAGCGGAGTTCGGCAATTCGTTCAACCGGCTCATCTACGCCAATTCGGAGGGCTTTGCCGGCGAGTATGCCGCCTCCGCCTTCCATCTCTCCGTGGCTCCGGTGGCGGCGTTCGGCAACGGTTCCATGGAGCGCGACTACTGGTTCTCGGCGGCGCGCCGGCACCACGCGCTGGATTCTCCGGAAGCGGTGGGGCGCGAGGCCGGCCGGCGCGTGATCCGCCGGCTGGGCGCCCGCAAGGTGCGCACCCGGGAGGCGCCGGTGGTGTTCGACGCGGCCATCGCCGGCACCCTGGTCCGGCACGTAGGCCAAGCCGTTTCCGGTTACACCCTCTACCAGCGCGCGTCGTTCCTGTGCGACAGACTCGGGCAGCGGGTGGCTTCCGACCTCGTCCGCATCGTCGATGACGGCACGATTCCGCAAGCCCTGGGGTCACGGCCGTTCGATGCCGAGGGCGTCGGCGTCCGGCGCAAGGACGTGGTCGAGGCGGGCGTCCTGAGGAGCTATCTGCTGGACGCCTACAGCGCCCGAAAGCTCGGCGGCAAGTCCACCGGGAACGCCGCCCGGGGCGTGGGTCAGGCGTCCGGGGTTTCGCCCATGAACCTCTACCTCATGCCCGGCGAGCATAGCCCCGGCGATATCATCGGCTCGGTGGAAGACGGGTTCTACGTCACCGAGTTGATGGGCTTCGGCGTCAACCTCGTGACCGGCGACTATTCGAGGGGCGCTTCCGGGATCTGGATCGAAAACGGCATGCTGGCCTACCCCGTGTCCGAGCTCACCATTGCCGGGAACCTCAACGACATGCTGGACCGGATCGAGATGGTCGGCAACGACCTCCGCCCGCAAACCCCCGTCGCCGCCCCTACGGTCAAGATCGCGCGTATGACCGTGGCCGGGGATTAGGCCCTTGTCCGTGCAATCTTGTGCAAAATGGCGAAGAAATCGCCACTGCCCCTTTTTTCTCGGCAAATTTGGCTTCTGACCCTGAAAAAGTCAGCATTTTTTCACTTTCCGACTGCATTTTTCGTTAAATTGCGCTATGATGGCGCGAACGCATCGGAAGTGAAACGCTGGTGTTCGAGCGACTGATCAAGAAACCCCTGGAATCGCGCAAGAGCTTTTTTCTGTTCGGCCCGAGGGGGACGGGAAAGACCACCTGGTTGAAGCGCCATCTCCCCCGGGCGATCTTCGTCAACCTGCTGCAATCCGAATTCTACAATCGCCTGTCCGCGAACCCCGGATACCTCAGGGACCTCATTCCTCCGGACCATGGGGAGTGGGTCGTCATCGACGAGGTGCAGCGTGTCCCCGCGTTGCTGAACGAGGTCCATGACCTGATCGAAGCCCGCAAGCTCGACTTCATCCTGACCGGGTCCAGCGCCAGGACATTGAGGCGAAAAGGGGTCAATCTGCTGGCCGGACGCGCCCTGACCTGGCGCATGCACCCTCTGACCGTGTCGGAGCAGCAGGACGCTTTCAACCTGCGCGACTCCTTGCAGCTAGGCCATTTGCCGGCGCGCTTCAGCGAAAGCGATCCGGGAAAATACCTCAAGGACTACGTGCAGACGTATCTGCGAGAAGAGGTCATGCAGGAGAGTCTGACCCGCCGCATCGGCCATTTCTCCCATTTTTTGGAGGTGGCGAGCTTTTCCCAGGGAGCCACGATCAATATCAGCGCCGTCGCCCGCGAGGCGCACATTGACCGATCCGTTGCAGAGAACTATTTCTCCATTCTGGAAGACCTGCTGATCGCCGTGCGCCTGCCGGTGTTTTCCCGCAAGGCCAAACGGAAGCTCGTCTCGCAAAAGAAGTTCTACTTCTTCGATACGGGCGTATTTCGGGCCATCCGGCCGGTGGGGCCGCTGGACTCCGACGCCGAGATGGACGGACCCGCGCTGGAAACACTCGTGCTTCAGGAGTTGCGGGCCATAAACGACTACCACGAGTTCGGCTATCAAATCTTTTTCTGGCGCACTCGAAACAACCTGGAAGTCGACTTTGTCCTGTACGGCCCGCGCGGCCTGCTGGCCATCGAGATCAAGCGCTCGACTCGGATTCAACCCAAGGACACCAGAGCACTCAGGGAATTCAAGAAAGACTATCCTCCCGCCAAATGTTTCGTTTTCTTCGGCGGGGCCGCCCCTCTTTACATGGATGACGTTGCTGCTTTGCCCATCGAGCACGCCTTGAAAAACCTTCATCAATTATTGAATAACGATGTGTAAGGGATATACGAGGAAGCTCGGCATCGCGCAGGTTGACACGGGGAACGGTCATCGACGCCGATCTTGATCCCGCCAAGGGGTCGGAGACCGGGAAAGTTCGGCCCTCTGCGTGATCGTCACCAACAACACGTACAATAACCCTTGCCCGGCGCCAGCCGGGAGGCTCATCATTTTGCCCAGGAGCCGAAGGTTCGTAGCGAAAGGAAACCGTCATGAGTGGCATTGAAATCGAATACTGCCTGGACTGCGAGCAGCTCGAGAAGCTGCTGCTGTCCATCGATCGCCCGGGCGACTTTTGCACTCACGGCCGGTTGTTCGCGCCCATGCCGCGGTTGGAGGTGGACGGCGTCGGCATGGTGTCTTTCCCGGTTCCCGAGGCGCAGGTCCGCGCCTTGATCGAAGCGGCCGAGCGCGCTCCCTACGGCAAGGGGCCGAATACGCTGGTGGACACGTCGGTCCGCAACTGCTGGCAGATCGACGCGGAGCGGATTCGATTGGGCGGCGGCGCTTGGCCGGACACGTTCGCGGGCATTCTCGATGCCGCGGCGAGGGGGCTCGGCTGCCCGAAGGAACGGCTCGACGCGCGGCTCTACAAGCTGCTCGTCTACGAGCCGGGCGGGTTCTTCTCGGCGCACCGCGACACCGAGAAAGCCGACGGCATGATTGCGACTCTTTCGATCTCGCTGCCGGCCGCGGGCGCCGGCGGCGAGCTGATCGTCCGCCACCGCGACCGCGAGGCCGCCATCGACATGAACGTCGAGGAGCCGTCCGAGTTGGCGTTCGCGGCGTTCTATGCCGATTGCACCCACGAGATCCGGCCCGTTCTCGAAGGCCACCGCTTGTCCCTTGTCTTCAACCTGTGTCTGCGTCCCGGCGATACCGACACGCCGCGCGAGGCCCCGGATTACACCGGGCAGGTGGCGACGATTGCCGGGCAACTCGTGGAATGGAGCAACAACGAGGACTCGGCCAACAAGCTGGTCTGGCTGCTCGACCACGCGTACAGCGAGTCGGGACTGTCCTTCGACGCCTTGAAGAACTCCGACGCCACCCTGGCCCGGGTGCTCGCCCCGGCCGCGAAGCAGGCCGACTGTGACTTTTACGCGGCCATCGTTCACATCACGGAGTACGGCGGCGCGATGTACCGGGACGATTACGCCGGTCGTTGGGGCGAGGCCTCGGCCAAGGACGTGGAGATGGTCGAAGTCGGTGAATGCCGGTATTGGCTCGACGGCTGGGTGGGCCGCGACGGCAGCCGGCCGCCCTTCGACGAGATCCCGCTGGCGCCTGGGGAGTTGCTGCCCTGTGGCGCCCTCGCCGACGCCGACCCCGACGAGCAATGGCTGCACGAAGCGTCGGGCAACGAGGGCGCGTCCCTGGAGCGCGCCTATCGCTATGCGGCCTTCGTGCTGTGGCCGCGGTCGAAGACCCTGGCCGTCGTGGCGAGTGCGGGCATTGGCGGGGCCGTGGTCTGGGTGACGCAGGAGCGCGACCGAAACGGCGGGGTTGCGGACGAACGGATCAGCCGCCTGGTCTCGGGGCTGATCGACGTCTGGTCGCCGTTCCTGAACGACCGGGAGGACGAAGCCCGGACCGGGATGCTCGCCATGCTGGCGGCCATCGGGGACGAAGCGCTCGCCGAGCGATTCTTGCGCGAGGTCGTCCTGGCGAGCTACAGCGGCAGCGAGAACGAAGCGTTGGCGCCGGTCATGGCCTTGGTCGGGCCGGACGCCGCGAGGAGCTTTCTGCCCGATTTCGTCGAAGCGCATTTCTCGCGGCTGCCCAGGGACACCCTCGATTTTCTGCGGCGCCATGGCGAGGACGGCGGCGCATCCACCGACCCCGCCATGTGGTCGGACGCGCTGCGGGAAGCCGCGCGGGCGGTCTTTGCCGCCTTGCCCGCGGCGCTGGCGGCTCGTGCGGCGAACCGCTCTCCGGCGCGGGGCTCCTCCCGCTGGACAGACATCGAGGACGCAGTCATCGGGGACGCAGTCATCGGGGACGCAGACATCGGGGACGCAGTCATCCGGGACATCTTCGCGCTGGCTTGGCGCTGTGAGTTGATGACCGAAGCCGAGACGGCAGCCGGCGTCATTGCCCTTCACCCGCAGGAGGTCGCGCCCGACCGCACGCTCCCCAAGGCGTTGAGCGCCTTGTCCAGGGAAACAGGCTTGACGAACACGGCTGCCTTCGCATCGCTGTGGCGCCACGCTACGGACTTTCTCCTGGCGCGCAGCGCGACGCCCCCCGAGGAGCCGCGCGACTGGGCCATGGCAGCCGACCTGGACTGCCATTGCGACCTCTGCAAGAAGCTCCGAGCCTTCTGCAAGGATCCGGTGGCCCGAGTGGCGCGTTTCCCGTTGCGCCAGGAGCTGCGCGCCCACCTGCAGGGTGTCATCACCCGCCACCGACTCGACCTTACCTACGTAACCGAACGCAAGGGGCGGCCCTATACCCTCGTTTGCACCAAGACCCGCGCGAGCCACGAGCGGCGGCTCGCCGAATATGCCAGGGACGTATCGAGCATGCGTTCGTTGATCGGCTCGGCGCCGGGCGGAGAACGGGCCGAACCCTGCGCCCCCGATCTCGAACGGCTGCGCGAGGCGGTGGCCGCGTCCCAGCGAGTTTGAACGCGGTTCGCCGAACGCCGTGGACGGCCGGGTTTCCGAAGTTCGGGCGCGCCCCGTTCGCGAGATCATTCGTGTCACGGGGAGCAGCGGCCCGAGCCGTCGTCACTCTCACAGCACCTTGTATCCCTCGGCCAACACCACCCGCATCAGCGCGTCGACGCTGGTGGCGTCCGGCTCGAACTCGATGACGGCGACCTTGCGCTCCACCGAGAAATCCACCTCGGTCACGCCGGGGGAACTCTCGAATGCTTCGGTCAGGCCGGCTACCGTTGCTTCGGTCAGGTCTTCGATGGAGATGATGGCCGTTTTGGTGCTCATGGCGTGATGGACTTACGGGGCGGCCTCACTCGACTCCAGCAGCCGCTTGATTTCCCGGCCGGCGCGTTCGGCGTCAGCCGCCGGCACGAGGGTCTCGAAGGCGGGGAAGAGCCTGCGCTCCTCGCTCCGGATGTGCTGCTCCAGCAGGTCGCCGAAGTCGAACAGAAACTTCCGCGGCCCTCCGGGGTCGGCGGGCCGGGCCACCAGCCCGCGGAATTCCCGGTGCTCGCTTTCGAGCCGGTACACCAGTTCCCGGCATTCTTCGTAGGCCGCCATCAGCGGGAACAGGACCGTCTCTTCGGCCTCGAAGTGGGTAGTCAGGTTTTCGTTGAAGAAGCGCGACGCCTCGGCCGCGCATGCGTCGATGGATGCGGGGTCGCCGGGATTGATCTGCCCGAGGGCGTGCTTGCGGCAGCGCAAGGCCAGCGCCAGCCCATGGTGGTGGTCGTGTGACAGCGGTATCAGCGCTGGATGTCGTTTCGCCATGTGATTCGGTTCGAAATTGACGGTGTCCCGTGTATCAGCTAGCCTTCATCATACGGGTTTATCATTGTTTATCATACGGATTTTATTGGGAGGTTGATATATGGCAGACGACATGACAGTCAAACGCGAGATCGTCATCGAGGCCGACACCGAGACGATGGAGCGGCAGAAGAAGCGCGGTGAGGCGCGTGGCTTTACCGTGACGTGCGATGAGGGCGAGCGAATCGGAGGCGACAACACGGCGCCTCCCCCGTTGGCGTACTTCGCGCTTTCCCTGGGATTCTGACTGCTTACTCAGATTTCCCGGTACGGGGAAATGATGAAGGTGGAAATCCGGAAAGCCCGGGTCAAGGTCACCGCGCGTTTCAGGAACGAAGGTTCGGTGCTGCGGGAGACCATCGACGCCCAAGGCGTCGGGTTCGAGACGAAGCTCGACGTGGAGTCCGACGCGCCCCCGGAGCGGGTTGCGGCCGTCGTCCGCAACTCGGAGAAGGGCTGCTACGTGATGCAGACGATTCTCAAGCCGACCCCGGTGGAAACGCGGGTCACGCTCAACGGAGCCGACTTCGACCCGAGCAGGAAGTAACGATGGAATCGCTGGTTTTTGACGTTGATCCGTCCGAGTTCGAGGAGACGGTGCTGGAGCGGTCCATGGAGACCCCGGTGGCGGTGGATTTCTGGGCGCCTTGGTGCGGCCCGTGCCGGGTTCTGGGTCCGGTGCTGGAACGGGTCGTGGAGGAGTACGGGGGCAAGCTTCTGCTGGCCAAGGTCAACGTGGACGAGAGCCCGGAGTTGGCGGCCGGTTTCGGCATACAGGGGATACCGGCGGTCAAGGTCTTCAAGGACGGGGCCGTGGCCACCGAGTTCACCGGAGCCCTGCCCGAGGCCGGCGTCCGCGAGGTTCTCGCCCAAGTCGTGCCTTCGCGCCAGGATGAACTGGCTCTGGAGGCGGAGCGGTTGTGGTCCCAAGGCGACAGGGAAAAGGCGTTGGTGATCTTCGAGCAGGTTCTGGACGAGTCGCCGCATCATGCCGGCGCGCTGCTGGGACTGGGGCGGAAGCTGCTCGACACGGACGCCGAGCGCGGTATCTCCCTGCTCGAGCGAGTCCCCCTCGGCGGCCCGGAGCGCAACGAGGCCGACCGGCTGATCGCCCGTCAGAAGTTGAGCGAGGGGGAAGGCGCGGATGTGGAGTCGTTGCGGCGGGAGCTGGCTTCGGCTCCGGACCGCATCGACTTGCGGTTTCGGCTGGCCCAGGCGCTGGCCGCGGAAGAGCGCTACGAAGCCGCCCTCGAAGAGTTCCTGGCGGTGCTGAAAAAGGACCGTGCCTTCGAGGATGACGGCGCGCGCAAGGCCATGGTTCGGATCTTCGAGGTGCTGGGGCCGGGAAACGCGTTGGCCGACCGGTTCCGGTCCGAGATGGCCAAGGTTCTGTTCAGCTAGGAGTCTGTAGCGCATAGATCCTGTGGGGATCAACAAGTGGGGTAATGAATGATAAGAAGGGAGGATGAAGAAAAGCTATCAGCCGTGGACGCAGGACCAGAGATATTTGCTTCCTCCATCGTTGCAGGAGTGGCTTCCGGAGGACCACTTGGCGTGGTTCATTCTGGATGTGGTATCGCAGTTGGACCTGAGGGCCATTGAGGGGGCGATTCAGTCGAAGGACGCGCGGGGGCAACGACCGTATCACCCATCGATGATGGTGGCGTTGCTGGTGTATGCGTACTGCACGGGAGTGTACTCTTCGCGACGCATCGAGCGTGGGTGTGGGGAGGACGTGGCGTTTCGAGTGATCACGGGGAATACGCAGCCGCACTTCACCACCATCAACGAGTTTCGACGGGTGCACCGGGAAAGGCTCGCGGGTTTGTTCGTGCAGGTTCTGAAGCTGTGCCGGGAGGCGGGGTTGGTGAAGCTGCGGCATGTGGCAATAGACGGGACGAAGGTCAAGGCGAACGCGAGCAAGCACAAAGCCATGAGCTACCAGCGCATGGGTGAAGAGGACCGCCGGCTGCGGGCAGAGGTGGAGGAGTTGCTGGCCCAAGCGGATGCGGCGGATGCGTTGGAGGACTCTCAGCACGGGGCGGACGCGCGGGGGGACGAGTTGCCCGCAGA
The DNA here is from genome assembly GCA_965214905.1 of uncultured Binatia bacterium (SeqCode). Classification (GTDB taxonomy): domain Bacteria; phylum Desulfobacterota; class Binatia; order UBA9968; family JAJDTQ01; genus JAJDTQ01. Next base: position 2,783,242 of record OZ243984.1, read on the forward strand.
GCTTCGTCGGCGCGAGAGTCGCCTGGAGCGCATCCGGGAGGCGAAGGCGGCGCTGGAGGCGGAGGCGTTGAAGGCACGGGCGAGCAGGTTGCGCGAGCAGGCACAGAGGCACGAACGCACAGCGGAGACGCATCCGGACCCGAAGGTACGGGGTCGCGCGCGCACTCATGCGAAGAAGCGTCGCGCACAGGCCCGAGAACTCGACCCGTGCGGCGCCGGCTCCACGGGCGCTGGCAGCGGGGAGGGAGAACTGGCGCGCAAGCCCACCCGAGCCACCCCCAAGGGCCGTCCCGTCCCCAAGGCGCAGCGCAATTTCACCGACCCTGACAGTTCTATCATGAAGGGCGGGGATGGATTCATTCAGGCCTACAACGCCCAGCTTGCGGTGGACGAGGACCATCAAGTCATCGTCGCCTGTGGGGTCACCGACCAGCCCGCAGACGCAGGGCACCTCGTGCCCATGCTTGAGCGGGTCAAGGCCAACCTCGGGGTTACGCCTGAGCATGCAACCGGCGATGCCGGGTACTGGAACCCACAGGTCGAAACCCGAGCCCGAGCCTTGGGCACCGAGGCCTGGGTTGCCACCCAGCGGGTGCGTCATGGAGAGAGGCAAGCGGCTACCCGCACCGGCCCCCCGCCGGCTGCACTCGACCCTCAAGAGCGCATGCGCTGGCGTCTCGACACCCCCGAGGGTCGGAAGCGGTACGCCCGGCGTAAGGCCGTGGTCGAGCCCGTCAACGGTCAAATCAAACACGCTCGGCGATTCCGGCAGTTCTCGCTGCGCGGTATCCATGCTGTCGACACCGAGTGGACCCTCGTGAGCCTGTGTCACAACCTCCTCAAGCTGTTCGTTCAACGGTTCAATCAACAATCTCCCGAGCCCAATCCGGCCTGAAAAGCCCACTCCCAGGCCCTCCCACACCTCCGCTGAACCAGTATCACCCCCAATCTCTTCCACTCTCTTCCACTCAGGCACCTTGGCAACCATCCATCCCTATCATGACCTTCTACACACCATCACCCCAACCGCTACGTCCTACAGACTCCTAGCCGGCCGGTCTCTTCCGCCGGCAACTTCCTTCCGTCCGGCGGCCCCTTACCCGTGAGCCCGGGCCGCGTCCCTCGACGCTACCGCGGTAGCATCCAGCCGCGCCCGCAGACGCGGGTAGAACCGCAACGGGTTCTCGAACAGGATCTTGCGCTTCAGCTCCTCGCTCATGTCGTCGCGTCCCAGCAGATGCGGGATGTCGTCGCTGAAGTCCCGCTGATCCCGTTCGTGGGGATAATCGGAGGCCCAGAGGAGGGTATGGTCCGGCACCAACCGGGCGGTTTCGGGCAACAGCGTCTCCTCCACCTCCGCGGCGAAGTAGATGTTGCCTTCGCGGAAGTATTCGCTGGGCTTGCGCTTGCAGTTCGGCGAGTACTGTCCCTTCCTCTCGTACTCCTCGTCCATGCGGTCCATCATGTAGGGGACCCAGCCCGCGCCGCATTCCAGCACGCCGAACCGCAGCTTGGGGAACAGCTCGAACACGCCTTCGCAGATCATCGCCACGAGTTGCCGGAACTGAGCGAAGGGGTGCTCCAGAGTGTGGGCCACCATGAAGTTACGGGTTCCGTCTATGCCCAGGTCCGGAAAGCTCATGCCGCCGTGGGGCGACACGGGTACGTCCAGCCTCTGCGCCTCTTCCCACAGCGGGTAGAAGTCGGACCCGCTGAACAGCTTCCCTCCCGGAGTGGCGGAAGGCAGCACCGCGCCGACCATCCCCAGCTCCTCGACCGAACGCCGAAGCTCCTTCACCGCCTCGTCGATGTCCTGGATGGGCAGCAGCGCCACGCCCACCAGGCGCGGGCTCACGCGCATGAAGCGGTGGTGCAGCCAGTCGTTGTAGGCTCGCGCCATGGTGATGGCCCATTGATGATCCCGAATCGCCGCGTGGGTCAATCCCTGGGTCGGATAAAGGACCGTCAGTTCGATGCCGTTCTTGTCGAGGAAGTCGAGCCAATGCTGCGCGTTGGGACCGGTACCGCCGCCGACCCAGCCGCCGGGCTTCCTCAACGACCGAAGGTAGCCGTCCATGGTGAGCCCCGGCCAGAAACTGTATGACCGATGCCATTCCAGGTCCGTGTACGGGCTGCCGATGTAGTCTCGAAGCTCCTCGTCGAGCTCCATGACGTGCCCGTCGGCGTCGATGATGCGTTGTTGAGACATGGCTTCTTCCTCTCGTTTGAAGGTCTTTCGATGCCGTGGATACTAACCCGGATGCCAGTTCCGGACAAGCCGGGGCAGGGCGGATTTTTGTTCTGACCGTAGCGAGGTCAAACTCGTCCACATGGCCGGGCGGATTTCCGCCCGATGCGGTGCGGATGGTGCACCTTCACCGGTCAAGGTCCCGCACGGTCCTGTCGTCGGGGCGGTGACGCAACGTCACGCCAGCACAGTCACTCGACGGGAGCGCCCCTGGTATGGCAACGTATGGAAATGCCGACGCATGAGATTGACCCCCGCATTCTCGCCCTGTGCGAGAAGGTTACGGCTAAACGGCCGCGAACTGTAATCGACCACATCTTGAAGCACGGTCATATTACCACCGAAGATCTTCAGACTCTGTATGGATACGACCATCCACCTCGCGCCGCGCGAGATGTGCGCGAGAGCGGAGTGCCGCTCGAGACATACAGGATCACCAGCGAACGGACAGGACGGAAGATCGCAGCTTACCGATTTGGCGATCCCGGCAAGATCAGTCGTGGACGAGTAGGCGGCCGAAAGGCGTTCTCCAAGACCTTCCGCGAGGCCCTGATAACCCGATACGGATCTCGAGACGCGATCACGGGTGAGCAGATACCCGCGCGGTACCTTCAGATTGACCATCGGGTGCCCTACGAGGTCGCCGGTGAGGCGCTGTATGACGAGGCCAACCTTGAGGAGTACATGTTGCTCGACGCATCCAGTCAACGCGCGAAGTCTTGGTCGTGCGAACAAGGTAGCAACTGGAGGGACCGGCAGGACGAGGACGTTTGTCGGTCGTGCTTCTGGGCGTTCCCGGAGAATTACACGCACGTTGCCGGTGAACAAATCAGGCGGATAGATGTCGAGTGGCGCGGCTCCGAAGTGGAAGCGTTTGAAAGACTCCGCGCTCGGGCAGAGCAAGAGGACATCACCGTGGCAGCGCTGCTCAAGAAACTGTCAAAGGGATAACCGGGCCTGTTCGGGTTCCATGCGAATCACGCCATTCACTGGTTCAGCGAGGCCCGGGGTGACGTATAGACTCTCAACAGTCTCCTCGTTGCGTCCTGAAAGGGTAGATTGAGAAGAAGTTCCAGCATGAAGCAACAGCCGAGTAAGCCCGAGTTCGTCAGGCAGTGGCGGCCCGTATTCCCGCCCGCCGGTCATTCCGTCGTACGACAGTGCGAAAGGTACACTTCGTCGTCGAAGGCTTTCCAGTCCGGTCACCAAATCTTCCTGCATCAGTTGTTGATGGTAGCGCTTGTCGCGACCCATAGTGGTGCCAAGATACGGCGGGTCCATGTAGACAAAGTCGTCCGGACCGGCGTCCGCCAATGTGTCTTGCCAATCGCCGAGCCGAAACTCGACCCTATCGCGAAGAATGGAGGAGACACCCAGCACCGCGAGTCGCATCTTGTCCGGATGCATTCCCAGGCGGCGCCTGTCCACCGACTGCGTAAAGTTCCCATTGCGGTTGAACCGCACAGAATTTTTCACGCATCGGCAAATTAGGTATAGCAAATCAATGGGATTTCGCTCCGCATTGTAACGTTCGCGAACGTTGTTGAAGAAACTGTGGTCAGTCTCCTTCTGACCTTCCCATACCTTCCGATACTCGGCGGCAGTCTGTTCAGGTTTGTCCACAATGAAACTCAAAAGAGTCACCATTGGCTCAAGACTATCGGCCACGACGAAACGATTCGCAGGGCCGTAGTATGCGGCGTAAATTGTCATAGCAGCCGAGCCAGCGAACGGTTCATAGAATGTTGCTATGCTTCTCGGCAAGTACTTGGCGATGAGGGGAGCCAGCTTGCGCTTGCTGCCTTGGTACGGAATAGGATGCGGCAGACGTCTCATGGGTCATCCTTAGCAGCTTTGTCGGGCGGTCGCCACGTTGTTCAACATTCGTTCACTCATATGCCGACTGGCTGAGACCACGATATTCGGGACGAATGTAGCGTGGCCGTAGGGGCCGTAGTGCCCTGTCAACCTATAACCTGCCAAGCGTAAGCTTGCGAAGGGACAGCGACTCCCTGCCCCGGTTACAAAGGCCGGCCTCCTTCTCCACGGCATACCAGAACCGGCTTCCGTTCAAGGCCAGGCACGCCGGCCGAAAAGGGACGGGAACGCGTTCCGCCACACGCTCCCGCACCGGATCGTAGCGGAGAAAAGCGTAGTCCGCCTGGCCTGCATCGCTCCAGTCTCCCAGCGGTCCGGGGTCGCATTCGACGCACCAGAGCTCTCCCTCGTACGAAACGGGGCTCAGAACCTGTTTCTCGGTACGAATGGTCCACAGGGTCCGCCCGCTCTGTGGATCCAGGCAGAAGAGCCGGCGGTTGCGGCGGTGACTCAGCCACAGCTTGTCGTTCAGGACCGTCGCTCCAGAGGCTGCGCCGTCGGGGCAGTCGAAACGCCGCATCACCCGATGGGTTTCGAGAGACAAGAGGAGTAGTTGTTGTCCCAGCCGGCCCCCGCCAGTCATGAGCCAGACGCCTTCGCTCGACGGACAGGCGTGCCGGACGTCCGGGAACGACAGGATTGCGTCGCACGATTCGCTTACGGGATCGTAAGTGGCGACTACGGATTCGCTGGCGGACGCCAGCCACAGCCGGCCCGCGTACCACTGCATGCCGGTAATGGGAAGTGACCGGATGTCGATCATGCGCGCTCCACAAGAAATACGAGACCCTGTTCCCATATTATTGCGGTGCCCTGAATGGACCGCGGATCCTCTGCGGGTCCTGTCGGCTGCGTGGCTCCGCCTCGCGTAGTATCGGCCACGGCTCGTGGTCGCGCCTTGCCGACGACAAGAAATCCTGCGCATCCTGTCCACGGTTGGTTCTGGACACCACACCATGAAGCAGGCAAGCGGGGCCATTGGCGTTGGAGAGATTGCATCAGAAGAGGGGTTTTTGTGGATGTGCGTTTGCAGCAGCGCCTGCATCGAAGAACCGCGGCGTTCGTGATGCGTCGCCGTTGATCAAAGCGCAAATCTCGTTCAAGTCTGCGACGAATGTGTCTGCGCTCACGCGGCAGTAGCGCCAGCAACTGAACTCGGGAGCGCTGTGCACTGTTACGGCGTGTTGCGCCTCTTCCGCATACTGGGCAGCCCTCTCGTTGTCGCCCGTAGCCCAGTAGGCAATCGCCATGCACTGGAGGTAATTCGGCCCTGTTTCACCCTGTCTGGTCGACGGATGGAGTTGCACAACCCGTTTGAATGGTTGTGGCGTGATCGTTCCGGTTTCACCCCACACGGCCATGCCGTAATTGAACGCGTCATGGAGTTCCATCTCGTCGATGCTCTGGCCGTCATGACGAAACAGTCTTGCGGCGTCGGAACACCTTCCTGTTGCCATATGGGACATGGCCACTTCCGTCTTTGCCAACCTGCGTTGTTCTGCCGGAAAGTCCTCGAGATGAAGGATACGCTGCCAGATGAGTACCGCGAGACGCTTTTCGTCCGGAGAACCATCCAGCTCAAGTGCAAGCCACATCTGGTCATCCGGATCCAGGGATGTCACCGCAGCCGATTCGGCCATTTGTTCGGGCACGGGTGAGCGTATCCGCGAGATTGCTTCCCGCGCCATCGGCGGAGACACTTGAGGAGACTCCAGAACGCGAAGGGCGTCCTGTTCCGCGCCCTCCGGGTCATTGTTGCGCGCGCGTATTCGCGCGCGTTCCAGGTACGCGTCAGCTCCGCCGTATCCTGCGTCAATGGCCCGTGAGACCAGGGACGCGGCCCATTCCGCTTGACCGTCATGTTCCCTGAGTTCTCCCAGGCGGAACAAGACCTCGCCGTCGTCGGCATGGGCATGCTCGATTTTTCCCAGCATGTCTTTTCTTGCCTTAATGGGCTCATCGCGCATCGCGTGCCAGCCTCTGCCCGTTCGACCAATGTAGTCCAGGGCGCCGTCCCGGTCGGTCCAGTTGCGTCTGGAGATTTCTTGGACCAGAGATCTGTACTCCCGAGCCAGTCGGCTGCTCGGACGATCCTTGGTAAACACGACTTGGTTCAGCAGCGAAAGGCTGTTGTACCGGTGCACGATCATCGGCCCGCGCCTGAAGCCGAGCTGTACCTGGAACGCCTTGATCTTCTGGTCGAGAATCCGGTCTTCGTCGTCCAGGTCCGGCACGTTGGACATGACGAAGTGAAGTTCGATGCTCTTGTTGCGCGGTTCAGCGGCTTCGGCTCGAATATCCCGGACGACTCGTGTCAGGCCGCGCAGGTTCTGTTCGTTCGGGAAGAACAGGACCACCACCGCGTCAGGAAGTTGCCGGGTGCAGATTCCGCCGGTATCGGTATGTCCCGTGCGTGAATCGATCAATACATAGTCGGGTTTCACGACCTGGTTCCATTGCTCCTTGAGATCTTCGAACAACAGATAGCCGTCGTGCTCTTCGTAAAGCGCCCCCCAGTCGATCTGATTGAAATTGGCAGCGTAGGTATCGAGCCTGCCTGACGGCATGATCCAAAGCCCGCCGCCCTTCTGGCCGATGTCCGCGGCCTTGCTGATGAATCGGCTTGCTTCCGGCGCTTGCCCGGAGGTCAGGTAGTCGCCGACGAAGTCGATGATCCCCGGAACTTGCTCGCGCGGCTGCAGGACATCGAAGGTATCGAGCCCGGGCGCTTCCAGGTCGAAATCCACGGCGAGTACGCGGCGGCCCCTGTTGGCGAGTTCGACGGCCACGTTGACCAGCGCCATCGTGCGACCGACGCCTCCCTTGAATGAATAGAAGGTCGTTACATACATGGCGTCACGCAGCCGGCCGCAATCGGAAACGCTCCTGTTCCCTGCGCCGGTCGTCGGTGACTTTCAGCGTCCGGAATCGCTTTTCGCCGGCGCTCGACCCCGCTCGCGGAGACGGTCCCCTCTCCACCATCGCCTTCAGGTGCTGCATGATCCCGGGCAGTGTCAGTAGCCGGAGGTACCTGTCGTATGCGTGGGTTTGGATCGTAAGTCCATTCTCCCAGCGATTCAGCGACGCTTCGCCGATTCCGGTGATCTCGGCGAACTTCGCCCGCGTCATCTGGTGACCCTCTCTTGTGCGGCGAATCTCGCCGGGCGACAGCACACCGAAGTGTTGGCAAATCGCTTCGTGCTTCAGGTCTTCGGCCACTCCGTCCAGGTATTCGAAGTCGCAGGGGCCGCAGCGGCGCACCGGCACGTCCACTGTCAACTCGATAGCGGATTCTCCGGATCCATAGCCGAATGTGTGGCTGTACACGGAGGTTGTGACGCTACCGCCACCACATAGGGGACACGCATGCTTCTGCTGTACATCCTGAATCTGTGCGGTCGAGCGTCGCGGTCCCATCTCCGGTTCCCTCAATCTTTCCGTTCCGAGTAGTGAAAGCTGGGGCCGATGATCTTCCCTGATCCCAATTGGAGCTTGACGTAGAGTTGGAGTTGTCCCGGTGCGAGGTCGATCTTCATGACGTAGCCTGTCGTCCCTGGCGGCTTGTCCAACCGGACCGACTCCAAAGGGTGGCCGTCTTCGATCCTGGATGCGATCAACTCCCAGGCGGCCGCTTCCGTGAAGTAGGGATCGAGTAGTCCGGTGGGGTTGCGGACTTGCCCTGGCCGCCAGTCAGTCGGGCGATCGCGACTAAAGCCGGTGATACGGGCGTCCTTTCTCCTGGCAAGAACAACCAATTGGTGTCGCGTCGCCTCGTCTATGTGCAATAGCGGCTCCAGTGTAACGGCAACAAGCCATCGAAACAATCATGTGATTGCTAATTGGCAATGTCAAGACTTTGTTGCCATCATTTGATCGACTTGGCGGGTCCGGAATCAGAAATGTGCCGTACTTATGGTTTACTACCACCGGGTTCCGTAAAGTATGCCGTGGGCTCCGATTTTCGCCAAAGTCCCTGCCAAACCCTGTCTCTGAGCACCAAACCTGTCGCTCTGAGCGGAGAGAAGAATCTCGGCTACGGCGGGGAGACCCTTCGCTCCGCTCAGGGTGACAAACCAGGAGATCCGTGGTGAGAGCGCAGGGGATCCGATAGTCGGCCGACTACAGGATTGTCCTGGTAAGGTTTGACTCACGGGAAGCCCTGCGCTATCAACGGCCAGTGTTACGCGGCTGAGATCCGGTTGCGGAAACGAGTTCGTCGCGCGATAAGTCCGTCGCGTGTTATCGATTGGATATCACTCGTACCATACTACCCCTACCATGTATCCGGCCGCTTTCGACTACACGGTCGCCGAATCCGTAGAACAGGCCATCGACCTTCTCCAAAGTTCGGGAGAGGGGGCCAAGCTGCTGTCCGGCGGACAGAGCCTCGTGCCGCTCATGAAGCTGCGGCTGGTTCAGCCGACCCGCGTCATCGACATCGGGCGCATTCCCGGGCTTTCGCACGTGCGTGAAGACGCATCATCGGGCCTCCTCCGCATCGGCGCCCTGGCCACCCACGCGCAGGTGGGCGCGGCGCCCGTCGTTGCAGAGAAGTTCGTTCTCATGGCGGAAGCCGCGGCAGTCATCGGTGATGCCCAGGTGAGGGGCTGGGGGACTTTGGGCGGGGCGCTGGCCGAGGCGGACCCGGCGGGGGACTGGGGTCCGGTGGCGCAGGCGCTGGAGGGGCGGGTGGAGTGCACCGGGCCCGCCGGGACCCGGGTGGTGGACGCGGCATCGTTCTTCGTGGATGCTTACACGACGGTGCTGGCGGACGATGAGTTGATCACGGAGATCCAGGTGCCCTTGCCGCCGCCGGGCGGCGCCGGGGCCTACCTCAAGATGGAGCGCCGGGCCGGCGATTTCGCGGTGGCCAGCGTGGCGGTGCAACTCGACCTGGATGAAGCCGAGCGCTGCCGCAAGGCCGGGGTGGCTCTCGGGGCCGCCGGGCTCACGCCCATCAAGGCGGCCGCGGCCGAAGAGGCCCTTGGCGGTCAGGAGATGGCCCCGGAGGTGGTGGACGCCGCGGCGCGGCTCGTGGTCGAGGCGGCCAGTCCGCTGGCCGACGTGCGCGGCTCAAGCGACTACAAGAGAGCCGTGTGCGGAGCCTTGTTCAAGAAGGCCGTGGATATCGCCCTGCGGCGGCGCCGGGGTGAACCCGTGAAGGGCGGTCATGTCCGATAGACGCAGTGCATCGAAACCCCTCACCCCGGCCCTCTCCCAGAGGGAGAGGGCGTCGGAGGGCGGCCAAATGGCCTCCATTGCCCTGCCTCTGATCCGACAGGTTCCTGGTCGTCGTCAGAGGATCCGCATTACCATCAACGGCGCGCCGCACGAGGGCGAGGCCCCGCCGCGCATGCTGCTGGTGGACTATATCCGGGACGTGGTGGGCCTCAAGGGCACCCGCTACGGCTGCGACACCAGCAACTGCGGCGCGTGCACGGTCGTTATGGACGGCAAGGGCGCCAAGTCCTGCACCTTTCTGGCGGCGCAGGCCCACGGCCGCGAGCTCACCACCATCGAGGGCCTCGCGGACGGGGGCGAGTTGCATCCCTTGCAGGCCGCCTTCCAGGAGGCCCACGCGCTTCAGTGCGGCTTCTGCACTTCCGGCATGGTGATGTCCGCTTATGCGCTGCTGTCGCAGAACCCCGAACCGTCTCCGGACGAGATTCGAGAGGGCGTCATCGGGAACCTGTGCCGCTGCACCGGATACGTGCCCGTGATCGAGGCGGTGGAGTTGGCGGCCCGCCGGTTGAAGGAGGGGACCCCATGAGCGCCGCGCCGCGCCAACCCCTGGTGGGCACTCCGGTCTTGCGCAAGGAGGACCCGGACATTCTCCGGGGTCAGGCGCGCTACACTTTCGACATCGACCTGCCGGATATGCTGCACGTGGCGGTGTACCGAAGTCCGGCCGCTCACGCGCGGATCCGGCGGGTGGATCTTTCCAGGGCTTTGGAGTTGCCCGGCGTGGTGGCCGGCTTGACCGGTGAGCAGGTGCGGCAGCTCGGCTACGTCAACCCGCTGTCGCCGTTCCCGTTCCAGAGCCGGGATCCGTTCAAGCGCGGCAACCCCACCATCAAGTTCTTCGACCACTACTGTCTCGCCTGGGACAAGGTGCGCTTCGTCGGCGAGCCCGTGGCCGCAGTGGTGGCCACGGACCGTTACATCGCCGAGGACGCCCTGGATCGGGTGGAGGTGGAGTTCGATCGGCTGCCGCCGGTGGTGGATTCCGAAGCGGCCCTGGAGCCGGGTTCCGAGCGCCTCTACGAGGACTGGGACGACAACGTCATGCTGACCTTCCGGGTGTCCGGCGGCGACGTGGACGCCGCCTTTCGCGACGCGGACGTCATCGTCAGGGAGAAAATCCACAGCGGCCGTTTCACCGGCACCCCGATCGAGACTCGGGCGGTGGTGGCCGACTACGACGCCGGCGGCAAGACGCTGAGCGTGTGGACCACCACCCAGATCGGCCACGTCATCGGCACGCTGATCGAGAACACCATCGCGCTCCCGGACCTGAAGGTCCACGTGATGTTCCGGCGCATCGGCGGCGGTTACGGACAGAAGTGGGCCTTCTACCCGGAGGAGATCCTGGTGCCGCTGCTGTCCATTCTCGTGAACCGTCCCATGAAGTGGGTGGAGACCCGGCGCGAGCACATGACCGGCACCATTCACGCCCGTGAGCAGACCCATCACATCGAGGCGGCGGTGCGCCGGGACGGCGCCATCCTCGGCGTGAAGGACAGGATCGTGGCCAACATCGGCGCGGCCTATCCCACCGGCGGCCTGGCGTCCATCGTCACCACCGGCATGTTCGTGCCCGGCGCCTACCGGATCGCCAACTACGAAGGGCAGGTCCAGGGGGTGGTGACCAACAAGACGCCCTACGGCGCGCACCGGGGCTTCGGGAAATCGGAAGCCTGTTTCGTCATCGAGCGGATGGTGGACCGGATCGCGGCGCGGCTGGAGTTGAATCCGGTGGAGGTGCGGCGGCGCAACTTCATTCCCCCGGACGCCTTTCCCTACCGTTCCGTCACCGGTTCGCGCTACGACAGCGGCCGCTATCGGGAGGCGTTGGACAAGGCGCTGGAGCTGCTGGACTACGACCGCTGGCGGGAGGTGCAGAAAGAGTTCGCGGCCGAGGGACGCTACCTGGGCATCGGCACGTGTCTGGTCATCGAGCCGTCCAGCTCCACCCGCATGGGCTCCTACAACGCCGGTTACTACAGCGTGCGCATGCGCGTGGATCCCAACGGCAAGGTCTACGTGTTCCCCAGCGGCAGCGACGACGGCCAGGGCCACGCCACCTCCATCTCGCAGCTCGTGGGGGACGAGCTGCAGGTCTCGTTCGACGACGTCATGGTGGTGGAAGGAGACAGTCTGGCCTGTCCCTACGGCTCCGGCTCGTACTCCAGCCGTTTCTCGGTGGTGGGCGCCACCGCCGTGACCATGGGCGCGCGAACGCTCAAGGAGAAGATCACCCAGATCGCCTCCGTGATGCTGCGGCACCCGCCCGGCGGGCTCGATTTCGGCGACGGCCGAGTGTACGTCGAAGGCCGTCCGGACCGGGCGGTGTCGCTCACCGAGATCGCCCGGACCGCCTATTTCTACCCATTCCAGTTGCCCGAAGGCATGGATCCGGGCCTGGAGGTGCTGTACCACTTCCGTGATCCCAACATCGAGTTCGCGGCCGACGAGCGCGGGCGGGTGGCGATGTTCAGCAGCTTCCCCTACGACGCCGAGGCGGCGGTGGTGGAGGTGGACCCGGACACCGGCCTGCTCAAGATACGGAAGTTCGTCTCCGTCCATGACTGCGGCAACATGCTCAACCCGCTGATCGTGAGGGGCCAGCACGTGGGCGCCCTGGCCCACGGCTTCGGCGGCGCCCTCTACGAGGAACTGCCGTACACCGAGGACGGCCAGCCCATGGCGGCGAGCTTCAAGGACTATTTCCTGCCCACGGCCATGGAGATGCCCGAGATGGTGCTGGAGCACATCGAGACGCCCAACCCGTTCACGCCCGGGGGCTTCAAGGGCGCCGGCGAGACCGGCACGGTGGGACCGCCCGCGGTGCTGGCCAACGCGGTGGAGGACGCGCTCAAGCCCCTGGGCATCGCCATCCGCCGCTTGCCGCTCACGCCGCACTACCTGTGGTCGCTCATCCGGGAAGCCCAGGGCAGCCGTTAGGAACTGCCGGAGGCGTGGGGAGCGCGCGGCAGGAGAGGGGGCGGGGTGTTGCCGGCGATTGCGGAACCGGCGCCGCGAGGAAAGGAAAACGCCAAATGTCCGACAAGGTGCTGCTTGAGAAGGCGGGCGATGTCGCGAGCCTCACGCTGAACCGTCCGGAGAAGGGGAATGCCGTCGACTCCGAGCTGATGGCAGCGCTGATCGAGAGCCTGACGGAGGCCGCGGCCGACAAGGCTCTCCGGCTGCTGGTCATCGAGGGCAGTGGAGAGCACTTCTGCTCCGGGCGCGAGCCTGACGTGCCCAAGCCCGAGAACGCCGTCCAGTACGCCGCGGCCCTGGGCCGCATCGTCCGCGTCAACGAGCTGCTGCAATCATTCCCGGGGATCAGCCTGGCGGTGGTCCGGGGAAAGGCGTTCGGGTTCGGCTGCGGACTGGCGGTCCGGAGCGACGTGACCCTTGCCGCCGACGATGCGAGGTTCGCGTTTCCCGAGATCAACGCCGGGTTCCCGCCCACCATCGTCATGTCCTACCTGAGCCGCTGGATCCACCGGAAGAAGGCCCTGGAGCTGGTCATGACCGGAGGCGAGATCAGCGCACGGGAAGCCGAGCGGCAGGGCTTGGTGAACCGGGTGGTGCCGCCAGATCAGTTGGCCGGCGAAAAGGGACGGTGGATGGAGACGCTGGCGGGCCGTGACCTCAACGGGCTGCAGGCTACCAAGGCATTCTTCAGGGACACTGCCGAGTGGTCCACTGGGGCGGCGGCGCAGTACGGAGTCACGCGATTGGCGAATTTCTTCGCGAGCCGGGAACCGAATCAGGGGTAGCTAACGCTTCAGATCGATCCTGCGGCCGTAGCTGACCTCGCCCTTGTCTATCCTGAGAGAGAATCCGCATCCAGGGTTGATGCAGACCCACGCCTTGTACATCACGGATGCACCGTCCTGACCGTAATCCGACAGCGGAATCAAGGTGCCATTGTCGCATTTCTGACACTTCGGCAACTCCATCTCCACTCCTCCTTTGCAGCGGGAACCGATCACGCAGAACCGCGTGCCTGCCCGTTTCCGGCTACGACCCGGCAAGCCGAGAATACCACCTTATAGAAAATCCGTCTTGAAAGCAAGTTGAGGAACCAGTGCCGGCAGCACCGAGGTGGCCTACGCCATGCGGCCCAAGCAGGCCCCGAGCAACAGCTCGCCTGGAACCGAGGCCACTGGGCACTTTGACTCTACTTCAAAAACAATGAAGGGAAGCAATCTTCTCTGACTGGCTAACGTTTGTCGCGTCGTCTCAAGGTCACGGTCCGTTCTTCTTACCCGTGCCGTTGACAGGGTTGAGCCGGTTTGAGCCAGCGTCCTGAAGAGGGTACCATGGGATCCAGAATCCTGCCGAAGGAAGAACAGCGGGGGAAGAAGCACCATGGAAATGGCACACTACGCAACACGTGAAGACTTGGCGCAACTGGAAACCCGTGTTGTGGAGCGAATCGGTGCGCTGGAAAGCCGGCTGGTGCGCGACATGCGCGAATCGGAACACCGTGCAGCCAGCCGAGAATGGCGGATACTCGGCGTAGTTGTCAGTATCGCAGCCGTGGTGGCCGCCGTCATGCGGTACTTCGGCCAGGAGTCTGCGCCGTAGGAAATCTTGGCCACTATAAGTTTGCAGGAAATTCTGCGTCTGCTTCAGTTGAACCTCTTTGATCGTCGTCCCCTCCTCCACCTGCTCCAATTCAACAACGGCCCGCCCCCGCCCCCAACAAACCAACTCCTACTCGTGTTCGCATGAAGTTTATGGGACAGCAGTGTTCCTTGACAGAGTGTCGCGGGCCTGGATGGTCCGGTTTCCGGAGCACCGGATCGGGGACAAGCGGTTAATACGCCTGATCAACAAGTGGTTGAACGCCGGCGTCATGGAAGATGGGATCAGGCAGGGCAGCGGGCAGGGGATCGGCGACTTTGACTTTGTTTGACATCTCCAACGGGCAGGGGATATGGTGATTCCAGGCTCCTCACCGGTCATCAGGCGGTCACGTGAGGCGTCCCCCGCACTGCGAATATCGCGTCAAATCTCATGTCGGTCGTGGCCATTATACCGGCGCGTTACGGGTCCACACGGTTTCCGGGAAAGCCGCTGGCCAGGATCGGTACGAAGCCGATGATTCAGCACGTCTACGAGAGCACCGCCGCCGCGGATCTCGTGCGCCGAACGGTGGTGGCCACCGACGACCTGCGAATCCTGCGCGTGGTGCGGGCTTTCGGCGGGGAGGCGGTGATGACCTCCAGGGATCACCTGAGCGGCACGGACCGGCTGGCCGAGGTCGCCGGAAACCTGGAAGCCGAGTGGATCGTCAACGTCCAGGGGGATCTCCCGTTCATCCAGGCGGAAACCATCCGCCGGAGCGTCGACTGCCTGGTGCGGGATGCGGCCGTTCCCATGGCCACGGCGCGTACCCACATCACCTCGGAGCGGGAGTTTCACAACCGGAACGTGGTCAAGGTGGTGACGGACCGGCAGGGGTTCGCGTGTTATTTCTCCCGCGCACCCATCCCTTTTCACCGGGAGCAGCCGGCGGAGCCGGCGTGTTGGGGTCATCGTCACCTGGGCATCTACGTGTACCGGCGGGATTTTCTGCTGCGCATCGCGTCGATGCCTTCCGTGGAGCTGGAGCGCATCGAGGGTCTGGAGCAGTTGCGCGCCTTGCACTACGGCTACCGCATACGGGTGGCGGACGTGGCGGAGACGGGTGTGGAAGTGGACACGCCGGACGATTTGAAACGGGCAGAGGCGTACTGGAGCCAAGTCGAAGGACGCCCTGTGGTTCCGGCCATGCCGGGTTGAGGAGCGACATGGCCAACTTGCGGCAGAAGTTCATTTTCGTCACCGGCGGGGTCATGTCCTCCCTCGGCAAGGGTTTGGCGGCGGCGTCCATCGGCGCCTTGCTGGAAAGCCGCGGTCTCAAGGTGACCCTGCTGAAGATGGACCCCTACATCAACGTCGATCCGGGCACCATGAGTCCGTATCAGCACGGCGAGGTGTTCGTCACCGACGACGGCGCGGAGACGGATCTGGATCTGGGGCACTACGAACGCTACGTCTCTTCCCCCACCGGGCGGGCCAACAACTTCACCACCGGGCAGGTGTACGACACGGTCATCACCAAGGAGCGCCGCGGCGACTACCTGGGCGGCACGGTCCAGGTGATCCCTCACGTCACCGACGAGATCAAGCGCCGGATCGTGGCGGCGGCCGAGGACTACGACATCGCCATCTGCGAGGTCGGCGGCACCGTGGGCGACATCGAGAGCCTTCCCTTTCTGGAGGCCATCCGGCAGTTCGGGCGAGACTCCGGCAGGGACAACGTCATCTACGTTCACCTGACGTTCGTCCCGTACATCGCGCCGGGCGGCGAGCTCAAGACCAAGCCTACCCAGCACAGCGTAAAGGAGCTCACCGGCCTGGGGATCCAACCGGACTTCCTGTTGTGCCGGACCGACCGTCTGCTGAGCCGGCAGCTCAAAGCCAAGATCGCCAGCTTCTGCAACGTGGACGAAACCTCGGTGATCACCGCCAAGGACGTGGAGTGGATCTACGAGGTGCCCCTGGTCCTGCACCAGGAAGGTCTGGACGACCGCATCGTGGAACGGCTCCGGATGTGGACGGGCGCCCCCAGCCTGCGCAAATGGCAGAAGACGGTGCACATCCTCAAGAACGCCAGCGAGTCGGTGCGGATCGCGGTGGTGGGGAAGTACATGGAACTCAGGGAATCCTACAAGAGCCTGATGGAGGCCCTGATCCACGGGGGCATCGCCAACGGGGTGCACGTCGAGCTCGATTGCATCGACGCGGAGAAGATGGAAAAGCAGGACGTCCGGAAACTTCTGGGCGGCGTCCAAGGCATCCTGATACCCGGAGGGTTCGGGGACCGCGGCTCCGAGGGCAAGGTTCGCGCGGTGCGCTACGCGCGCGAGAACATGGTGCCGTTCTTCGGAATCTGCCTGGGGATGCAGATCGCGGTGGCCGAATTCGCCCGCAACGTCTGCTCCCTGAAGGGCGCCAACTCGGTGGAGCTCGACCCCGCGACGAAACACCCGGTGATCCATTTGATGGACGAGCAGAAGGACCTGGACCGGATGGGCGGCACCATGCGCCTGGGGGCCTATCCGTGCGTGCTGGCTTCGGATTCATTGTCGGCCAGGATGTACCGCAGGAAGCGGATCTCGGAGCGCCACCGACACCGGTACGAGTTCAACAACGGATACCGGGAGATGATGACGGAGAAGGGGCTGAGGATCGGCGGCCTGTCCCCGGACGGCGAGCTGGTGGAGGTCGTCGAACTGGCGGACCACCCATGGTTCGTCGGTTGCCAGTTCCACCCGGAGTTCAAGTCCCGCCCGACGGATTGCCATCCGCTGTTCAGGGGTTTCATCCGCGCCGCGGGGCAGCGGCGTTCGCCCGTCAGGGAAGTGCCGCGGATGCGCATCGTGGCGGACGCGTCGAGATCATGACCGCCGAGGTCGGCATCAGCGGCATCCGTGTCGGAGCAGGGCGGCCGTTCACTCTGATCGCGGGGTCGTGCGTCATCGAGGACCGGGACTCGGCGTTGCGGCACGCGTCGTACCTCGATGAGTTGACCCGGCGTCTGGGCATACCGTTCATCTACAAGTCGTCCTACGACAAGGCCAATCGCACGTCGCTGGAGTCGTTCCGCGGACCGGGGCTCGACCAGGGGTTGCGCATCCTGGAGGAGGTGAAGCGGGAGATCGGAGTCCCCGTGCTCACCGACGTGCACGAGCCCGACCAGATTGCCCCGGTCTGTGAAGTCGCCGACGTGGTCCAGATCCCCGCGTTTCTCTGCCGGCAGACGGACTTCGTGGTGGGAGTCGCCCGGGCGGCCAGGGTCGTGAACGTCAAGAAGGGCCAGTTTCTGGCGCCCTGGGACGTCCGCAACGTGGTTGCCAAGATCGTGGCCGCGGGAAACAGGAACGTGCTGCTGACCGAGCGCGGGGTCTCCTTCGGTTACAACAATCTCGTGTCGGACATGCGCTCGCTGGTGATCATGCGGGAGACCGGTTTCCCGGTGGTGTTCGATGCCACCCACAGCCTGCAGCTCCCCGGCGGCCTGGGCCGGGCCTCGGGCGGCGACCGGCAGTTCATCGCGCCGCTGGCGCGTGCGGCAGTGGCCGTGGGGGTGGACGGCCTGTTCATGGAAGTCCACGAGGATCCGGACCGGGCCTTGAGCGACGGCCCCACCTCCTTTCCGCTCGACGCGCTCGACGAGCTGCTGCGGACGGCCAGGGACATCGATGACCGGGTCAAAGAGCACGGGAGCCGATGACATGGGCGGTGCGGCGGACGTTGTCCGCAAGGCTCGCGAGGTGCTGGACGTGGAGATCGGAGGGATCGCCGCGGCCAGGGACCGCATCGGCGACGCCTTCGTTCGCGCCGTCGGTATCCTGCACGACTGTACCGGCAAGGTCATCGTCACCGGCGTGGGAAAGTCGGGTCTCGTCTGTCACAAGATCGCGGCGACCCTGGCCGGCACCGGCACACCTTCGTTCTTTCTCCACGCGGCCGAGGCGAGCCACGGCGACCTGGGCATGATCATGCGGGACGACGTGGTCCTGGCGGTTTCCAACAGCGGCGAGTCGGAAGAGGTGCTGAAGATGCTGCCGCTGATCAAGCGCTGGGGCCTCGAACTGATCGCCATGACCGGCAACGCGCGATCGGCGCTGGCCCTCTCCGCGGACGTGGTGCTCGACGTCGGCGTGCCCGAGGAAGCCTGTCCCCTGGGCTTGTCGCCCACCGCCAGCACCACCGCGGCCCTGGCCATGGGAGACGCCATCGCGGTCGTACTGCTGGAGCGCCGGGGGTTCAAGACGGAGGACTTCCTGCTCCGGCATCCCGGGGGGGCTCTGGGTCGAAGGCTGCTGCTCCGCACCCGGGACCTGATGCATCGCGGCGAGGAGATACCCCTGGTGTCCGAGGACACGCCGCTCAGGCACATTCTTCTGGAGATCACGTCGAAGCGGCTGGGTGTGACCGGCGTGGTCGATGCGGATTCGGCGCTCGTCGGCATCATCACCGATGGAGACCTGCGCCGCTGTCTGGCCAGGAGTGCCGGGAAAACCGACATGCTGGACCGCAAGGCCGCGGCGATCATGACTCGGGACCCCAAAACCATCGGCGCCGATTCGCTGGCGGCCGAAGCCGTGGCGCTGATGGAGAAATTCTCGATCACGTCCCTCTTCATCAAGGCCGAAGACTCGGAGCGGCCCCAGGGGATCATTCACCTCCATGACCTGCTCAAAGCCGGTATTGTCTGAACCGCGGGCCGAAGCGTTGCGCCGGAAGGTCCAGGCCGTCAAGCTGCTGCTGCTGGACGTCGACGGCGTGCTGACCGACGGCGGCATCGTCATCGACGAACGGGGCGAGGAGGTCACGCGTTTCGACGTCCAGGACGGCCACGGCATCAAGCTGCTCCAACAGGCGGGAATCCGCGTAGGGCTGCTCACCGGCCGGGCGTCCCGTGCGGTGGCGGTGCGGGCGGAGCGCCTGTCCATCGGGCTCGTCCATCAGAACGTCTCGGACAAGCGGCGCGGCTATGAAAGGGTCAAGGCCGACACCGGCCTGACCGATGACGAGATCGCCTATGTCGGCGACGACATGCAGGATTTGCCGGTGCTGCGGAGGGTTGCCTTCGCCGTGGCGGTGAAGAACGCATGGGACGGCCTGAAGGCGCGCGTGGACTACGTCACGACCCTTGAGGGTGGTCGGGGCGCGGTACGTGAAGTGGCGGAACTGCTGCTGCGGCTCACCGGCAAGTGGGACGCGTTGTTGGAGGAGTACGACCGTTGAGCCGGAATCGGGCGGGATCGGCACGGGCTGGACACGGGACGATGGCGGACGATGGCGGATTGTAAAGCAAATTTCATGCCGGCTGCTTTACACCCCATCGCGGAATTGTTATCCCGAACCTGAACTGCCGGCGCCCTGTCTCCCAAGGCGGGGCAGGGGTTCGGTCCATGCGGTCGAAACGGTTACTGCTCTTGCTGGTATTGGCTGCCGGGGCCGCCTTCGTCGGGATCGAGGTCGCGCAACACATGCGGGAGCAGGCGAACCGGGACCCTCGAGACCTGCTGCAATTCACGCCCGGAGTGCCCTTGCAGGTCAGGAATTTTCGTCGGAGCATGATCCGGAACGGACGGAAGGAATGGGAAATCAAGGGGGCCGAGGCCACTTACTACAAGGCGGAAGAGCGGACCGAGATACGGCGTCCGCGGTTGGTCTTCTACCGGGAGGACGGCCGGACGCTGGAGGCCAGGAGCAGGGAAGGGAACGTCTTTCTACCGGGCGGGCAGTTGGAACGGGCGGTTTTGAACGGTGCGGTGGACATCGCCTACCAGGGCGCAAGATTTCGGACCGAAAGGCTCATCTACCATCACCGCGATGACCGCGTGATTTGTCCCGCCCGGGTCTGGGCCGTCGTGGACGGCGTCGAATTCGAGGGCGAGAGCATGACCTACTCATTGAGCAACGAGACCCTGGAGGTCCTGGGGAAGGTGAGAACCACCATCCATGCCGGACGTCGCAACGGTGGCCCGCCGTTCAAACGGGGAGCAGGGTGAGGGCGATGAAACGTGACTGGAAGCGCCACGTCTCCGGCGTGAAGCTCGGTGTGGCGGTGGTCGTGCTGTTGCACGCCGTCAGCGCCGTGGGAGGCGCGGCGGAAGGCGGCTCCCGGGGCGGAGAACCGAACCGCGGCGGGCTCCTCGGAGACGGGGACACCGCCGTCGTGATCACCGCGGATGCCATGGAACTCCAGCGCAAGACCAACACCATCATCTACAAGGGGAACGTCGTGGTGGTCCGGGACGGCGTCGAGATTGCCAGCGACGTCCTCCTTGCCCGCTACGACGCCAAGGGCGGGGGGTTGAGGAGCGTCGTGGCCGAAGGGACGGTGCGGGTGCGCCATGGGGGGCGGGAGATGACCGGCGACAAGGCCGTCTTCGATGGTTCGGCGGAAACCATCACCGTGTCCGGCAACAGCACCGTCCGGGATGGGAACAACAGCATCTCGGGAGATCGCATCACGATCTACATGAAAGAGGACCGCAGCGTGGTGGAAAACAGTGGCGGGCGCGTCAGAGCGGTGATCTTCCCCGGGCAGTTGGGTCGTTGAGAAATGGCGCAGGGCGGGCGCGATGAGCGTTCTCAACGCAGATGGTATCATAAAGGCATATCGAGGTCGGCGGGTCGTTGATCAGGTGACGCTTGAAGTCGGGAGTGGAGAGGTGGTGGGTCTCCTGGGGCCCAACGGAGCAGGGAAGACGACACTGTTCCACATCGTCATCGGTCTGGTTCGGGCCGACGGAGGAACGGTGGCCCTCGACGGGACGGACCTTACGGCGGCTCCCGTTTACCGGCGCGCCCGGGCGGGCATCAGCTATCTGCCCCAGGAATCTTCGGTATTCCGGGGCCTGACGGTCAAACAGAACCTGTTGGCCATTCTTGAAACCCTGGGATTGGGGAGGGACGAGGAGGAGGAACGGAGCGGCCGACTCCTGGGCACGTTCGGGTTGGCACACTTGGCGGATCAGAAGGCCTACACGCTATCGGGAGGCGAAAGACGGCGCGTCGAAATCGCCCGGGCACTGATTCTGTCGCCCTTCTTCGTGCTGTTGGACGAACCCTTCACCGGCGTCGACCCCATCGCCTTGGCGGATATGAAGTCCGTGATTCAGCAGCTCGCAAAGGCCGGTATCGGGGTTCTGATCACGGATCACAACGTCAGGGAAACCCTGGAGATCTGCACCCGCGCCTATATCCTGAGCCAGGGGGTGGTGCTGGCGGAGGGGACCCCGAGCGACATCGCCGCCAACGACAACGCACGCAGGGTCTATCTGGGCGAGGGATTCCGGCTGTAGTCCGATGGCGCTCGAAATCAAACTCTCTCAGAAGATCATGCCGCAACTGGTGATGACGCCCCAGTTGCAGCAGGCCATCAAGCTCCTTCAACTGTCCCAACTCGACCTCCAACAGAGGATTTCCGAGGAATTGCAAGAGAACCCGGCCCTGGAGGAGGCGCACGAGGACGAGGGAACCGGCGCCGAGGCCGTGCGCGAGCCCGAGGCGACGCACGAGATGACGATCACGGACCGGATCGCGGACTGGCAGGACTACCTGGACAATCACTCCAACTCGCGTCACGACATGGTAAGCACCGAGGTGGTCCGGGAGGAAGCCGACTTCCCGTCCCTGGAGAACACGGTGACCCGCCGGGAGACGCTCCAGGAACACCTTTTGTGGCAGCTCCGCATGGCTGGACTCGAACCGGCCGGTGAGAGTATCGGCATGTGCATCATCGGCAACCTGGACGAACGGGGTTACCTGGAGGCGTCGGTCGAGGAGATCGGCGAACTGGCTCATGCCGCGCCCGGCGCCGTTGAAGAGGTATTGGTGCATATCCAGTTGTTCGATCCCGTCGGCATCGCCGCCCGGGACCTGCGTGAGTGTCTGCTGGTGCAACTCCACAATGCCGGGATGAAGGACAGCGTCGCTGCGGACATGGTGGCCCATCATCTCCACGATCTGGAGTACAAACAATATGACCGGATCGCGGCGGGCTTGAACGTCGGCATCGAAGAGGTGATCGCGGCAGCTCATCTCATCGGCTGTCTCGAGCCCAAGCCGGCACGGGGTTTCGGCGATGACCAGGTCCGTATCATCATTCCGGACGTGGTGGTCCAGAAGGTAGCAGGGGAGTACGCCATATTCCTGAACGACGACGGCGTCCCGCCCTTGCGGGTCAGTCCACTGGTGCGGCGTCTGGCCGGCGAGCGGGGAGAGGAAGTGCGCCAGGCCAGGGAGTACCTGGAGACCAAGGTCCGTGCCGCCACCTGGCTGATCAAGAGCATCCACTGGCGTCAACAGACCCTTTATCGCGTCAGCGAGAGCATCTTCCGGTTTCAGCGTGAGTTCCTCGATCATGGCACCGCCGGCCTCAAACCGCTGGTGTTGCGTGAAGTCGCGTCGGAGATCGGCATGCACCCGTCCACGGTCAG
The DNA here is from genome assembly GCA_965214905.1 of uncultured Binatia bacterium (SeqCode). Lineage (GTDB taxonomy): Bacteria > Desulfobacterota > Binatia > UBA9968 > JAJDTQ01 > JAJDTQ01. The sequence goes on from OZ243984.1 coordinate 2,805,613, forward strand.
CCGCGCCACCTCCAACAAGTATGCCCATACGCCGCAGGGTGTTTTCGAGTTGAAGTTCTTCTTTCAAAGCGGGATCGCCCGAAACGACAGTTCCACGGTCGTGTCGTCGGAGTCGGTTCGTGACAAGATCAAGACGTTGGTGGAGTCGGAGGATCCCGGGAAGCCCCTGAGTGACCAGGGGATCGCGGTTGCGCTGCAAGGTGTCGGCATCGACATCGCACGCCGGACGGTGGCCAAGTACCGCGAGCAGCTCGGGATTCTGCCGTCATCCCGGAGACGGGAACCGTTCGCCAATTGTCGGGTCGCGCCGGACTGATGCGGCGCGTGTCCACAAAGGGGGTAGAGGTTGCGAATCACCGACGTTCTGGATCCTGAGACGGTCATTCCGAGTCTCGAGGCGCGGGAAAAGTTTGCCGTGCTCGAAGAGATCGTGACGCGGGTGTCGAGTCACTACGGATTCGAGGACTCGCAACGATTGCTCGAGGTGGTTCATGCACGGGAGAGGATATGCAGCACCGCCATCGGTGAGGGAGTCGCCATACCCCATGGCAAGCTGCCCGGGCTGAAACGCGTGTTCATCGCCTTTGCCCGCAGCCGTGAAGGGGTTGATTTCGACGCCCAGGACGGCACCCCCACGCATCTTTTCTTTCTGCTGGTTGCTCCCGAGGGCTCGACCTCCGAGCATCTGAGCGCCTTGGCCCGGGTGTCCCGGCTGGTGAAAGACGCGTCGCTCAGGGAGCACCTGATGCGGGTCCAGACCCCCGAGGAGGTGGTGAGTCTCATCGAGGAGAAGGAAAGGAGCCTCTGAGCTTGACCCCTTCGAGTCGGTCATGCCGTGGGTCATGATGGGTCCGCGTTAAACCCGTGCCCGGTCTGCTTGATATCCTCGTCATCACCGGCATGTCGGGTTCCGGCAAGAACGCCGCCATGCGGGTCCTCGAGGACAACAGCTTCTTCTCCATCGACAACCTGCCCGTGCTGCTGATTCCCAGGTTCATCGATCTGTGCCAGGGCTACCGGGAGGGGATCGAACGGGTCGCCTTCGGCATCGACCTCCGCGGCGCGCAGTTCATCGAAGGGTGGCACGAGGTATTGGCGGAGACCCGCCGGGCCGGCCACCACGTGGAGGTGATCTTTCTGGAGGCCAGCGACGAGTTGCTGCTGCGCCGGTTCAACGAGACCCGCCGGCCGCACCCGCTCCAGGGGAACGGGTCGGTCCAGGACGGTATCGCGCGGGAGCGGGCGGCCTTGACGGGAATGCGGGATTCGGCGGACCGCGTCATCGACACCACCGGTCTGAGTGTCCACGACCTGAAGAAGGTTATCGAGGATTCGTGTGTCCGGGCGTTGGGCAAGCGACGAATGTCGATTTTCCTCATGTCCTTCGGTTACAAGTACGGGATTCCCGCCGAAGCCGACATGGTCTTTGACGTGAGGTTTCTTCCCAACCCGTTTTTTGTTAGTGGGTTGGAGGCCAAGAGCGGATTGGCGCCGGAAGTCCGGAATTTCCTGCTCAGTCGAACGGAGACGCACGCGTTCATGGAGCGAATGACCGCATTGCTCGACTTCACCCTGCCGAGCTACGAGCGCGAGGGCAAGAGCAATCTGACCTTGGCCTTCGGTTGTACCGGCGGCAGGCACAGGTCGGTGGTGCTGGCTGCCGAGTTCGCGCGGCGCCTCGAGGGGACGCCGTGGCGCATTCAGTCGAGGCACCGGGACATTGACAGATGATCGATGCACCGCGTTAGAAAGAAACTCGAGATAAAGAACCGCCTCGGGATGCACGCCCGCGCCTCCGCGTTACTGGTCGAGACCGTGAACCGATTCTCTGCGGACGTGAAGATCTCCAAGGACGACAACGTCGTGAACGCGCGAAGCATCATGGGGGTCTTGACGCTCGGAGCGGCCAAGGGGAGCAAGATCCGGGTGGAAACCAAGGGAGACGACGCTCAGGAAGCCATGCTTGCCATCGAGCAGCTCATCGAGGACAAGTTCCGCGAGAGCGACTAGGAGCCTGTCGGATTTGGCGAATCGTAGCGAGAGGGATGGAAATGGACCCATTTCCATCCCTCGCAGTAGATTCTTGCCAAGTCCGACAGGCTCCTAGAAAAACACCAAGGGAAAGGTCGAACAGGAATTATCCATGACGAACAAGGATTTTGTTTTCACCTCGGAGTCGGTTTCGGAGGGGCATCCCGACAAGATGTGCGATCAGATCTCGGATGCGGTGCTCGACGCCCATCTGGCGCAGGACCCGGACAGCCGGGTCGCATGCGAGACCCTGGTCAAGAATGATCTGGTGGTGATAGCCGGAGAGATTACCAGCAAGGGCGAGGTGGACTACGAGAGCGTCGCGCGCCGGGTGGCGCTCGACATCGGTTACGATGATCCCGCCAAGGGCTTCGACGGCAACACCTGCGAGGTCCTGGTGAGACTGGTGAGCCAGTCCCCCAACATCTCCCAGGGGGTCACCGAGGGCCAGGGCCTGTTCAAGGAGCAGGGCGCCGGCGATCAGGGGATGATGTTCGGCTATGCCTGCGACGAGACCGAAGAGCTGATGCCGCTGCCGATCAAGCTCGCCCATGACCTGGTGTCGTATCTGGCGAAGCTGAGGAAATCCGGAGAGGCGCCGTTCCTTCGGCCGGATTCCAAATCCCAGGTGAGCGTCGCGTACAGAGACGGACGGCCGCACCGGGTCAGCAACGTAGTGGTGTCGACCCAGCACGCCGGCGACGTGGAGCACGGGAAGCTCAAGGAAACCGTCATCGAGAACGTCATCCGGGCGGTGGTGCCGGCCCGATACCTGGATAACGATACGGAGTTTCTGGTCAACCCCACGGGCAGCTTCGAAATCGGCGGGCCGCAGGCCGATGCCGGCCTCACCGGCCGCAAGATCATCGTGGACACCTACGGCGGTATGGGACGTCACGGCGGCGGCGCGTTCTCGGGCAAGGACCCTTCCAAGGTCGACAGGAGTGCGGCGTACGTGGCCCGTTATGTGGCCAAGAACGTCGTGGCCGCCAAGTTGGCGCAACGCTGCGAGATCCAGCTCGCCTACGTCATCGGCGTGGCGGAGCCGGTTTCCATCGCCGTCGATACCTTCGGCACCGGCGTGGTCCCGGACTCCGAGATCGTGAAGCTGGTGCGGGAGAACTTCGAGCTCACTCCCAAGGGAATCATCGACACTCTGGACCTGCGAGCGCCCATCTACCAGAAAACTGCTGCCTACGGCCATTTCGGCCGCCCGCCGGAGAGCGGTCTCTTCACCTGGGAGCAGACCGACCGAGCGGCGAGGCTGAGCAGCGGGGTCAAGGGATAGCACCCGACCCACACCCATAACTCGTCCGGCGGTGACACGACAGCGGTCAAGCAGGCCGGCGGAGACGGAGAGGAACATGGCGAAATCGAAGTACGACATCGCGGACCCCCGATTGGCGTCCGACGGCTGGAAGCGCGTTCTTTGGGCGGATCAGGAAATGCCGGTGCTTCGGAACGTACGCGCACGTTTTCAAAAGGAGGAGCCGTTGAAGGGCCTGCGGTTCTCCGCCTGCCTGCACGTAACCGCGGAAACCGCCAACCTCGTGCGCACCCTGAAGGCCGGCGGCGCCGACGTGGCGCTGTGCGCGTCCAACCCGCTGTCAACCCAGGACGATGTGGCCGCGGCGCTGGTGAAGAAGGAAAACCTGTCCGTGTACGCGGTGCGCGGCGAGGACCACGATACCTACTACCGACATTTGAGGGCGGCGCTGGACCACCGGCCGGTCATCACCATGGACGACGGCGCCGACCTGGTGTCCATGTTGCATCAGGAATACGCCAACCTGGCATCCGGGATGGTGGCGTCCATGGAGGAAACCACCACGGGCGTTATCCGGCTCCGCGCCCTGGAAGCCGACAAAGCGCTCAAGATCCCCATCATCGCGGTCAACGACGCCGCCACCAAGCACCTCTTCGACAACCGCTACGGCACCGGCCAGTCCACCATCGACGGCATCATCCGCGCCACGGACGTGCTGTTGGCGGGCAAGCGGGTGGTGGTGGCGGGCTACGGCTGGTGCGGCCGGGGCGTCGCCTCCCGGGCCCGGGGCATGGGCGCCAAGGTCATGGTCACCGAGGTGGACCCGGTGCGCGCACTGGAGGCCTCCATGGACGGCTTCGACGTGGTGCCGATGAAGGACGCCGCCAAGGTCGGCGACCTCTTCATTACCCTGACCGGAGACATGCACGTGATCCGCAAGGAGCACCTGCGGGCCATGAAGGACGGCGCCATCATCTGCAACTCCGGCCATTTCGACATCGAGATCGACCTCGAGGGCCTCACGGAAATGGCGGAGAAATGCGACAGGAACGTGAGGAACCACGTCGATTGCTACACGCTGCCCGGCGGAAAGCGCGTTTTCCTGCTCGGCGAAGGACGACTGGTCAACCTTGCCGCCGCCGAAGGGCACCCCGCCTCGGTCATGGACATGAGCTTCGCCACCCAGGCCCTGGCCTCCGAGTGGGCAGTCAAGCAGCGCGACGAACTGTCACCTCAAGTCTACGACGTTCCCCAGGCCCTGGTGGACTGGGTCGCCAGCATCAAGCTCGCCAGCATGGGCATTCGGATGGACAAGCTCACCCGCGAGCAGAAGCGCTACCTGTCGTCCTGGGAAATGGGGACCTGAGGAGGCTTGTCAAGAGGATGGCGATGACTTCCCGTGCTCGGTTTCCCCGTCGTTGCAGCACGACGCGGTCGTAGACCCCATGTCGAGTTCGCGCCAATCGGTGTAAGAACCCCGATCCTTGTAGATGAGCTCGACCCGCTTGCCCCCCCGACCCAAGCCCGACGAAAGAGACTTCATGGCCAACGAACTCTACCAACCCCACGACAAACTCTTTCGCGCCGTCTTCTCCAATGCCTCGGAAGCCGCCAGCCTGTTGCAGACCGCCTTGCCCCCGGAATGCCGGGACCGCATCGACTGGTCCTCCCTCACCCTTCAGGACGGCACCTTCCTCGATGAGGACCTGCGCGAAAGCCAATCCGACCTGCTCTATCAGGTGGAGCTTGCCGAAACCCAGGAGCCGGTGGCGCTGTACTTGTTGTTCGAGCATCAATCGTCGCCGGACCGTTGGATGCGGTTCCGGTTGTTGAAGTATTGCTGCCGCATTTGGGACGCCAGCCTCCGGCAAGCGCCGGACCAGACAGGCTTGCGGCCCATCGTGCCGGTGGTATTCTATCAGGGACCCCGAGGGTGGAGCTATTCGACGGAGTTGGCGGACTTGTTTCCCGAGGCCGTGCGGTCGTGGCCCTGGCAGCCGCAGTTTGCCCACGTGCTGCTGGATCAAACGACGTTGGAGCCCGAAGAGGTAGCCGGGGAAGTCGAGGCTCGCATCGCGCAGTTGCTGATGATGGCGGCGTTCAACCGTCATGTGGAAGCGGCACTGGAACTCGCGGCGTCCTTGGTCCGGCGCCTGCAGGCTGGCGGCGGAGTGGATCAGGTCCGTCGCTACACCCGGTATCTGATGGCCACGATAGAGCCAGAGAGGCTGGAGACCTATAATCAGGCGCTAAGGCGTCATGGAATGGACCAAGGAGAGGTGATCATGACCTATGCACAGCAACTCCTGGATGAAGGCCGCGCCGAAGGTCAGGTGGAAGTCGTGGAGGGCTTGTTGGCGGTCGGCGTGCCTTGGGAGACCATAGAAGCAGCCACCGGCCTGAACGAATCCAGCTTCCGTGCCCTCAAGGAGCAAGTGGCAGCCCCCGGTTCGTAGTCCATCCGGGCCAGATGGCGCAGACGGGTGGGACGGGCATCATCAGCGCTTTCCGCCGAAGCCGGCAAGGAGGTCGACGTCGGGGGATCGGTCGTCGAGCACTCCGGCCCTCTCCTCGTGCGCCGGCCCGAAGAATCCGCCTCGGACGCGGCCGTTTTCATCCGACAAGGCCTTTCCGGTAACGCCGATGGCGTACTCCAACTGCAGTGCAGGAACAGTGCACGAAAGTCGCTGGACACGCCGGCGACTTGTACGCGGCGCACCAGGCGATACCGGCCGCCGAGTACCGCCACGTAGCGCAATCCCCGACCCGCACACTGCCGGAACCCCAAACAGGGATGCTCCGCCATCCACTCGTCCCACCGCCGCCGCTCGTGCCCTTGCCCCAACCGAACCTCCACCTCCCGCACCACCACCTGTCCGTTGTCGAATCCCTCTGCCATCCACTCCTTCCTACCCCATCCCCTCGCAAATAGTCACCCCTCTCCTTCTCCCCCTTTCCTATCCCCTCTTGCCGCTAGCGTGAAATAGTCCTGGCCGCGCATACCCTCCCTGGGAAACTCCGAAAAAATTTGTTTGACATGATGCCGAGATATCGGTAAGGGAACGGTCGTTATGGTCATAGTCGCCGGGTTCCTGTACACGGTTCCGTATAGACGCCCACGGTCGTTGCACGGTCACCCGAGAGGGCATTTCCCAGCAACCACCACGGAAAAGGAGCAGCTCATGAATAGGAAGCTTCTGTCGCTATCTCCTGAAGAAATACTCCCCCCCCCCCCCCCCAAATAACCGCCTGCTGAAATTCTTTCCCGGCGCCGCCTTCTGCGTCGGACTCGCCTGTCTGGCGTCGATGGCACTCGCCCCGACTCACACTTCCGCCACGGTCGACTGTAATTGGAACCTGGAGACGGACGCGCGTCTCGTATGCACAAGCGATACCGACGGCGACACCCTCACCCAGGAAGACGTCCCCGACCTCCCTAGTGTCCCTGGTAACGTGGTCTACGAGACATTGGTCATTGACGTGCACGACGACGAAGTGGATCGCGTCGATGCCCGCGTGTCTTTCGATGCTGATGATGATGATGGTTCGTTTTCACGGAAAGTCGAGGGCGACCTCGATGGAAGCGGAGAGGACGGCTTAAGGCTGACCTTCGAAAACCTTCCAGACATCATCGATGTGACCGTAGAGTTGGCTGCCGACATCGACGTCCCCACAGACGGAGAGTTCGGTTCGGAGGCTTCACGACGGCACGGCGCCGTGATTGCGAATTGGAGCGACTCGGACTTTGCGGGAGTTATCGAGGTCATCAATACCGGCTCCATTCGCACCACCGGCGACGGCAGGGGTTACGCGTTCCGGGTTGACAACAACTCGGAGCATGCCGACGCCGAGGCGATAGCCGTCAACAAGGGCACGATCGAGACCCGTGGCACGGCCCAGCGCGGAATGACTGCGAGCATCGAGGGATCGGGCGCTGCGGTAGCCATCAACGAAGGGACCGTCACCACCAGAGGAGGGCCCGACGACAACTATGATGCGCATGCGGTCTTGGCAAGTTCTGATGGCGCCGGGACGGCAACCGCCATCAACGTGAGCGGCGCCACCATCACCACCGAGGGCGACGGTGCTCTGGGGTTGCGCGCAGAAACCACAGGGTCGGGGACCGCCACGGCAACCAACGAAGCCGGCGCTACCGTCACCACCGAGGGCGACGGTGCGTCGGGGTTGCGCGCAACAGTCACAGGGTCGGGGACCGCCACGGCAACCAACGAAGCCGGTGCCACCGTCACCACCACGGGGGACGACGCACGAGGTGTGAATGCCCGAGTCCAAGATGGCGCCGGGACGGCGATCGCGACCAACCGCGGCTCCATTCTTACCACCGGCGACGACACGGGGACCAGGGCGTATGGGTTGTACGCCCAAGCGTTCGTTGATGAGGGCTCCGTCGACGGCGCTGAAGTGAGGGCCGTCAACAGCGGCATGATCGAGACCCGTGGCACCGGGGCGAGAGGGATACGAGCAAATGTCGGAGGATCGGGCACGGCGGTAGCGATCAACGAAGGGAGCGTGACCACCAAAGGCGCGACGTCCGAGAGCGGCTTTAGCGCCCACGGGGTACAAGCGAGGGTGGCAGAAGGGGGGACCGCAACAGCGACCAACGCGAACGGCGCCACCATCACCACCACGGGGGACGGCGCGCGCGGCCTTGTGGCATGGGGCGGGTCGGGCACGGCAGTGGCCACCAACGAGGGGAGCGTGACCACCAAAGGCGCACTGACCGAGAGCGGCTTCAGCGCCCGCGGGGTACAAGCAGGCGTGGAAGGGGAGGGGACGGCAACAGCGACCAACGCGAACGGCGCCACCATCACCACCACGGGAGACGGCGCGACCGGCCTTCGGGCAGGAGGTGAGTCGGGCACGGCGGTGGCCACCAACGAGGGGAGCGTGACCACCGGAGATAGGCAGTCCGAGAGCGGCGTGTACGCCCACGGGGTATACGCGCTCGTGGGAGAAGGGGGGACGGCGACGGCGACCAACGCGAACGGCGCCGCCATCACCACCACCGGGGACGGTGCGCAAGGCCTTTGGGCACGGGGCGGTTCGGGCGGCACGGCGGTGGCCACCAACGAAGGGAGCGTGACCACCGAAGGCGCGCGGCCGCCCGAGAGCCGCTTCCACGCCAACGGGGTATACGCGCTCGCGGGAGAAGGGGGGAAGGCGACGGCGACCAACGCGAACGGCGCCGCCATCACCACCACGGGGGACGGCGCGCGCGGCCTTGCGGCATGGGGCGGTTTGGGCGGCACGGCGGTGGCCACCAACGAAGGGAGCGTGACCACCAAAGGCGCACTGACCGAGACCGGCTTCAGCGCCCGCGGGGTACAAGCAGGCGTGCAAGGGGCGGGGACGGCGACGGCGACCAACGCGAACGGCGCCACCATTACCACCACCGGGGACGGCGCGCGCGGCCTTCGGGCATGGGGCGGTTTGGGCGGCACAGCGGTGGCCACCAACGAAGGGAGCGTGACCACCGGAGATACGCAGTCCGAGAGCGGCGTATACGCCAACGGGGTAGTAGCGGACGTGGAAGAAGGGGGGACGGCGACGGCGACCAACGCGAACGGCGCCACCGTCACTACCACGGGGGACGCCGCAGCAGGTGTATTCGCCCGTGTCGATGATGGCGCCGGGAAGGCGCTCGCGACCAACCGCGGCTCCATTCTCACCACCGGCGACGATACGGGGGCCTTCAGGGCGTATGGGTTGTACGCCAAAGCGCGCGTTGATGAGGGCTCCGTCGGCGGCGCTGAAGTGAGGGCCGTCAACAGCGGCATGATCGAGACCCGCGGCACCGGGGCGAGAGGGATACGAGCACTGGTCGAAGGTTCTGGCACGGCGGTAGCGATCAACGAAGGGAGCGTGACCACCCAAGGCGCACCGTCCGAGAGCGGCTTCAACGCCCACGGGGTACAAGCGGATGTGAAAGAAGGGGGGACGGCGTCAGCGACCAACGCGAACGGCGCCGCCATCACCACCACCGGGGACGGCGCGCGCGGTCTTGTGGCACAGGGCGACGGTTTGGCCACGGCGGTGGCGACCAACGAAGGGAGCGTGACCACCGGAGGTGGGTCGTCCGAGAGCGGCCTCAACGCCCACGGGGTTGTCGCGATAACCGCAGATGGAGACGCGCTCGTCACCAACCGCGGCGAGGTTCACGTGCGGGGCAGCAGCGCCATCGGCCTGTGGGCCCACACGACCGGAGCCGGGGAGGCTGCGGTGGTGGTGAACGGCGGGACGGTCAGGGCCACTCATGACTCGGCGACCAACGACGACGAGGACGGGATCGGCGTGTTTGCAGAGACCGAGTCGGGAACGCTCAGGGCGAGGATTCAGGGGGGTTCACTGATCGAGGCGCCGGTGGCGGCCCGGTTTCGCGGCGGCCACGCGGACGTGATCGTGGACGGCAGCACCATCAGGGGGGCGATCGAGTTCGACCGCTTCAACGACACGCTGTCCGCCATCGACAGTACGTTTGCCGGGGACATCGACTTCGGCGAGGGATTGGACACGCTGGTGATCCAATCCGGGGTTTTCGAAGGTACGGTCACGGGTGTGACCGAGATGTACAAGCGCGGCAGCGGCGTTGTCCGTTTCGGCAGCGACGTTACCTTTGCCGGCAGCAGCGCGACCATCGAGGAGGGCGCTTTGAGGTTCGCGGGGGATTTCGACCTGGGGCCGGAGGGCACCATGACGATCTACGATCAGGCCCGCGTGTCCGCTTTGCTCACGGACGAGAACAAGGACGACCCGCCGCGGATTATCGCTGGCGGGGGGATCATCGCCCAGGATGCGGACGGGAATCCTGCGGCGTTGGAGTTGCATTTGCAGGCGGACGAAACGGTGGACGACCAGACCCGGAGCGATCAGGCGACGATCGAGCGGATGGCGCAGAACGTTATCGCCGAGGGGACGCCGATCCGTTCTGCGAGCAGTGAAGTCGTGCTCAAGACCGAGGTGCAGGAAGGAGAGTCGGAGACCATCGGGTCGATCATGGTCAAGGAGGACGGGACGCGGGGAGTTGCGGTGGTGGAAGCGGACGCTGTGCTAAGGCCGGAGCCCGAGCCGGAGCCGGAGACGCCGACCCAACGTAGGGGTTCGTCCGGCGGTGGAAACGACGCGGTTGTCCTTGGCGGCGGGGCATTGCTTTTGATGCTGCTGTTGTCGCCGATGGATGACGTGCTGGACCCTGATGAGAGTAAACCCGGGGAGGCGAAGAGCACGGTGGCGGACAGGGGGGTATCGTTCACTCCGTTGCCGGGGACTGGTCAGAGGTTGACGCACTGGATCGGGAGTGGCCGCGACGGCTCCTGGAGCTTGGCTTTGAGCGGGAAGGCGCCGAGGGGGACCGCAGGGGCCTCCGCGATGGGTTTCAACGCCCGTCTCGGCCGCGGTTTCAGTATCGGGGTTTCGGCGTCGCCGGACCGGTCGATGTCGCTGCGACAGTCGGATGCGGTGGGGCGGCTCGACGGCGGTCGCTATGCCTTGCGCGGTCGCTGGCGCGGCGAAACCTGGTTTGCCGGGGCGGGTATCCGCCGGGGCGAGTGGCGCGGTCGGACCACGTTTGCCAACCCCGTGGCCGGCGGCGGGCTGACGGGCGCGTTCGACATGCGCCAGACCTACGCCCACGCCGGTGTGGGCGCGTCCTTCGATTTCGGTGGAATGCGGGTGCGGCCGTCGGCGACGCTGTTCTCCGGGCAGGTCGAGCGGGACGCCCATACGGCGCGGGGCTCGGCGTTCACCGCAACCCTGCCCAGGATCGCTCAAGGCTATCGCGGCTGGCGCGCGGGGCTGCGCCTTTCTTCTTCGGACTGGCTGGGCGGAGTGGGTACGCTGCGCTGGCGTCCGGCGCTGGACCTGAGCGCCATGCGGACCCGAACCGATGCGGCCGCGTTCACCCTCAAGCAATCGGCCAGGACGGGCGCGCTGAGCTTTTCGAGCCTGGCCCAGGCGGAGACGATGCCCAGGACCCTGTTGGGCATCGGCATGAGCGCAGACGCCATCGCCTTCAAGAAGTGGCGGCTCCGGCTAGGCTACGGCACGGTGCTGGTGGCCGGAAAGCCTGAACATGGCGTCGTCGCCGGCGTGCAGGTCCGTTTCTGATGGGAGTGAGGGAGATACCCACATGATGAAGCAACTGCGGATGATCCGTACCCGTGGGTCTGACGCGGGAAGGACAACGGAGAAAGAGGACCCAGGGACGCGCATCGTAGCGAGGATCCGGAATGGCCGTTTTCAGCCCCTTGCAGCCCGCAGTCCACCCTGTCGTTATCGATCCCGACCCGCACGGCGGGAGCGGAATGCCCTTGGAATTACCGACGGCAACCAGCTTGACATCTCTTCTGGCCGTTTCTTTGCTCATTGTTGCTATTCTCCTTTGCTTTGACCGGCAAGCATGATTACGGTAATTACCAGTATGGCCATACGTGGTTCGCACGCTACCAACGTCGTATTGGACAACACTCATTCATACGAGCCGAACGAAGAGCTCATTGGCCAGCAGCAGGCCGCGTGGCGCAAAGCGCAGGCGTTGGGTCGTTTCGACCAGCAAGCCCTCGGAGAGCCAGTCGGCGATTTCGGGAAAAGCGCTCTCGGGTTTCGTTCCGAAACGGCGACGAAAACCCGGCACTGAAACGCCGCCGGTCATTCGCAAGCCGGTGAACAGGTGTTCGGCCATGGCTTGACGCCGCTCGGGGCGCTCGCGCCCGGTAACAGCGTGGCCGGCTTCGGTGGCGCGCCGCATGTACCCCGTCGGCGAGCGCTCGTTCTGCCAGCGTTCTCCCAAGGGGTCTTCGGGTCTGCGGTGATGGCTGTGGGCGCCGGCGCCGATGCCGAGGTAGTCGCCTCCCTCCCAGTAGTTGACGTTGTGCCTCGACTCGAAGCCCGGGCGGGCATAGTTGGAGATCTCGTATCGATCCAGCCCGGCCTGCGCCAGCGTCCGTTGGATTCGCTCGGCCATCTCGATCTCCATTTCTTCGTCCAGGGGGTGCAGCAGCCCCTGGCGGTAACGGGCGTGGAAGGGCGTGCCTTCCTCGATGGTGAGGTTGTAGGCGGACAGGTGAGGCGGCTCGCACGCCAACGCCTGTGAGAGGTCCCGGCTGACGCCGTCCAGGGTCTGGTCCGGAATCCCGTAGATCAGATCGAGGCTGAAGTTGTCGAAACCCGCCTCCCGGACGCTCGTCAGGGCCTGGCGTGTTTCCTCCGCGCTGTGGAGCCGGCCCAGGAACCGCAGCAGCTCGGCGTCGAAGGTCTGCGCGCCGATGCTGATGCGGTTGACGCCGCAGCGGCGATAGTCCCGGAAGCGGCTGGCATCCACCGTGCCGGGGTTCGCCTCCAGGGTGATTTCCATTGGCTCATCGAAGTGGAACAGCCCGGCGGCTTGGTCGAGGATGGCGCCGATGCTGGTTCCCTGAAAGGTCGAGGGGGTGCCGCCGCCGAAGAAGATCGTTTTGACGGACCGGTTGGCCCATGCCTCCGACTCGGAATGGTGGCGCAACTCCCGCAACAGCGCCTGAGTGTACTCCTGCTCGGGTATGCGGGCCGCCACGTGGGAGTTGAAGTCGCAGTAGGGGCACTTGCTGACGCAATAGGGGATGTGGACGTAGAGGGAGAAGGATTCCGGCACGTTCGGCTTCCGGGTCGGGTCCGTGTTCGTCGGGGTCACGTCCGCATCACGGCTTGATGTCCTGCAGGAACCAGTCGCTTGCCACTTCCTTGCCCAGGCCTATTTTCTCGGCCGCCTTCATAATGCAGTGGCCCATGGCCGCGAACTGGACTCCGGTGCCGATGTTGTTGAGGAAGAAAGTGATCTGATCCGCGTTGGCGCGTCCGGGCGTGCGGCCGGACAGGAAGTCGGAGATCTCCGGGTAGACGCTCCAGTCCCGGGGCGCTTCCTGCCGGATTCCCGGCAGGTCGTCCACGCCGGGCGGCAGGTGGTGCCGTATGCCTCCCATCGCCGTATGGATGCCGGTGATGTCCGCCTTGGCGAACACGGTCTCGTCGTGCTCGAACTCGCGGATGGCGTTGTAGTGCACGCCGGGCTCCAGCATGTCTCCCGAGATGATGGGAGTCGAGGTGCTGGTGGCGGTGCAGATGATGTCGCAGCCGGCGATGGCCGCGGCCACGCTGCCGGTGGGTTCGACCTCGACGCCGTCGGCCTGGCCCATCTGTTCGGCGAAGGTCTGCCGGTGCTCGGGACGGGGACTGTACACCTTGACCGTCTTGATGGGGAGAACGTGGGTCAGGAGGCGGAAGTGGGCGCGCGCCTGTCCTCCGGTGCCGATGAGGCCCAGCCGGGCGGCCTCCGGCCGGCACAGCGCCTGGGCGCCCAGCGCGCTGGTGATCGCCACCCGGGTCTGCTGGATGACCCCGTCGGGCATGATACCCAGGAGTTCACCGTTTTCCAGGCTGTACAACTGGACCAGCCCGAGGAACAGCCCCTTGCCGGCCAGCGGGAGCTTCTCCAGCCGGATCGAGCCGTTGCAGGTTTCCTCCCGGACCACGTCCGAGGTCACCCGCAGGGCCAGGGTGCCGAACCGTTCCACCGCCCCCTCCACGGACTTGAAGCTGTAGGAAGCGTCGGCCATGGAGTGGTGCGTGTAGATGTGGGTGGTGGGGCGATTCACCGACCGGCCTCCCGGAAGATCCCGGTAGGCCGTGGCCATGGCTTCCAGACATTCGTCCAGGTCGATGGCCTTACGCACGTCGTCATTGTCCAGTATGAGCGTCATGGGGTTCCTCGTGAGAGCCTCATCCGGCGGCGCCGCCCGCCGCTGCGGCTGCCTCGGCCGGCCCGGCCCCCATGGCGCGGATGGCGTGGACCCGTTCGACCGTTGCGGGATGGGAGTCGTGATAGGCGGAGTACCACGGATGGGGCGTCGGATTGCTCAGGTTGTTGACGGTCAAGGCCACCAGGGCTTCTTCCAGGGGTTTCCCGTCCTCCAGCAGTCGTACCGCGAAACCGTCGGCCTCATATTCGTGCCGGCGTGAGATATGGTTCATGAAGGGCGCCAGCCAGAATATAAACGGCCCCGAAATCAATGAGAAGATCACCAGCGCCGTATGGTGGGCGGGCTCGGCAAGCCCGAAGGCCCGGAACAGGGGCGGGTAGTCCAGCAGCACGCTGAGCAGCCACAGCCCGGCGAGCAGGAAAAGGGCGCTCAGGCCGAGATTCTTGAGCACGTGCCGCAGCTTGTAGTGTCCCAACTCGTGAGCCAGCACCGACAGGAGCTGCCGGCGGTCCAACTGCCGCAACAGCGTGTCGAACAGGACGATCCGCTTGGCCTTTCCCAATCCGGTGAAGTAGGCGTTGGAATGCCCGGATCGCTTCGAGCCGTCCATGGTGTAGATGCCGCTGGTCTTGAGCCCGACCCGGCGCGCCAGCTCCGCGACGGCGTCCCGCAGCGAGTCGTCCGGTACCGGCTCGAACCGGTTGAAGAGCGGTGCGATCCAGGTGGGATAGACCACCATCATCAGGCCCTGGAATGCGAAGATGAAGCCGAAGACAGACATCCACCACCAGGCGCCGGTGGCCTTCATGAGCCACAGCACGCCGAAAAGAAAAGGCGCTCCAAGCACCACGGCGAGGGCCGCCCCCTTGATCCGATCCATGACGAAAGTGCGCGCGTCCGTCTTGTTGAAGCCGAAGCGCTCCTCCAGCACGAAGGTCGCGTAGATCTTCAGGGGCAGCGACATGACGGCGAACACCCCGCCGACGGCGAGGCAGAAAAGGATGCCGCCGGCCTCGGGCACGGGCAGGGAGGCTCCGGCGCCGCGGGCGAGCGAGTCTATCCAGGGAAGCACGCCGCCGAACAGCACCAACACCGTCAGCCCGGCGCCGTAGATCCCGGACCAGCGGGCGAGGCGTCCCCGGGCCAGGGCGTAACGTACCGATTTATCGTGGGTTTCGCGGCTGATGCTGGCGGCGAACAGCGCCGGCAACCGGCCCTCTCGCCACTGCCGCCCGAGATGCCTCATGTTGGCTTCGTTGAGCAGAGACTCGACCGCGAGTTCCGTGACCAGGAAGGCCAGGAACAACCAGGCGATGAACGATTCCATGGGAAATTGCCTAAGACGGGCGCCGTGGTTATGCTTGGGCTTGGGATAAAACTAGTATGGTTTGCAGCCCGGGGCAATGCTTCAGGCCACCCTGCCAGACGATTACATGCGGCGTCGCCGACGTCGTGGAGGTTCTCCATGTTGACGAACAAGGTAAGCGAGATCATGACGAGCGCGGTGATCACCGTCGAGCCGTCGAGCACCATCCGGGAGGTCACCCGGCTCATGGTGGATCGCCGGGTCGGGCGCGTCGTCATCACCGAAAACGGCGCGCCGGTCGGTATCTTCACCGAGCAGGATGTGCTGAAGCGCGTTATGAACCGGGCGCTCGACGTGCACCACACCCCCGTGCGCCGGGTTATGACGACCCCGGTTCAGGGGGTTCCACAGCGGACGACCATCGTGGAGGTGCTGGGACGGATGTACAAGGGCCGATACCGGCATCTGCTGGTCTACGACGACGACCGGCGCATGGCCGGACTGGTTTCCATGCGGCGGATCCTCAACCTGGTAGTGGATCTGGGCGCGGACCTGCGTGACTCGCGGACGGTGGGGGACGTCGTATCCGGCTCCGTCCCGACGGTGGATGCCGCGACTCCGGTGACCAGGGTCATCGACAAGCTGGTGCGAGAGAACGCGGGCTGCGTCATGGTCGCACTGGAAGGACGGATCGGAGGCATCTTCACCGAGCGGGACGTCCTGAAAAGGGTCGCGCTGGAAGACCGGGACATGGGGCAGGTCCCCGTGGCCGAGGTCATGACCCCCGACCTGCTGGTCATGACCGGATCGTCGCCGGTCCAGGAAGTGCTGGCGCAGATGCGCGACAACGGTTTTCGACACATGCCCGTGGCCGGCGACGACGGCGAGGTGGTGGGCATCGTTTCCGTGGGCGACGTGCTTCAATACGCCAAGGCGCTCGATATCGATGACGTGGTGCGCAGGGCGTGGAAGGAAATCGAGGAGTTCTGGGAATCCGAAGAAAACTACACGCCGGGGTAGACCGGTACGGTAACCGGGGACGTTCGGGCGGCTTTCGCGATCAGGAAACCGTTAACTCCTTGTTTCGGTTACGTTCTGTTGGTACAATAACCACCCATCGAATCTGCCCCGAGTAACAATCAGGAGTACAAGATGCCGGCGGTCAACGATCTCAGCATTAGCGTCGCTACTGCGAACGGTTCAGGAAGTGCTTCTTCCAACAACATTCTTTTCAAGTCCATCTTCAAGATGGGCATCCCCTGCTCCTCCAAGAACATGTTCCCCTCCAACATCCAGGGCCTTCCCACGTGGTACCAGATCAGGGCGAACGCCGACGGATACCTCGGGCGGAAGGACGTTATCGACGTGATGGTGATGTTCAACGACGAGACCGCGGACAAGGATATCTACCGGGTCCGGGACGGCGGGCTGATCCTCTACGACGACTCCAAGCCGTTGCCGGACCACCTGAAGCGCGACGGCGTGCAGTATCTCGGCGTTCCGGCCAACCGTCTCGTACAGAAACACGTGGAAGCCGGCCCGTTGAGAGCCAAGCAGCGCAACATGCTCTACGTGGGCGCCCTGGCCTGGCTGTTCGGCATCGACATGGACACGATCCGCGAGGTGCTGAGCGACGCCTTCGGCAACAAGCCCGCGGTCATCGAGTCCAACCTGCTCTGTATCGAGCTCGGCTACAACCACATGCGGGACAATGGTCCGAGCCAATCCATTGCCATGCTGGAGAAGATCCCGGGCGGAAACGACGGAAAGATCGTCACCGAAGGCAACACGGCCTGCGCCCTGGGGGCGATTTACGGCGGAGTCACGTTCTGCGCCTGGTATCCCATCACTCCGTCGAGTTCCCTGGCCGAGGCGCTGGAACGCTATCTGCCGCGGTTGCGCAAGGACAAGGACGGCAAAAACACCTATGCGGTGGTCCAGGCCGAGGATGAGATCGCCGCCACCAACATGGTGGCCGGGGCGGGATGGATGGGCGCCCGGTCGATGACCTCGACCTCGGGACCCGGCCTCTCGCTCATGAACGAAACCATCGGCCTTCAGTACTTCGCGGAGATTCCGGGAGTCTACTTCATCATCCAGCGCGGCGGTCCTTCCACCGGGCTTCCGACCCGCACCCAGCAGGCCGACATCTCCTTGATGCACGTGGCCTCCCATGGCGACACGCGCCACATCATCCTGATCCCGCACGACATGAAGTCCTGCTTCGACCTCGGGCGCAAGAGCTTCGATCTGTCCGAACGGTTCCAGACTCCCGTGTTCGTCATGATGGACCTCGACCTCGGGATGAATCTCTGGGGTTCCGATCCGCTGGATCTGGTGCAGGAACCGTTCGACCGGGGCAAGCTGCTCGGCGCCGACGACCTGGAGCGGCTTGGAGGGTTCTCGCGCTACCAGGACGTGGACGGCGACGGCGTAACCCGGCGCACCATTCCCGGCAACAACCACCCCAAGGCCGCGTACTTCGCCCGCGGCTCCGGTCACGACAGCGAGGCGCGGTACTCCGAAGACGAGAAGGACTACAAGGAGACGCTGGACCGGCTGCGGCGCAAGCATGAGACCGCCCGCTCGTATGTCCCCAGGCCGTGGATCGAAACGCAGCCGGGCGCGAACAGCGGCGTGATCTGCTTCGGGTCGAGCTACGAAGCCGTGCGCGAGGCCAGGGACCGGCTCGGGGCCGCGGGCATGGCGACCGACCATTTGC
Organism: uncultured Binatia bacterium (SeqCode); assembly: GCA_965214905.1. Lineage (GTDB taxonomy): Bacteria > Desulfobacterota > Binatia > UBA9968 > JAJDTQ01 > JAJDTQ01. The sequence continues at coordinate 2,823,690 of OZ243984.1, forward strand.
TGCTGCGAGCGTTGCCCTTGACCGATGAGGTGAGGGAGTTCATAGCCTCCCATGAGGTGGTCTATCTCATGGAGCAGAACCGTGACGGGCAAATGGCCGCAATCTTCAAGGATGAGTATCCGGAGTTCGCCACCCGGGTCGTCAGCATTCTCATTTACGACGGACTCCCCGCCACCGCGGGCGAGATCGTGCGGCAGATCGAGCAGCATCGTGAGGAAGCCACAGAGGAAATCGAGACAAAGGTAGACGAATCATGGCAAAAACAAATCGCGTCGATCTAACGGAAAGGGACTACAAGGGGGCCGAGTCTACCATGTGCCGCGGCTGCGGCCATGACGCCATCTCCGCGTCCATCATGCGCGCGTTCTTCTCCAGCAGCGTGGACCCGCGCAAGGTCATCAAGCTGAGCGGCATCGGCTGCTCCTCCAAGACGCCGGCCTACTTCATGAACCAGGCGTTCGGTATCAACGCGGTGCACGGCCGCATGGCGTCGGTGGCCACGGGAGCGAACGTCGCCAACCATCAGATGATCCCGCTGGGAATTTCCGGCGACGGCGACACCTCGGCCATCGGGCTTGGCAACTTCTGCCACATGATGCGTCGCAACGTGAACATCACCTACGTCATCGAGAACAACGGCGTGTACGGACTGACCAAGGGACAGTTCTCCGCCACCGCGGACGAGGGCACCGTGATGAAGGGCGGAAAGATCAACGACATGCCCGCCATCGACCTGTGCGAGCTGGCCATCACCCTGGGCGCCACCTACGTCGGCCGGAGCTTTTCCGGCGACCGGAAACAGCTCGCGCCGCTGATTCAGGGAGCCGTCGCCCACAAGGGGACCGCCATCCTCGACGTGCTGAGCCCCTGCGTCACCTTCAACGACCATCACGGCTCCACCAAGAGCCTCAAATACATCCGCGAGCATCTGGACCCGCTCCACGATATCGACTTCATCCCGCCGTACGAGAACATCGAGGTGGACTACGAGGAGGGGACCGATCAGGAAGTAACCCTGCACGACGGCTCCCGCATTACGCTGCACAAGCTCGGCCACAACTACGATCCCACCAACCGGATGCAGGCCGTGACCGCGCTCCACGCTGCGGTGGCGGAGCACAAGTTCCTGACCGGCCTGGTCTATCTGGACGAAGACCGGGCGCAGTTCATCGAGGATCTCAACCTTTGCGACACGCCGCTGGCCTATCTCGATCAGGACGCGGTGCAGCCGTCGCAGAGTCAGCTCGACCAGATCAACGCCGAGCTCATGAAATAATCCGGTACCGGTGCGGCGGGCGTCCACGTTCCAAACCGTGCGCCTTCGGCAAAGCGACGATGTGCAGGGGCGGGTTTCAAACCCGCCCCTGCCCGCGCGGCTGTAACGATCGGAAAGCCTGAAGCATGAACCCACCGCGTGAAGTCCTGATCGTACACAGCTCGGATTTGCATCTGGGCGCTGATAGCGTCCTGCACGACGGCTCTTCCGATCATTTGCCGGAATTGCAGCAGGTCCTTTCCGCGGCTCGCGGGCAGCGCGCCGACCTGGTCATACTGGCTGGGGACACCTTCGATCACAATCGCCAGGGTCCTCGGCTTCTTCAGGAGGTCTCGGAGGTCATGGCCGACTTCCGCCTCCCCATCGTCATCCTGCCCGGCAACCACGATCCGCTGACCCCGGACTCGGTTTACCGCCGGTCCGAGTTCACCAACGCCGGCAACGTCCACGTGCTGGGTCTCACCGTGGAGCGGAGCAATTTCCCCGAGTTGGATCTCGAGGTGTGGGGCAGGCCCCACGTGGACTATCTCGACATGATGCCGCTGCCCGAGCCCCCGGAACGGCGCACCCGCTGGCAGTTGGCGGTGGCCCACGGCCACTACGTGGAGGACCAGCCCCGGCCGGAGGCGCTGCTCGGTTCGTGGCTGATTCGCCAGGAAAACCTCACCACCAGCGGCGCCGACTACGTGGCGCTGGGCCACTGGAACCGGGCCGTTCAGGTGGGCGATCCACAGGTTCCAGCCTATTACTCGGGCTCTCCCGGCTACGCCGGCACCGTCAACACCATCCGGCTGCAAAGCGACGGCCAGGTCGTGGTCACCCGGATCACCGTCTGAGGACGCCGATGCACCAGGCAGTTGTCGAACCATAACCAGCCGACGAACCGGAGGGGCGAAACATGGCGGAAGACATCCCCGGCATCGTTCACCACCTCTCCATCGGCGCCAACGACTTCGAGCGCGCCGCCGCGTTCTACGACAAGGTGATGGAGACCATCGGCGCACGCCGGATCATGGAGTTTCCCGGCGCGGTGGCCTACGGCAAGCAGTTCCCTGAAGTGTGGATTCAGAGGCCGTTGAACGGCGAGTCCACCGGCCCGTCCAACGGTGTTCACTTCGCCTTCATCGCGCCGTCGAAAGAGGCCGTGCAGGCGTTCTACGACGCCGCGCTCGCCGCCGGCGGCGCCGGTGACGGGGCGCCCGGACCCCGGCCCGAATACGGGGAGGGCTATTACGGCTGTTTCGTGCGCGACCTCGACGGGCACAAGATCGAGGCGGCGATCATTCCGGAAGATACGGATACCCATGGCTGACGAGCTGATCTTCCACACCGACCTGCTGTCGCGGGGACGGATCGGTGACCGTGACGGGCTCGACTGCCGTGGCCGCTTCCGTTCAGTGCCGTTCAGTGCCGGTGCTTTTTCTGCAGCCCGCCGTGGCCCATGCGCAGGATGTCTTCCCGGGTGACCCGATTGCCCGCCAGGAGCTTCGGCAACATGAAGTCGAAGGCGGTGACCGGGTCGTGGAGCACGCAGCCGGAAAGACCGAGGACGGGTATGTCCCGGAGGTAGCTCATCAGGAACATGGAGCCGGGGAGGATGGGAAAACCGTGTGAGACGACGTCGGCGCCGCTGCGGCGGATGCCTTCGGGCGTGAGGTCGTCCGGGTCCACGGACATGCCGCCGCTCACCAGGATGACCTCCGCGCCCTTGGCCGCGAACTCCTTGATGTGACCGGCGATGACGTCGGGATCGTCCGGCGCCAGGGTGGCCGGCTCCAGGGTAGAGCCCATTCCCTCCACCTTCTGCCGCACCGCCGGCTCGAAGCCGTCCTTGATCCGGCCGGTGAAGACCTCGCTCCCGGTGACCAGCAGGAAGACCTTCCTGGCGGGCACGGCCGCCACCGAAACGATGGACCTTTCCGCGCACAGGGCTTCGGCCCGCGCCACCAGCTCTTCCTTCACCACCACCGGGATGGTGCGGGTGCCGCCCACCACCGTGCCCTCTCGAACGAATTCCCCGGAACGAAGGGTGGCGAGAATCAGGTCTCCCAGTTCGTTGAAGCGAAACAGCAACTCCTGGTCCACTTCCAGCATGCCGTCCGTTTTCGCCACCAGGTTGACCCGGCCCTCGCTCGGGTCCGTGAGCTTCAGGCCGTCTCCCGCGGCCGCCCGGGCGAGCCGTTTGGCGGCGTCTTCCTCGTGGAGTTCGTCCGGCGCCAGGTCCATGATGTAGATGTGGGCCTTGCCCACGTCCAGCAGCCGCGGCACGTCCTCGTCGGCTATGAGATGCCCGCGCTTGAACCGAGGGCCCTTGTGCCCGCCGGGAATGATTTCCGTGATGTCGTGTGCCAACCGCAGGCCGACCGCTTCCTCAACTGGAATGACCTTGAGCATGAGCAATCTCTCCCTCAAACCCCGTTGCCACGCGCAACCCGAATCCGTCCTTCCCGCGCAAGCGGGAATCCAGGCGGGGTGCGGCGGGGGCTAATCTCGAATGTTCTGGGTGAACCACTCCCGCGGGATCTCCCGGCCGGCGCCGACCTCCCGAGCCTTCCGCACCACGTACCCGGCCACGGAGGCGAACTGCAGTCCCTGGGTGCCGTCGTTCAGAAAGAACGTCACGTCCGAATCCTTGCTCCGGCCCTGGGCCGCGCCGCCCATGAGATCCGTCAGCAGAGGGTGCCGGCCGGAGAACAGATCCACTCCCGGGTTGACGATGCGCGTCGTTTCATCGTCGGTCCCGGCCACGTAGGAGGCGTATCCGGCGATGCGCCGCATACCCTCATCCAGCGTGCCGATGGTGCCGCGCCCGAGCTTCACGGTCACGTCGCAGCGGTCGAGTATGCCGGGGGCCCATTCGTTGCTGCGGACGCAGGTGATGAAGGCGCCGTCCTTCACCCAGCCGGGATTTTCCACCACCACCCGGACCGAGTCGGTGCAGGTGGCGACCATGTCCGAGCCCCGCACCACCTCCCCCACGCCTTCGCAGGCCGTGACCGGCACATCCAGCAGCTCGCTCATCTTGCGCGCGTACGCCTCCCGGTTGGCCGGGGTGGGACTGTAGACCTTGACCTCGCGGAGCTTACGGACCTCGGCGAAGGCCCGGAGATAGGTCTCGGCCATGCCGCCGGAGCCCAGCATGCCCACCACCCCCGCGTCGTCCCGCGCCAGGTACCGGGCCGCCAAGCCGGCGCAGGCACCCACCCGCATGTGCTGGATGATGCCGTCGTTGATGATGGCCAGGGGTTCGGCGTTGCGCGCGGAAAAGACCAGCACCAGCCCGCAATAGGTGCCGGGCTCCATGCAGTACTTCTCCACCGTGCGCCCCTCCGGCCACTCGAGCATGTCGGATTTCATGCGGATGGCGAACACGCCGAAGGAGCGGGAGGCGCCCTCCATGGTGCCCCAACGGTACATCCGTTCGGGCTCTTCCTGCGGCACGTAAAGATCGATGCGGGGCCGGTAGACGGCCCGTTGTGCCAGCAGGTCGCGGTAGCCGGTCTCCAGGGCGTCGATGCACCCCTTCATGTCGAGGATTTCGTCTACGGTTTCATTGTCGATGAGCAGCATGAGAACGTCCTGACCCGGCAGCGCCGGAACCGAAAGCGGGAACATGCAAGCAGCCTGTGCGAGTTTTCCCTCACCCCCTCCCTCTCCCGAAGGGAGAGGGCAGGCCGCCTCACCTCTCTCCCATCGGCGAGGGAACTCACGACACCCCTCTCCCTCTGGGAGAGGGGCAGGGGTGAGGGTCTCCCCGCCCGCCCGGAGCCATCCGCGAGCCGCCCGCGCGTCGAACCGGCGCCGGCGCGTCATCCTCCCAGCGTAATCATCTCGATCTTGTCGTGTTGTCCGGGGTCGTAGCCGTCCGACGATTGAATGGCGCTGAGCCGATCGGCCGAGAAACGGTCGGTTCGGCCGGTCCAGACGGCCTCCATCCACCGGCTGATCTCGTCGTCGCCGGCGTCGCTCCGCAGCCGCGACTTGAGGTCATGCCCGGTGCGGGAAAAGAGGCAGGTGACCAACCGGCCGTCCGCGGTCAGGCGCCCACGGCTGCAGGCGCCACAGAAAGGCTCGGTCACGGACGCCACGACGCCCACCGTGCCCTTGCCGTCGCGAAACGCGTAGTCCACGGCCGGGGCATGGCCGTTGCTCCTGCCCGCGGCATCCAGCGGGAAGCGCGCGGCGATCCGTTCCAGGATCTCCTGCTTCGGCACGGTCCGCTCGAGCCGCCAGGCGTTGGCCGTGCCCACGTCCATGTATTCGATGAACCGCATCACGAAGCCGTGGGTCCGGCCGAACTCCACCAACTCCAGGACGTCGTCCTCGTTGACGCCGCGTTCGATGACGGCGTTGATCTTGATGGGATTCAGTCCGGCCTCCCGTGCCGCGAACAGCCCCTTCAGGACGTCGTCCGGATCGCCCCGTTTCGTGATCCGCTTGAAACGCTCCGGGTCGAGACTGTCGATGCTTACGTTGATGCGGTTCAGTCCGGCCGACCGCAACGCCCCGGCCATCTCGCTCAGCCGCGAGCCGTTGGTGGTGAGGGCGAGGTCGTCGATTCCAGGGATGCCCGAAAGCTGACGCACCAAGTCCGGCAGATCGCGCCGCAGCAGCGGCTCACCCCCCGTCAGGCGGATCTTGCGCACCCCCAAGGGCACGGCAAGCCGCACCACCCGGCAGATCTCCTCGTAGGTCAGAATCTCCCGCTTGTCGATCCAGTCGTAGTGGTCGAAGGGCATGCAGTAGGTGCAGCGGAAGTTGCACCGATCCGTCACGGATATCCGCAAGTCACGCAACGGGCGATGGAATCGGTCTGTCAACACGACGAAAACAATATGGAATCCGGGGCTTCCCAAGTCAAGGAACAGAGCCTGGACGGGAACAGCCTTGTACACACGGCAAGAGGGTGACGGATGGCGCGAAGGCTACGCCAACGAGGCAACGAACTCGGCATGTTCGGCGGCGTCCAGGCCTTTTTGCAGTTCACCCGTGACTTGGCCCATATCGCCGGCCAACAGCGCCGCGACTGCCAGCCGCAATCCCGGAAAGGTCCTGCTGTCGCATACACCATCGGCGCCGGGTGGGAGGCGGACGTATTCGCCATCGCACAGCAGGAACCAATCAATCTCCTGGTCTTCCACGCGCCAGACCAGGTATTCCTTCACGCCCGCCTCACGGTAGGCGTCCATCTTGTCGTGCCGATCGTAGGCTACCGTGCTCGAAGAGATCTCGGCCACGAGCTCGGGGGCCCCTTCCACGTAGTCATCGGCGCTGATCCGCGAGTTGGCCCTGTCTGCGGCCTCCACGCGCAGCAAGGCGTCCGGCTGCGGCTCCGTGTCTGACGCCAGACGAACGGTCGCGTTGCCGCCGAGCCGGACGCCTTCGGTGAAGGCGGCGTATGTGCCCAACCATGTCAGCAACCTTGCATGGGGCTCGCTGTGTCTTCCGAAGCGAACGGGTGAACTCATGTACACCACTCCCTTGATCAACTCCGCCTTCTTGAGGTGGGGCATCGCGTCATACCGCCTCTCGAACTCCTCCCGGGTCAACCGGTCACCGCTCTCCAACGGGGGAGGCGGCGTCGGCTTGCGCAAGCCGGTCTCAAGAGTCGGGTTTGTGCGTGCGCCGTCTTTTCTTCCGGCAGGCGGGTGCGAGATCACCATGATTGCGTCCTCCGATCGCTTCCGGGAGAATTCTACAGGACCCTGGACGGCCAAACAACGCGAACAGCGCCGGAACGGGCTATCCGCTCTCTTCCCATCGCCCTGTGTTCCGGTGAAACAACCGGGTCACCGCGCCTTGACGGACGTGCTGACAACGGCAATAATCGCAAGATCCACGGCAAGATTCGTGCCGACCTCGGGCTTGCAGGGGTGGTTGCCTGGCGGGCGCTTATCCGGAGAGGAGTCACTTATGGCCAATTCATGGGACGATATTCTGACCGATCGTGACAAGGAAGTGTTCGCGCTGTCCGGCTACGGCGCAAAGGCCGGGTTCGGCCAACGCCCGGCCGTGCTGGTCATCGACGTGAACTACAACTTCGTCGGCGACCGGCGCGAGCCCATTTTGGAGTCCGTCAAGCGCTTCCGCAACAGTTGTGGCGAGGAGGGGTGGGTCGGCGTGGACCACATCGTCACGCTGCTGGAGGAAGCCAGGAAGAAGCACCTGCCGATCTTCTTCACCACCGGCCACGGCGAGGATGAGTCCGTCGCCTTCGGCCGCTGGCACGGCAAGAACTCGCGCGGCGGCGAGGATTTCACCGAGCTGGCCAAGAAGGGCAACGAGATCGTCGCGGAGATCGCTCCCCGGAAGGGTGAGGTGGTGGTGCGCAAGCAGAAGCCCAGTGCCTTCTTCGGCACCCCGCTCACCAGCATGCTGAACGAGGTGCACGCCGACTCCCTGCTGGTGGCCGGCACCACCACCAGCGGCTGCGTCAGGGCCTCGGTCATCGACGCATTCTCGTACAACTACAGCGTCAGCGTGGTTGAGGAGTGCACCTTCGACCGCGGCCAGTCGTCCCACAAGATCAACCTCTTCGACATGAACATGAAGTACGCGGACGTCGTGTCGCTGGAGGAGACGGTCGACTACATCAAGGGCTTGCCGGACAACCTCTACGCCCCGGCGCTGTAGGGGGCCCAACCCGCCGTTGCCGGATTGATTGCCGGCAGGTGACGAAGGCAGATGCAGGAGCGGGTTTCAAACCCGCCCCCGCCGACTTCAGGCAGGCCGCACGCTATGGACCTCATGAGCGAATTCGCACGGCAAATCGAGGGGTTCGGCGACTATCTGCGGTACCAGGCGCGGTTCTCCCCCCACTCGGTCAAGGGTTACCTGACCGACGTGGAGGGGTTGCGCCGGTATCTGGAAGAGAACGGGCTCGACCTGGACAGCCCGGGAACGTCCGCGCTGCAAGCCGTCGACACGCAATGGATCCGGGGCTACCTCAAGACCCTTCACGATCGCCGCAAGAAGAGCACCATCGGGCGGAAGCTCGCTGCCCTGAAAGGGTTTTTCCGCTATCTTCTGCGCGAAGGCGTCATCGACCGGGACCCGCTGGCGGGGTTCTCCACCCCGAAGCAGGACGCCCCGCTGGTGAAGTTCCTGTCGATCGATGAGGCGTTCCGGGTCCTGGGCTGTCTGCCGGAAGAGGGGATTCTCCCGGCCCGCGACCGGGCGGTGATGGAGGTGCTCTACTCGTCCGGTGTACGGGTCAGCGAGCTGGTGGGCCTGGACTGGCGCGACGTGGACTTTTCCCTGGGTCTGCTCCGGGTCTTCGGCAAGGGCTCCAAGGAGCGCATCGTCCCCGTCGGGGAGGTGGCGCTGACGGCCTTGCGGGACTACGCGGACCACCAGCGGGGCCGTTGGGGGCGCGCGGCCCGGGGCGACGAACCGGTTTTCCTGAACCGCTTCGGGACCCGGATCACCACTCGCAGCGTTGCCCGGATCGTCGAGAAATACCTGCGTCTGGCCGGCATTCCCGTACGCATGGGACCCCACGGCTTGCGCCACACCTTCGCCACGCACCTGCTGAACGCGGGCGCCGACCTGCGCTCGATCCAGGAACTGCTGGGCCACGTGAGCCTGTCCACGACCCAGCGTTACACCCACGTCAATCTCGAGCAGCTCACCGCGGTCTACGACCGCGCCCATCCCAGGGCCTGACAGCCTTTCGCACTGGGCAAGGATCCCGTGCGAAAACAGACCTTACGCCGGGCGGCTTCAGACCCCGCGCAGCGCGGTCCCGGACGCCAGCATGGCATCCAGGCGCGCTGCCGTGTCGGCCGCGTACGCGCGGGCGGCTTCGCTCGACCGGATGCCGACCGCGTGTCCGATGACCTTTTCGAAGGCCTCGGCATACTGGTCCAGGAGTTGGCGCGTGGCTTGCGGAAACGCGGGCAGCTTCATGAGGACTTCGCGGCCGGCGCGGGTCACGGGCAGGTCGTCGGGATCGTAGCGCGGCGCCGGCATCCCCGCGGGGAGCCGCGCAATCCGGGCGAAATGGCCTTCGGTGAAGAACGGCTGCTGGTGCACCAGCGGATAGCGCGGCGGGAACGCCTGGCATCCTTCGGCGTGCAGGGCGGCGGCAAGAAGCGGCAGCGGCAACCCCGTGCGTTCCGGCTCGCAGCGCACGATGAACTCGAAATACGTGCGCTCGACGTGGGCCGGGGGCAGGAAAGCATGGATGCCGAGGGCCTCGAGTTTCGTCGAGAGGTAGACGACATTGGCGTTGCGCTGCGCGTTGTGCTCGGGCAAGCGGGCGAGTTGGGAGCGCGCGATGGCGGCCGAGACCGAAGCGATACGGCTCTTGACGCCGAAGCTGGTGCCGGCGAATCGTTTCGCCGGGGTATCCAGCTCGATGATGCGCGTGACGTCTCCGAAGAGGATCGCGCGTTCGTAGAGCTCCGGATCCCGGCACAGCAACATGCCGCCCTCCCCGGCCGGCGCCAGCTTGTGTCCCTGCAAGCTGAAGACCGCGACATCGCCGAGAGCGCCGCAAGGCCGTCCGCGCCACTTGGCGCCGTGGGCGTGCGAGGCGTCCTCGACGATCCGCAGGCCGTGGCGCTCGGTGAGTGCTCGGATCCCGGACATCCTGGCCGGGAGCCCCCACAGGTGGACGACGACCACGGCGCGGGTGCGCGAAGTGACCTTGCGCGCCATGTCCGCGGGGTCGATCCCGAGCCGCTCCGGCTCGCTCTCGCAGAACACCGGCACCGCGCCCATCCACACGATGGGCAGCACCGAGGCCCAGAACGTGGCGGAGGGAACCAGAACCTCGTCGCCCGGTTGGAGATCGAGGGCGAAAAAGGCGGCGTGCAAGGCCGTGGTGCCGTTGGCATGGGCGAGCGCATGGGGCATGCCCGCCAGTGTCGCATAATCGGCCTCGAGCTCGCGGATGACCGGATGGGTGGACAGGTCCCCGTCGCGAAGCACCCGCAACACCGCGCGCTCGTCTCGTTCGTCCAGCCGCGGCCATCGATGGGCCTCTGCCTGATCGGCGGTCACCGCGCGCGGTCCACCGAGGATTGCAGGAAGCGTCATCTCCGGTTGCTCCACATCCGACAGGACACTAGGAGCCTGCGCCGTAGAACCGTTTTGGGCACATAGTCATACCACATGTAGTGTTAATGGAGGCTATTATCGCGTTATGTATAGTGGCTAAGATTTCCTACGGCGCAGGCTCCCAGCCTTCTTCCCCGTCGCTGCCTCCTTGGCTCGTTGCCGCGTCAGCTTCGCTTCGTACTCCGCTCGCTCCGACACATCCCGCTCCCGCGCCCGCCTCTTGATCTCCTCCTGCGCCCTCCCGATCGCCGCCAGACGGTCCTCCCGTCGCTTCAACTCCTCCGGTAGCTCCACCTCCCCCTCTTCTTCCGCATCCGCTCGCTCCGCGCGCTCAAACCACTCCGCTATCTCCCCTCGCAATTGCGCCTCCAAACGATTCGCATACCTCCAACTCGTTGCCTTATGCTTGCTCGCATTCCCCTTCACCTTCGTCCCGTCCAAACTCACTCGCCCCACTCGCAACACTCCCATCTCCCACGCTATCATCAGTATCTGCCCGAACAATCCCCCCAACTCCTTCATGAATCGCTTGCGAAAATGCGCTATCGTGTCATGGTCTGGATGCTGGTCCCCCGATAGATACCGAACCGCTACCGAATCATACGTCGCCTGCTCCAGCTTCCGGCTCGAAAACACCCCCGTCGCATAGCCGTAAAACAACAACCCCAACAGCATCCCGGGATGATGCGGCGCCTTCCCCCCGCCCCCATACCCTCCCGTCAACTCACTCACATCCACTCGATCCACGATATCCACCACGAACCGCGCCAAATGTCCCTCCGGCAGCCACTCCTGCACACTCGGTGGAAACAAATACCCCGTCTCTCGGTCTACCGATCGAAATTGCTCCGACACTCCCTTTCCTCCCTTCAACTTCTTCCTCTCATCTTGCCAATTCCATCGCCTAAATCCGATAGACTCCTAGCAGCCTGCGCCGTAGAAACCCGGCATCCCAGGGGCGGGTTTCAAACCCGCCCCTGCCTGCATCGCGCTACCGGTCGATACAGGCTCCTGGAGTCGCGTTCCGTAAATGTGTTGCCCCTGTCCCATGTCTTCACCCCGTTCCGGCAAGAAGTGGTCGGCGATGAATAACTCCCCTCTCCCTCTGGGAGAGGGTGTCGGAAGGGCTGTCCAAATGGCTCGGTGATGAGTCATCGCAAATATGAAACGCAACACTAGGAGCCTGTCGGATTCAAGATTTCGACCTCTGTAACCTATTGATTTCGTTGGATTTTGATTTTGCCCGTGATGACAGCCGTTTTCCGGAAACCTATATATTTCAATAAGTTACGGATTTCCTCGAACTCAAATCCGACAGGCTCCTAGACCCGTGCGAGGACCTGATCGAACTCCTCCTCGACCCGCGAACGATAGCGGTCGAGCTGGCTCTCGGCGCGCCCGACGTCGCCGCCCGCGAGTTCGACGGCGAGCGCGCGCAGCCGTTCGAGATGCTCGTTGCGCCGGCCGAGCCCGCCCCGCGGGAGCCATTGCGCGGCGTTGCTGCGGCGGCGGAGATAGTCCTCCAGCGTGCATGCGAATTCATGGTCGCGACACCAGGCGGGCGCCGGCATGGCCTCCCCCAGTCCCGGCAAGAAGGCCGCCGACTCCTGCCCGATCGAACGGTCCGAGGTCGGCGCCCCGGCAACGGCCTCGGACCGGTTCGATGCCGGGCCTCCCGGAGGGCGGCCATGACCGGCGCCGGGGCTGCCGCTCCCCCGCCCCCGCCCGGCCGTCGTCCGGGCCGGGGGAAGATGCCGGGCCAGTGCCCGCATCGCGCGGCCCGCTGCCTCCGTGCATCCGGTCAGCTTGCCGCCGTAGACGGACACCCACGGCCGTTCGCCATCCACCACGATCCGGGGCCGTCGCGAAAGGTCGAGCGGATAACCCCCTCCCGGATGGGTCGTCGGAACGGGGAGCGGCCGGACGCCGCAACGCAACGCCACGATGGCGTCCTTGGACGCCGCATCTCGCAGCCGGCGTGACCGCAGGTCGAGGAGAAAGCTCACGTCCTCCGGCGACGCCCGCAAACCCTCCTCGGGCTCAAGGACCGTAGTCTCGGTCGGACCCCACAGCTCGACCGGCCCCCAGGGGATGCTGGTGACCACGTCGTCTTCGACGCCCATCTCGAGCACCAGTCCTGCCTGCTGCTCGGGCGCGCGCTCGAAGATCAGGTACACGCCCTTGCTGAAGGCGTGGCGCCAAGGCGATCGAACGCCGAACCGGGCGTTGACCCCATCGGTCCACACCCCCGCGCAGTTGGCCACCGCGCGGGCTCGCACCTCGATCTCTCGCCCCGTCAGAGCATCGCGTACCTCGATCCGCCAGAGGCCGTCGGAGGCGGACCAGGCGCCGCCGCGCACTTCCGCGTAGTTCAGGGCCGTGGCAACCCCGGCGGGATCGCCGGGCGCGAGCCAGTGAAGCACGAAGCGGCTGTCGGAATGCCGGAGCATGGCTTCTTCGAAGCAAAGCGCCGCGCGTGGGTTCGCAAGGAGCTTCGCCTCATGGTAGACGGTCCGGACCTCGGGTCGCCGCCGTTGCCCGCGGCCGAGCAGCCAGTAAAAGTAGAGCGCCGTCATGGCAGGCGCCTTGCCGAGTTTGCCGCTTGCGGCCGGGACGAAGTGCAGGACAAGCGGCGCAACCCATTCCGGCCGGCGTTGGACCATGCGCTCCCGGGCGTGGGAAAAGTGGAAGACCGCCGGCAGATCGAAGTTCCTGAGATAGAGCAGGCCGCCCCAGATCATCATGCCGGAGGCCTGGCTCGTGCCGGACGCGAAATCGCCGCGGTCAAGCACGATGGCGCCATAGCCCGCGCGGCACAGCCGATGGTAGAGGCTCGCGCCGTTGACGCCGCCGCCGATGACGGCTGCGTCGAAGACGGCGCGCGACGCCTGCTCCAGCATGGCGTCGCGGCCGGTCAACTCCACGCTCCATCCTTCCCGGCCGCCGGAGGGGATGGAATCCGACCGTTCACGTCGGCGGTCTGTCGGACTTGGCGAGCCGTGGTGAGAGACAGGGACGTGGTGACCATTTCCAGGTGGATTCGAGGAGAAGTTCCTCCGGGACCGTTGGCCCGACGACGAGCCTTGGCGTATGGAATCACTATCAAGAACCCGTTACCGTATGTCAAGCTCGATGATTAATGGTACAGTGACGGATGCCCCCATCGGGAGCAATGCCCCATCGGGAGCAACTCGGAGTCGTACGGACAGGGTATTGGAAAGATGTTTCACGGTACCACCATCCTTGCGGTACGCCACGGCGGCAGGATCGTGGTCGCCGGCGACGGTCAGGTGACCCTCGGCGACACGGCCCTGAAGCACACGGCGCGCAAGGTGCGGAAGCTCTACGGCGATCGGGTGATCGCCGGGTTCGCCGGCGCCACCGCGGACGCGTTCACGCTGTTCGAGAAATTCGAGGGCAAGTTGGAGCAGCACGGCGGGGTGTTCAAGCGCGCGGCCGTGGAACTGGCCAAGGAGTGGCGCACCGACCGGGTGCTCCGGCGGCTGGAAGCGCTGATGATCGTCGCCGATGCCGAGGATTCCCTGTTGGTATCGGGCAATGGCGACGTGGTGGAGCCCGACGACGGCGTCATCGCCATCGGCTCGGGTGGGAACTATGCGCTTGCCGCCGCGCGTGCCCTGGTTCATCATAGTCCGCTCGATGCCCGTGCCATCGCAGAGGAGTCCATGAAGGTGGCCGCGGCGATCTGCGTCTACACGAACGAAAATCTGACCATCGAGGAGTTGCCCTGAACCCGGGAGCCTGTCGAGCCGGGGGGCACGGTGTGCCCGGCCGCCGCGGGCTGACGGTTGCCAAAGACGGACCCCATGAAGAATGAAAGCCGACAGATGAGCGTTCGGGCGTCGAGCGGACAGTCGCTCACGCCCGTCATGACGCCCCGCGAGATCGTCTCGGAGTTGGACCGCTACATCGTGGGCCAGCGTGACGCCAAGCGGGCGGTGGCGGTAGCGGTGCGGAATCGGTGGCGGCGTCAACTGGTGCCCGAGGAGCTGCGCGACGAGATCGCCCCCAAGAACATCATCATGATCGGCCCCACCGGGGTGGGGAAGACCGAGATCTCCCGGAGGCTGGCCAAGCTGGCCCAGGCGCCGTTCATCAAGGTGGAGGCGTCGAAGTTCACCGAGGTGGGATACGTCGGCAGGGACGTGGAATCCATCATCCGGGACCTCATGGACCTGTCCGTCAAGATGGTCCGGGAGGAGGAGCAGCAAAAGGTCCAGGTCAAGGCGAGGGACTTGGCGGAAGAGCGGGTGCTGGACCTGTTGTTGCCGGAGCCGCCGGTGCCGAAAAACGGTGACAGCGAGGTGGACCGGCCGTCGCCGGACACCCGGGAGAAGCTCCGGAAGATGCTTCGGGCGGGAAAGCTCGACGATCGGTCGGTGGACGTAGAGCTGACCCAGAGCATGACGCCGATGATCGAGGTGCTCACCCCGCAGGGAATGGAGGAGATGGAGTCGAACATCAAGGAGATGTTCTCCAGCCTGCTTCCCAAAAAGTCCAAGAGAAAGACCGTGAAGATTCCCGAGGCGCTGAAGCTGCTGACCCAGGAGGAAGCGGCCAGGCTGGTGGATACGGATACGGTGGTGGGCGAGGCCACGAGGCGGGTGGAACAGTCGGGGATCGTGTTCATCGACGAGATCGACAAGATCGCCGGACGGGAATCCCTCCACGGCCCGGACGTGTCCCGGGAAGGGGTTCAGCGCGATCTCCTGCCCCTCGTCGAGGGCTCGACCGTGAGTTCGAAATACGGGCTGTTGAGGACCGATCACATCCTCTTTATCGCGTCCGGCGCGTTTCACAACTCCAAGCCGTCGGATCTGATCCCGGAGTTCCAGGGCCGGTTCCCCATTCGCGTCGAGCTCGGCTCCCTGGACAAGGCCGACTTCGTGCGCATCCTCACCGAGCCCAAGAACGCCCTGATCCGGCAGTACGTGGCGTTGCTGGAGACGGAAAAGATCCGCCTGTTCTTCCAACAGGATGCGATTGAGGAGATCGCCCGCATCAGCGCCGAGGCCAACGAAAAAATGGAGAATATCGGCGCCCGCCGGCTGCACACGATCCTCGAGAAACTCCTGGACGAGGTTTCCTTCACCGCGCCGGAGATGCCGGGCCGGGAAGTCCGCATCGACGCCGGATACGTCGGTGAGCGTCTGGACGCCATTCTGAAAGACCGGGATCTGTCCCGGTACATTCTGTAGAAATATGCCAGGGTGGGCAGAACCTGTTGCCGGCCGGAGGCGACGACGGGGTGCAGGGCGGGTTTCAAGCCCGCCTGTGCCCGTTTATCCGCCGCCGGTTGGCTGTTTTCGGAAAAGGGGTGACGCCGTAACGTGGAAGATTTCATAGGCAAGGCGGAAGTGCTGCTGGAAGCGCTGCCGTTCATCAGGCGTTTTTTCGGCAAGACGTTCGTGGTCAAGTACGGCGGCGCGGCCATGGTGGACGAGGATCTCAAGCAGGGCTTCGCCCAGGACATCGTGCTGCTCAAGTACGTGGGCATCAATGTCGTGGTGGTGCACGGCGGCGGACCCCAGATCAACCAGACGCTGGGGAAGATGGGGATCGAGAGCCGCTACGTCCGGGGCATGCGGGTCACCGATTCGGAGACCATCGACATCATCGAGATGGTGCTGGTGGGCAAGGTCAACAAGGAGATCGTCGCGCTCATCAACCAGCACGGCTGTGCCGCCGTGGGCCTCAGCGGCAAGGACGGCGAGCTCATCCTGGCGCGGAAGATGAACGTGACGGTGCCGGGCGACGGGGAAAGCACCGAGATCATCGACATCGGCATGGTGGGGGAGATCATCAGGGTGGACCCCACGGTGATCCGCTCCCTGGACGGCAACCGCTTCATCCCGGTCATCGCGCCCGTGGGCGTGGGCGAGAGAGGCGAGACCTACAACATCAACGCCGACCTGGTGGCGGGGCGGGTGGCCGCCGCCCTTGGGGCGGAAAAGCTGATCCTGCTCACGGACGTGGAAGGGGTGCGGGACCGCGGGGGCGCGCTGATCAGTACCCTCACCATCTCCCAATCCGCGGACCTCATCGAGCGGGACGTGATCTCTTCCGGCATGATCCCCAAGGTCGAGTGCTGCGTGGACGCCCTCAACGGGGGCGTGGTCAAGACTCACATCATCGACGGCCGGGACCGGCACGCCGTCCTGCTGGAGATCTTCACCAACCGGGGCGTGGGGACCGAGGTTGTTCGAGACTCGTAGAGTCGGACGTCCAAACCCCGCCCGTGGAAGGATTGTAGAACTGCAGGGCCGGGTTTCAAACCCGCCCGCGCCCGATGGACGCACCATGTCGAACCTTGAAATGCAACAGTTGACCGAAGCGCACGTGATGAACACCTACGCGCGTTTCCCCATCGCGCTGGTGCGGGGGGAAGGGGTGCGGGTGTGGGACGCGGACGGCAAGGCGTATCTGGACTTCGTCGCCGGCATTGCCGTCAACAGCCTCGGCCACTGCCACCCGGCCGTGGCCAAGGCGGTGGCGGAGCAGGTGCGGACCCTGATCCACGTCTCCAACCTCTACCACATCGAGCCCCAGGCCCGGCTGGCCAAGGCGCTATGCGAACATTCCTTCGCCGACCGGGTGTTCTTCTGCAACAGCGGCGCCGAGGCCAACGAGGCCGCCATCAAGCTGGCGCGGCGCTACGGCTCGGAGCAGGCCGGAGGACGGAAAGAGGTCATCACCGCACTCGACTCGTTCCACGGGCGCACCCTGGCGACCTTGACGGCCACCGGCCAGGAGAAGATCCGGCTCGGCTACGATCCGCTGCCGCAGGGGTTTCGCCACATTCCGTTCAACGACCTGGATGCGGCGGTGGACGCGGTGGACGAGCGGACCGCGGCGATCCTGGTCGAGCCCGTCCAGGGTGAGGGCGGAGTGGTGGTGCCGGAAGTTTCCTACCTCCGCGGGCTTCGCCGGCTCTGCGACGACAAGGGGCTGCTGCTGATGTTCGACGAGGTTCAGGTGGGCATGGGGCGCACCGGCCGGCTCTTCGCCTACGAGCACTTCGGCGTCGAGCCCGACGTCATGACGCTGGCCAAGGCCCTGGGGGGCGGGCTTCCCCTGGGCGCCATGCTGGCGCGGGAAAAGGTGGCCAAGAGCTTTCCGCCGGGGTCTCACGCTTCCACCTTCGGCGGCAATCCGGTGGTGTGCCGGGCCGGGTTGGCGGTGATGGAGACCATCCTGGAAACGGGCCTGGTGGAACACTGCGAGGCCATGGGGAGCGCGTTGCGGCAGGGGCTGGAGGCGCTGGCGCAGCGCTTCGGCTTCATCCGCGAGGTGCGCGGCAAGGGGCTGCTCCTGGGCATGGAAATGGACCGCGAATGCGGCCCCATGGTCCGGGAGTGCATGCGGGAAGGCCTGCTGGTGGTGCTGGCGGGCGCCAACGTGCTGCGCATGGCGCCGCCGCTGACCATCGGGCAGGAGGAGGTGGACGAGGCGCTGGGGATTCTGGCACGGGTGCTGGCGCGGGTGTAAAGCCCGGAAGCGACACGGGACGAAGATCTGCGAAACGGAATGAACAAACGGGACGTACTGACGTTGCGGGACCTCACGCGGGCAGACCTGGACAAGGTCCTCTCCCTGGCCGCGGTCCTGAAGCAGGAACGCCGGGAAGGCCGCTGCCGGCCGCTGCTGGCCGGAAAGAAGCTGGCGCTGGTGTTCCAGAAGCCCAGCCTCAGGACCCGGGCCACCTTCGACATCGGCATGACCGAGCTGGGAGGCAGCACGCTGTTCCTGGGACCGGACGAGGTGCACCTGGGCGAGCGGGAGACGCCGGCCGACTGTGCGCGGGTGCTGGGCCGCCTGGTGGACCTCATGGCGGTGCGGACCTTCGCCCAGGACATCGTGGCGGAGATGGCCCGCTTCGGGTCGGTGCCGGTGATCAACGCGCTGTCCGACCGCTACCATCCCTGCCAGGTGCTGGCCGACCTGCTCACGTTGCAGGAGCGCAAGGAGCGGGTCGAAGGGCTCAAGGTGGCGTTCGTGGGGGACGGCAACAACGTGGCGCACTCCTGGCTGCTGGCGGCGGAGAAACTGCCGTTCCGGTTCACCCTGGCCTGCCCCGAGGGTTTCGAGCCCGACCGGGAGATCCACGACTCGGTGGTGGCCGCGGGCGCGGACGTGACCGTCACCCACGATCCGGCCGAGGCCGCGAGCGGCGCCGATGCCATCTACACCGACGTGTGGGCGAGCATGGGGCAGGAAGCGAACGCCGGCCACCGGCAAGACGCCTTCGCCGCCTTTCAGGTCGACCGGGAGCTGGTGGCACGGGCGAACGAGGACGTGGTGGTGATGCACTGTCTGCCGGCACACCGCGGAGAGGAAATCACCGACGAGGTCATCGAGGGCCGCCATTCGGTGGTGTTCGACCAGGCCGAGAACCGCCTTCACGCCCAGAAGGCGCTGATGGTGTGGTGCCTCGGCGCGGGAGCGTAAGGATATCCACCAGTCGACGGGGAACGTCATGAAACCGAACAAGGTCGTGCTTGCGTACTCGGGCGGTCTCGATACGTCC
The DNA here is from genome assembly GCA_965214905.1 of uncultured Binatia bacterium (SeqCode). GTDB lineage: Bacteria > Desulfobacterota > Binatia > UBA9968 > JAJDTQ01 > JAJDTQ01. Next base: position 2,842,577 of record OZ243984.1, read on the forward strand.
GTGTGTCTGCGCTGGGTGAAGGAGACCTGCGACTGCGAGGTTATCGCCTATTGCGCCGACGTGGGCCAGGAAGAGGACCTGGCGGAAGTCCGGCGCAAGGCGCTGGCCACCGGCGCCGGCAAGGTGGTGGTGGACGATCTCAGGGAAGTGTTCGTCCGGGACTACGTGTTCCCCATGCTCCGGGGCAACGCGGTGTACGAAGGTTCCTACCTTTTGGGCACCGCCATCGCCCGGCCGCTCATCGCCCGGCGGCAGTTGGAGGTGGCGCTGGCGGAGGACGCCGAGGCCGTGTCCCACGGCGCCACCGGCAAGGGCAACGACCAGGTCCGGTTCGAGCTGACCTACTACGCTCTCAAGCCCGATATCCAGGTCATCGCGCCGTGGCGGGTGTGGGACCTCAACTCGCGCACCGCGCTGATCGACTACGCCCGGCGCCACGACATTCCCGTGCCCGTCACCAAGGCCAAACCCTACAGCATGGATCGCAACCTGTTCCACATCAGCTACGAGGGCGGCGTGCTGGAGGATCCATGGCAGGAACCGCCGGCGGACATGTTCCTGTGGACCGCGGCGCCGGAGGACGCTCCGGACGAGCCGCAGTACGTCGAGCTGGAGTTCGCCGCCGGCGACCCGGTGGCGCTGGACGGGCGGCGCCTGGAGCCGGCGGAGATGCTGACGGCGCTCAATGCCCTCGGCGCGCGCCACGGCATCGGCCGGGTGGACATGGTGGAGAACCGCTACGCCGGCATGAAGTCCCGGGGCATCTACGAGACCCCGGGAGGGACCGTCCTGCACGCGGCCCGCAGGGCCGTCGAGCACCTCACGCTGGACCGCGAGGTGATGCAGCTCCGGGATTCGCTGATCCCGCGCTACGCCCAGATGATCTACAACGGCTACTGGTTCGCGCCGGAGCGGCAGATCCTGCAGCAGACGCTGGACGCGACCCAGGCCCGGGTCGCCGGCACGGTGCGGTTGAAGCTCTACAAGGGCTCGGTATCGGTGGCCGGCCGGCGCTCGCCGGTGTCGCTGTACGACCCGGTCACCGCCACCTTCGAGAAGGACGAGAGCTACAATCAGGCGGATGCGGACGGGTTCATCAAGCTGAACGCGCTACGGCTCAAAATGGCCGGACGGGTCGCCGGCGCCTAATCGGGATGGCCAGGAAAAAACAGCTATGGGGCGGCCGGTTTGCCGGTTCCACCGCGGATTCCGTGGTCGCCTTCACCGCCTCCGTGGACGTGGACCGGCGCCTCTACCGGCACGACATCGACGGCAGCGTGGCCCATGCCCGCATGCTCGGCAAGCAGCGCATCATCCCGGCGGGGGACGCGCGGAAGATCGTCGCCGGACTGCGGGCGGTCCGGAAGGAGATCGAGAGCGGTGCGTTTCCCTTCCGCGTCGCCGATGAAGACATCCACATGAACATCGAGCGGCGGCTGACCGAGAAGATCGGCAGCGTAGGGGAGAAGCTGCACACCGCCCGGAGCCGCAACGACCAGGTGAGCCTGGACATGCGGCTCTACCTGAGAGAGGCTCTCGATGGCGTTTTGAAGGGCCTGGAAGCCCTGCAACAGGCGCTGGCGGGCGCGGCCCAAAGGAACGAGGACGTGCTGATGCCGGGCTATACCCACCTCCAGCGCGCCCAGCCCGTGCTGTTCGCGCACCATCTGCTGGCCTATGTGGAGATGCTCGAGCGGGACAAGAGCCGCTACCGCCACTGCCGGGAGCAGACCGACGTCATGCCCCTGGGCTCCGGCGCGCTGGCCGGCACCGGCTTTCCCATCGACCGGGCCTACGTCGCCAGGCTCCTGGGTTTCCCGCGCCTGTCGGAGAACAGCATCGACGCCGTCAGCGACCGGGATTTCGTGCTGGAGTTCCTGTCGGCCTCGGCCATTCTCTTCGTCCACCTGAGCCGCATGGCGGACGAGCTGATCCTGTGGTCCAGCGAGGAGTTCGCCTTCATCGAGTTGCCGGACGCCTATTGCACCGGCAGCTCGATGATGCCGCAGAAGAAGAACCCCGACGTGGCCGAGCTCATCCGCGGCAAGACCGGCCGGGTGTACGGCCATCTCAACGCGCTGCTGACCATCATGAAAGGGCTGCCGCTGGCCTACAACCGGGATCTCCAGGAGGACAAGGAGCCCCTGTTCGACACCGTGGACACGGTGACGGCGTGCCTGCTGATGGCGCGGGAGTTGCTGAACGGCCTGCGGGTGCGCAGCGACAGAATGCTGGCCGCGGCGGAGGACGGCTTCATGAACGCCACCGACCTGGCGGACTATCTCGTGGGCCGGGGTCTCAGCTTCCGCGCCGCCCACGACGTGGTGGGCCGGGTGGTGCGTCACTGCATGGACAGGAAGTGCCGGCTGCAGGATCTGTCCCTCGAGGAATTGCAAGGGTATTGTCCGGCCATCGACCCGGATGTCTACGAGATCCTGACGTTGCGGGCCGGAGTCGAGCGCCGGCGCGCGCCGGGCGGCACCGCGTCCGTCAACGTCCGCCGCCGGCTCGGGGAGCTGGGGTTTTGATGGCTGGACGCCGGCGGCCGGTTCTTGTGGATACGACATGACCCGGCACCGCCCGTTGCGGTTCATCCGAAAACGGCGCCAGGTTCCGAAGCCGTCATTGCCGCACCCTTTGTGTGCCGTGGCGGGCGTGCTGCTGTTGTTCGTGCTGGCCGCCGGCTGCGGCAGGAAGGGTGCGCCGCGGGCGCCGGAGCTGGCGCGCCCCGCGGCCATCGCCGACCTGACGGCCCGGGTCGAGGAGCGCGGCATCCGCCTCGGCTGGTCGCGGCCGCGAGCCGCTCTCGACGGCCGCGCGCTCACGGACCTGGCGGCGTTCGTGGTGTTCCGCAAGAGCGCGCGCACGGAGTGCCGGGAGTGTGGCGCCGCCTGGCGCGAGCGGGCCGTGGTCAACGTGGAGGACGAGGGCCGGTTCTTCAAGCAGTCCCGTTATGGTTTCACGGACCGGGACCTCCGCGCCGGCACGGTTTACCGGTACCGGGTCCTGACCCGTTTGTCGGACGGCTCCGCCGGCGGGCCGTCGAACGAGGTGAGCGTAGAATGGCAACCGTGAAGGATCGGTTCACGCACAGAAATGACGCGATGTATTGCGAGGACGTACCCGTGAGGGACATCGTCGACGCGGTGGGGACGCCGGTGTACGTGTACAGCCTCGCCCGGTTGCGTGACGCCTTTCGGTCCTTCGACCAGGCTTTTGCCGCCAGCCGGCATCTGGTCTGCTTCTCGGTCAAGGCCAACTCCAACCTCGCGGTGCTGCGCGCCTTCGTGAACGAGGGCTCGGGGTTCGATATCGTTTCCGGCGGCGAACTCTTCCGGGTGCTCAGGGCCGGCGCCGACCCGGGAAAGGTGGTCTTCTCGGGCGTGGGCAAGACCCGGGAGGAAATGGAGTACGCGCTGCGCTCCGGCATCCTGATGTTCAACGTCGAATCGGAGCAGGAGATGGAGGCGCTGAACGAGGTGGCGGGCAGCATGGGCATGGTGGCGCCGGTGAGCTTTCGCATCAATCCCGACGTGGACCCGCAGACGCACCCGTACATCTCCACCGGCATGAAAAAGAGCAAGTTCGGCATCGGCATCGACCCCGCGACGGAGGCCTACCGCCGCGCCATCGCCCTGCCCAACCTGGATGTCGTGGGGGTGGACTGCCACATCGGCTCCCAGCTCACCTCGACCTCGCCGTTCGCGGACGCCGCCGAGCGGGTGCGGGCCTTCATCGAGGTGCTTCAGCGGGAGGGGGCGAACATCCGTTACGTGGACCTGGGCGGCGGCCTCGGCATCCGCTACGACGACGAGGAGCCGCCGGATGCGGACGACTACGCCGGGGCGCTCATGGAGGGGGTCCGCGGCCTGGACGTGACGCTGGTGCTGGAGCCGGGCCGGTCGATGGTGGGCAACGCCGGGATCCTGGTCACCCGGGTGCTCTATCTCAAGCGCACCGAGGCCAAGAACTTCGTGGTGGTGGACGGCGCCATGAACGACCTCATCCGGCCCTCTCTCTACAGCGCGTTCCAGGGTCTGCGACCGGTGGCCCGGCGCGAGGCCGAGGCCATGACCGCGGACGTGGTCGGCCCCATCTGCGAGAGCGGCGACTTCTTCGCCCGGGACCGCCGCATCGAGACGCCGGCTCCGGGGGATCTCATGGCGGTGATGAGCGCCGGCGCCTACGGCTTCACCATGGCGTCCAACTACAACACCAGGCCCAGGGCGGCGGAGGTGCTGGTGGACGGCAAGGAGTTCGCCGTGGTCCGGGAACGGGAGACGCTGGAGAGCCTCGTGGCCGGCGAGAAGATCCCGGCCATGCTGTAACACGTGCTCCGACCCCTCCGACCCCCCGCTCTCCGGGAGCGGGCCGGGGTGAGGGTTCGGAGAGGGATGCAAAGCGAAACAGGACAGGGTCCTGGAGAACCCCATGACGGAGATCACGTTTACCAAGATGCACGGCTGCGGCAACGATTTCGTGGTGCTGGACTGCACGGAACGGCAACCCGCGGGTCTGGCCGAGATCGCCAGGGACCTGTGCCACCGCCGGTTCGGCGTGGGCGCGGACCAACTACTCACCATCAAGCCATCGGCTTCGGCGGACTTCAGGATGGAGATCTTCAACGCCGACGGCAGCGAGGTGGAGATGTGCGGCAACGGCATCCGTTGCTTCGCCAAGTACGTCTACGAGCACGGCTTGACCGGGAAGCGGGAGATCGAGGTGGACACCCTGGCCGGCGTCATCCGGCCCCGACTCAAGGGTGACCAGGTAGAGGTGGACATGGGCCGGCCCGTGCTCGACGGGCGGGATATTCCGGTGGCCGCCGCCGGCCGCATCGTCAACCACACGCTCGCCGTCGATGGGAGTGAATACACGGTCACCTGCGTGTCCATGGGCAATCCCCATTGCGTGCTCTACGTCGACGACGTGGACGCGCTGGACCTGCCCCGGCTGGGACCCCGCTTCGAACACCACGACTTCTTCCCCAATCGGGTCAATACGGAGTTCGTCCAGGTACTGGGGCCGGACGAGGTGCGTGTGCGGGTCTGGGAGCGCGGCGCCGGCGAGACCTGGGCCTGCGGCACCGGCGCCAGCGCCGTAACCGTGGCCGGCGCGTTGACCGGCAGGACCGGGAGGAAGGCAACGGTGCACCTCATCGGGGGGGACCTGGAGATCCACTGGGCCGACGACGACCGGGTCTACATGACCGGCCCGGCACGGGAAGTGTTCCAGGGCAGCATCCGCGTCTGACCCGTGATGGACGGCGGGTACGAATCCGTGGGTCCTTTTCGGCGGCCGCCTTGCTGGTATCGGCCGCTGCTCGTCAGTGCGCCTTGCCGACAGCCAAAGTCCTGCGTATCTTCACCACGGCTGGTTCAGGACACCATGACACTGCACCAGGGAAGGCGGGGAAGGAAGGACGCGATGGTCAGGGGAGTGACCGCATGTTTACCGGATCGATGACCGCTCTTGTCACGCCGTTCAAGGACGGCGGCGTGGACCATGCTTCCCTCGAAGCGCTGGTGGAGTTCCAGATCGAGCAGGGCACCCACGCCTTGGTGCCGTGCGGCTCCACCGGAGAATCGGCCACCCTGGACCACGCCGAGCACCACGCGGTCATCGAGGCGGTGGTGCGCGCGGCGCGAGGGCGGGTCCCGGTCATCGCCGGCACCGGCTCCAACTCCACCCGCGAGGCCATGGACCTCACCCGTGCGGCAGAGGAGTGCGGCGCGGACGGCGCGCTGCTGATCTCGCCCTACTACAACAAGCCCACCCAGGAGGGCATCTACCGGCATTATCGCGCGGTGGCCCAGCAGGTAGGTATCCCCCTCATCGTCTACAATATCCCCGGCCGGACCGCGTCCAGGATGGAGCCGGAAACCCTGGCGCGCCTGGCGGAGATCGACAACATCGCCGGCGTGAAGGAGGCCACGGGATCGGTGGACCAGGCTCTGGACGTCATCCGCCTGTGCGGCGATTCCCTGGCGCTCTATTCCGGCGAGGACTCGCTCGTGTACTCGCTCATGACCATCGGCGGCAAGGGGGTCATCACCACCACGGGCAACGTCGTCCCTCGCGCCATGGCCGACCTCACGGAAGCGTGCCTGCGGGAAGATTGGGCCACCGGCCGCCGGATCCAGTTCGAGCTGTTGCCGCTGATGCGGAGCCTGTTCAGCGAGACCAACCCGATCCCCGTGAAGACCGCCCTCGCCCTCATGGGCAGGTGCGGTCCCGAGCTTCGGTTGCCCCTGACTCCCATGGGCGAGTCGAACCGGAAGCGGCTGAATGCCGCCATGGCCGCCTACGGGTTGACCTGACATGAATGCCTTGGGCCTGATCGTTTGCGGCGTGGGCGGAAGGATGGGCGGCGTCCTGGTCCGCCTGATCCAGGACACCCCGGGGGTGGCTCTCGTGGGGGCCCTGGATCGGTCCGGCAGCCGGCGGCTGGGACGGGACGCCGGGGAGGTGGCGGGCGCGGGCCATCTGGACGTCGAGATCGTCGATCGCATGGAGACAGCCGGGGCCGGAGGGGGCGTGATCGTGGACTTCACGACACCCGAGGCGTCCGTCGTCCACATGGAGGCCGCGGCCGCGAGCGCCACGCCCATCGTCATCGGCACCACGGGCTTCAATGCGGAGCAGCTCGGGCGGATCCGCAGGCTTGCGGCCGGAGCTCCCACCGTCCTCGCGCCCAACATGAGCCTCGGGGTGAATCTGCTGCTGGAGCTGGTGGGTCAGGTAGCGCGCAGCCTCGGCGACGCCTATGACGTGGAGATCGTGGAGGCGCACCACCGGTTCAAGAAGGACGCGCCGAGCGGCACCGCGCTGGCGCTGGCCCGGGCCGCGGGGGAGGCGCTGGGACGCAGGCTGGAGCGGGTCGGGGTGGCCGGCCGGAGCGGGTTTGCCGAACGAAAGAAGACCGACATCGGCCTCCTTTCCTTGCGCGCCGGGGATATCGCGGGCGAGCACACGGTGATGTTCGGCGGGATCGGCGAGCGGATCGAGCTGGTCCACCGCGCCCACAGCCGGGACGCCTTCGGCCGCGGCGCCATCCGGGCGGCCCAGTGGGTCGCGGACAAGGAAAACGGTCTTTACGGCATGCGGGACGTGCTGGAACAGACTCCCGGGAATACATCCGAGTAAGCGAATCCGACTACTCGGACAGGCTCCTGGTGTCCGGCCGCCCCGTGTGTCGTCGCCCCGGACACCTCTCGGTTTCCGGCCCGTGTGCTTGCGTCAGCCTGTCGGCTCATATACAAGATAAAAGGGTCGAGATAGGAAAAGGTCTTCGGAGGGTAAAGCGATGCCTGATCCGACAGTGAAAGACAGCACAGAGTTGTCGAGTCCACTGGCGTCCCAAGAGGCCGGAGTGGCCGATGCACTTGAACTCTACATGCGTGTCGAACAGATTTACGTGAAAGCCAGCATGTCGCTGCAGAATCTTCAGACAACCCGCACTTCCAACTCCACCAACTCGGGATGACGTCTTGCCGACTTGGGGCGAGATCCTGAAAGAACTCAATACGAGCCGCTCACCGAACGGAATCGGGCCAGACTGCGACGGCGTGCGTCGCCGCTATCTCCAGTTCGTTCACGAGTACACCGGCCGGGCAGTGATATTGTACTCCAGTGCCTGGTTGAGCGATCCTGCCGCGTCGCCGGATGCTCTCCAGATCACCTTGGCCGACGTCCAGGGGTTCATGGAGGTGCTTTCGAACATCGATGAACCCAAACTGGATCTGATCCTCCACAGCCCTGGGGGCACGGCCGAGGCAGCGGAATCCATAGTGGAATACTTGCGGCAACGGTTCACTCACATCCGTGTGTTCGTGCCGCTCGCCGCAATGTCCGCGGCCACCATGGTTGCGCTCGCAGCGGACGAAATCATTATGGGACAGCATTCTCAACTGGGGCCGATTGATCCGCAGTTCATCATTCAAACCCCAGAGGGACCGCGCTCGGCGCCCGCAAAGGCGATTTTGAACCAGTTCAACCAAGCCAGGGAGGAATGCAAGGATCCACAGAATTTGCCGGCCTGGATGCCCATACTTCGCAGCTATGCTCCTGGTCTGCTCAACCAATGTCAGAACTCGCGGGGTCTCGCCGCCAGGATGGTTGAAACTTGGTTGGCTCAGTACATGTTCCGGGAAAGCCAGGATCGCGGGAGTAAGGCAAAACAGATAGCTGACTGGCTCAGTGACTATGACGAGTTCCAGTCCCATGGACGGCGTGTGGGTCTTGACCTGGCTTCCGAGAAAGGACTACGTGTTGGGCCGCTGGAAAAAGACGATAAGATGCAGGATCGGGTATTATCGGTACACCACGCCACGTTACTTACGTTTCTAAATACACCTGCTCTCAAGATCATCGAGAATCATCGGGGCCGGTCGTGGGTCATACTCGGGGGGGCGGCGGCTGCTCCCAGGCCTCCTGCCTCTCCCAACCGAACTGAACGGAGACGCCAGAAGAAAGGCAGTGATGAATGAGGCGGACCTTCCGCCCCGAAGATGCCGGTGTGCCGCCTTTTGCGCCATGACCCACAGGTCCGAAGTTCGTCGGATTGCTGGCCGGGCGGGTGTCCAGGTTGACATCCGCAGCCTCTTATATTAATCAGATTTTCTATTCTCAGTGGCTTCAGATACTCCAAAATCGGACGACGAGTCTACGGAAGCGGAAGTCGAACGGCTGGCCGAGCGTATAGGCCGGTTGATCCGTTCCCTTGAGCCCGAGAAACGGGAGGACGTGAAGGAGCTCGCCTTCTCGCTGATCCGTGAGGAGTTGATCCAAGGCGAGGAGCCACAGCAGCCGGCGAGCGGGTCCGCGCCGGCGCCGATGAACCCCCTGGGCGCCGGCGTGCTTTTTTTTGTGTTGGGGGCAGGCCTGTCATTCGTGTTCGGGCCTGTCGGTCTGGCTTTGATGGCCGGAGGCCTGTTCTTCATCGTGTGGGGGGCCGTCCTGAGCTGGATCAAGAAGTAGGGGCGTGATGGCTACGAACGAGAAACGAGAGATAAAGAGAGGGATCTGGAGTCGCCGGGACTTTTTCGGCCGGCTCGGCTGGGCCGGTTTCGGCGTGTTCTCCCTGGTATCCCTCTTCGGCTTTATGCGGTCAGCGTTTCCGCGGGTGCTCTTCAAGCCGCCTTCCACGTTCAAGGCCGGCTTTCCTTCCGACTACACGGTCGGCGAGGTGAGCGAGAAGTTCAAGAAGGACTTCCGCGTATGGATCGTGCGGGAGGAGGCGGGGTTCTACGCCGTCTTCGCCAAGTGCACGCACCTCGGTTGCACGCCGCGCTGGCTCGCCGCCGAGAGCAAGTTCAAGTGCCCCTGCCACGGCAGCGGTTTCTTCAAGTCGGGGCTGAACTTCGAGGGGCCGGCGCCGCGGCCGCTGGACCGGTTCGAGATCGCTCTGGCGGAGGACGGCCAGCTCATCGTGGACAAGGCCAAGGAGTTCCGGATGGGGCCGGGCGGAGAGCCCGACGAGCAGCATCCCAACAGCATCCTCAAGGTTTGAGACGGACCATGATCAACCTGGAACAACTCAAGAAGGACATCGTCGAGAGTCACGTCTGGAAGTCGATCTTCCGGCACGGCTACGAGGACACGCCGCGAAACCGCGTGCTCATGGTCACGGGCAACGTGTGGATGCATCTGCATCCCGCGAAGGTGCGCAAGCACGCCGTCCGTATGCGCTTCACGTGGTGCATGGGGGGGCTCACCTTCCTCATGTTCCTGCTCACGGTGGTCACCGGCATCTACCTGATGTTCTACTACCGGCCGGTGCCGCAATACGCCTACGCGGACATGAAGTACCTGGAGTTCGACATGCCGTTCGGGATGTTGATGCGCAACATGCACCGCTGGGCGGCGCACGCCATGGTCATCTTCGTGTGGCTGCACATGTTCCGGGTCTTTCTCACCGGCTCCTACAAGCCGCCCCGGGAATTCAACTGGATCGTCGGCGTGCTGCTGCTGGTGCTGACCCTGCTGCTGAGCTTCACCGGCTACCTGCTGCCCTGGGACCAGCTCGCCATCTGGGCCGTGACGGTGGGCTCCAACATGGCGCGGGCGACGCCCTTGCTGGGGCATGAAGGCCCCTTCGCCGAGTTCGTCGGAGCCAACCCGGTGTACGACGCGCGAGCGTTCCTGTTCGGTGGCGGCGAGATCGGTCCGCACACCCTGCTGCGGTTCTACATACTCCACTGCATCTTCATTCCGCTGGTGGCCAGCCTGCTCATGGCCTTGCACTTCTGGCGCATCCGCAGGGATGGCTTTTCCGGTCCTCCGCTATAGATAGCCCTGGTTATTGATTGACCCGACGACACGGATTCGTCGTTCAAGGGAAAGGTAGCCATCGTATGGCTCAGGCCGAGGAAAGAAAGCGGGCGATTGTCGTAGACGACAAGATTCACACTTGGCCGCATCTGGTGCGCGGCGAGTTCCTGGTCACGATTTTCGTGATGGTGGCCATGACGCTGTGGTCGCTGCTGGTGGATGCGCCGCTGGAGGAGCCCGCCAATCCGGCCCGCACCCCCAACCCGTCCAAGGCGCCGTGGTATTTTCTGGGCCTTCAGGAGATGCTGGTGTACTTCGACCCCTGGTACGCGGGGGTGGTGCTGCCGACGTTCATCATCATCGGCCTGATGGTGATCCCCTTCATCGACATCAACACCAAGGGCAACGGCTATTACACTTTCAAGGACCGCAAGTGGGAGATCCTGACCTTCATCCTGGGCTTCCACATCCTCTGGGTGGTCACCATCATCATCGGGACGTTCTTTCGCGGCCCCGGATGGAACCTGTTCTGGCCCTGGCAGCGGTGGGACCCGCACAAGGTGGTGGCCCTCACCAACGTCGACCTGCCTTACCTGGTGGGTCTGCGGGACTACTGGGTCCAGGCCGGCTTCGGGCTGTTCCTGGTGCTGTTCTACTACGTATTTTCGGTGTGGCTGTTCTACAAGTGGATCATCTGGATCAAGGGTGGGCAGTTCATGGTCCGGTGGGGCGCCGTCCGGTTCGCGATAACGGCCTTCCTCTTCGTGACCATGATGGGGCTTCCGGTCAAGATGTTTCTGCGCTTGGTGTTCAACATCAAGTACATCATGGTCACGCCCTGGCTCAATATCTGATGTTCTATGTAGCAAAGCTCCTTCAGGCCCTGGGTATTGCGGACGTGGGCTACGCGGTGTTCGTGGGCATCTTCCAGGGCATCGCCATGGCCGAGGAGATCATTCTGACCCTCATCGGCGTGGCGGTGTTCTCGCTGGGGCGTCTGTTGGAGAGCAAGGCGGCTTGACGCCGGCGGTAGATTCTCTGTGTGCTGCAAGGGAGAATGAATGGCGGTTCGCGGCGTAGATCCCAACGAGGAAAAGAAATCCTACGGGACGGTCTTTTTCGTAGGCTCCATCCTGCTTGTCGTGGTGTCCCTGTGGGCGGTGTTCGACGACAACATCACCAGGCGGGTGTGGAAGATACATCAGACGGAGTTCATCCGGACGGATTACGAACGCGCCGCGGCCGCTTTGGTCAAGGAGCAGCAGCGCCTGAACGCGGACCCGAAGTACCAGGAACTGGTCAAGGAGCGTGACGCCGAGTTGCAGAGCCTGGAGAGCGGCGAGAAGGGTGCGCGCCTGGCCGAGCTCAGGGAGCTTCAGCAGCAGGTCGAGGTCGAGTACTTCGACGCGGATCAGGAGGTCAAGTTCGTCAAGAGCGAGTTGGAAGAGGCCTGGTACGAGTTCGACCACGCGGTCCAGCAGGGCCGCGACCCGAGTTCCTACAGGAGGCACATCGAGGAGTTGGAAGAGGTCCAGCACTCGCTGGAGCCCGCCCTGGAAACCGCGCGCAAGAAGCGCGTGGACGTCAAGGCGGAGATCAAAGAGGTCCAAAGCGGCGTCAAGGCCATCGAGGAACAGATCTACGGGCTGGAGGGTGAGATACGGAGGGCGCAGCGGCAGATGGACAATGCCACGGTCACTGTCGGCCCGGAAGGTTTCCCGCAGTTCACACTCTACAAGGTCCCCAGGATCGAGCAGGTGGTGCTCAAGGACTTCGATCGCAACAATTTCGACCAACAGGTGGACCGGGTGGACCGTTGCCAGACGTGCCACATCGCCATCAACCGCGCCGGTTTCGACGACTTGCCGCATCCCCTCAAGACCCATCCCAAGCGCCGAGTCTTCCTGGGGGACGCGGCCCATCCGCCCAGGATCTACGGCTGCACCGCCTGTCATGACGGACAGGGAGAGGCCGTCAACAGTCTGACCCAGGCCCACGGCAACGTGAAGTTCTGGGAGCATCCGCTGCACGAGGGCCACGACGTGCAGGCCAACTGCATCACCTGCCACCTCAACGTTCAGGGCCTGGAGGGCGCCGAGGTGGTGGGACGCGGACAGCGGATCTTCGAGCAGGTCGGCTGCACCGGTTGCCACCTGGTCCAAGGCTACGACGACATCCCCAAGGTCGGCCCCAGCCTCAGAAAGGTCAGCGCCAAGGTGGACCCGGGCTGGATGGTCCAGTGGATCCTGGACCCGCGGGCGTTCCGGCCCCACACCCGCATGCCGCACTTCTATTTCACGGAAGATGAGGCATTGGCGGCGGCCTCCTACTTGTGGGCCGCATCGAAGAAGGAGGCCGAGGGGTGGCTCACGGCGCATCCCGAGCCCCAGGGCTACCGGCCCGACGATGCGGCCATGGTGAAGAAGGGCCAGGAGTTGGCCCGCTCGGTGGGGTGCCTTGGGTGTCACGGACTGGCCGAGGGCGAGTTCACGACCCGTATCGCAGGCAAGGACCTGGTTCCGAACCTGAAGGACATCGCCGCCAAGGTAAACCCCCGTTGGACCTACAACTGGCTGCGAGATCCCAAGAGCTACAATCCGGACACCCGGATGCCGAGCATGCGGCTGTCGGAAGACGAGGCGCTGGCGCTGACCACCTATCTGATGACGCTGGGCGCGAAGCCCGAGGCCGATGCCGAGATGGTGGCCCGCCTCGAGCAGCCCGCCAACGTCGCCAGAGGCGAGAAGCTGGTGCGGAAGTACGGTTGCGCCGGGTGTCACGACATCCCCGGGATGGAGAAGGAATCCCGGATCGGGGTCGAGTTGACGACTTTCGGCTCCAAGCCCCTGGAGGAGTTGTTCTTCGGCAACGAGACCGAGGTCCGGCATACCTGGAGCGACTGGACCTTCAACAAGGTCCACCATCCGCGGGTGTACGCCACCGAGCGGGTGGAACAGCTCATGCCTCACTTCGATCTCCCCAAGGAGGATATCGAGGCCCTGAGGGTGCTGCTTCGCGGTTTCGTGGAGCGTAAAGTGCCGGAGGCTTTCAAAGCCGATCACTCGAAGCGGGCCCGACAGATCGCCACCGGCCGCCGCATGGTCCAGGAATACAATTGCGTCGGCTGTCACGTCATCGATGGTGACGGCGGATACGTCCGCAAGTACTACGAACAGAACCCGACCCTGGCGCCGCCGGTGCTCAACGGCCAGGGCGAGAAGGTGCAGGCCAACTGGCTGTTCGGCTTCCTGCAGAACCCGGAGAACACCATCCGGCCCTGGCTCAAGATCCGCATGCCCACCTTCGGCTTCGACGGTCCCCATTCGGACGCCTTCGTGAACTATTTTGCCGCCCTCTCCGAGGTCGAGATCCCGTACGTCTACTTCGACAAGGCACTGGTCCCCGAGGGCTATCTCGAAGCCGGCCGAATGCTGTTCTCCGACGACTACTTCGAGTGCGGCAGTTGCCACCAGCAGGGCGACAAGAAGCCCGACGGGCCGGTGGAGGACTGGGCTCCGGACCTGAACCTGGCCCGCCAGCGGCTGAATCCGGATTGGATCGAGGAGTGGATTCTCGATCCCCAGAAACTCCAACCGGGAACCAAGATGCCGTCGTTCTACCCGGGCGGACCCGAGGACATCCTGGACGGGGACGAGAAGAAACAGATCGAGGCGCTGACCGACTACCTCATGACGCTCGGGCTGAAGCCGGCCGCCACGGCCAAGGCCGAAGGGGGACAGGCGATGGAGCCGGGCAAGGAAGGTGTTGATGAAGTCGACAAACAGGGGTAACCTGAAACCAGAGAACCCTAGCGCAAGAGGAGAACAGACATGAATCGCAGCTTTGCATTGCTCGCCGTACCGGCGCTTATGATCGCCGTCACGCTGACCTTGGGCGCCTACCAGGGGGCCGTTGCCGCCGGCGGAACCATCTCCGGCGCCGTGCTCTTCAACGGTACGGCGCCCGAGCCGAAAAAGCTCAAGGTCACCAAGGACAAGCGCCGTTGCGACAAGTCACCCAAGTTCGACGAGTCCCTGGTGGTCACGGACGGCAAGCTGGCGAACGTGGTGGTGTACATCGCGGACGTCAAGGGCGGCAAGGAGTTGGAGGCGAAAGGGGTCACCCTCGACCAGAACGGTTGCGTGTATCAACCCCACGTTCTGGCCGTTCCGGTCGGCGCCGACGTCACCATCCTCAACCCGGACAAGGTGCTCCACAACATCCACACCTACAGCAAGATCAACAAGCCCATCAACCGGGCGCAGCCCAAGTTCAAGAAGAAGCTGAAGGTGAAATTCGACAAGCCGGAGATCATGGAGGTCAAGTGCGACGTCCACGGCTGGATGAGCGCATGGATCTTCGTGGCCGGCAACCCCTACTACAGCGTCACCGGCGAGGACGGCGCCTTCAGTCTGACCGACGTGCCGGCCGGCAAGTACAAGGTCGAGATCTGGCACGAGAAGCTCGGCACCCAGACCAGGGAAGTGGAGGTCAAGGCCGGGGAGACCGCCAAGCTCGACGTGGAGTTCGCCGGCTGATCGACGGTGGGCCACGCCCGCGTGGCTCCGTCGGATGTTCATCGAAACGCCATGCCGGCTTGGTCGCCGGCATGGCGTTTCTCGTCGAAAACCGTCATTCCCGCAGCACATTTCCTCGCCGATGGCGATCATCCGAACCGGCCGCGGCGACCCGATGCGTGGGATGTTACGCGCAAACCGCCGTATGGCGTAAGTCGCGATTTCAGACACACCCAGCGGCCTCGGGCCGAATAACCGTTGGCTTCCAAACGGTTGGCCTAAGCGGCGCCCGAGCGGCAGCGTTTGCCGCGCTTGCGATGGAACGGTTCCGGACCCGTTGCGCGGCTTCGCCCGTTCCCGTAGTGCAGCAGGGGCCGCTGCACACGTTTCCTGAACGCCGAACCCGGGCGGTGTACACGTTTCCGACGCGCAAGCGGTGGGTGGCCATGACGGTACGGCGGAGGTGGTGTCGGCAGGGCAGACACTTGCGGCGCGTAACGCGGCGCACTACAGTGAGTCATGAGGATCAGGCACAAGGGTTTGCGGTCGCTGCACGAGCGGGACGACCCCGCGCGGCTGCCCGCCGATCTGGTGCCGCGGCTCCGGCGCATCCTGTTCCGGCTGCAAGAGGCGACGCATCCGGGTAGCGCCGACGCGCCGGGCTTCCGGCTGCATCCCCTGAAGGGCGACCGGGCGGGCCAGTGGAGCGTTCGCGTCTCCGGCAACTGGCGCGTGGTGTTCCGCTTCGAGGACGGCGAAGCCGTGGACGTGGAGCTGATCGATTATCACTGACCGGAAAGGAGTGCTCACTATGAGCGACATTACAAGCGATCGCGTCGGCCCGATGATGAACCCGCCGCACCTGGGCGAACTGATCCGCGAGAGCATGGACGAAGTCGGCTGGAACGTCACCGAGACTGCGGCGTGCCTCGGCTGCGAGCGCGGTACGCTGTCGCGCCTGCTGAACGGCAAGGCGGGCGTGTCCGCGAACATGGCGCTGGCGCTGGAGGACATCGGTTGGGGCACCGCCGATCACTGGATGCGGATGCAGGCGAGCTATGAGCTTGCGCAGGCGCGCAGAGGCCGAGCCGGCACAGAACGGCGCGCAGGCGCATTGCACGCATGATCTGGATCAGGTTCTCGTTGATGCCGTTTCCGGGGAAGGCGATGATTCCCTTCGGTATGAGGTTGAGCAGCTCGTCGTTGCGCTGGACCGGGGCGGCCTGTCCGTGCTTGTTCCAGTCCGGCTTGCAGACGATCTGGTGAACGCCGTTCCGCTCGGATGGCCAGCGACGCGTCGTTGTGCCTGTGGGCTACGAACCAAGCCAGTGGCGCGGCATCGAGCTCCTCGGGCGCGACCCACGATGGCGTTGCGCAGACAGTAGAGGCTCGGTCGCTGGTAGACGCCGTTGACCCGGCGGCAGCGGAAGTGGCAGCATCGCTGGCGAAAGGTCGCACACCCATTCGTGGATGGCCTTGTAGCCTCGGGCGCCGCGCAGCGTGGCGGCCGCAGCGAGCCCCAGCAGAGTTTCGAGGCGGTAGCGGCGCCCGTAGCGGCTGCGCGGGTCGGTGAGGGTGCGACACACATCGGGCAGGCTCTTCATCGGCTCGGCGCTCAACCTGCCTCTCGGTCTCCCATGACGGTAGCGGGGCTCCAGAACAGGGCTGCGAAGCACCCGACGGGCTTGGCGGGTGAGGGCTCGCACGAAGACCTTCTTCGGCGTGGAGCCTGAGCGGTACCCGCCCCGAGTCCGGCGAAAGCCCCGTGTGAAGCCCACCTCGGTCCAGCCCGCAGCCCGGTAGACCGTGCCGGCGAAGCGCGACGGGTCGACGAACGTCTCCAACAGCACCAGCGGATGATGAAACCGTGCCGGCCAGTCCCGCATCAACTGGCGTGCACACAGCCCCAACACCCGAGATTGGGCACCGGGCCCAGCAGCAGGAACCGGGTGTTGTTGACCACCAGATGCAGCCGGTCGTACTTGTGGCGGAGCGTCCAGCCAATCCACGCATCCCGTGCCTGGCACTTCAACGCCGCAGCCGAAAAAGACGCCAGCGCCACCCACTGGCCGCGCCACCGCGCGCCATACCACAACGTCTCGCCCACCTTCGGCGCCGCCCCGAGGTAATGATGCTCAGCCATCAGGTCCCGGAACCGCGCCTCCTCGTGTGTCCTTCCGTACGTGCTCGTCTCTGTTCGAGGACTTGTGCCGCAACTCGGCCAGGAAGTTCACCCAACACAGGTTCCGCTTTGAAACCCAGCAGAGTCAGTCAAAACAAAAATCCGTCCTGCGGCGATCACGGTTGCGCCTTCCGATAAGGACTGATATGATTATCCTAATTGCACGGTCTTGACGAATGACTGTGCAATCACTACCTTGCGCCTCGTTCGTGATTTGGAGGAGGACCAAATGGCGAAAAAACCGACGATCCGAGAGCTTGAGCGGCTTCTGGAGTCCGAAGAGGACACGCCAATCGAGATATTGCCGAACGGCGAGATCCGCGCTCGGGGAGGAAGCGATGCTGCTGAACGAGATTTCAAGAAGCCCCTGACGATGCGAGAAGACTTGGGCGGGGAGTACGGCTGTGGGAGTCCACGAGAATGAATGTGGCGAGAGTGCGCCGGGAGATCGCAGCGGCCAACCAGTATTTCGACTACGTCGAGGGCCACCCCACCGCTGAAGGAGGTGTGATGGCGCTCATTGCATTGGAGACCAGCAGGGAACTCTACACGTTGAACGTGTTCTTCCCGGAGTACTACCCGAACAGTATGCCAGAGGTGCACGTCAGACGGCCCGCGTTGGAGTGGTCGCCGCACAGGTACATGAACAATAGGATCTGCTACCTGCATCCCCACATGTGGAACCCGGGCCGGCACGACCTCACGTTCGTGATTCAGCGAGCGGCGAAGTGGCTGGCGAAGTACGAGGTATTTCGGCAGACGGGGAAATGGCCCGGTGCCGGGATCGCCCACTAAGTACGATGTTGGTCGAGTTCAAGTCACTGCCGATGATGGCGTTGCGCAGCAAGCCAGGAGAGGTGCTGGACGAAGTCTCCCGGGGAGGCACGTCCTTCCTGATTGAGAGAAACGGGCAACAGCTAGCCTGTCTCGTGCCGATTTCATGTTTTCTTCCGGACATTCAGACGTCCCGCATGACGGCCGAGCTCGACAAGATCTTCGATTCAAACGAGCGCTGCCGGGTCGCAATCAACGACGAGCGAGAGATACAGCTTGTCTTCCAGGAGTTAAGTGGCGAGACACGAGTCGATGTGACGGTGACGTTGCCGCACGGCTATCCGAACAAGGCCCCAGTGGTCTCGGCAGCACCAATCGAGGATGGATGCCCACACCGGTGGCCGGACGGAACGCTGTGTATCTACGGCGCCATAGGGGTGTGGAATCCGGGAAAGCACGACGTGATGCATGCGGTGGTCCTTTTTCGGCGGTGGATGCAGCACTACTCGGCTTGGCGGCAGACGAGAAAATGGCCGAAAGAGGGATTGGAATCATGATGGATCGACTGTTCGCGAGAATTGAGCCCCTGTTCGACGTGCAGGCGTTCGGCGACCTTGGGGTGATGGTTGCGGGATGCGGATCAGGCGGCGGGCAGGTTGCGCAGCAGTTGGCTATGTCGGGCGTAAAGCGATTCACCCTCGTGGACAAAGACGAACTTGAGGTCGAAAACGTCGTTCGACATGTTTGCGGAACCAGATATCTGGGCTGGCGGAAGACGGCAGCCCTCGCTGATGTGTTGAGGGACCGCAACCCGCAAGTGGAAGTCCGAGAGTTCGATGAAGATCTACTCGGTTGGCGAGAACTGAATCAGGAAGTCGAGCGTGCGAGTGTCGTAGTCGTTGGCACGGACAACGAACCGAGCAGGTATCGTCTGAACGAGGTCTGCGTGGAGACCGCGACGCCGTTCACCGTTGGCCGTGTCTTTACGCGAGGAATCGGGGGTGAGGTGTACTCCTACAGACCCGGAACGGGTGGATGCCTGGCATGCCTTGAACAACTTCTTGAGCGCAGTCAATTCCGGGACGGTGTGCGGGAGATCGACTTGGTTTCGGATGAGGCGCGGCAGAAGGTGTATGACCTGGAAATCGAGGAGATCAAGGATTCTCCCGGCCTGTCGGTCGATATCGGGTTCATCGCAGCTTTCCACACGCGGTTTACGTTGGATGCACTCGGCCACGAGGCGGCGTCCCGACCTAGGTTCATGACGCCGATTGATCACAACTACCTAGTGTGGGGGAATAGAGCCGTCCATCCGTTCTCGAAGAACTTCGAACTGCAGCGGATGAAGTTGCCACCCCAGGATGGATGCCTAGTTTGCGGAGGACAAGATGAAGGCGAAGCATAAGGTGCGGTCAATACATGTGGAGATCGCGGAAGAAGTCCTGGAGAGTGTCTTCGAGGAATGTGACCGCTTTGATCGCGATGAGACGGGAGGCCGAGTGATAGGTTACTTCTCCGTAGATTCCGGGACCCTGGTGGTGCGGGCGACAGGGGTGATTGAACCAGGTCCAAATGCCCGACGTACGAGTACGAGCTTCTTTCAGGATGGCGAATACCAGACCGAGGTGTTCCGGCGGCTTGAGGCGAAGGACCCGTCGATCGAGCATCTTGGTAACTGGCACACCCACCATGTGAACGGATATCCGACGCTGAGCTCCGGTGACGTAGCGACCTACCGCCGGATCGTGAACCACCACCTACACAACCTGGATTTCTTCTACGCCTTGCTTGTGACGAATAGAAACGAAAGAGGGACCGGGCCGGACCAATATGCCTTACGGCACTACATGCTGTTTCGTGGTGAAAACGACGTTCACGAAGTCCCGCCGACAGATGTACGGGTGACGGACGGACCGAGTATCTGGTCAAAGGAAATCAATGCTTCCAAACACGCTCTTGGTGCCGAGGGCGATGGGGTGCGTGGAATCGTTGAAGTCCGGGCGCACGACCAAAGTATCCTAGATGTGTTGTGCCCCTCGATGGAACCGCGGTTGTCGAGCCGAACGGGGACGTTTTTCTGGAAGGGATCGCTGCCGCTGATCGATGGATCGGCGATAGAGATTAGGGTCGCTGAAGTCGAAGACGATGGTGGGCTTCTCTACTATCCAGTGGTCTCAAGCGCCTCTGACGATGTGGCTGAGTTGTGTGAAACGCCATTCCCGAGCGCGTCCCACGCGGTTCGTGCGTTGGAGTCGCGGATGAATCGAGATGTCTACGAGTCTGCGATAAAGCGGTGAGGGTGGAAGCATGGAAGTGTTGACGCTTTATGTCGGACAAGGAAACTTCGCGGTCGTTCGCCATGGTACACAGGCGATTGCGGTGGACTCCCGGTGGCTTGCTGAACGATCAGACGATATTGAATCAAAGGTACGCCGTTTCCTGCAACGACGGGAGTTGGTGGGCGTTGTGTTGACTGGTCTTGATGACGATCACGCCGACCCCGTCGGGCTGGACTGGCTCCTCGAGAACCACACGCCTAGCTGGGTGATGTACCCAAAGTACTACAAGGATACCGAAAACGCGAAGCTGGTCTTCAACGTGATTCGAAAGCACGAGCGACGCCGGCAGGCCACAGCGAAACCGCTTGAGCGCGTTTCGGTGCGACTTGATCGGCTGGACTCCCGCTATCTCGATAATCTGGCAGAGGAGTTCGAGCTTGAGTTGTTCTCTCCCCACGTCGAGGACATGGACAGCTCCAACAACTGCAGCATCGTGCTGAAGGTGGAGGGCATCGGCCCGGGGGGATTTGCGTACTTGGTTACAGGCGACACGGAGAACCCCCGGTGGGACCGGATCGTCGAGTTGTTCGACGAGGCCTTGCATTCGGACGTGTTGGCAGCGCCACATCACGGATCGAAGAACGCCGCACACAGCGGGATGGCTTTGGCGGTGATGCCGGACACCGTGTTGATCAGCGCAGGAGTCGACAATCAATACGAACACCCGGACAGGAAGGCAGTGGAATTGTATCTGTTGGTGGCGAGGCGCGTATTTCAGACCAACGTGCGGGACGGCATATCGCTTCTCACTCGGCAAGACGGGAGTGATTTCCAGACCAGGTGGGTGAAATAGCCATCTCTGGAACGGTTCTTACGACTTGGAGAAATCAAGGAGTAAGCGCTACGGCAATGCAAGCCTCCGGTTACGGATTGATCTTCTGACCTGCTGGGGGATCGCCGGCAACGCCACGAATCACGAGCCGGAGGACATCCATATCCAAAATATCCGAAGGGCCATTCTGCACAAGGCGAAGTTGGAAGAGAAGAGAGGGGGGGAGCTTGAACGACAGGTGGAGAACAATGAGGAAAATCACATGTCCGATTGGTTGACGCCGGTGTTGGATCAATACGACCGAAAGGCGCGGCTCAGGCCGGCACTCCTTTGCGGTTTTCCGCTCATTGCGTCCGTTGTTCTGTTGATCCCCGAGTTCGGGGCAATATGGGGCTCGATTGGCGTCGTTATTGTCTACTGCGGAGGGTCTATTTTATTGACTCAGATCGGTCGCAACTTAGGCAAGGCCCTCGAAAACCGGCTGTACCAGTCGTGGGGTGGCAAGCCCTCGGCGGCAATGCTTAGACACACCGATAGTCGGCTGGCCAAGCCGACAACGGACCGCTATCGAAGCTTCCTAAGCAGCGCCGTGCCGGGTTTGACACTGGCGTCCCGGCAGGATGAGGAGAAGAACCCCGAGCAGGCGGACGCCGGATACGAGAGCGCCAATCGTTGGTTGTTGGAACACACTAGGGACCACGCGCGGTTCAACCTACTGTTCGCTGAAAACATGAACTATGGATTTCGTCGAAGCCTGTTGGTTCTGAAACCGGTCGCGCTGGGAATTGACTCTGTCGCACTGATGCTCGTGATTGGCATGGCGGTCGCCTCTTGGACAGGCCAGATCGTCAGCACGCTTCCAGCCCTTTCGCCGGAGTGGTGGGCGAGTGTGGTGATCACGGCGGGGCACACGCTGCTCTTCGTGGCATACATACGGGCAGATTGGGTGCGAATGGCCGCCGAGACTTACGCACAGCAACTGCTAGCCGCGTGCGATTCACTTGAGGGGAAAATCCACACGTAGGTTTCGTTACGTCGGTGGGGGGGGGGGGTTGCGACCACGACATCCCGCTGGTGGGTACGATGTTGCTGAGGTATGATTTGTCCGGTGTTAGGCGCGCACGGGAAGGCGGTCTGGATTCCGAACTGATGAGACGATCACGGAGGTTTTCCTGTGAGCATCGTGCCCGGCGAGGCACTGAATGCAAGGTCGAGGAGCCGAGGCGATGCCCGCGGTCAGGGCAGCCGGCCAGGGCGAGCGAGGCTGCAGCGAGTACGGCGCAACGTCGTCGCGGGTGCCAGCCGAAGTGCGGCGGGCAGTGAGAGATTGGCGGCGCGGCGCGCCCGCGTCGCCTCACGGGATCGTGACGGGAAGGATGGACGGGCCGCGCCGCAAGAGCAACACGGCTCGTTGTCGGTGATGCCGGAACCGGGGAAAGCGACGATGCCCTTCGGAAGGACGTTGAGCGGTTCATCGTTGGGCCAGAACGGTGCGGCCCGCCCGTGACACTTCTAGTCCGGCTTGCAGACCATCTGGTGGACGCCATTTCGTTTGGCTCACGGTGCAGTGATCTTTCCCCACGCCAGGACTGCCAACGTGCAGCAACACCATTTTCGCTGTACAGAAGGCCCCGTTCTGTGACATGGACGGGGCCTTCGCGCGTGGGCGGGGAGCGAGGTCGCAATGGTACTCAAAGCCCGTGGACTCAAGGTCAGCAAAGCGGCGACACTGCTCGTATGGACGAGGAACAAAAAAAATCAATAAAGAAAGATTTCGGAAAGCGCGTGCGATCCTTCATGAAACTGGGGCGACGCTGAGCGAACTGGTCGCAGACCTGCCGGACTACCCGGAGACGGTGGAAATCGAACGGCAAATTTTTGCGGAACAGGTTAATGGTGCCATCATCGTCCACTTTCGTTATGCGAATTTCGATGCCACCTACACACAAGAGAACGCAACGGTCAGCGAATTCGAAGCGATCACCAAGACCCTCCGTGACGGCTTGGCACGACTCGCGAACGTCGACGCGCATTTAAGCGAAGCGGTCAAGACGGACTCGGTCGCGCGAGCTTTCCTCAAGGCCGTCGAGATATGGCCGGGGGCGAATCCCTCCGATCTCTGGTGGTTCGTCATCTACCGGGCCTATTGCGATCCCTTCAACCATCCAGCCGAATTTGCTCGTCTGGATTTCATGCAGAGCTGGAAACGAACTGCCGGCTGGGCTCTGGAAAAAGTGCTGGTCCGTCACTACGGGCACTTCCTTCAAGGGCATGGGGTCAACCTGTTCATTGCGGACGGGGCGACAAAGCAAGCGATCGTTAATCGACTTTACGTGGGGGACCGTCTGGAAGCCGATAAGATCGACGTGGTGCTGACGGGCGGAGATGACGAACGATTCTTCGGGGTCGTGCACGTCAAGGCGAGTTTCGCCGAACGCCGCACTGACGATGTGCCAATGAGTACGGCGCTGACGCGCGCCGGATACACCTCGGCTCTCTGGACGATGGATTGCAAAAGCATTCCTGCCGCGTTGCCGACAAACCGGGGCGAACTCGGCGAGATCCGGGGCCGGAGAAGTGCGAAGCGCAAGGACATGGAGGATGAGGGCTACTTTACCGGGTGCTTCTCATACAATCGAAACACCCTACCTGGCACGGAAGACATCGCGCCCGAACGCCGGGTATATGTTTGTGACTTCAAAGACCCGGACGACAGCTTCTCGCGATTTATCCTCGATCGGTGGCGAGCGTTCCAGCCTGCCTAAGCAATGGCACATCCTCGGTCTCAATGGATTCAAGGCGCGCATTGGAGGCGGCAGTTTGGTCCTGGTCGATCTCAAAACCAATATACGAGCAATTCAGCTTCAAGGCCGCGAAGCCGGTAGTGCCGGAGCCTGAGAAGGGATCGAAAACCACGACATCGGATCCCGCTTTGCCATACGCCTTGATGCAGCGGCGGGACAGTTCCTCCGGGAAACGGGAGAAGTGAGCAGGACCGTCGATTTTCTCATTCGGAAAATCCCAAACGCTGCCAACTGGCGGAGACACCCGGAAAAGATGCCGTTCGTCTCGGGTCAGAAGGTAGATCGGTTCGTGCTGACGGTGTGGGCGGCGGCAACGCCCTTCGGGCATAGGGTTCTTCTTCCGCCAAATGATCTCGCCTCTGTAGAGGTAGCCGTTGTCGGAGAGAGAGATGACGAGACGGTTGGGGAGAGCAAGCAGGTTGCCGTAAGTGAGCCAGTCAATGCCCTTGTCGATAAAGGCTTTCCTTTTTGCCCTTGGCTTGATGTAGGCGGTGTTATGGTCTGCCAGTCCGTCCTTGTTTGGACCAAGGGAGCTGTATTTCCGGTCATCTTGCCGCCAGTTTACCGGAGTATTGTAAGCATCGCCTAGATTGATCCAGATGAGGCCATATTTTTTAGCTTCGGCAGGAATGCAGTGAAGGTCTCGGTCAGAAAACGTAAATAGTCTCTAGGGTCTTCCTCGGTACCAGTCCCGTTCGACACCCGTTGGCCCCAATAGGGAGGACTTGTAACAAGCACATCTACGCTTTCGTCTGGCAACTGAGGAATCAGTTCGCGGCAATCGCCTTGAACAACCCTGTTTGGATCAAACGGGCCAATTTTGTTGTCAAGGAACTCTCCCGGAGTTTGCGGAAATGGCACAGGTGCGTGTAGTCACCATACCGGTGCGCCCTTTGATGTCAACACCCGCATCGCCTGTCTCGCCCGACGGGGCTCGGTGCTCAGGGTCCGGTTGGCGTTGCCCGGCGTGCCGCTCATGGAGTCGAACCAGCGCCGCACGTCGGCGCGGGTGATCTCCGCGACGCGCATCGCGCCGAAGAAGGGCACGAGGTAGCGGGCGATCAGGCGTCCATTGCCGTCCGCGAAGTCGGCGAACAGGGGACCGCTCTCGCGCTCGGCCTTCGCGGCGGCGATGGCGACGACGGCCTTCTCGCGAGCTTCGGCGGCGGTCCTCTCGTCCGTCGTGCCGAGGATCGTCGTGGGCGCGCCGACCGGGCACAAGACCCGGACGAAGAAGGTCTTCGTTCCGTTCTTCGCGACCGTGAGGCCGAACTGGGGCAGGTCCCTGTCGATGACGGTGAGGCCGCGGCTGCCGGGCTTGCGTTCCTTGAAAGTGCGGCGGACCGTCCGTTCGTTGACGGCGGCATGGATTCGCACGGGGCTTCTCCGTTGTCCGTTCCCTCGGGCGCCGCTCGTTTGCAGGGAACAAGGGCGGCAATTTGGGTCAGACAACGCGGCCCGCGCGGGAGATCGTTGCAGCAGGCCGAATCCGGCCTAAGAGACGGTTACGGAACGGAAAACTTTCGGCGAAGGCGAACCGGATCGGGTCTCGCTCAATGCACCTTGGGTGCGGGTGAGGTGTGAGAACCAAACGCCACATGGCGTAGAGAATTGCACTTCCTCCGCGCATCCGCGAAGCGCTGCAAGCCCAGCCTTAGCAACGGCTTACAGCCTGCGCGGCGTTTGAGCGTGGCACTTCAGACCCTTCCCATCTTCGAACCCGGCTCCGTTATCCGGCGTGTCCTGGGTGGGTGTTCCCCAACGGGAGCGCCCGCGACGCGCCGGTCGCGACCGAGACGAACGGGAGGGATTGGAGCATGACGAACAGATCGAAGATCACCATGTAGCGGGTGCGCGCCTTCGCGCCTGCGGACGGACGCGAGGCCATGCTGTGGGACAGCGCGGCACCGGGACTCGGACTGCGGGCGCGAGCGAACGGGCGCAAGACGTGGATCGTGCACCGGCGCTGCAACGGCTCGGTCGTCAAGCGGACGCTCGGCGCGCTCGACGCTCTGACGGTCGAGGATGCACGGCACGCGGCGCGGGCGCTGCTCGCCGAGACGCAACCGAAGCGCGCACCGGCGGTGGTCCCGACGGTCGGACGTTCGCGCCGGCGTTCCTCGCCGACTGCGCCGAACGCTGGAAGCCCGCGACGCGGCGGGCGCACGCCGACGGCATGAGCCGTTTCATTCTGCCCGCCTTCGGCGATCGGCGCGTCGATGCGATGACCGCGAAGGACGTGCGCTACTGGTTCGACGAGCTCTCGGTCACGCGCGCGGGATCGGCGAACCGGGCGCTGGCGGTGCTGTCGTCGATGATGAAGCACGCGGAGGCGCTCGGACTGCGGCGCGAGGACTCCAACCCGTGCAAGGGGCTGCGGCGGCGCAAGACGGGCCTCGAGGCGCACTACCTGACGGACGGCGAGTTCGCGGCGCTCGGCCGGACGCTCGACGGCGCGGAAGCGGATCATCCGGTCGCTGTCGCCGTGGTGCGCTTCCTGCTTTACACCCGCGCGCGCAAGTCCGAGGCGTTGCGGCTCAAGTGGGAGCACATCCACGGCGACCGCGCGGTGCTGCCCGACTCCAAGACCGGTCCCCGCACGATCTGGCTGGCGTCTCCGGCTCGCGCCGTGCTCGTGGCGCGGTCTCGCCGGACCAACTGCCCTTGGGTGTTGGCGTCTCCCTGTAGCGAGCCTGCGACGGTGGACAGGGAATGGAACGCGATCCGCGCGGCGGCGGGGCTGCCGACGCTTCGCTTTCACGATCTCCGGCATTCGCACGAGGCGGTCGCGGTCGGCGGCGGCGAGGGCCTGCGCGTCGTCGCCACGCTGCTCGGCCATGCCGACATAAAGACCACGTTCGGCTATGCGCACCTTGCCGAGGGTTCCGTATTCGATGCGGCCAACCGGGTCTCGCGCGGCCTTGCCGACATGCTCGACGGCGGGGAGGCGGGCCGATGACAGAGCGCGCTCGCCTGATCGATGCGCTGGCGCCCGCGGCACGACCGCGCGGGCGTGAGTGCGCCATCCACGATACCGCCCTGCAAGGCTTCATGCTCAGGGTCCAGCCGAACGGCGCGCGGTCCTGGGTGTTCCACCCCCGCCGTGACGGCAAGCCGCGTCGGGTCACTCTCGGCAAGCCGGACGCGGTGAAGGCCGACCAGGCGCGGGCCGCCGCGCTCGCCTTCCTCGCGCGCGAGAAGGGCGGCGGGAGTCCCGTGCCCCTTCCCGCTTCTGGCCCGACGCTGACGAAGTTCGCCGCCGAATACGTCGAGCGGCGCCCGCCGTCGTGGAAGCCGTACGCGGTGACGGCGACCCTGAACTATCTCAACAGCGCCATCCTGCCTGCGCTCGGCCATCTTCGGGTCGGCTCGGTCGTGCGTGCGGACATAGCCCGTTTCTTCCACGAATACGGACGCAGAAAGCCGGGCGGCGCGAATCGAAGCCATGAGATACTGCGCAAGATGTTCGACTGCGCCATGATGTGGGGCCATCGCCCCGAAGCCGCCGGGAACCTCTGCAAGGGCATCGTCCGCTACCGGCGACCGCCGCGCGGTCGGCTGCTCGGTGCGGACGACCTTGCGAGGCTCGGCATGGTCCTGCGTCTGCGCGAAGACGAAAAGCCGGTCTGGGTCGCAGCGCTACGTCTGCTGCTGTCGGGATGCAGGCCGGGGAAATACCCGCCTGCGCTGGTGCGAGGTCAAGCCTGACCGCTTGACCCTGATTGACGCGAAGACGGGACCGAGGCACGTTCTGCTTGGCGAGTCGACGCGGGACCTGCTAGACAGCCTCGTGGAAACGGCATCCGGGGAGTGTTCTCCCATGCACTGGTGTCGTCGGAGAGAGGTCACACCGCGGCCCTTGAGGAGATAAAGAAGAACATTCTCCAAATGAAACAGCAAGCCGGAATGGCGTGAGGAAAATGTCAAACAATCTGTCCTTGTTTCCAGAGCTGGTCGTTGATGTGCCTTCAACTCAAGGCATTAAGTACGCTGGATCGAAACTAAAGCTACTAACATATATTCTCGACTTGGCAAGACAAACCGGGGCAAAAACGGTACTTGATGGTTTCTCGGGTTCAACTCGGGTCTCCCAAGCGTTTGCTAAATCAGGATATAAGGTCATTTGCAATGACATCGCCGTTTGGTCGGAAATTTTTGCAAGATGCTACCTTCAGAACCAACGTCCCGGGAGCGATTATGCGACACTCATTCGATGCCTGAACGAGGTGCCCCCCAAGGATGGTTGGTTCACGCAGCACTACGGTGGTGAACGAAACGGCGGTAGTGCAATTCAATCTGACGGCTTGAAGAAACCGTGGCAGATTCACAACACAAGAAAACTTGATGGCATTCGAGAGGAGATTGATAGGCTATCGCTATCTCCGATGGAGCAAGCTGTTGCGCTGACCAGCCTTATCCTGGCACTGGATCGTGTAGACAATACAATGGGACATTTTGTATCTTACTTGAACGCGTGGTCTCCCCGATCTTACAGTGATATGGTTCTTCAAGTGCCGGGAGTGTTTGTTGCGCACCAGAAGAACGAGGTCGTGAGAGGTGATGTGTTTGAGATTTGCGGTCGTGATGCAGATCTGGCCTACTTCGATCCACCCTACGGTTCTAACAATGAGAAAATGCCGCCATCGCGTGTCAGATATGCTTCGTACTACCATTTGTGGACCACCGTATGTTTGAATGACTTCCCGGAATTGTTCGGGAAGGCGAAGCGTCGAATCGACACATCGGACAAGGTGGCCGGTTCAGTGTTTGAGGAGTTTGAACGGAATCAATGTACGGGGCGATTCGTTGCAGTAGAAGCACTGGAACGGTTGATTCGATCTACAACGGCCCGCTGGGTGATCTTGTCGTATAGTTCAGGAGGGCGCAGTACAGCCGAGGAAATCAACCAAGTGCTATCGGAAAACGGCAAGGTGGTTGACGTCATCAAGGTGGACTATAGGCGTAATGTTATGGCTGGTATGAAGTGGACTCACGAGTGGCTGCGCGAAACAGAATCTCGAAACTATGAATTCTTGTTCCTTGTAGACAAAAACTAGGGTGAATTACGTTGATTGATCCGGGTATCTCCGTCGCGGTATCCTCGGTGCAAGAGACGATTCGGAAATTCTAGGCGGTAACCTACGCTCGGTTGTCCAAAAAACAGGGGAAAAGTGCTTTGTGTCCGGCAGTTTGCGGCCACTCGGAATGATGTTGGTGGTGGTCTTGAATGACCGCACGGTATGATCGTGTCCTGAGGCTGCGGTGAAGATGGAGGAAGCGGGAGCCGGAGGAGGAGCACGAAGTTCTATAAGGCGCTGAAAACCAATAGAGATTTTGGCGTCATGTGGAGCGAAGTGCCGGAGTTGGTGGGCATCAACGATGCATCGGGTGTGACTACATCCCCACCCGACTCTTGAAGAAATTCCAGGCACGCTCCATGTCTGGCGGAGGCAGGGCCTCTTTCTGCCGAGAGCCGGCCGCTTCCCCGGGCAGGAAACGCGGTTTGCCCACCTGCATGGCGCCGTAGAGCACCTGCGCCGTTTCCTCCAGGTAGATGGCCATCATCACCGCCTCGGGAATGGTGCGGCCCACCGTCACCTGTCCGTTGCCCTGCAGCAGCACCGCGGCCGCGTCGCCCAGCGTCGCAGCCGCGCCCTCGCCGAGGGCCTGCGTCGAGATGAGATCGATGGTCCTGAAGACCGGCACCCCGCCGCTGAAGAAGCTGCCGTGGTTGTGCACCGCCTCCAGCGGCGTATCCGTCACCGAGAAGATGTTGGCGGTCCGCGCGTGGATCCGTGTGATGGCGTTGACCTCCGGCCGGGCATTGAAGATGGCCGTGTGGAGCGCCGTCTCGAACGGCGGCGACACCGGCGCTTCCAGCACCTGACCCTGAAGGTTCGACACCACCAGTTGGTTGGCCTCCACCAACTCCAGGCTGACCCGCGGGGTGATCACGAACAGGTCCGAATCCGGGATTCGGGCGCTCACGTGCCCGAATCCCTGCACCAGCCCCTCCCGGCTCAGAATCCTGGCGGCGGCGATGATGTCCTCGTCGAGTTGTCGAATTCCGTCCGGCATATGTCTCCTCTCGGCTCCTCTCGGGTTCGACGAACATTCAAGGATTCCTTATACAATTGATCGATTTCACGAGGCAAATGACGACCAGCGCCGAAGGAAAGCCGGAAGCGCATGACGTTGCTTGCGACCCACGGACAAATACGGTACGGCATTCAACGTCGTATCCGGAAGGAGGGGCGCCGTTTGAGCGGGAATCAACACAGTCGCAGGATGCCGGGCGGCCACGCAGTGGCGTGGTCCCTGCGCAACGAGGGAGTGCGTCATGCGTTCTCGGTGCCGGGCGAGAGCTACATCGCCTTGCTGGACGGGTTGAGGGATGTTCCCGAGATCAACCTCATCACCAACCGCCACGAGGGCAGCGCCTGCCTCATGGCCGAGGCCTACGGCAAGACGACCCGGACGCCGGGGGTGTGCATGGTCACGCGCGGCCCGGGCGCCACCAACGCGAGCATCGGGGTGCACCTTGCCAGGTACGACTCGACGCCGCTGATCCTGCTCATCGGGCAGGTGGCACGGGCGCACCGGGGCCGGGAGGCCGGCCAGGAGATCGACTACACGCATTTCTTCGGCAGCATCGCCAAATGGGTCATCGAGATCAACGATCCGCGGGAGGCGCCGCGCATCATGGCCCGGGCGTTCCACGTGGCGCGGTCGGGCCGCCCCGGCCCCGTAGTGGTCTCCCTTCCCAGGGACATGCTGGAGGAAGAGACGGACATCACCATGGTGGAGCCCTATCCCGCGGTCCGTCCGAGTCCGGATCCGTCCCTGATCCGGGACATGGTGGACCGGGTCAACCGGGCCGAGAAGCCGGTGCTGCTAGCGGGTTCCGGCGCTCAGTACGCGCGCGCCCGCCCCGAGCTCGTGGCCTTCGCCGAGAGGTTTCAACTGCCGGTGCTGAGCGCCTTCAAGCGCCAGGACGTGTTCCCCAACACTCACCCCCACTACGTGGGGAACCTCGGAAGCCGCAACAATCACGCGAAGCAGATCGTGCGCGACGAAGCGGACCTGTTGCTGATCGTCGGGTGCCGGTTCAACCAGCAGGTTTCCGGCGGCTACACACTGCCCCACGCGGGCCTGGGGACCATTCAGATCGACGCGGACGCCGCCAACATCGGGCAGAACTTCCGTCCGGACCTGGCCGTAAACGCGGATCCGAAACAGGCGCTGGCCGCAGCACTGGGGTACGACAGCCCGGGTCCCAACGAGGCCCGGGCCGCCTGGGTCGCCGACTATCACGCCCGACAACGGCGCTACGCCACCCCGCCCGAGCGCCCCACCGGGGCCGTGTCCATGGAGCGGGTGATGGCGGATCTCAAGGCGACCGTCCCGCCGGACACCATCCACACGGGAGACGCGGGCAGCTTCGGCGGCTGGGTCCAGCGCTACCTCGAATTCGACCACGCGGATTCCTATATCGTCCCCAACCTGGGGAGCATGGGCACGGGGGTACCCGCCGCGGTCGCGGCCAGGCTGGCCCATCCGGAACGGACCGTCATCGCCCACGTGGGCGACGGCGGCTTCCTGATGACCGGTCAGGAGATCGCCACCGCCCGCCAGTACGGGGTGAAGATCATCGTGATGGTGTACGCCAACGGCTCTTTCGGGACCATCCGGATGGACCAGGAAGCCCGGTATCCCGGTAGGAACTACGGCACGGACCTGGTCAATCCCGACTTCGCCGCGTTGGGAAACGGCTACGGCGCCCTCGGGATCAAGGTCAGCCGGGACGAAGAGTTCCTGCCGGCGCTGAAACAGGCCCTGGCCGCCCCCGGCCCCGCCCTCGTCGAGGTATTGACGGATCTGGAGTACGTATCCCCGACCACGACGCTGACGGAGGCCGCGGCCTCGCGCCGCGCCGCGTCCCGGGCGTCCGCGCCGTAGGACGCGGACGCCCGGTGCAGGGGCGGGTTTCAACCCCCCCTGCCCGCATCGCGCTGCCGGCCGATACCGGCGCCTGGCGTCGTGGTGTCTCACTCGCGGTTCAGTTCGGCGATGTAATCCCGCAGGCCCGCTTCGAGCTTGTACTCCGGGGCGTAGCCCAGTTCGTTTCGAGCCCGGGTGATGTCCATTCGCGGCCGCGCCGGCGTGAGCGCGCCCCGGCGCAGGCGGATGTCCGGGAAGATCGTGCGGAGCGCGGCCTCGACGTCCGCCACCGTAGTGAGCGTGCCGCTGCCGAGGTTGTAGACGTCGTGATCCAGCGGCGCGGTGTGCACCGCCCGGGCGATGCCGTCGGCGAGATCCTTGACGTAGACGAAGTCCACGGTCTCGTAGGCGTTGAGCACCGCCTCCTCCCCGGCCATGGCGGCCCAGACGGCCTGCTGTACCGCCACACCCGGGCCGCCGGCCACCGCCCGATAACCGTACACCCCGGCGAAGCGCAACATCACCAGCTCGAAGGCGTTTCTGGCGGCATAGGTCCTGAGCACGTGCTCGCACGCCAGCTTGGAGGCGTTGTACACCCGGCCGCGGCCGTCCAGGGGCGAATCTTCCCGGAGCAGGCCCTCGGGATCGTCATCCTGGTACACGGCCTGGGTGCTGGCGTGCACCAGCCGCCGCACGCCGGCGAGCCGGACCGCTTCCGCCACGTTGAGGGTGGCCACCAGGTTGACCTGGAAGCCGGTGTAGAGGTTGGGGATATTGGCCTCGCCGACGGACGCGGCCAGATGGATGACGCACTCGGGCTTCACCGTCAGAAAGGCGTCCATCAAAGCCGCCAAGTCGCAGATGTCGCCTCGGATCAGCGCCAGCTCCTTGCCGGTTACGTGCCGGACGTAGTCCGGCTTCGCCACCACGTCGAAGAACGTGACCTCGTCACCCTTCGAGCGCAGCTCCGCGGCCACGTGGGAGCCGATCAAGCCGGCCCCGGTAATCAACACGCGCATGGTTTCTCCTTTTCGCCGGCCCCCACCCCGGAATCCGGCCTCCGCCGGATTGGCGGATGCAGGCATCGGCGCAACCTGGCACGGCAACGACCTCTCCCGGATGCCGTTGCCACTCTCCGGTCCCGAACGGCTCGCAAGAATCCAACTACCGGAAATCCAACTACCAAAGACCGGCCGCCGCGTCCATTGGCTCGCATCCGGCCGGAGCGGCCCGCTTTCCATCGACGGCAAACCTTGCTACCCGTGACGGGTGGTCACGGGCGGTTCAGCACAGCGCGTCCATGCATCGAGCCGCATCTACTACGGCTGGTACATCGTCGCCGTCGGATTCATCGCCAATGTCGCCTCGTCGTTCTCCCTTGCCAGCACCCTCAGCATATTTCTCAAACCGATGACCGTGGATCTGGGCGTGTCCCGGGGCGTCTTCTCGCTGCTGCGCTCGGGCGAGGGGCTCATCGCGGCGTCCATGGCCCCGGTCGTGGGGTCGATCGTGGACCGGCACGGGAGCCGGTGGCTGGTGACCGCGGGCGCCGTGGTGGCGGCGGTGGGCTATCTTTTCCTGAGCCAGGTCGAGGTCTTCTGGCAGTTCGTCCTGGTGCGCTGGACGCTGGTTACGGTGGGCGACGGCCTGCTGGGCTATCTGGTGATCAACGTCATGATTGCCCGCTGGTTCATCCGGAAACGCGGTCGGGCCATGGCCGTCTCCAGCATGGGCATCGGCTTCGCCAAGATCGTCATGCCGTTCGTCGTGGTGCCGCTGCTGGCCTGGCTGGGCTGGCGTCACACGTGGGGCCTGTTCGGCGTGTTGACCGTGTTGCTGGTGGTGGCGCCGGCGTTGATCTACATCCGCCGCTCGCCCGAGGACATGGGGCTCCATCCGGATGGGTTGGTTCCCGGGGCCGCGGCGAACGGCAAGACGCAACGACCGCAGGCACACGCGGCCGGCGAGTCGCGCATCTGGAGTCGAAGGGCCGGGCTGCGGACCCAGGCGTTTTGGCTCATCGTGGCGGTTTTCGGCGTGTCCGCGATCGGCGTTACCGGCGTCAACCTGCACGTGTTCGCCTACATCACCGACCTCGGCCATTCAGACCTGAGCGCCGCCGGCATCACCAGCGTCATCGCCTTGACCCAGGGCGGCTCTCCGCTGGTCTGGGGCCTGATCGCGGATCGCACGGACGTGC
The DNA here is from genome assembly GCA_965214905.1 of uncultured Binatia bacterium (SeqCode). Classification (GTDB taxonomy): domain Bacteria; phylum Desulfobacterota; class Binatia; order UBA9968; family JAJDTQ01; genus JAJDTQ01. The sequence continues at coordinate 2,876,378 of OZ243984.1, forward strand.
GCAGGGCGACGTTGGCCAAGTTCCTCATCCAGGCCGCCGGGCTGACCGTGGCCGTCACCTCCAGCTCGCTGGCCCTCGTATACGTCGGCTTCTTCTTTTACGGGGTGGGGCTCGGTGGTAACATGGTGCTGCCCGACGTGATGTGGGCACGGTTCTTCGGGCGCCTGTCCGTGGGCACGATCCGGGGACTCGGGCTTCTGTTGATCCAGGGTTTCGCGGCCATCGGGCCGCCGTTCTTCGGGTTTTTCTTCGACTGGATGGGCAGCTACACGGTTTCCTTCGCCCTCTTTGCCGTGACGCTGGTGATATCGGGGTTGCTGAGCCTGTTCATCATCGCCCCGGCCGCCGCGGATACCGCATGACGGGTGTCGTGCCCCGCAAGGAGCTTCGCTCATGGTCATCGACGTTCACACTCACATCGTCCCCGAACACTTTCCGCCGGCGGGAGACCGCGCCGCGGGCAACCGCTGGCCGTCCATGGACCACACCGGGCCGGAGACGGCCAACGTCATGATCGCGGGCCGGAACTTCCGCACGGTGCTGGACCGCTGCTGGTCTATGCCGCGGCGCCTGCGGGAGATGGCCGCGCCGGACTACGCGGTGGACCGCCAGGTGTTGTCGCCCATGCCGGAGCTGTTGGCCTACCGGCTGGAGCCCCGCGACGGGCTCGACCTGGCGCGTTACCTGAACGAGGTCCTGATGCGCATGGTGGATCAGGCGCCGGACCGCTTCTACGCCCTGGGCTCGGTGCCGCTTCAGGACGTGGAGCTTGCCGCAACGGAGCTGGAGCGGGTCAAGTCGCTCGGCCTTCACGGCATCGAGCTGCTCAGCAACGTCAACGGCAAGAGCCTGGGAGAGCGCGAATTTCTGCCCTTCTTCAAGGCCGCCGAGGAGTTGGATGTGCCCGTCTTCGTGCATGCCCAGCACGCCACCTTCATGGACCGGGTGGTGGGGCCGCCGTTCATCGAGAACATCGTGGCGTTCCCCCTCGAAGGCGCGCTGGGCATCGCGAGCATGATCACCGGCGGGCTCATGGAAGCGTGTCCCCGGCTGAGGCTGTGCTTCAGCCACGGCGGCGGCACCTTCACCCAGCTCCTGCCGCGCCTGGAGAACGCCTGGCACAAGAACCCCGACTTCCACGCGCTCATGCCCAGGGAGCCGTCCGAGTACGCCCGCATGTTCTTCTACGACGACGTCTTCTTCGACAACCGCACCGTGCGCTATCTCATCGACACCGTGGGCGCGAAACAGGTCGTCATCGGCTCGGACTATCCGTTCATGTTCCGGGACCAGTCGCCGGAGGACGAGTTCGACGACCTGCAACTCACCGCGGAGGAGCGGGAGTGGGTGTCGTCCGGCAACTGCCTGCGGTTCCTCGGGCTTGAGGGTTGACGGTGGATCACCGGGGGGTTGGATATGGACTATCTCGTTCGCGGAAAATTCGTCGTCACCATGGCGCGGGACGGCTCTCCGGGCGTCATCCGTGACGGCGCGGTGGCGGTTTCGGGCCGGGACATCGTGGAGGTGGGAGCCTACCGCGACCTCAAGACGTCCTGCTCCACCGCCAGCGTGGTGGGGTCCTCCCGCCACTGGGTGATCCCCGGCTTCGTCAACGCGCACCAGCACGGCAAGGGGCTGACGGACTTCCAACTCGGAGGCATGGATGATTGTTTCGAGATCTCGCGGTTCGCGGGCGACGCTCGGGCCGGTCTGGACCCCTACCTGGACGTCCTCTATGCCTGCAAGACCATGATCGAGTCGGGCATCACCACGTGCCTCCACTACAACTCCAGCCGCTCGCCCGACACCTACGAGGCCGACGCCGGGGAACGGCTGCGGGCTTACCGGGACTCGGGCATGCGCGTGTCCTTCGGGCTCGACATCCGAGACCGCAACCATATCGTCTACGGCGACGACGAGTTCCTGGCGTCGCTGCCGCCGTCGCTGCGGGAACAGGCGGCCGAGCGCTACGGCACGTCCCGGACCGCGGCCCCGGACGACTATTTCCGGGTGGCCCGCCGGCTCGGCGACGAAATGAGCGGGGACAGCGGCCGCACCCGGCTGTTCCTGACCCCCGCCGGACCCCAGTGGTGCACGGAGGAACTGCTGCGCGCCATCCGCCGGGAGGCCGCCGAACGCAGCCTGGGGATTCAGATCCACGTGCTGGAGACCCGCTATCAGCGGTCGTATTTCCTGCGTGAATACGGCAAGAGCGCGGTGCAGTGGCTGGCGGAGCTGGACTTCCTGGCCCCGGACGTGAGCCTGGCCCACGGGGTGTGGCTCAACCGTGGGGATATCGCGACCACGGCGTCCAAGGGCGCCGCGGTGGTTCACAACCCGAGCTCCAACCTGCGCCTGCGGAGCGGCATCGCCCCGCTGATGCATTTCCATGCCGGCGGCGTGCGGCTGGGCATGGGGCTCGACAGCAGCCCGCTGAACGACCGGCCGGACATGCTTCAGGAGATGCGCCTGGCCGCCAACCTCCAGCGTGTTCCGGGTGCGGGCCCGGGCCTGATGCCGCTGGCCGACATCTTCCGGGCCGCCACTGCGGGCGGGGCGGAAATCCTGGGCTGGGGCGGGAGTTGCGGCACTCTGGAGCCGGGCAGGCGCGCGGACCTGGTGGTGCTGGACTCGCAGTCGATCGTGGAACCATACCTCGCAGAGCATCAAACGCCGGTGGATGCCCTGGTATACCGGGGCGGAACCGGGGCGGTGGACACCGTGATGGTGGACGGAGAGATCCTCTATCGCGGCGGCAAGCACGTGCGTCTCGACGAAAAGGCGTTCCTCGAGGAGGTCCGGCGGAAAATCACGCCGGCGCCGCGGCGGAAGGCCGCCGGCCTCGAAGCGCGCCTTCTCCCACGGGTGAGGGACTTCCTCGAAGCGCACGAAGAGCATCCGGTGGAGCCGTTCTACAAGTTCAACGACGCCGGTTGAATCCGGAATCCAGGGAGGGGGCCGGGACAGGCTGTCCTCTCGGGACCCGCTATTCCAGTGTAGTGTCCTATATAATAAAACGAGGATAACGAGGATAAGATGCGCAGGACTTTTGCCGTCGGCAAGGCGCGACAACGAGCAGTGGCCGCTACCACGCGAGGCGGAGCAACGCAGCCGACGGTGAAAAGGACCAGCAGATTATCTACGTTTTATATAGGACACTACACTAGGCATGGCACCTCCATTCGAATCTATTGGACGCTCATGGCATTTGAGAGGTCGGTTTTGTGAGCGTTGCGGCCACCGAGATGGTTCGGTGACGACTTGTCCGGGGCTGTGCTGATGGTTGAAGACTGATGGTGATCCGTCGACGAGATGGCACTGTACCTGGGGTCGGACGCGACGCCGGTTACAAGTGGATGGACCGCAGGCAGATGCCGGCGCACAGGGTCGGCCGCTTGTGGACAGTTCAGAAAAGAAGAAGTAGATCAGTGGGTCAGGAGTGATAGTGGTGCGCAGGGCCAGGGCGGCAATGGTTGATTGGATCGACGGGCGAGCGACTCGCCGGGGCCGCTGCTGCGGCGGGCCGGGACCTTCGGGACAGGGGGAGGCAGGGCGTGGATAACCCGTTCTTCGAGCGGCTGATACTGAACTCGCCCTACGAGTACCCATCGCGGCATTGGGAGCTCGATGAAACCGGTCAGCCAACCCGGAAGATCATCAAGACGCGTCGGTGGGCGAAGTTCATCACGCCGATCCCCAAGCCCAGGAAGCACGAGGGACCGGCGAAGCAGGCGAAGCAGTCCTCGCTGCTGTTCGACGAGGGCAAGGGGCTCTCGACCAGGGAGCAAGCGTACGATCACACCACCGTCATCAACGGCATTCGTCGGGAGGTCGATGGCTGGCGCCGGCTGCCGAATCCCGGCCAGTGGCGGGTGACACCGGAAACGGCGCGGCTGCTCCAACACTGGCGCCATCACCAATTCAGTGGCATCCGCCCGTTCTTCTGCCAGGTCGAGGCCGTGGAAACCGCGATCTGGCTTACCGAGGTGGCGCCGCACGCGGGAAACACGGGCAAGCGGTTCCTCGATCACCTCGCCAACGCCAACCACGATGCCAACCCCGAGCTCATGCGTATGGCGTTGGAGCTCGCGACGGGGGCCGGCAAGACCACGGTGATGGCGATGCTGATTGCATGGCAGACCGTCAATGCCGTTCGTCACCCGCAGAGCAGGCGATTCACCCGGGGCTTTCTCATCGTGGCGCCGGGTCTGACCATCCGGGATCGCCTGCGCGTCCTGCAGCCGAACGACCCGGACAGCTACTATCAGAGCCGCGAACTGGTGCCGGCCGACATGCTCCCCGATCTCAAGCGTGCCAAGATCGTCATCACGAACTACCACGCCTTCAAGCGGCGCGAGCGTATCGACTTGTCGAAAGGCGGCCGATCCCTTCTCCAAGGCCGGGGCAAAGCCCTCGACACGGTGGAGACCGAGGGGCAGATGCTCCAGCGTGTCATGCCCGAATTGATGGGCATGAAGAACGTCCTCGCGATCAATGATGAAGCGCACCACTGCTACCGCGAGAAACCGGGAGAGGATCTGGAAGGCGATCTGAGGGGAGACGACAAGAAAGAGGCCGAGAAGAACAAGGAGGCGGCCCACGGCAACTACGGCCACTGGGCTTTTGCCGAGTTCACCGACGTATGGGAGATGCAGTCCGACTTCAAGGCGAAAGTGGAAGATCCTTTCAACGAGATGATCCGGGCCAAGTTGGCCGTCGGCGAGACGCCAGGAGCCGGGTGCCTCCCAGTGGGCGGTTCCGATTCCGGTTTGACAGATATACCGAGCCTGCGAAACCCATGAAAACCCTGTCTTTTGAAATAGAGAACCTGGGCGTGATCAAAAAAGGGGAATTTACGCAAAAGCCACTCACCCTGTTCTGCGGTCCGAACAACAGCGGCAAAACATGGGCAATGTATTCCCTGTATTACGGCCACCAACGGATGACGCGGTTTGCGGAAGAAATAGAGCCGAAGCGCTGGGACTTGTCCAATTTCAACAGCAGCCTCGGCCGTGAACTTCCCTATCTGTTCAATGCCCACGCCAGCGTGCTGGAAAATGCGGTATTCAGGATTGCAGACGGGCACAAGGAAGAGTTTCGGCATCTGCTACAAGAAAACAAAGACAAGACCAACTTCCTCATGCCCGCGGAGCGTAACGGGTTGCATCTGTTCTACCGAGAGTTGAGCACCAAGCGCACCGCGCTGTTGCATCACGCATCCAGGGAAAATATTGATCTCGGCGAGCTTTTGCGGGATGTCGTTCGTTCGCGCTACGCGGTGCCCATTGCGCACTATATCGATTGGCTGAATCAACTGGCAGATATTCAACGCGCCGCATCCGGTCATTTTCACCCGTTTGCGGAGCGAATCAAGAAACGTTTGGTTAAAGGGGCCTATCAAGTCGACCAGAGAACCGGGGATATCAGGTTCAAGCCTTATCAGATAAAACGCGACGGAACGGCAACCAGGGTGATGGGGCTACACATGGCCTCCAGCGCCGTCAAGAGCCTGTTCGGGCTTTGGTTCTACCTGGAAAACCAAGCCAAGCACGGTGACCTGCTGATGATTGACGAGCCGGAGCTGAACATTCATCCCGAGAATCAACTGGAGACGGCGCGCCTGTTGGCCCGGTTGGTCAACGCGGGCCTGAACGTTGTGATCAGCACACATAGCGACTACATGGTCAGGGAATTCAACAATCTGCTGATGTTGAGCGAAGACGGGGGCGGAGAGCTGAAAGGCAGATATGAATATGATGATGAAGAAACGTTGCGCCCCGATCAGGTCGGCGCGTATCTCTTTGACCACCAGACCATCGAGCCGTTTGAGATAACGCCCGGGGACGGGATTTGCGCCAAGACGTTTGATGACGTGATAAGAGAACTGAATAGAGTCAACGACGGCATCTACTACGGCCTTCAGGAGCAACGCATGGCGCATGACGATGATTGATACGATCACGAGGGCAATTGAGGAACGCTATCACCTCAAGCGAGTTGAAAGACACTGGCTGCTTCAAGGGAGCCGGGGACCCGTGAGGTTACGGTCCCCCAGCCGCCGGAGCTTCGGTTTTTCGCTGGATAACAGCCGCTTTCCCGCGCTGGCGTTTTTCAGCCCTCAACCTCCCGAAGGCTTGGCGAAAGTCTGCGATGGTATGGTTGCCGTGCTGCATGAGCGGAAACTGTACCTGTTTGCTATCGAACTTAAATCAGGAGACAAGGACGATGCGCGCAAACAACTCGTCAACGGCCGACTTTTTTGGCAGTGGTTAATGGAACTTTGCAAGCAGCACGGCTACTTGTATCGTGTAACGGACGTTTGCCATGTCAGTCTGCTGATGTGGTATCCAAGAGAACGATCGCCACGAAAGGGCACCACTACGCGTTCCGACGAGAATGTTTGTCAAAAACCGACTGCCGACGGATTCAATGCCCGTTTTGAAGTGCAGAACTGTGAGGATATCGCCCTCATGGACCTGATGCGTAAGTGCTAGGTGAGACCGAAGAACCTACTGACTACATGAGGTCTGTAAACGATGACACAAAGGAAGAAGCGGATTGGAAAGCGCGTTGAGACGATTACCCATGAGGAGGCTAAGCGGCGCAACATCCCGACCGCAGAGTACCAGTCGGTGATGCGGGAAGGAGGAGCAGTCGCCCGTCCGGGTCGCCTACGAACGCCGCAATCGCGACCTCGACCCGCAGTTCGTCTGGCATGGCAAGGATCTGCAGGACTGGTCCGACCTGGTTGTTCAGGCGCCGCCGATCTGCATCCAGGAGAAAGTTCATCCCAAGGCATTGATCGACGACTTGGTGAGCCGCTCCCGTGCGGATGAACAGGCGAACGAGAAGCAGTTCGACCTGTTCGCGGACTTCAACGGCCTGCCGGACGCCAACGCCAGGACCGAGTTCTATCAGCACGATGCCAACTGGTCCAACCGCATGATCCTGGGCGACTCCCTGCAGGTGATGGCGGCCCTGGCCGAGCGCGAGGGCCTGCGCGGGCAAGTGCAGTGCATTTACCTCGACCCGCCCTACGGCATCAGGTTCAACTGGAATTTCCAGTGGTCAACCAACAGCCGCGACGTGAAGGACGGCAAGGCCAAGCACGTTGTCCGGGAACCGGAGCAGGTGAAAGCCTTTCGGGATACTTGGCGGGATGGGATACATTCGTATCCGACCTATTTGCGCGACCGGCTTGTCGTTGCTCGCGATCTGCTCGCCGACTCTGGCTCCATCTTTGTTCAGATTGGCGATGAGAATGTGCATCGTGTGCGGGCGGTGATGGATGAGGTGTTTGGAGAAGGATCACCCCTGCTCGGCTACCGCGCCGGACCTTGGTCAAGGCCTCCGCTGACGCTTCGCTTTCCCAGCCCGGGAATCCGGCCCGGGAATCGGGTCAGGGAAAACGAGACACCGGGACACTCTCCATGTCCGGCTTGACGGCGCCAATCCTCAGCGGTTAAGTGATACGACGCAAGCGGAGGGTTGCGACCATGATCAAGGGTATCGTCATTCCCGTGATTACGCCGTTCGAGCACGACGGATCGGTGGACGAGCCGATGCTCCGGAAACTCGTGGACTTCTACGTCGAGGCCGGGGTCCAGGGCCTGTTCATGCTGGGGTCGTCGGGGCAGGGGCCGGCCATGTCCATGGCCCAGCGCAAGCGGACGGCGGAGGTCGCCATCGACCGGAACGCCGGGCGGGCGCCCCTCATCGTGCACGTGGGGACCGCGGACGCGGAGAGCACGGTCGAGTTGGCGCGCCATGCCGCGGACCACGGCGTAGACGGCATCGGCGTGATCCCGCCGTACTACTACTCCGACCATTCGGAGTACGAGATCATGGCCCATTTCAAAGCGGTGGCGGAGGCCGTGCCGCTGCCCATCTTCATCTACGAGAATCCCAAGTATTCGGGCATATCCATCGCGCCGCCCTTCGCGCAGCGCATGAAGGAAGAGATCCCCACCATCCGCGGCATCAAGGTGGCCTACGGCGCCGGCGCCATGCTGGACTACGTGCGGCTGTTTCCGCCGGACGTATCGGTTTTCACCGGCAACGCGGACATCTTCGGGCTGGCGCCCTTCGGGGTGGCGGGCATGATCAATCCGCCGACGAGTTGCCTGCCCGAGTTGTGCGTCGATCTCTGGCGCGCGCTGGAACGGGAGGACTACGGGCAAGCAGTGCAACTGCAACGGCGGGTCAACGACGTCACCGCCGTCATCATCGGACAGATCAAGCGCCACGGCCGGGCCGTGGTGGCGGAGATGTATCGCATGCGCGGGTTCGCCATCAAGCGGTTTCCCAAGTGGGATACCAAACCGCTGCCGCCGGAGGCGAGGGACTCGGTGCACCGGGAGCTGAGTCGCGGCGGCTTCCTGGATTGACGCCGAGGAGGCCGACCGGCGTTATCCCTTCGGGAAGAGCATTGTCCCCCTTCGTAAAAGCATGATCCCTTCGGTAAGGAGCGTGATCCCTTGGGGAAAGCAGCCTCCCACCCCTCTCCCTTTGGGAGAGGGGCAGGGGTGAGGGTCTTGCGTGGACACCTTCAGAAGCACAAACAAGGACATCCCGCGCGTGGGCCGTGGCACGCCGGGCGGAGAGTGGCTGCGGCGTTACTGGCTCGCGGTAGGCACCGAGGCGGAGCTGCATGACGTCCCCCATGCGGTCCGCGTGCTGGGCGAGGACCTGGTGCTGTTCCGCGACCTCCGGGGCCGCTTGGGGCTCGTCGGCCAAAGCTGCTCCCACCGCGGCTCGTCCCTGGAATACGGCGACATCGAAGAGCGCGGCATCCGCTGCCCCTACCACGGCTGGCTCTACGACGTTGCGGGCAACTGCCTGGAGCAGCCGTCCGAGCCGCCAGAGAGCGCCTTCTGCGCCAAGGTGAAGCATCCGGCCTATCCGATCCGTTCCCTCGGGGGGTTGATCTTCGCCTACATGGGGCCGGACCCCGGCAATCCGCCGCCCCTGCCCAATTATTCCCCGCTGGTGGACCACGGCGGGCGGCGGCTGGTGGAGAGCACGCGCTACTTCGACTACAACTGGTTCAACTTCTACGAGAACAGCGCCGATCCCAGCCACGTGTGGATCCTCCACAGCCGCAGCGCCTACGGCGAGCAGACCTGGGGCGGTTCGTTTTTCAGCGCCAAGAGCCCGCCGGCCTACGAGCCCGTGGAGACCCCCTACGGCATGAAGATCGTCATGTCCAAGCCGGGTCCGGCGGAAGGCGCCGAGTTCGTCGACGAGATGAGTCTGGGGTTGCCGAGCATCCTGCAGGTGGGCGACACCGAGTTCGTGCACGCGCGGGTGGAGCCGGAAGTGCTGGAGAAAGTGGGCTCGAACTACGAGCACTTCATGTTCCTCACCCCCAACGACGACGAGCACTTCATGCTGTTCACCGTGGACTACTACACCGGCCCGGATCCGGACATCTTCGAACGGCTGGCGCGCAGGCGGAAGCGCGAGGCCCCCAAGGGCGAGGTCAAGCCCTACGACAAGCGCCCGCTCATGCCTTTTCGCGGCAACATCCGGCAAGAGGACATCGTCACCCAGGGCACTCAGCGACTGCTGGGCGAGCGCGAGGAGCGGCTCGGCGCCTCCGACCGCGGCATCATCATGCTGCGTCGCATGATCCGCGACGCCATCGACGCCGTGGCCGCGGGCGGGGAGCCCAAGGGGTTGCGCCTGGAAGAGGATGAGGACGGCTTGGTGAAGCTCGATTCCTTCGTCGGCGTGAGACCCCGTATCCTGCACCATGAGTAGCGAGATGCGTACGACCTGCTGTTGTCGGCAAGGCGTGGCCACGAGGCCTACGGGCGGGTTTCAAACCCTCCGGTGTCCCCGATGTCCAAGGTCGTAGTCACCGGCGGCAGCGGCCGCCTCGGACGGCACGCCATCAGCCACCTCCTCGAGCACGGCTACGAGGTGCTGAGCCTGGACATGGCGCCGCCGCCGCAACCGCTGTGCGACTCCTGGCTCTGTGACTTGCGCCGCTCCGGCGATCTCTACGAAGCCTTCAGGGGCGCCGCCGCCGTGATCCACCTCGGCGCCTACCAGGCGCCCAACCTGGCGCCGGACTGCGAGACCTTCGGCAACAACGTCACCGCCACCTACAACGTGCTCAAGGCCGCGGTGGACCTGGGCGTCCGGCGCGCGGTCTGCGCTTCGAGCATCGCGGCCTACGGATTCCTTTACGCCCCCAGGATATGGACGCCCGATTACCTGCCCCTGGACGAGGACTATCCGTGCCGGCCCCAGGACCCGTATGCCCTGTCGAAGGTGTTCGGCGAGCAACTGGCCGACTCCTTTACCCGTTACAGCGACCTCACCGTGGTCAGCCTCCGGTTCAGCGGCGTGAACTTCGACCCTGCCTACCGCACGTTGCCGGAGCGGTGGGCCGACCCCGGGCTCAGGATGGGCACGTTCTGGAGCTACGTGGACGCGCGGGACGCCGCCACTGCGTGCCGGTTGGCGATGGAAACGCCTCTGTCCGGGCACGAGGTCTTCAACGTCGCTGCGGCCACCAGCCGGTATCCGGAACCCACGGACGAGTTGGTCCGCAAATACATTCCCGGCACCCGGATCAAGGAAGGCTGTTCAGGGTGTTGGGGCGGCCTCGACGTCACCAGGGCTGCCAGGGCGCTCGGCTTCGAGGCTGCGCACGTCTGGCAGGATGCTCTCAACCCCGACGGCACGCCGAAGAGTTCCGCCTCGTCCCGGAGCAGGAGCGGATGAAGGCTTGCCGTTTTTCGCGGGCAGCCACCCCGGCCTGCGGCAGCAGGGCTTGATCCCTCACTACCGCGGCGCGGCGCGAGGTCAGGCGAGCGCCACCACGTCCACTTCCACGAGCGCGCCTTTGGGCAGGCCCGCCACCGCCACCGTGGTGCGGGCGGGTTTACCGGTTCCCAAGTAGCCCTCGTAGATGGTATTGACGGTAGCAAAATGGGCCATGTCGTTCAGATAAATGGTCGTCTTGATGGCCCGGTCCCAGGACGTGCCCGCCGCTTCCAGAACCGCGGTCACGTTGTCGAGGACCCGGCGAGCCTGTTCCTCCACGCCGCCATCGACGAGTTCGCCGGACTCGGGCGCCAGCGCGATCTGTCCCGCGGTGTACACGAAACCGTTGGCCTTGATGGCTTGCTCGTAGGGGCCGATGGCGTCGGGAGCCTTGTTGGTATGAATCACTTCCATGGACATGGTTTCTCCTTGCCTGTCGGAATTTCCGGAAATCTACTGGAAACCGGTGGATGACGTTATACCCTGATCGGGATGTTCAAGCCATGAGACTCATGACCGCCCACAAGATACTCATCGGGACCTCCGTCGTCTTTTTCATCTTCTTCAGCGGCTGGGAACTGACGAACTACCTGGCCGCGGCCCGCCTCTGGGCCCTGGCTCGCAGCGTACTCTATTTCTGCGTGGCCGTGGGCTTCGCGGTTTACTTCCGGTCCCTCAAAAACAAGGTGCTGTAAGGTGGCCGCGGACCCCTTCATCGTTCCGGTTACCCAGGACGAGATCCGCCGGCAGCGCCTGAAGGCGCGGGAGTTGCGCAACAGCCAGTGGTGGAAAAACCGGAAGAGCAAGGGCCTGTGCGCTCACTGCGGCGGCCGGTTCTCCCCCCGAGAGCTGACCATGGATCATCTGGTTCCCATCATCCGCGGCGGCAAGAGCGCCAAGGGCAACGTCGTCCCCAGTTGCAAGGAGTGCAACAGCGCCAGGAAGCACAGCCTGCCGTTCGGAGACCAAAGCAGCGCATACAAGGAGCCTACCTCCTCAAGCCCGTGAGACGCCGACAGGATCGCAGGATGGAACGAACCCGCCCAACGGAAGGTGCAAGATGATGCAGCCAAGTGAAAGCAGTGAAAGCCTCATTGCCCTGAAAAGTACCCTGAATACTCAGCAACTCCAAATCCTGACCATCGAGATCGACCGCCGGCGGAGATCGACAGCCGTCGCGTATCTCCTCTGGTTCTTGCTCAGTTGGCTTGCGCTGCACAAATTTTATCTTGGCAGAATCACCGTCGGCGTCATTTATCTGATCGCTCCGTGGTTGTGCATCCTTGTGATCGTGTCCGGATTCGCCATGGCTGAATCCGACGCTGCAATGGGGACGGTGACCTTGATGGCAGGGCTGCTCGGCTTGCTGGTCTACGGAATATGGTGGCTCGTGGATTTGTTCACGATCCCGGGTCAGGTGATGGCCTACAACGAGAATCTCGAATTCGAGATCATCACCTCCCTGAAGGCAAGAGAAGAAAGATGATCGGAAGGCGCCTCGCAAGACTATTCGACACGTACGACCGTACCTGCATCAACTGTGGCATGGGCATCGCTAAGCCCTACATTCGTTGCTACCGGTGTCCGGATGGAGTCTTTCAGCCCCTACGGGCTCCGTCGTCCGCGGCGACCACCCGGCACGGGTAGGAGCGGTGCGGCACGGAGCCGGTGACGGGGTCGATGACGTCGTTGTCGATGATGAGATTAACGTTGGCGCCATGGTGGCTGAACGGATCGTAGCCGGGGAGACCGAGGTCAGGGCAGCCCTGCCACCAGCCGTGCATGACCCGGACTACCTTGTGGGGAAGCTCGGAGTTGAGTTGCGCCTTCATGGTGACCGCGGCGACCCTGGTCTCCAACCGCACCGGCGCCTGCGGCGCGATGCCGAGATCGGCCGCATCTTCGGGATTGAGCTCCACGAGAGGCTCCGGAGTCTTCGCGCGGAGCGAAGGCAATGACCGGTGCTGTCCGTGGCAGAAGTTGATGGCCTTGGCGGTGGTCAGGGTGAACGGATAGTCGCGCACCACCTCGGCGCCGAACCCGGCTCCGCTCGGAGTGAAGTCCGGTAGTGGCGCATAGCCGCATTCCTGAAACGGGATGGAGTAGACCTCCACCAGCCCCGAGCGCGTGTCGAAGCCCTTCTCCAGATACTTCCGGTACCGCGTCTCACGGGGCCTGGACAGTCCGCCCGGATGGTCCTTCAACCGGGCCACGGTGACCCCGGAGGGTTCCAGCATATGGTCCAGCGCCGCCTCCCGGTCACCGTGCCAGAACGGTTCATCGAAGCCCATCTTCCCCGCCAGTTCGAAGAGGATGTCGGCGTCGGAGCGGCACTCGAACTGTGGCGGAACCACCGGAGCCCGGTACTGCAACCAAGTGCTGGTGGCGGCCCCCTGATCGAAGGATGCCTTCACGTTCCAGTCCTCCCAGGAAGTGGCCGCGGGCAGCAGGAAGTCGGCGTAACGGCCCGCCGGCGTCTCGTAGAAATCGGTCTGCACGTACAGGTCGAGTCGCTGGAGTGCCTGCCGCCCCCGGAGCGTATCGCCGTTGGCCATGATGATGTCGCCGCCGAAACTCAGAAAGCCCTTGACCGGGTAGGGTTCTCCGTCCAGCACGGCGCGATAGACTTCGTATGCCTGGACCCGGCCGGTGGCTACGGGTCCCAGGGGCCGGGCGTCGAGCCCGAGCCGTTTCCGCGCCTGCTCCCTGGGCAGGAGCCCTCTCCCGTCCACGCCGTTGACCGGGGTCTTGGCAAACCGGACGTTGCCGCCGGGCCGGTCGATGTTCCCGGTAAGGCTGTAGAACAGACACACCGCGCGGTTTGTCTGCATGGCGTTGGCGTGCTGCTCGAGGCCGTTGTAGCTGTAGTAGCAGGCCGGCGGCGTGCCGCAGAACAGGCGCACCGCACGGCGGGCGAGATCCGGGTCGATTCCGGTGGTTGCAGCCGTCGCCTCGGGCGTGTACCGGCTCAAGTGCCGTTTCAGCAGCTCGAATACCGGCGTGACACGCTCCGTCGCGCCGCTTGAAAGCCTGACCTCGAAGGCGCCTGCCAGCGCCGGATGCGGGTCGGCCTTCGGTTTTGCCGGATCGTGGAATGTCAACTCGTCTCCGGACCGGTCCCATACCCCGTAGAGATCCGGCGATCCCCCGTTGACCACCAGGTCCTGGGTCAGCATCCGCCCGCAGCCGTCCCGCACCAGCAGCCGGGCATTGGTCCAGTCGCGGACAAATGCCTCATCGTACAACTTTTCGGCGATCATCACGTTGAGGAAGCTCAGGGCCAGCAGCCCGTCGGTTCCTGGCCGGACCTTGAGCCAGAGGTCGGCCTTGCGGGTGAGCGGGATGTCCCGTGGGTCGATGACGATGAGCCGCGCCCCGCGTTTGCGGGCGGCGGAGATGCGGATGGCCTGGGTGGGCCAGGAGGCGTTGGGGTTGTGTCCCCACAGCAGGATGCAGGCGGTGCGTTCGAAGTCCGGACTCGGAATGCCGGTTCCATACGTATAGCGGGAGCCGTTGTCCTTGTGCCAACTGCAGATGTGTCCCGTGGAAACCGTATTGGGGCTGCCGAACAGACTGGCGAAGCGTATCAACCACGGCTCGTATTCCGCCGAAGCGCTGCCCCCCGACGCCCCGCGGTAGAAAAAGACGGACTCGGCGCCGTAGCGGTCGCGCAGCGCGCCCAGCCGTTCCGCGATCTCCGTCATGGCCTCGTCCCAGCCCACCCTGGTCCAGCGCGGGTCGGGATCGCTTTTGGGAGTCGTCCGCCGCAGCGGATAACGCAGCCGCTCCGGGTCGTACACCAGCTCGGGCGCCGCCTGTCCCTTGATGCAGATGCCGCGATTGGGATGGTCCGCGTCCGGCTCCAGGCGCGTGAAGCGCCCGTCCTCCACCGTGGCTATTACCCCGCAGCGGGACTTGCTCATGGCGCAATAGGTGCGAATTTTCTCGGTCATGGCGGACCCGTTACGCTATTCTCGGAACGTGCCCCGATAGTCCTCCCACGCCTTCGGGCCGGCGCGGTCGAAGACCTTCTCGCGGACGCCGCCCGCGTACCGGGCGGGGATGAAGTTGATCTTTTCGGTCAGGGACGGCTTCAGGCGCACGCCCTGGGCGCGCAGTTCATCGGCCAGGACGAGGTTGTCGAGCACCACCCGGATCTCGTCGTGGTCGGTCCACATGGCCTTGTAGACGATGCGGCCTTCCTTGCTGACGATGTAGACCATGTTGGGGAGGACGCCGTAGAGTTGATGGACCGTGCCCTCCAGGTCGTCCACCAGCAGGGGGTTTTCGATGCCGTCCTGATCCCGGCACTGGCGGGCGTATTCCAGCTTCTGCTCGAAGTCCTTGTGCGGGCCGTAGTGCTCCCCGGGATGGGGCTCGCGCACGTAGATGGTGAGGAATTCGAAACCCTTGTCGCGGTAGTTCCGGTACATTTCGTTCAGGGGCGAGACCTCGCCCACGAAGGGCGGTCAGGTGATGCTGCCGAACTCCAGCAGTACGTGCCTGCTGCCCTTGAACCCGGAAAGCCGGACCGTTTCTCCTTCGAGGGTCCGCAGGCTGAAGTCGGGGGCCTCCTCTCCCGCGCGCAGGCGCCCGGCGAAATCGCCGGACCGGGCCGAGCTCTCCGATCGGCTGAAGGTTTCGTAATTGTATGCGCTGACTGACGAATCCATCCTTGGCCTCCTTTTGCCGGCTGGGCGGCAACCTGTCCGAGCGGGGACGAATCTACTACGAAACACGCCAGCCGGTCTACTTGCTCCCGCGTCGTGTACTGAATCGACGGCATCCTTGGGTCGGGTCGCGGGCGGCGCCGCGTCGGCTACCGACGCCCTTCCGGCGAGGTCCGGGAGCCTGTCCCGGGAGCCTGCGCCGTCGAACTCGGGCGCCCGATGCGGGGGCGGGTTTCAACTCCTCCCCCTCCCCCCGGTGCCCGCATCGCGCTACCTGCCGGTACAGGCCGGTACAGGCTCCTGGCAAGCCACCGAATCCTCTTCGAGCGCTTCCATCAGTCTGCGCATGTCGTCCGGCGCGGGCGCGGTCCATTCCAGCGCTGCGCCGGTTTCCGGGTGATGGAGCCCGAGCCGTTCCGCGTGCAGGGCCTGCCGCCGGAAGCCGCGCAGCAACTCCGTGAGCCGGGTGCCGTGATCCTTGCCCCCGGCCGCGCCGCTACGCCCTCCGTACACCGGATCGCCGACCACCGGGTGTCCGATGTGCGCCATGTGCACGCGGATCTGGTGCGTGCGTCCGGATTCGAGACGAACGCACAAGAGCGTATGGTTCCGGTAGGCGGCCTTGACGCGGTAGTGGCTCGTGGCCTCCTTGCCCCGTGGTTGCACCGACATGCGGGTTCGGTGAAGGGGATGGCGTCCGATGGGCGCTGTGATGGAGCCGCCGGCGCGGACGACGCCCCGGACCAGCGCGAGATATTCCCGCTTGATGCGCCGGGCCTGTAATTCCCGCACCAGGCGCAGGCGAACGGCATCGCTCTTGGCCACCACCAGCAGGCCCGAGGTATCCTTGTCCAGCCGGTGAACGATGCCCGCGCGCGGGACCGCCGCGATGCCGGGCGCGTGGTGCATGACGGCGTTGAGCAGGGTGCCTTCCGGATTACCCGCTCCCGGGTGGACCACCATGCCCGGAGGCTTGTTGATCACCAGCAGTACGGCGTCCTCGTGGATGATCTCCAGGGGTATGGGCTGCGCCTTCCAGGAAACCTCGGGAGTCTCCGGCAGGTCCAACTCGACGGACGCACCTGCCTGGACCTTGTCCGAGCACTCCGGCACGCGGCCGTCGACCCGGACGTGCCCCTCCCGGACCAGGCGCTGGAGCCTTGAACGCGAGTAGTCCGGCAACAGCGCCGCCAGGGCCGTATCCAGCCGTTTTCCGTGAAGCGCTTGCGGCACCGTCACGCGGATTGCGGGCTCCCGTTCGTGGATGGTCGTGTTCATGGGGCAAAGGCCGCGGCTCATATGCCGTCGGGATTTGCGAGGCCGAGATCGAAGCCTGGTCTTTTCGCCGAGGGATTGCAACGGATCACCATGACCTTGTGAAGCCCCCTCCGGCCCCCCACCCCTGGATTTCAGCCTTCGCGGGAATGACGGAGAGGGCGCGGGAATGACGATTCCGGAATCCCTGCACCTCTGCGTAGCGACGGCAAGCCGGTGAAGATTGACGGCCACAGTCCCGCGCCGTAGACTTGGCCGGTGGATGCGGAGACGGAAGACGGCGGACTTCGGGCTTCATGAGCCCACCCATGATGGATCTGAGAACGTACATCGAGTCGGTCAAGCGGCTCGCTCCCGAGCGGTTGCTGGAGGTCACGGACCGGCACGACATCCATCTGGAAGTGTGCGCCATGATCGCCGACCTGGAGAAGCGGAAGCAGGAGCCGCTGGTGCTCTTCTCCAACATCGACAACCTGAGCGGCGAGCCCTCGGAGTTCCCGCTGCTGATGAACGTGTTCGCGTCCCGCGCCGCGTGTGCGGTGGCCCTGGGCCTTCCGCCCGAAAACGCCGGCCGGGAGCTGATGATCGAGTTCCAGGCGCGTGAAGCCCGGCGGGAAAAGCCCGTCGTCGTCAGCGCTGCCGACGCTCCGGTGAAGCAGGTCAGGATGGACCCCAACCTCTACTTCCTGCCGGTGCTGACGCATCACGTCGCCGACCTCGGTCCCTACCTGACCATGACCTGGTGCGCACGGGACCCCGACACCGGCGTCTACAATTCCTCCTTCCACCGCTGCTACGTGCGCGACCCCGATCACCTGGTGATGTTCTTCGAGCGCCGGCATCTCTGGGACTACTTCGTTCGGGCCGAAGAACGCAACGAAGCGCTGCCGGTGGCCTGCGTGGTCGGACACCACCCGGCCTACTACCTCGGCAACTGCATCCTCAACGGCATTGCCGAGGACGAGTACGAGAGCATCGGCGGGCTCATGGGCGAGCCGCTGCGGCTGGCGCCGTCCGAGACCTTCGGCCACGAGTTGCTGGTGCCCGCGGACGCCGAGATGGTGATCGAAGGCCGGGTGCTGCCGCACCAGCGGGAAACGGAAGGACCCTTCGGAGACTTCACCGGCCTGTACGGCGCGGCCGGAGAATCGCCGGTGGTGGAGGTCACCGCCGTCACCCATCGCCGGGACGCCTGGTGCATGGACGTTCTGGCGGGTCACCGCGACCACCGCCTGCTGGGCGCCGTCCCCAAGGAAGGCGGCATCTACCGCAAGGTCCAGGCGGTGGTGCCCACGGTACGCTCCGTATGCCTGCCCTTGAGCGGCGCGGGCCGGTTCCACTGCTATATCAGCATCGACAAGCGCTGCGAGGGCGAGGCCAAGCTGGCGGCCATGGCCGCGTTCACCGGCTCGGAGCTCCTCAAGCACGTCATCGTCGTGGACGCGGACATCGACGTGTACGACGAGGAAGAGGTGTTGTGGGCCGTGGCCACCCGGGTGGACGCCGCCGCCGACATCTCCATCATCGACCGCGTCAAGGGCAGCCGCCTGGATCCCGTGCATCCCGGCAAGGACTGGGGCTCGAAGCTCATCATCGACGCCTGCCGCAACGAAGACGTCGAGTTCCCCGACCGTATCGCCACGGCCGAGTACCGGCCCAGGCGGCCGGGGAGCCAAAAAGGGTGAGGCATCCATGACGGGAAAGATCATGCGCACGGCGGTTCCATCTCTGGTGTCATTGGCTTGCCCGGCGTGTCGTAACACCTCATGAGCAGTGTGGACCATCAAGTGGAACGAGAGGCGGGACAACCGCGGGTCCGCGTCACACAGACGTCTTGCGCCAGGAGCGGCGGGGATTGGAGCATCGTCTGGCGCGTCGCGAACCTGACCTCCTCGGAGATACGGTTTCTGGACGCGCGGTTCCCTCACGGGCAGTTCCGCAGCAGCCTCATGGAGCTCGCGGACGTCCGGGTCGCCCCGTCGGACAGCATGCATCTGAAGGCGGTGGTAGCCTGCAACGGCAAGCACGTGGTCGAAAATGCGTTCCTGATCACCACGGTCGAATGGCAAGAGGCCCGTTGGCGGATCCTGGCTCGCATGACCGTGCGCTTCGGGGCCGGTGGCGCTCCCGCGGCCGAGACCGAGTTGGTGACGACTCAACGAGCGGGTTTTTCCGAGCCCGAGTGTCGAGAGTCGGTGTCCGGATGTTGACGAAGTTGTGCCAGCAGCCTGCGCCGTAGAACTGTGGTTCTACCCATTGGTTCTACCGGTGTTTGCCGGCTCCGAGAGGAAACCATGACCGAACGGGAAATATACATCTTCAAGCGCATGGGCGGCTGATACGGGAATTGAGGCCTCGGCTTCGAAGAGACCGCGGGTATGGTCTCCAACACACTCGGCATGGAACTCGACGACCTCGTCGCGACGCTGAAGCGCGTCCGTGAGACTTGCGGCGAGGATCCCGAGTACCTGAAGCTGCGCGCGCCGTTGCCGGACGACTGGCTGATCTGAACGACGCTCCCGGAGTCAGGCTCGCGGGGGGTCCGGAATGGACACGAGCGAAAGCTCGTCCCCGACCGGGGCCGGAACCCCAAGGGCGGACCCGGTTCGGCCCTTTACGCCTGTCGCACTTTCGGCAGGCTGATCTCGGGCCGGCGCAGGTCCAGGGGCCGCACGCCCGGCCAGAAGTCGCGCTGGCCGGTCATGGCCTGGACGTGGCCGTCCCACTCCAGCGTGAAAGCGGTGATGCCGAGCTTGACGGCGCGCCGGATCTTTTCCCTGGTTGCCGCATCCGCGGCGGCCTGGCGGATGGTATCGATCTGCCGGGAGCCGTGCCCCGCGTCCTGATCGGCATGGATCCGGTACGTTTCCACCTGCCGTTCCGAGAAACCGTAGTGCCCCACCAGCTCCTTGTAGACCCGGGCGGCCGCGCCGTCGGGTCCGCCGTGCTGGCTCTCGACGAACGCGAGCATGGCCACGCCTTCGAGCGCGGACCGTCGCTGGCAGCAACCGATGATCATCTCGATGGCCGCCAGGGTTCCCGGGGTGGGCTCGGCGTTGTCGGCGTCCTCGCGCGAGATGCCGGCCCCTTCCAGAAACTGGTACATGATGTCCACGTGGCTGCGGTCCCCGGACAACTCCTCCATGAAGTTCTCCAGCACTACGTCCATCAGCCCCTGCTCGCGGTTCGATACCGCATTGACCGCGATATACCCGAAGTAGATGGGGTTGGTGCGCACCCGAAGATAGTGCTGTACCTCACCGAGGATGATCTGTTCACGGGTCCAGCGGTGGTCGACGATGCCCTTGAACCAAGGGTGATCCACCATTGGCACCTGGTTTGCGTAATCCCATAACTCGTCGATGAATGGATCCGTGGTCGTCACGGCAGCACCTCCTTGGCGGGATGGCGGGATTGATCCGGCCCGTGTAAACGAGCATACTCGTATCGGCCGATTGAATCCAACACGACAGGGACGGACCGTCATCACGAGTCGGCAAGGCAAGGGGTGAGGAAGCCGAAACGGCTCAACGCGCAGGAGTAGGATATGCCCTGGTGGGGCTGGTTGAGCATGGGAATCGTCTTGATGGGTGTGGAGTTGACGGCCGTCGACGCCGCGTTCTACCTTATCTTCGTCGGGGCCGCGGCGGTCTGCGTGGGGATCATCGGGCTGGCGGGAGTGGATCTGCCGGTAGAGGGTCAATTGTTGGCGTTTGCGGTCCTCGCGGTGGTGTCCATGGTGTGGTTTCGGAAGAAGCTCTACGACCGGATGCGCGGCGGGCTGCCGGGTTTCGAATACACGGTGGCCGGTCGGATCGTATCGATCGGTGAAGACGTTCCTCTCGGCGGGGAGACCCGGGTCGATCTGCAAGGCACGCAATGGACCGCGGTCAACGTGGGCCCGAAGCCGATCATGGCGGGCGCCCGTGCGCGGGTGGTCGGAAGAGACAGCCTGAGTCTGTCCATCGAAGGGTTGGCGGACGACAGCGTGAACGAATCCGGAGAGGAAAGATAGATGGATGCGAACATGGGTTTCCTGATCACCGCGGGCGTCATCGCCATCGTGGTGCTGGTGGTGCTGATCAAGACCGCGGTGGTGGTGCCGCAGCAGAACGCTTACGTCATCGAGAACCTCGGCAAGTACTCGCGCACGCTCAAGCCGGGATTCAACGTCCTTGTGCCGTTCATGGAGCGTGTGGCCTACCGGCACAGCCTCAAGGAGCACGCCCTGGATATCGAGGAGCAGGTCTGCATCACCTCGGACAACGTCCAGGTGGGGGTGGACGGCGTTCTCTACCTTCAGGTCGTGGACCCGGAAAGAGCGTCCTACGGCATCGGCGACTACATCTTCGCCATCTCCCAGCTCGCCCAGACCACGCTGCGCAGCGAGATCGGCAAGATCGAGCTGGACAAGACCTTCGAGGAGCGCGGGCACATCAACCAGAGCGTGGTGGAGGAGCTCGACAAGGCGTCCGACCCCTGGGGCGTGAAGGTTCTCCGATACGAGATCAAGAACATCAACCCGCCGTCGGACGTGCTGTCGGCCATGGAGAAGCAGATGCGCGCGGAGCGGGAGAAGCGCGCCACCGTGCTGTCGTCGGAGGGCGAACGGGACGCCAAGATCAACGAGGCCGAAGGCGAGAAGCAGCAGGTCATCAAGGCTTCGGAAGCGGCCAAGCAGCGGCAGATCAACGAGGCCGAAGGCGAGGCCGCGGCCATCCTGGCGGTGGCCGGCGCCACCGCCGACGGGCTCAGGAAGGTCGCGGAAGCCCTCGACTCGGAGGGCGGCGACAAGGCCATGCAACTCCGGGTGGCGGAGAACTACCTCGAGCGCTTCGGCAACCTCGCCAAGGCAGGCAACACGCTCATCGTCCCGGCGAACCTGAGCGACCTGACCTCCATGATCAGCGCCGCTACCACGGTCCTGGACCAGACGAGGCGAGGCCGGCAGGGGCCGGAGCAAGACGCCTAGTCCAGAGCAAGACGCTAGTCAGGGGCCGATGGAGGATGCAAAAGCGGTAACGTTGCTGGCCGGCTTGGTGCGTGCGTTCAGGGCCGGAGATATCGAGATGCGTTTCGATGAGGCGGAGCGCACGGTCCTGGGGAGGCTTTCCCACGAAGGGCTCGTGGATCTCTCCAACGACGGCTTTCGCCTGACCCCGTCCGGCGGGTCCTATGCGGTGCGGTCGCAGGTTCCGCCCGTGACGGCCAGGGGAATCCTGTATCTGGAGCGGCTTCCCATCGACGAGTTCACCGACCGCCCGGGGCTGTTCCGGTTTCTCGGTTGGCTGTAACGGGCACTAACAGGGAACCCACCATGGACGGGCTTGCAGACAAGGTTTCGGAGTTCGTCGCCGGCAACGATTTCGACAAGTTGCCGCCGGAGGTCGTGGAGGCGGCCAAGGCGGCGTTCCTGGACTGTGTCGGGGTCGCGCTGGCGGGCTCGGACGAGGACAGCGCGCGGATCTGCGGAGCGCTGGCGCAGCAGGAATCCAGGGTCGGCGAGGCCACGGTCATCGGGCAGGGATTCAGGACCTCGGCTACTCTGGCCGCGTTGTGCAACGGCACCTCGGCCCACGCCCTGGACTTCGATCACAGCTTCCTCATGGGTCAGCCCACGGCCGGCCTGATTCCCGCGGTCTTGACCATGGGGGAGACTTCGGGAGCGAGCGGCGGCAACGCCCTCGCGGCCTATGTCGCGGGCTTCGAGGTGGTGGCACGGCTGGCCCGCTCCATGCCGCAGCTATCCTCCACGGCTCACTGGCACGCCACCTCCAGCCTCGGTGCGGTGGGGGCGGCGGCCTGCTGCGCCAGACTCGCGGGGTTGGACGCCGCGGGTGTGCGCAACGCCCTCGGCATTGCCGTCTCCATGGCGTCGGGAACGGTATGGAACTTCGCCACCATGACCAAGCCGTTGCATTCCGGTCTGGCGGCTCAGAACGGCATTCTGGCGGCGCGCCTGGCTGCGCGGGGGTTTACCTCCAGTCCGGCGGCGCTGGAGGATGGGAAGGGGTTGTTCGACTGTTTCGCACGCGGGATCGATTGTGACGTCACCCCCTTCGAGAGCCTCGGCCACAGCTTCGACCTCACCGGCATCGGCATCAGCGTCAAGCCGTATCCCTGCGGCGGCTTGACCCACACGGCCGTGGACGCCGTGCTGGAGCTGCGGCAGGAGGGCCTTCGGGCCGATCAGCTCGATTCCATGCGGGTGGGCGTGACGCCCCACGTCTTCGACCTGATCAAGAACGTGCCGCCCGCCAACGGCATCGAGGCCAAGTTCAGCCTGCCCTACATCCTCGCGAGGGCGCTGGTGGACGGAGCGCTGGTGCTGGATACGTTCACGGACGAGGCCGCGGCGGAGCCGCAGATTCGGCAGGTTGCCGAAAGGATCGTGATGGAGCTGGACGCCGGTCTCGTGGAAGAGGCTGACGGCGGGCGTCCCGCTGAGGTGACCGTCGATCTCGTGGACGGCGGGCAACGGCGCCGTCGCATGGACTACTCCCGGGGCAGGCCCCAGAAGCCCATGACTCCGGCGGAGTTGCGGAACAAGTTCGATGCCTGCGCCGCCAGGGCGCTCGACCCGGAGCGAAGCCGGCAAGTCGCCGATCTCATCCGCGGCCTGGAGCGCCTGGAGAGCATCCGCGGGCTTTGCGAACTCCTGGGCGGGTCGAAGTGACTACCGGGGGCGGTCCCGGTTTATGACGGGTAGCGCGGTCGCTTCGAACTCCTTCGACATTGGTGTCGCCGGGTTCCGCGAACGCTGTCACCTGGCCTCGTCGGATCCGTCTTCCTCGAATTCCGGCGCCCAGCCCTCGCCGAACTCCTCGGCCTCGCGGAAGCCTTCCGTCCGCCACTCGTCGATGAGTTGCCGGATGGGTATCTTGCGCCGCATCAGTCCCTTCATCAGGTTCTTGTACATGGGCGCGACGTGGGTCTGGGCGTTGATCGGGCAAACCGTCAGGCAGATCTTGCAGCCCTCGTACTGCTCGAAGAAGGGCCGGCACTGCGGCGTGTCCACGTGCCAGCGCAGGATGCCGAAGATGTCCTGTTTCTCGGGCACGATGGCGTCGCCGGGGCACAAGTTCGTGCACGCGTTGCAGCGCAGGCAGAAGTCGTCGAAGCCGTAGTTGGCCGGCTGGGCCTCGGGAATCAGCGGCATCTCGGTAGTGACCGCGCCCAGCCGCACGCTCGGGCCGAATTTCCGGGTGATCAGCGAGCCGTGGCGCCCCAACTCGCCGAGGCCGGCCTTCCAGGCCACCGGAATGAAGAGGATGTCGCCCTCGTTGGGATAGCCCACCGCGTGGTAGCCGTAGGAGCGGATGTACTGGGCCAGACGGACGGACACGTCCGACAACAGGTAGTAGACCTTGTGCACTTCCATCTGCGCCAGCGGGCCCAGCCGCTTCATCTCCTCGAAGTCCATGTGGATGGCGAACGAGATGGCTACCTTGTGTCCTTCCGGCGGCTTGGTGCCGCGCACGTAGTCGAACTCGTCGATGGGCGCCACGCCGACGATCTCCGCCCCCATGTCCAGAGCCACCTTCTTCATCGTGCGGGTGACCCCGGCCCAGTCCCTGGTCTCCAGACGGTCGGGATTGACCGGACCGTCGTGCAGGTTGCGGCGATCGTGGTCCTCCCGCATGAACATGAACCGCCGCGTCTGCGGATGGCGTTTCGCCTTGGTCGTCGCGCCTACCTTCTTGTCCGGGAAGGGCCACTGCTTGACGGGTTGCTCCCGGCGCTCCGTGAATGTGATGCCGCTGGGCTCCATGGATGGCTCCTCTCTGCAAGGGAGGCTTGCACGAAACCGGAACGGACTCCGGTTCACGACAGCACGGAGCTTACCAGACGCGCCCAACCGATGCCACGGCAACCAGGGCGATCCGGTCGGCAAGCGTCAGGGTCCGCCGGGCACCTGATGCGCCGGCGAAGGTCGCGCTTGAGAATTGTGTGGTCGATGGCTGGGAAAAGCGGTTCCAGCAGTCCTCCACCCACTCATCCACATTTCCGTGCATGTCGTGAAGATCGAACCCGTTGGCCGGAAACGATCCCACAGGAACAGTTTGCCCGCGGAACACGCCTTTGCGCCCGCATCCCATTCCGCAAACGTCACCTCGTACTTGCCCACCGCGAAGGGTTCCAGGATCGTCACTCGATGCTGCGGGTCTTCATCATCGTCATGGCCTTCTTCCGACTCCGGCGATCCCATGAAGAACGACCCCGCTGGCACAACGACCATCTCCGGGCATTCCGCACAGTCGCGAAACTCCTTGCCGGGTTGGTGAATCAATTCCTCATCAGCCATTCTTCCTCTCTTCCGTCGCGCTCGAACCGACTGCCGACCCTATGGCTACTCCTGGAACTCGACGCAAGGAAGGGCCGGGAGAGTCGCCTCCCGATCGATCCCGGGCCTTTGTCGTGGTCGAGTGTGGACGGTGGGTGTGAGGATGCCTGCCGTGGGGGGCAAACCGGCAACTTCCTCGCCTTTGGGGCTTACACCTCTACTCTTGTGTTGGCCGCCCTCCTCCTCTACGGTTCTCGATAGCATCGTGCGCAGCGCTTGGCGTTCCCGACCTCCTGGAGGAAAAGTCTCATGCCAATGACCGCGGGACATGCCGTCGCCGAAGTGCTGGCGCAACTCGGCGTCCGCAAGGTGATCGGCGTCGTGGGATCGTGCATGCTCGAGATCCTCGACGGTATCTACGGCCGCGACGACATCCGGTTCCTGTCAACCCGTCACGAACAGGCCGCCGCCCTCATGGCCGACGGCTTCGCCCGCATCGCCGGCAGGCCCGGGGTGTGCATCGCCACCAACGGCCCGGGCGCCACCAACCTGTTGACCGGGGTGGCCAACGCCTTCCACGCTCAGAGCCCGGTGCTGGTCATCACCGGCGCGCCGATGATGAAGGACATGTTCCGGGATTCGAGCCAGGAGATCGACCAGCAGGCCATGTTCCGGCCCGTGGTCAAGTGGTCGGTGCAGGTGCGCAAGCCCGAACTGGCCGCGGCCCTGACCTGGGAAGCCTACCAGCGGACCATGACGGGCGTGCCCGGTCCCGTGCATCTGGACCTCCCACGGGACGTGCTGAACGAGAGCGTGGAGTCGCCGGACCTGGGCCGTCTGATTCGTGGCCAAGTGGCCGCGCCCGCCCCCGAGGCCGAGGCCGTGACGGCAGCCGTCCGTCTCCTCGAGCAGGCGCGCCGCCCCGTGCTGCTGGCCGGGGGCGGGGTGCTCTGGTCCGAGGCCAGCGACGAGGTCGTCGCGTTGTCGAAGCGCCTCGAAGCGCCGGTCATGTCTTCCACCGGCAGGGACGACGTGGCGCCGCAGTCGTATCCTCTTTACCTGGGCACCATCGGCAGGGGTGCATTGCCCGAGGCGCAGGCTTTCTTCAGGCAGGCCGACCTGGTGCTGGCGGTGGGCGCCAGCCTGGGCCACACGACCACGTTCTGGCGTCCGGACTTCTTTGCCCCCGGCACGAAGCTGATCCACGTCGCCCGGGAGCGCAACAACATCGGCCGGGTCTACCCGGCGGAGGTCGGCATCCAGGCGGACGCCCGGGCGGCGCTCCAGGCGTTGCTGCAGTCGGTGAAGCGGAACGGAGTCAGCCGCCCGGACTGGCTGAGAAAGGCCGCCGGGGTGCGGGCGGCGCAGGAACGGCACCGGAACGAGGCCGCGGGCTACAACCGCAGCCCGATAGATCCCCGCCGCGCCCACGCCGCCCTGCGCAAGGTCCTGCCCCGGGATGCTGTCATCACCCTCGACGCCGGCGTCGGCCCCGGCTACGTCTACGAGTACCAGACCTTCGAGCGCCCCAGGAGCCTGCTGGCGCCCCAGGGACTCGCCGCCATCGGCATCGGCTATCCGGTGGGTCTCGGCGCCAAGCTCGCCGCGCCCGACCGCCCGGTGGTCACCATCAGCGGCGACGGCTCCTTTCTCTACAACGGCGCTGAGCTCGAGACCGCGGTGCGCGAAGGCATCCCCACCACCTGCATCATCCTCAACAACTTCAACTACGGCTCCGAGCGCGCCTACCAGAAGTTCTACTACGACGAGCGCTACATCGGCGACGCCATCGGCAATCCGCCCTTCGACGAATATGCCCGGCTTTTCGGCGCCGCCGGCCTCCGCGTCACCGACCCTGCCGAGCTCGAGGACGCCTTCGCGGAAGCCATGCGGCTGGGCCGGAGCCAGCCCGTGCTGGTGGACGTGCTGTGCACGCCCGACGTGTTCCCCGAGCCCCGCAGGAAGGAGACGGTAAGGACGGAGCGGTTGAAGAAGGCGTGAGCCTGCTACGGCCGCGCACGCTGTCCAGGAGCCTGTCGGATTGGGCGGCAGTCTCCTGGGCTACTATTTGCCCCGCCCGCTTCGAACCTGCGACCGTCAGGCCATGAGCTTGAAGTGCAGCAGCGTCGCCGGCGTCCGGTAGTACGCCGCACGGCACTCCGCCTCCGATGCGTACCGGCCGGACTGCATCCGACGAGTCCGCACCGAGACCTGGAGCGGCGCGATGTCGAAGGGGTAGGGCGTCATCTTCACGGACCCGTCAGGGTTGGGCGTCAGCCTTAGCTCAAGGCCATCGTTGGGCGTGTAGCCGTCAGGGATGGGCGCCAGGCGCTCTTCCCTGAAGCCGTCGTCGCCGTAGCCGTCGCAGCAGAAGTAGAGCGACAGCAGGTCGAAGAGCTGAAGCATGCGGTAGTTGATCCACAACTCGTCTTCGAATCCCGGGTTTCCGGCAGCCAAGGCGTCCTTGTCCCGTTGCTGCTGCTCCTCGAGCTCGCCGAGCACCCTTTGGACGCCGCTGCTGAGGTCCCGGATGCGCGGCTTCGGACGGGTCAGGACATCGTAGCGGCCGCGCCACAAGCCGGTGCGGTGCATGGAAACGAGCACGCCGGCGTAGAGGTCGTGCCCGCGAACCCACTCGACGTTTCGTCGGTAGGCCTTGAGCTCTGTAGCCTCGAACCCTGGAATCCTCTCCCGGTGTCCGTAAGGCCGGCCCTTTTCAACGTCCATCCGCGGCAACCCTTCCCACTCGCGGTAGCCGCTGTCGTGGCAGGTGGTGGCGAAGACCATGGTGTCGTAGGGCCGGAGTTGCGCGAAGCGGTGGTTGCCCCAATGGGCCGCGAACTGCGCCGACAATTCGGCGTGCTCTTCCTGTGTGCTCACATAGGTTGAACCGTCACTCACCGGACGTATGACCATGACCCCTCCTCCTGTACCGTGTCCTCATCGCAAATTTCCTCGCGGTGCGTCAAGGGTGGGTGGTTCGACGTCCGGACCGGCGCCTACCAGGCCTGTCGCGCCCGGGCCGTGGTACTGGCCGGGGGCAGCGCCATCGCCATCCAGCAGTACGCCAGCGCCAACTTCCTCACCACCGATGGCGCCTACGTCGCGGCCTTCGACATCGGCGCGCCCCTGGCCAACCTCGAGTTCCTGGGTTTCACGCTGATCCCGGCCCTCGGCGGCTTCCGGAAACGCCCGGACAGTTCAATGAAGCGGACCGCCATGCGGTGGGCGCTTCGACTCTTCGTCCCCGGTGCGGATGGATTGCGCGACCGTGTGCAGGTCCTCGGCCAATCCCCGAAAGTCGTCCTTGGTGATGTGCAGGGATCCGGTCCCGTAGTGGATGTGCACGCTGCCGCTCTGACACATGAATATCTGCCAGCGCCGCACGTTCTGATCGCTATTGTCCATGGTGGGTCCTTTCTTTGCCGTCGGGCAAGTCGCTTGGAAAGAGTCGCGGGGCTCGCTCGGCCTCGTCCAGGGATGGCGCAGTGGTTGGTTCAACGCCGATGATCTCGGTGAGGTCCCGGTCCTTGGTAGCGTTTCCATCGCAGGGCCAGTGACCCCAGCAACCGGCCAGCCCTCCCCTATAGGCAAAATAAAATTTTTGGTCAACCTAACTTTAACTATTGCATCATGGGTATCAATGAAGTATAGAGCTGGAAATTATTTTGTGAAGGGAGACCAAACTTGTGAAGGGAGATCAAACAATGGCGAAAAAAGTGTCGGGGACGAGAATCCTCGTGTCCGTGGCGGCGGCCCTTGGCCTGTTCATGGCGATGGCGGCGAACGCCGTCGCGGACGGTGAAGTCAACATCTACTCCTACCGGCAGCCGTTCCTCATCAAGCCGATGCTGAACGCCTTCACCCAGCAGACCGGGATCAAGGCCAATGTGGTGTTCGCGCCCAAGGGGATGATCACGCGCCTGAAGCAGGAAGGCAAAAACAGTCCGGCGGACATGATCCTGACGGTAGACATCGGGCGGATCAACGACGCGGTGGAAGCGGGGGTTCTGCAAGCGGTGAAGACGGAGAAGTTGACGGCGAACATACCGTCGCAGGACCGGGACCCGGCGGGTCTGTGGTACGGACTCACCAGACGGGCGCGCATCGTCTACGCCTCTCGGGAGCGGGTGAAGCCTGGGGAGCTTTCCACCTACGAGGCTCTGGCCGATCCCAAGTGGAAGGGGCGCATCTGCATCCGCTCGTCGCAGCACGTCTACAACGTGGCGTTGCTCGCATCGCTGGTGAGTCATCACGGAGAGGAAAAGGCGGAGGAGTGGGCGCGGGGCCTGAAGGCGAACCTGGCGCGCAAGCCTCAGGGCAACGACCGGGCTCAGGTCAAGGCGATCTTCGCGGGCGAGTGCGACATCTCGCTGGGGAACTCGTACTACATGGGCAAGATGCTGACCAACGAGAAGCAGATCGGGTGGGCGGAGTCGGTGTTCGTGTTTTTCCCCAACCAGGAAGGCCGCGGGGCCCACATGAACATCAGCGGCGCCGGGGTCACCAGGCACGCGGGGCGGAAGGAGAACGCGGTCAAGTTGCTGGAATTTCTGAGCGATGACCTGGCGCAGAAGATGTACGCGGAGCAGAACTTCGAATATCCGGTGAAGCCCGGCGTGCCGTGGTCGGGTCTGGTGGAATCGTGGGGCAAATTCAAGGCGGACGACATCGCATTGGTCAAGGTCGCCGAGAACCGGGCGACGGCCATCAAGATATTCGATCGCGTAGGCATTCCCTAGGAGTCTGTCGGATTAGGTGTTTGATGACAGGCAGAAGGGGAGGGTTCGGTTGCGGTCATTTTATCGAACTTTTTTGTTTGGATAGGGCCAACAAGCCGGAACTAGAACGGTGAGTAGCCTGATTGAAGCTGCCAGCTTACTCAGACCCATCCTTTCCCCGGATTCTCCCCCTTTATACGGCCTTCGCAGGCGACGGTCCTGCCATCGCGTGCATCCGCTTCAGGTTCCAGGCCATGCATACCAGAGTCCATTCCCCTTGCACCGCCTCGAACCCGCGCAGATGGAACCGCCGGAACCCCAGCACTTCCTTGATTACCCCGAACACCGTCTCCACCGTGGACTTGCGCTTGGCATACAGCGCCTTGCCCTCCGGCGTCTTCAGCCGATGCCTCATGGCCGTCACCGCATCGGCATCCGCCGGACACGCTGGCGGCGGCCGTAACCGTTCCGCCAAAGGTCGGTTGTGGGACTCCCGGCCACTAGCGATGTAAGGCGTCACCCCTTCTTGTTGGCAACGCTCCACGTTGGCCTCGCTGAAATAGCCGGCATCCGCCAAAAGACGCTGCGGCTGACCCACACCCTCCGGCAACTCCTTCAACCGATTCAGCGCCGGCTCCACCTCTTCCTTGTCGTTGGCCTTCTGACTCACGTGATTCCCTACGATCATGTGACTGTCCACATCCACCGCCGCCTGCGCATTGTACCCCTGAACAAAACCCTCCGACGAAGGCATGATCCGAGACTCTTCATCCGTCAAGCTCACTTGGTCTTTCGCTCGCGGCCCCGACTCCGGCTCCTTCGGTTCCCGGCCCCCAGCCTTCTTCCCCGTCGCTGCCTCCTTGGCTCGCCGCCGCGCCAGCTTCGCTTCGTACTCCCCTCGCTCCGCCATATCCCGCTCCCGCGCCCGTCGCTTTATCTCCTCCTGCGCCCTCCCGATCGCCGCCAGACGCTCCTCCCGTCGCTTCAACTCCTCCGGTAGCTCCACCTCCCCCTCTTCTTCCGCATCCGCTCGCTCCGCTCGCTCTAACAACTCCGCTATCTCCCCTCGCAACTGTGCCTCCAAACGATTCGCATACCCCCAACTCAGTGCCTTATGCTTGCTCGCATTCCCCTTCACCTTCGTCCCGTCCAAACTCACTCGCCCCACTCGCAACACTCCCATCTCCCACGCTATCATCAGTATCTGCCCGAACAATCCCCCCAACTCCTTCATGAATCGCTTGCGAAAATGCGCTATCGTGTCATGGTCCGGATGCTGGTCCCCCGATATATACCGAACCGCTACCGAGTCATACGTCGCCTGCTCCAACTTCCGGCTCGAAAACACCCCCGTCGCATACCCGTAAAACAACAACCCCAACAGCATCCCGGGATGATACGGCGCCTTCCCCCCGCCCCCATACCTTCCCTTCAACTTACTCACATCCAGTCGATCCACGATATCCACCACGAACCGCGCCATATGTCCCTCCGGCAGCCACTCCTGCACACTCGGTGGAAACAAATACGGCGTCTCTCGGTCTACCGATCGAAATTGCTCCGACATTCCCTTCCCCCTTCAACTTGTTCCACCCATCTTACCAATTCCATCGCCTAAATCCGACAGGCTCCTAGCGCCGAATCGTCAACGGGAGGAACAGAAACCGATGAAGAGGAAGTTGGAAATCTTGATGCTGGCGGGCGCGGTTGCGCTCGTCAGTGTATCGTCCGCGTGGGCGCAACAGTCCATCGAGGATCGCCTCGACGGCATGGAGAAACGGATCCGATACCTGGAGTCGCGGGTAGCCGCTCAGGACCGGGTCATCGTGGAGAAGGACCGCAAGATCGCCGAGTTGACCGAGCGCCAGGAATCTTCCTGGGTCAATGGGTTGGAGATCGGCGGCGCCGTGGAGGTGGAGGCGGTCCGTGAGAAGCCGTCCGGGGAGTCGGATACGAGCAGCGCTTCGGTGGCCACCGCAGAGGTCGCCATCGCGGCCGAGGTAAACGACTGGGTCGGCAGCGAACTGGTGCTTGCCTACGACGGGGACGCCGAGAAGGTCGATGTGGACACCGCCACCGTGACCTTCTCGGGGGAGGGGCCCTTTGCCGTAACCGCGGGAAAGCTGACTTTGCCGTTCGGCGTCTACGAGACCAACCTGGTCTCGGACCCGCTCACCCTCGAGTTCGCGGAAACCGCAGACGTCGCCCTGGTGGCCGAGATGTCCTCAGGGGCGTTCAACGGGTCGATCTTCGGCCTGCACGGGTCGGGCGATGATCTGGACAATTTTGGCGTAGCGGCAGGCTTTGCCCTTGAGGACCTGGACCTTCCGGTTCCGGCGTCCTTGGGCGGGAACTTTTCGTACATCAGGGAGATCCTTTCGGACAGCGTCATCGAAAACGTCATCGACGCCGAGCTCTCGCAGGGACTCTCGGGATGGGCCGCCAGCGTCACCGTGGGCTTTGGCGATGCGTCGCTGTCGGGAGAATACGTGGTTTCGCTGGACCGCGTGACGAGTTCGAAGCCGACGAGCAGGGCGGTGGAGGCCGCCTACGGTCTGGATGTCCTGGGCACGCCTCTCACTGTCGCGTTGGGCTATTCGACGACGAGCAGGGCGGTGGGTGAAGGGTTCGATCTGGGCCTGCCCGAAAGCCGTTTCCTTGCGGGGCTCGCTATCGAGTTGACGCAGCAGGTGGGCCTCGCGCTGGAATGGCGCCGGGACCGGCATTACAGCATCGCCGCAGGCGGTACCGGCGGCAGGGACACCGCCCTGACCGGCGTGCTTTCCCTCGAATTCTGACATTTTCAAACCAGGGAGGACAAGAAAGATGAAGACCCCAAATCCGTCACCAAACGAAGCGCGGGAGAGATTTGGGAGGAAGGATTCGGTAATCAGGAGCATGGAGAGGGAGTGTAGGGGGGGTTGACGGGGGGTGGGTGGGCTCTCCATCGGGAGTTGGCAGTGTATGGGCGCACCGGGGAGGTTGCTGGCGAGTCAAAGGCAACACTCCGGCGGTGCCACCCGGTGGGGTCGCTCTCGACGGTGAGTCTGATACTGGGTGTTCTAGGCTGCGGCGGGGTCGGCAGCCAGCGCCTGTATCCTGCGCCGGGTCTTCAGCAGCAGGTCATAAGAAGGATGGCCTCGAGCCAAGCGGATGATCCACTTCCGAGCGTGCCGCACCACTCGACCCGGAAGGGCAATGACGGCGAAGCGCACGGCCTTCAAACGCTTGCCGATCCACTTCTCACCCCACAGCCGCTTCATGACCGCGTTGAGGTTGAACGCCAACACCGCCATCGCCCACCATGCCGCGTTGCTCCCGAACAACCCGGAAGGCAGCCGGCCCCCGGCCAAGTCACTTTTCAGAACACTATGGGCCTGTTCGCTCTTGCCACACCGCTGCCGGTACCACTCCACCACCGCATCCCCGGCAATCTTGCGGTTGGTGACGATGCCAAAGACCTTGTGCCATCCCCCGTTGGACGACTCCATGGTGGGAAACGGCAACTCCATCTGATCCTCCATCCCCGGCAATGGCGGCTCTCTCAACGGCTCTCGGGTGGCGATGAATCGGTACGCCGGCCCCTTCTTCCGGCGTGCGATCCAGTTCGGCACGAAGCACACCTCCGCCCACTCCTGTTCGGTCTTCACCCGATTCTTGCCCGTCCCTCGGTACACAGGCTTCCACTCCCGCTCCCGAACCCGCCCTACCGCCCGCTTGAACGCCGCCGTCACGTCCACCCCCACCGCAAATTCGATCACCCCGAAGCGCTCGTCCTTCCCCTCCGCGCAGTACTTCAACAACTCCTGCTGGTACCCCGCCGTGTCCGACCTCAGCCGTACCGTCTTCACCCCACGAGGCAGATGCCGCAACGCTTCCCGCATCACCCGCAACTGCTCATACCCCGCAGGCACGTTCCCGTCCCGAAACTCCGAATGAACCACACTCTCCGTCTCCCACCCGTACGTCGTCAACGGCTGATACGCCTTGGTCTTCTGGTAGCTCGCCAATGCCTCCCGCTTCTGCGTCTCCACCAACGTCGCATCCATGTCCAGCGTCGCCTCCCGCTGAGGCCAACGCCTCTGCATCCAGCACAACATCGCCCCGTTCACCTCCCACAACCCTCGCAATGCCTCATTCTCCGCCGGAATGAACGCCTTGTGCTCCTCACGCTGGCCCTCCGCCTCCTCATCATGGAACCCTCGCAAATAACGAAACACCGCCGGCTCCGACGGAAACCCCCGCCGTCGCTCCACTCGCCATCGCCGCTCCAGCCCGCGCCGCTCTCCCCGATTCAGCCCGTGTCCCTCCGCCTCTCCCATCATTCGCTTCAACCCCTCGTCCTTCTCCAATACCTCCACGTCGCTCACCGACTCCCCGCCCGCCAAATTCAGCAGCAACAGCGCCGTCACCACCTGGCTGTCCGTCCAGCCCTGTCCCCCTCTCCGTAGCCCCACACGCCCCTCCACCCATCGCTTCAACCCCATCGCCTCCATCAACTCCAGGTACACCCCCAGCCCTGACAATC
Organism: uncultured Binatia bacterium (SeqCode); assembly: GCA_965214905.1. Lineage (GTDB taxonomy): Bacteria > Desulfobacterota > Binatia > UBA9968 > JAJDTQ01 > JAJDTQ01. The sequence continues at coordinate 2,910,632 of OZ243984.1, forward strand.
CCGTCATCCCCGCCCTCTTCTTCTCTTCCTCATACTGGAATCCCAGTATCCCTTGCTTCATAATAATTGCACCTCGTTGGTGATGGTCTTGCTTGCCTTACTACCATCCTTAGCCCCCTTTATCACGGGCTCCAACGAGGTCCATACTTTCTTGGTGACGGATTTAGGAGACGAGAATCGTTGCTATCGCGACAGGGATGTTGTTGCTGTCCACACTCGCGTTCGCCGCGCCGCAGAAGCGTGACGTGGTTGCTCACTACGCCGTGCTGGCCCACGCCGTGTACGAGGACTCGCTGATTGCGGCGCGGGATTTGCAGCAGGCGGTCCATCGGCTGGTCGCCAAGCCCACCGAGGAGAGTCTGGCCGCGGCGCGCGCCGCGTGGAAGGTGTCGCGCGTTCCCTACCAGCAGAGCGAGGTCTACCGTTTCGGCAACGCCATTGTCGACGACTGGGAGGGGAAGGTGAATGCCTGGCCTCTCGATGAGGGTCTGATCGACTACGTTGCGACCAGCTATGGCAGCGTATCGGAAGAGAACCCGGCCTTCAGGGCCAACGTCGTGGCCAACCCCGACTTCAAGTTTTCCGGCAAGACCATCGACGCCCGGCGCATCGACAAGAAGCTGCTTGCCTCGCTCCATGAGCTGGGCGGGGTGGAGGCCAATGTGTCCACCGGCTATCATGCCGTCGAGTTTCTCCTGTGGGGCCAGGACCTGAACGGCACCGGCCCGGGCGCTGGCAGGCGACCCGCCAGCGACTTCGATACGCGCAACTGCTCCTGGGGCAACTGCGACCGGCGAGCGGCCTACCTGAAGGCGGCTACCGACCTCCTGGTGGACGATCTGATGTGGATGGTGGCGCAGTGGGCGCCGGGTGGCAAGGCGCGCGAGGGGCTGGTCAAAGGCGATCCGAACGAGGGCCTTACCGCCATCGTGACCGGTATGGGCAGCCTCTCCTATGGCGAGCTGGCCGGCGAGCGCATGAAGCTCGGCCTTCTGCTGCACGATCCCGAGGAGGAGCACGATTGCTTCAGCGACAACACCCACTACTCGCACTACTACGATGCTCTGGGCATCCGGAACATCTATCTGGGAGAGTACCAGCGGATCGACGGCAGCACCGTCAAGGGTCCTGGTCTCTCGGCGCTGGTGGCGGCCGCCGCGGCCGCCGTCGATGAGAGTCTGCGCGCCCGCTTGGATGCCACCATGGCCGCCATGTCGGAGATCGTGAAAGCAGCGCAGGGCGGCGAAGCGTACGACCAGATGATCGGCGAGGGCAACCAGGCGGGCAACGCCCGGGTGCAGGCCGCCATCGATGCCTTGACGGCGCAGACCAAGGGCATCGAACAGGTCGTCGGCGTGCTTCAACTGGCTGCCATCCAGTTCGAGGGCTCCGACAGCCTCGACAACCCGGCAGCGGTATTCCAATAGCTCGGCGAACCAGTTCCGTTTCGTTCGGGTTGTCGGCGCACCTCTCCGACAACCGCCGGCAGGTCCTGCCTTGTTCGCGCGCCTCCTCCTTGCGCAGCAGGCCTGCCGGCCTCCTCTTCGGACCTGGAAATGAAGCATCGACCCATGGGATCCGACGCTCGGCCGCACTTGGGGCCGAGCGTCGTCGTCGCCACTGCGCTCACTTTCCGGCGCCCGAGAGTATCGAGGACCGTCACGTCATGGTCGCGCAGCAGTCCGTTCAATGACGGTTTGAAGTCCGCCAATGACGGCTTCCAGTGCCTGGCCCTGTCTCTCGAGTGCGCACATGGTTTCCTTGTGCTGGTTGTCCATGGCCGCCAGCATTTCCGCGTGTTGCCGGTCCAGGCGCTTCTCCTGGACGTCCATCCGCCGGTTCCGTTCCGCCGAAGCCGCCTGCATCTGCCGCAGGCCCCATACGATCAACAGGCACTGCGACACACCGATGAACGCTTGCAGCAACTCGGCGATGGACATGGGCTGAAAGTCGATCATGGCTACGCTCCTTGAGTTGTTTCGAAGGCTGCTGCATGTCCGATGAACGATGGATCGATCCTGCATGTGCGGGTTGCACCCCATCGGATCATGGCGGTTTCATAGTACAAGCATAACGCAAGGTTCGTGCCATGCAAGGCTGATCTTTGGTTCGGGCGGTGGGTGAGGGGAGTTTGGCGTGGAACGGGGGTTCGGTCTGAGCATGCAGGACACGGAGATAGTGTCGACGGGCGAGGTATGGGGCGAGGTTTGCGCGGTGTTCGGTTGTGTGGCGGCGTTTCCCGGGCACGAAGGACGGCTCCCGCAAGGGGTTGCCTTGCGGGTCACGCAGGGGATCGGGTCTTCGCTCATGGCCGAGTTACTCCGGCTCTTCCACAACCAGGAACTGTCCCATCATCCCGTTGTCTTCGTGTTCCATGATGTGGCAGTGGTACATGTACGGAATCCGGGGATCGGCATATCGCTCGAAGGGCATGATGATCCGAACAAGATCACCGGGAGACACCAGTACCGTGTCTTTCCAACCGAGTTCGGCGCCGGTGGGTGGTTGGCCGTTGCGATCGAGGATTTGAAACTGGACCAGGTGGACGTGGAAAGGGTGAGGCTGACCGCCGCGATTGCTCACTTCCCAGACCTCGATGTCTCCCAATCGCACGACCTCGTCGATCCTCGCCATATCCATGATCTTGCCGTTGATCGGCGGCCCCGACGGTCCACCATCCCCTCCTCCCGGCAAAGGCCCTGCCAACACCATGGGACGGGTTCTGGCGGCGTGTGAGACATCGATGCGGGAGATGGTGTTGAGGCGCGTTGGCAGTGCGTGGGATGCGCGCTTTGCCGGCCGGGGAACGATCTTCAACAATTGCAGGTTCCCCGTGCCGATTCCCCCGAAAAACGCCTCGATGGTCTCTAGCCATCCGGCTTCGGGGTAGCTTTTCAACACCACCTCGGCGCCATCGCCGAAGTCGACCAGGATCTCGGCTCGCTCGCCGGGAGCGAGGATCACGCGGCTGGTCCGGACAGGCGTCTCGAGGAATCCGCCATCGGTGGCGATCTGATGAAACACACGGCTGTCGTCGAAGCCGATGTAGTAGATTCGCGCATTCGAGCCGTTCAACAGTCTGAATCGAATGCGCCGTGACTCGACCTGGAGAACCGGATTCCAGGTTCCATTGATCAGCATGGTGTTTCCGTAAACGGCGCCCTGGTTCACGGACAAGCGAAACGCACCGTCGTCGTCGAACAGTCGGTCCTGGATCACCAGTGGAATGTCGTCAACCCCGTAGGTCCTCGGCAGGTCCAGCGCGTCACTGTTGTCGTCATCGATCCACATGAAGCCAGTGATTCCACGATAGACATGCGGCCCCGTGTTGCCATGCGGATGCGGGTGGTACCACAGCGGAGCGGCCTGTTGATGGACCCGAAAGCTGGCCGTCCACGATTCTCCGGGCTCGATTTGCTGATGCGGCGTGCCGTCCATGCGGGCGGGAACATGCATTCCGTGCCAGTGCATCGTCGTCATTTCATCGAGGTTGTTCTGCACGATCAGACGGACATCTTCGCCTCCGCGCAGTCGCAGCGTCGGTCCCAGAAACGGACCGTTTACGCCGGCTGTCGGCGTTTGTTTGCCTGGCAGGAACTCCCGGCTCCCTTCGGCAACGGTCAGGTGGAACTGCCGACTTCCGTCCACAACGGTTCCAAACGACTGATCGGGAATCAGCAGTTTGTTCTCGAAGGTCAACCCGCCGTTTGTGACCCGGATGAACAGCAGCCAGTAGCAGGTCACGCCCGCCAACAAGACGACCATCAACAGTCCCATCGCGGTCCGCTTCAGCCGCCGGGCCTCGATCGCCCGGAACCACTCTCCGGCCTTCTGTCGAACAAGTCCCCAGGACCCTGTATCGGTGGACATGCTTTCTCTTTCCACGGGCGACCCGCGTCGAGCGCTTGGGCCGCGATGTGATAATGCCTCGACTGGCCGGATGCAAGCTCCGTATTCCGGTTATCGGTTAGACAGCAGAGCGTTCCCGAACGAACAAAAGGTCGCGAGTTGGAGGGTCGTGAGATCGGTTTTCACGACCGGTAGAGCGACTCCGCCTGTGTGGCATTCGCCGGTAAGCGCAACCGAAGGCCGCGTTACGGGGAGGCCGGGGCGCGATGACGGTTTCGGTCGTCCGGTTACGTCCGGCAGGCTGCCAATTCGGCGTAGTTGTGGAGGCCGAGCGCGCGCTTGCCCGATTCCAGATCGAGCATCATGGCCAGCAGCTTGTCGCACAGCGGCGTGGACAGTCCGAGCCGGGCGCTTTCCCGCACCACGTGGCCCAGGGTGAACGCCACTTCGAGCTCTGTCCCGTTCAGCAGTTGCCGTAGCGGCCCCTTGCGGTCGTCGGATTTCCAGGACTCCGCGTAGGCGTTGACCACGGCCACGCGCGCTTCCACCGGCTTGTCGGGATGAAGCTCCGGCGGGTCGTACTCGGCCAGGGGGATGAACCGGGCGCCGGCGGCCGTACCCACGGCGACGACCTCGCCGAGGAAATCCACCAGCAGCCGCCGGTCGTCGGGGCCGGCGCAGCTTTCCACCATCGACGTGTCCGCCAGCGAGCCGTAGTAGCCGAAGCAGGTATAGGTGAGTTTGCTCCAGAGGACGCCGAGGATGTTGTCCGTGATCTCGCTGGGGATCACGGCATCGAGCATGGCGTTGAGCGCTTCCAGCCGCGGGGTCGTGCGGCCGTGGGGATGGCCGATGTAGAGATGGCCCCGCGTGGCGGTATGCACGTGTCCGGGGGCCACGCGCCGGCTCCCCATGCGGATGCCCATGCCCACGGATCGGTCCGCACCTGCGGTCTCTTCCAGAAGCGGGAGGTTGATGCCGTTCTGCATCGACACCACCAGCGCGTCCTCGTGCAGATGCGGCAGCACGGTCTCCAGCGTGTCGCGGGTATGGTTGCAGCGGACGGCGATGAACGCCGTATCGAAGGCGCCCTCGATCTCGTCCGGAAAGACGACGTTCGCCTTCACGTTGAACGGACCGTCGGGCACGTCCACCTGAAGGCCGTGTCCGCGTATCGCGGCAACGTGCTCCCGGTCGACGTCCACGAAGGTGACGTCATGTCCGTCCCGGGCCAGACGGCCGCCGATGATTCCGCCGATGGGACCGGCGCCGATGACGATTGCGCGCATGGAATCTCTCCGTCAGCTCTGGATACCGGACCACCCGGCGGGCGGTCATGAGCCCGACAAGGTGTCGGACCGGACATCCGCCGATCCGACATTTCCGTAAATCGACTGGCTGCCGGGTCGCCTCCCAGGTCCAGGGTCTGACCCCTAGCGCTCTAGGCCCGGCCCATTCCCTTCAAGGCGGCTTCCAGTGCGACGCCCTGGCGTTCCAGTGCTTCCCCTTGGCGTTCGAGCCCCTGGACCAAGGCTCGAAGCATGGTCATGGCTTCGAGGTGGCGGGCTTCGTCGCGGGCGGCGCGGTGGTCTTCGCGCTTCTCACGCGCGTCCGAGGTCTGGCCCATGCGGCGAAGGCCTAGCCAGATAAGTCCGCACTGACCGAGGCCTACGAGGCCCGACACCACCGGGATGGCGATGACGGCCCACAACTGCCCCCGCTGTAGCTCAAGGCTGCCTTGCTGGATGGCGAGCGTTGCGGCTTCGAATTCCGTCATTGCGTGTCTACCTTCCTTGATTGTTTACTCACGTTAAGGAAGTAAAGATTCCACCTTCCGCATCCTTCTTCCTCCTTGCTGTGATGCTCGAATCGCCTGTCGTCGACCCTATAGCAACCTCCTGGAACTCGACGCAAGGTATTCTGACTTGTCTGAAAGCCCGGAACATGCAACGGTCGAGATTTTGAATCCGACAGACTCTTCGGATGCCCGGGGTTCGAACCGGAACGGGATTCCTTCACGGAAAGGCGAAATACCCATGTTGAAGCATCTTGAGTTGAACAACTTCAAGGCATGGCGCAAGCTGGACATCGAGTTCGGAAAGGTCACCGGCCTGTTCGGCGTGAACAGTTCCGGCAAGAGCAGCGTGCTTCAATTCCTGCTACTGCTGAAGCAGACCAAGGATGCCACGGACCGGGGCCTCGTGCTCGACTTCGGCGGACCGAACCAACTGGTGAATCTGGGCACATACGAGGCCATTGTACATCGAGGAAAGAAGCAGGACGACATCGACTGGACACTGGATTGGAAGCCCCCGGAGACGCTCGAACTCGATGGTCTCCCGATGGACGGAAAGGAGGTCAGTTACAACGCGGACGAGTTGCAGTTGAGTGCTCAAGTCGGGCTGAAAGACGTCGGGCAGAAAGCCCAGCGTCTGTCGGCGCGTCGCATGAAATACAGGTTTGCCGAGACGGATTTCGGCATCGCACCGAAGATGAAAGATGTTTTCGACCTCGAATCAAAAGATGGCAGCCCTCGGTTCATTTTCCAGCACAATGTAGGAAGGCCCGTAGATTTGCCGGGTCCCGTAAAAACGCACCGCTTTCCCGACAAAGCCCGAACCTCCTTTCAGAATACCGATTTTCTGAGCGAATTCGAGTCCCGGTACGAGTCGCTCATGGACAGGATCTTCTATCTTGGTCCACTTCGAGCGTATCCACAGCGCGAATTCCACTTCTCTGGCGCCGCCCCCGATGGTGTGGGGAGAAGTGGTGAGCGTACGGTCGACGCCATTCTGGCCGCTACGGCAAGTGGGGAGAAGTGGAAACTCCCATCGCTAAAGAGGAAGACCAAGGGGTTCCAGGAGATAGTGGCCTATTGGTTGAAAAAACTGGATCTGATCCACCATTTCAAAATCGAGGAAATAAAGTCCGGCAGCACCCTCTACCACGCACTGGTGAAGACGGATAGGTTCAGCCCCGAAACGATGCTGACGGACGTCGGTTTTGGCGTCTCCCAGGTGCTCCCTGTCCTGGTGCTCCTGTATTATGTACCGGAAGACTCGATCGTGCTGATGGAGCAGCCTGAGATTCATCTGCATCCGTCCGTTCAAAGCGGCTTGGGAGACCTGATGCTTGAAGTCGCCATGACGCGCAAAGTGCAGATCATCGTCGAGAGCCACAGTGAACATCTGCTGCGACGCTTTCAGCGACGTGTGGCCGAAGAAGACGTGCTGGATCTGAATCTACGCGTGTCGTCGTCGGATCTGAAGCTGTATTTCGTGGAGACAAACCAGGGCAAAGCCGATTTGAAAGCCCTCCAGCTAAACGAGTACGGCGGGATAGAGAACTGGCCGGACAACTTCTTTGGCAACGAGATGGAGGAGATTACCGCCACCAGCAAGGCGGCTCTGAATAGACGGATCGAGGCCGAAAAGGCCGAAAAACCGGACGGAGTCTCGAAGTGACGCCCTGTGTGGTAGAGACCAAGGTCGCGGTAGTGGCTAACGGAAGGGGGGGATGTACACGCGGACCTCGCTTGCCAACTGGCCTGTGTAGAGGCACTCGAGGACATTTGTCGCAAAAAGACGATAGCACTCGATGATAGATACCTCCTGTTCGACGAGTACCAACAACATCTGAATTTCGCAGGCGCCCCGGGAGTCGGAGACATGTTCTTCAAACATGTTCACGTTCATCAGTACGGTGAAACCCGCGTAAAGCGGTTTCCTGTCACGCCGTGTGACAACCCCCAGCGGGGATTCACCGAGCTGCCGGAGAATAACCTGGACCCATCGGACCGGAAGTTTCTCGCTACGGCCTGTGTCGCATCGGGCGTCATCCTCAACGCCACGGATAGCGATTGGAGTGAACAGGAGGAGTTGACCAGCGGTTTGGGTGTAGAGGTACGCCAGCTTTGTCCGCAACACGCTTCGAAGAAATCTTCGAAGAAGTAGACGCGGGCACATCATCGTCCTCTTCAGGGGGTAGACACCATGCTCAAGTATCCCAGGACCCCCTACTGGCCCTACTCGCCGACAAGGGCTGCGGACGACGACGGGCAAGTGGACCCTGCACCGTTCACCGGAACGCCGGTGGTGGTAACCGAGAAGCTCGACGGCAGCAACACGCTCCTTCACGAGGGTAAGGTGTACGGACGCAGCGTCTCTGCTCCCTCCATCGGCAAATGGCTGGCCATGGTCAGGAAACACCATGCGTGGAAAGTGACGGAGACGGATATCTTTCTCTACGGCGAGGATATCTACGGCGTTCACAGCATCGAGTACGACCCCGTGCCGGAGGACGAGACCTTCTACGCGTTTGCGCTTCGTTTCGCGGACGGGTCGTTTTCTTCGTTCCGTGCACTCCTGCAATATGCCCGGGAACGCGAGATCCCGGTGGTTCCGGTTTTGTATGAGGGTACGTTCCGGTCCGTGGCCGAAATCCGGGAAGTCGTCAGCCATGCTCACACACAGCCGTCTGCGCTGGGCGGCGCAAGGGAAGGCGTAGTGATCAGGCTGGCAGGAGCGTTTCCGGCCAGCGAGTTTCACCGCAACGTCTGCAAGAGCGTTCGCGAGGGCCATGTTCAGTCCGATGAACACTGGTCGAAGAAGTGGAGGGCATGCCGCATTGCGCGAGCGTAGCCCGGGGACGGCGGTGGCGGTCCAGAACCCACCCGCCGCCCGGCTCCCACTGGCTTCCGACAACTTGGTCGACATCCTCTACCGACCTCCATCCCCTCCCTCCCGCTCCTCTCCCCGGTCCGTGGCGCCCGCATCCTGGCGGGGTGCCCTGAATCAACCGTGCGGGTGCTTTTCGCCGTCGGCTGCGTGGCTCCGCCTCGCGTGGTATCGGCCACGGCTCGTGGTCACGCCTTGCCGACGACAAGAATTCCTGCGCATCTTGTCCACGGTTGATTCAGGACACCGCGCCAGGGCCTCCTCGCCCTGGATTCCGGCTTGTTTTCATGAAGCTGCACGAGCTTGCCGAGATATCCCTTCAGGTCACCCGGACCGCGAGCCGGCTGGCCAAGACCGGCCACCTGGCCGAATGCCTCCGGCGCCTGGAGCCGGAAGAGGTCCCCATCGCAGTAGCCTACCTGTGCGGTGAGCTGCCCCAGGGCAGGATCGGAATCGGCTGGTCCACGCTGAAGGATGTCCCCGCGGGTCCGGCCTCCGGCGGTCCCGCCCCGACCCTGGTCGAGACGGACGCCTGCTTCGAGACCGTGCGGCAGACCAGGGGCTCGGGGTCGAGCCGGCGACGGGGCGAGATCTTCGCCGCGCTAATGGGGCGGGCGTCGGACGTTGAACGGGACTTTCTCCGGCGCCTCGTCCTCGGAGAGATGCGTCACGGCGCCATGGAGGGAGTCATGATGGAGGCCGTAGCCAGGGCATCGGGGCTCGCGTCCCGCGCGGTGCGCAGGGCCTGCTTTGTCACCGGGTCCCTGGCGCACGTGGCCGCCGTGGCCCTCGCTCATGGCGAAGCCGGCCTGGACGGCCTGCGGCTCACGCCGGGGCGCCCCATCCTCCCGGCCCTGGCGCAACCCTGCGACGACGTCGCCGAAGCATTGCGCCGGCTCGGGACCGCGGCCCTGGAGTACAAGATGGACGGGGCGCGTGTCCAGGTCCACAAGGTAGGGTCGGAGGTGGCGGTGTTCACCCGTGGGCTCAGGGACGTGGCCGCGGCCGTGCCCGAGCTGGTCGAATGTGTGAGTGCGCTGGGGGCACGGGAGGTCATCCTGGACGGCGAGGTACTGGCCTTCCCCAAGGACCACAGGCCGCACCCGTTCCAGATCACCATGCGGCGGTTCGGCCGCAAGCTCGACGTTGCCGAGACGCGGCGCGAGCTGCCGTTGAAGCCGTACTTCTTCGACTGCCTCCATCTGGACGGCGAGACTCTGATCGACGTACCTCTCCGGGAACGGGTCCGTGCACTGACCGCCACGGTGTCGGACCTCCTGCGGATGCCCCGGATGGTCACCGACAGCCCGGCCGCGGCCCGGGACTTCTTCGCGGCCGCGGTCGCCGCGGGCCACGAGGGGGTCATGGCCAAGACTCCGGACGGCCTCTACGAGGCCGGCGAGCGCAGCCGCAACTGGCTCAAGGTCAAGCGCGTGCACACCCTGGATCTGGTCGTGCTCGCGGCCGAGTGGGGCCACGGTCGTCGCCGGGGCTGGCTCAGCAACCTGCATCTGGCGGCGCGGGATCCGTCCGGCGACTCGTTCGTCATGCTGGGCAAGACCTTCAAGGGCTTGACAGACGCCATGCTCATGGAGCAGACGGAGTTGTTGCAGCGGTTGGAGACCGCCCGGGACCGGCACACCGTGTACGTGCGGCCGGAGTTGGTGGTGGAGGTGGCTTTCAACGACCTTCAGGCGAGCCCGCAGTATCCCGCGGGTCTGGCGTTGCGGTTCGCCCGCGTGAAGCGTTACCGTCCCGACAAGCGTGCGGAGCAGGCGGACACCCTCGAGACGGTGCGTGCGATCTACGATGGCAGCCTTACCCGCAGTTGACACGACGAAGCGGAAACATGGCTGGCGTCAAGGTGCACGGCTGGTCCATCGCGTTCGAACCCGCCCGCGGTGCGGTCTCGACACGCCGCCGCGAGGAGCAGCGCCGCCACCTGCACGATGACAGCACGACCGAGGAAGGATGGCGATGAGCGACCCGGCAACCATGAGAACCGATGTGGTGGGAAGCCTGCTGCGTCCGGAGCGGCTCAAGCGGATTCGTCACCGTTTCGAGGCCGGCGAGGTCGGCGCGGCGGAGTTGCGGGCGGTGGAGGATGAGTGCATTCGCGAGGCAGTGGCCTTGCAGGAAGGCCTGGGCCTGGAAGTCGTCACCGATGGAGAGTTCCGCCGGCTGAACTTCCAGGACAGCTTCGGCGCCTGCGTGGACGGGTTTCGCTCGACCCGGCCCCGCATGGAGATCCTGGAGCGGCAGTCCCGTGGTGGAAAGCCGCTGCAGCGCTGGGATGTTCAACGTGACGTGGCTCCCGAGGTGCCGGTCTGGCACCGGCTGCCGGCGGTGGAGCGCCTGAGCCTGGCGCGGAACCTGCCGCTCGAAGAATACCGATACCTCGGCACCGTTACCGGCACCCCTGCCAAGGTCGCGCTCGTGGGCCCCGACCGCATCAGCCAGCGGTTCGACCACGAGAGCTCTCGCGACGTCTATCCCACGGTGGACGACTTCCTCGCCGACGTCGTAACCATCGAGCAGACCATGGTGGCGAGCCTGGTGGAGGCCGGCTGCCGCTACATCCAGATCGACGCACCGGGCTACACGGCCTACGTCGACGAGCCGTCCCTGGAGGCCATGCGGCAACGGGGTGAAGACCCGGACGCCAACCTGGAGCGGTCCATCGCCGCCGACAACCGGCTCCTGGAAGCCTTCGGCGACGCGGTGTCGGGTATTCATCTCTGTCGGGGCAACCAGCGCAGCATGTGGCATCGGGAGGGCTCCTACGACGCAGTGGCGGAACGGTTGTTCGCCGGTCTCAAGCATCGCCGGCTGCTGCTGGAGTACGATTCCGAACGCGCCGGCGGGTTCGAGCCGCTACGGTTCGTCTCCAAGGGTACGGTGGTGGTGCTGGGACTGGTCAGCACCAAGGTGCCGGAGCTGGAGAGCGTGGACCAACTGAAACGACGCATCGATGACGCCGCCCGGTTCCTGCCGCTGGAGCAATTGGCCATCAGCCCGCAGTGCGGCTTCTCCTCGGACGTGGTGGGCAATCTCGTGACCCCGGACGATCAGAAGCGGAAGCTCGAGCGGGTGGTCGAGACGGCGCGGCAGGTGTGGGGTCAGGAGTAGTGGCCACTGGATGGACGGAGACCCGGCAACATGAAGATCAGCGCCATCGAGACCCGCAGGCTCTCGAACATTCCCCTGGACCTGCCGTTCCATGAGCGGCGGCTCAACGGCTCCGTGGACCTGTTGTGGGTGGAGACCGACGAGGGCATCACCGGCGTTGCCGAGCTGGGGCACGGTCCGGCGACGGCCATCCTGCGGTTCATCGAGGCCGACCTCGCGCCTTTCCTGCAGGGCCGGGACCCGCTGGAGAACGAGCGCCTCATGCACGAGATGCGCTGGCGCTTCAACCCGCGGGCCGAGCCCGGGGTGTGGAACGCTGCGGCAAGCGCCATCGACGTGGCGCTGTGGGACATCAAGGGCAAGCTCCATGGCCTGCCGGTGTGGCGTTTGCTGGGAGGGGCGCAGAAGGCCGTCCCCTGCTATTTTACCTTCGGCGTCAGGAGCTACGGCCGCGAGGCTCTGGTGGAAGCGGCGCGGCATTGGGTGGAGCGCGGCCACAAGCGCCTCAAGCTGATGGTCGGACGGGTCAACATCCACGGCGAGATCGACATGCGCGGCGCCAGCGGCGCTCACCGCGAGGACGATCCGGTGGAGGACGAGCGCCGGGTCCGGGCCGTCCGGGAAGCCGTGGGCGACGACGTGGAGCTCATGGTGGACGCCGCCTGCCTGCTGCGCTACGACGCGGCGCTCCGCTGGTGCAAGCGTCTCGAGCCTTACAACCTCATGTGGTTCGAGGAGCCCATCCTGCGCAACGACCCGGCCCGGTTGGCGGCGTTGCGGCGTCACACGTCCATCCCCATCGCGGCCGGGCAATGGGAGGACTTCTACGGGCTGGCGAGGCTCGCGCGGGCCGAAGCCGTGGACTTCATCAATATCCAGGTGGGTTCCGTGGGCGGCTTCACCATGGGCATGAAGGCGGCGGCAGTGGCGCAGGCCTTCGACCTGCCCATCGGCAACGGCGCCTACTACGACATGAACCTGCACGCAGCCGTGCCCAACGGCTGGCGCACCGAGTTCCATGTCAACGATTGGCACATGGCCAAGGTCATCTACCGGGACCCGCCCGAGCCCGAGGACGGCTGGGTGACGCTGCCGGAAACTCCCGGACACGGAATGGTCCTGAACGACGACGCGGTGCGGGAATACGCGGCGGACTGAAGGCCGGCGCGTTTCCGGGACGCGGGAGGAATGTCGGGGGCAGGGTAATGCGGCAACTCGAAGGCAAGGTAGCGCTGGTGACGGGCTTCGGCTCGGGTCTTGGGCGGGCCATCGCGGTGGCGTTCGCCCGTGAGGGCTGCGCGGTGGCGGGGACCTCCACCACCGCGGGCAGGGGTGAAGAGACCCTCGGGCTCATTCGCGCCGAGGGCGGCGCCGCCATGTTCACGGCGGCCGATGTCAGACGGTCCGACGAAATGCAGGACGTGGTGGCGGCGGCGGTGGCGCGCTACGGCGGCCTCGACATCGTGGTCCACAGCGCGGGCGTCCGCACCAACGGCGCGGTGACGGAGATCACCGAGGAGGACTGGGACCGGACGCTGGACACCAACCTGAAGGGGGTCTTCAACGTCTGCCGGCACGCCATCCCCGAGATGGTCAGGCGCGGCGGCGGCGTCATCATCAACATCGCCGCCCGCTCGGGGATGATGGGGCAGGCGGGGCGCGCCGCCTACTGCGCCTCCAAGGGCGGCATGGTCCGGTTGACCGAGGCCATGGCCGAGGACCACGCCCGCCAGAACATCCGGGTCAATTGTATCTGCCCGGGTCCCAACCGGACTCCAATGGTGGACACGTCGACACCGGAGAAGCTGTCGCGCTACGCTGCGCGGGTGCCGCTGGGCCGCATCGGAGAGCCCGAGGACGTGGCGCAGGCGGCGTTGTATCTGGCGTCGGACGCGGCCTCCCACGTCACCGCCGCCATCCTGCCCGTGGACGGCGGCATGCGGTTGACCGGGGCGTGAATCGGCGCCCGAACCCCGTTCAGAGGCCGTTTTCGAGACCAGCAGCGGCCCGAATGTCAAGCGGAATGCCTCCCGAATTCGGGTTGACCCCCCATCAGGGATGTTCTAAGAGTGCTACTTCTAAACCGCACAGGAAGAGGAACGACGTATGACGGCAGAAACCTTGAGCGTTACGGATAACCGGACGGGCACATCCTACGAGATCCCCATCGAGAACGGCGCCATCAATGCTTCCCACCTCCGGCAGATCAAGACGTCGGAGGGCGATTTCGGCCTCATGAGCTATGACCCCGGCTTTCTGAACACGGCCTCATGCCACAGCCGCATCACCTTCATCGACGGCGACGTGGGCATTCTGCGCTACCGTGGCTACCCCATCGAGCAACTGGCGGAGGAAAGCACCTACCTGGAGACCACCTATCTGATCTTCCACGGCGAGTTGCCCACGGCCGCAGAGCTGAAAGACTGGACCTGGAACGTGGCCCACCACGCGCTGCTCCACGAGAACATCAAGAAGTTCATCGACGGCTTCAAGTACGATGCCCATCCCATGGGGATGCTGGTGAGCTCCATCGCGGCGCTGTCGACCTTCTACCCCGACGCCAAGAAGATGTTCGACCCGGAATCCCGGCGCGCACAGATCTTTCGCCTGATGGGCAAGATCCCCACCCTGGCGGCCTTCGTCTACCGCCACAGCATGGGGCTGCCCTACGCCTACCCGGACAACGATCTCAGCTACACCGGCAACTTCCTCAACATGCTCTACAAGACGACCGAGCTCAAGTATTCGCCGGACCCGGTGCTGGAGAAGGCGCTGGACGTGCTCTTCATCCTGCACGCGGACCACGAGCAGAATTGCAGCACCAACGCCATGCGCAGTGTCGGCAGTTCCCAGACCGATCCGTACTCCGCCCTCGCCGGCGCCGCCGCTGCGCTCTACGGGCCGCTGCACGGCGGCGCCAACGAGATGGTGCTGCGCATGCTCGATGAAATCGGCTCCAGGGACAAGGTTCCGGGCTTCATCAAGGGGGTGAAGGCCGGCGAAGGGCGCCTCATGGGCTTCGGGCACCGGGTCTACAAGAACTACGACCCCCGCGCGAAGGTGATCAAGCGGGTGGCGGACGAGGTGTTCGAGGTGACCGGGCGCAACCGGTTGCTGGACGTCGCCCTGGAGATCGAGCGCATCGCCCTGGAGGACGAGTACTTCATCGAGCGCAAGCTCTACCCCAACGTCGATTTCTACTCCGGGCTCATCTACCAGTCCATGGGACTGCCCGTGAGCATGTTTCCCGTGCTGTTCGCCATCGCCCGGACCTCCGGCTGGCTCGCCCAGTGGGTGGAGATGCTGGAGGACCCCGAGCAGAAGCTCGCCCGCCCGCGCCAGCTCTACCTCGGCGAGGACGTGCGCGACTACGTGCCCATAAACCGCCGGCAGGCGGCGTAGGCCGGTTGCCGGCGACCCATTAGTTCAGCGCGGTCGCCGTCGGGTTGATCGTGGATGAGTACGAACGGCTTCATCACGTGGAGAAGGCCGAGGCACCGGGGTTGGCCGATCTGGTTCCAGCCATTCCGCAGGATGACGAGAACTTCGACCGCCTTGAGTTGCCGTCTCGACTGCTCGGTCTCCGATAGGCGATACTCCGTACTGCCTCGCCAACAGATACCACTCCGAGATAGCGCTCCGCCGTACCGTTGCGCAGTTGTCGTCCCGTTTGAATGTCACGAGTCGGGCAAAAGGGACGCAGCATGCGAACCCGAGTTTAAGGAACTGTACGATGGCAGATCCTGACCAAAGAACCGAAACGTCTCGCGACTCGCTGGAGGAATTGGCAGACGATGGGAGTGGCACCGGCGTTGAGGTAGAAAAGACCGCAAGCGACGTCATCAGGGAACCCTTTGACCCTGACGTTATCCAGGTCACCACTAGAACCATGACCGTTGATCTGTTGATGAGTCGCTTGAAGCAGGGTGTGCTGAAATTGCAACCGGACTTCCAGCGCAAGGCAGGCATTTGGACCGCTGAGAAACAAAGTCGTCTAATAGAGTCTCTTTTGCTCCGCATACCCTTGCCGAGCTTTTATGTCTCCGAGGACGACAAGGATGAATGGGAGGTCGTGGATGGCGTACAGCGGCTCACGGCCATTAGCCGGTTCGTTGAGCCTGTCCATAACGGTGCCGCATTTCCACCACTCAAGTTGACGGGCCTTGAGTATCTGAAACAGGAATACCATAATAAGTACTTCCGCGACCTGCCGCCGCGCCTCGTCCGTAGAATCAGAGAGACCGAATTCACAGTTCACGTCATACAGAACCATACGCCTGACGCCGTTCGATTCAATATTTTTGCCCGGTTGAACACTGGCGGAATGCCACTGACTCACCAGGAATTGCGTCACGCCTTGGTGCCGGGTGTGGCCCGGGAGGTTTTGAAGGAATGGGCCGAAGGCGACTCATTCAAGCGTGCTACGGACAGGAGCGTTAAAAGTGTGCGCATGGCGGACCGCGAAATGGTCTTGCGGTTCCTGGCTTTCTGGAACTTCTCCGATATCGAAGGCTATTCCGAGCGGGATTTCGGCGAGTTTCTGATGAACTCGATGAAAGACATCAACCGAATGAATTCTGACCGGATAGGGACTGCCAAGAAGGTATTTGAAACAAGCATGGACACGTCTTTTCAAATCTTTGAGAACGATGCTTTCAGGAAGAGATTCCGGGCCGAAGATAAACGCAATCCCATCAACCGTGCGCTTTTCGAGTGTATCGCCGTGAACCTCGCCAGGATGACTCCTGAACAACGTCGAAGGCTGATCGAACGGCGTAGTACCGTTAGACAGAAGTTCATGGCGCTAATGGATGATCCTGCTTTCAGCGAATCCGTCTCGGTCAGCACCGGCGACCCCCGCAACATCAGGCTACGGTTCCCTCGAATTCGTGCGCTTTTCGAGGAGGTGAGCCGTGATTAGCCGAGTGAGGCTCGGTGCCTTCAAGGTCTTCAATGACCTGGATCTGCTCCTGGGCAGGCTTACGTTGCTGTCCGGCCTGAATAGCGCCGGCAAGTCTTCCCTTCTACAGGCGCTTTCGCTGGTACGCCAATCCTTTGATGCGGGTATGCTGGATTGCAAGGACCGAAACGAGCTGCTGTTGAACGGTGCGCTGGTCGAAATGGGCACCGTGGGCGACGTTCATTGCGAGTACTCGCGACGCACGCCGCAAGAGTTGACGTTCGAGTTCCATGGTAGAGAAGAAACCGATGTCCTTGCCTGGTGTGCCACCATAGATGATAACGCAGAAGCTGATGTACTAGCGATGGAACGCACGCTGAGGGGCGACATTCGTTCCTTCGACGGGTGGCTCAAGGGACATTTCAACTACCTTAGAGCTGATAGGGTGTCGCCAGAGCTGGTGTATCCACGATCGCACCGTGAGGTTGTTCGCAGGCGTGCTTTAGGGGCCAGAGGAGAGTATACGGTTCACTACCTTACGGAGTTTCGCGATGAAGTGGTAGGCAATCAAAGCGTGCGGGATAGTTCGGTCGGCCCAAGTTTGGCTAGCCAGGTTTCTCACTGGATGGGGGAAATATCGCCCGACGTGCGCATTGAACCGGACGCGGTCGCCGGGACGGATTTCGTGCGGGTTCGGTTCGGCTTTGGGTCTGGTGGCGGCTTGTCGGGAAGCGCGTCCTATCGGCCAACCCATGTCGGTTTCGGCTTGACCTATACGCTTCCAATTGTGGTAGCCCTGCTCGGTACAGCTCCCGGGGGAATGCTGCTGATCGAGAATCCGGAGGCCCATGTCCATCCCCGAGGCCAAGCGGCTTTGGGGGCGTTGATTTGTCGGGCGGCCGCTGGTGGAGTGCAAGTATTGGTGGAGACGCATAGCGACCATGTGCTCAACGGCGTTCGGATCGCGGCAAAGCGTGGTGTGATCCACCGAGACGATATTCGATTACACTTTTTCGTGAGAGGGAAAGCCGGGGAACTGACAGTGGAGAGTCCTGTAGTGGAAGCAGATGGGAGGTTGTCACGATGGCCGGACGGGTTCTTCGATCAATGGGACCACGACCTGGACGAGTTGCTTGGGTAGGTTGGCGCGTCCGGGATGAATAAACTGGTCTACCTCAACGAGCGCTCGTTTGAGGATCCAGTGGTATCCGAACAGATCGGCAACCGCCTGTTCGACAAGCTGGTGGGCGTGTTGGGAGAAATGAACCGCCGGTCAACAGGACTGGCCGTTGTTTCCCACCACGGACTATTTGATTTATCTATTGGCGCTTATTCGATTGGAGCATGGTTGGGGCATGACAGGGACCGCTCGCGACGGCTCAAGAGCTTGCAGAATCGGGCGCCATTCTACATGGACTTCGAAGCGATCAAGGGGCAGGATGATCTTGAGTACCGACACGACGGCCAAGAAGTCATCGGCCTGGGCTTGGCGTCCTGGTGCGATGGGTTGGCGGTCAGCGTCGATAGAGACCCTTGGCGGCATCCGCTTCTGGCATTGCGGCAGTTTCTGGTCTTCGAAACCAACGGTGAGGTCCGATGGGAGGAGCAGGAAGTCGATTGCCGCAACGTCTCCTGCAACCAACACATCGATCACCACTCGGATTGGATCAGTGCTCCCTTTGTGGAAGGACCGAGAACGCCTGATGAACTATGGCGGGAACGTCGTAGGTGGTACCCCAACATCGCTTTCACGCCAGCGGTAGAGTCCCAAATAAGGACTCGGCCTGGAGGGGACCCGGCGATTCCTCAGATCGTCGCGAAACTGGCGGATCTGCAAAAGACTATTGCTCAATGGGAGCCGAAGAGGGGGATGCCGAATTGGGGTATTCACGTAACGCCGGAGAACGAAGGACGCCGAAAATTATGTTGGTTCAAGGACCTGGACGGCGAAGATCGGTGCTTTGATCTCCACGCTCGCTTCACGCCGGGCGAAAACAGAATACATTTCAGGCTTGATGGCCAGGAACGCCGAGTCATCGTCGCTTATATCGGGAGGAAGCTCGGAATCTGAACACGGGAACAACGAGCCAAGGTATTCATCAAGTGTTGATCCCCGCAATCAGGCTTTTGGATATCCTCATGCCGCGGAAGATGTCGAGTACCCTATGACCGACCACCGCGTGACCGTGGCGCTGGTCCAGGCCAGGGCGGCTGTGGACCCCGACCGCAACCTCGCCGCCACCGCGCGGCGTATCCGTGTCGCCGCCGAGAACGACGCGCACATCGTCTGCGTCCAGGAGTTGTTCCGCTCGCGCTATTTCCCGCAGGCCGAGGATTTCCCAACTTGTCGTGGTTGCGAATAACGGGGAGTACGGCGGGAGCAATGCCTACTGGCCGATCGACGACCGCCATCGAAGGCGGATATTCCACCTGCACGGACAACCACAGGCGTCCATTGCGTTTTTGGAAATCGACAACATCGCAGACTTTCTGAAGCGCCGGAGCCATACGACCAAGGGTTGGAAGTATCCTCCGGCGGAACTGAGCGTTCCGTAGAATCGACTCAGGTATTCGGGAGCAGCATTGGCGACGTACTCCGACGCTGAACTCGAGGCGCTGATGGTGGATATCGAGTCCGACCTCGTCGAACGCAAGGAATCGGCGGCCGACGGGAGGAAGATTCGGCGCAACATCTGCGCCTTTGCCAACGACTTGCCGGGAAACGGCAGGCCGGGCGTCGTGTTCGTCGGAGTACGGGATGACGGCTCCTGCGCCTCGTTGCCCATTGACGATGCCTTGCTGACGCAGTTGGCGAATATCCGCGGGGAAGGCGATATTCTGCCCTTGCCTTCGATGACGGTTCAAAAGCGGGTCTTGCGCGGTTGTGAGGTGGCAGTCGTGACCGTCGAGCCTTGCGCCGACACGCCGGTGCGATACCAGGGCCGGGTTTGGGTGCGGGTCGGCCCCTCCGTTCGGGAAGGCTTCGTGGCTGACGAACGGTTGCTCACCGAGCGGCGGCGCGCCGCCGACCGGCCCTTCGATACCAGGCCCGCGACCGGTGCAACACTCGATCATCTGGATCTGGACTTCTTGCGCGATCGTTACCTGCCCAGTGCGATTGCCGTGGATGTGCTTGATCGGAACGCCCGTACGCTTGAACAACAATTGCGTTCCCTTCGTCTGATGCAGAGCGACACGCCCACTTGGGGCGCCGTGTTGGCGTTTGGGCGCGACCCGCTGGAATTCGTGCCCGGCGCGTACATCCAGCTACTGCGCATCGATGGGACCGACATCACGGACCCGATTCGCCGCCAGAAACGGTTGGCCGGACCCATCGACGACGTGGTTCGGCGGCTTGACGAGTTCATCGACATGAATATGTCGTCCCGCATCGAGGTAGCTGGCGGAGCGCGGGACCGGCGGCAATCCGACTATCCCGTCGATGCCTTGCGGCAACTCGCCTACAACGCAGTCATGCATCGCGCCTACGAGGGAACCCATACCCCGGTAAGGATTCACTGGTTTGCGGACCGTGTGGAGATCGCCAGCCCCGGCGGGCTGTACGGCAGCGTCACACCTGAAAATTTCGGCGCGGGAGAGACGGATTACCGCAACCCGCTGTTGGCGGAGATCATGTACCATCTCGGAGTCGCCCAACAGTTCGGCCTGGGAGTACCCCTCGCCCGTAGCGCCCTGGCGGCGAACGGCAACCCGCCGCCGGAGTTCCGGTTCGAGCGGGACGCGCCTTTTGGCTACCGTAAGGCGGGCGCCGTGAAGATCATTGCGGTGGTCAACAATCGGGATGGGGTCGGGAAGACCTCCCTCGTCTACCACCTCGCCTGGATGTACGCCGACCTGGACTACACCGCGGTGGTGGCGGATCTCGACCCGCATGCGAACCTCACCAGCCTGTTTCTCACGGGGGAGGCATTGGAGCGGCGTTGGGCGGACGGCGCGGGCGGAACCATTCACGCAGCCGTTCAGTCGGTCCTGGAGCGGACCGGGGAGGTGACGGCGCCGCTGGTGACGGAGCCGACGCCGGGCTTGGGACTGGTTGCCGGCGACATTCTGTTGGCGGGAGCGGAGGACGAGTTGGCCAGCCAATGGGCGGCCTGTCTCGAAGGAGAGCCTCATGCGTTTCGCGCGCTGTCTGCCGTCTGGCAGGCATTGCGCATGGCAGCGAAGAAGCTCGCCGCGGATCTGGTCCTCGTGGACGTCGGTTCGAACCTCGGCGCGCTCACCCGTGCGGCGGTCATCGCCGCGGACCATGTTGTCGTACCGCTGGCGCCCGACCTCTGCTCGGTGCGGGCGTTGCGCAACCTTGGACCGACGCTGTCGCGCTGGCGACGGGAGTGGGCCGAGCGCCTGGAACGCAAACCCGCGGGGCTTGCCCTGCCCACCGGCGCGATGCAGCCCATCGGCTATGTGACGCTGCGGTACACCGTGCGCCTCACCGGGCCGTTCCCGGAGTATGAACGATGGATGGATCGCATTCCGGGCGCGTACCGCGAATTCGTGATCGGCGCGGAGAGCGGACCGTCTGTTGTCATGGAGGCTGATCCCCATTGCCTGGCCCATCTCGAGAATTTCCTCAGCCTTGTGCAATTCTCCGAGGAGGCGCGCAAACCGATGTTCGCCCTGAAGCCGGCGGACGGCGTCCTGGGCAGTCACGCCCGGGTCGTGCGGGACTGCTACCGCGACTTCCGAGCCCTCGCCGGCGAGGTGGCGCGCCGATGCGGCGTGACGACGGCGTGACGCCGCTTCATGGCGTATGGAAGTGAACGGACGCTCGGTGCTACACTGACCGTCATGATGGCGACGGAGCAACGCGTGTTCGCGCCGGGCGCCGGGGCCGCACCGCCGGCGCTCACCGGGCGAGAGCGCGAGCAGACGGTGCTGACCCGGTGCTTGGCGGACCTGCTCGGCGGCGGGTCGCCGCCCCACGATGTCGCGCTGACGGGGCCGCGGGGCAACGGCAAGACCGTGCTGCTCAACTGGTTCGAGGGCGCCTGCCGCCGCGCCGGCCGCGTCGATGTGGCGCGGTTGACGCCCAGCCGAGTGGGGACCGAGCAGAGCCTGGTCGAGGCGTTGCTGCCGGCCACAGGCCTCAGGAAGCTCCTGCCAAGGAAATTCGGGGTAACGGGCGTTGGGAAGGCGGAATGGGCGGCGCCGGCTCCGTCCGCTACGGACCTGACGGAGAGACTGACCGCCCGGTGCCGCAAGAAACCCCTGGTCGTCCTGCTCGACGAGGCCCATACGCTTGAGCCTGCCGTCGGTCAACTGCTGCTGAACGTCAGCCAGGAGGTCCGCGCCAATGCCCCGTTTCTGCTGGTGCTTGCCGGGACGCCGGGCTTGGCGGCGCGTCTCCGCGCCATGAATGCATCTTTCTGGGGCCGGCTGGGCAAGGGACGCCTGGGCATCGGCCTGCTGGACCCCCCCGCCGCCCGGGACGCCTTGGCGAGGCCCTTGTCGGCCCACGGCGTGAGTATCGACGCCGACGCCCTCGACGCGGTGGTCGAGGACAGCCAGCGCTACCCGTATTTCGTTCAAGTCTGGGGCGAGGCCCTGTGGGACCGGCGTCTGGCCACCGGAGCGACGCGGCTGACCGCCGCCCATGCGGCTGCCGCGCGGCCCGACGTGGCTGCCCGGGTCACGGACTATTACCAGGACCGCTATCGGGAGCTGGAGGCCCGGGAACTGCTGCCCGCGGCCGTCGCGACCGCGCCGGTCTTCCAGGCCAGCGCTGACGCCACGGCTTCCGACCACGATATCGACGCCGCCCTGACCGTCATCGGCGCCGCCGACCGGCTGGAAGCCCGGGAGGGACTGAACCGGCTCGGCTACATCTGGCAACCTCCGGGGCAACTGCCGCCGGTGGTCTGGGTCGCCGGCATCCCGTCGCTGATGACCTATGTGCTCGACCACGCGCCGTCGCCCGTCGCCGGGGGCCGGTGAACCATGTCGTCAATCGCCGACCACCGCGTGACCGTGGCGCTGGTCCAGGCCAGGGCGGCTGTGGACCCCGATCGCAACCTTGCCGCCACCGCGCGGCGTATCCGTGTCGCCGCAGAGGACGGAGCCCGCATCGTCTGCGTCCAGGAACTGTTCCGCTCGCGATATTTCCCACAGGCCGAGGATACGGCCGCCTTCGCTCTGGCGGAACCCGTTCCCGGGCCCACCACCGAGCGTTTCCGTCCCCTCGCGCGGGAGCTGGAGGTGGTGATCGTGGCCTCGGTGTTCGAGGCGCGTGCGCCCGGCGTCTATCACAACACCGCAGTGGTCATCGATGCGGACGGAGAGGTGCTGGGCAAGTACCGCAAGATGCACATCCCGGATGATCCGGGCTTTTACGAGAAGTTCTACTTTATCCCGGGCGACCTGGGTTTCCGCACCTTCCGGACCCGCCACGCTCATGTGGGGGTGCTGATCTGCTGGGACCAGTGGTTCCCGGAAGCGGCGCGGTTGGCGGCCCTGGGCGGGGCCGAGATCCTCTTCTATCCCACCGCCATCGGTTGGAACGCGGGTGAGACCGCGGCCGCGCGCCGGGCTCAGCTTGAAGCCTGGGAGCTGGTGCAGCGCTCTCATGCGGTGACCAACGGGGTCTACGTGGCGGCCGTCAACCGGGTGGGCCGCGAGGGCGGCATCACCTTCTGGGGCAGCTCCTTCGTCGCGGATCCCTCGGGCCGGGTGCTGGCGCGGGCGGGCAAGGTAAAACCGGAAATCCTGCTGGCCCACTGCGATCTCCAGGCCATCGCCGATGCGCGCCACAACTGGCCGTTCCTGCGCGACCGGCGCGTCGACGCCTACCACGGCCTGACCCGGCACGTGCTGGACGACGCCTCGGACTGACGCACCATGGCGGGCGGGAACGAAGGCGCCAGCGGTCGCAGCGGGACCGCGGCGGAAGGCCGCGCATCCGTACGCGCCGGGCCGGCGCAGACCGGAACCGAGGGCTTGGCGGCCCTCGCGAGCGCGTCCGCGCGCGCCCGATTGGCGGACCCGCGCCGGGCGGGTTACCGCATGCCCGCGGAATGGGAGCCTCATGCTGCCACGTGGCTCGCGTGGCCCCACAACCTCGATACCTGGCCGGATGACCTCGAGCGGGTGCGGCAGACCTGGGTGGAGATGATCCGCGCGCTGGTCGCCGGCGAGACGGTCCATCTGCTGGTCAACGACGCTGCCTCCGAGACCGGGGCAGCGGCGCGGCTCCGGCGCGGTGGAGTCGACCCGCGCCGTGTCGTGTTCCACCGCATCCCCACCGTCGACGTGTGGATACGGGACTACGGGCCGACTTTCCTCACCGGTGCGGCATCCTTCGGCGCCTTGGCGTTCGTCAAATGGCGTTTCAACGCCTGGGGACTGAAATACCCGGACTACGTAGCGGACGACGGCGTGCCGATGCGGATCAACGAGTCCCTCGGCCTGCCGGTGTTTGCGCCGGGAATGGTGCTGGAGGGGGGCTCCATCGACGTCAACGGCGCCGGCCTCTGCCTTGTGACCGAGGAATGCCTTCTCAACCCCAACCGCAATCCCGGCCGCGCCAGGCAGGAAATCGAGGCGCTGCTGAGTTCCGCGCTGGGGCTCCGGCGCGTCCTCTGGCTGCCGGCCGGCATGGTGGGCGACGACACCGACGGCCACATCGACAACCTCGCGCGCTTCGTGGACACCCACACCGTCGTGTGCGTGGTGGAGCCGGACCCCCGGGACGAGAACCACCGGGCGCTGCAAGAGAACTACCGCTGTCTCACGTCCGCCACGGACCCGCACGGTCGCCGGCTCCGCGTCGTGCCGCTGCCGCAGCCGGATCCGGTGATGGCGGGCGATGACAGGCTCCCGGCGAGCTACGCCAACTTCCATATCGCCAACGGCGTGGTGCTCGTTCCACTCTACGGCGGATCCAGGGATCAGGCCGCCCTCGATACCCTTGCGCCGCTGTTTCCCGGCCGGCGGTTGGCGGGCATCGACGCGCGTGCGTTGATCCTGGGTCTGGGAGGGATACACTGCGTCACGCAGCAGCAGCCCGCGGCTTGACAGGCCGCCCGCGTGTTTCTAGGGTGGTGTGCTGAACAAACAGTACACCACGACCCCTTGCAGTTGCCGTGACCCGCGCACGGGAGCGTACCGGCGGCGCGTTTTCACCAGATCATGCGCGCGACCCGGTAGTGGGCCTGGACATATTCCTTGGCCCGGGTTTCGGCGGCCTCGGCGGATTCGCCGCCGAAACGAAGCGGCAGACCCGACCGCGCCAGCACAAGACAGGCATCGTCGAGCGCGGCGCCGCCGATGAGGACGAGATAGGCCGACCACGCAGCGCCGTCTTCGACCGATCGGATCTCGACCCTGACGACGCCGGTGATGGAGGGAACGTGGATGTCGAGCTTCATGCGGCGTCAGTCTGGCGTCCGCGCGGCTTCAAGTCAAGGCGCGCGGGGCCGCGCGCGGCTCGGCAGCACGTCCGTTTGAACCTCTTCCGTGGGTCGCGGGCCCGTGACCCGCGACGCGGGCGGGACGTCCGCGCTCCCAGGACTTCGAACCGACGCGCTACCCGCGGCCGAGCACCGGATGAAGGAGCAGGTACTGTGCCGACGCAGCCCAGCAGGCAGATCGAGACCATCCCCAATCCACGGCAGGACCGGGACTACGAGGTGGCCATGGAGTGTCCGGAGTTCACCTGCGTCTGCCCCAGGACCGGACAACCGGACTTCGCCACCATCCGGGTCCGTTACGTTCCGGGTCCGCGTTGCGTCGAGCTCCTGTCGCTCAAGCTTTACCTCTGGTCGTTCCGGGAAGAGGGCGTCTTTCACGAGGACGTGGTCAACCGGATCCTGGACGACCTGGTGGCGGCCTGCTCGCCGAAGTTCATAAGGGTCATCGGCGATTTCAATGTTCGAGGCGGGATCCGCACGGTGGTGACCGCTGAGCACGGGACCGCGCCCAAGGGTTCCGGCCGGGAGCCCGGCGAGGGGTGACCCATGGCCGACGTAACCGAAAACCTTCACCGGCTCCCGCCCCAGAACCTGGACGCGGAGGCCTCGATTCTCGGCGGCGTGCTGCTGGATAACGACGCCATCAACACGGCCATCGAGCACGTCAATTCGGACGACCTCTACCGGGAGTCGCACCGCAAGATCTACCGCGCCATGGTGGAGATCTGGGACCGCAACGAGCCGGTGGACCTCATCACTCTGAGCGACCATCTGAAGGCCAAGGGTGAGTTGGAAACCGTGGGCGGCTCCGCCTACCTCGCGGAGCTTGCGAGCCAGGTGCCCACCGCCGCCAATATCGCCTACTACGCGCGTATCGTGAGGGAGAAGGCCATTCTCCGTCACCTGATCCGGACATCCACCGGTATCGCCACCCGTGCGATGGAAGAACGGGGTGACGTGGACACGTTCCTGGACGACGCCGAGCGCGTCATCTTCGACATTTCGGAGAAGCGCATCAACTCGTCCTTCGTTCGGGTCGGCGACGTGATGACGGACACCATCAAGAAGGTCGATGAACTCTATCAGCGCAAGGAGATGGTCACCGGCGTGGCCACGGGCTATCGCGACGTCGACCGGCTGACCGCGGGTTTCCAACCCTCGGACCTGCTCATCGTCGCCGGCCGGCCAGGCATGGGGAAGACCGCGTTCGCGCTCAACATCGCGGTCAACGCCGCGTTCCACGGCATCGGCGTGGCCGTCTTCTCCCTCGAGATGGCGATGGAACAGCTCGTTCTGCGGATGCTCTGCTCGGAGGCGCGCGTGGACCACTCCCGGCTCCGGACCGGTTATCTCCGGGAGAACGAGTTCCCCGCGCTGGTGCAGGCGGCCGGGCGGCTGGCCGAGGCGCCGGTCTACATCGACGATACGCCCGCGGTGACGGTGCTGGAGGTGCGCGCCAAGACCCGGCGGCTCCTGCGCGACCGGACCCGCAAGATCGGCCTGGTGGTCGTCGACTACCTGCAGCTCATGCGCGGCCCCCGCGACTCGCCCAACCGTGAGCAGGAGATCTCGGAGATATCGCGCTCCCTCAAGGCCCTCGCCAAGGAACTGAACGTTCCCGTCGTCGCCCTCTCGCAGCTCAACCGGCGGGTGGAGGAACGGGGCGACAAGCGTCCCGTGATGGCGGACCTGCGGGAGTCCGGCGCCATCGAGCAGGACGCCGACGTGATCATGTTCGTTTACCGCAAGGATGCCTACGAAAGAGACCCGAAGGAGCATACGGGCGTGGCCGAGATCATCGTCGCCAAGCAGCGCAACGGTCCCGTGGACAACGTCCGGCTGACGTTCCTGAAGGAATACACCCGCTTCGAGGACTATACCGGGCGGGACGACGAGGGCTTCTCCGACGCCGAGGAATACTAGAAGTCCGTCCCGACCGGGGACAGGGCCCGGGCGGGTCCGAATCTCGCCCCCAGATCGAGAATTTTCTTCACACCCGCGGTGACGTCGTCACCCCGGGTCAGGTAGCTGATCATGGCAGCCGCGTCCGCGCCGCTGTTCCACGTCTGCGCGACGTTCTCCGCGGTGATGCCGCCGATGGCAACGATGGGGATGCGTACCCGGCGCCGCACGGACTGGAGCATGGAGGGGCCTTGGGACGCATAGCCCGTCTCCTTGGTGCGGGTGGGGAACATGGGGCCGAAACCGATGTAGTCGGCGCCGCCCTGCTCCGCCGCTTCCGCCTGTTCCCGGCTATGGGTGGAGATGCCGATGAGCCTTTTTCCCACGAGGGGTCGTACCGCTTCGAGCGGCAGGTCGTCTTGTCCCAGATGCACGCCGTCGGCCCGGACGGCCAGGGCGATGTCCACCCGGTCGTTGACGATGAAGAGGCAACCCCGGCGGCGGGTGCGTTCGCGAGCGGCCAGGGCCAGCCGCAGGAACTCGTCCGCCGGCCGGTCCTTCACTCTCAACTGGAGTACCGTCACGCCGCCCGCCAGCATGGCGTCGATCACGGAAGCCAGCGGACGGCCCCCGGTCCGGTCCGGGTCCGCGATGGCGTACAGTCGCGACGGCAGACAGCTCACGGTTCCCGCTTCACGGTGATGTGGAGGTCGGTGATCTTCTTCCTCAAGGTGTTGCGGTTGATGCCGAGCAGTTGAGCGGCGCGGATCTGGTTGCCCCGGGTCGCCTGCAGGGTCAGCTCGATGAGCGGCCGCTCCACTCGTTCCATGACCACGGGATACAGGTTTTCCACCTGGACTCCACGCGTGCGCCGGAAGTAGTCCTCCAACTTGCCCCGGATGATCTCCTCCAGCGACAGGCTGTCGTAATCGTTCGACGCCGGTTCCGGCGGGCTCGACGGAGCGAAGTCCCTTGCCGACAGGATCGGTCCCGGGGACAGCACCGCGGCGCGGATGAGCACGTTTTCGAGCTCCCGCACGTTGCCGGGCCAGTCATGTTGCTGGAGCTCCTTCAACGCGTCCGGCGAGACTCCCGACACCTGCGTCCCCATGTCACTGTTGACCTTGGCGATGAAGAACTCGATCAGCACCGGGAGATCGGAGCGCCGGTCCCTCAAGGGCGGGATCTTCAGGGGTATGACGTTCAGCCGAAAGTAGAGATCGTCCCGGAAACGGCTTTCGTGCACCGCCTTCTCCAGGTCCTGGTTGGTGGCGGCCAGAAGCCGGGCGTCCGACTGGAGCGTGTCCTTTCCGCCCACCCGCCGGTAGGACCCGTCCTGCAGCACCCGCAGCAGCTTGGTCTGAAGCTCCAGCGGCAGTTCGCCGATCTCGTCCAGAAACAGAGTGCCCCCCCGGGCCTGCTCGAAGGTCCCCGGGTGCCGTTCCAGGGCGCCGGTGAAGGCCCCTTTTTCGTGCCCGAACAACTCGGATTCCAGCAGGTCTCTCGGAATCGCCGCGCAGTTCAGCGGCACGAAGGGTTTCTCCCAGCGGGCGGAGTTGTAGTGAATGGTCTTTGCTACCAACTCCTTGCCGGTCCCGCTCTCACCATGGATCAGGATGGTGGTGTCGGTGCCGGCAACCTGTCCGATGGTCTTGAAGACCTGCTGCATGGCGGCGCTGGTGCCGATCATGTTGACGCCGGGCTCGTACTTCTTCTTGACCTCCTTCTTGAGGTCGCTGATCTCCCGGGTAAGCCGGCGCCGGTCCAGCACCCGTTCCACCACCACCATCAGCATGTCGAGGTCGAAGGGCTTGGTGAGATAGTCGAAAGCCCCGGCCTTCATGGCGTCGATGGCGTTGCGCATGGTGTTCTGCGCGGTCATGACGATGAACGGCGTAGGAAGGCCGGATTCTCTGGCCCGGTCGAGCAGCGTCAGTCCCTCCATATCCGGTAGTTGAATGTCGAGCAGGACGGCGTCGAAGGTGGATTCCTCCAGGAGCTGCCACGCCTCCGTTCCCTTTGCGGCGCCGGCCACCCAGTATCCCTGCCGCTCCAAAGCCTTCCGGAGCACGCGGCTCAGGGACTCGTCGTCTTCCACCAGCAATATCCGGCCCTGCTCCATGGCTAATCCTGTCGGGCGGGCAGCGTGACCTTGAACACCGATCCTTCGCCAAGCTGGCTTTCCACTCCCAGACGGCCTCCGTGCTCCTTGATGGTGCGATCGCAGATGGCCAGCCCCAGACCGGTGCCGCGGCGCTTCCGGGTAAAGAAAGGCGAGAAAATGTCCGGCAGGTCGTCCTCGTCTATGCCGGTGCCGTCGTCGCGGAAGTCCACGCTGACGAACTTGGTGGCGGCGGAATGCCCGGTGCGCAACGAGAAGTCCGTTTCGATGCGGGTGGTGACGGTCACGCAGTCGGGCCTGGCCTGCAGCGCGTTCTCCGCCAGGTTGAGAAAGACCTGGATCAGCCGGCTCCGGTCCCCCATGATCATGGGCAGACTGGGGTCGAAGAAGCGCTGGATGCGCACCTGTGCGGCGGCCGCGGTATGGACTTCCAGCCCCAGGACGTGCTCCAGCAGCTCGTGGACGTTCAGCGGCTCCACCTGGAGCCCCGCCGGACGCGCCAGGTCCAGAAGCTGGTCCAGCAGTTGATTGACCCGATCCACCTCCCGGATCATGATGTCGGTGTTTTCCAGCAGCGATGGGTCGTGGGTCGCCTCGGCGCGAATGAGCTGGGCCGCTCCCTTGATTCCCCCCAGGGGGTTCTTGATCTCATGGGCCAGGGCGGCCGCCAGCTTGCCCAGGAGAGCCAGCCGGTCCGAACGCCTGAGGTCTTCTTCCATGGCCTGTCTCAGGGTGCGGTCGCGCAAGAGCAGCACGCTGCCGGCGACCTGACCGTCCTGGTCCCGAAGCGGCGAGACCAGCGCGCTCACGGGCACGCTCTTTCCGCATGGCTTGAAGAACTGGTTTTCCGAGCGGCTGGTGCTCTCGTTCGGTCCGAGGCTGTTGTCGATCATGTCCAGCAGCCATCGGTTGGCGCGGAAGAGGTCGCCGGAGGCCCGGGTCAGAAGTTTGCGGGCGGAGAGCCCGGTGAGGGTCTCGGCCGCCTGGTTGACGAAAGACACCCCGCGCGAGCAATCCACCACCATGACGGCATCCTCCAGGCTGGTGAGGACGTCTTGCCAGGAGACCGCCGCCGGAACGTCGCCCGAGTGCGGTGCTATTGCCATGGGCTGCCGGTTCGACATGGATGGTTTCAGACCCCGGATGATAACGGGTGTGGGGGCGGGTTTCAAACCCCCCGTCCGTCACCCGGGGCGGAGCGAAGGATCTCCCCACCGTAACCGAGATTCTTCGCTCCGCTCGGAACGACGGTGCTCCGCTCGGGCTCTGCTCGGAATGACAGGTTCGGCCGTGACCTTGGAAAGGCCCTGGTCCCAACTTGCATTCGGTCGCCTCAATGTGTAAAATGATAGGCATCGGTGGGCGCCTTGCCCGCTTTTTTATTTGAGGTGCATTATTCGGAGTGCGATGGTGGCAAGCGAAACTGTGGACCGCCTCTGGGAGATCGTGGACCCGTTGGCCACGGACAAGGGTTTGGAGGTGGTGGATATCGAGCTCCGGCACGAGGGGAGATCGGGCCGCGTTCTGCGCGTCTACCTGGACAAGGTCGAGAAGCAGGATGAAACCGAGGCCCCGGGGGTCGAGGAGCTCGGCCGGGTCAGCCGGGAGCTCGGCGACATCCTGGATGTCCATGACATCGTGGCGGGTTCCTATACCCTGGAGGTTTCTTCTCCCGGTATCAACCGTCCACTCAGGAAGCCTGAGCATTTCGCCAGGTGCGTCGGACAAAGGGTCCGGGTCCATACCGGTGAGATGATCGGCGGCCGAAAAAAGTTTCTGGGACCGCTTCACGACGCCGCCGGAGACGGTGTCGTGGTGCTGCAGGACGGGCGGGAAGTGTTTATCCCTTTCGGCCTTATCGTCAAGGCCAATGTCGAGTACGAGTGGGCTTCACCCTGATGCCGGGGTCGGAGGAAGAAGATGCAGCAGGATCTTAATCGGGTCATCGACCAGGTGACCAGGGAAAAGGGTATCGACAAGGAGATCCTGGTCGAGGCCATCGAGTCCGCCATGGTGTCGGCGGCCAAGAAGACGTTCGGCGCGGAGCGGAATTTCGAGGCGCAGTATAACCACGATATCGGGGAGATCGAGCTGTTCGAGCCCAAGGTGGTGGTGGATGACGTCGCGGACCCCGAAACCGAGATCGATCTCGAGGAGGCCCGCGAAACGCTGGACCCGGACGTGGAACTGGGCGATGAACTGCTCATGAAGATCAATCCCGAGGTATTCGGCCGGATCGCGGCCCAGGCGGCGAAGCAGAATATTGTGCAGCGGGTGCGGGATGTCGAGCGCGAGATCATTTTCAACGAGTTCAAGGATCGCCAGGGCGAGTTGGTTCACGGTATCGTGCAACGCTTCGAGAAGAACAACATCATCGTGAACCTGGGAAGGACCAATGCGATCCTGCCGGAGAAGGAGCAGGTGCCGCGGGAACGGTATCGTCAGAGTGACCGGATCCGGGCGTACATCGTCAGCGTCGAGATGACCAGCCGCGGCCCTCAGATCGTGTTGTCGCGGACCCACCCGGGCATGCTGATCAAGCTGTTCGAGCAGGAGGTTCCCGAGATCTATGAAGGGATCGTCGAGGTCAAGGGAGCGGCCCGCGAGCCGGGCGGTCGGGCCAAGATCGCCGTGGCCTCCAACGATCCGGACGTGGATCCGGTAGGCGCCTGTGTGGGCATGAAGGGAACCCGGGTTCAGTCGGTGGTGCAGGAGTTGCGGGGAGAGAAGATCGACATCGTCCACTGGATCCCGGAGCAGGCCGAATATGTCTGCCGTGCGCTGGCTCCCGCCAAGGTCACCAAGATCCTGCTGGACGAGGAGGCCCACAGCATGGAGGTCATCGTGCCTGATGAGCAGCTCTCGCTGGCCATCGGGCGCAAGGGTCAGAACGTGCGACTGGCCTCTCGCCTCACCGGTTGGGGCATCGATGCCCGTAGCGAGTCGGAGGCGGATGAGGAGAGCCGGCAGGCGAGGCAGTCGCTGTCCGCGATCCCCGGGGTGAGCGAGGTGATGGCGGAGCTTCTCTACCAGTCGGGGTTCAAATCGGCCGAGGACCTGGCGGATGCCGAGGCCGCCACCATCAACGAGATCACCGGCATCGAACCCGAGAAGGCCATGGCCATCCTGGAGGCGAGCACGAAGCACGTGGAGGAAGCGCGGGAGGCCGAGGAGGCCGCGCGGGCGGCGGTGGAGGCAGGGTCCGAGGCGGAGCAGGCGGCAGGCGCGCCCGCGGAAGAGCCGGTTGCGGGGGCGGATGAGGATGAGGTGGAGACGAGCCCTCGGCAAGGTGCCTAAGAGCGCTCGTTCGCCGGTACGGACCTGTCTGGGTTGCGGTCAACGTGACGAAAAGACCGCCTTGTGGCGGGTCGCGATTACGGAAGAAGGCCTGCAACCGGAAGAATTCAGGGGACGAGGAGGCTATCTGCATATCAGCGAGGATTGCTGGCGCGCTTTTCTGAAACGCAAGAAAATGTATCGGGCGTTTCGTCGCGATCTGTCTCGCAAGGATCGAGAGGATCTGTTGGGAAGGCTTCGCGCTCAATGGAGTGGGAAATGAGCAAAGTGAGAGTGCATCAACTGGCCAGGCAGCTCGAGATCGAGCCCAAGGATCTCATCGCCCAACTCGAAAAGATCAGGATCCGCGGCAAGAAGTCTCAGAGCTCCCTCGAGGAATCGGAGATCGAGGCGGTCAAGGCGGCGATTGCAGCCGCCGAGAAGCCAACGGTCACGGTCGGTGAAGAACGGGTTGTGGTCGATCGCGTGATCACCGCGGAAGACGAGGACATGGGCGAGGTGCAGGCGCACGAGAAGGTGGTGGATCGCCGTGTCCGCGCCAACGTCATCCGGCGGCGCAGAAGTACGGTCGAGTTGGTCACTCGCAAGCCGATTCACCCGGTGGTGCCGGAGGAGCCGGAACCGCCGATCGAGGAACTCGCGCCTCAGGAAGCAACGCCTCAGGAGACGCCGCTTCAGGAGCCCGGATCTCGCCGAATACCGCCCGCGGAAGCCGCGCCTCCCGAGAGGGCGCCCGAGCAGCCCCCGGTCCAGGAGTCCACCGCCGGGACGGCGAAGGTCGAGCCGGCGGTACCGGCAGCGGAGGTGAGCGCGCCGGCGGAAGCGACGGCGCCGGCGGCCGAACCGGAGAAGGCGGCCCCGGCCGAAGTTCAGGTGCAGGCGGAAGCGTCGGGAGGCGAGGAACCGGCGTCCGAGGTCCCGGCGGAAGGCTCCGAGCCGGTGTCCCCGGCAGCGTCCGAGCCGGCCGCGAGCGATGCAAACGGCGTCGCCGCTCCCGCGCAGGAGACCACCGTCGGGGCGCGACCCGCCGGTCCCCGCATCCTCGGCCGTATCGACTTGCATCGGAAGGCGACCCCTGCGGCCTCCAAGACCGCTGGCGCCAAGACCGCTGGCGCCAAGACCGCGGGCGCGAAGACCGCCACTCCGGGCGGCGCCGGAGAACGGACGGCGCGCGATGGCGGCCCGCAGCCGGCGGCAGCGGAGGGACAGGACAAGGCCGGCAAGGGAACCAAGGGCAAGAAGCGGGTCATCCGGAAGCAGGAAGTCATCGAGCTCAAGGAACGCGAATTTCGGTCGCCGCGGGGCCGGATGCTCAGGAAGAAGCGCGCCTTGCCCGGCAAGGAGCAGAAGAAGACCGCGATCACGGTGCCGAAAGCCAGCAAGCGGATCGTGCGCATGGCCGAGGTCGTCACCGTGGGCGACATCGGCCGCTCCATGGGCGTCAAGGCGGGCGAGGTCATCAAAAAGCTCATGGGCCTTGGCATGATGGCCACCATCAACCAAGTGCTCGACTACGACACTGCGGCGCTGGTGGCCAACGAGTTCGATTACCAGGTCGAGAACGTGGCCTTCGACGTCGAGACCGCGCTCCAGGATCAGCATGAGGTGGTGGATCCGGCGGAAGCCCTGGAGCCGAGGCCGCCGGTCGTGACCATCATGGGGCACGTGGACCACGGCAAGACGTCGTTGCTCGACGCCATCCGTAGCACGAACGTGACCGACGCGGAGGCCGGCGGCATCACCCAGCATATCGGCGCCTACCATGTCCGGCTGAACGACAGGGGGGTGACCTTCCTCGACACGCCCGGACATGAAGCCTTCACGGCCATGCGCGCAAGGGGCGCGAAAGTGACGGACATCGTGGTCCTGGTGGTGGCTGCGGATGACGGCGTCATGCCCCAGACCATCGAGGCGGTGGATCACGCCCGCGCCGCGGAAGTGTCGATCATCGTGGCCGTGAACAAGATCGACCGTCCCGACGCGGATCCGGATCGGGTCCAGCGCGGCCTGGCCGACCATGGCCTGGTGCCCGAGGCGTGGGGCGGGGATACGATTTTCGTGCCGGTTTCCGCCGTGACCCGTGAAGGATTGCCCAACCTGCTGGAGATGCTGCTGCTACAGGCAGACCTGCTGGAGCTCAAGGCCAACCCGGACAAGCTGGCCCGGGGCGCCGTGGTGGAGGCCAAGCTGGAGCGCGGCCGCGGTCCGGTTTCCACCGTGCTGGTCCAGGAGGGGACGCTGAAGGTGGGGGATCCCATCTTTGCCGGGCCGCACCACGGCCGGGTGCGGGCCATGATCGACGATCAGGGCCGCAAGGTGAACATGGCGACGCCATCCATGCCGGTGGAAATCCTGGGGCTTCAGGGAGTACCGCAGGCCGGCGAGGCTTTCTCCGCGCTCACCGATGAGGGCAAGGCAAGGCAGATTGCCGAATACCGCGAGACGCAGCAACGGGAGGCCGAGCTGGCCAAGACCAGCAAGGTGTCGCTGGAAGAGTTCTACGACCAGATCAAGGCCAACGAGGTCAAGGAACTGCGGGTGGTCGTCAAGGGCGATGTCCACGGCTCGGTGGAGGCTCTCAACGAGGCCGTCACCCGACTGTCCACGGACGACGTCAAGCTCAGGGTCATCCACGGCTCGGTGGGAGGCATCACGGAGAGCGACGTGTTGCTGGCCAGCGCCTCCAACGCCATCATCATCGGTTTCAACGTCCGTCCCGAGCCCAAGGCCATGAGCCTGGCGACGCAGCAAGGTGTGGACCTGCGGCTTTACACCATCATCTATGAAGTCATCGACGACATCCGGTCGGCTATGGAAGGGCTCCTGGAGCCGGTGTTCCGCGAACAGTTCCACGCCCGGATCCAGGTCCGGGAGGTTTTCAACATTCGCGGCGTCGGCACCATCGCGGGCTGTTCCGTCACCGACGGCAAGATTCTGCGTTCGAGCATGGTGCGCCTGTTGCGGGATCAGGTAGTGGTGCACGAGGGCCGGCTGGCGAGCCTGAAGCGGTTCAAGGACGACGTGCGCGAGGTCGGCACAGGCTATGAGTGCGGCATTGCCATCGACGGGTATCAGGACGTCAAGGTAGGCGACGTCATCGAAGGCTTCGAAAAGGTCCCCATCACCCGGGGACGCCCGCGCGCGGACGGCGGGGCCGCAACGCAGCTCTCGGCGGACCGATAGCCCCTCCGACAGGTCCGTCCCGAGTGTAGCGAGGCGCAGCCGAGCGAAGTCGAAGGGCATGGTGGTCGGCGTTCTCAAGATCGCGTTGATCCTGCCGGAGAATCACTCGCTCAAGGGGAAACGGTCGGTCCTGCGGAAGATCCAGTCCCGGGTTTCCCATCGGTTCAATATCTCGGTAACGGAGTGCGGTGATCAGGACCTGTGGCAGCGGGCGTTGCTCGGGTTCGGGGTCGTGGGGAGCAACGCCAGAATCGTCGAGGCCACGCTACAGCAGGTGGTCGAGTTCGTGGACCGGTTGGGCCTGGCGGAACTCGGCGAGTCGGACATCCGAATATTGCGAGAGTAGATATTCAGGACACGCCCCCTCTCCCCGGAGGGGCCGC
The DNA here is from genome assembly GCA_965214905.1 of uncultured Binatia bacterium (SeqCode). Classification (GTDB taxonomy): domain Bacteria; phylum Desulfobacterota; class Binatia; order UBA9968; family JAJDTQ01; genus JAJDTQ01. The sequence goes on from OZ243984.1 coordinate 2,946,499, forward strand.
CCCCCGACACCGGCTCCCTCCGGAGAGGGCCGCCCTCCGACACCGTCTCGCTCTGGAAAGGGCCGGCCTCCGACACCCCCTCGCTCCAGAGAGGGCCGGCCTCCGACACCGTCTCCCCCTCCGGAGAGGGCACCCTCCGACACCCTCTCCCTCTGGGAGAGGGTTGGGGTGAGGGGTTTTTGACGCACCGCGGCCCAGCGTCCAGCCAGCCAGGATCCAACGGACGGAGCTTGTGAAGAATCGTCAGAGAACAGGCAACGCTCGCTCGCAGCGGGTCGGCGATCTGCTGATCGAGTTCGTCTCCCGGCTGCTGGCGCACACCCTCAATGACGCACGGATTCGCGGCGTCACACTCACGGCCGTGGAAGTCCGACCCGATCTCAAGCACGCCAGGATCTATTTCACGGTGCGGGACGGCGAATCGCAAAAGGAGGAAGCTCTCCAATGCCTGCGCGGAGCCACGGGTTTTATCCGTGGCCGGATCGCCGGCGAACTCAAGCTGCGTTTCGTCCCCGCCATCGAGTTCGTCCATGACCAGGCCTCCGACCAGGCCCGGCGCATCGAAGACCTGCTCAAGACGGTCGGACCGAAGGAGTGAGGCACGACGCCATGCATCTCGACAGGAGCGGCATCCTGCTGGTGGACAAGCCGGAAGGTCCCTCCTCGGCGCGGGTCGTGGCCACCGCGAAACGGCTCGCCGGCGCACGGAAGGTCGGCCACCTCGGCACCCTGGACCCGTTCGCTTCCGGTCTTTTGCCGCTGGCGGTCAACGAGGCGACCAAGATCGCACAGTATTTCCTGGACGCGGACAAGGACTATACCGGGATGATTACGCTGGGGGCGGAGACCGACACGCAAGACCGCACCGGCAGGGTGCTGTCCCGGCGCGACCCGCCGCTCCTCGGCCGCCAGGAGATCGAGTCCCTGCGCAGCCGGTTCAGCGGTTGTCTGCAGCAGGTGCCGCCGATGTATTCCGCGCTCAAGCGGGACGGCGCCCGGCTCTACGAGCTGGCGCGCCAGGGGATGGAGGTGGGACGGGAGCCTCGCCGCATCCGGGTCGAGATCGACCGGCTGGAGCAGGTGGCCCCGGCCGAGTTGGAGTTCGAGCTGACCTGCTCCAAGGGCACCTACGTAAGGACCCTGGCCGCGGACATCGGGCGGTTCCTGGGGTGCGGCGCTTACCTCAGCCGTCTTCGCCGCGTGGCGTCCGGCCCGTTCCGGATCGCCGACGCCAACCCCTTGGACGCCCTCGAAGCGCTCGCCGATGCCGATGCCGTTCCGCTGGTGTCGTTGAACGACGCCCTTGGCCATCTGAGTTGTGCCGTCCTGGGCGCCGATGCGGTGGACCGGCTCAGACGCGGCCTCCAGGGCTGCCTGGCGGAGGTCGAGGAACCCGCGGCCGCGGAGACCACCCGCCGGGTGGTGGACCCGGACGGTCATCTGGTGGCGCTGATAGGCTGGGAAAAGGCAGCGAATGCGTGGCGGATCCTCCGGATTATCAACCGTCCCCGTTGACTACCGTCCCGCAGTTGAGCCCTTTGGCCAAAAATCTCGCTCCACCGGCGTGGCCGAGAACGACGACTGGATCGTTCGCTTCGCCGACATCGACCTCGGGATCATCGACCGACGGTCGAAAAAGCTGCATGGTTTCGGTGCGGCTCGGCCGGGCCGCACGGAAGGCAAAGAAATCCCGAACACTGCCACCCCTGTAGAAATGGAATGACCGCCGAAATCATACTCGATCCGATACCGACGCGGACGGCCTTCAGGCCGGCGAATAGCCGCCCATTTCGAAATCCTCTGCGTACCGCGTTCTCAACAATGCCCGGTTTCGCTGGGTCAGTTGTGCGTTCCGCGCCCGGCGGGCCGCGTTGAGCGCTTCGGGCGTCGATTGCCACCCGTCCATCGTGTTCAACATCGGCAACGCCAGCGGCGGCATGCCGAGATACGCGGCGACCCGGTTCAAGTCCGCGTCGATGTTCTCGAAGCGGCCGATGAAGTCGGGCAGGCGGCCGTCCCCGAGGCGGATTTGCACGTGCTGGGACAGAAAGTGCCGTTCGGCGAAGCTGTCCGAACCCCAGGGCGTATTCAGCCATTGGCAGAAATCGCCGAAGCCGTTGGTTTCCTTCAGCCCGTAGTAGCCGTGGAAAACGCGCTGGCGTTTCTTTTCCTTTCCCATGGGACTCGCGGATTCGCGGGGAGGAAGCCAAGTGGACACCGATCGGCGCGCCACCGGGTCGAAGTAGGTCGAGTCTTCTTTCTTCCGGTGGCGGTGATAGTCTTCCGCATAGATCTCGGGGGAGAAAAACACCTCCCAATAAAACGAAAGGGCTCTTTGGAAGGGATGCCTGACGAACGCGAAGCTGTAATAGTCCTTCACTTCGGGGCGCAGGGCGCAAAGGTCGCGAATCGGCTGATCACGGATGACCTCGATGTCAGGGTCCGCGGTACGCAACGCCGCCATGATGCTCCGCGACCCGACCTTGGGGTTGCACAGCCAGAGACAGCGGTATTTGCGGGAGACCATTTTCTCGGACCGGAGATCAGGCGACTGACGCGCCGTATGCACCATGCGTCGCGCGTCCCCGAACGCCCCACTCGACAACGCGCCCGCGATGTCCCTGGCGACGAGCGGGGTTGACGCCAGGTTCGACGCCAGCGCGACCAGTGCTCTCGGCACCCACATCAACCTATCGATCATCCCCTGACCCTACCACGGAATCATGGATCGGCCGGATATCGTGCGCATCGGAGGCATGGCCAAGTGGACCCGAACCGGGGTCTGCGACCGCACCGTGGTGCGTCCCACCTCATCCGGCAACGGTCCGGACCGGATGAGGCAGGTTCAAGTCCCCGAGGTCGGCCAGCGCCGGATTCCAGCCGGGGCTGACGCTGTCGGCCTGCGCGAGGAAATAATCGTCGGACACGTCCCATGTGTGGCGGTGGCGGTGTCGAACCTGCATGAAGCCGGCGCCATGGGTCCGGTAAACGCAGGCGCCCGCTTGAACGACGTCCTCGATCAGCGCCTGATCGACGCCTCCCGGCGCTCGCCGCCAGCCGTCCACCCGATCGAGTTCGTCACCGACGATCAACAGGGCGCCCCCGGACAAGGTGGCCGGTTCCCGGCAGTTTTCACCGCCCCCGCTGTGCCAGTGAACGCTGCGATCCGACGCGGACAGGTAGACGAACTCGCATCCCTTGCCCACCAGCGTCGCCTGCGAGTACTCCTGCGCGAGCACAAGATCCCACACGTGGTCGGCGCCGTACAGATCGTCGTCGTCCATCTTGGTCAGCAACGTCCCGCTTGCCGCCGCGGTGGCGGCGTTGAGCACGGCGCCGAGCGGTTCGCTTGCGGGCACGCGCACCGTCTTCACCGGGTGCGGCAACCCGGCGACGCGTCGCTCGACCTCCGCGAAGGGACCGCCGTGCAGGGCCAGCACCAGCTCCAGCCGGGGATAGGTCTGTCGCGCTACGGCAGCGAGTATCTCCGACAGGAACCGGGGACGCCTGGTCGCCAGGAGGACCGACACCAGGGGCGGCGCCTCCTGGCGGAACTGCCGGGCGCGCGCCCTAAATGAATGGTCCCGCAGGGCCGCGCGGCGCATCCTGATGCTGCGCAACTCGCGCGCGCCGGCATCGATGCCGCACATGTCCGTGACCATCAAGTCATGGAGCTCGGCGCCGAGCAGTGCCCGAAGCCGTGGACCGCCATCTGCCAGATGCACCACCACCCCGGTGGCGACCATGCGGATCAGGGCGCCGGCCCGTGCGATGTCGTCGGCGTGGAACGCCTGCACGTCCTCTACGTGATGAAAGCGGCGAAGCCGGAGCGGATCGTCCCGGTGCACGACTCGGTGCGCCTCGACCCCGGACGGCAACCACTGGATCGGTCCCAGCGCAGCGACCTCGTTCCCGGCGACGCGCGGCCATCGGAACGGGTTGTAGAGCCGGGCATCGAAGGCGGGCGCCACCGACGGTTTCGATTCATCCGACCGCAGCCGGCTACAGACCGAGTGGCTCCGTTTCGATAGCTTCGAGGTGGCTCGCATCCGACGGCTCCGTATCCAGTGTCGGAGATACCACCAGAGCCAGCGCCGGACGTACCACCGAGTCACACGCCGCCCGTTGGCCGCCCGCCGCCGAATCACACTCAACCGATTCAGGAACGACGGGCTCATGTCCTCCGCATCCAGCGCCGGACATGCCAGGAAACCACAAGCAGTTGCCCGACCGTCCTCCACCACGCCAGGCCGGCCAGCCACTTCAGGAACAGCCATGCCTCTCCGGCGCTGCGGACATCCCGCAACCGGTAGCGCAAGCGGTCCCATGAGGTCGGATAGTCCACGGCCTCCGGTGACGGCGCGGCGACCATGAGCTGCAACTTCGCGGCGGATAGCGTCCGTGTTTCTTCGAAGTCGGCGGGGTCGGCCGCCGTGCGGCGCGCCCGATGCAGCGCCCACGCCCGGGTGATTGAAACCAGGGATCCGTCGGAGAGAACCGCAGCGGCGGTGACTGCGTCTCCCAGCCCGGCGCGCAGGCGATGCACCAGATCCTTGGCGAACACGACACCGCCAGGCAGCGAGACATGGAACGACGCCGAGGGAAACTCGTCGAGGGAGGAGCAGGTAGGACCGATGCGCACCCGCGCGTCCGGACCGAACTCTTCCCGGAGTTGCACGAGTTGTTCATCTTCGTCACTCGCGTACGTTTCGATCCTCGCCACCAAGTCGTGCACCCGGTCGGCCAGGATCTGTGCCGTGGTCCTCTTGATCAGGTTGGCGGGAAGATGTTTCGCCGTGATCGTCACCACATATTGGGGAACCGCAAACATACGACCGGGTCCGTTGTCGCGGAAATCCCGGTGGGCGATCAGGTTAGCCAATTCTCCGCGCTGGAGCCGACCACTCCTGTCCTTGAGGTCACGGTCCTCCTCATGGAGGCCCAGGTGCCAGGCGAAGGCGTCGCGGACCGGCACCAGCAACCCGCCGCGGGTATAGCGCACGAACGATTCGTCGAATCCGCCCACCAACTCGAAGAAATCCTTGCGCATCGCGAAGTTTCCGGAGTGCATCGCTCTGAACAGGTCGTCGGACCTCGACGTCAGATCGTTGGTTCGAAGCATGTGGGCTTCGAACCAGGGCGGGTCCGCTGGCCGGTCCGAAAACAGTTCTCGCAACGACCCGGTTCGACAGCGGATCGTCTCGGCTTCGAGGTCGTCTACCGCCACGTAGTAGAAGAATCCCTGCGTCAGCGCATCGGAGACGACGTGGTGCCATCGGGCGTGCGCCGCGATCCATTCCGCCTCCACAAGCATGTCACTGTCGAGAAAGAGGAGGATGTCGTGAGCGGCCGCTCGGGCGCCGTTGTTTCGCGCCCGGCCCGCTCCGAACCCGCAGCGCTTCTGGCGCACGACCCTGATGTCCAGGCAGGTCGAGCGGGGCCGCTCCAAAGGCGGTTGCGACCCGTCGTCGGCGATCACCACCTCGAACAGATCCCCGGGGTAGGTCTGGCGTTCCAGCGATGCCACGGTCCTCGCCAGCGTCTCGGCGGGAGTCTGGTAGTAGGGGATGATCACGCTGACCGGTCGGGTGGGGGTGAACGTCTCGGGCGCCGGCACGTTCACTTGGCGCCAGTCGTTGTAGCGGACGGAGGTTGGTTTGGGGGTCAACTTTCGTACCTCGGAAAATCAGCGTAGCGGATCAGCCTGTAAGCATGTCGTATTCTTTCGGGGGTTTCCAGGGTCCGGTGTTCGCGTGTTTCAAGGTTGCGGATAGGATCGGATAGGGTCGGCGCATCTCCGGTTGCCGGCGGACTCCCGATCGGGGGATCAAGGGGCCTCGGCAGCTTTACACGGACGCGGCCCGTATGCTACAAACCATATCAAATACTGAAAAAGGGAGAAAGAAAAAGGGTACAGATGGAATCAGCTCGGGAGCAGACCAGCGAGACGATCAGGAAATTCAGACTTCACGACTCGGACACCGGTTCGCCTGAGGTGCAGGTTGCCATTCACAGCCACCGCATCGTTTACCTGACGGAGCATCTGAGAACTCACAAAAAGGACCATCACACGCGGATGGGCCTGCTCAAGCTCGTCGGAAAAAGGCGGCGGCTTCTGGACTATCTCAAGAAAAGGGATGTCCGGAGATATCAGAATTTGATCCAGCGGCTGGGTATCCGCCGATAGATACCCCAGCCACTGGTGTCCCTTCCCGCGTTCTTCTCTTCAGCCCGCCACTACCCTCGAGGGTACACTTATGCACACAAAGATCGAGTTGGATTATTGCGGTCGTCCTCTATGCATCGACCTGGGCAAGGTCGCGCAGCAGGCCGACGGCGCCGCGCTGGTCCGTTTCGGCGAGACGGTCGTTCTCGCCACCGCGGTGGCTTCCAAGGATGTTCGGGAAGACATCGACTTCTTCCCGCTGACCGTCGACTACCAGGAAAAGACCTTTGCCGCCGGACGGATTCCCGGCGGGTTCTTCAAGCGTGAGGGACGTCCTTCGGAAAAGGAAATCCTCACCTGCCGCCTGATCGATCGATCCATTCGTCCGCTCTTCACGGGCGGGCTCAAGGCCGAGACTCAGATCATCGTAACGGTGCTCTCCGCGGATGGGGAGAACGATACCGACATCGTGTCCATGTTCGCTGCTTCGCTGGCGCTGGAGATATCCGACATCCCGTTCGGGGGGCCGCTGGCCGGTGTCCGGGTGGGCCGGATCGAGGGGGAGTGGGTCATGAATCCGCTCCAGACCGAAATCTCTCGAAGCGATATCAACATCTATCTTTCGGGGACTCGGGACGGCATCGTCATGGTTGAAGGCGGCGCCGACATGGTGCCGGAGGAAGGTGTGCTGGACGCGCTGTTCCAGGGACATCAGGCGATCCAACCGCTGATCGACCTGCAGGAGAGGCTCAAAGACCAGCTCGGCAAGACCAAGCGGGTGCCGCCCCCGGAAGTAAAGGACGAGTCGCTGACCGCCCGTGTCCGGGATCTCGCCGGAGAGCAGCTCGAGGAGGCGGTTTGCATCGCCGACAAGAAGCAACGGAACGCCCGCATCGACGAGCTGGGCGGCGAGGTCATGTCCGTGGGCTCCGAGGAATTTCCCGGGCGGGAAAGGGAGGTCAAGGGCGCGTTCCGGGAGCTCGAGAAGTTCCACCTCCGGGACCTCGTGCTGCGGCAGCGCAAGCGCATCGACGGGCGCGGACTCAGGGACGTGCGCCCCATCACCTGCGAGGTCGGCCTGTTGCCGCGCACCCACGGGTCGGGACTCTTCACGCGGGGCGAAACCCAGGGGCTGGTGGTGGCCACCCTCGGTACGGCCGCCGACGTTCAGCGGATCGACGCGCTTACCGGCGAGCAGTTCAAGAAGTTCATGCTTCACTACAACTTCCCTCCCTACAGCACCGGCGAGGTGAAGTTTCTGCGCAGCCCGGGCCGGCGGGAGATCGGCCACGGCGCCCTCGCCGAGCGGGCGCTGGCGCCGGTCCTGCCGGCGGCGGACGAGTTCCCCTATACGCTCCGCCTGGTTTCGGAGATTCTGTCATCCAACGGCTCCACCTCGATGGCCAGCGTTTGCGGCGGCTCCCTGGCGCTCATGGACGCCGGGGTCCCTGTCAAGGCGCCGGTGGCAGGCATCGCCATGGGCCTGATCAAGGACGGCGACGAGGTGCGGGTGCTCACGGACATTCTCGGCGACGAGGATCACCTGGGCGACATGGACTTCAAGGTGGCCGGCACGCGCGCAGGGATCACCGCGCTGCAGATGGACATCAAGATCGACGGCGTCACCCGCGAAGTCATGCGGGAAGCCCTCTACCAGGCCCGGGAGGGGCGGCTGCACATCCTCGACGTCATGGACGGCACGCTGGCGGAGACGCGCAAGGATGTCTCCCGCCATGCGCCGCGGATCACCACCCTGAAGGTCCGGCCGGAAAAGATCCGCGACATCATCGGACCGGGAGGCAAGGTCATTCGGGGAATCGTCGAGGCCACCGGCACGAAGATCGACGTGCAGGACGACGGCACGGTGACGGTGGCGTCCGTCGACGAAGCGGGAAGCCGCAAGGCCATCGACATGATCCAGGGGATCACCGCGGAGGTGGAGATCGGCAGGCTCTACAAGGGAACCGTGAGGCGCGTGATGGATTTTGGCGCGTTCGTCGAGATCCTGCCCGGCACCGACGGCCTGGTCCATATCTCGCAGATCGCCGACGACCACGTACGCCATGTCAGGGACGTGCTCAACGAGGGCGACGAGCTGATGGTGAAGGTCCTGGACGTCGACCGACAGGGAAAGATCAGGCTCAGCCGCAAAGAGGCCCTCAAGGAAGAGCAGGCGTCCTGACGGTTTCTCCCTGCAATGTTTGAAAAAACCCTGCTGGACAACGGCATCAGGATCCTGACGGAGCAGCGCTCCGGTACCCGGGCGGTCAGTCTCGGTATCTGGGTGGAGAACGGCTCCCGTCACGAGGAGCGCCGGCAGGGCGGACTGTCGCACTTCGTCGAGCACCTGCTCTTCAAGGGGACGGAGAGGCGCAGCCCCCAAAAGATCGCCGAGGAGATGGATTCCGTCGGCGGCGTCCTCAACGCCTTCACCGGCAAGGAATCCACCTGTTACTACGCCAAGGTGGTAGACGAGCACCTGCCGCTGGCCATCGACGTCCTCAAGGACATCTTTCTCGACTCGGTGTTCGACCCGGAGGAGATCGAGCGTGAGCGCACGGTGATACTCCAGGAGATCGCCTCCGCGGAGGAGAACCCCGAGGACTTCGTTCACGACCTCTTCGACCGCGACTATTTCGGCGACCACCCGCTGGGCCGGCCGGTTTGCGGGGAAGCGGACACGGTATCCGGGTTCACCCGGGACGATCTGGTGGGATTCGTGGCCGATCGCTACCTCCCGGGCCGGGTGATCATCGCCGGAGCGGGCAACCTTTCCCACGCCGAACTCGTGGACGCAGTGGCCGGAGACTTCGGCGCCGTCCCTTCCCGACCCCTGGAGGATGCCGGCGCGCCCCCGGAGGTCGGCCGCGGCCTGCATCTCCACCCGAGAAAGCTGGGACAGGTGCACGTCTGCCTGGGCGTGCCGGCGCTGGCTCACGGCGATCCCCGGCACTACGCGGCGCACGTGCTCAATACGGTCCTGGGCGGCGGCATGAGCTCCCGTCTGTTCCAGGAGATACGCGAGCGGCGCGGCAAGGCCTATTCGGTGTATTCCTTTCTGTCTTCATACCGGGACACGGGTTACCTCGGCGTCTATGTCGGCACCAGGGCGGAATGGACCCGGGAGGTCATCGATCTCGCGGTCGAGGAAATGTTCAAGGTAGCCCAGGGCAAGGTGACCGGGGACGAGCTTGCGCGAGCCCGGAATCAACTCATCGGGAATACCTTGCTGGGGCTGGAGTCCGCCGACTCCTGGATGAGCCACATGGCCCGAAGCGAGAGGCACCACGGCAGGCAGGTGTCACTGGACGAAATCGCCCAGGGCGTCCGCGACGTCTCGCTCGATGCCCTCACGGCGCTGGCTCGCGAGTTGTTTTCGGCTGAAACCATGACCGCCACCGTGCTCGGCGACCTCGACGGACACAGTGTCGAGGGGCTGCGGTTCGACCGCCCGGCGCCGGACGCGGCTGCCGGAGTCAACCCTTGACCCGGCATGGCCGGAACCAAAGTTCGGTCATTCCCGCGACAGCGGGAATCCGGAAGTCGCGAACGATTCTTCGTCATTTGCACGGGACTGCACGGATAAGGGACTGACAAAACCTCTCCGTCCTCGGGGTTCATGGCCGAAGTCAAGGTCCAGATCAAGCGGATGCGGCACGTCCCGTTGCCCCGCTACATGACCGAGGGCTCGGCGGGATTGGATCTGGCCGCCGCGGTGGAGCACGCAGTGGTGCTGGCGCCGCTGGAGCGGGCGCTCGTACCCGCCGGATTCGCCCTGGCGCTGCCCGCGGGTTTCGAAGCCCAGATCCGTCCACGGAGCGGCCTTGCCCTGAAGCACGGCGTAACCCTGGTGAACAGCCCCGGCACCATCGACGCGGACTACCGGGGCGAGGTTCAGCTGGCTGTCATCAACCTGGGCGCGGAACCGGTGACCATCCGTCACGGGGATCGAATAGCCCAAATGGTGGTTCGGCGTGTCTCCCGGGTGAGTTGGGAAGAAGTGGACGAGCTTCCGGTGTCGGTGCGTGACGCGGGCGGCTTCGGCCACACCGGCGCCGAGGAAGCACAAGCTCCGGACGACGAATCGACGGCGTCCTGACGCCGTGTCGGGTGCGCGCGCATCCCGTGGCGTACCTCGTGGAAGCGAGATGATCGAGCGTTACACGCGCGCCGAGATGGCGCGGATATGGTCCGAGGAGAACCGCTTCGGCAAGTGGCTGGAGATCGAGATCCTGGCCGCGGAGGCATTGGCGGACATGGGCAAGGTGCCGCAAGACGCCCCCGCGCGCATCCGGCGGAACGGCCGGATCGACGTGTCCCGAATCCGCGAGATCGAGCGGGAGGTCCATCACGAGGTCATCGCGTTTCTGCGCTGCCTGGCCGAGTCCATCGGTGATGACGCCCGTTTCGTACACGTCGGCATGACTTCGTCGGACGTCATGGACACGGGGTTCTCGCTCCAGCTCAAGGATGCCGGCGCGCTCCTGCTGGACGGCGTGCGCGAGCTCCTGTCGGTGCTGCGGCAGCAGGCGTTGCGCTACAAGGACACGCCGATGATGGGGCGCACCCACGGGATCCACGCCGAGCCCATTACCTTCGGCCTGAAGCTGGCCCTGTGGCACGAGGAGATGCGGCGGAACCTGGCGCGTCTGGAAGGCGCCGCCGAGGAGGTCCGTTGCGGCATCGTCTCCGGGGCCGTAGGCACCTTCGCGCAGGTTCCCCCGGAAGTCGAGGCCTACGTCTGCAAGGCCGCGGGAATCACCCCCGACCCGGTGTCGAACCAGATCATCCAGCGTGACCGCCACGCCTACTTCTTCGGTGTTCTCGCGGTGCTGGCCAGCTCCATCGAGAAGTTCGCGGTGGAGATCCGCCACCTTCAGCGCACCGAGGTGCTCGAAGCCGAGGAGCCGTTCACCGACAAACAGATGGGTTCATCGGCCATGCCCCACAAACGCAATCCGATCCTGTCGGAGAACGTGTGCGGGTTGGCCCGGCTGGTGCGCTCGTACTCGGTCTCGGCCCTGGAGAACGTCGCCCTCTGGCACGAGCGCGATATCAGCCATTCGTCGGTGGAACGGGTTATCGGTCCGGACGCCACCATCCTGGTGGACTTCATGCTGCACCGGATGACCCACGTGATCCGGAACCTTTGCGTCTATCCCGAGAACATGGAGCGGAACCTCGCGTTGAGCGGCGGCGCGGTGTTCTCGCAGAGCGTCCTCCTCCGTCTGGTCGACAAGGGCCTGTCCCGGGACGAAGCCTACAAGATCGTCCAGCGGCACGGCCTCGTGGCGGCCAAGGAAGGGAAGGACCTCAAGCGGCAGTTGCTCGATGACCCCACGGTGATGGCGTACCTGACCACGGGCGAGATCGACGAAATCTGGGATCTCGAGGATTGCCTCAAGCACGTGGACACGATCTTCGACCGGGTGTTCGGCTAGTGGCCTGTCGGATTTGGCGAATCGTAGCGAGAGGCATGAAAATGGACCCATTTCCATGCCTCGCAGTAGATTCTTGCCAAGTCCGACAGGCTCCTGGTGTTGCGTTTCATATTTGCGATGACTCATCATCGAGCCATTTTGACAGCCCTTCCGACTCCCTCTCCCTCTGGGAGAGGGTTGGGGTGAGGGTCCCCCGTGTGCGAGCCGCCGGTTGGGAGCGACCAGCAAAGGAGGGCAGGTTTGATTTGGGGCGCCCTCACCCGGCCTTCGGCCACCCTCTCCCGGAGGGAGAGGGGAGTTATTCATCGCCGACCACTTCTTGCGGGAACGGGGTGAAGCTATGGGACAGGGTCAACACATTTACGGAACGCGACTCCAGGAGCTTGTACCGGCGGTTTCGCCGAAACGATATCAACGCGCGCCGAGGATGCGCACACGAGGAGAGCCATGGAAAAGCGTGAATTCATGTACGAGGGTAAGGCGAAGAAACTCTACGCCACCGACGATCCCGCCAGGATGATCCAGTATTTCAAGGACGATGCCAGCGCCTTCAACAAGAAGAAGCTCGGCACCGTCACCTCCAAGGGGATCGTCAACAACGCCATCTCCGAGGTGCTGTTCAAGCACCTGGAAGCCAACGGCGTGCCGACGCATTTCCTGGAGCGCCTCAACGACCGGGAGATGCTGGTCTACAAGCTGGACATGCTCCCCATCGAGGTGATCATCCGGAACATCGTGGCCGGCAGCATGGCGAAACGGCTCGGGCTGGAGGAAGGACAGTCGCTGTCAACGACGATCCTCGAGTTCTGCTACAAGTGCGACGAACTCGACGATCCGATCATCAACGACTACCATATCCTCGCCCTGGGCTATGCCACCGCCGAAGAGCTGGCAGAGATCAAGCGTCTCTCCTTCCGCATCAACGAAGTGATGACGGCGTTCTTCGACGAGCGGGAGCTGATCCTGGTGGACTTCAAGCTCGAGTTCGGGAAGCGCGACGGCCAGGTCGTCCTGGCCGACGAGATCTGTCCCGACACCTGCCGGTTCTGGCAGAAGGGCTCCCTCGAAAAGATGGACAAGGACCGGTTCCGCCGGGACCTGGGCGGGGTCGAAGAGGCCTACCAGGAGGTTTGCCGCCGGGTGACCGGCCCGTAAGGCAGCGGCGGCGGGTACCCGACCCGGGTCCGGTAACCGACTCCGTAACCCTCATTCCCCCCGACCCCCCTGGATTCCCGCGCAAGCAGGAATCCAGGGGGGTCGGGGCCTGTGGACGGAACACCGAACGATGCTCGTCAAAGTCTTCGTAACCCTGAAGGAGGGCGTACTGGACCCGCAGGGCAAAGCCGTCCGGAACTCGTTGCACAGCCTCGGGTTCGGCACGGTGCAGGACGTGCGTGTAGGCAAGTATCTCGAGCTTCACCTGGACGCGCCCGCGGCGGCGGACGCGGAGCAGCAGGCCCGCCGCATGTGCGAGAAGCTCCTGGCCAACCCCGTCATCGAAGACTACCGCTTCGAGATCGCGGAAATCGCGAAATAGCGGCATGCGTTGGGGGGTGGCAGTTTTTCCCGGCTCCTGCGACGACGACGACGTCGTCCATTGCCTGCGCAACGTGCTCGGACAGAACGTTCGCACCCTGTGGCACAAGGACCCGTTTCCCGGCGGCTGCGACGGCGTGGTCCTGCCAGGCGGCTTCTCCCATGGAGACTACCTGCGAGCCGGGGCCGTGGCCCGGTTCGCGCCGGTCATGCGGGGCATCGTCGAGTTCGCCGAAGCCGGCGGGCTGGTGCTCGGCATTTGCAACGGCTTTCAGATCCTGTGCGAATCCGGGTTGCTGCCGGGGACGTTGACCCGCAACGTTTCCCTGCGATTCGTGTGCCGGCGGGTGTTTCTACGGGTCGAGGACAACCGGTCCCCGTTCACTCGTCTCGCGCGACCCGGTGAGTTGCTGGAAATGCCGGTGAAGCACGGCGAAGGGCGCTACTACGCCGACGCCGCAACACTCGAGGAACTCGACCACAACGGGCAGGTGCTGCTGCGCTACGCGGATTCGGCGGGCCGGGTCTGCGAGGCGGCCAATCCCAACGGCTCGGTGGGCGGTATTGCCGGCGTCTGCAACCGGGAGCGCAACGTGTTCGGCCTGATGCCGCATCCCGAGGACGCCTCCGAAGCCGTGCTCGGAGGCGTGAGCGGCCTCAAGATCTTCTCGTCCATGGTCGCCGAGCTCCGGCGCGGGATCGGCGCGTGAACGGCGACCATGCCGCCGGTGGAACGAACCCGGACGCCGGCCCGGTGACCGCCGAGGTGGTCCGGGCTCACGGCTTGACCGACCGGGAGTACGCAGAGATCCTCCGGCTGCTGGGTCGGGCTCCCAACCTGACGGAATTGGGCGTCTTTTCCGTCATGTGGTCCGAGCACTGCAGCTACAAGAGCTCCCGGAAACACCTGAAACAGCTCCCCGCCGAGGGCGCCCGGGTGATCCACGGCCCGGGCGAGAATGCCGGCGTCATGGACATCGGCGACGGCTTGGCGGTGGTGTTCAAGATCGAGAGCCACAATCACCCCTCCTTCATCGAACCGTACCAGGGCGCCGCCACCGGCGTGGGCGGCATCCTGCGGGATATTTTCACCATGGGTGCGCGCCCCATTGCCAGCCTGAACTCGCTCCGGTTCGGCGGCGTCCGGCACCCCAAGACCCCGTACCTGGTGAACGGAGTGGTGGGCGGCATCGGCGGGTACGGCAACTGCATCGGCGTGCCCACGGTAGGCGGGGACGTCTATTTCGACGAGTGCTACGACGCCAACATCCTGGTGAACGCCTTCACGCTCGGACTGGTGGAGCGGGACCGGATCTTCACCGGCAAGGCCCGGGGCAGCGGCAACCCGGTGATGTACGTGGGATCCAAGACCGGACGCGACGGCGTTCACGGCGCCACCATGGCGTCGGAGTCCTTCTCCGAGGCGTCCGAACAGCGCCGCCCCACGGTGCAGGTGGGCGACCCGTTCACCGAGAAGCTCCTCCTCGAAGCCTGCCTGGAACTCATGAAGACCGATGCCATCGTGGGCATTCAGGACATGGGGGCGGCGGGCCTCACCAGTTCGGCGGTGGAGATGGCCGGGCGCGGCGGCTCGGGCGTGGAGCTGGAGCTTTCCCGCGTTCCGTTGCGGGAGCAGGGCATGACCCCCTACGAGATCCTGCTGTCCGAGTCCCAGGAGCGCATGCTGCTGGTGGCGCATCCGGAATCGGTGGAGCAGGTGCGGGCCGTCTTCCAGCGCTGGGACCTGGACGCGGTGGTGGTGGGCCGGGTCACCGACGAGCCCGTGTTCCGGGTACTGTCGGAAGGGCGCGAGGTAGTCTCCATCCCGGTGGCTGCCCTGACCGACGCCGCGCCGGTGTACGACCGGCCCGCGGCGCGGCCGGCCCGTCAGGACCACGTGCAGCGCCTGGACGTCGCCGCCCTGCCGCAACCGGAGAACATGAACCGGGTGCTGGAGCAACTTCTGGAGTCCCCCAACATCGCGTCGAGGGAGTGGATCTACCGGCAATACGACCACTACGTGCGCAGCAACACGGTGGTGGCCCCCGGCGCCGACGCCGCCGTGGTCCGGATCAAGGGCACGTCCAAGGGTCTGGCCCTGACCGTGGACGGCAACGGCCGCTATTGCTACCTGGACCCCCATGCCGGCGGGATGGCGGCGGTGGCCGAGGCGGCTCGAAACCTCTCCTGTGTCGGGGCTGCGCCGCTGGGGCTCACGGACTGCCTGAACTTCGGCAATCCCGAACGGGAAGAGGTGATGTGGCAGTTCTCCCAGGCGATCCTCGGCATGCGCGAGGCGTGTCTGGCGCTGGGGATCCCGGTGGTGAGCGGCAACGTCAGCTTCTACAACGAGACCGAAGGAGTGTCCATCCATCCCACGCCCACGGTGGCCATGGTGGGCCTGTTGGAGAACGTCGAGCACGTCGCCACGCCCTGGTTCAAGGAAGCGGGCGACCTGGTGGCGCTGCTGGGATCGAACCGGGATGAGATCGGCGGCAGCGAGTACCTCAAGGTGATCCACGGCCGGGCGGCGGGCAGGCCGTCGGTGGTGGATCTCGCGCTGGAGCGGGGAGTCCAGAGGACCTGTCGCGCCGCCGTGGAGATGGGCCTGTTGTCCTCGGCCCATGACGTTTCCGACGGGGGCCTCGCCGTGGCCTTGGCCGAGGCTTGCTTCGGCCACCCGCGCATCGGAGCGGTGATCGAGCTGGAGCCGGAAGGCCGCCCGGACGCGCTCCTGTTCGGCGAGTCGCACTCCCGAATCGTGGTATCCTTGAAGGAGAAGGACTACGCCCGGCTCGAGGCCCTGGCGTCGAAGGAAAGCGTCCCCGCCGCGATCATCGGCCGGGTGGGAGGGAGCCGGCTCGTCATCGGCGACCTGGTGAAGGCGCGAGTGGAACGGCTTTGGAACCTCTGGTCGACGGCGTTGGAGCGGCGTGTTGAGTGAACGAAGGGTTCCATGTTACAGGCCACGGGACAAGGACGCGATGTTCGATAAATTCCATGAAGATGTTCGATAAGTTCCATGAAGAATGCGCGGTGGTCGGGGTTCAGGACCATCCCGAAGCCGCCAACATGGTGTACCTGGGGCTCTATGCGCTGCAGCACCGCGGCCAGGAGTCGTCAGGCATCGTGTCCTCCGACGGGGAGGTCCTCATCTCGCACCGCCAGATGGGCCTGGTGGCGGACATCTTCAAAGAAGACATCATCAAGAACCTGCAAGGCGCCTCGGCCATTGGCCACAATCGCTATTCCACCAGCGGGCAGACCGACATCAAGAACGCCCAGCCGTTCGTGGTCGAATACGCCAACGGGCCCATCGCCGTGTCCCACAACGGCAACCTGATCAACGCCAACCAGCTCCGTCAGGATCTCGAGACGGCCGGTTCCATCTTCCAGTCCACCTCCGACACCGAGGTGATTATCCACCTCATCGCCACCTCGCGGGAGAAAACCCTGACCGACCGGGTCATCGACGCGCTCCATCGAGTCGAGGGCTCCTACTCGCTGGTGTTCCTCACCACCGACACCATGATCGCCGCCCGCGACCCCGTGGGTTTCCGGCCGCTGATCCTGGGCCGGTTCCCCCGATCCGACAGCGCCGACTCCTACGTGGTGGCGTCCGAAACGTGCGTGCTCGACCTCATCGAAGCCGAGTACGTGCGCGAGGTGGAGCCCGGCGAGGTGCTGGTGTTCAGCCGCGGGGGCATGGAGTCCCTGAAGCCTTTTCCGGCCGCGCCTCCGGCCCGCTGCATTTTCGAGTCCATCTACTTCGCCCGGCCCGACAGCAACGTCTTCGGCCACAGCGTCTACCAGTACCGCAAGGAGCTGGGCCGTCAGCTTGCACGGGAAAGCCACGTGGACGCCGACCTGGTGACCCCGGTTCCCGATTCCGGCGTGCCCGCCGCCATCGGCTACGCCGAGCAGTCCGGCGTCCCGCTGGACCTCGCGTTGATTCGCAACCACTACGTCGGGCGCACCTTCATCGAGCCGCAGCAGCACATCCGGAACTTCGGCGTCAAGATCAAGCTCAACGCCATGCGCGAGGTGTTGCAGGGCAAGCGCGTGGTGGTGGTGGACGACTCCATCGTCCGCGGCACCACCAGCCAGAAGATCATCCGCATGCTGCGGGAGGCAGGAGCCGCCGAAGTCCACGTCCGCATCAGCTCTCCCCCCACCATCAGCCCCTGCTACTACGGCATCGACACCCCCACCCACAAGGAGCTCATCGCCTCGGTCCAGCCGGTGGACGGCATCCGCGACTTCATCGGCGCCGACTCCCTCTCCTACCTCACCCGAGAAGGTCTCTACGCCTTCTTCAAAGGCGACGACACCGGCTTCTGCGACGCCTGCTTCACCGCCAACTACCCCGTGCTGACCGACGACAACGGCAAAACCCCGCAACTGCATTTGTTCGAGGCGACGAGCCGGCGGTGAGAGACAACCAACGGTGTTGTCGCCGCCACATGGGGTGGAGGATGTTCCAACGCGTTGGGGAGGAGAACGATTGGACTTCACTCACGCGTGAACCGCGTTCTACAGGCATGCCAGCCTGTTGTAGATACCGTTCAACAAAATCCTCGCCAATTTCACCGCGGTTGGTATTTCCGACGTGGCGATACCCTTCCAGCGGCGAGCCCGTCCAGATTGATTCGGGGGAATGATCCCTGATGACGGCCACCATCAACTCGATGGGATTCAACTCGGTGCTTCCCACAGTCGATCTCGGCCGTTGCTTTTCCAGAATACGAGGAAATAGGAGTGGTTCTTCCGGGCATGGACCTGTTTGAGGACGCGACTTACGCCGGGACGATTGTTTCGAATCACCACGAAGAGGTCTTCGGCGACAAAATTCATGCCACGACACATTTCCATTATCTCGACATGTGTGAAACGTTGCCGATTTGCGCAGACTTCGTCCTGACACTTTACGATGAACACGCCGCGGTTACGCAGGACCCGATATGCTTCGCGGGCTGCTTCCTGATAAAGTTCCAGAACCGCTTCGTGATATTTCGCCCCTGTCCTTTCGTTGCTCCAGTTGTTGGCATAATACTTCTCGAACGGCGGGTGGGACTGATGAGCCGTGCCCCCCGGGGTATGCATATAAGGAGGATCCAGGACAACACAGTCGATGGCCCCATCCTCATAGGGGAGGCTCCGGCAGTCGACGCCGTCCTGAATATCGGTTGTGCGAAGATCATACAGATCGGGGGGAATGTTTCGCCAAAAAACCCCCTTGCCGTGAGTCACGTCCGCAATAGTGCTCCCCGGCTTTACATACAACGCCAGAATACGCGGAAATACCTGCTCGTTTCCTTCTTCATACGCGCTCACAACCAATGCGTTCGTCGCCGCCCCATTCCGAACAACACGCTTCGTTCGCTTTTCGGGTCCAGGAATACCGGTGGTCCCCAACTGCGTCGTCTCTGCAACGTCAAAAGACAGCTCGACCTGTTCCCGACCGATGTTACTCCGCTTCGCCAAAGTTATCCTCCAGAAGTTCGCGTATGGCGTCGGTCATCTTGATTCCTCGCTTCGCGCAGATGGACTTGAAGTTGGCGTGAAGCGTGGCAGAAACGTCGATCGTGAGGCGTTTCATCGCCGTTGGACTGGCAAATTTCGGAGACGGTTCACGGATGATCGGATCATGCCTGCCGCGTTTCTCTGCATCGTATTTCATTATTTGTGGTTTTACGGAAACCTGTCCTCTTGTCAAGGCGTCGCTGCTGGGTGTGCGCTTAACCGCCTTTCTCCCTCTCGCGCAGATCCCGGGTCGCGTCGAGGTCCAGGGTGACCTCGGCGCCTTCGGCACGGACGATCGCCCCGTAGTCCCTCCGCGCCTTCTCCACCGAAACATACCCCTGCCGCACGTCTTCCAGCACCGCCTCGGGATTGCGCTCGAAGGCGGCGCCCACGCCGCCGCCGCCGGGCCGTTCCACCCGGAGCACGTCGCCGGCTTTCAGGCGACGGTCGCCGAAGCGCGACGGCAGGCTGCTTTCGTCGTCGCCGCCGGGGTTGATGATGCAGCCGCCGGTGCCGCCCGGTTGGCCGCCGTCGATGCCCTGGGGCGCCAGCGCGTGCTTGTCGGTCCTCATGGAGAAACGGACCTCGTCCTGGAGGATGCGGTACTCGCGGACGAAGCCGAGGCCGCCGCGGTGGCGTCCGGGGCCGCCGGAGTCGCGCAGAAGCTCGAAACGCTCCACCCGGGTGGGGAACTCGGACTCGATGATCTCGACGGGCGCGATCTTGCCGTTGCTCAGGTGGAAAGAGGTGGCGGAGGCGCCGTCCTTGCCGTTTCGTCCGCCGACGCCGCCGGCGAAGATCTCGTACTGGACGTAGCTGCGCTTGCCGTCCCGGGCCCGGCCGCCGAGGGCGACGGCGCCGCTGCCCGAGCCCTCGGCGATGGTCTTGTCCGGGACCAGGGAGGCCATGGCCTGGAGCACGGCCTCGGCCACCACCAGCGCGGTGGGCATGTAGGCGTTCACCGCCGCGGGATAGTCGGGGCAGACCACGGTGCCCTGGCGAAACCGGGTTTCCACCACCCGCGCCAGTCCCTGGTTGATGGGCAGGAACGGGTCGATGAGGGCGATGAGGCAGTAATAGCAGCAGGCCCGCACCAGGGGCGGCCGGATGTTGGCCGGTCCGGTGGTCTGGGGGCTGCATTCGGAGAAGTCGAACAGGATGCGGTCGCCGGTCTTCTCCACGGCGACGCGGATGCGCACCGGCTGGTCGAGGTCGATGCCGTCGTTGTCGACGCAGGCTTCCCCCCGGTAGCGGCCGTCGGGCCACGAGGCGATGACCTGCCGCAACCGCCGCTCGGCGTGTCCGGCCAGTTCCTCGGTGGCGGCCACCACCGTGTCCTTGCCGTACTTGTCCAGCAGCTCGGCCAGCCGCCTTTCGCCCAGCCGGTTGGCGCCCACTTGGCCGCGGATGTCGCCCACCACCACCTCCGGCGTGCGGCTGTTGGCATGGATGAACCATTCCAACTCGGGCACGGGCCGGCCCGCGTCCATGAACCTTACCGCCGGCAGGTGCAGCCCTTCCTGAAAGATCTCCCGGGCGGTGCCCGAGCCGCTGCCCGGCACGGTGCCGCCGATGTCGCTCTTGTGGGCCATGCTGGCGCAGAAGCCCACCCACTCCCCCCGGTAGAAGACTGGCGTCAGCACGCCCATGTCCGGGGCGTGAGGGCTGCCGCCGCGGTAGGGATGGTTGACGATGTAGGCGTCGCCCTCCCGCAGCTCATCCGGGGGAAACCGTTCCAGCAGACCTTCGGCACACGCGGGGAAGGCCCCCATGTGGAGCGGCAGCACCACGTGCTGGGCGATGACCTCGGCCCGGGTGTCGAGGATGGCGCAACTGGCGTCGTGGGATTCCCGGATGATGGTGGAGAAGCCGGTGCGGAACAGCGAAGTCTGCATCTCCTGCACGATGCCGTCGAGCGCGGCGCGGACGACCTGGACGGTGATGGGGTCGGCAGCGTGAGTCACGGACACGGGGTTCATGCAAAAATCCCCTCTCCCTCTGGGAGAGGGGGTCGGAGGGGAAGGCGCAACGTGTCGTGGCGACGAATCATTGCAAACGAAAAGACCCCGCAGGACACCAGGACAAGCAAGGCCAGGTGGTATACGACTAAGGCCGAGTGTCGTCGGCGCCGGCAGCCTCCGCCCGCTCCCGGCGCGCGGCCGTGGTCTGCGCCTCGTCCAGCACCAAGGCGCCGCCGGTCTCCTGCACGGCCACGCCGTAGACTTCCAGGGCGTATTCCGGCGATACGTAGCCGTTCTTCACGTCTCTCAGCACCGCTTCGGCGTCGCGTTCCAGGGGCTCGCCCAGGCCGCCGCCGCCGGGAGTCTCCAGCCGGAACACGTCGGCGGCGCGCACGGCGATGTCGGAGCACCGGGAGGGAATCTCCCGCGCCTCCGACGAGTCGGGGTTGAGGACTCCTTTGCCGGTGCGGCCGGCGCCGCCGCCTTCCACGCCCTTGGGCGCCACCACGTGCTTGGTGGAGCGAAGCGAGAAGCGGGTCTCGGGATCGAGGAACTCGTACTCCCGGACGAAGCCCAGGCCGCCGCGGAACCTGCCGGCGCCGCCGGAGTCCCGCACCAGCTCGAAGCGCCGCAGCCGGGTGGAGAACTCCGACTCGATGATCTCGATGGGCGCAATGCGGGCGTTGGACTGGTTGACGTTGGTGCCGGAGACCCCGTCCTTGCCGGTGCGGGCGCCGGAGCCGCCGCCGAAGATCTCGTACTGGACGTAGCTCCGGCCGGTCTTGTCGTTCCTCCCGCCGATGATGATGGAGCGGCTGGCGCAGCCGTCGGCGATCTTCTTGACCGGGGTGAGCCGGCTCAAGGCCTCGAACAACGCTTCCACCAGGGCGTGCACCGTGGGGTTGTAGGTGTTCACGGGGGCCGGGAAACGAGGGTTGAGCACGCTTCCCTCGGGGCAGTGGACCGCCACCACCCGGGCCAGTCCCTGGTTGGTGGGAAGGGCCGGATCGGTGAGCGCGGTGAGGCAATAGGAGCACGCCGCCCGCACCACCGAGGGCCGGATGTTGGCCGGGCCGCGGGTCTGGTCCGCGCTGCCGGTGAAGTCGAACAGCAGCCGGTCGCCCTTCTTGTCGATGCGTACCCGGATGCGCACCGGCTGGTCGAGGTCGATGCCGTCGCTGTCCAGGAAGCGCTCGCCCTCCGCGCTCCGGTCCGGCCAGGTCGCGATCTCGTTGCGCACCCGTTCCTCGGTGAGCCGGAACAGCCGGTCGTAGCCGGCGAGCACGGTCTCGCGGCCGTATCGGGCCATCATCTCGCCGAAGCGCCGCTCGCCCAGGCGCGCCGCGCCCACCTGCCCGCGGATGTCCCCCACCACCAGCTCGGGCGTGCGGCTGTTGGCGCCGATGATCTCCTCGATGTCCTTGCTCGTCTTGAAGCGGTCGATGTACTTCACCGGCGGCACCTGGAGCCCCTCCTGGTACACCTCCCGGGCCTGGCTCCAGCAGCTCCCGGGGACCGGGCCGCCGATGTCGCTCTTGTGCGCCATGGTGGCCGAGAAGCCCACCCACGCGCCGTCGAAGAAGATCGGCGTCATCACGCACATGTCGGGGGCGTGGGGGCTGCCGCCGAGATAGGGATGGTTGGTGATGAAGGCGTCGCCCTCGTGGATCTCGTCCGGCGGGTAGTTCCGCAGCACCCCCTGGGCGCAGGCCGGGAACGCGCCCATGTGCAGCGGCAGCACCACGTGCTGCGCCGCCACCGCGCCGTCGCAGGTGAGGATGGCGCAGCTTGCGTCCTGGGACTCGCGGATGATGGTGGAGAAGCCGGTGCGGAAGAGCGAGTTCTGCATCTCCTGCACGATGCCGGCCAGCCGCGCCTGGACCACCTGGAGGGTGATGGGATCCACGGAGGCCGGTTCTGCCGCTTCGGATTCCGGATATGCCATTGCGTTCTTCCGGCAGGCTGCTTGCCTGCGTTACGGATGCCGTCCCGCGCGTCCTGGGTTGGACGCGACACCGGCGGGTTTGAAACCCGCTCCAACGGTCGCATCACCTTGCCGACCACCGGAAGCGCGCACCCCCGTTCGCAGCTCGGTTCTGGACCGGGTCGCTACCCTTTCGCGGTGATGATCAGGTTCTTGTAGTCGTCCACCCGCGCCTGCTGTTCCGGATGAATGACCGTGGTGGTGTCCATTTGCTCCACCACCGCGGGGCCGGCCAGCTCGTGTCCCGGCTCCAGGCGGTCCCGGTCGTAGATGGGAGTGTCCCGGGAACCCAGGTCGCGGCCAAAGAAGATCCGGCGCTCTCCGGTGCGGGCATCGGCCACGCTTCTCCCGGTGGCCGTAAACGGCGACAGGCGCGTCTGCGGCACCCGCCCCTCGGACACGAGCCGCACGCTCACCATCTCCACGGGCTCGGACTCGGCCTTGTGGCCGTGGGCCTGCTCGTGGACCTCGTGGAAGCGCTGCTGCGCCAGCTCCATGTCCTCGGGCTCGAGCGGCGGGGGCGGACATGGCACCGTGAGCTCGTAGCCCTGCCCGGCGTAGCGCAGGTCGAGGAACGGGGTCAGCCGGATGTCCCGGTCCGAGAAGCCCTCTTCGGAAAGCTCTTCCCTCGCCTGCGCCATGAGCCGGTCGAACAGGGAATTGATGTCGTCGGGTTCGAGTTCCTGCATCGGCGCGAGCTTGGAGCGAACGTGGTCGTGCTTCACGTCCGACATCAAAAGCCCCAGGGCGGAGTTGACCCCCGGCGTCAGCGGCACCAGCAGCGTGGGAATGCCGAGGTCCAGCGCCAGTCGGCCGGCGTGCATGGGGCCGGCGCCGCCGAAGGCCACCAGGGTGAACTCGCGGATGTCGTAGCCGCGCTGGGACGACACCGCCTTGATGGCTTCTTCCATCTTGACGTTGATGATCTTGAGGATTCCGTCCGCGGCCTCGTGAAGGCTCAGCCCCAGCGGTTTGGCGATGCGCTCCTCCACCAGGGCCTCCGCCCTGGCCTTGTCGAGGGTGAGCCGCCCGCCGAGAAAGTGGTGGGGATCCAGCACCCCCAGGATGACGTTGGCGTCGGTGACGGTGGCGTTCTCGCCGCCCCGGTCATAGCAGATGGGGCCGGGGTCGGCGCCGGCGCTGTCGGGTCCCACCTGGAGCGCCCCCACCGAGTCGATGCGCGCGATGGTGCCGCCGCCCGCGCTCACGGTGTGGATGTCCAGCATGGGCAGGCTGATGGGCCGCTGGCTGATGCGCCCCTGGGTGGTCACCACCGGGCGGCCCTGGTGGATCAGGGCCACGTCGCAACTGGTCCCGCCCATGTCGAAGGTGATGATGTTGTCGACCCCGACCTTGCCGCTGGCGCCCAGCGACGAGATCACGCCCCCCGCAGGCCCGGAGAGCACCGTGGCCACCGGTGTCCGGGCCGAGGTCCTGAACGTCGATACGCCGCCGTTGGACTGCATGATGTAGAGTTGGGGCGTGGTGATCCCCATCTCCCTCAGGCGGGTCTCCAGCCGGTTCAGGTAGGCGCTCATCACGGGCGCGATGTAGGCGTTGATGACCGTGGTGCTCATGCGATAGAACTCGCGGATCTGCGGCAGCACCTCGCACGAGAGCGACAGGCTGGCCTCCGGGAACTCCTCCGCCATGAGCTTCTTGACCGCCAACTCGTGTTCGAGGTTCAGGAAGGAGAAAAGGAAGCACACGGCCACGGACTCCACGCCCTTGGCCTTGAGACGGCGGATGGCTTCCGCCGCCTGCTCGAGGTCCACCGGCGTCAGCGCCCGGCCCTGGAAGTCCACCCGCTCGCGGATCTCCTCGGTCGTGTAGGGGGATGCCAGCAGGCGGGGTTTCTCGAAGAAGAGGTCATAGGTCACCGGCCCATAGCCACGGCTCTGCTCCATGACCTCGTAGATGCCGCGGAAACCCTCGGTCACCAGCAGGCCGGTGACCGCCCCCTTCTCCTCCAGCAGGGCGTTGGTGCCCACGGTGGTGCCGTGGGAGAAGAAGCTGACGTCCCCGGCCGGCACTCCCTGATCGAGCAGCTCCCGGACCCCGTCGAGTACCGCCTGGAACGGCTCCGTGGGGGTCGAGGGCACCTTGGTGATGCTGATCTCGCCGCTGTCCTCATTGAAGAAAACGAAGTCGGAAAAGGTTCCTCCGGTGTCCACCGCTACCCGATATCGCGCCATCGAAGTTGCGTTACCATGATTCGATAGCGGGTTCAAATCCGACCTGCTCGGGCGGGCGCGCGGACCGGAACGTGGGCTTCCGTCCCGGCAATCGCGGCGTTTCCACCGAGTTCGCGGGCGCGCGTCCGGCCGGGCTTCGCCCGTGTCCGCGAGATTGTGCTGGAAGGCGGAAAAGTGTAGGAACCGATACTCGAAGGGTTCAAGGAGACCGAGTTCAAGGAGACCGGGTTGGGGCAGATTACAGCGAGCGTCGAATTGGAGAACCCCATCGACCGCGCCATGTTTGCGCAAGGACTGCGCGAGGAGTCGCGGATTCGCCGCACTCGTGTGGACGGCATCGTGGACCCGGGTGCGGTGACGCTGGTGTTGCCGCAAAACGTGGTGGAGCGGATCGGCCTGACCGTGCAGCGAACCGTGATCGTCACCTGCGCCGACGAGCGGAAGGACGAACGTCCGGTCGCCGGGCCGGTGACGGTGCGGATTCAGGATCGGTTCATGAGCACGGATTGCATTGTCGGACCGCCGCTCTCCGAGCCTTTGATTGGCCAGGTCGTTCTTGAAGTCCTGGATCTGATTGCCGATTGCGCGCAACAGACGTTGCTTCCCAGGGTCCCCGACTACCCGCTGCTGAATCTCAAATGACCGATGGCGTGCAACGCGGCCTCTGGTCGCACCCTCCTCCTTCAGGCTCGCCTCTCATTGCACAGGGTTGACAGTCGTTGCAGTTTCCGGATAGAGCTCTGCCGAGACAATAGCACGGCCGTACCGCGTGACTAGCCATCCTGGGCAGTCGGACGGCGAGGTCGGAGAGGAGCACTCATGATCGAAGGGTTGCAGGGCAAGGTGGTGATCGTCACGGGCGGCGGGCACGGCATCGGCAAGGCATACTGCGAGGGCTTTACCAAGTCCGGTTCACGTGTAGTCGTGGCGGACATCGATGGCGACGCCGCGGAGGAGGTGGCGCGGGATCTGGGGAAGCTGAGCGAGGCCGGTTCCATGTCGGTACACGTCGACGTGTCCGATGAAGCGTCCGCGAACCGGATGGTCGCCAAGACCATCGAGCGCTTCGGCCAGGTGGATGTGCTCGTGAACAACGCGTCGATCTTCGCCACCATCCCCATGAGCCGAGGCCGCATCGAGGAGATCAGCCTGGAGGAGTGGGACAGGCTCATGGCCGTGAACCTCAAGGGCGTGTTTCTCTGCTGCCGCGCGGTGCTGCCGCAGATGCGCCGGCAGAAGTCCGGCAAGATCATCAACGTCGCTTCGGGCACGGCGCTTTCCGGCCCTCCCGGACGCATCCACTACGTGGCTTCCAAGGCCGGGGTCATGGGTTTCAGCCGCACGCTGGCGCGGGAAGTCGGCGACGACAACATTCAGGTCAACATCCTGTGCCCGGGATCGACGCTGTCCGAGGTGAATCCCACCGAGGAGATCCTCAAGATGCGCCAGAGCAATATCAGCCAGCGCGCCATCAAACGGGTCCAGGTGCCCCAGGACCTCGTCGGCGGGGTGCTGTTCATGGCCTCCCCGCTGGCTGATTTCATGACCGGCCAGACCCTGGTGGTGGACGGCGGCCAGAACATGCACTAGGAGTCTGTCGGATCAGGTGTTTGATGACAGGCAGAAGGGGAGGGTTCGGTTGCGGTCATTAACTCGAACTTTTTGTTTGGATAGGACGAACAAGCCGGAACGAGTGTTGCGTTTCATATTTGCGATGACTCATCACCGAGCCATTTGGACGGCCCTCACCCCAACCCTCTCCCGGAGGGAGAGGGTAGTTGTTCATCGCCGACCACTTCTTGCGGGAACGGGGTGAAGATATGGAACAGGGTCAACACATTTACGGAACGCGACTCTAGGGCAGCCAACGGCACCCGAACCCGTCAAGATACACGCCGGCGCAGTCGGCCGCCTCACCGCCCTGCTGGGCGCCGGTTCCGTCCTCACGGACCCGGATGAGTTGGACCTGCACGCCTGGGATGCATTGGGGCAAAGCCGCATCCATCCCGGGCGCCCGATCGTTCCCGTTCATCCGTTGTGTGTCTGCACCCCTGCCTCCACCACCGAGGTCCGGGCCATCGTCGCCGTGGCCAACGAGGCCCGAGCGCCGCTGGTGCCCTATGGCGGCGGCTCCGGGCTCATGGGGGCGGCGGTCTCGCTGACCCCGGGCATCGTCGTGGATCTCCGGCGGATGAACGCCGTGCTGGAACTCGACACGGCAGCGTTCACGGTCCGGGTCCAGGCCGGCATGGTGCTGGAGGCGCTCGACTCGGAGTTGCAGCAGTCCGGCCTCATGCTGGGTCACGACCCCTGGACGCTGCCGGTGGCCACGGTGGGCGGGGCCGTCTCCACCAACAGTCTCGGGTACCGCGGCGGAAAGTACGGCTCCGCAGGGAGCCAGGTGCTGGGGGTCGAGGCGGTGCTGCCCGAGGGTCGGGTGTGCCGCACTCGGGGAGTCGCCAAGAGCTCCACCGGAATCGACCTGAATTACCTGTTCATCGGCGGCGAGGGTTGCTTCGGGATCATCACGGAGGTGACCCTCCGGGTTTTTCCGGTTCCGGAGGCGAGGTCGCTCCATGCCGTCCGGTTCGACTCCTTCGCCCGTGGCTTCGAGGCCGTGCTGGCGTTCTCCGCTGCCGGCCTGCGGCCGACCCTGCTCGACTATGGCGATGAGACGGAGGATCCGGAAGGGTCGTCGATCCTCTATCTCGGGTTCGAGGGAAAGGCCGAGGTCGTGGCCGCGGAGGAAGGGGTGGCCTTGGCGGCGTGCGGGGACCGGGGCGGCGTCCGGCTGGCCCCGGACCGGGCCGAACGGTTCTGGCGGGAACGTCACGCGGCCGCCCGGCGGTTTGCCGCCAACCGCCGCGAGCGCCGGAAACGGAGCGACACCGGGGTGCATCAGGATTGGGTGCACGTGGCCTTGCCCGCATCGCAGGTGCTGGCCTTCAGGCGAGAGGCGCTGGCCATGGCTGCGGCCCGCAACGTCCGGTTCCGGGATAGCGGACTCTGGACCGGCCCCGAGCTCTTCTCCCTGCGGCTCTCCAGGGAGGGCGGCGAGCAGGCGCGGGCGGAGCTGGGCGACGCGGTCTCCGCCCTGTTGCGGACCGTCCACCGTTTCGGCGGATCGGTGGAGTACTGCCACGGCGTGGGAGTCAAGCTGGCGCCGCTCATGAGCCACGAGCACGGCGATAACCTGGAGCTGATGCGCTCGGTGAAGCGCTGTCTGGATCCCAACGGTAT
The DNA here is from genome assembly GCA_965214905.1 of uncultured Binatia bacterium (SeqCode). Taxonomy (GTDB): domain Bacteria; phylum Desulfobacterota; class Binatia; order UBA9968; family JAJDTQ01; genus JAJDTQ01. The sequence continues at coordinate 2,974,545 of OZ243984.1, forward strand.
CATGAACCCCGGCAAGCTCGGTCTGTGACCGGCCCACGGGTCCGCTCCGCCCGGCGGGCCTTTGACAATCACCCGGAATATCGATAGGATACCATTCAAGCATGAACGTAAGGGCCTATCGGACACGATCAGACAGCCGAGACCGGAATGAAAAGAACTGCACCCGCTGGTGCGGTTCTTTTTTTTTCCTGTGTCCGGCCACGGGAGGGTAACGTGTTGCGCGAGCAGTTGGAAACCTTGGCGGTGCTTCAAGGCATCGATCTGGAAGTGAAGGAGCACAAGAGCGCCCGGACGGAACGACTCGACGAAATCGAGAGGTCCGAGGGCGAAATTGCCCGTTTGGCGGCCGAAGTCAAGACATTGAGGGAGGCCTGGGAGGACAAGGAAGGAGTCCGGAAGGCCAAGGAGCAGACCATAAGTGACGCTAGTCGAAAGGCTACCGACAAGCGCATGCGTATGAGCCAGATCAAGAACATCAAGGAATTGCAGGCGCTTCAACGAGAGATCGGAGCGATCAAGGAGTCCAACGCCATCGTGGAGGAGGAGTTGATCGAGGTCATGACCGACCTGGAGGCCCGGGAGGGAATCCTCAAGCAGAAAGAGGACGAGTTGACCGCTCTACGCAACGACTGGAACGAGAAGAAGGGGCCCTTGCGGGAGCAGATCGCCGAGTTCGACCAGAAGATCGACCAGACCCGGGAGGCGCGCGATGCCACGGCGTCGCGCCTCAGCGACGATCTCATGGGGAAGTACGAGCTGCTCTTCGACCGGCGCGGCGGCACGGCAGTGGTGGCGGTGTCGTCGGCCATATGCCAGGCCTGTTACATGAATATCCCGCCGCAGCTTTGGAACGACGTCCTGCGCAACGAGCGCGTGAACCTTTGTCCGAGCTGTCAACGCATTCTCTTCTACAACCCGCCGGCCCCGGAGCAGGAGGGGTAGCCGTAGGCGCGAGCACGTTTCCGGCCGCCGACCTCCGCGGGGTTGCAACTTTACCGCATAATCGGGAAACTGAGTCTCGGGACGCAGTGGATCGGACGGTCGCTTCCGCGGTGACGCGGAGGAGGAAAGTCCGGACTCCACAGGACAGGGTGGCCGCTAACGGCGGCCTCGAGCGATCGAGGGAAAGTGCCACAGAAAACATACCGCCCGACGGATTCCGGTCGAACCGGGCCGTCGAGTAAGGTTGAAAAGGCGAGGTAAGAGCTCACCGGTCCGTCAGTGATGGCGGGCGCATGGTAAACCCCACCCGGAGCAAGACCAAATAGGAGGGTCGGGTCGTCCGCCTGAAACCCTCGGGTAAGGTCGCTGGACCCCGCGAGCAATCACGGGGCAAGATGAATGACCGTCCCGTTTCCTGTTGGGAAACGCGCACAGAATCCGGCTTAACGATCCGCTGCCCCCGATACTCCCGTCAGCACCCGCCCCCACCACGAATGACGCCGGGCAGGCGGTCCATCTCGAAAAAAAGAATCACCGCGGTGCCGTGGCCGGTCCGACCCGCCGGCGCCCACAAACACCTACATTTTGTGGCTTGTCTGCACCCAGGCGCCCGGACGTAACCAGATGTAGTTGGAAGCCCGTCGCCACGGGTTACTTCGACACATGCGGAAACGCTACGGTTTTGAGTTGACAGGCGAGAAAGGGTTCGAGTATATTCACGGCCAAGTGGGACAAAGTGGGATAAATTCCCATGAAGTGTCAGGCATGTTTCGCGGCAGATACGAGCATACGGTCGATACCAAAGGGCGCCTGAGCATTCCGGCCAAGTATCGCGAAGTCCTCCTGGGCAAAGGTGATGAACGTCTCATTATCACGAATTTCGTCGTCAGCTCCAAGCGCTGCCTGGATGTCTATCCGTTGGACGAGTGGCTGGCCCTGGAGGAAGCCGTTCGCGGGAAACCGAAGTTCGACGCCCGCATGGTGCGGTTCCAGACCTACTACCTGGGCGGGGCGTCGGAATGCGCCGTGGACCCGCACGGACGTATCCTCATCCCGCCCACGTTGCGCAAGTACGCTGAACTCAAGCGTGAGGTGATGCTGGTGTCCGCCGGCGAGAAATTTCGCATCTGGGACCAGGACGCCTGGGACATGGTGTTCGCGGAGGCTGAGGAGCGGCTCATGGAAGATCCGGACTCCTTCACGGACTTGGGCTTGTGAGTCCGGAGACGGGCGCCGGAAGAAAGGAGCGATCCATGATCGGACTCGACCGGAAAGTCATACAGGATATCGCCGTTATCGACGTCAACGGTGATATCGACCTCCGGGAAATGGTTCGGATCAAGGAGGTGATCGGAGGCCTGATCGAGAAGGAGCGGCTGAAGGTGGTGCTGAATCTCAAGGCGGTCGATCACATCAACTACTTGAGCATCGGGGTGCTGCTGGACCGTCTGAGGCTGCTGCGCGAAATGAATGGCGACCTGAAGCTGTCGGGCATGCACCCCCATCTGAAGGATATCTTCCGGATCGTGGGCATGGACGGGGTCTTCGAATTCTACTCCTCCCTGGACGACGCCATCGAGAGTTTCGACGACGACTGGGAGGGCGCTGCTACCTGTCATTGAACGGTCGGTCACGTGGACTACGCACACCAGCCCGTGATGCTTCGCGAGGTTATCGAGATTCTCGCGCCCAGGCCGGCGCGAAGGTATCTGGACGGAACCGTCGGGGGAGGCGGACATGCGCGGGAGATATTGCGTCGGTCGTGCCCGGACGGGGCGCTGGTGGGCCTGGATTGTGATGACGAGGCCATTGGCGCCGCCGGACGGGCGTTGGCCCGCTTCGGGCAACGGGTGATGCTGCGCCATACGGGATTCACCCGGGCGCGGGAAGTCCTGGACGAGGCGGGCTGGCCCGGCGTGGACGGCATTCTGCTGGATCTGGGCCTGTCCTCCCACCAGCTCGACACACCGGAGCGCGGCTTCGGTTTCCTCAGCGACGCCAGACTGGACATGCGCATGGACCGACGCCACACGGTGGACGCCCATGAGCTGGTGAACAGCCTGCCCGTCGGGGAGCTGGAGAAGATCATCCGGGATTTCGGCGACGAGCCGCGGGCGCGGGGGATCGCACGGGCCATTGACGCCCGGCGTCGCCAGGGAGCCATCGATTCGACGCGGCAACTGGCGGAGACGGTGGCCCGGGCCATGAGAAGCCCGACGCGCCGGCCCCGGAAGCCCCGCACGCCCGCGACTCATCCGGCGACCCGGACGTTTCAGGCGGTGCGCATCGCGGTGAACCGCGAGCTGGAGAATCTCGAGAGGTTTCTCGAGTCGGCCCATGAATTGCTGTGCGCCAAGGGGCGCCTCGTGATTATTTCGTTTCACTCGCTGGAGGATCGGCTGGTCAAGCGCGCGTTTCACCGGTGGGGCCTCGATTGTGTCTGTCCACCGCGTCTGCCCGGGTGTGTTTGCGGTTGGGCCCGCAAGGCAACGGCCCTCACCCGTAAACCGCGGGTTCCCGGCATCGAGGAGATCCGGGCCAACCCCCGGGCGCGCTCGGCCCGGCTGAGGGCCGTCGAAAGAGTCTAGCGGGAGGGTGGGGCATGACGTCGGCGCGGGCGGGTTTCAAACCCGCCCGCGCCGAAACGGCCCCGTGATGGAAGGCATGGCCATGAGGAGGGACTACGTGGCGGTCCCGCGAGAACCGAACATGGGCGCAGGTGTTCTCAACCAGCAGCATGTGGCCGACGTCGAGCCCGCGGCACGGCGCCGGCGCGCGCTATTGCCGGTCGCGTTGAGTTGTCTCCTGGTGGCGTTGGCCCTGTTGCTCGTGGGGCAGCGCCTGCGGGTCGTGCAACTGGGTTACGTCCTCTCCACCGCCGCCAAGCTGGAACGGCGGTTGGAACAAACGAATCGTGAGTTGAAACTGGAGTTGGCGAGCCTGACCGCGCCCGAACGCCTCGAGACCATGGCGCGGCGGCGACTCGGACTGCGGGATCCCGAAACCGGGCAGGTGGTGGTGCTTCCGTGACGAAGAAAGAGGCACGGGACCCTTCTGCAAGATCGCGGTCGCGGCTGTGGCTGACCGGCGGTCTGCTGCTGGCGCTGCTGGTGGCGGTGGCGTTGCGGGCCATCCAGCTCCAGGCCTTCGACGGCGAGAGATTGGCCCGATTGGGCGAGAAGCAGCACCTCCAGGAGAGGATCTTCGTGCCCAAGCGCGGCACCATCCTCAGCCGCAACGGCGACTCGTTGGCCATCAGCGTGGAGTCCCGGTCCGTGTACGTCAGGCCCCGAAGGCTGAAGTCGGCCGAGGAGATGGTGCCGGCGGTGGCGCGGGCGCTCGATATGAAACGCCGGGACGTGCGCCGCAAGGTCATGTCCCACAAGCCCTTCGTGTGGCTCAAGCGCCAGGCGACGCCGCGTCAGGTCCAACGGGTGCGGGCCCTGAAGATCGAAGGGATCGGGTTATCCGACGAGTCGAAACGCTACTACCCGCAGGGTCATCTTGCCGGGCAGGTGTTGGGTCTGGTGGGAACGGACGCCCAAGGACTGGAAGGAGTCGAGCGGAGCTACGACGGGTACATCCGCGGCAAGGCTCGCTCCCTGGTGGCGGAGCGCGACGCGTTGGGTCGCCGCGTGTTGATCACGGGTCTGGACGACTTCAAGATCCGGCCCGGGGCCGACGTGCGCCTGACCCTCGATACGACGCTGCAGCACCTTGCCGAAAAGCACCTGGAAGCCACCGTGAAACGGTTTCGCGCCAAGGGCGGCACGGTGGTGATGACCGATCCGTTCACCGGCGGGATCCTGGCGTTGGCCAGCTACCCGTTCTTCGATCCCAACCAGTTTCGCCGCCAGGACCGGGACCGGTGGCGCATTCGCGCCGTTACCGACACCTACGAACCCGGCTCCGTCTTCAAGGCGGTCCTGGCCGCGGCCGCGCTGGAGGACGGCGTCGTGGGACGGGAGGACCTGATCTTCTGCGAGTTCGGCCGCCATCGATACGGCGGCCGTACCATTCACGATTTCAAGGAGTACGGCTGGCTGTCCTTCGCCGAAGTGCTTCATCTTTCCAGCAACATCGGGGTGACCAAGGTCGCCGACAAGCTCGGAAAGGAGCGGTATCACCGTTACATACGGCGGTTCGGCTTCGGCGAGAAAACCGGAATCGATCTTCCCGGCGAGGTAGTGGGTACGGTGCGGCCGCCTTCCCGGTGGCGCGCCATCGACCTCGCCACCGCCTCCTTCGGACAGGGCATCGCCGTAACCCCGCTGCAGATGGTCATGGCCGTCTCCGCGGTCGCCAACGGCGGTCTGCTCATGCGGCCGCATCTCGTGGACCGCGTAGTGGCCCAAGACGGCAAGATCCTGCTCCGGCACGGGCCGGAGGTGGTGCGGCGCGTGGTCTCCAGGGCCACGGCCCGGGCCGTGGCCGGCATCCTGAAGGGGGTGGTGGCGGAGGGCGCCACCGGCACGCGGGCCGTCCTCACGGGGTTCGAAGCGGCAGGCAAGACCGGCACCTCCCAAAAGCCGGAAAAGGGCGGCTACTCCAAGACCAGGCGGATCGCCTCGTTCGTCGGTTTCGTGCCCGCGGACGAGCCGCGTTTCGTGCTGCTGATCCTGGTGGACGAGCCCACGGTCAACGTGTACGGCGGCGTGGTCGCGGCCCCCCTGTTCCGTCGGATCGCGGCTCCCGCGCTGCACGCTCTTGGTGTGACTCCGAACCCGCGCCTTCTGCCGGAGGTGCCATCGGGATCGGACCGCGGCGTCATCCGGGTGTCCCGGAAGACCCTGCGGCACCGCAAGTCGATCGGCAAGGGCGGCGAGCCGAACCTCATCGGCCTGAGCATGCGGGAGGCCGTGGACAAGGCCAAGCGGCTCAAGTTCTCCGTGGTCCTCCGGGGGCACGGCTACGTGGTGGAGCAGCAGATCGATAACGCCAGCGGCCGTCTGTTGCTGACGTTGAAGGATTGAGGTCGATGCGGCTGCGGGAGCTGTTGCATATGCCCGACATCCGGGACCACAGGGGACCCGCCGACGTGGCCGTACAGGGTCTCGCGTGTGATTCCCGCCGGGTCCGGGACGGTTACGTGTTTTTCGCCTTCGCGGGACAGCTCGCGGACGGTCACGACTACGTCGAGGAGGCGGTGAAGCGGGGCGCGGCCGCGGTGGTGGTGGAACGATCCGTTCCGGCGCCGCCGGGAGCCGCTTGTGTCCGGGTGCCGGATACACGGCGGGCCATGGCTCACGCGGCCGCGGTGTTCTTCGGGCGTCCGAGCCGCGGACTCGTGTTGGTGGGCGTCACCGGCACCAACGGCAAGACCACGGTCACGTATCTGCTCGACGCCATCTTCTCCACCGGCGGGGACTCCTGCGGCGTCGTCGGCACCATCAGTCAGCGCTACCGCGGGTGGCAGCGGCCTTCGCCGCTGACCACGCCCGAGTCCATCGACGTCGAGGAACTCCTTTCCGACATGGTGCGCGCGGACGTGAGGTTCGTCGCCATGGAAGTCTCCTCGCACGCCCTGGACCTGCGCCGGGTGGAGGGGCTCGATTTCGACGGCGCGGTGTTCACCAACCTTTCGCGGGATCACCTGGACTATCACCGCGACATGGAGACGTACTTTCTCAGCAAGGCGCGGCTGTTCACGGAATGCCTGCCCGCCAGTGCGAAGGAGCGACCGTTCGCCGTCATCAACGCCGACGACCCGCGGGGTCTCGATCTGATCGGTTTGGCGGAGAACGCCGGACTGGTGACGCTCACCTATGGAAGAGCGCCTCGATGGGACGTCCATCCGGTGGATTTCGAGAGTGATGTCGCCGGGTTGAGAGGGACCCTGGCGTGCGGGCCGCAGCGGATCGAGTTCGAATCGGCGCTCATGGGCGAGCTCAATCTCGAGAACATCCTCGCGGCCGCGGGAACGGCCTGGGCCCTGGGGCTCGGTCCGGAAGCGGTTGCGGCCGGCCTCTCCCGACTCGACCGGGTGCCGGGGCGGTTGGAACGGATTCCCAACCGCCTGGGGACGACCCTGGTGGTGGACTACGCGCATACGCCGGATGCCCTGGACAAGGTCATCCGCGCTCTGCGCGGGTTGACCCGGACGAGGTTGATCACGGTCTTCGGTTGCGGCGGCGACCGGGATCCCGGCAAGCGCCCCGTCATGGGAGAGATCGCGGCGTCGGCAAGCGACTGCGTCGTGCTTACCTCCGACAACCCGCGCGGCGAGGACCCCTTGGCGATCATTCGCGACATCGAGGAAGGCGTTCGCGGCCGCGGCATGAGACGGCTGGAGGAAGGGGACGCATCCGGGCCGGAGACCGGCTACCGGGTGGAGCCGGACCGGCGTTCCGCCATTCGCCTCGGACTGTCCATGGCGGGTCCGGGCGACGTCTTGCTGGTGGCGGGGAAGGGCCATGAGGACTACCAGATCGTCGGGGACCGCCGGCTTCGGTTCGACGACCGGCAGGTGTTGCGGGAAGAGGTGCACGGCGCCGGCGGTTGACGCCGGCACGCGTGCAACGCGCCCATGGATTGGACCATCGAAGAGCTGGCGCGAGCCGCCAGGGGAACCATCGTTCAGCGCGGGGCGGTGAGCCGGTTCGGCCACGTCAGCACGGATTCGCGGCAGGTGGAAAAGGACGGCGTGTTCGTGGCGCTCCAAGGGGAAATGCGGGATGGACATGTATTCGTGCCCGAAGCGGTGCGCCGCGGGGGTGGATGCCTGGTGGTGCAGCGCAGCATCGCCGGTCCGAAGCAGGTCTCGGTGATTCGCGTGCGCGACACCCTCAAGGCCCTGGGCGACATGGCCCACTGCCATCGTCGGAAGCTGGCGCCGCGGGTCCTGGCGATCACCGGCTCGAACGGCAAGACGACGACCAAGGAGATGCTTTTCTCCATTCTTCAACGCGCGCGCATGGAAGATCGTCCGTTACGCGGAAAGGTGCGCAAGACCGAGGGCAACTACAACAACCTGGTGGGTCTGCCGTTGACCCTGTTGCGGCTTCGGGCCGGGGAGCGCGCGGCGGTGGTGGAGTTGGGCACCAATCGGCCGGGGGAGATCCGCCGGCTCACGGCCATCGCGAATCCGGATCTGGCCCTCATCACTTCGGTGGCCCCGGCGCACCTCTCCGGACTGGGCACCCTCGCCGGCGTGGCCCGGGAGAAGGGGGCGATTTTCCGGGGACTCGATCCGGGAGGCACCGCGGTGGTCAACCTGGATGACGGCCGGGTGGTGCGCCAGAGCCGGGCCTTCCGGGGCCGGGTGGTCACCTACGGCGCCGGCGGTTTCGTGCGCGGCGAGGATCCGGAGATGCTGTCCGGGGGCCGGGTGCGGTTCAACCTCCGGGTGGGCCGGGTGCGGGAGCCGGTACGGCTGCGCCTGTGCGGCATGCACAACGTCGGGAACGCGGTCGGGGCGGCGGCCATGGCGCACGCGTTCGGAGCGGACGTGGCGGCCATTCGCGTGGGTCTCGAGGCGGTGCGGCCGGTGGCCATGCGCATGCAGTTGGAGCGCCTGGACGGCATCGGCGTCATCAACGACGCCTACAACGCCAATCCGGCTTCCATGGCAGCGGCGCTGACGGCGCTGAAGGCGCTTCCGGGGCGCGGCCGGCGGGTGGCGGTGCTTGGCGACATGTTGGAAATGGGCCCGGACGAGGCCGGCTGCCACCGAGAGCTCGGGGAAACCGCGGCCGGGAGCGGCGTGGACGCCCTCTATCTGTTGGGGCGCTTTGCCCGCGACATCCGGCAAGGTGCACTGGGGGCGGGCATGGAACGGACCGCCGTACGGGTGGCCCGGACCCACCGGGAGCTGGCGTCGGAGTTGCGCGCCGAGCTGCGGAAGGGCGACTGGGTCCTGATCAAGGGTTCGCGGGGTGCAGCCATGGAGCGAGTGCTCGCGGCCATGAAGAACGAAGGGGCGTAACCGCGTGCTCTATCTTCTGCTTTTTCCGCTGCATACGACCTTTCCGGTCTTCAACGTGCTCCGCTACATCACGTTCCGCGCGGCCCTGGCGGCGCTGGTGTCGTTGCTGCTGTCGTTTATCATCGGCCCGTACCTCATCCGCGCGCTCAAGCAGTGGCAGATCGGGCAGCCCATTCGAGGAGACGGTCCGGACCGTCATGCCGCCAAGGCGGGCACGCCCACCATGGGGGGGACCCTGATCGTCCTGTCCCTGGTGCTGTCCACCGTGCTGGTGGGGGACGTCACCAACGTGTACGTGCTGGTGGCCCTGGGGGTGACCGTGGGATTCGCCGCCATCGGCTTCGTCGATGACTTTCTCAAGATTCGCCGGGGGAGCAGCCGCGGACTGGGCCTGTGGAGCAAGCTCATCCCGCAGATGGCCGTGGCTGCGGCGGCCGCCGCGGTGCTGTTGCTGCAACCCGATTTCAGCAGCACGGTGGCGGTTCCTTTCTTCAAGAACGTGCGGCCGGATCTCGGCATCTGGTACGTCCCCTTTGCGATGGTGGTGCTGGTGGGCGCCTCCAATGCGGTGAACCTCACCGACGGCCTGGATGGGCTCGCCATCGGTCCGGTCGTGACCGCGGCGGCCACCTACGCCCTCATCGTGTATCTCGCGGGTCACGTGAAGTTCGCCGAGTACCTGCAGATCCCCTACGTGTCCCGGGTCGGGGAGCTGTCGGTGTTCTGCACCGCGGTGGCGGCGGCGGGCCTGGGTTTTCTCTGGTTCAATGCCTATCCCGCGCAGATGTTCATGGGCGACGTCGGCAGCCTGGGACTGGGGGCGGCCCTGGGGAGCGTCGCGGTCATCAGCAAGAACGAGATCCTGTTGGTGGTGGTGGGGGGTGTTTTCGTGGTGGAGGCGGTGTCGGTGATCGTGCAGGTCGCCTCCTTCAAGCTGCGCGGCAAACGGGTCTTTCGCATGGCGCCCATCCACCATCACTACGAGCTCAAGGGATGGGCGGAACCGCAGATCATCGTGCGGTTCTGGATCGTTTCGATCATTTGCGCGCTGTTCGCGTTGAGCACGCTGAAACTGCGCTGAGGAATCCTGGAGTGAGCCGAGGGGAGCGGCAGAGGCGCGCAGCGTGGAGCCCGAATGAACCGGACAGGACACTGGCGACGAGCGGAAAACCGCTGATGGAACTCGAGGGCAAAAAGATCCTGGTGTTGGGATTGGCCCGTACCGGCCTGGCGGTTGCCCGGTTTCTCGCGCATCGGGGAGCGCGGGTCGTGGGCGCCGACGCGCGCGAGGACGACGGGATGGGAGCGGCCAGGAAGGAGCTGTCGCGGTGGTCCGCCCCCTGCCATCTCGGGCCGGAGGAAACCGCGTGGCTCGACGGCGTGGATGCGGTGGTTCCCAGCCCCGGAGTGCCGCGGGAGAATACGCTGCTGGTGGAAGCCGCCCGTCGCGGCATCGAGGTGTTGAGCGAGATCGAGTTGGCGGCGCGGTTCAGCCGCACCCCCATGGTGGCCGTTACCGGCACCAACGGAAAGACCACCACGACGCGGCTTGTGGCCGGCATCCTCGAAGCCGCCGGGCTGCGCGTCTTCGCCGGCGGCAACATCGGCAAGCCGCTGATCGAGTACGTGGACAGGGCCTGGGACTGGGGCGTCGTGGAAGTGAGCAGCTTCCAGCTCGAATGGGTGCGGGATTTCCGGCCGCGCGTGGCCCTGTGTCTCAACCTCGGCGAGGACCATCTCGACCGCTACGACGGGCTGGCGAGTTACGGCGCGGCCAAGGCGCGGATCTTCGCCGCCCAGCATCCGGACGACGTCGCGGTGCTGAACCGCGACGATCCGTGGGTCTGGAGCTTGCGCCATGAACTGGGCGCCCGGGCGGTCTCCTTCGGCTGGTCGGAGGTCGAGGAGGGGGCTTTCGCCACCGCGGACGCCATCGTCTGGCGCAGCCGCGGGGCCGAAGAGCGATTGCCGCGGCGGGACCTCGGGTTGCGCGGGGTCCACAACGTCGAGAACGTCATGGCGGCGGTATGCGCCGCCAAGGCGGTGGGCATCGAGGAGCGCCACATACGGACGGCCGCCAGGCGGTTCCGGGGCCTCGAGCACCGGCTGGAGCTCGTGCGGGAGCTCGACGGGGTGCGCTACTTCAACGACTCCAAGGGCACCAACGTCGGCGCCGTTCGGAAGTCCCTGGCCAGTTTCGACCGCCCCATCGTGCTCATCGCCGGCGGGGTCCACAAGGGCGGCAGCTACCGGGACCTGGAACCGCTGGTCCGGGAACGGGTGCGCAAGCTGATCCTGCTGGGTGAGGCCGCGGGGATCATGAAAGACGCCCTCGGAGGGTTGACCGCCACCCTGGTGGCGGCGGATCTGCCCGAGGCGGTCCGCGAGGCGCGGGCCGCCGCCCGACCCGGAGACGTGGTGCTGTTGTCGCCGGCGTGCTCGAGCTTCGACATGTTCGAGAACTACGCCGAACGCGGGCGCGTGTTCAAGGAACGGGTGCAGGCCCTGTGAGCGGGATTCGCAACGTGGACCGGTGGATGCTCGTGAGCCTGGTGGCGCTGCTCGCCATCGGCGTCACCATGGTGCTGAACACCAGCTACCTCTTTTCCCAGGAACGCTTCGGCGATGGCACCTATCTCTTCCGCAAGCAGTTGGCGTCCGCCGGCCTCGGCGTGCTGGGACTCTCCGTGGCCCTGTTGGTGCCGCCGTCGGCCCATCGCCGCCTGGCCGGTCCGCTGCTCATCGTCACCCTGGTGGCCCTGGTGCTGGTGCTGGTGCCGGGCCTCGGCGTGGTCCGCGGCGGCGCCCATCGTTGGTTGGGCGTGCCTCCCTTCGTGTTCCAACCCTCGGAACTGGCCAAGGTCACCTTCGTGCTGTACCTGGCCTACAGCCTTTCCAGGAGAGCCGACCGTCTGGACAGCTTCCTGTACGGGACCCTGCCCCCGTTGCTGGTGGCCGGGGCTTTCGTGGCGCTCCTGCTGGCGGAGCCGGATTTCGGCTCGGCGTTCATCCTCGCCATCATCACCATGGCCATGCTGTTCGTCGCCGGGAGCCGGGTGAAGCATCTGGCCTGCGTAGCGCTGGCGGCGCTTCCGGCGGGAGTCTTCCTGATCCTGTCCGCCGACTACCGGATGAGGCGAGTGCTGGCCTTTCTGGACCCCTGGAGCGACTCCGCCAACAGCGGTTTCCAGATCATCCAGTCCTACATCGCCTTTGGCTCCGGCCAGTTGTGGGGCCGGGGCCTGGGGCAGAGCCGGCAGAAGCTCTTCTACCTGCCGGAAGCGCACACGGACTTCATCTACTCCGTGATCGGTGAGGAGCTGGGCTTGTGGGGCGCGCTGCTGGTGGTGGGGCTCTTCGGCATCCTGCTGTTTCGCGGCCTGCGGCTGGCCCTGGAAAGCGGCGACTCCTTTACCCGGTTGATGGTGTTCGGCCTCACCTTGCTGCTGGGGCTTCAGGCGCTGATCCACATGAGCGTGGTCATGGGCCTGGTGCCCACCAAGGGGCTGGTGCTGCCGTTCGTCAGCTACGGCGGCTCGGCCCTGGTGGTTCACTTGACGGTCGCGGGGATGCTCCTGGGCGTCTCCTGGCGGAGGACCCGGCCATGCGATTGATCGTGGCCGGCGGCGGCACCGGCGGACATCTCTTTCCCGGCCTCGCGGTGGCGCGGGAGTTTTGCCGGCGGAACGGAGAGGCCCGCATCCTGTTCGTGGGCAGTCGGTGGGGCATCGAGAGCCGGGTCATCCCGGAGACCGAGTTCCCGCTGGAGCTGTTGCCCATTCGCGGCCTCAAGGGACGCGGTCTCAAGGGACTGCTGGAGGGCCTCTACGGAATACCCGTGAGTCTGTGGCGTTCGTGCGCGATCGTCCGCGGTTTCGATCCTCAATGCATCATCGGGCTCGGGGGCTACGCCTCGGGTCCGCTGCTGCTGGCCGGGTTCTCACGGCGCATCCGCTGCGCGGTCCTGGAACAGAACCTGCGCCCCGGACTCACCAACCGCATTCTGGGACGGCTGGTGGACCGGGTCTTCACGAGTTTCCGCGAGAGCATCGACTATTTTCCCCCGGCCAAGGTGGTGCTCACCGGCACCCCGGTGCGTTGGGACAGGCTTCCCGAGCCGGACCGGGACGGCCGGTTCCATCTGCTGGTCTTCGGCGGCAGCGCGGGCGCCCACCGGCTCAACCAGACGGTCCTTGGCGCGCTGGCGCACCTGGGGGAGGTGGCGGCCGGGTTCCGGGTCACCCATCAGACCGGGCGCGCGGACGAGGAGATGGTGAGAAAGGGTTACGCGTCGCTCCCGTGCGAGGCGGAAGTGCTGCCCTTCATCGACCGGATGGACAGCGCGTACGCGGCGGCCGAGCTGGTGATCTGCCGGGCCGGGGCCTCGACTCTGGCGGAGTTGACCGTCTGCGGCAAGCCCTCGGTGCTGATCCCGTATCCGTACGCGGCCCACGATCATCAACGGCTCAACGCGCTGGCGCTCAAGGAAGCCGGCGCCGCCGAGGTGATCGTGGAGCAGGAGTTGACGCCTCCGGGCCTGGCCGAGACCATCCGCGCGCTCCATGGAGACGCGGCGCTGCGAGACGCCATGGGTCGCGCCGCGGCGGGGCTGGCTCGGGGAGATGCGGCCGAACGAATCGTGGACGAGTGCCATGCCCTCGTCCCCGGGTGGTCATGATGGTCCCGAGGACTTTCGAAAGACGCCACCGCGTGCACTTCGTCGGCATCGGCGGCGTCGGCATGAGCGGCATCGCGGAGGTTTTGCTGAACCTGGGCTACGAAATAAGCGGCTCCGACCTTCAGGAGAGCGACGCCACGCGCCGGTTGCGCTCCCTCGGGGCGGAAGTCCACATCGGCCACGATGCCGCCAATTTGGCCGAGACCCTCTCGGTGGTGGTGATCTCCACCGCGGTGAAGTTCTCCAACCCGGAGGTGATGGCGGCCAGGGAGCGGCAGGTCCCGGTGATTCCCCGGGCCGAGATGCTGGCGGAGCTCATGCGCATGAAGCACGGCATCGCGGTGGCGGGAAGCCATGGCAAGACCACCACCACGTCGATGATCGGCCATGTCCTGACCGCCGCGGCCATGGACCCGACCGTGGTCATCGGCGGCCGGGTGAGGTCCCTGGCCGGCAACGCGCAGATGGGCCGGGGCGACATCCTGGTGGCCGAGGCCGACGAGAGCGACGGGACGTTCCTGCTGCTGTCGCCGGCGGTGGCGGTGGTGACCAACATCGACCGCGAGCACATCGAGTACTATGGCGCCACGGAAGGGCTGGCGGACGCGTTCCTGGAGTTCATCAACAAGGTGCCCTTCTATGGAATCGCGGTGCTCTGCCTCGACCATCCGACGGTCCGTGGGTTGATACCCCGGGTGCGCAAGCGGGTGGTTACCTACGGCCTTTCGGGGGACGCGGACTTCAGCGCCCGGTGCGTCCGGACCCGGCGGATGGAGTCGACGTTCTCCGTCCTGCACCGCGGTCGGGTGCTGGGGCCGGTGACGTTGCCCATGCCGGGACGGCACAGCGTGGCCAACGCCTTGGCGGCCATCGCCGTGGCCGCGGAACTGGGTATCGACTTCGCCGCCGCGGCGTCGGCGCTGGGAGCTTTCGCCGGCATCCATCGCCGGTCGGAGATCAAGGGAGAGGCGGCCGGAGTCCTGGTCATGGATGACTACGGACACCATCCCACGGAGATCGAGACCACCCTGCAGGCCCTCGCGGAGGGTTGGGGGCGGCCCCTGACGGTGGTGTTTCAGCCGCACCGTTACAGCCGCACGAAGGATCTCTTCGAGGACTTCGTCTCGGCGTTCGACCGCGCCCATCGGTTGATCGTCACGGACATCTACGCCGCCGGAGAGGACCCCGTGCCCGGAACCGGCGGCGAGGAATTGTACCGCGCCATCAGGCGCCGGGGTCACATGGACGTGGAGTTCGTTGCCGCCAGGGAGGACGTGGCGGGCGCGCTGCTGCCGCGCCTTGCGGACGGCGACATGGTCCTCACCCTCGGGGCCGGGGATATCTACCGGGTCGGGGAGACACTGCTTGAGTGCTTGCGGGAACAGAGGCCATGACCGCCGACCGGTTGACCACGGAGTTGACCGGCATCGCCGGTGTGGCGGTGAAGGTGCGCGAGCCGTTGGCCCGCTACACCTCCTTCAAGGTCGGCGGACCCGCGGACTATTTCGTCGAGGCGACGACGGTCCGCGGTCTGACCGCCTGCCTGAGGGTCATGGAGCGCCGCGGCGTACCGGTCCTGCTGCTGGGCAACGGCAGCAACCTGCTGGTGAGCGATCACGGTGTGCGCGGGGCCGTGCTGCGGTTGCGGGGCGAGTTTCGCAGGGTGCATTGGCGCGATTCCGGCGCCGAGGTGGGCGCCGCCTGTGCGGTGAGCCGGCTGGTGCGGGAGGCCGTGCGCCGCGGCTGGGGCGGTCTGGAGTTCGCGGAGGGGATTCCCGGCAGCGTGGGCGGCTCCCTGGTGATGAATGCCGGAGCCTATGGATCGGAAATGGAGCGGGTGGTGCACCGGGTTGACGCGGTGACCGCGGCCGGCGAGGCGCTGGCTCTCGGACGCCAGGAGTTGCGGTTCTCCTATCGGGAGACGCGTCTGCCCGCGGGCGCCGTCGTCACCCGCGTGGGGATGGCGCTGACGCCGGCGACGCCCGCGGCGGCGGAAGCACGCATGCGCGCCATCATGGCGCGGCGCAAGGAGAATCAACCGTCGGGCCATCCGAACTTCGGATCGGTGTTCCGCAATCCACCGGGCGACCACGCCGGAAGGCTGATCGAAGCGTCGGGTCTCAAGGGCCTGCGCGTGGGGGACGCCGAGGTCTCCCGGCGGCACGCGAACTTCATCGTCAATCGCGGCGGCGCCCGGGCTCAGGACGTCAGACGGCTGATCGAGCGGGTGTGCAGCGAGGTGGAGAGCCGGTTTTCGATAACGTTGCAGACCGAGGTCCGGTTCGCCGGGGAGTGGCCGCGATGAGCACGCCGTCGGGAACCCATCGGAACCGGCGGGTGGGCGTGCTGTACGGCGGTCCGTCGGCGGAAAGGGAAGTGTCGCTGGTGTCGGGCAAGGATGTCGCCGGCGCCCTGCGGCAGCGGGGCTACAAGGGGGTCTCTCTCATCGACGTCGGGCCGGACCTGCCGGCCCAACTCCGGAAGCGGCGGATCAAGGTGGTCTTCAACGCACTGCACGGCAAGATCGGCGAGGACGGTTGCGTCCAGGGACTGCTGGAGGTCATGGGGATCCCCTATACCGGCTCGGGTGTGACCGCCTCGGCACTGTGCATGGACAAGGTGTTGACCAAGGAGGTGCTGGGCCGCAACCGCGTTCCCACTCCCCCGTATCAGGTGTTGGCGGGAGAGGGAAACACGAAGATGAAGCTCCCGTTGCCCGTGGTGGTGAAGCCGCGGTCCGAAGGGTCGTCCATCGGAGTCACCATCGTGCGCCGGCAAAGGGACATGGCCCCGGCCGTGCGCGAGGCCTGTCGAGCGGACCGGGACGCGCTGGTGGAGCAGTACGTGCCCGGAAGGGAGATTACGGTGGCCATCCTGAACGGCGAGGCGCTCGGAGTCACCGAGATCAGGCCGGCGAAGGGCTTCTACGACTTCAAGACCAAATACACCCCCGGCATGGCTTCCCATATCTTTCCGGCGCCCTTGCCCGGCGCGCTCTATCGCAAGGCCATGCGGCTGGGCGCCCGGGCCTGTGCCCTGTTGGGTTGCGAAGGGGCGCCGCGGGTGGACTTCCGTATCTCGCCGGACCAGCGGCTGTACGCGCTCGAGGTCAACACGCTTCCGGGGATGACGCCCCTGAGTCTGCTGCCCGAAATCGCCGCGGGGGTCGGCATCGACTTCGGGAGCCTGGTCGAGCGGATTCTCGACCGGGCGGCGCTGAAGAACGGCGCGGCCCGTCCGGCGGCCTCGTCGCCGAGGGAGGCGGGCAATGGGTAGTCCACGGGTCCGGTTCGGAAAGGGAGGCGGCCGCCGAGTGGGGATGTGGGCGGCGGGCGGTATGCTGTGCGCCGTGGGGTGGCTTTACGGCGGGTACATCCTCGATTGCTACCGTCAGGGACGGCGGGCGTTGGCAACGGCGTCCGGGATCGTCCGGACCGTGGCCCAGGGGAGCCGGGATTTCGTTCTGACGCACCCCTACTTCGCCATCCGGGAAGTCAAGGTGCTCGGGGTCGAGAAGGTCGAGGGGGCGGACATCGTGGTCATGTCCGGGCTGGGGCCGCATACCCGAATCTGGACCATCGATCCCGGCAAGATGGAGGAACGAGTGCGGCGGCATCCCTGGGTCAGGTCGGTCCGGATTCGGCGGGAACTGCCGGCGCGTCTGGTGATCACCATCGAGGAATGGAGACCGGGCGCCATCGTTGCCCTGGACAAGCTGTACTACGTGGCGGACGACGGCGTGATCTTCAAGGCTCTCGACGAAGAGGATTCCGTGGACTTTCCGTTCATCACCGGCCTGCGGGCTGCGAAGTTGCCGCCGAAAGCGCCGGCCACGCAGGAGAAGTTGTCCGAGGCGGTGGTCTTCGGAAGAACGGTGGAACAGACGGCGCTCGGCCTGTCCGAGATCCGTTTCCAGCCCGGCGGCGGCATCGTCCTCTATCCGGTGTCCTACTCGGTGCCGTTCCACATGGGTTGGGGCGACTGGGACGAGAAGTTGAACCGGTTGGAGTGGTTCCTGCGGGAGTTCCAGGGAAAGGGCGCCCGTTTCCGGGCCGTTGACCTGAGTTTCCGGGGGCAGGTGGTGGCGCGTCCGCGGGGAAGGGCGTGATTCGATGGACAGGATCAATGAACGAGTCGGAGAGATTCATGGCTAAGAAGACCAACGTCGTTGTCGGGCTCGATATCGGAACTCACAAGATTTGCGCGGTGGTGGGAGAGGAGACCGAGCAGGGACCGGAGGTGGTGGGCGTCGGTATTCACCCGTCCCACGGCTTGAGGAAAGGCGTGGTGATCAATGTCGAGGCCACCATGGAGGGCATCAGGAAAGCGGTGGCGGAGGCCGGGATCATGGCCGGGTGCGAGATCAACACCGTCTTCGCCGGCATCGCCGGGGGACACATCCGCGGGTTCAACAGCCACGGCGTCGGGGCCGTCAAGAACGCGGAAGTGACCGATGACGACGTGGACCGGGTCATCGAGGCGGCCAAGGCCGTGCCCATCACCACGGACCGGGAGGTGCTCCATGTGTTGCCGCAGGAATACGCCATCGACGGCCAGGACGGCATTCAGGAGCCCCGGGGCATGGCCGGGGTCCGGCTCGAGGCCAGCGTGCACATCGTCACCGGGGCGGTGGCCGCGGCGCAGAACATCGTCAAGTGCTGCAATCGGACGGGGCTGAACGTCGCGGATTTCGTGCTCGAGCCGCTGGCCTCCGCCGAGGCCACCTTGACCCGGGAAGAGAAGGAGCTGGGGGTGGCGCTGGTGGACATGGGCGGCGGCACCACCGACATCGCGCTGTTCCACGGCGGCTCGGTGAAGCACACGGCGGTGCTGGGCGTCGGCGGCAACCACCTCACCGGCGATATCGCCGCGGGCCTGCATGCCCCGATGGCGGCCGCGGAGCAGTTGAAGCAGCGCTATGGTTGCGTGGAAACCGACCTGGCCAACCGCAACGAGATGCTGGAAGTGCCCAGCGTGGGAGGACGGAGCCCGCGGTCGGTGTCGCGTCAGATCCTGTGCGAGATCATCGAGCCTCGTGTGGAGGAGGTTTTCCAACTGGTGCAGCGGGAGATCGGCAAATCCGGATACGAGGACCATCTGGTGTCGGGCATCGTGATGACCGGGGGCTCCACGTTCCTGCCCGGAATCATCAAGATGGCGGAAAGGATCTTCAACGCGCCGGTGCGCCAGGGCACACCGGGCAACGTCACGGGGCTGGTGGACGTGGTGTCCAGTCCGGTCTACGCCACCGGCGCCGGGCTGCTTCTCTACGGCCTCGGACAGCAGGACCGGAGACTGTTCCGCAGCCGGGACAACGACCATCTGTTCTACAAGGTCCGGGGCCGGATGACGGAGTGGTTCAAGGAGTTTTTCTAGCGGGAAGGAGTGGAAGCAGCCGGTCGACGGAGGTCGGCTGTCCGCTTCCGGTGAATCGAAGACGACGATGCAACTGATGAAAAGGAGGAAGTGCTATGTTCGAGATGGTGGAACCGGTCGATTCCGGAGCGCGAATCAAGACCATCGGTATCGGCGGCGGCGGCGGCAATGCGATCAACACGATGATCGACGAGGGGCTCAAGGGTGTGGATTTCATCGTGGCCAACACGGACAGCCAGGCGCTGGACGCGAGCAGGGCCGATATCAAGGTCCAGATCGGGGACTCTCTTACCAAGGGGCTCGGAGCCGGCGCCAATCCGGAAGTGGGTCGTCGCGCCGCGATGGAAGACAAGGAGCGTATCCGTGAATTCCTCGCGGGTGCGGACATGATCTTCATCACTGCGGGGATGGGCGGAGGCACCGGCACCGGGGGTGCGCCGGTCATTGCCAGCGTGGCGCGGGAAGTGGGGGCGCTCACGGTCGGCGTGGTCACCAAGCCCTTCATCTTCGAGGGGAAGCGCCGCATGCAACAGGCGGAAGAAGGGATCCGGGAGCTGAAGGAAAAAGTGGATACCCTCGTGGTCATCCCGAACCAACGGCTTCTCAGCATCGCCGGCAAGTCGACCACGCTGCTGGAGACCTTCAAGGTAGCCGACAGCGTGGTGACCCAGGCGGTCCGGGGAATCGCGGACCTGATCGTAACCCCAGGGCTCATCAACCTCGACTTCGCGGACGTCCGCACGGTCATGAAGGAGATGGGATTCGCGCTCATGGGCGCAGCCGCCGCTACCGGCGAAAACCGTGCGCTCGAGGCGGCCCAGCAGGCCATCTCCAGCCCGTTGCTGGAGGACGTGTCCATCAACGGCGCCCGCGGCGTCCTGATCAACGTCACCGGCGGTGCGGATATGAGCCTGTTCGAAGTGAACGAGGCGGCCACCCTGATCCAGGGCGAAGCCCACGACGACGCGACGATCATTTTCGGCGCGGTGATCGACGAGAGCATCGAAGACGAGCTGCGCATCACCGTCATTGCCACGGGGTTCGGCGACAGCGAACTCCGGATGCCCGAGCCTGATCCAGCCGAGCAGCGGCAGGGGCCGGCCCGGAAGCAGGGGCCGTCGGGGCCGGGTCTCAAGGATGCCAGGGGCAGGAAGGTCGTTCACCTCGGTACGCTGGAGGATGACGGGTCCGCCGAGCCCAATTGGCAGCACGGCGATGCGGGAAGGGAACCGGGCGCGCCGCCGGTCACCTACGACCTCAGCGAGGAAGAGGTGGCCGAGGACGACTTCGATATCCCGACGTTCCTGCGCAAGAGGATGGACTGACCGTGCCGCTGCAAGAGTAGTGGCAGGGCTCCCCAGATCCCGAGGATCAGGCCGGCCAGGGCCCAACCGGCCTGATGCCGTCCGCCGTGGCGGGCGATGACGAAGCAAAGAACGCCGTCGCACAGGTGGATCGCGGCCAAGGTTGCCAGCAACGCGTGCTGCTCCATGTCCGGCTCGATGAAGTAGACGCCTGAAGCGTATGCGAGTAGCTCGGTAAGGTCCGCCATGCTCGACCCTTGACGGTGGTTCTCCGGGTACTATATTTGAGCCTGGACGAAAGATAAACCGACATGACCGTGAGAACCATCGAGTGGCGGGCCGGCGAGGTGATCCTCATCGACCAGCGTCGACTCCCCCAAAAGGAGGTCTACAGAGTCTGCCGCAACTACCGTCAGGTGGCCCAGGCCATTCGCAGCATGGTGGTTCGCGGCGCCCCCGCCATCGGCGTCGCCGCGGCCATGGGGGTTGCCCTGGGGGCGCGCCGCATCAGGCATCCGAAGTCGGTCGGGGCGGTCATGGAACGGGTATTCCGTACTCTGGAAGACACCCGGCCCACCGCCGTGAACCTTCACTGGGCGCTGGCGCGCATGCGGGCGGCCTACGAGGAGAACGAGGACGCCGGCCTGGAGTTGCTGAAGCGGCGGCTCGAGGATGCGGCTCTCGAGATCTACGAGGAGGACATCGCCGCGAACCGCGTGCTCGGCGGCTTGGGCGCCGCGCTGCTGAAGGACTCCCGACGGATTCTGACTCATTGCAACGCGGGGGCTTTGGCCACCGCCGGCTACGGTACCGCCCTGGGGGTGCTACGGGCGATGAAGGAATCGGGCGCGGCCATCGATGAGGTGTTCGTGGACGAGACCCGACCCTTTCTTCAGGGCGCCCGACTGACCGCATGGGAATTGTGCAAGGAGCAGATACCGGTCACCCTCATTACCGACAGCATGATGGGCTACGTGATGCAAAGCAGACCGGTGGACGCGGTTGTAGTCGGCGCCGACCGCGTGGCCGCCAACGGAGACGTCGCCAACAAGATCGGCACCTACACGGTGGCGGTGCTGGCCCGGAGGCACGGCGTTCCCTTTTACGTGGCCTGCCCCACCTCCACGGTGGACCTCGGGTGTCCGTCCGGAGCCGACATTCCCATCGAGCAGCGAAGCCAGGATGAGGTCACCCACATTGCGGGGAGCCGCATCGCGCCGGACGGAGTCCATACGCTGAATCCGGCTTTCGACGTGACCGACCATTCACTGGTCTCGGCCATCATTACGGAGAAGGCGGTGGTCACTCCGCCCTACAAAAAGAACCTGCGGGCCGTCTGTCCCTCGACTTCGCTCCGCTAGCCGGTCCTGAGCCCTTCGGCTACGCTCAGGACCGGCTAGCGAAGCGTCAGCGGAGCGAAGTCGAAGGACTCCATTCGAAATGGTCGGTGTCCAATGTCCGTGATCGAGCGACAAGACGAGTTGGAAGCCTTCTTTCACGATGCCGGCAAGCCTCGCGAGCAGTGGCGCGTGGGTACCGAGTACGAGAAGGTGGGTATCGAGCGCGATACGGCAAGGGCCATCTCGTATTCCGGGCCGCGCGGCGTCAGAGTCATTCTCGAAGGCTTGATGAGCGACTACGATTGGGAGCCGCAAGAGGAAGACGGCTTCCTGATCGGCCTCAAGCGCGGCAACCACGCCATTACCCTGGAGCCGGGCGGCCAGATCGAGCTGAGTGGCGAGCCGTGCGACGACATTCACTGTAGCAACGCCGAGTTCTCACAGCACATCCGTGAGCTCATCGACGTGGCGGGGAAGTTCGACGTGGTGTTCCTCGGCCTCGGGATCCAGCCTTTCAGCCGCATCAATGAGATCGAGTGGCTGCCCAAGCGGCGCTATCGCATCATGGGACCGTACATGGCCAGGGTGGGAGCCCTGGGCCAACGGATGATGAAGCAGACCGCCACCGTGCAGGCCAACATCGACTACGGCGACGAGGCCGACGCCATGGCCAAGTTGCGGACCACCATGGGTCTGGCGCCGGTTATCGGCGCGGCCTTCGCCAACTCGCCCATATCGGACGGGGCGCCCAACGGTTTCAAGAGCTACCGCGGTCACATCTGGACGCGCACGGACCCGGACCGGTGCGGGCTGCTGGAATTCTGTTTTTCTCCCGATGCCACCTTCCACCACTACGTGGAATACGCTCTCGACGTGCCGATGTACCTCATCTCCCGGGGCGGGATCTACGTGGACGTGACCGGAATTCCGTTCCGTCGGTTTCTGGAACGGGGCCACCAGGGCCACTACGCCACCATGGCGGACTGGCAGCTCCACCTGACCACGCTCTTTCCGGAGGCGCGGCTGAAGCACTACCTGGAGTTCCGCTCCGCCGACAGCCAGGCGCCGGAGCTGATGCCGGCCCTGCCCGCGCTCATCAAAGGCATCTGCTACGACACCGATTGCCTCCAGGCCGCATGGGACCTGGTCAAGGGGTGGTCCTTCGACGAGCGGATGACCGCCTATCATGATTCCCACCGGGACGGCGTGGCCGCACGATTTCGACGCTATTCGCTGGGTGATCTGGCAAAGGAGATGGTTGATATCGCTTGGGAAGGACTGGCGCGCCAACGCGGATTGAACCGGCGTGGCGAAGACGAGACCATCCATCTGAAGCCTTTGCGTGACCTGGTTCAGCAAGGACTGTGCCCTGCCGACGTCATCCTCTCCAAGTGGCGCGGCGAGTTCCGCCAGGACCTCCGAGCGCTCATCGAGGACAGCTCCTACAAGCTGCCGTGAGCGCGGCCGCAGGTGTCTTGTCCCGCAGCCGTTTCACGAAACCCGTCACGGGGCCTTGCCGACCGTCACAGGGCCTTGCCGAAGTCGCGGCCCGGCCGACTACAGGATCCCCCGGAATCCATAAACCGACGCTGGACTCAGGGCATTGTCAGCGTCGAGGGGCCCTCCCGTGTCCTCTACCTCCACGGCGCCGACGCGTTGCGGCGGTTCATGGCGGAGGCGTTGCGGGTGCAGGGATACGAGGTGGTAGAGAAGACCCTGCCGCGGGCCAACCTCACGCTGCCCGAGCTGTCGGGCTTCGCGCCTTCATCCATGTGCGCCGGAGGCTTTGATGCGTCGGGCGGGTTCAATCGAAGCATCCATGACCTGACCCGTTTGACAATAACGACCTTTCGAGAATAAGTATGGAACCGACTGGTTCGGACCTTGCCTGATAGGCCTTGGTTTGTGTCCTGAACAGACCGTGGACAGGATGCACGGGATTTTTGTCGTCGGCAAGGCACGACCACGAGCCGTGGCGGATACCACGCGAGGCGGAGCCATAACGGAGTGGAGGACGGAAACATGACAGAGAAAACAAAACCGGGTCATTGTCGGACGGAAGGGATGTACCCCCCCCCCCCCCCCCCCACACACACGGGGTCCGGTCGTGAGTCGTCTGCGCGGTTTTGCCCCTCGGCCGTCGGTCACCCGCCAACTTTATGCCTTCCTGTCGGTGGCGGTGGTCATGGCGTGCCTGTTTCCCGGGTTGTCCGCCCAGGCTCAGAGTCCGACTCTGCCCTTCCAGGCTGACAAGATCTTCGTCGCGGGCGTGCCCGGCTCCGTGACCCTGCCAGCGGCCACCGGCGGCGCCGGGTCCTATAGCTACTCCCTCGTGATCAAACCGAACCGGCCCCTGCGGAACGGGCTGTCCTTCAACCCGGACACCCGCGAACTGTCCGCCGACGTGCCTGACCATAGGCAGTGGGCGGGGACCAAGGCTAGCTGTGGAACGGGGGGCGTCATGTGCCAGCAACAGACACTTGTTTATAGGGTCCGCGACGCCAACGGCGCCGCGGACGAGGTCGAGTTCAGGGGTGACATCCATGACTATCCTTCGATGTTTCTGCCCGCGGAGGACGACTGGCAGTTCACCCCGAACACGGCCATCACCCCCGTGACCTTCCGGCAGACGGATGACAGGTCGACGTCCTATACCTACGCTCTGACCGGGCCGAACGGTACGGATTTGAGCGAGCTGCCCACACTGTCCTTCGACCCGTCCTCCCGCACTCTGTCCGGCACCCCGACCGCGGTCGGCACCAAGACGGTGACCTATACGGCCACCCACTCCAACACCGCCTTCACGCCCACCCTCGTCCACACGGTCACCTTTGACATCACCGTCTCCGATATTGCCCTGCCCTTCCAGCCTGCGTTGAGCTTCGTCGCGAACAGGCCCGGCTCCGTGACCCTGCCAGCGGCCACCGGCGGCACCGCACCCTATGCCTACTCCCTGACCCTGCCTTCGGACCAGACCGTATGGAACGGGCTGTCCTTCAACGAGGACACCCGCGAACTGTCCGCCGACGTGCCTGACCATGAGCAGTGGGAGGGGATCAAGGAAGATCCCTGCGAACACGAGGGCGTCGTCTGCGCGGCTGGTACAGCCATCTATACGGTCACCGACCGCGTCGGCAGCACGATCAAGCGCTCTATCCGTTTGGACCTCACTGACTTTCCTCCGGGGTATCTGCCCGCGCAGGACGACCTGCACTTCACCCCGGGCACGGCCATCACCCCCGTGACCCTCCGCCCGGTGCCTGTCGGGTCGGGGGCCTATACCTACACTCTGACCGGGCCGAACCTTACGGATTTGAGCGAAGTGCCCGAACTGACCTTCGACCCGGCCACCCGCACTCTGTCCGGCACCCCGACCGCGGAAGGCGCCACGACGGTGACTTATAGGGCCACCAACGACCTCTACACGCCCACCCTCGTCCACACGGTCACCTTTGACATCACCGTCGCCGAGTTGGCCCTGCCCGCGCAGGACGACCTGGTCTACAACGAGGACACGGCCATCGACCCCGTGACCCTGCCGGCGGCCACCGGCGGCACCCCGCCCCATACCTACGCTCTGACCGGGCCGAACGACGCGGATTTGGACGATGCGGTGCCCGGACTGTCCTTCGACCCGTCCACCCGCGTCCTGTCCGGCGAACCGACCGCGGAAGGCGCCCCGACCCTCACCTATACCGTCACCGACGGCGCCACCACACCCGGCAGCGTCACGCGCACCTTTACCGTCACCGTCACCAGGCCGATATCCGTCGCCGAGGTGACCGACCGGACCTACGCGGCCGGCGAGCCCCTGACCCTGACCCTGCCGGAAGCCACCGACGGCACCGCGCCCTATACCTACGCTCTGACCGGGCCGAACGGTACGGATTTGAGCGAAGTGCCCGAACTGACCTTCGACCCGTCCACCCGCGTCCTGTCCGGCGCCCCGACCGTGGAAGGCGCCACGGCCCTGACCTATACCGTCACCGACAGCGCCACCACACCCGGGCGCGTCACGCGCACCTTTACCGTCACCGTCACCGAGCCGATCTCCGTCGCCGAGGTGGCCGACCAGACCTACGAGGCCGGCAAGGACGCCTCCCTGACCCTGCCGGAAGCCACCGACGGCACCGCGCCCTATACCTACGCTCTGACCGGGCCGAACGACGCGGATTTGGACGATGCGGTGCCCGGACTGACCTTCGACCCGGCCACCCGCGTCCTGTCTGGCGCCCCGACCCGGGCCGGCGCCACGGCCCTGACCTATACCGTCACCGACAGCGCCACCACGCCCGGGCGCGTTACGCGCACCTTTACCGTCACCGTCACCGGGCCGATCTCCATCGCCGAGGTGGAGGACCAGACCTACGAGGCCGGCAAGGACGCCTCCCTGACCCTGCCGGAAGCCACCGGCGGCACCTTGCCCCATGCCTACACTCTGACCGGGCCGAACGGTACGGATTTGAGCGAAGTGCCCGGACTGACCTTCGACCCGTCCACCCGCGTCCTGTCTGGCGCCCCGACCCGGGTCGGCGCCACGACCCTGACCTATACGGCCACCGACAGCGAAGACAACGCCACCGCCACAACCTTTACCGTCACCGTCACCGTGCCGCCGATATCCGTCGCCGAGGTGGACGACCGGACCTACGCGGCCGGCGCGACCGTCTCCCTGACCCTGCCGGCGGCCACCGGCGGCATCGCGCCCCATGCCTACGCCCTGACCGGGCCGAACGACGCGGATGTGAGCAAAGCGGTGCCCGTACTGACCTTCGACCCAGACCCGGATACCCGTATCCTGTCCGGCATCCCGACCCGGGCCGGCGCCACGGCCCTGACCTATACGGTCACCGACAGTGAAGACAACGCCACCTCGACAACCTTTACCGTCACCGTCACCGGGCCGATGTTCGCCGCCGAGGTGGAGGACCGGACCTACGCGGCCGGCGCGGCCATCTCCCTGACTCTGCCGGAAGCCAGTGGCGTCGGTGTGACCTACGCTGTGACCGGGCCGAACGGTGCGGATTTGGACGAAGCGGTGCCCGGACTGACCTTCGACGCGGATACCCGCGTCCTGTCCGGCATCCCGACCCGGGCCGATATCACGACCCTGAGCTATACGGCCACCGACGAGTACGGCAACGCCACCTCGACAACCTTTGCGGTCACCGTCACCGGACCGATGTTCGACGCCGGGGTGGACGACCAGACCTACGCGGTGGAGGAGGCCATCGCCCCCCTGACCCTGCCGACGGCCACGGGCGCCGGCGTTGTGACCTACGCCTTGGCCGGACCGGACGGTGCGGGTTTGGGCGAAGCGGTGCCCGGACTGACCTTCGACCGGAGCCCGAACAAGCGCCTCTTGTCCGGCACGCCGGCCGAGGAAGGCGAGACGACCCTGACCTACACGGCCGCCGACGTCTACGGCAACGCCACCTCGACAACCTTCAGGGTCACCGTGACCGGGCTGATTCCTGCGGCCCTCAATGAAATCCTCCTGCCGGAGGTGGTGCGAGGGATGGCGGACAGCACGGTGGGGGCCATAGCGCGGCGGATCGGGCAGGCGGCGCAGGGTGCGGCGGCCAGCGGCTTCAGCCTCGGGGGTCAGAGGGGCTGGGCGGCGTTGCGCAGCCACGGCGAGGCCTTGAGCGAGGGCCGCCGCGACTTCAGGGAGTTGCTGGCCGGCAGTGACTTCGTGCTGAACGCCGCCGGGGCTTCGGGGGTTTCGTCCGTGGCCTTGTGGGGCAGCGGAGAGTACCGTGGTCTGTCCGGGGAGAGCGGCACGCTGGGCTGGGACGGCGAGTTGTCCGGGTTTCATCTGGGGGTGGACGCGCGTCCGCGGCAGGAGCTGCTGACCGGGGTGGCGGTGTCGTGGCTGGGGAGCGACCTGGACTACGAGGATAGCGCGGCCGGGGGCGGTCTCGGCGCGGGCGCCTACACGGTGAAGCTGACCGGGGTGCATCCGTACCTGGGCTGGAGTGTCCGGGAGGGGCTGGAGGTGTGGGCCACTGCGGGCTATGGCGCGGGGGAGTTGGAGGTCACGCCGAAGGGGCGGGAGAGTCGGTCGAGCGATGTCGAGACGCGCACGGTGGGGGTTGGCGGCAGCGGATTGTTGCTGGCGCACGGGGTGAGCACGGTGCGGCTCAAGGGGGAACTGATGCACAGCACCCTGGAAGTGGAGGACAGCGTTCATATCGAGGGGTTGGAGGTGGATGCCGTCCGGGTGCGGATGACGGTGGAGGCCGGGCAGACGCACGCTCTGGCCAATGGCGGCGTGTTCGAGCCGTCGCTGGAGGTGGGGTTGCGTCATGACGACGGCGACGGCAAGACGGGCAGCGGGGCCGAGGTGGGGGGAGGAGTGAACTATCGCCACCCGGCCTGGGGGATAACGGCCGGGGGCCGGGTGCGCGCCTTGGTGGGACATGGGGGTGACCAGGAGGAATGGGGCATCGAGGGGCACATCCGTGTGTCGCCCGGTGCGGGAGGACAGGGGCTGTCGTTGAGTTTGCACCCGGGCTACGGCGACAGCGGCAGCGGCATCCGGGAGTTGTGGCGGCAGGGTGTGTCGGAGGACGGCGGCAGCGGCGCCGAGGACTACCGTGGGCGTCTGGAGGCCCGTCTCGGCTATGGCTTGTTCTTGCCCGGCTACGCCGGGGTGTTCACGCCGTACACCGGGATGACCCTGGGGGCCACCGAGGGGTATGGCATCGGCGTGAACTGGAAGGCGGGCTCGCGCTTCGACCTCGACCTGCTCGGCGAGCGCCGGGAGCCCGGCGCCGGCCCGGTCGAGCACGCCCTTCTGCTCAAGGGCGCAGTGCGCTTCTAGTGTTGCGTTTCATATTTGCGATGACTCATCACCGAGCCATTTGACAGCCCTTCCGACTCCCTCTCCCTCTGGGAGAGGGTTGGGGTGAGGGTCCCCCCTGTGCGAGCCGCCCGTTGGGAGCGACCAGCAGGGCAGGTTTATTCGGGGCGCCCTCACCCGGCCTTCGGCCACCCTCTCCCGGAGGGAGAGGGGAGTTGCCTCTCAGTAGATTCTTGCCAAGTCCGACAGGCACCTGGCCTGACAGCAAGGATTGCGACGGCAGGTGCCGGTTCGAGCTCCCTTGGGGTCGTGCGCTGGTCGTGTGCCAGGACTATCCCACGCGTTAAACTTGTCGGTCGAAGTGTTCGGTTGATGCTTTGGGGGAGCGGCACCTGGAGTGTGGCCGGGAGACTTGGGCGGACGCGATGACGGACAACCTCAGCGGTCCCGCGCACGGCACTTGAGGGCGCCACACTGCCACCCGGCCAGCGCCAGCCATTGTCCTCGCCACTCCGCTACGTAGCGCAGCCCCCGACCGGCAAAACGCTTGAAGCCCAAATAGTGATGCTGGTCCATCAGCGCGTCCCACTTGACCCGCTCGTCCGCCCGCGCCCGCCGCACCACCACCTCGTCGAGCACATACCCTGCTGGCGTCGTCTGCGCCAGTGGCTGCGCCCGCAACCCCCGAAGATCCAGGACGCACAGCCCATCAACTCTTTCATGGGACATCCACTCCCCTATCAGGGTGGGATCACCCTGACGCTGGACTTTTCTCGCGTTTCGCGCTAGTGTCCTCTCTCAGCATCTTCCGGAACGCTCCGGGGCGGCCAGGCGGAGCCGGCCGACTCCACGGGTGGAGCCTCGGAAGGACGTGCGTTGCCGCTTGGATCCGGGGGGAGCCGGACCGAGACGGATGAGACATTCTGGCATCTACCGTCGCCAACGGTAGCGGGATGGCCTTCCGGACTGGTCCGGGAGGCTTTTTTTGTGGATGTTGCTTCGTGATTTTGCTGTGAAATGGAATCCTCCTCCGATGTGGTGATGCAACGACTTGGTGGTGCAACGACCATGAGCGGTTATTTCGTGGATGTTCAGTTCGAGGAGGTTTGCCGAAATGGAACGGAAAATGACGGCGCCGGAAATTCGGGACATGAAGGAACGAGGCGAGAAGATCGTTTGCCTCACGGCCTATGACTATTGCTTCGCCCGCATCCTGGACGAATCCGGGATCGACCTCCTGCTGGTAGGAGATTCGCTGGGTTCGGTGGTGCAGGGACACGACAGCACGCTGCCGGTCACGGTCGATGATATCATCTACCACACCAGAGCGGTGATACGGGGGCGCCGGCGCGCTCTGGTGGTGTCGGACATGCCCTTCATGACGTTCCAGTTGGGAGTGGACGAAGCCAGGCGCAACGCCGGCAGGCTGATCCAGGAAGGGGGCGCCGAGTCCGTCAAGCTGGAAGGAGGCGTGACCCAGGCCGCCACCATCGAGGCGCTGGTGAAGATGGGCGTGCCGGTCATGGGCCACGTGGGCCTGACCCCCCAGTCGGTACACCAGTTCGGCGGCTACCGGATTCAGGGTCGCGGGGAGGCGGATGCCCGCGCCATCCTCGACGACGCCATTGCGGTGGAGCAGTCGGGCGCCTTCGCGGTGGTGCTCGAAGGCATTCCCGTGCAACTGGCCAGGGAGATCACTCAGCGCGTGTCCATTCCGACCATCGGCATCGGCGCCGGCACGCACTGCGACGGGCAGATCCTGGTGGTTCACGACATGTTGGGGCTGTTCGATGATTTCACGCCCAAATTCGTGAAGCGCTATGCCAATCTCAAGGAGACCATCGGCGGCGCGGTCCGGAACTACATGGAGGAGGTGCGGACGGCGGCCTTCCCCGCGGAGGAGCACACCTTCCACTGAGAACGCCCGGTGCTAACGGCGGGAGGCGTTCGTAACCGTTCGTCTCGAGCAGTCGAGGGCCTCACGGCCCCGGGCCGATGGCGGCAACGGTCGTGAACTCCCCTTCCCGTTCGGCCTGAGCGGAGCGAGGCGTAGCCGAGCGAAGTCGAAAGGCGCACGCTCGCAGTTACCTGGAAGCGAAGCGAAGTCGAAGGACGCTCGCAATCCCCATGGCGACGTTACCCAACATTTCCGATATCCGGGAGATGCAGGCATGGAGCGACCATGCCCGGTGCGAAGGGAAGCGTATCGTCCTGGTCCCGACCATGGGCTTCCTGCACGACGGCCATCTGAGCCTGGTGCGCCGCGGGCGGGAAAAGGGTGACTCCCTGGTGGTCTCCATCTTCGCCAACCCGACCCAGTTCGCTCCCTCCGAGGACTTCGACAGCTACCCGCGGGACCTGGAGCGGGACGTGAGCCTGCTGACGGAGGAGCGGGTGGACCTCCTGTTCAACCCCGCGGCCGAGGACCTGTACCCGCGGGGGTATCAGACCTACGTGGACGTGGAGCAGGTCAGCCGGCCTCTGTGCGGCGCCCACCGGACGGGGCATTTTCGCGGCGTGGCCACGGTGGTGCTGAAGCTGTTCCATATCGTGCGCCCGCACGCGGCCATGTTCGGACTGAAGGACTACCAGCAGGTTCAGGTCATCCGGCGAATGTCGGAGGACCTCAACCTGGACGTCGAGATCGTTGCCTGCCCCACGGTGCGGGAGCCCGACGGCTTGGCCATGAGCTCTCGCAATCGCTATCTGGGTCCCACCGAGCGGGCCGCGGCTCTGTGTCTGCAAAGCGCCCTGGGCAAAGCCGAAGCGCTGGTCCGCGGCGGCGAGACCCTGGCCGAACGGATCCGCGAGGGCGTGGTGAAAGAGATCTCCCGCCATCCTCCGGCCCGGTTGGAGTACGCGGACCTGTGCGACCCGAAGGAGCTGCAGCCCGTGGAAGAGGTAAACGGTCCGACCCTGCTGGCCCTCTGCGCCTGGGTCGGCAAGGCCCGCTTGATCGACAACCGGATCCTGGGGGGAAAAGAGCCGTAAGCGGCCCTCGTCCCGCCGCTGAATGCTCCGGCTGGGGAACCGACGAATCGAAGACCCTCTCATGGCTTCCACCAAGGAAACAAGTCAGAAAACCGTTACCGTCAACCGCCGGGCCCGCCGGGAGTACTTCATCGAGGAGTCCTTCGAGGCCGGCATGGTGCTGCTCGGCAGCGAGGTCAAGTCGCTAAGGGACGGCCGCGCGAATCTCGCGGACGGCTACGCCCGCATCGACAAGGGCGAGGTGGTTCTGGTCAATTCGCACATCAGCCCGTACCCCGCGGCCAACATGTTCAACCACGAGCCCACCCGGCCGCGGAAGCTGCTGATGCACAAGCGCGAGATCTCGAGGCTCACGGGAAAGGTGAAGGAGCGAGGCTTGACCTTGATCCCATTGAAGCTATACTTCAAGGACGGGCGCGCCAAGGTGGAGTTGGGCTTGGCCCGCGGCAAGAAGCTCTACGACAAGCGCGCCACGGTCAAGGAAAAGATGGTCCGGCGGGAGATGGAACGCTCCATGAAGAGCCGCAGAAGTTGACCGCTCGGGCCGGGCACGTCTCATCAATGGGGGCGATATGGGTTCGACGGGGGTGGGAAGTCAAAGTGGCATGCCGGGGTCCTGCTGCCCCGTTAAAAAAGCAGGACTGCAAGTAACTGCAGACGAACAAGAGTACGCTCTGGCTGCTTAGACAGCCAGCGTCTTGCCGGCTTTCTCCCGCGGGGCCGGACAAGGCGTCATTCAGCGGGATGGACCGATTCCTCTGCCGGAGGGGATGAGGTCGAGATCCAAACCGGCTGGCCGCGCAAGACCCTGTCGTCGGGGGCTTTCGCGGCGAGATTCAAACGGCGACTAAGCATGTAGTCACTTCTGGCGGAAAGCCTTCGGACGGGGGTTCGATTCCCCCCGCCTCCACCACCTTGCTGAGCTATCCTATTCCCTGCCCAAGGACGGGGTAGACCTCGTTCTGTGCCTCGCTAATGAAAATCTCGATGGTAGTGGTGAATAGCGATTCCCGCCAGGATTGAAGGGCCTAACACTCGGGCACACCTCAAACTGACCCGAATGCCTGTCCGACAAACCTGTCCACTCCCTTCCATTTGCTCATGACGTTGAGTAATATTACTCAGCATGTTGAGTAATTTGTCTTATATCCGGCCTCAGGCGACCGAGTTGCTTCGCCGTCTGCGCGAGCCGCGCCGCTTCCTCCAGATCATCACCGGGGCGAGGCAGGTGGACAAGACCACCCTGATCGCACAGGTGGCCGAGCGGTCCGGATGGGTCCATCGCTTCGCCAGCGCCGACGAGCCGACCTTGCGTGGGTCGGGGTGGGTCGCGCAACAGTGGGATGCGGCGAGGTTCATGGCGGACCGTGCGGGAGACGAGGGGGCGCTTCTCATCCTGGACGAGGTGCAGAAGGCGCCCAACTGGGCCGAGGCCGTCAAGCGTCTGTGGGACGAGGACACGCGGGAGCGGCGCCGGCTCAGGGTAGTGTTGTCCGGTTCGGCGCAGCGCTTCTCTCCCGTGTGGACAAGCCGGCGTTGTTGCGCCGGTTGTTCGAGTTGGCCTGCGCATACTCGGGTCAGATCCTTTCCTACACGAAGATGCTGGGCCAACTCCAGGATGCGGGAAACACCACCACTCTGGCCCACTACCTGGAACTCCTGGCGGGCGCGGGGGTGCTGACGGGCCTGCAGAAGTACGGCAGCGAGATGGCGCGACGAAGCTCCAGTCCGAAGCTGCAGGTCCTCAACACGGCCTTGATGACCGCGGGGACCCGCCTGAGGCTGGCGCAAGCCCGCACGGACCGCGAGTTCCGGGGACGGCTGGTGGAATCCGCAGTGGGCGCCTACTTGGCCAATGCGGCCGCCGGCGGCGCGTGCGAGGTCTTCTACTGGCGTCACCGCAACCGTGAGGTCGATTTTGTGGTGCGCGCGGGCCAAGCGGTAACGGCCATCGAGGTCAAGAGCGGACACACTCGCCAGACGCTGCCGGGTATGGCCGCCTTTGCCGATGTCTTTCAGCCTGTCCGCAGCCTGCTCGTGGGCGGCGACGGCATTCCCGTCGAGGAGTTCCTGTCGGAACCGGTCGAGTATTGGGCGAGCGGGTAAGCCGATTTCGCCGGAAGCCGTCTTGCCCTGCCTCTCTTCCGGGTGGAACCGGAGAGTCCTCGCGGCACTCGCGGGCGCGCGGCCTCACCCGTGGCCCGGGATGCCTTCGTAGGCATGCTCGCCCCAGATCTCCCTGACTCGGTTGTTGCGGCCGCAACCCCAGCGGTAGTAGCGGTAACGGAGCGGGTTCTTCTTGTAGTAGTCCTGGTGATAGTCTTCCGCGGGGTAGAACGGCGCGGCGGTCAGGACCGGGGTGACGATCGGTCTGTCGAGCATCTTTTGCGCCGCATCCCTTGAAGCCTCGGCCAGGCCACGCTCCTTTTCGTTGGCGACGAACACCGCGGTCTCGTAGGACTGGCCGCGGTCGCAGAACTGGCCGCCGCCGTCGGTGGGGTCGACCGAGCGCCAGAAGGCGTTGAGCAGCGCCTCGTAGCTGACCTTGGCCGGATCGTAGGTGATCTCCACCGCCTCGTAGTGGCCCGTGCCTCCGGCGGTGACCTGCCGGTAGGTCGGGGTTTCGGTCTTGCCGCCGGTATAGCCGGAAACCGTTGCGACCACGCCCGGCACCGTGTCGAAATCCGACTCGACGCACCAGAAGCAGCCGCCGGCGAAGATCGCCTTTTGGAGTTGCTGCGCGCTTGCCGTGTGAGCCAAGAGCGAAAGTGCCGCAGCAACCGTCAGCATGGTCCATTTCATGATGTGCCTCCGTGTGGTTAGTGTCCTGTCCGGTTGATTCTCCAGCTTCTCGCGTAGCCGGCGGTTCATGACCTTCCCTTGCGACGGCGCCGCGCCTTGCCGCCGGACCCTGCGGCCTTCATATCAAAGACCTCGACTGGCAGCCGTCGACGTTGATGCACGCGCCGGAGATCCAGTTGGCTCGGTCCGAGGCGAGAAAGACGACGACGTCGGCGACTTCCTCCGGGGCGCCGAAGCGGCCGGCGGGGAGTTCGCGTTCGACGAACGCGGCAATGTCTTTGGGAGTTTCCTTCCGACGCCGGTCCCAGGAGCCGCCGGGAAAGAGGATGGAGCCGGGGGCGACGCTGTTGACGCGGATGCCGTGGGGCGCGAGTTCCCGCGCCATTTCCTTGGACAGGCTGATCAGGGCCGCCTTGGCGGCGTTGTAGGTCATGGGTCCGCCCCACTCGCGGCCGTAGATGGATGCGATGTTGATAACGCAACCCCGTTCGCGTTCCTGCATGGCCGGCACTACGAGGCGGCAGAGGTCGAGGGCGGAGAAGAAGTTCAGGGAGAAACCGCGCTGCCAGTCGTCGCCGGAGGCGGACAGATTCCCGCCCGGACGCGACCCGCCGACGTTGTTCACGAGAATGTCGATGCCGTGGTACCGGTTACGGGTCTCGTCGAACCATTCGCGCGCCGCGTCCTCGTCGGTGACGTCCAGGGTCGAGGCAAGGACCTCCGCGCCGCCTGCCCGGAGTTCGCCGACGGTTTCATCGAGATCCTCCCGGCCTCGCGCGCAAAGGCTCAGCCGGCAGCCCTCCGCGGCCATCCCCGATGCGATGGTCTTGCCGATTCCCCGGCTTGCGCCGGTGATCATCGCCACCCTACCGGTCAAGCCAAGGTCCATGGATGCTCCACGTTATCCCGTGTATGCGACATGCCGTCCTCTGCGACGCCGGCTCGCGCCGTCCGTCACGGCGCAGCCGGGGACGCATCCCCTTTCCGGGGCCTTCGGAACCCCATCCAGCTCCACTGGTCCGGATGGCGGCGCACCATTTTTTCGATTTCCCGAACGAACAGGCGGGCATTGGTGCGGAGGTCGGCCGCACGGTCGCCGGTCTCGACGAACTTCACTTCGGGTTCGACGTGAAGCGTCAGCCGGTTCTGCGCATCGCGGACCATGAAGACCGGGAGCACCGCGGCCCCGGTGCGTTGGGCAATCGTAATCGGCCCCTTGGGCACGGGCGCACGGCATCCGAGGAAGCCCACCTCCACGCCGTTGGTCCTGGTGGACTCGTCCGGGATCATCAGGACGATCTCGTTGCGCCGTAGCGCTTTGATGACCTGCATGACGGACTCGCGCCTGGGATGGGCCGGTATGGCCCTGATGCCGGCCCGGGCGCAGTATCCGTTCTGAAGCGCGGCGAATCGCGGTTCCTGCGGCAGCTTGATGACAACGCTGAACTGGTATCCCTGGGCCACGAGTCGAGGGCCGATGATGCCGAAGTTGCCGAAGTGGGCGCTCAGGGCGATGACGCCCCTCTTCCGGGCGAGAGCCTCGCGCAGGCGCTCCTCGTCCTTGATCTCGATCCGCGAGCACAACTCCTCTTTCGTCGTGTAGAGAGTGGCGAAGGTTTCGAAGAACGCGCGGTTGAAGTTTTTCCACGCCCTCCGCACCACGGCGCGACGCTCCGCCTCGGAGGGCAACTCCTTGCCCATGGTGCGTTGGAGGGTATCGTGCATCCGCTTCCGGAATCGCCACAGCAGCAGGTAGCTGACCGGTTCCGTGATCCTGGCGAGGCACGGCCCGGCGGACGCCGGAAGCCGGCACAGGCTCGCGTCCAGCGCTCGCAGCAGGTATTCGCCGGCTCGATAGCGAACGTGATACGTCAGGCGGCGGCGCCTGTCGGGTTCACCGCTCCTCATTCTACGAGGCGTGCCTCGGCAGATTTTCCTTCGTCCCCACCCGGCCCAACGCGGACAGCCCCTGCAGGCGCCGGATGATACCGGGGACCTTCCCCGCTGCGAACTCGATTTCCGTCCGGGTGTTGTAGCGGCTGAGACTGAACCGGACCGCCCCTTGCAGCCATTGCGGCGGCACCTTCATGGCCCGCAGCACGTGGGACGGCTCCACCGAGCCCGCGGTGCAGGCGGAGCCGGTGGAAGCGCAGATGCCGAACTCGTCCAGCAGCACCAGAATCGACTCGCCTTCCAGGTATTCGAAGGCGACGTTGAGCGTGTTGGGCAAACGGTTCGACGCTGCTCCGTTGACCCTGGCGCCCGGGCAGGCGGACACGAGGGCGCTTTGCAATTGGTCGCGCAGCCCGCCCAGGTGCTCGCGTTCCGCGGCGACGTCCCCGGCGGTGAGCTCCGCGGCCTCGCCCATGCCCACGATGCCGGCGACGTTCTCCGTTCCGGCGCGGCGGTTGCGCTCCTGATGGCCTCCGACGATGAAGGGGCGGAGCGTGATCCCTCGGCGGACGTACAGTGCGCCCACGCCCTTGGGGCCGTGGAACTTGTGGGCGGAGACGGTCAGGAGGTCGATGGGGCTGTTCTTCACATCGAGCTCGATCTTGCCCGGCACCTGCACCGCGTCCACGTGGAAAGGGATGCCCCGGGCCTTGACGATCTCGCCGGCTTCGTGCACGGGGAAGACGACCCCGGTCTCGTTGTTGGCGTACATGATCGAGACCATGGCGGTGTGGTCCGAGAGGGCGTCCCGGAGCTCGTCCAGGTCCAGCATGCCGTCCTCGTTCACCCCCAGCCAGGTAACCCGATAGCCCTTCTTCTCCAGGTGTTGTCCGAGCCCCAGCACCGCGGGATGCTCCACCGCGGTGGTGATGAAGTGACGCTTTTCCGGCACGCCTTCGAGGATCCCGCGAATGGCGGTGTTGTCCCCCTCCGAGCCGCAACTGGTGAACAGGACCTCGACTTCGTCTCCCGCGCCCAGAAGTCCCGCCACCTGCGTCCGGGCGCGGTCCAGCGCCCGCCCGACGCGGCT
This sequence comes from uncultured Binatia bacterium (SeqCode), assembly GCA_965214905.1. Classification (GTDB taxonomy): domain Bacteria; phylum Desulfobacterota; class Binatia; order UBA9968; family JAJDTQ01; genus JAJDTQ01. Next base: position 3,011,690 of record OZ243984.1, read on the forward strand.
CCCGAAGCTGTGAATGCTCGAGGGGTTGCCGTACAGTTCGGTGAGGTAGGGCGCCATGGCCTCGTAGACCTGCGGCGCGATACGAGTGGTGGCGTTATTGTCGAAATAGATGACGTCGGACATGGTGTGTGCCCCAACGAATCACGGGTTGGGCGCCGCGTTTCACAAGTGCCCGTCGCCCGGACGGCCTTGAACCCCGCCCCTGCCAGTCGTCGAGCCTCGTCGGCGACACGGGTTTTCAGACCACGAACGAGGCGCCGCAACCGCAACTGCGCTTCACGTTGGGGTTCTGAAACACGAAGGCCGCCTCCATGAGGGTCTCCTTGTAATCGAGCTCGGTGCCACCCAGGTAGAGCAGGCTCTTCAGGTCCACGATAACCTTGGCGCCCTCCAGCTCGAAGACGCGGTCCGTGGGCTTCGGGTTATCGAGATCCATCTTGTACTGCAACCCGGAACAGCCGCCGCCCACGACCTTGAGGCGCAGACCGGCAAGGTCCCGCTCGTCCTGATCCAGCAGCTCCTTGATCCGGTTGGCTGCCTGTTCGGTAATTTGAACCCCTGTCGCCATGGTATTTCCCGTGCGCCGTGGGCGGTGCCGCTCCCCGGGCGGCCCCTGCCTCCACGGCCCGCTATTTGCCGGCGGCCGCCTCCACCGGCCGCGCTCCCGCCGACCGCTTGCCGTAGAGCGGCGAAAGCCCCCGCAACCGGGTGACCTCCTCCTCCACCCGGCGCACCACGTAGTCCACCTCTTCCTCGGTGTTGAACCGGCCCAGACCGAAGCGAATGGAGCCGTGGGCGAGGTCTTCCCGGACGCCCATGGCCTTGAGCACGTGGGACGGCTCCAGCGCCGCGGACGTGCAGGTGGAGCCGGAGGAGACCGCGACGTCGTTGAGGCCCATGATCAGCGACTCGCCCTCCACGTATCCGAAGGCCACGTTCAGGTTGCCGCACAGACGCTCGGTGGGATGCCCGTTCAGGTGGAGCTCGTCGAGTCGCGCGAAGAGGCCGGTTTCGAGCCTGTCGCGCAGGCGGATGATATGGGGCAACTCCGTAGCCATGTGGGCCTGCGCGAGTTCGCAGGCCTTGCCGAACCCCACGATGCCGGGAACGTTCAGGGTCCCCGACCGCATGCCGCCCTCGTGGCCGCCGCCGTGGATGGTCGGGCTCAGGCGCACCGGCGGTTTTCTCGCGCTCACGTAGAGCGCCCCGATGCCCTTGGGGCCGTGAAGTTTGTGAGCGGTCATCGAGAGCAGGTGAATCCCGCACGCGGCCACGTCGATGGGCATCTTTCCCACCGCCTGGGTGGCGTCCGTGTGAAAGAGCACGCCGCGCTCCCCGGCGATCCGGCCGATCTCCGCCAGCGGCTGGATGGTCCCCACTTCATTGTTCGCCGCCATGATGGAGATGAGCAGCGTTCTGTCGTCGATGGCGGCCCTCAGCTTGTCCAGGTTCACGGCGCCGTAGGCGTCCACGGGCAGGTAGGTGACCCGATAACCGTGGCGCTCCAGGAACTTGCAGCAGTCGAGAACCGCCTTGTGCTCGGCCGCGCAGGTGATGATGTGGTCGCCTCGGTCCCGGTAAAGCTCGGCGACTCCCTTGATGGCCAGGTTGTCCGACTCGGTGGCCCCGCTGGTGAAGACGATCTCCTTCGGCGCAGCGCCGATCAGGCTGCCGACGTTCTTGCGCGCCTGATGCACCGCCGCCTCGGCTTCCCAGCCGAACGCGTGCTTGCTGGCCGAGTTGCCGAACTGCTCGGTGAAAAACGGCAGCATGGCGTCCACCACCCGCTGGTCCACGGGCGTCGTCGCGTGATTGTCGAAGTATACCGGAAGTTTCACGGAACGATACCTCCAAGCCTGTTCATTTAGGCCCTTGGCCTCGTCAATGTCAAGAAAGCTCCCACAGGGTGTTTTCCAACATCCCGCCCGACCGGTCATTCCGAGCGGAGCGAAGCAGGGTCCGAGTCTTGCCGAAGGGAATCCCGGCTACGGCGGGGGACCCTTCGCTCCGCTCAGGATGACGCTGGAAAGGCGCTGAAGCTCCCTGTCCGGCGGTCCCGGCGCGTGGTTCATGGAAAGGCTCTTGAGGTACCGGCCGGTGGCGGAATCGCTGACCGCCATGACTTCCTCGGGGGTGCCCGCGGCCACCACGTACCCGCCGTTCTCACCGCCCTCGGGCCCGAGATCCACGATGTAGTCGGCGCATCTCACGAAATCGGGGTTGTGCTCGATGGCGATCACGGTATGGCCGGATTCCACCAGACGGTCCAGGATCTCCACCAGCCTGCCCACTTCCTCGAAGTGCAGGCCGGTGGTGGGTTCGTCGAAAAGGTACAACACCTTGCCGCCGGAGTTCTTTCCCAGCTCCCGGGCCAGCTTGACGCGCTGGGCCTCCCCTCCGGACAGAGTGGTGGCCGGTTGTCCCAGGCGCAGATAGCCCAATCCCACCTGCCACAGGCTCTCCAGCCGCTGCCGCACCCGCGGTACGTTTCCCAGGAATTCCAGGGCTTCGGTGATGGTGAGATCGAGGACGTCCGCGATGCTGGCCCCCTTGTAGCGGATCTCCAGGGTTTCCCGGTTGTACCGCCGCCCGCCGCAGACATCGCAGGTCACCGACACGTCGGGGAGAAACTGCATCTCGATGTCCACCGTTCCGGCCCCGAGGCAGGCCTCGCACCGTCCGCCCGCGGCGTTGTAGGAGAAGCGTCCGGGACCGTAGCCCCGCATCCGGGCCTCGGGCAGGCGCGCGAAGAGATTCCGCAGGGGATCGAAGAGTCCGCCGTAGGTGGCGGGGGTGGACCGGCTGCTGCGCCCGATGGAACCCTGATCCACGTAGAGAACCCGGTCGAAGGCATCGAGCCCGACGACCCTGGCGGATCCCGCACGGGTTCGGGTTGCGTCCGCCGGGGAGCCTTGTCGCCGCCAACGTGCATGGACGGTATCCACCACGAGACTGCTCTTGCCCGAACCGGACACGCCGGTCACGCAGCTCAGGAGGCCGACGGGAAAGTCCACGTGGATGTTCTTGAGGTTGTGAAGGCGGACGTTCCTGACCGAGAGCGTGCCGGACCGGGTCCGGCGCGTCCGTGAGACCGCCGGGGCGGCATCGGCCAGGTAGGGCCCGGTTTTCGAGACCGGGCTACGGCGAATATGGTCCACGTTTCCGGCCGCCAGGATCTCCCCGCCGGCGGCGCCGGCGCCCGGACCCATGTCGATGACGTGGTCGGCCGCCGTGATGACGTCCCGGTCGTGCTCCACGACGAGCACCGTGTTGCCCGCGTCCCTGAGCTGCCGCAGGATGCCGAGGAGCCGCGCGGTGTCCCGCGGGTGGAGCCCCACGGTGGGTTCGTCGAGCACGTAGATCACGCCGGACAGGCGAGCGCCGATGTGGGCGGCAAGCCGGATCCTCTGGCATTCCCCGCCGGACAGGCTGTCGGAGGCCCGGCCAAGGGAGAGGTATCCCAACTCCAGCTCGATCAGGGTGGCGGTTCGCTCCCGTATCTCCTTGAGGATGTTGCCGGCGACTTCGCGCTCGCGCTCATCGAGGGACACCGCTTCGATGAAGCGGCTGAAGTCGCTCAGCGGCAAGGCCGACACCTGGCCGATGTCCATGCCGTTGAGGCGCACCTGAAGGCTCTCGCTCCGAAGCCGGGCGCCGGCGCATCCGGGACAGGGCCGCGGCGAAGCGTCCGCCCGAGCCGTGCCCCCGCGGGACCGCACCCGGGGCCGGGCGCCGAGTCCGTTGCAGGCAGGGCAGGCGCCGTGCGGGCTGTTGAAGGAAAAGAGTTGCGGCGTCGCTTGGGGGAAGGGCTCACCGCACTCCGGACAGGCGGACCGCCGGGTGTAGCGGCGGGACTCCGGAGCAGGCCCGTCGTTCACGTCGACCTTCACCACCTCGTCCCCCTGTTTCAGGGCCACCTCGATGGAATCGGCAAGCCGTTTGGCGACACCTTCCCGTATGACCAGCCGGTCCACCACCAGGTCGGCTCGCCCCGGCGACGCCGAGCCGGGCAGGTCGGCCAGCTCCAGAATCTCCCCGTCCACCTTGATACGGACGAACCCGGCCCGGATCACCGTCTCGATCCGTTGCCGAACTTCGCTCGGCTCGCGGCACGGCAGCGGCGCGAGCACGTGAATGCGGGTGCCGGAAGCGAGTTTCAGCAGGTCGTCCACCATCTGCTGCACCGTATGCACGGTGATGGCGCTGCCGCAGCGCCGGCAGTGGGGCCGCCCCACGTGGGCGAACAGCAGCCGCAGGTGGTCGTGGATCTCGGTCAGCGTGCCTACCGTGGAGCGCGGGTTTTCGTGGAAGCGGCGTTGCGGCACGGCGATGGCCGGAGAAAGCCCCTGAATGGAATCCACGTCGGCTCTGGCCAGCGGGTCGAGAAGCTGGCGCGCGTAGGTGGACAGGGACTGCATGTAGTGCCGTTGCCCCTCTGCGTAGACGGTGTCGAAGGCCAACGAAGATTTGCCCGAGCCGGAAACCCCCGTGATCACCACGAGTTGATGGCGGGGGATCTCGACGTCGACGTTCTTGAGGTTGTGGACCCGGGCGCCCTTGACGACGACGTTCATGCCCCTCCGTCATTCCCGCGAAAGCCGGAATCCAGGGGTGGGGGTATGGGCGGGGCCGGCGGCCGTGCTTCTTCGGCCCGCGCCAGCTTCGCCGCCACCAGGATCGCCTGCTTCATGCTGCGGGCGTCGGCCGCGCCCTTGCCGGCGATATCGTAGGCGGTGCCGTGGTCCACCGAGGTTCGGATGAGTGGGAGGCCGAGGGTCAGATTGACGCCGTCCGTGAAGTGCAGCAGCTTGAAGGGCCCGAGTCCCTGGTCGTGATACATGCAGACCACGGCGTCGTATTCCCCGGCCGCCGCGCGATGGAAAAGGCTGTCCGCGGGAACCGGGCCGGAAACGCACATGCCTCGCCTCGAGCAATCGCCCACCGCGGGCCGGATCACCCTGCGCTCTTCCCGGCCGAACATGCCGTCTTCTCCCCCGTGGGGGTTCAGGGCCGCCACCGCCAACCGCGGCTCCGCCAGTCCGAACCATTCCCGCAGCGACCGATGCGTCAGTTCGATGGTGTCGCGGACTCGTTTTCGGGTCAACGTCGCGGCCACTTCCGTGAGCGGCAGATGTACCGTGACGAGAACCACCTTGAGACGCGGCCCGTAAAGCATCATCCGGACTTCCCGTGTACGGGTGAGATGGGCCAGCAGCTCGGTGTGCCCGGGCCAGGCGTGGCCGGCGTCGTTCAGCGTCTTCTTGCTGATGGGCGCCGTGGCCATGGCGTCGGCGCCGCCGGCTTCGATGAGCTCCACCGCGCGCAGAATGTAACGGTAGGATGCTTCCCCTCCGGCTCGGGTGGAACGGCCGGGGCGGCTGGCCGCGGGCTTCAGCCGGGTAACCGATTCCACCAGCACGGGAACATCGGTACGGGCCGCCGAGCCGGATTCGCGGGCCGGCCATCGGGGCGCCCGAGCGCGCTCCAGCAGCCCCGGGTCGCCCACGATCAAGACTTGGCAGGCCCGTCGCACGGCCGCATCCCGGGCGGCCTTGACGACCACCTCGGGTCCGATGCCCGAGGGATCGCCCATGGTTACGGCCACGACGGGTTTGGACATGGCGATGGCGTTGGTTGGATCCGTGTGAAAACGGATGGGGGGATCAGGGTGCAGGCGCGTCGCGTTCGAAGGCTTGATCCAGGGGCACGTCGTCATCGTCGCCGGCTTCGGTGGTGAACACCGGAATCCCGAACAGCTTGATGGTCTTGCGGTCTCCGAACACTCCCGACTCGTCCTTTACGACTTCCTCGTCATAGATGTACGTCAGCGGATTGATAGAGGCCCAGAAGCCCCTGTCTTCCTCGCCCGCCGTGGCCGAGGCCATCAGGCTGCCGACCGTACCCCTCTCGGCCTGCTGAGCCTCGAAGGCATATCCATCCAGCTTGACTTCCACGCGATGCTTCTTCCGCAAGTCGGTCTTGAGCCACTTGGCGAATCTTTCCTCGAGCGTCTTGTTGTAGAGCTCGTCCCGCACCCGCTCCGAAACGGTGGCGAACTTCAATCGTTCCCCGCCCTGCCGGTCCTCGGCCCTGACCAGGTGATATCCCAGGCTCGTACGGACCGGCTCGCTGACCTCTTCCTTCTTCAGGGTCGCGGCAACCCGTGCCAGGGAATCGGGCAGGGTCTCGGGTTTGACCCAGCCGATGTCGCCGCCGTCGCTCGCTCCGGCGCCCTCGGAGTGGGCGCGCGCCAGCTCGGCGAAGTCCGCTCCTTCCAGAATCTGCCGGCGCAGCTCCCCGATGCGCGACCGCACCGCCTGCTCCTGCTCGGAGGATGCGCCCTCATCGACCCCCAGCATGAGATGAAGCAGGTGCACCTCGAGCTCGGTCCGGTACCGGTGCGGGTTCGCGTCGTAGTAACGTTGCGCGTCCTGGATCGTAATGTGAACCCTTTTCCTGACGTTGCGTTGAATGAGCTCGTTCTGTTCGAGTCGGGCGCGGATCTCTTCGCGATACTGCTCCATGGTCTTCCCGTCCCGCTGCAACAGGGCGCTCAACTGCGTCAGCGTCATGTCGTTCTGCTCCCGGACCGTGCGGATATACCCGTCGATATCGGCGTCGCGTACCCGGATGCCCGTGTTCCTGACCTCGGCTCTGATGAGCTCGTGGGTAATGAAATCCTCGAGCCACTGCCTGGGCACGCGGCCCGCGGTGAGCTCATCGAGCCGGACGTCCTGGTTCAGCCGGGTCCGGGCGAATTTCCGGAGATCCGAAAAGGTATGGGGGGAACCGTTGACGACCACCACGATCTTCTCGACCAGACTTCCGGGAGCAGAGCCCGGGAAGGTCCCGAGAAGGGCCAGGAAGACCGCGAGGCACAAGCCGGTCATCCTCGCGCGGGCGGGTTTCAAATCCGCCGACGCGGTCACATTCCTGCCGGGGCGGGTCTCGAACCCGCCCGCATGGTCATATCCGCCCGCATGGTCATATTCTTGATGGGTAGACACGGGAACACCATACCTTCCTAACCGAGGACGTGCAATAACTCGCACGCCTCGTCGATGAGGCCGGGCCAGTCCGTATGGTCCGGGGCAAACGACAGGCGCCCCCCGGGCGAGAACTGGAAGCGCCGGTGATCCTCCTTCGCGAGCGCCAGCACCCGGTCGACGTTCAGGGTGGCGGTGGCGTGGAAGGTCAGCGACAGGCGGCCGCTCTGGTAGATGATCCGGGTCGCCAGGGCGTGGATGAGGGCGCGCCTGAGCTCCATGACCCGAAAAAGGTTCTCCACCACCTGCGGGTAGCTTCCGTAACGATCGCGGATTTCGTCCTGAATCTCCGCCAGTTGCGCCGCATCCTCCAGGTTGGCGAGCCGCTTGTAGAACAGCAGCCGCTGGTTGGCGCTGGGCATGTAGTCGTCGGGGAAGTAGGCCGGTATGCCCAGCCGGATCTCCGGCTCCACGCTGACTCGGCGCGCTTCGCCCTTGAGCTCGTGGATGGTCTCTTCCATCATCTGGGTGTAGAGCTCGAAGCCCACCGCGGCGATCTGGCCGGATTGCTCGCGGCCCAGGAGGTTGCCGGCGCCGCGAATCTCCAGGTCGTGGAGCGCCAGCTTGAAACCGCTGCCCAACTCGTCCAGCTCCTGCAGCGCCCGGAGCCGCTTTTCCGCGTCCGTGGTCACGGCGCCGCTACCGGGAAGGAGCAGGTAGGCATAGGCGCGGCGTGACGAACGCCCGACCCGGCCCCGCAATTGATAGAGCTGGGCCAGACCGAACCGGTCCGCGCGGTTGATGATGATGGTGTTGGCGTTGGGGTAGTCCAGGCCGGACTCGATGATGGCGGAGCACACCAGCACCTGGGCGTCGTTCTCCTGGAACCGGCTCATGTTCTTCTTGATTTCGGCCGGCGCCATCTGCCCGTGGGCGATGGCGACCCTGGCCTCGGGCGCCAGATCCATGATCTTCTGGCCCACGCGCTGGATGCTCTCCACCCGGTTGTGCAGGAAGAACACCTGTCCCTCGCGGTTGATCTCCCGCAGGATGGCGTCGCGGATGACGCCCTCGTCGTAGCGCGTCACGTAGGTCCTGACGGCGAGCCGGTTGGGAGGCGGCGTCTCGATGACGCTCAGGTCGCGGATGCCGACCAGGGACATGTGCAGCGTCCTGGGGATGGGCGTCGCGGTGAGGCTCATGACGTCCACGGTGTAGCGGAGCTGCTTGAGCTTCTCCTTGTGGCTCACGCCGAAACGGTGCTCCTCGTCGACCACCACCAGGCCGAGGTTCTTGAAGACCACGTCGCGCTGCAACAGACGGTGGGTGCCGATGACGATGTCGATGAGCCCGGCGGCGAGGTCCTTGAGGGACCGTTGCACGGTCTTGCCGGTGACGAAGCGGCTGAGGCTCTCCACCCGCACCGGATAGGGCTCGAAGCGGTTGCGGAAGGTCTCCAGGTGCTGCTGCGCCAGGATGGTGGTGGGGGCGAGCACGGCCACCTGCCTGCCGTCCATCACCGCCATGAAGGCCGCGCGCATGGCCACCTCGGTCTTGCCGTAGCCCACGTCGCCGCAGATGAGCCGGTCCATGGGTTTGCTCTCGGTCATGTCCTTCAAGGTCTCGGCGATGGCCTGCTCCTGGTCCGGCGTCTCCTCGTACTCGAACGCGGCTTCGAACTCCCGGTACGCCTGGTCCGGGGGCGGGAAGTTGTGGCCTTCGTGCAGCTCCCGGGTGGCATAGACCCGCAACAGCTCCTTGGCCATGGCCACGATGGCCTTGCGCGTCCTGGCCTTGAGTTTGAGCCAGGAGGTCCCGCCCAGCCGGTCCAGGATCGGGGCGGCGCCGTCGGCGCCGATGAACTTCTGCACCAGGTTGATGCGGTCGATGGGCAGATAGAGGCGGTCGCCTCCCTGGTACTCCAGGTGCAGGAACTCGCCTTCCGTGCCCGCCACCTTGAGGTACTTGAGGCCGCGATAGATGCCGATGCCCTGGTCGAGGTGCACCACCACGTCGTCCTGCCGCAGCTCGCTCAGGCTGGTGATGAAGTGGCTCGGAGTCTCCCGCTTGCGGACGGAGGGGGGGCGTTTCCTGCGGCCCCACAACTCCTCCAGGGTGATGATGACCAGCTTCTCGTCGGGTAGGCGCACTCCCTGGGTCAAGCCGCCCAGCAGGATCCGGGGCCCGTTGGCGGGGTTGCCGGCGAGTTCGTGAAAGGGCCGCTCCGATATCGGAAGATCCACCTCGTAGTAGGCCAGAAGCTGTTGCAGCCGTTGTGCGTCACCCGGATGTCCCCCCACGAAGAACACCCGCTGGTCCCGCCATCGGTTCAGATGCTCCACCAGCGGCGCCAGCGACCGTTCCGAACCCTGCTGCGTGGTGAACTCGCCATGCAGGTCCGCGGTGGCGTAGGAGCGCACCGAAAGCGTTGACGAGGCTTCCTCGGCGGATGCGAGAACGTCCAGGCTCTCGCTGTGGATCTGGCGGAAGGCTGCGGCCTCCTCGCGCCAGCCGTCCGGGTCCAGGTACAGGGTCTCGGCGTGGGGATGGAAGCGGACCTCGGCTGCGGCCTTGGACGCCCGTTGCGCGATGAGTTTCTCGAACCGTTCCAGTTCCTCCTCCACCCGGGCCGGCTGATCCCACCAGAGGATGCCCCTCCGGGGCAGATGGTCGAGGACCGACGGCAGCGGGCGGTCGTAGAAGTAGGGCGCCAGGAACTCCATCCCGGCAAAACGCGCGCCTTCGCGCACGGATTCCAGCAGCGCCCGCTTGTCCCTGCGGGTGAAGCCCAGCTCGTCCGCCCGCTCCTCGATCCGGATCAGGGTTTCACGGCCGGTCCGCGGCCCCGAGGCGAACTCCTTCATGGGCAGCAGCAACAGCTCCCCGCGCCGTGACCGGGAGCGCTGGGTCCGGGGGTCGAACTCGCGGATGGAATCGATGCGGTCGTCGGCGAACTCCAGCCGCATGGGCCGCTCATAGCCCGGAGGAAACAGGTCCACGATGCCGCCGCGCACGCTGAAGTCGCCGCGTTCCTCCACCAGCGGCGCGCGGGCGAAGCCCAGGTCGGAAAGCTGCCGCAAGAGGTTTTCCCGGTCGACTTCCTGGCCCTCGATGAAGCGCGCGCTGCGGAGGCTCTCCCTGGGGACCACGCGCTGCATCACCGCGGCCGGGGTCGTCACCAGCAGGGGCGCCGGCTGCCGGGCAAGCTGGTGGAGACCTTCCATGCGCGCAGCCATGTGATCCGGATTCGGGGAAAGGCTCTCGAAAGGCAGAATGTCCCACCCCGGGAACAGATGAAGGCGGCGCTCCAGCGGACAGGCGACGGCTTCTTCTCCCAGGAAGAAGGACAGGTCGAGGAAAAGGCGTTCCGCCTCCTTCACGGTGGGCGCCAGCACCACCAGCGGACAGTCGAGATGCCGGGCCGCGAGAAAGACGGCATAGGCCTTGGCGCTGCCATGCAGCCCGGAAATCCGCTTTTCGCCGCGCCACTCATGGGCCAGCAGCCGCGAGATCTTGTCGTCGAGTGAAAGTGACGTCACTGAGCCGGTTGCCTCACGAGGAACGGTGGGGGAGTGTAGCCGAAGGGAGACGGCGCCCGCAACGGCAGCACGTCCATGGTCCTGGACTTGCCTGGCATGGACCTGGACTTGCCTGGTAGTGGACGATAAGTTGACGCGGATGGAACGAAATGTTGTCGATTCGAAATGCTTCAATCCCTACGCCGCACTGCCCTATGAACTGCGGACCGATGATTTCCGTCTCGCAATTCAGGATGTCTACGACTTTTTCTACGACGTGAATCGACACCTCACGTCGAAAGGACTCCAACGGCTGGATGACATGCTTCGTCCTGCCATCATGTCAGGTGTGTTGTCCGACATGGTGACCTCCAGTCTTGCCAATCATGCACGAGTGCTTGTCGAGAACCGCTATTTCAATGGTCACCCGGACCTCGTCGTTCAGGGCATTTATCCCAACAATGCCGTGAAGGCGAGAGAGGAGGGCGTCGAGATAAAAACCACTCGGAAGAAGGGCGGTGCTGTAGACACCCATGGTGCACGAAACCAATGGATGTGTGTTTTTGTATACGAAGTTGATCACGAAACAGAGCCGGCATCGGATCGAAGACCGATGAAATTCAGCGAAGTGTATCTGGGGAACGTAACGACCGACGATTTTCGCAGGAATCCAAGAGGAGAGCTCGGGACCAGGACGGCTACGCTCCACGCCGAAGGGATCAGGAAACTGCGGGAACATTGGATTGACAAGATTTACAAGGTAGTGCCAGCGACTCCATAGTTGGTCAACTTCGGAATGGATTCAACCGCCATCGAAAAATAGTGGAGGTCTTTCTCCACGCCGATGCTCTCGTATGACACGGCGTTACACGCTGCAAGCGTGGATCCCGATCCGGCAAATGGATCCAGGATCTTGCCCTCGCCAAGCGGCAGAACCCCTCTTACGATGTGCCGAAGAAACGTCTGCGGCTTCAGGCTCGGATGCGGGGCGATCCGGCGTTCCGCCTTTCGGCTTGGAGCCGAAGGAATGACGTCTCCAAAGGGCTTTCCGGGTTCCGGACGACGAAAACCGCCAGTTTTCCACTTCCGGAGGTTGTCCTGCGCGCGTCCGTCTAGCTGTTTTCTGAATACCAGCCAGGGTTCCCACATCGAACGCGGCATCACGCTGATGTCATGAAATTCTTTGTGTGCGCCTTTCGGACGGTCGCCGCCGCGCATCGTCATGGTGAGCCGCACTATTTCGCCGCGCCGTTCCAGTCCGGCTTCGGATAACGCCCTGGCAACAATGGGCGAGACCAGGGGATTTGATGCAACGATGACATTCGCACCCGGCACCAACACCGGCAGAAGTGAGCGCGCCCAAGAGACGAAGAAATCCAGGAGATCGGCTAGTCGGACACTGTCCAGCGTTGTGAAGCGGGGAATCGGGGAGCGTTGATGCCCATCGAACGAAGGTGGAATGCGCCATACGCCGCCCTTCCCGGCGCGAAGTTTTCGCTGCTGCTCTTGCGTATATTCGTGCAAGCCATAAGGAGGATCGGTGACCACCGCGTGAATCGAGTTGTGCGGCTGTCGATCCAACCACGCGAAACAATCGTCATGGTGAAGTACCGACATCTGAAAAGAGAAGCTGTCCGCTCTTTTGTCGATTTCCGGAAAGGATTTCCGCCGGGGGTTTGAAGGTAGATTCCTCGTGCGATACGTGCCCCGCGTCTCTCGGACGAAGAGTTCCGGAGTGTTCAGCCTGAGATATGAGCGTACGGAGGACGGGGGCGCGTCTCGGACCTGTTTTTGGACTTCCGCTATGATTGTGGCAACTCTCAGGGAGGTAGGCGATTCGGACAGCACGTTAAGGATCGCGTCGCGCACCCGGCCCGGTGCGTTTTTCGTGTCCCTCGACATTGTGAAAACGTAGACGTCCGGACGTCTTGAGTCAAGGCGTCGCCGGGATTGGACTTGCCCCGTAAGGGTACGATAAGGTGTGAGGCTCCGCTGACCCCACTCCCACGGAAAAGGACCCCATCATGGCAGAGAGGAATCCGAGGACCGCGAGCGCGGTGCAGACAATACCCGAACGGGCCTATCCGGACCTTCATGAACATCTCCGACGTCTGGACGACGCCGGCCTGCTGATCCGGGTGGCGCGTCCGGTGGACAAGGACCAGGAGATGCACCCGCTGGTGCGCTGGCAGTTCCGGGGAGGCATCAGGGAGAGGGACCGCAAGGCATTCCTGTTCGAGCAGCCGGTGGACGCCAAGGGGAAAAGCTACGACATCCCGGTGGCCATCGGCGTGCTGGCGGCCAACCGGCGCATCTATCGCATCGGGTTGGGGTGCGACGAGGACACGGACATCAACGCCTTGTGGAGCGAGGCCAGGACGAATCCGGTGGCGCCGGTGGAGATTCCCTCGTCGGCCGCGCCGGTGCACGAGGTGGTCTTCCCGGAAGCGCAGCTCAAGAGCCGAGGCAAGGGGATGGACGGCATCCCGGTGCCCATATCCACGCCGGGATGGGACAACGCGCCCTACGTGAGCGCGGCTCACTTCGTCTCGTGCGACCCCGACAACGGGGTGCACAACATCGGCACCTACCGGGCCATGATCAAGGCCCGGACCCGGGTCGGCTGCAACCCGTCCATCGAATTGGGACAGGGGATCTACCGGCACTGGCTGAAGTACCGGGAGCGGGGCGAGAAGATGCCCGTGGCGCTGTGCATCGGCGGCGTGCCCGCCATCTCGTACGTGGCCGCGCAGAAGCTGGCCTACGACCTCGACGAGTTTTCGGTGGCGGGCGGGCTCGTCAAGGCGCCCATCCGGGTAACCCGGGCCCGCACGGTGCCGCTGATGGTGCCCGCGGACGCGGAGATCATCGTCGAAGGCTTCGTCTCCACCGAGTGGCTGGAGCCCGAGGCGCCGTTCGGCGAGTCCCACGGGCACGTGAACCCCAAGGAGTACAACCCGTTCATGGAGGTCACCTGCATCACCCGCCGCCGCGACGCCATCCTCTGCTCCATCATCAGCCAGGTCACGCCGTCGGAGTCGAGCGTGATCAAGAAGATGGCCTACGAGCCCCTCTACCTGGAGCATCTGCGGGATGGCATCGGGGTCAAGAGCGTGGTGCGGGTGATGCTCCACGAGCCCTTGACCGCGACCCAGAAGCTCACCGTGATCCAGATGCGCAAGCCCAGTCCCGCGGAGGTATGGCGTGCGCTCATGGGGGCGGTGGCCTTTCGTCCGTCCATGTCGAAGATCGTTATCGCGGTGGACGAGGACATCGACCCCGACAACCTCGATGCGGTGTTCTGGGCCATGGGTTATCGCTCCAAGCCGCACCGCGACGTGCAGATCATGCACGGCATGGACGTGGGCCACGCCCCCCGGCACGACGCACGCGGCTCCGCCGACGACTCGTGCCTGCTGTGGGACGCCACCCTCAAGGAGAAGCTGCCGCCCATCTCCCTCCCCACCCGGGAGTACATGGAGCGCGGCCGGGCGCTCTGGGAGGATCTGGGGCTGCCGGAGTTGGAGCCCGAATCGCCGTGGTTCGGCTACTCGCTGGGAGACTGGAACCCGGAGCTGGAGCAGGAGGCCGCCCTGGCCACCCGCGGGGAATACTGGAAGACCGGTACGAAGATCGCCCGCCAGCGCCGCTCCACCGGCGACATCCTGCCCAACACGTCCTTCTATGGCGAAGACGAGGATTGACCGGACGAGTGCCTGTCTTCGGACCCCGCCCCTCTTCCCTCCCGGATTCCGGCTTTCGCCGGAATCGTCCATGTGGGCTTGCAGCCGACACACGGAGGGATGAAAATGAGACGCGCCGGTCATGCTCCATATTGCCTAATTTCTGTGCATGATTTTCATATCAATGACGGGGTCGGCGACTCCGGGCAGGCCCGGAATGAGGCGGTCCCCGGCCGACTCGAACCGATTCCCGGCGCCACCGAAAGGACCCGTTAGCCATGGACTACAAGACGCTTGAATGGGCTGTGCACGACAATCCGTCGCGGCCGGGCGAGCCCTGCATCGGCGTCATCACGCTGAGCCGTCCGGACCAGCTCAACGCGGTGGACCCGCTGATGCGTCTGGAGCTCGATGCCCTGTGCAACGAGATCGCCCGCAACTCCGTCCTCAAGGTGGTCATCCTCACGGGCGCGGGACGCGGCTTCTGCGCCGGCGGGGACCTCGTTTCGGAGGGGGAAGTGCTGGGCGCCTTCGAGGGGTCCAGCGGCATCGAGGGCCCCTACAAGGAGCTGGCGGAGTACTTCCTGAACGATCTCCGGCACCGGGTGCTGCAGAGCGCCATGCGCAAGCTGGAGGATCTGCCGCAGCCCACCATCGCCGCGGTGAACGGCCCGGCAGTGGGGGTGGGGTTGGAGATGGCCACGCTGTGTGACATGCGCCTGGCGTCGGACCGGGCGCGCTTCGGCGAGGTGGCGGTGCCCGCGGGGTTCGTGCCCGAGAGCGGCGGCGCGCGCAACCTGCCCAAGCTGGTGGGCATCGGGCGGGCCATGCGCCTGATCCTCACCGGCGAGATCATCGACGCCCGGGAAGCGCTGCGCATCGGGCTGGTGGACGAGGTGGCGCCGCACGAAAAGCTGATGGAGCAGGCCTTCGCCCTGGCCGGCCGGATCGCGGCCAACCCCTATCTGTCCGTGCGCCACGCCAAGCGGCTGGTCAAGATGTACTGGAACTGGAACCGGACGGACGAAGGCTATCGCGAAGAGCTGGAGTCGGTTCTGGAGATCACCCGCACCAGGGACTGCCAGGAAGGCATGCGGGCGTTCAGGGAAAAGCGTCCGCCCCGCTATACCTACCCCTACGACGCCGGCTGGCCGTTCCCGGACAAGGGCGGGGGCAAGAAGGAATAGACGGGCGGCCGTCACATTGCAGAGTCTGGTCCGCCTCCCGTAGCTAGCGGCAAGTCACGTCCGATGCAGACGGCCACCGTCGAACCACCCCACGACCTCGCGCCGCCTGAAGCCTTGAAACGGCAGGGCAGCGGGCGTTGCAACGAGGAGTTGTGCTACGCGGTCCCGGAAAACGAGGTCGGCCATGTCGAGACATATGTGACAGAGCTGATGACCGACGGGTATGAACTGCCCGACGTGCGCAGGTTCTTGGCGCGTGGACAGTGGCAACAACCGGAGAAGGGAAAATGGTGATGAATCCGAACGAGTACTATGACAAGAGCAATCTCGTGGACAATCCATTCCGTTCAAACCCGAATTTCGTTGCCGATCCGCGCGCGGGGATTTGGGTGGGGTCCGAAAAACAGAAGACGCAACTCGAAAAGTATCTGAAGCGGTCGTTGTCGGACCAGGTCGGTAATGTAAATTTCTTGATGCTCTACGGTGAGTACGGGACCGGAAAATCCCATGCTTTGCTTTGGGCCCGAAACAAGATCCTGCATGGGAAGAACGGCGAGTTTGACGCGGTCTGCTACTTTATTCCTACGTTGCGCAAGGACAGGGGTAACCTTACATTCGCCGGCGCGTTCCTGGACGACCTCGTCGCGAGATCGGATCTGCTGGCGGACGCGCAGGCGTTCAACCATTTTCTTGTCGAATGCATTTCCGCTTACCGGGTCGCCAACGGGCTTGGTCACGAGGTGTCGCCGGAAAAGGTGATCGAGCAGCTTATACCGGCTGCGGAATTGAGTAACTTTGCCAATGAGTTCTACCAGTGCCAGGAAATGGACGAGTTGCGGGGCCTGCTCGCTCCAAAGGGGCTGAGCGATTACCAGGCCATGATGATTTTCACCCGACTGGTGAATCTCTTCGTTCACGAGATGAAGATCACGGATGTGGATGTCCGTCGTTTCAAGAAGGGCGCCTACCTGTTCATTGACGAGTTGGATGATCTGGACCGTGCAAGTGTGAAGGAAGCTCGTGAGGTGAATGACATCCTCATGCACATTTACGACAACTGCCCCAACTGCTTCTGCATGGTGATAGCGTTGACGGCGGAGATTTCCCAACTGCCAGTGTATTTCTTCGATTACATCCTGGGCCGCATTCATCGGCAGATCGAGCTACGGGTCCTCGACAGGGATGATGCGGTCGGGTTTGTGCGCGAGATCCTGGATAACAACCGGGTCCATCCAACTGGCGAGGTTGGTTTCTTCCCGTTCGAGAAAGCGGCCATCGAGACCATTGCGTCGCATCTTACGGAGATCACGCCCCGGAAGATCGTAAACACGATGCAGCAGGTTATCGAGGAGGTCCGGCTTGTCGGTCATGACCCGGACGAGGGGCGCGTATCGGTCGATTTCCTGGATGAGCATGACATCATGGAGGAAGTGCTTGGTGAAGGGGGCGGGTCGTAAGGCATGACGGTTTCCCGCTTTGAGCAACTTCCGTCCATATACGAAGGCTGTTCCAAGAGCCCTCTGAGAGGATTGTAATTGTCCGAGCCTTCAACCCCGTGGCAGGGATATCGAGAGATCCCGTCACGACTGAACATTGCCGAAGAGGTTCTGGAGCGTCCGGTTGCCGCGGGTTTCGGCGACCGGACGGCGATCCTGTGGGACGGCGGCTCGCTCAGCTACCGGGAGCTTCGCGGCAAGGTGCACGGCTTCGCCCGGGGCCTGAAGGAGTTGGGGGTTTCGCCGGGGGATCCGGTGCTGGTGCAGATGCCCAACGCGCCGGAGGTCGCGGTGGCCTTCCTGGCGGCGGTGAAGCTGGGTGCGCTCCCCGTGGTGGTCAACTCGCTGCTGGGGGTGCGGGAAGTCCAGGCCATCCTGGAGCAGGCGAAGCCGCGTCTCGCCGTCACCGAGGGCTCCCGCGCCCAGGCGCTGCGCCGGCTTCGCGGGTCCACGGGCCTGCGCGCCCTGGTCTGCGCGGGCGAGGTCCAGGGCGGCGAGGCGCCCTTCGACTCCCTCGTTGGTGAATCCGCCCCTGACCTGGCGACAAGGGACACCTCGGCCCACGAGCCGGCCTTCATGGTGTGCACCTCCGGCACCACGGGCCGGCCCAAGTGCATCGTCCACGCGCATCGGTGGATCGTGGCCCTGGGGGATCTGAACCGCTACCGGCTCCCGCCGGAGCCGGGGGACGTGGTGATGGCCACCGGCGAATGGAGTTTCATCAGCGCCCTGGGCCACAACCTGCTCTTCCCGCTCCGGAACGGGGTCACCTGTGCGGTGCTGTCCGGTCGCGCCACGCCCGAGAACGTGCTGGAGCGGGTGGCGGCCTTCGGCGTGACGGTGCTTCACTCCGTCGCGACGGTCTATCGCCGGATGCTGGCCACCGAGGGAATCGAGGACGCCTACGACATCCACACCCTTCGGGGCGTGCACTCCACCGGCGAGGCGCTTCGCGAAGCCACCTATCGCCAGTGGAAGGCGCGCTTCGGCTGCGAGATGTACGAGCATTACGGCGTATCGGAGTATCAGCTCGTGGTGGGGCAGGGGGCCCGGCATCCGGTGAAGCCGGGCTCGGTGGGAGTGCCGGCCCCGGGCGTGGGCATCGACATCGTTGACGACGACGGCCGCCCGGTGCCGGACGGCGTTGTCGGGCGGACGGTGATTTCCACCGAAGACCCGGGACTCTTTCTCGAATACTACGCCGACCCCGGCCGTACCGAGGCCGCCCGTCGAGGCGGGGTCTACGACACCGGCGATCTCGCGTACCGCGATGACGAGGGTTATTTCTTCATCGCCGGGCGCAGCGATGACTGCTTCAAGACCCGCGGGCTGTTCCTCGTCCCCACCGAGGTGGAGAACGCGCTCCAGCGCCATCCTGCAGTGGCCGAGGCCGTGGTGGTGCCGGAGCCCGATCCGGAGATCGGCAACCGCGTGCTGGGCGTGGTGGTGCCGGCGGAGGGGTGCGAGCCCACGGACGGGCTGGCGGAGACCCTGCGCCGGAGCCTCCGGGAAGAACTCGCGCACTTCAAGATTCCCTATCGCATCCGGTTCGCCGAGTCGATTCCCAAGAGCCCCGTGGGAAAGATCCTGCGGCACGAGCTGGCTCCGGGAACAAACCGTTGAGGGGCAGGGCGTTGGAGATACGGGAGACGAGCGGATTCAGCCTGCGGTCTTTGAACGGGCCCATCGATGTTCAGTAAAGCCTTCGAAATCGCGGCCGGATACACCCGCCCCGTGGTGATCTCCAGCCGCACGGTCAACGGCGAGTGTCGCAGTTCGGTGGGCGCCTACGTGATCGTCAACCGAGACGGCTGGTTCCTCACCGCGGCGCACTTGTTCGGTCTGATCGAGCAACAGAGGGCGGCCGCGCGGACCTACCGCAAGTACCGGAGCGACGTTCGCGACATGGACCACGACGTCGCTTCCACGCGGTTGTACCGCAAGAAGAAAATCCGCCACCTCGAAGTGCCCCGTCCGGAATCGGTGCGGGATCACTCGACGTGGTGGGGGATGGACGGCGCGCAGGTGCGCGACGTACAGGTGGCGGCCGCGGCGGATCTCGCGTTGGGACGCCTGGAGCCGTTCGACCCGGCAAGCGTTGCCCGCTACCCCGTGTTCAAGACTCCCGGCCCCGACTATCATCCGGGCCGGAGCCTTTGCCGGCTGGGCTTCCCCTTCCACGAGATCGTGCCCGTGTATGACGAGGAGAAGGGTGTTTTCACCCTGCCCAAGGGCGCGGTCCCGTTGCCGCTGTTTCCGCTGGAAGGAATGCTGACGCGCATCCTGATCGCGCGCTCGCCGGCGTTGACGGCCAAGGCGCCCGCGGACGAGACCAGTCTGTTCATCGAGACATCTTCGCCCGGACTGCGGGGTCAGAGCGGCGGACCGATCTTCGATTCGGAGGGGGTCGTCTGGGGGCTGCAGTCGCATACCCGGCACTACCCGCTCGGTTTCGCGCCGCAGGTGCCGGGCCGGGGCCATGTGGAGGAACAGTTTCTGAACGCCGGAGCCGGCGTTCATGCGCAGCCGATCCTGCAACTGCTGCAACAGTCCGGGGTGGAGCACCAGCGCTCCGGTTGATCGCGCGCGGCCCGGGCGTACCGGAACTTCTTCCGTGGATACGCCGGGTCGCCGTTCTTGACAACCAAAAGCCGATTCATGAGACTGGCCTTCAACCGTGAGACCGAGGAGGTATCCATGTTTCGAATCGTTCTGTCGTCACTGCTGCTCGCCGCTTGCCTGAACCTGGGCCTGCCGGTTGTTGCCGGCAATCACAAGGCCGTCGCGGCCGACTTCGAGGGCAAGACCATCACCATGATCCTGGGCACGCGGCCGGGCGGCCGGCGGGACCGGATCGCGCGCACCATCGCAAGGCACCTGGCCGCGAACCTGCCGGGACAACCGACGATCCTGGTGCAGAACATCCCCGGCGGCAAAGGGATTCCCGCCCAGCTCAAGTTCTCCAAATCGAGACCCGACGGCAGCGTGGTCGGCGTGGTGGTCTCGTCCGACATGGAAGCGCCCTATTTCGGGGCCCCGGGCGCCACCTACAAACCCCGTGAGTACCAGTGGATCGGCTCCGTGAGGACCGGGAAGCAGCGCAACGTGCTTTTCACCACCCGGAAGTCGGGGTTCGAGAGCATCGACGACCTGCGCAGCCGGGAGGTCGCGCTGGGCGCCCAGGGCGTGGGGCATCGAAGCTACCTCTACGGCCGGCTCATGGCCGAGGTGCTGGGGCTCAAGGTCCGGTGGGTTCTCGGATATTCCACGCCGGAGATGTACCTGGCCATGGAAAAGGGCGAGATCGACGGCCGTGTGAACGACTCGGCCTCGTTCAAGCGGGACCGCCCGGACTGGATCGAAAAGCAGGAGGTGGTGGCTCACGTGGCCATGACCCTGCCGGATAATCTCCCGCCCATCCCGGATCCGTTGTTCGCCGAAACGCCGGCGCTGATCACGTTTACCGACAAGGAGGTCCACAGGAACCTCATCAGGAAGATGAACGCGACCAGCCGGCTCGGCGGCAGCGTGGCGCTCCCGCCGGGAACGCCCGAGCCCATCCGGGCGGCCTTCGAGAAAGCGCTGGTGACTGCGGGCAAGGACCCCGGGTTCAAGAAGGACTGGGAGAAGTTCGTCGGCATCCGGCCCTATGCCGGCGTGGCCGACAGCGCCGAGGTGTGGGAGGCGGTGAAGATCTACACCGACTGGAAGCCCGAGATCATGAGCGAGTTCAAGCGCCTGGGCCACCAACCGCCCAAATAGACAGTGACATGGGCAGGGGCGGGTTCGAAACCCGTCCCTGCACCCCCCTTCGTCATGCGTGCATCTCGGCGTGCATGCTTCAGGCCGACGGGTCTACATGCTTGAAGCCGCCCTTCAGGGTCTGCAGAATCTCCTCTCGCTGAACGTTCTGATCGGGATGCTCGCCGGCGTCGGCGTCGGCACCTTCACCGCGGTGACGCCGCAGGGCCTGGGCACCCCGCTGATGTACGCCCTGTTCCTGTCGATGGTGACCCAGTGGGACCCGCTGGTGGCCATCGCCTTCCTCATCGGCATGGACGCGGTCAGCAGCACCTGCAGCGCCTACCTGCCGGTGCTTTTCGGCATCCCCGGCGGCGCCGGCTCCCAGGCGACGGTGCTGGACGGCTACCCCATGGGCCGCAGCGGCCAGGCCCGCCGGGCCCTCGGGGCGGCCTTCACCGCCGGCATCCTCGGAAGCCTGGTGGGCACCCTGACGCTGGCGGCCGCCATCCCGGTGGCCCAGGCGCTGATTCTGTTCCTGGGCTCTCCGGAGCTTTTCGTGGTGTCGCTCTGGGGGCTCAGCATGGTCTCGGTGCTGGCCGGACCGCGTCCCATCAAGGGACTCATCGCCGGCGCCATGGGCCTGGTCATCTCCGTGGTGGGGATCCAGCCTCAGTCCGGTGTCATGCGCTTCGTGTTCGATCAACCCTACCTGCTGGAGGGCGTGCCGCTGACCGTGGCCACGCTGGCGCTTTTCGGGGTGCCGTCCGCCCTCGCTCTGGCACTCGCCAGGGTGGGCGTCGAACGTGAACCGGCGCCCCTGGCGGGACGGTTGCTGGACGGCGTCAGGGACGCCTTCCGCAACGGCTGGCTCGTGGTCCGGTGCAGCTTCCTGGGCGTATGGGTCGGCATCGTCCCGGGTCTGGGAGCCCAGGTGGTGGACTGGCTCAGCTACGGTCACGCCGCCCAGACCTGCAAGGGCGCCAGGGAAACCTTCGGCAAGGGCGACGTGCGCGGGGTCATCGCGCCCGAGGCCTCCAACGACGCCAAGGACGGCGGCACCCTGATCCCCACCCTGACCCTGGGCGTGCCGGGGAGCCTGGTCTCGGCGCTCTTCCTGTTCGCCCTCACCACCATGGGGTTCGCTCCGGGACCGTTCATGCTGGAGCGCAACGCCGACGTGGTCTACAGCATCATCTGGGTTCTCGGTATCGCCAGCGTCATCGGCGGCTGCCTCGGCCTGATTTTCTCCAGTCAGTTGGCCAAGCTCGCCGAGCTGCGTTACTCGATCATCGTCCCCTCGATCCTGGGTTTCGTGCTGATCGGCGCGCTGAACGCCAACCAGAGCCCCCTGGACCTGGTCCTGGTGGTGTCCTTCGGCTTTGTCGGCTACTTCATGAAGCGCTTCGGCTATCCCCGGCCGCCGCTGATCCTGGGCATGATCCTCGGCATCATCATGGAGAAGTATCTCTACATTTCCACCGCGCGCTACGGCTTCGACTGGCTGGGGCGTCCGTCGGTGGTGGTGCTCCTGTGCGTCGTGGTGGCGACCCTCGGCTACACCCTCTGGAGCCGGCGGGAACGGTCGACGCCGTCCGGCGCGGCGCAGGAAGCCGCCGGCGCTCCGGCGGGTTTCCGGGTCGACCGGGAGACCCTGCTGGTGCTGGGTTTCCTGGCTTTCTTCCTCCTCGCCATACGGATCGGCTTCGAGTGGCCCTTCATCGCCAAGCTCATGCCGGTCTACATCGCCGCCGTCCCCGGCGCGGTGCTGGCCCTGTGGCAACTCTTTCGGGTGACCACGGGCCGGGAGCAGGCAGTGTCCGGCGGCATCGAGATGGATGAAGGCTTCAGCCAGGATCTGGCCCTGGCGGTGGAACGCCGGCGCACCCTGGCGTTCTTCGCCTGGTTCATGGGCGCCGCGCTGGCGGTGTGGCTCCTGGGGATTACCGTGGCCGTCCCGCTCTTCGTGTTCCTCTACTGTCTCATCGAAGGAAGAGAGAAGTTATGGGTCGCCCTGCTGATGGCCGCCATCGCCTTCCTCCTGATATGGGGCCTCTTCGAGGGCGTGTTCAAGGTGTTGTGGGCCGAGGGAGTGCTGTTCGGGGGGTAGCCGGAGACTGCTCAAGCAAGAAAGGGGGGGAGGCTGCATTTTTGATGTCGGCACCTGAATGACGTACATTGATGACTGGAGGGGACAATCATGAAGCTCACGAAGCGACGCGCGTTCGGTATGTCTCGTTCGGTATGTCCATATCGATTCCACTGGGCCGGCCTTTCGCCGATTGCACAAATTGCAAGTAGTGGTTGCCATTTGTGCAATCCTTGATAATCTCTTGAGCATGATCGAACGCGAGATCATGCCCCATTTGACCGCCCTGTTTCGGCAGTACCCTTTTGTGACGGTGACCGGGCCACGGCAGTCCGGGAAGACGACGCTCTGTCGTGCCGCCTTTCCCGATCTGGCGTATGCAAACCTGGAAGCGCCCGACCAGCGTGACTTCGCCGAATCCGACCCACGGGGCTTTCTCTCGCAGTTCGGCGAGGGCGCCATTATCGATGAGGTTCAGCATGTGCCCGCGCTACTGTCCTACCTCCAGGTTCTCGCCGACGAAAGGGGCCGCAACGGCCTCTTCGTACTCACGGGCAGCGAGCAGTTCCGGCTCTCCAACGCCATCGGTCAGTCACTGGCTGGGCGCACCGCATTGCTCCGCCTGCTGCCGTTTTCTCTGACGGAACGAGGGCGCCCGAGCGCGAGCGATGCGATGGACGACATCATCTACTCGGGGTTCTACCCTCGGATTCACGACCAGGGACTCGACCCGACTCAAGCGCTCGGCGATTACTTCGAGACCTACGTCGAACGGGACGTGCGCCGGTTGGGTGAGATACGCAACCTGTCAGCATTCAGGCGCTTTGTGCGCCTGTGCGCCGGGCGGGTCGGCCAACTGGTGAACCTCAGCTCTCTGGGTTCGGACGCCGGCGTGTCCCATACGACGGTTCGAGAGTGGCTCACGGTGTTGGAGACGAGCTACATCATCTTTCAGCTTCCGCCATTTCACGCAAACATCCGAAAGCGTTTGGTCAAGTCACCCAAGCTCTACTTCTACGACGTAGGGCTGGCAAGCTATCTGATCGGCATCGAGAACAGGAATCAGGTGACCACCCATCCCCTTCGCGGATCTCTTTTCGAGAACGTGGTCGTTGCGGAGGCGCTCAAGCACCGCTTCAACAGGGGCCGGCAATCCAACCTCTCCTTTTTCCGGGATTCGAGGGGATTGGAATGCGACCTCTTCTATGAAACCGGCCATGGTATCGGGGCTATCGAGGTCAAGGCCGGCTCCACTGTTGCCTCTGACTATTGTGATTCGCTTAACCGCGTTGCCGGTCTGATCCCTGACATCGCCGCCAAGACCGTCGTCTACGGCGGGACGGCGCGTCAGTCCCGCAGCGATTGCGACATCGTGCCGTTGGCAGATCTGGGCCGGTCTCTCGACCGATTCGAGGCGAATCAAAGGATACCGCTTTCGTGAGCGGGAAAGACGGGCCGGTCTCCGGCGCACCTTGACACCGGCGCGGCTTCTCCGATATACGACCGATTCAACCGTAACACATGAATCGTGGGTCGTTAGTCCCTTATCCGTGAAGGTCCGTGCAAGATGACGAAGAAATGCGTTCGTCCTGAGCGTAGCGCCAGCGAAGTCGAAGGACGCCATTTCGGTTCCGGCTACGCCGGGTCAAGGAGGTTTTCATGAAGCCAGCCGTTCCCGTCCTTGTTGCAGGAATGCTTTGGTGCGCCGCGGTCGCGCCCCCGGCTGCCCAGGCGGTGGACTTTTCGGGCCGGACGTTCGTGGTGATGGTGGCGTCGAACCCGGGCGGGGGGACGGACACCACGGCGCGGCTGGTGGCGCGCTATTGGAGCGAGTACCTGCCCGGCAAGCCCGAGGTGGTGATCCGCAACAAGCCGCTGCAGACCGCGGCCGCCAATTTCTTCCAGCGCAAGACCCGCCCCGACGGTTTGACCGTGGGGGTGTTCGCGGGCGGGGGCAGCCTCTCCCCGGTGGCGCGCAAGGCGTCCTCCGTGCGTTACGACCCGTTGAGCTGGGAGTACATCGGCTCCATCGAGCGCGGGCCGTCGGTGCAGTTCGTCCGCAAGAGCGCCTTGGCCAGGCTCAGGGACCCCGGCGCCGCGCCGGTGGCCGTGGGCTCTGCCGGGCCGGGCTATCGGCCGTCGGACGCCATGGCGGTCTACGGGGCGGAATACGGCGGCTGGAACGTCAAGATCGTGCACGGCTACCCCAGCTCACGGGACGTATACCTTGCCTACGAACGGGGCGAGGTGGACATGTTCGGCTCCGGCACCTCGAGGATCATCCGGCGTTTCCTCAAGGGCGACGCGGTGGCGCTGGCGGTGCACGAGAAAAGGGCGGACTTCCCCGAGGTGCCGACGCTGGAGGAGCTTCTCGGCGACAGTCTGCCCGAGGGCATGGCGCGCAAGGCGTACCGGATCTGGTCGGGACCGAGCTCGGTGGACAAGTACTTCGTGCTGCCGGCCAAGACCCCCGCGGCCGTGGTGACGGCACTGCGGTCTTCTTTCGATCAGGTGCTTGCGGACCCTGGTTTTCAGAAGGACGCCAGGAAGATCCTCGGCAAGGGTTATCGGCCCCTCACCGGACCCGAGACCAGGCAGTTGGTGAAGGACTCGCTGGTGATTCCCGACGAGGTGATGGGCTTCAACCGGAAGCTGCGCGAGAAGCACGGCCTGCCGCTGCAGAACTAGCCGCCGGTATCGGCCGACGGTGCGATGCGGGCACGGGCGGGTTTGAAACCCGCCCCTACACGGGAGGCCGGGTTTCTGCTGTGCAGACTCCTGGCCATATCCGGTACTGAAAGCCCTCGTCCCGACTCTCTCCCTGCTCGGAGCAGTGGAGAGGGAAAACCGAAACCATGCTTGACGCCGCCTGGCAGGGCCTTTCGGGCATACTCGCGCCCGAGCCCATGCTGCTGCTCCTCTTCGGCGTGCTCCTGGGCACCTGGGGCGGCGCCCTGCCGGGTGTGGGCGGGCCGTCGCAGCTCGCGGTGGTCCTGCCCTTCGCGATGGTGATGGAGCCCTTCAACGCCATCGCCTTTCTCATCGGCGTCACCACCGTCGGCAACACCGGCAACACCTTCACCTCCGTGCTGGTGGCCGTGCCCGGCGGGTCCGGGGCCCAGGCCACGGTGCTGGACGGTTATCCCATGGCCCGGAACGGCGAAGCCGCCCGGGCGCTCAGCGCCGCCTTCACGGTGTCGATGCTCGGCGGCATCTTCGGCGCCTTCGTGCTGTTCGCCTCGCTGCCGGTGCTGCGGGAGATCGTCCGCAGCTTCGGCTCTCCCGAGCTGTTCCTGTTCACCCTCTGGGGCCTCAGCATGCTGGGGACCATCAGCTCCGGCGCGCCCCTCAAGGGACTCACCGCGGGCATCCTCGGCGTCCTGCTGTCCACCATCGGCCAGGACGACAAGTCGGGGGTGATCCGCTTCGACATCGGTCTGCCTTATCTCTGGGACGGGGTCAGCGTCGTCCTCATCTCCCTCGGCATCTTCGCCATACCGGAGATGATCGCGCTGGCCGGTCGCAAGGGCCGGGTGGCGGAAGTCCAGAAGCTCGGCAGCGGTCTTGTGGAAGGAATCAGGGACGCCTTCCGCCACTGGTGGCTCATGATCCGTTGCTCGGCCATCGGCGTGTGGGTGGGGGTCCTGCCGGGTCTGGGGAGCGACGTGGCGGACTGGTTCGCCTATGCCCACGCCCGGCAGACCGAAAGGAACAGCGAGGGCTTCGGCAACGGCGACGTGCGCGGGGTCATCGCGCCGGAATCCTCCAACAACGCAAAAGAGGGCGGGGCGCTCATCACCACGCTGGCGTTCGGCATCCCCGGCAGCACCTCCATGGCGTTGCTGCTCATCGCTTTCGTGGCGGTGGGCCTGACGCCCGGGCCCGAGATGCTCACCGATCAGCTCGGCTTCGTCTTCAGCATCATCTGGGCGCTGGTGTTCTCCCAGATCCTGGCCTCTGCGGTGTGCTGGGTCCTGGTGAAGCCGGCCGCGCGCGTCTGCGTCCTGCCCTTCTACGTGCTGGTGCCGTTCATCGTGGCGCTGGCGTTCCTCAGCGCCTTCGCCGCCAACTTCGATATCGGCGACCTGGTGGCGTTGTTGTCGCTTTCGTTGCTGGGTTACCTGCTGAAGACCTTCGGTTGGCCCCGGGCCCCGGTGGTGCTGGGTTTCGTTCTGGGACGCAAGATGGAACTCTATCTGTGGCTGGCGGTGGCGCGCTACGGCATGGGGTGGGTGTTCCGTCCCGGCGTCATCATCCTGTTGCTGCTGGTGCTGGGGACGCTGGCGTTCCCGGTGATCAAGGCCCGGCGCGCCGCGGTTTCATGAAGGATGCGTCCATGAGATTCCGGCCCGCCGACTTCTTCACGCTCTTCATCGGGCTGGCCATCCTGGCCGCCATGATCGCGGCCTGGAACTGGCCCTTGCGCGCCTCCATCATCGTGCTGGTGCTGGGCAGCGCCGGGCTGATCATGGTGGCGGCGCAGTTGCTGCTGGACCTCGGCCGCAACCGGAAGCCGGCCGGGGAGGCGAAGCTGGCGTTCGAGATCCCTTCGTTCGAGGAGGGTGAGCCCGGCGCGTTCCAGCGCGGCACCGCGGAGATCGGGGCCTGGTTGATCGGTCTGCTCGCGGCCGTCCTGGTGGTGGGACTGCCCGTGGCCCTGGTGCTGTTCGTCTTCCTCTACATGAAGACCTACGGGGCGGGCTGGCTGTTGTCATTCGGCATGGCCGCCGCCATCGCCGCGTTCGAGTACGGCGTGTACGACCGCATCATGCACGTCTACTGGCCGGAAGCGCTGGTGTGGCGACTGTTCGAGTGAGCGGAGAGCCGCGGGTTCGTCCTTCGACTGCGCGCGCTCTGCCGGATTACGGAATGCCGGATCATGCTTCGCTGTTCCGACCTGCGGGTTCCTGCGGACTTCACGTTGAGTCGGGGGCAGAGAATCGGACCGGGCCGCGCCGGGCTCATGCAGGGGTCTCCCACAGCTTGTCGATGTAGCCGCTGTCGTCGATCTCCCTCAGGTAGTGCAGATCCCACATGGCCAGGGGATTGAAACCTTCCACCTCGGGATGACGCTTGACCGCCAGGGCGAAGACGTTGCGGATGGCGTCGAGGGTCGGGTAGGGCCTGGGTTCCAGGGTACGGACCTGATCGTCGTAAAAGGCCTCGATCTCTTCGTCCGTGTCGTACTTGTCCCCGCAGTGGGTCTTGATGATCTTCCGGGTCTCGTCTCCATGGGTCTTGAAGAAGTGAATGGCGTCCACCAGGGCGCGTATCAGGGAGCGGATCTCGTCGGCATGACCCTGAACGTAGGTGGTGGTGGTGGTGAGGGTGACCCCCTCGATCATGTCCATGGGAGGGAGGTCGATGAGCGTGGCGCCCATGGCCCGAGCCCGCAGCCGGTCCACCGCGCGCACGAACGTGGCGTCGTACCGTCCCGACATGACGCCGCGGACGCGCTCCCGGGCGTCCTTCTCGCCCGTCACCAACTCCACGTCCCGTCCTTCCTCCAGTCCGTGGAGCTTCAGGTAGAGCCAGACGTTGAGCCCGGTGTGGCCGTCGAAGTCGTCCATCACCACCCGCCTGCCCTTGAGGTCCTGGAGCCCGTGGACCCCGTCCCCGGCCACCAGGCAGTTCTCGCGCCACTGGTTGTTGGGCTGGGCGAGGTGGACGAAGGGCTCCCCGTGCCGCGCCCGGCGCACGTAGAGGTTGTGGTGGTTGCCCGAGACGATGTCGATCTCGCCGACCCGCAACCCCTGCATGGCCTTGCCGCGCATGCCCTCCATGGAGCCGAAGTCCATGGCCACGCCGTGGCGTTCCAGAAAACCGCCCTGCTCCATGACCTTCCACAGCGGTACATGGCTGGAGGCCCGATAGTAGATACGCATTCTTTCTGCCATGGCATGTCCCTCGGCGTGGCTGGCGGGAGCGGTCAGCCCGTCACCGCCGCCATCTTCGATTGCAGTCCTTCCCTGGCGAGTTCCTGCTCGAAGATCTCCCGGATCCTCGGGTCCTCGTCTTCGTACTCGATCTGGTCGCCCCCCTCCCTGACGCTCTTGTCCGTGCCGAAGCCCTTCTCCTTCATGGGGAACTTGCGGCTGTTCCACCGCAGCGCCAGATAACGCGCCGGGGTCGCGCCGGAGTTGAAATGCTGGTGGAACCACGTTTCCGGCGGCACGATCACGCTCCGCTCGTGCCAGTCGAACTTCTGCGGGTCCGATTCTCCGGGCCACATCAGCGAGAATCCCTTGCCGCCGAGAATCACCACGTGGGCCCCGGGCCCGTGGCGATGGGCTTTCTTGTAGGTGCCCACCGGGAACTCGGCGATATGCGCGGTCATGGAGTTCTCGGACAGCTCGATGCCCAGGAACCGCCCGCCGGCGCCGCGGTTCTCGCGAACGTAAAGCTCGATGGACCTCACGTCGGCGATGAAATTGGTGTCCCACACCTTGATGGCCCGGAAGTCGTACTGCTCGCCCTTGCCGGAGAAGTACTCCTCGGGGCTGCTGAAGCGGTCGTCGAAGGAAAACGGGTTGTCGAAGACGAAGTCCGGGTTGTGGAAGAGGTTGATCACCAGCGGCGCCGAGGTGACGGCGAAGAAGCGCGCCGGCTCCGATCCGCTGCCGTTGAAGTGCTGGCGCCAGGTGTTGAGGGGAGGGGAGAACACGCTGCCGGCGCCCCACTCGAAGGTGCTCTTCCTGCCGTCCTCGTTCCACACCGAGGTGGCGCCGCGGCCGCTCACCACGTAGATCATCTCCTCGAACAGGTAGCGCTGGGGGCGCAGGCTCTTGCCGGGAGGAATCTCGCAGATGTACGAGTCGTTGCTCTCACCGGTCCCGATGAGGTTGAGGTAGGCTCCCAGCCCGCCCTTCCAGTCCCACGGCGCGAGTTCCACGGCTCCGAGGTCCTTCACGTAGAACTCCTTGAGGATCGGGATCCCCTGGGACGCGATCCATTTCTGGTACGGAGTGCTGCCGCCCAGTTCCGCTCGTTGCCCCTTCAGCACGTCGCGCTCCTTTCGGCCCGGAATGGTTTAGGCTATACCCTTGCAGGGTGGAAGAATCAACGCGACCGGGGAGGTTACGAACATGGCGGACTTGTCACACAAGGTCATACACGAATCGGCCGGCGAGTTGCTCGCCGAGCTGGCCAACGAGACCGGGCGGCCGGTGTCCTTCGCGGTGTTGAACGCGCACCGGGAGATGCTGCACTACACGCGCATGGACGGCGCCCCCTACCGCTCCAGCGTCCTGTCCCACAACAAGGCCTACTCCGCGGTGTGGTTCGGCCGGGACTCGGTGGAGATCGAGAAGATGGTGGGCGACCGCGGCATCGCCGCGTACGGCGACTCGAATCTGACGTCCATCGGCGGCGGGGTGCTGATCAGGGACCCGGACGGCGCCGTGGCGGGGGCCGTAGGGGTGAGCGGACGCACCATGCAGGAGGACATCGACGTGGCCGTGCGGCTGGTGGACAAGATCAAGGCCGGGGCCGGGATCTGACGGCGTCGGGGCGCGGGGTCCCGATCCAACCGACCGCTTGACAGTGAGACACCCGTTCGGTAACGACGGCGGCACGATCCGGCCATCGGCCGGCGACTCCCGAAGGAAGGAATTCTCATGAAGACGTTACGATCCATGGTCATCGTCATGACGGCGCTGCTGATGCTGGCGGGTATCGCCTGGGCGGCGGATGCGCCCTTCTACCAGGGCAAGACCATCCGCATCATCGTGGGCTACAGTCCCGGCGGCGGTTTCGACACGTTCTCCCGGCTCCTGGGCAGATACCTCAGTGCGCACGTGCCGGGAAATCCCTCGGTGATCGTGGTGAACATGCCGGGGGCGGGAAGCATCGCGGCGGCGAACCGGGTCTATGCCATGCAACCGGGCAACGGACTCACCATCGTTGCGTTCAACGCCGGCTCGCTGGTCGAAGCGGTGACCGGCAACCCGAACATCAAGTACGACCCGCGGAAGTACCTGTGGCTCGGAGACCCGGCGATCGGGAGCCTTCCGGAGGTGCTCTGGGTCCGCAGCGACCTTCCCATCAAGACGCTGGAGGATTTCCGGAACGCCACGACGCCGCTGGCCGCCGGCTCCACCGGCATCGGCTCGGCCTCCACCGCGGCCACGCTGTTCCTGCGCCATCTGGGCTATCCCATCAAGCCGATCTTCGGCTATCGCGGCACGGCCAACGTCATGGCCGCCATGGAACGGAAAGAGCTCGACGCCCGGGTCATGTCCCAGCAGACCATGCAGGGCAACTACCGGCGTTACATCGAGAGCGGCCTCGTGCGTCCGGTCCTGTCCATGGGGGACGAGCCACGGCTCAAACCCATCCCCGGCATCGCCACGCTCGAGGATCTGAATCTCGATGCCGAGCAGCAACGTATCGCGGACTTCCTGATCGGGACCTGGAAGCTGTTGCGCCTTTTCGCCCTGCCCCCCGGCACGCCGCCCGATCGCGTGGCGACGCTTCGCAAGGCCTTTGTGGACACCCTCGACAGCCCGGACCTCCTGGAGCAGGCCAAACGCCAGAAGCTCGTCATCTCTCCGGCCTCTCCGGAATCCGTGGAGAAGACCGTCGCCGACCTCTACAAGGCTCCCCCGGAGCTTCTCGCCAAATACAAGGAGATCGTGACGACGAAGTAGGAGGAGGAGTCACCTTCGGGTGTAAAAGTCCTGACAAAAGAATTTTTCAACACTTGACTTCAACAGGAGGTTGTAATAATTATTAGATAATAAATATATTTTTTCTAGGAGATAAATAAAGATGAAAATAGTTAATATCCAACGGGATATAGAAGAAGGCTTGGCAAACTTGGCAACTGTGAACTTGCCGCCGTCGCTGGAGGGATTGAGACATCTCCCCGTGGGTGACCGCAATCCCCAAGTGAGCATTCGTAACACGAATAGCGGCAGGAAAGTCCGAGACGACGCCGCAGCCAGCTACTTCGATCCGGAGCATTGCGAGGTAGTGGTCAGATTCTTTCCGTTCGAGACCCCTGACGATGAGGACGACGAGCAGGAAGCGAGCGCGCGAGATTCCGCCGAACCGTCCGACACGATGGATGTCGAGGCAGCGTTATGGCAACTCCTCGATGAGATCAAGAAGGTCGAAGGCACTCGCCCGTTCGTCGGTTTGAAATGGTTCCGTGACCAGATTCTTCCCGCGTCCGGTCACGGTTGGGCACGTGATCCGAGGAAAATCCACTCGCTGCTGCGCCGCGCTACGGATCAACGCCTAATCCTGACCAGCCAGGTACCCAACCCGAATCAGCCCTATCACCCGGTCACCGCTATACGGGTCAATCGAAGACATCCCGGACTCCGATCGGAGGCTCGAGGGCGCGGCCGTGGATTTACACCCGTCCGCATACGAGGCGGCTCGATCTCCGACACCGTAATCGCAGATAGAAGCTGACCCAGACGGATGGCGAGCTTCTATCTGGACACGAGTGCGCTGATCAAGCTCTACATCGAAGAAGAGGGGACAGCGCGAGTCATGGACTTGATGGAAGACCCGGATGGCGTGCAGATCATCATCTTGGATATCACCCTGGTTGAGTCGCGTTCGGCGGTCCGTCGGCGAGAGCGCGAAGGCGACATACCGGGTGCCGACGCCTATCGGATTCTAAGGCAGATAGAAGAAGATGTATCCGAGTCCTTTCTGCTGCAGCCTTCGACCTCGGCGGTGATGGAAGAGGCCGCCCGGTTGATAGACCGCCATCCACTCAGGGCCAATGACGCCATCCAGCTCGCAGGATGTCTGCTGGTCCGTCACAACGTGCCGGGGCCTTTGACGTTCGTCTGCGCGGACACACGTCTGGGCGATGCCGCGATTTCTGAAGGTGTGACGACGCTGAACCCTGTCTCGTCACAGGGGAAGTCCTGTTGAGCGGGTTGCCTTATTCCGTTTCCCTGCGTGAAGCCTCCGTCCGTTCCAGGCCGAACAGGTCGAAGAGTTCTTCTCTGCTCATTCGGGCGGACAAATCCAGCGACACGTCGTCGATGAGCTCATCGAACAGGTGTTGCTTGCGTGCCAGGATCTCGTCGATGCGTTCCTCGATGGTCCCGGAACAGGAATACTTGATGACGTTGACTTTGACCGTCTGGCCGAAGCGGTGGCTCCGGTCCTCAGCCTGGTTCTCCACGGCGGGGTTCCACCAGCGGTCCAGGTGGAAGACGTAGGACGCCTCTTGCAGGTTCAACCCCAGGCCGCCGGCACGCAGCGACATGATCAACACCTTGTGCTCGTCGCGAGTCTTGAATCGCTCGATGACGTCGGCGCGCTCTTGCCGGGGCAGGTCGCCGGTGATGGTGAGCGGTTCGAAATCCTTCAAGGAATGGGCCGCGGCGGCCACGCCAGACGTGTCGCTTACGTATTGGGAGAATAGCAGCGCCTTGTGCCCCCGGGCCGCCAGTTGTTGCAGCCGGTCCTTGATGTCCTCGAGCTTGCTGGACTCACCGGTCTCGGGATCCGCGTTGCATATCTGCTTCAGGCGAGTGATGAGCTCGAGTACGTGCCGTACATCAACTTCGGCACCCAGAGACTTCAGGTAGACGATTCCGTCCTGCTCGGCCTTGTCGTATCTTTTTCTCTGCCTGGGGTGCAGGTCGATGGTCACTTTGGAGACCTGCTTGGGAGGGAGGTCGTCCAGGACGTCGTTCTTCTTGCGCCGTAGCTGCAACTCGGCGTGCCGCTGCCGCAATGCAATGCCGGGCCGATACCGTCTGGGGGGTGCAGACCCGTCGTGGTCCACGAACTCCAGGACCGAGGCCAATTCCTCTTCGTGGTTCTCGATCGGGGTTCCGGTGAGCGCCCACGAGCGCCTTCTTTGCAGCCCTTTCAGGGCGTCGCTGGTATCGTTACGGTTCTTGATACGCTGCGCCTCGTCGGCCACCACCACGTCCCAGGTCTTGCGCCGCACCGGAGATTGCGAGTTGCCGCCGAAATCCGCGCGCAAGGTATCGTAGCTGACCAGGGTTACGTCCTTCTCCGCTCTCCATTGCCAGGAGCGGTCGGAGGTCGAGCCGCTGATGATGATGGCAGAAAGTTCCGGCGCCCATTTTGCGATTTCACGCCGCCACTGGTTCAACAGACCGGCCGGAGCCGCCACCAGGCACGACCGGATCTCCCGGCGCGCTCGGAGAATCCGCATTGCGGCGATGGCCTGAAGGGTCTTGCCCAGGCCCATGTCGTCCGCCAGTAGCAGCCGGCAGTTATCCAGCAAAGCCTGAACCCCCTCTTGCTGGAAGGGCATCAACTGTCCCGGCCAACTCGGTTGGAACTGCCGGTCCTGTTTCGGAGGCGCGGCAAGCACCGCCCACAGCCGCTCGGCCAGTGTCCGGTCGGGTCGCAGGGCAGGACCGGGCGGTCGGGCGTCTCCATGCATGGCCGAAGGACGGTGGGCCGGATAGTCCGGGCTCCCGGGCAGGGCCGAGAGACGGACGACGGTGACCAGTCCGGAAAGCGCCGTCATGGCCTGGACCCGTTCATCGCGGAGGGCTTCGTCCAGGCCCCTGGCGGCGCGCTCGAAAGGTTCGACCGGGTGGACCCGGTTCATGACTTCGCCAAGAAGCCGGCTCGCTTCGGAGTCTTCGCGGTGGCGTCCTGCTTCCCGGAGCGGCTGGCAGGGGCCGTCGGCCGGGTCGCCGTGCGCCGGCTCGGCACGGATTTCGACCCCGGCCGTGGCGATGCGGCAGAGGGGCGGCCCGGTGCGGATTTCGTCGGTGAACACGCCCGCCGGTACCTCCTCGGCCAGAACGAGGATCAGTGCCGGTGACGGAGCGGCGGCTCCGAACAGCCATCTGGCCAGAGCTGACAGGACCTTCGGCTTGACGCTCGCCCGTGCCCCGACGGACTCGCGCCGCTCCATGCGGCTGAAGCAGAAGTCCAGCGGCTCACCTTCAGCCGTTGTTTGAAGCAGCGCAGCCCGCATGCCCGTGCCGTCCGTCTCTTCGACGAACCGCAGCCAGGCTATGGAGCGGGAGTGAGTACTCTTCGTGCTCAGGTCGTCGAACGGGATCGGCAATACGGTATGCCCTCATGCACGTGGGATGGACGCCTGCTACTCGGCATCGTCCCTGGATTCTCGTTCCAGGTCGGCGTTCTCTGCATAATCGAGACGGAATTCCGCTCCTTCGATTTCCGGGCTTGAGCCGGGGTAGAATCTCAGCAAGTCCCATTCGTTGATGGAGGCGCGGACTTTGTAACGCATCCGGTTCCGATACCCGGCGCCCCCGGTCTCTCCTTGCAGGGGTGGAGCGTCCCAGCCGTAGGCGGTGCTGTAGATCCGCCGCAGCGTTTCCACCGTTTCTCGAACGTCGGTTTCGGTGGGTGAAGTCAACGGCGTGCATTCTCGTTCCAGCAAACGCATCCCGGTCTCGGCACGGGCAGCGATGTCCCGGTATCTGCTGTCCGCCAGTTTCGGGCCGATGTAGTCGCGATCCTTCTTGGCTCCGTCCGGGCTGATGACGACAGACGCGAAGTCGTCGGTGACGGTCCCGACGGTAACAAGTCCCGGACACGATTCGTTGACGGCCCTGCCCATCCAACGGGTCAACTCCGCATAAGACCTGCCCCGCTGCAGCAGTGTATAGGAGCCGATCAGCTCGATTTCGTCCAGCAGCAGCACCCAGCCCTTGTAGCCGGCGCCCTTGATCAGTTCGGTGGCGAATCGCAGCCGTTGTGGAGACAGTTCGGCCGCTTTGGGCGCGCGAAAGGGGTAGTTCTGCAATTGCCCGATCTGTCTCAGTCCGTTCTTTACACGGGAAATCTTTATTCGGTCTCCCGCCCAGAACGCTTCGATCTCGCCGTTGAGCTCGAGGTCTCCCGCCCTTTCATGGACCATCAGGCTCGCGGGAAAGAGTTGACTGAGAGCGCCATCGTGGGCGGCCTTGTTGGCCCACTCGAAAAAAGCGGCGTAGGCCTGCGAGTCCGGCCTGAAGGACTGCACCAATTCTTCCACCAACCGCCCGCTGTGTCCCGGGATCCGCCCGTTCTCCACCGCGGATTTGAATACCTTGCCCAAATCGTAGAGAGGCGTCTCCTTGCTGATGGCTACCTTGCTGCAAACGAAGCCACGGGACAGGGCCTGGTGTTCCAGATGGGTAAGCAGATGAGACTTGCCCGCTCCGAAATCGCCGGAGACCAGCATTCCCGGAGCGTCCGTTGGTCCGTCCGGTTCCGTGACCCGAGTCAACAGATCCGTGAAGCGCCTTTCAGCCTGTGGCTGATTGCAGCCCAGGATTTCCACCGCCTCCCGGTTGGGAACACCGTTGCGGAGGGCTTCGAGGGCGCGCCGGCAGGACAGGACCGGGTTTTCGGCATGCACGATGAGCGTCTCCCTTCAGGACAATCGCACCAGGGAGGCGACCGGGTTGACCAGGTTCCTGTCTCGAACGTCGTCCATCACCCTGGTGCGGAGAGCCTGGTAGATGCCGTAGCCTCTGGACGTCGCGCTTTCGTCGAGGAACTCGGAGTTGGTTACGACTACGAGGAGTGTTCCTGACAATCGGTGGATGTCGTCCACGAGTTCGCGCAGCAACTCGTAGTGATCCATGGCCATGGCCCGGGTGTAGTACCGCCGGCCGTCCCTGGGGTTCCGGGCCATGGTCACGCGGGTGTTGTCCAGCAGGATCACGGTCCCGGGGCAGCCCGTGAAGCGGGTCCAGTAGAGCGCCGATTCGATGAAGTACCGGGCAGTCGTGCGGTTGATGCCGGTGAAGATGGAGAAGGGGCGTACGCTGCCGATCCGTGTGTTGGCGCCGGTCAGCCAGTCCAGAACGGGCTGCCCAGCGTACTCATGGCCGTCACGCGTGTCTTCCAGGAGGCAGAGATGAGTCATGGCCACCCGGAAATCCCTGGCCATGGAGGGGTTCCTGAAGACGCGCTCCTGTAGCTCCGGCCTGAGTTCCCTCAGAACGAACGATGGATCGATTGCGTTGGCGTTGGCGATGGCGGCAAAGACGTTGCCGCACGCCCTGGGGTCGACGCCTTCCACTGCATAATCCTTTCCACCGGCCAACCGCAGGATCAGACGGCGGGCCATGAGCCGCCAATCGACCTGGTGAGCGAGCCCGAAGAAGAGATCCTGCGGCATGTGCGCCCGCATCGTCGCCGCGTCCAGCCTGGCAAAGACGTAGCCCGACTTCTCACAGCGTCCGCTGACCGCCTCGTGCAAATCCGTTTTCAGCCCCTCGGTGACGACGGCAAACTTGATGGATGATCCGCCTTCGATGATGAAAGCGGACAAATACTCGTCGTCGATCTTCTGCAGCCAGTCTTGTAGAGGGAGGGTGCTCGACATCAACCGGCCTCGGTGAACCTGAGTCCGTAATACTCGACGTCACGGCCATCCGGTCCGACGAAGGAGAAGAGGCCCTTGGAACGGCGCGTACCGGTGGAGGCCGGGAACGAGATGGCGGCGCCCTTTCTGGTCTGCCTGGGACCTTTGGTCTCGATGATATACAGGTCCTTGGCGAAGTCGGTGTGGTCATACTCCCGGTTGCTGCCCGGCAAGGACGTAAGCAGACGGTAGATCCTGTCCAGGGGCACAACCCTTCCCCCGGTTTTCAGCAGGCGGTCGGGCTCCGGGAGCACGATATCCGAATAGACGTTGTAGAGGGCCTCGAGGAAAGCCTCCGACCGGTAGCGGCCGGGCTTCTGCTGGTTTTTCAGCAGCACACCGGCCAGGTAGGACGGTCTGATCGTGGAGATTCTTTTCTTGTCGATCCGGACCGACCGTTCGCCGGGCAGAATGCGCACGATGGAGGGGTGGGAGATGAGCCGGTCGTCCCGTTCGTGGATCTCCAGTTTCCGTTCCGAGGCGACGCGGCGCAGCTCGGCGGAATATCCGTCCTTGAGATATTGTTCCTCTTCGTCGTCCCGGAACGGCCAGGACCGGACCGCGTTGCTCACCGTCTGGCCCAGGGATCCCAGGGCGACATGGAGTCTGTCCTGGACTCTCTTCATGGCGGCGATGTTCCCCTCTCTGGACGCCTTCTGCAGTTGCCTGGCCAGCTTTATCAAATCCCCGGCCGAAGCCACGGTCGCAGCCGCGGCTTTTTCGGTGTCGGTGAAGGCTTGTTCGAAACTGTCCATCCCTGCTCCCTGCGGTTATGCTGCGGCCCGCAACCCGCCCCGTTCGTGTGGGAGTGGTTGAAGTCGATGCGAGCATCCGGATCCTCGACCTGCGTTATAACATGAACGACCCCTGGTCAAGGAAAGTCTCCTACCCCGCCTACCCGGCCAGGCCGCGGTCCATGATGTAGCGACCGGCGGCGCGGACGCTTTCGGCAGCCGGAATGAACTCGATGTTCAGGAGCGCCCGGGCCCGGGCGTTGTCCAGCTCCTGACACCGGCCGAGCAGGGGGACGATGGACCGGATGGACCGGTCGAACATCCCCACAAGACGGACCAGGTTGTCCGGTGCGGTGCGCATGGGTATTCTCCTGTGCGGGTACGCGGCCTTCAGGATCCTGGCCATCTCGGCGAGCCACATGAAACCGGCGGCTCCGATGATGCGTTTTTCCTCTGTGCCCGGCGCGGTCATGGCGCGGACGTGCATCCTGGCGACATCCGTGACGTCGACCACGGCGATGCCCACCTTTGCCAGCATCGGGTCCCTGCCTCGAAGCAGCCGTTCCACGATGCGTAACGACGCGCCGTAGTGATCGTCGAGGGGGCGGCCCAGGACGAGGCAGGGGTTGATGGTGGTGAGTTCCAGACCGGGCGCCTTGCTCTCCACGAAATCCCATGCCGCCCGCTCCGCCAGAGTCTTCGACTTGCTGTAGGGCGTGATTCCGGGCCACGACGGGTCGCTCCAGTGGGACTCGTCGAATTTCTCCGTGCCGGCGTTGCGGGCCACGTTGGTAACCGCGGCGGACGAGGACGTCAGCACCACGCGACCGATGCCCGCGGCGTCGGCTGCCTGAAGCGCCCGCAGGGTCCCGTCGACCGCGGGCCGTACGAGCTCGTTCTCGTCCCGCGGCTGCGCCATGGGCAGAGGCGACGCCGTGTGCATCAGCACGTCCACGCCCGACATGGCTTCGAGCCAGCCGTCGTCCCGGTCGAGGTCGAGCGTGACGAAGCGCAGGCGCCGGTGGAGGTCCCCGGCCCGGTCGAGATGCGGCCTGACGGCGTCCCGCACTTCGTCACGGCGCGACTCCGACCGCAACGAGCCGACCACGCGATAACCCGCGTTCAGCAGCTCGAGAACGACGTGCTTGGCGATGAAACCGCTTGCGCCCGTGACGAGTACGGTCTTTGGTTCTCTCAATGGCCCTGGGTTTCAGCGTTTCCGCTACTTCTTGGCACCGAACGCCCCCAAGGCCGTGGGCCACGTAAACACCCCTCCGACCTCGGCATGGTCGGGACCGTAGAACCTGCCGGCAATGTGTCCGACGCCGTCCGCGACGCTACGCCATTCGAATTCCCCGTCCTCGTTCACACTAATGGCAGGCCATTTTATAATATCCGCGTGTAAACTGTTCGTCTCCAGGTTCATGATGTCGGTGAATTTCACGTCGAGCTCGCCGGTTTCGAAGGTGAAACTGACAGTCGCGTTGCCGCGAAGCGGCTCGATGGATCTATTCCTCGTGTTGCCCAGCATCACGCCCTCCCACATGCCGTCGCCCGCGGGGCTCTTTCCAGTCGCGTCCCCGAAGGACAGGCTGTAGGCTGTGCTCAAGTCTATCTCGTCGGTCGTCGTGGCGCTGCCGATGGTGGTTTCGAACGCGCTGTGGTCGAGCCAGGCGCCGTAGTGGGTAAAGGTCCACTCGCCTACGTCGTTGGTCGAAGTGACACTGTATCGAGCCAAGTCAACCCCTTTGAGTTCGCTAATCTCCGTATATTCGATGTCCGTGTCGACCGACAATTTGTCGAGCGACGACGGGGGGGCGAACAAGGGCTTGGTTTCGGACACCGAATCGCAACTCTGTCCGCCGCATGTGTACTCGGTAATAGATGGGTCCTCATTGCCCTCGACGGACAAGACATCGCTCACGATCAGGGTATCGGATTCCACGAGTATCCTGCCTACCTTGGAAGTGATTTCGACGCCTTGGAGGATGTCGCTAACTGTACTGCCGCTATCTTTGCCGCAAGCGGCCAGGAGAACCACGAACGCAAGCGCGATACGCCACATGGGGAGCCTCCTTGATCAGGGTGCGAGGTTCTGGTGCTTCCGGCGCCCATAGTCTTCCCAAAGTCCCGCCAGACCCGTCATTCCGAGCGGAGCGAAGCATGCCCTGAGCCTTGCCGAAGGGAATCTCCGCTACGGCAGAGAGACCCTTGGCTCTGCTCAGGATGACAATGGGATGTCCCTGTTCTGGTGCACGTGCACAGGTTCATTAACAGAGAAGCCTGTGACCTGCAATTCAGCTTCCATCCTGCCGGGTGTCGTGTCGCACAAACAAGCGATCAATCGGCGGGTCCCGCGCGGGCGCCGGATTCCCCGCCGGCGTCGGCCAGGGGTTGAACGAGAAGCCGAAAGGGGAGTAAATGGCACAACACTGTCCGGTTTCTGTTGGAGTAACGCTGGCGACAGCACGAACGCCCGGGAGGAACTCATGAAGAAGAGGATCAGCACCGCTGTTTTCGGCGCCGTACTGACGGCCGCGTTGTGTTCGATCGCCACCGTGCAGGCGGCTCCGGATTATGAGGGCAAGACGTTGCGGCTCATCGTCGGCACCTCGCCGGGGGGCGGATACGACACCTACGCCCGGGCCATCGCGCGCCACATGCCCAGGCACCTGCCGGGGAAGCCCAACCTCATCGTCCAGAACATGCCGGGAGCGGGCAGCCTCATCGCCGCCAACTACCTGTATAACGTGGCCAGGCCCGACGGGCTGACCTTCGCCATGCTCATCAGCGGTCTCGTGATGGAGCAGGCCATGGGTACGGAGGGCATCAGGTTCGACGCGGGCAAGTTCCAGTGGATCGGGGCTCCGAGCGTGGGCATGCCGGCATGCGCGTTCATGGGCTTCAGCGGCATCGAGACCCTTCAGGATCTGGTGAAGTCAAAGAAGCCGATAACCATGGGGGCGGCGGGCAGCAGCACCCGCGAGCAGCCCAGGATACTGAAGCAATGGATCGGCGCCAACGTGAAGCTGGTGCCCGGCTATCAGGGCACTGCGGGCATTCGCGCGGCCATGAGCCGGCGGGAGGTCGACGGCGCCTGCTGGCAGTGGGTGTCCATGAAGATCACCGCCCGGGACATGCTCGACGCCGAGGGGGACGGGCGGCTGATACCGGTCCTCCTGCAGGGCGATTCCGATGATCCCCAGGTGAAGGGGCTTCCCGGGTACACGGACTTCATCGAGTCGCCGGAGGACATGGAGGCGTTCAACGCGTGGATGGCCCAGTACCGCTTCTTCCGCCCGTTCGCCGCTCCGCCCAAGGCTCCCGCCGACCGCGTCGACGTCCTGCGCCGGGCCTTCAAGGCAACGCTGGAAGACCCGGAGTTCCTGGCGCTCGCCAGGAAGACGAGGATGGTCATCCACCCTGTCTCGGCGGCGGAGGTCGCGGCCCAGGTGAATCGGGTGCTGTCCACGTCGCCGACGGTCAGGGACAAGCTCAGGAACATCATCGGAAACTGACCGGCAATCATCCCCGGCAAACCGAGGAGAGGAGAACGCACATGGCACGCCCCAGGATACGGCACATCGCCATCAACACCCATGACCGCGACAAGGTGGCGGACTACTACAAGGAGCACTTCGGCCTGGAGGAGAAATCGCGGGGACCCAACGGCACCATCTACCTCTCCGACGGGTTCGTCGACGTGGCGCTGATCAGCAGCCCGAACCTGCCCTACGGCATCCATCACTTCGGCTTCGTGGTGGACAGCGTGAAGGCCGTCGAGGAGTCGGTAGAGAGGACCGCCAACGCCAACACCTACGGCGCCATCGCGGAAAGCTGGATCACCGATCCCGAGGAGAACCGGGTGGACGTGTCCGAGCACGGTTGGCCCATATGAGCGGACGGAAGGCCGAAGGTCGGAGTGAGGGGTAGTGCGGGTCCGGGGCCGGCGGGCGAGCCCGGAGCGGAGGTTCCCATGAGCGAATGGTCGAAAGCGCGCACTGTCATCGATGAGATGGTGAACCGGCACTTCGAGAGCGCGGAATACCGGCGTATCTTCGGCGTCCGCCTCACGCCGGCCCGGCAGGCGGTGCTGGACCTCCACTATCCCCACTACATAAAAAGCCGGCGCGATTGCTGGGCGGCGGCGTCGGGCAAGGCGCCGCTGGACGTCAAACGGGCCATCTGGGAGCACGAAAAGGACGAGTTGATCTTCGACGAGCGGCTGGGGTCGGCCCACCTGACCGACGACGACATGGCCGCGGCCGCGGACGAGGCCAGGCTGTTGCCGGGGGCGCGGGCCGCCTTCTGGGCCTGGTTTCATCTGTGCACCACGCGTCCCTGGATCGAGAGCCTGATGATCAACCACACCACCGAACGCAAGAACAACAACGAGATCGTCGAGGGCGGCGGCTTCACGCACCGCATGGCCATGAAGAAGGCCGAGGAGATCGTCGGCTCGGTGGAGAAACTCGACGCCAACACGCAACTCCACATGACCGCCGACATCGGCCACTCCGACATGTTCGATCCGGTGTTCGAGAAGTACGTGCGCGACTCGGAGACGGCCGCCATGGTGGTCCGGGCGTCACGGGACTGTCTGGCCCTCGACCGGGCGTACCGGGGGGCGCTGGGGTCGGCGATGATGGAGGTGGCGGAGGATCGGGCGGCGTAGCGGCTCCGGTTCCCGCTCTTGCGGCGCGACGGTTTTCGAACGGTATCATCATGGGTACGGTCATGGGCAGGAACGGCATGGTGGCCTGCAGCCAGCGGTTGGCATCGCTGGTGGGGGTACAGGTGTTGTCGCAGGGCGGCAACGCCGTGGACGCCGCCGTCGCCACCGCCGCCATGCTCGGGGTGCTGTCGCCCATGTCCATCGGCATCGGCGGCGACGCCTTCGCGCTGATCCACGTGGCCGACACCGGCGCAGTGAAGGCGCTGGACGCCAGCGGCCGCTCCCCCTACGAAGCCAGCGCGGCG
This sequence comes from uncultured Binatia bacterium (SeqCode), assembly GCA_965214905.1. Lineage (GTDB taxonomy): Bacteria > Desulfobacterota > Binatia > UBA9968 > JAJDTQ01 > JAJDTQ01. The sequence goes on from OZ243984.1 coordinate 3,054,451, forward strand.
TTCTTCCGGGACCAGGGGCTTCGGGAGGTGCCGCAAACGGGTATCCATTCCGTGACGGTGCCGGGGGCGGTGCACGGCTGGGAGACGTTGCTGCAGGCCCATGGCACGCGTACCCTCGCGAAACTCCTCGAGCCGGCCATCGGTTATGCCGAGGAGGGTTTCCCGGTGAGCGGTTTCACCAGTGACGAGTGGCGCGGCCTCGAGGGGAAGTTGAAGAAGAACCAGGAGGCCGCGGCCGGCTACCTGGTGAACGGCCGCGCGCCGCGGCCCGGGGAGATCTTCCGGCAGCCGGATCTCGCCAGGACCCTGCGCGGTATCGCCGAGGGCGGGGCGGCGTTCTTCTACCGCGGGGAGGTGGCGGAGAAGCTCGTGCGTTGCTCGCGGAAGCTCGGCGGCCACTTCAGCCTGCGCGACATGGAGGTCCACGCCTCCGAGTGGGTCGATCCCATCCACGTCGATTACCGCGGCCATGACGTCTATGAATTGCCGCCGGCGACCCAGGGGTTCGTGGCGCTGGAGATGCTCAAGATCCTCGAGGGCTACGACCTCCGGTCTCTCGAGCACAACGGCGCCGACTATCTCCACCTGTTCATCGAAGCGAAGAAGCGTGCTTTCGCGGACCGGGAGCGCCATCTCGCGGATCGCGAGAGCATGACCGTGAGCTGGGAGGATCTGGTGTCGCGGCAGCGCATCGAAGCGATGAGAGATGGCCTGTCGTTACAACAGGCGGCCGCCCAGGTGGACGCGGCGCCCATGCCGGGAGATACCGAATTCATCGCGGTGGCCGACGGCGCCGGCAACCGGGTGTCGTTCATACAGAGCCTGTTCATGGGGTTCGGCTCGGGTGTGGCGGTGGAAGACACGGGCATCGTTCTCCAGAACCGTGGACACATGTTCAATCTGGACGCAGGCCACCCCAACTGCCTCGGGCCGCACAAGCGTTGCAGCCACACGCTGATGCCGGGAATGGTCTGCAAGGGGGGAGAGCCGGTGCTCGTGGTGGGGCTCAAGGGCGGCCACGTGCAGGCGCAGGTCCAGAGTCAGATCATCGTCAATGTGCTGGATTTCCACATGACGGCGCAGGACGCCCTGGCCGCGCCGCGTTTCAACCATCTCTCCGGCGTGGAGGTTTCGATGGAGCCGGGCGTATCGCGCGAGACGGTGAGCGCCCTGGAACGCCGTGGACACCGCGTGGTTTCCGGAACCCCCGAAAGTTTCGGCGGCGCCCACGCCGTCGCCATCGAGCCGGAAAGCGGCGTCCTCATGGGCGCGTCCGACCCGCGCAAGGACGGCTGCGCCATAGGGTTCTGAGCATGACGGAGGGAGGACTCGGAATGGACATCAAGGGGTGGCGCAAGGCGATCGGTGGCATGGTCCGGGACCACATGGCTTCCGACACGCTGACCCGATACTATTCCATCAGACAGACGCCGTTGCGCGCGCAGGTCGTGATCCGGGAGCTGGCCCACTTCGTACGGCACCGCCGCGATTGTTGGGCTCATGTTTCAGGCAACTGTCCCGAGTGGTCGGTGAAGCAGAAGATTCTCCAACACGAGTACGGCGAGGTGATCAGGGACGAGTACTCCGAGCACGGGCACATCAGCCTGATCCTCAGGCAGGGCAAGTCCGTGGGCCTTGGCGTGGACGACATCCTGCGGGCGGAGCCCATTCCCACCACCCGCGCGACGCTCTACGGCTGGGCCTGGATTACCCGCGAAAAACCCTGGCTGGAGGGTTTGGCGGCGTTGACGGTGACGGAGTGGTGCAACGACGACCGGCTGCTGGCGGACCAGGGCGGCGGCAACTCGACCCGCATGGCCCGGCGCTGGATGGAGGACATGGGGATCAAGATGAAGGACATGCCCAACTTCGAGGTCCACTCCCAGGCGGACGAGGAGCACAGCGACATGTTCCTGCCCGACCTGTCCGCGCACGCCACGGGTGGGATGCAGGAGCAGGCGCTCCAGGCCGTCAAGGAGTCGCTGGAGCTCCTGACCCTTTATCGCGCGGGCATCGCGGACGCCATGGAGCGCATTCCGGCGGATGCCTGAAGGGGGCGGTGACATGAGCGAGCTGGCGAAATACGACGAGATGCTGAACCAGATGACCCGGGACACCTTCGCGGCCTCGGATGTGAAACGCTTCTACGACGTGCCGCTGACGGTGCGCCGGGCGCAGATCATCGCGCAGCAGTTCGGGCTCTTCGTCCGGGGCAGGCGGTCGGCGTGGGCCTACATCATCGCGCGCTGCCCGCACATGGAGATCAAGAAGGAGCTGCTGGCCCACGAGACCGAGGAGATGATCTTCGATCCCCGTTGCGGCTCCGACCACTACAGCTTGTGGGTCCGGCATGGCGAGGCGGTGGGCCTGACTGCGGACGAGGTGGACAATGCGCAACCGCTGCCGTCCACCCGGGCGGCGCTTTGCGGCTGGAGTTGGCTCGCCTTCAACCTGTCGTGGCTCGAAGGCCTCGGCGGAGTTGCGGTGCTGGAACGGGTCAACCTGGATCCGATCATCCCCGGCGGCGCGCACCAGACCCGCGCCCAGGCGCGTTGGATGCGGGACCTCGGGCTGGCCGAGGAGCAGCTCCCCAATTTCAAGCTCCATCGCGAAGCCGATACCGACCACAAGGGCCAGACCATGAAGCTGCTGGCCGACCATGCCAAGACCGACGTCCAGTGGGAGGGAATACTGGACGCTTCCCGGCAGTCGCTGGAGTTCTGGCAGGTGTTCCTGGGCGGCATCGCGCGGGAGATGGAGTCCATCAACTGATTGGTTACGGCGTGCGGCGCGCGCACGCCTTGGCGGGAAAGGGAGACGAATGGCACGCCTGAGGCATATCGCGATCGCGACCAAGGATCCGGAGAAGACCGCGGCATTCTACCAGAAAGTGTTCGGTCTCGAGTTCGTCAAACGGGTACCGGACTCGCCCCGCGGGGGCGGCGTGTTCCTGTCCGACGGGCACATCAACTTCGCCTTCTTGAACTATCCTTCCGACGAGGCCGCGGACATGGTGGGAGGGGCCAGCTACGAGGGACTCCACCACATGGGGTTTCAGGTGGACGACCTCGACGAGGCCAACGCGCGACTTGCCGGGACGGAGGCGGAAGTGCTCGGCGATGCCGTGGGCTCGCATCACAGCTTCTACTTTGAGCAGAAGGTGCGGGGTCCCCACGGGGTCATCATGGATATCTCCAGCAAGGGCTGGGATCTAGCGCCGCCGGAGGCCGCCCCCGCCGAAAAGAAAGCCTGAAGACACGGACCGCCGGCCGCTGGTCGGATCGCGCTTCGCCAAACCGACCAGCGGGTTCCCCGGGACTTCAGCGCCCCGAGGAGTTGGCTCGCGCCAGGGGACGTGCAGTCCGTCAAACGCCGGTGGCCTTCAAGGCATCCGCTACGGTCTGCATCGCTTCCTCGGTGAGCTCCTCGGAAGGCCAGCGCGGGTAGCGCTTGATCTTGAAACCGCGGGCGCGCATGGCTTCACGATGGGCGCTGCGACCGAAACGCTGTCCCAGCCGGCCGATGGTCCGCCCGAAATCGTCCGCCTTCTTCTGCAACGGAATCGCCTGCCCGTAGTCCTTCCGCTCCAGAGCGTTCCAGATCGCCGTACAGATCTCCGGAATGGCGCTGGTCAAGGGCGGGATGGCGCCGCTCAGCCCGTGAGGCGTGGCCGGCAGCAGGTCGATGCTGTTTCCCGACATGACGGCGAAGTCCTCGGGCATGGCCTCCAGGTAGCCCAGCAGGGGGCCCTGAGCGTAGTAGCTCGCCTTCATGCCGCAGAGGGAGGGAACCTCCTGCTGCAGGGCCTTGGCCGTCGGCGGGGTAAAGGCCCAGCCGGAGTACTTTACGTTGTCGTACAGGAACAGCGGGGCGCCGTTCACCGCCGCCGCCACCGCCTTGTAATGCGCGGTGATCTCCCACGGAGTGTGGTCGGTAAAGTAGTACGGCGGCACCACCGCCACCGCGTCCACCCCCAGTTCCTGCGAGTGTCGGGCGAGCCGGCAGGTGGTCTGCACATCCGCGGCGCCGGCGTGCATGATCACCGGGAGACGTCCCCGCACGCGCTCCATGACGAATTCCGCCGTCGCCACGCGCTGCTCCGTTGTCATCACCGGCCCCATGCCGGTGGAGCCCAGCACGAAGAGCCCATGCACGCCGGCGGCGACGTGGAACTCCAGCATTTCGCCCAGGACGTCGAAGTCCACCTCGCCGTCGTCGTCGAAGGTGGTCAGGGTCGGAATGAAGATGCCGCGGAATCGGGGTTTCATGAATGCCTCCCTGTGAGGTTTGCGGCCCGCGGCGCGGGTCCGTTCCCGGACCGGCCCCCCTGGGAGCCCGTCGGACTTGGCAAGAATCTACTGCGAGGTATGGAAATGGGTCCATTTTCAGTTGGATTTTCGTCAAATATTCCCGATATTTTCCTCAAATCCGCCTGAAAATGGCCTCCAACTCCATGCCTCTCGCTACGATTCGCCAAATCCGACGGACTCCTGGGCTCCGAAATCAAGAGGGGCATGCCGCCGAAGCCGGAAGCATGCCCCTCTCTTCGTTTGCGTGAAACTGTCCCGCTACTTCACGCCGATGTCCATGCCGTAAATGCGGGAATCAGCCGGGGGCTGATAGTCGATGTTTTTCGACATGCCCCACAGGAACTCGTGCCGCCACTGGAAGCAGGCCGGCGCCAAGTCGGTGATCAGCTCCATGGCGGTGGTGAGGTGCTGGTTGCGTTTCTCCGGATCGAACTCCTGTTGTTCCGCGTCGAGGGCCGCGTCGAGGTCGGGATGGGAGAATCCGATTCGCGGCGAGCCGCCCTTTCTGAAGTACTGGTGGAACGCCGAACTCGGATCGAGAACGCCGCCACGGCCCATGTAGAAGAACGGCACTTTTCCCTTCTGGACGTTGGCCCAGAGGGTAGGCCACTCCGGCGTCCGCAGCTTGGCCTTGAAGCCCACCGCGTTGAGCATCGGGATCATGGCCTCGGTCACCTGCTTGTCCAGGATGTAGCGGCCGACGGGGGTCTGCAACTCCACCTCGACGCCTTCATGCCCGGCCTTCTTCAGCAGCTCACGCGCCTTCTCGGGGTCGTAGGTGTAACGGGCCTTCAGGTTCGGGTTGTATCCCAACTGACCGGGACCCAGGGGTCCGTCGAGCCGTTGCGCCTGCCCCTGCAGCAGGGTCTTGATGATCTTGTCCCGGTCGATGGCGTAACACACCGCCTGGCGCACTTCCTTCTTGTCGAAGGGCGGCTTGGGCTGCATGCCCAGGAACATGAGCACGAGGGATTGAATCTTCGCGATCTTGTGGCTTGGAGAGTTCTCCACCGTCTTCATCAGATGCGGCGGGATGAGTTGCGCGATCTGTACCTCGTTGTTCATGAGGGCCGCCACCCGCTGCTCGGTCTCGCGCATGACGCGGAAGACGACTTCGTCCGGCGCATCGGGATTCCTCGACATTGCCGGGTGATCGGGTCGCTTCCTGATGACCATGCGCTGTCCCTGCACCAGCTCCACCAGCTCGTAGGGGCCGCCGCCCATGTGATGTTCCCGGTCGGCGACCGCCGGGCCGTACTTGTCGTAGGCCGCCTTGCTGGTGATGATCAGGCCGTCACAGAGGAAGTCCAGCAGCGGCGCGGTGGGCTTCTTGGTGGTGATCTGCACACTGAAGTCGCCGAGCGCCTTGGCCTCCTTGACCGGACGGGCCACGGATGCCTTCTGCTTGCTCTGCGGATCGTTGAAGATGCGCCAGATCGAGTGGACGATGTCATGAGCCGTCACCGGGCTGCCGTCGTTGAATTTGTAGCGCTGGTCCAGCTCGAACACCCAGGTGTTGGGATCCAGAACCTTCCAGCTCTTGGCCAGCCGCGGCTCCCATTTGCCCTCGTTCCAGTTGTACTTGCACAGGGGGCCCGCCAGCTCGGTGTAGATGCCGTAGAGCAGCGCCACGCTGTCGCCGTACGGGTTGTGGGTCTCCATGGTCTCGGTCACGCCGATGGTGACACGGGTCTTCTTCTGCGCCAGTGACGTGGTGGCCGTGAGGCACAGGGCCAGGACCGCGACGAACAGCGCCAGGATAGTGGTCCGTAAACTATTTCGCATCGCTGTCTCCCTTCCGGTGATTGACGATAAATACCCGACTACGGGTAATCTGGCGCTTCTACCAACGCGCGGTGGAGTTGTCAACTGCGATGCCACGCAGGACTATTTCACGCTATCGGCAAGAGGGGGATAGGAAGGGGGAGAAGGAGAGTGGGTGGCTAAATGCGAGGGGATGGGATAACCTCTGCGCCGCGCGCACGAAGCCTTGTGGCCCGGATGGACTACGAACCGGGGGCTGCCACTTGCTGCTTGAGGGCACGGAAGCTGGATTCGTTCAGACCGGTGGCCGCTTCTATGGTCTCCCAGGGCACGCCGACCGCCAAAAAGCCCTCCACGACTTCCACCTGACCTTCGGCGCGGCCCTTGGCTTCACCTTCGGTCCGACCTTCGGCCCGGCCTTCATCCAGGAGTTGCTGTGCATAGCTCATGATCACCTCTCCTTGGTCCATTCCATGACGCCTTAGCGCCTGCTTATAGGTCTCGATCCTGTCTGGCTCCACCGTGGCCATCAGATACAGGGCGTAGCGACGGACCCGATCCACTCCGCCGCCAGCCTGCAGGCGTTGGACCAAGGCCGCCGCGAGTTCCAGCGCCGCTTCCACATGACGGTTGAACGCCACCATCATCAGCAACTGCGCGATGCGAGCCTCGACTTCCCCGGCTACCTCTTCGGGCTCCAACCTCGTTTGATCCAGCAGCACGTGGGCGAACTGCGGCTGCCACGGCCACCACCGCACGGCCTCGGGAAACAAGTCCGCCAACTCCGTCGAATAGCTCCACCCTCGGGGTCCCTGATAGAATACCACCGGCACGATGGGCCGCAAGCCTGTCTGGTCCGGCGCTTGCCGGAGGCTGGCGTCCCAAATGCGGCAGCAATACTTCAACAACCGGAACCGCATCCAACGGTCCGGCGACGATTGATGCTCGAACAACAAATACAGCGCCACCGGCTCCTGGGTTTCGGCAAGCTCCACGTGATAGAGCAGGTCGGATTGGCTTTCGCGCAGGTCCTCATCGAGGAAGGTGCCGTCCTGAAGGGTGAGGGAGGACCAGTCGAGACGGTCCCGGCATTCCGGGGGCAAGGCGGTCTGCAACAGGCTGGCGGCTTCGGAAGCATTGGAGAAGACGGCGCGAAAGAGTTTGTCGTGGGGTTGGTAGAGTTCGTCGGTCATGGAGTCTCTTTCGTCGGGCTTGGCCCGCATGGCGCTGACGCCATAATCATGCAGGGATGCCTTGAACTCCATATAACACAGACAGCGTTGGAATCGGCATTTCCCTTCAGAGCAGCGCCGCCGCCAGCCCTCCGGCCACCACGACCGCGGTGGCGAGCCCGCGGAACGCCGCCGCCGAGACCCTGGCCCGGAGCCATGCCCCGGTGAAGTAGCCGAGGGTGACGCCGGGCAGACCGTAGAGAACGAACTGCCAAGTGGCAGGAGTGAGCAGGTCCATTTCCCAGTAGAAGGGAAGGGAGAACGCGGAGATGATCAGGAAGTAGGCGATCAGGGTGGCGCGGAAGCGGGCCGGCTGCCAGCGCTGTTTCAGCCCGAGCAGCACCAGCGGCGGGCCGGATACGGAGGTACTGGCGGCGAGGAAGCCGGCGATCAGCCCGGCGCCCACGCACGGCGCGAAGTCCTGCGAGAACGGCGGTCCCGGTTTCACTTGCAACAAAAGCGCCAGGGTGATCATCAGCAAACCGATGCCCCGTTGCAAGGTGACCGTGTCCACGTCCCTCAGAATCAAGGCGCCCAAGGGCACCATCAGGGCGGAGCTCAGGGCGAGGGTCGCCACACGCCGCCGATCGATGTCGCGGCGGAGCTGGATGATCTGGGCGACGCCCAGCGGCAGGTACAACAGCACCATGCCCGGAACCACCACGGTGGCGGGCAGGGCCGCCACCAGCGCCGGCGCCGAGAGGATCATCATCCCGGCCCCGGTGATCCCCTGCAGGCTCGCGGCCGACAGCACCGTCGCGAACACGTAGAGTCCCGTTTCCCAGCCCATCTCGGTCTCCTGCCATTCTCACGGGTGCTCGTGTCAGCCGGCGAAGTATCCCAGATGGCGCAGCCAGACGAAGTGAAGCGGCAGCGTCACCACCCACGCCAGCGCGGTCAGGGCCAGGAGCAGCCGGATCGCCTGCCCGGCACGCATCCCGGCCATGCGCGAGGCCACCACCAGGGGCGGCAGCTCGTACGGGAAGGGCACCATGGACCAGTTGACGGCCTGTGTCAGCAGCACCGTGGCCACGGGCCAGCCGGTGACGGCGCTGATGTCCTTGGCCAGCGTGGCGGCGATGACCGGCTCGCCCGGAACCGTGGTGACGATGCTGATGAGCATGCCCACGGCGCTCATGGAGGCGAGATTGAACAGGTCGCGGCCGGGTTGCATGGGAAGCTTGTCCAGCAACCAGCCCGCCAGCAGGTCTCCCAGCCCGCTGTGCGCCACCACCGATCCCATGCCGACGATGCCGCAAATGAACAGCCACGGCCCCAGGTTGACCGTGCCGGTAAGGGAGGTCGCGGGGATGCAGCCAAGCCGCGGCAGGAGGCAGAGGATGCCCGCCCCCATCGCGATCCAGGCGGGTGACACCCGGTGCCAGTGGTCGGTGACCCAAAGCGCCAGGGCCATCACCAGAATCAGCAGCAGGTTGCGTTCCGCCGCGGTCCACGGCGCGCCGCGGGCGGGCGTGGGGGCCGGTTGCACATTGGCAGGGAACAGGAGCCCGATCAGAAAAGGCAGCGCCAGCAGGTTGACGACGCTGATGACCGGGAAGTGCATCAGGAAGTACTCGCCGTAGGTGATCTCGATGCCGTGGATGCTCTCTGCCGCTCCCAGCAGCACCACGTTGGGCACCGCCGCGGTGAGGATGCCGAAACTCGGGTAGATGCTGCCGGCGGCCACCGCCAGGGTGATGCCGGTACGGCCGGTGGTGCCCGGGCCGAACCCCAGCCGCTCGCCCATGCTCAGAAAGATCGGCAGCATGACCAGCACCCGGCCCATGTTGGAGGGCATGATGAAGCCCATGAGTGCGGCGGTGAGGACGATGCGCCAAAGGAACCCCTGGTAGGAAGTGCCGAAGTAGGCCACCGCGGCGGTGGCGATGCGCGCTCCCAAACCGGTGGTCTGCACGGAGGCGGCGATGATCAGGCCGCCGAATACCAGCCAGCCCGCGGTGGAGTAGAATCCGGCGAAGACCACCTCGGGCTCGGCCCCGGTTATGGTTACGGCCAGGAAGAAGAAGATGACCGAGGTCAGATACTCGGGCAGGACCGCGGTTGCCCACAGGCCGACGCACAGCACCACGACCCCGGCGGTGGGCAGTATGCCGGGGGGCAGTCCGGCGGGCGTCGGCGCCACCGCCAGCACCAGGCCCGCCACGCACGCGGCGGCCGCCACCACCCGGTCAGGCGCCAGCGTCATTCGGCGTCGGGCTGCCGTTCGGGGGCCTGATCGGCGAACGCGGGCAGCCGCATGCAGTTCTCGTTGATCCGGGCCAGGGTCGGGTAGCGGGCCATATCCACGTCGAAGCGCCGTGAGTTGAAGACCTGCGGCACGAGGCAGACATCCGCCAGGGTCGGCCGGTCTCCGAAGCAATGGTCGCCGGTGCGCGGATCGTCCCGGAGCATGGTTTCCATGGCGGTGAAGCCTCCGTCGATCCAGCACCGGGCCCACGCCGCTCTGGCGTCCTCATCCACGCCGAGGTCCTTCTCCAGGTACCGGAGGATCCGGAGGTTGTTGACCGGGTGGACGTCGCACGCGACGATCTGCGCCAGCGCCCGGACCCGGGCCCGGTCCGCCGGATCCGCGGGCAGAAGAGGCGGCTCCGGGTAGCGTTCCTCCAGATACTCGATGATGGCCAGGGATTGCGTGAGCACGGCGCCACCGTCCGCCAGGGCGGGGACGAGGCCCTGGGGATTGCGCTCCAGAAACTCCGGCGCCCGCTGCTCGTTGCGGCGCAGGTGGACCGGCTGGAGTTCGTAGTCGAGGCCCTTGAGCGACAACGCGATGCGCACACGGTAGGAAGCCGAGCTTCTGAAGTAGCCGTAGAGTCTCATGGATGAGCTTTCCTCGAAGGTTCTGCCTCGTGACTATAACAGATCGACAGCGGGCCGGATAACAGCGCCAAACCGGGCTCTCACCGGCTCTCACCGTTGACAGCCGAGGCTTTCCTGTCCGATAGTCCTGTCGAGACACGATCCGTGAGGCGGTGGCCGCCAGCGCGGGAACCTCATGGGCGGTCCGGGTCCGAGTCCGATCACGGATATCTCAAGGGAGGAGATTCAATGCACAAGATCGACGTTGTCGATGCGGATTCCCACGTCATGGAGGTGCGGGAAACATGGGACTATCTGGATGAGGAGTTCGAGCACCGAAGGCCGGTGGTGGTGCAGGGCGAGGGGCTGGCCACCAACTCGCACATCGACGCGTGGTGGCTCATCGACGGCCAGATCCATCCGCGGTTGTGGGGGAAGGGCACGACCTTCAGCGGTACCCCCCTGGAGATGAAGTTCGCCCGGGACAAGACCTTCGACATCGGCAGTCAGGGCATGACCGACATCGACGCCCGCATCAAGGACCTGGACGCCTTCGGTATCGACATCCAGGTGATCTACTCCTCCATCCTGTTTCATCGCCTCACCGAGGACCCCCGGTTCGAGGCCGCCCTGATGCGCAGCTACAACACCTGGGTCTCCCAACGCTGCGGCGAGCGCCCGGAGCGGCTGAAGTGGGCCGCGGTGATTCCCATGCGAGACCGGGAAGCCTGCGTGGCGGAGGTCCATCGCGCTCGGGAACTGGGCGCGGTGGGTCTCATGATCGGGGGCACCGCGGGCCAGACCTTGCTGCACCACCCCGATCTGACCCCCTTCTACGAGGCCGCCTGCGAGGTGGACCTGCCGGTGTGCATCCATACCGGATGGAGCGCGCCGGGCCTTACGCAGACATGCGAGGACCCCTACGCGTCATTGATCCTGAGCTTCACGTTGCCGGTGATGATGGGTTTCTTCAGCATCCTGGGAGGCGGCGTGCTGGACCGTTTCCCGAAGCTCAAGGTCGCCTTTCTGGAGGCGGGGTCCGAATGGATACCGTACATGGTGGGACGGATGGATCACTATCATCCGGTGGTGGCGATGCTCGGCAATCGCTCCAGGAAGCCTCCAAGCGAGTATCTCGAGGAAGGCCGCGTGTACGTGACCTGCGAGGCGGAGGAGCCGCTCCTGCCCCAGGTCATCGACTTGGTGGGGGAGGACCAGATCCTTATCGAGGGCGACATCCCCCACGCCGAGGCCCGGGAGACGGGCATCGAGGAACTCCGCGAGCGCACCGACATTCCGGAGGCGGTCAAGCAGAAAATCCTGCGGGAGAACGGGTTGGCATTCTATAATCTGTGACGCGCCGCGGGCGCGCCCGCCCGTGCGTCACGGCTCGTTCCGTTGGACCTCCTCCCACACGGGGTCAGAGGCCGTAGAACTCCCTGGGGTTATCCACCAGTATCTTGTCGATGACGCGGGACGGGAGGTCCTCGCGCTGCCGCATCACGTCCACCATGCGCGGCTCGTTGGCGGGATCGGTGTGTCCGTAGTCGGAGCCGATGAGGAGGTTGTCCTCGCCGGTGTAGCCGAGCAGGTAGGGCAGGTCTTCGTCCGCCTCGCAGGCTACGTAGATGCGGTAGTCGCGGAACATCTCCACGTTGGTCTCGTGCTTCCACCTGGGGCGCTGGATGCCCTTGCGGCCGCCCGCGGCCACCGCACGGGATTCGCGCCGGAGCAGATGCAGCAGATAAGGGATCCAGCTCGCCTTGGCTTCGATGAAGCCGAACCGCAGGCCGGGATACCTCGCCGGCAGGTGGTTGGCGACGATGTCCCGGAACGCGAACAGGGGCACCACGACCTGGTTGGCGAACACCGAGCTGATGGCCAGGTCGAAGAGATCGAGCAGCGTGCGGGAGCCGGACCCGGTATGGATGCAGATCGGCAGGTCGAGCTTCTCGGCCTCTTCATAGAGCGGGAAGAAACAGGGTTCGGCGATGCTGCGGTCACCCTCCATGCCGCGCAGGGTGACCCCCACCGCGCCGTTGGCCTTGCCCTTTCGCAGCTCTTCCAGGGAGGCGTCCATGGAGTGCAGCGGCGGCACCACCACCCAGCGGAGCCGTCCCCGGGATTTGGCCCAGACATCCGCCATCCAGTCGTTGTAGGCGCGGCACAACGCGGCCTCCAGCTCCCGGTCGTCGGTGAGGTACACCAGGAAGAGCGTCGGGTAGATGACCTGGACCTCCACGCCCAGTTTGTCCATGTCCGCCAGCCGCGCCGGCACGTCGGTGACCTCCCGGCAGGCGATGAGGACGTCCTGGCGGCGGGCCTGACCCTTGGAGCGCGAAGGCGTGACCAGCCGGAAGCCGCCTCTGCCGGCCGGCTTGGGAAAGAGGTTGCCGTCGATCAGCCACAGGACGTTGATGTCCGCGTACAGCGTATCGTCCGGCACTTCCATCATCACCGGCCGGCGGGGATGCATGGAAGGCTCCATGAGTTCCCACATCCCCTCCGACTCCGATATGTGCGTGTCTGCGTCGATCACCCCCGGCATGTTGTCCTCGCTACCGCTTCAGGGCCTTGCGGATCGCTTCCGCATCTCTCTTCACGACGTCCAGGAGATTACGGATGGCGGTTTGCGCGGTGGCCGCGTCACCGGGATTGATGGCCGTTCCGCTCTTCTTGGCCCAGTTGCGGTAGTCCGCGTCGTCCATGGCCTTGACCACGATCTCCTCCAGCTTTTCGGCCCGGTCACGGGGAACGCCCGGCGGAATGGCCACCAGCCGCAGGATCTCGTTGACGAAGTCGATGCCCAACTCCCTGGCCGTGGGCGTGTCCGGGCAGGCCCATGACCGCTGGGTGCCCAGGTGGACGATGCAACGGAGATTGCCGTCCCGGGCCAGGGGTCCCACGGTCGAGTGTTCACTCGGGTTGAGCCAGGTGATGAAATCGCCTCGCATCAAGGCGGGTACGCTGTCTCCGGTGCCGCGGTAACCGGTCACCAGATCGAAGTCGAGTCCCAGGGTCCGGGCCGTGAGGAAGCTGGGCAGCCACCGTCCGGTGCCGATTCCTTCGGATCCCCAGGTGAGCCGGGGAACCTTCTTGAGGTCGTCCAGGGTCTTGTGCGGCGACTTGCCGCCGACGAAGACCGTGTAGGGCTCGTTGCCCATACGGGCGATGTATTCGTACTTGTCCAGATCATACACGGTCTCCCGGGTACCCGACAGAACCTGCGGAGTCACCAAGCCCAGCATGTCCAGCACTCCCACCGTGTGGCCGTCCGGTTTGGCGCGGTAGAGACTCACCGCGCCGCGCCTGCCGCCGGCGCCGGTGACGTTCTTGACGATGACCCGGATGCCCTCGGGTAGCTGCTTGTTGATGCTGCGGGCCAGGGCGCGGCTCATGGCGTCGTAGCCGCCGCCGGGCGGGAACTGCACGATCCAGTTCAGGTCTCTGCTGGGGAAGTCGGCTTGCACCGGCGCCGCCGCCATGCCGGCCGCGAAAAAGACGAACCAGACGGTCACTGTCCGAAGGATCGATTTCATGAATTCCTCCCGTGTTTCGGTTTCTCGCCTCGGGACGGCTCGGGTTTTTCAGGCCTCCGCCTTGACGTTCAACTCCATGACGCCGATCTTCTCGATCTCTCCCCTGAGCTTGTCGCCGTCCAGCAGCGTATGGACCCCGGCGGGCGTCCCGGTTGTGATCAGGTCTCCGGGCCGTAGGGTCACCACGCTCGACAGGAACCGGATGTGGTCGCGGACGCCGCAGATCATGTTGCCGGTATGGGAGGTCATGACCTGCTCGCCGTTGTGCCACGCTCTGAGGGAGAGATCCTGCGGCTCCGGGATCTCGTCCCTGGTGACGATCCAGGGTCCCAGGGGGCTGAAGGTGTCGAACCCCTTGCGGATGTTGCGGGTGTTCTGCTTGCCGCGGCCCCAGGGGTCCCGCTGGCTGATATCCCAGCAGATGGTGTAACCGAAGACGTAATCCAGCGCTTCCTCTTCCGTGACCTTCCGGGCCGTCCTGCCCATGACCACGCACAGCTCGCACTCGAAATCCACGTCGTGCGAGACCTTGGGGATGATCACGGTGCCGCCGGGCCCGATGATCGACGACACCGGTTTCAGGAAATCCTGGGACATGTGATCGTCCTTGTCCGGCAGGTCCTGATGGCCGCCCCCCATGCGCGTCTCCATCTCCTTTCGGTGGTCCATGTAGTTGGCGGCCGCGGCCCAGAGGGAGGTGGGGTTATCGATGGGCGCCCGAAGCGTCACCTGGTCCAGGGGTACAGAGTCGCCGGACCGGATGCATTCCTCGACGCAGGGTTGGGCGTCCGGGTTTCCCGTGAGCGCCTCGATGACCTGGACCATGGTGTAGTCGGCCCTCAGAATCCCGGCCGCGACCATGGCCGCGCCGATGGCATGGACCTTGCCGTCCACCACCGCGCCTGCCTGCTTCGCGTCGTACGTACAAACCTTCATGCGAGCTCCTTCGCTGGAATGGGTGTCCCACGCATCCGTCGGACACCGCTCCTGGTAGCGTTGGTGTCTTATACCACAACGCGCGAGGGGTGGGACAGGGCGCGTTCCCTCATCTCCACGGCTAATTTTTGTTTTGGTTCGGGCGGAGGGTGAGGGGAGTATGGCGTGGGAGGGGGGGGGGTCGGCCTGAGCATGGAGGACACGGAGATGGAGTTGGCGGGCGAGGTATGGGCGGTGTTCGGTAGTGTGGCGGCGTTTTCCGGGCACGAAGGATGGCTCGGGCAAGGTGTATGCCCTGCGGGCGGATGAGGTTGGAAGAGCTTGGTGCGGGGGTGGGTATCAGGCGATGGCGGGTTTGGGCCGGGAGTTGGCGGACATCTTCAGATAGTCGAGCAGCAGTCGAGGGGTACGGTTCAGCTTGCGGACGGTGGCGGCGACGGGCTTGCGGTGGGTCTTGATGACGGCGATGGCGAACCGGCGCAGGCGGGTCATGTTCTGGGGTCCATGGCCGGTGCGGATGCGGCTTTTGTCCTCGTTCCAGGCGTCGGTGTCATCGAGGATGCGATGGAGGGAGTTTTCGATGGTCCAGTGGCCCCGGTTGATGCGCAGCAGCGATGGGGCATTGGCGGTCTCCGGGGTGTGACTGGTGACGCCCCAGGAAGAGTCTACCGAGGTATCGGTGACGCGGCCCTTGCGCACTTGGCAGCGAGTGCGGCGAATGAGGAAGGCTTGGCCGACGCCGGGGAAGCGGAGGTGGTGGTTGAGTGCGGTGGTAGTCCAGATCTCGCGCTGCTCCCAACGACCGTGCGCGGTGGGGAGCTTGCCCTTGATGGGCTTGCCGGTGTTCTCGACAAAGTCGGGTGGGCGTTTTGCGTCGTCATGGAACCACAGCCGGAGGTCCCCGAGCAGAGTCTTCTGGTTGCCTTTGGCGATGAACATATAGTGGGCATCGTGCTTGCGCAGGAAGGAGGCGATGGCGGTCTGTGTCAGCAGGGCATCGGCGGTGAAGGTCTTGCCGGCGAGGTCGCCGAGTGAATCGAGCAACGGGAGCGTGACCCCGATTTCGTTGGTGGCCTTGGTTTGGCCGTCGTCTTGGGTCAGAACAGTTTTTTTTGACCCCAGGCGATGGCGCTGTCATGGCCGCAGGCGCCGAGGATATGGACTTGGCGACCGGCCTCGTCGACAGCGCCCTTCATGGTCTTGCCGTCGATGGCCAGCGACGCGTCGTTGTGCCCGTGGGCTACGAACCAGGTCCGCAGCGCGGCATCAAGCTCTTCGGGTGCGACCTTCACGATGGCGTTGCGCAGACAGTAGATGCTTGGTCGCTGGTAGACGCCGTTGACCCGGCGGCAGCGGAAGTGGCGCAGCATCGCTGGCGAGAGGTCGCATACCCACTCGTGGATGGCCTTGTAGCCTCGGGCGCCGCACAGCGTGGCGGCCGCAGCGAGCCCCAGCAGGGTCTCGAGGCGGTAGCGGCGCCCGTAACGGCTGCGCGGGTCGGTGAGGGTGCGAAACACATCCGGCAGGCTCTTCATCTGCTTGGCGCTCAACATGGCTCTCGGTCTCCCATGACGGTAACGGGGCTCCAGCACAGGGCTGCGAAGCACCCGACGGGCGTGGCGGGTGAGGGCTCGCACGAAGACCTTCTTCGGCGTGGAGCCTGAGCGGTACCCGCCCCGAGTCCGGCGAAAGCCCCGGGTGAAGCCCACCTCGGTCCAGCCCGCAGCCCGGTAGACCGTGCCGGCAAAGCGCGTCGGGTCGACGAACGTCTCCAACAGCACCAGCGGATGATGAAACCTCACCGGCCAGTCCCGCATCAGTTGGCGTGCGCACAGCCCCAGCACCCGAGACCCCAGATTGGGCACCGGGCGTAACAGCAGGAACCGGGTGTTGTTGACCACCAAGTGCAGCCGGTCGTACTTGTGGCGCAGCGTCCAGCCAATCCACGCATCCCGTGCCTGGCACTTCAGCGCCGCAGCCGAAAAAGACGCCAGCGCCACCCACTGGCCGCGCCACCGCGCGCCATACCACACCGTCTCGCCCACCTTCGGCGCCGCCCCGAGGTAATGATGCTCCGCCATCAGGTCCCGGAACCGCGCCTCCTCGTGTGGCATCACCGCGTCGAGCGTGACTTCCGAAAGCTCCATCCCCTCCCCCGTGCGCCCTCGCCCCTGTTCGAGAACTTGTACCGCAACTCGGCCAGGAAGTCCACCCGACACAGGTTCCGCTTTGTAACCCAGCAGAGTCAGTCAGAACAAAAATCCGCCCTGCCCTCATCTCCTTCACCCCGGCCCCTGTCCGGGGGGAGAAGGGTCGGGGTGCTCACTTCTCTGTGCGAGGGGGGTTGCCTGGTCCTCCCCCGGGGAGAGGGCCAGCCGCCTGTATCGGCCGGCAGTGCGGTGCGGACGGGGGCGGGTTTGAAACCCGCCCCCGCGTCGGGCGTCCGGGTTCTACGGCGCAGGCTGCCAGGGGTGAGGGAGATTCTCGAACCGCTACACTACCCGCGCGGATGTGATAGGATCGAATCCGGGAAACGTTCGACAACGACGGCGGCCGCCCGCCGTGGAGATGGCGCATGAAGACACGGATCCGACACGTCGCGCTCCATACGGAGAACTGGGACCGGATGGCCCGGTTTTATCAGACGGTCTTCGGCATGAAGAAGATCACCACCGGGATGACCGACGAGAAGGGAAACTACAATCCCGACCGCGGCCACATCAGCGACGGAGTCATCGGCTTCGCCATGCTTCAGAAACATCCGGGGAATCAGTCCGGGCTGGACCACTTCGGTTTCGAGGTGGAGGAGATACCGGTGGTGCTGGAGCGGATGCGCAACGACTATCCGGAACTGCTGGTGGCGCGGAGCCTGCCCCACGTGCCCTTCTCGGTCTCACGCGGCACCGACCCCTGCGGTACGCAGTACGATATCTCGCAAAAGGGCGCGGCCAAGGTCCGCGAGGGTTATCTGGAGGACGGCTGGGACCAGCCGCGGCAAATCAGTCACGTATCCATCCGCTCGAAGCAGCCGGAGCGGGTGGCCGAATTCTATCACAAGGTCTTCGAGCTCGACGTTGGAGAGGCGCCGTCTCCGGACGGCAGCTTCCGGGTCACCGACGGCAAGGTCGAGCTGCTGGTGCGCCCGTGCGACAACGCCCTCTACCGGGGCATGCGCGAGGGGCTGGACCACATCGGGTTCCGCGTCGAGAACCTGGAGCGGACCCGGCAGGACATCGAGGAATTGAGCGAAGCGGCTCCCGAGGCGGCGCCCGCCAACCTGGACGTGGGTCGTTTCGGTCCCATGACCCGGGCCGATCTCGAAGGCTGCGCCATCGGCCAATACGCCATGGCCGATCCCGACGGTATCCTGCTCGATCTCACCGAGCCATAAGACTATCCCGCCCCTACGCGGCGCTCTCCACGAACTCCGCCAGCCGCTCGCCGATCACGTACACGGTGGCGTTGGTATTGGCGTGAACCACCTCGGGCATCACCGAGGCGTCCGCCACCCACAGGTTGTCCAGCCCGTGTACCCGCAGGCGCTGGTCCACCACCGCCGCGGGATCCTTCGCCGGCCCCATCTTGCAGGTGCCGCAGCCGTGCTGATAGCTGTCGCAGGTTGCGCGGGCGAAGGTCCTCCAGTCCTGGTCCGGCGCGGGGTTGCGCAATTCGCCGTAGAACTCCCGCATGGCCGAGGTCCGGGTCATGTCGCGAATGAATTCCATGGCGGCGACCATCTTCTCCACGTCCGCGGGATGCTCCAGCAGCCCGGTTTCGACGGCTGGGAAATCTCTGGGGTCGGTGCTGTCGAGGCGGATCCGCCCGGGCGCCTTTTGCTCCAGCAGTTGGGCGGAGAGGGGGAGCAGAGAGCCCACGTCCCGGATCTTCGTGGGCGGGCGCAGGGTGACGCTGAAGTCGCCGTAGTCGACGTTCGCGGAGCTCCGGGCCACGAGCCGGAGCCTCGGCAGGGTCCAGTCCACCTCGAATTCTCTGACGGCTGCGAACGTCATATGGATGGCGGTATGGTCCTGGAAGTTTCCGCCGACGCCGTCCAGCGCATGGGTGACCTCGATGCCGAGCGCTTCCAACTCCGCGGCCGGGCCGATGCCCGACAGCAGCAGGAGCTGCGGGCTGCGGTACGCGCCGGCGGCCAACACCACCTGGCCGGCGGTATCCATGTGGACCCTGCCATCCTTTTCATAGCGTACCCCGTGCACCCGAGTGCCCGACAGGGTCAGGCCCAGGACCGGGGCCTCCGCCTTGATGGTAAGGTTCGGGCGTCCCCGTGCGGGATCCAGATGGCTCACCACCGCGGATTGACGCACGTCGTCCCTGATGTTGCAGACCCCCGGGCCCACGCCCACGGGATCGGGAAGGTTGGTGTCCGGCAGGCGCGGAACGCCCATCTCGGCGGCGCCGTCGATATAGGCCCGGACCACCGGAGACAGGTCCGAGTCCAGGCCGAAGGGCCGCTTGACGTAAACCGGCCCCGTGTGGCCGTGGTCGGGGTCGTCGGGGAAGTCCTGATCCGCTTCGAGGCGTTTCAGCACTTCGTGGACCGTGTCCCAGGACCAGTCGGGATTCCCGGCTGCTACCCACTGCTCCGTGTCGTGGCGCGTCGGCCACACCCAGCCCATGGCGTTGACGGACGAGCCCCCGCCCATGATCTTACCGGCAATGGGGTAGAACGAACTTCCGTCGATGGGTCGCTCGACGGTCAACGTGTCCACGTAGGGGCTCTCGAACCACACCCGGTCCCGGGCGCTGGCCAACCGGATGGTGTCCGGCGCCGGCCGCGGGTCGGCTGCGGCTTCCAGCAAAAGCACCTTGCGGCGCGGGTCCTCGCTGAGCCGGGCCGCGGCCACGCAGCCCCCGGAGCCGCCGCCGATGACGATGACGTCGTAGTGATCCGCCATGGGGTTCTCCTTGTCCGAGCGATGCGATCCTCAATCGCTTGGCGTGGCCGCGCGGGCAAGCCTGCTCGCGTCCTCCAGTGCTGCCACGTTGCGGCAGGCTTCGATCATTTCCCGGGTCGCCGCCGCTCCCAGCAGCGGGTCGGCGAGGGCGTGGACCTTTTCGTCGATGGCCTCGTCGGACAGCGGGCACTCCAGGCTTCCCGCGGCCTGCTCGACGATTGCCTCGAAGCAACGGCCGTCCTTCAACCGTACCGTGACCACGGCGCGGGCCTCGTGCATGGTGTCGTCCACCACGGCGGAGACGCGATCTCGCACGGCCGTGACCCGTGGATTCCGGACCACCTCGTCGGTGAACTCGGCGACGCCGACCCGCCCGAGAACGAGCGCGGCGCCCACGGCGTGGTACACGCTGAACTTGCCTTCGAGCCCGGTGCCCGGCGTCTTGTTGCCGGTAAGCTCCAGCACCAGGGGGTGGACCCGCAGCTCCACGGCCTCGATGTCTTCGCCCGCGAGGTCGTATTCCCGCTTCAGCCGGATGCAGCCGTCCAGGCTCGGGTGGATGACCACGCCGCAGGGATAGGGCTTGTAGGTGTTGCGCACGATCTCGTAGCTCTTGCCGAGGCCGTCGCAGATGGCCGCGTAGTCCTGTTTCGTGGACAGCACCCGGGCGAAGCCCCGCGGGGCCTCGATGGCCCGTTCGGACCCGGTCAGCCCCTGCGCGGCCAGCAGGGCGGCGGCGAGGCCGTTCTGGGCCGCCCGTCCGATGAGGAAGGGCTTCAACATGGTGCCGAACATCTCCCGTAGCCCGGCGGCCTGGGTCGCGGCCGCGGCGAGCGCCCAGCACATGCGCCGGACGTCCAGCCCGAGCAGGCGTCCGGCCGCGGCCGCGGCTCCGAACACCCCGGCGGTGCCGGTGATGTGCCAGCCGACGTCGTAGTGGTCCGGGTAGACGGCGTTGCCGATGCGACACTCCACCTCGACCCCGAGGATCAGCGCATGAAGGAAGTCCTGGCCGGAGACGGGCCGGTGCTCGGCCAGCGGCACCAGGGCGGAGGCCACCGGCCCGGCGGGATGGATGATGGTGTCCAGGTGGGTGTCGTCGAAATCGAACACGTGGGAGCCGATGCCGTTGAGAAGCGCCGCGTGCAGCCCGTCGGTCCGCTCGGCACGGCCCAGCACCGAGGCCTGCGGCTGCCCCATGAAGGGGCCCAGGGCCCGCAGGGTGACGTCCACGGATTCGTGGCGCGATCCCCCCACGGCGCAGCCCATCCAGTTGAGCAGGGTGCGGGCGGCTTCCCCGCGCGCCGGATCGGGAACGCTGTCGAAATCCGACTCGCAAACCCACTCCGCCAGGCGTCGGGTCACATCCATATCCGAGGTGCTCATGGGCAGGGCTCCATCACGGGAAAAGGCCGATGTCAACAGGACTCCGGCGGTGTTTGACGATTACCCTCATCCCGGCCCTCTCCCGGAGGGAAAGGAAACCAGAGCCCCTCTCCCTGTGAGAGGGGACCGAGATAACCCCTCTCCCCCGGGGAGAGGGGTTGGGGTGAGGGCCCCCGTGCAGGTGACTTGACAATGTAACCTGCTGTCTTCCATGTTGGTCGTATCAATTTACCGTGAATCGACGGAGGTGAGAAATGAACTGTGTAGATGCTGACGGCCACGTGGAAGAGTGCCTGGATACCTTCGACGACAAATACCTGGACCCCAACTTCCGCGGCCAGCGGCCTCGGGTGGTGGTGGGGGTGGACGGCATGGCCTACTGGATGATCGACGAGCAGCTCTTCCCCCGCCGGGTAGGCCGGGGCTGCAACAACCTCGGTACGCCCGTCACCATCAACGGCGAGCCCGCGAAACACTCGGTGGGGAAGGCGGACAGCGTCGGCAGCCAGGAGCTGACCAACGTCCCCGAGCGGCTGGCGATCATGGACGAGGAGGAGATCGCCGTGCAGGTGGTGTACACGACGCTCTTTCTCGCCTATCCGCTGACCAGCAACGTCCCCCTCGCCACCGCACTGTGCGACTCCTACAACCGTTGGCTGGGAGATCGGCTGGGCGGAAACGACCGCATCAAGTGGTCCGCGGTGGTGAATCTCGACGACGTGGACGGCGCCGTGCGCTCGGTGCGCGAGGCCGCGGGGCTGGGCGCCGTGTCGGTCATGGTGCTGGGTACCGCGGGAGACCGTCTGCTGGACGACGACGAGTTACTGCCGTTCTATGAAGCCGTGGAGGGAAACAATCTGGCGTTGGGCGTCCACGTGGGCTGGTCCTGCCCGTCGGTGAACAACCTCTACTCACACATTTATCCCTCCGGCGTCATCGCCTTCCACATGCCGGTCCTGATGGCGTGTACGTCGCTGATCGCCGGCGGCATCCTCGACCGGCATCCGGACCTGCGCGTGGTGTTCCTGGAGGCCGGATGCATGTGGGTGCCCTTCATGCTCGACCGGCTGAAGCACCGCTACGAAAACCAGGGCGAGCTGCTGTTGAAGTTCATTCCCGAGTGCGTGCCTAGGCAGGCGCTGCCGGCCATGGACTACGTCGAGAAGGGCAACCTTTTCTTCAGCGCCGAGATCGAGGATTCCCTGTT
Source organism: uncultured Binatia bacterium (SeqCode) (assembly GCA_965214905.1). Lineage (GTDB taxonomy): Bacteria > Desulfobacterota > Binatia > UBA9968 > JAJDTQ01 > JAJDTQ01. Next base: position 3,076,561 of record OZ243984.1, read on the forward strand.
GCCCCAGGTGATGGACCTGGTGGGGCAGGAACAGATCGTCATGGGGACGGACATGCCCCACGGCGATCGGGAGCGCTTCGCCGCACGGATGCTGCGCGAGCGGACCGACATTTCCGACGCCGCCAAGGACGCCATTCTGGACGCCAACCCCAGGCGGCTGTACGCGCTGTAAGGCGCCGCCGGAGCGCCCTTCGACTTCGCCCGGCTGCGCCGAGCTACGCTCGGGACGAACGGGATCGGCTTTCGTAAACGTTCGTCCCGAGGGGAGCGGTAGCGAAGCGAAGTCGAAGGACTGCTTCGAAGACGCTGGCAAGAGTCGAGGGTTCCTCGATTTACGGGAGATCGGTATGGCACTGAAAGCTTCCCTCGGGGCCGCCTACGGCTGGCGCGCCCGTATCGGGTTCGTCACCCCCAGCCCGGGCCATGAGAACAACGGCTACGAGTTCTATCTCATGGCGCCCGACGGCGTCACCATCGTGATGACGTCGCTCCACGTCACCGAGTTGACCCGGCAGCAGTACGACGACGCGGTGAGCCGCATGGACGTGGCCGTGGCCGAGCTCGAGGACCGGCGGGTGGACTCCATCATCCAGGCAGGAGTTCCGCTGGTGGTGACCCGTGGATGGGGCTTCGAGGAGAAGCTGTTGGCCCAGGTGGCGCGCCAGACCGCCATTCCCATGGCCACGGACATCGGCGCCTGCATCCGCGCCATGCAGACCCTGGGCATGAGGCGCGTGGTCATGCTGACGCCCTTCGACGAGTCCATGGACCGGCAGCTCGTCGAATACGTCGGCCACGCCGGCATCGAAGTGGTAGCCACCCGCTCCCTCTGGCCGTCCGACGAGACCGCCATGTCACGGCGCTACGGCGTCTCCACCATGCCCCTGGCCGAGCCTTATCACGCCGCCAAGGAGCTCTACCTCGCGACCCCCGCCGCCGACGGCATCTGGATCACCGGCGCCCTCATGCCCAGCGTGGCCGTCATCGACAGCCTGGAGCTGGATCTCCGCATCCCCGTGGTCACCAGCATGCAGGCGATGATGTGGGCCGGCCTCGGCCTGGCCCGAATCAAGGCCGAGGTGGCCGGCTACGGCCGCCTGTTCGATCACGAATACGATCCGAAACCGTAGTCCCACAGGTCGGATTAGCTGGAATCAGCCGACGCACAAACGACGTTCCTCATCATTCTTTATTCCTCATGATTCATGGAGTGTGTTTGCGCGGTTACGATGGAGCCGCCCCTCGATTGTGTATGGTCGGGTAAGGGAGGGGGAATTGCCATGGCCCTTTGGGTAGTACGGGCAGGGAAGCACGGAGAGCGGGAGAACTTCGCGATCGCGAATAATGTCGTGGTGGTGAATGGGAAACGAGTGTCGAACCTTTTGGAGTTCCAGTATCCTGACCGGTTGCTGGAGTTCCTGAGAGATAAATTTCCCCATCGCGTCCCGGGGACGGTCACGAAGTGGAGGAACCAACTATGGAACTTTGCTCAAGAGGTTCAGGTAGGGGACATCGTTGCTCTACCATTGAAGACGCAATCTGTAGTCGCCTTCGGGCGGATTATCGGGGGCTATCGGCATGACCCCGATGCGCCCGTTGGCGCAAAGCACCAGCGGCCAGTCCAGTGGATCAACACGGACTTTCCTCGAAACCGGATCGACTCGGATCTGTTGCCGTCTTCTCTCGATCTCCAAATGGCCGTATTCCGTGTCAAGTGCGACGAGGCAGCCCGGATCAAGGCTCTGATTGATGCATCGAAACAGGGCCGGTACCGAGATCCTCGCGCATGTCCGCCATAAACGCGCGACAAAGCCGAGATGAGGGCGAGAATAATCCGGCCCTTGGTCCCAAAACGGGACTATGCTGTGGTCCTGGTGTGAGGGTTCTCGCGCTAGCGACCTTGAAAACCTTCCTCGATGCAACGCCGGTTCACGCCGATTCGCGTGAGCCGGTGATGGCTTGGTATAGAACAGTCAAGGCAGCGGATTGGGCGAACCCGGCCGATGGCAAGCGCAGTATTCGTAGTGTCAGCATCCTCAAGGACGGTAGAGCGGTGTTCAACATCGCCGGCAACAAGTATCGGATAATGGTTTGGATCAACTATCCGTACCGGGTGATCTACGTTCGTTTCATCGGGACGCATCGGATGTACGATACCATCGACGCGCAGACAATCCGAGGGAAAAGCCATGGAAATCGCACCGATCAAGAACCAACGGGACTACCGTCGCACGCTCAAGGAAATCGAAGGCCTGATGACCGCCAAGCGCAACACGCCGGAGGGTGACCGCCTGGATGTTTTGGTGACCCTGGTCGAGGCCTGGGAGGCCAACATCTGCGGTTCCCTGTGGTCACAAGCGCGGAAGGGGTCATGACCGCGATGGAACTATTAGAGAATCGCAGGCGATCTTCAATCGGTGGCGTGGCCTATAGGCTGCGTTCACGGCGCGGGCCTGGTCGATGATCCGGCGGGTTCGACCTGGAGTACCTCTCTCACGACTATCGGAGCACGGGCCGTCCGACTCCTCTGTGGCAGGCTGGCAGCCCAGGAGTCCAGGTAGTCGGCGAAAGTCGCATCGACGCTCGGGTCCCATCGGTTCAACGATCCGCAATCCTCCCACAGCCAAGGATCTTCCCTGAATCGACCCAACAAGGAGACGGCCACCACGAGGTTGAGGTCCCGCATGTATCGATCGGCTTCCATGCGTTCGATGTTCCTGGCAAGCCATTCCGGGAGATGGCTGTCGAGGACCTCGGGGCACCTGGCCTGGATGTCTTCGGCATAGGTCCTGTGATTCGATGCAAAGTCTTTGGCCCCGATGATGTCGCGAGGTGGTGTTTCTTCCCAGACCGTCGCAAGGCGGTAGAGGACGAAGAGGGATGCCATCTCGCACAGGGTCTCCTCGAACCACTTGTGCTTGTGTTCCCCATGGCGGTCGAAACCGGTCATGGCGTGGCAGAGTTCGTGGGAGAATTGATAGACGTACTGGCACCAGTACCGGTCCCGCGCATTCAAGCGGATTTCGTAGGGTCGTTTGTGGTCGAGCGCGCGCGGGTCCTGATCCCAGCGGGCTACCCTTACGGGAGCGTCGGGCGGCGTCCCGAACGCGTTCGTCAGGACGTCGTAAGCGGATGCGAGGACGGCGCGTACCGCCGCCAGGCTGGTCGCGCCCCAGTTGCCGTTGACCACTGTCAAGAGCCCCTCCACGTTCGAGGCGCGCGTGGTATCGGGTCGGGCCATCAGTATTCTCCCGCGATCTGGTCGGCCACCGTCCAATGACCGCTCACTCCGCGTCCGTCATCGCCAAGCATTCGCCGGAAGTCGTTCAGATCGCGGCACACCCATCCATCGTCCGTCAGTCGGGAACGCTGGTCCGCCGGGAACAGCGGGGCAAAGAGAGCGAGTTCCTGTCGCCAGCCCTGGAATCGCTTGCCCGGACGGGTGGACAAGAAGCGTTCTACATGGCCGCGAAAGGCCGCCAGTGACGTCCGATCGTGTCTGCGAGGGTCGCGCTTGCAGGATCCGAACCGTACACGACGACGGTCTTCGTTCCATGCCACAAGGTCGATCTCGATCGACGCGGGATGCCTTCGCGGACGGTTCCAGTAACCGCGAACGAGGTCGGTCAGGGGGAAATCTCCGTCACCTGCGCGGGAGGCCTCTTCACTCGCTTGGCGCACCATCCGCTCGAACGCCCACCCCTCGAGATCGGGGAGCCGGGAGGGCAGGCGCCGCGCCACTTCGGAAGCGGGAAGCACCCGTGCGGCCTGACAGGCGGGCTGAAGGACGGAAAGCCAGGCGCGCAGGAACGGATCCGAAAGATGGTACCGGGCGCCTTTGCCGCCATCGTGGGCGAACACCGGGAGTTCCCTCTCCACCAGCCGCAAGTCCCTGGTCAGGGTTTGCAGGTAGGGTCCCGGACTCGGAAGGTCGGGAAGAACGTCTCGCAGTTCCGCATGGCCGCGGCTCCGTTCCGCGAGGACGCGGAGTACGGCAAGGTAGTTGCGGCGGAGCTCGAGCCCGAGCAGGCTCTCGCCTTCCTCGCGGAGGGGGGCATCGGAACGAAGGAAGAGTCTCCCGCACAGTTCCATGGCCCATTCCCGCCAGTCGGAAACGGCGTCGAGGCTGCCTGCCTCCGCAAAGTGCCGCCAGTACTTGGGCACCCCGCCGAAGAGGGTCCATGCACTCAGGCAGCGCCTCGGATCGACTGCGCCGTGTTGGTCGCAGACCTCGAAGACGGTACGACAATCCCATGGCCCGAGAGCAAGGTTGAAGGTTGTTCGCCCGTAGAGGGGAGCCCGTTGGTCATTGAGCAACGCCTCCAACTCCGTCTGTACGGAGCCGAGAACGATGAGTCCGCCTCCCCGGCCGCGGTCCTGGAGCCGGTCCACCTGTGCCTGCAGTAGTGACGGGAAGACGCTTAACGGTCTCCGGTGACAGACCTGAAACTCGTCGAGGGCAACCACGGCGCCCGCGTCGCAAAGAGAGCCGATGGCGCTGGCGACCGCGGGCAGATCCCGCACCTGATCCAATCCATCCAGCAAGCCTTCCATCGCGGCATCCCGCACGGTGCTCCGGAACACCGCGGCGAAGTCCCCGGGGCCGCCGTCAGGCAGTTGGACCAGCATCACCGGCCGTCTGCGCGGTTCATCCTGCCGAATGGTGGTCAGTGCCTGTTGTACCAGTGCGGTCTTCCCGATCCGGCGACGGCCGCGGATCGCACCGAAGAACCACCGTCCCTTCCGCATGGTCTCGAGCAGGCATCCGAGCTCGTCCTGACGTCCGTAGAAATCCCAATAGACAGCCATGCGTACAAGATAAAATTTTTTACAAAACTGTCAAGCGTGGGCAGCGGGGCCGGCCCGTCCCACAGAAATACGCTCATGAAGGACGCGCAGGATCTTTGGTTGACGGCAAGGCGCGATCGCGCCGTGCGAGGAGGAAGAGCCATGCCGCGGCTACGCGAACCGCGGCGCGACCTTCTCGGTGAGCAGCCGGATGGAGTGGATGACCTGCTCGTGCGGGATCTGGCCGCCGTGGTTCACGTCCAGGATCAGGCCGGTCAGTCCCATGCGTTCGCGGAATTCCTCGATGCGGTCGATGACCGACCCGGGTGAGCCGAAGACCACCCGGGTGCGCAGGAACTCGTCGTAGTCGCTCAGGAACTTCTCGGCCTGGGCCACGCGATTGGCGGCGTTCATGGCCCTGGCTTCGGCGATGACCCGGTGGAGGTCGTGCACCACGCTGGCCCTGGGGGTCTCCCGCGCCAGCGCTTCCGACTCGGCCACGAAGACGGGTACGCGCACGTGGATCTCCGGCGGGCCGGCATGGCCCGCGGCCTGCCATTCCTCGCCATAGACCTGCAGGCAATCCTCGTAGTAGTCGCCCATGAACCACAACACCACGTTGAATCCTCGCCGGGCGGTGGCGGCAAAGCCTTCGGGCGTGCGCACGGCCATGTAGATGGGCGGATGGGGCTTTTGCAGCGGCTGCGGCGAGATGCTGATGTCGTGGTACGAGTAGTAGTCCCCCTCGAAGGAGAAGGTGTCCCGGGTGAAGGCGCGCAGGACGATCTCGAACGATTCGGTAAAGCGCGCCGTACTCTCCGAGTAGGGGATGTTGAAGCCGTCGTAGAACTTGGGGATGCTGCTCCGGCCGACGCCGAAATCGAACCGCCCGTGGCTCATGTGGTCGATGGAGGCCACCTCTTCCGCAATGCGCAGCGGGTTGCCCAGAGGCAGCACCTGTACGGCGGTGCCGATCCGCACGCGTCGGGTGCGGGAGGCGATGGCGCCCGCCACCGCCATGGAGGCGGACAACACCGACGCCTGGGGCCGGAAGTGGTGCTCGACGATCCAGATCGAGTCCATGCCCATGGACTCGGCGGCATCCACCTGCGCAAACAACTCGTCGAAGGCCAGGGTCTGTCCCTGGTCCTTGCGGACGTGGCAATCAACCAGTAAGCCGAACTTCATCCGAACAAACCCCGTTGTATCCTGGGGAGCCGCCGGGCAAGCGAATCCGCGCGAATGCAGGTCGGTGACCCGTGTCCCTGCCTCGTTTCCGGCTCCGTGTTCGCCCGAACTCCGTTGTTACGCTGCCTGCAGGTCCTTGTAGTGGGCGTCCTTGGAGATGGGCGCCAGTCCGCTGGCGATGATCGACCAGCTATCTCCGGCGTCGTCACTGCCATGGACGTCCCCGTTGGTGGTGGCTGCGAAAACCGAAACCGCGTCGCCCGCGGCCTCCAGGCACAAGGCTTCGACGCTCGCCTGAAGCCGGTCCGGCAGCCCGTTTTTCAGGATCTCCCAAGTGCGGCCGCCGTCGGCGCTGCGGGAGATCCGGGCGCCGGCGAAGTGGGTCTTTTGCCACTGCCCCGGGTTGTATTGGGCGGCGCTGAGGAACATCAGATCGGGGTTGTGCGGATGGAGCACGCACCCGTCCGGGTAGTTGCCGATCTCCGACGGCCGGGAGATCCATTCCTCGAAGTTCCTGCCGCCGTCGACGGAGACGTACAATCCGCGCCCGGTGACCACGTACATCCGCTCGCGGTCTTCCGGATGGATCACCAGGCGGTGCGCATCCTCGTAGATCCCGTGGAGCTCCTCGAAGGACTCGCCGCGGTTCGTGCTCTTCAGCAGGCCGCCCACCTCCACGCATACGTACAGGGTGTCGGGATCATGGGGATCGAAGTTCAGGTGCTTGGCATGGGCGATGTGCGGCGGCACCGGGAACTTCCAGTCGGGCACGCTCGGCACCGACCGCAGCGCGGGCAGCTCGGCCCAGTGCTCGCCCAGGTCGTCGCTGCAGAACAGGTGCGCGGGCTCGGTGCCCGCGTATATCCGGACGCCCCCGTTGCTCCGGCGCGACGCGATGCTGTAGACGTCCTTTTCGGTGAGGCCGGTTTCCCGCGCCTCCCAGGTGGCGCCGTGGTCGCCGCTCACGTGGAGGCCGCCGTGGAACGCTCCGGCAAAGAACAGCCCGCTTTCCGGCTCCTGATGAATGGCGCTGATGTGCTTGTCCGCCAGCATGTGGCGGGCGACGCGCCAGCCCTCTCCGCCCGAGTCTCGCTCCAGCACGGCAATGCCCTTGCGTGTACCCACCCAGAGCTCGTCGGAGCGGGAAGGGGACGAGTACATGGTCGTTCCGCCGTGGGACAGTGCTATGGTCATGGTCTGGCCTCCTTGAGGATCCGCCCCGATGGGAGCGTGCGTTTCTCGAAAGTGCGGGAACGGGACGCCGGGGCGGTCCGGAGCCACCCCGTCTAGGCAAGGCGGTACACCTTCGCTATGGTAGTGTCAAGCTCTGCCCGGCGCATGGCGACCGTCCCGGGCGCAGGAAATCGGTAGCACATGGCCTCGACGTCCCGGGAGCGCAGGCGCGACGCAGACCAGAGCCCCGCGTTCCCGGAGCGATGCGCGAGTCGTCGCAACACCGGAAGTCGGGAGGCGCCTTGGAAGCGACACGGCTGAGAGTCCTGTACGGAGTCCTTGGAGAGGGATGCGAAAAGGTGGCGCGCGATCCCACCGGGTATCTGGCCATCGAGCAAGGCATCTACCGGCGGCGCGGACTGGAGCTGTCCTGGGACCATGTTCAGGGCACGGATGAGCGCAATCAGGCGCTGGCGGATGGTGAGGCCGACCTGTCCCTCGTCATCGGGCGGGCGTCACTGCAGCATTTTCTCCGTTCCGGGGCGACGCGGATCATCGGCTCATGCATGAACAACAGCCCCTACCTGCTGGTGGCCCCGCCCGGGGTGCGCGCGCTGACGGACCTGCGGGGCAAGGCGCTGGCGTGCCGCCGCATCATCGCTGAAACGACGCCGCTGGCCGCGACGTTCCGGGACCGCGGCCGCCTCGATCCGGGCGCGGACCTGCGGCTCGAGGCGGTGGACACCGATCAGCACGCGCTGGACCGTCTGACGGCAGGGACCGCGGGCGCAGCGCTGCTGCCGCGCCCCTTCGACTTCGTTGCCAGGGAGCGCGGCTTCCTGCCGGTTCCCGGCTGGCCGGAGGTGGCGGGCGACCCGCTGCCCATCACCATCGAAACCACCGAGTCGGCGCTGCGCGAGAAGGGAGCCGCCATGGCGGCGTTCCTGGCCGCCCACCGGGAAGGGATTCGCTACCTCAAGGGGCATCGAGGCGAAACCCTGGCGATGCTCGAGCGGGTGTTCGGGTATGCGGCCGATCTGGCGGGCGTGCTCTATGACGACTACCTGGTGTTGCTGGACGAGCGGTTGACCGTCGATCTCCCGCAAGTGGAAAAGCTGCTGCGGATGACGGCGCCGGACGCCGGGGTCAGCGCGGCGGAGCTGGCGTCGCGCTGGCTTTCCCACTGGGCAATCAGCCGGCGTTGATGGTCTCTCCTGACGTCCGGCAGGACACAGCGAAGGCACGGCGGTCTTCCACGTCACCATGGCTCCCGAGCTCATCGCCATTCTGGCCGCCCTCCTCTATTCCTTCAGCTTCATCGTCGCGCGCCGGGGCTTGAGATACTCCAACTCGGCCACGGTGACGGCGGTTTCCCTGATGGTCCAGAGCGTGACGTTCTGTGCCGCCGTCGGGCTTCATGGCGTGCCGGAAATCCATTGGAGCGCAGTGGGGCTGATCGTCGTTGCCGGCAGCTTTCAGCCGTTCGTAAGGCAGATGACCTATCTGGGCATGCAGAAGATCGGCGCGGCGCGCAGCGGCTCGTTGCGCGCCACCCATCCGTTCTGGGCCGGCCTCATCGCCGTGGGCCTGCTGGGAGAGACGCTGACGCTGCGGGTATTCCTCGGAAACGTGACGGTCATCGCGGGTATTGCGGCTATTTCCTGGCAGGGCGCCAAGGTCAGGATGGAGGCCTCGGGTCGGTACGTCCTGTTGCCCATGACCGCGGCGTTTCTCGCCGGCGTGGCTTTCCCCCTCCGTCGCGCGGCGCTGACCCTGTCTTCGGAGCCGTTGTTCTTCGCGGCGGTCATCGGCCTCGTGGGACTGGCTCTGGTGGGAATCGCCCAGACCATCCCCGGGTTGACGCAACGGTATGTCTGGGACCGGCGAGCGTTGTGGGCCTTTGCGGCGGCGGGCCTCTTCGAGGCCGTGGGAGGCGCCGCGATCCTCTATGCACTCAACGCCGGCGAGGTCGTCGTCATAGCGCCCATCACGGCGACCCTTCCCATGTGGATTCTTCTCGGAACCGTGATCTTTCTCCGCGACGTGGAGCGGGTCACCCGCGCCACCGTTCTCGGCACGGTGCTGGTGGTCACCGGCATCATCCTGGTGACCACGGGTCATTGACCCCGGCCCGCGCCCGTCACGGTTGCGCCAGCTCGAAGTCGATCTCGCCCTGGAACAGCTTCACACGGACCACCCGGACCGTGACCGGGTCGCCCATGCGGAAGGCGCGGCCGTGGTTCTGTCCCTTGATGAGGTGGGCGGTCTCGTAATAGCGGTAGAAGTCGTCCTCCAGCGACCTGAGGTTGACCAGTCCTTCCACGAACCAGCGGTCCAGCTCCACGAAGAAGCCGAAGGCGGCGAGGTCGGTGATCACGCCCGTATGGACCTCGCCGATCTTGTCGGTCATGAACTGGGCCTTCTTGAGGTCCACCATCTCCCGTTCCGCGTCCATGGCCAGGCGTTCCCGCCGGGAGCCGTGGTCGGCGGCCTCCCGGAGGCAGGCGGCGAGTTCTTCGCGTGTGCGCGGTTCGAGCCTCGGGCCGTTCATGGCCTGATCCAGGAGCCGGTGGACCATGAGGTCGGGGTAGCGCCGTATGGGCGAGGTGAAGTGCAGGTACGCGTCCGACGCCAGGCCGAAATGGCCGGTGTTCTCCGGGTCGTAGGCCGCCTGCTTCATGGACCGCAGCAGCATCCGGTTCAGCACCCGATCCTCGGGCTTGCCGCGGCACGCTTCCAGGATGCGCTGGAGTTCCCTTGAAGAGACCTTCTCGCCGCTGCGGTGCAGCGGATATCCCAGTGTGGACAGGAAGGGGCCGATGGCGTCGAGGGTGTCCTCGTCGGGTCCCTCGTGCACCCGATAGACGCAGGGGAACTTCCGCTCGCGCAGGTAGCCCGCCACGGCCTCGTTGGCCGCGATCATGAACTCTTCGATCATCCGGTGGGCGATGGTGCGTTCCGCCCGCCGGATGTCCGTGGGCCTGTCGTGGCCGTCGAGCACAATCTCCGTTTCCGGCAGCTCGAAGTCGAGACTGCCGCGGGCGCGCCGCCGGTCCATGAGTAGGTGCGTCAGCTCCTCCATCGCCCGAAGGGGCCCGATGAGTTCCGGGTATTTCCCGATGACCGACGGTTCCCCGTCGACGAGGATTCGTCCGACCTCGGTGTAGGTGAGCCGTGCATTGCTGCGAATGACCGATGGGAACAGTTCCGTCCGCTCCACCTCGCCCTTGCGATTGATTTCCAGCAACGCCGTCCGGGTCAGCCGGTCGGCTCCCGGCCCGAGGCTGCAAATGCCGGTGGACAGCGCCGGGGGCAGCATCGGCAGGGCCCGGTCGGGGAAGTACACGCTGGTGCCGCGGGCGCAGGCCTCGCCGTCCAGAACGGAGCCCCGGGGCACGTAGTGGGCCACGTCGGCAATGGAGACATGGAGCCGGTAACCCTGGCCTGCGGTCCGCTCGATGCTTACGGCATCGTCGAAGTCGCGCGCCGTCTCGCCGTCCACGGTGAAGGTCGTCAGCGCGCGCAGGTCTTGCCGCCCGTGGAGGTTTGCGGGATGGACGGCCGTGCCGTGGCGCTCGGCCTCCTGTCGGGCCTCGTCCGAGAAGTCCTCGGGCCAGCCGTAGCGGAAGATCACCGCCCGTGCCTGGACCTCGGGGTCGTCCGGCGAGCCCAACAGCCGTTGGAGCCGGGCTTCGGGAGGCGCATAGCCGCTGCCGTAGCGGGTCATCTCCACCGCTGCCACCTGGCCGGTACGCAACGGTCCGGGGGCGGTCAGCGGAATCGCGGGCGCGACGCGCGGGTCCATGGGCACCAGCAGGGTCCGGTCGCCGTCGGAGTGGACCACGCCCACGAGGCGACGCTGCCCCCGCTCCAGCACTTCCACCACGTGACCCTGGCTTTCCCCGTGCCGTTGCTTTTCCGAGCGCACCAGCACCCGGTCGCCGTGCATCACCCGCCGCATCTCCCGGCGGCTGAGATAGATATCCTCCATCCCCTTCTGGTCCGGGATGACGAAGCCGAAGCCGTCGGGATGTCCCTGCACCACGCCGGACACGACACTGGCGGCCTTGGCAAGGGCATAGTGGTTCTTGTGGAGCCGGATGACCTTGCGCTCGTGAATCAATTCCTCGAGCGCATCCAGCACCGTCTCCCTTGCCGGCTTGCCGAAGCCTTTCCGTATCTCTCGGAGGCTGAAACGGCGCCCCGGCCTCGACCGCATGAACGAGAGGATGCGGGGTTTGAGAGCAGCGGGCGTACTCATGGGGATCGCGTGCGTCGTGCCGCGGGAGCCGTAACTCGGGTACGTCGCCCGATCAGGGCGCGTCGCCGGCGTCGGGTCCGAGGGCGGCGAGCTCACCGAGAAGCCAGTCGTCGCCCAGGCCGGCGGGTCGCGGGATCTCCTCGATGTCCACTTCGGCGCCCAGGGCGCCAAGCACCTCACGGGCGAGTCGAAGGGAGTCCGCCAGCACCAGCAGCACGATGACCGCCTTCTCCGGGTCTACGGTGCGGATGATACCGAGCAGCTCGTAGGACTCCACGATGAACTTGATGTACGCGATGTCCTGCCGGCGTACCCGGAGGTAAAGCTCGTGGACGTCCATGAGCGAATCCCCTGCTCCCTTGTCGGTGAAATTTTGCGTAAAACGACGACCGTTTCGGACTTCCGGACTCCGGCGGGGTCATGGCGCCGGAGAGAGAATCAGGAGAATCGGAAGCGGTGGACGTTCACCGAAGCAGCTCGCGAAAGCCTCGTCTCAGTCTCTTCCACAGGTCGAACCCGTCACGGTCGTCGGGTCTCCGAGGCCTCTCCTGGGCGAGCTTGTCGTACATGTAGCGGGTAAGCTCCGCAACGTCGGGTTCGATGGCGACATCGGGAATGTTACCGCTGAGCCGGAACGGCAGGCTGATGCCGTCAGCATCGAAGAGATAGCGGACGTTACGGTGCCGTCCGCTCAGGTCGCGAGAGAACGCGGGTGACAACACCAGCGTCGCTCGCAGGTCCACGTCGCCGTCGTGACTTGCCCAGCCTCTTCCGACGATGCTGTATTCGTCCGAGATCTGCCGCAGGTCATCGCTTCGGATGCGGCCCTCCTTGATGGTGAACGTGCCCTCGACGCTATTGAAGGATGTCCGGGCGTCGCGCACCAGGGAGAGGAATGCCGGTCCGGCGGAGTCGATCCTGTCGATGCCTTCGACGGCGTCCATGGCGGCGAGCACGGCGCGTACAGGATTGAATTTGCCGAAGACGCCCTTCTCCAGGGTAAAATTGCCGAGTCCATCCAGGTTGCGAACGACTTCCGCCCAGTCTTTGCCGGTGCTCCGGAAGCGGCCCTTGAGGTTTATGCGGCCGTTGACGGCGTCCTTTGCGCCGGTGGGGAGCAGCGACAAGAGAGTCCCCAGGTCCAGGTGTTCCGCCCTGGGGTTCAACGTGAACTCGAAGGCCTGGCCGTTTCGGCTCGTCAGCGCGCCGTCGCCTCCGATCTTGCCCCCCAGCGTTTCGACCTCCAGCCTGTCCACTTTCAGATGGCCTCCGGTCCAGTCCATTCGGCCCTGGAGGTTGCGATAGGCGATGCTCTTGAACCGCCCGTTGCTCGAGGCGAGGACCCCCTTCACCGAAAGGACCCCCTTGGTGAATCCGGCCGCTCCGTCGCTCACAACGTTGCTGAAAGAGTCCGCCCGGTGCCCCGCGTCTCCGGTGATGTCGGCCAGGTTCAGCAGGTCGGACTGAACACTGTAGTGCAGGGTGGGTTGGCTCAGGTTCACCAGCAGTCCCCGGATCCGGAGGTCCGACAGCCCCGATCGCAACCGGAGCCTGCGGATCTCGACATCGCTGCCGCGGAACTCCAACTCGCCCTGGAGCCCCTGAATGTTCCGGAGTGCTCCCGCCGGGCCGATGATGTTGACGTTGGCGAGCCGGAGGCTGCCCGTCAGCGTCGGGGGCTCATTCCATGGCGCCGACTTCCGCCGTAGCGAGAGTTCGGCGTCGAGCGTGCCATCCAGCCGGTAACCGGCGGCCGCCGGGACCAAGGCCTCCCATCCCTCCAAGGGCACGTCGGCGGTCTTGAGGCGCAACCGCACCACCTGTTCCGGGTGCTGATCGACGGCGCCCGAGAACACGATCCTGCCGTTGTGGAGTTGCGCCTCGGACTCGTGGATGACCACCCGGTTGCCGCGTACCCTTGCTTTCAGGGCCAGGCGGGCCGGTACTCCCGGCCCCTTGTCAAGCCATTTGCCGTACTGGAGCGTGTTGGCATCCGCGGTCACGGAGGTGTGTATTTCGAGGTCGTCGAACCGTCCTTCGACGAGGTTGGACAGGCTCAGCGGTTGGTGGACCGCCAGGGCTTCCGGCACCACGCGGTCCACCCAGGGAATCTGCCGCAGTTGATCCAGATGCACCGGTCTCAGTTGCAGTTCGGCCTTGACGCGGCCCTCGTCCCATGACCCGGCCTGCGAGAAGTCCAGGTCGCCGGTCAACCGGGCGTTGTCGGTGACGGCGCCGAACAAGGCCCCGGTGACGCTCATCTGCGACACCCGGGGCCGGTCGAGGGTTCCGGCTACGCGCGCGCTCACCTTCAGAGGACCGGACGGGCAAAAATAGGAGGGCAGGTAGTTCTCAAGAAGCTTCCAGCCGCGCGCCACCAGGACCTGGGGCACGGATGCCGCCCGCAACTCCAGGTCTATGGCATTCCCGGCCCACTGCGGCAGCGGCTGTGACGTCGCCACCGCGCCGGTCAACGAAAAAGGTCGTTCTCCGCCAGGGGCCAGCGTGCCGGAGATGTCGACGTGGATGCTCGGCGTCCGCGACCATTGAAGCGCGACGGCGAGATCATGCAGGCGTATTTCCTCGGTCTTTTCCGAAGACCGGTCGATGAAGTAAAGCTTCCCGCCGCCGGCGTGAACGGCCATCGCGGCTCGATGGGCCGATCGGAAGATCGAGGCAAGGGGCTGCGACCGCGTGAGGAAGTTGATGTCGCCGTATTCATTACGGATAACCTGTATCTCGGGCCGGCGGAGGGTGACGCGGGACGCCGTCGGCCTGCCTGAAAGCAACGACAGCCACCCGAGTGAGATCGTGACCTGGTCTGCATGGACCAGCGGGGTTGCCGCGAACCGCGGGTCGTCGGCCACGCGCAGGTCCGTCAAGGTGACGCCGAGGCTTCCCGGATTTCCGAGGAAACTCAAGTGAACGGAATCGAAAGCCACGGCGCGTCCGATGGCGCTTTCGATCTTCTGGCGAATGGCCTCCTTGCGGTTGTCGAGCAGCGCTTCCAGCCCTACCACTGCCACTACCGCCAGCACCGCCGCGAGGGACAGAACAACCAGGAGTCTGGACGCTTTGCTTCTCATGCTACGGAGTATTCCCGTTCCGGCGCTACCCCCTCAGCGAAAACCGGTTCCATACTCAATGGAACACAGTTGGTACGTCTTGCCAACCTACATGCGGCGTTCCCCCGCGAGAGGACGGCTCCCAGGAGCCTGTCGGATTTGGCGAATCGTAGCGAGAGGCATAAAAATGGAGGCCATTTTCAGGCGGATTTGAGGAAAATATCGGGAATATTTGACGAAAATCCAACTGAAAATGGCCTCCATTTCCATGCCTCGCAGTAGATTCTTGCCAAGTCCGACAGGCTCCTAGTGCGCTCTCTCGACGATGGTGGCGATGCCCTGTCCCACGCCGATACACATGGCGGCCATGCCGTAACGGCTGCCGCGACGCCTCATTTCATGGATCAACGTTGTCATGATTCGCGCGCCGCTGCAACCCAAGGGGTGCCCCAGGGCGATGGCGCCGCCGTTCACGTTGACCTTGTCCGGATCCAGGTCGAGTTCCTCGATGCAGGCCAGTGACTGGGACGCGAAGGCCTCGTTGAGCTCCACCAGATCCAACTGGTCGGCGGTGAGCCCGGCCCGCTCGAGCGCCTTGCGGCTGGCCGGGATGGGCCCGATGCCCATGAACGCGGGGTCCACCCCTGCCACCGCGGAAGCCACGATCCGTACCATGGGTTTCAGCTTCAAGGCCGCCGCCTTCTCGCGGGAAGCGACGATCAGGGCCGCGGCGCCGTCGGACAGCGGCGACGAGTTGCCCGCGGTCACGGTTCCGTTCCTGGTGAAGGCCGGCCGCAGCGCGGCAAGCTGTTCCAGGGTGGTGTCCGGTCTCGGGCCTTCATCGCGGTGGTGGAGCAACGGGTCTCCGCGCCGTCGGGGCGCGGCCACGGGGATGATCTCGGCATCCAGCCGTCCGGCTTCCTGGGCCGCCACGGCGTTGCGATGGCTCCTGAGCCCGAAGGCGTCCTGTTGCCGGCGACTGACGGAGTACTTCTCCGCGACGTTTTCCGCGGTCTCGCCCAGGCTTATGAGCGGGTACAGTTCACCCATCCGGGGATTGGGAAAACGCCACCCGAGCACGCTGTCGTAGACGGTTACGTTGCCGCGGGCAAACGGGACGCCTCCCTTGGGCATCACCAGCGGCGCACGGGTCATTACCTCGACGCCGCCGGCCACGAACAGGTCCCCTTCCCCGGCTCCCACCGCTCTTCCGGCCTGGTTGACGGCCTCCAGCCCGGAACCGCACAGGCGGTTGACCGTGGCTCCGGGCACCGAGTCCGGAATGCCCGCGAGCAGGGAGGCGTTGCGGCCGACGTTGCGGCAGTCTTCCCCGGCCTGATTGGTGCAACCGAGGATGACGTCTTCGACGGTTTCCTTGTCGATGCCGTTCCGGGCCATGACCCTGGCGATGACGTGCGCCGCCAGATCATCCGGTCGGATATCCTTGAGGATTCCCCCGTAACGGCCCATGGGGGTTCGCGCGGCGTCGATGATGAAGGCTTCGGGCATGGTGTGCCTTTCCTGCGCCGGAACGGCGTTACAAGGACTGCATGTTCCAATATATCGAGGTGACGGTCAAGCGATGTCGCCGCCCTGTTCCCCGTGTTCGTAGAAGCCCCGTCCCGCGGCCGCGCCGAGCCGGCCGGACGCCACCAGCTTCTTCAACAGCGGCGCGGGCCGATAGCGGTCGTCTCCGGTCTCTTCCTGGAGCCCTTCGATCACCGCGAGGACCTCGTCCAGGCCGATCTCGTCGGCCCACCGAAGCGGTCCCTGGGGATAGTTGGTGCCCAGCCTGAGCGCGATGTCGATCTCCTCGGCGGTGGCTATCCCCTCGTCCAGGCTGCGCGCGGCTTCGTTGATGATGAGGCTCAGGATTCGCGGAAACACGAGGCCGGGCGCATCCTTGACCTCGGCGCTCTCCTTCCCCAGCCCCCGCACCAGCGTTTCCGCCGCCCGGAACGCTTCTTCACCGGTATCGAGTCCTCGCGCCAGCTCGATGACGTTGCGGTGCGCCAGCGGGTGGAACGTGGCGAAGCCGACGATCCTTTCCGGCCGGCGGCTCCAGCAGGCGATGGCGGTGGCGGACCAGCGGATACACGAGCTCAGCACCAACGCGGCGCCCGGCGCCGCGGCGTCGAGCTCTTCCAGCAGTTGCCGCTTGCCGTCGCCCCCGTGGGCCACGGTCTCCACCACCACCTCGGTGGCTGGATCCACCTCGGCGGCGCGTGCACAGGGGACCGCGGCCAGTCCGTGGTCCCGGGCCAACCGGCACCAGTCCTCCGCCAGACGGTTGCTCCCGAGGACCGCGACGCTATTCATGGTCGTAGAAACCTTTCCCGGTCTTTCGTCCGAGGTGTCCGGCCAGATACAGTTTCTGTTGCAGCGGGCTCGGCCGGAAGCGCGGGTCTTCGAAGAACGCCCGGTAGAGGGTCTCGGTGGCGGTGAAGTTGATGTCGATGCCGATGAGGTCCTGAAGCTCGAAGGGGCCCATGCGGAAGCCGCCGCATTCCCGCATCACGCGGTCCACGGTCCGCACGTCCACTCCGCCCTCGCTCAGGATGCGCAGGGCCTCGTTGTAGAAAGGCCGGGCGATGCGGTTGACGATGAATCCCGGCGTGTCCTTGGCGCGGACCGGCGTCTTGCCGAACTTCCTTGCGATATCCACGGCCTTGGCAACCGCGGCCGCGCTGGTGAGCTCGCCCTGCACCACCTCCACCAACCCCATGAGCGGCGCCGGGTTGAAGAAATGCATGCCCAGCACCCGGGAAGCGTCCTTCACCGCGCCGCCGATGGCCGTCACCGACAGGGACGAGGTGTTGGTGGCCAGGAGCGTTTCCGCGTCACACGCCGTGTCCAGCTTCTGGAACAGTTCCCGCTTGACCGGGAGATTCTCGGTGGCCGCTTCGATGACGAGGGTGGCGTCGGCCAGGTCCTCCAGGGCGAGGGAGCCGTTGAGGCGCGAGAGGATCCGCTTCTCCTCGCCTTCGTCGATGTTCCCCTTCTCCCGGCTGCGTCCGATGAAGCGGTGGATCCGCTCCAGCCCGCGGTCGAGGATCTCCCGGGAGATATCGTACACCACCGCGTCGAACCCGCCCTGGACGGCCACCTGGGCGATGCCGGCGCCCATGGTGCCGGCGCCGATCACGCCGATCCTGTTTTCGTTGACCATGGTCGATTTCCCGGAGAGCCCATGGGGTCGGTTGGAACCCTACTCTCCCTTGAACACGGGCGTGCGCTTCTCCATGAACGCCCGGACGCCCTCGTCGTAGTCGGAGGTCCGGCCGGCGATTTCCTGGGTGCAGGCTTCGTACTCGAGTTGTGCTTCGAGTTCGCGGTACATGGATCGGTTAAGCGTCCGCTTGATGAGGCCGGCGCTGCGGGGGCCGCGGGCAAGTCTCTCCGCCATGGCCCGGGCTTCGGCCGAAAGGTCCGCTCCCGGAACGACCTTGGCCACCAGTCCGTAACGGAGCGCGTCCTGCGCGCCCAGGGGCTCTCCCAGCAGAAACATCTCGGTGGCCTTGCCGAGGCCGATGAGCCGCGGCATGAAATAACTGCCGCCGCAGTCGGGGCCCAGGCCTACGCGCACGAAGGCCTCGATGAAGCGCGCGTTCTCCGAGGCGATGCGCAGGTCGCAGGCGAGGGTGAGGTTGCATCCGGCTCCCGCGGCCACGCCGTTGACGGCGCAAAGGACGATCTTCTCGGTGCGGCGGATGGCGAGGATGATGGGGTTGTAACGCGACCTGAGGGATTCGCCCAAAGACCCCTTCCGGTCCGGGGAGCGCTCCTTGAGGTCCTGGCCGGAACAGAAGGCGCGGTCGCCGGCGCCGGTGAGGATGAAACAGCGGACGGCCTTGTCCCGGTTGCCGTCCTTGAAGGCGTCCATGAGCTCCCGGTTCATCTGCGGCGTGAACGCATTGAGCGCTTGAGGCCGGTTCAGGGTGATGGTAGCGACACCGTCCCGCTTTTCGTAGAGGATCGTTTCGTAGCTCATTTTCCCTTGAACTCGGGCTTGCGTTTGTCGAGGAACGCCTGCATGCCCTCCCGCCGGTCCTCCGAGGCGAACAGGGTGTGGAACGACTTGCGTTCGAAGGCCAGTCCCTCGTCCAGAGAGGTGTTGGCGGCCTTGAGAACGGCTTCCTTGGCGAACCGGACGGCGACGGGCGGCTTCCTGGCGATGATTCGCGCCATGGCCAAGGCCTCGTCCAGCAGCACTTCCGGCGGCACGACCTTGTTCACCAGGCCGCACCGTTCCGCTTCCGCGGCGTCCATGAACCGGCCGGTGAGCACCATCTCCATGGCCTTGTGCTTGCCCACGAGCCGCGTGAGGCGCTGGGTCCCGCCGGAGCCCGGTATGGTGCCCAGGTTGATCTCGGGCTGGCCGAAAACGGCCGACTCCGACGCGATGATGATGTCGCAGCTCATGGCCAGCTCGCACCCGCCCCCCAGGGCAAAGCCGCTGACCGCGGCGATCATCGGTTTGGACAGGTGGTTGATGCGGTCTCTGAGAACCAGCCGATCGTGCGCCCTGCCGGCGAACGGGGTGGCTTCCACCATCTCGTTGATATCGGCGCCCGCGGCGAACACGCGTGCGCCTCCGGTGATGACGAAGACCCGGACGGACTCATCCCTGTCGAGCTCCTCAAGCGCCAGGTACAAGTCCTTGCACAGTCCGTAGGACAGGGCGTTGAGCTGTTTCGGGCGGTTGAGCGTGGCCACGGCCACGGGTCCGTCCTGGTCGATGGTGATGTTGTCGAAGTTCATACAGTCGAGGAGCCGGTACGGTGTCCCATACATACCGTGGCGAATGACCGGACAGGACACTGTACACCATGGGGCATGGGGTTTCAACGTAGCATTTGTTGACTTCGAAAATTCGATCTGACAAGATCCGTCGTGATGCCGAACGATTCGGGGTCGTCCACCACCCACCACGACGAAAAGCTGCAACAGATCCTCGATCATTCCGCCAGGATATTCGCGGAGAAGGGATTCGACGGAACCTCCATCCGTCAGATCAGCCGCGCCACGGGCATGAGCCTCGCCGGCCTCTACTACTATTTTCGCACCAAGGAAGAGCTTCTCTGCCTGATACAGGAACGCTGCCTCGTGACCTTGCTCGAGAACGGGCGGAAGATCCGGGAATCCGGAAAGAACCCGCGGCAGAAGATCGCGCTGTTCGTCCACAACCATCTCGGTTTTTTTCTTCACAACATGAACGAGATGAAGGTCATGTCCCGGGAGGACACCGCCCTGACGGCCGACTACGAGAAGAGGATACTGAACCTCAAACGGCGTTACCTGAAGGCGCTGGTGGATCTGGTGGAGGAGCTTCAGCGACAGGAACAGACCCGGAACCTGAACGCGCGGGTGGCTGCATTGGCGCTGTTCGGCATGATGAACTGGATCTATACCTGGTACAATCCCAAGCGGGACCCCGCGCTCCGACCCCTCATCGAGCAGATGTTGCGGATCTTCTTCTTCGGTGTTCTCAGCGACGGACGGGACGGTCACGGCGTCGAGGACCATCCCTTCTCGCCTTTCCTGCCGGGTGACAAGAGCTTCGTGCTGTGGCCGGGGTCATGAGCCGGCCGATACGAACTCCTGGGAGCCTGTCGGACTTGGCAAGAATCTACTGCGAGGCATGGAAATGGGTCCATTTTCAGTTGGATTTTCGTCAAATATTCCCGATATTATCCTCAAATCCGCCTGAAAATGGCCTCCATTTCCATGCCTCTCGCTACGATTCGCCAAATCCGACAGACTCCTGGACGGCCGCGCTGGGACGCGCGCTGATCCGGCGGTACCAGTCCGTCGCGTGGCTGCACTCGGGCGGCAGGCTCATCTTGATCCAGCGCGCGAAGTCCACCGCCACCTGCGCGGTAATGTCGGCGATGGTGTAACGCTCGCCCGCGACGAAAGGGTGGCGGGCGAGTTGCGCGTCCAGGGCAGTGAAGAACCGCTCCACCCGCCCGCGCCCGCGCTGGGCCAGCTCCGGGATTTGCGCGACGTTGTCGGGCCCGGTCAGCGCCCGCCCCGCCAGCCCCTTGGCCTGATTCCGAAAGACTTCGGTAACCGCGAGGAAGCCGTCGATCTCGAAGCGGTGCTCCCACATGGCCACTACGGCCCGGTCCCGGGCGTCCACGCCCATCAAGGGCGGCTCGGGATAGACGTCCTCCAGATACCGGCACACGGCTACCGCCTCGCTGAGGGCCGTGCCGTCATCGAGTTCCAGTACCGGTACCGTGCACCACGGGTTGAGTCCGCGGAACGTCTCCGTGAGATGCTCGCCGTTGCGCAGGTCTACCTGCACCGTGGGGATGTCCAGCCCCTTCTCGGCGATGAAGATGCGGACCCGGCGCGGGCTCGGCGCCGTGAGGCAGTCGTAGAATCTCATCCCGCACTCCGGACCGGGATCCCGTACCGGTGGAGGGTGGTCGCCAGCGTCGGACGGCCCAGCCGAAGCCGCCCGTCGTTCAGCAGGTACGAGAACAGGTAACCGGCCCCGAGCATCAGGATCCCTATCAGGAAGCAGTACAGGACGGCCAGGTCCGGGAAGGAGTCCTTCAGGTATCCCACGTAGAGCGGGCCGAAGATGCCCGCCGCGGCCCACGCGGTGAGCACTACGCCGTATATCCTGGCCATTTTCTCCGTGCCGAAGACATCGAGGACGTAGGGCGGCATGGTGGCGAAACCGCCCCCGAAACAGAGCAGCACGTAGCACACCAGCACCGAGAACACCCAGGGGTTGGTCTCCGTCATGAGGACGCCGAACACCACCATCTGGCTGGCCAGCAGGATCCTGAACACCTTGACGCGGCCGATGCGGTCGGAGAGCAAGCCCCAGAACAATCTCCCGACGCCGTTGCACACCGAGCTGGCGGCGATGAGTGTGGCGCCGTACTCCGCCAGCACCGCGGGCTCGATGGTCGGGTCGGCCAGCCCCCAGACTTCCTGCAACAGCTCGGACTGGAAACTGATGACGGAGATGCCGGCGGCGATGTTGAAGAAAAAGACCGTCCACATGATGATGAACTGGCTGGAGGTCAGGTAGGGCAGGGCGGACTCCGGCTCCGCGGCTTCCGCGGACGGCTTGGCGCCGCCCTGGGCCGCCGCCGGCGGGTTGGCCAAAGCCAGGCTGCAAGGGATCAGGATGCAGCCGAATATGATTCCGAGCCACAGGAAGACCAGGGACAGGTCGCCTTCCGTTCGCATCACGAGAAAGGGCGCCAACCCCTTGCTCAGGAGCAAGGCGCCAATGCCGAAGCCCATCACGACGATGCCGGTCGCCAGGCCCTTGTGGTCCGGAAACCACTTGGCCACGGTGGCCACGGGGGTCACGTAGCCGAGTCCGATGCCCGCGCCGCCGATGAACCCGTAGCCCAGATAGAAGAGCGGGAGGGACTCCAGCCACAGTCCCGCGCTGGCGATCGCATACCCTCCGGAGAACATGACGCTGCCGGCAAGCGCGAGCCGCCTGGGCCCCAAACGCTCCAGCGCCGAGCCCGCCCACGCCGCGGAGGTGCCGAGACTGAAGATCGCGATGCTGAAGGCCCAGGCCGTCTCGGTGTGCGTCCAGCCGGACTGGTGGACCAGCATGGTCTGGAAGAAGCTCCAGGCGTAGACGGTCCCGAAGCAGATCTGCAGCATGGTGCAGAAAAACGCTATTCCGAGCCTTCGAATACCCACCCTGGAGACCTCGTTCACAGCTATCCGGCGCCCTCGGACGCGGTTGGGGACGGCTCTCCGGTCCCGGCCTTTCGTTTCGCGACATGGAGCAACAGTCTCGCCAACTCGCCGGCCTCGTCGTCCCGGGCCAGGATCGGGTCGTCCTGCACTCCGTCCGGGTATTCCTCCCTGGCCAGCTTTACGGCGAAGGCCAGGAGCTCCCCCAACGGTTTGGCGGCGAGGTTGACGAACCATATGGAGGCCAGGATCCCGATCACCAGCAGGATGGAGATGAGGTAGACCTGCTGGCCGATGGCTCGCTGGATCTTCAGGCCGATGACGTCCAGGTCCATTCCCACGTGCACGGTGCCGGCGAAACCGGCCAGAATCGGGCTCCCGACTTCCACGAACTCGCCCATTCCCGGCAGCGTCCGCTTTACCGCGGCGGTTTCGAACGGGTCGCCGTCGAGGATCACGTCGGGAATACCGGGAACGAAGGTGTGGGCGAGGTACTCGCCGTTGTCGCTGGTAATGTAGACGTACCGGATCCCCTGGATCTCCACGAACTGGTCGATGAGCGATTGGAGGGTGGCCAGGTTGCGGTTCAGCAGGATGTCGACGCTGGCATCGGCGATGATCTTGGCGATGTTCCGGCTATTGCTCTCGTACTCCGCCGACAGATGGGTCCGGACCGTGTGGATGCACAGCGCCGAGGTGGACAGCACGATCAGGCCGAAGATCCCGAAGATGCCGAACTGGGTTTTCTGAAAGAGTTTTCTGATTTTCATGTTACCCGAACTTGGCTTTCCAGTCGTCCAGCGTGACGAACCGGCCGTCTTCGACGACGGTATAGTAGACCTTCTGCAACCCCTGCCTGCGCTCCGGACCGAACGACGCGGCTTCGCCGATTCCCAGGTCGAAGTCGCGCACGGAAAAGACCGCTTCCTCCAATCCGGCCCGGTCCGGCTTGCCCTTCAGGCGCCGGAGGATCTCCACCATCAACTTGGCGTTCAGAAAACCCTCCAGGCTGACGAAGCTATGGGGAAACGGCGTGTACGCCTCCTTGACCAGTTCTCCGGGCACCTGAGGGTCGTAGCGCGCCATCATCTCGCGATATTGCCTGACCGCGGGGATGGAGGTGTCCTCGTAGCTGGGCACGACCTGCGAGTTCACCAGGAACCGGGTGTAGGCATCGGCGTCGTCCCGCCCTTCGGACAGCAGCTCGAGCAGGTTCTCGCTGCCGACGAAGGAGAGGTTGGCGATGGGGACGCGAAGGCCCAGGTCCACGGCGTCACGGGCGAAGGCGGCGCACGCCGCGTAGGCGCCGACGCAGATCACGGCATCGGGATCGGCCCCTTTCAGGATCTCCACCTGCGCCCGCATGCTGCCGGTGAACCGCGACCCCCGGCGGTACGTGGCCTCGCCGGCAATCAAGGCCCCGTGCCTTTCCAGGGCCGTCCGCACCCCGGCCCAGCCGCTTCGGCCATAGGCATCGGCCTGGTAGAACATGGCGATGCGCTGTCGTCCGACCCGAACGAAGTTGTTCACCAGGCCGGCGGTCTCCTGCCGGTAGGACGCCCGCAGGTTGAAGGCGAAGTCGCCGTAGGGGGGCTCCCGCTGCGGCTGGGCTCCGGTAAAGGGGAAGAAGAGGTAGACCTGCTGGTCCTGGAACTTCTTCAACATCGGCAGCACGCGGGTGACGGTGGGTGTCCCCACGTAGCCGAACAGCAGGAAGACCCGGTCCTCCAGCATCAGCTTCACGGTGTTCTCGACGCAGGGGTCCGGTTGATATCCGTCGTCGTAGAGCCTCAGGACGATCTTGCGGCCGTTGACGCCGCCGTTCTCGTTGACGTGGTTGAAGTAGGACTTGGCGCCGCGATAGAGCTCGGTGCCCAGGCCCCGGGAAGGGCCGGAGAACGCGGCGGAGATCCCCAGGACGATCTCGTCATCGTTCAGCCCGGCCGGGGCAGCGGCTCCGGGTGCGCTCAGGGAGTGGAGCCACGGCGGCGCCAGCAACGCAACCAGGCCGGCGCGGATCACGCTTCTGCGCGTCGGGCCCGTGCCCTCGCCCTGCGTTTCGGCCCGGAAGGACCGCAGCAGCTCCAGCGTCTCCCGATCCTCCTTCAGGTCCTTGCTCTTGGGGGTTTCCAGGCACATGGGCAGGCCGAAGAAGCGCTTGTCGTTCATCAGCAGGCGGAACGGCTCCAGGTCGAGGTGGCCTTGGCCGATGATCTCGTGGCGGTCCACCCGGCAGTCGAGCTCCTTTTTCGAATCGTTCAGGTGAAAGGCGGCGAGGAGCTCGACTCCGATGGTCTCGTCGAACTCCGCAAAGGTCCGCTCGTAGCCTTCCCGGGTGCGGATGTCGTAGCCGGCGGCGAACGCGTGCTGGGTGTCGAAGCACACCCGGAGGCGGTCGCTCTCCCTGGCGCTGTCGATGATGTTGCGGATGTGCTCGAACCGGTACCCCAGGTTGGTGCCCTGGCCGGCGGTGATTTCCAGCGCGACGTGGACCTTGAAGCCCGCGCAACGCCGATGGATCGCGTCCAGGGAACGCGCGATGGTGCGCAGGCCCGCTCGTTCGCCCGCTCCGGTGTGCGCACCCGGATGGGCGATCAGGCAGGGGATGCCCAGCGCCTCGCATCGCTCCATCTCGTCCACGAAAGCGGTGATGGATTTCTGTCGCAGCGCCCGGTCGGGCGCGCCGAGGTTCAGCAGGTAGGAGTCGTGAGCCACCACCGTATGGACCCCGCTGGTCTTCCGGGTGTCCTTGAAGGTCCGGACGTCGTCCTCGCTCAGGGGCGTCGACGCCCACTGCCGCGAGGATTTGGTGAAGATCTGGATGGCTTCGCAGCCCACGCTGTCGCCGGCGTGCAGCGCATTGTGGACCCCGCCCGCGATGGACATGTGGGCTCCCAGCAGCGGACGATCCTCGGGTGTCTTCTGTCGCAGGGTCGCCATGGCTCTGTCTGTTTACCACAAGGGCGCCGTGCACTTCACCCGAAAGGGGACGAAATGTTGCGGCCGGAGCCACTTTGCAGTATTCCAGGAAGCGGAAAACAAGGAGACCCTGCCATGGCAAACTGGCTGCTCAAGACCGAGCCCGGCGTTTATTCCTTCGCGGATCTGCAGCGGGACAAGAAAACGATCTGGGACGGCATCAAGAACAATCTCGCCCTCAAGCACCTCAAGACCGTGAAGAAGGGCGACCGTTGCATCATTTATCACACCGGCGGAGAAAGAATATGCGTGGGACTCGGCATCGCCGCCACCGGGGCCTATGCCGATCCCGAGAAGGACGACCCCAGGCTCCTGGTCTTCGACATCAAGGTCGGCAAGCCGTTGCCGCGTGGGGTGTCGCTGGCCGAGATGAAGCTCAATCCCGAGCTGGAAGGCTTCGACCTGTTCCGTCTGGGCCGACTTTCCTTCGTGCCGGTGAGCGACGCCCACTACGACGTCATCATGGAGATGGCCAAGGGCTGACGTCCCGCCACCGCCGCGTCCCCGAAGCTCCCGGCGCCAACAGGAGAGAAACCATGAAGAAGGCAGACTTCCGCCAGTTCTACCGCGATGCTCACGCCGTCGAGTGCCTCAGCGAGCGCGAGAAGATCTTCCTCGGCCTCGCCGTCGCCATGACGCGGAACTGCGATCCCTGAGTGGACCGGCGCCTTGCGGACGCAAGGAAATCAGGAATCGCGGAAGCGGAGCTCGACGCAGCGGTGGACGTCATCGCCGCGGTCGACGCCGGCATCCTGCAATCCCTCAACCAGCGCATCAAGCAGCGGCAGAAGGAAAGAGGGTGAAAGGGGGGTGAACCGTTGCGGGCGGATGCGGCATTCTTGAAACCCTTTTCCCGAGGTGTTACACGTCAGGTCTGCCCCAGGATGGTCGCATAGCTCAGTTGGTTAGAGCGCTTGCCTCACATGCAAGAGGTCGCAGGTTCGAGTCCTGCTGCGACCACCATCCCGTCGGGAGGTCAGGAAATGAGCGTAGATCTGAAGATGTTTCTGTTGACCGCGGATCATCTGGTGCGCTGTCACTGGGACGGGCGGTCCAGGCAGGTGGAGGTGCTGGATCGTTCGCTGGAGGGCGAGGTGCTGCGTGAGGTGGCTCGGGACGCGGGGGACCCCGACCGGCTGTACGCCGCCACCGGCACGGAGGTGCACGTGAGCGAGGACGGCGGGGAGAACTGGAAGTGGATTCCTTCCGGCGGCCTCGACTACCGCGACATCTGGACGATGCAGCCGCATCCCGCGCGGCCGCAGGAGGTCTACGTGGGCACGCTGCCGGCGGCGGTGTACGTGAGCGTGGACGGCGGCCGCTCGTTCCGCGAGCTTGACGCTTTCCGTAGACTCGAAGACTATGCCCGCTGGACGTTTCCGCCGCCGCCCCACACGCCGCATATCCGCTGCATCGTGCTGGACCGCCGGGTGCCGGACGAGATCGTCGTGGGGGTCGAGGAAGGGGGCGTGGTGCGGAGCCGCGACCGCGGCGCGACCTGGGAGGACATCAGCGGACCGTCGAGCGACGCGGCCTACCCGGAGTTCAACGACCCGTCGGGCAAGCTGCCTTACCAGATGGGCGCGCATGAGGACGGCCGGGTCTATCGCGACGTGCATTGGGTGCGGCGGGACCCCGCCCGCCTCGATACGCTGTACGCGACTACCGGCATCGGCACCTACCGCACCGACGACGACGGCGGTTCCTGGCGCAAGCTGGAATACGACATGGGACGTTCCTACGCCATACCGTTCGACATCCATCCTACCGTCCCGGAGCGCATCTTTCTCGGCGCGGCCGAGAACGGCCCCACCTCCTGGAAGGGCTATCGCACGGTCCGTCCGGGGCCGTACAACACCATTCGCTTCAGCCGCGACACCTCGGACGAATTGGGCGGCGCCAAGTCCGCCATCCTGCGCAGCGACGACCGCGGGGCAACGTGGCGCCGGCTCCAAGGCGGTCTGCCACAGGGCCACGCCCACATGACGAGTTGCGTGGCGCTGCATCCCGGCGACCCCGACACCGTGGTCATCGGCTATACCGACGGAACCGTGTACGCGAGCCACGACGCCGGCGAGGCGTGGGAGAAGCTCGACCTGCCCGCGTCCAGGCTGTACGGGGTGCGGCTGCTGTCCGATTCCTGAACTGCGGCCGGCGTGTCGGATGGGAGTGTCCCGTCCGGCACGCCGCCTCTGTCTCAACTCGAACAGAGTGTGTGAGTAACGGTGATCCGCTCGCCGCGGTAGAACTCCATCAGAAAATCGTCCGGATCGCGGTAGCGCCGGTTCGGCACCAGCCGGGCCGGGAAGCTGAACACCAGCGGGTCCGCCGCGAACGGGTACGGGTCGACGATGGCCCGGTGCTCGGCTACCGTGTCGATGTGCAGGTGTACGGGCTCGGCGCCTTTCCTGCGGGGCACGTCCACGTCGTTCAGGGTATCGCTGGGTCCGAGCTTCCGCTTCTTGCTGTTCAGGGGATAGCGGTTGCAGACGTACTGGGCGAGCTGATCGAACACCTCGATGTACTCGTAGTTGGTCCGGATCCGCTCCTCGGACGCGTACTCCCGGAACTCTTCGGATCCGCCCAGGTCGGCGGCCAGCCGTTTCCTCAGCTCCTCCTGATGGTCGACGTAGGCGCGCACCCGCGGGTCCGCGGTGCGATCGGGCGGATGGGTGTACTTGCCGTAGCCGGCGTTCATGAGCGCCACCCCGTGCATGGCCATCAGCATGGCCGCGTAAGGGTCGCGCTGAAGCACGTTGTCCACGGCATTCCTGTAGAAATCGAGTCTGAGCTGGCCGAGGTACTTGAAGCTGCCGTCATGGTAGTCCATGGGGAAGCCCTTGTCGTTCAGTGTGGACGGCTTCATCTCCCATTCCCACCAGCCGATGTCGTGCTCCTGAGCCGCCAGCACCACCGACGCATAGGGCTCCGGCCGGTCGAACTCCTCGTTGCCCCAGTGGGCGGCGAAGAAACCCGCCACCCGGGAGTGGTCGAACTGCAATGCCAGCATCAACTGCGAATCATTGTAGGGATTGACCATCATGGCGAATCTTCTCCCGGACCCGTCGGCAGGGTGCGCCCGCGCGGTGGGTCCGCCTATTGCCCCTTCAACGCGTCGAGCATCGGCTGACGGTACTTGCTGTACAGGTCCACGAACACCTTCATGTCGCCGGCTGCCTTGGCGCCGTTCCCCGGTACCAGCGGGATGCCGAACGAGGCCGCCCACTCCTTGTAGGGTTTGCTGTCCATGGTCTTCAACAGGATGCTCTCCAGCTTCTTGTGGAGATCCTCGGGCAGTCCCGGAGGGCCGACCATGGCGCGAAACACCTTGACGATAAGGTTCTTGTAGCCCAGCTCGATGGCCGTGGGCGTATCCGGGGCGTTCTTGGCGCGGGTTTCGCCGAGGTTGACGATGGGCACGATTTCACCCGACCGGATGTACGGCAACGTGGAGGGGTGGTCGATGGGCTGCGTAAACACGTCGAAGTCACCCCGAAGCAAGCCCGGCAGGGTCTCGCCGGTACCGCCGTAGCCGGCCACCACGTCGAACGGGATCTTCAACTCGTTGGCGGCGAGAAAGGCGTGAATCCAGCGCGCGATGCCGATGCCCTCCACCCCCCATGTCACCCGTTTCGCCTGCTGCAGATCCTCGACCGTGCGATAAGGTGATTCACGACGAACCAGCAACGCCTCCGCCTCCTGCGAGCTCACCACCGCGAGCCAGGTGAACTTGTCGATGTCGTACCCGACGTTGCTCCGGATCATCTGGGTTCCGAGCATCCCGTCGGCGTAGATGTGTCCGATGGTATGGCCGTCGGGCTTGGCGCGGTACATGGCGACGGTGCCGGTGATGCCGCCGGCGCCCACGACGTTCTTGACGATGACGTTGACGTTCTCGGGTAACAAGGGCTTCATGTACCGGCCCAGGGCCCTGGCGATGGCATCGAACCCGCCTCCCGGCGAGGCGTGCACGAGAATCGTCAGATCCCGGTTGGGAAACTCGGCGTGAGCGGCATTGGCGAAAACGATCAGGCCGAAGGCGGCGAATACGGCGGCAAAGGTCCTCTTCATGACACCCTCCTCGATTGCGGTTGTGTGGTGGATGCGAAACGGGGAGCATTATAGGGTCGCGCCAAAGGCAGTGTCAACGATGGCGTTTCCCCAAAGACGACAAAAAATACCGTCCGGTACACCGTTGACCCGGCGGGTTTCGATGCTTACCTTTTTGCGACAGGGAGCTCCACAGGCAAATATCTCGGAATACAAACCCGGGGAAGGGTTTCAGAGAAGGAGGTACGAACGATGTTGGGTTACGAAGTGCAAAGGTGGCATCCGTATCTGTTCGGCGTAGACCGGGACGTGGACGCCGTACTCGACCGGTTCCTGGGGCGCCGCGAGCCGGACGGCGGCTGGACGCCTCCATTGGATGCATACGTCCGGGACGGCAACTACGTGCTGCGGGTCGACCTGCCGGGAGTGGCGCCGGAGGATCTGGACATCCAGGTGGAAGGCCGGTTCCTGACCATCAAGGGAGAACGCAAAAGCGAGGAGAAGGGCCGCACCTTTCGGGAAACCTTCCACGGCAAGTTCGAGCGCACCGTGAGGTTGCCCAACGGCATCGACGCCGACAAGATCGAGGCCCGGCACCGGAACGGCGTCATCGAGGTTTCGGTGCCGCTGCCGGCCAGGGCGACAGGCCGCAAGGTCCCCGTACAAGGCGAAGCCGGTGACGTGAAGACCATCGAGTCGAACGCCGGGTGAGCCGCGGGCTCGACCAGCCGGCGCACGGAAAGGGGGGTCTCTCGGAAAGAGAGGCCCCCTTTTCTTTGTCATACTTCCACGATGGGCTGCCCGATGATCCACAGGCTGAAGACCGTGTAGCCGACCATCAGGACCAGCATGGGGAGCTGCGCCGCAACCATCGCTTTGCCGCCGTGTCCGCGGTGCGCCGCCAGATGGGTGAGCCACACGGCGATGACGTGGCCGGCAACGATGACGAAGAGTGAGAACAGCCACAGGGAGCGGGCGTCCACCACGGTCGGGTCCGGCGTCATCCCCGCGGTGCCGAAGAGATCCCAGCCGATTCCGAACGGGTCGGAGACGTGCCCGTAGAGGCGCTGGCCCTCGATCATCAACAGCAGCAGGTAGTGCGCGAGGTGATAGGCGATGGCGATGGGCATCAGCGTAAGGAAGTAGGACGAAGCTACGTCCGTGGCGCTGCGCCGCAGGTCTCCCGGGCCGCGCTCCAGATGCGCCATGAGCTTGCAGGTTCCCAGGAACAAGGCCACGAAGCAAAGCGGCGCCAGCACCAGCCCGGTGGTGAAGACCAGAGTGCGCGCCCCGGTGTTTCCCAGGAAATGGGTCCAACCGAGATCGTACAACCCGTGCGAGGCCGCGGCGTAGAGCCGCGCCCACACCGGCGTGTGGAGAAAGCCGTCGAAGCTCACCGTGGCGAGCAGCGTCACCACCAGCACCACCATCGAAATCGGGGCCTTCCGGCCGTCCGCCAACCCGGAGCCGTAGTGCCGCAGCAGGAGCCGTCCCTCCGCCGTCCGAGTCAGGGGAGCGAAACGGCCGAAAAGTCCGAACACGACCGAGAACGTCTCGCCGCACTTGAGCCAGGGCTCGACGCCGTACCGGGCCATGCCGGTCCAGGTGATGGCGCTGTAGATCAGGATGACGGAAGCGAGGCTGGCGGGTGCGGTGTTGTCCGGCCACACCAGTTCGGCCCAGGCGAAGCACAGATAAAGGAACACGGCCGGCCAAACGCCGATCCATGAAGGCGCCCGCCGGACGGCGCCGCGCCGCAGGCTCCCGGGCAACAGCGCCGGCACCGCGGCCCAGGGATTCACCGCCGGCCAGATGTTGCCCACCAGCGCGCAGACGAAACCCAGACCGACCCACCAGGCGATCCAGACGAACGCGGGCAGGATGTTCGCCAGCGGATCCTCCTGGGTGCCGAGCAGTCCGGCGACGATCAGGAAGACGAAGACGACTACGGCGAGGATGGCCAGCATCCTCGCCGGTACGTCGCTGGCGACGAGACGCCCGAGCCAGGTCCGGGAGAGGTCGAGGCTTCGGGGCGGTACCGGCGCAGCGTCCCTGCGAAAGGCGGCCAGGACGACAAAGGTCAAGGCAACCACGAGACCCGCCCCTGCGAGGTAGTACCCAAGCGGCACCGGCAGGTCGTAGCGCTGGACGATGGCGTGGCCCCATGCCGCGCCGGGGGCCGCGGACAGGACGCCGAGGCCCGCAAGCGACGCACAGGCGGCCCTGCTCACCGCGGAGCTGTCGGTCCGCGACACGTCGAACCCTCTCCCTCCGGGAGAGAGTGGCCGAAGGCCGGGTGAGGGCGCCACCATGACCCTGCCCCTACTGTTTCCGGTACCGCGCAACAGACTGCTCGCACTCGGACACCGTCACCCCCGACCCTCTCCCGAAGGGAGAGGGAGTTGGGGCGTTGCCGGCGACGTTACTCACCGGCACTGCATATCGGTCCGTACCACCTGGTGATGCGTGGTGCCGCTGCTGCCGCCCCGCCGGATGCCGCCGCCGGGCAGGTGGATCCAACCGTTCAGGTAGACCAGCCCGGTCACGCCGTGAACCGGGATGGGCATGTCGGGAAAACGCGTCCAGGTGTCGGTCTTGGGATTGTAGACCTCGTGGTGCGGAAACACCCCCGAGGGACCGGCGGTCGGATGCTCGCCGCCGAAGGTGTGGAAGCAACCGTTGACGGCGATGCCGTTGAGGCCGCCGCGTGCTTCGGACATGGGCCGCCGCGCCGTCCATTGGTTGGTCGCGGGGTCATGGACCTCAAGGGCCGGCGTGATCTCGCTGCGGAAGCCGCCGCCGAACCGCCCGCCGGCCACGTAGAGCCTTCCGTCGATGGCGGCCGCGGCAATATGGTTGCGCTGGGTGGGCAGGTCCGGCAGCCTGGTCCACTTGTCCGCCTTGGGATCGTAAACGGCGAAGTCGTGACCCCGCGGGGGACGTCCGCCGGCCACGTAGACCTTCCCGTCGATGACGTCATGGGCCATGGCGCTGCGCGCGGTGGACATCGGCGCCCGCGGTGTCCACTTCCGGGTCTTGGGGTCGTAGGCATGGACGGCGTCCACGTAACGGGACCGTTCCCTGCGTCCGCCGGCATTCGTCTGGCCGCCGATGACGTAGAGCAGGCCGTCGAGAGCGACTGCGGAGGCGTGGTTGATGGTGGTGGGGTAGGGCGTGGTGAGCCGCCACGTATCCGTCGCCACGTCGTACTCCTGCACGGTGTCGACGCTCTTGCGGCTGGAAGGGTAGCCGCCCACGACGTAGATCTTGCCGTCGAGGTACGCCACCGCCATCTCCGAATTGGGTTCCACCAATTCCGCGCGTTTGCCCCACTCGCTCACGGGCTTCGGATCCGCCGCGGAGGCGATGGAGCCGGCCAGCGCGACCGTTGCACAGAGCACTGTCAAAGCCAGGCATTTCGAGTCATGAGAACCTATTTTCATGGACATCGTTGCACCCTCCTTTCCGTCATGTACATGATTGACTGTACGCGATTGACAAACAAGGTCGAAAACAATACAGGCCAATACAGGCAAACCAAAGCAGAAAAGCAGAATCGGGAGGTAGGAACCATGGGTAGCGCAACGTGTGTCGATACGGATGGGCACGTTCTCGAACGGCAGGCGGACATTCGCAAGTACCTGGATGCGCCCTGGAACGAGCGCCCGACGCCGCTGTGGCCGGGAGACCAGCCCTGGGACCCGAACCTGTTCAACGGGTTCAAGATGTCCGTGAACTGGGAAGGCTTGTCCCCCGAG
Source organism: uncultured Binatia bacterium (SeqCode) (assembly GCA_965214905.1). Taxonomy (GTDB): domain Bacteria; phylum Desulfobacterota; class Binatia; order UBA9968; family JAJDTQ01; genus JAJDTQ01. The sequence continues at coordinate 3,109,506 of OZ243984.1, forward strand.
GAGCAGGTGCGGCGCTGGCACACGCTCATGGACAAGCAGGACATGGAGGTGGCCATCTGCTTCCCCACGGGCTCGGGCAACATCGCCAAGAACCAGGAAGTACCGTACCAGATTGCCGTGACCAAGGCCGCCAACACCCACTTCGCCAAGGAGTACAACGCGCTGTCGAACCGGCTGAGCTGCGTGGGCGTGCTGCCGATGAGGGCGCCGGAGGAGGCGGCCGCGGAGCTCCGTCGCGCGGTCAACGAGCTGGGCCTCAAGGGCTTCGAGATCCTGCCCACCGGGCTACCCATCGCCCTCGGCGAGACCTGCTATGATCCCATCTACCGCGCCGCCGAGGAGGAAGGGGTGGTGCTCGGCATCCACGGCACCCGCAACACCTCGCGGGAGCTCGGAGCCTCCATTCTCAGCACTTTCGCCGAAGTCCACTCCTACGCCTTCACCGCCGGCATCCTGTTGCAGTTCACCAGCATGGTCTGCCAGGGAATCACCGAGCGGTTCCCGAAACTCAAGCTGGCCTTCCTCGAGATCGGTGCCACCTGGCTTCCGTACTACCTCGACCGCCTCGACGAGCACTGGGAGAAGCGCGGCGCCCACGAGATGCCGCTGCTGAAGCAGAAGCCCAGCGACGTGGTCCGGGAGTCCGACATGTACTTCAGCCTGGAGTCCGGCGAGTCCCAGTTGGCCGCCACCGTCGATTACGTGGGCAGCGACCATTTCGTCTACGCCTCGGACATCCCGCACTGGGACAACGAGTTCCCCGAGAACCTGCACCATCTCAGGAACCACCCGGACCTGTCGGACGAGGTGAAGGAGAAGATCCTCCGCACGAACGCCAAGCGGCTGTTCGACCTGAATTAGCGGCTTGGCGGACTTGGCGAAATCGTCGCGGAGAGCCGAGAAGCGGAGGCGTTTCGGGCGGTTTCGATGAGAACAAACATTGGGTAGTATCCCGGCCGGGAGTTATGAACGAAGCCACAGCCCGCATCAAGATCAACCGGTTGCTCTACAAAGCAGGTTGGCGCTTTTTTGCGGAAGATGCCCGATCTCAAGAGCCAAGTCGAGCAGATCACTCTCGCACTCATCTACGAGTTCATGGACGACATCGACGCCGAAAGTGAGGAACTTGGCGTTTCCCGCCATGGGAACAGAGTGCGGTGACCGGGACTGCTGTTCCGGCCACCGCCCGCGCGATCAGTAGTTGAAGATCTTCTTCAACGCCGCTTTGTTCTCCGCCGGGATGTCCACCATCTGCTCCACCAGCGCCTGCAGTTCCTTGCCGGGGAGCGGGTTGATCTGAATCCGCGCCTTCTTGGCGTCCGCGAGGAAATCCGGGTCCGCCATCACCTTGATGAAGGCTTGGCGCAGGGTATCCACGCGTTCGGCGGCGACTCCCGGAGGCATGACCCAGGGCCGACCCACGGAAAGCTGCTGGTTGTAGACCTCCAGCACGTCCTTCTTGTCCGGCTTGGCCAGGTCGGACGCCAGTGGCACGTCCCCGAGCGCAGGATGCTTCTCCCGTCCGATCTGCACCAGGATCCGGATCGCCTTCTTGGCGAACCAGTCTTTCTTGAGGGCCCTCAGGGAGGCGTAGCCCCAGCCGCAGATGCCGTCCACCTCTCCCTTGTCCACTGCCAGGGCGGTGGCCATGATGCCGCGGTACCCGGAAGTCACCTTCATGTTGGCGCCCATGACGCTGTTGAGCATGAGCGGCACGATGAAGATGTCGGAACGCGGTTGGGTCGCGGCCATCTTCACCGGCTGTTTCGCGGTCACCAGGTCTTCGGCCGTTCTGTAGGGGCTGTCCGCACGGACGAAGCAGGACGCGGTCTCCTGCACCGGCGTGCCGATCCAGTTGAACCTGGCCGGATCAAAGCGCGCCTGGGGCACGCCCAGGGCCTGGGTCAGCGGCAGCGTCCGGTGAATCGCGCCCAAGGTGAGGCCGTCGCGCTTGGCGACGTTGTAGAGCCAGTTGGCGGCCACCATGCCCGATGCGCCGGGCATGTTCTTGACCACGATCCTGGGGTTGCCGGGAATGTATTTCGAAATATGCCGCGCAGCGATCCGTGGATAGAGGTCATAGGATGTGCCCGCGTCCGCGGACACCAGGATGACCACCTGCTTGCCCTTGTAGACCGACTCGTCCGCGACCGCAGCCTGGACGAGGCAACCGAGCACGATCAAGGCTCCAAGAATACTGCGAAGAGAAGTCATGCGTTACCCTCCTTTCGATGCGTCGTATGTCTCGGACCCCTCTATGCGACTTGTCCTTCGTTTGTCAAGCCGGCCATCACCGGGTCGCCGGTCCCGGCAAGCCCGCCATGACCCGCCGGTTTTGTGTGCGTTCACAAATTGTGGCAACGTCTCCGGCGCCTGCCACGCGCCACCGCCAGAGGCCGTATGCCGGCGGCGCGGGCTGTCAGGCATCCAGTGTCCTGTCCCACAAGCAACTATGCTAATCTGCTGGTTCTTTTTGCCGTCGGCTGCGTTGCTCCTGCTCGCGTGGTATTGGCCACTGCTTGTCGTCGCGCCTTGCCGACAGCAAAAATTCCTGCACCGCTTGGCATCTTGGCATAGTGGCTTGTGGGACAGGACACCAGGGTCAGGAGGACCCGGCGATGCTCATACGGTACGTCGCCATGCGGCTCGTGCAATTGGTCCCCATGGCGCTGGTGGTCACCATGGTGGTCTTCTTCGTCATGAGGATCATCCCGGGGGACCCGGTGCTGGTGATGCTGGGTGCGGTGGAGGGAGCGCCGATCTCTCAGGAAGTCTACGATGCCATGCGCCTGCGGTTGGGATTGGACCAGCCGCTCATCGTCCAGTATCTCGACTGGCTCCGGGATATGCTCCGGGGAGACCTGGGCGACTCCACCACCTACCGGACGCCGGCCCTGGCCGTCATCCTGCACCGGCTCGTTCCGACGGCGTACCTGATGGTCGGCGGCGTGATCATGGCCGTGGCCATTGCCGTACCCGGCGGCGTGCTGGCCGCCATCCACAACAATACCAAATGGGATCACTTGGCCACGGGCTTCGTGATCCTGGGCATCACCGTGCCGACTTTCTGGTTGGCGCTGGTGGCCATCCTGGTTTTCGCGGTGTACCTCGGTTGGCTGCCTTCCATCGGCTATACGCCCCCGCAGAAAGACTTCGTGGACTTCCTGCGGCACCTCACCCTGCCCATGACCGTGGTGGCCCTGAACGTTGCCGCCACGGTGCTGCGGTTTCAGCGCCAGGACTTTCTCGAGCAGATGAATCTCGACTACGTCCGCACGGCCAGGGCCAAGGGCCTGAGCGAGAGGGTGGTGCTGTGGAAACACGTCCTGCGCAACTCGCTCATGACCACGGTAACGGTGGTGGGCCTCCAGATGGCCTATCTGAGCGGCTTGGTTACCGTCGTCGAGAATGTCTTCAACTATCCCGGAATCGGTTTTCTGCTGCTGAATTCCATTCACACCCGGGACTTCGTCGTGGTCCAGGGAGTGGTGCTGTTCATGGTCTTTCTCGCCATCGGCGTCAACCTGGTGGTGGACATTCTCTACGCGGCGTTGGATCCGCGGGTGCGCTACCGGTAGCGGCGTCGGATGGAAGGTCGAGCCCCAACTGTCCCGACGGGCTCCCCGTCTCCGAACCGGCCGCGCGCCCCGCTTCGCGCCATCGTCGCGGTACGTGACGACCCGCGCACTTTGGTGGGCGTCGCCCTGCTCTTTCTCTACGTCCTGATCGCCCTGGTCGGGCCGAGCCTCTCTCCCTACGATACCACCTCGCCCGACATTGCGGTGCGCATGCAGGGCCCGAGCTGGACGCACCCCTTCGGCACCGACCGCATCGGCAGGGACGTGGCGACCCGCATCATCGCGGGTTCCCGGGTGAGCCTGCAGGTAGCCACGGGCGCGGTGATCGTGGCGCTGCTGCTGGGCGCCCCGCTGGGTGCGCTGGCGAGCTACGTCGGCGGCGCCTTCGATGCGTTGGTCCAGCGCGTGATGGAGGGCATCATGGCCTTCCCGTCGCTGGTGCTGGCGCTTGCGCTGGTGGCGCTGGCCGGGCCGAGCGTCCCCATGCTGTGGTTCGCCATCGCCTTCAGTTCCATCCCGCGTTACGCCCGCATCGTCCGTAGCGGCGTGCTGACGCACAAGGAACGGGAATACGTCGAGGCCGCCCGGGCCATGGGACAGCGGCCCACGGGCGTCCTGATGAAGCAGATCCTCCCCAACATCATGGCGCCCATCGCGGTGCAGACCACGCTGGACTTCGCCCGCGCCATCGGCGTGGAGGCGGCCCTCAGCTACCTGGGCCTCGGCTTGGCGGCGCCCTACATCAGTTGGGGCCTGATGGTCCGGGAGGCCCAGGACTTTCTCGAGGTGGCGCCGTGGCTGGCGGTCTTCCCGGGGCTGGCCCTGGCGGGGGTCATCCTGGCCTTCACCCTGGTCGGGGACAGCCTGCGGGACCGCATGGACCCGCGCACACGCCTGTCCTTGAGCCGGCGCGCGGTAAGTTGACAGTCGTCCGAAGACGGTGCTAGCGTCGCACGTCACGAGCAGGCTCATGAACCTGTCCGGCCTTCGGCCGCCGGCTGCGTCGCCACTCTTGCGTGGCCGGCGCGCGGGCGGGTTTGAAACCCGCCCCTGCACGTCGTCGTCTCACTTGGCCGACGACGCAATCCCGAACGAGGAGGTATCAAGATGAAGAGCGGGACCTGGAATGGCAGGGTGCGCGGATTGTCTGTTGGTGCGGCGCTCGTGTTGTCGTTGCTCGTCGCTCATCCTCACGACGGCGGTCCGCTGGCCTTGAGCTTCACTGCCGAGGCCGCAAGCAAGCCCCGCATCGGCGGAACGCTCAAGCTCGGCAACGCCAAGGGCATCGGGACCCCCATTCCGTTCGTGGCCTTCACATCCATTCCCGAGTACATCAAGAACAACATGTACGAGCCCCTGGTCATGTACGATCAGAAGGGCGACATTCACCCGTGGCTGGCGGAAAGCTGGGCGCCCAACGCCGATTCCAGCGAGTGGACGTTCCGGATTCGCAAGGGGGTCAAGTTCCACGACGGCAAGGAGCTGACCGCCGAGGACGTGGCCTGGTCCGCCAAACACATCATGGATCCCGCCAACGGCGCGGCCGGCCAGGGACAGTTGGCCAGCAACGTCGCGGAAGTCGCGGCGGTGGACAGGTACACCGTGAAGTTCACGCTGCCCGGTCCCCGCGGCCTGCTGCCCGAGATACTGGCCAACACTTCGACCCTCCACATCGCCCCCGCAGGGTCCCTTGTCCACGGCCAGCAGAAGATGAAGGGCGGCGCGCCGCCGCCGGGCACCGGCCCGTTCAAGTTCGAGTCCTGGACCCCCGGACAAGAGCTGCACGTGCTCCGTCATGACGACTACTGGGGCGGCGCCGCCTACCTGGACGGTGTCCGCTTCATCGTCATCCGTCAAAAGGCGGCCAGAGCCGCCGCGGTTCAGGCGGGGGATGTCCACCTGACGGAGCGCCTTGGGCCGACTTTCGTGCAGCGCATCGACAGCAAGCGTATCAAGGGGCTCCACTACATGCCCATCGGCGCTGCCGGACTCAGGCTCCTGGTCTTCAACACCGAATCGGCGCCCACGTCCGACCCCCGGGTGCGTCGCGCTATCGCCCTTTCGTTCGACAAGGCCGCGATCATGAACGAAGCCACCTTCGGATTGGGCGTCCCCGTGCTGACCTGGGGAGTGCCGGGCAGCGACTGGGAGACATCCCTCGGCTTCAAGTGGAAGCGCAACGTCGCCGAGGCCAAGCGTCTGCTCAAGGAGGCCGGCTACTCGGGCCAGCCCATCACCCTGGGAGCCACCCGCGGGCAGGGCGACCCCTGGACCGAGCCCATCATGCGCCAGGCGGCCGAAGCGGGCATCAAGTTCTCGCTCCAGAACCTCGGCGGCGCCGAGCTCATCAAGAAGACCATCGACGGTGAGCTTCACGTTTCCGTCTACGGCGGCGGCGGCGTGGGCGAGCCGCTGGTGGCCAACGTACAGCACCTCGGCTGCAGGGAAGGCAAGGTGGGCGTCAGTAACGTCGCCAACTACTGCACGCCCGAGCTTGAGAAATGGGTCACCCGGTATATGGAAGAACCCGACCGCGCCAAGCGCCTGGCCATCTGGAAGAAGCTGGCCCGGGCCTACTTCGTCGATGACGTGGTCCACTACAACATCGGATGGTCCAACATCCGGAACTACGTCTGGCGCGACGAGGTGAAGAACTGGGAGCGGGGTCCCACGCAGGAATACTGGCACGCCAAGGGCGGCCTCTGGCGGACCTGGCTGGAGCCGTAACGGCTTGAGCTTTTCCCCACCGTGCGGAATCTCAGGGCCGATTCCGCACGGTCGCTGTCTTCGCGTCGAAGAGCTCGTGCGGAAAATCGCCGCCGAACAGGAACACGTCGCGCCCCGCCTTGCCGACGGCGAAACCGAGCCCGTCGTCGTGATCGAGTTCCACGAAAATCCTGCCTTCGTTCATACAAACGGCGCCGATGGACGGCGAAACGGCTTCGATTGACAGCCATGTGGGGGCGAGAGTAAATTCGGTCAGCGTTTCGGTCGCGAACCGGTCGGAGAACCGGAGGAAAGAAGCCCATGGCAACGCTCAAGATGAAATACGGCGTCATTTCTGCGGATGATCACATCCAGGAGGCGCCCGATGTCTGGACCAACAGGATGTCCAAGGCCAGGTTCGGCGACGACATTCCCCACATCGTGGAGCTGCCGGACGGCACCCAGACCTGGTCCCTGGGCGGGAACACCAGGGGATTCGGCGGCTTGGCCCGGGTTTCGGGCGTCAACCCCGACGTGAAGAGGTGGGAGGACGTGCCTCTTTCCACGTACATGGTTTCGGAGCGTTCGAAGGTACTGGATCAGGAGGAGCTGGACGCGTCGGTGCTGTTCCCCAACATCATCGGCATCACCAACCAGAACTTCCAGAAGGAGGGCAGCGAGGCGTTCCGTCTGGCCTGCATCCAGGCCTACAACGACTGGCTCATCGACGAGTGGCAGGACGTCTCACCCCGGTTCATCGCCCAGTGCGTCGCGCCCATGTGGGACGTGGACCTGTGCGTGGCCGAGATCCATCGCGCGGTGAAGCGCGGCCACAAGGCGCTGGTCTGGCACGGCGCCCCCCACGTCCTGGGGCTCAAACACTTCAACGATCCCTACTGGCACCCCGTCTTTCAGGCGTGCTGCGACCTGGACGTGCCTGTCTGCCTGCACTCCACCGCGCTCCCCGCCCTGCCGTCCTGGGATTCGCTGGAGGCGCGCTCCAGGCTTGCTCTCGGTGTCTCCATGACCTTCGTGAGCCACATGGAGATCGTCTCCAACATCCTTTACTCCGGCGTGTTCGAGAAGTTCCCCAGGCTCAAGACCATCAGCGTGGAGAGTGGCGTGGGCTGGCTGCCGTACCTGCTGGAGGAGCTGGACCACGAGTTCGAGGAGCGCAAGGTGGCCGAGAACACGACCCTCACGCGGAAGCCGAGCGACGTCTTCCGGACCAACATGTGGAGCACCTTCTGGCATGAGCGCCACGGCATCCGGAGCCGCGACGAAATCGGCGTGGACAAGATCATGTACTCGGTGGACTACCCTCACGGCACCACCACCTGGCCCGAGTCGGTGTGGTGCCGGACCCACTCGCTGCAGGACGTCACGTCGGCGGAAGAGCGCAAGATGATCCTGATGGACAACGCCGTCGGGCTTTACAAGCTCGACGTGGACGAATCCGCGATCCACCAGCCGCTTTATCAGCCCGGCCCCATCACCGTCGGACCTCGACCGGAAGCCGCATAGGCTACGGTATCGGCCGGTAACGCGATACGGGCAGGGGCGGGTTTGAAACCCGCTCCTGCATCGGGCGTCCGAGTTCTACGGCGCCGGCTCCCAGGTCCGAGAGTCGCGCAGCAGAACCGGGGGCCAGAACCGTGGGCGCACCGAGAGAGCAGGGCCGGCGGCGTCCCGGTAATCGGTTGACGGTTGGCGGACGTGATCGTAATCCCGATCAACCACCCGATTCGCGCGACGCAGAACAGCGGAACCCCGGCAGTCCCGTCTTCTGATTTCCGGGACGCCGCCCACCCTGCTCGGCCCCGGCCGGCTAGGCGTACGCGGGGTCGCCGTAGGTCATCAGCTCGATCAGGTTGTCGTCGGGGTCGCGGAAGTACAGGCTGGTGCCGGTCCCCAGGGAGCCGGTGCGGGCCACGGGACCGGAGATCACGGGAACCCCGGCCTGCTCGAGGAAGTCCCGGGCTTCCTGCACGGTCCCTTCCCACCGCAGGCAGAAGTCCGCGCCCCCGGTGGCGTAGTTGGGGGCGTGGGTCGGACTCTCGGTCTCGTAGCGGTCCACCACGTAAAGGTTCAGCTTCTGCGTTTCGCTGATACGGATGATCGGCCGCTTGCCGCGTCCGCCGGGGCGTTCCTGCCAGCCGGCGTCGAGGCCGAGCTTGCGGTAGAAGGCGAAGGTCTCTTCCAGGTCCTTGACCACCAGGACCCAATGATCGATGGCTGCGATACCCATGGTCCGTCCTCATCTGATAGATTCCGACAGGTTGTGCCTTGCAGACTCCCGTGACGCAGGACACCCACACTAGGGCAATCGGAACGGAATTTCAAGGGAAGGAAACCCATGTGGGAAGCGGCCCTCGGCGCGGTCGAGAACATCTTCGGTTGCCCGTGTTTCGCTGACCTGATCCCGCGGAGCCTGTCCTTCCTGTTCCTCGGCGTCGTCATGGGACTCTCCCTGGGCGCCGTTCCGGGGCTCGGAGGGCTCGTGGGGCTCGCCATCCTCCTTCCGTTCACGCTGGATCTGGACACCCTGAACGCGTTCGCGGTCATGATCGGGCTCATCTCGGTGACGAGCACCTCGGACACCATTCCGTCGGTGCTGTTCGGGGTCCCGGGCACCGCGGCGTCCCAGGCCACCATCCTGGACGGGCACCCCATGGCCAAGCGGGGAGAGGCCGGCCGGGCCTTCGGCGCCGCCTACATGGCGTCCATGCTGGGAGGGCTCTTCGGCGCGTTGATACTCGCCGTCTCGATCCCGGTTCTCCGTCCCATCGTGCTGGCGTTCAGTGCTCCGGAGTTCTTCATGATGGGTATACTGGGCATCTCCATGGTGGCGGTGCTGAGCGGCAGCGCTCCCCTCAAGGGGCTGGTGGTGGGCGCGCTGGGGCTCATGGCGGGCATGGTCGGGATGGACTACCAGGTGGGGGAGATGCGCTGGACCTTCGGCCAGCTCTACCTCTGGGAGGGGGTTCCGCTGGTGCCCGTGGCCCTGGGCATCTTCGCCATCCCGGAGATGGTGGACCTGGTGATCCGGGGCACCCGCATCGCGGACGTCCCCAAGGATGCATTGCGGGGCGTAACCGTGGGTATCCGCGACGCCTTCCGTCACTGGTTCCTGGTGCTGCGATCCAGTGCCGTCGGGGTCTGGGTCGGCGCCACGCCGGGCCTCGGTGGCGCGGTGGTGGACTGGTTCGCCTACGGTCACGCGGTGCAGACGGAGCGCGGCGCCCGGGATTCCTTCGGCACGGGTGACGTCCGCGGCGTTATCGCGCCGGAGAGCGCCAACAACGCCAAGGAGGGCGGCTCGCTGATCCCGACCCTGGCCTTCGGAGTGCCCGGCAGCGCCGCCATGGCGATTCTGCTCGGGGTATTCCTGATTCAGGGGATCAGCCCGGGCCCGGACATGCTCACCAAGCGCCTGGACGTTACCTATACCATGGTCTGGAGCATCGCCATCGCCAACATCTTCGGCACCGGGCTGTGCCTGCTCCTCACCAACTACCTGGCGCGGCTCGCCAACGTCCGGGTGCACCTGTTGGCGCCGTTGGTGATCGTGGTGGTGTTTCTGGCCGCGTTCCAGGCCAAGCGGCACTTCGGCGATCTGCTGCTGCTCTTGTCGTTCGGCCTCCTGGGATGGCTCATGAAGCGCTTCGGCTGGCCCAGACCCCCGCTCATCCTGGGGCTGGTGCTCAGCAGCGTGCTGGAGAACTACTTCTTCATCGCCGCCAGCCACTACGGCGCGAGCTGGCTCGGCCGCCCCATCGTCCTGGTCATCGGCGCGCTCATCGTCGCCAGCCTGGCTTACGGCCGCAAGTGGGGTCAGCCGGGGGCGGCGCGGGATGCCTCCGTGCCCAAGGCTTCCGCGCCCCTCCGGTTCCGCCTCCGCGCGCCGGCCGCGTTCACCTTCGGCATCCTTCTGCTGGTGCTCGGCGGCGTGGTTACCGCCCGCGGGTGGCCGGACCAGGCCCGGCTCTTCCCGCTGGTGATCGGGTTGTCGGCGGTGCTCATGTGCGCGGCGCAGTTGGCGCTGGATCTGTTCCGCGGCCCAAGCGACGCGCGGGTCATGGACCTGGAAGCGGAACGCGGCGTCCCCGGCCACCTCATTGTCCGCCGCGCCGCGGACACCTTCGGTTGGATCGTCGGGCTCCTGACGTCCATCTGGGTCATGGGCTTCCTGCTGAGCGTGCCCCTCTTCATGTGGCTGTATCTGGTGTTCCGGGCTCGCGCCCGGTGGCGGCTTTGCCTGGGCTACACGGCCGCGGCGCTGGGGGTTCTCCTCGGCGTGTTTCACTACGCTCTCCACATCCCCTGGCCCCAGGGGATGGTCGCGGGTCCGCAGGAGCTGGTGCTGCGGTGGCTGGGGGGCTAAGAAACCATCCCACGCTTCGACCCCCTCTCCCTCCGGGAGGGGATTGGGGTGAGGGCGCCCGGAAGCGAGCGGCCCGTTGCAGGGAGGGGCAGGGTCGTCGAGGCCGCCCTCCCGGAGGGAGAGGGGTTTCACGGAGCCTACGGCCGTTGGCTCGCGATGAATCCTCTGAGCACTTCGTTGAATTCCCGCGGATGCTCGCGGTAGGAGAAGTGGCCGGCCTGGTTGATGATGTGCATCCGTGAGCGGCGCTCCTGCATGCACATGAGTTCGAACAGCCGGAGACCCTGCGCCAGGGTGGCGGTGGGATCGTTGTAGCCCCAGACCAGCAGGGTGGGCTTTTGCAGGCCCTGCTCGCGAATCCAGCCCAGGGTCTCATCCTTCTGAAGCGCGTGCCGGGTCAGGAACAGGCTCTTCCGGAGACCCTGGGTCACCATCTTCTCCACGCTCTCCCGATACTTCGGCAATTGTGCGATCTTGGTTGCCGCGTCCAGCCAGTCATCCGTGATGTGAGCGCCGCTGTAGGAGTAGCGCTCCAGCACCCATCGCTGGCTCTCCCGGGTGAGGCGCGGCTCCGGGGCGTCGGCGAAGACGATGTGGTTCCGTCCCATGCCCGGGGCCAGCGTGTTGGTATCCACCGGGATGCAGGACTTTACCAGGTCCGGCCGTTCCAGGGTCATGCGGGCGACCACGTAGGCGCCGCGGGAGTGGCCCACCAGATGAACCTCGCCCAGTCCCAGGGCTTCGAGAAAGCCGATGGCGTGGCTGATGGTCGCGGCCATGGTGTAGTCGGCGTCGCTGGACGGGTTGTCCGTAAGACCCTGTCCCAGCTTGTCCAGGGCGTACACGTGGAACCACCGGGCCAGGGCGTCGAAGTTGAGCCCCCAGTCCAGGCTGCAGTCGGCCGCGTCGTTGGAGCCGAAGACGCCGCCGTGGATCAGCACGAGGTTCTCGCCGGTTCCCTTCTCGAAGTAGCGTGTACGGATACCGTCCACCTCCACGAACCGCTCGTCTGCAGATTTCACTCGGGGTTCCTCCTGGGTGTGGTAGAGGGGCGCCGGCGGCCCCTCGCGCCGCGTTCCCGGTGGCAAAGCATTCCGTTCTTCGTTAACAAGGGCGCCGACGGCGGTGTCCATCATAGGCCCATGAGAATCGTCCATGCAAGCAGGAGCTTCGGCGACGAGGCCGCGGCGTCCGGGAGAGTTTCATGATCACGGCGCACAGGAAAATCTGCGAAGTTCTCGCCGAGGCACGGGTGGACTTCGTCTTCGGCATACCGGGCGGCAGCGCCATGCGCATCTTCGATTCGCTATCTCGATACGCGGACCGGGTGCGGCCGATCCTGGTGCGGCACGAGCAGGCGGCGTCGGTGATGGCGGACATCTACGGTCGCCTCACCGGAAAGCCGGGAGTCGTCCTGGGCCAAGGGGCATTCGTCGGCGCCAACGCCCTGTTCGGCACCCTGGAGGCCCATCTCGCGGGCTCACCCATGGTGGTGATGGCGGACACCACGGAGGGCGGCGACTTCTCGCTGAACCCCCGGAATGCCAGCGGCTGGGGCCACTATGGCGCGTTCGACCTGAGGAACCTGTTTTCCGGTATCACCAAATTCTCGGTCCTGGCCGCCACTCCCAAGGAAGCGGTGCTCGGCCTTCAGATGGCCATCAAGCACGCCACCACCGGGCGCCGCGGACCCACCGCCGTGATCATGCGCCAAGCGGCCATCGGCGGCGAGCTGGATCCGGACAAACCGCCCCGGGTTCATCCCACCGAACACTGGCTCCGGGAGTCGCCGACCCTGCCGGCGGTGGCGGAATTGGTCTCGGCCATCGAGATGCTCGAGGCGGCGCAGCGGCCGGTCATCATTGCCGGCAACGGCGTCCATGCGGCGAAGGCATACGACGAGCTGGCGGCCATGGCCGAGCTCCTGGGAAGCCCGGTGGCCACCACCTACAACGGCAAGAGCGCTCTGCGCGAAGACCACCCATTGGCCCTCGGCATGATGGGCCGGTACGGGCAGCCGACGGCCAACAGCGTGATTCAGGAAGCGGACACGATTCTCGTGGTGGGGTCGCGGTTGGCCCCCAACGATACCAACAGCGAGCGGCTCATCGACGGCGTCCGGCAGAAGCTCATCCAGATCGACATCGAGCCCAGAAACGCCGGCTGGTCCTATCCGGTGGCGGTTTCGCTCATTGGCGACGCCAAAGCCGTGTTGAAGCAACTGCTGCAGATGGGCGGGGAGGGCCTTCGAAGGAAGAACCGGCAGACGGCGGTTGCGCGGCTCGAGGAGCGCAAGCGCGCGGAGCGATTCTTCGAGAATCCCGCGCTGTACTCCGGCGCCGTGCCGATCATGCCTCAGCGGTTGGTCAAGGATCTCAACCAGGCGCTGGATCCGGAGACCATCGTGACCCTCGACGCTGGCAGCAACCGGGTGTGGATGGCCCACTACTACCAGACCCGGGCGCCGGGGACCCTATTCGTGCCCGGCGGTCTCGCCGGCATGGGTTGGGGCGCTCCGGCCGCGGTGGGCGCCAAGCTGGTGTATCCGGACCGGCCGGTGGTGAGCGTGAGCGGCGACGGCGGGTTCTCCATGTCGGTGCACGTCATCGCCACCGCGGTGCAGTACGATCTGCCCGTCGTGTTCGTGGTGATGAACAACTCGGGCCTGGGCATGATTGCCACCGGCGATCAGGGCGGCGATTCACCGGCGGCGTTCAGCGATACCGACTTTGCCGCGGTGGCTCGGGGATTCGGCGCCGAGGGCCTGACGGTCGAGAATCCCGCCGAGATTCAGGACGCGGTGAAGGAAGCGGTGCGAAAGGGGAGGCCCACGGTGGTCGATGTGATTACGGACGGTACGGAGGGTCTCGAGAGCGTCGCCAGCGGCGGTACCGTGGGCTGACGATTAGAGCCTTCCGATCCAGTATCCCCTTCAGGTACGGAAATGGGCCGTTTCCCCGAGCCGGGGCCTTTCTCTGTGCGGACAAAATGAATATCATGGGATGATATGGAACGTAAATTCAGCATTCCTTCCTCAAGCTCATTGGTCGCGTTCGAGGCAACGGCGCGTCTGGGCGGTGTCATAAGGGCTTCCGAAGAACTGAATACGTCGCAATCGGCGATCAGCCGTCACATTCACAACCTGGAGACCACGTTGGGCGAGAAGCTGTTCCAGCGGCAAGGTCGAGGGGTCGCCCTGACACCGAACGGCAAGGACTACTATGCCGCCGTCAAATGGTCCCTGGAGAAGCTGCATGGGGCAGGTATCGAGCTCCGCACGCGAACGCGCAACGTGACCATCGCCTGCACCCCGGAAGTGTCCCAATCTCTGCTGTTACCCGTCTTTACGGAGCTCAAGAGTGTCCTGGACGCGGGCGCCAAATTGCGGATGCTGAACTGCGACTACGACATGCTTCAACTTCTGCTGCCGGTGGGGGTTGACATCTATTTCGAACATTCCGCTTCCGCGCCGGATCCGACCGCGGTGAGACTGCTGGACGAACGGATCGTTCCGGTTGCGTCGCCCGACTTCGTCAGGCGGTTCGAGCGGGTGCTTGCCCAACACCCGAGAGGTTGGTCCGGTGTGCCCCGGTTGGACATGGCCCCACGCGGGCAACCCTGGGCCACATGGGCGATCTGGTTCCGAGCCCAGGATTGCGACACTCCGAAGGGACCGCTGGAGGTCTATGAGAATTACCATTTTTTGCTGGAGGCCGCGGCAAGAGGCGAGGGCATGGCGTTGGGCTGGAACGGTTATGTGAACATCTATCTGGAGGACGGGCGGCTGGTGAAGGTCAGGGATGACTGGCTGCGGTCGCTGATCGGCTTGTACGCTGTTTTGACTCCGGACGGATGCACCAACCGAAACGCGGGTTACTGCCTCGACCGGCTCGTGGTTCTGAGAGGGAAACTGCCGGGCACGGGCACTCATCCCCGCAGCGACAGCCCACTCGCGGACAGGGTTTCCTGAAGCAGATGTGAAGACGGCGGCTGAAGAGAAATCCTTTCACAAGATCGCCGCCGCGGCCCTTGCCGCTCAACGGAGTCCCTTCGCCGAACAAGCGGGTCAAAGCCCGGCCGTGTCGAAGAAACGCCGCAGGACACGGCTCAAGTTGAACCCGTCCGCCGTGCCCGCCAGTTCCCGGACGGAGTGCATGGCCCACTGGGGCACGCCCACGTCCACGGTGCGGACACCCGTTTCGGCCGCGGCCAGCGGTCCGATGGTGCTGCCGCAGGCCATGTCGCTACGTACCACGAAGGTCTGGACCGGCACCCCTTCATCGGCTGCCAGCCGCCGGAAGGCCGCGGCGGTCTCGCTGTTGCTCGCATAGCGCTGATTGGCGTTGATCTTGATGACCGGGCCGTGGTTCAGCAGCGGCCCGTGGTTGTCGTCATGGCGGTCGGCGAAGTTGGGATGGACGCCGTGGGCGTTGTCCGCCGATAGCAGCATGGAACGGGACAGCGCCCGGTTGCGGTCCTCGGGCGCCGGCAGCAGACGTTCCAGCATCTGGGTCAGCATCGGCCCTCGGGCTCCGGCGGCCGTCGTGCTACCCACCTCCTCGTGGTCGTTGCACACCAGCAGGGCGCCGGCCCCGCCGCCCGCTTCCAGCAACGCCCGCAGACCCGCGAAGCAGCTCAGCAGGTTGTCCAGCCGCGCCGACGCGATGAACTCCGCCGCCAGCCCGACGAGGGCCGGCCGTTGGGTGTCGTAGAGCACCAGTTCGTGGTCCAACACCCGGCCGACCTCCGCGCCGGCATCCGTCTCGAGTCGCTGACGCAGCAGGGTCTTGAGGTCGAAATCCCGGCCCTGCCGGCCCAGCACCGGCGGCAGATGGGTCTGGGCGTTGACCGAGCGGCTCTCGTTGGCCTCCCGGTCCAGGTGTATGGCAAGGCTGGGAATGACGGCCACCGGCTGGACGAAGTCGATGAGTCCGTGTGCGATGGCGCCGTTGCGGTCGAGATAGCTCACCCGTCCCGCCATGGACAGGTCCCGGTCGAACCAAGGGTTCAGAAGCGCCCCGCCGTACACCTCGACGCCCAACTGGAGGTAACCGTTCTTGTGGGACTCGGGCCGCGGCTTGATCTTGAGACAGGGTGAATCCGTATGCGCCCCCGCCATGCGCAGCCCGCTCTCGGGCAAGGGAACCCGCGTGGGCATGGTCCAGGCGATGATGGAGGAGTCGTTGCGGGTGGTGAAGTAGCGGCCCCCCGGCTCTATCCGCCAGGCGTCCGCCTCGGGCCGGCGCTGGAAGCCGGCGTGCGCCAGCCGCCGCACCATCTCGCGGACCGCGTGAAAGGGCGTGGGCGACGCGGCCAGGAAGTCCATCAATTCCTGGTTGAAGCGTTGCGCATCCATGAGTAACTCCAAGATTCTCTCCTTCCGGGAAGGGCGGCGGACTCGCCCCCACGGCCTCCCGCGGGCTGGCGCCAGACTCGTTTTCATCCCAAGGGATCAGGGCAGACGGTACTCTCTCTCGGGATTCCTCACAGCGATGAGGTCGATGGCGTCCGGGCCGAGGCCGGCCCGCTCCAGGCTCCCCAGGGGGTCGGGGTCGCCGGGCGGAAACGGCGCGTCGCCGCCGAGCAGGATGCGCTCGGTGCCGACGAGGTCCTGGAGAAACAGGAGCGCATTCCGGCTGTGCAGGATGCTGTCATAGAGAAAGCGGTGCAGATAGGCGCTGGGCGGCTCCGCCGCCTTGTTTCCCGTGGCGTTCCGGTCCGCGGCGTCGTGCATGCGGTCGAAACGGCCGATGAGATAAGGCAGGTTTCCGCCGCCGTGGGACAGTAGCAACCGTAGTTTCGGGAAACGGTCGAGGGTCCCGCTCATGATCATGGAGCCCACCGCCAGGGTGGTGTCCATGGTGTAGGCGCAGATCTGGTTGAGGCTGAACTTCTCGGCCCGCGGCAGCGGCTGCGGCAGGGAGGGATGCACGAAGACCGGAACGTCCAGGACCTCGCAGGCGCTCCAGAACTCGTCCAGGGGAACCTCGCCGAGGTTCCGGCCGTGGACATTGGCAGTGACGATGACGCCCACCGCGCCGGCGTCGACGCACCGCTCGATCTCTCGCGCGGCCGCCGCGTCATCGCTCAGCGGTGCGGACGCCATCCAGGAAAGCCGCTCCGGATGGGCCGCGCACAGCTCGGCAGTGGCGTCGTTGAGGATCCGATGCCACACGCCGCACTTGGCGGCGTCCATGCCGTAGCCGAAGATGTCGGTCCATACCGAGAGGATCTGACGCTGGACCCGTTGGCGGTCCATCTCCGCGAGCCGTGCGCCGACGTCCAGCAGGCCGGGGAGAAAAGGGCGTACCTCCAGGCCGTCGTCGAACCGGCAGCAACGGGCGCCGGCGGCTTTCTCCAGCAGCGTGATGCCGAGCTCACCCCCCTTGGCGGCCAGTGTTTCCAGCACGGCCGGCGGGACGAAATGCGCGTGGACGTCAACGGCGGTCACGGGAACGATCCATCAAGGCCTTTTCCTGGCCGCCGTCGATCTCGATCATGCTGCCGTTGACGAAGTGCATGAGCGGCGACGCCAGCATGACCACGAGATTGGCCACCTCCGCGGTTTCCGCGATGCGGCCCAGGGGGATCGAGCGGGGCGCCAACTGGTCGGCTTCGTCGTAGCTCAGGTGCATGTCCCGTGACATGGCCTCCACCAGGCCGGCCCAGCGTTCGGTGCGGACCGGCCCCGGATTCACCGCCACGAAGCTGATGCCGTCCTTGCCGTACTGGCCGGCCAGCGACTTGGTCAGGTTCTGCCCGGCGGCATTGGCCGCCCCCGGCGCGATCTCCCAATAGGACGTCTTGACGCCGTCGTTGCCGATGAGGTTCACGACCCGGCCGCCGCCCTGCTCGCGCATGACGGGGAGCGCGTAGCGCATGCAGCGGACGTATCCCATGAACTTGAGCTGCAACGCCAGCGCCCAATCCTCTTCCGTCAGGTTCTCGATGACGCCGCCCGGCGCCGCGCCCGCGTTGTTCACCAGGATATCGATGCGCCCCAGCGCCTCGGCCGCGGCATGGATGAACCGGCGGGCGTCCTCATCCCGGGTGAGGTCCGCGGCAATGGGAACGATCCGGCGGCCGGTGGCGTCTGCGACCGCGGCGGCGGTTTCCTCCAGCGGCCCCGCCCGCCGTGCGCACGTGGCCACGTCCGCGCCTTCCCGCGCCAACGCTGCCACGATGGCCTTGCCGATGCCTTCGCTGCCGCCGGTCACGACGGCCGTTTTCCCCTCAAGCTCCAGGTCCATGTGTCTTGCTCCCTGCCGCCGATTCCGTTTCCGGCGGCCGTGATGACTGCGAATCCATTTCACACGCTTCGGATCGGGTCAAGCCGTTCTCCGGACTCCACCTTCGCGACCTTCCAGGGCCTTTCCATTGTTACCTCTGAGCGGAACCGTTGTCACCCCGAGTGGAGCGAAGGGACCCTCCGCCGCAGGCGAGATTCTTCGCTCCGCTCAGAACGACAGGTTTGGCGGGACTTTGGAAAGACCCCGCAACCTTGACAATCTGTGTCAGATGTATATGTTGCTGTCGAATTACCGTGAAAAATGACGACAAGGTAGTCAAATGACGATTCCTCGTATATTCGTGCCGCCCAAAAAGAGTTTCTTCTTGTTGGGACCGCGCGGCGTTGGGAAAAGCACCTATCTGCGAGTCGCTTTTCCCGATGCTCATGTCATCAACCTGCTTGCCGAAGATACGTACCAGCGCCTGCTTGCGAATCCGGGATTCCTGGCCGCAGAACTGCGAGCCGTCCCCGGCGACCGATGGGTCGTTCTGGACGAAATACAAAGACTGCCTGCACTGCTCAACGAAGTACACCGTTTCATCGAAGAAAAGCGCTTGCGCTTTGTCTTGTGCGGATCGAGTGCGAGAAAACTCAAACGGGCGGGTGTCAATCTGCTTGCCGGACGCGCCTTGCATCGCGCCATGCACCCCTTTGTCCCCGAGGAACTGGGCGAACAATTCGCCCTGGATGACGCTTTGCAACACGGTCTGCTGCCCATTGTGTGGGACTCGGACGACAGCGCGGAAACACTCGCCGCCTATACGCGAATGTATCTCAGGGAGGAGGTTCAGGCCGAGGCCTTGATACGCAATCTTCCGGGATTCGCGCGTTTTCTGCCCATTGCGGCGCTCTTTCACGGTCAAACACTGAACGTGACGAATATAGCCAGAGAAGCCCATGTGGCGCGCACGACGGTAACAGGTTATCTCGATATCCTGCAGGAAACGCTGCTATGCTTTCAGCTTCCGGCATATCGACCCAGGTTGCGCGTGCGCGAACGCAAACTGCCCAAATGGTACTGGTGTGACCCCGGCATCGTCCGTGCAATGAAAAGGGTCGCGGCGCCCCCGGCGCCGGAAGAGCGCGGCCCCCTGTTCGAAGGGCTGATTGCGCAATTGATTCGCGCCTACACGGACTATCGCAACCTGTGCGACGAATGGTTCTATTGGGGAACGGCGGCACGGACGGAGGTCGATTTTCTGCTCGAACGCGCGGGTGACTTTGTCGCGATCGAGGTCAAGTCCGGGCGCGCATTTTCAGAGGTCTGGTGCAAAGGCTTGAGATCTCTGACCGACCTGAAGGGGCTACGCCGGCGCATCGTCGTCTATCCCGAAGGCCCTGAACTGCAGACGGTCGATGGCATCGAGATCCTTCCATTCCTGCGGTTCTCCGACCTGTTGGGCGCCGATGCCCTGTGGCCCTGAGAGCCCCGAGACGAATAGACGGAAACCGCCCCCTCGCTGTGTTCGTACTGCAAACATCCTTGACTGCCTCCCTCGGAACGGCTGATTTCGGCTTCCGGCGACGGCTAGTGGTAGTGTCCTATATGGGACACTACCACTAGGATTGCGCATCCGTTCGAGGCGCGCCGGGCGGGCCGTCCGTCCCGGCAAACAGGTCGCGGAACTGCCGGCGCAACTCCGCCTTCGCCACCTTGCCGAGTTCGTTGCGCTTGATGGCGCTTACGGGAATGATCCGTTTCGGCGCCTTGTAGGACGCCAACTCCGTTTTGAGATGCGTGATGCACGCGCTTTCGTCGAACGAATCGGGCGCAGCGGTCTCCACCACGGCCACCACGGCTTCGCCGAAGTCCGGGTGCGGTACGCCGAATACCGCGGCGCCCGCGACGCCGGCGGATCGTTCGAGAGCATCCTCCACCTCCTTGGGGTAGACGTTCAGACCGCCGGAAATGACGACATCGGTTTGCCGTCCCAGAATACGGACGCAGCCCTTTTCGTCGATCTCCGCCACGTCGCCGGTCACGAACCAGCCGTCCTCGGTGAAGGCTTGCTCGTCCGGGCGGCGCCAGTAGCCGGCGAAGACGTTGTGTCCTCGTGTCTCCAGGACCCCGGTCGCAGCCGAGTCGAAGCGCCCGTTGTCGTTGGCGACTCGCACCTTCACGCCCGGGAGCGGCCAGCCCACCCATCCGCGCCGCCCGGTCACACCCGGCGGAAGCGCGGTGATGATGGCGGCTTCGGTGGAGCCGTAGCGCTCGATGATCTCCATGCCCGTGACCTCCCGGAACCGCTGAGCGGTGTCCGGTGGTAGCGGCGCCGAGCCGGAGATGGCCAGGCGAAACGAGCCGGCGGCGGCCTTGCCCAGGCCCGGCTCCTTGAGCAACCGCGCGTAGTGTGTCGGCACCCCCATCATCACGCTGCAGCGAGGCAACTCCCGTAACACGCTCTCCGCCTCGAATCGGGCGAGAAAGCAGACGGCGCCGCCCGCCTTCAGCATGACGTTGATGGCGGTCAGGAGCCCGTGGGCGTGATAGGTCGGCAGCGCGTGCATCAGGACGTCGTCGCGGCCCAATTGCCACACTTCCGCCAGCGCCTTGGCACTGGCGGCCAGATTGCCGTGGGTGATCAACGCGCCCTTGGGGCGGCCGGTGGTGCCGGAAGTGTAGAGCAGAGCCGCCGGCGCATCGTCCGGCAACTCCGCGGCAGTTGGCGCCGGTACGGAGGCATGGGCCAGTTCGGCGAAGGAACCCCGGTTGCCGCGGAGCCCCTCGATCCGGAAACCGTTCCGTGCGGCCGCGGCACGGAACGTGTCGGTCTCGTCGGGATCGCAGACGAACAGACCGGGTCGTGCGTCCGCCAGCAGCGCCTCTACCTCTCGCGGCGTGTAGGCTGGGTTCATGGGGTGCAGGATGGCGCCCGTCTTGAAGCAGGCATGGGCCAGGAACACGGCCTCTACGCATTTTCCGAGCCGGACCGAGACCCGGTCGCCCGGTTTGACGCCGCAAGCCGTCAGGGCGCCGGCGGCCCGGTCGATGGCCGCCAGCACGTCGCCGGTAGAGAGGGACGGGCCGCCGGGTACGACGAAGGCCGGGTCCCGGCCGGCGCGCTGGCGGTATAGGACGTGAACGAGATTGCCGCCCGTCATGGTCTACCCGCTAAAGAAATTATTTGACTGACCGATTCTGTACCAGTAGAATTTACTCGGGTGAAGGGAAGAGTCATGGAGGTATTGAAAGAGTATGCTGGCGTGGCCACCCTGTTGGTTACGGTGGTCGCAGCCCTCGGTGCATTGGGTTTGTGGGCCATCAACGCCCAGGTCACGCCTGAGATCAACCGGCTGGAGGCACGGATTGATGTACACGAGGCGCTGCTTAGACAGATCGACCGCAAGATCGACGCCAGTGTGAAGGACAGAAACGAGAGGTTCGACCGCTTCGAGCGCGGGATGAACGCCAGGTTTGAAGGCATTGACGTCAGGTTTGAAGGCATTGACGCGAAGTTTGGACGCATTGACCGCGAGCTCAAGACCATCCGTGACGACATCAAGACGATTCTATTGAGGCTTCCAAAGAACGCAGAGACCGGATAGGCGTCAAGCACCTGGATACCCGTCCGTCTCGAGCCGGGCCGACTCGAAGGATGTCTCCACCCGACAGGATCATTGCGTGCCTCCGCGGATGCACCGGTCAGCGGCCCCGAAATTCGGGCTTACGCTTCTCCTGGAACGCCGACAGACCCTCGGCATAGTCCCCGCTCGCGTCCGCTTCGAGGGCGAGCCGGCGTAGCGCTTCGCTGTCACCGTCCGCCCGCGCCAGGGCCGTCAGCGTGGCCTTGGCCGCGGCCAGCGTGAGGGGCGCGGTCTCTGCCACGTTTCGGGCGACGCGCCGGCCTTCCTCCAACACGGTGCCCGGCTTCACCAGGCGATGCACCGCACCGCAGGCATGGGCGGCGCGCGCATGGTAACGCTGGGCGCCCAGCAGCAGTCCGCGGGCCACCGAATCTCCGAACACCCGCACGAAGCGGGCGATGCCGCGGGGATCGTAGCCTAGCCCCAGGCGCGCCGCCGGCACCATGAAGTAGGCGTCGTCCGCGGCGATGCGGAGATCGCAACCGCACGCCAGCGACGCGCCGGCGCCGACGCACGGGCCGGCGATGCAGGCCAGGGTGGGTTGCGGCACGGCCTCCAGGGCGCGCAGGGCGCTTTCCACCAGGTCGTCGTAGGCCCGGGTGGCGCCGGGCGCCCTTTGGGCGGCAAATTCCCGGATATCGGCGCCGGACGAGAACACGGTCTCGTCGCCGGTCAGCAGGATCACCCGGACCGCAGGATCGTGTGCAACGCTCTTGGCGAAGCGCCGCAGTTCGTTCCACATGGCGGAAGAGAGGGCGTTGCGGCTGTCGCCGCGGCAAAGCCGCAGCTCGGCCACGCCATCCCCCGTGGACACCCGTATGGCCCCGGCGGATAACACGGCGCCGCTCATGCCTCGCTCCGGTGCGCCATCCACGCGCCGCCGGCAACGGCGTGGAACAGCTCCATCAGCGCCGCGTTCACCGCCGCCGGCTCTTCCAACGTCAGCGTGTGTCCCGAACGCGGGACCACCACCAGCGCCGCCATGGGCGCCGTGCGCTTGAGGAAGACGCTGCCGTCCAGACACGGGTCGTCCTCGTCGCCGACGATGACCAGCAGGGGAACCTCGAGCCGCGACAACGGCTCCTCCAGGTCCCACAGGGTGGGGCGCCGCCCCTGGACCTGCGACATGGTGAAAGCCAGTCCCACGGCCGAATGCTCGGCGAGAGCCTTCTCGAACTCGGCGAACCCGCGTGGGTCCTTGGACTCGAAAGCCTTGCGCATGGGGTAACGGGCGTACTTTGCCGCGGCCTCCGCAATGGGCTGCTCCCGGAACATGCGGGCGATGTCCGCGCACAGGGCCGCCCTCTCTTCGCGCTCGTCCGGATTCGATCCCCAGCCGCAGCCGATGGCGGCAACCGACAGGCAGCGCCCGGGGTGCCGTATGGCCACATGGAGCGCGGTGTAGGCTCCCATGGAGTGCCCCACGATGTGCGCCTGCTCCAGCCCAAGGCCATCCAGGACCGCGAGCACGTCCTCCCGGGCCGTATCCTGGCCGTAGGCTTCCGGGTTCTCGGGCACATCGGACGGCAGGTAGCCGCGGGATGCAAAGGCGATGCAGCGGTTGGAGCGCGAGAAGAACCGCATCTGGGGCTCGAAGCTTCGATGGTCGCCCGCGAACTCGTGAACGAACACGACCGGGACGCCTTGCCCCGATTCTTCATAGTAGAGACGGGTGTCGTCGGATGCGGTGATGGTCGGCAACGGTGCCCTCCTCAGGATAGGATAAATCACATATCGGTGTTCCGTGGAAGGTTGGATCATCCCCACCGGAACGGCACGGACCCGTCCAGGCATAGGCACGAGTTGGTCACACAAGCACCCGACATGGCCCCGGCTTCAAGCCCATCAAATACGGGAATCTTTCTATCCCAGCTCTCTTCGACGCCTGCTCAACAGTACGGCTGTGCCCACCGATGCTCCGATCGCGACCAGGGAGTAGATCACCGTAAACGCCACCTCGCCGCTACCCGACGGCGTGTGATGACTCCAATACAGGAACAGGTTGAGGACGACGTAGAGGGCGTAGGCGTGCGCCATCCCCACGGCAAAGCGCTTCCTATGCCAGAGGCCCAAGCCGTACACCACCAAGTAGGCGCCAAAGAGGAGGCTCCATAACACGCTGTCACCGCCCGTCAAACGGGTGCCGAACAGAACGAAGGCGCTCTGCTCGCCGAGTTGAAACGGCTTGGAGAAATTCGAGATCGCCAGCAGCCAAAAGCCGATCGCCAAGCCCTGAAAAATTCGATGCTGTCGTGGTGCGGCCATAGTTGTCCTCCTTCTCCTTCCCGGGTCGCAGGCACGCCATTCGACAATCCGTCCGAGCGGGCGCCATCGTCGTTGACGCGCTGCCGCCAGCCTTCGGAAGACGGCCTTCAGACCTCGCGCAGCACGGTGGCCGGCGGCGAATGGACGAGCCCGCGGGTACCGAGGTAGCCGACGGCCGTGACCACCAGCATGCCGAACAGCGGCCCCACGGCCCAAAGGCGTGGGTGCAACCCGGTCGTGAGTTCGAATACCTGGCTGTTGAGGGCAAATGTCGTGATCTCGGCGCCGATGACGGCGACGGCGCCCGCGAATGCGCCGAGCGTCGCGAACTCGATCACCAGCGCGCCGGTGATGAGGCGGCGTGTCCCGCCCAGGGCGCGCAGCAGCGCCAGCTCCCTCAGCCGCAGATCACGGCTCGACTGGATGGACGCGATCAGCACCAGCACGCCCGCGCAAAGCACGAGCGCCAGCATCAGTTCGACGGCC
This sequence comes from uncultured Binatia bacterium (SeqCode), assembly GCA_965214905.1. GTDB lineage: Bacteria > Desulfobacterota > Binatia > UBA9968 > JAJDTQ01 > JAJDTQ01. Next base: position 3,133,801 of record OZ243984.1, read on the forward strand.
TGGGCGACCCGTGCGATGATGCCGCGCAGGTGCGTGAGGATCTGGTCCACGTCGATCACGGAGATGGTGGGGTAGCGGGAGAGCATCTCGTTGAGGAACGGCTTCCGTTCGCGCGGCAGGTAGAAGCTCGTCATGTACGTGGCGGGCTGGCCGTCGAGCGCGCCGGGCGACAGGATGATGAAGAAGTTCGGCTGCAGACTGTCCCACTGGACGCGCCGGGTGTTGGTGACGGTGGCGGTAAGCGGCAGGCCCCCGACGTCGAAGGTCAGGGAGTCCCCCACGGCCAGTCCGAGGGACGCGGCGTACTCCTCCTCCAGCGATGCCGACGGCGCGGCGCCGGCGGACCACCACTCGCCGTCCACCACGACATTGTGGTCGGGCACGTCCGCCAGGAACGTCAGGTTGCGTTCGCGCCGGATTCCGGGACGGCCGCGGCCTCCCGGCTCGGGCCGCCCGTCTGCGCGGTCGGGCCGCCGCCGTTCCCACGCGCCGGCGTCGGTCCCGTTCACCGCGGTGATCCGCCCGCGGATCATGGGAAACAGCCTGCCGTCGTAGCCGGTGCGGGCCGCCAGCAGGGCTTGTACGGGAGCCGCCTCCGACGGCGCCACGTTCATCACGAAGTGGTTGGGGGCGCGTGCCGGTATCCGCGCCTGCCATTCGTCGATCAGTGCCGTACGCACCAGCAGCATGATGAGCAACAGCATGATGGCGACGCCGAAAATCACGATCTGCGCCACGTTCTCGCGATGACGGCGATGCAGGCCGGCCAGGGCCAGCCGCCAGACACTGCCGGCCTGCATGCCCAGGGCGCGTCCGCCGCGCAGCAGGAGCAGCGCGAGACCCGCGAATACGCCGACCGTCACCACCGTACCCGCCAGCGCCCAGGCCGTGAGGGAGAGGTTGCCGCTATACCAGATCAGGAGGCCCGCACCGCCGACGGCGGCGAAGCCGTAGGTCAACGCCGAGGCCGCGCCCGGCGCCAAGTCCCGGCGGATGACCCGCATGGGTGAAACGCTGCGCAAGCCCAGCAGCGGCGGCAGGCCGAACGCGAGCACGCAGATGAAGCCGGTCAGCAGACCCAGCCACACTGGCCAGAGCCCCGGCAGCGGCAACGACACCGGCAGGAAGCCGCGGAGCGCCGCGATGATGCCGAGATGAGCCAAGGCGCCGAGGGCCAGGCCGGCGACGGCGCCCGCGACCCCGATGATCAGGAGCACGAGGGTGTAGCCCCATTGAACCTCCGCCGGTGTCGCCCCAAGGGTCTTCAGCACCGCCACGTGGTCGTAGTGCCGCCGCGCGTAGCGATGGGCGCTGAGCGCCACCGCGACCCCCGCCAGCAGCACGGTCAGCAGGCCGCCGAGCAGCAGAAAGCTCTCGCCCCGTTCCAGGGCGTGGCCGATGCGGGCGTTGGCGCCGCGGACGTCACGCCAGCGGTAGCCGGGAACGAGTTCGTCCTCGATGGCTTCGTAGAGGGAACGCAGCCCGTCCTCGCGACCGGCCAACTGAAGGCGGTAGCGGATCCGGCTGCCGGGTTGGATCACCCGAGTGGCGGGCACGTCTTCCGCGCGCATCAACAGCCGCGGCGCGAACTCCAGGAAGCCGTCGCCGCGGTCCGGTTCCGACGCCAGTACGGCCGCCACCGTGAACTGCGCGTGGCCGACGGAGACCACATCGCCCACCTTGGCGCCCAGCGCCGGAAACAGGCGGGACTCCAGCCACACTTCGCCGCGGGCGGGCAGACCCTCGGTGCGCCGGCCGCCGCCGAACGGCTCATCCGCGACTCGCAGCCGGCCGCGCAGCGGATAGCCCGGGGTCACTGCCTTGACACTGGCCAATCGGCTGCGTTCAGCGGCGGCGGCGAACACCATGGAGGGAAAACGGATGACGTCCGCCAGTGCGAGCCCGCGCGCCGCGGCGAGTTCGCGGAAGCGCTGCGGGATCGCTCTCGAGGAGTCGATGACACGGTCCGCCCCCAAGAGCGTGGCCGACTCCGCCACCAGCGCCCGTTGCAGGCGATCGACGAACAGGCTGATGGCCGTCACCGCGCCGACCGCCAACACCAGTGCGGCCAGCAACAGACGCAGCTCTCCGGCGCGCCAGTCACGCGTCGCGAGACGCAACGCCAGCGACAGGGTCACGGCGCGGGCTCCGGCGGCGAGACGCGGCCCGGGCCTGCGACCACTCCGAGTTCGACCGCCAGTAAAGGGGTCACGGCGCGAGCCCCCGCGGCGGTCGCACGCGGCCGGCGTCCAGGGTGATCACCGCGGCGCAACGGCCGGCCAGTGCGGCATCGTGGGTCACCAGCACCAGGGTGGTCCCGGCCTCCCGGTTCAGCTCGAACAGCAGGTCGGCGACCCTGGCGCCGGTGGCGGTGTCGAGGTTGCCGGTGGGCTCGTCCACGAGCAGCACCTTCGGCCCGGACGCGAACGCGCGCGCAATGGCTACGCGTTGCTGCTCGCCGCCCGAAAGCTGGCGCGGATAGTGGGTGGTCCTCGCGGCCAGGCCCACGCGTTCCAGGAAGCCCCGGGCGTCGTCCCGCGCCCGCCGTTTGCCGCGAAGCTCCAGGGGCAGCATCACGTTCTCCAGCGCGGTCAGGCTGTCGATGAGCTGAAAGGACTGGAACACGAAGCCGACGCTGCGTGCGCGGACACGGGCGCGCTGCTCTTCGTCCAGGGCGGTGATCTGGTCGCCGTCCAGCCACACGTCGCCGCTGGTGGGCAGATCGAGGCCCGCGAGGATACCCAGCAGGGTAGTCTTGCCGGAACCGGATTCACCCACCACCGCTACCTGCGCGCCGGCGTCGACCGCGAGATCGATGCGGTCGAGTATGGTCAGCTCGCCCTCGGCGGTGGGTACGCGCTTGACCACGGCTCTGGCCCGCAATATGTATCCTGGCATGAAGCTGCGTCCCGACATGAAGCGCTTCCCGATTAGACGGCGGCGGGTTTCCCTGAAGGAGCTATTGTGGGGTGTCCTGCTCGCGGCCACGCTCGCTGGCGGCGGCGACGCACCGGCGGCGGAGGCCGGCAAGACCGTGATGGTCATGGGGAACAGTATCAGCGCCGCGTATGGACTTCAAACGGAGGCCGGCGAGCCCGGCTGGGTGCAATTGCTGCGGCAGCGTCTGGGCGCGCCCCATCGCGTAGTCAACGCCAGCATCAGCGGCGACACCACCGTGGGCGGCCTGGCGCGCCTGCCCAAGACCTTGGCCGTCCACAAGCCCGATATCGTCATCATCGAGCTGGGCGGCAACGACGGTTTGCGCGGCTATCCGGTGGCGTCGATCCGCGCCAACCTCCTGGCCATGACCCGGGCGGTCCTCGCCGCCGGCGCCAAACCGGTGCTGACCGGCATGCAGATGCCCCCCAACCTGGGGCCGCGGTACACGGCAGCGTTCCGCGGGATGTACGCTGAGGTGGCGGCCGAAACCGGCGCCGCCCTGGTGCCGTTTCTGCTCGAACGCGTCGCCACCGACGAAGATCTGATGCAACGCGACGGCATCCACCCCAACGCCCAGGCCCAGCCGTTGTTGCTGGACAACGTCTGGCCCTTGCTGGAACCTCTGTTGGAGACGGATTGACGGCCGTCCGGACGCGCGAAGTCACGTCTCCCGCGGCCGCGCACTCGGATGCCCGCGAACACGAATGTGCGTCGATCAGGTTGCAGAACGGGCCGTGTCAGCCGGCTTGACACGGCTCTTGAGTGAGAAAATCCGCCGTGCCGTTTCGGCCTCGGGTATGGATGCCTTGCCCTCCCACGCGAGCTCGGCCAGCAGCCTCCCCGTGAGGGGACCGAACTTGAAGCCATGGCCCGAGAAACTCGCTCCTACGGCGATACGCGGATTATCGGGATGCAGGTCGATGATGAAGTCCAGGTTCGGCGAAACGGTGTAAAGGCAGTGCTCGGCGCCCGCGAGGGTCCAGCCCCTGGCGGTGAAGAACATGGCCATGAAGTGGTTCAGATCGTCGATCCTGTCCTGCTCGATGGAAGCAGGCGGGTCGTCAGGGTCGTCATCCCTGCCGTATCTCACGTGGCGCGCCACCTTGATGCCGGTGCGGCCGAATTCCGGCATGCCGTAGAACACGTCGTTCTCTTCGTCTCCCATATACACCCATACCGGGAAACGGCCGGGCCGGTAGTCGTCAAGGCTGCCCGTGGGTACATAGTATCCTACCGTCTGACGGGCGACTGCGAGCCTGGGAGCGAGGAACGGCAGCAATTGCCCGGCCCAGGCGCCCGCCGCCACGATCAGGCGCTCGGCCTTGAGGGCTCCCGCACTGGTTTCGACGGTCACCGGCTCGGTACCGGGGTCGATCCCGTGGACCAGGGTATTCTCGAATATCCGGACGCCGTTCTTGTGGGCCAGGCGGGCGAGTGATTCCATGGTCTCCTTGGCGGAGATGATGCCGGCGGTTCGATCGAGAAGCACCCGTTCGACGTTCTCCAGGGTGAACTGGGGATACAACCGGCGCGCCTCGTCCGGCGTCATGACCTCCACGTCCACGCCTTCCTTCTCCACGGCACGAATGTAGCTGTTGAAACCGTCGCAGGGAGCGCCGGCAAAAAGCCCGGGATTCGGGTAGACGAGGCGAGTACCGGCGTCCTGCTCCAGCCGGGGCCACTCTTCTTCGTGGACCCATTGCATGAGCCGCACGTATTCCGGCGCGGTGTAGGCGCTCCGCGTGATGCGGGCCGCGCCGTGTGAACTGCCACGCTCGTGTCCGATGGAGAACCGTTCCAACAGCCCGAGCCGCTTCGCCCCCAGGCGCCCAAGATGATAGAGCGCGGAAAGACCGTTGATTCCGCCGCCGATGACCAGCGCGTCGAAGGTGTCGCCATGCATGCGATTGTAGCCTCTCGAAGGGTCCCGAAGTTGCGTCTGCCGAACGGAACCGGCAGTGTCCGGATCATGGAGCGCTGCCGGCTTCGGCGCGATGAACAAGATCCCGCGCCTCCTGAGCCGGCCCGCACTATGTCAGGAGTGTCGTCCTTCGGCAAGAGATATTGCTTCCGTAGTCGGTCGCGACTCCATCAAAAAATGCACTTTGCGTTGAATGTACCCTATACGGTACATTGACGCGATGGTCCCGCAGAAGCGCATCGTCGCTCGATTTTACCGCCAACCCGGCGGCCGGGAACCGGTGCGTGATTGGCTCGGGACGCTTTCTCGGGAGGACCGCAGATTGATCGGACGGGATCTCATGACGGTCGAGTTCGCCTGGCCGTGTGGACCACCCCTGTGCGCGTCGCTCATAAACTACCCGGGATTGTATGAGGTGCGCAGCAATTTGACAGGCAGACGAATTGCCAGGGTGTTCTTTACCCTATCCGGGACCTGAGGCTCGCGGAGCGTCGAATGAAGGAGTCCAGCCATGGCCGATGACAAGAAGGCGCGTTTCGGATCTACTCTTGAAAGTCTGCTACGGGAAGACGGCACCTACGAAGATGTGAAGAATGATGCGATCAAAGCCGTCCTCGCGTACAAGTTGAGGGAAGCGATGAAAACGCAGAATCTCTCCAAGGTGCGCATGGCCGAGCGTATGGGAACCAGCCGATCGCAACTGGACCGCCTGCTCGATCCAGAGAACGAGGGCGTGACCCTTCATGCGTTGAAGCGTGCTGCGACTGCGGTGGGGATGCACCTTGAAATCGAGGGAACGGTTCCCGACCCGGTTGATGCGGAATCCGGCGCGGAGAGACAGGTTGTGAACTACTGGATTACCACCCACTGGCCACCGCGGGATGGTGACGACGAATCTCCGACCAAAACCGGAGTGGGGGTTGCCGAAGGGCGCCAGCAGGCCGCGGATGATATGCGGCCCGGTGATTTTGTCGCCGTTTACGAGTCAAGGACCGGCCGGGACAAAATCCGTACGCTACCGGATGGCACCACCACCACAGTTTCTTGCAGGGCCGGCCGAGAGGGAATGATTTGTTACGGCATTGTAGATTCGTACGTTTCGGCCCGGCCGGATTCCGAGCCAGAGAGGTACAAGGACGGTACCGAGATCTGGTGGAGGTGGCATGCGCCAGTCTCGGTTGTTTCACACACTGGCTTTGTCGCGCGTTCCGATCTGCTTTCCATACTTGGTTACAGTCCCAATTATAATCTTCGCGGGTTTGGGGACTACCACTCGGGATTGAAAAAAATCACCGAAGATGAGTTCCGAACCCTCGTCCAAGAGTTTCACGCGGCACGACCAGTCCGACTTCCGCCCAGCCCCCGTACCGGCGGCCACGGACACGGCGGGGGCGGCGAGGGGACCGTTCATCTCAACTTGAAAAATTACGTAGCTTCAAATCCGGTCTCGGCACTCAACGAATCCGGGCTACAAAAGCTCGAAGTAGAGTACGAGTTCGCAACCGGTGATCGTGCTGACATTGTTTTGGTAGATCGACACAAGCGAATTGTGGGTGTAGAGATCGAGCCGTCCGTACATGACGTTGATCTGGTAGGTCTGTTACAGGCGATAAAATACCGGTATATGCTTGAATGTGTCGCCGATCGTGAGCCCGGTGATAGTCGAGGTATGCTGATCGCACACGAAATCGGTGATCGAGTCAAAGCTGCCTGTACCCGCTATGGAATCGAGTTCTACGAAGTTCTCCGTGAAACGGTAGACTTGTGGGTAGCAAAACGCCGCGTAACGCGCGGTTCGGAAGCATGAAGCTGGCCGATCGGGGGTACGCCGCAAGGCCTCAGGACGCCAACGCGGCCACCGGCTCGTTGGTGGCGGGATCTACTTCGTAAGGGCCGGGCAGGCCGAGTTCCCGGGCGATCTCGCGCATGGCGGGCAGGACCTCCTCGCCCATGAGCTTGAGCGTGCGCATCTGCGACTGGTGGTCCATGGCGCCGTCGCCGGTGCGGAAGATGATGACGCCGGGGCGCAGGTACTCCATGATGTAGCGGATGTCCTGCACGCACTGCTCGGGGGTGCCGACGATCATGCCCTTGGTGGCCACCTGGTCCTCGAAAGAGGCCAGGGCGCCGGCCCGGGTGCGCCCCTTGGAGTCGGGATCCACCATCTGCCGGCGCAGGGCCACGGCCCTTCGGCTGTTCAGGCCCGGAGGGCTCATGATCCACGGAATGGGCCTCTGGACGCCGGGGTCGAAGGGGCTGCGCACCCCCTGGGTCAGCGTGCGGCCCACCTCCATGGCCTTTGCCCTGGTCTCCTCCACGTGTACGAAAAACATGTAGCCCAAATGCTGCGGGCCGGCTTCGTAGCCTTCCTCCTCCGCGGTATCGTAGTAGACCTTGAACATCTCACGGGTGAGCTCGAGCTGCGTGGAGAGCATGATGTACGGATAGCGGCGCCGGGCGCACCATTCCACGGTTTCCCTGCTGGAGGTGCCGGGCACCCATATGGGCGGGTGCGGCTTCTGGTAGGGCACCGCCCAGGGATTCACGTAGCGGAGGTGGTAGTGCTTTCCCTCCCAGCGAAAGGGACCGGGCGTGGTCCAGGTCTTGATGAGGAAGTCGTGGGCTTCCTCGAAGCGCTCACGGTTGTAGTGGGGCGGGACGTTGTGGCTGATGCTCTCGCCGCCGGATCCGCGCACGATCCCCGGGATCAGCCGGCCGCGGGAGATGACATCGATCATGGCCAGTTGCTCGGCCAGCCACAGTGGGTCGTCGTGGATGGGCAGGATGTTGCCGAGCAGCAGGATCTTGACCCGGGTGGTGACGCGGGCGAGGATCGCGGCCTGCACGTTGGCGACGCCGTTCATGCAGAAAGGCGCGCTGTGGTGCTCGTTGACCATCAACCCGTCGAAGCCCACCTCCTCGGCGTAGAGCTTCTCGTCGAGGTAGCGGTGGTACAGGTTGGCGGCGCGTTTCGGGTCGTACTCGGCGTTGCTGACCTTGTGGATGCCGGTGCCCCATTCCTCGGGCCAGTTGTCGACCTGCCAGGGCTCTTCGGTGAAGTGGCCGATGAACATGCGTTACCTCTCGCCTGTAACCGGGCCGCTGGAAGTCTGCGCCGTAGAACCCGGTCGCCCGATGTGGGGGCGGGTTTTCAGACCCGCCCCTGCATCGCGCGCTCCCGGCCCGTAGCCCGGGCCGCTAGGAAGCCATGGCGGCCAGCGGCTCGTTGGTCCTGGGGTCGACGTCACAGGGGCCGGGGAGGCCCAGTTCGCCGGCGATTTCCCGAAGCTTGGGCATGACCTCCTCGCCCATGAGCTTCAACGTCCGCATCTGTGACTCGTGATCCATGGCGCCGTCGCCGGTGCGGAAGATGATGGTCCCGGGCCGCAGTTCCTCCATGATGTAGCGCACCTTGGGGATGACCGAGTCGGGGGTGCCGACGATCATGCCGTGGGTCGCCACCTGGTCCTCGAAGGTAGCCCTCGCTCCCGCGCGGGTACGGCCGGACGAGTCCGCGGCCACCATCTTGCGCCGGAGCGCCCGGGCGCTCTTGGTGGCGATTCCCGGCGGGCCGGCAATCCACGGCTTGGGCCTCTGCGCGCCGGGGTCGTAGGGGCTGCGAACGCCCTGGGTCAGGGTCCGCCCCACCTCCATGGCCCGTTCTTCCGTTTCCTCCACGTGGAAGAAGAACATGAAGCCGAGATGCTGCGGCCCGGCCTCGTAACCCTCTTCCCGGGCGGTGTCGTAGTAGACCTGGTACATCTGCCGGGTGAGGTCGATCTGGCTGGCCAGCATGATGTAGGGATAGCGATGCCGCGCCGCCCACTCCACGGTTTCCCGGCTGGACGTGCCCGGCACCCAGATGGGCGGATGGGGTTTCTGGTAGGGGACGGCCCAGGGGTTCACGTACCTCAGGTGGTAATGCTTGCCCTCCCAGCGGAACGGGCCGGGGGTCGTCCAGGTCTTGATGAGGAAGTCGTGGGCTTCCTCGAAGCGCTCCCGGTTGAAGTGGGGCGGCGCGTTGTGCGTCAGGCTCTCGCTCCCGCCGCCGCGGACCACGCCCGGGATCAGGCGGCCCCGGGAGATCACGTCGATCATCGCGAGCTGCTCGGCCAGCCACAGGGGATCGTCGTGGATGGGCAGAACGTTGCCGAGGATCAGGATCCTGGCCTTGGTGGTGACGCGGGCCAGGATGGCGGCCTTCACGTTGGCCACCCCGTTCATGCAGAAAGGGGCGCTGTGGTGCTCGTTGACCATGATCCCGTCAAAGCCCATCTCCTCGGCGTAGAGCTTCTCGTCGATGTAGCGATGGTAAAGGTTGGCGGCGCGAACCGGGTCGTATTCGCTGTTGCTGACCGCCATGACGCCCGAGCCCCACGCCACGGGCCAGTCCTCCTTCTGCCACGGTTCCTCGGTAAAATGACCTATGAACATCGTCCTTCACTCCCTGTGCCCCCTGCTCGACCGGAAAGGGGGCATCGCAACGCCAATCCGACTGGCAGCCTACCGTGTGCCCGGACGCCGTCAGTCCCCGAGAAATTCAAGGACGGCGCTGGTGAACTCCTCCGGTTTCTCCATCTCGGGCATGTGTCCGCAGTCCTCGATCACGGCTGCCCGGGCATTGGGGATTCCCTGCTGATAGATCTCGCAACTGCTGATGGGGACGATGCCGTCCTGCCTCCCCCACACCAGCAGGGTAGGGGTGGCGATGGCCGGGAGGAGATCGGGCAACGTGACGCTGTGCATGTAGGGGCGCCACAGGTAGCGGATGGCCGCTTCCCGGTTGGTTTCTACCTGTTCGGCCTCGTCCGGCGTCCAGTCCCTGCCGTAGTACTTCAGGTATTGCGCCGAGTCATGGTCATGGAACGACTGCTGGAATGCCCCCTTGCCGGAGTTCAGGAAGTAGTCCCAGATCTCCCCCTCCCGGGGCTTGATGCCGCCCGCCCCTACCAACACCATCTTCGAGAAGATGGCGTTGTTGGCGGTGGCGAGTTCGGCGGCGATCCAGCCTCCCATGGAAAAGCCGATGACGTTGAGCGGGGTCGCCAGACCGCACTCGCGCACGAACCAGTTGACCCACGCGGACAGGTCCCGGATCGACATCATCCAGTCCGGGAACGACGATGTGCCGAACCCCGGCAGGGAGGGAACGTAAACGGAGTAGTGCTCGGCCAGAAGCTCGTGGGCCTGCAACCAGTCGGGCACCCCAAGTTCACTGTGAAGGATCAGCAGCGGCTCTCCGGAGCCGCCGCGCCGCAACTGCACGGACGTGCCGGCGATGTCGAGCGTCTCTTCGATGAAGGCGGCGGGCGTTGTTGTCACTGGCTCCTCCGATTTGCTGTGCGGGTTCTGCAAGGCCGCAGGTATCATAGACAAGAGCGGCAGCAACGTCAACGTGGACTACCCGCGGGCGCTTGGCTTCAATACAGCGTATTGACACTGTCTCCGGAATCACTATGGTAGACAAAGTGAACAAGAACAGCCAGCTTCAGATCCGTATCAGCGCGGAAGACAAGGCGCGTATCCGGGAACGGGCCGCGCGTGCCGGCATGGACGTGTCCAATTGGGTGTTGAACCTGGTGCTCCCGCCTGTCGAACGGAAGTTTCAGGCTCTGTGTCGGGAGCTCGTGACGCGCTCCCATGCACGCTCCTACACATTTGCCGAACTGCACGACTTGCTGGGCAGGATGAATGGGAGCGATTTCGAACGGGCTGTCCGGCAGGTGCCGGAAATCAGTCTCCCGCCGTTCGAAGCGAACTACCTCGCGGCCATGATCGAGTACGCAGCCATGTCGAAGGGGGCCGTTCCTCCTGACTGGACGAGGACGGTGCCGGCGTTGGAAAGGCCCTGGTTCGCCTCGTCGTTGAAGAGCCTGCGGTTGCACCTGCTGACCAACTCGCCGCCTCCGTTCCGGCGCCGGAATTTGTTTGTCGACAGCAGCGTCGGGCAGCGGTTCTAGTGGAGTACTCCAAACCCGACATCGAACGCCTGTTCCGGAAACTGAACGACGAACTCTCCCGTAAGGGAATTACGGGGGAGGTGTACCTTGTCGGAGGCGCGGTCATGTGTCTGGTGTTCGATGCGCGACGATCAACCAGAGATGTCGATGCCTTCTTCAGGCCGGCGAAGGATGTACGCGAAGCCGCGCGAACCGTTGCCGCCACGTCCGGGTTATCTCCCGACTGGCTCAACGACGCGGTCAAGGGCTACCTGAGTGACAAGGGCGACTTCCACCCATACCTGGAGTTGTCCAACTTGCGCGTACTGACGGCAGCCCCCGAGTACTTGTTGGCCATGAAGTGCCTTGCGATGCGTCTCGGCGAGGAATTCCATGACGAAGATGACGTGCGCTTTCTCCTGCGCTACCTGAACCTTACCGATTATCACGTGACGCTCGACATCGTGACGCGCTACTACCCGCTGGAACTGTTTCCGCAAAAAACGCTTTATGCGTTGGAGGAAATCCTCGCTGGAAAGAGCTGGCAGGCTACGCCGTAGAACAGGGGATAAACGGGGCAGGGGCGGGTTTCGGACCCGCCCCTGGCCGCATCGCGTTACCGGCCGATACACGGTTCCGGTCTTCATTTTCCGCGCGTCTCCAAAGCGGATCACCGCTTCACGCCGGCCTTCTACTCTCCAGAAAGCAGCTCAGCACGAGGCCCGCCACCGCCGCGGCCAAGCCCACCAGGAAGGCCCACCAGAGCGCGTTGACGAGGGCGCCGATGAGGGCCGGCATGAGGTCGGCGGGTATCAGCGCGCGGGTGGCCGGGTCGAGGAGGTTCTGCGGATTCAGGAGTTTCTGCAACACCGGCTCGGGCGCCGAGGTCTCGAGGTCGGCGGCGATGACCGTGAAGGCGGCGTTCATGCGCTGCAGCAGGATGCTTCCCATGATGCTCAGGATGAGGGCGCCGCCGATGGTCCGGAACAGCATGACCGTGGAGGTGGCGACTCCGAGATGCGGGAACGGCACCGCGCCCTGGGCGGCCACCAGCGCCGTGACGTTGGTCATTCCCATGCCGGTGCCGGCGGCGCTCACGGCGACGATCATCATGGTCATGCCGCCGGCGTGTTCCAGGACCATGAACGGGACGTAACCGGCGACCATCAGAGCCATGCCCGTGGCGCAGACGTTGCGGTACCCCCACCCGGGCGCGACTCGACCGGCGGTAAGGCTCCCGGCGGTCCACCCCACGCTCAGGGGCAGCAGGGTCAGGCCGGCCAGCGAGGCGCTGCCGCCCAGGGCGCCCTGGACATACAACGGCAGGAACCCGATGACGCCGAATATGCCCATGGCCGCCAGCAGGCTGAGGGCGGTGGGCCGGCTGTAGTTGGGCATGCGGAACAACGCCATGGGCAGTAGCGGGTCCCTGGCCTTGTTTTCGATGACGATGAAGAGCGTCAGCATCAGGACGACTCCCACCACCACCGCGATGGACTCGGCGGTGACGAGGTCGAGCTGGTTTGCCGCCACCAGAAGGCCGTAGAACAGCAGCATCAGGGCGGCCAGAAGAACCACGGCTCCCGCCAGATCCAGCGACCGCCGCGCGCCCTGGGCGCGCTCCTCCCTGAAACCCGCGATGATGAGCGTGGCCGCCAGGACTCCCAGGGGCAGGTTGATCCAGAAGATCCAGCGCCAGTCCCAATACTCGGCGATGAAGCCGCCGCTGGCGGGGCCAAGCACGGAGGCTACGCCCCAGACGCTGGCGATGAGGCCCTGCATCCGGGCGCGTTGCTCCGCCGGGAAGACCACTCCCACGATGATGAACGCGAGCGCATAGACCGCGCCGCCGCCCAGACCCTGCACCGCGCGGAACACGATGAGCTGCGGCATGGTCCGGGCCGCGCCGCAGGCGGCGGAGCCCACCACGAAGGCGCCGATGGCCAGCAGGATCAGGGTGCGCCGGCCGTAGAGGTCCGAGAGCTTGCCGAAGATCGGCGTGGCCAGCGCCGACGTGAGCATGTAGACCGAGAAGACCCAACTGTACAGGTCGATGTCGCCAAGCTGGGAGACCACCGTGGGCATGGCGCTGCTCACGATGGTGGCGTCGATGGCGAAGAGAAAGACCGCCACCATCACCCCGGCCACGGCGACCGGGACTCCGCCGGAGGTTCGTGCGTTATTCGCCCCGGGCATGGGCCAGCACGGCGTCGAAGATGGGCGTGTACCCCGTGCAGCGGCAGAGGTTGCCGTCCAGACCCTTCTTCACCTCGTCCAGCGTGGGCGTGGGGTTGTGCTCCAGCAGCGCCTGGGCGGCCATCAGCATTCCCGGCCCGCAGTAGCCGCACTGCACGGCGCCGTACTCGAGGAACAGGCGCTGGAGCCGGTCGAGTTCCATGCCGTCGCCGCACCCTTCCACGGTGGTGATCTCCTTGCCGGCGCAGCGCGCCGCCAGCACCACGCAACTGTGGACGGCCATGCCGTCGACCCGCACGGTGCAGCAGCCGCAGTGGCTGGTCTCGCAGCCGCGCTTGGCGCCGGTCAGGGCCAGCCGCTCCCGCAGGACGTCCAGCAGGAGCGCGGTGTCCGGGGCTTCCACGCGGACTTCCTGGCCGTTGACCTTGAGTTCAAGCAGCGCCATGGCCGTTCTCCTCGATTTGCCGCGCCGCCTGGAGCAACGCCCGGCGGACGAAGACCGACACCATCTTGCGGCGGTACTCGGCGCTGGCATGGGGGTCGGCGCCCGGGTCCACCTCCGTGCTCGCCGCCTCGCCCGCGGCGCGGGCCGTCTCCTCGTCGAGTACCGCGCCCTTCAGAACCGCCTCGGCCCGGGTTGCCCGAAGGGGCGCCGGCGCCGCTCCGCCGACGCCGAGCCGTACTTCGGCCACGCCGCCGGCGCGCTCTCCGTCCGGTACCACCACGGCCGCGACGCCGACGATCGCCAGGTCCTCGGGACTGATGGCGTGCTTCAGGTACACTCCCGCGGCCCCCGCGGGCAGGTGCTCGATCTCGATGCGGCACAGAAGCTCGTCCGGCTCCAGCACGGTCTCGAAGTAACCGGTGAAGAATTCGGACAGCGGGACCTCGCGGGCCGCTGCGGGCCGCCGCAACGCGGCGCGGCCGTTCAGGGCCAGTAGCACCGGAGGAAGGTCGGCCCCCGGCTCGTTGTGGCACACATTGCCGCCGATGGTGCCGAGGTTGCGCACCGCGGTGGAACTGACCTGGCGGGCCGCGGCCGGGAGCGCGGGGGCGGCCTGGCCGAGCACAGGGGAGGCGATCAACTGCCGGCAGGTGTTCATGGCGCCGATGGAGATGCCGGCGGAATGCGCGTCGATGCCGCGTAGCGCCTCGATCGGCTCAAGATCGATCAACGCCCGCGGCGCCACCAGCCGGTTGCGCATCATCACCAGCAGCGACTGTCCGCCGGCGATGGGCAGGGCGTCGTGCGTGTACTCCTCGCGCGCCGCCAGCGCCTCCTCCAGGTCTGCGGGCCGAATCAGCTTGCAGTCCATGGTCGGTCCTTCAGTGCGCGGGGATGAGTGCCGTCTCCGCCCCTCCTGGATTCCCGCCTGCGCGGGAACGACGGAAGAGAGGGCGGGAACCACGAATCAGGGGCGCCGGCGCCCATCTCCTCCCGGCGGCGGCTGGATGACGGGTCCGCGACAAGGTTCACCGGTTGCCCTCCCGCTGACGCTCCACCGCCTCCAGCACCCTTTCGGGGTGTAGCGGCAGCTCCTTGATGCGGACGCCGAAGGCGTCGCAGATGGCGTTGCCGATGGCGGGCGCGATGCCCACGATGGCCAGTTCGCCGATGCCCTTGGCGCCGAACGGACCCTCCGGCAGCGGCACCTCCACGGCGATGGGCGTGATCTCCGGGATCTCCTGGCTCGACGGAATCTTGTAGTCCATGAACGAGGGATTGATGATCCGGCCCTGGTCGAATTGAAGCCGTTCGTGCAGGGCATAGCCCAGGCCCATGACCACGCCGCCGATGATCTGGCCGTTCACGCTCAGGGGGTTCAGGCTCTTGCCCACGTCATGGGCGGAGGCGATGCGCCGCACCCGGACGATGCCGGTCTCCTCGTCGACCTCCGCCTCGACGGCCTGGGCCGCGTATTTCCAGCCGGGCACGTACTCCTTCCGCCGGGCCTTGTGGGGCAGCGTCGGGTAGTCCCCCTTGCCGCCGTAGGACCCGCGGCCCAGGATCGGCCGCTCGCTGGTATGGGCCCGTTCCAGCACCTCGCGAAACGCGAGCGAGAGCTCCGGATGGGCCGAGGAGACCACGCGCTGCTCCGCCACCGCGAGATCGTCCTGCGGAATCTCCACCATCCGGGCCGCCACCTCCAGGAGCTGGTTCCTGGCGTCCTCGGCGGCGATCTTCACCGCCATGCCGGTATAGAAGGTCACCCGGCTCGAGAAGGTGCCGCGGTCGTAGGGCGTGGCGCCCGTGTCCGCACTGGTGACGCCGACGGCTTCCACCGGAAGTCCGAGTACCTCGGCGGCGATCTGGCACAGCACCACGCCCATGCCCTGACCGATCTCGGACGCCCCTACCAGCACCTGGGCGCTGCCGTCCTCGTTGAGTTGGACGTAGGCGCTGGAGATGCTGGAGTGGGTGGTGGGGGATTTGGCCACTACCGCCAAACCCCGGCCCACGTTGGCCGGCTTGGGCCGGCCCCAGCCGATCTCCTCGGCCACCCGTTCGAGGCACTCCCGGAGCCCGATGCTCTGCACCACGTCGTCGATGGAGTTGATGTCGCCTTCATCGAGGATGTTCTTGAGCCGCAACTCCAGCGGGTCCATCCCCAGGCGCTCGGCGATCATGTCCAGTTGCGACTCGATGGCGAAGGCGCCCTCCGGCACCCCCAGCCCGCGCAACTGGGTGCCGCGCATCTTGTTGGTGTACACCAGCGTGGATGAGACCCGGATGTCGTGGATGCGGTAGGGGCCGATGCCGTCCTTCATGGCGCGGTTGCTGGGGGCCAGGCCCTCGGCGTGGGCGCCGGTGTCCCAGAGGAAGCGGATGTCCCGGGCCGCCAGGGTTCCGTCCTTCATCACCCCGGTCCTGACCGTCACCGTAGCGGGAGTCGAGCCGGCCGCGGCGGTGAACTCTTCCGCCCGTGTCATGACCATCTTCACGGGCTTGCGGCCGCGGAGCGCCAGCGCCACCGCCACCGGTTCCAGCCGCGGCTCGATCTTGCCGCCGAAGCCGCCGCCCACCTTGGTGCAGATCACCCGCATCCGGCTTTCCGGGATGGCGAAGAGGTCCGCAAGCAGGGTGCGGAGCTGGAACACCTCCTGGCTGCACGTCCACACCGTGACGGTGTTGCCCCGAGCCGCGGCCAGGGTGGCGTGGGGCTCCATGTAGCCGTGATGGATCTGGCTGGCCTGGAAGGTGTCCTCGAACACGTAGTCCGCCCGCGCCAGCGCCGCCTTCACGTCGCCGCGCTGGTGGGACGCCTGGTGGATGATGTTGGTGCCGGGCACCGGACTCCACGAGGCCAGGTACACCGACCGGGCCGGCCCCAGTTCCTCGTGGACCAGGGGCGCGCCGTCCCGCGCCGCCTCCTCGGCTTCGAACACGGCCGGCAGCTCCTCGTAGTCCACCTCGACGAGGGAGAGCGCCTCCAGCGCCCGCTCCTCGTCCGGCGCCGCGGCCGCGGCCACGGGCTCGCCGACGTAGCGCACCTTTTTCACTGCGAAGATCTGCTCGTCCTCGATGGCGTAGCCGTAGCGCCGCTCCGGCACGTCCCGCGCCGTGATCACGGTGACGCCCGTGAGCGCCCGGGCCTTCTCCACGTCGATGGAACGAATCCTCGCGTGCGGCAGCGGGCTCCGCAGGATCTTGCCCCACAACATGCCGGGTCGGGTTACGTCCGGTCCGTAGACGGCCTCGCCCGAGATCATCTCGGCGCCGTCCACGCGAACGACCGGAGTACCGATTACGCGATAGTCGTCAGCCATGTGGTTCGCTCCGTCGGCACAATACAGCCCATACGGTCAGGGGCGTCAACCGCAACGGCCGGATTCCTGCATTGCCGGAGGCAGCATCTGTTTCCCGCGCTCCGTGCACAGGTTTGCGCCGTCGCTCACCAACCCGCCGGCTTGGAGATAGCCGTGCCCGGAAGGGTATCGGGTAACTGCGCCGCTTTGAGCGTCGCAACCCGAATATGACGTACATGGCTTGCCGCTTGGCTGAGCTGCGGCGCAACTTGCCAGCGTCCCGGACACACGATGAACACTGTTTTGCCCCGTTCGGCGGCGACCATGCGGATCGGCGTCACGGGATCGGTGTCGTTGGACAGCATGGCGTGAACCGCCACCAAGACGCAGACGTCACTGACCGCAGGCCTTCAGCAACACTGCCGGCAACCGTTTCAGGTCCTCATTGCGCGGGTCGACCTCGAATCCGCCGGACTCCAGGGCGGTAACGCCGAGCAACGGTTCCGCGCCTTCGTCCCCGTAGACGATGGTACCACCAACGACCTCTCCCTTGAATTCAAGGTCGGCGGTTGTAATGTCGAAGGCGACCTTGTTTCCATCCGCAAGGACGTATTGCCGGTGCCCTTTTGGCTTGAGACCGATGGCGTCGAGGCGCGCCCGAGGCACCAGCGAGTCGAATGCCCCGGTATCGACCAGGAATTTGCTGGTCCAACTTCGTTGCGGATCCGCGGGATTGCGGATGGTTACGTCAACGTAGGTTGCGCCCATTGTGGGTCTCCTTACGGGCTGGTTTCCCGCGGGAAAATCGCCGTTGGCTCCGTAGGCCCATTGATTCGAGTTGCATGTCCCTTCAACGGGACCGTCCAATCTGACAGGTTAGACGCGGGACCATCCGAAGTCCACACCAGGGGTTGGACTTGGTGACAGTGTCTCGGAGATTCGGCAGGTCTCCCGCCCCACGGGGCTACCGCCTGGCAGGAAGGCTTGACAGAGTTCGCGAAGCGGTCCTATTTAGGGGACATGCCGGTGGTAGACGCAGACGCGCACGTGGATGAGACCGAGGATACCTGGGCTTACATCGAGGAGTCCTACAAGCGGTACACCCCGGTGACGGTCATGCAGGATCCCGCCAGCTCCGGCGGCACCCAACCTCGGGGATACAATCGATACTGGTGCGTGGACGGCCGTTTCCTGGTGCGGCGGGTGCGGGACGACCGGCGCACGGAGACGACGGTGGAGACGCGAGAGCTGCTCGACGTCCCGGCGCGACTACGCCACATGGACGAGTTGGGCATCGACGTCCAGGTCTGTTACCCCACCACGTTCCTGTTGTGCTGGAGCGCCAAGGACGAGATCGAGCACGCGCTGCGCAAGTCCTACAACCGTTGGATGGCCGACAAGTGGAAGCTCAGTGACAATCGCCTGCGCTGGGTCTGTCTCCTGCCCATGGGCGACCTCGACGAAGCGGTGGAGGAGATGCGCTTCGCCCGTGAGCACGGTGCCTGCGGGTTGATGAAGAAAGGGCTGGAGTGCGGCGGCAAGCGGGCCGGCGACACCTACTTCTTTCCGCTCTACAAGGAAGCGGAAGCGCTCGACATGGCCGTCTGCATTCATACGGGCACCGGCGACCCCGCACTTACCGACGCCGACGCCACCATCCTCAGCCTGCAGAACATCACCGCTCCGGTCATCGACGCCTTCGGCTCGCTGGTGATGGCCGAGGTCCCCGCCAAGTTTCCCAGGCTCAGGGTAGGATTCGTGGAGGCCATGTCCTCGTGGGTGCCGTTTGCGCTGGCGGAGTTGCGGGCGCGTCACGAGCGTTCCCGCTGGATGTTCTCTTTCGACCTGACGAAGAACCTGTTGCGGGAGTCGCGGTTCTACGTGGCCTGCCAGACGGTGGAAGATCTGCCGTACATCATCCGCCACTGTGGCGAGGACAACCTCATCGCCGGGACCGATTACAGCCACGCCGACCAGTCCGCCGAGATCCGCACGCTGAGCGAGCTGAGGAGGATGGGTGAGGAGGGCGTCATCACCGGCCGTCAGGCCAAAAAGATCCTGGAGGACAACCCGACCGCCTTTTACGGTCTTTCGTGAGGGCTCTTTCGCCGCTGGAGCCGAGTTCCATACCCGCATGGGCCACAATGCCCTCGGTGGTCTGAAAATCATGAGCCGGAGGTTCAAGCCGTGCCGACACTGCAACGCGACGACGTAGATCTCTATTACGACGTGACGGGCGAGGGCCGGCCCTTCGTCTTCATCAGCGAGACCGCCTGCGACGGCGAGGTATGGAAGATGTATCCGGTGCCGGAGTTCTCCCGGGACCATCAGTGCGTCACCTTCGACTACCGCGGCACCGGCCGTTCGGGCAAGCCGTCCATCCCCTACACCACCGACATGTTCGCCGACGACGTGGCCGCGATCATGGAGCACGTGGGCGTCGGCGATGCCGTTGTCTGCGGGCACTCCATGGGCGGCCGGGTGGCGCAGATCCTGGCCCTGGACCACCCGGGCAAGGTGAGCAAGCTGATCCTGGCGTCCAGCGGCGCGTCCTTTCCCGACACCAAGGGGATCCCCCTCAAGCTGGCCAAGGAGATGGTGGAGCTGGGCTACGAGCGCTACGTGAGCGAGAGCTCCGTGGCGGTGGGTTTTACCGAGGCCTTCGCCAGGGAGCATCCGGAACGAGTCCGGCACTATCTGGACGTGCGCATGGCCAATCCGTGTCCACCGGAGTTTTATCTCCGTCACGTCATCGCTCGCCAGGAGCACGACACCAGCCACCGGCTCAAGGACATCACGGCGCCGACGCTGATCCTGGTAGGAGAGGACGACCGCAGCGTCACCAGCGACATGGACCACCGGACCTCCGCGGACATCCTGGCCGGCGGCATCCCCGGCGCGCGTCTGGTGATCCTTCCCGGCGAGCGGCACAGCTACTTCTTCGCCAATCCGGATGCGGCGTTCAAGGCCATCCGGGACTTCTTGTGAATGGCGACGCCGGCGTAGACGGAGGCGGGCTTCCGGGTTGGAACCCGCTGCCGCGAAATCTCATGATATTTCCAGGAGGAGGCGTCCGATGGCGGCATTCACCGTAGCACAGTTCAAGGATGTATCCGGGGGTTTGCAGGAGGGACAGTTCGCCGTGGGCGAGCGGAAAAAGGCCGGCAGCTTGGAGGAGCTGGACCGCACCTACAAGCAACTGCTGGACATGCCGATCACCGTCACCCTGGGCCTGACGGGCCCGGACGGACGGGTGAATCTGACACCCATGTGGTTCGACTATGACGGCGACAAGGTGCTGGTGAATACGGCCTCGCACCGGGCGAAGTGCGGTTGGATCCGGAAGAACCCGCGCCTGACGATGCTGCTGGTCAACCCACAGAACCCTTACCACTGGATGAGCATCAAGTGCACGGTGGTGAACGAAATACGCGAGGGCGAGCCCGGCGGCGAGAGAGCCGCCGAGCACATCGACCGCATGTGGACGAAATACACCGGCCAGGAACCGCCTTACGGGCTGAGAGATCCGGTCATCGATGAGCAGCGCGTACTGTTCGAGTGCCGCGTGGACCGGGTCGCCACGTTCGGGAAGCCGTGATCCTCACGGCCTGAGGTCAGCCTCTGGTGCGAGGCCCCTGACTTCATGTGCATCATCCACGACTGCCGTGGGGCAAGCCGTCCGTCTCGTACACGACGGCCGATGTCTGCCGGCGGAGTTCTACTTCCGTCACGTCATCGCGCGCCACCTGCACGCTACCGGCTACCGGCTCAAGGAAATCACGCAGCCGACGCTGGTCCTGGTGGGGAACAACGAAGACGAAGTCATCGCCGGCGTCCACCACATCGAGTCCGCCCAGGTCCTGGTCAACGGTACTCCCGCCGACCGCCTGGTGATGCTCAACAGCGAGGGGCACGGCTCCTTCGTCGCCAAGACGCCCACAAGGCATCCGGGACTTTCCGTAGAGGAAACTGGCGGACGGGTAAGATTTTTAGTACTCTGGAAAAGATACACAGTCCAAGACTTGACCCCACGTACGTTGCGGTTGATAACCCGCGGGTGATGTCGTCCGGACATACAAGCAGAACAATCACTGTCATATGGATCCGCTACACGCTTCAACCGTGATCGACACGGTGCTTCTCAAAGTAGCGAGTCGGTGCAACCTCGATTGCAGCTACTGCTATGTCTATCACATGGAGGATGACAGTTGGCGTGCTCAGCCGAAATGCATGCCTAATGAGGTTCAACTGGCAACCGTCCGACAACTGGCGGACCTTTATGTCGATCAACGGCGACCGTTCAGTGTCGTGTTGCATGGCGGAGAGCCGCTGCTGATCGGGGCCGATCGTTTGCGGGACTTTTGCGGCCGGCTTCGCTCCGCGCTCCCAGCACCCTGCGGGATTCACGTTCAGACGAACGGTGTGCTCTTGACCGATGAGGTCATCGACATTTTCGTCCAGTTCGATGTCGGGATCTCGATCAGCATCGACGGCCCCCCGGAGGTGCATGACCGATTTCGACTCGACCGGCGGGGACGCGGATCCTGTTACCGTGTGCTCGACGCTATCGGCCGGCTGACGACGCGAAGGGATGCTCGTCCTTTGTTCGCTGGAGTCTTGGCGGTGATTGATCCGACTTCCAGTCCCGGTTCCGTTTATGCCTTCCTCAAGGCCACCGGAGCCCCAATCATGGATTTCCTGGTTCGCGACGGAAACCATGTGCGTCTGCCATTCGGGAAGGCCAGCGTCGACTCAGCCGAGTTCGGGCGTTGGTTGGTCGGCTTACTCGATGTTTATCTCGGCGATCCGGAGCCTCCGCGTGTGCGCATCCTCGATGACATGCTCCGCCTCATCCTGGGGGGACAGGCTCAGAAAGAAGGGGTTGGCGCCACCGACTATGGTATCCTCGTGATCGAAACGAATGGTCGCATCAACAAGAACGATACGTTGAAGGTGGCTCACAAGAATGCGGATCGCTTTGAAGGGATATCGTGGTCCATCCTTTCAGATAGTCTGCTCGATATCGTCCGCAGCCGGGCTTACGCTGACTATTATCGCCAGCAGAAGCCAACCGCCGCCGCCTGCGGTCTCTGTCCCGAGTTGAGCATCTGCGGCGGCGGAATGGTGGCGCACCGATGGAGTGATGATCGCGGTTTCGACAATCCATCCGTCTTTTGCGCGGATCAGTTATTGCTGATAAGGCGCATGCGGGAATGGATCGCGCGGCACGAGGTCGCGGGAACAGTAGAAGGAGGTGTTCATGGACGACAACAAAGATTCGACCGACTCCCGGCATCCCCAGGCAGTGGAGAACTCCGAGCTTGAGCCGAAGAACCTCGGCAGTGTTGCTTTAGCTCGTCTTATCGAGGAGGTGCAAAACGATGGTGGCCGCGAGGTCGCGTCGCCTACGGCCTATAATCGCACGTATCACCGCCACAACAGGTGAGCGCCGTTCCCGTGGATGTCATGTGCCCCCCTGATGGACCGGACGCGAGCGCTCTTGGAACGGTGGAGTTTCGCGCTTCTCCCTTCCGCTATTTTCTTGCGCGGGGTTGCCTTGCTCCCGACACCGAGGAGAAGCTTCTCGAATGGTTCGAGACATGCGCGCCCTGGCGGCTCGTGAAGACCGACTTCTATGAGCAGTACGAGTTCAGTATGCTCGACGTGACTCTTCCAGAAAACGTGTCCCATCTGGCCTCCCCCAATAACCTCACGACACTCCGTCGAGAGATGGCAAGGATATTTGAAGTGGAGTTTGACCACCGGATGGGATTGGTAGCGCACAAGCTGGCGTTCGGCCAGCGAATCGCCATTCATAACGACTATCTCGTCGGTGAAGAGACCCATCGCTTGACCATTCAGCTTAACCGCGGCCTGCGTGACGAGGACGGCGGGCTTTTCATGCTGTTCAATAGCCCCGATCCGAGGGACGTCCATCGGATCCTCCGCCCGGTCGCCAGAAGCGGGATCGGGTTCGAGATCAGCGAGCGGTCCCATCATGCTGTTTCCCGGCTGCACGGTGGGGAGCGTTACACTCTCGTATATACTTTTCGTGCCCAGGCTGATGCGCGGTGGGATTCGGGAAACGGTTAGGACGGCGCTCTCTCAATCCGCCGACCCGTGGGTTCCCGGTGTCGCCGAACCGGTGACTGCGCACGCGTGGCAGAGACTCGCACGCCATGGGTTCGTCATGGCGAACTACGGCACACAGCGGTGGTTGGAGCAGGATCCAGCGGGTGAGCTCTGGGGACTTGCCATGATTGATCTCGGCGATTCCCTTAAGTGCCGGATGGAAGCATTGTCGGCGTCAAGCCGGGCGCGCTATGAAAGATTCGGCTTGATCTTTCCCGAATCCATCCCCCCTGAGTCCCATATCGAGGCCGTGCAATCTGCGTTATCCTTCATTGCCTTGGTTCCAAGCCTGTATGCAACCGTCGCGGCGTATCTGCGAAGCCTGCACGTCCTGCAGTCGCCTGGCTTGAACTTCGACGTCAGTCATAGCGATCCGGAGGTGCCCTTCTCGATTTTCGTGTCGATTCCCTTTTCCGGGCGCGAAGGAAGTTTGCGTCTTGCCGAGTCGATCATTCACGAGTGCATGCATCTCCAACTTACCCTGATCGAGGCGCTATTGCCGCTCGTCTACCAAGGAACTGCGTCCGCATTCTCGCCCTGGCAACAAAGGCTCCGGCCTCTTCGGGGCATTCTGCACGGCGTGTATGTGTTCTCCGTGATCGACGCGTACTATCAAACCCTGAATCGAGGTAGGGGGCTCGCACCGGAAGAGAGTGCATTCGTTGCAAAACGTCGAGGCGATATCGTTCAAGAGGTTGCGCGAGTCGCTCATGTCGCTAACGCTGAAGGATTGACCCATGAAGGACGAGTCCTGTTCGGGCAACTTCTACAGCGCTTCGGCTAGGGCAGACTCGGTGTCGCGAAGAAAGGCGACAGCCATGGCGCTGAACCTCGCCTTCGGGCGAACCGCCTCATCAAGTTCCCGACAGGCATCTTCTAGTAGGTCGGTGTTGTCTGCCTTCGTGCTGTGCCGCGATAATCGAATCACGTCTTGTAGCGTAGAAAGATGCTTCAAACGCTCCTGTCGTTCCTCGATCAGTGCCGGTCGATTGAGGCCGACGACCTGAATCGTTTTTCGTCCAGCTTCCGTCAGACCGATGGCGCGTTCCTTTCTGAATTCAATATGGCTGCGGAGATCGTCCGTTGTCCCCGGGTCAAGAAGGAGCGGATTTTCATCCGCAATGTCGTCTCTGTGGGAGCGGGCGCGTGTAGCAGGATCGGCCAGCGGAAAGAAATTCTTCTTGTGGCTTCTGTTGCATACCTGACAGCACCAATACAGATTATCCCATGAATAGGCCAACCAATAGTAGCCAGGGAAGAGAATAGTTGAACGCTCATTCTGTGGTGCGGCCCCCTTGGGTCGGTAGTGCTCGGCGTCGGCCGCTGCAAATGCTTCGAACCGCCCTTCGCAAAAGCAACATTTTCTCATGCTGCGCCGTCCTCAGCGCATCTTTGACCGTTTGATTACCGTAGATGCTCTGTTTGAATTCGAATTTTTTTGCGCCGTTCAAGTAGTCACTTTGGTTCGCGTCAAAATCCGCACAGTCCTGTTCAGTGCGCTCAACACCGGCTTCCAGCATTGGGGGCGGAGATGGCTTGTTCACCCGAATCATGAATCACTTTCGCTTGACTGAATCTTGGCAGCGGCACGGCGAATGATTCCCATCGCCCTTTCGTCATCGGGTGACTCTGTTGGCATCTCCAGAATCATTTGGTCCAACTCGGCCAGTTCAACCTGATCTTCCGGTGACAGACCCGGTTTCTCCAGCAGTTCCGTTCGGCGCTTTTGCCGCTTTTCCATTTCCGGGGAACGGGCCGATTCGAGGTCGAACAACTCGCTGGTGACCAACTGGTCGAGACGCCAACTCTTGATGACGCTGGGGTCGTTGAGAATCACGGCGTGATCGCCCGACCGTTGAAGGACAGCCAAGTTGGCATCCAGCGAACTCTGCGCCATCAGAGGGCTGTGGGCGGTCGCGATGAACTGAATCCTCGGGAAGTGGCTGGTGAGATGCGCTCGAATCTCGCGCTGCCAGCGAGGGTGCAGGTGAAGGTCGATCTCGTCGACGATCACTATCGCTGGCTCGCGGAAGGGGTTCTCGCTGTCCGGATAGCGATCAAGCAGCCTCCACGCAATGTCTACCGTCCAGGCGAGTACCGTCCGCTCGCCAAGACTCATCTGGTTGAGCGGTACCTGGCCATAGGGTGTTTTTACGCGAATCCCGGTCTGCTCCGGTGGATTACCTGGCATCCGCGGCGGACCAAGAATATCAATGTCTTGAGGGTCATGGATATCAGGCAGGAGCGCCGCGAGCATTTCTTTCAACCTGTCAAGTTGCTTCTTCGTATCGGGACGGCCTTTCAGGGAAGAGTAGTCGAGCGTGTATAGGAGGTCCTCCGCATCGTAGAGTTCGGATGCGACCCTGAACAACGAGCCGATCGGGTCCGTTTCAGTGGTTTTATCGACATCGAGGACTCTCGGATGGCGACCGGCGCCGTAGCCCAATACCAGCGGTTCCTCCAACTTATCGACACTTTCGGAGGATGTACCGTCGCGATTAAAACCCACGAACCCATCTACGGTCCGGGTGATTTCGAGTGAGGTCGAGATGGTTTCTTGCAAGGGCGTTTCCGACGCATGGCCAAGCGCACCAATCGAGAGGTACGCTTCCAGCCTTGCGGGTTCAGCATTGCTGGATCGAGCCAGGGCGTTTAACACCTCATTATCCTCCTCGGTCGCCCACTCAGGCTCGATAGGACTCGAAGGCGAACCCTGTTCATCATCGGAGGGATAGTTGAACACTGGACGCATGCGTGCGAGGCATTGGAGCAGGGTGGTCTTGCCAACGCCGTTGTCTCCGACAATAAGGGTCCAGGGGGCAGGGCGATCATCGTCGTCGGCGAGCTTCAACTCCTGCCGCTCGCTGAAACAACGGATGTTCTCGAGGGTCAGCTTCGTGAAATAAATCGGACGCATGGCTACGAATCCCTGGGCGGGAATTCGAACGTGACCTTGCCGTCATCGTCCAACGCGAGCCAGGCGGTGAAGGGCCGGCCGGATTTGGATGAGACGAAGTTCGGCAGGAGATCGGTCTTGCCCTCGGCCAGCAGCTTGGTCATCTGGCTGCGTTCCAGGGGCTGCTCGAGGATGACCGTGCCGGCCTTGAAACGGCACGGCTTCTGCTCCGCCTGGGACTTTTCGCAGAGGTACTGCGAGTCCCGTTCGAAGATTCGGCCGCCGCACCGGGGGCACTTGCCCAGGGATTCCCGGCCCGAGAAGTCCGCCTTGGCCGCCGGCTTGTTGCGGGCGGCCTGAGCCGTCTTTCTGGCCGGCCGCGGCTCGAACTCGAAGCCTACCTTGCCCTCCTGAATCGCCAGAAACGCCTTGAACGGCCGTCCGTTGCGGGATGAGACGAAGCCCGGCAGGAGATCGGTCTTGCCCTCTTTCAGCAGCTTGACCATCTGCTCCCGCGCCACTTCCTGCCGGAGAATGATCTTGCCGGCGCTGAACTCGCACGTTCGCACGTCGCCTACGGCGTTCTCGCACACGTAGCGCATCGGTAGCTCGAACACGCGCCCGTCACACCGGGGGCATTGTCCCAAGGGTTCCTGCCCGGTGAAATCCGCGCCCTGCTCGGCTTCGCCGTCCCGGGGCTCGTTGCCGAAGTCGAACGCGATCTTGTATTCGGGGGACAGCTTGAGCACCGCGGCGAACGGCCGGCCCTGACGGCTGCGGAATCCCTGTAGCGGCCCGACCTGCCCGTCCTCGATCAGCGCCGCGGTCTCCTCGGCGCTCAGCAGCCGTCCGGCCAGGATCTTGGGCAGGTTGAGGTCGCAACTCATGCACTGGAAGTTCCGATACCGTTCGCGCACCTCGCCCTTGCACTTGGGGCATGGCGCCGAGAGGGTGCCGAAGTCCCCCGGAATGGTGTCGTGCTCGTACCGGCGCGCCCGGTCCACGATCTGCCGGGTCATTTGGGCAATCTCGCCCATGAACTCGTCGCGGCTCTTCTTTCCGCCTTGCATCTGGAAGAGCTGATACTCCCAGTTTCCCGTGAGCTCGGGGCGCGTCAGCTCCCGGACGCCCAGACCGTTCAGCAGCTCCATGAGCATGAATGCCTTGGGGGTGGCGTGAAGCTCCTTGCCGTCGCGGATGATGTAATCCTCGTCGATGAGCCCCTCGATGATGGACGCCCGGGTGGCGGAGGTGCCGAGCCCCTTGCCGGCCATGGCCGCCCGCAGCTCCTCGTCCGTCACCAGGCGGCCGGCCCCTTCCATGGCGCCCAAAAGCGTGGCCTCGGTGAACCGGGCCGGCGGGCGGGTCCGGTTCTCCTTGGCCTCGATGCCGAGGGTTTCGACCGGTACCGGGCCGTCGGCGGCCTGTGTGCGGCCGTCGGCGGCAGAGGCGGCGTCGGCCGCGGGCGCGTCATCCCGAGTCGGACGGCTGGGTCGATGCGCCCTGGCCGGGTCGTCCAGGGAAGCGTCCGTGTCTTCGCGCGCGTCAGCGGTCAACGGTGCCAGCGTGGGCTGGTCGCCCTGCTTCCCGGCGTCCCTGCCGTGGACCTCCAGCCAGCCCGCCTTGACCATGACCTTGCCGGTGGTCTTGAAGGGCTCGTTTTCCACCCGGGTGATCCGGGTGGTCTCCAGGAACTCGGCGGCGGGGTAGAAGACGGCCAGGAAGCGGCGGGTCACCAGATCGTAGATCTTCTGTTCGATCTCGTTCAGGCGCTTGGGCGCCTCGGTGGTGGGGATGATGGCGAAGTGGTCCGATACCTTGGCGTTGTTGAAGATGCGCTTGTTCGGCCGGACCCAGTCCTGCTCCAGGATGGCGCCGGCAAACGGCGCGTAGGCAGTGTCCTTGAGCATCCGGAGCGAGTCCTTGACCGGTCCGGCGTAGTCTTCGGGCAACGCCCGTGAGTCGGTGCGCGGGTAGGTCAGCACCTTGTGCCGCTCGTACAACGCCTGGGCGATCTGCACGGTGCGGTTGGCGCTCAGCCCGAAACGCGCGTTGGCCTCGCGCTGAAGACTCGTGAGGTCGAACAGCGGCGGCGGCGCCTGCCGGGTGGGCTTGCTCTCCTCGGTCGCGGCGCCGGTCTTGCCCAGGCACTTCTCGCGGATGGCCTCGGCTGCGGCCTGCTCCCAGATCCGTTCGGCGCGGGCGTTGGGCTCGCCGTCCGTCCTCCGGAACTTTTCGTCGAACCAGCGTCCCTGATACTCGCCGCCCTCCGATCGGAACGTGGCCGTCACCTCCCAATAGGGCTCGGGTTTGAAGCTGCGTATCGCGGCCTCGCGCTCCACCACGATGGCCAGGGTGGGGGTCTGCACGCGGCCCACGGTGGTCTTGTAGAATCCTCCGGGCTTGGAGTTGAATGCGGTCATGGCCCGGGTGCCGTTGATGCCCACCAGCCAATCGGCCTCGGAGCGGCTCAGGGCGGCGTCCGCCAGGGGCTGCATCTCCTTGTCCTCGCGCAGCTTCACAAACCCGTTGCGGATGGAGTCGGGGGTCATGGACTGGAGCCAGAGGCGCTTGATGGGTTTCTTCGCCTTGGCGTGGCGGACGATGTTGCGGAAGATGAGCTCGCCTTCCCGGCCGGCGTCGCAGGCGTTGACCAGGGCGTCCACGTCCTTGCGCTTGATCAGCTTGACCAACGTCTTCAGCCGGGAAGCGGTCTTCTGGATCGGCTTGAGGTCGAAAAAGGGGGGTATCACCGGCAGGTTGGTGAAGCTCCACTTGCCCCGTTTCGCCTCGACTCCCTCCGGCGGAATCTGCTCCAGCAGATGGCCCACCGCCGAGGACAGTACGTAGTCGTCGCTCTCGTAGTAGTCCTGGTGCCGCTTGAAGCCGCCCAGCGCCCGCGCCACATCCGCGGCCACCGACGGCTTCTCCGCGATGATCAGTGCTTTAGCCATGTTGACGTCGCGATCCTGGAAATGCCCGGGAAGCTCCGGCGTCCGCTCCCTCCATGCGTCCGGCCGTGAGCGTGTGAACAGTGCATATGTCTATATGAGGTATACCTGTCAAGTCGGCGGAAGCAAGCCGTTAGCGGTAGAGGGTCCATACATGTAATAAGAGTGCACGGAGACGGGCGGGCGGATATCCCGGCTCCCCAAGGAGGAAAGAACCCATGCCCAACGTGAAGTTGTCTACCGGCGTCGACCTCTATTACGAAACCCACGGACAGGGCGAGCCCCTGATCTTCGTGCCCTCCACCGCCTATTCGGGCGAGGTCTGGAAGCCCTCGCAGATGCCCCTGGCCGATTCCCTGAACCTCGTCTTTCACGACCCGCGCGGCTGCGGCCGCTCGGTTGCGCAGCAGAACGTCTACACCATCGAGCTCATGGCCAATGACATCGTGGCGCTGATGGACCACATCGGCTGCCCCTCGGCCCACTTCATCGGCCACTCCATGGGCGGGCGCATCGCGCTGTCCCTGGCGCAGAACTTCCCCGGCCGGATCAAGAGCCTGATCATGGCGGCCGCGGGCTCCGGCACCGCGGGCCGGGCCGGGCCGGACTGCGTTCCCGGCCTGCCGCACCAACTCGTCTACGAGCTGATCGAGATGGGCTTCGAGAAGTTCGTCTACGATGAGATCGTCGAGACCGACACCTTCTTCACCGCCGGCTACCGGGCCGATCATCGCGCCGAGGTGGAGGCGTTCTACAAGCTGGCCTGGGAGACCCACGCCAAGCTTCCCGAGTTCGTCCACCTGGTCATGGCGCGTCACAGCTTCGAGGGCACCCATCGTCTGGGAGACGTCCGGTGTCCCACCCTGGTGCTGATCGGTGACGGCGACACCGTGGGGAGCAACCACGTGGCCCAGGCACAGGTGCTGGCGGACCGCATCCCGGGCGCCGAATTGAAGGTCCTGGAGCGGCAGACCCACGGGTTCTTCTGGGAGGACCCTGAGGGGACCAACGACGTCATCCTGTCCTGGGTGAAGCGCCACAGTTGAGCCGGCGCGTGATCCGGGAATCATAGCCGCCAAAAAGCTTCATGCCGGATCAGGCCGTCAAGCCGACTTTCTGGACGGGCACGTTCATCCTGCTGTCCGCGTCGCAGTTTCTGGCCTACGGGCATCACGCGGTGCTGACGCCGACTCTCCCGCTCTATCTGGACCATCTGGGCAGTTCGCCGTTGATGGTGGGTCTGTTGCTGGCGGCCTTCAGCAGCAGCAGCGTGGTGATCCGGCCCTTTGTCGGCGCCTGGGTGGATTCCTGGGGAGAGACCCGGGTGCTCAGTCTGAGCTGCATCGGACTGTGTCTGACCGTGCTGATCTTCGTGGTCCCTCATGTCGAAGGGGCCTTCACCGCCAACGTCCTGCGGGGCTTCTCCTGGGCCGGGATCAACACCAGCGGCTACGCGTTTCTGGCGGCGGTGGTGCCCGCCGACCGGCGCGGCGAAGCCAGCGGCTACTACTCCGGCATCCAGAGCAGCTCGTCGGTGTTCTTTCCGTTCGCGGCGCTGTGGATCATCGAGAAGTTCGCGAGCGGCTATGCCCTGGTCTTCGCCCTGTCGAGCGTCGTGGCGCTCCTGGCCGCGGTCCTCGCCGGCGTGTGCGGCCGGAGCGTACGCCGGCCGGCCGTCCCCGCGGAGGCCGGAGGTCCCAAGCTCCCGTTCCGGAGCAGAACCTACTTCGACCGAGGCATTCTCTTTACCGCCCTTCTGCTCTTCTGCATGAACCTGCCCTGGTCGGGGCTGAACTCCTTTATCGTCCTCTATGCCCGCGAGGTGGGGATCGAGAGTCTGGGCTGGTACTTCGTGGCCATCGGCGTCGCCAGCCTCGTGGGCCGGCCTCTTCTCGGCCGGGTGTCGGACAGCATCGGCCGCGGACCCGCGGTGGTGGCGGCGTATGTCCTGGAGATTGCCGGCATCGTCCTGGTCCTGCTGGCTTCGGGCCTCGTCCTGATGATGATCGCCGGGGCGCTCTATTTTCTCGGTTACGCGCTGGGCGTCTCCACCACCCTGGCTCTGGCCATGGAGCGGGGCGATCCCAAGCGCCGCGGCGTCACCATGGCGACCTTCTCCATGGCCTTTCCGCTGGGCTCGGGGTTGGGATCGGCCATGGCCGGCGGCATCATCGCACTGGCAGGCTACCGCGGCATGTACATGAGCCTGATCGGGGTGCTGGCGCTCGGGTTGCTGCTGTCGCTGTGGAACCGGTCGGGTCTGACGGCGCCGCCGCGCTCGGGTGCGTGAGGCATCGCCGGACAACGACGTACGCTACCCTTTCCGCCGTCATTCCAGCAACGCCTTCAACAGCGCGTCCGGCGCATCCGAATAGAACTGGACGTTGACCCGCGTCACCATATCGTCCGAGAGATCGAACAACGGCCTCCTGGCTGAAACCGGCATCAGCACGACGGCCGCCCCCTTCTCCACGGCGACTTCCACGACATCGACGGCATTCGCCAGCGGCTCCACCGAGCCGCCGAGGTTCAACGCTCCGACTGCGATCAGGCCGCCCTTGATGTTTTTCTCCAGTAACCCGCTGCACAGGGCCATCAGCACCGGCAGGCCCAGAGCGGTTCCAGTGCGGTCGTTGTCCATGGCCCGGAGCTGCACGGAGAACTCATGGGCGCGCGGGTCCCGGTCTCCCACCAACTCCCTGGCCCGGGCGTACAGGTTCTGTTCCGCGTAGCTCGCGCTCTCGCGGAACGCCGGCGGCGCCGGGGCGTTCAATATCCTGACGCCGCCGCCCCGGCCTACCGTGACCTCGATGCGATAGAGGCTGGGTCCCGTCTCCGGCCCGCCCGGACTGATCCCCCACACCTGCCCCGGCGGCAGCGGGTCCGGATCGATGGCGTCGTCGCTGCGCAACTCCGGCGTGGAGACGAACTTCTCGATTCCGTGCCGCGCGAGAACTCGCCGGACTCCAGCGCCTGGAGGCGCCGGGCCGCGGCCTCCAGCCAGGGACGATAGATCGCGTCCAGCGCCCGGCTCACGGCTTGGGTGTGCGCGGACGATTGCACCGCGGCCATGCTGGCGAGAGTTGCGGCGTCGGTCTTCCAGGCGCCACCGGCTTACAGTATGGCCATTTCAGCGACGGAGGCTCCGCCCAACTCGTTCGATGCAAGCCCCGCCAGCGCCGCCAAGTGCGAGAGGGCGCGCGCCAGAGGCGCCAAACCGAGCTTCGCCCAGACCCAGTCGCGTCGCTCGCCGTGGGTCTTCTCAAGACCAATGACCTGCTCCCGGGCCGTCGCCGTCGCCTCGCCTCCAAGCTTCAGAAGGGCTTGTCGCAGGGCTGTTTCGTCTCGCTCATTGTTCTGGGGCCAGGAAGACCGCTCTACGAACAGATCGTTCGGCATCGCAGCGCGCAAGAGCACCGGCACGCCTGGATAAATCGCCGGTGCCTCCGCGAAACGCCGCCATACCGGTTCCCAGGGTCCTTCCCGTCTGCCGAGCCGGTCCGTCGCAACGGTCTCGCCGTCCTTCTCCGGGTCGAAATGGAGGTCCGCCTTGCAGTGCGCCGCATGGCCTGCCGTGCGGCAGCGTCGTGCGCGAGGTCCAGGGCAAGTCCGCCGTCCCTGGAAGTCAGGAACGCCTCCAGCGTCCGGTCGCTGCGGTTCTTCTGGGTCCAGCAAGCGCCCCGATACAGAAGCTCGACCAGAGGTTTCAGGCGGCCCGGGCAGGCTTCGGCGGTGCCAAGCTCCTGGCGGCCTACGCTGGGCAGATAGACGATGGGCGTTGTATCGGAGGGAATTTCGGGAAATTCCAGCGTCCTATCGATCACGCATCGCAGCCAGATCGACGGCTTGGTGCGGCCCCCCGGGCTCGTACTCACCGAGCGTCAGAAGCTGCGGCATGAAGCGGCGGAGATGGGGAACGATGGGCTGCCACTGCGACTCACGGTCGGTCCACAGAACGGCAGCGGGCTTGTCCGCATCGTTGGGATTATAGCTGGAGGCGGCTTCCAGCGAGGAAGCGAGGGCCTCGATGAAGGTGGTGGCCGATGGGTCCATGGTTCGACGGATCGTTTTCAGCGAATCTGTGTTCACCGAGTTACGCAACGCCCGATGTGATAATGACCGGGAACATGCCCCGTCCTCATGCCAGATCGTCCAACGGGGGCTCCGGTTCCAGATCATGCCAGCGGTAGCATTCTTTCCGGACTTCATCTGCGTTGACGATGTCGCCGTAATCGCTGAGCAGCGTGGCAGTGCGAGCCTCTCGGAATTTGCGCAGCACCCTGCCCCGGCCGTCGAAGTAGGCTTGGCACACAGGAGTATCCTGGAAGAAATGATGAATCGCCTCATGGCCGTCCAACACCTGAAGGGTCAACGCGCCGACTTGGGAGCCTTGGTTGTCCCACAGAGTTATGCGGTAGTGCTCCGGTGTTTCCTCAACTGCAATATTGCCCCAGGGGTCCTTCAGGTCATGGTAGTATGTGCTCATGGTACCTGTTCCTCGCTTGATACCTGTTCCTCGCTTGAGTTTACGTGTCGCTCAACCTTCGGTGTTGTGCCCTTCCGTTTTCTGCATGATCCTATGGCTCCCTCGTCGCCTGACCTCGACGAATCCGTGGTCAGCGAGTATCCGGCAAGTTTCACGGCCCGAGAGAACCCTAAGCTTAGCCAACCGTGACCTCGACATGGGTCACGTACACCTCGTCATGCAGACGCTGCCGTATCTCCGAGTCGGACGCCGTTTCAAGGAACAACTCCAACGCTTCCGTCAGGTTGCCGCGCGCTTCGGCCACGGTAACGCCTTGGCTGGCGACATCCAGTTCCGGACACAGTGCGACGTAACCATCTCCCTCGCGTTGGATTATGGCCGTCAAGTGCTTGGTCATCACAATCTCCTGTTTTGGCGCCTTCCGATAAGGACAGTTTTGCTCCTCGAGAAAACATTAGAGAGATCGGCCTTTTGACAGGCCCACACCGGCGTCCGGGCGTTCGGTCCGAAGGATGAGCGAGTTTGCAGTTTGATGCGCCGTATCAGCGTGTGCCGGCCTCCTCAGCTTACCACAACGGGCCCGTGCTTGATCTGGTCAGGCAACTCCTGCTCGGTCGCTTCGACCCACGACTTTACGTCTTCCAGCGTGCGCAGCGCGGGGCTCGTGAGCTTCAGGTGACGCATTTCGGTTCCACGAGCCGGTCCGCCGCGGCCCGGGCTTCGGCGAAGAGCCGAGGCAGCGCCGCGGCGCGCGTCCGCCAGCCGTCCGGAGAGATTCGCTCCAGGGATTCCAGCACTTCCTGCTCGGTGTCGGTGGCACCCTTGGCAGTAGGCAAGACCCTCACCGCCGATGCCCTGCTGACACAGACCGCCATCGCCTCCTTCCTGCACGATGCCCACTACCTGTTCACCGCCAAGGACAAGACTCTGCTCGGGGACCTCCGGCTGCGGTTCCATGACCACGCAAAACGCCCACCCGACTTTGTCGAGAACACCGGCAAGCCCATCCAGAGCAAGTTCCCGACCGTGCACGGTCGTAGGGAGCAGCGCGAGATCCGGACCACCATCGCGCTCAACCACTGGCTCCGGACTGGGCGTGCGAGGTGCCATCACCGTCGACGCGCCGGCTCGACCTTCAGGAAAAGCGACCGGTCTACGCACGCGAAGGGGTCGCCTACCGGTGGTTCATCGAGCCGGCGGACCGGACGCTGGAGGCGTTCGAGCTCCGGGACGGGGAGTGGGTGCTCATCGCGTGCGCGAAGGACGACGCGCCGGTGAGCGTGCGGCCGTTCGATGCGACCACGTTCAGCCTGGGGGACCTTTGGCCATGAACGCCGGTTGGGTCGTCTTGGGCCTCGGCGGCCGCTCGGTTACCGCCGGGACGACGACGCGAGGGCGCGCCGCGATGGTGGCGCGGGTGACCGAGACCTTCCTTTATGCTTGGGATCGAGCTTGCGTTGGCTTGATGGCTGGATTAAGAGAGCGTAGTCTGTCTGTTCAACGTATAACCAATCACGCGAAGGAGGTATTCATGATTTCAGAGGCATTCAAGAGAAGGAGCCGGTTGCTTCGAGTCTTTGGCGGTCTCTTCGCTTCGGTGCTGGCGGTCTCGTTGCTGGTCCCCTCCAGCGCTTGGGCGCAGCGCTCGGATGCGGAGCTGGCCAAGCTGTTCGAATCCAAGCCGGTGCAAATCATCGTCGGCTCGGCTCCGGGCGGCGGCTACGACACGTTCTCCCGACTGGTGGCCCGGTTCGTGGGCCAGTACCTGCCGGGCAATCCGTCCTTCATCGTCCGCAACGTTCCCGGGGCGGGTCAGCTACGCGGTCTGCGCCGGGCCATGAAGGCCAAGCCCGACGGCATGACCCTGGGGCTGCTGCATCCCCGGTTCGTCCAGCGCGAGCTGGCGGGCAAGGACGTGCCGGACTTCGATCTCAAGACCGTGCGCGTGCTGGGGAGCCCCAGCTCCGGCGAAGTGCCTCGCATCTGGTGCGTGCGCCGCAGCATCGGCACGACCTACGCGGACCTGGTCAAGCGCGGCAAGCCCGTGACCAGCGGCGGCAACGCCCCGGGCGCGGCTTTCGGCATCGGCCCCCAGTTCGTGATGGAGATGGGCGGTCCCATCAAGATGGTCTACGGTTACGGCGGGACGTCGGAGATCATGGCCGCCTTCGATCGGGACGAGATGGAAGGCGTCGACCGTTGCGTGGAGGAGAACGTGCCGCGGCTGTTCCCGAAATGGATCACCGACAAGAAGGCGGCGCCCATCTTCTGGTGGGAGAAGGAGCCGTCCAAGGACTGGCTGGGCAAGCTCGGAGCCACCAACGTGCCGCATCTTTTCGAGGTGGTGAAGTCCACCGAGGAACAGCAGAACGCCTTTCTCGTGGCCCAGAGGTTCAACACGTTCAGCCGGATCTACGTGCTTCAGCCGGGTGTCCCGGATGACGTGTACAACGTCTGGAAGAAGGCCTTCGAGGCCACCACGAAGGACGCGGGGTTCCTGGAGGCCGCGGGAGTCGCCGGCTACGAGGTCTCACTGGGTACCGCGGAAGATTTCAACGACGGGCTCAAGCGGTATCAGTCGCTGACCCCGGACGGTGAGAAGCTGCTCAAGAGGCTGATGGGCATCAACTAGGAGCATCCGTCGGCTAACGCCGCGGTGCGGGTACGGGCGGATTTGGAAACCCGCTCGTACACTTGCCGCGCAAGGGCACGAAAAACGGCCATCCGTCGCGCGACGGATGGCCGTTTTTCATGAGTCCCCTGTCCGTGAAATCTCGCACAGAATGACGGAGAATGGTTCGGTCTCCCGGATTCCGGCCCATGCCGGGTTCGGGTCAACCCCAGAACAGCCTGAGGAGCGGCGGGTCGTGCCACGTGGCGTTCAGGAACCGGTCGTAGACCAGCACGATCAGGGCCAGGAACAGGAGCCCCAGGATCGTGGACCAGAGCCGCCCGGCGCGGCCGTATACCCGCACGTAGAAATAGACGCCCAGCGGGATGGCGATGTGGAATCCCACCAGCCAGATGGCAGCGTAGAGGCCCAGGATGTAGAAACAGATGCGGGCGAACCGCATTCGCTCGGCCCCGGGATCGGCGCCGGTGCGGAAGCCCAAGTCCATGATCTGCTCGGATGTCGTCTCCCGGGTGCTGAGGACCAGGGTGATCAGACGCGCGATCCAGAACGGCGTGCCGAGCCCGATGGCGATACGAGGCATGAGGGCCGAGCCCTCGGGCCAGCGGAAGGACTCGATGAACATGTAGAGGAAGAGGCCGCCGACGATGGCCAGCAGGATGATTTCTCCCACCACCTCGACGGAGAAACCCCGCTGCGCCGTCCCGGCCGGAGCTTTGCCCGCGTTCATGTCCTTGCCGTCATCCATCAGATCTGATCCAGTCCCGGCTCTCGCCCTTCGCCGGTGGACTCCTCCGCGGCCCTCTTGGCCCCCTGCTGCATCCGCAGGCTCACCACCATCACCAGGACCATCACCACGATGATGGACAGGAACTGCGGGCGCGCGAACATGGACCAGCCGTAGCTGTTGGCCGAGAGCCACAGGTATTTCTCCACGATCTCCGCCAGCACCACGGCGATGAGGATCGGCGGGCGCGGCCAGCCGTAGCGCTTCATGAAGAGGCCCAGGACGCCGAAAGCCAGCACCAGCCCCAGGTCCTCCATGGAATAGGTGGCCTGGTAAGCGGCCAGCGTCACCAGGGCGATGATGATGGGGGCGAGAATGTTGGGGGAGATGGCGGCGATTCGGGTCATGTAGGGCGCGAAATAGAGCATGATGGGCACCACGATGACGTTGCCCAGCACGATGGTGTAAACGAGGCTGACGGTGAGTTCCAGGTGCTCGGTCAGCATCGCCGGCCCCGGCTGGACCCCCGACAGCACCAGAATCGCCAGCAGGATGGCCATGCCGCCGCTGCCCGGTATGCCGAACACCACCGTAGGGATCAGCACGCCCCCGTCCACCGAGTTGTTGGCCGAGTCCGCGGCGATGACGCCGCGCACATCGCCCTTGCCGAAGGTTTCCATCGCGCCCTTCTCGGTATGACGCGCCTGGGCGTAGGCGATCCAGTGCGCTCCGGAGGAGCCGATGCCCGGCATCATTCCCACGAAGGTGCCGATGAGCGACGAGCGCACCAGCAGCCACTTGTTGTTGAGGGCCTCACGCATGCCCTTGTAGACGTCCCGGTCCGCCTCCTTGAGCATGGTCTCGAGACGTTCCCGGGCGATGGGGGTGTTGGAAACCACCAGGTCCACTACCTCGGGCAGGGCGAAGAGGCCGATGACCACCGGAGCGAGGGGGATGCCGTCCCACAGGTAGTCGATGCCGAAGGTGGTGCGGACGTTGCCGCCGATGACGGAGAAACCGATCATGGAGATGGCGAGCCCGAAGCAGGCCGTGAGCATGCCCTTGACGAAGGCCCCGGAGCTGACGATGGCCACGCACATGAGGCCCAAAAGCGACAGCAGAAAGAACTCGGCCGACCCGAAGAGCCGCAGCAGCTCACGGGAGATGGGCAGCGACAGCAGCAGCGCCAGCGCGCCGATGATGCCGCCCACCAGCGTGCACATGTAGCTGGCCCCCAGGGCCACGCCCGCCAGTCCCTGGCGGGCCAGCGGATAGCCGTCCAGAATGGTCGCCTGGGCCGAACGCGCCCCGGGGATGCCCATCAGGATGGAGGGGACCGGCTCGGTGATGTCGCTGGCCGCCAGGAAGAAGACCGCGGCCGTCACCGTGATCCACGGGTCCACGTACCCGGCGAACCCCAGCAGGACCACCGCGATGGGCAGATTCCCCCCGGGCATCAGCCCGGAGACCAGCGCGATGGGCAGTATCACCAGCATCGCCAGTATCGGCCCGAGGGAAAAGAGGCTGTCCGCCGCGCCTATGGCAGCTTCCCACATGGTGTCCTCATGAATATATCGTCCCGGCGGCTCGGCGGCCCGTTACAGGCCATCCGGAAATGCGAAGTGCTGACTTGCCATGACCGGCGTGCCGTGTCAACACGCCGGTCACGGCGTGAAGGTGGTGGGCTATTTCGGGGCGACCCTCTCGATGGCGGCGTCCGGCTTTCCGGGCGACAGCCGCTCCAAGGCACGTGCCGTCTTGGCCATCCGTACAAGCTGAACGAATTCGTTCCGATAGCCGAAGGGGTCCTTCCCCCTGGCGCCCTGAGCCAGCTCGATGACGTCGTCGTAGTCGAACTTCTCGGTGTAGCGTCCGCCGCGAAGGAGTTGCCCGAACCCGGCCACGGCGGCCGCGAAGCGCGCGTCCGTGGGGGCCGAGGCGAGATCCCCGGAAGCGTCGGCATGGGTGACCCGGCGGGTGATTTCGGCGCTGGTGTCGGAGTCGGGCGGCTTGTAGCGGATCCGGACGAACGCGATCTCGTCGGCCGGCGCCGTGGCCGGGCCCGCCGCCTGGGACTGATAGCGCAGCGGCGGTACGCGCTCGCCTCCCGAGCCCGCCGGCGTCACTTCGTAGAGGGCCGTGACCGTGTGGCCGGCGCCGATCTCTCCGGCGTCCACCTTGTCATTCCGGAAGTCCTCGCGCTTGAGCATGCGGGTCTCGTAGCCGATGAGCCGGTACTCGCTGACCGCGCGCGGGTTGAACTCCACCTGGATCTTCACGTCCTTGGCGATGGGGAAGAGCGTCGAGGCCGCCTCTTGCACGAGCACCTTGTGGGCCTCCGACAGGCTGTCGATGTAGGCGGCGTTGCCGTTGCCGTTCTGGGCCAGCCGTTGGGCGAGTTCATCGTTGTAGTTGCCGGTGCCGAAACCCAGCACGGACAGGAACACCCCGCTGGTGCGCTCCCGCGCGATGTAGCTCTCCAGCGCCTCCAGGTTGGTGATGCCGACGTTGAAGTCTCCGTCCGTGGCCAGGATCACGCGGTTCACGCCGTCCTCGACGTAGTGTCGCCGGGCCAGCAGATAGGCTTGGCGGATCCCCTCCGCTCCGGCGGTGGAGCCTCGGGCCTGCAGCCGTTCCAGGGCCGCCACGATCCGCGCCCGCTTCGCCGCCGGTGTGGGTTCCAGCATCGTGCCCGCGTCCCCCGCGTACGTAACGATGGCGACCCTGTCCTCCGGGGCCAGCGACTGCAACAACAGCTTGAACGAGTCGACCAGCAACGGCAGCTTGTTCGGCGTACTCATGGAGCCGGACGTGTCGATCAGAAACACCAGGTTGGCCCGGGGCGGGGCGTCGCGGTGAGGCATATGGCCCTTGATGCCGATGCGCATCAACCGGGTTGCGTCGTTCCATGGCGCCGGCATCAGCGATACGTGGGCGGCAAACGGACGGAGGCGGTCCTCCGGCGCGGCGTAGCCGTAGGGGAAATAGTTGATCATTTCCTCGACGCGCACGGCGTTGCGCTGCGGCAACACTCCACGCTCGAGGAACATCCGCACGAAGCCGTACGATGCCGTATCGACGTCGATGGAGAAGGTCGACACCGGCTCCTCGGAGACCACTTTCACGGGGTTGGTATCGAAATCGGCGAAACGATCACGTCCCCGGGGGTGGTAAAGGGGTGACCCCGACTCGACCCGGAGCCTTGGCATGGATTCCGGACCGACCCTTGGCCTGCTTTGCTGACCGACAGTCAGTTGAAAGGTGTTGCCGTGTCCTTCCAGGGTTTCGGACCATGCCCCCGGTTCCGGTTGCAAAGAGAACCTGAGCCGCGATGCCTCCTGCCCCGAAGGCGTAGGCGCGGTTGCCGCCGGCGCCGTTGGCTCCGGAGCCCCGGTAACGGGAGTCGGCGCCGCGGTCCGGGTGGCCGTGGAGACCACGGACGGAGGCGGAAGCGGTTCGGACAACATTCGGTGAAAAACCGTGCCGGCCACCACCAGGAAGGCGACGCTGGCGGCAAGAGCCAGAGACGAGCGTGACATGGACATGGGAAACCTCCTCAGGTGAAGTATGCCGCGTTTCGGCATCTGCCCTGTTAGACGTTTCTCATCGTCCGATTCTTGGCAGTGGCGATCGAATGCCTCCATCGCCGCGGCCAGGGCTTGAGCCCGGTCCTCGGCCGAGGGGCGCGGAATTTCGGCCCGCAACGCCTCCGTGAGTCTCTTCAGTTCGTCGCTCACGAGACCCTCTCCTCTTCCTGTGTAATCCAGGCCGTCAGAAGTTCGCAGGCTTCGTGCACCCGCCATGCCACCGTCCCCGGAGCCACTCCCAGGATCTCGGCGGCCTCCTGCTGGGTAAACTCCAACACCTTCACGAGGCAAAACGTGTCCCGCATATCCTCGGGCAACCGCTCCAAGAGTTTCTTCGCCCGGTCCAACTCTTCGGAAAGCGCCCGATCCAACTCTTCGGAAAGTTCGGCTTGCCCGCCGTCTACGGCCCCGTTGTGCGCATCCGCCTTGGGAAACTTCCCTTCGTCCCTGGCAAGCTCCCCTTCGTTCTTGGGAAGCTTCCCTCCGTTCTTGGGAAGCTTCCTTCCGTTCTTGGGAAGCTTCCCTTCGTATTTCCGCCGAGTGTCGTCTTTCCGTATCCAGTCGCGGGCCTCGTTCACCACCACCCGGTGGAGCCACGTCTTGAACCTGCTGCGGCCGGCAAAGGACTTCAGCTTGACAGGCAGCCTCATGCACACTTCCTGCGTGAGGTCCTTTGCCCTGTCAGGATCTTTCATTTCCCGGAAACCGACCCGGAATATCAGGTCATAGTGGCGGTCGACGAGGGTCTTGAACGCATCTCGGTCCCCTCCACGGGCGGCGTTGACGAGTTCCACGTCGCTTTGCGTCATCAGCGGTTCGGACATCGCGTTCTCTGCCGGCTGGACCCGAACCGACTCGGGCGCACCGGGTGTTGCGGCTGATTCGTCATGTTTCGGCGGTGGTTCGGATTCCATCGACGCTCGGGCCGGGCCCATTTCGTCATCCCTTTTATCCTTTAGACGCATGCCACGACCCGGATTCTTGGACCTCGGTTGATCTTTTTTGGGACGGTGGAGAGAATTCCCGTATTTCCAACGGGTTACGCATCATGCGAGGTTAGTGTAGTGTCCAATATAAAACATGGATAATCTGCTGGTCCTCTTCGCCGTCGGCTGCGTTGCTCCGCCTCGCGTGGTAGCGGCCACTGCTCGTTGTCGCGCCTTGCCGACGGCAAAAAGTCCTGCGCATCTTATCCACGTTTTATATTGGACACTACACCAGGAGCCCGACCGGCTACGGTGTCCAGAGCTCATAGAGCGTCACTGCGCACGCTTTGGACAGGAACAGCCCGCCGCCCAGGTTGACGAAGTGTTCATCGAGGCGCTTGCGGTACCATTTTCCCTTGCGCAGGTAGACGTCGGTGTCGGTGCGCTCGGGAATGCAGTTCTCCGTGGCGTCCCGTTGTGTGAGCACCTCGAGGTAGAGCGCCTCGGAGCACAGGGCGGCGAGGTTGTCGATGGCGGCCGTGCATTCCGCGTCGCCCAGGTACTGGAGCACGCCCTGGCACACCACCAGGTCGAAGGGTTCCTCGGCCCGGTAGTCGACGATGGAGCCCTTCTCCCAGCCGAGTTTTCGGCAGAGATAGGCGCTCCTCTCCAGTCCATGGTACCGTACGTCCCGGCCGAGGTTCTTCAGCGCGGTCTGCCAGTGCCCGAGGCCGCAGCCCGCGTCCAGCACCGTCTTGACCTCCACCTCCAGGTAGTCGAGGTAGGCGAGCACGAAGCGCACGTTGACGGGGGTGTATTCGGTCGTGAAGGTCCGCGTCTCGTCGTTCCGGTACCAGCGGTCGTAGTACGCGCGGTCGAACTTGAACTTCTTCATGATCGCGCCGGGCCCGACGCCAAGGCGTCCGTGCCCGACCCAGCGTTCGCTTTTCCCCTTGATCCGGGATAGGCCCTGACGCATCGGCATGAACTCCGCGCCGCCGCCTGCCGGCCTGCTGCCCCGGGAACCCCATGTCCATCGAACTGCTCGCCCTCCTTACCGCGTTCTCCTACGCCACGTCGAACATCGCAGCCCGGTGGGGGCTGCGCTATTCGACGCCCAACACCGCGGTGCTGTTTTCGCTGTCCATGCATGCCGTGGGATTGTCCTCCATCGCCCTGCTCACTCAGGGCGTTCCCGCGGTTCCCCGCGCGGCGCTCTATCTGGTGGTGATCACCGGCGTGCTGCAAACGGTCCTGCGTTCCTGCCACTACCTGGCCATTTCCAAGGTGGGTGTATCCCGCGCCGTCACGCTGCGCAATACGCACCCCATGCTCACCGTGTTCATCGGGGTGACCGTGCTGGGAGAGCAGACCAACGCCCTCAATCTGGTGGGCGTGTTGCTGATCGTCGGGGGCACGGCCCTTACCTCATGGAGGATGGACGAACAGATCGCGGGCTTTCGTCGCTGGTATCTGCTGCTGCCGGTGGCAACCTCGGTCATGACTTCCACCGTGCACCCCATCCGACGGTTCGCCATGATCCTGGCGGGCGAGCCGCTGTTCTTTGCGGCGCTGGTGGGGGTGGTCTCGCTGGGTTGCTTCGCGACCTATCTGGCCCTGCCCCTGCGGCGGGACCCCATCGTCTGGCACAGAAAGGCGTTGCTTCCCTTCGCCGTCTCCGGGTTCGGTGAGACCATGGCGATCCTGCTGCTGTTCTTCGCCCTCGAGTCCGGGCCGGTGGTGGTCGTGTCTCCCATCACCGCCACCTCTCCCGTATGGACCGTCCTGTTGGCCAGCATCCTTCTGCGCCGCATCGAGAACACCACGCCGGCCGTAATTTTCGGCACGCTGCTGGTGGTGGGCGGCGCCGTTTGCGTGACCCTCGGCCGGTACTGGTAAGGCGGCCGGCCGGCCCCGGACCGCGGCCGTTCCCTCGCCGCCCAAGGGGATTTCTGTGAGTTGTGACGGAAGTTCCGCGGAGGCTTGGGCTGGTCGGCTGGTTCCGCGGAGGCCTTCCCGGGGCGCGTTCGCTTCGGTCGGGAGCTCCCGAGGCGGCCCGGCGTTGGCCGCGGCCGTGGGTGTGATCACCCTGTCAGGTGTCCGGTCTTGGCGTAGAAAACGCAGCCCGCGCGGGTCCGCGGCGCGTGTGCGCTGCCCGGAGGGTGCCGTAGCCAGGTTCCCTTGCGGTAGACGCCGTCGTCGTCCTCGAGAACGCCTTC
Organism: uncultured Binatia bacterium (SeqCode); assembly: GCA_965214905.1. GTDB lineage: Bacteria > Desulfobacterota > Binatia > UBA9968 > JAJDTQ01 > JAJDTQ01. The sequence continues at coordinate 3,177,100 of OZ243984.1, forward strand.
CAGAACCCATAGCTCCTCGCCTGCGGGGTGAGCGTGCCGCGCCAGGCGTGTCCCCGGAGCGAGCTTCATCAGCGAGACGCGTTCTCTTTCCGTGGAGTGGAGCGGCATCACGAGAAGACCGGTTTCGTTTCCTCGGGACCACGGCGTCCTGGCTGTATCGACGCGTACGGATTGCCGCTCTTTTGCATCCATCTGACGGAGCTTCACGAACAGGGTGCAGCCGCCGCGGCTGCGGGGCCGGTGCCGTGAACCCGGAGGGTTCCTCACGTAGGTCCCCGCCGGGTAGTCGCCGTGCTCGTCGGAGAACACGCCTTCGAGCACCAGGAACTCCTCGCCGAGTCCGTGGGTGTGTTCCGCGAAGCGGCTTCCCGGGGCGTAGCGGACGATGCTGGTGGCGCGCGCCGCCTCGTCGCCGTCCCGTTCGAGCAGGCGCCGCTGGACTCCGGGCAGGGGCGAGTCCACCCACGGTGCTTGCCCGGTGTCGACGACCACGCGTCGGGACATATCCGTGTTCAAGAGCATGTCGGGGATATCCATGGTGCAGGCTGCCGGTTGACCTGCCCGGCCGGGTCATATAATTTTTCCTCGCTTGATACCAATTCCGGCACGGTCCAGGCGCGAAAGCGTGACGACACAGGAGGAATCCGATGGCCAAGGCCAAAGTGTTCATATTCGCCCCCAACGACGAAAAGGGCGATTCCCACAGGAAGCTCGAAGGCAACGGCTGCGAGCTGGTGCTGGGCAAGGCCGGCTGGCACACCCCCCAGGGAGACAACGAGGGCGAGATGGCCGCCATGGCCCAGGGTGCCCACGCGCTGGTGGGGACCTCCATCCGAAGCTCTCCCATCAGCCAGGAGATCATGAAAGCCTCGAAGGATCTGCGCGTGGTGGCCAAGTACACCATCGGCGTGGACGACGTGGACGTGGAGGCGGCGACGGAGATGGGAATCATGGTCTGCCACGCGCCCACGGAATCCAACTGGGGCGGGGTTGCCGAGGGCACCATCACCGGCATGCTGACCATGCTCAAGCGCGTGCGCGAGCGCGACCGCTATCTCAAATCGGGCGGCGAGTGGCGCGACCCGAGCCTTCAGGGCACCTTTGTGGGGTCCCGCGAGATGGACGGCTATCCCGGCATCGTCCTCGGCATCATCGGGCTGGGGCGCATCGGCACCCGCGTGGCGAAGCTGATGAAGCCCTGGGGCATGAGGATGATCGCATGCGATCCCTACCTGCCGGACGAGACCTTCGAGAAAGCCGGCGTGGAGCGGGTGGACCTGCCGACGTTGCTGCGGGAGGCCGACGTGGTGACCCTCCACGTAGTGCTCACCAAGGAGACCCGCCACATGATGGGCAAGGAGCAGTTCGCGCAGATGAAGAAGGACGCCATCTTCATCAACACCTCTCGCGGCTACTGCGTCAACGAGCCGGATCTGGCCGAGGCGCTGGAAAACGACGTGATCTCCGGCGCCGTGCTGGACGTCTTCGAGGACGAGCCCCTGTCCATGGACAGTCCGCTACGGAAGCTGGGCGACAAGGTGATCCTCTCGGCCCACATGGTTTCCTCCAACAAGGGCAGCGGACTTCACCCCGGAGTGGTCTGGGCCACGGATTCGGTCCTGACCGCGCTGCGCGGCGAAGTCCCCGACAACGTCTACAACAAGGAGGTCATCGAGCAGTGGAAGAGTCGCTTCGGCGGCAAGAGCCTTCTGTGATCCCATGTCCCGTGCGCTTTCCGAAGCGGAGTTGCAGGCGATCCACGCCTACTGGCGCGCCGCCAACTACCTGTCGGTGGGGCAGATCTATCTCTATGACAATCCCCTGCTGAAGGAGCCGCTGACGGCGGCTCACATCAAGCCGCGCCTCCTGGGCCACTGGGGCACCACGCCCGGGCTGAACTTCATCTACGCGCACCTCAACCGCGTCATCCGGAAGCGGGACCTCGACGTCATCTACATCGCCGGCCCCGGCCACGGTGGCCCGGCGCTGGTGGCCAACACCTACCTGGAAGGGACCTACAGCGAGGTCTACCCCAGCGTGTCCCGGGACGAGGCCGGGATGCGGCTCCTGTTCAAGCAGTTCTCGTTCCCCGGCGGCATTCCCAGCCACGTGGCGCCCGAGACTCCGGGTTCCATCCACGAGGGGGGAGAGTTGGGCTATGCCCTCTCCCATGCCTATGGCGCGGCCCTCGACAATCCGGACCTGATCGTGGCCTGCGTCGTGGGCGACGGCGAGGCCGAGACCGGTCCTCTGGCGGCGGCCTGGCACTCCAACAAGTTCCTCAACCCGGCCAGCGACGGCGCGGTGCTGCCCATCCTGCACCTGAACGGCTACAAGATCGCCAATCCCGCCGTTCTGGCGCGCATCAGCCACGAGGAGCTGGAGAGTCTGTTCGTGGGCTACGGGTACGAGCCTCACTGCGTCGAGGGGTCGGATCCGGAGGTGATGCACGCGCTCATGGCCGGCGCCCTGGACACCGTAACGGCCCGTATTCGGGCCATCCAGGAGGAGGCCCGAAGCACCGGGAGGGCCGTCCGGCCGCGGTGGCCCATGATTATCCTGCGTACTCCCAAGGGATGGACCGGCCCAAGGGCAGTGGATGGGCTCAAGACGGAAGGCTTCTGGCGCTCCCACCAGGTGCCTCTCGCCGAGCTCGCCGCCAAGCCGGACCACGTGAGGCTGCTGGAGGAATGGATGAAGAGCTACCGCCCGGAGGAGCTCTTCGATGACACCGGAAGACTCGTGCCGGAGTTGGCGTCGCTGGCCCCCCGGGGCGCGCGCCGCATGGGGGCCAACCCTCATGCCAACGGCGGCCTGTTGCTCAAGGACCTGAAGATGCCGGATTTCCGCGATTACGCCCTCGCGGTGGAGCAACCCGGCGGGACCGCGGGGGAGGCCACCCGCGTCATGGGCCGCTTCCTCCGCGACGTCATGAGGAACAACCTGGAGAGCAGGAACTTTCGCGTGTTCGGCCCCGACGAGACGGCGTCGAACCGTCTCGGCGCGGTCTTCGAGGTCACCGACCGCGCCTGGATGGCGGACACCCTTCCCGAGGACGACCACCTCGCGCCGGAGGGCCGGGTCATGGAGATCCTGAGCGAGCACACCTGCCAGGGTTGGCTCGAAGGGTACCTGCTCACCGGCCGGCACGGCCTATTCTCCACCTACGAGGCGTTCGTGCACGTGGTGGATTCCATGTTCAACCAGCACGCCAAGTGGCTCAAGACCACCCGCCGGGACATTCCCTGGCGGCGCCCCATCGCCTCGCTCAACTATCTGCTGTCGTCCCACGTGTGGCGCCAGGACCACAACGGCTTCAGCCATCAGGACCCCGGATTCATCGACCACGTGGTCAACAAGAAGGCCGACATCATCCGGGTCTACTTTCCGCCGGATGCCAACACGCTGCTCTCGGTCACGGACCACTGCCTGCGCAGCCGCAATTACGTGAACGTCATCGTGGCGGGCAAGCAGCCCCAGCCCCAGTGGCTGGACATGGACGCGGCCGTCAAGCACTGCACGGCCGGCATCGGCATCTGGGGATGGGCGAGCACGGATCAGGGCGTCGAGCCGGACGTGGTCATGGCCTGCTGCGGCGACGTGCCCACCCTGGAGACCCTGGCGGCGGTGGACCTCCTGCGCCAGCACGTTCCCGACATCAGGATACGGGTGGTCAACGTGGTGGACCTGATGAAGTTGCAGCACTCGGAGGACCACCCCCACGGGCTCGGCCACGGGGAGTTCGACATTCTCTTCACCACCCACCGGCCCGTCATCTTCGCCTATCACGGCTATCCCTGGCTGATCCATCGCCTGACCTACCGGCGCACCAACCACGCGAATCTTCATGTCCGCGGCTACAGGGAGGAGGGCGCCACCACCACCCCCTTCGACATGACGGTGCTCAACGAGCTGGACCGCTTCCATCTCGTGGAGGCGGTCATCGACCGGGTCCCCAGGCTGGGAACCCTTGCCGCGTACGCCAGGCAGGCCGTGCGCGACAAGCTGATCGACCACCGGGAGCATATCGCCCGTTACGGCGAGGACATGCCCGAGATCCGCAACTGGACCTGGTCCCGGTGACCGGGTGTCGTGTCCTGAACGGACCGCGAGGAGTCTGCCGGACCCTTTCGCTGTCGTCTGCGCGGCTCCTCCGCGCCTGGCGGGGTGTCCTGAATCGACCGTGGACAAGGATGCGCAGGATGGCTTGGGGTCGGCAAGGCGCGACCACGAGCCGCGGCGGGGGCCACGCGAGGCGTGCCACGCAGAGGACGGCGAAGATGACGGCAGATGATCCACGGCTTGGACGGACACCCCGCCCGTATCGGCCACGGCTCGTCGCCGCGCCATGAGCCGCGGCAGGGAAACACTCCGATGAACGGCGACGGCCAAGCCATTCTGTGTCTGAACAGCGGCTCGTCTTCCCTCAAGTTCGCGCTCTACCGGCTCCGGGGCGCGGGGGAGGAGTTGCTGGCCGCAGGGGCCGCGGAACGGGTCGGTCTGGCGGACGGCGACCTGTGGGTGCGCGGTCCGCACCGGGCGCCGCTGCTGCAGCGACGGCAGGACTGTCCCGACCACGCGGCCGCGGTGGCGGCGGTCTTCGCCGCGGCGGCGCGCCTGCGTCTGCCGGAGCCTGCCGCGGTGGGCCACCGGGTCGTGCACGGGGGTCCGGATCACGCCGCTCCCGAGCGAGTGGAGGCGCGGCTGCTGGCGGACCTCCGGGCTCTCGTGGCGTTCGCGCCCCTGCATCTGCCGGGGGCGATCGCGGGCATCGAGACCGTGGCGTCGCGCTTCCCGGGTCTGCCTCAGGCGGCGTGCTTCGACACGGCCTTTCACCGCCGTATGCCGGAGCTGGCGCAGCGGCTTCCGCTCCGCGGTTCCCTGTGGGAGGAGGGGGTGAGGCGCTACGGTTTCCACGGCCTTTCGTACGAGTACGTCCTGGACGCCCTGGGGGGCGCGGCGCGCGGCCGTGTCATCATCGCCCACCTCGGCAACGGCGCCAGCATGGCGGCGGTGCGCGACGGCATGCCGCTGGACACCACCATGGGCTTCACCCCCGCCGGCGGCTTCATGATGGGAACCCGCAGCGGCGACCTCGACCCCGGCGTCCTCGTTCACCTGATGCGGGGGCGGGGCGGCGGCCCCGACGACATCGAGCGGCTGGTGAGCCGCGAGGCCGGGCTGCTGGGGGTCTCCGGCCTGAGCCCGGACATGAAGACCCTGCTGGAGGCGCGCGAGCGCCACCCGCAAGCGGCGCTGGCGGTAGAACTGTTCTGCTACCAGGTCCGAAAGCACGTCGGCGCCATGGCCGCCGCGCTCGGCGGCCTGGACACCCTGGTCTTCACCGGCGGCATCGGCGAGCGCGCCGCCCCCGTCCGGTGGGAAGCCTGCCAGGGACTCGCCCACTTGGGCATCCAGCTCGACCCCGAACGCAACCAAGCCTGCTCCGACACCATCAGCACCCCCGAAAGCGCCTGTACCGTGCGGATCATCCCCACCGACGAGGACCTGATGATCGCGCGGCACACGCGTCGCGTCGTCTTTCCGGGGGATGGGGCGGCGGTTTGATGGGCGGAGCCCCCTTGTCGCTGGTACGTCCGGAACTACTCCGCGAAGTCCCCTCGCCACAGGCGCCGCGCGAACACGGTCGCCGGGAGGATGTCGATGCCGTCGTCCGTGCGCCGGGAGCGGGGTTCGAGACAGACGACGATGCGGCGCTTGACGCCCGGATGTTCCTCCTTGAGGGTGCGCAGCCCCTTGAGTTGATCACGGGTGATCCTGGGGCTGGCCTTGGCCTCCACCGCAAGTCGCACATCTCCGAGCACGAAGTCCACCTCGACGCCGCTGGGGAGCCGCCAGTACGACAGCTCATCGTCGAGTTCGCGGTAGGCGCCGAACGCCGAGAGCTCGTGGAAGACCCAGTTCTCGAATGCCTTGCCGTAGAGTTCGGTACCGGGCGTCAGTTCTCCCCGCCGGGCAAGCCGATTCACCACGCCGACGTCAGAGAAGTAGAACTTGGGCGCCGAGATGACGCGGCGTTTCCGCCGCTTGCGGTAGGCGGGCAGCCAGTGCGCGAGCAGGGTATCTTCGAGGATGCCGAAATAGCTCTTGGCCGTGTGGCTCGATACGCCGCATTCACGAGCGACGTTCGAGAAGTTGACCATCTCCCCGTCGCTCAGAGCCGCAGCGTCGAGGAACCCGGAGAACGCCGGCAGGTTTCGCACCAAGCCTTCGGCGGCAATCTCTTCCCTCAGGTAATCGGCAATGTAGGCGTTTAGCAGCCGCCACGGCCGCTTTGCCTCGTACATCCTGGGAAGATAGCCGTGGTTGAGCATCCGATGGAGGTCGAACTCGCTTCCGAGCTCTGCGGAAGTCAGTCCGCGCAGTTCATACCGTACGGCTCGGCCGCCGAGGAGATTGGCGGCGCCGCGCCGCACCTTCCTGGCGCTGGACCCGCACAAGGCGAAGTGGAGCCGCCGGTGCTCCATCAGCCAGTGGACCTCGTCGAGCAGAGCCGGCACCTTCTGGATCTCGTCGATGACGATCTGACGCCCGGGCTCCGGTCCCTCGGACGCGATTTCCTGGCGGAGAAGTTCGGGCCGGGTGAGGTAGCGGCGGAACTCCTCGGTCTTGAGAAGGTCGATCCAGCGTCCGTCCGGGTAGTATTGCCTGAGGAGGGTACTTTTGCCGGCTTGACGCGGTCCCCAGAGGAAGAAGGTCTCGCTTCCGGATCCCGGCAGGTCGATGGCTCGTTGGAACATATACTTCAAACTATCATGATGAATTGAAGTGGCCAAGTGGCTAACCGAACTCCGGGCAAGAGGACAGGGGCGGGAGAACCGGGCATCCCTATTGCCCTGGATGATGAACTCTGTCATGGGTCATAAGGCAAGCCATCCATGACGATACAATCTTCATGCCTTCGGGTGGTGGTGCAACGACCCGGTTCAGGAACACGGTGCTCGACGAGCGCTGCCTTTGACCTTGGTCGACAAAGCCGGCAAGACGGGATGTCGCACAGAAGGCCGATGCGCACCGCAAGAGAAGACCCGATCCGCCAATCGGGCGCGGGTCGGTAACGAGAAATGGGAATTCAGGACGTACAACGGGACGAGGACGCCGCCGAACTGCGTTTGTTCGTCTCGCACTTGCTGCGGGACGTGCAGGCGCTGGAGCGGATGCTGGCCTGCGGCATGATCGAGTCCGGGGTGCACCGCATCGGGGCGGAGCAGGAGCTGTTTCTGGTGGACGCGGCCCGGCGTCCGGCGATGCTGGCGATGGAGCTGCTGGAGCAGGTGGCCGACTCCCACTACACCACCGAGCTGGGGCTGTTCAACCTGGAGATCAACCTCGATCCGTTGGTGTTCGGCGGCGACTGTCTGAGCCGGCTCGAGAGTCAGCTCGAATCCACCCTGGGCCGTTTGAGAGCGGTGGCGCACGAGCGCGGCGCCGAGATGGTGCTGGCGGGAATCCTCCCGACCTTGCGCAAGTCCGACCTGGCGCTGGCGCACATGACCCCCAAGCCGCGCTATCGGGCGCTCAACGCGGTGCTCACGCAGCTCCGCGGCGGCGACTACGAGTTCCGGCTCAAGGGCGCGGACGAGTTGAGCATCCGGCACGACTCGGTGATGCTGGAATCCGGCTGCACCAGCTTTCAGGTGCACTACCAGGTGGAGCCGGCGGAGTTCGCTCAGTGCTACAATCTGGCGCAGGCCGTGACGGCGCCGCTGCTGGCGGCGGCCGCCAACTCGCCGCTGCTGTTCGGACGCCGGCTGTGGCGCGAGACCCGCATCCCGCTGTTCCAGCAGTCCATCGACACCCGCCGGGCGGGCCATCACATGCGCGAGCGCGCCGCCCGGGTGAGCTTCGGCCAGCAATGGGTGCGGCACTCCATCCTGGAGTTGATCCAGGAAGACCTGGCGCGTTTTCGGGTGCTGCTCGGCGCATCCCTGGAGGAGGATTCCCTGGAAGTGCTGGCGCGGGGAGGACTCCCGAGATTGCTGGCGTTGCGGACCCACACGGGTACGGTCTACCGCTGGAACCGAGCCTGCTTCGGCATCGACGAGTGCACGGCGCATATCCGGATCGAGAACCGGGTGCTGCCCGCAGGCCCGACGGTCCTCGACGAGGTGGCCAATGCCGCCTTCTTTCTGGGCATGCTCCGGGGCGGGCAGGAGGCGTACGGCGACGTGGGCGGGACCATGCCCTTCCATGACGCCGAGGCCAACTTTCTGGCCGCGGCGCAAAGGGGCCTCGGCGCCCAGTTCACCTGGGTGGACGGCAAGGCGGCGCCCGCGGGCGACCTGATCCGCCGGGAATTGCTGCCGCTGGCGTGGCAGGGGCTGCGGACCGCCGGCCTCGACTCGGCGGACGTCGATCGTTACCTGGGGGTGATCGAGCAACGAGTGGCGTCGGGTCGAAACGGGGCCTCCTGGCTGCTGGACTCCCTGGCGGACATGCACGGGGCGGACACCCAGGACGCCCTCTTGAGCGCCCTTACCGCGGCAACCGTCAAGCGGCAATGGGAGGGAGCGCCCGTGCACGAATGGCCACTGGCGAAAGTCGAGGAAGGCCGCGGCGGAAAGCCGCAGGCTTTGCGCATCGAGGAGTTCATGACCACGGATCTCTTTACCGTTCACCCCGACGAACCGGTAGAGTTGGTGATCAAGCTCATGGACTGGAAACGGATACGGCACGTGCCGGTGGAGGACGAGGAGGGCAAGGTGGCGGGTCTGATCTCGTGCTTCGAGGCCCTGCGGCAGTGCGCTCCGGCTCCGCCGGGGGAAGGCGGCGAACCGGCGCCGGTGAGGGCCGTCATGCAGCCGGACCCGGTGACGATCGCTCCGGAAGCCACGGTGACGGAGGCGGTCGCCCGGATGCGGCAGCAAAAGAGCGACTACCTGTTGGTGGTCAAGGAGGATCGACTGGTGGGAATCGTGACGGAAAGCGATATCCTCCAACTGACGGCGCGGCTGTTGGAGGATATCGCCGGGGAGTCCGCGGCGGATGGCTGAGCTTCCGGTTCCGGGACGCCGCTTTCCGCGGCTGCTGGGCAGCTATGGCGGAGACGCCGCCGGACCGCTGGTGATCGGTATCGGCGGCATGCACGGCAACGAACCGGCCGGCGCGCTGGCGCTGCAACAGGCGCTGCAAGCCCTGCGGTCGGCCAACGTCTCCTTCCGGGGCGCGCTGGTGGGCTTCGCCGGCAACCGCGCGGCTCTTGCCCGGGGCTGCCGGTACATCGACGAAGACTTCAATCGCGTGTGGTCGCGGGAACGCATCCTGCGGTCGAGACACCGCCGCCCATCCGAGGACGAGACCTCCGAGCAAAGCGAGCAGCGTGAGCTGCTGGCGTCCCTGGACGCCCAACTGAAGCAACGCCGCGGACCCGTGATCTGCCTGGACCTGCATACCACCTCGGCTGCGGGCACGCCGTTCGCGGTCATCGGCGACACCCTGCTGAACCGCGGTTTCGCTTTCCGCCTGCGCGCTCCGGTGGTGCTCGGGCTGGAAGAGCGGCTGGAGAGCACCATCCTGAACTATCTGGGGGAAGAGGGGCATGTCGCTGTGGGTTTTGAAGGCGGACAGCACGATTCGCCTTCGGCGGTGGCCATTCATCTGGCAACCATCCGGACGGTGCTGGCAACGGCGGGGTGCATTCGGGCGGAAGATCTGCCCCTGCCCGTGGACGGTCGCGAGGCATCCGACGCGGAGACGGACGGCGTCCCGCCGGTGGTCGAGGTCCGTTATCACCACGTGATCCGGGAAGGCGACGACTTCGTCATGGAGCCCGGTTTCACGAACTTCCAGCCGGTGGAGCGCGGACAAATTCTGGCCCGCGACCGCCGGGGACCGATCCGCGCCGGCGAGGCCGGACAGGTCCTCATGCCGCTCTATCAGGGACAGGGGACCGACGGCTTCTTTCTGGTCAGACGTATCCGGCCGTTCTGGCTGCGGGTGGCCGCGTGGCTGCGCCGCCTGCGCATCGAGCGTGTCCTGCCGGCTTTGCCGGGGGTACGCAGATACCCGGACAACCCCGGGACCCTGGTGGTCGACCCACGCATCGCCCGTTGGTTCGTGCCCGAACTGTTCCACCTGCTGGGCTTTCGCAAAAGGCAATCCCGGGAAGGCAAGCTGATCGTCAGCCGTCGCTGGCACGAAGCTCGGGCCTTTGACGAGCTGCGGGGCCAACCGGTTACTCGGACAGGCTCCTAGGAGTCTGCGCCGTAGAAAATCCTGGACACTATATATAGCGTGATAGCAGCTCAGTTAACACTACATGTGGTATGACAATGTGCCCAAAACTGTTCTGCGGCGCAGACTCCTAGTGGAAATCCGTCATCTCGCCCGTCGCGGAGATGTGTGCGGGTTGGTTCAGGACCGTCCGGCTGAAATCGTGCTTGAAACCCGTGGGCAAATGGAGTAGGTAGGGCGCTTGCCTTTGGCGGGCAAGGGCAAAGCATCGAGTTTGACGTGGTGGCGTACACGAGAATCATTGCAGCGGTCGGGGCCCTGGTGCTCGGTTCGAGCATGGGGGGAACTGCGGCTGCACAGACGGCGGAGGTCAAGACCGCGTCGTTGCGCGTGCCCGGCGCGGTAGAGCGCCGCGTGGGCAATCTTCCGAAACAACTGTCCGTGCGTGACGCGGACCGGTACCGGCAAGTTTTTGCGCTGCAGAAGGAAGGACATTGGAAAGAGGCCGATGCCGGGATCAAGGCGGTCCAGGATCCGTTGCTCTTGGGGCATGTCCGGTTTCAGCGCCTGATGCACCCCACTCTCTACCGTTCCTCTTACGGAGAGTTGCGGACCTGGATGAGCGAGTATGCGGACCATCCCGGCGCCCGGCGAATATACCGGCTGGCCAAGCGGCGGCAACCCAAGGGTTGGAAGTCGCCGCGGGCTCCGGTCCGGGCCGTTCTGGTATCCGAGGTCAAGTCCGACCCCGTGCCGCTGAAACGGCGGCCGCGGGCGAATGGCCGGCGCCGGGCAACCGCAGAGGCCGCGGACCTTTCAAGGACGCGGCGGCGGGGCTTCCGCGAGATTCACAACCGGATCCGCAGCCTGGTGTCCCGCGGCTACGTGACAAAGGCTCTCCGCTTTCTGGAGGAACCACGTCACGTCCGTTTGTTGGACGCCGTCGGCTTCGATGAGAACCTGGCCTGGATTGCCAGGGGATACTTCATCTGGGACCGGGACCGCACCGCGCTGAAGGTGGCCAGACGAGCGATAGCACGGTCCGGAAAGAGGGTCCCCCTGGCCTACTGGTGGGGCGGATTGGCGGCGTGGCGGCTGGGACGACATCACGTTGCGGGCGAGTTTTTCCGGGCGCTGGCGGAGTCGCGGTCGGTGACCCCCTGGCTGGTATCGGCCGGCGGTTATTGGGCCAGTCGTGCCTATCAGGCGGCTGGCGAGTCGAAACGGGCAGTCCCCATGTTGAGAGCCGCCGCCCGGCACCCGCGGACTTTCTACGGGCTTCTCGCTCTCACCGCTCTTGGAGAGCGTCCGCCGCTGGACTTCGGCATGCGTCGGATCAGCGCGGCGGACCTCGACGCCTTGTTGGGAATGCAGCCCGTACGTCGCGCTCTGGCCCTGGTCCAGGTCGGCGAGCATGTACGGGCGGGCACCGAGCTGCGACGATTCGCCCATCGTCTGTCACCCCGGCTGGCACTGGTGATGCTGGCTCTGGCATCGGAATCGAGATTGGCCGACCTGTCCTACCGGACCGCCGAGAGCCTGCTGCAACGGACCGGCGTTCCCGTGGATGCGGCGCTCTATCCGTTGCCGGTGTGGGAGCCCAACGGCGGGTATACGCTCGACCGCGCATTCCTGTTCGCCGTGATGCGGCAGGAATCCAAGTTCCGCGCCGACGCCAGCAGCCCGCGCGGGGCCAGCGGCCTGATGCAGCTCATGCCGCGGACCGCAGGGGTCATGGCCGGCCGGAAGTACCGCGGGGCGCAGCGCCACAAGTTGTTGGACCCGGTGCTCAGCGTCACCCTGGGCCAGAAGTATCTCAGCCATCTGCTCTCGCGGGAGGAAATCGACGGCAACCTGTTCTACGCGCTGACGGCCTACAACAGCGGTCCGGCAAAGCTCCGGGAATGGCAGCGCAGGGTGGATTACCGGGACGATCCGCTACTGTTCATCGAAAGCATCCCGAGCAGCGAAACGCGTATCTTCATCGAACGGGTGCTGACCAACATGTGGATCTACCGGCTCCGGTTCGGGCAGGCGCCGCACTCCCTCGAGACCACCGTATCGGGCAGTTGGCCAACCTATGTCCCGCTGGACCGCGGACGGGCGGCCGCTCGGTCCTGAAATAGAAACCGGCGCACGTTCTGTTCTTCAGTCCCTTATCCGTGAAATTCTGCGCAAGATGACGAAGGAATCACAACGTTCGTCCCGAGCGTAGCGCCAGCAAAGTCGAAGGACGCCATTCCTGGTTCCGGCCATGCCGGGTCAGGGTTTTTCCCTTCTTGCCGCACTACCGGTCCATTCCGAAACATTGAACACCGAGTTGACGGAGGTGGTGGGGAACCTGTGCTTGCAGTTCCATGCCCGGTGCGATAGTGCTGTGCTCATCCGAACCGGTAATCCCGGGAACGGTCACAACAGGAGGTCATCATGAAGACGCATCTGCCCATGCACGGGATCACGCTTGCCGTTGCCGCCTTGATCTTCACCGGCTCCGTAGCCGGCGCGGCGGACTTCTACGCCGGCAAGACCCTCACCATCGTTTGTCCCTATTCCACGGGGGGAACCTACGACCGCATGTCGCGGCTCGCGGCGAAGTTTCTGCCCCGGCATATACCGGGCCGCCCGGCCGCCATCGTGCACAATCGTCCCGGTGCGGGCGGCGTCATCGGGCTGCGGTCGGTGTACCGCGCCGAGCCCGATGGCCTGTCGCTGATCCACTTTACCAGTCCCATGGTGGTCCGAAGCCTCACCGGGGGCATCAAGGACATCGATTTCAAGAAGCTCACGTGGCTCGGCAGCGTGGGCGGCGCGCACTACATTTTCGCGATACGATCCGAGCGGCCCGAGCGCACGCTGAAGGACTTCAAGAACACCGGGAAGCCCATTCGCGTCGGGGCGTCGGGACCGAGTTCGCTGCTGACCCAGGCGCCGAAGTTCCTGCAACGGGCCGGCAAGTTCAACCTCCGGCTGGTGTCGGGCTACAAGGGCTACAACCCCATGGCGCTGGCGATGAAGCAGAACGAGGTGGACGCCGTCAGCACCGCGGGGGTGGCGATCCGGGTCAATACGGCGACCCGCGAGATGCACAAGGACGGGACCCTCAAGCTGGTGCTGTCCATGGGCGGCGCCCCTCCTCCGGCGCCCCTGGCGGACGAGGTCGCGGCGCTCCCCAAGTTCGTGGACGGCATCGACGACCCCGGGGATCGCGACGCCTGGGTGGCGTTCTCGGGGCTCCTGAGCGCCAGCCGGCCGTTCGCGGCGACCCCGGGACTGCCGCCGGAGCGGGCCGCCGTCCTCAAGCAGGCGATGGCGGACATGATGGCCGATCCCGAATTCGTGAAGACCGCAACCGACCAGGGATTCGTGCTCAATCCGTTGAACTCCCAGGAGGCGGAGAAGCTGATCCTCTCGGTGTTCAACCTGTCCGCGGAGATCCAGGACCGGTTGAAGGAACTCCTGAAGTAGCTCGGATGAACTGTCCTGCGTCAATGGCGCAGGACAGTACCGCGTAATGGCGTTCGAGGCCTTCTACGAGGCCCTCGGCATCACCTTTACCCTGCCGGTGTTCGGGGGAATTCTGCTGGGGTTGCTGCTGGGGCTCGTCTTCGGCGCGGTGCCGGGCCTGAATGCGGTGCTCGGCATCGTGCTGCTGCTCCCGTTCGTGTGGACCCTGTCGCCGTTCGTGGCCTTCGCCATCATGCTCTCCCTGGTGTCGGCGGTGCATACGGCCAACACTTTCCCGGCGTTCTTCTTCAACGTGCCCGGGAGCCCCAGCGCCGCCGCCACCATCCTGGACGGCTATCCCATGGCACGCCGCGGCGATGCCGCGCGCGGATTGACCGCGGCTTTCGTGGTCTCCGCGGTGGGCGGCATCATCGGCGCATTGGTGCTGCTGGCGGCCTTGCCGGCGCTGCAGCCCGTGGTGCTCGCGTTCGCCGCGCCGGAGCGTTTCATGCTGGTGGTGCTGGGGATTCTGATGATCAGCTTCCTCAGCGGCGCGAAGCCGGTGAAGGGATTGCTGGCCGGTACCGTGGGCCTTTGGCTGGGCACCGTCGGCCAGGACCCGCAACTGGGCGTAGCCCGCTTCACCTTCGACCTGGACTACCTGCTCGACGGACTTCAGACCGTGCCCATCATCATGGGTCTGTTCGCGTTGCCCGAGGTGGTGTCCCTGGCCATACGCGGGCGCATCGCCGAACGCACCCACGTGGACATGGGTGAGGGGTTCCGGCCCGGGCTCCGGGCCTGCATGGCCAACCGATGGCTGGTGGTGCGAAGCGCCGTCACAGGCGTGGTGGGCGGTGCGATCCCGGGCATCGGCGGCACGGCCGCGGCCTTCTACGCCTACGGCATGGCGGTCCAGGGGGCCCAGGGCGCCGACCGCAAGAGGTTCGGCAAGGGCGAGATCAAGGGCGTCATCGCCCCGGAGAGCGCCAACAACGCCTCCGCCGGAGGAGAGCTGGTGCCGTTGCTGGCGTTCGGCGTGCCCGGCGGAGCGACGTCGGCCATCCTGCTGGCGGCGTTCCTGATCCTCGGCATCAATCCCGGCCCGGAAATGCTGGGGGAGAAGCTGTCCCTCAGCTTTTCCATGGTTCTGGTGCTGGTGCTGTCGAATCTGCTGGCTACCGCGGTGTGCATCGCCATCACCCGCCCGGCGGCGCGCATCGCATGGCTCAGGAGCAACCTGCTGATCCCGGCGCTGTTGCTGTTCGTCCTGTTCGGCTCGTACGTCGCCTATCCCCACCCCTACACGCTGGTCGCCGTCCTGGTATTCGGCGTTCCGGGCTACCTGATGATGCGGTTCGACTGGGCCCGGGCGCCGCTGCTGGTGGGTTTCATCCTGGGTCCCCTGGCCGAGAACAATCTGGCCATTTCCCTGTCGAGCTACGGCGCCGCCTTTCTCACCCGGCCGATTCCGCTGGCGTGCATGGCGGTGATGGCGCTGGTGGTGTTCGTGGCGGTTCGTCGCGGGGTGAGGCAGGCATGACGGTGGTGCGCGAGATCGTCCTGGGCTGTGCCGTCGCCGCGCTGTTCGCCGGCGTGGTGCTGGCCGCCCTGGAGTGGGAACCGGAAACCGCCACGTTCCCCATGCTCATCGGCGTTGCCGGCCTGGGCCTGGCCGTCTGGGCCGTCGTAGGCGATGTACTGCGCTGGCGGTCCGCGGCTCCGGACGGTGACGGTCCGAGCGGCGAGGACACGGCCCGCGCCCGCGCCGCGTTCTTGTGGATCGCGGTGTTTTTCGCGCTGGTTCTGCTGGCCGGCTTCCGATCGGGGCTGCCCCTGGCGGTGTTGGCGTATTACCGCATGGAAGCGCGCGTCGGCTGGATGGCCGCAGTCGGCGCCGCCGCGGTATGCGCCGCATTTCTCCACGTCGCGGTGGCATACCTCTACCTTCCGCTGTACCCGGGATGGGTGGCGGGGTGGTGACCGGTCAGATCCCGTAGAGCCGTTTGGGATTGGCGTTGAGGATCTTCTCCCGGGCCGATTCGGCGAGGTCCTGCCGTTTCCGGAACGCCCGCACCGCAAAGCGGTCCCGGTCGCCGTGGGGCATGTCCGAGCCGAAGACGATGCGGTCCTCGCCGATGAGATCGAGCACCTGCGGCAGCAGCGGGTCCTCCACCTCGGTGCTGAGAAAGAGGTTGCCCCGGCTCATGTACTCCGCAGGGGACACGGCGGCCCGGGGCGCGGCCTCGGGGATGGACTTGCCGAAACGGGTCGTGAAGGCGAAGCGGTGCTCCAGCCGGTCCATGAGGAAGTGGACCCAGAGGCAGCCGGCTTCGAGGAACGCCACCCGGAGGGTGGGGAAGCGATCCAGCACGCCGCCGGTGATCATGGCCGTGAATCCCATGAGCAGCGGCACCAGGAACGGAATGATGGTGCCGGGGTAGAGGTGGTCGTACATGTTGCCGAGGGGCGGACAGGACCATCCCACGTGAACCGCCAGCGTCAGGTCTTCCTCCGCCAGGGCTTCGTAAAAGGGGAAGAAGCTCGGGTGGTCCAGGGTGCGCTCGCCCACGGTCCCGAGGATCATCACCGCCACCGCACCCAGCCGCCGGGCTTCCCGCACCTGACTCACAGCGGCCGGGACGTTGTCCAGATCCACCACTGCGGCCCAGTGGAGTTGGTCCGTCGAGCCCGTGGTGTCCGCGAGCCAGCGGTTGTAGGAGGAGCACAGGGCTGCGCCGAGGTCGGGGTCGGCCACCAGCGGATGGACCAGGAAGAAGCTCGGGTAGATGACCTGCACTCCGAGATCCTCGTCGGCCATGTCCTTGAGGCGCGCTTCCGGATGACTGATCTCGATGCTCTCGATGCTTTCCGGCTTGGACGCGGTATAGAAGGAGCGCTGGCCCTCGTGGTGAGCCGGCGTCCCCATGTTGTGGCAGCCGCGTCCGAACAGGCGGGGATAGATCTGATCCTCCACGCGCCAGTAGAGCCGCCCTTCCGAGTTGACCACCTGGGGCTTGCGCTTCCGGTATGCGGGGTCCAGGTAGGCGTCGCCGAAGGTGGCCGGAGATTCCTCCACGTGCGCGTCTGCGTCGATTACGATCATCGGAGATCCTCCTGCTTCAAGTGGATCGTGCCACGGCACGGATCAAGGATACATCAAGAGACCGCACCCATACCGCAATTCCGAAACGAGGCGCAAGAAGGCAGACCGGGAAGGGGAGGGGATCATGCCGATTCTGTTGACCAATCGTGACGTCAGGGAGCTGATCTCGCCGGAGACGGCGGTGGCGGTGATGAGGGAAACCTACCGGAGCCTTGCCGCCGGTACGGCGGTGACCCGGACTCGAAGCCAGACCTTCGCGGAGACCTCCCGGCCGGGAACGTTCGTGGAGTTGCGCACCATGGACGGCATCGTCCCCGCCTTCGGTTCGGTGGGCATGCGGATCCTGCCCGACCTGCACCGCTGGCCGCGGATCGGCGACAACCGGCGATACGACAAGGTGCCCAAGACGAACGGCAAGTTCCTCGCCTTCGACCTGGTCTTCGACCTCGACACCGCGGATCTCCAGGCGGTGGTCCAGGACGCCTATCTGCAGAAGCTGCGGATCGCCGGCGCCCACGGCGTCGCCGCCGAATATCTGGCTCGGGCCGATGCGTCCCGCGTCGGCGTCATCGGATCGGGCTGGCTCGCCGAGGGCGTACTCATGGGCCTGGGGGTGGTCCGTGCGCTCGAATCCGTCAAGGTGTTCAGCCCCACTCCGGGGAACCGGGAGCGTTTCGCCGAAAACGCGAGGCGGAATCTTCACCTCGACGCCGAGGCTGTCGACAATCCGGTGGCGGCGACGCGGGACGTCGACATCATCGTCGTGTGCACCAACACCATCGATCCGGTTTTCTTCGGTGAGTGGCTCCGTCCGGGCGTGCACCTCGACGCCATTTCCGGACGGGACATCGACGAGGCGTGTTTCACGCGCTGCGACTACACCGTCCTGAGCATGCGGGAAGGCCGGTGCAACGAGGGACTGAACTTCGCCCCGCCGGTGCTGCGCGAGACCCTGGCGCCGCGGTTCGCCCCGTTCGAGAAGAACGTCCCCTGGGACGAGTACGCCGAGTTGGGAGAGGTGATCGCCGGACAGGCGCGCTCCCGGGAGAACGATCAGGAGATCACGTTCTTCTGCAACAACGTGGGCTTCGGCGCCCAGTTCGCGGCCCTGGGAGGCAAGGCCGCGGCATTGGCCCGTGAACGCGGGCTGGGCAAGGAATTCTCCATCGACGACTGGTACGAGGACGAACGTTAGCGGGTCTCCAGCGCACTACGGATGCACGTCCTGGGTGAACCACTCCGTGGGCAGGGTCCGGCCCACGCCCTTGGCGACGGCCTCGCGGTAGACCCGCTGCGCCACGGCGGCAAACTGGAGGCCCTGGCCGACGTTGTTGACGAACGCCGTGGTCTGGTCCGGTGTTTGCCGCCCCGGGACCGCTCCGATGATGGCCTGGGGCAGCTCTTCGATGCGGTCCCACAGCGGCGTGGTGCGCTCGGCCCACCAGCCTCCGGCGGCCTCGGGGGTATCCACGGCGGGCGTGCGATAGACCTGCGGACGGATGTTGGCGGGGTTCCTCGAGAACAGAAACACGCGGTCCATGGCGTCGAGGAAGTCGTAGTCCATCTCCTGCACCTTGACGGCGCTGTAGTGGACGCCGGGCCGCAGCCACTTGCGCTGGTGCACCGGTTCCATGGAGTTGGTTCCGGTCACCACCAGGTCGG
The DNA here is from genome assembly GCA_965214905.1 of uncultured Binatia bacterium (SeqCode). GTDB lineage: Bacteria > Desulfobacterota > Binatia > UBA9968 > JAJDTQ01 > JAJDTQ01. The sequence continues at coordinate 3,195,506 of OZ243984.1, forward strand.
CGCCCTCCACCGCCTCGTCCGCGGACGCCACCGGCGCAAGACGCGCCCGGACCCGCGGCGCCAGTTCCCGGCAGAAGCGTTCACGGTTCGCGGGATTGGTGCTGAACACCTTGACCTCGGCAATGGGCCGCACCGCGCAGTGGGCCATCAACTGTCCGCCGGCCTGCCATCCGGTTCCCAACAGCGCCATGACGCCGGCGTCCTCTCGGGCCAGGTAGCGGGCCGCCAGTCCGTTGGCCGCGCCCACCCGCATGCGCGAGATGTACCCGTCCGGGCAGATCATCACCGGTGCTCCGGTTTCCATGCTGAACAGCAGCATCAATCCGTTCCAACGGCCATCGGCCGAGGCCAGACGGTCCCGCCGGACGTTTCCCATGACCTCCGGCCAGACCAGCACGTCGCTGTTGATACGCAGGGCGGCCATACCCTCGTCCGGCCAGAGCCCGCTCATGGCCTTCAGGCTGTAGACCCCCTTGGTCTCGCCGACGGCGGTCGGGGCGAGGGTGTCCACTCGCGGGCTGTTGACCGCCTCCCGGGCCTCCAGCGACCGTTGCGAACGCTCGACGCATTCCAGCGCCATCTCCATGGTCAGTATCTGATCGATCTCTTCGTTGCCGAGCAGCAGTGTCATGGGTGAACCTCCCGGAACGACGGTCCCGCACGCGGTTTCGGTTGACGAGCCCGGCGTTTTCGGACATATTTTCCTGACTCTGGCCAGGTAGCTCAGTCGGTAGAGCAGAGGACTGAAAATCCTCGTGTCGGCAGTTCGATTCTGTCCCTGGCCACTTCCCTCCATCGGTCAACGCCTTGCCGTGTGGTGCGCCCCTACCGATACCCCGAAGCGCCGTCCCGAGCAAATCCAAGCCGTTTCGTGGCCTTTCTCGGGATCGGCTCATGCACATTTGTCCTTGACAGCCTTCCGGCAAGGGTACTAGTCTGGCCCGGCCTCGGACAAGGACCCCACAAACCGACGTAAGGGAGGACCCGTTCATGAAAGCGGCGCTTCGCTTTATCGTTGTATTCTTCACCCTGGGCCTGTTCACCGCAACCCTCGCCACGGCCGCGGACCTCGTGCTCAAGGGGGCAACCGCGTGGAAGAAGGACTACGTCTTCAATGACGGTTACTGGGAGTTCACGCGCCAAGTCGAGAAGTTGTCCGGCGGTAGGATCAAGGTGGAGTGGAAGGGCGGTCCCGAGATCGCGCCGGCCTTCGAGATGTTGAGTCTGGTGCAGCGCGGCGTTGTGGATGTCCTGGGCAGTTCCGCCGCCTACTATACGGACAAGTACATGGAAGGGGTCTTTCCCGAATACTTCGTCGGCACCCCGGCCGTCATGCGAAACGCGGGGATCACCAGGTTTTTCGATGATCTGAGCCAGAAAAAGACCGCGGTCAAGCTTCTGGGCATGACCTCGGGTCCCGTGGGTATCGCCATCTTTACCAAGAAACCGGTGAAGAGCATTGCCGGCTTCAAGGGTCTGAAGATGCGCAGCACGCCCACGTATCTGCCCATGGGGCAAGCCTTGGGCGCCTCGATGATCCGGATACCGTGGGCGGACCTTTACCCTGCACTCGAACGCGGCGTGGTGGAGGGATACTTCTCTCCGGCCATCGGGACCCTCCAAACGAAGCTCTACGAGCAGGTCTGCTGCATGCTCGCGCCCCACTTCTGGACCGTGCGCACCTGGCTTTACATCGGCATGAAGACCTGGAACAAGCTGACCCCCGAACGGCAGAAGATCCTGACCGACGCCATCGTCGCGACCGAGGAGTGGGCGCAGGATCACTACGCGGGGATCATCGGCAAGGAAATCGATACGCTGGTGAAGCAGCACGGCATGAAGGTCATCGAACTCAAGGGGGACGAGGCCAAGCGCTTCCTCACGATGGCGTACGAGTCGGCCTGGAACAAGTACGTGCCGGCCTCGCCGGAGCACGGCAAGAAGATCCGGGAGATGGCGCAGAAGCTGGAAAGCCGTTAAAGCCGGCGAACGACCGGTTGAAGCCGACGAACCGTTGAAAGGGAGGATGAATCCATGAGAAGGGCACTCGGTTCTATCGTTGTATTTTTCACCCTGGGTCTTTTCATCGCGACTGCCGCTCCGGCCGCCGACTTGGTGCTCAAGGGCGCCACCGCGTGGAAGAAGGACTACGTCTTCAATGCCGGCTACTGGGAGTTCACGCGCCAGATCGAAAAGAGGTCGGGCGGTAAAATGAAGCTGGAATGGAAGGGCGGCCCCGAAATCTCGTCACCCTTCGAGATGCTGGGTCTCGTGCAACGGGGGGTGCTGGATGTCCTGGGCGGCGCCGGCGCTTACGATTCCGCCAAGATTCCGGAGGGAGTCTTCCTGGAGTACTTTGTCGGGAGCACCAGTGACTTACGCAAAGCCGGCGTTACCAAGTTCTTCGACGAAGTGACCCAGAAACGGACCGGAGTGAAGCTCCTTGGGCTCAGTTCCGGGCCGGTGGAGTTCGCCATCTTCACCAAGAAGCCGGTGACCAGCATCGCCGCGTTCAAGGGCATGAAAATGCGCAGCACGCCCACGTATCTGCCCCTGGGCCAAGCCCTCGGGGCTACCATGATCCAGGTGCCGTGGCCCGACGTCTACAACGCCCTGGAGCGGGGGGTCGTGGACGGATACTTCGCTCCGGTCATCGGCACCCTGTCGACGAAGCTCTACGAGCAGGTCTGCTGCATGCTCAAGCCGTACTTCTGGACGGTGCGCACGTGGATGTACATCAGCCTGGACAAATGGAACAAGCTCACGCCGGAGCAGCAGAAGGTCCTGACGGACTCCATGATCGCGACCGAGCAGTGGACGCCGGGGTACTACGGCGGAGTCATCGGCAAGGAAATCAATACGCTGGTATCCAAGCACGGCCTCAAGATCAATGAACTCAAGGGCGACGAGGCCAAGCGCTTTCGCACGATGGCGTACGAGTCGTCGTGGAAGAAGTACCTGCCCAACTCGCCGGAGTACGGCAAGAAGATCCGGGAGATGGCACGGAAGCTCGAGGACCGTTGACGTGTCGGAAATGATGCGAGGGAGACAAGGCTTATGAGAATAGCGCTGCGCAATATTGTCGCTGTCTTCGCCCTGGTCATGTTCGCTGCGACCACTGCGCCGGCCGCGGACCTGGTGCTCAACGGCGCTACCGCCTGGAAGAAGGACTACGTTTTCAACGACGGCTTCTGGGAGTTCAAGCGCCGGGTCGAGAAGATGTCCGGCGGCAGGATCGAGGTGAGATGGAAGGGCGGCCCCGAGATCGCGCCGGCCTTCGAGATGCTCAGCCTGGTGCAGCGCGGCGTGCTGGACGTGCTCAGCAGCACCGGCGCCTACTTCACCGACAAGATGGCCGAAGGGGTCTACCTCGACTATTTCGAAGGTCCCGTGAGCGAGTTGCGCAAGGGGGGCGTCATCGATTTCTTCGACAAGATCCAGCAGGAAAGGACCGGGGTCAAGCTCCTGGGGCTGCCGTCAGGTCTGGTGGGCTACGCGATCTTCACGAAGAAGCCGATAAAAAAACTCGCCGACTTCAAGGGCATGAAACTTCGCGGCACCCCCACCTACCTGCCCATCGCCGAGTCGGTGGGGGCTTCGATGATCCGGATGCCGTACTCCGACCTCTACGCCGGCCTCGAGCGGGGCGTCGTCGAAGGGTACTTCTTTCCCATCATCGGAACCCTGGGGGCGAAGTTCTACGAGCAGATCTGTTGTATCATCAAGCCCTTCTTCTGGACCGTGCGCACCTGGTTGTACTTCAACCTGAAGACGTGGAACAAGCTGACCCCGGAGCAGCAGAAACTCCTGACCGACGCCGCCGTCGAAACGGAGAAGTGGGGACCGGGCCATTTCGACAAGTTCATCGACGCGGAGCACAACACCCTGGTGACGAAGCACGGCATGCAGATCATCGAGCTCTCCCCGGACGAGTCCAAGCGCCTGCGCCAGATCGCGTACGAGTCCGCTTGGAAGAAGTTCGTGCCGGTCTCGCCACAATACGGCAAGCAAGTCCGGGAGATGGCGCGACGTTTCGAACAGAAATGAGGCGCTCCTTCACATACACTGAATGACCCGCCGGGCTGTCCGCGCACGCCGCGCACGGCCCGTACAGGGAAACAGCCAAACCTTGTCATGTCGCAACTCGGGCAGACTTTGGAGCGAGCCTGGGACTCGCTGCTGAACGGCCTCGCCTATGTGGCGGGGCTCCTGGTGGTGACGGTGACCTTCTCCGTCCTGTACGAGGTGGTGGCGCGTTACTTCTTCAACAGCCCCACCATCTGGGCGGTGGATCTGACCGAATACTCGCTGGTCTACATCACCTTCCTGGGGACGCCCTGGGTGCTGCGCGACCACGCGCACACACGCGTGGAACTGGTGGTCGAGCGGCTTCGGCCCGGACCACGGTTGGTGTTGGGCATCCTGGTATCGTTGGTGGCGGCGGCGGGCGCGGTGGTGATGGCGTGGGAAGGCGCCTGGGAGACCTGGGAGTCCTATCTGGGCGGCCATGCCGAGTTGAAGGCGTGGCGAGTGTACCGTTGGCCGCTCATCCTTCCCATCTGCGTCGGCAGCCTCATGCTGGTCATCGAGTTCCTGCGTCAGGCGTGGCACAACTTCAGGGTGTTGCGCCGGGACGAACCGATTCCGGACGAATCAGGCCCCGTGGGCCAGGATTCCCTCTGAGTACGATATGGAGTGGTACGAAGTCCTGGCCTTGATGCTCGGCGTGCTGATGATCCTGTTCGTGGCCGGCACGCCGGTGGCGTTCGCCTTTCTCCTGATCAACATCGGCGGGCTCTACCTCTTCATGGGGGGCTTCCCGGCGCTGCGGCTCATGGTCACCAGCGCCTTCGCCACGCTGGCGAGCTTCGTGCTGGCTCCGGTGCTGCTGTTCATCCTCATGGGCGAGATCATGTTCCGCTCGGGGCTTGCGGTGCGCACTCTCGATTCCCTGGACAAGTGGATCGGCGGCATACCCGGGCGGCTGAGTCTTCTGGCGGTGAGCGGCGGCACTCTGTTCTCCACCCTCAGCGGCTCCAGCATGGCCACGACCGCCATGCTGGGAACCACCCTGGTGCCGGAGATGCGGCGCCGGGGTTACAGCTATCTCATGTCCGTGGGGCCGATATCGGCAGCCGGCGGTCTTGCCGCCATCGTCCCGCCCACGGCCATGGGCGTCCTGCTGGGCAGCCTCGCGGAGATCTCCATCGGCAAGCTGCTGATCGCCGGCATCGGCCCCGGCCTGTTCATGGCCGGCCTCTATGCGGTCTACATCATCGTCCGGGCCAAGTTGCGTCCCGAATCGGCGCCCATCTACGACGTCGCGCATGTGTCCACCCGCGAGAAGATCGCGAGCCTGCTGCACCTGGCGCCCCTGAGCCTCATCGTGTTCATGGTGCTGGGGGTCATCTTCATCGGAGTGGCCACTCCCACGGAAGCGGCCGCCCTGGGAGCGCTGGGCACGGCCATGGTGGCGGCCATGTACCGCACCCTCACGGTGAAGGTGGTGGTGCTGGCGGTGATGAGCACCGTGCGGGTTTCCGTCGTGGTGCTCATGATCATTCTCGCTTCCAACGCCTTCAGTCAGGTATTGGCTTTCACCGGCGCCAGCCGGGGCCTGGTGGAGATGGTGGCGGGTTTCGAGGCGGCGCCGGTGGTGATCCTGGTGCTCATGATGCTGATCGTGCTCGTGCTGGGCATGTTCGTCGATCAGATCTCCATCATGATGATCACGGTGCCCATCTATTTCCCGCTGGCCGCGCAACTCGGCTTCGACCCCATCTGGTTCGGGATACTCATGCTCCTGAACATGGAGGTGGCCAACACCACGCCGCCCTTCGGTCTCCAGTTGTTCGTCCTCAAAGGCGTGGTCCCGGATGCCTCCATGGCCGAGATCTACCGCAGTTGCTTTCCCTTCGTGTTGCTCGACATGTTGAATCTGGCGGTCATGATCGTTTTTCCCGCCCTGGTGCTGACGCTGCCTCGACTCATGCTGAGTTGACACCCTGGCAGAGGTTGACGGGGAGCTGCGGGTCGGAAGAAGCGCGGAATTGTGTCCAGGAGCCTTTCCGGGTAAGCAGGAGTCTACCACGAGGAAGGCGCTCTACGGACCCTGATGTCATCGACGGACCATCGGATGTTGGAGGCTGCCAAGGCCTTGGCCCCGAGGATACGATCCTGCTCCGATCAGATCGAGGCGGACCGCGAGTTACCGGGGCCGTTGTTCGACGCGCTGGCGGACGCCGGCCTGTTCAAGCTCGGACTGCCACGGTCCCTGGGCGGCGTCGAGATCGACCTGCCGTCCTACGTCGAGGTGTTGGAGGAGTTGGGCAAGGCCGACGCCAGCACCGCGTGGGTCGTAAACCAGTGCTCGATCTTCGCCACCTACGCGGCGCGCATGCCACGGGAGCTGGCGCGCGAGATCTGGACCGACACGCCCCGCTGTGTCGTGGCCAACACGTCCATGCCCACGGCCGAGGCCGTGCCGGTGCCGGGCGGGTACCGAGTCACCGGCCGCCACCGCTTCAGTTCGGGGTGCCGGCACGCGTCCTGGTTCGCCGCCCGCGCGTGGATTCCCGAGGACGGCGAGCGCGTGCAGAAGTTCCTGTTCGTGCCGGCGGCCGAGGTGGAGGTCCTGGATACCTGGAAGGTCCGGGGCATGCGCGGCACCGGCACCCATGATTTCGTGGTGGAGGGCGCCTTCGTCCCGGCCGAGCGCACGGTGCGCCATCTCGGCAGCCCGGTGATGGAGCCCGGGCCGCTCTACCGGATCTCCCTCGTGCTGCTGTTTGCCTCGGGCGACGGCGCGTTGGCGCTGGGGGCGGCCCAGGCATGCCTGGACGCGTTCCTCGAGTTGGCGGGGGCCAAGACGCCCCACGCCATGCAGGCGATGCTGCGGGACCAGCCGGCGGTCCAGGTGGCCGTGGGGCGGACCCGAGCCACCTTGGCAGCCGGCCGGGCCTATCTGCGGGAGGCCGTCCGCGCCCTCTGGAAAGAAGCGGTGTCGGCGGATCCCCTCACACTGGAACGGCGGGTCGCCCTGCGGCTCGCCACGACCCACTGCATTCGGCTCGCGGTCCAGGCGGTGGAGACCCTGTACGGCGCCTCCGGCACCACCGCCATCTACGAAGGCAACGCCATCCAGCGCTACTTCCAGGATCTGCACGTGATCAGTCAGCATCAACAGGCGCGCCAAGTCGCCTACGAGCTCGCCGGCAGGCACGGCCTGGGTCTGGAGATCGAAACGACGCGGCTGTGACCTCAGCGCCCCATGGCCTTGGCCATGGCCTTGCTGTACTTCTCCACCGTGCCCTGGGCCAGGGCCACGAGTTCCCGGGCATCCTCGGCATTGCCCGCCACCAGCGGTTGCCCGGACTTCTTGACGAAACTCTTGTAGTCCGCGTCGGCCATGGCGTTCACCAGCAGCCGCTCCAGCACCTTGGCTTTTGCCGCCGGCAAACCGGGTGGGGCCGCGATGGCCCGTATGACGCCGATCAGCACTTCCTGGCCCAGGGTCTCCCTGGCGGTGGGTACATCGGGTAGCGCGTCGTACCTCTTCTTCCCCAAAACCACCGGGACCCTGAGTTCGTCGGACTTGAGCAAGGGAAGGACGGCGGGCGACACCGGAACCGTGGCGATGGCGTCGAAGTCGCCGCGCAGCAGGGCGGGAATGGTCTCGCTGTTGCCCCGGTATCCCGACACCACACCGCTGAAGGGAATTCCCAGGGCCTTGGCGCCGACGAAGCTCTGTTGCCAGATGGGGCCGCCGATGGCGAGCACGCCCCATTTGAGCGTCCTGGCCTTCCTGAGGTCGGCGACGGTCCGGTAGGGGGATTTGGCGTTGACCATGATGCCCACCGGCTCGAAGCCAACCTGGGCCAACCACGTCATCTTGCTCATGTCATAGCCGACGTTGCCCCTGAGCAACTGGTTGCCGATCAATCCCTGCACGTCGAGATGCGCGATGGTGTGCCCATCCGGCTTGGACCTGTACAGAGACGTGGTTCCCCGCACCCCGGCCGCGCCGGTTATGTTCTTGACGATGACGTTGAGGCCGTCGGGCATGCCCTTCGTCATGCTCCGGGCGATGGCCCGGGCGATGGCGTCGAAGCCCCCGCCGGGAGAGTAGGTCACCACCAGGTTGATGTCCTTGGTGGGAAAAGCGTCTTGTGCGGCGCCAGTTGGTCCGGACAAGGCAATGCACGCAACGATGGTGGCTATCACGAAAGCGAGTCGGTGCTTCATGGCGTACCTCCGTATCGTGTGGTGGGGCTATAGGACACTACACTAGAGTTACAGGCCACCGGCGCCCTACAACCGCCATAGCCGCTTGGGCGTTTCGTTCAGGATCTTGCGCTTCGACTCTTCGTCGATGTCCGTGCGTTGGCGCATCACGCGGAGGGCGTCCATCTGGCTGGAGCCGTCGTAGTGGCCGTAGTCGCTGCCGATGACGAGGTTGTCGGGACCGCACCGGTGGGTATAGGCAAGCTCGTCGTCGTTCTGGCAGGTGACGAAGATGTTGAACTCCTTCAGCACTTCGTCGGGCAGGGGATGGCCGCGCTGCAGGCTGCGCCGCTTGGCCTCGTGGAGCATCCAGGGGAGCCACATGGAGCCGGCTTCGATGAACGCCCAGCGGAGGTCGGGATACTTGAGCGGCAGCCGGCTCTCGATCAGGCCCTCGCACGAGCCCGCGGTCATGAGGCGAAACCGCATGAGGCCGAAGGCGTTGGGATCGTACGCCGGCCGGGTGAGATCGACGATGTCCTGATTGCCGTTGCCGATGTGGGTGGCGATGACCATGTCAAGGCGTTGGGCCTCCTCGTAGAGCGGGTGGAAATAGGGATCGATGGGCAGCCGGCGCCCCAGGATGGGCGGGATGGCGACTCCCACGGCGCCGTGGTCGCGAGCCCAGTTGAGGAGTTCCAGGGATTTGTCCATGCTCATCAAAGGCAGCACGGCGCACCACCGCAGGCGGCCGTTGGCCCGTTCCCACATGTCGGCCACCCATCGGTTCCAGCTCTTGGACAGCGCCAACTCCACCTCGGGGCGCTCGGTGGTGGGCACCGTCCACAGCGTGTGAAACAGCACTTGGGTGTCGATGCCCAAACGGTCCATGTGCCGGAGGCGCCGTTCGACGTCGTCCTCACGGGAGCCGATGGGGGTTACGAGGTCCCGTCCCTGCTCGCGAGATCGCTCGGCCATCTCCTCCTCGGTGAGGGTGACGAACCGGAAGCCGCGGGCCTGTCCGTTGATGATCCACCACTGGATGTGCGGGTCGGTCGGATGGCGCGCCAGCACCGGACGATATTTCTCGTCCTCGGGGTCCATGAATTCCCACGTCCGTTCCGTCTCCACGACGTGGGCGTCCGAGTCGATGAGGGTGTAATCGGCGTCCGGGACGGCGGCCAGATCAGCGTTGATGGCCATGGTATCCTCCTGACGGGACGGGAGCCTCGCTCGCCCGATCCTTCGCCGGGCATTGAGACGACGCCAATCTACTGCGTTCGCGTAAGGTAATGCAAGAGAGAAACCGCCGGGCTGCGAGGAAGATGGAGGGAAGGTGAGACGGGAGCCGCCGGCGCGGGCTCCCGTCGGGCGATGAACTTCCGTTTGCTACAACGCCACCGCCGACTCGTAAGGCTGGTCGAGAGAAGTGTCGTCGAACAGCTTCCGCGACGCGATCCACCGGTGCGTCTTCTCGTACACTTCCCGAGTGTAGGGCTCGAAGACCATGCGCTCGCCGACGCCCATGCCGCTGACTTCCACCAGGTCGTGGTAGCGTTCGGGTAGCTCCTTCAGCAGATAGTGCCGGTAGCGCTCCGGCTCCATGTCGATGGCGCGTTGCGCGCGCTGGAGCGCGTTGAAATACTTTCTCGTGTCCGCTTCGTCGGTGTCCGGTTCGAGCAGAAAGCCGATCATGAAGGTCGTATCGACGATCTTCCGGAAACCCTGCTGTTCCACCACATACATGGGTGTGCCGAAGACGTTGCCCGCCGGCACCTGGCGTTCCAGCAAGCGCGCCATACGGTCCAGCGGGCGGCCGGCGAACTGCAGCCTGACCTCGGAGGAATCGAGTACAGGCTCCAGCGCCTGCAGCGCCGAGAAATGGCTTCCCGAGTGATAGCCCACCGCAATCTCGACGTTGGCGAGGTCCCGGGGTTTGCGAATTTCGGACTCCGGCGGCACGTAGATTCCCGAGGGCGTCACCGAGTATGCGTGTCCCCACATGCGGCCGTGTTTTCCGGTGGCCGCCACGTTGACCATCCAGTGACAGGCCGAGCTGACCTCGCAGGCGCGTCCGTCCTTCATGTCCTCAAGGGCGCCGTGACGAATCTCCTGGACTGCCTCGGGTTCCGGTGCCTGCGGCTTCACGGTCTGTTCGGAGACCAGACCGTATATGAATTCGTAGTCCAGACCTTCGTCCTTGAAGTACCCCAGTTCCTCCGCCACCCATTCCTGCAGTCTGCCGTGCGGCTGTATGCGAAACTTTGCCATGGGACCTTCCTTACCTGTGTTATCGACGGTCGATCGCTCAACCGTTTATCACGTCTTCCCTTCGCCCTGAAGCGACGCCCCGGACGATCCCGCGCCTGCACCGAGCGGCCCGGAAACGGCGGTCCGTTCAATCAGAGCACGCAGAGCCAGCCCCTGGTCACGCAGCCCTTCCCCCATTTGACGAACGCCCTCTCCCGTTTGACGAACACCTTCTGCCACTTGGCGCAGGGCTTCTCCCTGCTGACGGAATGCCTCTCCCTGCTGACGGAATGCCTCTCCTTGCTGACGGAATGCCTCTCCCTGCTGTCGAAGCGCCTCTTCCTGGTGGCGGAATGCTTCTTCCTGGTGGCGGAATGACTGTCGAAGCGCCGTCATGACTTCTTCATGGCGCTTCTCCGATTCATCATGACGCTTCTGACTGGTCAGGGACATCCGGGAGATGCCCCGCGCTATCAGCACGCACTGTGCCGTTCCCACTACGAAGGCCACGACCGGCTGTGCGATGATCGCCATTTCCACGGCTGTCATGCCGAACCTCCCTGTCTCGAAACTCTTTAACCGGAGCCTGTCGGGTAGTCAACCTCTTTCCTGACCGTTCGGACAGGAGACCGGACTTTTCCAGGGTGGATGTCATGGAAAGCGAGCCTCCCGCCCCGGGGCGGGAGGCCCGTGTCTCCGACGAGGCCGGGCGAGGCCTGGACTCAGCGGCTTTCCTTGACCACTTCCACGGGTGCGGAACCGCTCCGCCCGCCGCCGGTGGTTTTCCCGGGCGACGCCACGAAGGTCTGCCCGGTATTCACCCGGCCGGGGGTGGCCTGGTCTGGTCCGTGCCAGGTGAAGTCGGCCAGGGAATTGCCCGACCCCTTGAGTTGAAGCGAATGGCCCGCCTGGGTCGAATTGGACTCGCGAACGCCGATGTCCGTGGCCGCAAGGCCCTCGGCCGGTCCCGAAGCCGCGGTGAAGCCGCCCTCGTAGCTCATGAATTGAACCACTTCGTTTTCCGGATTCACCAGCGCGATTCCGTCCGGTGCTCCGTTCTCGATGCGTTTGACGGGAACCGAGACCGTGCCGTAGCCTTTCTGCTGTTCCGGAATGGAGCCCTCCAGGGGAACGGTCCGGTACGGCGCGCCGTTCTTGCCGTTGTAGAACACCAGGCTCCACCCCTTCATGTCGGTGCCCGCGGGCCCGGCCACCTCCAGGCCCTCGTCCGCATCCGCGCCGCGGTTGTCGTAGTGGATCTCGTTGATGAAGACGTTCTGCCCCCACGCGGGATGCCCGGCCCACAGGAACATTCCCAGAATCGCCGTGGCCGGAAGCCACCGCCAAAAACCTCTCGAAACTTCGCGCATCACTGCACCTCCTTCGCGCAAGACGTTGGATCATGCCGGGTCCATGGAAATCCCGGCGCCTGTAGAACAAGATCGCCGGAAGGGCCGGAAACTTTAGTCCCTCATCCGTGAAATCACTCTCCTCCGTCATTCCACGCGGGGTAGTCACTCTCCGTCATTCCCGTGAAAGCGGGAATCCGGAAAGTCCGGTTCCGCCTGTGCCGGCTCAGGGGGCTTCCACGGATTCCGAATCGAGGGAGCCCCGGATGCAGATCAGGGAGGGCGCTATAACCGGATAACCGGGAGGATCAGTTCATCAGGCTGGGCAGCCACAGGACCAGCGCGGGGAAAATGATCATGAGGGCCATCACGACGAGGTTCAACCCGACGAAGGGAAGGGCCGCGCGGTAGATGTCGCCCATGGTGGTGCCGGGCGAGGCGATGCCCTTCATGACGAAAAGGGACAGCCCGAAGGGCGGGGAGATGGTGGCCAGCTCCAGGTTGAGGAGCATGATGGCGCCGAACCATACCGGGTCCCATCCCAGGGCGTTGACGATGGGCATGTAGATGGGGATGGTCACCAGCACGATGGAGGTCTGCTCGATGAACATGCCCAGGAACACCAGCACCACCTGCATCAGGATGAGGATGACCATGGGATGAACCGGCAGACCCACCACGAGATTGGTGATCCCGGTGGTGGCCCCGGTGAAGGCCAGGACCTGGCTGAACGCGGCGGAGCCGGTGAGGATCATCAGGACCATCACCGCGATGGATGTCGCGGCGCCTACGGCTTCCCTGGTCGCATTCCAGGTCAGCTTGCCGTAGGCCATGGCCAGCAGAAAGCAGAGCAGCGCCCCGACGGCCGCGGCTTCGGTGGGCGTGGCCACTCCGAAAAAGATCGTCCCGAGGACGATGACGATGACGGACACCAGCGGCGCCACATATCGGAACGTGTCCGCGATGCGCCGTCCCAACGGAGTCGGCGACACGTCATAAGCCGGCGCCAGCGAGGGCTGAAAGGTGCACCGGATGATGATGTAGGCGACGTAGACGCCGGCCAGCATCAGGCCCGGAATGATGATCCCCACCAGGAGCTTGCCCACCGAGATCTTGCCCAGGCTCGCCAGGATGACGCCCAGGGCGGTGGGCGGAATCATGATGGCCAGACTGCCGCTGGCGAGAATGGGCCCGAACGACATGGACTTGCTGTAGCCGCGCTTCTCCATGTCCGGCGCCAGGGTGGAGCCCAGCATGGCCACGCTGCCCATGGCCACCCCGGTCAGGGTGGCGAAGAGCGCGCCGGCGCCCACCGCGAGCAGCGACAGCCTTCCGGCGATGCGTCCCAGCCATTCGTCCAGGACGTCGATCATCTTGTAGGCCACGCCGGAATGGAACATGACCGCGCCCATGAGGATGAACATGGGCACGGGGACGAGCACGAAGGTGGAGATGGAGCTGTCGATGCTGAGGACGAGCTGCTGAAGACCGATGGCGCCGCCCCAGAACACGTAGACCCCGATGATGTTCACCAGCGTGAAGGCGAAAGCCACCGGCAGGCCGATGAGCAGCAGCACGGTCAGACCGCCGAAGAAGAAGAGCATGTAGGCCCACCACTCCACCGGCGCTCACCTTACTCGCAGGAGTCGGCAGGCTCGGACGCCTCGTTGTCGAGGGCGCGCCGGGCCCGTCTCATGAACTGGAGAGAAAGGAGGAAGGCGCCCAATGGAATGACGCCCAGATTGATCACCCTCGGGATCTCGATCTCGGCCGGGATGAGGATGCCCCGCTGCCAGGAGGTGACGGCCTCCAGGGCGCCATAGAAGGCCACCACAAGACAGATCAACGCGCCGAGGACGGAGTTGGCGCAGGTCAGCCCGCGACGGTGTCCGGGCCGGAGCCGGGTGACCAGGAGGTCGATGGTGACGTGCTCTTCGCGCCTGAGCACCCAGGCGGCGCCGAGGAATGCGATGTAGACCAGCAGGGTCCCGCTGATCTGGTCGACCCCCAACAGGCCCTCCCGGAGACCGTACCGGAAGAACACCTTGACGGAGGTCAGGAGCATGACGGCCACCAGGAGCGCGCCCGACAGCGCAGCGCCGGCATCCAGGAGGGAATCGAAGACGCGGATGATTTTCTTGCCGGCCGTCATGCAGCGGTTTCAGCTATCAGTCGTATCCCATCAGCTTTCTGGCCTCGGCGTAGTCGTCCGCGCTCATCACGGTCTTGAAATGCGCCCACAGAGCCTCGTTGGAGGTCTTGGCCCAGTTCTTCGCCTCGGCGTCCGAGAACCGGATCACCTTCATTCCGGCTTTCTTCATGGTGGCCAACTGAAAGCCCTGGTGTGCCGACATCCACCCCCGGGACCATTGCTGGATCACGCCAACGGAATCCAGCATGATCTGCTGTACGTCCTTGGGCAGGCTGTTCCACTTGTCCAGGTTCATCGCGATGCCGATGCCGTCCCGGTAAAGCGGATGGCCGATGAGGTACTTGGTTACCTTGTGCCAGCCGAAATTGGTGAAGCCGTCGTAGTAGGGCCAGGTGAAGCCCTCTACCGTCCCCCTCTCCAGGGCGAGATAAATCTCCGACGGCGGCAGGGTTACCGGCTCCGCTCCCACCGCCTTGACGAAAAAGCGCGTGAGCGGCGGCACCCGGATCTTCATGCCCTTCAGGTCGGCCGGGCTCGAGACTTCCTTCTGCGTGGACATGAAATGGTTTCCGGTCCGGAGGTCGCCCGAGAAGGCTCCCAGGTAGCGAACTCCCTGCTGCTCGTACATCTTCACCATGAAATCGTGCAGCGCATGGCCCGGCCCGCCGTCGGGAGGCTCCATGGACGAGAGCTCCGTAACGTATCCCGGCTTGACCACGCCCGCCCAGTAGTTCAGGGCGCCGTACCAGACGTCGAACACGCCCCGCACCAGCGCTTCGGGCTGGTCGAAGGTCGGAACCACTTCCCGCGCTCCCTTGAAGTCGATCACCACCTTGCCCTTGGCGCGCCGGTTCACCTCCTCCATGTAGCGGATGCCGACGTCGGCCGCGGAAGAAACGCCCGGAGGCCAGGAGCCGACCATGTTCAGCTTCATCTGGGCGGATGCGATCCCGGCCCCGCCCCAGAACAGGGCCAGCGCCGCTACCAGGAATACTCCGATCAAGCCGTTTCGTTTCATCGTTGCTCCTCCTGTCAGGACACCATGCAATCGTGCCGCAACGTCGCAAGTTCCAGGAACTGTCCCAAGCACTCGCCTGCATCCTCTCGCAGGACCGGCCCGATTAGACCCCTTTGCCCCAAGCCTGTCAACCTGTTTTCGGCGACCCGGGAACCGAAGCCCCCCTTCCCCTGGGAGAGGGCCGGGATGAGGGAAACCGACACACGAACGAAATTTCAGGTGCGGAACATGGCGGGCACGTAGCGCGGCGCCCCCAGCGCGTCCATGAACCGCTGCTTCATCATGGGCGGGTTCATGGGGAACGCCGGTTTCACCGGCGGCACGTCGGGCTCGGTGGCGAGGACAAGAACCGCGGGACCCTCTTCCGCCAAAGCGGACGGCAAGAGCGCCCGGAAGGTTTCGATGGAGTCGACGCGCTTCGTTCTTGCGATGCCGGCGGAGCGCGCCAGGTCCGCCAGATCCAGCTCGGTGTTCGTCAACGGTTGTCCTCCGGACGCCGCGTGCATGTTGTTGTTCACCAGGAGGACGGTCAGGTTTCGCGGGGCGACGGACCCGAGCGTGATCAGCGTCCCCAGATGCATCAGCAGTCCGCCGTCGCCTTCCGCGGCCACCACCCGCCTTTGCGGCTGTGACACGGCCAGGCCCAGGGCCAGGGGCAGAGCCAACCCCATGGCGTCTTCCAGGTAGAAGTTCTCCGGACGATCGCAGACGTTGGACCACACGTAGGAGGCGTTGCCGAGAGACGTCACCACCAGCGTCTCTTCCGGCAGGCTTTCAGCGAGAACGCGATAGTACGCTTCGCGCGTCGGTCCGGGTTCGTTCACCGGCAGTGCGGGCCTTGCCTCACTCACCACCGTATATCCTCGCCGTCCAGCAGCAGCACGAAAGGCGCAGAGCCTTCCTCCGCAAAGGTCGCCGCCCGTTCCACCTGAGCGCCGATGGGCAACTCGGGTTCGGCCACGGCATACGAGAGCCCGTAGGCCCGGAGCACCGGCTCCGTCGCCCGCCCCTTGGGAACGTGATAGAAGACCGGATCCCGGGCTGATCCCCGATACGACGCCAGGATCAGAATAGGGAACTGGTACCGCTGGGCCAGGCACACCATGCCCGCGCCCATGGTCAGAATCCCGACGTTCTGAATCAACAGCACCGTGCGCGCCCCGCCCAGCCGCGCACCGCAGGAGATGGACAGCGCCTCTTCCTCGTGGGTGGCCCGGATGAGGGTCATGTCGGGGTCCTCCTCGACCTTGTCCATGAAGCCCCCGATCCAGCTATCCGGGACCGAGACGACGACGCTCACGCCGGCCCGCTTCAGGGCAGCCAGCAGTTCGCTCGGGCGGTGAAGGCTTTTCTCGCTCATGAGATGGTTTCATGTCCGGGTCGTGCGTCGGTTTGAAGTCCCCGGGAGCGCGGACGTCCCGCCCACGACGCGAACCCGCGGCCCGTGCTCCCAGGGAGGAATTTCGAACCGACACACTACCCATATCCGACGCATTGACGGATCACAAGACGGAACTGGACGGAACTGTTATGAAAGCGGATGAAGGACGGGCGCCGAGACCGGACGGGCGCCGAGACCGGACGGGCGCCGAGACCGCCATGCGCATTTTCGCCATATCGGACGTGCACGCGGACTCCCCGCAGAACATGGCCCTGATACAGGGATTTTCCGGTACCGATCACCTGCGTGACACGCTGATGCTGGCAGGAGACGTGACGGATGATTTCGCCAGGCTGACCCGGGTTCTCGGGGACTTCCGCGAGAAATTCGCCCACGTATTCTTCGTGCCCGGAAACCACGAGATCTGGGTCCGGCGCGGGCAGCCCGGCGATTCCGTGGCCAAGTTCGAGCGAATCCTGCGGTTGTGCGCCGGCCTCGGGGTGGCCACGAGTCCAGGCAGGGTCACCTCGGGCTCAGAGGACCCTGGAGCCTGGGTGGCGCCGCTGTTCTCCTGGTACGTGAAACCGGAGCAGGGCGCCGGGAGCCTGTTCGTTCCCAGGGAGGGCGACGACCCGACCCTGTCCATGTGGGCGGATGAAGTTCTGGCCCGGTGGCCCGAACGGCTGTCCGTGGCGGATTACTTTCTCGACATGAACGAGCCCCACATCCATCGGGACTACGATGCCCCCGTGGTATCGTTCAGTCACTTCCTGCCCAGAAAGGAATTGATGTTCCGCCCGGCTGGCGCGTCGCCGCCGGTACGATTCCGTCGCGCCAGCCGGTTCAACTTCAGCCGGGTGGCGGGCAGCGCGCGCCTGGAGTCACAGATTCGCGCCCTCGGCTCGGTGCTCCACGTCTACGGCCACCAGCACCGCAACCGCGACCGGGTCATCGACGGGGTACGCTACGTCTCCAACTGCCTGGGCTACCCCCCGGAACGGGCACGGGGGGACATCGGCCCCGGCGGGGGCTCGCTCAAGCTGGTGTGGAATACGGCCAGTGGCCTCCAGGAGCCGGGGCCGGTAACGCGATGCGGGCGCGGGCGGGTTTGAAACGTTTGAAACCCGCCCTTGCATCGCGCCCGAGTTCTACGGCGCGGGCCTCTGGCAACGCTCGGGCGCGTCGCGACACTCAGTGGATGATGCCGCCGCCTTCCACCACCAGCAACTGCCCGGTCATGAAGTCGCTGTCGGCGCTGGCCAGGAAAAGCGCGGTGCCGGTGACGTCCTCGGGTACCTGGATGCGCTTGAAGGCCCGGCGGCCGGCGCTGTCGGACCGCCGCTTGCGGATCTCGTCGGTTACGACCTCCTCGCTCATGGTGGAGCCCGGCGTCATGCAGTTCACGTTGATGTTCCAGTCTCCCAGTTGCCGGGCCATGACCCGCGTCAGCGCCACAACCCCGCCCTTGGAGCTGGTGTAGTGGGGCATGTTGCTGGCGCCGTTGAGGAACGTGCCCGACGCGATGTTGATGATCTTGCCGGACTTCTGCCGCTTCATGATCGGGATGACGGCGCGGCAGCACATGAACACGCCCTTGAGGTTCACCTCCATGACCCGGTCCCACTCGTCGAGCGGGCAATCTTCCACCCGGCCCATCCACATCTTCCGGGTCACGTAGATGGCCGCGTTGTTGAGCAGCACGTCGATGCGGCCGAATTGGTGGAGGGTTTCGGCCATGAGTCCCTCGATGCCGTCGTACCGAGTGACGTCCGTGGTTCTGGCCCACCCCGCGCCACCCGCCCGATTCAGTTCGTCGGCCACGGTTTCGCCGGCCGCGCCGTCGATGTCGGCGATGACGACCTGCGCCCCTTCCTCGGCGAAGCGCCGGGCGTAGGCCCGCCCGAGTCCGTGTCCGCCCCCGGTAATGATCGTGACCTTGTCCTCGAGTCGCATGGATGCCTCCCCGTTTCGGATGGCGACGAGTGTCGTGTCCTATATGAACCGACGGCGTGAACCGACGGCGAAAGGACCAGCAGATTCTCCACGGTCCAAGATGTCCGAGATGGGACGCGACACGACTATAGCACACCGGACCGGGCGATTGATCTATCCTTCCCTGTGGGCGTACAAAGGAGGGCGCGGTTTCGTCGCGCATTCGGACAAACAGGAGGTTCACCGTGCAGTTCGTTCGATTGTTCACCGGAGACGACGGCCAGTCCCATTTCGAAGACCTCGATGCCAGCGCCGAGGGCGGCTATTTCTTCCGGACCCTGCCAGTGACGGGGCTGGTTCTGAAGAACGATCCGGCAACTCACCTGGGCGATTTCCACAACGCGCCGCGACGGCAGTACTGCATCACCCTGTCGGGCGCCGCGGAGATCCGGGTCGGCGACGGCACCTCGAGGACGTTCGTGGCCGGCGACGTGTTTCTCGCGGAGGACGTCACCGGGCAGGGCCATACGCTGGCGCCGCACGACTGGGCCAGGGCGTTCGTTCACATCGATTAGCAGGCCGCCGGGAGCAGGGGGCTCGCAGGGTCCCAGTGCCTGGAGGGAAAGGAGATCAACATGAGCAGTGACGAAAAGACGCCGGTCAAGGTCAGGAAGATCGGGCACGTCGTGTTCAACGTCAGCGACCTTGAACGCAGCACCAGGTTCTGGACGGAGATCATGGGGTTCCAGGTGTCGGACGTGAACGAGCGCGGCATGGTCTTTCTCAGGAACGGCTCGGACCACCATTCCGTCGCGCTGTTTCCTTCCAAGTCCGACAAGGGGCAGCCCGAGCCGGACCAGGTGGCGTTCAACCATTTCGCCCTGGAAGTAGGGAGCGTCTCCGAGTTGTTCAGGATCCGCGACTTCCTCAAGGCCAAGGGGGTACCCATCCTCTACCAAGGCCGCCGGGGGCCCGGTTGCAACCCCGGAGTGGAGTTCACCGATCCCGACGGCTTTCAGATCGAGCTCTACGCCTCCATGGATCAGATCGGGTGGGAAGGCGAGAGCCGCCCGGCGGAGCAGTGGTCCCGGGCGACAACCCTGGAAGAGGTTCTGGAGAAGCGGATACCCGGTGTCTCGTACGACTGATGGATGTCAGGCGCGGTAGCCGCTCGGCCTCGGATGCCCGTACCGGTTCCCGGTGCGGGCGCGCGTTGCGAGTGAGGACGCGATGGCGGTGGATGTGATCATGCCGGCCATGGGGGCGACCCAGGAGACGGGTCGTCTGGTGCGCTGGCTCAAGCGGGAAGGAGACTCCGTCGCCAAGGGCGAGATGCTGATGGAGGTGGAGACGGACAAGTCCGTGGTGGAGGTCGAGGCGCCGGCGTCCGGAATCCTGGCTCGTGTCACCGCGACTGCGGATGACGACGTCCCCGTGGGACAGACCATTGCGCTCATCATCGCGCCGGGGGAGGACCTGCCCAAGCCCGAGGATGACCTGCCCGGGCCGGGGAAACCGCCCGTGTCCGTGCGCCGGCGCAAGCGATCCGCGCCGGCGCGGAAGGCAGGGAAGTCCGCGGCCGGTGCCGCCGCGGCGCCCGCGGCCGGCGCCCGAACGGGCCGAATCCTCGCTTCTCCGGCGGCCAAACGCCTGGCGAAAGGCAAGGGCCTGGATCTCGCCGGTGTGACGGGCACCGGACCGGAGGGCGCGGTGGTGGCGCGGGATGTGCTGGCCGCGGCCACGGGTGTTTCCCCGGCCGTCGCCGCCGAAGCCGGCGCCGGAGGGTCCGTCCGGCTCGGCAGCATGCGGCGCATCATCGGCGAGCGCATGACCTTGAGCAAGCAGACGGCGCCGCACTTCTACCTCAACATGGACGTGGACATGACCGGCGTCGAGGCGCGGCGTAGCGCGTTGAAGCAGCAGGGGACCGGGCCGGCGCCGTCCATCAACGACTTCATCCTGAAAGCTGTGAGTCGAGCGCTGGCGGAGTCGCCGTCCATGAACGCGGCATGGATCGACGGCGGCGTCCGGCAGTTTCCAGACGTGAATCTCGGCGTCGCCGTGGCGGTGGAGGAGGGCCTCGTGGCGCCGGTGATCCGGAACGCGGACAGGCTCGGCCTTGAAGAGCTGGCCCGGTGTGGCGCCGAGTTGACCCGCCAAGCCCGAAGCCGGAAGCTCGAACCCGCCGACTGCCAGGGCGGCACCTTCACGGTGTCCAACCTCGGCATGTTCGGCGTCGACAGCTTCGTCGCCATCATCAACCCGCCGCAATGCGGCATCCTGGCCGTGGGCCGGGTGGCGCCCCGTGTGGTCCCCGAGGGTGACGACATCACCGTCCGCCCGATGATGACCATGACCCTGTCCGCCGACCACCGCGTGGTGGACGGCGCCATCGCCGCCCGATTCCTGCAGCGGGTCCGCCAACACTTGGAGGAACCTTAACCAGGAGCCTGCGCCGTAGAACAGGGATAAACGGGCACGGGCGGATTTGAAACCCGCCCCTGCACCTCGCCTTGTCTCGCCGTAGATTCCCGACTATTCGGACATGACACGAGCAGCCTGCGCCGTAGAAACCCGGCATCCCGGGTATTGCCGCCTTGCCCGTCACATACCCGGCCAGCTCTCCATCGGGTCGGTGGACCGCACCAGGCGCATGCCGGCGGACGCGGCTTCGGCTAACGTCTGCTCCGCGGCTTCGGTGAAATCGGCCACGATCGCGCCGTCCTCGCCCCGCACCACCACCGCGGACATGCAGTCGGTCATGAGATAGACCTTCCGCGCCAGCGACGGGTCCTCCCGCAGGATTTCTTCCATCAGATCCTGCACCGTGCTCTTGACGCAGTGGCTGGCCGCCTGTCCGGCCACGATCAGCGCATCCGCCTCCACCAGGGTTCGGTAGAAGCGGACGTTTCTCTCCGCCAGCACACCGCCGTCCCACGTGGACAGCACCTCGGGTCGCAGCACGGAATAGTTCTCCGTCAGGTTGTGGGTCCCCTTGATCTCGGCCCAGGACTGCGACACCCGAGCGAGGGAGTGCAGCGTCCTGGCCTCGTCCACCACCCCCGTGACCGTGTGCCCGGGGCTGCCCACCAGGCAGTGCGGGGGCCAGAGGTAGAGCGTGTAGCGGCCCGCGGCCGCCAGTTCCCGGTTGTAGAAGCGGCACTGCTCCATCAGCCAGTCGTATCCCTTGTCCGTCAGCCATGAGGTCATGGCGGGGTTGGGGGCGACGTCCTCCTCGAGGACGTTTCCGAGAGGATCGATATTGATCAGCCGGTTGGAGTCGTGTCCGTCGACCGTGATGAGCGTGTGCGGCAAAAGGGGCTCGCCATGGGAGTCCACCCAGAACCAGGGGAAGAAAATCTGGAAGTTGTTGTGGGTGTCCAGGGTACAGCGGATGTGGGTGATCCGCGCAAGGTTCCGGTAGATGAACTCCGCGATGCGCCGGTTGTCCTCGATGGCCCCCCGGCCGTCGCGGCCGCCGACGTACAGCGTGCCCTCGGGATGGCAGAAGTCGCGCTGGACGTCGATGAGGAGAAGATCGATTCGCCTTGAGTCCGCCGTGGCCGGCGGGATCCCGAGCTCGCGCCTGAACCGGTTCGCCTCCTCGAAGACGGCCATGCGGTCCGGCGTGTAGGAAAAATCCCCGGCGTTGCCGGCTTGGTAGAACGCGGGCGTCTCTCTGACCTCGCGGGCTTCCATGGCTACTCCAATTGTATCAGGGAGCAGACCGCAGACAACAGAAAGGCCCTACGCGGTCAAGGAGGGTGGGTCAACGTGGAGATGAGCTACAGCAGGTGAAAGTCCATTCGGTATCGGTTGCCTGAGTCCCGACCGGTGACATAAAGGAAGGCATGGCGGCCCGCTGGTTCGAGCTTTCCGTCCAGGCCGAAGGCCCGGTGCAGGATCCGATATGCAACTTCGTGGTGGAGCAGGGCTCCACCGGCATTGTCTGTGGCGACCGCTCCCTGCGGGCGTTCTTTCCGGACACGACCGACGATGCCGTCCTCAAGCCCGCGGTCCGGCAGTATCTGCGCGGGCTCCGGGAAATCTTCCCCGACTGCTTCGTGGGCCGCACCCGCTGGCGGGTGATCGCCGAGAAGAACTGGCACGACGCCTGGCGCGGCCACTTCAAGCCGCAGAACATCGGCCGGCGGTTTCTGGTGACGCCGCCGTGGATTCCTCCACCCGAGACCCGCCGACACGTCCTCGTCATCGAGCCGGCCATGGCCTTCGGCGCCGGCACCCACGAGACCACCCGCTGCTGCCTCGAATTCATCGACGAGCTTTGCGTCGAATCCTTGCCATCCAAGGCCCTGGACGTGGGCACCGGGTCCGGCATCCTCGCCATGGGACTGGCCCGGCTCGGGGTAGGTGAGATCCTGGCATTGGATAATGACCCCGTGGCGCTGGAGGCCGCGCAGGAAAACCTCCGGCTGAACGGCGTCGAAGGCGCCGTGACACTGAGCGCCATGCGCCTCGCCCGGGTCAGGCGCCGGTTCCCGCTAGTGGCGGCGAACATCATCCTGGAGACCCTCGTGGAGCTGGCCGGCCCCCTGAGCCGGTGCGTGGGCGCCCGGGGCGCGCTGATTCTATCGGGACTGCTGTATGACCATGTCCCCACGGTCATACAGCGCTTCTCCCGGTTCCGGCTGGAGCGGCGCAAAGAGCGCAAGGAGTGGAGCACGTTGCTGCTCCGCAAGGAGTCATGAGCCCGGGTTCCGGCCCCGTATCGAGTACGGGGCGGGCTTTTCGCCGGAATGACGGGTTCGATTGAAGCACGTTGCTGCTTCGGAGCATGCCATGAGCCTGCCGCGCTTTTTCGTGCCGCCGGACGCGGTGCGCGACGGCGCCGCCACGGTAGGCGGCCCGGAACTGGTGCACATGCGCAAGGTGTTGCGTCTGCGGCCCGGCGCCCGGGTGCTGCTGTGGGACGGCGACGGGGCCGAGCACGAGGCCTTGATCCGCGCCTATGAAGGTGGAGTTGCGGCCATGACCGTGGTACGGTCCTACTGCCCGCAACGGGAGTCGCCGCTGGCCGTCACCTTGGCCCAGGCCGTGGGCAAGGGCGACAAGATGGACTGGACCGTGGAGAAATCCACGGAGTTGGGGGTCGCCCGCGTGGCGCCGTTCTTTTCGTCGCATACCGTACCGCGGCTCGCCGGCGACAAGGGCGAGCGGCGTCGCCGGCGCTGGCAGAAGATCGCCGCCGCCGCGGCCCGGCAATCCGGCCGCACCCGGATTCCGGAGATCCGCGAGCCGGATGGGTTCGACGCGGTGCTCGCCCGGGACTGGCGGTGCGATGCGATGCTGTTGTTCAGGGAAGGCCCGTCGGGACGGGGACTGGCGTCGTTGCGGGAAGAGATCGGGAGCCTGCGCTCCGTGCTGGTGATGGTGGGGCCGGAAGGAGGGTTCAGCGAGGAGGAGGCGGCCAGGGCCGCGGCCCACGGATTTCACACGGTGGGGCTCGGCAGGCGCATCCTGCGCACGGAAACCGCGGCGGTAGCCGCGGTCTGCGCCGTGCAGTTGCTGTGGGGGGATCTGGGGTGAGACGGCAGTAAAGTTACGTAGACGTTACGTAGACAGGAGATTCGCCATGGACGAGCATACCGAGGAAACCCTGCAACGGTTGCTGCGCCGGGCCGGCCTGGAACTGGCCGAGAGCGATCGCGCGCGCTTCATCCCGATGCTGGACGCCTATATGGAGAGCCTGGAGAAGCTCCACTCCATCAACCTGGCCGGCGAGCAGGTCGGCGGGGTCTTCCGGTCCGAGTCCTACGAGGACTAGGAACTGTCGGATTCGGCGCATCGCGGCGAGAGGCAGGGAAATGGAGGCTTTGGCCGCCCTCCGACGCCCTCTCCCTCTGGGAGAGGGCCGGGGTGAGGGATTTCGATGCATCGGTGACCAGCGTTCAGGCAAAGACCAGGAGCCTGTTGGGTTCAGCGAATAGCAAGGAGCCGACATGTCGGATTTGTGTTTCTCGAGCATTGACGGCATGGCCCCGCGCTTGCAGAAGCGCGAGGTCTCCCCGGTCGAGTTGACCCGGGCCCACCTGGACCGGATCCAGGCCCTCGACGGCAACCTGCGGGCCTACGTCAACCTGATGGAGGAAAGCGCCTTGGAGGAGGCCCGGGCGGCGGAGCGGGAGATACGGCAGGGCCGGTATCGGGGGCCGCTCCACGGCGTTCCGGTGGCCGTCAAGGATCAGTACGACGTCGAGGGCGCCCCGTCCATGGTGCGCATCCCGCAGCCCGCGGGTCCGGGGGAAGACTGCACCGCGGTGCGCCGCCTGCGCGAGGCGGGGGCGGTGTTGCTCGGGAAGCTGAACATGAGCGGTCTTCCGGGCGGAATCAAGGGCGCGCGCAATCCCTGGAATCTCGACCACGTGCCCGGCGGATCCAGCACCGGCTCGGGCGCGGGCATCGCCGCCGGGCTGTGCATGGGCTCCCTGGGCGAGGACACCGCGGGATCGATCCGGAACCCCGCGTCGTACTGCGGCATCTCCGGGCTCAAGCCCACCTATGGACGCATCAGCCGTTTCGGCCTGGCGCCACTGGGTTGGTCGCTGGACACCGTCGGACCCATGACCCGGGTCGTGGAGGACCTCGCGCACCTGCTTCAGGTCCTGGCCGGCTTCGATCCCAGGGACCCCACCTGCAGCCAGATGGACGTATCCGACTACACCGCGGACCTGCGGGCGGGGATCTCCGGCATGGTCGTCGGAGTCCCGCGCGAGTACATGAAGCTCATCGACGCCGACCCCGAGGTGCTGGCGTGTCTGGACGAGGCGCTGGCGGCAATGGAATCCCTGGGAGCCAAGGTCCGGGACGTGACCGTGCCCAGCCTGGAGTACGCCACCATCGCCAACGGCCTCATCTACTCCTGCGAGTTCTACAACATCTGCCGGGCCGACATCGACGAGGCCATGGCGGGGGAGGCCTCGGAGTCCCGCCGTGCGCGCCTGTTCATCGGCGCGGTCTCCACCTGCGGGGACTACATCCAGGCCCAGCGGATGCGGAGCCGTCTCAGGCGGGAGTTGAACCAGGTGTTTCGCGAGGTCCAGGTCATGGCCCTGCCCACCAATCCCACGCCGGCGCCCCCGGCGGCCGAGCTGGACGGCCTCGACGCGGTGTACAAGATGCTGAAGCCGGACTTCGCCTCGCCGGCCAACCTCGCGGGCATTCCGGCGCTGGCCATCCCGTGCGGGGTCCACTCCCGCGGCTTGCCGGTGGGCATGCAGCTCTGGGGCAAGGCCTTTGCCGAGTCCACGGTGCTGCGCGTGGGCTACGCCTACCAGCAGCACGCGCGCTGGTACGAGCGCCGTCCGCCGATGTAGGGGCCGGACCGGCTCAGGCCGCGGAGAGAAGCTTCTTTCCGTGAAGTTCTGCGCAAGATGGCGTAGAAACCATAACGTTCGCCCTGAGCGTAGCGTCAGCGAAGTCGAAGGGCGCCATTTTGGCTCCGGCCATGCCGGGTCAGGGAGATCCGCCATGCTCACCATCGACGCCGATGCCCACGTGCTGGAGAATCCGCACACCTGGGATTTCCTGGAGGAGTCGGAGCAGGACTTCCGACCCGAGGTGATCGTGTCGGAACGGAAACACACGAAGGCCGAAATGCGCGACAAGTGGGACCGGCTTCCCAGGCAGGGGGTCGAGTACTGGTTCGTGGACGGCCGGCTGCAACCCAAGTCCCACAACGTCGGGCTCGACACTTCCCCGGAAGCCCGGGAGCTGCGCGACGTGGAGGCAAGGCTGAGGCACATGGACGAGCTGGATGTAGACGTCCAGGTGCTCTATCCGACGCTGTTTCTCCGTCCGGTGACCATGAAGCCCGCGGTGGAGCTGGCACTGACGAGGAGCTACAATCGCTGGCTGGCCGGACTCTGCGAGGGCGCCAGGGGGCGCCTGCGCTGGATCGCGCTGCTGCCGTTCCTGACCATGGAAGAGGCGCTGGTCGAGCTGACCCGGGCCGGCGACGCGGGCGCCTGCGGGTTCATGATGCGCGGCCTGGAAGGCGAGAAGCAGCTCACCGACCCTTACTTCTTCCCGCTCTACGAAGAGGCCGCAAGGCTCGACCTGCCGGCGTGCGTGCACTCGGGCATCGCCAGCTTCACCTACCAGGACCTGTTCCCGGTGCAGGCGGGTTTCCGCCGCTTCAAGCTGGCGGTGGTGGGGGACTTCCACTCGCTCATCATGGAGGGCATCCCGGCGAAGTTTCCCGGTCTCCGGTTCGGTTTCATCGAAGTCGGCGCCCAGTGGCTGCCGTACGTGATTCACGACCTCAAGCGGCTGTTCGAGCGGCAGGGAATGGAGTTCCCCGACGACGTGCTGCGCGAGAACCGGGTGTACGTGGCCTGCCAGACCGACGACGACCTCGCCACCATCCTCCGATACGGCGGCGAGGACAACCTCGTCATCGGCACGGACTACGGCCACGCGGACCGCTCCGCGGAGATCGAGGCCCTGCGCGTGCTCGGAAACAAGGGCGAGGTGGCTCCGCACATCATCGACAAGATCCTCGGCGAGAACGCCAGAAACCTCTACAATTTTTAGTAACGTAACCGGTCACGAATGCGGAACGGCTGGTCCTTCCTGCCGCATCCGGGAAGATGACGAAAGGGGCTCGAGATGGTCGACAAGGACTTGGAAGCGCTGACGATTGCCGACGCGGCCCCGAGGATCCGGAGCGGCGAGATCTCCCCGGTGGCGCTGACGAAGCTCTACCTGGAGCGCATCGAGCGGCTGAACCCGCTGCTGAGCGCCTATCTCACGCCGACTCCGGAGAGCGCCCTGGAGGAGGCGGCCGCGGCCGAGAAGGAGATTCGCGCCGGCAGGTACCGCGGCCCGCTTCACGGCGTCCCGATTTCCATCAAGGACAATTTCGCAACACGGGGGGTGCGCACCACCGCCGGCGCCAAGGCCCTTTCGGACTGGACTCCGGACTTCGACGCCACGGTGGTGACCCGGTTGCGGGAGGCCGGCGCCGTCAGCCTGGGCAAGACCAACATGCACGAGTGGGCCAAGGGCAGCCACGGGGTGAACCCGTTCTACGGCACTCCCTGCAACCCCTGGGACCGCGAGCGGATCCCCGGCGGCTCCAGCAGCGGGTCGGCCGTGGCCGTGGCCGCCGGCATGTGCATGGCGTCCATGGGCACCGACGCCGCCGGGTCCGTGCGCAACCCGGCGTCGCTGTGCGGCATCGTCGGACTCAAGCCCACCTACGGGCGGGTGAGCGTGTTCGGCGGCGTGCCGGGCACGGGAGGGTACTCCACCAACCACTTCGGTCCGCTGACCCGCACGGTGGCGGACTGCGCGGCGATGATGCAGGTCATCGCCGGGCACGATCCCCGGGACCCGCTGAGCTCCCGCGAACCGGTGCCGGACTACGCCGCAAGCCTCGGCTCCCCCATCGACGGAACGCGCGCGGGCGTCATCAAGGGATACTTCGAGAAGTTCGCCTCCGGCGAGGTCAACCAGGCCTTCGCCGGCGCTCTCGACCTTCTTCGTTCCCTGGGGGTGACCGTGGAGGACGTCACCGTCCCTCACGTGGACCTGATCCCCGCGGTGCAACTCTGCGCCAGCCGGGTGGAGAGCACGGCCGACGCCGAGTACTATCTGCGCCGCCACGCCAGGGACTACAGTCCGAGCATGCTGTCCACGCAGATCCAGGCGCTGACGGTATCCGGCGCAACCTACAACCAGTCCCAGCGGATCCGTCGGCTCATCTGCGACGGCTTCGATGAGGCGCTGGACCGGGTGGACGTCATTCTGGCGCCCACCTCGCCGGTCCCGGCGCTGTCCATCGACGAGTCCATGAGCGGTTTCGTGACCGTGGACGGCCGCAAAACGCCGCTTCAGGGTCCCCAGGGGAATTTCTTGACACTGTGCACCATCCCCTTTAACGTCAACGGGCTGCCGTCGCTGAGCATCAACTGCGGTTTCTCGAAAGACGGTCTGCCCATCGGCATGCAGATCGCCGCGGGCGCTTTTCGCGAGGACACCGTGCTGCGGGTGGCCCACGCCTACGAGCAGGCCGCCCCCTGGTCGGGAAAGGCGCCGCAACTACCGTAGCAGGCCGCCGGCTTGGTCGTGCTGCCGGTTTTTTTGGATCTGCAGGGGCGAAAGATTCTTCGCCCCTGCATCTCGCCGGACATTGCGTGTGACGGTCGAGTCGGATGAAAGGAGACAGACATGAACGGCTTCATCGATGCGGATACCCACATCATCGAATCGGAAGCGGTGTGGGAGTTCATGGACAAGGACATGTACGACCGCCGGCCGATCCTGCTCAAGGCTCCCAACGACACCGAGTATCAGAACTCCAATGCCTTCTGGCTCATCGACGGGCAGATCTTCCCCAAGTCCGTGGGCAAGGGCAGCGCCCGACTCAGCACCCCGGCCGAGCAGGAGCGGCAATGGACGCGCCAGGACATCGACCTCGGCGTCCGGCAGTTGACCGATCCGGCGGCCCGGGTGAAGGAGCTGGACAAGCGCGGAGCGGCCGCCGAGGTTATCTACTCGACTCTCTGGGGGGTTTATCTCACCGATGACGTGGATCTGGACGTGGCGCTGTGCCGCGCCTACAACCGCTGGATGGGCGAGGTCTGGGCCCAGGGCGACAACCGCCTGCGCTGGACCGCGGTGTTCCCGCTGACCTCCATCGAGGAGTCCATCCGGCAGTTGCACTACGCCAAGGAGCGCGGCGCCGTGGGGGTGAACATGCGCGGCATCGAGGGCGAGCGTTCACTGGCCGAGCCCTACTTCTTCCCGCTCTACGAGGAAGCGAGCCGTCTGGATTTTCCCATCTGCATCCACATCGGCGCGGGCTCGCCGGCCATATCCAGCGTGTTCGACGTCCGGGTCAGCCACACGCTGCCGCACCTGCGCATGCTGCCGCTCATCGCGTTCCGGGACCTGGTGGCCAACCGGATCCTCGAGCGGTTTCCGGATCTGCGAGTCGGCTTCGTGGAAGCCAGCGCTTCCTGGGTGCCGTACCTGCTGCATCAGCTCCGGCGCACCATGAAGGGGAGCGACATCCCCATCGGACCCGAGCTTTTCGAGACGCACCGCCTGTGGGTGGTGTGCGAAGTGGACGAAGACCTGCCCATGCTGCTCGACTACATCCACGAAGACCACATCATGATCGGCTCCGACTACGGCCATCTCGACCAGTCCTTCGAGGACAACGTCGCCAGCAAGCTCCGGGCCCGCGACGACATCCCGGCCCGGGTGGCGGAAAAGATCCTCGGAGACAACGCCCGGAACTTCTACGGGCTGTAGCTCTCCGAGGACTGGTTTCCGGCGGAGACGGCAGCGACGCGACACGGGAAAGGAGATTGCCAAATGGAGAACGATACGCTCAGGATCAAGGCCACGGGCATCGACCACGTCGTGGTGCAGGTGAAGGACGTGTCGCGGGCCAGGAAGTTCTACGTCGATCTGCTCGGAATGGAGGTGGCCCACGAGAACCCGGGCCGGGTCTTCCTCCGTTGCGGGCAGCAGCAACTGGCGCTGTTCGAAGAGCATCGGCCGCCGGAAGCCTCCGCCGGCCGTGATCTGAATCACATCGCGCTTCAGGTGGAGTCCGGTAGCTACGAGGAGGTGAAGTCCTCCCTCGAGGCGTCGGGCGTGGCCGTAACCGGGCGTCGGGGCGACCCCCGGTGCATCTACCTCCGGGACCTCGACGGTCATCAGCTTCAGATCCTGGCGCCGCGAAGATGATGGATGCCACCGTGATGGGCCCGCCGGAGCGGAAGTGATGCGGTACCGTATGCTTGGCAGAACGGGGCTTCGTGTCTCGGAGCTCGGATTCGGCTGCGGCAACGTCGGCGGCCTGATGGTCGCGGGTACCCATGAGCAGCAGCTCGGCGCGGTTCGGCACGCCCTGGACCTGGGTATCAACTATTTCGACACCGCCAGAGCCTACGGCGAGGGCAAATCGGAGACCCACCTCGGCCGCGTGCTGGACGAGATCGGGGAAGAGGTGATCCTCTCCACCAAGATTCGCCTGGAACAGGATGCACTCCAGGATATCGCCGCGGCGGCCGCGGCCCAGGTGGAGCAGGGGCTCGCGCGGCTGGGGCGGGAATCGGTGGACCTGATTCAACTCCACACCCGCCTTGCGACCAGGCGGGAATCCGGGCGCTTCGCCATGACTCCGGACGAGGTGCTGGGGCCGGGCGGCGTTATCGAGGCGTTCAAGCGGCTGCGCGACGGGAACCGTGTGCGGTTCTTCGGGTTCACCGGTCTGGGCGACGTCGAGGCCATCCACGCGCTGGTGGACAGCGGCGAGTTCCATTCCTTCCAGGCCTACTACAACCTGCTCAACCCCAGCGCGGGACAGGCCGTGCCCGACGGTTTCAGCGCGCTGGACTACGGCCGCGTCATCGACCGGGCCGCCGCCCGGGGCATGGGCGTGGTAGTCATCCGGGTGTTGGCGGCCGGGGTGCTCAGCGCCACGCCGGAATCGGGCGGCGGCACCAGCCGCGAGCCGCTTTCCGCAGGGTCCGACTACGAGCGCGACGTGGCCCGTGCGCGCAAGCTGGCCTTTCTCAAGGACCACGGGCTGGAGTCCCTGCCCCAGGCGGCCATCCGCTTCGCGCTCATGAAGCCCGAGGTCAGCACGGTGCTGGTGGGGTTTTCCAACAACGCGCAGATCGACGAGGCCGCCGCCTGCTCCGGCGCGGGCCCCTTGCCGGAGGCAGCCGTGGCCGGGCTGCGGGACATCTGGGACAGGGACATCGAAAAGCCGCCCGTAGCCGCCGGCGCGGTAGAACGGGGATAGCGTCAGCGGCCCTGGGCGATGCGCTGCACGTGCTCCCGAACCACTTCGGGGGGAGACAGCGCAATGAACCCCTTGGCTCCCAGGAAGAGCAGCAGTAGATCGTCCATGTGCCCCAAGGCCGGCAACAGGTCGGGCACGAGGTCCGCCGGCAGGATCAGATAAGCGAATACGCCCAAGGCCAGCAGCTTCGCCTTGATCCCGACCCGCGGGTCCTTGAACAGGCGCCAGAACAGCCGGAGGAAGCTGGGCAGGTGCTGCGCCAGCCCCAGCAGCCGTCTGGGGCCGAGGCGCAAGAGGTAGGCGAGCGAGCCGAGCCGGATCATGGGTCCTCGGATGGACGGACGGTTTCCGCCGATGGCGCGGCCGGGGCGCGCCGGAAGAGCGTGCCGCGGTCGCCTGCCAGCAGTGCCGTCCCTTGCCTCATGGCTACCGCCGTGAGTCTCTCGGGAGTGCCCAGGCGGGTCCTTTGCCAGCGGACGCCGTTCCAGCCCAGGACCGCGCCGGCCTCGCCCACGGCCCAGCAGTCCGTGCGGGAAACGCAGGCGATGGCTCTCAGGCGGAAGAGGGACTCCGGTGCTTCGACCTTCCTCCAGGCGGAGCCGTCGTACTCGAACAGGGCGCCGTGGTCGCCCACGGCCCAGCCCCGGTCCTCTCCGATGACGGCCAGGTCGTACATGCGCGGTACGCCGGCCACGTCGGCCTTCTTCCAATCCTTGCCGTCCCAGCGGGCAAAGAAGCCGTCCCCCACCATCCAGCCGGACTGTGGCGACGAGAATTGCATGCCGTAGATACGCTCCTTGTCCACCGGGCTTCGGGCGTCCCGCCACTTCCGGCCGTCCCACTCGATCAGGCGTCCGTCCCGGGTGCCGGCAAAGCAGCGGTCCGGGGCCGCACAGCCGGCGCCCCACAACCGTCCCTCCGATGGCTTGCGCCGGGACAAGGGATTGTCCACCCGGGTCCAGTCCTTGCCGTCGTAGTGAAGCGACAAGGCGTCGTCGCCGAAGAGCCAGACGTCGTCCGCGGCGTTGACCACGAATTTCCTCGGGCTCACTTTCCCGGGGTGAGCCACGGCCTTCAGCCGCTTTCCGTCCCAGTGCAGCAGCCGTCCGTCACTCGTGCCGAAGTAGGCGTCCTCTCGGTCGAGGATGGCGATGGCGTTGACGCCCGTGGGTTGCTTCTTCCCGGCGCCCGGAGCACTCCAGGAAACCCGCTCCCAAGCGGCGCCCCATGCAGCCGTGGCGAGACCTGCGGCGAGCAGCAGCGCGGCGCCGTATATCAATGGGACTCTCAATAGGACTCCGGGCATGGGTTTGTCGTGAAGATACCGCGATGGCCGTGCTTTCATGTTCACAGGGCGGCCCGCACCGAGGCCTGAGCGTCCCGGCAGCCTGCGCCGTAGAACTCGGACGCCCTGAAAACGGCCTCCATTTCCCTGTCTCTCGCTACGATTCGCTTACTCGGACAGGCTCCCGGGCAGAGCGGTCCGCCGCGGCGCCCCAGATATCGAGGAGTTCCCGGGAGTCCACCACGTCCGCGAAACGCTCCATCCGTCGGAGCGCATCGTGGTGGGCGCTCTCGCGGTTGGTTCCCACGCAGTCCCGGACGACGACCATGGAGTAGCCCCGGTAGTGTCCGTCGCGGACGCTGCCCTCGATGCCGGCATCCGTGCGGCAGCCGACGATGACCACGGTGTCCCTGTTCCAGTTGCCCAGCAACGGCTCGAATTCCGTTCCGAGGAAGATGGTGGGGCGGTGCTTTTCGATGAGCACGTCGTCGTCCGCGGGCTCGAAGGGCTCGATGAGTTGCCAGCCGAAGCTGCCGCGGGTACGGCGCGGTCCCAGCCGACTCGGGTCGCTGACGCCCTGGTCCTTCATGGCGCGCCGGATCATGGCCGGCGCCTCGTCGCGCCACGGGTAGGGGGTGGCGAAGGCGTAGACCACCCGGACGCCGGCGCCCTTGGCCGCGGCGATGAGCGGCGGCGTGGCGCGCAGGAACTCGGCCTTGTTGAAGGAACTGCCGGCCTGGTCGTTCTGCATGTCCCAAACCAGCAGCACCGTCCTTCGAGGATCAACGACCTCGTCGATAGTGATGGGGATGTTTCTGCCTTCGAACTCGATCATGGTCTCGACAGATGAAGCGCAGGCGCGGCGAGCCCGGAACCGTGGCAGAGGATAGCTTCGGGCCGAACCGGTGTCAACAACAGCCTGGTGTAGGGGCGGGTTTCAACGGCGCCGGGCCGTTTTTGACAACGCTCGGGGTTCGCGCTACTTGTACGTTTCGATGGTTCCGTCTCTTGGGGAGAAAACGCGGATGACTTCTGGCGACGACATGCAGGCTTCGGTGCGTATCAGCGGCGACAAGGGCTCGGGCAGGGGGGACAGCTCGTTTCGCGCCAGGGATCCCCTGACGGTGGTGATCTTCGGGGCTTCGGGCGACCTCAGCAAGCGCAAGCTGATCCCGGCGCTGTATCACCTCGGGCAGGAGGGCTATCTGCCGGAGCGTTACGCGGTGGTGGGCTTCTCGCGCACGGAGATGACCGACGAGGCGTACCGGGAACGGATGATCGGCGAGATGCGCCAGGACTTTGCGGACGTGGACGCCGGCAGTCCCCTGTTCAAGGCGCTCCACTACCAACCGGGCAACAACACCGACGTCGAGTCCTTCCGGAAGCTCAAGGACAGGCTGGACGCGCTGGACGCCGAGCTGGATCTTCCCGGTAACCGGCTCTTCTATCTCTCGGTGGCGCCGGAGTTCTTTACGCCCATCATCCGGAATCTCGATGCCGCGGGGCTGATCCGGCGCCCCGACGAGGAGCAATGGTCCCACGTGATCATCGAGAAGCCCTTCGGACGCGATTTGCAAAGCGCCCGCGAGATGAACGAGGAAGTCACCGGCATCCTCGACGAGAGCCAGATCTATCGAATCGACCATTATCTGGGCAAGGAAACCGTCCAGAACATCCTGAGCTTCCGTTTCGGCAACGCCATCTTCGAGCCGCTGTTCAACCAGAAGTACGTGGAGAACGTCCAGATCACGGTGGCCGAGACCCTCGGCATGGAGGGGCGCAGAGGGGCGTTCTACGATCACGCCGGGGCGCTGCGGGACATCGTGCAGAACCACATGCTGCAACTGTTGTGTCTCATCGCCATGGAGCCGCCGGCGGCGGTGGAGCCCGTGTCCATCCGTGACGAGAAGGTCAAGCTCCTGCGGGCGCTGGTGCCCTACGGCACGCCGGAAGAGGTGGCCGCGTGCACGGTGCGCGGCCAGTACGGTTTCGGGGAGCTCCGGGGGGAGGTGGTGAAGGGCTTTCGGCAGGAGGAAGGGGTCGATGATCTGTCCGTCACCGAGAGCTACGTCGCCCTGCGGGCCAAGATCGACAACTGGCGCTGGGCCGGAATCCCTTTCCTGCTGCGCACCGGCAAGCGTCTGCGCAACCGGGTATCGGAGATCGCCGTGCAGTTCCGGCATCCGCCGTTGCGGCTGTTTCGCGACCCGGCGACGCCCGACGGGCTCGCCCTGGCCGCGGCCAGCGCCAACGTGCTGCTCCTGAGGATCCAGCCACGGGAGGGCATCAGCCTTTCCTTCGCCTGCAAGCGTCCCGGGATGCAGATCGATCTGGCGCGGGTCAACATGGATTTCGTCTACGAGGCGTTCGAGCAGCGCTCCCCCGAGGCCTACGAGCGGCTGCTGCTGGACGCCATGCGCGGCGACGCCTCGCTGTTCACCCGCTCCGACGAGGTGGACTACGCGTGGCGCTTCACCGACTCGATCCTCTCGGGGTGGGACAAGCTGCCGGCGCCCCGTTTCCCCAACTACTATCCGTTCACCGACGGCCCGGACGAGGCGGACCGGCTGCTGCAGGACAGCAGCACGGGCTGGCGCCAGCTCAGCCAGATGGGGATCGCGGAGGTGGGCCGGTAATCCTTTGATTCCGTCCCTTGTCTGCGAAATCCTGGGCAAAACGACAACCAATGGTTCCTGGCTTCCGGTGAGCCCGATGCAAAGGGGTGATGAATTTGCGACCGCAGTTTCGTGAGGGGATCTTCGAGGTCGAAGGGTCCAGGATCCACTATGTGGAGAGCGGCGACCGGAGTCAGGAGACGTTCGTCTTCGTCCACGGAAACCGGGATCACTGTCACAGTTGGGATTTTCTGCTGGAGTCCTTCGACAAGGCCGGTTTCGCGCTGCCCCACTTTGTGGCTCTCGACCTGCGCGGGCACGGCGACAGCGGCTGGGTAGGCCGGGAACGGGGTTACCGGCACGAGGACTTCGTGCTGGACGTGGTGGGCCTGCTGCGGCACCTCGACAAGGACGCCGTCACGCTGGTGGGTCATTCCCTCGGCGGCAGCATGGCGGTCATGTTTGCCGGGGCCTTGCCGGAGAAGGTCAAGCGGCTGGTCATCATCGAAGCGGCGGGTCCCTACGGTCGGACCGAGCAGGAGGCCCCGGAGCTCTTCGGCCGCTGGACCCGGGACGACGGCTCCGACACGATCCTCACCTACTACGCCACCGTCGGACAGGCGGCGGAGGCCATTCGAAAGCGTTTCCCGCTCATCCCCAACCGGGCGGCCATGCACGCGGCGCGCCACGGGACTCGGCTGACGCCTCACGGGTGGGTGTGGAAATACGATCCGCGGTCCCGAAACCCATCGTATTCATCGTTCTCCGAGACCCAGGTCCGGGCCTTCATCGAACGCATCGACTGTCCGACGCTGCTCGTATACGGGTCGGAGTCGGGATACAAGGAGTCGCCTCGCTACCGCCGGGTCGGCTACTTCAGAAACAAGACGCTGGTGGAGATTCCCGGGACCGGACATCACGTGCAGCAGGAAAAGCCCGACGAGCTGGCCGCCGTGCTGATCCCGTTTCTGAGCAACCATCGGAGAGGGACAGGAATGACGGAGAGGGACGCCAGGAGCCTGTCGGATCAGGGTGTTTGATGACAGGCAGAAGGGGAGGGTTCGGTTGCGGTCATTAACTCGAACTTTTTGTTTGGATGGGACGAACAAGCCGGAACGAGTGTTGCGTTTCATATTTGCGATGACTCATCACCGAGCCATTTGGACAGCCCTTCCGACTCCCTCTCCCTCTGGGAGAGGGTTGGGGTGAGGGTCCCCGTGTGCGCGCCGCCGGTTGGGAGCGACCATCAAAGCAGGGCAGGTTTATTCGGGGCGCCCTCACCCGGCCTTCGGCCACCCTCTCCCAGAGGGAGAGGGGAGTTGTTCATCGCCGACCACTTCTTGCGGCAACGGGGTGAAGATAGGGAACAGGGTCGACACATTTACGGAACGCGACTCTAGCGACAGAAGGAGTGATTCATGGATTTCGCACTACCCGAAGAGCTGCAACTGCTTCAGGAAACGGTCCGGAAGTTCGTCGATCAGGAGCTCATCCCGGTGGAGATGGAGTGCCGGGACGGCGTAACGCTCAAACCCGAGTACCGCGAGCGGTTCGAGGCCAAGGCGCGAGAGATGGGGCTGTGGATGCTCGACGTTCCCGAGGAGTTCGGCGGCGCGGGCCTGAGCCTGCTGGCTCAGGTCATTATCTGGGCCGAGGTGGCCCGCTCGGTGGCCATCCCTTCCCGCGGCCGCAGCATCTTCGGTCCGGAAGTGCGGCCGGTGCTCTACGCCATGAACGAAGAGCAGAAGGACCGCTACCTCTACCCGCTGCTGCGGGACGAGAAGCGCGCCTGCTTCGCCCAGACCGAGCCCGATGCCGGCTCCGACCCCGGCTCCATGCGCACCCGGGCCGTGCGCGACGGCGACGAATACGTCATCAACGGCGTCAAGCGCTTCATCACCGAGGCCGACGAGGCCGACTTCGCTCAGGTGATGGTGGCCACCGATCCCGAGAAAGGGTCCCACGGCGGCATCTCCTGCATCCTGGTGGACATGGACAACCCGGGCGTGAAGATCACGGCCAAGTACAAGACCATGATGGGTTACGAGCCGTGCGAGATCGTATTCGACAACTGCCGCGTTCCGGCGGCGAACATGATCGGCGGCGAAGGGGAGGGCTTCAAGCTGGGTCAGAAGTGGCTCGGCATCGGCCGGCTCAAGCACGGAGGCCGCGCCATCGGCGTCGCGCAGCGCGCCATCGAGATGGGCGCCCGGTACGCCAGGCAGCGGGTCACCTTCGGCAAGCCGCTGGCCGAGCGTCAGGCGATCCAGTTCAAGCTGGCGGATTCCTATACCGAGCTCCACGCCGCCACGCTGATGGTCTACCACGCGGCCTGGAAGTACGATCAGGGCGAGGACATGCGCAACGAGGGCTACATGGTCAAGGTGTTCGCCGACGAGATGTCCTTCCGGGTGGTGGACCGGGTGCTGCAGATTCACGGCGGCGTCGGCCTGACCACCGACCTTCCCATCGAGCTCTGGTTCCGCGATCAGCGCAGCCGGCTCATCACCGAGGGCGCCTCGGAAGTCATGCGCATGGTCATCGCGCGGCACGTGCTGCGGCAGTACGGCTGAGGAAGGTCGGACCCTCGCCCCACTGCCGCGCGAAGCATGTGCCTGACCCCTGTTCGTATTACATCCCCCACACGGTGATAGCGCGGTTGCCCGCGCGTTCTTCGCGACGGAAGATCTTGTCGTCCCACGGCTTGCCCTCGGTGCGGTCGAAGACGACAAGATGTCCCTCCTGCGCCGCGCAACGGTCCATGTAGCCCGCGGTCTGCTCCAGGCCCTCGCGGACGGTCCGCTCCAGGCTTTTGTGCAGCAACTTGCACTCGATGACGAATTTGCCCATGCCGGACTCCGGTGATGCTGTGCCTCCCCGCGGCCAGACGATCAGCAGATCCGTGCGCCCCCTGCCCAATCCGTACTCCCGCTCGATGCGTCCGCCGCTGTTCACCACCCGCTGCAGGAAAGCCTGCAACAGGAGCTGCGGGCCGGCTTCGGCGTAGTCGAAACGCGCCATCCAGTGCTCCGAGTGCTCACGGAAGAACTGTTGGAAGGCGGCGAGCAGCTTGTCGACGTCGAGGCTGCCATCCGGGTCCGTGTACCAGGCGGCGTCCTGGACCAGTCCCTCCTGGGTGGCGTAAGTGAGCTCCCGCGGTACGACTTCGGCGTAGATGGGGTTGGCGATGCGCAACGGGGCGCTGCGGGCGATCAGCCCCAGGTCGCGGACGTACTCCAGGTCCCGGGCGGAGTGCCGAGGCTCGCCGCCGCCGCTCAGCAGCGGCTCCACCACGCGCCGCACGCGCTCTTCCTGGAGCTTGTCGGCGAGTTGGTCGAGGTGGGTCTCCCGGCGCAGGATGAGTTGCTCCTGGGCGTCGAGGATGTCGTCGGCGGTGATGTCGCGGGACCGGCGGCGCCCGGCCTCGTTGCGGAAGCAGGCTTGATCACAGAGCGCGTTCACCAGCCACGGCTGGCCTTGGGTCTGCGTCCACACCGTAGCCAGCGCCTCCGGGGAGAACGCCTGCCCGGTCTCCTCGGTGTGCTGGGCCAACAGGGCGCGCACTTCGGTCTCGGTGAAGTCCCCGAAGCGCAACGATTCGGCCTTGACGTTGAAGGCGCTGCCGCCGGCGATGGCCGCATTCTCCGAGCTTGAATGGATGCGATAGTCGCGCACGTCGCGCACGCCGCACAGCACCACGCTCTGGGGAAAGCTCCCGGGGCGCTGGTCGTAGCCGGCCCGCAACTGGCGGAGCACGGAGATCAGGGTGTCGCCCATCAGGGCATCGGTCTCGTCGATCAGCAGCACCAGCGGTTTCGGGTCGGCCGTGCTCCAGCGGGTCAATGCCTCGCCGAGAGCGTCGTCGGGGCCGGAAGTCGCCAGGATGTCGGGCCAAATGTCGTGGAGGAACTCGTCTCCCAGCAAGCGCGCCCGAGAAGCCAGTCTGCTCAGAATGGCGCGCATGGCGCGTCCCACGTCTTCGCGTGCGGTCTGAGCGCTCTCGACGTTCACGTATACGCAACGGAAGACGCCCTCGGCGCTGCTGTTCAGCAGGTCTCGCAGCGCCAGCAGGGTGGAGGTCTTGCCCGTCTGCCGGGGCGCATGCATCACGAAATACCGCTTGTTTCCGATCAGCCTCAGGATCTCGTCCAGGTTCACCCGTTCCAGCGGCGGGATGCAGTAGTGGTCCTCGGCGACCACAGGACCCGAGGTGTTGAAGAAGCGCATGGTGGACAGTATAACACCACGGCGGCCGCGTTTCGCTGCAAGCGCCACGATTTGAAGACACGGATGCTTCGTGCTATAAACCACGGCCTCAGTAGAGGTTGATGATGAAACCGGAAATACATCCCGAATACAAGCCCGTAAACGTGGTCTGCGCCTGCGGCAACTCGTTCGAGGTACGATCCACCGCCAAGGCCATCCATACCGAGATCTGCGCCAACTGCCATCCGTTCTACACCGGCAAGCAGAAGCTCCTCGATACCGCCGGCCGGGTCGAGAAGTTCAAGAGGAGATACGGTATCAAGGACTGAGGGGACGGTCCTGACCGGCTCTTGACGGCAAAGGGGCAAAGGGTGGCGCGAATTCCCTTTGCCCCTTTGCTTTTCCGTGGAACAAGACCGTGAGCATGCTCGAGAAATTGGCCGAGGTGGAGAGCCGCTACGACGCGCTGGAGGACCTGCTGGCGGACCCCAGGCTGGTGGAGGACCGCAAGGAGTATTCCCGGGTCGCCAAGGAGAGGTCCGATCTGGCCGAGATGGTGGCGTGCTACCGCGAGTGGCGCAAGCTCGATCAGGAGGTCCGGGACAGCCGCGAGTTGCTGGACGACGTGGATGCGGAGCTCCAGGAGTTGGCTGCCGAGGAAGTGGCGGGGTTGACGGTGAGGCTGGACGCCCTGGAGCGGCAGCTCAGGATCCTGCTTCTGCCCAGGGACCCCAACGACGGCAGGAACGTTCTGCTCGAGATCCGCGCCGGCACGGGCGGAGAGGAGGCGTCGCTTTTCAGCGCGGACCTCTTCCGCATGTACAGCCGCTACGCGGAAACCCGGGGCTGGAAGGTGGAGGTGCTGAGCTCCAATCCCACCGGCCTGGGGGGCTTCAAGG
This sequence comes from uncultured Binatia bacterium (SeqCode), assembly GCA_965214905.1. Taxonomy (GTDB): domain Bacteria; phylum Desulfobacterota; class Binatia; order UBA9968; family JAJDTQ01; genus JAJDTQ01. The sequence continues at coordinate 3,235,600 of OZ243984.1, forward strand.
AGATCATCGCGCTCATCGAGGGGCAGGGGGTCTACAGTCAACTCAAGTTCGAGGGCGGCGTTCACCGGGTTCAGCGGGTTCCGGTGACCGAGACCTCGGGCCGGATCCATACGTCGGCGGTGACCGTCGCGGTGCTCCCGGAGGCGGACGACGTGGACGTGGATATCGATCCCAGGGAGCTGCGCATCGACGTTTTCCGCTCCTCGGGTCCCGGGGGACAGAGCGTGAACACCACGGACTCCGCGGTGCGCATGACCCACGTGCCGACGGGCATCGTGGTCTCGTGCCAGGACGAGAAGTCGCAGCACAAGAACAAGGCCAAGGCCCTCAAGATCCTGCGCGCCCGCCTCCTGGAGAAGACCCGGGAGGCCCAGCGCTCGGAGATCGCGGCCTCGCGCAAGCTCATGGTTGGCAGCGGCGACCGCAGCGAACGGATCCGCACCTACAACTTCCCCCAGGGGCGCGTGACCGATCACCGCATCAACCTGACCCTGTACAAGTTGGACCAGGTCATGGACGGCGGCGTCAAGGACCTGATCGACGGCCTGATCACGTACCACCAGGCGGAAGCGCTTCAGGCCACGGCTTGACCACGGGCGGCCCGGGAAATGACCGGTAACCAACAGCAACAGGAACCAGCACGTGGACAACGGCGCTTCGCGGATGGATTCCCGCTTGCGCGGGAATGACGGACCCGGAACGTCTGCGCCTGTTCGCATCGAGAACGCGAACCGTGTCGCCGGCCTCCTGCGGCGCGCCGCCGCCCGGCTCCGGGAGGCCGGTATGGAAGCCCCCCGGCTCGAGGCGGAGGTGCTCTTGATGGAGACACTCGGGTGGTCGAGGGAGGATCTCTACCGGAACCCCGAGGGTGAGTTGCAGGAGTCTCACGCGGTACGTTTCGAGAGCCTGGCTTCCCGGCGGATTCGCGGCGAGCCCGTGGCCTACATCACCGGGTCGCAGGAGTTCCGGTCCCTGGACCTCCGGGTGACGCCGCACGTGCTCATCCCGCGGCCGGAGACCGAGCACCTGGTGGAGGCGGTGCTGGATTTCCTGGCGTCGCGCTCCGCCCCGTGCCGCGTCCTGGAGGTCGGCACCGGCAGCGGCGCCATCGCCGTCTGCCTGGCGAAAGAATGCGCGCGCGCCGAGGTCTGGGCCACCGATGTTTCCGCGCCGGCCCTGGATGTCGCTCGAGAGAATGCGCGGCGGCATGGCGTCGAACGACGCATCCATTGGCTTCGGGGCGACCTTTTGGCGCCGGTGCGAGGGCTGCCGGGGTGTTTCGACGTCCTGGTGTCGAACCCGCCCTACATCCCTGGCGGCGAGATCGCCCGCCTTCAGCGCGACGTGCGGGAGTGGGAGCCGGCCCTGGCCCTGGACGGCGGCGTCGACGGCATGGATTTCCACCGGAGGATCGTCGGCGACGGCGTCCGTCACGTCCGGCAGGGCGGGCTGCTGGCGGTGGAGATCGGAGCGGAGCAGGGCGATGAGGTCTCGCGGCTGTTCCGGGCCCACGAAGAGCTTCGCCGGGTGCGGGTTCGGCCGGACTACGCCGGGCTGCCGCGCGTGGTGAGCGCGGAACGAGCGCCGGGCGTCTGATACGTGAAAACGGGATCGAGGTCTTGGACAGCGTTATCATCAGGGGCGGGACGGTTCTGGAGGGCGCGGTGGCTCTCGGCGGGTCGAAGAACGCGGCCCTTCCGGTGATCATCTCGTCGCTTCTGACCGCGGACGAGTGCTCCTACGCCCGGGTGCCGGCGCTTCGCGACGTGAGCACCACCCTGCGGTTGCTGTCGCGCCTGGGGGTGACCATCGAGAAGGACGTAATGGCCGGCGGACGCCTGGAGCTTACCGCGGACAAGATCCACGATCTCGAGGCGCCCTACGATCTGGTCAAGACCATGCGCGCCTCGTTCCTGGTGCTGGGACCGTTGCTGGCGCGGTTCGGAGAAGCCCGGGTATCGACGCCCGGCGGTTGCGCCATCGGTTCCCGGCCGGTGGACCTGCACCTCCAGGGGCTGGAACGTCTGGGCGCCAGCATCCGCCAGGACCACGGCTACATCGACGCCCGCGCCGGCCATCTCAAGGGGGCCGATATCCGGCTCGGTTTCCCTTCGGTGGGCGCCACCGAGAACCTGATGATGGCCGCCACCCTGGCCCGTGGCGAGACCGTGATCCGGAACGCCGCCCGGGAGCCGGAGGTCGCGGAGCTTGCCGACGTGCTGACGAAGATGGGCGCCCGGGTGAGCGGCGCCGGCGGCGCCGTCATCCGGATCGAGGGCGTTCGCGAGCTGCACGGCATGGCCCACGAGATGAGCCCGGACCGGATCGAGACCGGCACGTTCATGGTGGGGGCGGCCCTTACCGGCGGAAACGTGCTGATCGAGGACGCCCGGGCCGGAGACCTCGACGCCTTCATCGTCAAGCTGCGTGAGACCGGTGTGCGAGTGGAGGCGGAGCCGGGAGGTCTCCGGGTGGCCGGGAACGGACGGGTCCGGGGCGCCGACGTGGCCACGTTGCCGTATCCGGGTTTTCCCACCGACCTGCAGGCGCAGATGATGGTGCTGGCGGCGGTGTCGGAAGGAACCAGCGTCATCACCGAGAATATCTTCGAGAATCGCTTCATGCACGTGCAGGAGCTGAACCGGATGGGCGCAAGCATCACCCTCGACGGCAACCAGGCCACGGTCCGGGGGGTGGCGGAGCTGTCCGGCGCGCCGGTGATGGCCACGGACCTGCGGGCCAGCGTGTCGCTGGTGCTGGCGGGTCTGATGGCCAAGGGCGTGACCGAGGTGTCGCGGGTGTACCACCTGGACCGCGGCTACGAGAACATCGAGGGGAAGCTCGCCCGTCTGGGCGCGGACATACGAAGGGTGAACCGTGACGGTTGACATCGTGAAGACCACGGATCCCGGTTTCACGAAGACGCTGGACCGGATCCTTCGGCGGCGCGGCGAGATCGAGCGCGACGTCGAGGCGCGGGTGGCGGAGATCATCGAGAACGTGCGGCGGCACGGGGACAAGGCCCTTGTCCGCTACGCCAAGGCCTTCGACGGCGTCACGCTGAAACGGTCCGCCATCGAGGCGTCGGCGGAGGAGATGGATCGGGCCTGCAAAACCGTTGCCAGGCAGGACCTGCGGTGGCTGCGGCTGGCGGCGGCGCGCATCAAGCGGTTTCACCGCCGTCAGGTAGAGAAGAGCTGGCGCTACCGGGACCCCCTGGGGCTCGAGCTGGGCCAGCGCATCAGCCCGTTGGAACGCGCCGGCGCCTATGTGCCGGGCGGCAAGGCCGCCTATCCGTCCACCGTGCTGATGACCGTGATCCCGGCGGTGGCCGCGGGGGTCCGGGAGGTGGTAGTCACAACCCCGGTACAGGAAGAGGCCGGACTGGTGCTGGCGGCGGCGCGGGTCGCCGGCGCGCACCGGGTCTTTCGCGTGGGCGGCGCCCAGGCCGTCGCCGCCCTGGCCTACGGCACCGAGACCGTTCCGCGGGTGGACAAGATCGTGGGGCCCGGAAACGTCTACGTCGCCGCGGCCAAGCGGCTGGTGTTCGGTCAGGTGGACATCGACTCCATCGCCGGCCCCAGCGAGGTGCTGTTGCTGGTGGACGGGTCGGCCGACCCGCGTTACGTGGCCGCGGACATGCTGTCCCAGGCGGAGCACGACGAACTGGCGGCGGCGGTGTGCGTCACCCCGTCCATGGCCACGGCCCGGAAGGTCCAGGCAGCCATCGCCGAGCAGCTCGAGAGCACCCGGCGGCAGGCCATCACCCTCGGGGCGCTGCGGCGCTTCGGCGCCATCATGGTGTCGCGTTCGTTGAAGGAAGCGGTGGACATCACCAACGCCATCGCGCCGGAGCACGTGCAGATCATGGTGCGGCAGCCGGACAAGTGCGTCGACGCGGTGCGCAACGCCGGGGCGATCTTTGTGGGCGCCTACGCCACGCCGCCCCTCGGCGACTACGTGGCCGGTCCCAATCACGTGCTCCCCACGGGCGGCAGCGCGCGCTTCTTCTCGCCCCTGGGGGTCTATGACTTCATCAAGCGGACGAGCATCGTCCGCGCCGAGGCCGCGGGTTTGGCCGCCCTGGCTCCGGCCGTCATCCATCTGGCGCGCCGGGAGGGACTGCACGAGCACGCCCGGGCCGTAGAGACGCGGCTCCCGGCGGGCTGAAGGCACCGGGGTCAGGAGAGATCGGATGGGAAGAACGGCAACGGTTCATCGCAAGACCCGGGAGACGGATATCACCACCGTCCTCGACATCGACGGCAAGGGGGAGGCCCGGGTCGGCACCGGCATCCCCTTCTTCGACCACATGCTGGAAATATTTTCCCGCCACGGGCTCTTCGACGTTACGGTCAAGGCCGTGGGAGACCTCGAAGTGGACTACCACCACACGGTGGAGGACGTGGGGCTCACCCTGGGGCAGGCGTTCAAGGACGCTCTGGGGGACAAGCACGGCATCCGCCGGTTCGGCGAGGCCACGGTGCCGCTGGACGAGGCGCTTGCGCGGGTGGTGGTGGACCTGAGCGGCCGGCCCTATCTGGCCTACCGGGTCAAGATCCGCGGCGGCCGGGTCGGGACCTTCGATACCGACCTCCCGCACGAGTTCTACCAGGCGTTCGTCAACCAGCTTGGAATGAACCTTCACATGGACGTCCGGCACGGCGAGAACCCGCACCATGTCATCGAGGCATGCTTCAAGGGGTTTGCCCGCGCCATGGACCGGGCCACGGGGCTGGACGAAAGGATCGAGGGGGTGCTTTCCACGAAAGGGAGCCTGTGACCCTGCGCCGGGGGAAGAAGGGTGCGCCAAGTGGACACGCGCGTTGCCGGGTACCGAGCCGGGTGGGCGACGTCCCGGAAATCAGAAGACGGTACTGCCGGGGTTCCACTGTTCTGCGTCGCGCGAAACCGGTGGTCGATCGGGATGACGAATCACGTCCGCCCGCCGTCAACTGATTTCCGGGACGCCGCCCACCCGGCTCTCTCAGCGCGCCTGTAATTCCAGGAGTCCGTCGGATTTGAGTTCGAGGAAATCCGTAACTTATTGAAATATATAGGTTTCCGACAGACTCCCAGGGGCCTTCTGCGTTACCAGAGGAGTCGCAATGATTGCGGTCGTGGACTACGGCATGGGTAATCTGCGGAGCGTGCAGAAGGGGATCGAGCATGTGGGCTTCCAGGCGGAAGTGACCCGGGATCCGGGGCGCATCGCCGAGGCCCGTGGCGTGGTGCTTCCCGGTGTCGGCGCTTTTCACTCGTGCATGGAAAATCTCCGGCGTTTCGGCCTGGTGGAGGTGATCCGGGACGTCGTTCACGGGAAACGGCCGTTTCTGGGCATCTGCCTGGGGCTGCAACTCCTCTTCGAGGAGAGCGAGGAGTTCGGCTCCCCGGACGGCCTCGGCCTGGTGCCGGGAAGGGTCTGCGGCTTTGCGCCCGACGACGGGCTCAAGGTGCCGCATATGGGCTGGAACGCCATCGAGATCCGCAAGCCCACGCGCTTTCTCGAGGGCATCGACGACGCCGCCCAGGTCTACTTCGTGCACTCGTACTACGCCGCGCCCACGGACGAATCGGTGATCGCCACCGTGACCGCCCACGGGACGCCCTTCGTTTCGAGCATCGCCACGGACCACCTGTTCGCGTGCCAGTTTCATCCGGAGAAGAGCCAGGCCATCGGGTTGCGTATCCTCGAGAATTTCGGGCGGTTCGCCGAGAGCGGAGCTGCGGCGTGACCATGCTGATCATCCCCGCCATCGACATCAAGGACGGCCGCTGCGTGCGCCTGTACCAGGGCGACATGGACCGGGAGACGGTGTACTACGAGCGGCCGCTGGACGCGGCGCGGCATCTGGTCGACGAGGGTGCGCGCATGATCCACGTGGTGGACCTCAACGGCGCGGTGGCCGGGCGTCCGGTGCACCTGCCGGAGTTGGCCGCCATCTGCGCCGAGTCCGGCGTACCGGTGGAGGCCGGAGGAGGGCTGCGCACCCTGGAGGCGGTGGAGGAAGCCATGGGCGCAGGCGTGGAGCGGGTCGTGATCGGCACTCGCGCGTACGAGAGCCGGAATTTTCTGCAAAGCGCATGCGCGCGTTTTCCCGGCCGGGTGGTGGCGGGCATCGACGCGCGCGCCGGGCAGGTGGCGGTGCGGGGCTGGCGTGACGATACCGCCATGGATGCGGTGGAGCTGGCGCGCCGGTGCGAGGAAGACGGCGCCGCCCGGATCATCTACACCGACATCAGCCGCGACGGCACCGGTTCCGGCGTGAACGTGGAGCAGACCGTCCGGGTGGCCCGGGCGGTGGAGATTCCGGTCATTGCTTCCGGCGGGGTGGGCTCGCTGGACGACATCCGTGCGCTCGCGGGCCTGTCGGGTGAAGGGGTCGAGGGGGTCATCGTGGGCCGGGCGCTCTACAACGGAGCTTTTTCACTTGCCGAGGCCACGGCAGCGGCGGGAGCGGACGATGCTCACTAAGCGCATCATTCCCTGTCTCGACGTCGATGCCGGCCGGGTGGTGAAAGGGATCCGGTTCGTGGAGATCCGCGACGCCGGCGATCCGGTGGAGGTGGCCCGGGCGTATGACGCGGCCGGCGCCGACGAGTTGTGCTTTCTGGACATCACCGCCTCCCACGAGCAGCGCGGCATCATCCTGGAGGTGGTGGCGCGGACCGCGGACGAGATCTTCATGCCGCTGACCGTGGGCGGCGGGATCCGGGAGAACAACGACATCCGCAGGCTGCTCAAGGCCGGCGCCGACAAGGTTTCCATCAACACCGCGGCGGTGGCGCGGGCGGAGTTCGTGCGGGAAGCCGCGGAGACCTTCGGGAGCCAGTGCATCGTGGTGGCCATCGACGCCAAGCGGGTGAAGGATCACTGGGAGGTTTTCACCCACGGCGGCCGCAAGCCCACCGGCATCGACGCGTGCGCCTGGGCCGAGCGCATGGCCGATTACGGCGCCGGCGAGATCCTGCTCACCAGCATGGACCGTGACGGCACCAGGGACGGCTATGACCTGCGGCTCACTCGCGCTATCGCCGACCGGGTCACCGTGCCGGTCATCGCCTCGGGCGGCGTCGGCAGTCCGGAACACATCCACGACGGTTTTGCGGAGGGGCACGCCAGCGCGGCCCTGGCCGCGTCCATCTTTCACTACGGCGAATACACCATCGGCGAGTGCAAGCGCTATCTCCGGGAGCGGGGGATTCTCGTCCGCCCGGTGCGTACCTGACCTGCTTCCCGGCGCGGGAATCCGCGCAGGTTGGCTGAAGGCGTAATCCTGCACTGCCCGGGTCGGATGACGCTTCGCCAATCCGACCCGCGGGCGCCGGGGTGTCCGGAGATCAGCCGCTTTCGAGCTCGGTGAGAAAGCGCTCGGCGTCGATGGCGGCCATGCAGCCGCTGCCCGCGGCGGTGACGGCTTGGCGATAGATTCGGTCCTGGACGTCGCCGCAGGCGAAGACCCCGTCGAGGGTGGTGCGGGTGCCGTTGTGGGTCCTGATGTAGCCGAGCTCGTCCATCTCGAGAACACCTTCGAACAGCTGCGAGTTGGGCTGATGGCCGATGGCAATGAAGACGCCGTCGCAGGCGAAGGTGTCGTTCTTGCCGGTCTTCAGGTTCCGCAACGTAACGCTGGTGACGCCCCCGGCCTGCGGGTCGCCGTGGATGTCTTCCACCGTGGTGTCCCAGATGAAGTCGATCTTGGGATTGGCGCGGGCGCGGTCCTGCATGATCCTGGACGCGCGCAACTCGTCCCGGCGGTGCACGATGGTGACCTTGCCGGCGAACTTGGTGAGAAAGGTGGCTTCCTCCATGGCCGTGTCCCCGCCCCCTACCACGATGAGATCTTTGTCCTTGAAGAAGAAGCCGTCGCAGGTGGCGCAGGCGGAGACCCCGTGTCCCATCAGCCGGGTTTCGGCTTCGAGACCCAACAGTTTGGCGGTGGCGCCGGTGGCGATGATCAGGGCGTCGCAGGTGTAGCGGTCCTTGCCCGCCTGGACCGCCACGGGCCGCGTTCCCAACTCCACCGCGGAGACGTCGCCGTACACGATCCGGGTGCCGAAGCGCTCCGCCTGCTTGCGGAACTGGTCCATCATGTCGGGGCCGAAGATGCCGTCGGGGAAACCGGGGTAGTTTTCTACGTCGGTGGTGATGGTGAGTTGGCCCCCGGGCTGGGAGCCTTCCACCACCAGCGGATCGAGATTGGCCCGGGCGGTGTAGAGGGCGGCGGTGAGCCCGGCCGCCCCCGAACCGAGGATGATGACGCGGTAGTGAATCTGGTCTGCCATGGGTTTATTTATATCATACGGGCCGTCTTCCTTGTAGGTCGGGTTGGCCACGCCGGCCACGCCCTTTGCTCCCGTGGCCTCGGACACTACTCTGGCAGCGTAATGTCCCACGTAAAATGTTGATCAAGTCGTTTTGACGTCCGTCGGCGAATCCGTCATTTTTACCGAGAATCGGAGGGAATCGCCGACACGGGCTGACCACCGGGCGACACGGAGGATTCATGGATGGCAACGTTGTCCCATATCGATGAACAGGGGCGGGTGCGGATGGTGGACGTCACCGGCAAGGACGCGACCCAAAGGGTTGCCGTGGCCCGGGGCGTGGTGACCCTGCGGGCGGAAACCCTGGCGGCCATTGCCGAGGGGCAGATTCCCAAGGGCGACGTTCTCACCGTGGCGCGAGTTGCCGGGATCATGGCCGCCAAGAAGACGTCCGAGCTCATTCCCATGTGCCACCCGCTCAACATCAGCGGGGTGGAGGTCAAGCTCACGCCCCGGCAAAGCCCGCCGTCCGTCGAAATCGAGGCCACCGTCCGGATCGCCGGCAAGACCGGCGTGGAGATGGAGGCGCTCACCGCGGTGTCGGCGGCGGGTCTCACGATCTACGACATGTGCAAGGCCGTGGACCGGGAAATGACCGTCGGCGAGATCCGCCTCATGCACAAGAGCGGCGGCAAGAGCGGCACCTTCGACAGGGCCTGACCCGGCGCCGTGCAAAGGTCCTGTCGGCGCGCCCCTTACGGGTGCCCGGACCCACGCCCGCCTGCCCTTTCCTGCGCATGTAGTCGCGGGCGTTCGCGCCGACCAGGGCGCCCCTTGCAAGCGCCCCGGATTCAGGACGATGAAGCGCGGGCAGCAGCCAGGCGGCACCGGGAGGGTAACCACCACCACCCTGCATTTTCCATGCGCGGATCCCGCGCGAGGCTAAAGTCCTTCAAGAAAGTGCCGAAGTAACTTCACAGGCCCCAAGCCGATGGGGATACCCATGCCGCGCGCGGGATTGCCGGCGCGTTGCCCCGTGGCCCCGATAGCTCATGATGACTCGAATCAACCAATGGCCGATGGAGGACCGTCCGCGGGAGAAGCTTCTGGAAAGGGGGTCGGAGCATCTCACGGAAACCGAACTGCTGGCGATTCTGCTGGGCACGGGCAGCGCTGGAGAACACCAGAATGCGCTGGATCACGCGCGCATGCTGATGGTGAAATTCGGCGGCTTGAAGGGCATCGATGAAGCGTCCATCGCGGAGCTCACCGGCCTCAAGGGTCTGGGTCACGCCAAGGCGGCCCGCCTCAAGGCGTGTCTGGAGCTCGGCCGCCGCCGGGAGGACCTCCGGTGCGAAGCCGGTCAATTGCTGAGCTCGCCGGAAGAGGTCTTTCGCCATTTCCGGCCGCGCTGTATCAATGCCAAACGCGAGGCATTCTACGTCGTCCTGCTGACCAACCGGAACCGCAAGATCCGCGACGTCAAGATCTCCGAAGGATCTCTCACGGCGTCCGTCGTCCATCCCAGGGAGGTCTTCAATCCGGTCATCCGGGAGTCCGCGGCCGGGGTCATCTTCGTCCACAACCATCCCAGCGGCGATCCCTCTCCGAGCCGAGAGGACGTGGACATCACCCACCGTCTCAGGCAGGTGGGCGAGGTGCTGGGCGTGCGGGTCCACGATCACGTGGTGGTAGGGCACGACCGGTTCTTCAGTTTCAACCGGGAGGGGCTCCTGTGAGTCCGATTGAACTGTGTGATCGCGTGATATGGTTGAGATGGAAGAGGAGGAAGCCGCCATGAACGAGTTGGAAGCGGTAGGGATAGGCGAGTTTCTCGGGCCGGTAGCTGCTCTGATGGTGGATTCAGCCCAATGCTGCCTTATCTGGCTTGGTCTGCGACGGATGGAGCGGACATCCAGGCAACGCGACCGGCAGATGGAGAGCCAGAGTCGGGATGCGCAGAGGCGGCACGAGGAAGCCATGACGGCGCTGCGCGCCTTGATCGAGCGGACTGCCGTTTCCTGGCCTTCTCCGCGTGTTTGACCCCCGGTCGCGGTACGGAGACGTTATTTGACCTTACATAATAGAGTAACAGGGTTGGCTTGAACTGCACCCTCTGCCCGCCTACTCGCCGGAACTCAATCTCGATGAGTTTGTTTGGAATGATTGGAAGAACAATGCCTTGGGCTCTTCCTCGCGTGGCGCCCGCCCCTGCTCGTCATCGCGCCTTGCCGACAACGAGATGCCCTTCGCATCTTCATAACGCTATTCCTGAGACAGGACACTAGGAATCCTCGTACACCACCTCTCCCCCCACGATGGTCTGTTCCACCGGGATGTTGCGTATCTCCCACGGGTCCACCGTCAGGGGGTTGTCCCCCAGCACCACCAGATCGGCCAGCTTGCCCGCGGTGATGGAGCCCTTGATGCCTTCCTCGAAAGCCGCGTAGGCGGCGTTGATGGTGTAGGCGCGGATGCCTTCCATGGGGGTGATGCGCTCGTCTTCGCCCAGCACCACGCCGGCGCGGGTCTTGCGGTTCACCGCGCACCAGATGCCGAATAACGGATCGGTGGCGAACAGCGGGTCTCTGGGCAGCGCGATGGGCGTGTCGGAGTGGGCGACGGTGACCACGCCCAGGTCGATGGCGGTGCGCATGGGGTCCAGCCGCTGCGCCCGTTCCATGCCCAGGAAGTCGGTGATGTGGCGGTCGCCCCAGTACCAGAGGTGGTGCGGATAGAACGACGCGATGACTCCCAGGCGGCTCATGCGCGCCAGCGCCTCACGGGTGACCCCCTGGCAGTGCTCGATGCGGTGGCGCGGGTCGGGCCGCGGCGCCTCGTTCATGGCGTTCTCCACGGCGTCGAGCGCCACGTCGACGCCGCGGTCCCCCTGGGCGTGGATGGCCACCTGATAGCCCTTGCCGTGGGCTTCCAGCACGAGCTTCTTCTGGTCCTCGGGCGAGTACTGGAGCACGCCCCGCGGGTCCTTGGTGGGATCGTCGGTATCGCTGGTGATGTAGGGGTCGTAGAAGGCGCAGGTGTGCACCTGGATGGAGCCGTCGCTACAGGTCTTGACCGCGCCCAGCCGGAGTCGGTCGCTGCCGAAGCCGGTACGGAGGCCCAGGTCCCGCTCCAGGTAGAACCGCTTGTAGGGCAGGTCGTGGATCATCAGGTAGACCCGCACCTTGAGTCGGCCCTCGTCGATGGTCTCCTGGTACGCCCGGTAGTAGTCCGGGGTGTCGCCGGTGCCGGCGTCGTGGGTGGAGGTGATGCCCACCGAGTTGTACTCGCGGCCCGCCAACTCCACCCCGTCCTTGAGCTCCTTCAGGGTCGGGTGCGGCACCAGGCTGGTCACCGGGCGGCTGGCGGCCTTCTCCCGCAGCACGCCGGTGAGCTTGCCGGTGCGCGGGTCCCGGTCCATATGGCCGCCCTCGGGCTGGGGCGTGTCGTCGTCGATGCCGGCGAGCCTCAGCGCCGCGCTGTTGACCATCCACACGTGGGACGAGCGGTAGGTGATGACCAGCGGGTGGTCCGGGGCCGCGGCGTCGAGCTCGGCCCGGGTGGGCCAGCGCTTCTCCGCGACCGCGGTGTGCTCGTAGCCCTGGGCCTCGATCCACTTTCCCTTCGGGGTCACGGCCGCGCGCTCGCGGATCCGCGCCAGCACGTCCTCGATGGAGTGGTTGGGCGGGGTGCGCACGTTCACCATCCCCAACCGGATGCCGAAGGACATGAAGTGGGTGTGAGGCTCGATGAACCCGGGCAGCACCGTCTTGCCGCCGACGTCGATGACGCGCGTGGCCCGGCCGGCGCACTGCCGCACCTCGTCGTTGCTTCCCACGTGCAGGATCCGGTCCCCCTTGACGGCCACGGCTTCGGCCGTGGGACGAGCGTCGTCCACCGTGATCACCGCGCCGTTGACGAGGATCGTGTCCGCGTAGAGACTCTCCGGCAGCGCCATCCTTACCCCTCCTTCTTGCCCGGACCGTAAACCACCCGTCCGGGCCGGGCCCCGGTATGGTCGCCGTTCTCGATCACCATGTCGCCGTTCACGAACACGTATTCGACACCCTTGGGATACTGCTTGGGGTTCTCGAAGGTGGCCTGGTCCGCCACCGTATCGGGATCGAACACCACCACGTCGGCCCAGTACCCTTCCCGGAGAAGCCCCCGGTCCTTGAGCCCCAGCACCTGGGCCGGCAGCGACGTCATCTTGCGCACCGCGTCGGGCAGGGTCAGCACCTTCTCGTCGCGCACGTACCGGCCCAGCACGCGGGGGTTGGTGCCGAAGCTGCGCGGGTGCGGCATGCCGGGGGACCGGAGGTTGAGCGCGCTGCCGTCGGAAGCCACGGAGATCCAGGGCACCCGCATCACCTCCTGCACGTCCTGCTCGCGCAGGGTGTGGTGGATGCCGTGGATGAAGATGCCCTCGCCGTAGATCAGGTCGAAGCAGGCGCTGGCGGGGTCCTGACCGCGTATCTCCGCGATCTGCGCGATGGTCTTGCCTTCCCAGGCGTGGTGCTCGGGCTTGTCCAGACGCGCCGCCACGATGCCTTCCCAGCCGCCGTGCTCGCTGACGTACTGGGTGAACTCGGGATCATCCATGACCCGCTGGCGGAAGCTCGGGCTCATGAACTCGCCGATGGTCTCCTGCACCGGCGCGTCCTGCACCCAGCGGGGAAACAGCCGCCGCCACGGGTGCTGCATGGCGGTATAGGGATACTGGTTGGCGGTGACGTCCAGGCCCTCGCGCCGGGCCTCCTCGATCTGCTCCACCACCTGCATCACCCGGCCCCAGTTCTCCTTGGAGCGCATCTTCAGGTGGTAGACGTGGATGGGGATGTCCGCCTCCCGCCCCACCTTGAGGGCCTTTTCGAGCTCCTCCATGATGTCGAAGCCCTCGCTGCCCAGGTGCACGCCGTAATAGCCGCCGTACTTGCGTACCACCCGCGCCATGGAGACCACCTCGTCCGCATACTCCGGCCCCTTGGCGTGCCAGGCGGCGGTGAGTCCCAGGGCCCCCTGCTCCATGGCCTGGGCCACGTAGCCGTTCATCCGCTCCTGCTCCTCCGCGCTGGCGGGACGTTCCCCGAACCCCACCACCACCCGCTTGACCTGCTGCGGGGACACGCCGGAAGCCACGTTCATGGAGATCCCGCCCGCCGTGAGTCGATCGAAGTATTCGCTGAACGTGCTCCAGTCCGCCTCGATGCCGCTCCGGTGCCGGTGCTCGGCCACATATTCCTCGAACACCGGCCCCACCAGCGGCGCCACGGTCTGGCTCTCGCCGATGATGTCCAGGGTCACGCCCTGGCGGATCTTGCTCTCCCCGTTGCCGTCCGCCACCAGCGGCTGGTCGCTGTGGGTGTGCATGTCGATGAAGCCCGGGGTCACCACCTTGCCCCGCGCGTCGATGGAGCGCGTCCCGGAGCCCGGGTTCAGCCGGCCCATGGCCGCGATCCTGCCGTCCTTGACCGCCAAGTCGCCGTAGAACCAGGGGTTGCCGGCCCCGTCGATGATCGCCCCGCCGTGAATCACGGTATCGAAAATCGCCATGGTGGAGGTTCCTCTCCATGCGGATGCGTGCTTGCGGATGAATGCTGCACGAATGAGCGTTCCGCGGATTCGTGCGCGCCTTATAGCATTCCTGCCATCGAACCACAACGCGACGGGATCGCCGGCCCGTGATCCCCGGCTTCCGTGGTGAGTGGCGGGGTTGACTTTGTTCGATCAATGTTGGGAGACTATTGGGGTTTCCTGCCTTTTGTCCTGCCGATGTCGCGCTCGAAGAGTTGGTGCAGGCGCGCAACGGCACTCTCAGGCCCACAACCCAGGAGGTGCCATCATGGCCCAAGAACAGTTGTACGGCGACAATCCCATTGCCCAGCGGCGGACCGACCAGTACAAGCGGGAATATGTCCACAGTTTCGTCCGGAAATGGGACGAGTTGATCGACTGGGACGCTCGGGCAGCCAGTGAGGGCGATTTCTTCATCAACATTCTCAAGGAACGGGGCGTTGCGCGGGTGCTGGATGTGGCCACCGGAACGGGGTTCCACTCCGTTCGACTCCTGAAGGCCGGGTTCGACGTCACCAGCGTCGACGGCAGCCCCGAAATGCTGGCTCAAGCCTTCGAGAACGCCAAACGGCAAGGGTTCATCATGAAGACCCTTCATGCCGACTGGCGGTGGCTGAGCAGGGATGTTCACTCCCAGTATGACGCGGTCATCTGCCTGGGAAATTCGCTGACTCATCTGTTCTCGGAGCAGGATCGTCGCAAAGCGCTCGCCGAGTTCTATTCGGTGCTGCAACATGACGGCGTCCTGGTCCTGGATCAACGGAACTACGACGACATCCTCGATGATGGGTTCACCTCGAAGCACATCTACTACTACTGCGGCGACAACGTCAGCGCCGAGCCCGAATACGTCGACGAGGGACTGGCGCGCTTCCGGTACGAGTTTCCGGACAGCTCGGTGTTCCATCTGAACATGTTCCCTCTGCGCAAGGATTACGTCCGCAAGCTCATGGGCGAGGTCGGATTCCAGCAGGTGAAAACCTTTGCCGACTTCCAGGAATCACACCGCGTGGACGACCCGGACTTCTTCATCCACGTGGCCGAGAAGCTCTACAAGAACGAGGAGCGGCCTGCCAGGATCACGGCGGGAGCCAGCTACTCCCAGGCCGTCGAGACCGCGCGAGACTATTACAACAGCAACGACGCCGACCGCTTCTATGCCACCGTGTGGGGCGGCGAAGACATCCATATCGGCCTGTACGAAAGCGACGGGGATACGATCTTCGACGCCAGCCGGCGAACCGTCAGGAAAATGGCCGACATGGTCCGCCAACTGGGTCCGGCCACCCGTGTGCTGGACATCGGCTCAGGCTACGGCGGATCGGCCCGGTACCTGGTCCGGAACTATGGCTGCCACGTCGGATGTCTGAACCTGAGCGAGGTCCAGAACGCCCGGAACCGCGACCTCAACGCCCGGCGAAAGTGCTCCCTCGCCATCAACGTGGTGGACGGAAGTTTCGAAGAGATTCCCATGGCGGATGACAGCGTCGACGTGGTTTGGTCCCAGGACGCCATCCTGCACAGCGGCAATCGACGGCAGGTCTTCGAAGAAGTGAGCCGGGTCCTGTCGAAGGGCGGACAGTTCATCTTCACCGACCCCATGCAACGTGAAGACACCCCGACGGAGGTGCTGCAACCCATCCTGGACCGCATTCACCTGGATTCCCTGGGGTCCGTTCCGCAATATCAGGCGATACTGTCGGACCTGGGCTTTCAGGAGCTCGACATCCTCGACCTCACGCCGCACCTCCCCACCCACTATGCACGGGTGCTCGACGAAGTGCGGGCCAATCAGTGGGATCTGCTGAAAGTGTGCAGCGCGGAGTATATCGAACGGATGCAGACCGGCCTGCAACACTGGGTGGAGGGCGGCAACGGAGGCCATCTCCAATGGGGGATCCTCCACTTCCGGAAGACGTGACGGCTGAAAGCGATCACCATGAAACCCGGTTGCCGGCGCCGGGATTTCATGGTGGTCCGCAGCCGTTGCCCCCATCGGAAACGAATTCGGGCTCTGCTTCCGGCTACCACGCCACCGGACTCGCCACCCGCCCGCCGATCTCCGGGGAGCCCGCAGCGTAGCGGTAGACGCGGAACATGCTGTTGCCGGGGCCGCGGCCCTCGTAGTCGGCGAAGTACGGGCAGACGTACTCCCAGACGATCTCACCGGCCTGGGTAACCTCGAAGGCCCGGCCCATCTGTCCCTCGCAGATGAGCGTGTTGCCGTTGGCGAAACGCTGGGCGCCGCTGATGTTGGGGCTGAAGAACGTCCAGATGGGCGAGCCCTTGTACTGCCACACGGTTTCGCCCGTGTGCGGGTCGAGCTCGATGACGCGGGAGTGGGGGTTGTCCATGCCGTGGATGCCGTTGGCGAAGAGCAGGACGTTGCCGTTGGGCAGCACCGTGCAGTCGTGCTGATGGCCCCAGTCGACGTCCTGATGCGACCAACGCACCTTGCAGGTCTCGCGGTCGATCATCATGATGGCGTTCAGGCGCCGGAAGCTGAGCATGACGCCGCCGTCGGGAAGCGGGAAGCAGGCGTTGGCGTGGGCGAACTCGTCCCTGCCGCAGCAGTGGCAAATCTCCCACCGGTCCAGGTCCAGGTCACGCCAGGCGTGCCATTCCCACACCGTGTCGCCCGCGGGAGACACCTCCCTCACGTAGTCGCCGTAGATAAGGCCGTCGTGCTCGCTGCCGGGCTGGCCGCCCTTGATCCGGGGCGGGATATCCGCCGGCACCGGCTCCCAGCCGAGGTAGAGGGTGTTGCCGTCCGGGCGTCTGCGGAAGTCGTGGTGCTGCGCCGGGTCGCAGTACTCCCATACCACCTCGCCGTCCCAGTCGTATTCCCGCAGCAGGCCGCCCTTGCCGCGCCGCAACGGCGGTCCCTCCTCCATGCGGCCGGCCCATAGCAGGTTGCCGTTGGGCAGGAGATAGGCATAGTTCCCCGGGCACAGGGGAAACGACCACTCGTGGAGCACCTCGCCGCGCATCCCGATGAGGTACGCCTTGCGCGACGACTGCGGCACGATGAGCGTGTAGCCCGGCGTCGCCTTCGCCCCGTCGTAGATCAGCACGCCCACGTCTCGGTATCTCATGGAGCCTCCTCGAACATCCTTGAACGGTCATCGCCGTCATGCGAAACGGCGTCCTTCGACTTCGCTTCGCCGTCCCTGAACTGGCGTCCGGTAAATCCGACAAACTCCTGTGGTCGAAGGGCTCAGGACGAACGCAAGCGTCCGCGACCGCGGTCCGGCGCCGGGCGCAGCGAACCCTACCCGAGCGGCGGCTTCCGGGTGTGCCATCCGGCCGCCTGCTCGTAGGCATGGGCCACCTGCAGCAGCGTCGGCTCCTCGAAATGGGGCGCGGCGAGCTGGAGCCCGATGGGGAGGCCCTGGACGGAAAAGCCGCAGGGCACGCTGACGGCCGGCGCGCCGGTGACGTTGAACGGGATCGTGCAAAGGGTCCCACGGGTGCCGCGGGCGTCCTGCAACGGGATTCGTCCTCCTGCCGACTCCACGTAGCCCTGCCGGCACTCCTCCATGGTCTCCGCCGGCATGCTCACCGCCGGGCTCACGATCACGTCCACCTGCTCGAAGGCGCGATCGAAAGCCTCGCAGATGAGCCGGCGGACGCGCTGCGCGGTAACGTACGCGTGGGCGGGAAGCGCCAGGGCGCGCACCTGCCGGTACAGCAGCTCAGGACTGTAATCCCGCGGGCGGGTGCGGAGAAACGGCTCGGCCGGGGACAGGTTCTCGACCCGGGCGGTGAGGAGCTGCACCATGGGGACATGCTCCAGGTACGGAATCGACAGCTCCTGCACGGACATGCCGAGGGACTCCAACAGATTCACCGCCTTCGCTACCGCCTCCCGGACCTCGTCCACCGCCAAGGCGTCGAAGTAATCGCGGACGATGCCGATTCCGAGGCCCGCTACCCCTTGGCCCAGGAGCGCGCCGAAGTCGGGCACCGGGGCGTCGCTCGACATCGGGTCTCTCGGGTCGGAACCGGCGATGGCCTGCAACATCAGCGCGCTGTCCCGTACCGTTCGGGTGAGCACGCCGAAATGGTCCGTGGAATAGCCGCCGGTGCCGGCCACGCCGCCGAAGCGGCTCACCCGTCCGTAGGTGGCCTTGAGTCCCACCACGCCGCACAGGGACGCCGGGTTGCGCACGGAGCCGGCGTTGTCGGTGCCGATGGACCCCAGCGACAGGCCGGCGGCCACGGACGCGGCCGATCCGCCGCTGGAGCCGCCGCAGACGCGGCTCCGGTCCCACGGGTTGCAGGTAGCGCCGTAATAGGGATTGATGGTGGAGCAGCCGGCGGCCCACTCGTGCATGTTGGTCTTGCCCAGAATCACCGCCCCGGCCCGCTTGAGCCGGGCCACCACCGTGGCGTCCTGGTCCGGAACCCAGTCGGACAGATGCTTCGAACCGGCGGTCGTGCGGACGCCGGCGGTGGCGAGGTTGTCCTTGATGGCGACGGGGATGCCGTGCAGCGCGCCGCGGTAACGGCCGGCGGCCAGGTCGGCCTCGGCTTGGGCGGCATCCGCCAGCGCCTGCTCCCGGGTCAGGGTGACAAAGGTATGGAGCTCGGGGTCCAGGCGGTCGATGCGTTCCAGATACGAGCGCGTCAACTCCACCGGCGAGAGCTCCCGCGCCTCGATCCGGCGCGCAGCTTCGGCGAGGGTCAGATCATGAACATCCATCCGACCGTCCTTACAGGCAATCTCGTTCCCGGTCCGTCAGGCAACCCTGCTGCCGGTCCGTCACCGGTAACCCTGCTCCTTGCACCACTTCTCCGCCCCGGGGTGGAGCGGCACGTCCAGGGGCGTGGCCTCGGTATCTTTCCACAACTGGTCGATGCCGGTGAACGAGCTCTCCCAATAGATCTCGGCCTGGCGCTCCTGCAACGCCGCGCACACCTTGTAGACGTCTTCGTCGGGAAGGGAGGCGCGGGTGTAGAGAGGCCAGCCGCCGTAGTCCAGACAGGTGTGGTCCGCCTTGAGGTGGGGATAGCATCCCGCGGGCATGGTCACCGTACGCCAGCCCAGGGCGTTGAGGCGCTCCATGGCGAAATCGTCCGGCGTCACCGGCTCCAGTCCGCGCGCCAGAGCATCGTCGAACCAAAGCACCAGGCCCTCGTCGAAAACCGCGTCGATGGTCTCATCCCTGAGCGCGGCCATGCGCCGCTCGTCCCCGGGGCCGCCGTTGAGCTGGAGGCTGCCGCCCCAGGATTCGAGGTCCGCCAGGGTGAACCCGTAGATCTCGAGGGTCTGGTCCAGCAACACCCGGGTGGAGTGGGTGGCGTCCTCGCGGATGGAGAGCCGCAGCGGATACTGCCGCTCCTTGATCTGCGACAGCGAGGTGAGCCCGGTGCGCGGGTGGATCATGAATACGAAGCGGTCCCACGACGGGTAGCAGGCCACCACCCGGAGCGGCAGCGGCTCCTTGAAGAGCCCGGCGCCCCGGTAGGCCTGGGTCAGGAAGGCCGACGGGTTGACCATGGACATCTCCAGGTCTCCCCGGGCCACCCCGTGGGCGATGATGGGCGAGCCCGTGGACATGCGCAGCCAGGGACGGAAGTTGTCCGCCGACCCGCTCCCCACCGCGATGCACATGTCCCGGTTGCCGAAATACGGCGTGTCCGGGTCACCCGCGACGTGCAGCCCGATCTGCCACAGCATCAGGCTGCGTTGAAAGTTCGCCCCGCGCGGCAGTCGTTCCATGGTTGCCTCCGATCCGGAAAGTAGTTGGTGTCGCTTTCACTGCAAGTCGTCGCGCCTTGCAGTCCGCGCCGTAGAACCCGGACGCCCGATGTAGCGGCGGGTTTCGAACCCGCCCGTGCCCGCATCGCGCTACCGGCCGATAAAACCTCCCAGCAGCCCGGCGCCCCTCGCCCACCGGTACTTGGCGCCCAGAACCGCCACCGGCAGCTCGGTGGTGTACGGACAGGCCACGATACCCCGTTCGTAGAGGTACTCCGAGGCTTCCTCCACCTGCACGTCGCCCACCAGCGACGCCACCACCGGCTTCTCGATGCCCTTGTCCCGGCCTTCCTGCACCACCCGGGCGCACAACTCGGCGAACACCATGGGCGGCGTGATGATGGTGTGCCAGTAGCCCAGGATCAGCGCGTGGATGCGGTCGTCCTCCAGGCCGAACCGGATGGTGCGCTCGTAGGTGGTGGGGGGCTCGCCGCCGGTGATGTCCACGGGATTACCCGAGGCGCCGAAGGGCGGGATGAACTGCTTGAAGCCCTCGTCCAGGTCCTTGGGAAACTTCATCAGCGAAAGCCCGTTGGCCACCACCGCGTCCGACAACAGCACTCCCGACCCGCCCGCGCCGGTAATGATGACGATCTCCTCGCCCTTGGGCGCAGGCAGCACGGACAACCCGCGGGCGAACTGAAGCATGTCGTTGAGGGAATAGGCGCGCACCACGCCGCAGGCCCGCAGCAGGTCGTCGTAGACCTTGTCGTCGCCGGCCAGCGCGCCCGTGTGGGAGGCCGCGGCGCGGGCGCCGAGCCGGGTCCGCCCCGCCTTCAACATCACCACGGGCTTCTTCGCCGACACCCGCTTGGCCACTTCGTAGAAGCTGCGGCCGTCCTTCAAATCCTCGGCGTGCATGGCCACGACCTGGGTGTTGTCGTCCTGCTCGAAGTAGGTGAGCAGGTCGTCCTCGTCCAGGTCCGACTTGTTCCCCAGGCCGACGATGGCCGACACTCCCAATCGGGTGGAGCGGCTGAAGCCGATGATGGACATGCCCACGCCGCCGCTCTGGGACGACAGCGCCACCGGCCCCTTGACGTCGTAGGGGGTGCAGAACGTGGCGCACAGGTTGGCGGGAGTGTAGTAGAAGCCGTAGATGTTGGGTCCCATGACGCGCACGTTGTACTTGCGCGCCTCGGCCAGCAGCTCCTCCTGCATCTCCTTCTCGCCCACCTCGGCGAAGCCCGACGGGATCATCACCGCGCCCGGGATGCCCTTCTCGCCCACCTCGGTCATGGCGGCGGCGCAGAACCTGGCCGGTACCGCGAAGATGGCCACGTCCACCTCCCCCGGGACGTCCTTGACGCTCTTGTAGCACTTCCTGCCCAGGAGCTCGTCGGCCCGGGGGTTGATGGGATAGAGGGCGCCGGCGTAGCCGCCGTTGATGATGTTCTTCATCACCGAGTTGCCGATCTTCCCTTCCCCGTCCGAGGCGCCGATGACCGCCACGGCCTTCGGGTTCATGATGCGCTGCATGGCCGAGACGATCTCGTCCCGGGACGGCCGGTAGGGCTCCGGTTGCGGCGCGAAGTCCACGGTGATCACCGCATCCACCGCGGTGGCGCCGTCGGCGTCCGCCAGCACCGGATTGAGGTCCACCTCGCGGATCTCGGGAAAATCGTTCGCCAACGCCGAGAGGTTGACGATGATGTCCGCCAACGCCTCCCGGTGCACCGGGGCCGCGCCCCGGACGCCCTGGAGGATCTCCGCCGCGGCCACGCCGTCGAGCATGGACAGGGCCTCGTCGCGGCCGGTCGGCGCCAGCCGGAAGGTCACGTCGCGCAGCACCTCCACCAGCACGCCGCCCAACCCGAAGGCCACTACCTTGCCGAAGCTCGGATCGGTTACCGCGCCGACGATGACCTCCACACCCTTGCGGATAACCTGCTCCTGGACCTGGACCCCGGCCAGCACGGCGTCGGCCTTGTAGGCCCGGGCGTTGTGCATCAGGGTCTGGTATGCCCGCTCCGCCTGGTCCCGGTCGACCACCCCCACCAGCACGCCGCCGGCCTCGCTCTTGTGCAGGATGTCTTTCGAGACGATCTTCATTACCACCGGGAAGCCGATGTCCGCCGCCAAATCCGCCGCCTCCGAGGAGGAATGGGCCACGCCCTCCCGCGGCAGGGGGACGCCGTAGGCGCGCAGCACCTCGCTGCATTCCAGAGGCGACAGCGCGGCTCGTCCCTGGGACTTCGCGCCCTGCAAGACGGCGCGGACTTCCTCTTGTCGGCTCGATGCTGCCTGCATGGCCTTGGGCCTCCTTGTCTGCGCTGGTTCCGTCGGTCATCCGCCGGCGGGCGGCACCCGCGTGAACGCCCCGGCGCGCCTGAGCTGCGCGATCTCGTCGGCGCCGTAGCCCAGGACTTCGGTCAGGACCAGGTCCGTATGCTCGCCCAGCAGCGGGGAGCGTTCGATCTCCACCGGCGAGTCCGAGAGCTTGATCGGGCAGCCCACGTTGTACCAGGGACCCCGCTCGGGATGATCCACCTCCACCATCATCTCCCGAAGCCTGACGTGCTCGTCGTGCGCCAGATCCCTGGTGCTCATGATCGGGCCGCAGGGCACGTCGATCCGGTTCAGAATCTCCATCAGCTCCCACTTGTCGTAGCTCCGGGCGAACTCCGCCAGCAGGCGCCACATCTCGTCCTGGTTGGCCCGCCGCGCGTCGATGGTGGCGAAGCGCGGGTCCGCCGCCAGCGAGTCACCGCCGATGCGCGTGGCCAGGGCGCTCCATACGTGCTCCTGCACCACCACGTAGAGGTAGTCGTTGGCGCCGCCGGGCTTGCACGGGACCGCGTTGCCGAGCTGGCCGCCGCCGGAATCGTTGCCGGCCCGGGGCGTGAAGTCCTCGAACTCCTGCACCGAGTACTCGGCGAGCGGGCCGCGTTCCATGCGCTGATGGTCCCGAAACTTCACGCGGCAGAGGTTCATGACGCAGTCCATCATGGCGCACTCGACGTACTGGCCGCGCCCGGTCCGCTCCCGCTGAAGCAGGGCCGCCAGGATCCCGGCCAGAAGGTGTACGCCGGTGCCGGAGTCGCCGATCTGCGCCCCGGTCACCACCGGAGGACCGTCGAACATGCCGCTGGTGCTCATGGCGCCGCCCATGGCCTGGGCCACGTTCTCGTAGGCCTTGAAGGCGGCGTAGCGCCCCTCGCTGCCGAACCCCTTGATGGAGCCCATGATCAACCGCGGGTTCAGTTCGCGCACCTTCTCCCAGCCGAATCCCAGGCGGTCCAGTACGCCCGGGCCGAAGTTCTCCAGCAGCACGTCGCAGACCCGAACCAGCCGGGTGAAGACTTCCTTGCCCTGGGCGTTCTTCAGGTTCACCGTGATGGAGCGCTTGTTGCAGTTCAGCATGGTGAAGTAGAGGCTGTCCGCGTCGGGAACGTCCCGGAGCTGCTTGCGCGTAGCGTCCCCCGCGGGCGACTCCAGCTTGATCACGTCCGCGCCGAGAAAGGCCATGAGCTGGCTGGAAGTAGGGCCGGCCTGCACGTGGGTCATGTCCAGGATGCGAATGCCGGAGAGTGCCTTGTCCATAGCGTCCCTTGTTACTTGTACATGGTCTGACGTTTGGTGCCGGGGGCCCATTCACCGGCGTCCACCCAGATGTTGACCACGGCCGACTTGCCGGAGGTCCGGACGGATTCCCTGGCTCGGCGAAGCGCGGGCCGGATCTCGCGGCAGTCCTTGACCTCCTCGCCGTATCCGCCGAGCATCTGGGCGAACCTGGAGAACGGCACGTCGCCCAGGAGGTTTCCCACGTTGCCGCGTTCGTCGCCGTACTTGGAGAGTTGGCCGTAGCGGATCTGGTTCATGGCCGAGTTGTTCCCAATGACGGCGATGTAGGGAGCGCTGAAGCGGTTGGCCGTTTCCATGTCGAAGGCGGTCATGCCGAAAGACCCGTCGCCGTAGTAGCACAGGACTTCCTTGTCCGGGTTCACCAGCTTGGAGGCCAGCGCGAACCCCGTGCCTACGCCCAACGCTCCGAGGGCGCCGGGGTCCATCCAGTTGCCGGGAGCCCGGGGCTCCACCGCCTGGGCGCTGATGGTGACCACGTCGCCGCCGTCGCCGATATAGATGGTGTCCTCGGTGAGGAACTGGTTGAGCTCCCAGGCGACGCGCCAGGGGTGAATGGGGTTGGCGTCGGATTGGAACAGGGGCATGAGTCTGGCCGCCCGCTCGCCTTCCAGCCCGCGAAGATGAGCGAGCCAGGGCGCGCGGCCCTCGGCGCCGTTGTCCGGGCGCTCCCCCACCGCCGCATGCACCGCTTTCAGGATCGCTCCGGGATCGCCCACCAGTCCCAGGGAGACGTCGCGATTCTTGGCCACGGTGCGGTAGTCCATGTCGATGTGGACCACGGTGGCGTCGGCGCGCAGTCGCCGGCCGTAACCCATGCGAAAATCGAACGGCGTGCCCACGATGACGAGGACGTCGGCCTGGTTGAAGGCGTCCCCCCGGGTGCGGTTGAAATAGTGGGGGTCACCGGGAGGCAATACGCCGCGGGCGGCGCCGTTCATGTAACAGGGCACGTTGAGCGCCTTGAACAGCGCCGTCGCCGCCTCGTGCCCGCGGCAGGTCCACACCTGCGTGCCCAGTAGCACCGCCGGGCGCTCGGACCGCGCCAGCAACGCGGCCAGTTTCTCTACGTCCGCGGGGTCGCCGATGGACCGGGTGGAGGCGCGGTAGCGGCCGGCTTCCGGCACCGTGGCCTTGTCCGCCGGCACCTCGCGGTCGAGCACGTCCCGGGGGATTTCCAGGTAGCTCGGACCCGGCGCCCCGGCAAAGCACTCGCGCGCGGCCATGGCCACCATGTCGGCGATGCGCTCCGTGGAACGCACGCTCGCCGAAAACTTGGTGATGGGGGCCGCGATATCCACGTGCGGCAGGTCCTGGAGCGAGCCCATCTTGTGCTGGGTGAGGGCGCCTTGCCCGCCGATGTGAAGCACCGGACTTTCCGAACGGAACGCGGTAGCGATGCCCGTCAAGGCGTTGGTGAAGCCCGGCCCGGCGGTGGTGATCACGCAGCCCAGCCGGCCGGTCTGCCGAGCGTAGCCGTCGGCGGCGTGGGCCGCCACCTGCTCGTGCCGCACGTCAACCACGCGGATACCGTGGTCGATGCAGCCGTCGTAGATGTCGATGATGTGACCGCCGCACAGGGTGAAGACGGTGTCCACCTCCTCGCTCCTGAGCGCCGCGGCCACCAGATGACCGCCCGACACCACGCTCTGGTCCCGGCTTTTGCGGGCCAACGTGTCCTCGGCCGTATCGGACGTTTGCCTGTCCGTTGAAACCCTTGCCATGGTTGCGTTTCCCTCACCAAGGCGTTTGCCGGCCCCTCGGCCGGACTCGGCGCGCCGCCGACAGAATGACGTTAGTTAATCTTTGTCCGCTGCGTCTGTCAATCAAGAGATCGACACGAGTACGTCTTGACAGGCTTCGACCGAGGATGGCGGCACGCGGGCGACGACTTTCGCGGCATTACCAAAGTATAGGGAGTTACATACCTGACTAAAACCAGGACCACCTCAGATTCCCCCTGGAACGCGTGGGGTGAATTGATGTGGGAACGAGAACCGCCGCGCGGGCAACAAGGCCGAATTCAGACGTCAACTCGAAGCCATGCTGCCCGGGAGCCGCTGCTGCGCCGTGGACTGCGACGCCAACTATCAAGGAGAAGTGGGCTTTCGACGTCGCATAAAATGTACAGGAGCCCCATAGATCGGTCCGTTCACGTCCTCAACGTTGCGGTGCTCAATATCCTCTTCGAGACCGAGTTTGCTAGTCCAATATCCATTGGGCAACTGCCTCGCTGCATGTGTGGGAGTGAGATTCGCCTTGGCAAACAAAGCTACCTTTTCATAGCCCTCTTCCCACGTGTCATCTTCACATTCCGTATATCCAAACGTTGCAAACGCCGCTACGAACGCCGCCATTGTCTCTTCCCTTGCAATGCCCTTCGGCCAGTAGCCACCCTTGGTCGGCCACCAAAGTCGGTCGGTAGAACCGGCGGCCCAAGCGATGCAATTGTAGCGCCACAGACGTGGGCTGGTTACGCGGTGGAGTCGCCACGCTTCGCCTCCACCTATGCCGACCTCATTCAGCACCTTAAAGGCTTGTGCCTTTCGCGCCACCGCCCGGGGCGATCAATCAGAAAGGGGTCGGGGAGTGTTTTCTGCTTTACCATGATAAGTATACACTACCTCACCATACTGGTTAGAGTCCGGCAAATGATTCTCTAAAGTGCACGGCCCAGAGACACACATTGAGCCCATTACCCGCACCATCCGACGTATCCCGAAATCAGAGACACTGACGTGGCACGGACCATCACCCAAGTCGACGCTTTCACCAGCGAGCCGTTCGGCGGCAACCCGGCCGCGGTGTGCCTGTTGCCCGCTCCGGTCGACTCACTTTGGATGCTGAGGGTGGCGCGCGAGATGAACCTGTCGGAAACCGCCTTCCTGATTCGCCGCGAAACCGGGGAGTTCGACCTGCGCTGGTTCACGCCGACGGTCGAGGTCGACCTGTGCGGCCACGCCACGCTGGCGAGCGCCCACGTATTGTGGGAGGAAGGGCATTTGCCGCCGGCGGCGCTGGCGGTCTTCCACACCCGCTCCGGCCGGTTGTCGGCGACACGGCGCAGTGGGTGGATCGAGTTGGACTTTCCGGCGGAGCCGGACGAACCGGCGCCGGTTCCCGATGGGCTCGCCGCCGCCCTCGGCGTCGAGCCGGCCTACGTCGGCCGGAACCGCTTCGACTACCTCGTCGAAGTCGACTCACAGGCTACCGTGCAGCGGCTCACCCCGGACATCCGGCGTCTGCGGGAGATGGAAGCCCGCGGGATCATCGTCACCGCCCGAGCGGAGGTCGAGGGCTTTGATTTCGTGTCGCGCTTCTTCGCCCCCAACACGGGCATCGACGAGGACCCGGTCACCGGATCGGCGCACTGCTGCCTGGGGCCTTACTGGCAACGCCGTCTCGGCCGGGACGTGTTCATGGCCCGGCAAGTGTCGGAGCGCGGCGGACTCGTCAAGGTCGCCGTCCGGGGGAACCGCGTCACGCTGTCGGGTCAGGCGGTCACGGTCCTGCGCGGCGAACTGCTGGACTGACGCGCGCCGGGTAGCCCACCGTTCCGAGTCAGGCGAGGCTGCCGATGGCGGCCTGGACGGCGCCCAGGAGCGCTGCGGGGTAGACGCCGAACCAGATGAGCAGCACGGTCAGGCCGGCGAGCACGAGTCCCTCCGGGAGGGAGAAACGGCGGGTGGCGGACAGCGGCGTGGAGGGGGTCTCGGACCCGGGCAGGTACATCGTGATGATGATGCGCAGGTAGTAGTAGAGGCCGATGACGCTGCTGACCACCAGCAGGATCACGAGGGTCCACAGATCGGACAGCACCCCGGCGGTGAGAACGTAGAACTTGCCGACGAACCCGGCGGTGAGGGGGATGCCCGCCAGCGAGAACAGCATCAGCGACAATGCGCCGCTCACCCAGGGGCGGCGCCAGAAGAGGCCGCGGTAGTCGCTCACCTCGTCGGCCTCCTTGCGCTCGTCCGAGAGCGCGGTGATGATGCCGAAGATGCCCAGCGAGGTGATGAAATACGCCACCAGGTAATACGTCACCGCATGGGAGCCTTCCCGTGAGGCGGCGATGACCGCCACCAGCAGATAGCCGAGATGGGCGATGGAGGAATAGGCCAGCAGGCGCTTTATGTTCTCCTGCAGCAGCGCCAGGAGATTGCCGAGGAACATGGAGGCCACCGCGATGATGCCCAGCACCGTCGCCACCGAGTCGTGGTCCAGTAAGCCGCCGTACTGGCCGTAACGGAGCAGCAGCGCCACCATGGCCCCTTTCGAAACCGTGGTGAGATAGGCCGTCACCGGCGTGGGGGCGCCCTGGTAGACATCCGGCGCCCACATGTGGAACGGCACCACCGCCAGCTTGAAACCGGCGCCGATGATCACCATGGCGAAGCCCCCGAGGAGGAGCAGGGTCGGCTCCCGTGTCTTGCCGGCCAGCACCGAGGTCATGGCGGTGAAATCCATGGTGCCGAGTTCCGCGTAGATCAGCGCCATGCCGAAGAGCAGGAAGGCGGCGGACGCCGCCGCCAGGATCAGGTACTTGACGCCGGATTCCAGCGCGGTCCGGGTGGTGCGTAGATAGGCCACCAGGCCGTAGAGGGAGACGCTCAGGATCTCCAGCCCCAGGAAGAACGACGCGAAGTGGTTGCTGGCGGTCAAAACGGCGCAGCCGAAGGTGGCCAGCGTGAGCAACAGGTAGAACTCCTCGCGGTTCCCCGGCATGCGGTCCAGGTAGCCGTACGACAGCACCACCACCACCATGGTGGCCGCGGAGAGCAACCCGATGTAGAACAGCGCGTAGGCGTCCATGGTCAGCAACAGCGCCGCGCTCCCGGCCGCGCCGGGCAGGACCGCCAGCGTCAGCCCCAAACCCGCCAGGGAAAGCGCCACGGCAAGTCCATGGCTGCGGTGGAACGAGATCGCCAGCATGAGCACCAGCGGCGTCAGGCCCAGGAGGACAATAGGGGTCAGTGCGCCGAACAGGTTCACGGCCGGCTACCTCCATCCCACGACAGGGATGCGACGGCATCGGAGTCACGGCCTTCCCCGGCTGGAGGGTGCGGCCGCGCGGTCTCCGCCTCCAGGGCGGCGGCGGGCTTGCGGCCTTCCCCGGCAGGGGGGCGCGACGCGGGCGCCCAGGCTTTATCGGCGAACCCGCGCATCTCGGCCAGCGCGTGCCCGGAGGTGGTCAGCACCGGCTGCGGATAGAGACCCAACCAGAGCGTTGCCCCTATCAGCGACGCCATGATCGCCATCTCCCGGCCGCTGGTGTCGTCGAGCCGCCGGTCCTCGGTGCGGGCGCCGTAATAGACCTTCTGCATCATCCACAGCGAATAGACGGTGGCGGCCACGAGGCCCGCGGAGGCCAGCACCGTCAGCGGGACGTTGACCTGGAACGCGCCCAGGAGCACCAGGAACTCGCCCACGAAGCTGGCGAGCCCGGGCAGCCCCAGGGACGCCATGGCAAAGAACAGCCCCACGCCGCCCATCCGGGGCATGGTCGCCCACAAGCCGCCGAAGCCGCCCAGGTCGCGCGTATGGGTGCGGTGCTGGAGGTCGCCCACCATCATGAACAACGCGGCGGCGCTGAAGCCGTGGGACAGCATGATGATGACCGCGCCCTGGAGCGCCAGCTCGTTCCACGCGAAGATCCCCAGCAGGACGAAGCCCATGTGGCTGATGCTGGTGTACGCGACCATGCGCTTCAGGTCGGTCTGACCCAGAGCCAGCAGCGCGCCGTAGAGAATGCCCACGACCGCCAGGATCATGGCGATGAGGGTGAAGTCCGCGGCTGCCTGGGGGAAGAGCGGAACCACGAACCGGAGCATGCCGTAGGCGCCGATCTTGAGCACCAGGCCCGCCAGCGCCACGCTGCCCGCGGTGGGAGCCTGCGTATGGGCATCCGGCAACCAGGTGTGAAACGGCACCACCGGCAACTTGACGGCAAAGGCGACGAAGAAGCCCAGCATCAGCCAGAACGCGGTGGCATCGGACATGGGAGTCCCCACCAGCTCCAGGTAGTCGAAGGTCATGACGCCGGTGGCCTGCCAGTGCGCCACCACCAGCCCCAGGATGGCCAGCAGCATCAGCAGCCCGCTGCCCTGGGTGATGATGAAGAACTTGGTGGTGGCATAGACCCGGTTCTCGTAGCCCCAGATGCCGATGAGGAAGTAGAGCGGCAACAGGGAGATTTCCCAGCAGGCGAAGAAGAGGAACAGGTCGAAGGCGATGAACACGCCCGACAGGGCGGTCAGGATAAGCAGCAGGTTGAAGTGGAAGAACCCCACGGAGCGCGTCACCGAGTGCCAGGAGGTCAGCACCGCCAGCACGGTCAGGAAGCTCGTCAGCAACAGCAGCAGCAGGCTGAGACCGTCCAACGCCAAATGGAAGCTGATGCCCAACTGGGGAATCCAGGGCTGCTTGTAAACCATGAGCCACTCGCCCTGTCCGGTCTCGATGCGGGAAAAGAAGACGCCCCAGGTGACCAGCAGCATCAGCAGGTGGAGCAGCACCGTCCCCAGCGAGATCCAGCGGGGCCACCGATCGCTCCAGCGTCCCGAGATCCACGCCGCCAGTCCGCCCGCCAAGGGCATGATCAGTATCCAGGCAAGGCTCATAGGAAGACCACCAGTCCCACGGTCACGACCGCCCCCACGGCAATACCGGTGGCGTACCAGCGCACCGCGCCCGTCTGGGTCATGGTTGCGACGAAGTGCAGCATCTCGGTGACGAAGGCCACGGCGCGATAGAAACCGTCGATGAAGTCGCCCTTGTTGACCCGGGCGCACCACTGGTACGGCTGCACGAAGATCGTGTCATAGAGTTGATCGAAACCCCAGCCGGAGAGCCACAGACGCTCCACCCGGGGCGCCCACGGCAGCGCGGCGATGCGCTCCATGGCGCGGGGCGGCCCCATCACCAGGACCCACACCAGGTACACGCCGCCGATGGAGACGGCCGCGGCCAGAAGCTCGAACAGGAGCTCCGTGCCGTAGCTGGCGTGGGCGCCGTGAAACTCGGGCAACGCCGTGTTCAGGAAATCCGAGAACAGCGTGAGCCTTCCCATGGTGTGGGGCAGCTCGATGACCCCCGCGACCACCGACAGAACCGCCAGCACACCCAACGGGACGTGGACGCAGGGTCCGGGCTGGCGGATGGGCAGGAGCTTCTTCACCCGTTCGGTGGCCTCCCGAAAGAAGGTCAGGAACACCATGCGGAAGGTGTAGATGGAGGTCAGCAGCGCCCCCGCGAAGGCGCCGGCCCAGAGCCAGACGCCGCCGATCTGGGAGTTGTAGGCGTTCCAGATGATCAGGTCCTTGCTGTAGAAGCCTGCGGTGACCACGGGAATGGCCGCCAGCGCCCCGGCCCCGATGAGAAAGCACCAGAAGGTAAACGGCATCAGCCGGCGCAGGCCGCCCATGCGGTACATGTCCTGCTCGTGGTGCAGGCACAGGATCACCGCGCCCGCGCCCAGGAACAACAGCGCCTTGAAGAAGGCGTGGATCATGAAGTGAAACAGCGCCGCGGACCACGCGCCCACCCCCAGGGCCAGGAACATGTAGCCGATCTGGCTGATGGTGGAGTACGCCAGCACGCGCTTGATGTCGGTTTGCACCAGCGCGGCGAAACCCGCCATCAGCAGGGTCAGGGTGCCGATGACCGCCACCAGCGTCAGCACCGCGGGAGCCAGGGTGAACAGCACGTGGGTGCGCGCGATGAGATAGACCCCGGCGGTGACCATGGTTGCCGCGTGGATCAAGGCGCTCACCGGGGTGGGCCCCGCCATGGCGTCGGGCAGCCAGGTCTGGAGCGGGAGCTGCGCGGACTTGCCCACGGCCCCTCCCAGCAGCAGCAGCGCCACCGCCGCCGCCAGGCCCGAGCCGGGCTGAAACTGCTGGCCGGCCCGCTGCAGCAACTCCTGGATGTCCAGCGTCCCCAGCTCGGCGAAGAGCAGGAACAGCGCCATGAGCATGGCGGTGTCGCCCACCCGGGTGACGATGAACGCCTTGCTGGCGGCCCGGCCGTTGGCTTCGTCCTGGTAGAAGAAGCCGATCAGGAGGTAGCTGCAAAGGCCCACACCCTCCCAGCCGAGCAGCAGCAGCATCAGGTTGTCCGCCAGCAGCAGCGTGAGCATGGCGCAGACGAACAGGTTCATATAGGCGAAGAAGCGGCTGTAGCCTTCTTCCTCCTCCATCATGTACTCGACCGAGTAGAGGTGAATGAGGAAGCCCACGAAGGTCACCACGAAGATCATCGTCAACGACAGCGCGTCCAGGTAGAAAGCGAACGCGGGCCGGAAGCCGGCCACATCCAGCCACACCCACAGGGTTTGGGTAAAGCGGGCTCCGGCCGGGGGCGCGGCCATGAAGCTCAGCCCCACGATCAGGGTCACCACCGCGGACAGGCCGACGGAGCCGCAGCCCACCCAGGCCACCTCGGTGCGCGAGAGGCGCGATCCGGCCAGCATGAGGGCGAGAAAGCCGACGAGAGGAAGAGTGGGTATCAGCCACAGCAGCTCGAGCATGTCATCCTCTCATGTGGCTCAGGGCGTCGACATCCAGGGTGTTGTACCGATAGTAGATCTGCACCACCAGCGCCAATCCCACCGCGACCTCGGCCGCGGCCATGGCCAGGATGAAGAAGAACATCACCTGCCCGTCCGCCTGGCCCCAATGCGCGCCCGCCACCACGAAGGCCAGGCCCGCGGCGTTGAGCATGATCTCCAGGGACAGCAGGACGAAGATGATGTTGCGGCGCACCAGGACGCCCGTCAGCCCCAGTCCGAACAGCACCGCCGCCAGCACCAGGCCGTGCTCCATGGGAACCGCGGCCATCACGATTCGCCCTCCTCGCCGTCCGACGGCGCCCGGCGGCCCAGGTGGAAAGCTCCCACCAGGCCGGCCAGCAGCAACATGGCGGCCAACTCCACCCCCAGCACGTAGGGGCCGTAGAGCGCGGCGCCCACGCGCTTGACGCCGACCGCGGCCGGAGCGCCCGCCTGGCCGGGCTCGGCCACCAGCAACACCAGGAACTCGACGAACAGAACCGCGCAGAGAATCGCCGGCCCACGCCACGCTTCCGGTTGCAGCCATTGCCGTTCCCGGGCCGTGGCCTCGGCTCCGAGATTGAGCATCATGATGACGAAAACGAACAGGACCACGATGGCCCCGGCGTAGATGATCACCTCCAGTGCCGCCACGAAAGGCGCCCCCAGGGTGAAGAAGATCAACGCCAGCGACAGCAGCGACACGATCATGTAGAGCAGCGCGTGCACCGCGTTGGACCGGGTAATCACCATGGCCGTTGCGATGACCGCAACCGCGGCTGCCAGGTAATAGATAAAGGTCATGATACTCCGAGCACTCTTTCAGGGGCCGGGCGCCCGGCCTCGTCCGGGTTCTCGCCTCTCATGGGAGCAGACTCTTCACGTCCACGGGCTTGTCCTCGTTCTCCGACGCCCCCTTGTCCTTGCCGCTGACGGCCAGACCGGCGACCCGGTAGAAGTTGTACCCGGGATATTTCCCCGGACCGTTGATCAGCAAGTCGTCCTTTTCGTACACGAGACTTTGCCGGTCGTAGTCGCACAGCTCGAAATCAGGGGTCAGTTGAATGGCGTAGGTGGGGCACGCCTCCTCGCACAGCCCGCAGAAGATGCAGCGCGAGAAATTGATGCGAAAGAACTCGGGATAACGCCGGCCGTCCTCCCGCTCCCCGGCCTGGAGGGCGATGCAGTCCACCGGGCAGGCGGCGGAGCAGAGGTAGCAGCCCACGCAACGCTCGTCGCCGTCCGGGTCCCGGGACAGGATGATCCGGCCCCGGTAACGGGGCGGCAGATACGGTTTCTCCTCCGGATACTGGACCGTTACGCGCCGCCGGAACATGTGCAGCAGAACCGTCCAGATGGTCCGTAGCATGGTCAGCATCGGTGGTTCCTCGACATCGCGACAGGGAAGTTACGCGGGCGGGTCGGAAACCCGTCCCTGCGATAGCCTTGGTTCATCAACCCTCCAGGCGCGGAATGACAGCGGGTGCCCATCACGTCTTCCAAAGCAACAGGACGCCGGCGGTCACCACCAGGTTCAGCAGCGACAGCGGCAGAAGCACCTTCCAGCCGAAAGCCATCAACTGATCGAACCGCGGGCGGGGCAACGACGCCCGCAGCGTGATAAACACCAGGATGAAGAACAGCAGCTTCAGCCCGAACCACACGATGCCGGGCAGCACCGGCCCGTGCCAGCCGCCGAAAAACAACGTCACGATCATGGCGGAGATCACGGTCACGCCGATGTACTCGCCGACGAAGAACATGCCGAACTTCATCCCTGAGTACTCGGAGTGGAACCCCGCCACCAACTCGGCCTCGGCCTCGGGAAGATCGAAGGGCAGACGATGGGTCTCGGCCAGCCCGGCGATGAAGAAGATGATGAAGCCCAGGCACTGCGGGACGATGAACCAGACGTTCCGTTGCGCCTCCACGATCTCCCGCAAGCTGAAGGAGCCCGCCAGCAGCACCACGCCCATGAGCGAGAGGCCCATGAAGACCTCGTAGCTGACCATCTGCGCCGAGGCGCGGAGCGCCCCCAGCAGCGCGTACTTGTTGTTGGAGGCCCAACCCGCCAGCACCACGCTGTAGACGCCCATGGACGACATGGCGAGGAAGAACAGCAGCCCGATGTTGAGGTCGGTGACCCCGATGGTCTCGGTGATGGGGATCACGGCCACGGACATGAGCCCGGTGACGACGATCACCGCCGGCGCCAGCGTGAACACCGCCCGGTCCGCGAACGGCGGCACCCAGTCCTCCTTGGTGAAGATCTTGATCATGTCGGCCAGCACGATGCCGAGACCGAACGGTCCCACCCGGTTGGGGCCGTAGCGGTCCTGCAACAGGGCCAGGAACCGCCGTTCCAGCCAGATGAGCAGCGCGGCCAGAATCAGGGGTGCATTGAGCACCCCGAGAACGACCAGGATCTGCAAGACCACGTCCCTCACGTCACACCTTGCGGCACGGGCTCCAGGCCGGGATATCGACGCCCCGGACGCTGCCTGCTCCCAGGGGCACGCCGACAACACCCGCGGTCATGCCTGCGGTCGGACGCGCCGGCAACCGATGCACGGCCCCGTCCAACTCGATCTCCACGGTTTCGCCCTCCTGCACGCCCAGGTCCCGGGCATCTCCGGGGTTCAGCGCGGCGTACGGCCCGGGGCTCCGTTGGGCCACCGCCGGAGCGGCGGCGCTCAGTTCATCCGAGCCGAAGATGTGA
Source organism: uncultured Binatia bacterium (SeqCode) (assembly GCA_965214905.1). GTDB lineage: Bacteria > Desulfobacterota > Binatia > UBA9968 > JAJDTQ01 > JAJDTQ01. Next base: position 3,270,055 of record OZ243984.1, read on the forward strand.
TGCAGCGGCACCACCAGGACCTGGCCGTCACGCGGTTGGAACGGCGCCGGGATCTCGGCGGTGTAGGCGGCGTCGCCGTCGGGGTCGGGATCGAGCAGCCGTGTCCCGGGGTCGCCCCCGGCGAGCGCCCCGCCCACTTCGGACTGGAACTTGTTCAGGGACTGCACCGAGTTCCAGCCGGGCGCCCAGAACCGCGTGATGAGCGGCGACGGCGGCTGCTGGGGGTAGCCTTCCATGGAAAAGGCCAGCGGCGAATCCGGATCGGGCGGCGGCTTCGGCTCATGCACGCTGATGTCCGCCTGCATGGCCGTGCGGCCGCTGGCGCGCGGCGATTGCCTCGGCACCTTCTCACCGTTCATCCGGAACGACGCGGTGGGCAGGCTCCCGGGCAACGGCGCGAACGCCGGCACCGCCTGCGCCAGGGCGGCTATCAACTCGTCCGGCGAATCGAGAGCGGCGAGCTCGGCGCGGCCGGCCGCCTGAGCCAGCTCCCGCAGCCAGCGCCAGCCGGGCTTCACCTCCCCTTCGGGAACGAAGACCTGATAGAACCGTTGCGCCCGGCCCTCGTTGCTCACCACGGTTCCCTCGGTCTCGGCGAACGAGCCGGCCGGCAGCGCCACCGCGGCGCCGGCGGTGGTGTCATGGATGGAGTGGTCGACCGCCACCACCTGAGCCGACGCCAACATGGCGTCCACCGCGGCGCGGGGGGCTCGGCGATAGAGGTCGTTCTCCAGCACCAACACCGCGTCCACGTGTCCGTCGGCCACCCGCTGGAAGGCTTCCGAGGTATTCATGGCGTTCAGCAGCCCGAGGCCGAAGCTGTTGCACTCGGATGCGGTGAAGCACAGGTCCGCGGGCCGTTCCCGTTCCCGCCCCAGGGCCCGGGCCACCTGCGTGGCGGCGTCGATGACGGCCTCGCTGCCGCTGCCCGACCCGGACATCACCAGCGGCCGCTCGGCCGCCCGCAACGCGCCGGCGATGGCCTCGGCAAGCGCGCGGTCGCCGTCCGGCAACCCCGCCACCTCCGGCGCCGTCTCATCCAGCGCCCGGGCCACGGCGAACCCCAGCCGCGCGAGATCGTCAGGCGCCCCGCGAAAACTCGCGGCGGCTACCTCGTCCAGGCGGGTATCGCCGGTGGCGGCGACATACAGCGGCCCTTTTTCCTGCTGCATCACCTCGCGCAGGGCCGCGTCGTCCCACCGGGGAATGCGGAGCTGCATGGCCTGTTTTCGGGGCGCCTGCTTCACCGACTGCCGCACCGCCAGCGCCAGCCGGGGAGCGGTCTGGGTGACGTCCTCCCCGAGAATGAAGACCGCGTCGGCGGACTCCACCTCGCGCAACGACGGGGCCCGGACACCGCCGCCGCGCAACGCCCGGAGCATGCGAGCCACCAGGTGATCCTCCCCGGAAGCCATGCCGCTGAAGAAGTTCCTGGCTCCCACCAGGGTGCGGAGCGCGAAGTTGGCCTCCAGCGAGGCCCGCGGCGAGCCGATGCCGATGATCCGGGACCGCCGCCCCACCAGCGAGGCCGCCCGGGCCAGGGCCTCCGGCGCGCTCGCCGTCCGGCTCTCGCCGTCGGCGCGCACCAGCGGCTGCCGCAGGCGCTGGTCGCCGTTGACGAAACCGTAGCCGAACCGCCCCCGGTCGCAGAGGAAGTAGCCGTTGACCTCGGCGTGGTAACGGTTGAGGATGCGGCGAAGCCGGCCATAGCGCTCGCCCGCGATGGTGTTGCAGCCGAGGCTGCAATGGGCGCAGATGGAGGGGGCCGTTTGCAGGTCCCACTTGCGGGTGTAGTGCTCCTTCAGCGTCTTGTCGGTGAAGACGCCGGTGGGACAGACCTCCACCAGGTTGCCGCTGAACTCGTTCTCCAGGGCGCCGTCCTCGTGGCGGCCGAAGTAGACGTGGTTGTGCGACGCGAACGCGTCCAGGTCCTTGCCGTCCGCATAGTCCCGGTAGAAGCGCACGCAACGGTAGCAGGTGATGCACCGGTTCATCTCGTGGTTGATGAACGGACCCAGTTGCTGGTTCGTGAAGGTGCGCTTGCCGAAGCGGTAGCCCCGGTAGTTGTGGCCGGTCATCACCGTCATGTCCTGGAGGTGGCACTCGCCGCCCTCGTCGCACACCGGACAGTCGTGGGGATGGTTGCTCATGAGCAGCTCGATGATGCCGGCCCGGAACTGCGCCGCGTCCTTGTCGCGGATGGAGATGCGCGCGCCGTCCATGGCCGGGGTCATGCACGCCATGACGATGCGGCCGCGCTGGTCGTTCTCGTCGCGGTACTGCTTGACCGCGCACTGGCGGCAGGCGCCCACCGAGCCCAGCGCCGGGTGCCAGCAGAAGTACGGCAGGTCCAGGCCCTTGGAAAGGCACTCCTCCAGCAGGTTCTTGCCGGGGTCGACCTCGTAGGCTCGGTCGTCGACGTAGATGGTGGCCATGATGGTTACGCTGTGTTTATGCTGCGTCGCTTCTGGGGACGAGCTTCTCGAAGTCCTCACGAAAATACCTGAGGGCGCTCTGCAACGGCTCCATGGCGCCCGGCGCCAGCGCGCAGAAAGTGTTGCCGGGGCCCATCATCCGGGTCTGCAGCTCCAGCCGCTCCAGGTCTCCGGCCCGCCCCCGGCCTTCCAGCAACCCCTGCAGGATCCGCGCCGTCCACGGGAGACCGTCCCGGCACGGCGTGCACCAGCCGCAGGACTCCTGGGCGAAGAAACGCTCCAGGTTGAGCACCATGCCCACCACCGAGGTCTTGTCGTCCAGCACGACCATCAGGCCGGTGCCCAGGCGGCTGCCGGCGGCCTGCACCGAGCCGTAGTCCATCTTGGTGTCCAGGTGTTCTTCCACCAGGAAGTCGGTGGAGGCGCCGCCGGGGAGAACGCCGCGAAACCTGTAGCCGTCGCGCATGCCCCGGGCCCGCCGTTCGAGGATCTCCCGGATGGTGGTGCCCAGCGGCAGCTCCCAGGCCCCGGGCCGTTTCACCTTGCCGCTCACGCCGTAGAGCTTGGTGCCGCCGTCCTCGCTGCGGCTGAGTCCCAGGTACCACTGGGCGCCGTTGCGGAGGATCGGGGCGACGTTGCACAAGGTCTCCACGTTCTGCACGATGGTGGGCTTGCCGAACAGGCCGCTCACCTGGGGGAACGGCGGCTTGGCCCGTGGATTGGCGCGCTTGCCTTCCAGCGCGTTCAGCAGCCCGGTCTCCTCGCCGCACATGTAGCGGCCGGCGCTGGTGTGCAGATGCAACTCGAAGCCGTAGTCGGAGCCGAGGATGTTCTTGCCCAGATAACCCTTGTCATAGGCCTCGGCCAGGGCCGCGGTGATCCGCTCGGCCGCCAGCTTGTAGGCCCAACGCAGGAAGATATACCCGTTGGTGGCCTGAATGGTGTAGGCCGCGAGGATCATGCCCTCGATGAGAAGATGCGGGTTCCCCTCCAGCAGGATGCGGTCCTTGAAGGTCCCCGGCTCCATCTCGTCCGCGTTGGCCACGAGATACTTGGGCTGCGGCGCGTCGTCGCCCATGGGCACGAAACTCCACTTCTGACCGGTGGGGAATCCCGCGCCCCCGCGCCCCCGGAGCCTCGCGTCCGACACTTCCTTCAGGACGTCGGCCGGGGTCATCTCCTTGAGGACCCTGCGCAACGCCTCGTATCCGCCGGCTTTCTCGTAAGCCGCCCGATCCAGCACCTCGCCGTCCGACCTCAGGTCCCCGGTCAGGGGCTTGTCCATGGAGGAACCATTCGCCATCAGTTCGCCTCGTCCGCCTCAAGCCTCCGGGGCTTGCCGGTAACGGGTGAGTATCTCGTCCACCTTGTCGTTGTCGAGCTTGCGGTAGAGGTCGTTCCCTACCATCATGGCCGGGCCGCGGTCGCAGGTGCCGAGACAGGCCATGGGAAGCAGCGTGAATTTTCCGTCGGCCGTGGTCTCGCCCAGATCCACCCCGAGACGCGCCTTGAGATGAGTGCAGACGTCCTCGTAGCCCAGGATCCAGCAACTGACGCTGTCGCACAGGAGGATCACGTTCTCCCCCACCGGCCTGCGGAAGATGAGGTTATAGAAGGTGGCGACGCTGTCCAGCGCCTCCGGGCTCATGTCCAGCAGCGCGGCGATCTCCTTCAGGTGCTCGTCCGACACCCAGCGGTTGCGCTCCTGGACGATCTTCAGCGCCTCCACGCACGCGGCCTGCGGGTTGTCGTAGTGAGCGGCCTCCGCCCTGATTCGCTCGCGCTCCTGGTCCGTCAGCATGGGAACCTCGGCGTCCTTCGACTTCGCTCCGCCATGCTTCGTCTCCCTTCCCTCTTCCTTCGACTTCGCTCCGCTTGGCGGGGCGAAGTCGAAGGACGCCGTTTCATCGGTCGATATCCGCCAGCACGAAGTCGATGCTCCCCAGTATCGCCAGCAGGTCGGGCACCATGACGCCCCGGCTCATCAGCGGGATCATCTGCATGTGGGCGAAGGACGGCGTGCGGATGCGCACCCGGTAGGGGATGGTGCCGCCGTCGCTCACCAGCCGGTAGCCGTTGTTCCCCTTGGTCGCCTCGATGCCCACGAAGGATTCCCCGGAAGGGATCACCGGCCCCCAACTCACGCTCAGGAAATGGTTGATGAGCGTCTCGATGTCGTGCATCGTGCGGTCTTTCCGCGGCGGCGTGGTCAGCGGATGATCCGACTTGTAGTGTCCGGGGGGCATGTTCTTGAGGCACTGGTCGATGATCCGGAGGCTCTGGCGCATCTCCTCGATGCGCACCACTGCGCGATCGTAGCAGTCGCCGTTCCGGGCGGTGGGGACGTCGAAGTCGAACTGGTCGTATCCCGAGTAGGGCCGTTGCTTGCGGAAGTCCCAGTCGAAGCCGCAGGCCCTGAGCCCCGGTCCGGTGACGCCCCAGTCGATGGCCTCCGCCACGGTGTAGGCGCCGATGCCCTGGGTGCGCGCCTTGAAGATGCGGTTCCGCATCACGATCTTGTCGTATTCGAGGAGCCGGTCCGGAAGATAGTCCACGAAGTCTCGCACCATCCCCTGCCAGCCCTTGGGCAGGTCGTGGGCCACGCCGCCGATGCGGAACCAGCTCGGGTGCATGCGGCCGCCGCACACCGCCTGGACGATGTCGAAGATCCGCTCCCGGTCATTGAAGGTGTAGAACACGGCGGAGAGGGAGCCCACGTCCTGGGCAAAGGTGCCGTACCACACCAGGTGACTGGCGATGCGGAAGAACTCGGACATCATCACGCGGATGACCTGGGCGCGGTCGGGCACGTCGATGCCGGCCAGTTGCTCCACCGAGAGGACGTAGGCCAGGTTGTTCATCACCCCGCCCAGGTAGTCGATGCGGTCGGTGTAGGGGATGAAGGAGTGCCAGGACTGCCGCTCCCCCATCTTCTCCGCGCCGCGGTGGTGGAAGCCGATCTCGGGCAGGCAATCGACGATCTCCTCGCCGTCGAGCTGCAGGATGATGCGGATAACGCCGTGGGTGCCGGGATGCTGCGGCCCGACGTTGAGGAACATGAAATCCGTGCCCTCGTGGCTGCGCTTCATGCCCCAGTCCTCGGGCCGGAAGCGGAGCGCCTCCTGCTCCCGGTCCTGCCGGTCGTCCGGAAGCTGGAACGGACCCATCTCCGTGGCCCGGGCCGGGTGCTCCTTGCGCAACGGGTGGCCTTCCCAGGTGAGCGGCATCAGGATGCGGCGCAGCGACGGATGTCCGTCGAAGCGGACGCCGAACATATCCCAGACCTCGCGCTCGTACCAGTTGGCCGAAGGCCACAGGCCCGTGGCCGTGGGCAACGAAGCGTCGCCGTCGTCGGTCAGGGCTACCTTGATGCACAGGTCCTCGTTCCGCCCGTAGGAGAGGAGGTGGTAGAGCACGGTGAGATCGCTGTCGGGCTGGCCGTCCCGCTGCCGGCGGAAACGTTCGTCGATGGCGGTGAGGTCGTACAGGGTGCCGAAAGGCCGGTCCACCTCGGTCTTGAGGAAATTCAGGACCGCGGGCAGGCGCTCCCCGGACGTCCACAGGGTCGGGAACCCGCACCGGGTCTCCTGCATCGTGAAGGCGTCGGCGCCGAAGCGGCCTTCGAGCTCGGTCACCACCGCCGGCGCATCACCATTCATGAATCGAACCCACCACCCTGTTCCTGTCGAATGGGCGCCGCGCTGAGGCCATGATCCATCCTGGGGAACGAAAGAGACCTGTTCATCGGGACGCTGGTCATCGGGACGCTAGACTTCGTCCGGCGAGCGCAGGCTCGTGGCGCGCACGCGGTTGGGCCGCTTGACATCCCGCATCGCGGGCATCGGCCCCTTTTCCACACCCTGGGGCCCTACCATCCAGCTCAGCGGCCGGCGCTCGTTGCCCACGGCCTGCTGCAACAACGTCAACGCTTCCAGAAAGGCGAAGGGGCTGGGCGGACACCCGGGCACGTAGACGTCCACCGGCAGGATCTTGTCCACCCCCTGGACCACGCTGTAGATGTCGTACATGCCGCCGGAGTTGGCGCACGCGCCCATGGAGATGACCCAGCGGGGCTCCATCATCTGCTCGTACAGGCGCCGCACGATGGGCGCCATCTTGATGAAGGGCGTGCCCGCGATGACGATGACGTCGGCCTCGCGAGGCGTTCCGCGGATGACCTCGGCGCCGAAGCGGGCCACGTCGAACTTGCTCGTGAGGCTCGTGGCCATCTCCACGAAGCAGCAGGACAGCCCGAAATGGAACGGCCAGATGGAGTTCTTGCGTCCCCATCGGACCAGGTCCTCCAAGCGAGCCATGACCAGAAGCCGCCTGATGGCTTCGTCGAAGCCGCCCTTTTCCGGCGCGGCCGGCCGGGGCTTGGACAACGACCATTGCATGGGGTCCCTCTATTCTTTCTCCCGAGCGGCCTTGGCCATCCTGAGCCGAACCGGCTCCCAGTCCAGCGCGCCCATGCGGTACTCGTAGATCAGCGCCACCACCAGCACCGCGACGAAGATCAGCAAGCCCGCGTAGCCGGCCCAGCCCACCTCCTCGTACGCCACGGCGTAGGCGAAGATGAAGACGGCTTCGAGATCGAAGATCACGAACAGCATCGCGACGATGTAGAACTTCACCGACAACCGCACCCGCGCCGTGCCGGTGGAGACGATGCCGGACTCGTAGGGTTGCCCGGTGGCACGATCCGAATGCCGTTCTCCCAGGACGAACGACAGCCCGATCATGCTCCCCGCCACCACCAGAGCAATCAGAAAGTACAGGCCCAGCGGCCAGAGCGTCTCGCTACTCATGATGCTTCGCCACGCGGCTTCCGGAAACCTAGACGCCAACCACGGGAATGTCAATGAACGGAAGCAATCTCCCAAGCGGAACCAGGATAATCGGCCTGTTCGGGGGCACGGACTGCATCGACTCCATCGCTGAGGTGGTCCCGGAAAACAGGACAGGCTGTTAAGGTGTATTCCACCGAACGAGGGAGGGATAGGCAATGAGCACACGACGGCGATTCACGGGGGAGTACAAGGCGAAGGTAGCGCAGGAGGCGTTGCGGGGGACAAGATGATCCAGGAGTTGGCGGTGCGGCACAAGGTGCATCCGAACCAGGTGAGGGCGTGGAAGCAGCGGGCGGTGGAGGGGATGAAGGAGGTGTTCTCGAAGGGGGCGGAGCGAAGTCGAGGGGACCATGAGGCGGAGGTTCGGGACCAACTCGCTGACGGCTTCGCCGCTCAACGGGTCATCGGAACGTGGATGGACTTCTACAACACCATCAGGCCCCATTCTGCCCTCGGCGGCGCTACCCCGGCCGAGGCCTATGACAACGGGCGGTCACTGGACCGGTCGGATCAGCCCCATGGCTCACCCGCCCCTCCACCGGCTCGACCACAACAGGAAGACCTGATAACCAGGACTCTGGCGGCATGATCCAACTACGGAATACACCTTATTGCTGCCGCCCCCCTGTCCTGTAAACCGGGAACACCTCCCTTCTTCGGTTCCGTTCATGGTTGGAATTCACTTTCAAGATACTGTATCACACCAGGGTTACGGAGTCGCTCCAGGGGGCCTGTTCGACAAGATCCCCAAGGGGGCGAGTTGACTCCGGGAAGATTCAAAGGATACCCGCTGGGCGCGTGAGGGCGGGCGGCCTGCTACAGCCCGGGGGTTCGGGGGTTCAAGCAGCATGTCTCAGGTCAAGTATTTCACCACGGATATCGCCATCATCGGCTCCGGCGGAGCCGGAATCGCTGCAGGCATCGAGGCCCGTGACGCCGGCGCCAGCGCCGTTGCCTTCGAGAGGGCGCCGGATCCGGGCGGGGCCGCCATCATCTCCGGCGGCGGCTGCCTCATCGTGGGCTCGCCGATCCAGAAGGCCAACGGTATCTACGACTCGCCGGACCTGGCCTTCAACGACTGGGTGAAGTGGGGCGGGCCTTCGGTGGACGAGGTCTGGGCGCGCTACTACATCGAGCACTCGCTGCATGACCTCTACCTCTGGGCCGAGGGCATGGGGGTCGAGTGGGTGGACATGAAGCAGCAGGAAGGCAACACGGTGGTGCGCTGGACCCGAGCCCGGAGCAGCGGGCTCGGTCTGATGACCCATCTCATCGACGCGTTCCGTGAACGCGGCGGCGAGATCGTGGCCAACACAGAGGTCACGGAGCTCAAGCGCGAGAACGGCCGGGTCACCGGCCTCGTGGGCAGGGACGCCGGTACGGGCGAAACCGTGGAGGTGGACAGCAGGACGGTGGTGGTGGCCACCGGGGGTTTCAACTCCAACCTCGACATGGTGCTGGAGGCCAACCCCGGGCTCAAGGGCGAACGGGTGATGGAAGGCTCCGGCCGGGGCTCCACCGGCACCGGGCACAGGCTGGTGCGGCAGGCCGGCGGCTACCTCACCCACATGGACCACATCTGGTTCTACGTCTACGCCACGCCGGACTATCGCGATCCGGACCAGCGTCGCGGCCTGGTTTTCCGCCAGGCGCCGGGCTACATCTGGGTCAACCAGCAGGGCCGGCGGTTCCACAACGAGTCGCTGTCGGGCGGCAACTCGGCCACGCCGGCACTGATGGCCCAGAGTCCGCGCCACGCCTGGGCGGTGGTGGACACGCCGATCATCGCCAAGGTCGAGATCGCGGACCCCTACTACCGCGCCGGGGACAAGGTGGACCGGGACAAGATTCAGGAACTCCTGGACAACTCCCCGTTCATCAAGAAGGCGGACTCGCTGGAGGATCTGGGCCGACGCATGGAGGTGGACGTCCCGGCCTTTCTCGACACCGTGGAACGCTACAACCAGGCCTGCGAGCAGGGGCTGGACAAGGAGCCGGATTTCGGCAAGCCGCTGAAGCTCTCCAAGAAGTTCGATACCCCGCCCTACTACGCCATTCAGATCTTCCCGCTGGCGCGCAAGAATTTCGGCGGGGTCAAGACCGACCTGCGCTGCCGGGTGCTGAACAAGCACTTCGAGCCGGTTCCGGGCCTCTACGCCGCGGGCGAGGTGGCCGGCATGGCGGGAGGCCACATCAACGGCCGCGCGGGCCTCGAAGGGACGATGCTCGGGCCTTCGATCTTCAGCGGCCGCGTGGCCGGCGGCTGGGCCGCTCACGAGGCCGGCCGTGGCGACGGCTTCGTCGGGGTTCCCAACCGCAACTGACGAGCCGCCGCGTTGTATTTCGATCAACCCTTGAAGGGCTGGCATGACTAGGTTGCGAACATGATGACGGAATCACAGGTCGAAAAGGTCCGCGGTTATTGCGCGCTGTGCACCGCCCACTGCGCCACCATCGCTACGGTGGAGGATGGCCGGGTGACGCGGCTCGATCCCGACCACGATCATCCCAACGGCGGCGCCATCTGCGTCAAGGGCAAGGCGGCCCCGGAGCTGGTCTACAACGGCGAACGTCTGAACCATCCGTTGCGCCGTACGAACCCCAAGGGTGCGGAGGATCCGGGCTGGGAGCGGGTGGGCTGGGACGAGGCGCTGGACGACATCGCCGCGCGCCTGCTGAGCATCCGTGAACGCTACGGCGCCGAGGCCATTGCCATGGCCCGTGGCACCGCCAGCGGCACCTCGACGGATGACGTCAATCAGTGGTCGTCGCGTCTTCTCAACCGCATCGGAAGCCCCAATTCGGTATCCACCACCCACGTGTGCAACTGGCACCGGGACACGATGTTCAGCTACACTTTCGGCGTGCCGCAGCCGTCCCCGGACGTGCTTCACAGCGGCGCCTTCCTCCTGTGGGGCCACAACCCGAGCTCCACGCAGTTGATGCTGGCCCAGGACGTCGTCACTGCGCGCAAGCGCGGCATGAAGATCGTGGTGGTGGACCCGCGCAGGATCGGCCTCGGCAGTCAGGCCGATGTGTTGCTTCAAGTGCGGCCGGGCGCCGACGGGGCGCTGGCCCTGGCCCTCGTCCACGTCATGATCGAGGAGGGGCGGTACGACGCGGACTTCGTCGGCGACTGGACCAACGGCCCGCTGCTTCTGCGAATGGACACCGGAGAGGCGTTGACCGAGGCGGAGGCGGCGGCCGGAGGCAGTTCGGATCGCTACATGGTCTGGGACGAAGCCTCGGACCGGGCGGTGGTCTACGATCCGCGTGCGCGGACCTGCATCGAAGAAGGCGTGCGGCCGGCGCTGCTGGGAAGCGTCAGCGTGCCGGGCAGGGACGGAGCCGCGGTTTCGTGCGAGCCGGCGTTCGCCGCCTTGGCGCGGTTGGCCTCGTCCCATGCGCCGGAACGGTCCGAGAGCGTCACCCGTGTGCCCGCGGACAAGGTCCGCGAAGCGGCCCGTATCCTCGGCGACAACCGGCCCGTGAGCATGTTCATGTGGAACGGGGTCGGGCAACACACCAACGCGAGTCAGACGAGTCGGGCCATATCCATCCTGTACGCGCTGCTGGGGGACATCGACGCGCCGGGCGGCAACCTGATGCTGCCCATGGCGCCGTTTCGCGGGGTGGACGGCAAGGAGTTCCTTCCTGCCGAAGCGGCCGCCAAGCGCATCGGCCGGGACGAGAAACCGCTGGGGCCGCCGGCGACCGCCGGCGCGTGTGCCGCTCACGACATCTACACGGCCATTCTCGAGGACCGTCCGTACCCGGTCCACGCCCTGATCAACCTGGGCTCCAATACGGTCATCGCCAACGGCGACTCCGGGCGGGGCCGGGATGCCTTGTGCGCCCTGGAGCTGGGAGTCGCCACCGAACTGTTCATGACCCCCACCGCCCGACTCTGCGACTACGTGCTGCCCGCCACCAGCTTCCTGGAGATGGACCACCTCGCCGGCGGCTTCCGGCACCGGGTGGATGCCCGCTCCCACGTCCAGTACCGGCCGCGGGCGGTGGAGCCGCTGGCGGAGCGGCGTTCGGATACCTGGGTGGTGTTCGAGTTGGCCAAACGCATGGGCTTCGGCGATGATTTCTGGGGCGGCGACGTGGAGGCGGCTTGGTCCCATCAGTTGGAGCCCACCGGCGTGACTCTGGACGAACTCCGGGCGCATCCGGGCGGTGTGACCCTGGAGAGCCCGCGGCATTACCGGAAATACGCGGAAACCGACGAGGAGGGCCGGCGTAAGGGTTTCAACAACCCGTCCGGCAGGGTGGAGATCTACTCCCACCGGCTTGCGCAGCACGGGTTCCCGCCGCTGCCGGAATACCAGGAGCCGGCCCTGAGCCCCACGAGCAGGCCGGATCTTGCCGCGGAGTATCCTCTGGTCCTGACCAACGCCAAGTTCACGACGTTCATTCACAGCCAGCAGCGGGCCCTGCCCGGTCTTCGCAAGGCAGCGCCGGAGCCCTCCGCGGAGCTTCACCCGGATACGGCCGGGGAGCACGGCGTCCAGCACAGGCAATGGATGATCGTGGAAAGCCCGAAGGGCGCGGTCAAGGTGCGGGCGAACCTCACCGCCCGGATCATCCCCGGCGTGGTCTGCGTGCAGCACGGCTGGTGGCAGCCCTGCCGGGAGCTTGAGCTTCCGGGACACGATCCCTTTTCGGCGACCGGAGCCAACCCCAACGGGCTGGTGGACTCCGAGCACCGGGACCCCATCAGCGGCTCTCTGCCGCACCGGTCGTTCCTGTGTCGCGTACGCCCGGCGCAAGGTTAGGAAGAAGAATGGTCCTGGTACTCAAAAATGAACAACTGGAAGATCTGGTGCCGATGGCGGACGAGATCGACGCCATCGAGCAGGCCTACCGGGAGATGGGCGAGGGTAGCGCGGTGAACTCTCCTCGCGCCCGCCTCCGGGTGCAGGCGCCGGGAAAGAAACCGGGCTTCCAGTACTACTTCAACAACATCATGGGCCTCGTGCCCGGGATGAAGTCCATGGGCCTCAGGATCGACTCGACCTTTTCCGACGAAGAGGAGGTGGCGGGCGCCAAGAGAAGGATCTATCCCGGCGACTACGTCGGCCTCGTCTTCCTGTTCGACATGGAGGACTGTTCGCTGCTGTCCATCATGGACGATCACTACATCTCCATCTTCCGGGTCGGCGCCACCAGCGGGGTTGCGGCCAAGCATCTCGCGCGCGAGGACGCCCGGGTCATGGGACTCGTAGGCTCGGGAGAGCAGGCCAAGACCCAACTCCTGGCGGCTTGCGCCGTGCGGCAGCTCGACAAGGTCAAGGTGTTCAGCCCCACCCGCGCCAACCGGGAGCGGTTCGCGGAGGAGATGACGGAGAAGGCCGGCGTCGAGATCGTGCCGGTGCACTCCGCGGAGGAGGCCGTGCGCGGCAGCGATATCGTCACCGCCGCCACCAACACGGTGGCTCCCGTCATCAACGGCGAATGGCTCGAGAAGGGCGCTTTCGTCAACAGCATCGTGGGCGGCGACAGCTATTTGGCGCGCCACGAGTTGGACGACGCCGTGATCGAGCGCGCCGACCTGATCGTGGTGGGCTTTCGGAAGCAGATCTTTCTGGATAAACAGGCGGAGATCTACCCGCGCATCCAGCGCGGACTCATCAAGGAAGAGGACTTGCACGAGTTGGGCGAGCTGCTGACGAATCAGTGCCGGGGCCGCGAGAACGAGGACGAGATCATTGTCTTCAAGAACAACACCGGCATGGGGATCCAGTTCGCCGCCACTGCCCGAGTCCTCTACGAGGCCGCGCGCAAGAAAGGCATCGGCACCGAGCTCCCCTCCGAACTGTTCGTCACCGACCGCAAAGGCAAGACCTACTCGCCGTAGGGCCGCTCACGGCGCATCGGTTCGTGCGGCCCGGCCTCCCAGATGCTCGGCGAGGAATGCCTCCAGGCGGTGTGCGAACTTGAGACGGTTCGCCGATTTCATTATCGTGTGACCCTCGTCCGGAAACTCCTGGTACTCCACCGGCACGCCTTTCTCACGCAGCTTTGCCACCAATCGGTCCGAGTGCTCCTTTGAGACCCGTGAATCCCTGGCGCCGTGGAACATCAACAGCGGCCGCTCGATGTGCTCCGCGTGCGTGATGGGTGAGTGCTCCTTGAGATCGCGGTAGTCGGCGAGATCGTAGGGGTCGCCGGCGAAGTGGATCCACCAGGCGAGTCGTTGTGGGTGGTCACGAAAGCTGTCCACCAGAAGCGCCAGGTCGGTGGCACCCATGGCGCTGATGCCGGCGGCGAACTTTCGCGGAGTCCGGGCCAAGGCCATCAGTGCGGCATAGCCGCCGTAGCTGTGACCATAGATGGCGACCTTCTCCGGATCCGCATAGCCCTTCGCGATGGCCCAGTCCACGGCGTCGATCAGGTCGTCCTGCATTCCCCGGCCGAACTCTTTGCGCCCCTTCTCCATGAAGGATTTCCCGAAGCCTGTCGAACCCCTGAAATTGACTCTCATCACGGCGTAGCCGCGGTTGGCAAGATATTGCGTTTCGGCGTCAAAACCCCATAGGTCCTGGAACCATGGGCCGCCGTGAACCTTGAGGACCATGGGCAGGCGTTTCCGGTCCGTGCCCTTGGGCAGCGTCAGATAACCGCTCAGCGGAAGTCCGTCCCGCGCCCTGAAGTGGACGGGATGCGTTTCGGAAAGGTCGTCGGAAAACTTCGTGGCTGTATGGGCGGCCAATAATTCCCGGGTGCCCGACGGCCTGTCGACGAGGTAGGTGGTGGCTGCCTCCCTAGCGGTTTCGGCCCGGAGTACGAGGCGGGTGTGATCGAGTTTGCCATTCGACATGTCGTACGTGATGGGCGCCGTGCCCATGATGCTTTCGAGGTCGCGTCCCAATTCAGCGTCAAAGAAGTGATAGCGCGGCAGGGGGTCGAAATAGAGGACGCGTAGGGGCTTGTGCGCTTGAAGATCGATCCAGAAGTTGTAGATGTCCGTGTCGGGCGCCTCGAAAATCACCTCCTCCGTGCCGGTGTCAAGGTCAAGCCGGATGAGTGATTTTTTGTCGCGGCCGACATTGGTGTTCACGTAAACGGTGGTACTGTCGTCCGGGATATTGGATACGTGCACCAACGTGTCTCGGAACGTCCCGTTCAACACGGTCGTCCACGTGCCGGAGCGTCCGGTTGCCTGAATGCTCCATGCGCCGTCCACCTCTCGCCGGAGCCGCGCTACCACTCTCCCATTGCGATCCGTGATCCATTCTGTTGGCAGGCCGTCACTCATGGCGCGCAACTCGTGGTCACCTGTTCTCATGTCGATCTCGTATAGATCGTACGCGCGCCGGTCGCGCAGATTCATCACGACCATCACCGATTCCGGTTTTCCGAGCAGGATGAGGTAGGATCTCACGGTGACGCCATCGAATGGCGTCAAGTTGCGGGGGGGCTTCCGGGGAGCGTCCATATCGGCCAGAAACAGGTGGCGGTTTCTGGCCGCAATGGGGCGGAACAGCACGTACCTGCTGTCGAGGGTCCAGGCGAACTTCGCCATGAGCTTGAGATGGGTCATGATCACGATGTGGCGCTTGTCGATCGGGCGAAGGCGAAAGGAGGGATTGCCGTCCCTGATCTCGATCCAGGCGAGCCGTTTCCCATCCGGAGAGATTTGGTGTCCCCAACTCAGATACTTGTTGCGGTAGAACTCCCTGGCGGAAATCAGCCGTGGCAGGTCCGCTGCCCGAAGCGACGGATGCGTGGCGGGGATTTCCGCAGCTCGGCCGCCGGACCAGCACACCGCGATGCACAAGAAGACCGACAGGAGAGGAAGGGCAGGCTTCATGGTGGGAGATGCCATCAACATGGGCGGCGTCCTAGTCGTCCAGAGTCTTGGCAGGGCAAAACGACGGGGGCGACTGGCTGGATCGCAAGCGCAACACGGTCCTTTCACCCAGGCGAAGAATCAGCAGCGCACCCAACGCGACGGCAACCGCTTGGCGCCACCGCCCCAGCATGGGGTGGAACTCCCACCAGCCGAAAAACGTCGTGGCTTCCGCCGTAACGAGAAGGACCGCTGTCAGTAGAGGCAGGAGGAGGGGTCGGCGGATGTTTTGGAAAACGGCTCGTTCGAAGGAAACGAAAACCAGAAACATGAACACGGCGGAACCGAGTATGTAGAGTAGCGATTCGTCCGTCGGCTTGTCCCCTTGGACAAACTTCAAGGCAGCATCCGTAAACCACATGAACGATTGGAGCAGCGCCACCATGTATGCCGCTCGAAGCACCCGGAGAACCTTTTCGAGCTTGTCTCCGTCTCCCTCTCTTTGCCGGCAGGCTCCCATGAACCGGAACGTCATTGTCGCTCCCTTTCCAGAGCCTTGGTCGGGTCCCATGACTCCGTGATGAAGGGAGGCGCCGATAACCTGTACCGTACGCCTCCCTCGTCCCGTACGAACGTGCTTTGATGCGCGAACCGTCTTGGAGTTACGCGACGAACAATGGCCAGGCCGTCGTGGGCAACGGCTGCCGGCACCCTGCCATCAATAATGCGCTGCCAGCAGTGTTTCCACAGCCTTTCTGAACCCCTCGTCGTTCCACAGTTTTTCGTACGTTTCGGCAATATCGGCACCGACCTCTTCCGCGACCCGAGCACAGGCTTCGCTCTGCGTCAGAGCCTGTGTGGCGCCACCAATCGCTGTCGCCAGAAATGTCCCGAAGACCTGCGCATGGTTTCCACCGGTGGCCGAAACGCCGATAGCGGAAGCCAACCCGTCGGACAATCCTTCGGTGACAACGTCGGAGAAACACTGCCCGAGGTCGCCAAGGATGGACCCGTCCTCCTCGGTCGAGTCCCCTTCCAGGCCGAAGTCGTCATCGGTGGCACAGCTACAATTGCAGCTACAGCTACAGTCGCAGCCACAGCCGCACCCGCACCCGCAGCCGCAGCCGCATCCGCAGCCACAACCGCACCCGCAGCCATGGACCTCAAGGTCGAGATCCTCCTCCCGGGGGTCGAGTATCCATGGAACCGATATGATAGAGTTTTGTGAATAAGAGTCAAGAATCTCCATCTTTTTGTCCTCCTTGTGTTGCATCCTTTGAACAACATGTAAGCGCCTACATGTATTCAGAATCGTCCGTTCGGGCTCGGACTTTAGCCTTGTTCGCCTGTGGGACGGCGGATTTTTCCGCCGCAGGTGTGGCCGCCCCGGAGGTCCGGGCGTGGCGGCGGTCAAAGGCCCCGGGTATCGGGTCCAGGCGTGTCCGGCTTGACCGGCCGTCTGATGGACAGGGTGAGTCCCGCGCACGCCACCTGCACTCCGATGAAGAGTTTCAGGGACAGGTCATAGCTGCCGGTGTAGTCGTAGAGGTAGCCGAAGAAGGGTGCGCCGGCGGCGGCGAAGAGCAGCAGGATGGGCAGGCTCAGACCCCGGACGGCGCCGAGGGATATCCGGCCGAAGTAATTGGCCCACATCACTTCCTGAAGAAGCTGCGCCCCGCCGAGTCCGGCGCCGTAGAGAAAGAAGGCGACGTACAGCCACGTCAGTTCGGCGGTCTGCATGGCCGTGACGAGTCCCGCCGCCTGGACGACGAACATCAGCGCCGTCGCCTTGCGTACGCTCATCCGTTCGCTGATGAAGCCCAGCAACAGGCCCGAGCCGAGCTGGGTTCCGGCCATGACCATGACCACGGTCCCGGCCTGGAGAAGGGTGTAGCCCAGGTCGGAGATGTAGGACTGTACGTGGAGATTGAAGCCGGCGATGCCGAGATCGACGATGCTGAAGACCAGGGTGATGAGCCAGAAGGTGGAGGTACGCGCCGCTTCCCGGCGTGTCCATGTGGTTTCGGACGGAACCGGCCCGGGCCGGTTCCGTCCGGGGTTCGAGCCCGTCTCCGCTTCGTGGGGTCCCGGCGCACCGTCGGGGTGGAGTCCCATGTCCTCGGGGCTACGGCGCATCCACACCGCCGCCGGAATCAATATCAGGAAGACCACCAGGCCGCCGAACAGCATCCAGACGCGGCGCCAGCCGATGGCGGTGAGCAGGTAGGCCGCAACCACCGATATGGTGGTCTTCGACAACCCCTGTCCCAGATGGGCGATGGCCACCGCCCGGCCGCGCCTCTTTACGAACCAGCGAGAGACGGTGACGTTGACGACGAAGTAACAGACCAGCGCATGGCCGATGGACACCAGCCCCACCCGTATGGCCGTGAACTCCAGGAAACTCCGGGCGTATCCCAGCAGCAGGAAGCCGGCGACCGAGACCACCGCTCCGATGACCATCAGCCGCCGGGCGCCGTAACGGTCCAGCAGGGAGCCCACCCAGGGGGCCACGCCGGCATAGGCCACCAACTCCAGGGAGCGCATCAGCGAGAAGGTGCCTCGGGAAACCCCCAGATCGGCGGTGATCGACTTCAGCAACACACCGAGCGTGCTGGACAGGTAGAAAGGGCAGGCGAGCTGCACCAGAAAGCCGGTGGCGACGATGTACCAGCCGTAGAAAAAGGCGGGTCTTTCCGTACCGCGGAGGGTGCGCATGGGGCTCGTGGCGAAGCTCGACCGCGCTACGGCAGGGGGCTCGCTCCAACGCCGCGGTCCGGCCGCCCAGGCCTCCGTATCGCAAGCGTCAGCATCGACGAGACCAGCAGCACGGTGATGAACAGGAAGAACGAGATCCGGTAGGATCCGGTGTAGTCGTTGAGAAAACCGAAAAACGGCGGGCCGCAGACGCCGAACAGCAGGACGATCTGCAAGGCCGCGCCGCGAACGGTGCCGAGGGATAGCCGGCCGAAATAGTCGGCCCACATGACCTCCTCCAGCACCTGGACGCCGCCGAGCCCCAGGCCGTACAGGAAGAAGCCGAGATAGATGGTCCGGAGATCCTCGGCAGTGACCGCCACCGAAAGCCCGATGGCCTCCACCAGGAACAGGAACGAGATGATCTTTCGGACGTTGATACGCTCGCCGGCGAAGCCCGAGAGCAGACCCGAGGCCAGTTGCGTTCCGGCGATGACGGTCATGGCGAGGGCGGCCTGGTAGGTGGTGTATCCCAGGTCCGACACGTAGGCGACGACGTGAAGATTGACGCCGGTAATGCCCATGTCCACCATGCCGAACACCAGGATGATGAGCCAGAAGGTGGAAGTACGCCTCACCTCCCTCCGGGTCCAGCGGCGGTCCGGCTCCACTTCCCCGGTCCTCACCGCCGACCCCTGTCCGGCGACGGTCGCGTTCCGCGGTTCGGGCGCGGCGTCGCCGTCGGGATGAAGCCCCATGTCTTCCGGGCTTCGCCGCATGAAGATGGCCACCGGGATAACCGCGAGCACCACTACCAGCCCGCCGAACAGTGTCCACACCTGACGCCATTCGATGACCGCCAGCAGCCAGGCTACCACCAGGGAGATGGTCACCTTGGCGACGCCGTGACCCATGTGGGAGATGGCCACCGCCCGCCCTCGCATCCGGACGAACCACCGGGCCACCGTGACGTTCACCACGAAGTAGCACACCAGCGCATGGCCCACGGCCATCAGGGTCAATCGCACGGAGGCGAATTGCAGAAAAGACCGTACCTGTCCCAGCAGCAGAAAGCCGAACGCCGAAAGGACGGCGCCGGCAACCATCATGCCGCGCGGGCCGTAGCGGTCCAGCTTGGCGCCCACCCAGGGCGCCATGAGGGCGTACAGGAGATGCTCGCCGGACCGCAGCAGCGAGAAGATGCCTCTGGACACGCCGAGATCGGCGGTCACCGGTTTCAGGAAAACGCTGAGGGTGCTGGACAGGAAGAAGGCGCAGGAGATGTTGGCGAGAAAGGCGGCGCCGACGATGTACCAGCCATAAAAGACCCGCGGCCTTGCGGCCGGGTGCGTGCAATCAGGGGTCACGGCGGTCCTTGGGAAGACGACTCATTCAGGAAAGTCTCATTAACTAGGCAATCGCTTCATCGGAGTCAATCTTTGTGCGGCGCCCGCCACAGCCGCCGGTCGAAGCGGCCCATCCAGTCGAGCCCCGTCAGCCACACCAGCACCACCGAGAAGACCAGCAGCGAGTTGGCCACGGTGAACGACACGTAGTAGCTGCCGGTGAGATCGTGCAACGCGCCTCCGCCCCAGGCGCCGAGGGCGCCGCCGGCCCCCACGCTGATCACCGAGAAGCCGAAGATGGTTCCGAAGCCCTTGCCGGCGAAGATGTCGGCGGTGATGGCCGAAAGGATGACGGCGCGGGAGCCGAAGGCGATTCCGAAGCCGCCGATGTAGACGTAGAGCAGCCAGGGTTGCGAAGTATCCGCGGCCAGGGTGAGAGCCACGACGCCGACGGCCGCGCAGGCGATGTTGAGGGTGTAGGCCGTGGTCTTGGTGAGCGCGTCGGCGATGTAGCCGAAGACGACGCGCCCCGCGGCGCTCACCATCGCCATGACGCCGAAGACCGTCGCGGACCGGATGGGGCTGTAGCCGATATCCACCACGTGAGCCACCTGATGGGTGACGATCAGCATGGTGCCCACCGAGCCCACCATCCGCGAAAAGAACAGGCCCCAGAACTGCAGGCTTCGCAACGCCAGGGCAACCGACCACTCGCCGGCCGCGGCGCCGCTCGATGCCGCCGCGGCGTCTCGCGGATTGCGCGGGCTAGGCCGGTACGTGCGCAACACCAACGGCAGCACGATGATGAGAGTCGCCGCCGCCAGCACCTGGAACACCCGCGGCCAGCCCCACAAGGAGATCAACCATTGGCTGAAGGGTGAAAGGATCAGGGTTCCAACCCCCACCGCTCCGTAGACGAGGCCCAGGACGAGACCGCGCCGGGAAGGGAACCAGTCCGACACCACCACGACGTGGGGTATCACGCCGCCGGCCGCGAAGCCCAGCGACACCACCACCCCGAAGTACAGATAGAGCTCCCACGCGGTGCCCACCCGGCTGCACAGGAGCAGGCCGATGGCCAGGAGGATGCACCCCGCGGCCACCACCCGACGGGGTCCCAGGCGATCGGTGAGCCGTCCGATGACCGGCGATGCCAGAGCGTCCATCAGCAGGCTTGCGGATTGGACTCCGGCGGTGACCCCCCGGCTCCAGTGGAAGGTTTCGAGGAGCGCTACGAAGAAGACGCCGAAGGAGGTGTGGAGGCCGCGAACGAAGGCGAACGTGAACGAGGCGGCCCCGGCGATTACCCACGGCTTGTCGGAGGCGCGCGACATGCTCACGAGAGAGCCTCGCCGCCGGCCCCGGCCTTGCGCGGAGGACGGACCACCAGGATCAGAAACGCCGAGAGCAGCAGGGCGCAGATGAAGACGCTGAACGACAGAAAATAGCTGCCGGTGTAGTCATGGAAGAAGCCGAAGAAGGGCGGCCCCACCGTCGTGAAGGCCCGTGTGATCATGATACCCAGATTGCGCACCCGGCCCAGGGAGACGCGGCCGAAGTAGTTGGCCCACAGCAGCTCGCGAATCACCAGGATCCCGCCCAGACCGAATCCATAGATGAGGAATCCCAGGTAGACGGAGGCCGGCCCCATGGGCGCGAGCGCCAGCCCCAGGCCGCATACCTGCAAGAGGAACTGGACCGCGGCCGCCTTGCGCACGTCGATATGCTCCCCGACCACGCCCCAAACGAGGTTTCCGGCCATCTGCGTGAGCGCCATCATCCCCATGATCGTTGCAGCGGTCTCGGGTGAATAGCCGATGTCCGTAATGTAGGGATAGATGTGCAGGTTCAACCCGATGATCCCGAACGTGACGGTGCCGTAAGTGACCACCAACAGCCAGAACGTGCTGGTCCCGACGGCCTCCCTTCGCGTCCATGGAATATCGACGTCAATCTGCCGGAGGGCTGCCCGATCCGGGGCCTCGCCGAGGGCGGGTCGAGGGGGCGTCACGGCGCCGTCCGGTTGAAGGCCCATGTCTTCGGGGCTGCGTCGGACCAACAGGACAGCCGGGAGCACCACCAGGGCGAAGGTCGACAGACCGAACACCATCCAGGTGTTGCGCCATCCCACCAGCGCGAAGAGCCCCACTGCAAGCAGGGGCATACTTGCTTTGGCGACGCCGTTTCCGGTGTTGGCGATGGCGATGGCCCGGCCCCGCTTGCGGATGAACCAGCGCGAGATCATGACGTTGACCACCATGTAGCTGATGAGGGTATCGCCGACGGTGATGGGGACCCATCGGATGACCATGAACTGCCAGAACTCCTGGACCTGACTCAGCAGGATGAACCCGGTTCCGGCCACCAGCGCCCCGGTGGTGATGAGCCAGCGGGCGCCGTAGCCGTCGATCAGCGGGCCGACCAGGGCGGCTATCACCGAGGACAGCATGACCTCGCCGCTGCGGGCGAACGAGAAGACGCCGCGGGAGATCCCGAACTCCGCGGTGAGAGGTTTCATGAAGATGCTGAGGGTGCTGGATAGCGCAAAGGACGAGCCCAGGTAGCAGATGAAGCCGACGCCGACGATGTACCAGCCGTAGAAGATCTTTCGGGTCACGATATCGAGTTGGTTTACTGGCGCGCCGCCTGAATGGCAACCGCCGTCGCCGTAGGCTCCCGGACCGGAAATCGCTGATGCCCGTCGCGAAGCGCCGTCGGGAGCAACGAGCCTGCTCCACGACGTCGAGGATGCTTGACAGGGTAGGGGCGGGACCTTAGATTTTTGTCAGGAGAAGAGAGGTTGGTAAGGGAACCGGACGCGGTCTAATAGAACGGACGGTACCGACGATGAAGGAACACATGGAAGTCACGGATTTTGCTCCCAAGGCCGGGGAGCCCGTCAACGGGACCATGGTCGAGGAGCGCGGAACGGCCAATGCCTTCGATGCTGTGACACTGTTCGACGCCGACGGCGTGGACGTGTCCCAGTATACGGACACGGTGATGCGGAAGACGCCTCTCGAGCCCGAGAAGCACTTGCTGCTCGCCATCCTCGAGGATGCCATCTCCTGTTATCGAAAGAACCTCTTTGCTCGCACTGCCAAGAAGCAGGCAGCCTTTCGGGACGCGGAAGAATGGATCTTCGCCGAGGAGGACGAGCGTTTCCTCGGCTTCGAGTCCGTTTGCGGGGTGCTGGGGATAGAGCCCAGCTACCTGCGCCGCGGTCTCCGGGAGTGGAAGAACCGAAGGGTCAAGGCCCGGGCCAACGCCCCGGCCGAAGCCGCGTAGGGGCGCCTGTACCGGCCGGCAGCGCGGTGCGGACGCGGGCGGGTCTGAAACCCGCACCCTGCGATCGGCCCCTGCGACCGAACTCCCGCGGCGCTATGGCCCCGACCGCTTGAACTCGATGCGAAGCTCCGAAGCGAGCCGCCCGAGGCGGTAGGTCTTCCAGTCGATGAACCGGGCGTAGCTCGCCAGCCTCGGGTGCACCGCGCCGATCCGGCGCCACATCTCCTGTGTGATGGAGCGATAGTCGGGGTGCCCCTGGGGCATCGTTCTCAGTTCGCCGATGTGCACGGCCTCCCGCAGGTTCATCTTCATGTACCACCGGGTGCGATAGGCGAACGGGACCACGTACTGCGCCTCTCGGGGATGGTCCGCCCGGATCCGTTCGTGGACCTCGGCCGCGCGCTCCATGCAGCGTCGATAGTCGCCGTCGAAGCCCGCTTCGATGATTTCGGGCGGCGTGTCGAAACCGTGCGCGGTGGTGAAGTCCTGCCGTTCCTGGCTCAGCAGGCGATGCCGCTGAAGGTCGCGGTAGACGCCGAGGTTGCCGGTGAGGTCGAAGGTGTAATAGACTTGCTCCAGTGCCCGTCCCGGCTTTTCCCGCCGGTGCCGCCGCCCTTTCATGTAGGCGTCGAGCACGGCCTGCTTCCGTTCGTCCGGCAGCCGCGCCGCCAGCTCCCTCAACCGGGATAACGGATGCGTCGCGTGGGGATACAGGATGGCGGCGATAATCCTCTCTTCGGCCAACTCATCGTAGTCCACCAGCATCACGGCCGGGCCTTCCCGCACCGGTTCGGTCACCAATTCCCGCACCAGGGCGCGCGTTCGGCTGAAGGTCTCCGAAAGGTAGGAGCTCGGCTGCGCCCGCTTCACGAACGAGGGAATCAGGGTGTCGAGCTCCCGGCGGACGGCGGCGCCGAGGTTTCGGAGTTCCGCGAGATCGCTGGAATAGCACTTGGACAGCAGGTACTCGAAGGCCTGTCCCGCTCCGAAGAGCCCGACGTTCGTCCGGGTCGCCGCCGGCAGATAACCGCGCAGGATATCGCACGCATGGGCGCGTACGGTGGAACGATAGGCGGTCTCCGCCCACCGGGCGAGGGTCTCGTCCTTGCGGGCCTCGGCGTAGGTGACGGTTGCGCCGCTCCGCGGGTGCCGGAGCTCGGTTCGCTCCAGTGGAACGGCCCGCCGGACGTGCTCGATCATCGGCTCCATCTGTTGCGAATAGGTCTCGAACAAGAGTTCCATGAGCCCCACGTAGTCTTGGGCGTGTGGCGATTCGGCGAGAGTGGGCTCGACGAAGAAAAGGCGCCGGCCGGCCGAGTCCCTCCGGTCGAAACGCACGTAGCGAGTGGATTTCTCCAGCGGCGCGATGCCGATGCGCGCGTCCTCCAGGACCTTGGCGGCTACGTTGGAGATCTCCTCGCAGGCGAGGTGGGCGCCTCCGAGCTGGGCTACCGAATCATCGCCGTAGCCGATGAGCACGCGGTCGTAAAAAGCCCGGGCGCGGCGCACCGCAGGGTCGTCGCCGCCGGCCGGTCCGGGCGCGCCGAGCACCGCGGAGAGGTCGGCGTCACCGAGGAACTCGTCGAGAAACGTGCGCCGAAGGTCCTTGGCCGAGCGGCTGTAGCGGGAAAAGAGCGCCCCGGCCACTTCCTGCGGCAGCCTCAGGCCGAAGACCGGCCGGTCCACGTTGGTAAAGAAGGGGGCGAGCCGCTCGCGTTCCCCCGGAGTGAAGTTTTCCATGGAGATTCGGGGAGAATATCGGTTGGCATGAGAAAATCCAACCAAATGCGGGCGGACGCATTGTGTGTGGCCTGAATCATCTGGCAAACTTGCTTGGAGAGACCGGTTTTCAAGGAGTTCACCGTTCATGAACGACGCCAATCTCGACGAGCTTTGCATCAACACCATCCGCACCCTTTCCATCGACGGGGTCCAGCAGGCCAACTCGGGACACCCGGGCACGCCCATGGCCATGGCTCCGGTGGCCTACTGCCTGTGGCAGCGTTTCTTGCGGTTCGACCCCGACGACCCCATCTGGCCCAATCGGGACCGGTTCGTGCTGTCGGCGGGGCACGCGTCCATGCTGCTGTATTCGATGCTCCACCTCACCGGGGTCAAGGCCGTCAGCAAGGACTACGAGACCCTGGGTTCCCTCTCCGTTCCGCTTGAAGCCCTGAAGCGGTTCCGACAGTTGGACAGCCGCTGCCCCGGACACCCGGAGTACCGCTGGACCTCGGGCGTGGAGACCACCACCGGACCGCTGGGCCAGGGCGTCGCCACCAGCGTCGGCATGGCCCTCGCCGGGCGCTGGATGGCGAGCCGCTACAACCGGCCCGGCTTCGAAGACCTCATCGACTTCGACGTCTACGCTCTGTGCGGCGACGGCTGCATGATGGAAGGGGTGTGCCACGAGGCGGCGTCTCTGGCCGGACACCTGAGGCTGTCCAAGCTGTGCTGGATCTACGACAACAACCGCATCACCATCGAGGGGCACACCGCGCTGGCGTTCTCCGACGACGTCGCCACCCGTTTCCTCGGCTACGGCTGGAACGTGGTCCGGGTGGGCGACGCCAATGATCTGGAGATGCTGGAGCGGGCGTTCGCCACGTTTCACGACACCACGGACCGGCCGACCCTGGTGATCGTGGACAGCCACATCGGCTACGGCTCGCCTCACAAGCAGGACACCAGCGGCGCCCACGGCGAGCCGCTGGGAGTGGAGGAGGTCAGGCTCACCAAGAAGCGCTACGGATGGCCGGAGGACGCGCAGTTCCACGTTCCGGACGGCGTGCGGGAGCATTTTCGGGACGGCATGGGAGACCGCGGCAAGTCGCTGCGCGACGCATGGTTCCAGCGCCTTCGGGACTATGGCGCCCGGTATCCGCAATCGGCGGACGAACTCTACCGCATGCAACACCGCCAGCTTCCCGAGGGCTGGGACCGGAACCTGCCGAAGTTCCCCGCGGACGCCAAGGGGCTCGCGGGACGCGACGCCTCGAGCCAGGTGCTGAACGCACTGGCGCAGAACGTCCCGTGGCTCATGGGCGGCGCGGCCGATCTTGCGCCGTCCACCAAGACCCGCCTGACTTTCGAGGGCGCCGGGGATTTCTCGGACCAGAGCCCCGCCGGGCGTAACCTGCATTTCGGTGTCCGGGAGCACGCCATGGCGTCGATCATGAACGGCATGGCCCTGGTGAAGGTGCGGGCCTACGGGTCGGGGTTCCTGATCTTCAGCGACTACGCCCGGGGCGCTATTCGTCTGAGCGCGCTCATGGAGCTGCCGGTGGTCCACATCTTCACCCACGACTCCATCGGCGTGGGGGAAGACGGGCCGACGCACCAGCCGGTGGAGCATCTCGCCTCGCTCCGGGCGGTGCCGGGCTTGATGGTGATGCGGCCGGGGGACGCCAACGAGGTCACCGCCGCCTGGAAGGTCATCATGGAGCTGCACCACGAGCCGGCGGTGCTGGTGTTGACGCGTCAGGCGCTGCCGACCCTGGACCGCAGCCGCTACGCGCCGGCCGACGGCGTTGCCCGGGGCGCCTACGTGCTCGCCGACGCCGCGGACGGGAAGCCCGAGGTGCTGCTGCTGGCCACCGGCAGCGAGGTTCCGTTGTGCGTCGAGGCCTACGAGGTCCTGACGGCGGCGGGAATCAAGGCCCGGGTGGTGAGCATGCCGTGCTGGGAGCTGTTCGACGATCAGGACGAGAGTTACCGGAACCGCGTGATTCCCCCGGAGGTGACGGCGCGGGTTTCCGTGGAGCAAGGGTCGGTGTTCGGCTGGACGAAGTACACCGGCGTCACCGGGCACCAGATCGGTATGCGGTCTTTCGGAGCATCGGCGCCGCTCAAGGACCTGCAGAAGAAGTTCGGCTTCACCGCGGACGATGTAGTCGCCGCGGCCAGGAATCAGCTTGTACGCGTGCGGTGAGCCGTGACGACGAGGTGTAGGGGCGGGTTGCAAACCCGCCCGGAAAGCGGCTGCCACGGCGAGGACGATCGATGCAGCCGGCGACGACCAGCAGACTTGCAAAGGTATGCGCGGGACACGACACCAGCCGGGAGGAAACATGAACCCACTGAAAGAGTTGAGCGAACATGGGCAGTCCGTCTGGCTGGACTTCATACAGCGGAAGCTCCTGACCGGCGGCGAGTTGAAGCGTCTGGTGGAAGACGATGGGCTCAAGGGCGTCACCTCCAACCCGGCGATCTTCGAGAAGGCCATCGCGGACAGCGACGACTACGACGACGTGATCGCGCGGCTGGGAGGCGACGGCTCGGCGGACCCGAAGACGGTGTACGAAGCCATCGCCACCCGCGACATCCGCGAGGCCGCGGACGTGTTGCGGCCGGTTTACGATGAGACGGAGCGCCGTGACGGCTACGTCAGCCTGGAAGTATCGCCGTACCTGGCTCACGATACCGAGGGGACCGTGGCGGAGGCACGGCGGCTGTGGAATACCGTGTCGCGGGACAATCTGCTGATCAAGGTTCCCGGCACGCTGGAAGGCGTACCGGCCATCGAGCGGTTGATCGGCGAGGGTATCAGCGTCAACGTGACCCTGCTGTTCGCACGGGAAGCCTACGAGCAGGTGGCTCAGGCCTACCTCCGGGGTCTGGCCAGGGCCGCCGCGGACGGATTGGACGTGGGCCGCATCGCCAGCGTGGCGAGCTTTTTCATCTCCCGCATCGACGGCCTGGTGGACGGCACCCTCGAGAAACGGCTCGAAAACGCGGACGAGACCCGAAGGGAGCGCCTCCGGGCACTGATGGGCAAAGTCGCCATCGCCAACGCCAAGCTCACCTACAAGCGGTACAAGGAAATCATGCAGGGCGAAGGGTGGCAGGCGTTGGCGGGCAAGGGCGCCCGCCCGCAACGGCTCCTGTGGGCCAGCACCAGCACCAAGAACCCGAACTACCCCGACGTCCTGTACGTAGACGAGCTCATCGGCGAGGACACGGTGAACACCATGCCGCCGCCGACGCTGGATGCGTTCCGCGACCACGGGAAGATCCGGAAGAGCCTCGAGGAGGACGTCGAAGCCGCGGCCGAGACCATGGATGGCCTGGAACGTGCGGGCGTGTCGATGAAGGACATCACCGACAAGCTGTTGGAGGACGGGGTCCGGCTCTTTTCCGAGGCCTTCGACAAGCTGCTGGCGGCCGTGGAGGAAGAATGCCGGAAGGCGGCGGACCATGGGCCAGAGCGGTCTTGAGCGCGGGATGGAGCGGCCTGTGAGCGCGCGGGGGGAGGGCAGGTCCGGATGAGTGCCGGTCGAGTCGCGATTCTTCCCTCCATCCTCTCCGCGGATTTCCGTATTCTCGGACAGCAGATCGCCGAGGTGGACGAGGCCGGAGCGGACGCCATCCACGTGGACGTGATGGACGGCCGCTTCGTGCCGAACATCACCATCGGCCCGCTGTTGGTGGAGGCTGCCCGGCGCAGCACCCGGCTGCCGCTGGATGTGCACCTGATGATCGTCGAGCCCGAACGCTACCTGGAGGACTTTGCCAAGGCCGGCGCCGACGTCCTCCTGGTCCACCAGGAGGCCTGCCCGCACCTCCATCGTACGGTCCAGCAGATCAAGTCGCTGGGCCGCAAGGCCGGGGTGGTGCTCAATCCCGCCACGCCGCCGGGAACTCTGGAGGACATCCTGCCGGAGCTGGATCAGATCCTGGTCATGAGCGTGAACCCGGGGTTCGGCGGCCAGAGCTTCATCGAGAGCAGCGTGGAAAAGGTGCGGCGGCTCAAGCGGATGCTCGATGAACGCGGTCTGGAAACTCCCATCGAGATCGACGGCGGGGTCGGCCCGGACAACGCCGCCAAAGTGGCGGCCGCGGGCGCGACACTGCTGGTGGCCGGCTCCTCGGTCTTCAAGGCCCCGGGGGGCGCCGCCGAAGGGGTCCGGCGCCTGCGGGCCGGCGTTCAGGCAGGTCCGTAGCAGGCCGTCCGGGCCGTGAGGTTCCCCGGTTCACCTCCGGCCCAACACCAGATCGAGCCGCCGTTCCGCTCCCGGTCCGACCACCACTGGCCGCGTCGTCGTACCCAATCTCTCGTGCCAGAAGTGCGCCTCGTGGACTCCCGGCGGGACCCCGTCGATGGCAAATCGACCGCGTGAGTCGGTAACCGCAAAGAATCGGTTCGGCGCCACCACGATGTAGGCGCTCATCCAGGCGTGGTGAAGCTCACAGATGACCTTTACGATCCCCGGCCGGCCGAGGATCCTCGTAACCCGCCGCCACCGCGGCAGGCCGTCGTTGAACAGGGTCCGGGAGCCGATGCGGGCGTGGGCGTCGTGGAGTATGCGGTCGCTGTTCAGGAGCAGCACGGTGCTGCCGACCTGGGCCGCCTGGACGTGGGGGGCGAAACGGCACCCGATGTTGTCGAGCTGGATGGGCTCGGACCGCCCCGCGGTCCGGTGGAGACGCGGCCCGTGCAGGGTGATGACGACGTTCCGCAGGCCGCCGTCCGGAGCCACCAGGAGGCTCGGGTCGGGCACGACGGAGCCGCAGAAGGCATGCTCCTTGTAGATCTTCAAGACGCCGGCCGGGGGTGGGGCGCCGGCAAAGCGCACGGTGCCGACAACGGCGCCGGTCCCGGCCTGGGCGTTCGAGCCCGGCACCGAGCCTGCGGGCTCCGCGGTCGCACGACCCGGGGCAAACCACAATGCGGCCAGGATCACGCCCGTGATCACGAACCGGCGCAGGCTCAAGACACCTCCGGACCTGCGGGACGGCTCACTGGAAGACCGGACCCTGGGAAAAGAAAATCGGGAAGGCCCGGATAGGCATTCCCGATTCCGTTGCATTTCATGCCCGCATCGGGCTACCAGGCGCCTAGTGGGCCGTCGATTGGACGTCCAGGTTCACCAGTTCCGTGGCCGCCTCGTTCTCGGCGAGCATGCCCCAACTCTTGATCCAGACTGCGGTACGCTCCAGTTCGTCCGCGGGGATCGGCGCCGGGTCCACTACCACGATGCGGCTCTCGCGAAGCTCGTCCGCGCGCAGGGCGGCAATCTCCGGATCGTCCTTGTGGTAGTCGATGAAGTACTGCATGTACTTCTTCTTGTCGGCATTGATTCGGCGCACGGCCTCGCGCACGGCGCGGTTGAACATCCCGTAGGTTTCCGCGTCCACGTTGTCGGACGCGACCTCGGTGCCGTGGAGAGAAGCGGAGACGACGATGCGGCAACCCTTCTTCTCGGCCAGCGTGAGGTAAGGCTCGGTCAGCGGCGTGGATTCGATCTCTCCCTTCATCACCGATTCCAGCCGGTAGCGAGAACCTCGCGGCGCCTGACAGAGCTTGATCTCGTCACGGGTGAGGAAGCCCTCCAGCATGTGGAGTGTCAGATAGTGGGTGCCGAAGAAAAACGGGACTCCCACCATCCGGTTCGCGAGCTGCTGAGCCGTGTAAACCGGCGAATCGGGCCGCACCACGAGTCCGGCATAGGCGATGATGGAACGCCTGCCGATCTGCCGGCCGGTGTCGACGCTGGAGTCCTGCACCCGGCAGTAGTTGCCCCATTCGCAGGCATTGTACATGTCGGCCTTGCCCTGCTCGAAAAGCATGCCGTGGCTGGCGTGCGGGTCTGCGTCCCTGGGATCGGTGACGTCCCGGTGGGTATTCTTGTCTCCCGGCCCGCGATCGGCAAACTCGATGGTGAGCCCTTCTTTTTCGAACAGGCCCTCGTTGTAGGCGACCAACTCGCACAGGCCTTGAAACGGCGCAGTGCTCTCAAGAACCAGCTTCTTCATCGTCTTCTCCTTATGTGATGGTTTTGCGTGTGAACCGGGCGGTGACAAAAAGCTGCCCGTATGAAAAACCTCTACCACAGTTTCCGACCGGATGGCAACGGTGTTCCATTGCCGCCGCAGGGCGATCCCACGCTGATAGGGGAGTGGATGTCTCATGAAAGAGTTGATAGGCTGTGGGTCATGGATGTTCGGGAGTTGCGAGAGCAGCCACTGGCGCAGACGACGCCAGCAGGGTTTGTGCTGGACGAGGTGGTGGTGCGGCTGGCACGGGCGGACGAGCGGGTGAAGTGGGACGCGCTGATGGACCAGCATCACTATTTGGGCTTCAAGCGGTTTGCCGGTCGGGGGCTGCGCTACGTAGCGGAGTGGCGAGGACAATGGCTGGCGCTGGCGGGGTGGCAGTGTGGCGCCCTCAAGTGCCGACCGCGGGACCGCTGGATCGGGTGGCATCGCAAGGAGATGTACCGGCGTCTGCATCTGGTGGCGAACAACACGCGGTTCGTGGTGCTGGGGGAGCGCGGGGTATTTGGGAATCTGGCTTCGTGGATGATGAGTGCGATGCTGCGCCGGCTGAGTGACGACTGGCAGAGACAGTACGGACATGGGCTGCTGGTGGTGGAGAGCTTCGTGGACCCGGCCCGGTTCGCGGGCACGATGTATGAGGCGTCGAACTGGACCTACGTGGGCAACAGCAAGGGCTATGCGCGCAGCAACGGTCACTACACCGACCCGCACGGTAAGCCGAAGCGGCTGTACGTACGCGCGTTGCGCCGCAACGCGCGGCGCATCCTGAGCTACCGCGGCGAGTTGGACGACGGCTGGCAGGCGCGACCGGAGGCGGTGACCGGAACCGACATCGACAAGCGCAGTCTGTATGAGGAACTGGAAGAGTTGCCGGACCACCGTCGGGCGCAGGGCCGCAAGCATTCGATCGCGACCGTGCTGGCGATCTACCTGCTGGCAGCGTTGTCCAACATGCGCGGGCCGGTGGCCGCGGGGGAGTATGCGCAGGCACTGAGCCAGGCAGAACTGAAGATGCTTGGCGGGTGGTGGAATCGGGCTCGGCAACGCTACGAGGCGCCCACCAAGTCGACCATCCACCGGGTGGTGATGGAAGCCGATAGCGAGGCTCTGGAAGCGATCCTGCAACGCTATGCCAAGCCGCGGTTGCCGGCAACCGGAGAACAGGAGCCACGGTCGGCGCTGGCCGCCGATGGCAAGCGCATTCGCGGCGCCAATCGCAACGGCACGCTGCGCTACGAGACCGCGACGCTGGTGGAGCACAGCACCGGCGTGCCGCTGGCGAGCCTCAACTTTCACGACCGCAACGGCGAACTGGCGGCGGTGGGGGCGCTGCTGGACGTAACCCCTATCGCTGGCGCCTTGCTCACCATTGATGCGCTGCACACCACCCGCGAGGTGGCCGCCCGCATCGTCGAGCAGCATCGCGCCGATTATCTGATGACCGTCAAGAAGAACTGTCCCGAGACCTTCCAGACACTGGCGACCCTGCCATGGGAGCAGGCCACCGGGCGCTTCTCCGAGGACCCGGAAAAGGGCCATGGGCGCATCGACCAGCGCCACATCGAAGTGCTGACGCCGATCAAGAACTCCCTCAACTATCCCCATGTGGCGCAGGTGTTCCGTATCCGACGCGAACGCATCGACCTGAAGAGTAACACCCAGAGCGTCACCTATGCCTACGGCTTCACCTCGGTGGCCGCCAAGGATGCCTCAGCGGAGCAACTGCTGGCCTGGAATCGCGGTCACTGGGCGATCGAGTCGAAGAACCATCAACGCCGTGACAAGACCCTTGAAGAGGACGCCTGCCTGGCCCGCAGCGGCTTGGCGCCGGCCAACCGCGCCACCTGCAACAACATCGTGCTGGCGCTGATCCTGCACCGTCGGCGCTGGGACAACGCGGCCGCAGCCCTGCGCTACTTTACCCTGCACCGCAAGGCCGCCTTGCACGCCGTGTTGGCGCCCGGCTGAGGCTCACGCCCCGGCCGCTCCCACGACCCGCTCCCGACCCCATCTCGGCATCCTGCGCTGGACTGAACTGGCGCGCCTCACCAACGGCCAAATCCGGCCAATCTGCCCCGATCATGTTCTCTGTGCCGCCGCACGTTCCCAATCGCCCCACTTCTCCGTCATCGCGTCCGCCCAAGTCGCCCGGCCACACCCCAGGTGCTGCTCCCCCAAAGCATCAACCGAACACTTCGACCCACAAGTTTAGAGCGTGGGATAGTCCTGATTGCCGCCGCACGGCTAATTTTTGTTTTGGTTCGGGCGGAGGGTGAGGGGAGTATGGCTTGGGAGGGAGGGGGGGCGGCCCGAGTATGGAGGACACGGAGATGGAGTTAGCGGGCGAGGTATGGGCGGTGTTCGGTAGTGTGGCGGCGTTTTCCGGGCACGAAGGATGGCTCGGGCAAGGTGTTTGCCCTGCGGGCGGATGAGGTTGGATGAGCTTGGTGCGGGGGTGGGTGGGTATCAGGCGATGGCGGGTTTGGGCCGGGAGTTGGCGGACATCTTCAGATAGTCGAGCAGCAGGCGAGGGGTACGGTTCAGCTTGCGGACGGTGGCGGCGACGGGCTTGCGGTGGGTCTTGATGACGGCGATGGCGAACCGGCGCAGGCGGGTCATGTTTTGGGGTCCATGGCCGGTGCGGATGCGGCTTTTGTCCTCGTTCCAGGCGTCGGTGTCATCGAGGATGCGATGGAGGGAGTTTTCGATGGTCCAGTGGCCCCGGTTGATGCGCAGCAGGGATTGGGCATTGGCGGTCTCTGGGGTATGGCTGGTGACGCCCCAGGAAGAGTCCACCGAGGTATCGGTGACGCGGCCCTTGCGCACTTGGCAGCGAGTGCGGCGAATGAGGAAGGCTTGGCCGACGCCGGGGAAGCGGAGGTGGTGGTTGAGCGCGGTGGTGGTCCAGATCTCGCGCTGCTCCCAACGACCGTGCGCGGTGGGGAGCTTGCCCTTGATGGGCTTGCCGGTGTTCTCGACAAAGTCGGGTGGGCGTTTTGCGTCGTCATGGAACCACAGCCGGAGGTCCCCGAGCAGAGTCTTCTGGTTGCCCTTGGCGATGAACATATAGTGGGCATCGTGCTTGCGCAGGAAGGAGGCGATGGCGGTCTGTGTCAGCAGGGCATCGGCGGTGAAGGTCTTGCCGGCGAGGTCGCCGAGTGAATCGAGCAACGGGAGTGTGACCCCGATCTCGTTGGTGGATTTGGTTTGGCCGTCGTCTTGGGTCAGAACAGTTTTTTTTGACCCCAGGCGATGGCGCTGTCATGGCCGCAGGCGCCGAGGATATGGACTTGGCGACCGGCCTCGTCGACAGCGCCCTTCATGGTCTTGCCGTCGATGGCCAGCGACGCGTCGTTGTGCCCGTGGGCTACGAACCAGGCCCGCAGCGCGGCATCGAGTTCTTCGGGTGCGACCTTCACGATGGCGTTGCGCAGACAGTAGATGCTTGGTCGCTGGTAGACGCCGTTGACCCGGCGGCAGCGGAAGTGGCGCAGCATCGCTGGCGAAAGGTCGCACACCCACTCGTGGATGGCCTTGTAGCCTCGGGCGCCGCACAGCGTGGCGGCCGCAGCGAGCCCCAGCAGGGTCTCGAGGCGGTAGCGGCGCCCGTAACGGCTGCGTGGGTCGGTGAGGGTGCGAAACACATCCGGCAGGCTCTTCATTTGCTTGGCGCTCAACATGGCTCTCGGTCTCCCATGACGGTAACGGGGCTCCAAAACAGGGCTGCGAAGCACCCGACGGGCGTGGCGGGTGAGGGCTCGCACGAAGACCTTCTTCGGCGTGGAGCCTGAGCGGTACCCGCCCCGAGTCCGGCGAAAGCCTCGTGTGAGGCCCACCTCGGTCCAGCCCGCAGCCCGGTAGACCGTGCCGGCGAAGCGCGTCGGGTCGACGAACGTCTCCAACAGCACCAGCGGATGATGAAACCTCACCGGCCAGTCCCGCATCAGTTGGCGTGCGCACAGCCCCAGCACCCGAGACCCGAGATTGGGCACCGGGCGCAACAGCAGGAACCGGGTGTTGTTGACCACCAGATGCAGCCGGTCGTACTTGTGGCGCAGCGTCCAGCCAATCCACGCATCCCGTGCCTGGCACTTCAGCGCCGCAGCCGAAAAAGACGCCAGCGCCACCCACTGGCCGCGCCACCGCGCGCCATACCACACCGTCTCGCCCACCTTCGGCGCCGCCCCGAGGTAATGATGCTCCGCCATCAGGTCCCGGAACCGCGCCTCCTCGTGTGGCATCACCGCGTCGAGCGTGACTTCCGAAAGCTCCATCCCCTCCCCCCGGTGCGCCCTCGCCCCCTGTTCGAGAACTTGTACCGCAATTCGGGCAGGAAGTCCACCCGACACAGGTTCCGCTTTGAATCCCGGCAGAGTCAGTCAGAACAAAAATTCGCCCTGATTGCCGCCGGGACGCCTCCGAAGGCCCGATCTTGTCTCCACGCCGGCCTTCGTGCAACACTGCGGCGTGCCCGGGTGTCCTGGCGTGGAAAAGGAAGACCGAGGTCATGACGCAGCAAGCCATTTTCGCCGACTCCGGCCTTCCGACTGTGCTTGTCGACAACCTGGGGCGCTTCAATCCGTGGTGGGAAAACGAGGCGATGCCGGCGCAGCCGCCGGCGCGACGGCATTTGGTGGCGCAGATTCGCCGGCGTTTGGACGCCCATATTGCGCCAATCGTCGTCGTTCGAGGCTCGCGGCAAATCGGCAAGACCACGGCGCAGTTTCAGATCATTCAAGACCTGCTTGATGAGGGCGTGGACGCGAGACGGATTCTTCGCGTCCAGTTCGACGATCTCCGGACGTTGACCCAGTTGCAGGAGCCTATTCTGCGTATTTCGGACTGGTTCGAGCGGCGCATTGCACCAAAGCGGTTCAATACGTTGGCACAGGCCGGGGCAACGGCGTACCTGTTTTTTGACGAGGTTCAAAACCTGGATCGTTGGGATGCGCAACTCAAGTCATTGGTCGATAACGCCTCCGTCAAGGTGGTTGTCACCGGAAGCTCGGCGTTGCGCATCGAACTGGGGCGGGACAGTCTCGCCGGGCGAATCAATACCATCGAAGCCGGCGTCCTTTCGCTCACCGAGATCGGGACGTTGCGCGGCTATGCGACGCCCAGGCCCTTTCTCAAGGACAACGGCTTGGCGGACCTGCTGGACAAGGCGTTTTGGGTCGGCTTGCGCGAATACGGCATTGAACATCGAGACTTTCGCCAAGAGACGTTCACTCATTTTTCGGATCGTGGCGGCTATCCCACGGACTCAGGGCCAGTTGGCTTCAGGAGCACATTCCCCTTGTACCGGATGATCTGGCGCGACGCCCGGATCTCACGACGTTGGCCGGTCATTTGGCGGAGAGTATCTTTGGCTCGGTGGCCTCGACGATTCAGGGTCTGGACATCGCCCACTTCCCCGAAAGAGGCACGGACCGGGAGGTTGACTTCGTGTTGACGGTCGGCGGCACGCGTATCCCGGTAGAGATCAAATATCAGAGACGCATCGATCCTTTCAGGGACACCTTGGGGATACGCTCGTTTCTGGAGAAATCCGTAAACAATGCGCCATTCGGGATTCTTGTTACGCAGGATAGTCCCGGGACAGTGGACGATCCGCGTATCGTCAGCTTGCCGTTGTCGACGTTCATGATGCTCCGATGAACCGCTCCGCCGCCCGCCTTCGACGATACGTTGTTGACACCCGGTTTGATGATCCGTTATCGTAGGACGAATGCTTCCTCGGCTTTCTCTCGAGCTCGAACCCAAGCTTTCGTCCGCGCTCAAGGACTTGGCGCAGGCTGTGGCCTGCTTCGGGGAGGCCAATGGGCTGTCCGAGCCGCAGATCCACAATCTGGGTCTTGCCTTGGACGAACTGGCTACCAACGTCATAGAATATGGTTTCGTAAAGATAGACCGGCCGGAGCTCCGGGTGGAGTTGCGCGTTGAAGCCGACGAAGTGGTCGCGCAACTGGAGGACACGGGGACTCCTTTCGATCCGTTCGAAGAAGCTCCCGAGCCAGACATCCACGCTTCGCTCGAAGAACGTGATATCGGTGGTCTCGGGGTTTTTCTGACCAAGAGCCTGTTTCCGAATCGGGACTACAGACGAACGGACGGTTTCAATCGTATTACCCTGCGCACCCCCCTGAAAGGAGAGAGTTGATGGCGGACGGAAACACTCTGAAGCTCGGTACGGAGACGAGCGGCGACAGCGTCGTCGTGATTCCCGCCGGTCGCATCGACGGCAGCACCGCAAGCCCGTTCCAGGAAGCGCTGCTCAAGCTGATCGATGAGGGTACCGGCGCGGTCGTCGTCGATTTCGAGCACATCGACTACATCAGCAGCGCAGGACTCCGGGTGCTGCTCCTGGCAGCCAAGCGGCTTCAGGCCGGCGGCAGAAGGATCGTGCTCTGCGCCCTGCGCGCCCCCGTCGCCGAAGTGTTCAAGATCAGCGGCTTCAATGAGATCCTGGCCATTCACGCCACTCGCCAGGATGCGGTCAACGCGCTTTGACATGCAACGTGATTTGACATGCAACGTGACAGCCGGCCAAGCGCGCCCGAAAGTTTCCTATTGAGCAACATATTGAGCGACATGCCCATCAAGATACTGGTAGTTGATGACGAGGAAGACCTCGAAGCCCTCGTATTGCAGAAGTTCCGCCGCCGGATCCGCAGACGAGAGCTCGTCTTCGATTTCGCGCGCAACGGCAAGGAGGCCATGAACCAGCTCAATGAGGATGCCGAGATCGCAATGGTCATTTCGGACATCAACATGCCGGTCATGGACGGTCTCACACTGCTCAAGCAACTCAACGAGACCAAGCCCAACATTCGCTCCGTGATCGTGTCGGCGTACGGTGACATGAACAACATCCGCACCGCGATGAATCGGGGGGCGTTCGATTTCGTGACCAAACCCATCGACTTCAACGACCTTGAAATTACCATCGACAAGACCCTGAAGCATCTGGATCTCATACGTGAAGCTCTGGCCAACAGGGATCGACTGGTGGCCCTCGGCCGCGAGCTTGAAGTTGCCCGGGAGATGCAGGAGTCCGTGCTGCCCCGGAGCTTTCCTTCCACCGATCTTTACAAGACCCACGGAGTGATGATTCCGGCAAAGGAAGTGGGGGGCGACTTCTACGATTTCTTCTCACTGGGCGAGAAGAGACTCGGCCTGGCCATCGGCGACGTATCGGGTAAGGGTATTCCCAGCGCCCTGTTCATGATGGTCTGCCGCGCGCTGCTCCGGAGCCGCGCCATGGAAGGCGGCGCGCCCGATCAGTGTCTGGATTACGTCAACCAGATGCTTTCCGAAGACAACGATACGTGCATGTTCGTGACTCTCTTCTACGGCGTTCTCGACCCCGAGAGCGGCCTCTTCGAATACTGCAACGGGGGCCACAACCTGCCGCGGATCGCCCACGAGGACGGGCGGGTCGAGGCTTTGCCCACGACGCGCGACGTCGCGCTGGGCGTGGTTCCCGGGCACACGTTCCACAACGACACCATCCGGCTTCAGGCCGGCGATACGCTGTTTCTGTACACGGACGGGGTCACCGAGGCCGAGGGGCCGGGCTCGGCCGAGTTCGGGGAGGAGCGGCTCGACGAGTTCCTGGCCAGGATCGATGGCGCCGGGTGCGAGGAAGTCACCTCACGGATCCTCGAGCAGGTGCGGGAATTTGCCGAAGGGAATCCGCAGTCGGACGACATCACCGGCGTGGCGCTGCGCTATCACGGCGGCTAGTGTCCTGCCCCGCCGGAGCCTGCAATTGAGAGCGCTTACGCTGCTCGCTGCCGTGCCGCTGCTTCTGGCGGCGGCCCACGTGGTGTCGGCGGCCGCCGAGCCAGCGCCGGCCGCCGGTCCGAAGACTCCGGGCGTCAGTCCGGAAGCGGTGCAGTTCGGTCAGTCCTGTGCCCTGAGCGGGCCTGCGAAAGCCCTCGGCGAAGGGATGCGCCAGGGGATCCTGGCAGCGTTCGGCGAAGTGAATCGCGCCGGCGGCGTATACGGCCGCCGGCTACGCCTGACCACCCTCGACGACCGCTACGAGCCCGAGGCTGCTATCGCCAACACCAACCGGCTCATCGAGCGGGACGGGGTTTTCGGGCTCATCGGTGCGGTGGGCACGCCGACGTCGAAAGCCGCGGTACCCATCGCAACGGAAGCCGGCGTCCCCTACCTCGGAGCCTTCACCGGCGCTGAGTTCCTGCGCGATGCGGTCGAACGTCCGACCGTGATCAACGTGCGCGCCTCCTACTACCAGGAAACCGAAGAGATGGTCGAGCGCCTCACGGAGGACCTCGGAGTGAGGCGCATCGGAATCCTCTATCAAGACGACTCGTACGGCCGCGCAGGGCTGGCGGGAACGCTCCTGGCCCTCGACCGGCGCGGCATGACGCTGGCTGCCGAGGCCACCTATCCGCGCAACACGAGGGCGGTGAAGACCGCGGTGCTCGACCTGAGACTCGGTCGCCCCGAGGCGGTCATCATCGTGGGCGCTTACGAGCCCGTTTCGACCTTCATCAAGTGGTGCCGCTATCTTGATTTCAATCCGGTTCTCGTGAACATCTCGTTCGTCGGCAGTTCGGCATTGGCCGAGGCCCTGGGGTCCGAGGGCAAAGGCGTCATCGTCACCCAGGTCGTTCCCTTTCCTCATGACGACAGGGTCCCCGTCGTGACGCAGTACCATGAGGCGCTTCGCGCCGTGGATTCCATGGCGGTCCCCGGCTTCGTCTCGCTCGAGGGTTACCTGGCGGGCCGCGTGGCCGTCGAGGCGCTGCGCCGGGCGGGATCCGATCCCACCCGTCCGGGGTTCATCGCCGCTCTTCAGAGAGCCGGGTCCATCGATCTCGGCGGGTTCGAGTTGCGCTATGGGGAATCCGACAACCAGGGTTCCGATCGCGTGTACCTGACGATGATCGGCGACCGCGGGCGGTTTCGTTCCATTCGACGCTTGGAGCGGCCTTGAGGTTGGCAGACTTTGCGAAGCGGCTCGGCGGCTGGAGGATCGGCCTCGGTCTCAAGATCTACGCCGGATTCGGCGCCGGCGTCATGCTGATGCTCGCGGCCAGCGCGGTGGCGCTGCTGTCTTTCCGCGCCGTGAGCGATTCGCAGCGCCGCATTATCGACGAGAGCGTGCCCAGCCTGACCGCGGCCATCCGAGCCGCGCAGCAGAGCTCGGCCCTGGTAGACGCCGCTCCCCGCCTGGTCTCGGCGGCGTCCGACCAGGAGCTCGCCGAGATCAAGGCCGCCGTCGTCCAGGACAAGGACCTCCTTTACAGGCTCATCGGGGAACTCCAGGAGCACGACTCCCTGGAAGAGCAGGCTCGTACCCTGCGCTCACTGTCCGATGCCCTGGCCGCGACCCTGGACGAACTGGAGGCGTCGTCCTCACGGCGGCGTGAGCTGAACCGGCGCCTGCAAGCTCGCGAGTCGGAAATCCCGGTCATGACGCGGCAGATCGACCGCGTGCTGGGTCCCGAGATCGACGACCAGGCGTTCTTTCTCGCCACGGGCCTCCGGGAAATCGGCGACCGGCCGGTCCCTCTCGCCGAGCGGACCTCCTACGAGGAGTTGCTGCGCTATCGCGATCTGCTGACCTTGCACACCCAGGCGAACCTCGCCGCTCGCCTGCTCGCGGAAGCCGCGGTGGTGAACGACCGAGACCTGATCCAGCCGATCCGAGAGCGCTACAACGCCGCCATCGGCTCCTTCGAGCGCGCTTTTCGATCCACCGATTACCGTTCATCCCCCACGCGGATGTTGGACTTCGAATTCGCACGGCTCAAGTCGCTGGGAGCCGGCAGCGAGGGGATTTTCGGGCTGAGGGAAGCCATCATGAGGGAAGCGGAGCTGGAAGCGCGGTCCATCGAAGAGAACCGGGCCACCGCGATCCGCCTGCTGGCGACCATGGACCGGGTGGTGGCGGTGACGGACCTCTTGGCGGCCGACGCCAGCCGAGCCTCCACGTCGGCGGTAAACACCGGCATGGTGCTGTTGGTGGTGCTCAACGTCTTCAACATCATCGGCGCGGTCACGCTCGGCTGGCTTTTCGTCGGCCGCTATCTGATCCGGCGCCTCACGGGGTTGGCCGGCGCCATGCGTTCGATGGCGGAAGGCAACATCGAGGTTCCCGTAGAGGTTCGGGGCAACGACGAGGTGACCGACATGGCGGAAGCGCTGGAAGTGTTCCGGCGCCACGCCCTGGAGGTGCAGCGGCTCAACCTGGTGGAGAAGCTCGCGGACGAGTTGAAGGAGAAGAACAC
Source organism: uncultured Binatia bacterium (SeqCode) (assembly GCA_965214905.1). Taxonomy (GTDB): domain Bacteria; phylum Desulfobacterota; class Binatia; order UBA9968; family JAJDTQ01; genus JAJDTQ01. The sequence goes on from OZ243984.1 coordinate 3,310,513, forward strand.
GGAGCTGGAGGAAACGCTCAAGGACCTGAAAACGGCTCAGCACCAGGTGATCATGCAGGAGAAGCTGGCTTCGCTGGGACAGCTCACCGCCGGCATCGCCCACGAGATCAAGAATCCCCTCAATTTCGTGAACAACTTCTCCGAGGTTTCCGGCGAGTTGATCGAGGAGGCGCGGGAGGTGCTAAGCGAGGTCCGCGACCAGGTTCCCGAGGAGGCGCGTGACGAGGTCGAAGGGATCCTCGACGATCTGACCGCCAATCTCCGGAAGATCCACCAGCACGGCAAGCGCGCCGACGGCATCGTCCACAGCATGCTGGAGCACTCGCGCAGCCAGTCCGGCGAGCGCCGCGCGGTGGATCTGAACGCGCTGCTCAAGCAGTACGCCGATCTCGCCTACCACGCCATGCGTGCCCAGGACCAGATGTTCAACGTGACGTGGGAAGAGGATCTCGATGGCGGGATGGGTGAGGTCGAGGTCGTGCCCCAGGACTTGAGCCGTGTTTTCCTCAACCTGATCACCAACGCCTGTCAGGCGACCTTCGAGCGGGCCAGGAACTCCGACGGCGGCTATGAGCCGCGGATACGGTTGTCGAGCAAGCGTGGAGACCGGCAGGCCGAGTTCCGCATCAGAGACAACGGCCCCGGAATCCCGCAGGACATGATCAAGAAGATCTTCGAGCCCTTCGTCACCACCAAGCCCACGGGAGAAGGCACCGGACTGGGCCTGTCGCTGTCCCAGGACATCGTGGCCCAGCACGGGGGCCTCATGGGCGTCGATTCGGAACCGGGATCGTTCACGGAGTTCTGGATCAACCTCCCCGTCCCCGAACCGGCGCCGACCGGCCAGCAGGGCGCCTGACCGGGAGTGGCCTGTACCATGGGAATCGCCGGCGGTATTGCGGACGACTCGAACGGTTCGCCGGCCCGCCAAGCGCGCCGGTGAACCGTTCCGTTCAGTTGTTGCCGCGGACTTCGTCCACGTCGTCCGGGTCGGGCATGACCACGAACTCGGGGTAAGCCTCGATGCCGAGCTCCCCGGCGTCCTGGCCGAGTTCCTCGACCGCCGGCGAGACCCGCACGCCCATGACCTGCTTCAGCGCCAGCCACACGCCCCACGAGATCACGAACACGAACACGCCCACGACAACGATTCCCAGCAGCTGAACGCCGAAGTGCCCCCCGGCCGCGATGCAGGTGGCCAGCGTGCCCCAGGCCCCCGCGAAGAGATGGACCGGAATCGCGCCCACCACGTCGTCGACCTTGAAAAGTTCCAGCAGCCTCATGCCCGAGACGCAGACAGCCCCGCCGACGGCGCCGATGATCACCGCCCAGATGTGAGCGACGAAGTCGGGTCCCGCGGTAATGGAGACCAGACCCGCGAGGGCGCCGTTGAGGCCGGCGAGCAGATCGATGCGTCCGAGGATGGGGCGCGCGATGACGAGGGCCACGATGAACCCGGCGGCGCCCGCAAGGTTGGTGTTGACCAGCAGATGGCTGATGGCGATGGCGTCGGCGGCGCCGCCCAGCGCGAGTTGCGATCCGCCGTTGAAGCCGAACCATCCGAACCACAGGATGAAGACCCCCAGGGTCACGATGGGGATGTTGGAAGGCGGTGTGGGCTTGACGCTGCCGTTGGCGCGGAACTTGCCGCGTCTCGGCCCCACCACCAGGGCGCCCGCCAGGGCCGCCCATCCGCCGGTGGAATGGACGATGGTGGAGCCGGCGAAATCCTTGAATCCCATGCTGCCGAGCCACCCCCCGCCCCACGTCCAGGCGCCGACGATGGGATAGATGACGGCCGTCAGGATGGCGACGAAAACGAAGAAGGTCCAGAGCTTCACCCGCTCCGCCAGAGTGCCGGAGACGATGGACGCGGTGGTGGCCACGAAGACCATCTGGAAGAACCAGTCCGACATGGTGGCGTAGTCGGCCTTGAGCACCGCCTCCCTGGCCTGCTCCTGACCTGCCATCAGGGCGGCCTCGTCGGCTGTGGGTCCGTAGAGGAAGGTGAAGGTGCCGATGAAGCTGCCGACGTCCACGTACATGAGGTTGTACCCGATGAAGAAATACATCAGCCCCGCGACGGAGTAGAGGCCGATGTTCTTGAGGCAGATCATGGAGACGTTCTTGGTCCGGACGGACCCCGACTCGAGCATGGTGAAGCCCGCGCACATCCACATCACCAGGGCGCCCCAGAGGAGGAACGAGAAGGTGTTCAGGACGAATTGCAGCTCCTTGTCCAGGGCTGCATCCGCGGCCGTGGCCAACCAGAAGAAGCCCAACGCCGCAGCCAGCCCGCCTGCCGCGACCAGGCGGCCGATCTTTCCGCCACGGCCGGAAGTTTCTGTTTCGAAGCCGCATTCGCTCATGTTCACGGTTCCTCCGGTTTCATCGAGTTTCGTCTGCAAGGCCCGGAGCCTGCAGAACGCCAGGATACCCCTGGAGTCGCGTTCCGTAAATGTGTTGACCCTGTTCCCTATCTTCACCCCGTTCCCGCAAGAAGTGGTCGGCGATGAACAACTCCCCTCTCCCTCTGGGAGAGGGTGGCCGAAGGCCGGGTGAGGGCGCCCCGAATAAACCTGCCCTGCTTTGCTGGTCGCACCCAACGGGCTGCTCGCACACGGGGGACCCTCACCCCAACCCTCTCCCAGAGGGAGAGGGAGTCGGAAGGGCTGTCAAAATGGCTCGGTGATGAGTCATCGCAAAATATGAAACGCAACACTCGTTCCGGCTTGTTCGTCCTATCCAAACAAGAAAGTTCGATATAATGAATGACCGCAACCGAACCCTCCCTTCTGCCTGTCATCAAACACCTGATCCGACAGGCCCCTAGATATGGAAATAATGGAAGAACTCGGCCGGGACGGGGTGGAGAAATACGTCCTTCGATTCCTGTTCCTTGAACGCGATGTAGTGGTCGATGACGTCCTGGGTGAAGACCCCGCCATCGAGCAGGTAGTCGTGGTCTGCGCCGAGGGCCGCCACCGCTTCCTCCATGGAAGTGGGAACGGAAGGAATCCTGGCCGCTTCCGCGGGGGAGAGTTCGTAGATGTCCGCGTCGGTGGGATCGCCGGGGTCGATGCGGTTCCGTATGCCGTCGAGGCCTGCCATCAACATGGCCGAGAAGGCCAGGTAGGTGTTGGCGGAGGGGTCGGGCGGGCGGAACTCGATGCGCTTGCTGGCGGCCGAGGTCTCGTAGGTGGGGATGCGGACCGCGGCGGAGCGGTTGCGCGCCGAGAAGGCCAGGTAGACCGGCGCCTCGAAGCCGGGCACAAGACGTTTGTAGGAATTGGTCGTGGGGGCGCAGAAGGCGAGCAACGACGGGCTGTGCTTGAGCAGGCCGCCGATGTAGAACCGCGCCAGCTCCGACAACCCGGCGTAGCCGCCGGCATCGTAGAAGAGCGGCGTATCGCCGAGCCAGAGAGACTGATGCACGTGCATGCCGCTGCCGTTGTCGCCGAAGAGCGGCTTGGGCATGAACGTCGCCGACTTGCCGTGGGCCCTGGCGACGTTGCGCACGATGTGCTTGTACCATTGGGTCTCGTCGGCCTTCTGGCGCAGGGTCCGGAAGCGGGTTGCGATCTCGCACTGGCCGCCGGTGGCCACCTCGTGGTGATGGACCTCGAACTCGAGGCCCGCCCGACCCATTTTCTCGGCCATCTCCCAGCGCAGGTCCACGAGCTGGTCGAACGGGGGAATGGGGGAATAGCCCTGCTTGGGCGGGATCTTGTAGCCGAGGTTGTGGTCGCCCTCCTCCCGGGCCGAGTTCCAGTCGGCCTCGTCGGAGTCGATGACGTGGAACGACGAGTTGATCTTGAGGCCGAAGCGCACGTTGTCGAACACGAAAAACTCGAGCTCCGGGCCGAAGAACGCCTTGTCGGCGATGCCGGAGGAGGCGAGATGGGCCTCGGCCTTGGTGGCCACGTAGCGCGGGTCGCGGGTGTAGCGGTCGCCGTTGACGGGGTCCACGACATCGCAGATGAGCTTGAGCGAAGGTTCCGACTCCACCGGATCGATCCGGGCGGAGTCGAGGTCCGGAACCAGCAGCATGTCGGATTGATCGATGGACTGAAAGCCCCGCAGGCTGGAGCCGTCGAAGCCCTGACCGCGCTCGACGAGACTTTCCTTCACATTGGCGGGAGGGATCGAGAAGTGTTGCCAGCGGCCGATGAGGTCGGTGACGAGGAGGTCGACACGCCGGACGTCGTTGTCCGAGATCAGTTTCCGTATATCCGCGAGGGTCATGATGCATCTCCCTGGAAATGGTTACACTGGAAATGGTTACACTGAACCGTGGGTCCGCCGGGAGCCGGCGCCCTGGAAAACCCGGCCGACAAACAGGCAGCAGTATTCATGTAGCAGTATTCATCGAATGATGCAGCAGTATTTTATCGAGTGACAACCGTCCTGTCCGGTGTAGCTCGGGCCTCCGAACCGTTCCGTCGCGCAGACTCCGGGACAGCCGTGTTGCAGCTCCGCTCGATCACCACCGCAGTTTCGAGGACCGAACCGGCGCCTCCGCGAAAGACGCCTCGGGTCGGAGGGACATCGGCATAGTCCCGTCCGACCGCTACGCGGATGTGACGTTCGTCTGCTTCGGTGTCGTTGGTGGGGTCGAACCCGGTCCAGCCGATGCCCGGAAACCAGCATTCCACCCACGCGTGGCTCTCGCAGTCCGCCACTTCTCCGGCGGGCGGTCCGAGGTAACCCGACACATAACGGCACGGGATGCTCCAGCCTCGCAGGATGGCGGCCATGACGTGGGCGTAGTCCTGGCAAACGCCGCGGCCGGTCTCGAGAATCCGGTCGATGGGTGAATCGTACCGGGTTTCGCCCGGAGCATACTCCAACAACCTGTGAAGCGCGGTACAGAGATTCTTCGTGCTCACCAGCGGATCGTCGCCCGGCGCGAGATCATGCATCGCCCTGAACTTCTCCAGAGCGGGGGTCCAACCGGCGAGGCGGCTGGGGTGTAACATCGGCCAAAGCTCGGGGGTCTGTGCGGCGCGCTGAAGCGCTTCCGATGCTCCGGGGTTCAACCGTTCCGGGGCCGGTACCAGCGGTCCTACCTCCACGATGGAGCGGGCGGTAACGCAGAGACGCTCGTGGCTGCGCGGGCGGTCGAGAAAATGCCCGGTGTTGCCGAAGGAATCGACGAACTCGTACAGTGGGCCGTCCGGATCGGTGTCAACGGAGAACTCCCGGAGCAACTGGGTACGGTCGCGGATCGGACACACATACAGCGTCATCACCGAGTCTTGCGCCGGCTGGGCGTATTCGAAACGCACTTGGTGCTCGATGTGGTAAGTGACGATCACGGCGCAAGCCCCGCGGCCGGAGAATGGGTTACATAGGCGCTCATGGTCTGGTGGTGAAGCGTCCGGCTGTCATTCCCCAGCGAGTGGAAGAAGTCGCCTCCATCGGTTTCTTCCGGCGGGCCGGAGGGGGCGATCTCGACCGCGGCAGTCAGGCGCAACGCCATCCGGTGAGGAGCCGCCAACGGGTAACGGGCGCCCATCGGGTCGATACCCGCCAGCAGATCTTCGATGCGCTGGACCGAGAACCGCAACGAGCGGGGAAGCTCCGGGTCGCGGGTGAGCAGACCAAGGGCTTCCCGCCGGTCGACGTTCGTCGAGTGGCGACGGCAGTACACCTCATAGGCCCCGCACACCCGTAGCAGATCAGCCCACGAGAGCGGGTGGGCGTGGTCTTCGCGGCTGAACTCGATCCAGGATGCGAGCAGTACCGCCTGATGCTGCATCCGTTCGGTGAACCGGCCGAGCTCGAGAAAACGCCATGCGTCGTCCCGCGGCATGACGGCTTCCACCACGCCCGCGAACAGCCGCAGCCGGTCCATGGCTTCGTTCACCAGGGCGGCCGGCGCGGTTGACCACGCGGCGCTGAAGTTGCTGTCCCGCATCCAAAGGTAACCCTGGTTGAGGCACGTCCACACCGGCAGCGGCAGTTGCGCCCGCACGCGTTGGCCGTTTTCGCGCCCGTGCTCCCAGCATGAAAGCAGGGAGTCCGGATTCGCGCGTTCTTCGACCAGGTTCCCGGCAAGAGTGTAGGCGTCGGGGATGACGACGGTTTCGGCTTCGTCGCCGCTCGCCGTTGGCCCCACCGGCGGCTGTCCGAGGATGCGGTAGACGGCCTGCCAACCCACGGCCAGTTCTTCCGCCGGCCGGTCGGGGAGTCGGTCGAGCTGGAACCGGAGAAGGCCCGCCGTGTGTTCGACGCGCTCGAGATGGCGGCCCAGCCAGTAGAACTCGGCTGCTACCCGTGCCAGCATGATCCGGTCCTCGTGTCCCGTCCGTCGATTCGCATCACCATCGCTGAAGATCGCTCTAATCCTCCAGGACCCACAGGTCCTTGCAACCGCCGCCCTGGCTGGAATTGACCACCAGGCTCCCGCGCCGGAGCGCCACCCGGCACAGTCCGCCCGGAACCACATGCTGCTGGTCGCGTCCCTGCAACACGAAGGGGCGAAGGTCCACATGGCGCGGCTCGATGGCCCCGTCCATGAGGCATGGGGCTCGGGACAGGGCCAGAACGGGTTGCGAGATGAAATTTGCCGGATCGGCGCGCAACCGCTCGGAATACGCGGCGCGCTCGTCCGCGGATGCGTGGGGGCCCACCAGCATCCCGTAGCCGCCGGATCCGCCGACCTCCTTGACCACCAGTTCGTCGAGATGTTCCAGCGTGTAGGCCAACCCGTCGGGCTCCCGGCAAAGATGAGTCTCGACGTTGGCCAGAATCGGTTCTTCATCGAGGAAGTAGCGGATGATACGCGGCACGTACGAGTAGAGGCTCTTGTCATCGGCCACGCCCGTGCCGGGCGCGTTGGCGAGCACGAGGTTGCCCGTCCGGTACGCGTGGAAGAGTCCGGCCGATCCCAGGACCGATTCGCCGAGGAAGGTCACCGGATCGAGATAATCGTCGTCGATCCGCCGGTAGAGCACGTCGACGCGGCGCAGGCCCGAGGTGGTGCGCATGTGCAGCGCGGCGTCACGCACGACCAGGTCCTGCCCCTCCACCAGGTCGATGCCCATTTCGCCGGCGAGGAAGGCGTGCTCGTAATACGCGGAGTTGTGCATGCCGGGGGTCAGGATCGCTACCTGCGGGTCCAGCAGCGAGGGCCGGAGGGAGGCGAGCGTGGAGTAGAGACGCTCGGCGTAGTCCGCCACTTCCCGGACCCGGTGCGCCCGGTAGAGCTTCGGGAACGCCTCCTTGATGGCGTTCCGGCAGGCGAGCATGTAGGAGACGCCGGAGGGCACCCGAAGGTTGTCCTCGAGCACGGCGAAACCGTCGTGGGTACGCACGATGTCGGTGCCGCATACGGCCACGTAGACGTCGTGCGGAACCTTCACACCGCGCATCTCCATGCGGTATTGCGGACAGCCGAGCACCAGGTCGATGGGGACGAGCTTGTCCCGCAGACAACGGCCGTCGTGGTAGATGTCCTTGAGGAAGAGGTTGAGCGCCGTCAGGCGTTGCTTGAGGCCGCGCTCGATGTGCCCCCACTCGGCGCCGGTCAGGAGCCGGGGCACACAGTCGATGGGAATGATCTGTTCGGTTGCCCTGTCGGCGTCGAGGACGGTGAAGGTGATGCCTTCATGCAGGAAATGTCGGTAGACTCCGTCCTGCAGCTTCGCGAGGTCCTCGGGCTCCAGTTCGGCCAGCGCCTCGCTGATGCGCCGGGACGCCTCCCTCGGGTTACCGCCCGAATCGAACATTTCATCGTAGTAGTCCGGGGTCAGGCCGTAGTCTGTAAAGACGCCTCCCCCTGTTGCTCGAACTCGGGACACGGCCCCCTCTGGATTATCGGGAATGGTGGTGGAGCCGACCGGGATCGAACCGGCGACCTCTTGAATGCCATTCAAGCGCTCTCCCATCTGAGCTACGGCCCCACACCCGCGAATCGAAGCGGTTGCAGATTCACGAAGAATACCGGAAACCGCCCGATTGATGAAGTCCAGCATACCGGATCGACCGGGCGGGTGGCAAGGGCGCCAGGACGCCACACCAGGCGCCTGCGCCGTAGGACTCGGACGCCGGATGCAGGGGCGGGTTCGAACCCGCCCCTGCCCGCATCGCGCTACCGGCCGATACCGGCTCCTAGGCCGGGCGGCCGGGTCCATGAGCCTTCAGCATTGCGGCCGCGTGACGTTCCGCCTGAGCGGTGATCTCGACGCCGCCCAGCATGCGCGCGAGTTCCTTCACCCTCTCGGTTTCGTCGAGCCTTCGGACCGTCGTGAAGGTCCTGCCGTTCGACACCTGCTTCTCCACTACATGGTGGAATTCCGCCAGCGCGGCGATGGGCGCCAAGTGGGTGACACAGATCACTTGATGGGTTTCCGCGACGCCGGCCAGTTTCCTGCCCACCATTTCCGCCACCCTGCCGCCGATGCCGGCATCCACCTCGTCGAACAGCAGGGTGGGGATTTCGCTTCGGGTCAACACCAGCGACTTGAGCGCCAGCATCAGGCGCGAGAGTTCGCCGCCGGACGCGATCCTCGCCAGGGGCCTGACGGGCTCTCCGGGATTGGGCGAGAAGTAGAATTCGGGGTCGTCGATGCCGTCGTCTCCGATTCGGGTCCCGTCCATGACGAACGGCGGGTCGTTCCGGTCGCCGCCGCGATGGTGGAACCGTACCTCGAAGGTGGTCTGCGAAAGACCCAATCGGCTCACCTCCTGCTCCATCCGGCTCTTCAGGCTACCGGCGGCGGCTTGCCGCGCCCGGGACATTTCCCTGGCCGTTTCCCACGCCGCGTCGCGGGCCGTTGCGAAATCCCGGGTGAGGGCGACGAGCTCTTCCTCGCCGGTTTCAAGGGCGGCGAGGTCTTCCTTCGCCCGTTCCGCGAGAACCAGGATCTCCTCCACCGAGGCCCGGTATTTCCGTCTCAGCCGATTGATTTCGGCGAGGCGGTCCTCGATCCGTTCCAGCTCCCGCGGGTCCAAGTACAGCTTGTCCGAGTATTGCCGGATCAGCGCGGCCGCCTCATCCAGTTGCGCCGCCGATCCTTCCAGCAGCGTCACCGCCTCCGCCAGCGCGCCGTCGATCTCCGCCATGTCTCGCAGGCGCGGGATCAACCGTCCCAGCTCGCTGACGACGGCATGGTCGCCGTCGTAGAGAATCGACTCGCCCTCCTTGCAGGTGTGGTAGAGTTTCTCGGAGTGGGCGAATATCCGCCGTCTGTGTTGCAGCGCTTCCTCTTCCCCGGGCTCGATTCCGGCTTCTTCGATCTCCTTGACCTGGTGGCGCAGGAACGCTTCCTCCTGCTTCTTTTCTGCGAGCGTTTCCTTGATCTCGCGCACCCGTTTCCAGGCCGTGGCGAATGCTTCGAAACGTTTCTTCATGGCGGCGGCCCCGGCTTCGAGGCCGCCGTGCGCGTCCAGCAGCCCAAGATGGGTGTCGGTGCGGCGCAGGGTGTGCTGCTCGTGCTGCCCGTAGATGTGGATGAGTCCGCCGCCGACGTCGGACAAGAGCGAGAGCGGGCTCAGACTGCCGTTCAGGTAGATCCGGTTGCGTCCGCCGCGGCTGACGATTCGCTTCAACACCAGTTCGTCCTCGACTTCGCACCCGGCGGTCTCCAGGGCGTCACGAGTGGCCGCCGGCAGCTCCGAGAACAAGGCCTCTACGGTGGCCTGGTCCGCTCCTTCGCGAATGAGGTCGGAGGAGCCGCGGGCTCCCAGGAGGAGCCCCAGCGAGGCGAGAACGACGGTCTTCCCGGCGCCGGTCTCTCCGGTAATGACGTTGAGACCGGGCCCGAGCTCCAGCTCGAGGCGATCGATCACGGCAACGTTGTTGATCCGGAGCTGCTGCAGCACGGGTGTCCTGCCTCACATGGGTTTATCAACCTGCGCCAGCCGCCGGCATCGGCCGGTAGCGCGATGCGGGCACGGGCGGGTTTGAAACCCGCCTCTACATCGGGCGTCCGGGTGCTACGGCGCAGACTCCCGGGAGCCTGCGCCGTAGCAAACTCTCATCTCCGTTCGTCCTGAGCGTAGCGCCAGCGAAGTCGAAGGACACTAACGCTCCCCCCACTTGAGCTTGCTGCGAAGCACGTCGAAGTAGGAACGGGTGGGTATCCGCACCAGCGACACCGGCGACTTGTGGCGGCGCACCTCCACCCGGTCGCCGTTGTTGAGCAGAATCCCTTCCTGACCGTCCGGAATCAGCACCACGGTGTCTCCGGCGGACCGCAGGGTCGATCGAATTCTGGCGTCGCTGGCGATGACGATGGGGCGGTTGGTGGTGAGCGTGTGCGGGCAGATGGGGCAGAGGATGATGGCTCCCATGGCCGGGTGCAGAATCGGGCCGCCGGCCGCGAGGGAGTACGCCGTCGATCCCGTGGGAGTAGAGATGATCAAACCGTCGGCCCTGTACGTGCACAGGTAGTCGCTGCCCACGTAGGTTTCCAGGTCGATGATCTTGGATCGAGCGCCTTTGGTGATGACCGTGTCGTTCAGTATCCTCAGTTTCCGCTCGCCGTCCTTGCCGGAGATGCTTACGCTCAAGGTCATGCGCTTTTCGATCGTGTAGTTTTCCGCCATCGTGCTGGTGAGAACGTCTTCCAGCTCGTCCACGGCTATCTCGGTGATGAAGCCCAGACCTCCCAGATTCACGCCTACGATGGGGACCTCGGGTCGTTCCACGAGACGGGCGATGCTCAGGAGCGTGCCGTCTCCCCCCAGGACGATGACGAGGTCGGCCCGTTCGGCCATTTCCGACTTGTGCGCCACCCGGCCGCCGGTGGTGCCGAACTCGGCCTCCACCAGAACCTCCATGCCGCGGCCTTCGAGCCACGGTATGGTGGTCCTCATGAGCTTCTCGGCCTTCTCCTCGCCGTACTTTGCGACGATTCCTACGACGTTGACCATCTCCCGTTACCCTTTTCCCGAGACCTACCACAGAGGGGGGGAAGGATGCCATCCAGAGCCACCGGGGTTACCCTCACCCCAACCCCTCTCCCTCAGGGAGAGGGGCTCCGGCTGCTCTCCCTGGGAGAAGGGACCGGAATACCTGCCTCTTGGACTTCGGCTTGGCTCCGGCTGCTCTCCTTGGGAGAAGGGCCCCGATTCCCTCTCCCTCTGGGAGAGGGTCAGGGTGAGGGCAACCGTCAAACCGAGTGTCATGACCGGCGATCAGGCGCTATGATAAGAACACACACTCGAGCACTACCCGGCGTACAGCGCGCGCGGGCCGGAGGAACATGGTGGCGGCTGCCTACTCGGATCGAGAACTCGAAGCCATGATGGGGGATCCGGAGTCCGATCGGGTCGAGCGCAAGGAGTCGATGCGAGGGAGACAGTCACGCCAGGATCCGCGAAGCCGTCTGCGCCTTCGCCAATGATCTTCCAGACCATCGGCGCTCCGGCGTGGTGTTCGTGGGGGCGGACGACGACGGCAACCCCGTCGGCCTGCCGATTACGGACGCGTTGCTGCTTCGACTTGCCGACATCAAGACCGACGGCAACATGGTGCCGCCGCCGACCTTGACGGTGGCCAGGCACACGCTTCGCGGGCAGCCGGTGGCGGTCGTCACCGTCGAGCCTGCGGACGCGCCGCCGGCGCGTTACCGGGGGCGCATCTGGATTCGTGCAGGGCCTCGCCGCGCTGTGGCAAGCGCCCAGGACGAACGGATCCTCAACGAGAAGCGCCGTTATCGCGACCCGCACTTCGACGCCCGGCCAGTGCGCACGGCCAGGCTCGATGACTTGAGAGTCGCCCATTTCGAGCATCAGTATCTGCCCGCCGCGGTCGCCCCCGAAGAGCTCGCCGCAAACGATCGGACCACCGAGGAACGTCTGGCCGCCGCCAAGATGATCGTTTCCGTCGAAGATCCGGCGCCGACGGTCGCCGGCGTCCTCGTCCTGGGCAAACGTCCGCTGGACTACCTGCCCGGCGCCTACGCGCAGTTCCTGCGGGTTGCCGGCGGCGAGTGGGGCGATGAGGTCGTGGACGAAGCCCGCTGCGAGGGGTTGATCGAGGATGTCGTCCGGCGCCTGGACGACAAGCTCGTGGCCCACAACCGCACCGCCGTGGACTTTCTGTCCGGTCCGGTGGAAACGCGCACCTCGACCTATCCGATGGGGGCTTTGCAGCAACTGGTTCGCAACGCGGTCATGCACCGGACCTACGAAGGCACGAACGCGCCCGTACACGTCTACTGGTTCGACGACCGCATCGAGATCATCAGCCCCGGCGGTCCGTATGGCGCGGTCAATGCCGGGAATTTCGGGCAGCCCGGCGCGGTGGATTATCGCAACCCGATCCTCGCAGAGGCGATGCGGGTTACCGGTTTGGTGCAACGATACGGGTTCGGCATACCGGCGGCGCGGCGGGAGCTGCGGCGCAACGGGCAAGAGGGACCGGAGTTCCGGGTAGAGCCGACCGCGGTCTTCTGCACGGTCAGGGTCAAGGGGAGGCCCTGATGCACAAAACGGAGCTTCGGTTCAGACGCCGAGCGCTTGCGGCTTACGCATTCTGCAAGGCTTTGTAGACCTTCTCCGCGGTGATGGGGAGATCGGCAATGCGCACGCCCACCGCCGCCTCCACGGCATTGGCGATGGCGGGCGCCGTGGGCACGATGCTGTTCTCTCCGATGGACTTGGCATTGTACGGCCCGGGTCCGGTCTGGTCCTCCACCAGCACGGTTTCCAGGGGCGGAAGGTCCTTGACGCACGGGACGCAGTAGTCGCCGAGATTGAGGGTCGTCACCCGCGGGCCGTCCTTGACCATCTCCTCCATCACTGCATAACCCAGGCCCTGCACGAAGCCGCCGTCGATTTGTCCCTGGTGGGTTACGGGATTGATGATGGTGCCGACGTCGTGGGCGGTCACGACCTTCCTGACCTCCACGGCGCCGGTCTCCCTGTCCACCGCCACTTCGGCCACCTGGACGAAGAACCCCGGCACCGGAGAACGTCGGGGCTGGTAGGATTTGCGCACGGACAGGACCGTCTCCTCGGCGATGAGCTTTCCGGCGACGTCGGCGAACGCCAATGCCGCGCCGTTGGCACTGAAGCGTCCGTCCGCCAGGGTCACCTCGTCCGCCTTGCAGCCAAGGGCCTGGGCCGCCGCCTCGGTCATCCTGTCCCGCAGTTCCTCCACGGCTTCCACCAGGCCGCGCCCCACCATGGCGGTGATCTTGCTGCCGCCGGGCTCGGCGTCGGTGTCGAAGGTGTCGGTGTCGCCTCGGGCGACCGCGACCCGTTCCGCCGGCAGGGTCAGCATCTCCGCGGTGATTTGCCGCAGCAGCGTGTGGGTGCCGGTGCCGATATCGGGTATGGCCGTGAGCACCGTTACCGCGCCGTCGGCGTTACAGGAAAGCTCCAGGTTCACGGTGCCGCTGCCGCCGGTGTGCCGAAAGCCGAGGGCCATGCCCCTGCCGGTGTCCTGGCCCGGCTTCTCTCCCTCCCATCCCGCGGCCTTCAGGGCCGCATCGATGGTCTCCCGGCACCGGATCTTCTCCATCGCCCGCTTGTTGGGCAGGACGTCGCCGTCCTGCAACAGGTTGTTGATCCTTATCGCCACCGGATCCAGGTCCAGCTTCCGGGCCAGCACGTCCAGCAGCGACTCGATGGCGAAGACCGCCTGCGGCTGTCCCGGCGACTTCATGTAACCGCCGGGCACGCCGTTGGTGTAGACGTTGTAGGTCCGAACGGCGTAGTTGGGAATCCGGTAGGCGTTGGTGACGTACGAGCCGTCGATCTCCGACGGCTTGAAGCCCGAGTAGGCGCCGCTGTCGAAGTAGATGTCGGTGTCCAGGGCCACCAGCGTTCCGTCCCGTTTGGCCCCCAGCTTGAGCCGCATCACCGCGGGGTGTCGGGGGTCCCCGGCCATGAGTTCTTCGGTATAGTTCATCACCATCTTCACGGGGCGCCCGGAGGCCTTGGACAGGTAGTAGCAGACCGGCACGTCCATCTGGGAGCCCTTGCCGCCGAAGTCGCCGCCAAGGGCCACGCCATGGACGTGGATTTCTTCTTCGTCGAGGTCCAGTTGCGCGGCCAGCATCTTCTTGAGCCGGAACGGCGCCTTGCACGACGCCCAGACATCGATGCGCGCGGCATCGCCGGCCGCCACCACCGTGGCGTGGGGCTCGAGGTAGACCTGGTGGACCTGCGGCGTACGGAAGGTGTGCTCGACGATGACGTCCGCGTCCGCGAATCCCTGCCCCACGTCGCCGGCGGCGTGCTCCTTGAGGGACAGGACGTTGGGCTGGTGGTCCGGGCGTCCGGGCACGCCGTCATAACTGCCGAGCTGTTCGTGAATCACCGGAGCCCCGGGCGCCAGCGCCTCCGGGATATCGGCCACCGTGGGCAGTTCCTCGTACTCCACCTCGACGAGCGCCAGCGCCTCCTCCGCGGCATCCGGCGTTTCGGCGGCCGCGGCGGCGATCTTGTCGCCGATGAACCGCACCTTGTCCCGGGCCAGCACCGGCAGGTCCCGAAGACTCACCCCCACCCGCAGGTCCGGGACGTCCGCCCCGGTCAGCACCGCATGGACCCCCGGCACCCGGCGAGCCCGTGACACGTCCACGCGCTTCAACCGGGCGTGCGCCAGCGTGCTGCGCAGGCACTTTCCCCAAAGCGCCGCGGGTACCTGCACGTCAGCCGTGTATTCCATCTTGCCGGAGACCTTGTCCGGACCCTCCACGCGTCCAATCGGATGCCCTACGACCTTCAGATCCATGATTGCTCCTGTCGGCTGTTGCGGTATCGGGTCGGCGACCCGGCTGGAAAGTTTGGCTGATTGACGCCAAAAGGGCAACGACGCCGTTGGATGAGTTGCGGCGGGATGGGTGAAGTATGGTGGAATAGGTCGCGCGGTAACGGTCACGACGATTCAAAACTGATGCGGAGCCTCGTACCGGTGGCGTTCGCCACCCTTTCCAGCGTCCGGGTAGACGGATTGGCGCGGCCACTCTCGATCCGCGCCACGACCGATTGCGTCGTGTCCATGCGCTCCGCCAACTCGGCCTGGGTCAACCCGGCCCGAGCCCGAGCCTCGATCAGGGCTCGGGCCAAGTCGAATTCCGCCTCGAGTTGGTCATATGCCTCGCGATAATCCGCGTCCCGGCGCCACTTCCGGTGCAGTTCCGCAATTCTGGTCATATCAAGGACTCCCTCGCACGTCGCAACGCCAATGTGATCTCTCGGCGTGGTGTCTGCTCGGTCTTTTTTGCGAAGACTCGAACCACTACGACACGCCTTCCTCCAGTCGATACGTAAAGTGCCCGCGCAATACCGTTACGTCCGCTCAGCCGCATCTCCCAGAGGGGACCGGTCAAATGTTTGACATACGGCGCGCCCACGCGCATGAGCCCGACATCGGTAATCAATTTGCAGATGTGCACGAACCGTGCTCGCATGTCTGCAGGCAAGGCGTCAAGTTCCTTGTCCACCGTCTCATCGAGGGTTTCAACACGCCAGCGCATCGAGAGCCAAAGTATCGCATATTTGCGATACTTTCAAGCGTGCGAGAAAAGCAAGCACAGCCAAGAAACTGCCCCTCTGCCTCTCATCAGTGGCAAATGGAGACTTCACACTCACAGGAACGCTTCGCGGAAACGAGGGAGAGCCATATTCAGCGGTTCATCCCCGCGTGTGCGGGGAACGCTACCCCGGCCAACATCTCAAGGGTCATGATTCCGGTTCATCCCCGCGTGTGCGGGGAACGCTTCTACCCTTTTCAACAAAGGGAACTTTGACGGGGTTCATCCCCGCGTGTGCGGGGAACGCAACATCCGAACCGGGTGGATCTACCGAGGTGGCGGTTCATCCCCGCGTGTGCGGGGAACGCGGCGGAAGAGGCGATGCGCCGCCGCGGCCAGAGCGGTTCATCCCCGCGTGTGCGGGGAACGCTCGATCCGCCCTTTTTCACGAAGCGCCCCAATGGCGGTTCATCCCCGCGTGTGCGGGGAACGCGATTCCCGGCGCTGCGGTTCATCCCCGCGTGTGCGGGGAACGCTCGATCCGCCCTTTTTCACGAAGCGCCCCAATGGCGGTTCATCCCCGCGTGTGCGGGGAACGCGATTCCCGGCGCTGCGGTTCATCCCCGCGTGTGCGGGGAACGCATGGAGGACGGGTTCGCTACTGTCCTCGACAACGGTTCATCCCCGCGTGTGCGGGGAACGCCGCTCAAACCACTCGAAGACCCTCACACATTCCGGTTCATCCCCGCGTGTGCGGGGAACGCACAGCCGCATCATGAATTCCGCCGCACTGATCACGGTTCATCCCCGCGTGTGCGGGGAACGCGTCCGGAGGGACTGGCGGGTCCGGCTTCATGACGGTTCATCCCCGCGTGTGCGGGGAACGCCCGGCGCCGCTCTGTGCCTGCCGCATCTGCTGCGGTTCATCCCCGCGTGTGCGGGGAACGCTCTTGCTGCAAGTTGTTGATAGAGCGGACTTTTCGCAGCCCTGAAGACCAAACCGATTATCTTCGGGCTTCTTGGGCCATGTCTCGACCGCGGCGCACCTGTGCTCAAAATGAGTCTTCCGTCGTTGGCCGAGGCATGAAGCGTACGAGCTTCATGCCATCCACATCCTCTGGAACGCGACGGTTGCTCCCACAGGTATCGAAGTCGTATCCTGCATCGTTGGGAACCGCCTAGGCGATAATGGCATCGCCCATCTCGATATTGGCTTTGACTTGATCCCAGATCATTTCTCGCGTTCGCCGCGAATAGTTTCCGACGTACACTCCTGCCCTGATTTCGAGCAGCCACACAGCCAAGCGTCCACGGAGCCTTGGGGGAGCGTTATTAACCACGATGACCAGCATCGCCGCTCGGATCCTCAGGAATAGCGACCGGTTGGGCTTCCTCCGGTGCGGGTGGTCGCTGCAGCCCGCCAGCGGCCAGCATTTCCTCGATGCCGGGAATGATCCTGCTCAGCAACCGGGTTTTGCGAAAGCCATCGCGGCAGCCGCGCCTGACCTCACCCATCGGATCACGGGCCGCCGCCTCCTTGCCCCGTTGTGCCTCGCCGGCGACGCGGAAGGCCGTCGGAACCACCGTTTCGAACTTGAACACGTCCGCCACGTCGTAGACGAAAGACTGCGGTTTGCCGGTATGCAGAAAGCCGATGGCGGGCGCGTAGCCTGCCGCCAGGATGGCCGCTTCCGCCAATCCATACAGACACGCCGTGGCTTGGCTCAGGCAACGATTGGGTAGATCGGAAACCTCCCGGTCGAGGGGATCATACCGGCGTCCGCTCCAGTTCACTCCATGTTGACGCGCCAACAACTGGTAGAGACGCTTCACACGGGCACCTTCCATCCCTCGTAATTGGTCAACGGAGCGGCGTTCTGGCGCGGGTTCGCCGAAGCGCATGTCGTACATTTTCCGGACGACGTTGCGGCGGGCGGCTGGATCGAGAGCCAAGCGCGCCTGATACAGGAGTCGGTCGGCCCGGGCTCCGCCCGGCTGACCGGTAGCGTAAAGACGCACGCCCGCTTCCCCGACCCACACCAGGAGACATCCCACGCGGGAGGCCAGTGCGACGGCGGCATGTGAGACACGGGTGCCGGGCTCCAGCATCAGGCAGCTCAACCCGCCTACCGGGATGTGGGTCCGAACTCCGGTCCGGTCGACGACGACAAACGCCCCATCAAGTACATGCAGTTGCCCCTTCTCGATGAACAGGATCGACGCGCGATCCTTGATGGGAATCGGGCGCGGGGGCAACATGCCTGGCGAAGAAGCCATTCTCCAGCGGTCATGCCCTGCGGATGAGCATCAAGCCGCAGCCGTAGGTTTTGGCCGCACCAAACCCGCGGGCAATCCTTTCCAGCAACGCTGCCGGGTCGTGGACCGTGAGTATGCCATCGAAATCCAACGTCGAGAAGGACATCCACGCCACACCCTTCATGCGGCGAATCCGGTGTTGCCGGTAACCATCAATCGCAATTTCCCCGGGTTCTATCCCGAAACCCGACGAAGTCCCCTGTCTCTCCAGCCACGCGAATCCCTGTTCCCGCATGATCGAAGGGCGCCGCTCGGCCCGGTCGTCCTTGGGAATGCGGGCAAGCGCGTCCATGACGACATCATGCTTGCCTGATCGCTTCCCTTCGGAGCGCCGGCGCCGGACGACCGGATTGGCCCGAAGCGAGAACCGCAGTCTGTCCCCGGGTGCGAGCGCCGGCGTGAAGGGCTTCGGCTCGTCGATCTCGAACAGGTCGTGACCCGGCGCCGGGGGACGGGCCGAAAGGATCAGGAAGGTTCCTGACCTCGCCATCTCTCGCCACAGGAAGTCACGGCAGCGATCCGGCCTGTCGGCAAACAGGGACCACATTAGATGATGCCCTGAGTGTTGCGATCCTTGCGCCTTGTCCTGCAACACGGGCAGCAGGGTCGACACCGATAGATTCCGCCTGAGACGTGCGCGGGAAAGATAAAAAAGGTCGTTCACGATCCACCTCCTCCGGCGACAGTGACTTTTTCCGCGCGATCGGCGAATTGCCAACGCGTGCGGCTCGCTATCGCATCGCGCCGCCGTTCGACACGCGTTTCCGTAGGCGCGTTCGGGGCGTCGGCATCAAAGGCGACCTCGGCAGGCGTTCCGTCCTCTCTCCGAAGTAGTTTCAGGATGCTTTTTTCTTCGGCGTTTGGCTCCCGTTTCGCGAGGGCGTCCACAAAGGTGTCCGCTTCCAGAATCGCGGGATCGAGGGGAAGGCCGAGAGGCGCAGCCTTGCGCCCGAGATAGAGGCTGAACCGAGGGTTGCACAGGGAGCGCGCAATTCCGTCAAGATCGACGGCGTCGGGCCGCCGTGGCCACAACACGACGGTGAAGAACGCATCCGATCGCCACTCCCTTACGGAAAGGACGGTCGAGAGTTCACCGGCTGTCAGCTCGTCTCTCCGTGTCGAAAAAAGTTCACCCTTGCCGGATCCGGGCGTCTGAGCTGTATGGTAGTCGATGAACGGTTGCCCTGCTGCCTCGGTTCGGACCGCGTAATAGAGTCCCTCCTCCAGTATCCGATGTCTCTCGTCATCCGTTCTCTCGATTCCCATCGTTGCGGCGACCAGGCCCAGCACTGCGGATCGTCCGGGTCGCGCCCATCCCATGCGGCGTTCGCCCACCGCGATTTCGCCGAACGAGCCCATCGGCGCATAGAGTGTGAACAGCAGGAAACGCATGGAGTCATCCCACGGCGAATCGGATCATCTCTGTCAGAGTGCCTTCGCCCCCAAGGCAGTTCATGGTGTAACGCTGGCCCGCGCAGGGGCCGTAGGCGGCGTCGAGACGGTCGCGGAATCTCTCGAGAGCCTTCACCGAGGTTGCGCCGTGGTCGTCACCGAACACCGGTTTGAGAAATGCCGCGGCCAAACTGCGCGGCTGGGCGTCCCCGGTTTCCCCCAGGACATAGAGGGCGCGGGCGTGGCTGGCGAAGCTTGCCTGCTTGCCTTTGGGGCCAACGGTCGATGCCGCCTCCACAAGAGCTGAGAGGCTTGCGTCCCGGACGGCACGGCTCCCGTCGAGGTTGCGAAGCAGCAGTCCGCGATCGACGCAGACATAGAGATAGAACAAGCCTGCGCCGAACTCCTGGATGCCCACGAACCCGGCTCCCGCATCCTCCTCATCGCGTGATTTCAGGTCATCAACGGCGGTATAGTAATCGTCCTCCGCAACCGCGCGGTGAGTCGTAATGGCGTGCGCCACTTGCACGGCGGCTTCCCGGTTGTATTTCGGAGTCTCGGCCAGCATCCTCCCGAACATGGCGATGTCGGCGGCCTGATCGGTTTGGCGAAGCACGTTGTCGGCCTTCGGCTCGATGCTCTCGCCGTTCAGAGCCTTCTCGGCGAGCGCCAACGCTTCGTCGCGCTCCTCGGAAGAGACGAAAGCGAGTTGTTCGATGAAGGTGGGTTGGGCGTCTTTGTCCTTCCGGACCTTCCCGAACACACCGGCGATCTTTCGTGCCGTTTCCAATGCTTTGGCTTCATCCATCCCGTGTTCTCGCAAGTGGTCGAAGATTTCCCGGCCCAGCCGCTGTGTACGGTTCGCAAGATGTCCATCAAGCCGGTCGTGGAACACGCGGGATTCCCGCCACGCCCGCTTCAGGCTTTGGGACGATACGCGCAGACGCGGCGTCCCGCCGAAGACAACACTTTTTGGACGCCCTGTGTCGTCCCTGTTCAGGTTGGATGGGCCATAGGCTGTGAGAAGATGGAGTTGAAGAAAATCGGCCATGGGACAGTCTCCTATCGGTCGTGGTCAGGGGAAGGAGGGGTTGCGCCGCAGAGTCGTCGCGCAGGTCGCCTGCTTCGCTGACGTTGTAGTACTCGAAAATCCATTTCTTCTTGACAGCGTCTCCCCATCGAAGGATCGCGGTGGACAACCCGTGGACATTGACCTTCCGGCCGGCCAATCGGACGAGGCGGCGCATCGATTCCATGATCTCAGGGTGGCCCGCCTGGAGAAGACGACGGAACCGTACCTCGGCCATGAGAGCGGAAGCCTCGTCGTCCAGTTCCTTCCGGCCGATCGCACGAGCCACTGGCCGCGTGTCGGACTCGCGGACAAGTGCCAGGACCCCGGCAAGCACTGCTACCCGGTCAGGGTCTTCCTTGGGCAGTCTCCGGATCAGGCGCAGTGCCTCGGGTTCCTGTATGACTTCGAGAGTGGTCGTCGCTCGGCGTAACCGGGCAAGGGCCGCGCGTCGAGGGCCTCGCCGCTGCGGGTCCTCGGCTGTCAATGTACACCACCATTCCTCGGCTATGGCTGCCGATGTCGATACTGCGAACTCGGTCATGAAAACTTCTCCTTGCGTTTGCGTGCGCGTGCAGCCTCCGGAGGCACGATTTTGAGATTGCGTTCAAAGAGAGAGCGTCCGGCCTTGCCGGATCCGCGCAACGCCAGAGAAAGAAGAAATCGGGCCTTGACGTGGCGATGCATGTCACGGTTTTCCAACCCGTCGAATGGCGAATATTCGTCGAACAGGCGGAGGGCGACCTTTGCCATGGTGGGCGCCCATCCGGTCAACACTCCGGCACAGGGATCGTCGTCCTCCCCATCACCTCGCATAAGAGTCCTGGCTTCCTGGAGTGCGGCGTAGAAGTGTGGCTCCGTGTCCCGGTAGAATCGCTCGCCGATAAATCCGTAGTCACCGGTTGCACCGGAAGCCCCTGGATTGAGCGCTGCCCTGACTGCGCCGATCAACAGGCGAGCGACTGTGGTTGCGCCTGCGGTTGCGCGCAGGACGAAGTCCTTCAATTGATCGCGAACAGTGGCCTCTCGCACTTGCCAGATGGGAATCTCGCTTTCGATCCAGGCTCGAGCCTTCATGTTGTCCATGTCGTAACCGAGAGCCAGGCATCGAATCTCTTCCCCGAGTTCTTCTTCCCCGAGTTCTGCCCGTTCGTGGATATGCCGTACAACTCTCGCCGGCTCACCCATATCGTCTGTGCGGGGGACGATGAGTCCTGGCCAGTGACGGTAACTGATCCCACCTGGGCTGGGATGGACGGCCAATTTCGCCGCACTGGTCTCCTGCCGGTAATACGGGGTAAGGGGGTGCTCGAACCCCTCGGAGTATTTGGTCCCATAGTTTTTCGTGCGGTAGCTCTTGACGATGCTGCCGTCGGGCGTCCCCATGAGGCTGCAAGGCCGGCCTTCTGAAGATTCGAAGGAAAGTCGGATACGCCGTGGCATGCCCCAGTAGACCTGGAGCGGATGCACGTCCGTGGGCGTTGTCGAGCGTCCTGTCTCGGGTTCCGATGTTCGGGTCGGTGCAAGCCAGGGGAATATGGACTCCGGTTTGTCGTGCAACATTGTCTCGGGAGCCCGCGTTTCGATCTGTTCACGACTTTCAACGTTCGGCCAAAGCCGTCCCCACAGAGTGTCACCGTAATCCTCGTGGGTCACGACGACGAGCGTCGTCATGGGTCCACCACCCCGCAGCGAGGTGCGGTGGCCCACTCCACCGCTGGGTGCGTAGGCTGACAGCGTATACAGCGCCATCGCGGCAGCAGCACGGCACAGAACCGGAACTCCACCGCGCTTGATGAACAGGTCGGTATTGTCCCGTAAGGTCTTCGCTCCAGGCGAATCAATCAGCAGCGCGGCGACCTTCTTGTCTTCCACGCTCTCAAGTGGGTCGAGGTCCTGTAGAAATCGGGGTCCGGGACCGTCCAGGTTGAAGGCGTCCGCAAAGCGGGAGAACTGTTCCCGTATACACTCCGGGGACGGCGGGTGGTGCCACCAAGCCTCCCAATGGTCGTCGTCTTCCGGTGTCGCGGACGTCGTCAGTAAACCGACGAGGAACTCGTGAGCGGCCCCGTTGAAATCCGGGCGAGGCCAGGCAAAGGCAACAAACGGGTCGTCGGCCATCCGTTCGGTGATTTGCCACGGCGCGATGGACACGACGGCGCCGCTACGACGCTTCACCGGCAGCCACGGTGCCTCGATCAGATTGAAGATGTCATGGACGGGATTATCGGGCATTTGGGGTCTCTCGGTTTTTGGAACTATCGGAGGACTTGATTGCAATGATTTCTTCCACCTCAATGGCGAAGGCACGCAGGTGACGATGTATCACTTTCGTGGCTTGGTCCCCGTCAGAGTTGTGGTGGAAGTGGTCATCATCGGGGTCGAGAAGAGCCCGACCGGATGCAACTTGATTCCTGGGTGAAGTCATGGGTTTCCTCATTTTTCTCCTTCATGTCGTTTTAATGCCTATAGGCTAAACACTTTCCTCGCAATGGCAAGGAACAATATTATGCCTGTGCCGTGCCTGTACGCCAAACACGGTTCATCCCTCAGTTCGGGAACCATGGAAACAATGTAAGACTTGGGCGCTGAGAGTCAACCCCCGATCTCAAGCCCCCGATCCCGGCTATAGGTAACACGGACTGGGTTCCCGGATGGTGAAAGCACCTGCCCCGACAGGGTCGACGAGTTGCAACCGTCAAGAACCACCATAATCGTGTCCTCATCGTAGCGGCTCCACCCGGCTCTCTTCACCTTTTCGGCTTTTGCGGAAAGTTCAGACGGCACGGCCTCGCCACCTACCCGCCGGGCGCTTACGTTCACCTCGCTCAGGCGCCATGCGCGCCAGGGTTCGTCCGGGCCAGCGGCCCACGCGTAAGGCTTGATGCTGCCGTCCACGACGGTGGCGAGACGTAACGTCCGTTGCGGGTCATCCACGAGGCGTGTCGGCGTCCGCGAATCGCTGTCCCATGAATCCATACGCGTATATCCGTTGACGAGTTTCAGCACATTGGTGTTCGAAATGCCCCGGTCCGCGCCGGCGCGGCCTTCGGCGTTCCAAAGGCTTGACTTGAGGGCATCAGGCACGGCCTCGTCCGAGGTGTCACCATAAACGGTCTCTATCAAGTCTCTCAGCCCGCCGGGGCTTTCGATAAAGCCGACATCCTCCAGGACCTTCGCCGTCAGCCAGAGCCGGGCGTGATCCTGATAGACATGCTGTGCGCGCGGGAAGTTTCGGCTGAACCAGTCTTCTCCCGCGTCCGCGTCCGCGGGTGGGGCGACCACCAGCAACCGGCATGTCCCTTGGCGCTCTTTTCGCTGGTGCCGCCAGAGCCTCCCGGCCCGCTGAATCAGCAGGTCAATCGGGGCGAGGTCGGTCACGAGTGCGTCAAAGTCCAGATCGAGGGACTGCTCCACTACCTGGGTCGCCACCAGGATCCGACCAGCGCGTTGGGTGGACTCGCTGCTCTTTCCGAACGTCCTTACGATCCGCTTCTCCTTCTCCAGGCGGTCGACGAGAGCGAATCGGGCATGAAAGAGATCCGCTTCGAGTCCCCGCGCCGTCAGTTCTGCATGGGCATCGAGGGCATCATCCACGGTATTGCGCACATAAAGGACGGCCCTGCCTTCGCGCGCCGACTCTTCCACCGCGTCGAGCGCTTCGTCAGGATGCCGCAAGAAGTGGACGGGAAGCCGTCGCGCGTGCCCGGAACGCCCCGGAACGCCGTTGAAGGTCCGCACTCCGGATGCACGGACGGTGGCCAAAGGGTAGGCTGTACCTTCATCGGGTTTGCCGAGGGAAACTTCGGGCTTGCCAAGACCCTTGGCAAAGGCCTCGTACAGTCGTTTTCGGATCGACAATGGCAAAGTGGCGGACAGCAGGATCACAGAACCCCCAAGCCCGGCCTGGAACTCCAGCAGCGCTTCGATCTCGCGCTGCATGTAGGCGTCGTAGGCATGAACTTCGTCGAGTATCAGGACATGCCGCATCAGGCCCAGGAGGCGCAACGATTGAAAGCGGCTCGGCAGGATCGCCAACAGCGCCTGATCCACCGTTCCCGCGCCGATGTCAGCCAGGAAGGAGCGTCGTCTGTCATCGGCAATCCAGGCAGCGCAGGCCGTCGATGCCGTCGTCTCGGATTCTTCCCCGGGTCCTTCTACCTTGGAATAGGGGGACTCACGGCGTCCACCACACAATATCGCCGACTGAAACCCTGCGTGCATATCCCGCGCCCCGTGGGCCAGGGAGATCGAGGGCTTTTCGTCAGTCCCGAACAGCCTTCGGTGTGTATCGCTCAGGCGATCGAACATCGCGTTGGCCGTGGCCATGGTGGGAAGGGCCATATATACGCCGTCTGCCTGGTCCGCCTTCATGAGCCGGTGGGCGATCATGAGGGCCGCCTCGGTCTTGCCGCTGCCGGTTTCGTCTTCGATCATGAACAACGTCGGCCCTGCCGGTAGAGCCACGCTCTCGGCCCATTGTTGCATCGGGCTGGGGTTCACTCCTTCACCAATCAGTTCGTCGTAGTCCAGGCGGCCCCGTCGCGCGCGGGCCGGCAACACGCCCGCGTTGACGATGGCTCGGGCGGCGCGCTCCCGCGCCCAGGCGTGGTAAGCCTCAAGACAGTCGAAGTCACATGCGTGACGATAAGGGAACCATTGCTGATCGGAACCGATCCAGTCGGCCAGCACGGCGAGCCCGGCCAAGGCGAAGGACCCCCGTCGCGTGCGTTCACGATCCAGGGGCGGCAGGTCCTGCGGCAAGTCGAACAGCGTCTGTGCCGCACAAATGAAAGCGTGCGCAGCTTCGATACCCTTCGCACCGAAATTGCGGTTCAACTCGACGGGACTTGTCCCGCCTGCAGGTGGGGGCGCGCCGTGGTGGCCGGTAACCGCGGACACCAATGGCCGCCAGCTCTTTGATCTTGTCCCGCCGGGTAGTCCGAACGATGAGAAGTTGGCGATGAACAACCGCAACCCTCCCGCACCGTGGTCGTAGGAGATGGGAACACCGCTCGCATCGTCGTCGAAACAGGCCGGAAAGCGGTCAGGAACCTTGGCCTGGAATTTCCTGGCGAACTTGCCGATGTCATGGAGGCAGAGAAGGAAACAGATCAGGGCGTCGGCTTCCTTGGCCGGCAACCCCAAGATGCGGTGAAGGCCATCACGTAGCCCCCGGTGATGCTTCAGAAGGACCTCCCCGACTGCGGCTACGTCCAGGCAGTGAAAAGCCAGCGGGTGCCAACGCGGTCCGTCTTCGTCTCGTGGCTGTGCTTTGCCCCAAAAATCCAGCAGGTTCATGTCGGATTCAAGGCCCGCTGGACATGCTCGTGAAGAACGCGGTTGATTTCAGTCTGGGATCCTCGTCCTCCTAGGAGCCTGCGCCGTAGGAAATCCTGGCCACTATATGTAGGGTGATTGTAAATCCACTAACACTACATGTGGTACGATAATGTACCCAACACTGTTCTCCGGCGCAGGCTCCTGGTGCGTTTGCCCTGAACCACGCTACTATCTCAGTTTCCAGTCTCGGTGTGATCTGCTGTTTCACCGGACGATACAGGAGACCACGCTTGGCGTCTGACCGATCCAGAATCTCGAGGATGTCGCTTGTATCGATCTCCTCGTCGGGAAGCTCCGCAAGCGCTTTGATCTCCGTATTCTGCTCCTTGGTCGGTTCTTTGGAAGCTTCCTTCTTCATAGGCCCTCCTTTCGTGTGCCGTCGCTTTCCGGGCGCTGACGATGCGACCCACCTCGACGCAGATCTAATCCCATATAACTACATAATCGTAGCTACGCCATTGAATTTCGTCAAGCCAACGCCTTGTTGTCCAATGTGCAATCCCCTCGGTCTACTTAACCCTCAAGGGCGCGTGGGGATGACGGAGGGGATGCGGCAGCATCCGGCAGCGTGAAACGGTTGCACTCGTGCACGTGATTCAATATGCTGCTTTCCGCAAACAGCGGGTTGCGGCATGGATTTGCGCGGCCGGTTGAAGCCTACGCGTTGTGACGAAGGAGGACTTGGCTATGGAATATGATCTGCTGATTCGCGGCGGCCGCGTTGCCGACGGTTCGGGACTGCCGTCCCACACCGCGGATGTCGGCGTGAAGGATGGCAAGATCGCCGAGGTGGGCCGTCTCACGGGTTCGGCGAGCCGGACCATCGACGCCGCCGGCCTGGTGGTGTCTCCGGGATTCATCGACCACCACACCCACATGGATGCGCAGATCCTCTGGGACCCCTACGGCACCTCGGAGCCGCAGCACGGCATCACCTCCGTGGTCATGGGGAACTGCGGTCTGGCTCTGGCGCCCGTGGACGACGGCGGCGAGGACGCCCTGGTCAAGAGCTTCGTGCGGGTGGAGGCGATTCCCCGCTTCGCCCTGGAGCAGGGAGTGACCTGGGGCTGGCACACCTACGGCGAATATCTCGACGCCCTGGAGGGACGACTCGGCATCAACGCCGGCGGTCTGGTGGGGCACATCGCCGTGCGCCAGAACGTCATGGGCGAGGATTCGGTGGAGCGAAAAGCCACCGCCAGCGAGGTGCAGAAGATGAAGGGCCTGGTACGGGACGCCATGGATGCGGGCGCCCTCGGGTTCTCCACCAACCGCAACGAGCGGCACATGAGGGAAGACGGCAAGCCGGTGGCCAGCCGGCTGGCGGACGACGACGAGTTGTTCGCCTTGTGCGACGTGCTCGGCGAGCTCAACAGCGGCATCGTCGAGACCATCCTCGGCCGTAACAGGATGGAGCACTTCGACGCCTACCACGAGCTGGCGCGCCGGACGCAGCGGCCGATCATCTGGCAGAGCGTTCACCACCGTTGGGCCGAGCCGACGCTTTGGCAGCAACAGTTGGATGCGGTGTCGCGGATCTTCCGTGACGGCTACCGCGCCTACGGCCTTACCCAGACGGTCCCCCTCGTCCGTCACTTCAACCTGCAGAACGCCCAGCTCTTCGATGAGTTTCCCAACTGGAAGAACCTCATGTTCCTGCCGGTGGAGGTGCGCCAGCAGGCTTTTGCCGACCCGGCCACGCGCGAGAAGCTGCGCGAGGATCTGGCGACGAAGCGCATGACCAATTTTCACCGGCGCTGGGATATCGTGCAGGTGGAAAAGGTGGTCAAGGACGAGAACAAACGCTACGAAGGCAAGAGCGTGGCGGAAATGGCGACCATGCGGAACCAGGAACCGCTGGACGCCTTCCTTGATCTCTCGTTGGACGAGGGGCTGTTGACCACCTTCCGGAACGCCAACACCGGCGGGGATGCGGAAGCCATGGGAGAGATCTTGCGCAGCCCCTACGTGCTGGTGGGCACATCGGACGCCGGCGCCCACGTGTTGTACGGCGCCGACTTCGGCTACGGCACGACGCTGCTGGGGCTGTGGGTGCGCGAGCGGGGCCTGATGACGCTGGAAGAGGCGGTTCACAAGCTCACCTTCCACGTTGCCTCGGTCTATGGACTCGAAGGCAGGGGGCTGATCCGGCCCGGTTACGCGGCGGATCTGACGCTGTTCGACCCCGAGACCGTGCGGGCGTACGAACCCGAGTGGGCGGCGGACTACCCGGCCGGAACCAAACGGCTGATCCAGCGATCCGAGGGCATTCACTGCACCATCGTGAACGGCGGCGTGATCTACGAAGACGGCCGTTTGAGCGGAGACCTGCCGGGCCAGGTGTTGCGCGGCTCCGCCTACGCCCCGAGCCGCGCGGCCGCGGCGTAGGAGCCGGTATCGGCCGGTAACGCGATGCGGGCACGGGCGGATTTCAAACCCGCCCGTGCCCTGTTTATCCCTGAATCGGTTTCAGGAGGCCGTGTGGGAGTGACGTACATTCCGGTGGCGCAAACCGGTGAACTCGAGCCCGGGCAAAGGAAGGCCGTCGAGCTGAGCGGTCGGTCGGTCGTTGTGACGCGGGGGGACAACGGTTATTTCGCGTTCTCCCGCTATTGCCCGCACGAGAGCGCGGACCTCATGAACGGTCCCATCGTGGCGGGAAAGGTCCGTTGCGATAATCACGGATATTGCTTCGATCTCGATACCGGAGAATGCGTGTTGCCCAAAGGCGGCGACCCGCTGACGGTTCTCCCGGTGGAGGAGAGAGGGGAAGAAGTCTGTATCCGCATCGAGTGGTAGTCCCGCCGCACCGCCGGTATGACGCGGTCCTCCTGATCGCGTTCGGCGGACCCGAAAGCCCGGACGAAATTCGGCCGTTTCTCGAGCGTGTGACCGCCGGGCGGCGTATCCCTCCCGCGCGTCTCGAGGCGGTGGCGCGCCACTACCAGCTCATCGGCGGCCGTTCCCCGCTCAACGAGCTCACACGCGGACAGGCGGCTGCCTTGCGACGCAGGCTGGCCCGGGACGGAGCCGCCCTCCCCGTTTACGTGGGGATGCGAAACTCGCGCCCGTTTCTGGACCAAACCCTGGCGGAGCTTGCCGCGGATGGTCGCCGGCGCGTGCTGGGGATCATTCTCTCCGCCTTCCGGACCGAGGCGTCCTGGAGCCGGTACATCAGCGGCGTGGAAGCCGCCCGCGAGGCCGTCGCCGGCAGGGCGCCGGTGGTGGACTACGCCGAGTCCTGGTCGCATCGCCCGCTGTTCATCCAGGCAGTCGCGGAGCGCGTTGCCGACGCCGTCGACCGGATGCCGCGGGGGTCTCGGAACGCCCCGCTGGTCTTCACCGCCCACAGCATTCCACGGTCCATGGCGGAGGACTCGCCCTACGAGGACCAGTTTCGGAACGCATCGCAAAGGGTGGCCGAACGGCTGGGGCGGAGCAACTGGTCCCTGGCCTACCAGAGCCGCAGCGGCGACCCCCGGGACCCCTGGCTCGAGCCCGACGTGAACGAAACGATCGAGCAGTTGGCGGGAGCCGGCGAGAAAGCGGTCATCGTGGCGCCCGTCGGTTTCGTTTCCGACCACGTGGAGGTCCTCTACGATCTGGACGTCGAGGCCCGGCAGCGGGCGCTCGGGTTGGGAATGCATTTCTACCGGGCGCCTGCCGTAAACGACCACCCCTTGTTCATCCGGATGCTGGCGGACCTGGTTTCAGGGGCTTGATCGCCCGGCCGTTTGCATTTTCCGGGCGTATTGACCGTGACGGCTCCTGGCTATAGGATGAGCGGTGCGGCATCCTGTGCGCCTTGTCGTGCGCATCAACCGGACAGGACACGAGGTGTCCGGCCGACGTCCATCGCGCAGGGAGGAGGGATCATGTTCTCCGGATTCCTGTGTTCGCTCGCGGCAGCCGTCCTTGCGGTGTTCACCTTCGTCTCCGTCTCTTGGGGAGCCGAGGTCCGGGTCGCCTTTGCCGGCTTCGGCGTGGGAACCGTCGTAACCTTGATAGCCGGGGACAAGGACCTGTTCGCCAGGTACGGCCTCGACGTCGAGGCGGTCTACCTCGACGGAGCCGCCGCCGGCGGAGTGCGGTCCCTCCTGGGGACCGACATCTTCGTGACCTCTCAGGACGTGTTGCCTCCGCTGGAGGCCGTCAGTGACGGCGCGGACCTGGTGTTTTTCGGAGGCCACGTGAGCACCGAGAACTACCGTTTCGGAGTGGCTTCCTACGTTGACCACCTCGCGCAGCTCAAGGGCAAGCGGGTAGGGGTGTCGAACCTGGGCAGAAAGTCCGACCTGATCGCGCGCGTGGTGCTGCGGCGCGCGGGGCTGGATCCGGTCGAGGACGTGGAGATGGTTCCCATCGGCTACTCGCCTCGAAGAGCGGCTGCCATCTATCGCAACGTCGTCCAGGGGGCGCCGTTGGTTCCGCAGGTGGCGGCGGCAGCGCAACGGGCGGGCATCAAGGTGCTCGATGTGGGCGAGGTCGACCTGGCCACCGACTTGCTGGTCACGACGCGAACCTTTGCCGAGCGGCATCCCGAACTGCTGCGGCGTTTCCTGATGGCCTATCTCAACGGCATCCAGTATTTTCTCACCGAACGCGCCGACAGCCTGCGCATCATGAAAAAGCATGTGACCCTGGCCGAGGGGGCCTCCTTCGCGGGGGCCTATGGCACTCTCGCGCACCGGCTGGACCCGCTGCCTCTGCTTCAGGCCGAGGCGGTTCAGGCGCTGATCGACGCGGTTTCGGTGACGGATTCGCGCGCGCGACAGCTCAGTCCCCATCCGCTCCTGGAGTTGGAAGCCCTCAAGCGGTTGGACAGGGCGGGCTTCGTCAAGGGACTGTACTCGGAGAAGATCGAGCTCTAGGGGCCGGGCACACGCGCCTCCACAGCATGTACACGTTAAAGCTGGCCCTGATCGTCCTTGGGAGCATTCTCCAGAGTATTCCCATGATCGCCCTCGGGCTCCTGGACCCCTACGGCAAGCGCGTCTATCCGATGTTTCGCTTCTGGTCCTGGTGCGTTCTCAAGGTCGGCGGTGTGGGGCTGCGGGTACGTCCGATCGGCCGTCTGGATCCGGGTCGGGCGTATGTCTTCATGGCCAATCACCAGAGCAATATCGACATTCCGGTGCTCGTGCAGGCGCTTGCGCCGTTTCAACTGCGCTGGATGGCGAAGCGGGAACTGCTCCGTGTGCCGTTTTTCGGCTGGGCTCTATGGGCCTCCAAGCACATCATCGTCAACCGTTTGCGGTCCAAGGCGGTGGCGGCGGCCATGGATGCCGCCTGTGAGAAGTTGACCCGGGGGATTTCCGTAGTGGTGTTTCCCGAGGGCACCCGCAGCATGGACGGACAACTGCTGCCGTTCAAGCGCGGCGGGTTCCGTCTGGCCGAGCAGGCCGGTGTTTCCATCGTGCCCGTCACCATCAATGGCTCGGGCGTGCTCATGAAGCGAGGGGACTGGCGTCTCAGGCCCGGGGAAGTCGAGGTCGTCATTGGAGACGCGATCCCCCCGGACGACGCGCAGGACCGTTCCCGCGGGCAGATGCATCGTGTCCGGGAGGCCATCGATTCGCGCCTGGCGCCGCGCTCCGGGGCATCGGGCGAGTTTCGTGAACCGGTTCGTGAGGCGGGACAGTAGATGGAGTCGGTGAGGATCGTTCCCCTCGGAGGCCTGGGGGAGTTCGGCGGCAACATGCTGGCGGTGGAGTGGGGGGACTCGGTGATCGCCGTGGACTGCGGCGTCATGTTCCCCAGCCCCGAGCTGCTGGGCATCGATCTGGTCATTCCGGACATCAGCTACCTGATGGAGCGGGGCAAGACTCCCCAGGCCATCATTCTGACCCATGCCCACGAGGACCACATCGGCGCCTTGCCCTATATCCTGCGGCGTTTCCAGGCGCCGGTGTACGGCACCCGTCTGACCTTGGGGTTCCTGCGGCACAAATTGCGAGAGCACCGGCTCGAAGAGTCCACGGAACTGGTGGAGATCACGCCCGGGGAGCGGTTTTCGGTGGGGCCTTTCACGCTCGAAGGGATTCCCGTAACCCACAGCCTGGTCGACTGCATCGCCCTGGCCATCGAAACGCCCATCGGCATCATCCTTCACACCGGGGACTTCAAGATCGACAACACGCCCATGGCCGGCCAGAGCTTCGACTTTCACCGCTTTGCGGCCTACGGCGACAAGGGCGTCCTGCTGCTGCTTTCGGACTCCACCAACGTCGAGCGCACGGGCAGCACGCCCTCGGAGCGTGTCGTCGGCGAGGGTCTCCGGGGGATCTTCGGCGCGAGTCCGGGACGCCTGTTCATCGCGACGTTCGCCTCCCACATCCCGCGCATTCAGCAGGTGGCGGAGTTGGCCGCCGACTTCGGGCGCAAGCTGGTCCTCAGCGGACGGAGCATCGTCAAAAACACGGGCATCGCGGCGGACCTGGGCTATCTCCGGCTGCCGGACGACGTCATGACCGACAGCCAGGGTTGGCAGGATGTGGCCGACGACCGACTCTGTTTCCTCACCACCGGCAGCCAGGGGGAGCCCCTCTCCGTCCTGCATCGCGTGGCCTTCGACGAACATCGATCCATCCGGATACAGCCCGGAGACACGGTGGTGCTCTCGGCGAGGTTCATCCCGGGAAACGAAAAGATCATCAGCAGCCTGATCAATCATCTCTACCGGCGGGGCGCCCGCGTCCACTACGAGCGCACGTCGGAGATACACGTCTCGGGGCACGCCAGCCAGGAAGAACTGAAGACCATGATCCAGCTCACCCGCCCGCGCTATTTCGTGCCCGTGCACGGAGAGTTCCGCCAGCTCTGCAAGCACGTCGAGCTCGCGCGTGCGGTGGGCATACCCTCGGACCACTGTTTTCTCATGGAGAACGGGGACGCGCTGGAGATCAACGGTTCGGACGCGGTGCGTGTGGACCCGGTGGCGACCGGCAAGGTCTTCGTCGACGGCAAGGGGATCGGCGACGTGGAAGACATCGTCATACGCGACCGCCGGCATCTGAGCGAGGACGGGTTGGTGGTGGTGGCCATGGCGGTGCATCAGCGCACCGGCGAGGTGGCCGCCGGCCCGGATTTGCTGGCCCGGGGGTTCATGCGCTCGGAGGAAGAGGACGATGTTCTGGGCACGGCCCGGGATTCGTTGCGGCACTACCTCGACGGCTGCGGCGTGGAGATGCGGACCGACTCCGCCGAGCTCAAGGAAGGCATACGAAGGTCGCTACGGAAGTTCTTCGAGAAGAGGCTGCACCGCCGGCCGGTGATCGTGCCTTATATCATGGAGATGTAGGCGCGCGCCCATGCAGGACGGCTCTCGACTCAATCGCGAACTATGGGGCTCGGTGATTCTGGTCACGGCCTGTTTCGCCGTGCTCAGCCTGGCTTCCTACAGCGCCCAGGACCGCTCCTTCAACGTCCCGTCGGGTTCACGGGACCCCGTCAACCTGGGCGGACTGGTGGGAGCCTATCTCGCGGACGTGCTGCTGCAAGGACTGGGCCTGACCGCCTATCTCCTTCCCGTCATGCTGCTGCTGCTGGCCTTCCACCTGTTCCGTCGCGACCCGGGCAGGCTCGGGGTCCTCAAGGTCCTCGGCTACGGCGTGTTGTTGTGGGGTCTGGCCATCCTGGTCAGTCTCGTGCACGAGACGGAGCTGGCGCGGGAGAGCGGCGGCATCCTCGGCGGATTCACCAGGGTGTTCCTCACCGAGATGTTCGGCTATGCGGGAACCTGGGCCATCACGGTTTTCCTGCTGCTGATGGCGGCCATGCTGCTGTCCCAGACCTCCATGCTGAGTTGGTGGAGCCGGCTCGCGGGAGCGCACAGGCAGCTGCGTTCGACGGTGGCCGAAGGCATGTGGCGGACCACCAAGGTGGAACGGAAGCCGCCGGACGACCCCGGGAAGGAACGGGACTTCAAGGCGCCGCCCCTTGTCCTGGAGGGGGACGTTCCGAAGGAAGCGCCCAAGGGCCGCCGGAAGAAGGCCAGGGCCGGAGCCAGGGCCAAGGCCGAAGCCGAGCCGTTCGTTTTTCCCGAGATCACCGGCGGCTACACGTTGCCGTTGCCGGCCTTTCTCGACTCCCCGCCGAAGGCGAAGGCCGGCATCGACAAAGCCGCCCTGGAGGCCAATTCGCTGATGCTGCAGCGAAAGCTCCAGGACTTCGGCATCGAGGGCGAAGTGCTGGCGGTGCGGCCCGGGCCGGTCATCACGGTGTACGAGTTTCGGCCGGCTCCGGGTGTCATGGTGCGGCGGATCGTGGGCGTGGCGGACGATCTCGCCATGGCCCTCAGCGCCGTCAGCATCCGCATCCTGGCGCCGATCCCGGGGGAGTCCGTGGTCGGCATCGAGGTGCCCAACACCCGGCGCGAAACGGTCTATCTGAGGGAAGTCCTGGAAGACCCGGTCTACACCGACTCCGATTCGAGCCTGTCCCTGGCCTTGGGCAAGGACATCGCCGGGGCGCCCTTCGTCACCGATCTCTCCCGCATGCCGCATTTGCTGGTGGCCGGCGCCACCGGGACGGGCAAGTCCGTGTCCCTGAACTCGATGATTCTGAGCATCCTGTACAAGGCCACTCCGGATGATGTCCGCTTCATCATGATCGATCCCAAGATGCTCGAACTGACGCCCTACGAAGGACTGCCGCATCTTCTGACGCCGGTGGTGACCGATCCCAAGGAGGCCCGGGCCGCGCTGTTCTGGGCGGTGGAGGAGATGGACCGCCGCTACCGGCTGATGCGCGACAAGGGCGCCCGCAACATCGACAACTACAACCGAATCCTGGAACGGGAGCCGCCGCCGGACCGGATCCGGACCGACGAGGATGAGGAGGAGCCGGAGACGGGCGGAAGGCTCGACCGCGGCGAGGAGCTGGAACACGAACGGATGCCGCGGGTGGTGATCCTCATCGACGAACTGGCGGATCTGATGATGTCCGTGGGCCGGGACATCGAGGAGCACGTCACGCGTCTGGCCCAGAAGGCCCGGGCCGCGGGGATCCACATGGTCCTGGCGACCCAGCGGCCGTCGGTGGACGTGATCACCGGATTGATCAAGGCCAACTTTCCGGCGCGGATCTCGTTTCAGGTGACTTCCCGAATCGATTCACGCACCATTCTGGACGGGATGGGCGCGGAGCAACTCCTGGGTAACGGGGATCTGCTCTTCCTGCCTCCCGGCACGGCCCGGTTGATACGGCTCCACGGTCCCTTCGTCTCGGACAAGGAAGTCCGAAGGGTCACCGATTTCATCAAGCAGCAGGGCCGGCCTCGATACCGTCCGGAGATTCTGGAGGCAACGGCGGCCGGGAACGGGAAGCCCGGCGACCTGGATGACGACTACGACGAGATGTACGACCAGGCGGTGGCGGTGGTCACCGAGACGCGCCAGGCGTCCATCTCGATGATACAGCGGCGTCTGAGGGTCGGATACAATCGGGCCGCGCGAATGATCGAGAAGATGGAACGGGACGGCGTGGTGGGCCCGGCCGACGGGGCCAAGCCGCGCGAGGTGCTGGCGCAGAAGATCGAGGAGTAGCCGACCATGGAGACGACGATGGCCTTCAAGCGCCCCGCGGCAGTCAGGAGCGGCTCCGAATGAGACGGGCTCACGCCGTTCTTGCGGGGGCGGTCCTGTGCGCGGCGGCGTTGGCGGCGGCGCCGGGCGCGCGCGCGCAAGACGCCCGCGACGTCGTCCGGGAAGTGCAGCGACGCTACGACGAAACCAGGGAATACAGCGCGGACTTTCGGCAGACCACCGAGTACCGTACGCTGAACCGGCGCGTTGAAGGTCGGGGCCGCGTTTTCTTGAGCAAGCCGGCGAAGATGCTGTGGCGCTATCACGAGCCCGACGGCCAGTTCGTGCTGTCCGACGGCAAGCACCTCTACTTCTATCAACCCGCCGAACGGCAGGTCATCAAGACCGCCCTGGGGTCGGTGTTTCGCTCGGACCTCCCGCTTTCCTTCCTGCTGGGTATCGGCGATCTGGAGCGCGATTTCCGGCCCGAGCTGATGGAGTCCACGGACCATGGGCGCCGGCTGAAGATCTTCCCCAGGAAGGCCGATTCCGGCGTCCGCGAGATTCATCTGACCGTCGATCCCGGCAACCACGATATCCGGCAGGTGCTCATCGAGGATGGCGGCGGCAACCGCTGGACTTTCCGCTTCGAAAACATCCGGCGCGGGGTCGGGTTCGACCCGTCCCTCTTCCAGTTGGAGGTGCCACAAGACGTTGATATCGTTGAATTTGGTTCCTAGTCTTCCGTCTCGGCGGCGAACCGGCGGCAACCGTGGAAACGGCCCCGCATCGTGTGGTTGACTCCGCCCTCGATTAGTGGTGAATTGAGTCCCTTCCAGGAGAGACAAACATGAGAAAAGACGTTCTGAAGAAGTTTCGGGAGACCCTTCTCGGAATGAAGGGGCAGCTTCTGGAGGACCTCCCGGACCGGCTCAAGCACGAGGTGGAGAGTTCCAAGGACGAGGGACGCGATACCTACGATCTGGCCAGCGACGAGCGGGATCGTGAGATCAACATGATACTCAATGATCGCGAGAGAACGAAATTGATGGCCATCGAGGACGCGCTGCTTCGGATCGGCGAGGGTTCCTACGGCATCTGCGACGAGTGCGACGAGGAGATCGGCGTCGGCCGGCTCAAGGTGATGCCGTTTACGCGTTTGTGCGTGCGGTGCCAGGAAGAGTTGGAGAAAGAAACTCGCATGATGAAGAGTTTCGACGATGACCGGACACTGCGCCGGCTCCCGTCGACGGATACGGAAGAGGAAAGCTACTAGTGTCGTGTCCCGGAAGTACCTGCGCCGTCACCCGTCGATAGCGGACACGCCGCCGGCGGCGGCCCGAGGAGGATGCCATGAAGTACTTCTTTTCCAAGGACGAAGCCGAAGTCGTGCGCATCGACGGCGAGGCGCCCCGCACCCTCTATCCGTGCGTCGAGCCGGCCACGACGGGGACCCGTCACTTCTCCATGGGCCTGCAGGAGGTGGATCCTCACAGCGAGATCCCCCTGCACTCCCACGACGAAGCCGAAGAGATCCTCTTCGTCATCGGCGGCCGGGCCACTGCCATGGTGGGTGATGAAACCGCGGAGATCGTGCCCGGTTCCGTCGTGTTCATACCGCCTCGAACCAACCACGGATTCGTCAATAACGGAGATGAGCCGCTGTGGCTGACGTGGACCTTCTCACCTCAGGGCTTCGAGGGCTACATCCGCGGCGTGGCTCAAGGCACCGTGCAGCTCAAGACCGTGTAGGAGCCTGTCGATTTCCCCGAAGGCGTCGGGCCGTGAGTGTCCGCACATGGCCGGAAGGAGGCCTCATGCTTGACGACAAGATCGGCTTCATCGGCGCCGGGAAGATGGGCAGCGCCATCATCAAGGGGATTCTGGGTGCGGGCCTGGTGGACCGGAGCCGGTTGGCCGCCAGCGATCCGGTCGAGGCCTTGGGAAAAGCGCTCGTCGAGGAGACCGGCGTCCGATTCATGCAGGATAACGCCGCGCTCGTGGAAGCGTCGGATATCGTGCTTCTGGCGGTCAAGCCCCAGGTCATGGACGGCATGCTGAAGGACCTCCCTGCGGCGTCGCTGGGTGACCGGTTATGGATCTCCATTGCGGCCGGGGTACCGATCAGCCGCATCGAGGGTCTTCTTCCGGAGGGGACGCGCGTGGTCCGGGTCATGCCCAACACGCCTTGTCTGGTGGGCCAGGCGGCCTCCGCATACTCCGGAGGCCGGTGGGCGAAGGACGAAGACCTCCGCAAGGTAGGCGAGATCTTCTCCAGCGTCGGACTCGCCGTTTCCGTGGACGAACATCACCTCGACGCCGTGACCGCCTTGAGCGGCAGCGGTCCGGCCTACGTTTTCCTGTTCATCGAGTCGCTGACGGCAGGCGGCGTTCGGATGGGGCTCAGCCGGGACGTGGCCCTGAAGCTGGCGCTCCAGACGGTGTACGGGTCCGCAGTGATGGCCCGCGAAGCGAAAGAGCATTTGGCGGAGTTGCGAGACGCCGTCACGTCTCCCGGCGGAACCACCGCCGCGGGCCTTTTCGCCCTGGAGCAAGGCGCCTTTCGGGCCACCGTCATGGAAGCCGTGGCGCAGGCAACCGAGCGTTCGGAAGCCTTGGGAAGAGGGGAGCATTAGGAGTCTGCGCCGTAGAACCCGGATGCCCGATGCAAGGGCGGGTTTCAAACCCGCCCTTGCCCGCATCGCGCTGCCGGCCGATACAGGCTCCCAGTAACGGGACCGGGGATATGACCCAACGCCATCCGTTCCGAGGCCATCGCGTTTCGCGCCTCATTCTGATGCTGGCATGGCTCATGGTCGCGCCGGCGCATGCCGATCAACACACCCCTTCCGCCCTTGAAGTCCAGCCGGCCCCGGAAGCCGGAAAACAGGCATTGGAGAAGATCGTGGAGGCCCGCGGCCGCGCCCGGGCCAGGCGTTATCCCGAAGCCTTGAATCAGCTCGATGACGCCATCTCGCTGGCCGAAGGAATGGAGGACAAGCTGCCGTTGGCGTTGGCGCTCCACAACGTGGGGGAGATCCAACTCCTCAAGGGCGAGATCCTGGACGCATTGAAGGCATACTACCGGGCTTTGGGAGTCTATACCGAGCTGGGGAACAAGGCCGGCGCCGGCATCGTGCAGGGGCGCATCGGGACACTGTCACGCCTCCTCATGAAGTCCAGGGAACCCGCCGCTCCCGCGGCGGAAAACGTCGCATCGGCCAAGACCGAAGACCGGCTTTCGCTCATCGACGAGGCCGTGGAACGGGTCCGGCTGCGGAAACAGTCTAGTAGTGAGGAGACCGCGTCGCCGGGGCCCGTCCGGGTCACCCGGTCGGAGGTTCGGCCGGTGGACGACCCCGTGGGGTCGGCTTACGTCGAAACACTCAGACGCAAGATCAGCGGCAATTCGAGATACCCCGACTACGCCAGGCAAACGGGTCAAGAGGGGTCCGTTGACCTCGCCTTCGCCGTCCGGAAAGACGGCGATGTCGCCAACGTCGAGTTGTTGAAGTCGTCCGGCTTTGTCAGCCTCGACGTGGAAGCGCTTCGCAACGTCAGGGAGTCCGCGCCGTTCGGCCCCGTGCCCAACGGTACCGCCCCCGCCTCCCTGACCGTTCGTCTGACATTCAGCTACGAGTTGCCGGCCGCGGCCGACATGGCGCCCTGACTCCATGCGGCAAAGCCCTCTCCCTCTGTGAGGCGAGGAGGAGCAACGAGCCGACGGCGAAAAGGACCCTGACTCCGTGAGGCAAAGCCCCTCTCCCTCTGGGAGAGGGGTTGGGGTGAGGGAGCCTGCGCTGGATTCAAAACGGATACACGACCGCTTCCCTTGGGAGACCGCCGGTCTTCACCGGTCCCGGCGGGTGTCGGCAACGGTCTCGATGGTGGTGAGTTGCGCCAGCGCGAACGCGTGACGCGGATCGAGGCTGAGGGCACGGATATAGTTGAAGTCGGCCCGTCCGTGGAATCCGAGGGCGGTGGCGTTACGGGCTCGCAAGACGTGGACCTCCGCGAGCCAACCGGCATCGGCCGCGAGCCTCAACTCCGCCACGTCGAGAAAGCTCAAGGATTCGCGGTAGTTCTCCAGGAAATAGTGCGCCCGGGCAATGAA
This sequence comes from uncultured Binatia bacterium (SeqCode), assembly GCA_965214905.1. Taxonomy (GTDB): domain Bacteria; phylum Desulfobacterota; class Binatia; order UBA9968; family JAJDTQ01; genus JAJDTQ01. The sequence goes on from OZ243984.1 coordinate 3,349,708, forward strand.
GTAGTGACCGGCGGGATTGGTCGCGTCTATGCCGATGGCCTGCTCGAACCTCCCCAAGGCCGCCTTGTACTTTTCAGCCTTCAGAAGCGTCCGACCCTGCTGCACCAGCTTCATGGACGCCTTTCGCTGCGGCAGGGCCGCGCCGGCGGCTGAGCCGAACGGCGGCAGCTCGTAAGAGCCGTCGGGTTTCTCGAAGGCTGCGCGGTCGACCTCGATGTCCGGGTCCGCGGCCGGCGCCGGGTGCGCGGGCGCCGCGCCCGTGGAAGGCCCGGGCCGCGGTACGGGCTCCGGATTTCTCTCAGGTCCTGTTCCCCGGACAGCCGGCTTCGCACCGGGGATCGGCAGATCCTCTTCATGAATCGTGCTCTCGCGCAAGAACGGGGACCCCGGGGCGTGCGGCGGGTTCTGTGGGAAGCCGGTTCCGCATGCGATCCATACGGTGAGAAATACCGCCCCGGCGGTCGCCCACGTTGGGGACGCCTTCGGTCTCCGCGCCTCGCCGCGCGTATCGGCCGGCGGCGCCGGGATAGCATCCGCAGGGTTCTTCGACAAGGGCATCACAGCAATATCACCGCCAGCACCGTGCCGAGGGCGAACGGAACCAGCGCCGCCGGAGGCAGGTTCCCGCTCACCGTATCGAGAACCACCAGCAGCGACAGTCCGATGAAGACGAGACCCGGATAGGTCACCAGCAATTCGATCATGGGTCAAGGTCTGATCGCCCGTTTCGCCCGGAAGCCGTCCGGGCCACGTGCGTTTCATTGTGGGCTCCGGCTTCCGGGGTGTCAAGACGAGGGTGAACGCGACGAGAATGCGCGGTGTCCTGGGTCGTTCCAGCTTGTCCACCGACTCAATCGGCCGGCGCGTCCGCGAGCGAACCTACGCCGATGACTTCCATGAGCTCGGCCACCACCGCGACGGCTTCTTCGTCCTCCGCCGCCAACTCGATGGACGCAAACGCGGGATTGACGGGATCGAGCACGATCTTGACGTGCCGCCAGCCGTCTTTGTCCTCGGCTTTCTCGCTCCGATAGCGCTTCACGGTGAATCGAAGGCCGGTGTCGGGATCGACCTCGTCGCGCAGTTGGACCAGAACGGTGCGCCCTTGGCGGGTGCCGGTTACCGGGGTTGCAAACAGGCAGTATGCGCCATCGGGGATCACCGGCTCCATCGATTGCCCGACCACCTGCGCCACGAACATCCCGGGGCGTAGCGAGCGTTGCGTATCGACTTCTACCCACTCCCATTCGGACTCGTCGAGCACCGATTGAGGATCGCCGAACGCGCCCGCGGCGCCGGTCTCGTAACGTCCGCGTCCGGTTCCGGCCATCCTTGCTCGAAAACCCCCTCGGCCTGGGCGGCCAGGTCTTCGACCTTGTCTTCAACGAGTTGCCGCAGAGCGCTGAAGTCAAAGGGTCCCGCGCGCACCTCGCCGTCATCGAAAAGATACGGTTCCACGCGCCGGGGAAGGCATCGAGCCAGGATACCGCGAATTTCGTTACGTTCCGCTTCCGAACGGCTCGGGTCCCGGCCATAGCGGTGCAGGTCGGCAATCACGATCGCGTGTACGTGTTTGGCGACCATCAACTCATTGCGCAGGTTGAAGGCCGGCGGATCGATCCGGCCGGTGAGAAGCTTCGGCGGATCGGCGAAGTAGGCGCGGTCGTGGGACAGCGGCCGGCAGTAGGTGATGTCCACCGCCATGCGGTGGCGCCGGCCCGCCCGTCCGGCGCGTTGCCAGTAATTGGCGGGCAGGGGCGGCACGTTGCGCATCAGCACCGAGTCGAGCTGGCCGATGTCGATTCCGAGCTCCAGGGTGGGGGTGCACACGAGACAGTTCACCGCGTCCGACGTACCCTTGAACAGGTTCTCCAGGCGCTCCCGTTCCTCGTTCGGGACCATGGCGGTGTGCTCTTCCGGTCGCAACATGGAGTACGCGCCGTCCAGCAATTGCAGGTCGTAGTTGTCACTGTCTTCCGGCACCCACTCGAGAACGCCGTCGCAGCGCCAAGCGGGGCAACGGTCATGGGGCAGGTCACGCGTGGTGGTGCGACGGCAGCTCTTGCAGCGCCTGACGCCCCGGTTGGGGCTGAGGCGCAGTTTGTCGGCGTTTACCTGGTAAACCCCGCTTACCTTTGGCAGCGGGCGGCCCCTGGAACCCTTGAGCCGTACGGAAACCAGGAGGCGGCTTTCAATCAGGTAGGTGAACAACCCCTCCAGGAAAGACTCGATGGAGTCCGGTGCGACACCCCATTTTCTGGCGATTTGGCGCAGGGTCGTGTCGCCGCCGTTGCTCAGCCATTGCGTCACCTGGTTGGGCTTTTCGTCCGGGTCGCGGCGTAGTTTGGTCGCGTTGGGAGCCAGGAAGCTCGGCAGGTAGCCCTGTTGAATCTCCCGGTCTCCCTCCATCCAGTGCTTCGTGAAGATTTCGTGGTCAGGGTCATGCAGCGCGCGCTTGCGCCTCAGGTAGTCCAGCACGCTCGCCACGCCCTCACGCAGGTGCTCCGGCGAGATGCCCAGTTCGTGCGCGTGTTCCTGTATCCATGGCGAATAGGCGTCGAGACCTTCGTATTCGACTTTCATCCGCCCCCACGGCTCGAGGCCCAGGGACTGCCGGGATGACAGCGCGACCTCGCGGAGCACCTGAAATCGCAGGTACTTCCGGCGTTCCTGCTCGTGGCGGCCGCCGCTCCCTTCCCGGCGCGCGACTTGCCAGACTTCCGGGATCAGGGCACGGGACAAGGTTTCGTCCCCGTCCAGCAGGTCGACGAAGGAGGACCGGAGATACGTCGCGACCACGGTGCATCGGAACCGTGGTGCCACGGCCGTCTGTGTGGCGAAACTGTTTGTGCGAACCACGCTGGCGCGCTTCCTCGAATCCGAGAGCGGTGAGGATGGCGACGATCTCTCGTGGTTTGAGGACGGGAGCGGCCGACACGGAATCAGGTCACGACCACGGTCTGGGTGCCGACATACTCTCCCTCCAATATCGGTTCCTCGCCGTCCAGGAGCATGGTGATGACTTCCTTGAGGTTGTCGTTGAGTTCCTCAAGAGTCTCCGCTTGGCTGTGTGCTCCCGGAAAGCCGGGGACGTAGCCGACATAGAGGTGTGTATCGGGGCAGCGTTCGACAACGGCGGTGTAAGTACGCATGGGGGCGCCCGTTTCGTTCTTGCCGCTCGGTGGCGGCCCTTTGCCTTCCGTTCGTAGTCACGTTTGAATTGGCCAGTGCGCTCAATCTTCCACATGCAGATCGTCCATGAGGGCCTGCACGCTGTCGAACCGAGGCCTACCGCCCTTGCGGGCCTCCTTCATCGCCTCGATAGTGACGGGGTTTGGAATCAGCGGCTCGAACGGCAACGCCTTTTCCTGCGCAACCCTGGTCAGCAGCAACCGCACCGCGTCGGACACGGTAAGCCCCATTGCGGCCAGTACGGCAGCCGCCTCTTCCTTCACCGCTCCGTCGATGCGAGCCTGTACAAGTTGATTGGCAGCCATGGTCGGTTCTCCTTTGTGGTGCATGACAATGTAATGCACTGTGCACGGAAACGCAAGTTCTTGGAGAGGTAAGGTTAGCGGAAGGCGGGTCGTGGTCAAACATCTGGTCGCCGCCCGTGTTCTCAACCGACGACAGGCTGTGGCGATTGCACGCGGGATGCAGGTTTCCAACCCGCGGCACTTAAACGCCCGGGTGCTTGCCAAGTTCCACAAGGAGTTGGATAGGAGGGGTTGTTGATGGAAGCCGCGTCCCCGAAGTCTGTTTCGACCTACCCGCTTAACACCTACCAGTAGGGGTCAAATAGGTCCTTCTGCCTATCCTTCGGACTGTGTGTCGCATCGTAATCCGGCGCGCACCGAGTGCAGGTCCCGCCGCAGTTATGGCCCGCACGGGCTGTCCCGGCTCATGGTAGGGAGTCCTGCCCCGCGACCTCTTCGAGCGCGTTTCATCCGGCGAAAGGAGTTCCCGCATCTGCGCGTACAGACGCGGGTCGGCGACGGGTTCAGGACCATGCATGCATCCCCTTGGCCCACACCGTCAATCGAAGCTCGTCGCCGAACAGCGCGTACTCCGGGCGTCGGCCCGAGTGGGCTTCACCGTCCTGGAGGATCTTCCGCACGCCTTCACCGCGGGATTCGAGGAATACCTGTCCGGTGCGCTTGCTTCGGAGCCTCGACAGGAAGCTGACCAGGAGTTGGTTTCGGGTGAACGTGCGATAGGGCATTTCGTCGAGCGTGATGGTGTTGGGCAGCCTTCCGGGGCTGTAGCTCTCCAGCCGGTCGGCGAACAGGAACAGCCGGATTTGCGAACCGGAGATGGCGTAGTCCCGGTGGGCAACGGCGTTGACGACGGCTTCGTCGACCACGTCGATGTCGTATGGGGCGCCCTCGGTCGGAGAGTCTTCAGTCTGCATGAAACGGGCGACGAAGGCGATTCCCGCGTCGATCTGATCGGAGGCGGGTCCGGCGAGCCGCTCGGCATGAACGAGGTCGTCGGAGGACAACCGGGTTCCCCGGTACCGTGCGGCTTCGATGGAGCCGGAGGCGAGGAAATCGGTCGGTTCCGTCGCGAACGCCAGCAGGTTCTCGGTCCCAGGAGAGATTACGCCACGGCCCCCGAGACGTACTTCCTTGAACTCGGCGCGGCCGTCTTCCCCGGCGCGAAGCTGGTTCAGAATCTGGTCCCTGGTATCGAACATCGCATGATTCTCCCGGTTGGAGGGTTCACGCCCCGTGCCAACGCTCGCAGCTTTCATTCGTGCCCGCAATCAACCCGCTACGCATCTACTCGAACAGGTTGAATTCCTTGGGTATTTTTCTGGTGACGCGGATGAAGAAGCGGATTCGGTATGCGGTCAGGGAACGCCGTCCGGTGCACCGGGGAAAAGGGGTGACCTCGGATCAAGAGATTGTCCTGACCGGCGCACGAGGCAAGAAGCAGTATCCCGGGGCGTTGCGCCACATCGGCTACCGGGACCCTGAAACCGGCAAACACTACGTCTTCCTCACCAACAACTTCGACCTGGCTGCCAAGACCCTTGCGGACATCTACAAGGCTCGGTGGCAAGTCGAACTGTTCTTCAAGTGGATCAAGCAGAATCTCGATCCGGTCGCCGATGAGCAGCGCCTCATCAACGTCGCCCGGCGGAAGGCCGGTAACTGCAGCGTGAGAGGGGTCGGCCTCGAATTCGTCGGTGGGTTCCAAAGGCGCGGCAGAAATGCCGATCTCGGCAGGAACGCCGATTTCTTCAGCGCCCTCCAAGATATGTCGTTTCGTTTCCCCTATGTTGAGCTTCGCGAACCGTCCAGTCCTTGCAAGTTGGAGTCTGAACAGCCGCCGTATCTCAGCAAGTTGGTGATCCTGGTCATCGCCTCCGAAGGCTTCCAGCCAATTGACAGAGAGCGCGGCCTCGCCCTTCCGTAGCACGAAGGCGCTTCCATCCACGGTTTCGTCTTCGACAAGCGACGGTTTCACGTATCGAACGACGTGGCCATCGGCGGGGAGTTCGTCGCCGGTCATGTGTACAGGACGCTACCCAGGTCAAATGCGTCGATTTGTCTCGATATGCCCTCCATGGTATCGCGCCCGGTTACTCGAGAAACAGGGGCTGAAGGCTGGCGTTGCTTGAAAATCACGTACTGGATAGACCGATTGTCGAGAAACTGAAGTCCGATATGCGCCCTATTGTCACCTTTCCAGACCGCGCGAAGATTCCCGTTTTCCATGAGGACGAGGCGTCCGCGTCTGATAAGCGGGTTCTTCTCGAGCAATTCCAGGAAAGCCGCCTTCGAAGACTTGTTGAGCGAATATCCGTCGAGTTCCGCCTGTTCCTTGAGGACTCTGATTCGATTCTTGTAGGCGGAGACCGTGTCGCGGTATCGCTCCGCTCTGGATTGGAGCTCGCGGTCAGATGCTTCGAGAGGAACGAGCAGCCGAACCGCCTCGCTTGTCGTTACGTGTGTGGATTCGGATCTCTCGATGGCCCCGAGCGAGAAGGGGGCATCCCGCGCGGCAGACGCCGTTGAATCCGCCGCCACCACGCTGCCACGGGGCAACTCCAACGTCCGCGCCACCGCGATGTCGGAGGTCTTGCCATCCGTAAGGCGCACAAACGTCGGCAAGTATCCCTCGTGATCCATTCCCACGTGCAGCTTCACCGCACCCTTCGTCTGCTTGTAGTGCGCCCACGGAAACATCGACAGGCACAAGTCTACCGTGGATGCATCCAACGAGTACAGCTTGTTCTTGAATCGAAACCCATGCCCCCCTCCCCGCCCCTGACAGCGCGCCAGCAACCGCCCGAACATCGCCTCGTACAACTCCCACGGCTGCTCCGCGTTCACCCGCGCCAGGGACGACCGCGTTACCCGCCCTACTCCCAAATGATAGAGCTTACGAGACTGCGCTCCCATGTTCGAGACCATGTCCCGAAGATGATTCCGTCCCGCCAATTGCCCCATCGCCATCACCACCCATTGCGACCACCGCGTCCTCTTGCGCAGTTTCCGCCCCTTGTGGTGCAATCTCGCCTCCTTCTCAAATTCATGTCGCGGAACCAGCTTGAGTATTTGCGCCAATACGGTATGATGACAGGCCATGGGCTTGAACCTCCTGTGATTGCTTGGTTTCCCTCAAACCTACTATAGCATCACGGAGCTCTTCAGGCCCTCCCCCCCTTCAGTTTATGGGACAGCAGTGGATAAAAACCCACTACAAGAAACTCCTGGAGAAGTTGCGGGAGAATGGCTGACATTCCTCCCAAGTTGGGAGAAACCCCACCAGCGGCCAGTCCGAGCGCCAGCGATGAAGATGCGGCGTTCAGGCACCAGGAACGGGTTCAACAGGCGGAACTCGGACTTCTTGGTAAGCTTCTTGGATCTGAGAAAGAGAAACCCGGTAATATCTCGGGGCTAATTGTCATTGCCTTAGTTGTCATCCTTGCCATCCACATCATCGTATCGACCGTCGTCTGCACATGGGTTCGAACCTGTACCGGAGACGAACCGTTTCTGGAGATATTTTCTGGCCTTGTGAGCGTTATCATGCTGATCCTCGGTTACTGATTCGGTAGCCACAAGTAAAGTCGCCCCTCCTGAGTAAACTGCTATATGGCTGCGCAGGCGTTCGGTGAGTTCGTTTCCGTACCAGCCCAGCCATCTTTGCAATTCGGGGCCAACGTCATCGAGAACCTCCGCGGCAAAGGCCGGGTCTGCCATGCCGGTCTCGTCGCTGCGAGGTTGGTCACGATGGATCGGGACCTTATGCCTCGGTTCGAGGAATGGCAGGGTCCGGGGGGCTGCACCTCCCGCCCTCAGCGGATTGACAGTTGTGGTTTGCCCGCTTCGGTGCGTAGCCTCGCCCGAGGGGTCAGGAGATTGGCTTTCCCTGCATGGTTTCTTGGGGGTAGCGGTGGAGGGGTACGGAGGGCTTGGCAGCCTCGGGCACGGCCGAGGAGTCGGCCTCGGATTTGCGTTACCAAGAACGGGGACTATAAATCGATCGGTTCCCAAGAGCCGGAGGGAAGGACATGGGGGTAACTTACATTGACGGTATCGCTCGGGGCGCCGAAGGACAAGAGCAGACAGTCCGGTTTCTGGTGGACAGCGGGGCCAGGTACTCGCTGCTGCCCAAGCCGGTATGGGAGTCTCTGGGACTGAGGCCAAACCGGGATCTCACCTTCGTTCTGGCCGACGGCGCCACGGTGGAGCGGGGCGTGTCCGAGTGCTACCTGATTCTCCCTCAGGGCCGATCTCACAGCCCGGTCATCCTGGGGGAGGAAGACGATGCAGCCTTGCTGGGCGTCGTTACGCTGGAAATCCTGGGACTGGTGCTCAATCCTTTTAGCCGAACCTTGCAGCCGATGCGCATGACCCCGGCCTGAGCCGGCGGCGAATCCGCAGGGCGGCCTGGGCAGTTCGACGCAGCCTGCATCTTCGCCAGCCTTGTGCCGACAAGCGGCCAGGGTTGCGTTGACACGCTCGGGCCTGCGTGTTACGAGCCGTGCAAGAGTCATGGGCTCATGCCGCGCGCAATCTCCTGACAGACGCTCGCAGATCGGAGGACGGCCGTGAAGGATCGGATTCGAGAGATCGACAAGGAGTACGGGTTCAACCTCAGCGAGGATGAGATCGAGTCCATTGCGAAACAGGCGGAGGAAACCCACCGGCTGCTCCAGGACCTCTACAAGGTCGATGTCGCCGGGGTCATGCCCATCATGAAGATCGACAAGCAACGGAAGAGCTGACCCGCGCCCGCCCGCACAGCCAACCTTACGTCATGGACAACAGCACCAGGGAACAGATCCTCCAGCACATCGACGGCCGGGAGCTGGCCGAGCTCACCCGGGACCTGGTGGACATCCTGAGCCCTACCGGGTCGGAGAAGGAGATCGGCGAGTTCATCCTCGACTGGTACGGGCGCAATGGCCTCAAGCCCGTCCGCCAGGAGATCGACCCCAACCGCGTGAACGCGGTGGGGGTGCTGCAGGGCAGCGGCGGCGGCGTGTCGTTGATGATCAACGGCCACATGGACACGAGCTTCACCGGGCAGGAAGACGACCTGATGCTGTGCCGGGAGCTCGAGCCCCGGAGCGAGCTCCGCGGCGCCATCCGGGACGGCAAGGTGTTCGGTCTGGCGGCGTCCAACATGAAGTCGGGTCTGGCGGCCTTCATGGTGGCCGGCAAGGCGCTCAAGCGGAGCGGCGTCGCCATCAAGGGGGACCTGATCCTGGCGGCCGTGGCGGGCGAGATCTCCCGCACCCCCATCGGGCCGTACCAGTCCGGATTGTACCGCGGGGAGGGCACCGGCACGCGCCACCTGCTGACCTACGGCGTCCAGTCCGATTACGCCATCGTGGCGGACCGCTCGGCATTGTCCATCATCTGGACCCAGGCCGGCGTGGCCCAGTTCAAGATCGACACTTTCGGCAATCCCCACGCGGCCTGGGGCGTCACCCGCAAGCAGGAGCCGCCCGAGGAGCACAGCGCGGTGTTGAAGATGGCCAAGGTAGCGCAGGCGGTGGACGCCTGGGCCGAGGAGTTCGAGGCCGGCCACGTCTACCCGTCCGCCAACGGCCCGATCATCCCCAAGGTCAACATCGGCTCGATCCAGGGAGGCGCCCCCTACCGGCCCAACTACTACCCTGGCATCTGCTCGCTGTACGTGGACGTGCGCATCCCGCCGAAGCTCCGGCCCATCGAGGTGCAGCGCCAGTTGCGCGCGGTCATGGACGCGACGGGTTACGAGTACGACATCGAGATGTACACGTCGAAGATGGGTTACGAGGCCGAGGGCATCGAGCCGGTGGTGGAGGTCATCGAGAACACGCACCAGGAGCTGTTCGGCGAGAAGACGACTCCGGCCAACACTTTCCGCTCCAGCATCTGGACCGACACCAACATCTACAACGAGATGGGCATTCCCGCGTGCAAGTTCGGCCTCGGCGGCGGCCGCTTCACCACCCGGTCGGAACAGATCGACATCGACGAGATCGTGCGCGCGGCAAAGATCTACGCCCTGTCGGCCGCGACCATCTGCAATTGGAGCCGATAGCCATCGGATGGAGCCGATAGCCGCCGGATCGGGAACGATGCATGGAACCCATACTGGCTGAGAAGATCGTCCACGGCTTGAAGGCGGCGGGCATCGACTTCCTGACCTACCTGCCGGAGAGCCGGCTGAGTCAGATCCTGCCGCTCTTGCGCGAGGACGGCGCCGTACAGATGGTAGCGGCCGCCAGCGAGCAGGAGGCCATCACCATCGCCGCGGGCGCGGCGCTCGGGGGCAAGCGGGTGGCCTGCTACATGGAGAGCACGGGACCCTACGTCTCCGCCTACTCCCTGCTTACCGTGGGAAAGCAGATGGGCGTGCCGATCCTGTTGCTCATCGGCTTTCTGGGCAGCTTTGCCGATCAACGGAACAGCTTCCTCTACGTCACCATCGGCATGCGGATGATCCCTACCCTCGAAGGGCTGGGTCTCGAATACCGCGTGGTCGAGAATGCGGAGAATCTCGAGCGGCACATCAGGGACGCCCAGCGGGTCAGCGACTCCATGCGGGCGCCGGCCGCCCTGATCTTCTCGGGGGAGTTCGCCCGATGATCCGGCGCGACTGTCTCGAGCTCATCGCGCCTCTGATGACCGATCAACTGGTGCTCAGCTCCCAGAGCGGGCAGCGCATCGAATGGTTCCACCTGTCGCAGCACGAGGGCAACCTGCTGGTGGGAATGATGGGATGCGCCACGGGCGTGGGCATGGGACTGGCGCTGGCGCTGCCCCACCGGCGCGTCATCGTGCTCGAATCGGACGGCAGCGTCCTGCTTTCGCTGTTCAATCTTCCGACCCTGGGCAATCTCGATCTGTCCAACCTGACGGTGTTCGTGTTCGACAACGAGGTCTACAGCGGCAGCACCATGAGCGAGCCCACGGCAACGGCCGGCAAGACCGACGTCGCCGCCATCGCCCGGGCGTCGGGAATCGAGTCCGCGGTGACCGTGGACGACCTCGACGGCTTCAAGGAGCACGGCCTGCCCGGCGTGACCGGAGAGGGGCTCCACTACGTGGTGTGCAAGGTCGAGGAAAGCCTCTGGCACCGCGAGATCCCGCGCCCCAACGTCGATCTGGCGGAGTACAAGTACCGGTTCGTGCGTTATATCGAGCGGACCGAAGGCAAGATCATACCCTTTGTCGGCCTGGGATAGAGGCTTTGTCGGCCCGGCTTTGTCGGCCTGGCATGGAGGGCGTCCCGGGGTCCGGAAACCGGACACTCCGAAGTATCGAATCAAAACCACGAGGAGGTGAATCATCATGCCAACCAACCCGGAGGCAGTGCAACGGCAGGAAGCCGAAAAGACCGAATACGACTGGGGCACACTCTGGCCGCACTATCACAAGGAGAGGATGAACTGGGCCACCGGGTTCCGCACCCGCGGCGACGTGGACATTCTGTTCCTTTCGGGCTCCACCGGACGCGATCCGTTCGAGGACGCGCCCTGCCGGGAGCCCAACCAGGAGCGGGAAGGCCGCGGCAAGGTCGTCGGCGGCATCAAGGAGCAGACCCGTCAGGCCTGGCAGGACATCAAAGACAACCTGGAGATGATGGGCGGCGAGCTCAAGCACATCGTCATGATTCGCTATTTCCTCACGCGGAGGGAGGACGTGTTCGACATGCGTGACGAGATGTACGCATTCTTCGAGGAGCACGAGCCCGATCTGCGGGCCCATCCCCGCCCTGCCACGCTGCTGCGGGGCGTCGGCATCGACCTTCAGGACATGCTTATCGAGATCGAGGCGTGGGCGGCGGTGCCGCGGAAGAAGTAGTCGCCTGAACGCATGGCTCGGGTGGCCTGGGAGCGGCGGCATACAGCCCTTGCCGTGAGGGGACGCCCTCGCTCCCAGGTCCCGTTCATCGGTCTCTTCCGACGCGAGATGGAGCGGAAGACCACAGCCCCGAGTCGATTCGCTCCCAGGTCCCGTTCGTCAGGTCTCTTCCGACAGTTTGCCGAAGACGTCGCCGGTAGGGGGACGAGCCCTACGGCCAATCCAACTCCGCCATCACCGGCGCGTGGTCGGACGGCTTCGAGCCCTTGCGCTCGTCACGGTCCACGCCCGCAGACGTCGCGCGCGACGCCAGTTCGCGGGTGGCGAGGATGTGGTCGATGCGCAGCCCCTGGTTGCGCGGGAACGCGAGTTGGCGATAATCCCACCAGGAATAGAGCCCCGGCTCCGGATGGCGCATCCGCACCACGTCCTGGAGACCCCAGTCCAGCAGCCGCGTCATCGCGTCGGTCATGTCGGGATTGAAGAGCACGGTGCCCCGCCACGCGTCCGGCTCCGCCACGTCCGCTTCGTCGGGCGCGATGTTGAAGTCGCCGGATATCAGCAACGGCGTGTCCGGATCCCGGGTCTTCTCCAGGTACGCACACAGCCGCTCCAGCCACTCCCGCTTGTAGACGTACTTGTCCGATTCGACCTTGTTCCCGTTGGGAACGTACACCGATATGAACCGGACGCCCTGGATCATGGCGCCGATGCAGCGCGCCTGGGGATCGTCGACGTCGTCGCCGAACCCGACCCGGACATCGTCGATGGGCGCGCGCGAAAGGATCGCCACGCCGTTGTAGGTCTTCTGGCCGTGCACCGCGGCGTGATAACCCTGCTCCTTCACGGCCTGGTAGGGAAACCGCTCGTCGGTGACCTTGGTTTCCTGAAGACAGACCACGTCCGGGCTTTGGCGTGAGAGCCAACTCAGCAGGCGTTCCTCTCGCGCGCGGATCGAGTTCAGATTCCAGGTTACGATCTTCAAGGGTTCCTCCCGGACAGTTTTGCCCGCTGCTTAGCCAAGGGCGGCTCCGTTGTCAACTTTCTGCCGTCTCCGTTTCCGTGGATTCATGCGCCCGACGTCCAGTACCGGCCGTTGCTTCGCCTCAAGGCAAGCGGGGTGTCGTAGAGCTCCTGCAGCAGGCCCTCGGTGATGACCTTCGCCGTGTCGCCCGACCGGAAGACCCGGCCGCCCTTGAGGACCAGGGTTTTCTCGAAGGCCGGCAGGATCTCCTCGATGTGGTGCGTGACGTACACCAGCGCAGTGGCGTCACGGGTGCGCCCCAGTTCCTGGAGCGCGGCGAGAAGGCTTTCCCTGGCGCCCGGATCCAGACCCGCGCAGGGCTCGTCGAGGAACATCAGGTAGGGACGGGCCATCAGCGCCCGGCCGATGAGGACCTTCTGCTGCTCTCCCTGGGACAGCGTCCCGAACGCCTGGTCCTTCAAGCGCAGACATCCCATGCGCTCCATGAGGGCCTCCGCCCGGACGAAGTCCTCTTCGACCGGATGGACCGTGGACATCTCCAGCAGCCCGATCTGCGCGAACTTCCCCGACACCACCGTCCGCAATGCCCTTTCACGGCCGGGAATCCGAGCGGTGAGGGACGCCGTGACCCACCCGATGCCCTTGCGCAGCTCCCGGAGGTCCACCCGCCGGCTGCCGTTGCGGTAGATGACGCCGCCCTGATTGGGCCACAGATAGCCGCAGGCCATCTTGAGCAGGGTCGTCTTCCCCGAGCCGTTGGGTCCCAGGATCACCCAGTGCTCGCCCCGGCCCACGGTCCAGTCGATGGAGTCGAGAATCGTGCGGTGCGCCGCCGCGTACGAGACGTTGCGGATGTCGAGTGGGACTGCGGTGTCCATGTCTACTGCTTCTCCTTCGGCAACGCTGCCCGCCTCCTCTTTCCCGCAGACCGTGTTGCCATCGCAGAGCGAAGGTTCTAAATAGCATTCCCATGCGTAGACTCGAAGGGCGGACGGCCATCGTGACCGGGAGCGGCCAGGGAATCGGAGAGGCCATCGCCATGGCGATGGCGGAAGAGGGCGCCGGCGTGGTGGTGGCGGAGTTGCGGGAAGACAATGCCAGGGCCGTGCAGCGGAAGATCGAGGAGCGCGGCGGAACCGCTTTCTCGCATCCCACCGACGTGTCGCAGGACGCCTCCGTCGACGCCATGGTGCGGGCCTGTCTCGACCGCTTCGGCAAGGTCGATATCCTGGTCAACAACGCCGGCATCTATCCCACGAGCTCGGTAGAGGACATGGCGGAGAGTGAATGGGAGCGGGTCATCGGCACCAATCTGTTCGGCACGTTCCTGTGCAGCCGCGCCGTGACGCCGCAGATGCGGCAACAACGTAGCGGCCGCATCATCAGCCTCACCTCCGGCCGGGGACTTCAGGGTGCGGCCAACGGCGCCCACTATGCGGCCTCCAAGGGCGGCATCATCGGCTTTACCAAGAGTCTGGCCCTGGAACTGGCGCCCGCGGGCGTCGCCGTGAACTGCATCTGTCCGGGAGTGTCGGACACGGCGCAGCCCCGGGGCCACCGGACGGAAGACGAACTCTACGCCAGCGCCGCCACCATCCCGCTGGGGCGCATCGGACAGCCCCGGGACATGGCCAAGGCAGCGGTCTTCCTCGCCGGCGACCGGGCGCGGTTCGTCACCGGACAGACCGTGGTGGTCAACGGTGGAGGGATCATGTGGTAGCGCCGTCACGCCGTGGCTCCGGCTTCACCGGCGTTCGAGAACGAAGGATCGATGATGAATTCGAAAGTGGTTGTCGTGACCGGGGGCGCCAGCGGCATCGGCCGCGCCACGGTGCTGCGTTTCAGCGAAGAGGGCTACGTGCCCGTGATCCTCGACCGGGACGCCCAGGCAGGCGCCGCGACTGCGTCGCTGCTGGAGACGAAGCGGGTGGAAGGCCGTTTCATCCAGGCGGACCTGACGCAAAAGCCCGAGGTGACCGCGGCGTTCGAGCGCGTGCTGTCCGCTTGCGGCCGTATCGACGTCCTCGTGAACCTCGCCGGCGGAACGTTCCACAAGAACCCGATCCAGGACGTCAGTCCGGCCCAGTGGAAAGAGTGCCTCGACCTCAACCTCAAGACCACGTTCCTGTGCGCTCAGGCCGCGATCGCGCCCATGAAGCAGGCGGGACAGGGGACCATCATCAACACCGCCTCCAACTTCGGCGTGACCGGCGGCGCGGAGCGCACCCACTATGCCGCCTCCAAGGCCGCCATCATCGCCTTCTCCAAGTCCCTGGCCACCGAGCTGGCGCCCCACGGCATCCGCGTGAACACCATCGCCCCCGGACTCACGAGTACCGAGCGGGTGCGGGGCAAGTACGACGCGGACGAGTGGGCCGCGTTGTCGGGCGCCCTGCCCATGGGACGGGCCGCCATGCCCGAGGAGATCGCCGACGGCATCTTTTTCCTCGCCGGCGACGAGAGCGACTACGTCACCGGCGCCACCCTGCACGTCAACGGCGGCATGGTCATGCCGTGAGCAGGGGGCACAAGCAAGGGGTCCGACCTGCGGTCCGGGAGCGGGCTACGACCTGCACGGCAAGCGGCTCCATGATGCAAACAGGGTCGATGGTCGCCACGATGTCCGCGCGCGCCTTGGTCACACGGAATGTGAAGGATTTCGCGCTGTTTGATGAGATCGAAACCATGACCCTCGTGGAGGTTCTCCGCCACGGGCAATGCAGAGGGTGGTGTCTATGACGCGTTCTGGTTTGACGGGTCGGCGGCCGGGCTTTGGCCGGCTGCGGCGCTGGCTTGCCGCCGGCGCCATCGTCTCGACCCTTGGTGGGTCCGGGACCGCGAACGCGGACACCCTTGAACGGACCGAGCGGCACGCCGTGAGCGTCCGTATTCTGACCCGAGGGCTCGATCACCCCTGGTCGCTCGCATTCCTCCCGGATGGACGGATGCTCGTCACTGAACGGGCGGGCAGGCTTCGCTACGTGGCCGCCGACGGCACGCTGGACCCCACTCCCATCTCGGGCCTTCCCGAAGCGTTGGCGGCGAGGGGACAGGGCGGGCTGCACGACGTGGCACTGCATCCCCGATTCTCGCAGAACCGCCTGGTCTATGTTGCCTATAGTGGCAGGGGCGCCGGCGGCTACGGCACCGAACTCGCCCGGGGCCGGCTCGAAGGCTACCGACTGACCGGCGTGAAGGTACTGTTCCGGGCGTTGCCGAAATCGTGGGGCGGCCGGCACTTCGGCGGGCGCGTGGTGTTCGATGGCAACGGGCACGTGTTCCTTACCCTGGGGGACCGGGGCGGTCGGACGCGCGCGCAGGACCCCGGCGACCACGCCGGCTCCATCATCCGCCTGGACGAAGACGGCGGCATACCACGGGACAATCCCTACCGGTCGGCGGCCGGCGCGAGACCGGAGATATACACCCTCGGCAACCGCAACGTGCAGGGCGCGGCCATGAACCCGTGGACCGGCGAGCTATGGACCCACGAGCACGGCCCGCAGGGCGGCGACGAGGTCAACGTCATCCGCGCCGGGGTGAACTATGGCTGGCCGGTGATCACCTACGGCAGGAACTACGGCACCGGCACGCGGATCGGCGAAGGAACCCACAAGCAGGGCATGGCCCAGCCGCTGTACCAGTGGACTCCGTCCATCGCGCCCTCGGGAATGGCGTTCTACAACGGCGATCGGTTCCCGGCTTGGCGCGGCAACCTGCTGGTGGGCGCGCTCGTTTTCCGCCTGCTGGTGCGGCTGGAGCTCGATGGAGAGCGGGTCGTGGGCGAAGAGCGGATGTTTCGCGGGGCCATCGGCCGTATCCGGGACGTGCGGGCCGGCCCCGACGGCTACGTCTATCTCCTGAGCGACGAGCCGAATGGGGTCATCGCGCGCCTGGAGCCCGCCGACGGCTGAGCGCTACCGCACCGTGAAGTGCCTGCTGGCAGATCGGTAAACGTCTCGACGATGGAATCCGGCGCACGTCTAGTCGGGATTTCCTTCCGCTTTCAACGAATTCAGCGCCTCCTGAACCAGCTTGCGCCGTAGCGCCTTCTCCTCGTCTGCGGGAAGGCTCGCGTCTCCGGCCACGTGGACGATGCCGTGCCCGAGGACGACGCGGTTGGAGCCTACCATCTTGGCGATGGGGAGGGCGGAGGTCATCTGTACGACGGGGACGCCGGCCTTTTCCAGCTCGGTGGTGATCGCAGCGCCGCTGCGAGTGCTGGTGCCTCACGTGGAGGTGAGGATGACGGCGTCGACCCCCTCGCGTTTCACTTTCTCCGCCATTTCCCGTCCCAGCCGGCGAGTATTGGACAGCGGATTGGACAAGCCGGAAGTGGAGAGGAACTCGCCGTGGATCTTGCCCACCGCGCCGTCCTTCTCCAGTTGTCTCAAGGCGTCGAGAGGCACCAGGCGGTCGGGGTCCGCCTGGACGAAGCGGGGGTCGTAACCGCCGTGGGAGATCTCGTAGTCCTCGCCCGCGAGGTCGTCGGCGCCGGCGATGTCGTAGGCGCCCCAGCGGGTGGCGGCCATCCCCTCGATGGCGTCCGGGTTGCCCTTGGGGACCAGCCCTCCGTCGGTGATGAGCATCACGGTGGCCTTGGACAGGTCGTCCACGCCTCTGGGCTTGGCCACGGGCGCGAAAGAGGTGACGGGCATCTCGGAGTCGAAGGGCCGTCCCTGGACCTTGGCCAGGACCATGTCCACCAGCCGCTCCGCCGAGGTTTTGTCCACGAACCGGTCGCGTATGAACCCGCGAGCCAGGTAGCCTTCCTCGCCGGGCAGGCCGATGGCCTCTCCGGCCGCGAGCTTCCGCGCCAGCCGGGCCATGCGCTCGACAACCTCCTTCATCCTCGCTGCGTTCCGCCCGGAATCGACGATGTAGAGGCCCTCCCGGTAGAGGTCTACCCCCGGGTTCTCCTCGTGCATGGCAGTGACGGCGGGGATGCCGAGTTCCGTCTGCACCGCACTGCACAGGGCGCCGGCCGCCATGCCGTAGCGGCCGGCGTCGAAGCACGGGCCGGCCAGGAACAGCTCGGCCCCGGCGCTTCGTACGCGCTCCAGGACCGCGGCGACCAACTCCTGCTGGTGCTCCACGGCGTGGTTGTCGCCGCAGATCAGGGTCTTGACGACGGTGGCCTGGTCGCCCAGGGTCCGCTCCAGCAGACGGCCCGGGCCGACTGCGTTCTCGACCTCCCGAAGCGGGCTCCCGGCCTGCTCCTCGCCGCCGATTCCGCCAAAGAACTGGTTGAGGTAGTGGACGATCCTCATGGGTTGCCTCCCGGTTCGAGACTATAGGACACTACACACTACACTAGCGGCGTGCCCGCATCGCGCTACCGGCCGATACAGGCGTCCAGCCTCTAATAGACCACCGCCCGCAAGCGCGACGCGCCTTGCTGGTTGGTGACGCCCGCCACGTTCATGGCGCCCAGCTCGCGGACCCCGGCCAGAAGTTCGCCGATGGCCGGCGTCGCCGCGATCACCCGCCCGGCCGGCGGCGCCTGCCACCGGGTATCGTTGCCCCCGCCGTAAACGATGGCGTCCACCTCGGGGAAGTTGAACAGCAAGGCCGACTCCACCCGGCGGTCCCGTGACACGTCCGACACCATTACCGAGGTTCGGACTCCGCCCGACTCCAGCAGCCGCGCAGTCTCCGCCAGATCGGCATGGGGCACGCCGCCGCCGTACTTGGTCAGCACCGCGGCGTCGGCATTCAGCGCCCACTGGACCAGCGCCGCGGCGGTGTGGCAGTTCCGGTCCCGGTCGGCGTTGTCCGACCCGGCGATGCTGGCCACGGTGCCGACGAAGTTCAACTCCCCGGCGTGGTGCCTGCGGTAAAGCTCGGTGATGATGGGATGGTTCTGGTAGAGGTAGGTCTCCGCGCCGCCCATGGAGGTGTAGTAGGAGGTCACCACCGCGCCGTCCAGCCACTCGTCCGGATGCAGCAGCACCGGCAGCATCCCGGTCGTGTTGAGCCCGTAGAGCACCGGCTCGTCCAGCTCCGCCTGCCGCTGGCGGGAGAAGATCTGTCCCACGTACGCCACCCGGGGCAGATTCGGGCGGCCCGGGGGTCCGGGATCGACGGGCTCGAAAGTACGGCTTTCGGCGGGTGGGTGTGGAGCCGCGGCCCGGGCGAGATGGACCGCGGCCTTGAGCCCGGCCACCCGTTTCGCCCGCTGGGCCGCCGGTCCGTTCGTGCCCTGGGCCGTGCGGGGAATCACCACCAGGTGGCGTAGTCCCGAGTAACACGAACCCTCCGCCGCCGGTCCGGTCATCTCCAGGACGCGGCCGATGGAGCCGCGCGACCCCCCGGCGGCGTGCTCGTCAAGGACCGTGATCGCCATGCCCGACAACACGTGGGTGGCGCCCATGCCGGCGGTCGAGGGAGGTCCCAGGATGCCCGGGAAGTCGGGACCGGCGCCGGACGCCTTGGCCCTGGGCTCGATGATGTCGAATACCGGCCCGGCCCGGCAGTCCTCGCCGGGAGCGACGAGCTCGAAGGCGACGTCGCCGAGCGCCTCGTCTTCGAGCAGCAGCCCGCGAAGCTCATCCGTATCGATGTCGAGGGTGGTTCCGTCGAGTCGGGTGGAAGCCCCGAAACGAAGGGCTCGCACCGGGTGGTACGCCAGTGTCAGATTCACGCGGTGACCTCCATCCTCCGAGTCGGCCAAATGATTCCACATTCCCGCGGCAATGGCAAAGCAGCCTTGAACCCTTACTCGACCATGAGCAGGAACAGCCTGTGGCGAGCCTTACGATCCGCAACATCGATGACGAGGTGAAGACGCGGCTGCGTGTGCGCGCCGCCGAGCATCACCGCTCGATGGAAGAAGTGTGTGCATCATCCTGCACGAAGCCGTGAGCGACGAAAGGGCCGGACCCCGGGATCTGGCGAAGTTCACCCGCGAATGCTTTGCGCCTCTCGGTGGTGTCGCCTGGAACTTCCACCGCGCGGCCCGATGCGCGTTGACAACCCGGCGCTGATCCATGAGACTGCCAGTCCGGTCGACCTGGAACTTCCGCTGCGCGGCCCGATGCGTGTAAACAAATTCAATCCTAATCTGAATATTCTTGTAGAGGTCGACCTGGAACTTCCGTTGCGCGGCCCGATGCGTGAGCCGCTTGATGAGAACAGCCACCCTGCCACGCAACCATCGGTGGACGGCAATCAGGAAAGAGAAGATCATCCGTGAACGTACAGGTGCACGAAGAGCTTAAGGCCAAAATATGGGAAATCGCGAACCGGCTTCGCGGGCCGTACCGGCCGCCTCAGTATCGCCTGGTCATGCTTCCCATGGTGGTCCTGCGTCGGCTCGACTGCGTTCTTGAGCCAACCAAGGATACCGTTCTCAAGAAGCGCGACGAGCTGGAAGCGCAGCAGATGCCCGAAGCGGCCATGGATCGCCTGCTCGGCAACGCCGCTGACCCTCGTCGGAAGCATCCGCTCTACAACACGAGCCCCTACACCTTTGCCCGGTTGCTCGGCGACGCCGAGAACATCGCGCCGAACCTCGTGTCGTACATCAACGGCTTCTCCCCGACCGCGCGGCGCATCTTCGAGCGTTTCAAATTCACCGATCAGATCGAGAAGCTCGACGCCAGCAACCGCCTGTTCACCGTCGTCAAGGCGATGGCCGATGTCGATCTTCATCCGGACAGGATCGACAACCTACAGATGGGCTACCTGTTCGAGCATCTGGTGATGCGCTTCAACGAGCAGGGCAACGAGGAAGCGGGGGACCACTTCACGCCACGCGAGGTCATCCGCCTCATGGCGAACCTCATCTATACTGGCGAACGGGATGTCTACAAGCCCGGCATCTACCGCACGATCTACGATCCGGCGTGCGGAACGGGCGGCATGCTTTCCGAGTCCGAGAAGCTGATCCTCTCGCAGAACGAGCAGGCACATCTCGCGCTCTTCGGCCAGGAATACAACGACGAGTCCTGGGCCATCTGCTGCTCGGACATGCTGATCAAGGATGAAGACACTGCAAACATCGTCCTCGGCGATACCTTGGGAGACGGCAAGACAAGCGACGGCTTCGAGGGCAAACGATTCCACTACCTGATGGCCAATCCGCCTTTTGGCGTTGAGTGGAAAGACCAGAAAGACACGGTCGAGCGCGAGCACAAGGCCATGGGCTTTTCGGGCCGGTTCGGGGCAGGGCTACCAGCCAGCAATGACGGCTCGCTCCTCTTCCTTCAGCACATGATTTCCAGGATGCATCCCTATGAGAAAGAGGGCGAGGACCAGCCCGGCTCGAAGATCGCCATCGTCTTCAATGGCTCGCCGCTCTTCTCTGGTGATGCCGGATCGGGACCGTCCAACATTCGCCGATGGATCATCGAGAACGACTGGCTCGACGCGATCGTGGCGTTGCCCGACCAACTCTTCTACAACACCGGCATCTTCACCTATGTCTGGCTTGTGACGAACCGAAAGCCGCCGGAACGGCGCGGCACGGTGCAGCTCATCGATGGCACCCGCTTCTTTCAGAAGATGAAGAAGAGCCTCAACAACAAGCGCAACGAGATTGCCGAGGAACAGATCCGCCGCCTGACACGCGTCTATGGGAACTATCAGGACGGTGAGACGGCCGAGGTTCAGATCGACGGCGAGACCGAGAGCCGCGTCATCTCCCGCGTTTTCGAGAACCGGGAGTTCGGCTTTCTCAAGGTGACCGTCGAACGACCCTTGCGGATGAACTTCGAGGCGACGCCCGTGCGTATCGCAAGGCTCGACGAGCAGAGGGCTTTCGCGAAGGCGGGACGTGAGCAACAGGATGCCATCCGCGCCGCGCTCGCGACGCTCAAGGGCAAGGGCCGCTACATGGACCGGGAGGCGTTCGAGGCCGATGTAATGGAGGCTGCGAAGCGCAACGAACTCAAAATTCTCGGTCCGATCAGGAAGGCGATCTTCACGGCCCTCGGTGAACGCGACCCGGACGCGGACATTTGCCTGGACAGCAAGGGCCGACCGGAGCCCGATGGCGAGCTTCGGGACACCGAGAACATGCCGTTGCCGCCCGGCACGACGCTGCCCCTGCCTCTGGACTTCGGGCCGGACAAGCCCAACGACCGACTGGTCGAGGCCTTCCGGGATGACATAGACGCCTACATCGCACGTGAAGTGCTGCCCCATGTGCCCGATGCCTGGGTGGACTACGACAAGACCAAGGTCGGCTACGAAATCCCGATCAACCGGCATTTCTACGTTTACAGTCCACCGCGCCCGCTCGATCAGATCGAAGCCGACATCACCAAGCTCGAAGAGGAAATTGCCGGGCTGCTGAAAGGACTGGTGGCGTGAGCGAAGTCTCGGTAGAGGTCCGTGAGGCTTATGGTGATCTTCCGCAGACTTGGAAGCTGGAGAAGTTGAAGTTCTTTGCCGAGGTCCGCAACAGCAACGTCGACAAAGCCATATCCGAAGATGAAAAACCGGTTCGGCTCTGCAACTACACTGACGTCTATTACAACGACCGCATTTCGTCGGATCTTCACTTTATAGAGGGATCGGCGACCGAAAGGGAAGTCGCGCGATTCCAGCTAAAACTCGGTCAGGTCATTATCACAAAAGATAGCGAAGGGTGGGACGATATCGGCATCCCTGCCTTGGTTACCGAGAACATGCCAGACGTTCTTTGCGGCTACCATCTTTCGGTGTTCGAACCCGGCCCAGAGTTGGATGGTGGCTTTCTTGCTTGGCTCTGCCGAGCTGAGCCGCTCAACGACCAATTCAAGCTCGCGGCGAATGGGGTCACTCGCTTCGGGCTTGGCCAATACCCGATGAAGAATGCCTTCATCGCACTTCCCCCGCTCGACACGCAGCGGCGGATCGCGCGGTTTCTGGACGAGAAGACGGCGCGGATCGACGGGCTGATCGAGAAGAAGCGCGAGCTTCTGGACCGGCTGGCCGAGAAACGCCAAGCCTTGATAACCAGAGCCGTCACAAAAGGGCTCAACCCCGACGCGCCGATGAAATCCTCTGGCATCGACTGGTTCGGCGAGATCCCCGCGCATTGGGAAGTGCGGCGGATTAAGGAAGTTGGAAGGTTGATTGGAGGATCTGGCTTTCCTCATAATTTTCAGGGAAGCCCAAATCTGGATTTGCCGTTCTTTAAGGTCGTTGACCTTGGCAAACATTTTCAAGGCCAGAGGATGATGAGCGCTGAAAACTCAGTTGATCACACTACGGCAAAACGTCTTGGAGCTTCAATTATTGAGCCGGGTGATGTAGCTTTTGCAAAGGTCGGAGCAGCGCTTCTTTTGAACCGATTCCGGAGTATCGGGATTCCCTGTTGCATTGACAACAACATGATGGCTTTCCGTTCTGGTCCGCAAATTTCCCCTGATTTCGCTCTCTTTGCATTCAGTAGAATAAACTTCTCGGGTATCGTGAATCCAGGGACAGTTCCGTCCATAAGTGGTAATCAAGTCGGAGAAATTGGAATCGCCCTTCCTCACCTGGATGAGCAGATTGAGATTACAGAGTCTCTAAGGCAGAAAATTGAACACATCGAGTATGGTGGAAGGCAGATTGCCAGTAGTCAATGTCTGATCGATGAGTACCGCACTGCGCTGATCACTGCCGCCGTCACGGGCCAACTCGCGGAGCTACGATGACCCTTGATGCGCTGACATATTTTAGGCACCTCAGGGTCTACGTGAACGACCACTACGTGATGGATGACGGCACCGGAGGCGAGGTTGTTCTCCGGGAGAAATTCTTCCCGGGGACAGGCACTAGGGCCAGACCGCATGAGACGCTTGCTTTTGCCCGGGCCGGGGTTTGTCTTCAAGCTCGCCGAGAACGAGCATCCCGATCCATATATCGACGTGAACCGGCAACTGAACGCCGGTCCGTCCATTCGCTACTATTACTTTGATGAGGTTCGGGGGCAGCCCCTACCTGACCCTTCGGAACACCTCAGTGCGCGAAATCTGATTGATGTCTAGTCACACCGAACGCGATTTCGAGACGGCGATCGAAGCCGGGCTGACCGGTTCCGGCGGCTATGAAACACGCAGTCCAAGCACCTTCGACGAAGCGCTTGCCCTCTTCCCCGATGATGTCACCGGCTTCCTGAAAGAGAGCCAACCGGCCCAATGGGACGCGCTCAAGACTCTTCTCGGGCCGAAGACCGCCGCAACCGTGCTGGACAACCTGTCCAAGGAGCTCGAGCTCAAGGGTACGCTGCACATCCTGCGCCACGGGTTCAAATGCTACGGCAAGACCTTCCGCATGGCTGGGTTCCGTCCGAACTCGAGCATGAATCCCGACGCCGCCAAAGCCTACGCCAGCAACCGACTGACGATCACCCGGCAGGTCGCCTTCACCTCGGTCCTGAAGAAGGCGGACGGCGAGAACCGCCGTTGCATCATTGACGTGACCCTTGCCGTCAACGGCATTCCGGTCGCCACCGCTGAACTGAAGAACCCGCTGACCGGACAACGCGCCGCCCATGCGATGCGCCAGTACCAAGCCGACCGGGACGGGCGCGATCTGCTGTTCGCGTTCAAGAAGCGCGCCCTGGTCCACTTTGCGGTGGATCCGGACGAGGTGTGGATGACCACCCGGCTCAGGGGCAAGGAGACCCACTTCCTGCCCTTCAACCGCGGCAACAACCACGGGGCGGGCAACCCACCCGTCGAGGGCAACTGGAAGACCCACTACCTTTGGGACGAGGTGCTGCAGGCCGACAGCCTCCTGGAGATCCTGCAACGCTTCATGCACCTCCAAGTGAAGGAGACACAGGTCAGGACCGACAAAGGCGCGCGCACCAAGCGTAAGGAGACGATGATCTTTCCGCGCTACCACCAGCTCGACGCGGTTCGGGAACTCGTCGTCCACGCCAGGGCCAACGGCAGCGGCCGGAACTACCTGATCCAGCACTCGGCCGGATCGGGAAAGTCGAACTCGATCGCATGGCTCGCCCACCGCCTGGCCAGCCTGCATGACGAGCGTGACGAGAAGGTGTTTCACTCGGTCATCGTCGTCACCGACCGGCGCGTGCTCGATCAGCAGTTGCAGGACACGATTTACCAGTTCGAGCACAAGACCGGCGTGGTCGAGAAGATCGACGAAAACACGCAGCAACTCGCCAAAGCGCTGTCCCAGGGTACGCCCATCGTCATCACGACGATCCAGAAATTCCCCTTCATCTCGCAAGCGCTCTCGACCCTTGAGAAGAAGGACTCCGGTGTGAAGATCGACACGTCGGGAAAACGTTTCGCTGTCATCGTCGATGAGGCGCACTCGTCGCAGAGCGGCGAGACCGCGACCGCTCTCAGGGGCATGCTGAACAGGGATGGAATCGAAGCGGCCATCGCCGCCCAGCTCTCCGGCGAAGAGGACGACGATTTCTCCGATGAGGCGAAAGCGGCCGTGCTGCGCGATGCGCTGCAACGCGCCCGGCAGCCGAACCTGAGCTTCTTTGCCTTCACGGCCACGCCGAAATTCAAGACCAGGGCCCTGTTCGACGAGCCCGGCCCGTCCGGGGCGCCACCCTTCCACGAGTACACCCTGCGGCAAGCCATCGAGGAAGGCTTCGTCATGGACGTGCTCCGGAACTACACTACCTACAAACGCTTCTTCGGCCTGATCAAGCAGGTGGAGGACGATCCCGACGTGCCGCGCAGGAGGGCCGCGAAGGTCCTCACGCGCTACCTGGAGCTTCATCCGGTCAACATCGAGCAGGTCGTTTCCGTCATCGTCGAGCATTTCCGGCTCCATGTGATGCACGAGCTCGGCGGGCGCGCCAAGGCGATGGTTGTCACCGGCTCCCGCCTCGCCGCCGTGAAATACAAGCTCGCATTTGATCGCTACATCAGGGATCACGACTACACCGGCATCCGTTCTCTCGTGGCCTTTTCGGGGACAGTGGAAGACCCGGACGACCCCGGAACGCCCTACACCGAAGTCGCCATGAACGACGGTCTTGCCGAAAGCGAGCTCCCGGAAACCTTCGGGCGCGATGACTACCGGATTCTTCTGGTCGCGGAGAAGTATCAGACCGGCTTCGATCAGCCCTTGTTACAGACCATGTACGTGGTGAAGCGGCTGGCCGGCGTTCAGGCGGTGCAGACTCTATCGAGGCTCAACCGCATCGCGCCCGGCAAGTCGCGTACTTTCGTCCTCGATTTCGCCAACGAGGAAGACGACATCTACAAGGCGTTCAAGCCCTACTACGAGACGACGCCTGTCGGCGAGAATGCCGATCCGCATCGCCTGTCCGAGCTGCAGCACCGCCTGCTCGAGTGGGCGATCTTCACGCCGGCCGACGTGACCGCCTTCGCCAAAGTCTGGTATCGCGGCAAGCGCGACCACTCGGCGACCGATCATCGCAGGATGAACGCCGTCCTCGATACTGTCGTCCAGCGCTTCCAGGATCGCACGGAAGAAGAGCGAGAGGAGTTTCGCGGCCAGTTGAAAGCCTATCGAAACCTCTACGCCTTCCTCTCACAGATAATCCCTTATCAGGACAGCGATCTTGAACGGCTTTACGCTTTCGTGCGGAACCTTCTGGCCAAGCTCCCGCCGCCGGGCGACGGCCAGGCTTTCGTTCTCGACGATGAGGTGGCGTTACGGTTCTTCCGGCTTCAGCAGATGACCGAGGGTTCCATCGACCTCTCGGATGGCGAGGCCGATCCCCTCAAGGGTCCGACCGACGTCGGCACAGCCCTGGTCAAGGACGAGGAGGTGACGCTTTCCAGCCTGATCGACCGCCTCAACGAGCGTTTCGGCACCGACTTCACCGAGGCGGATCAGTTGTTCTTCGATCAGATTTGGGCTTCGGCGGAACGCGACGAGAACATCGCGGAGGCGGCTCTGGCCAATAACTTCGCGGACTTTTCCGCTTATCTGGACCGCAGGTTGGACGAACTCTTCATCGCGCGGATGGAGGGCAACGAAGAAATTTTCGCCAGGGTGATGAGGGATTCCGAATTCCGTTCCATGGCGCATCGGCATCTGGCGCTCGCGATTTTCCTACAGGTCCGCGAGAAGCAAACCGCCGGATGATCGAGGTTTTCGCGGAGCGGGGCGCCGGACGGCATGCCTTGACGCATATTCTTTCGGTCTCTTCGATGATGCTGATGGTCGACACCAAGTCTCCAGGAGCCTGGATTCCATGCTGTTGAACGGGTTGCCCTGGTTGGTATCGAAGATTCCGTAAAACGGCCTGAACGACGGTCTCCTGTCACGCCTTGGCGTAGGCGGCCAGGGCAGCGCCATACTCCGCCGCGTGTACTCCGTGGTCCGTGAAGTCTCCGTGATGACACTTGAGCGCCCACCGGGCGGCTTCGCGGTGCTCCGGCTTCCCGGTCAGGTCGTGCAGCTTCAGGAACAGGCGCGCTGCGGCGCCGTTCTCGTCAACGAGGGTCAGCGGATACCGAAGGAAAGCGGGTCCCTTTTCCGCGATGTCGAAGAAGCCCCCTGCCGGATTTTTCAGGCGGGTCCGGATGAATCCCGCCAGCCCTTCGGCCCGTTCGAGAAAGACCGCTTCGCCGGTGGCTTCGAACCCCTCTGCCAGGGCTCTTCCCATGAGCGCCTGGTCCGTCAGGAGTCCTCGCAGCCGGGGTGCGTCGTCGAAGTAGTGCGCCATCCCGCGGGAGCCGTCCCAGCAACGCTCCAGCAGGAATCGCAGCGTCTCCAGGGCGTGTACCAGGCAGTCCTTGCGCTCCAGGGTCCTGGCGGCTCGCAACAGGGCGGAAATGGCGCGAGCATTGGCGTCGGTGTACAACCAGGGATCGGTGATGGAGAACATGCCTCGGTTCCTGTGGAACATGGACCCCGGCGGCGTGTCCCGGCCGGGCGTGACGCGGATGTAGTCGCGGCAGCCGTGATAGTACGGTCCCGCGGGGTCGCCAAACCCTCGGTCCAGGTAATCCAGGATCTCCTCGGCCAGCTCCCGGAAGAAGGCTTCCCCGGTAAGCTCGAACACGTGCAGGGCGTTGTCCAGCAGGCCGGCGTGGTCGGACAACAGTTTCTCGTGGTGGGGCTCGCTCCAGTCCCGCTTCGACGAGTAGCGGAAGAAGCCGCCCTCCGGGTCATGGGTCTTGCTTTGGTGCATGTTGTAGAGGGTGAGCCGGACGTGGTTCAGGTAGCGCGCGTCGCCGGTGGCTTGGTAGCGCAGCAGGAGGAATTCGTTGGCCGCGCAGTGGGGGAACTTGCGGTCGGTCTCGTAGCCGCCGTGCACGGGATCGGCGAGGCGCCGGACGGTCTCCGTAATCTCACTCAGCGCGGCTGGTCCGGGGGGCGGTTTATCGTCGAAAGGAGGCCGTGCGGGCGAATCCGGCGCGGAAGAACCAGGCTCTGCGGGAGGCGACCCCGAAGGCTCCGACGTTGCAGTTTCGGGCTCTGCAAGACCCGTGGCTGCAGGGTCCGGCGCGGCGGCGGGCTGGCGCTCCTGACAACCCACGTGAACCCTCACGAGCACGTCACTGAAGTCCCGGGGTGAAAGATGGTTGACCCCGGCCAGGTAGTCGCCCTCGGCGCTCAGGAACACGATGGTGGGCCAGCCGTTGCGGTTATAGCGCACGTCGATATCCGGCCGCTGGGCGTCCTCCACGCGAACCGGCACGAAGTAGGCGTTCAGCAGCGCGATGACTTCCGTGGCGGAGAAGGTGGTCTCGTCCATGCGCTGGCAGACGCCGCACCAGAAGGCCCCCAGGTAGAGCATCACCGGTTTCTTCTCGTCGCGCGCGCGGTCGAAGGCGGCCGGACTCCAATCGATCCAGTGGATGCGATGGGCGCTGTTGGGGTTGGAGGAGAAGCGGAACATGGCGTTGGCGTCCACCTGCTGCATGCAGTTCATGGACGAGTATGCGCAGATCTTCTGCCGTCGGCAAGGCGGGCAGGGATGCCTGCACAAGCCGGAGCTGCTTGGGAGACACGACACGGGCGGTCTGGCCGACCCGTGCGGGCGTGTGGCAGGCGGACCGAGTCTGTAGTAGTGTGGTGCCCTGAATCAGCCGTGGATCATCGGCGGGTCCTTTTCGCCGTCGGCTGCATGGCTCCGCCTCGCGTGGTATCGGCCACCGCTCGTGGTCGCGCCTTGCCGACGACCAGAATTCCTGCGCATCTTGTCCACGGTCGATTCAGGACACCACAGAAGAGAGAGAGACCTGGACACTTGACGAAAGGATTCTCATGACTGCTTCACAGCTTGATCTGCCCGGGACCGTATCCCGCGAACAGACCATCCGCGATTCCGAAGCGGTGCTGGCCATGCCCGACATCCCGTTGAGCGTCGAGGAAGACATCGTCCGGATACAGGCTCTGGGCATGGACTGGGATCTCGGCATGGCCGTCTACCAGCCGCGGGACGAGAGCCGGATCCCGTGCGGCGCCGACGGCAGGAAGATAGGGATCTTTCTCCTCCACGGCGGCTCGGGCGACTACAAGACCATGGAACGGGTCGCGCTGCTGGCCGCCGGCAAGTTCGGCTTCAAGGTCCTCAGCGGCACGTTTCCCGGCCGATTCTACTTCCCGGAGGCGAGCCGGGACTGGCCGGGAGACACCATTCACCCGGACGGCAGCGTGCGGACGCCCATCTGGAAGCAGGGCGAGCCGATCGGGCGGGATGAATACGAGGTCGCTCGCGACGTTTCCATGCGGCCGCGCTACGGCACGAGGACCGTTGCCAGGGCGAAACCCGGCACCAATTTCTACGACCGCATGGCGGCGTGGCCGGTGGCCTTCGAGGAGGGCATGAAAGCCGCCATGCGCAGGCATCTGCCCGAAGGGACGTTCTCCATCTACGGCGAAGGCCACTCCACCGGAGGACCTTTCGTCTCCATGCTGTCCCAGCGCGTGCCCAACTTCGCCGGCGTGGTGGCCACCGAGCATACCCCCTTCGGCCACGTGGGCGCCCTGCGCGACAACTGGAGCGGCTCGCTGGGAAAGGTCTCCGGTTTCGAGCGCGTGAGCACCGACGAGGCGGTCCGTAGCGATCCGTTCAACGAGCTGTACATCCGCACTTGGCGCGATCTGGCGCGCTACGCCGGGCCGGAGGCCCTCGGGCAACAGGGGCCGGCGGCGTTGATGCAGCTCCCCTTGCTGATGGAGGAGATTCTGGACAACTGGGACCGGGCGAAGTCGCGGCCGCAGTTCAAGGCGGAGTATGTCATCACCCACGACATCGCGGCGTCGCTGACGGAGGCCGCAACGGTCAGCGCCCGGCGTCTCGGCATGAACGCCGACGAGACCCAGGCGCTCATCGACCGCTACCGGGGTTATCCGCGCGAGCTGACGGGACCGGACGCGCCGCCGCTGCCGCCGTTCCTGTTCATCATCACCAAGGACAGCCGGGACCACAGCCCGGAGGTCTACCGGGAGGTGATCCTGCCCGCCTTCGCGGCCATGAAGCCCGCGCCCAGGACCCATCTGACGCACTTGGGAGCCGGAGTGCACAGCTTCTGGAAGGCCGAAGACGGTCTGCCGCAGGGGGTGGCGCCGGCCGCCGTCAAGCTGTGGAACGACGCCATCACCGGCGGCTATTTCGCGGCTGTCCAGGGGCCTGCGCGACAGAACGGTTCAGAGCCCTGAGCTACACCGTATGGAGTGGTCATCATTCGATCCTGCTGCTACATAGGGTTGGCTGGGTTTTCTACGGCGCAGGCTCCCAGGGGGCGTGCGGCCCTCACCCCGACCCTCTCCCGGGGGGAGAGGGAGTAGAGCGGGAACAGGCCGAGGTTGCAGGATGAAGTTTTCCTTTTTCATGATGCCCATCCACCTGCCGTCGGAGAACCCGGCGCTGGCGTTCGACCGGGACATCTCGCTCATCCACTACGCGGAGGAGCTGGACTTCGACGAGTTCTTCATCGGCGAGCACCACTCGGGCGGCTGGGAGAACATGCCGGCGCCGGAGTTGGCGCTGGCCAAGGCCGCGGCCCACGCCAAGCGCATACGCTTGGGCACCTCGGTCATCAACACGCCCTTCCACCATCCGTTCCACGTGGCCGAGCGCATGGCCTTCCTCGACCACCTGACGCGCGGGCGGGCCATCCTGGGGGTGGGGCCGAGCGCGCTGGTCACCGACAAGAAGCTCTTCGGTCTCGACAACGAGAGGCTCCATCCGATGCTGAACGAGTCGGTGGAAGTCATCGTGCGGTTGCTGGAGTCGCCCGAGCCCATCGATCACCACGGCGAGTTCTGGAGCTTCGAGGGCATGCGGCTTCAGCTTCGTTCGTATCAGCAACCGCGCATGCCCCTGGCCATCGCCTCCTCGGGAAGCGCTTCGAGCCTCGAGATGGTCGGGCGGCACGAGATGATGCTGCTCTCGCCCGCGGGCAAGAACCGCTGGCGCAACCCGGCCCACGCCGATCAATGGAAATCCGTGGAGGCGGCCGCGGCCAGGGCCGGCAAGACCGCCAGCCGGGACAACTGGCGGCTCGCCACCAGCGTCTATCTGGCGGAGACCCGCGAGCAGGCGTGGGCCGACGTGGAGGCAGGCATCGCCCGGGACATGCAGTACTTCTTCGCCATCGGCCTCAAGACGCCCTACGAGTCCTATCCCGGCCAGCCGGCGTCGGAGATCACGCCCCGCTCCGCCGCGGACCGGCGGGACTGGATCATCGGCACCCCGGACGACGCCATCCGGCACATCGAGCGGCTGCAGCAGGAGACCGGCGGCTTCGGCGGCCTGATGCTCACCACCCACGAGTGGACCCGCAGCCACAAGCTCCGCAGATCGCTGGAACTGTTCGCCCGCTACGTCATGCCGCATTTCCGCGGCCACACCTGGGGTTTCAGGGACGAGTGGGAGCGCCTGCGCCAAGCCGCCAGCGCGGGCGGCGTGAAGCTGCCGGAGAACGGACGGCGCAGCAACCTGGCCAACGGTTAGCAGCCTGCGGCATGGACGCCTGAGGCAGGGGCGGGTTTCAAACCCGCCCCTGCCTGCATCTCGCTACCGGTCGATACCGACGCCCAGGCCGCAACGCCACCGGCGTGGATTACGCCTCCGCCGGCCGCTCGGCGCGCCAGGCGTGGAGGTACTGCACGATCTCGTCCAGCGGCAGCACGTCGGCGTACTTCTGGTTCATGTCGAAGAGGTTGATGGCGTGGCAGGCCTCGTGGCGATCGAAGACGCATTCCTCGGCCACCACCATGCGGAACCGATAGGTGCAGCCGTCCACCACGCTGGCGCGTACGCAACCGCTGGTGCTCTCGCCGCAGGCGATGACGGTGTCGATGCCGTGCTGGTTGAGGTGCGCTACCAGCGGCGTGCCCCAGAAGGCGCTGGGTGAGAGCTTCCGCAGCACCGCCTCGCCGGGAAGCGGCTGCACCTCGTCGATGATGTCGAACTTGTTGCGCCGCCGCTCCAGGGCTTCGGCCGACAGGTTGGCCGTTCCGCCGTCGCGCCGGAATGACCACTCGTCGACGCCGGCCCCGGGCAGGCCGGAGATGTGGATGACGGGAATCCCCACCTCGCGCGCCGTCTGCAACAGTGTCCGGATGTGTGGGATGGCGTTCCACCCGGCCATGCCGCAGCTTCCGGGCCATTCCTTGATAGCCTCCAGCACGGGTTCGGGCTTGTCGCCGAAGACCCAGCGGTAGAGGTCGATGAGAAGCAGAGCAGGCCTCTTGCCGAAGCCGATGGGCCGGGGCGCCTTCATCGCCACGTGCGCCTTGTCCTGTTCCGTGAGAAAACGATCCCATACGCGTTCGCTCATCATGAGTCTCCTTGTGTCCCTGTTACGGTTTCCGGCGGTGCGGAGCAGCGCGCCGTCCTCCCATGCAGACCGGTTACGCCTGCATGGGGTGGATGGTTCTCTTTAGGACGTTCGCGGTGCGGCCGTCAAACGGGAGCCGGCGAGCCATGCATGGAGGTCCGGGAAAGCGAGGCCGACGTAGTCGAGGCCCGGTTCTCCCGGTCCCACGGCCGGTGCCCCGTTGGTCCCGCGTTGGCGCCGGACCGGGCCTGGGAGCCTGCCGGACTTGGCAAGAATCTACTGCGAGGCATGGAAATGGGTCCATTTTCATGCCTCTCGCTACGATTCGCCGAATCCGACAGACTCCTGGGCAAGGCAATCCTGGTCCTGGCCGCTGCACCCGAGCCGCGATGCGCTGACGGGGCTCCTGCATGGGACCGTCCGGCGGACATTGCTGCGGCGCAGCCCCTGGCCCGGCCACTCTACTCTGCGGCTACTCTGCGGCCGGCAGCGCCGCTCGCCCATGGGGCTGCTCCAGGTGATCCATGGCAGGACCCAGAGGGACGATGCCCGTGGGGTTCACGTGGGACTGGCTGCCGTAGTAGCCGGCCTTGATCTTGTGGAGATCACAGGTCTCGCGCACTCCCGGCCATTGGTACAGTTCGCGCAGGTAACCGCACAGGTGGGGATAGTCCTGGATGCGCCGAAGGTTGCACTTGAAGTGCCCGTAGTAGACCGGATCGAAGCGCAACAGCGTCGGGAACGCGCGCCAATCGGTCTCGGTGATGCGGTCGCCGGCCAGGTAGCGGCGCTCGGCCAGCCAGCCCTCCATGGTGTCGAGGCCGTGGAATACCTTCTTCACGGCCTCCTCGTAGGCTGCCTGGGACTTGGCGAAGCCGGCGCGGTACACGCCGTTGTTCACGTGCTCGTAGACGAAATCGTTGATGCGATCGATCTCCGTGCGCAGATCGGCCGGATAATAGTCCTGTCCCGCTTCGGTCAGGCCGTCGAAGGCCGAGTTGAACATGCGGATGATCTCGGACGACTCGTTGTTGACGATGGTACGGCGCTGGCGGTCCCACAAGGTCGGCACCGTGACCTTGCCGCTGTAGCCGGGCTTGGCTGCGGTGTAGACCTGGTGCAGCCGGAAGACGTCGTCGTCGCCCGGGCCCAGGTCGTCGATGCCGTGAGAATAGGACCAGCCCGCGGTCTTGGGCCGGTCCGCGCTGGACATCGAAACCACGTCTTCAAGGTGCTTCAGCTTGCGCAGGATCATGGCCCGATGCGCCCACGGACACGACGGCGAGACGAACAGGTGGTAGCGTCCGGGTTCCGCGGCGAACCCACCCTCGCCCGTGGTCCCGGCAGAGCCGTCAGCGGTGATCCAGTGACGGAAGAGGGAGTCGTCCCGGATGAAGCTGCCGCGCGCATCGGTCTGTACCCGACCGTCCTCGTGCCATTGGCCGTCGATCAGAACACCCATGTCGTGGTCCTCCTGGCGCCGCCGGGGTTGGGCGGGGTTGTCCGTCGCCGTATGCATCCCTGGATACCTCCCGGGATTCGCGACTGCAAGACGGCCGGGCCGCGGCGTTGCGAGTCTCGCGCGGGCGGGTTATCCTTCGGCCTCTCATCACCGGCTCTTACGCAACTTCACCGAGACCATGTACCGATCGCTCGGGTCGGCCTTCCTGGCGGTTCTTTTCCTGACTGCGCCGGAGTGCGCGGCCGAGCCGCCGTTGCAGGCGCTGGCGCGGAACAGGGTGGGCGCCGGCCACGGGGTTTTCGCGCGGGCGGAGGACGGCAGGGTCCTGGCCGCGCTGAACTCCACACGCCCGTACCACCCCGCCTCCGTCACGAAGGTTGCCACCACGCTGGCGTTTCTTTCGACGCTTCGCCCCGACCGGCGCTTTCGTACCACGTTTCTCGCCGCCGGTCCCTTGGCCGGCGGGACCCTCGAAGGGGATCTCGTCGTTCATGCGGAGGGTGATCCGTACTTCCTGTTCGAGAACGCCTTCCTGGTGTTGCTCAGGCTCCGGGACAAGGGAATCCGCCGGGTAAACGGTACGGTCCGGGTTGAAGGGCCGTTCTACTTCGACTGGACTCCCGATCCCGGCGGCCACAGGCTCAAGCGCGTATGGACCGGCCGCCTGGGCGCCGAGAGCTGGCCGGTGGTCACGGGGACGCTCTTTCCCGGCGCGACCCTGTCGCTGAAGGACCACAAGCTCCGGTTCGGGCGCGGTGCGGCGCGGAAGCCGCAGGAGCCGCAGCTACTACGGCGTGCGCTTGTCGTGCATGCGTCGCCGCCGCTGTTGCGTCACCTCAAGGACTTCAACAGCCACTCCAACGACAACTTCCACGAGTTCTCCTATCAGATCGGCGGTCCCGAAGCGGTGCAACGCATCCTGCGCGAAAGCGTTCTCGGCGTGCCCCGGTCGTCCATCGTCATCGACAACGCCGCGGGGGACGGCCGCAACAACCAACTGAGCCCACGGGCCGTGGTGGCCATGTTCGAAGCCCTGGAACGGACTCTCAAGGCGCGCGGCCTTTCTCTCTCGGACGTGCTGCCGGTGGCCGGCGTGGATCCGGGCACTCTGGAGGACCGGCTGGCCGCCCCGCGCTATCGCGGGACGGTGGTGGGCAAGTCGGGGAGGGTGCGCGTACTGCGGATCGCGACGCTGGCCGGCGTCGCGTACACGCGGAAGTTCGGCCGCACGTTCTTCGCCGTCATGACCCGAGGCGTGCCCCTGAGGACCGCCAGGGAACGCCAGAACGCCTTCCTTCGGGGGCTTCTCGACGCCGCCGGCGCGCATCCGCTGCGCGCCCGGGCCACACCGCCTCCGGCGTTCAAGGAGGCGCGGCTGGAAACTCCGGGTTAGGGCCTGTTAACACTAACGTAGGGCCTCAATGATGAGGGAGAAGAGGATGAAGCCCAGGAAGATCACGTCAAGCTTCTCGAAGCGGGAGAAGATACGCCGGAAACCCTTCAGACGCCGAAACAACCTCTCGATTTCGTTGCGTCGCTTGTACGGGAGCGTCGTGGGCCTGTCCCGGGGAAAGCGAGAAGGTGATAGCCGTTCGAGCATCCGCGGCAACCATATGAATCTTGGTGGTCCAGCCGCCGCGGGATTTGCCGATGGCTTGAGGACCGTTTTTTTTTAACGCCCCCGTCCCGTCGGGATGGACCTTGACGATGGTGCTGTCCATCGACACCGCCTCGACCTTGATGCGCACCATCTGCTCGCGTTGGAGTTGCTCGAACACTCGGTCCAGCACCCCGTTCTTCGACCAGCGATTCATCCGAGTGTAGATCGTGTGCCAATTGCCGAACCGAGGCGGTAACCCACCGGCCCCTCTCCCGGAGGGCTGGAGGGGGAGGGACCTTGTTCGCGAGGCTCTGTGCCAGGCCATCGAGTGGGGGGAGGGTCGAAGTTTTTTCGAGGACCGAATTCCGAAATCGGACAAGGACCTCAACCGCACTCCGCTGTTTCTCTCACCCTCCGGGAGCGGGCCGGTGTGAGGCAGGGTTCGAACCGGGACGTTGCCCGATTTGTATGTCGGCGGCCACTCATGTAGGGTCGGGTGGTGTCCGTTGTCGAACGCCTGACAGGGCATACGGTTCACCCGTGACAAACGACGAAGAGGAGGCACCCGCTGATGGCTGACAAACCCCTGGAAGGAAAAGTGGCGTTGGTGACCGGGGCCGGCAGCCCCATTGGATTCGGCCGGCGCATGACGTTCGCGCTGACCGCGGCGGGGGCGCGCGTGGCCATGATGGACATCAGCGAGGAGTGGCTCAACCGGACCGCGGACGAGGTGCGCGCCGTGGCCGGCAAGGACAGCGTGCTGCCCATCGTGGAAAGCGTGGGCAGTTGGGAGAGCGCCGCAAGGGCGGTGGGGACTGCCATCTCCGACCTCGGCGGCCTGGACATCCTGGTCAACAACGCCGGGACCAACCCGCGCAACGTCGGCCTGACCTCCGAGTTCCGTGAGAAGTGCTGGGAGGTCTCGCCCGAGGCCTGGGTGCGGGTATTTGCGGTGAACTGCGCCGGCCCCTTCTTCACCGTGCGCGCGGCGGTGGGGCACATGATCGAGAAGGGATGGGGCCGCATCATCGGCGTCACCACCAGCCTGGACACCATGTACCGGGCCTACGGTTCGCCCTACGGGCCGTCCAAGGCGGGCCACGAAGCCTTCATGGCCACCCTGTGCCAGGAGCTGGAAGGCACCGGCGTCACCGCCAACGTGCTGGTGCCGGGCGGACCGGCCAACACCAACCTCATCCCGCAGGACGCCGCGTACAACCGGGACGAGCTGATTCAGCCGCCGATCATGGAGAAGCCGGTAGTGTGGCTCGCTTCCGAGGCGTCCAACGGCATCAACGGTCGGCGCTTCATCGCCTATCACTGGGACGAGAGCCTGCCGCTGGAAGAGCGCTTGTCCAGGGCGAGCGCCCCCGTCGCGTGGCCGCAGGCCGGGCAGGCGGCGATTGCGCCGGGCCGGTAGTGTTGCGTTTCATATTTGCGATGACTCATCACCGAGCCATTTGGACAGCCCTTCCGACACCCTCTCCCTCTGGGAGAGGGTTGGGGTGAGGGTCCCCCGTGTGCGCGCCGCCGGTTGGGAGCGACCGGCAAAGCAGGGCAGGTTTATTCGGGGCGCCCTCACCCGGCCTTCGGCCACCCTCTCCCGGAGGGAGAGGGGAGTTGTTCATCGCCGCCCACTTCTTGCGGGAACGGGGTGAAGATATGAGACAGGGTCAACGCATTTACGGAACGCGACTCCAGGTCCGGCGTCGCCACCGTTTCCGACCGGCCCCCGGCAGCCTGCGTCGTAGAACTCGGACGCCCGATCCAGGCCCCCAGGCTGTCGATACGTAGCGCCCGTAGCTCGCCCCGCTCCGTGCAGTGATCATGGATCACCCCGGCGGTCTGGTGCGAAGCCTTCAAGGCGTGCGGTCCCGGCAGGGACCGGCGCCCGTCAACCGCCTTCGGAGGCGCCCTTTCCCCCAAACCGTGCCAGACCCGCCCGGAGGGAAGGCAGAAAGATCAGCACTATCGCGAATATCAGCAGCGCTGCGGTCATCGGCCGCTCCCACATGAAGCTGATGCCGTCGGTGAGGTTCATGGCCCGGGCGAAGTTGTT
Source organism: uncultured Binatia bacterium (SeqCode) (assembly GCA_965214905.1). GTDB lineage: Bacteria > Desulfobacterota > Binatia > UBA9968 > JAJDTQ01 > JAJDTQ01. The sequence continues at coordinate 3,386,808 of OZ243984.1, forward strand.
CTCCAGCAGCGGTCCGAGAATGAACCCGATGAGCATCGGCGCGAGCGGATAGCCGGCCATGCGCATGATCGTCGCGACGATTCCCATGCCGGTGAGGAGCAGCAGTTCGGTGGCGTTGTTCTGACCGATGTAGCTGCCCATCATGGTGAAGAACAGGATGAACGGGATCAGGTAGTTGCGCGGAACCTCCAGGAGCTTGGCGATATAGGGGATGAGCGGCAGGTTGAGGACGAGCAGCACGAGGTTGCCGACGTACATGGAGATGATCACCGCCCAGAAGATGGCGGGATCGTCCACCATCAGGCGCGGTCCCGGCGCGACGTTGAGAGCGATCAAGGCCCCCAGCAGGATCGCGGTGGTGCCGGACCCCGGAATCCCCAGGGTGAGCAGTGGCACGAAGGAACCCGTACAGGCCGCGTTGTTGGCGGTTTCCGGCGCGGCAAGGCCCTTGACGGACCCCTTCCCGAACCTGGCCCGATCCTCTCCCTTGGCGATGTTGCGCTCCACCGCGTAGCCGAGGAACGATGCGATGGTCGCTCCGGCGCCCGGCATCACCCCGATGAAAAAACCCTGGAGCGACTGGCGGGCGATGACCGGAGCGATCTCCCTGGCCTCGTCGCGCGTGATGCGCAGGTTGGCGATCTTGCCGCCGTCATCCCTGCCCTGTTGCGAGCGTTTCGGATTGAGCACCAGATACAGGGCTTCGGGCAAGGCAAACAGGGCCATGGCCAGGGTAATGAAGCTGATGCCGCTCTGCAGGTCCTGGATGCCGAAGGTGAAGCGCGGCGCGTTGAACAACGCGCTTTCGCCGACGGTGGCGAGCATGACGCCGAGCACGGTCATCATCAGCGCCTTGGCGACCTGGCCGGAGCCCGCGAACGCGGCAATGGCCGCAAGACCCACCACCATCAGCGCGAAGTACTCCGCGGAGTGGAACAGCAGGGCGACGGTCGCCAGCCCCGGCGCAAACCCCAGCAGCAGCACGGCGCCGATGGTGCCTCCTGAAAAAGATCCGATGGCGGCGATGGTCAGCGCCTTGCCGGCCTGCCCCTGGCGCGCCAGGGGATAGCCGTCGAACGCAGTGGCGACGGTCCCGGCCACCCCCGGCGCGTTGATCAGGATGGAGGAGGTGGAGCCGCCGAATATGGCGCCGTAGTACACGCCCGCGAGCAGGATCAGCGCCGTCGCGGGGTCGCCGAGCTGTATCGCCACCGGGATCATGATGGCGATGATCGACATGGGGCCGAGGCCCGGCAGCATGCCGATGAAGGTGCCGATGAGGCACCCGGCGACGACCATGAAGAGGTTCTGAATACTGAAGGCGGTCGAGAGACCGGTGAGGATTCCTTCAACCATCGGCGCCACCCGTCAGACGAACCAGGGCCAGGGGCGGAGGAAGATGCCGAGCATCTCCTGTACCAGATACCAGATCAGGAAGGCGGAGAGCGCGGACACCGGGATGAGGATAACGTAACGCCGCTCACCGAGGATCAAGGCTCCGAGCATCAGGAAGAGGGTGGTTGCGGTCAGGAAGCCCACCGGCCTGAGCGACAGCGCATACGTGATCATGAGGGTCAGCAGCAGGATGGCCTGGCCGAGTTTGTACTGTCCCAGGTTCCGGACGTCGACGTCGTCCAGGTCCGTTTCCCGTTCGGGCGCGCCTTGGCTCTGGATGAGCACGGCTGCCCCCACGATGACGCCCAGTACGCTCAGCCACTTGGGCAGGACGTTGGGAAGGAAGGTCATGTTGCGCTCGAACGGCAGGAGCCCGGCCTCCATGACCACGAAGGAAGTGTAGCCGTAGACCAGACAAACGACCACGAATACCAGGGCGATCGCGCGTTCGAGGGTCACGATGCCGCTCCTGCTCGTCGGGCGCTCGGAAGGAGGGATGTCCGGGGCGTCTTCGCCGGCGCCCCGGACGGTGCGTCCGTTACTTCAGGAAGCCGAGCTTCTGCATCAGCTCCTTGACCACCTTCTCCTGATCCTCGAGGAACGCGGTGAAGTCCTTGCCGGAGTTGTGGATGTCCACCCAGCCGTTGCGGTCGCGCACCGCCTTCCATTCGGGGGTGTCGTACATGGCGGCGAGGGCCTTGCGGTACTGGCTGGCCTTGTCTTCCGGCAGTCCCGGGGCCGCGAAAAAGCCCCGCCAGTTGACAAACGTCGTGTCGTAGCCCTGCTCCTTGAGGGTCGGCGCATCCTTGAACGCCGGGACACGCTGGTCCGAGGTCACCGCGAGAATGCGCATCTCCCCGGCTTTCGCCAGCGCCACGGCCTCGGAGAAACCGGTGGAGCCGGCATCCACCTCGCCCGACAGGATCGCCGCGTTCAGCTTGCCGCCGGCGTCGTAGGGAATGTACTTGACCTTGGTCGGATCAGCTCCCGCCGCCTGGAATGCCATGGCGGCCACCAGATGGTCCATTCCGCCCGGCACCGAGCCGCCGCCCACGGATACCTTGCGCGGGTCTTTCCTGTAGGCTTCGACCAGGTCCGAGAAGTTCTTGTAAGGGCTGTCCTTGCCCGTGATGATCGCCGCGTAGTCGCCGATGGTGCCGGCAATCATCGTCAGGTCGCGGAAGTTGTGGGGAAAGCGTCCCACGAGCGAGCGGATTACGATGGGCGTGGAATTGACCATCAACGTGCCGTGGTTGGACTCGGCGTTCTCGATGAGATAGCCGATGGCCTTGCCGCCGCCGCCGCCGGACATGTTCTCGTACGAGGCCGATCCGACGATGCCGGATTTGGTCAGCGCCTCGCCGGTGCCGCGGGCGGTGCCGTCCCAGCCGCCGCCGGCGCCCCCCGGAATGAGGAAGTGAATCTTGTCGACCAGCTTTTCGGCCGCGGAGACAGGGTTGGATGCGCTCAAGGCCAGCACGGCCGCGGTGGCAACGGCCACGCCAAAGCGCGTCAGAAAGCGGGTTCGTCTCATCTGTCTGTCCTCCTGAGATTGAGAGAAATCGAGCTTCCGGAGAATAGCGTAACCACGGCCGTCTGTCTATCCGATCCGGGCCGGGAGACACAGGAAGTTCCTTCGGACCGAGCCCCCGGAGACGGAGACGGCCGTCTGTCCATCCGATCCGGGCCGGGAGACACCCCGAACGCCACCTCAGGTTTGCCCACCGCGAAGGGTTCCAGGATCGTCACTCGGTGCTGCGGGCCTTCTTCATCATCATGGCCTGCTTCCGACTCCGGCGAGCCCATGAAGAACGATCCCGCTCGCACGACGACCATCTCCGGGCATTCCGCACAGGCGCGAAACACCTTGCCGGGAACTCGCTGAGGCTCAACCGGGCACACGGACGACCCGACACGGATAACCCGATACTCCCCCAATGGGCCACGGAAAACGCCCACGACGCCCCTTGCCGGACAAAAACAGCCTGCGATCCAGCCTTCCCGATGCAACTTGTTGTTGATGTAGCGTGACAAATGCGATAGACAGGCCAGATCGACAAAACCCAGGAGGTGTTTGAATGAATCGAAAAGCCCTGTTCTTGAGCCTGGTTCTGGCGTTGGTGCTGCTGCCGGGCGTGAAAGCATTCGCACAATCGTGGAACATTTCGGTAGTGGGGTCGCCGGCCGGCGGCACGCTCCAGGTGAAGGCGGAGGGGATCGGCGAAGCCTTGCGGCGGGCCATACCCGACTCGAACGTCAGCGTCCCGACATCCAGTCCCGGCGCGGGGCTGGCGCTGATCGGCACCGGCAAGGCGGAAGTGGCCGTGGGCGCCTCGGCGCGCATGGCGGTCAACGCTCAGCGGGGCCAGGCGCCGTTCAAGAAGAAGTACCAGTTCAACCTGCTGGCTTTCTGGGGTGCGGACCTCTTCATGTTCGTGGCCACCCCCAAGGCCGGCCTCAAGACGTTCGGCGACTACGTGTCCCGCAAGGCCAAGGACGGCATCTCGGTGGGTCCTCAGGGAAGCGGTTCCTATATGGTCTTCTCCGACGTGGCCATGGTGCACGGCACCAACTTCAAGGAGATGGAAGGGTGGGGCGCGAAGATCCACTATCAGTATTCCGCTCCCTCCCTGGATCTTCTCCAGGACGGCCAGATCGAGGGCCTGGGAGGTCTGTGGGGGCAGCCGAGCGCCCGGATCGTCGATCTTACCAACAACCGGGAGATGGTCTGGGTGGGCCTCGACAAGGCCGCCATCGACAAGCTCGGCGCGGAGTTCGGGTATGAGTACGTGAAGCTCGACAACCCGGGGGACTTCGGCTACGGCTACAAGTTCGTCAACGAGGAGCCCCTGCATACCGTACGCATGGCCGACATCATCGCCATCCGGTCGGACCTGTCCGTGGACCAGGCATACACCATTACCAAGGCCGTCTTCGGCAGCAGGGACTACCTGGTGAATGTGCACACGTCCTTCAAGGCGCTGACCGCCGAGAACACGGTGGCCCTGGACAAGGCGTCGGATGCGCTGGAGCTCCACGAGGGCACCAGGAAGTATTTCCGCGAAGTGGGCGCCATGAAGTAGCGAGTAGCGGAGCGCACGAGTCGGGCGCCGGCGCTGGAAGTTACCTCCCGCGCCGGCGCCCGGCGCCTCGTCGCGCGGCCTGCCCTTGCCGCGTGACCCGCTACAGGTGACCTGCAGCTCATGCCATTCCTGACCGCACTTGGCCGGGTGTACGAGGAGTACGCCGAAGGCAGCCGTCGGCAGTTCACGGGAGTTGCCGGCAAGCTCGTCATCGGCTTTGCCATCCTGTACTCCCTCTACCACCTCTACGTCTTCGTCATGGGCGTCGGCAAGCTCAACGTGTTTCAGCACCGGTCGACGCATCTGCTGTGGCTGCTGGCTTTTTCCTTCATCGTCTATGCGCCTTCGACCAGGAAGGGCCGGGTGGGGTTGTGGGACTGGACCCTGGCCGGTGCGTGCATTGCCATCTGGGTCTACATGCTGCTCAACCTGGAGCGCATCACCCTGTGGCTGAGTCTCATCGACGAGCCGCCCCTGCTGGACCTCGTCTTCGGCAGCCTGCTGATCCTGCTGGTGCTCGAAGGGGTGCGGCGGGTGTCGAGGATGCCGCTGGTGATCGTCACCGTCATCTTCCTGGCGTACATGTTCTGGGGCAACCTTCTCGGCGGGATCTGGTGGCACTCGGGCATGACTTTCGACCGGGTCATCGACGTGCTGTTCCTGAGCCCCCAGGGCATGTGGGGCTCGCTGATGAACATCTCCGCCACCTACATCATCCTGTTCGTGCTGTTCGGCCAGTTGCTGCTGCACTGCGGCGGCGCCGCGTTCTTCGTGGATCTGGCCGACGCGGTGGCCGGACGCGCGCGCGGCGGGCCGGCCAAGGTGGCGGTGGTGGGGAGCGGCCTCTTCGGCACCATCTCCGGCAGCCAGATCGCCAACGTCGCCACCAGCGGCTCCTTCACCATCCCGATGATGAAGCGCGTCGGTTTCCGGCCGGCGTTCGCCGGCGCGGTGGAGTTGTCGGCGTCCATGGGCGGGATGTTCATGCCGCCGGTGATGGCGTCCACCGTGTTCCTGATGAGCGACATCAGCGGCATCCCCTACGTCGAGATCATCGTGGCGGCGTTCATACCCGCCTGTCTCTACTTCTTCACGGTCTTCTGGCAGGTGCACATGGAGAGTGTGAAGATGGGGATCGTCTCCCCTACCGAGGGCCGGCGCACGGCGTGGCACGTGCTCAAGGAGGACGGCCACTTCATCGCGCCGCTGGTGATCATCGTCTGGGTGCTGCTGGAAGGTTACACGCCCATCCGGGCCGCGCTGGTGGCCATCGCGACGCTACTGGTGGTCACGGCGCTCAGGAAGAAGGGGCGCAAGGACTTCATCAAGAACGTGCTCAAGGGATTGGAGACCGGCGCCACCACCTCCATCATCGTGGCGTTGCCCATCGCCGCCGGCGCCATCATGGTCACGGCCATCTCCGCCACCGGCCTCGGCGGCAAGTTCGGCTCCATGGTGATGCTCTTCTCCGGCGGCTACCTGTTCCCGGCCCTGGTGATCGCCATGATCGCCTCGCTGGTGTTGGGGGCGCCGCTGTCGGTGGCGGCCACCTACATCCTCACGGCGATCATGATCGTGCCCGTTACCGTGCAACTGGGCGTGCCGCCGCTGGCCGCGCACCTGTTCGCGGTCTACTTCGCCGTCATCGCGCCCATGTCCCCGCCCGCGGGTCCGGCCATGTTCCTGGCCGGAGGGCTGGCCGGAGCCAACCCCATGGTGGTGGGGCTCATCGGCATACGTCTGGCCATCGGTGCGTTCGTGCTGCCGTTCCTGTTCGTCTTCAATTCCGGCCTGCTGATGCACGGGAGCGTCTTCGAGATCCTGTTCTCCACCGGCGTGGCCGCGCTAGCGCTGTACGCCCTGGCCGCGGGCTTCGAGGGGTGGATCTCGAAGGAAACCACCGCATGGGAGCGTATGCTCCTGGTGGCGGGCGGTTTCGTCATGATCTTTCCGGGCGCCGTCACCCTCGCCGTCGGCGCCGCCGCGGTGATTTTCGCCATCGTGGCCCACTTGGTGAGGGTGAAGGTCGCACGGCCCGTCAGCGATCCCGCGTCTCCTTGACGCAAAATTTTCCAAGCACTATCCTCGCAGAACTCGTTCTCCCCGTAGGTCGGGTTGGCCGACCTGGACGAAAACGGCTAGGTGCTGGTGCAGATGCCGGAACGTGAGGAGTAGCGGAGAGTTGGTGCTCGCGCGAGCAGTGCTTGTCGTGCTTCTGTTGATGTGGGTGTCGGGTTGCAACTATGCGCCGCCGCCCAAACAACAGCGGGACATCTGCCAAGTCTTCGCACAGTATCCCGACTGGTACGACTACGCCCGCAAATCCCAAAGCAAGTGGGGAACGCCGGTGCACGTTCTCATGGCTTTCGTGCGCCACGAGTCCAGCTACCGCAGCCATGCCAAGCCGCCCAGACGATGGCTGTGGTTCATTCCGTTGGGGCGCCCGTCGTCGGCCCACGGATATTCCCAGGCCCTGGATCCGGTGTGGAGCGAGTACCAGGCCGAGCGGGGCCGGCTCTTCCGCAGCCGCTCGGACATGGAGGACGCCCTCGACTTCATCGGCTGGTACAACGACAAGACGTGGCGCCAGCTCGGCATCTCCCGCGACGACCCCGAAAAACTCTACCTCGCCTATCACGAGGGCCGCGGCGGCTATCGACGCGGCACCTGGAAGAAGAAGCCGCAATTGCGGCGCATTGCCAAGCGCGTGGCCGCCACCGCCGGCCAGTACCGCTCGCAGCTCGCCCGATGCGAATCGCGTTTCCGCTGCGACTCCTGGTACCAGGTCTGGCCGTTGTGCCGCTGACGGGCCGTGGGGCGGCGGCTCAGTGGCCTTTCCAAAGTCGCGGCCAAACCTGTCATTCCGAGCGGAGCGAAGCATGCCCTGCGTCTTGCCGAAGGGAATCTCAGCTACGGCGGGAAGACCCTTCGCTCCGCTCGGGGTGACAAAGCCGCTCAGGGTGCTCCAATGGCCCCTTGCAAACGGGGACGGCTCTGTCATAGAGTGCAGTCGCTCATCCACTTGCGATGAAGAAAACACAAGGAGTGACGAAATGAAGCAATTCAGGAACAAATGGACGTTCGCCGCAGCGCTGCTGGCGTTCGGCATCGGAACTCTGGCGGCGTCTACCGCAAGCGCGGCGGACATGACGGGCATCAGCGTGGGCCGGACCACCTCGGCGAGCGGATTCCACATCCCCTCTTACATCGCCATGGAGCAGGGCATCTTCAAGAAGTACGGGCTGGACGCCAAGTACCGCAGCATGAGCGGCAAGGCCCTGCTCAACGCCGGCATCGCCAAGCAGATCGACTACGTGCCGATACCCGGCGGCGGCTCTCAGGCCGCACTCAAGGGCGCGCCCATCACCTACCTGGTGGGCCAGTCGCTGATCTCCCAGTGGACCATTACCGCCCACGCGAGCATCAAGACGGTGCAGGACCTCAAGGGCAAGATCATCGGCCTGGGGCGGCCCGGCAGCGCCGACTACGATGAGGCCGACATCGTGCTGTCCAAGAACTTCGGCATGGAGCCCGGACGGGACTACAAGGTCATCAGCTTCCGGGGCGAGGCCGAACGGATCGCCGCCATGATCAACGGCGACATCCACGCCGGCCTGCTCACGTTCCCCCACGCCGCCAAGGCGAAGCTCGCCGGTTTCAAGGTCATCCTGAAGACCGGCAAGTACCTGCCCCGCATCGGCGGCAGCTTCTGGGTCCACAACGACTACCTCAAGGCCAATCGGGAAACGTGCAAGAAGTTCATCCACGCCATGGCCGAGGCCGCCGAGTACATGGCGTCCAACAAGGAAGGGTCCGTGGACGTGATCCAGAAGTACTTCGCCATGAAGGACCGCAGGGAAGCCGAAGGCGTCTGGGAGGAAGTGTTCGACCAGTACGGCCCGGACATGCCCGAAGCCCTGGTCTTGAGCCTGTTCGAGTCCCGCGTCAAGCGCATGATCTCGAAGAACCTCTGGCCCAAGGACAAGCCTCTGCCCGACGTCGAGAAGTTCGTCGCCAGGGATCTCCTGAACGAGACCCTGAGGGAGCGGGGCTACTACCTGCAGCAGAAGCCGCTGTAGTTCCAACCGTTGATACGTACCCTGCCGGGGCACGCGATACCGATCCGCGTGCCCCGGCAGGTCTCATCTCACCGATTCTTGCCGGATGGCGTACAGGCGCCGTTCGGCTGTACCCCGCCTGTCTGTGCTCCGTGCTGACCAAGCTTATCATACGCAACTTCAAGCGCTTCGGCGAGGTCGAGATCGAGCTCGGGAGTCCGGTGGTCTTCATCGGGCCGAACAACTCCGGGAAGACGTCGGCCATGCAGGCGCTGGCCCTTTGGGACATCGGGCTCAAGCGTTGGAACGAGAAGCGGTCCGGGAAGAGCACGCCCGAGAAGCGGCCGGGCGTGACCGTGAGTCGCCGAGACCTCGTTGCGATCCCGATTCCTGATGCGAACCTCCTGTGGCGCGGTCTGCACGTGCGGGATGTGTACAAGGTCGAGGGACGGCAGCGTACCAGTAATATCCGTATTGATATTATCGTCGAAGGGATGAGCAACGACCAGTTCTGGGCCTGTGGACTGGAGTTCGACTACGCGAATGAAGAGTCGTTTTATTGCCGGCCTCTCCGCCAGTCGGATGGCAAAACACCGGAACGCATGCCGGTACCGGATGAAGCCGGACGTGCACGAATCGCGTTTCTGCCGCCCATGTCAGGGCTTGCGGCAACGGAAACACGTCTCGATCACGGTGCTGTCGATGTCCGGATCGGAGAAGGGCGTACTGCGGAGGTGTTACGCAACCTGTGTTTTCAGGTGCATTTGGAAGAGACGGAACACTGGGAACGCCTGGTGAAGCAAATCGAGGCTCTTTTCGGCACAGTTGTTGATCCGCCGCGCTACGTGGCTGAACGCGGTGAGATCGTGATGAGCTACCGTGAACACGGTACGAGGCTCGACCTTTCTTCGGCCGGACGGGGCCTGCAACAAACGCTGCTGCTCCTGGCGTACATGTACGCGAATCCCGGATCGGTCTTGCTGCTGGACGAACCGGACGCGCATCTGGAGATTCTTCGGCAGCGCCAGACCTACCGCTTGCTGACCGACGTAGCCCGCGAGAGCGGAAGCCAGATCATCGCCGCCAGCCACTCGGAGGTGCTGCTCAACGAGGCCGCAGACCGGGATCTGGTCGTGGCCTTCGTGGGCCGACCGCATCGCATCGACGACCGCGGGAGCCAAGTGCTGAAGGCGCTGAGAGAGATTGGCTTCGAGCAGTATTACCAGGCAGAACAGACCGGTTGGGTGCTTTATCTGGAAGGCTCGACCGACCTTTCCATCCTGTACGCTTTTGCCAAGCGAGTGGGACACGAACGAGCCATGCAGGTACTTGAGCGGCCGTTCGTGAAATATGTCGAGAACAACACCAGCGCCGTCCGGAACCATTACCACGGGCTGCGAGAGGCGGTTCCCATCCTTCGGGGAGTCGTTTTGTTCGATCGGCTCGAGTCCGAGCCGCAGGACGTGGCGCCGGTCGAATGCCTGATGTGGCGGCGTCGCGAGATCGAGAACTATTTGTGCTCCCGGGCCACCCTGGAAGCGTACGCCACGGCCTCGGCGAGCGAAGCCGTGGCCGGACCACTGTTTACACGGGCGGAAGCCGACAAACGGGTGAAGGTGATGCGACAGGCCATCGACCAGGTGGAGACGGCGCTGGCGACCCTGGGCAAGGGCTCTCCCTAGGGCGCGGATATCAAGGCCAGCAATGATTTCCTGGAGCCCGTCTTCAAAGCGTATTTCGATAAGCTCGGGCTGCCGAACCTGATGGCCAAGAAGAACTGCCATGAACTGGTGGAGTACGTTCCGGACCACGAGATCGACCCGGAGATTCGCGAGAAGCTGGACGTCATCGTGCGGGTCGCGCAAAGCGCCACTCCGGCGGGAGAGCCTTCGTGAACGTGTATGACCCATTTCAAGGCTTTCACTTCAGCACAGCGCGTGCCGCTACGACCGATCACGCTCATGTACGGCGCCAACAGTGCCGGAAAATCGAGTGTTCTCCATGCGCTGGCGCACCATGCCCTTGAGACCGGGGAGCCGGACGCCTGGGAGCCTGGGCGCAGGCTCCCAGGCGGACGCGGACCGGGGCCCGTCCGTCAGAACGTCTTCACCTGCTCCGGGCGCCACCGGCTCAGGCGGTTCTCCAGCTTCTTGACGGCCAGGGTCATTACCAGGGAGATGGCCATGAACAGGATGAGGCCGGCGAAGACCACGTCCACGATATAGTTGCCGGCGGCCGCGGCCATGAGGTAGCCGACGCCCTGATCGGAGCCGAAGAACTCTCCCACCACCACGCCGAGGATGGCGCGGCCGATGGCCAGCCGGAGGCCCGCGATGATGTAGGGCAGGGAGTTGGGCAGCACCACGATCTTCATGAGCTGCCATTCGTTGGCGCCGAAGGAGCGGACCACGTTGACGAGCACACGGTCCACGTTCTTGACGCCCTCGTAGGTGTTGATGAGGAGCGGGAAGAGGGCGCCGATGAAGACGATCACCACCGTGGACCAGATCCCGAAGCCGAACCACAGCACCACCAGCGGCAGGAATACCAGCCGGGGGGTGGCGTTGAACGCGGTCACGAAGGGGTCGAACATGGCGTTCAGCGTGTTGAACCGCCCCATGACCAGCCCCACCGGCAATCCCACGGCGATGGAAAGCCCGAGCCCGATGACGAACTCGCTGGCGCTGACGTAGAAGTGAAACGCCATCTCGCCGGAGGTGATCATCTCGAAGAGCTTGATCGCGATGTGGTACGGGGTGGTGAAGAAGAGCGCCAGCCCCTTGGGCAGCGTCACCACTACGGGCACCAACTCCCAGACCACCAGGAACAGCACGATGAAGCCCCATCCCAGAATGGGTTCCTCGTTCTCGCGGTACTGTGCCAGGTAGCGGTTCATCGTGTTTCCTGGGTGCGCCAGGGGGCGATGGCGAGTTCGGCCTTGCGCAGGCCCTGGGTGAAGATGACGGCGATGATCATCAGCACGAGAATGCACACGAACATCTGCGCAAGCTGGTACATGTCGCCGTACCAGATCAGCGCGTGGCCGATGCCCTCGGAGGCGGCGTAGAACTCGCCGACGATGATGCCGACGATGCCCCGGCCGATGGCGATGCGCGCGCCGGCCACGAGGTAGGGGAGGGTGCTCGGCAGGATCACCTTGAGGTAGAGGTCGCGCTCCTTGCCGCCCAGGGACTTGACCACGTTGATGAGCAGCGTGTCCACCGAGCGGACGCCGGCGAAGGCGTTGAAGATGAACGGGAACACCGCCAGCAGGAAGATCAGGATGGCCTTGCCCTTGACCCCCACGCCGAACATGACGATCAGGAGCGGCGCCAGGGCCACCAGCGGGCTGGCGTACATGGCGGTCAGGAACGGGTCGAGGGTGAATGCCACCCGCCGCCTCCAGCCCATGACCACCCCCAGCGGGATGCCGACGGCCACCGCGCCGGCGAACCCGAAGACGAACGGCGTGCCGCTGACGTAGAGGTCCTTCCACAGTTCGCCGCTGAGGATCAGGTCCCCCGTGGCCGCGGCCATCAGCGACGGCTTGGTGATGAAGAACGGATTGAATACGAACACGTAGGTCAGCAGGAACTCCCACACGAGGAAGAAGCCCGCCACGGCGCCCGCCCCGAGCAGGAACCGCACCATGCGTTCCGACAGTCCCTTGAATCCCATGCTACTCTCTCGCGGTCAGCTCGTCCTTGAGAGTGTTCCAGATGTCGAGCTTGATGTCGTTGAACTCCGGCGACAGCCGCATCTCGTAACCGCGCGGCCGCGGCAGGTTGATCTTGATGATCCGCTTGGTCTTGCCGGGTCGCGCAGTCATGACGATGACGCGGTCCGAAAGATACGCGGCCTCCTCGATGCTGTGGGTGACGAACAGTACGGTCTTCTTGTGCTTGTCCCAGATTTGGAGCAGCTCGGCCTGCATGAGGTCCCGTGTCTGCGCGTCCAGCGCCGCGAAGGGCTCGTCCATGAGCAGCACCTCCGGGTCCGTGGCCAGCGCCCGTGCGAGGCCCACCCGCTGCTTCATGCCCCCTGACAGCTCGTGCGGGTAGTGCCCTTCGAATCCCGTGAGCCCCACCAGGTTGACGAGATCCTGGGCGCGCGGGCGGCGCGAGGAAACCGGCTCTCCCTTGAGCTCCGGTCCCAGCTCCACGTTGGCCATGACCGTCCGCCAGGGCAGCAGCCCGAACTCCTGGAACACCATGGCGCGCTCGACCCCCGGGCCGGTGATCTTCTTGCCGCCGATCTCCATCTCGCCCGCGTCCGGCTTGAGCAGCCCCAGCAGCACGTTCAGGAAGGTGCTCTTGCCGCAGCCCGACGGCCCCACGATGGATACGAACTCGCCGCTGTTCAACTCGATGCGGAAATCCTTGAGGGCCGTCACCGGGTCCCGGTTCTTGGGCGTGAACGTCAGCGTGATGTCGGTGGATCGGATATAGGGTTCCATCGGCCCCGAAACTACTACAATGAAGATGGGGTGACAAGTGAGGCGAAGCGAGCGACCCGAATGGAAGCGAAGGGGGAAGAAGAAGGGGGGAAGATGATGAACGGAGGGCCCTGCAAGCCACGGCCACGGACCGGCGCTTGACTTCCAGGTTGACGGTATTCACAGTTTCGTTTCGAAAGCCCCGCCGGCGTGTCCATGCATCGCGTGGTGTATCGAGGGTAGGCACGGAGCCGGGCAGAGGAAAGGCGGTAATGTCGGAGTTCGGCGATGCGGCCGCAGGATTGTTCTATCGGTTCGCCGCAAGCGGAGCGTTGCCGGCCTCGTGGTTTCGCGGCATCGACCCCGCCGCGGCGCCGAGAGCGAAGCGCACGGGGAAGCTCTCCATCGAGATCGTGAGCCATTGCTGGCAGTACGGTCATTTCCTTACCTATCAGCTCGGCTCTCTCGTCAACCACCGGACCGACAAGCTCGATGTCACCATGACCGTGTACCACGCACCCGATGACGAATCGGTGCTGCGGGTGCTGCGGTTCTTCGAGGGCATCGCCGTGCCGGGCGTCTCGTGGCGTTGGCGGCCGCTGCCCGAGAAGCGGCTTTTCCGTCGCAGCATCGGCCGAAACCTCGCCGCTCGGGCCACCCGCGCCGACTGGATCTGGTTCACCGACGCGGACGTCGTGTTCCACGAAGGCTGCCTCGAGACGTTGGCGAACCTGTTGCAGGGAAGGGACGACGCCCTGGTACATCCCAGGTTGCCGCTGGGCACCTCGCTGCTTCCGGAAGACCATGAGCTCCTGATGCAGGGCCGTGCGGCCCCGGCCGTTCTCGACATTCCCCTGGATGAGTTCCGTCCCTGCGGCGGGATCCACGACCGCGCCAAGGGACCGTACCAGATCACCCACGGCGACGTGGCCCGGGCTGTCGGTTACTGTGACTCCATCGGCCTCTACCAGCGACCCGCGCCGCGCTGGCGAAAAACCTACGAAGACCGGGCTTTCCGGTGGCTCCTGGGAACGGACGGTACGGCCCTGGACCTTCCGGGCGTCTGCCAAATACGCCATGCCGTCAAGGGACGGTACCGGAAGGATTCGGCGACGGGCAGGCTGCGTTCCCTTGTACGGAAGAGCGGCGACCGGCGGTCGTGATGCGCGTGGCGCTACAGTGCGAGCATGAGTTCGAGAGCGGGTTCGAACGGTTCGAACCTGCCCGTGCCCGCATCGCGCCATCGGTCGATACCGGCGCCTACACCCCGAGGTAGCGGTGCCGGACGTCGGCCGCCGCGGCCAGGGCGGCGGAGTCCCCGGACCAGGTGATGCGGCCCTTTTCCATGATGTAGTGGCGGTCGGCGATCTGCATCAGGGCGCCGTGGTTGCTGTCGATGAGGAGAATGGCCTGCCCCACGGCCTTGAGCCGCTCCAGGCAGCGCCAGATCTCGGCGCACACGAGCGGAGCCAGCCCCTCGGTGGCCTCGTCCAGCAGGATCAGGCGGGCGTTGGTCATGAGCGCCCGGCCGATGGCGAGCATCTGTTGCTCGCCCCCCGACAGGTTGCGGCCGTTCAGGTTCTTGCGCGATTCCAGCGCGGGAAACATCTCGAATATGCCTTCCACGGTCCAGGGGTCCGCGTCGGGCGGCTGAGAACCGGACCCGTATCCCGCGGCCACCAGCAGGTTCTCCCGCACCGTCAGGTTGGGAAAGACCTGCCTGCCCTCGGGCACGAGGCCGATGCCGGCCCGGGCCACGGCGTAGCTCGGCCAACCCTGGATCTCGGCGCCCTGGAACCGGATCCTTCCCGCGCGCGGCCGCGCCAGTCCCATGATGGACCGCACCGTGGTGGTCTTGCCCATGCCGTTCCGGCCCATGAGGGTCACCAGTTCGCCGGCGTCGACCCGCAGGCTCACGTCGAACAGGATCTGGCTCGGACCGTAGAAGGTCCGGACGCCCTCCAACTCGAGCATTACGCGTCCTCTCCCAGATACGCCTCCCGGACCACCGGGTCGGCCCGGATGGCGTCCGGCGCGCCGGTGGCCACCTCGCGCCCGGCCACCAGCACGGTAACCCGGTCGGCCAGCGCGAACACGGCGTTCATGTCGTGCTCCACCAGCAGGATCGCCACCCGCCCCTTGAGCCCGCCCAGCAGCGCTACCATGCGGTTGGCCTCGTCGGGGGCCATGCCGGCCATGGGCTCGTCCAGCAGCAGCAGCGCGGGGTCGGTGGCCAGCGCCATGGCGATCTCGAGCTGGCGCTGTTCCCCGTGGGCCAGGTTGCGGGCGATGACGCCGCCGCGTCCGCCCAGCCCGACCTGCTCCAGGGTCCGGCGCGCGGGACCCCGCAACGACGGGTCCGAGCGCGCCCGGCGCCAGAACCGGAAGGAGTGGCCGTCGTGGGCCTGCACCGCCATGGCCACGTTGTCCTCGGCGGTAAACCCGTCGAACACCGACGTGATCTGGAACGAGCGGGCCAGTCCCAGCCGGGCGCGCTCGTGCACGGGTTTGCGGGTAATGTCCCGGCCGCCGAGATGGATGATACCCTGGTCCGACGCCACCTCCCCGGACAGTTGCCGGATGGCGGTGGTCTTGCCCGCGCCGTTGGGGCCGATGATCGCATGGATCTCGCCCCGGACCACGTCGAGGGAGAGGGCATCGGTGGCCTTGAGGGCGCCGTACGCCTTGGTGAGCCCGCGCGCCGCGAGCAGCGGTTCAGCCATGGGGGCTCCTCCCTCCCTCGAACCAGCCCCAGATGCCGCGGCGGGCGAACAGCACCACCAGCACCAGGGTCGGCCCCAGGATGATCATCCAGTGTTCCATGTACGCCGAAAGGATCTCTTCCAGAAGCAGCAGCACCAGGGCGCCGATGACCGGGCCCCCCAGCGTGCCCATGCCGCCGAGAATCACCATGACCATGATCTCCCCGGAGACGGTCCAGTGCATCAGGCCCGGATCCACGAAGCCCATGTGGTTGGCCATCAGCGCGCCCGCGAGGCCCGCTGCCGCCCCGGCCATGACGAAGCCCGCGAGCTTGTAGCGGTAGACCGGGAAGCCCAGGGCCAGCATCCGCTGCTCGTTTTCCTTGCAACCCTGCAGCACCATCCCGAAGCGGGAATGCACCAGCCGCCGGCCGATCAGCAGAAAGACCGCCAGGATGACCAGGCAGACGTAGTAGAAGGAGGCTTCGTTCTCGAGGTCGAGACCCGGCAGGCGGTTGTTCTGGACGATGCTCAGGCCGTCGTCCCCGCCGTACAGCTCCAGGGAGACGAAGAAGTAGTAGAGCATTTGCGCGAAGGCCAGCGTGATCATGATGAAGTACATGCCGCTGGTGCGCAGGCTGACGGCGCCTACCAGAACGGCGAGCAACGCCCCGACCCCAACCGCCAGCGGCCAGACGGTCAGGGCGCTCTCCAGCGCCGGGTGGGAAAACGGCCATAGCGGGGCGTCGCCGCCGGCCGCATGGAAAGACAGGATGCCGACCACGTAGGCGCCCACGCCGAAGTAGGCCGAGTGGCCGAAGCTCACCATGCCGCCGAAACCGAGGATGAGGTCCAGGCTCACCGCGGCCAGCGCAAAGATGAAGATCCGGGTGAAGATCCCGATGAGAAACGACTCGTCCAACGCTTCGGCGACGGGGGGCAGCACTGCCAGGGCAACTGCGACGCACGTCACGGGCGCAGCTCTCCACGCGGCCGCAGGACCGGCGTTCCTGCACTTGGCCAGTGAGCGGGAAACCGCAGCCGTTTCAGACGAGTCGCTCATAGGCCGATAGCGGGCGCCACGAGAACAAGGCCGCCGGCATCAGGATCTGCCATGGACCGGCAGCAATCCACGGGGGCGCCACACCAGGATGGCGGCCATGAAGATGTAGATGGACATGGAGGCGAGGGAGGCGCCGACGCCGTTGGCGGTGGCGGGGTCGAAAAAGAGCCCCAGGGACACCGGCAGGAAGGCCCGGCCCATGGTGTCGATGAATCCGACCAGGCAGGATCCCAGAAGCGCCCCACGCACCGAGCCGATACCGCCGATGACGATCACCACGAAAGTCAGGATCAGGATGTTCTCGCCCATCCCCACCTCCACCGACCACACCGGCCCGGCCATGGCGCCGGCGAGCCCGGCCAGCAGCGCGCCCAGGCCGAACACCAGGGTGTAGAGCAGGGGGACGTTCACCCCCAGGGCGCCGATGATCTCCCGGTTGCTGGCGCTGGCCCGGATCATCATGCCCATGCGGGTCCGGACGATGAGCCAGTAGAGCGAGAACGCCACCAGGACGCCGACGGCGATGATGGCCAGCCGGTACACCGGGTAGTCCACGCCCGGAATCACCTGCACGGATCCCGACAGCGCGGCCGGAACGTCCAGGAACAGCGCCCGGGGGCCCCAGAGGATCTTGGTCAGTTCGTTGAAGAACAGGATGAGGCCGAAGGTGGCGAGGACCTGGTCCAGGTGGTCCCGGCTGTAGAGGGTCCGTAGCGCCGCCATCTCCACCGCGACGCCCACCAGCGCCGAGCCGCACAGCGTCGCCGCCAGCGCCAGCAGGAAGGAGCCGGTGAGCTGGTACACGGTGGCGCATAGATAGGCCCCCACCATGTAGAGCGAGCCGTGGGCCAGGTTGATCATCCCCATGATGCCGAACACCAGGGTCAGGCCGGCGGCCATGAGGAAAAGCATCACCCCGAACTGCAGGCCGTTCAGCACCTGCTCGATCACCAGCAATATGGACATGGGTCGTGCCCCCTTTCCCGCCCGGGGTTCCGGCCCCGTATCGAGCACGGGGCCGGAAATCCGGGCGGGAAAGGGTTCCGGGGCCAGGAGCCTGCGCAGTAACGCGGACGCCCGGGGCGGGTTTCCAACCCGCTCGTGCCCGCGCGCTACCGGCCGATACAGGCTGCCAGGGCCGCCGGTGTCCCCGCTCACCGGTCCGTGAGCCGGGACGCCGGGTCAGTGGCGGGTCGCTACATCTTGCACTGGCTGGCGTAGGCGTCCGCGTGGTTGGCGAAAGCCTTGCCGACGATCTTGTTGGTGAGCACCTTGCCCTCGCGCACGACCTCGCGGACATGCACGTCCTGGACCGGATGGTGGTTCGGGCCGAACTTGAAGTCTCCTCGCACGGACTCGAAGTCGGCCTTGCGCAGGGCCGCGCGGAAAGCCGACTTGTCGGAGACCTTGCCCCCCGTGCTCTTGAGCGCGGCCCCGATCAACCGCGCTGCGTCATAGCCCTGGCTCGCGTAGAGCGAGGGAAGCCGTTGGTAGGCTTTCCGGAAGCCGTCTACGAATGCCTTGTTGGCCGGGTTGTCGATGTCCTTGTTCCACTGGGAGGAGTTGATCACCCCCAGCGCGGCGTCGCCGACCGCCCCGAGGATGGTCTGGTCGAACGAGAACGCCGGACCGAACAGCGGGATCTTTCCGGTCAGGCCCGCTTGGTGGTACTGCTTGATGAAGCTGATGCCCATGCCGCCGGGCAGGAAGAAGAACACCGCGTCCGGCTTGGCGCCGCGTAGCGCGGCGATCTCGGCGGCATAGTCCTTCTGCCCGAGCTTGGTGTAGACCTCGCCGGCCAGCTTGCCCTTGTAGAAGCGCTTGAAGCCACGCAGCGCGTCCTTCCCCGCCGGGTAGTTGGGCGCCAGGATGTAGGCGTTCTCGTATCCCTTTTGCGCCACGTGCTGGCCCATGGCCTCGTGAAGGTTGTCGTTCTGCCAGGCCACGTTGAAGTAGTTCTCGTGGCAGCCCTTGCCGGCGAGTTTCGACGGCCCGGCGTTGGGGCTGATATAGAAGACGCCGGCTTCCACCACCTTCGGCACCACGGCGATGGCAAGGTTCGACCAGATGATCCCGGTCATGATGTCGACCTTGTCGCGCTTGAGAAAGCGGTTGGCCACCTGCAGCGCCTTTCCCGACTTCCGGGCGTCGTCTTCTACCAGCAACTCCACCGGCGTGCCGCCGAGCTTGCCGCCCTCCCGGTCAACCGCCAGCTTGAAGCCGTCCCTCACCGCGACGCCCAGGGCGCTGCCGCCGCCCGACAGGGTCGTGATCATGCCGACCTTCACCTGGGCCGCCAGCGTGGCCGGCGCGCCGACCCACAGGCTCGCAATCAAGACAATCATCCAGTTACGCACCGCAATATCCTCCTTCTGCCGTGAATCCGTGCATCGTACCTCTTGAAGCGAAGAATCGTCAACGTGACGCCGGGACCCTATTCCTGGCCATGGTCCGGCTGTCAGGGCTTCTCGAACATGACAACGCTTTCCCGGGACGGCATGCGTCCGTACCTACCCATCTGCTGGGCACTGTTCCCGCGCCACCGTACTGCTCGTATTTCCTTGCAGATGAGACCCGCCTGCTCCCCGACCTCCGCGGTGATCTCGTCAACGACGATCGCCATGCCCTTATACTGTGCATTCCCTACGACCAGCGCGGCCTTCGCACCTTTGCGACAAACGCGGGCAACTTCGCGAAGACATAGGTACATGTCCAGAAAATATCCATCCAACATGCGCTGCATACGCTTCACCATCGCCCAACCGGATTAGCGAAAATGGCCTCCCTGCCTCCTTGCTCTTCTGGATGTGCAAAAACACCCGGAACGCATCAAGACGTTCCGGTCCAAGACTCTGTTGAATTTCGAGTGGATCAGGCGGCATGATTCCGCGTCCTTGATGTCGCGAACGCTCGTCTCGATACTCCCTGCACTTGGCGTATTATTGACCCTCCAACAATAGTCGCCATTGAATACTTTCCATTAGGTTGTGAAAGTTGATATGATGACATGCTATGAATACCGACGGACGAAGATTGATGGGCGGCGTTAGTGTCCCGTAGAAGGGCGTTCCTGTCGCGGCGGGCTCGAAAGGATTCGAATCAAGCCCGAGTTTGTGAAGGATGGTGGGGGTCATGGTTCGGCAACTCCATAGGTCCGGCTGTGATGTCTCTGTGAATGCGGATGTGGGAAATGTAGGGGCCGTTTGACGCTTTGTAGTATCTTCTCAACTCGAGGGCGTCTCTCTGCGGCGATGTCGCCGTGAGTGTTGCAAGGGCGCGGGAAGTCGGAATCATTGCAATGTGACCGGGCCATTCGCGACGCAGCCAGTCGATGGCGTCAAAGAGCACCCGGATGGGCCGCCTGCGCGATTCGCAGCAGCGGGCAATGAGGTCGGCGACCGAGAACAGGGTCCATTCACCTGGGGTACGCAGAGAAAGGAGGATGCGCACTGTTTGCAGTACGGTCGGATCGAGCGTCGTCGAGCATGCGCCAGCCTGGGAAACAGGAAACATGATCGTGCCGCCATCGGATCGTTTACCGTACTCGTCTATGAGTTGCAATTCGTCACGCGCCCAATAACGCACCCCGTAGAGGACCGCGCTCTCGCCGGCGGGTGACGAAAAACGTATCGTTCGGCCGGTCGTATTGTTCAGAAAGAGAACCTCCCTGGAAAGAGCTGGATGCTCGCGGGTCCACTTGACGGGAAGACCGCTGTTTCGAAAATCGGAAACGGAGTAGGAGCTTGTTTCCAAGGGCATGAAAACGTCGAAGAAAAGTGACTTGCATTGTTCGTTGTTCAGGACCAAAGCCGCGAACGGATCTCTGGCGGCATCGCTTATCGATTGAACGCCATTCTCCGGAGTTGGCTGACGCAGCAGTTGCGAGACATACGGATCGTCTTCGTTCGCGCGCAACATCCGTCCGTCCCGTTTGATCGCGCACAGGCGGAGCAACGTGTTCCGGTAGTGGTAAAGGGTCGTCGGTGCAGGAGCCGAACTGCGTCGAGTCAGCGAGATGTCATTGTCTCGGACCAACCCGTTGATTGCGCCAGCGGTCAATCCGTTCGGAGAATCCGCAACGGCCTTCAGGATGCGATGCAGTCCGGCGAATGAGACGGCGCGCATCCAGTAATCGTTCGGTCGCGCGCCGTCTTTGCCACTGGAACGGGGTTGCGTCATGCGGACACTCGGCTTCATCCCCGCTTCAGCTCGCCTCCCGGTACAGGCCCAGCGCCTTCAGCACCGGGGCGTCGCTCATGGAAAGCAGGATGGCGTCGGTGCCCGAGGAGGGGTTGGAGTGGGCGTGCTGGGTCCACAGCGGCGCCACGAAGGAATCGCCCTGCCGCCACTCGAAGATCCGGCCGCCGACGATGGAGGCGCCGGCGCCACGGTACACGTGGTAGATGACGGTGCTGGTGTGCCGGTGGGGCAGGGTCTCGTGGCCGGGTTCCAGGAGTTGGACGGCGCATTGGATGGTGGGCATGGTGGGTCCGCCGGTGACGGGGTTCAGAAACTCCAGCAGATAGCCGTCATAAGGGTCCCGGCCTGCCCCGTTCCGTCTGAGCCGCTCCAGGCTCCGCTCGGTATCGGCCCATTTGTAGTGGAAGAACTGCTTGGGCGGCGCCACCGCCGGCCGCGCGTGGCTGTAGAACCCCGCCACCTCCTGGCTGGTTGCCTCCAGGGTCTGCCGCTCCTGGTGGTAGGGCTCGAAGAAGAGCTGGTGCAGCGCCTGCGTCAGCGGGATGTCGAGGCCGTCGAGCCAGATGATGGGCTTGCCCGAGTCGTTCACGTGGTCGTGCCACGTGAGTTGCGGCGTGAGGATGAGATCGCCCTCTTCCATGACGCACTGCTGCCCGTTGACCATGGTGTACGCGTCCCGCCCCTCCAGCACGAAGCGGAAGGCCGCGGCCGTGTGCCGGTGGGTGCGCGCGTACTCTCCGTGCTTCACGTACTGGAACGAGAAGTGGATGGTGTGGGTGGTGCCGTGGCCGCCGGGGATGCCGGGGTTCAGCAGCCGTATGGTCCGGCGCTCGGCGTCGTCGAGGTTCACCACTTCCCCGGCCCGGATCAGACTCTCGTGGACGTCCTCCCAGCGCCACAGGTGGGGTTGCACGCTGGTGACGGGGTAGGGGGGCAGGTCCTCCAGCCCCAGGTTCCAGTGGCCTTCGAGGCTCTTTTCGGTCATGTCCCGGTCGAGCTGCTCGACGGAATCGAGGATGCGCTCCTGTTTCATGTCGTCTCCTTACCCGTCAGCATGGGCACGATGCCACAATACACCACTGGCGCTCCGAGTGAAACGTCCGCCGCCACGGCCGATCGCCTCGACACGGCAAGCATCGTTGCAATTCCCTCCGCAGCCCGATATGTCATCCTTTCGTCCCGCAGGTTTCGTTTTCCACACCGCCAACGCAAGGAAGCCCCATGTTGGTCATCTCCGAAAAACAGGTAAGAGATTTGCTGGATCTCGATGAGCTGATCGCCGCGCTGGAGCAGGCCCACGTTCAGTTCTCCGCGGGCAAGGTGGTCATGCCGGTGCGCCTGGTGGTGCCGTTGCCGGAGATACAGGGCCGGATTACCAGCATGCCGGCGTTCATGAGCGAGGGGAAAGCTCTCGGGATCAAGATCATCTCCTACTTCCGGGACAACCCCGGCCAGGGGCTGCCGCCGATCCTTGCCACCATTTCGCTCTACAGCGCCGAGACCGGCAAGCTCGAGGTGTTGATGGACGGAGTCTACATCACCGCCATCCGCACCGCGTGCGCCTCGGCCATGGCCACCAAGGCGCTGGCGCGGCCGGAAACGCCGGTGCTGGGAGTCCTGGGCGCTGGCACCCAGGCCCGCACCCACATCCGGGCGCTGAGCCGGGTCCGCTCCATCGAACGGGTGCTCATCTGGAGCCCGACGCGCACCAGCGCGATATACGTCAAGGAAGAGTTGGAGGGCGAAACGGGCTTCCCGATCCAGCCGCAGGAATCCGCCGAGGCAGTGGTTCGCGAGGCGGACATTCTGACCGCGGTCACGGACGCGGCCGAGCCCATCCTCGATGCCAAGTGGCTGAAGCCCGGCGTCCACATCAATGCCGTGGGCTCCCACCGGCCCGATGCGCGGGAGATGGGGAGCGACACGATCAGGCGGGCGACGGTGGTGGTGGACTCCATCGATGCCATCAACGCCGAGTGCGGCGACATCTTGCTGGCGGTCAAGGAGGGCGCCGTTACCTCGGACCATGTGCGCGGCGAGATCGGCGAGGTGCTGGCCGGCGCCAAACCCGGACGGACCCGCGAAGACGAGATCACCCTGTACAAGTCGGTGGGCATTGCGGCCCAGGACGTGGCCGCCGCCAGCCTGGTCTACCGGCGGGCGCTTGAGCAGGGCGTGGGCGCCGAGGTGGAGATGTAACCGTCTGCGCCGCAGGCGGATCACGGCGGAAGACCGTGTAGGGGCGGGTTTCAAACCCGCCCGAGGCCGCACGGCGTTGCCGGCTGCCGGAGGCCGCCGGGACGACTTTCATGGACGCGAACGAAGCCGGACAACGCATCGAGGAAGGACTGGACGAAGTCGAGATCCGGCGTCTTCTGGTGAAGCTGGTGCGGACCCCGAGTCCCCAGACGGAGCTGCTCGAAAAGGAGCCGCAGGTCCTGGCGTTGATCCGGGACGTCGTGCGGCCCGAGCTGGAGGCGGAAGGCGTCCACGCCGCCATCGACGACATGGGCAACCTCACCGCGCTGTTGCCGGGCAAGGGCACGGCGCCGGGTCTGGTGCTGGTATCGTACGCCATGAACGCGGCGCCGAGCACCATGCCCGAGCCGTATTCAGGGGCGATGGTGGACGGCGCCCCCTACGGACTCGACGGCCCCTGCGTCTGGGGGCGCGGCGCGTGCGAGCAGAAGGGAAGCCTGGCGGCCATGCTGATGGCGATGAAGCTCATCGCGCGGAGCCGATGGGAGTTGCCGGGTGATCTCTACTTCGTTACCAGCACCGCGGGCGAGAGCGGGAAGCATGAATCCCTCGACCACGTGCTCTCCGGCGGCGCCGTCGCCGCGGACTGGGGCATCATCGACGGCCCGCCGCAGATCCAGTTGGGCAACAAGGGCCGCATCGACGTGCGCATTGTCGTGCGCGGACGCCCGGCCCACAGCAGCCGCCCCTGGGAGGGTGTCAACGCCGTGGAAGGCGCGGTCCGGGTGCTGGAGAAGCTCGGGCCGTTGATGCCTTACCCCGAGGACAAGAGTCATCCCGAGCTCGGACGGGTCTCGCTTACGCCCACGGCCATTGAAAGCTACCCCAAGGCGACGCACACGATCCCCGGCGAGTGCCACATCAGGATGGACCGCCGGCTGCTGCCGGGGGATGACGCCGACCGCGCGGTGCGACAGCTCGCCGAAGCCATCGGACGTACCGACCCCTGGGAGGTGACGCTGGAAAAGGAAGAATTCATGTATCCCTGCGAGGTCCGGAAAGATGCCGCGGTGGTGGCGGCCTTGGGCGGCGCCATCAGAACCATGCTGGGCCGGGAGCCGGAATACAGCTTTTCGACCGCGGCCAACGATACCGGGCTGCTGAACGTCAGGGGGATCGAAGCCGTCAACTACGGCTCTCGCGCCGTCCGTTTCCAGCACACGGACGACGATCTCGTGCCGCTCAAGAGCGTGGTCGAGGCCGCCAAGGTGTTCATGTTCATGGCGCTGCATCGGTGAGGCGCCGGCCGAAATCCCCCGAGAGTGGCATAGGACATTGGAATGCGTGTTGTTCTCATCAATCTCGAACGTGCTACGGAGAGAAGAGTACGGATGGAAAGCGAGTTTGCCGCAGTCGGCCTGCGGTATGAGATCAAGGAAGCCATTGACGGTCGGCTACTGTCGGAAGACCAGCTTTCCCAAGTTGATTGGGACAGTCGGCGGCGCCTTGGTCTCGATCCGCCAGCCGATGGCGCCATCGCCCTTTGGTTGACTTCGCGGGACGTCATGGAAGATCTCGTGGAGAACGGACCGGAAATGATGGCGGTCTTCGAGGACGATGCACATCTCGAGTCAGGGCTTTCCGACGTGTTGAATGCCTTGGAGCAACAGCGAGTCCACTTTGACATTGTCCGATTGGGCAGAAGACATCCGAAGCGCCGCTTTATTCCGTGTGTTCCGCTGACAGAGCGGTATACGCTTGGACGAGTGCGCTACTCGGACAGCGGATCAGAGGGATATGTCATCACGCGGGCTGCCGCGCGGTACTTCCTGAAGATCGCACCCAAGATGATCCGGGACATCGATCATGCGCTTTTGCGATTCTGGACCCATGATCTCAACGTGTTCTACGTCGACCCGCCGGTGGCCCATCATGGCGGATACGAGGGCAGTTTCATCGGCAAGACTCGCACGGTCTCCAGCCGCCTTCGGGGCGAGGCCGACTACACGGTACGTCTCTGGCAGCGGGCCGTCACGAGCATTCCGCGGGCGGTGCGGAAATATGTCGCCTTCAGGAAACTTCTGCGCGAGGATCAGCGCAACGTGTCACTACCACTCGTCAACCCTTGATCATCCTGCGCCTGCGCTGCCGCCATTGACACGCCCCCTGTCCCGGAGTCCGCACGGGGATCGTGGTCCTGAAGGTGGAGGGCGAAGGCGCCGAGCCGGAGATTCTGGAAGGTGCCACGGGGCTCTTGCCGTTCATCGACTATGTAACCGTGGATTGTGGGCCGGAGCGTGGTCGTCAGGAGGCCCATACGTTTGTCGAGGTAAACGCATTGCTTGTGGAAGCGGGGTTCCGCCTGCTGCAGTTCGGCATCCCGCGTACGACCGGCCTGTATCGCAATACGAACAGAAGATAGACCCTACCCGCGGTGTCCCTCGACGATCGACAGCAGCGCGTCGACATACGCCTGGGGAGCGTGTTCGTCGACCACAAGTTCGTAACTGCGCGCCCCCATTCCGACCAACGTCTCGCGATCCTCGATAATCCGTTCCAGACAAACCTCCAGTTCCGCCTCGTCGTCCGTCCGGAATACGAATCCGTTCTCGCCGGGCCGGATGTAGCATTCCGTGCCGTTGGAATCGCTGCATACCACTGGCAGCGAGTGCGCCATCGCCTCGAGCGGCGACACCGCGGCGACCTCCCTGCGGCTGGCGAGCACGAATACGTCATGTTGCCGATACTGGGCCTGTACCTGGAAGAAGGGCAGGTTGACTTTGAACGACGTCCGACGGGTGAGCCCCAGTTCCGCGGCCCGTTGCCGAAGGAGAGCGAACTGGCGTTCGTGTTCGGGCGTGCTGCATTCGCCTACCACCGTGCAGCATATCGGATGCCGTTGAGACAGTCTTGCGATCACCTTGAGGAACAGGCCGTGGTTTTTCCGAGGCTCGTATTTCCCCACGGTCAGGATGCGGACGGTGCCGTCAGGAACCCACGACCGGCGTTCGGGCGCGGTTTGAGGCTCCATCACGAACGGCACATAGTGCCAGTTGTCGGAAGCCGGGTATCGGTCCGCCATGCCGAGCACGGGGGTGATCCAATGGGCGCCTTTCATCCGGAGGATCGCGGAGGTCGTGAACTTTCTCCATCTCCTTATTCTTCGTTTCAACGGGTGATGCCGGGGACTCTGCGTATACAGGATCAATCGGTGACCGAGCAGCGTGGCCATGCCGATCGCCAGACGTCCGTAGGCGGAAAAAGGGTCGCGGACGATTACCACCGACGGGCGCCGTCGGCGCAACTCGTTCCACAGGGCGCGTGGCGGCGGCATCCGCCGCCACGCCGGCCATGGAGTGTCGTGCCGCTTCCCGCCGAGGTCTTTCAGGGGCGCGAAGACCCGCAGAAGCCTTTCTTGGGCACGGGAGAAACCGAGGACAGTCGGGTCCAATGCTTGAACTTCCTCGCTCTGCCCGCGCGCGAGGGCGAGGAAGGAAACTTCGTGGCCCGCGTCGAGGAGGGCCTTCACAGCGAAGTGTTGATTGGTGTGGTATCTGGGGGCCGTGTACAGGAAATGCATGGTCAGCGTGAGGTAGTCCCGGTGTTCGTGCTATCCTCGATACATGAAGGTGTGAAAGGAAACCGAGGTTGCATATCGCTCTCATTATTTCCGATCTCGGCGGCGGCGGCGCCGAGCGAGTGGTGCTCAATCTGGCCGGAGGGTTGATCGGTCGCGGCCACAGGGTCGACATTATCCTGTTCAGGACGAGGATTCACTACCAGGTTCCCGAAGACGCGCGGCTGTTCGCAATAGAGAACAGGCCGGACAAGCTTACGGAAGAAAGCGCCGCAGAGGTCCTTGCGCGCTGTATCCGACTTCGCGCCCACTCAAGGCCGTTGGATCGGGTGCGGATGGCAGGCGTTTTGAATTGGGGTCCGCTTTGTCTGTTCAACGCGAGCCTGTTCCGTCAGGCTCGCGCCGTGGCATCCTACATGGAGCGTGCGAAGCCGGATTGTGTCCTGCCAAACCTCTCCAGTCCGAAAGCCGTGATTCCGGTGATTCTTCTGGTCTGCCGTTTGCTGGGAGAACATCCGCCGGTCATGCCTATCGTTCATTCCTTTGTCAAATATCGCCGCCACCGTTACAGACGCAGGTACCAGCGTCTGTTCGAGAGCGCGGCGTGTCTGGTTGGCGTATCGCAGGGTGTTTCCGACAGTCTGGCAGCCGCCATCAGGGTTCCGCGCGAGAGTGTCACGACCCTGTACAATCCCGTCATCACGCCGGATTTCCATGTCAGGATGGCGGAGCGTCCGAACCATCCCTGGTTCCTGGACGGCGGCGCGCCGGTCATTCTTTCGGTCGGGCGACTGGCAGGAGCAAAGGACTTTTCCACTCTCATCAAGGCTTTCGCCCGTCTCGCTTCGCGACGCTCGTGCCGTATGATCATCCTCGGCGAAGGAAAGAGGAGAGTGCAACTGGAGCGGCTTGTTCAGGCTCTCGGGCTCGCGGACCGGGTCTCGCTTCCCGGGTGGGTAGAGAATCCATTGGCGTTCATGTCCCGCGCCTCCCTGTTCGTGTTGGCCTCGAGACGCGAAGGTCTTCCGGTGGTTCTGGTGGAGGCACTGGCATGCGGCTGTCCCTGTGTCAGCACCGACTGTCCCGCCGGTCCTGCGGAAATACTTCGGAACGGAAAAGTCGGACCGCTCGTTCCGGTCGGTGACGACGTTGCGTTGGCACAGGCGATGGAGCGGGTTCTCGATCAGCCGCCGGACCGGCATGGGTTGCAACAGCGGGCTGCGGACTTCTCCACCGACAGGTCGGTTGCTGCATACGAGGATCTCCTCTTGGGCCTTTGCCGGACGAAACGGTGAGAGTCCATCCAGTCCCGCACATCTCGGTGCACCTATGCATGTCGCAGGCCCCTAGAAGTTGCCCCTGCCATTCTCCAGGTGCGGCGCCCCCGGCGCCTCGCTGCCATGGATGTCTGCGTCATGGCGTGGTTGCACGACGGAAGAAATCAATCTCTCGTACGCAACAACGGCGGTCTCTTCAGAAAAACATGCTCCGCGCTGTTTCAGCGTAGAGGGGTCTGGCGGCTTGTCGAGAACTTGCGCCATGGCCGCCGCCAACGCAACGTGGTTGCCGACCGGAACGAGCGGACCGAACTGTCCATTTTGAAGAATCTCCGCCGGGCCGGCAGGACAGTCCGTGCTGACACAGGGACAACCGCAGGCCAGAGCCTGAATCAGGACGCCCGGTAGCCCTTCCTGTCTTGACGACAGCACAAACAGTGAGGCACGCGACATGAACGCGAAGGGATTTTCCACCCACCCTGGCATCGAGACCCGTTCGGTTAGTTGGATGCTGTCGACAAGTCCTTCGAGCTCTTTTCTGCGCTCTCCTTCACCTAGAATGATCAGCCGGCAGTTACGCTCCCGGGCGAGATGGGCGAAGGCCTTGAGCAGGGTAGGGTAGTCCTTTTGTGCGTCCAGTCGTCCGGCCGCGAGAATGACAGGGACACCGCCGTCTTGTAGCCAAGGATGGTTCGGGCTCTCCTCCATCTTGGCCAGCAAGCGCCGCGTGACGACAGGGTTGTATATGGTCGTGATTCTGCTTGACGGGAGTCCGATGGCGGTGGCGACACTCTCGGAAACACCACGGGATACGCCGACGAAATGCGTAGCGTTCGGGAACAGGTGCCTGGCTTGACGCATTTGGCGGCGGCTGTATCGGATCACGTTGCGAACGGTCGGCACAACGGGAGGGGGTGCATTCAGAAAGCAACAGGCAAGCAGAGTCGCTATCTTGGGACGGGGAAGACTCGGTAAGACGCAGTCGGGCTTTTCACCGGCCATATACGCCGCGATTGCGGCCGCCTCGCGCACGAGGGGCCTGCCAGGCAGGCACAACGGGTCGTAGCCGACCGCCCTGGCTGCGCGCACCCAGTCGAACGGCTTCGATGCAGCGGAAACCGGGTCGAGTCGGCCAAGCATGTCCGCGGCGCGTCCCTCCGCATGTCCGTCCGGCCAGTTACAGGGCAAGACGAAGAGACGTGCCGCGTCCGGAACCTCTTCGGTGTAGTGAATTCTCCTTCGGAACAGAACCAGATCAACCCTGTGTCCCCGCCCGATCAACCCTGTCGCCAATCCGAGCATCGACCGCTCGGCGCCGCCTCCACCAAGATCACGAATGACAAGAGCGATATGCACGCAGGTTTCCGTTCATTGCCGGGCCTGGTCGGCCACGGCCATCGAACGCGAGACGGGTTTCTCACCCCGATCGACACTCGGACACGCCCCGCGCCCCTTCAAGGCATTGCACCCGGGCGGGCGCCTGTTGCTGCGTCGAGTCGAGGATGGCGGCGCCGGATCGATTCGGGTCCCTGCGTCTCCGCGCGTTTTCCCAAGCAACCCCGAACTGTCATACTCGGGTCCATGCGCAAGTTCAACACGGAAGGTCCCGTTATCGCAGAGGACCATTACTGCATTCCGCCCCTGGAACGGTTCGATCTGGGCGAGATACTGGAGATGATCAGGGACAAGCGGTATTTCGTGCTGCACGCGCCTCGACAGACGGGCAAGACATCGACGCTCTTGGCGTTGCGAGACCTGCTCAACCGCGGCGCAGACTTGTCTGCCGGGCGTTCAGGGGGCGAATTCCGTTGCGTGTACGTGAACGTCGAGGCGGCCCAGGCCATGCGCGAAGACGTGGAACGCGCCCTGCGCGTCATTCTGGGTGAGCTGGCCTCGCAGGCGCGGTCGTTGGGCGACCGGTACCTGTACGAGGCTTGGCCCGGCATCCTGGATACCTTCGGCGGCGCCGCCCTTGGGGAGGCGTTGACGCGCTGGTGCGAGGCCGACCCGAAGCCCCTGGTGCTGCTGATCGACGAGATCGACTCCCTGCTCGGCGACACCCTGATCTCCGTGCTCCGGCAGTTGCGTGGCCGGTATCAGCAACGGCCCAGGAGCTTTCCGCAGAGCGTGGTGCTGTGTGGCGTACGCGACGTGCGCGATTACCGCATTCATTCGACCTCGGAGAACGCGGCGGTGGCCGGCGGCAGCGTCTTCAACGTCCGCGCCGAATCCCTGCGCCTCGGGGACTTCACCGAGGCCGAGGTGCGCGCGCTGCTCGCCCAGCACACCGAGGAGACGGGGCAGGCGTTCACCTCGGAGGCGCTGGATACGGTTTGGAGGCAGACCCAGGGCCAGCCGTGGCTGGTGAACGCGCTGTGCCGCAGGGCGTGCTTCGGCAGCGCGGCCGGGCGCGACCGCTCCCGCGTGATGACCATCGACGATATTCTCGAGGCCCAGGAGCACCTCGTCCTGAGCCGACAAGTCCACCTCGACCAGCTCGCCGACAAGCTCCAGGAGGAGCGCGTGCGGCGCGTGGTGGAGCCGTTGCTGAGCGGGGCGAGCGAGGGTCGACACTCGACCCGCGACCTGGAGTACGTCCGGGACCTGGGCCTGATTGCCCGCGACGCCCCCCTGCGAATGGCCAACCCCATCTATGCCGAGGTCGTGCCGCGAGAGCTCACCTACGCGATCCAGGCGGGGCTGATCCAGGACACCGCCTGGTACGTGGGCGCTGACGGCAGCCTCGACGTGGACAAGCTGCTCGCCGGCTTTCAGACATTCTTCCGCGAGCACTCGGAACACTGGGTGGCGCGTTTCGATTATGTCGAGGCCGGCCCGCAGCTCCTGTTGCAGGCGTTCCTGCAACGGGTGGTGAACAGCGGCGGACGCATCGAGCGGGAGTACGGCCTGGGGCGGGGGCGCACGGATTTGCTGATCATCTGGCCGCAGGGCGGCCGCGGGGCGCCGGGAACTGCGACGGCCAGGTTCGTCATCGAGTGCAAGGTGCTGCACAAGAGCCTGGAATGGACCATCCGCGAAGGCCTGGAGCAGACCGCCGGCTATATGGACCGTTGCGCGGCCCAGGCGGGCCATCTCGTGGTCTTCGACCGTACCGAGGGAAAGTCGTGGGAGGACAAGATCTTCCGTCGCGAAGAATCCCTGGACGGAGGCGCCATCACCGTGTGGGGGATGTGAGCCTCCGTGGATTCCGGCTTTCGCCGGAATGACGGTGTTGGGGCTCGGCGGGTCATGGCAATCACCCTTGCCGGTTGCCGCCGGCATCACCCACGATGAGAATAGAAATGTCGAAACGTAGCTATGTTCAGAGAAATGACGACAGGATGAAACCGTTGCATCACCCATGCAGCCTTGCCGGGCCGGGGTGATTTCAGGGAGGTCCGCCACATGCCAATGACCGACGCAAAATTCATCGACGTGGACGGGGTCCGGACACGTTACTTCGAGCAGGGGACGGGGGAACCGCTGGTGCTGTGGCACGGCAGCCACTTCGGCACCACCGACGCCTGTGACAGCGCGCTGGATTGGGAGCTCAACTTCGATGCACTCGCCGCGTCGTTCCGGGTGATCGCGGTTGACAAGCTCGGGCAGGGGCACACCGGCAACCCCAAGACCGACGACGACTACACCCCCGCCGCGGTGGTGGAGCATGCCCATGGCTTCCTCAAGGCCATGGGGCTTCAGGACGTTCACCTATGCGGCCACTCCCGTGGCGGGTACCTGGTGGCGCGGCTGACGTTGCTGTATCCGGAGATCGTCAAGTCCTGCATCATCGTGGACAGCGGGACGCTCTCGCCGGGCCCCTCGCTCACCGAGCTGGTCATGGCGTCGAGGCCCGAGCCGTACCTCGGCCGGGAGAGCCAGCGATGGGTCGTGGAGCACTATTCCTACGGTACCGGGCATATCACGGACGGCTGGATCGACGCTGCGGTGGAGATCTCCAACCTGCCCAAGTACCGGGAATCCGTGCGCAAGATGAGCGGCGAGGGATTGAAGGACAAACTGTTCATGCCCAACCTCGTCCTCGACAAGGAACAGTGTCTTCAGTGGATGATGGAGGGCCGGCTCAAGACCCCCACCCTGGTGGTATGGGGCTACAATGATCCCACGGCGCAGTACAGGAGAGGCCTTTCGCTGTTCGATTTCGTCGCCAACAGCACCGAGAACGCGCAGTTGCACGTGATCAACAAGGCGGGCCACTTCTGCTACCGGGAGCAGCCCGAACAGTTCAACCAAGCGGTCAGGGGCTTCATCGCCAGCCTCGACTGACGCGGATGTAATCGCGTTCTCGAGATACCGGCTATCGCGAAAGCTCATTGAACCGCCCCGTATTCTTCGCAGGCATACTCGATGCGTTTCGTTACGCGATCCTTGTCCGTGGTGCCCTCGGTGTACAAGGATTCATCGCGCAACTTCCGCAGCAATTTCTTGTGAGCCGCCTTCAAGGCCCTTTGGTCGGAGATGCATCCTTTCTCCAGACGATGTGCGAGCCCGACCAACACCGAATCGGCGACGGACACGTTGAGGGCGCGTTCAGGACGCAGCGCCTTCGATGTCAGTACCGTAGCCGCGGTTTCGACGGTCCGTTCGAAGATGTGCCGAAACTCGTCCTGCTGGTGTTGTTCGAGTCGACGATGATCGGACATGAAGTCGTTCAAAAAATGTTTCATTGGACGCTCGTATTGGTCGAGCCGGAAGTAGAGTGAGAAGAATCGCAGAATAATTTCCTCGTCCTTCTTCCTGTTGCCTTTGGCGCTATACAGCTTTCGCCAATACTTGTTTTCAGCCAACTCCGAAAGCAGTTGGTTAAGGTCCCCTCTGTAGACGCAAGCCCGGATTTCCTGGTGGTTCAGCGGGGTTCCTCCCGTGTTCAAACGTGCGAAAACTTCGTAGATCGAGTTCCGATCCTGGTCAGGCTTGCTCTGCTCGAAAATAGTCGCGTGGAGAATCGAGTCGTCGAGACGACGCTGATCTTCCGGAGCAAGCGTATCGTACGTCTTCTGGCTGAGCTCGTCAGAAACCCCGATGAGCTTGAATTGCTTGTCGTTGAAAAACCCGTTGTAGAATGATTGCAAAGTCCGCAGGCGCTGCTGTCCGTCCACGACCATCAATTTTTGCGTATCGGGCTCCTTGAAAAGAAAGACGCCGGGAACCGGCAACCCGAGCAACAGTGACTCGATAAACCGCGAGGCCTGCGCAATCGTCCATACGAAATTTCGCTGAAAGTCCGGGATAAAGACAGCTTCACCATCAAGTCGCTTCACGAGCCCATCTACCGGGATATCCGCACCGTAGCTGGTGATGATGTAGCGTATCGGATTGCCTAGTTCGTCGTCGTTACCTACCGGATCTTCGATATCGACTTCCTGAAGGGTGTCATTCGGCATTTGTTGCTCCTTCTTTATCGGGCCCGATCCGGCCCACAATGTCGATTCTATGGGGAAAGTCGGCCTCTCACAACGGCAAGGCAGAGGACATCGAGATCATTGGGGGCATCGAAAGCCTCGACGGGCGGGAGGACGGAGACGGTGCGGGGGCTTATCCTTGCTTACGAGCGGCGGCCTCTCCGAGGCGCAGTGGAACGGCTTCCTTGAGGGAGATGCCCCGGGTGGTGACCCGGGCGCCGTAGGGATAGACCTCGACGTCGGCCTCGACCGCCCGCCGCAGCCAGCGCCCGTACTCCGGATCGATCTCGTCCGCGGGCCTGAACGAGGGACACGGTCCTCGCTGGATCACGAACAGCAGCACCGCCCGGTACCCTCTCCGTCGCAGCCGTATGAGCTCTTTCAGGTGCCTGGCGCCCCGCTCGCTGACGGCGTCGGGAAAGGTGGCGACCCGGTCCACCACCAGGGTCACGTTCTTGACCTCGACGTAGCAGCGATTTCCGGGGCTGTCGAGAAGAAAGTCGAGGCGGGCGCCCGGCCTTGTCGGAACCTCGGCGCGGAGGTTCCGGTAGCCCTGCAACTCCCGAATCACGCCGGTCTCGATCCCTTCCCGCGCCAGCCGGTTGGCCGCCAGCGTATTGATCCCCACCAGCGTTCGGCCGACCCGGATCAACTCCCAGGTGAAGTCCAGCTTTCGGCCCCTGCCGCTCTGGTCCGAGAGGTAGACCCGGCTGCCGGGCTCGTTGCAGCCCAGCATGCTGCCGGTGTTGGCGCAGTGCGCCGTCACCAGCGTACCGTCGTCGAGTCGAACGTCCGCGAGAAAACGCTTGTAGCGCTTGAGGAGGGTGCCAGGGATCAGTGGCGCAGGGAAACGCATGGCGACGCCGGTATCGGACGGGACACGACCAGCACGCCGCCGCCACGGAAACGAGAACTCTTTTTTCCGTTCGCCCGGAGCGTAGCGAAGTCGAAGGGCGCTATTCCCGGTTCCGGATATGGCGGGCGAGGCATTGCGTCGCGGCGCGGCGCAGCAGGACTCCGATGAGGTGGCGTTTGTACTCCGCGCTGCCTTCGCGGTCGTCCACCAGCGAGGCTTCATCCGCCAGTGCGTCGGCGGCGTCCTGAAGCCGCGGTTCGGCTTCGTCCACCGGACCCGCAAGGATGCCCTCGGCGGCGGCCGAGCGGCACGGCGCGGGGCTTACGCAGCCCACGGCGCAGCGGGCTTCGCGGATTGCCTCGCCGCCTTCGTCCAGTTCCAGCACCAGCGCCAGCCCGAGCAGTGGCCGCTCGTGGACCTGGAACTTGAGGTAGGCGGCGCGCTGCGTCGGCTGCGGCAGCGGCACGTCCACGCCGGTCAGGACCTCGTCCTGGCCCAGCGATGTTTCGTACGCCCCGGCCAGAAGCTCGTCCATGGCCACGGTCCGTTCGCCCGATTTTCCTTGCGCGCGGGCGGCGCCGCCGAGGGCCAGCAGCAGGGTCGCGGGATCGGAGTGGGGCTCGGCGAAACACAGGTTCCCGCCCAGTGTGCCGGCGGCGCGCACCCGCACATTGGCCACGTTGGCTGCCATCCCGGCCATCACCGGCAGGGATTCCCGCACCACCGCGGAGCGCTCGATCATCCGATGGGTGGCGGCGGCGCCGATGTGCAGACGCCCGTCGCGGCGCTCGATGCCGTCCAGGCCCGCCACGGCCTTGATGTCGATCAGGTGCTCGTAGCGCAGCAGGTCGTGTCGCATGGCCAGCAGGAGTTCGGTGCCGCCGGCGTACAAGCTGCCGGTCTCACCATAGTGGTCGAGCATCTCCGCGGCCTCCCGCAGATCGGCCGGCCGGTGGATGGCGAAGCGTCGCAGCGGCATCATGACTCGTCACCTCCACGAGCGCGAAGGCCGGCAGGGGTCTCCGTCAAGGGTCTTGGTCGCAGGAGGGTCATGAGCGGTCATCTCCACGGGAAGCGCGCGCCTCACGGATGGCGCGCCAGACTTTTTCCGGCGTCAGCGGCGCCCGGCGCACGCGCGCGCCGGTGGCGTTGTACACCGCGTTGGCGATGTTGGCCGGCAACGAGTTGAGCGACGCCTCGCCGCCGCCCTTGGCGCCGTAGGGGCCCACCCCGTCGCGGTTCTGCACCAGCTCCAGCTTCACCGTCCGCGGCATGTCGGAGAACCGCGGCAGCCGGTACTCCAGCAGGTTGCCGTTGAGGAGCTGGTTGCGGTCGAACACCAGCTCCTCGAACATGCCGATGCCCATGCCGGTGGTGGCGGCGCCGATGTCCTGGCCCTCGGCCAGGGCCGGGTTGATGGCCAGCCCCACGTCGCCGGCGGTGCCGAGCTTCTCCATGGTGACCTTGCCGGTCTCTTCGTCTACGGACACCTCGATGCCGGTGGAGGCGGCTTCCCAGAACACCGGCAACTGCGCGAAATCCCCGTGCTTGCGAATGTACGCGCGGCCGATGACCTCGCCGTCCGGGAGCTTGTAATAGCGGGTCAGCACCTCGGACCAGTTCAGCCGCGCCTCGCCGCAGGTGACGCCGCCGCGGACCGGTTCGATCTCCGATTCCTCGACCCCCAGCACGTCCGCGGCCATGCGGATCATCTGCTCCCTGGCCTCCCGGCTGGCCTCCTGTACCGCCCGCCCCATGAGGGTAGTGGTGCGACTGGCGCCGGTGGAACGGTCATAGGGGGTGATGGCGGTGTCGGAGGACACCACCCGCACCACGTCGAACGAGACCCCGAGCTCCTCCGCGGCGATCTGCGGCAGCACCGTGTGGCTGCCCTGGCCCAGCTCCGTGCTGCCGATCATCAACGATACCGAGCCGTCGGCGTGCACCCGCACGGCCGTGGAGGTCAGCGGATAGGCGCCGGCGTCGCTGGCGGAGCAGCCGATGCTGCGTCCGTGGCCGTCGGGCAGCGGTTCCTTCCAGCCAAGGTTGTCGGCCACGATCTTGAGGTCCTGGGTGAGGGTGCCGTCGAACGGGCGCATGCCGGGGAAGAACTCCTGCTTCGGGCGCGCCACGTTGTGCACGCGAAACTCGTAGGGGTCCATGCCGATCCTGGCCGCCAACTCGTCGATCTGGG
The DNA here is from genome assembly GCA_965214905.1 of uncultured Binatia bacterium (SeqCode). GTDB lineage: Bacteria > Desulfobacterota > Binatia > UBA9968 > JAJDTQ01 > JAJDTQ01. The sequence continues at coordinate 3,423,270 of OZ243984.1, forward strand.
ACTCGCCGGCCATGGTCACCTGGGCGCAGCCGAAACCCCGGAAGGAACTGGCCGGCACCGTGTTGGTGTAGACGGAATAGTTGTCGATCCGGACGTTGGGGATGGCGTAGGGGCCGACGCAGCGGTTGGAGGACTTCTCGCACACCAGCGGGCTGTTCTCCGCATAGGCGCCGGTGTTCATGTAGATCTTCGCCTGGCGGGCGATGATCTTGCCGTCGGCGTCCACCGCGGTGCGCATCCAGGTCAGCGCGTCGTCGCCCCGGGTGGTGAGCATGGCCTCTTCCACGCTGAGCTGAAGCTTCACCGGCCGTCGCGCCTTCCACGCGCAGGCCGACGCCAGCGGCTCGACCTTGGTGTAGGACTTGCTGCCGTAGCCGCCGCCCACGAACGGTACGATGAGGCGGATCCGGCTCACCGGCATATCGAAGATGGTCTTGAGGTCGTGCCGCACCATGAAAGGATGCTGGGCCGACGAGTAGATGGTGACGCCGTCGTCGCCCACCTCGGCAATGGCCACGTAGGGCTCCATGGCGTAGGCATAGGCCATGGGGAAATAGTACTCGCCCTCCACCACCGCCGCGGCCTTGGCGAACGCCTCGTCCACGTCGCCCCACTTGACGTGGTGCTCCTGGCACAGGTTGGAGCCCCGGCCCGCGGTCACCTCCCCCTCGAAGCCGCGCAGCGCGCCGGCCTCGAACCGGCGCTCGTGGAGCAGGGGGGCGGTCTTCTCCAGCGACTCCCTGGGCTCCATCACCGTCGGCAGCTCCTCGTACTCCACGCTGATGAGCTCCAGCGCCTCGTAGGCGGTGAGTTCGTCCTCGGCGATGACCGCGGCCACGGGCTCGCCCGCGTAGCGCACCTTGTCGATGGCGATGAGCGGGTGGTCCTTGACGGCGTGGCCGAAATAGGGGTTCAGCCCCTCCAGGTCGTCGCCCCGCAGCACGTTGTAGACGCCGGGATGGGCTTCCGCCCGGGACGTGTCCATGGAGACGATCTTCGCGTGGGCGTAGGGGCTCCGCAGCACCTTGGCGCAGGCCATGCCTGCGAGCCGGACGTCGCTCACGTAGAGCGCCCGCCCCGACACCTTGGCGCGGCCGTCGCGCCGCGGCACCGAGCGGTTGACCACCTCGAAGTCGCGGCTCTTGTCCTCGCTCATCCGCGCGCCTCCTTCATCACCGTTGCCGCCTTGCGGATCGCCTTCACGATGGGGACGTATCCGGTGCAGCGGCAGAGGTTGCCGTCCATGTGGTGAATGATCTCGTCGTCGGTGGGGTCGGGGTTGTCGTCGAGCAGCGCCTTGGCCGACAGGATCATGCCCGGCGTGCAGAAGCCGCACTGGAACGCGAACTCGTCGATGAAGCACTGCTGGATGGGGTGCAGCGTGCGGTCCGCGTTCTCCAGGCCCTCGATGGTGGTGACGCTCCGCCCCTGGGCTTCGTAGGCCAGGCAGGTACAGGAACTCACCGGCAGGCCGTCCACCAGCACCGTGCACGCACCGCAGACCTGCACCTCGCACGAGATCTTGGTGCCGGTGAGGTTCAGGCGGTCCCGAAGCACCTCCGACAGGGTCTGCTGCGGCTCGCACTCCACGGCCACGTCCTTGCCGTTGAGCTCGAAGCGCAGCTCCACAAGGGCTGGCTTTTCCTTAGACATAGTGCGGCAGGATCTCCTCCGACCAGAGCAGCATCTCCTTGTACATGGTGTCCATGTCCGGGTAGATGAGCTTGAGCTCGAAATGCTGCACGCCGGCCTCGATGAACTCGTCGATGCGGCGCCGGACGTCGTCCACCGAGCCGATGATGTGGCGGTCCAGGGCGAACTGGATGTTGTCCACGTCGCGCTCGTAGGTGTGGGAGCTCTCGCGGATGGTGGGCAGAGCCAGGGTCATGGCTTCGTCCCGGGTGCGGGCGATGGCGGCGAGCTTTTCCACCGCGATCTTGATACCCGCGGGGTCCCGCCCCGCGTCCTCGGCCGCCTTCCTGAGGATGTCGCAGCCCCGGGCCATCTCCGTGGGCGAAAGCCATCCGGGGATCCAGCCCTCGCCGTAGCGGCCGGCCCGCACCGCGGCCTGATCCATCCAGCCCCCGACCCACACCGGAGGATGGGGTTTCTGCAGCGGCTTGGGGTGGATCTCGGCGTTGTCGAACTTGAGGTACTTGCCCTGGTAGGAGGCCATGGGCTGGGTCCAGATGGCCTTCATGGCCTCGATGTACTCGTCGGTGCGGTTGCCGCGGCCCTTGATGGGCACCTCGAACACGTCGAACTCGCTGGAGTCCCGCGTGGCCTTGGAGCCGAGCCCCACCCCCACCAGCAGCCGTCCGTCGCACAGGTGGTCCAGGGTGGCGCACTGCTTGGCGGCGTAGATGGGGTTGCGCAGGGGCATCACCAGGCAAGCCACGCCGATCCGGATGTCCCTGGTCTTGGCGGCCAGGTACGACATGGTGGTCATGCACTCGAAGAAATTGGCCTCCTGGGCGTCGGTGATGGCCTCGGTGGCGCCGGACGAGATGTGGTGCCGGTGCATCTCCGAGCTCCACACCACATGGTCGTGGAGCCAGACGGTGTCGAAGCCCAGCTCCTCGGAGCTCTGCGCGGCCTTGACGATGTTCTCCTTGCTGGAGAGCGGCCCCGAGTTGGGCACCCGGATGCCGAATTCGAATTTACCCATGTTCAACTCCTCGAACGAACGTAGCCGTGAAACTGCGCCCTACGGCTCGGTAACGCCGATGCGGTCGTATTTCAGGTGGCGGTTGTACCAGTCCACCACCTCGCCCGCGATCTGGTCGAAGTAGTCGTTGTAGACCCCGTAGTGGGTGGTCTTCTTCAGCATGACCAGCTTCTTGGGCTCTCCGGCCTTCTCGTACATGCGGACGGAGTGTTCTTCCGGCGTGGTGGCGTCGTTCTCCACCGCGATGAACAGCACCCCGCGGGGCGAGATCTTGTCAACCACGTCCTCGGGCGCGTAGTCCAGGATCGCGTCGGCGCATTGCAGCGGCATCTGGTTGGGAATCTTGGAAGCCACTTCCTTCTTGATGGTGGTGGTCTTGCGCTCCGGAGTCTGGACCATGATTTCCTCGCGCGCCGCCACCAGCTCGCCGGACCCGTTCAGCACCCGCTGCCGGCGGTCTTCCTCGATACGCTTGAGGTAGTCGATCCACTCATACTCCCGGCGCATGGAATGGAGCCAGTCGCGGCCGTTGCATACCCCGAGGTAGCACACGACGCATTTCACCCGACTGTCGGCGCCGCCCACCAGTACGGCGTTGCCGCCGCCCGTGCCGCCGGACCCGTAGGTGGCGATGCGGTCGGAGTCCACGTCGTCACGGGTCTCCATGTAGGTGATGGCGTTGCGGATGTCCTCCGCCTGCCAGGTGGGCATGACCCAGCCCTTTTGCGGCCCCTCGCTTGCGCCCCAGCCGCGGTAGTCGAAGCACAGGCAGGCATATCCCGCCTCGCACAGCCGCTCGAACATGAGGATGTAGTGCTTGGCGTCCTTGAGGCCCAGAAAGCCCGGACCCTGGACGATGCCCGGCCAAGGCCTGCCCTTGTCGCCGTCCGGCAGGTAGATGGTCCCGTGAACCTTGTAGCCCTCGCTATGGAAAGTGACGTCCTCTGTTTGCATGTGGCTCTCCCAACCCGGCATACCCGGAACCGAAAATAGCGCCCTTCGCCTGGGAGCCTGCGCCGTAAAACGCGGACGCCGATGCAGGGCGGGTTTCAAACCCGCCCGTGCCGGCATCGCGTTATCGGCCGATACCGGCTCCTAGGCGCGCACCGCCGGCAGGACTTCCCTGCCCAACAGCTCGATCTGCTCGTACCAGTCGGCGTAACGGAACCGCAGGTCGTAGACGATGTGGTTGAGGCCGCCCTCCTCATAACGCTGCGTATCGCGAACGATGTCCTCCGGCGTGCCGGCCAGCAGCAGCCCTTCGATGTCCTCGAGCTTGGAGAAGGTGCCGGAAGCGGGCTTGACCCAGGTGGGCTTCTTGTTGCCCTCGTTGATGAGACCGGGAGCGTTGACCTTGCTCACCGCAGTGTCCTTGTCCTTGGCGATGCTGGTGATGGGGATGGCTCCGGTGGTGACCATGGGCTTGCCGGCCTTGTCGCATAGGCTGTGCAGGTACTTGATGCACTTGTGGAAGGTCGCCAGCGGTATCCGTCCGGGCATCCAGCCGTCGCAATAGTCCACGGCGCGTCGGCACGAAGCCGGGGTGCCGCCGCCGTACCAGATGGGGATGGGCGCCAGCGGCGTGGGCTTGAGCTCGACGTCCTTGAAGGAGAAGTACTCGTCCTCGTAGTCCACCTTCTCGCCGGCCCAGAGGCGCCGCACGATGTTGGAGTTGACCTTGGCGAGGTTGAAGCGGTCCTCCCGCGTGTTCTTGAGTCCCGCGGCGGCGAACTCGTGCTGGAACGTCCCCGCGCCGATGCCCATGATCAGCTTGCCTTCGGACAGGACGCTCAGGGCCGCCATGCACTGGGCGAGATGGATCGGGTGTCTGTGCGAGATCATCGTACCGGTGCCCAGGATCAGCTTCTTGCACACCGACGAGATCGCCGACAGGATGGCGACGCACTCGATATGGGTATTGTCCGTGCCCTCCATGCCGTGGGGCTCGAAGACCAGGTGATCGCGGACCCAGACGGAGTCGAATCCCAACGACTCGGCCAGCTTCGATCCCTCGATGCACTTCTCCGCCGATCCCTGATCCCCGAAATGGGGCAACAGTAGTCCGAACTTCAACTTTGTCGCCATGCGTAACCCTCCTTTAGGTATGTCGGCCCGAAAGAAAACCTGCTGCTTCGTGAAGCCGGCTCATGGGGTTCAAGGGTCCTTTCGACAAGCTCGGGACGGGCCCTGAAACGGGTCGTTGCCGCGCATCGCCGGGCGGCGGATCGACCGCTCGCTCCGCGCTCTTTTCGTCCCGATCTCACCTGATGCTGTCGTTGCGAAGGAACCATGAACCATGCGGCCAGGCAGGAGTTTCGGACCGCATCGCGGCATCCACATCTCGCAGGAAAACCGAGCCAAGCACCCTATATAGACACCGGTCCCAAGGGCTGTCAAGAGACGCCGGGAGACGGTCGTGTGTCAGTTTGCAATGCAGTGCATGTACCCTCACCCCAACCCCTCTCCCAGAGGAAAAGGGGCATTGCTTTGATTCCCTCGATTCCCTTATCTCCGAGGGAGAAGGCAGGTGAGGGAAATCTTCAAACCGATATATGACCTGCAATCCGGAGGCGCAATTCGCCCGCCGAAATGTCATATTGGAGGACCATGCGCAAGTTCAACACGGAAGGCCCGGTCATTGCGGCGGACCATTACTGCATTCCACCGCTGGAGCGGGTGAACCTCGGCGAGCTCCTGGAGTTGATCAGGGACAAGCGCTACTTTGTGCTGCACGCGCCTCGGCAGACGGGTAAGACCTCCACCCTGCTGGCGCTGCGGGATCTGCTGAACAGCGGCGCCGAGGGCGACTACCGTTGCGTGTACGTGAACATCGAGGCGGCCCAGGCAATGCGCGAGGACGTGGAACGCGCCATGCGCGTGATCGTGGGCGAGTTGGCTTCCCGGACGCGCTCCTTGGGCGACGGGTTCCTGTACGAGGTTTGGCCCGGCATCCTGGAGACCTTCGGCGGCGGCGCCCTCGGCGAGGCCTTGACCCGGTGGTGTGAGGTCGACCCGAAGCCCCGGGTGCTGCTCATCGACGAGGTCGATTCCCTGATCGGCGACTCGCTGATCTCCGTGCTTCGGCAGTTGCGGGCCGGCTACGACCAGCGCCCCCGGCGCTTCCCCCAGAGCGTGGTGCTATGCGGCGTGCGCGACGTGCGCGACTACCGCATTCATTCGACCTCGGAGAACGCGGCCATCGCCGGCGGCAGCGCCTTCAACGTCAGGGCCGAATCGTTGCGCCTCGGGGACTTCACCGAGGCCGAGGTGCGCGCGCTGCTGGCCCAGCACACCGAGGAGACCGGCCAGGACTTCACCCCGGAGGCGCTGGCTACGGTGTGGACCCAGACCCGGGGCCAGCCGTGGCTGGTGAACGCGCTGTGCCGCAGAGTCTCCTTCGGCAGGGAGGCCGTGCTCGACCGCTCCCGTGCGATCACCGCCGACGACATTTTCGACGCTCGGGAACATCTCATCCTGAGCCGGCAGGTCCATCTCGACCAGCTTGCCGACAAGCTCGGGGAAGAGCGCGTGCGGCGCGTGGTGGAGCCGTTGCTGAGCGGCGCCAGCGAGGACGAGTCCTCTGCCCATGACCTTGCATACGTGCGCGACCTGGGCCTGATCGCCCGCGACGCGCCCTTGCGCATGGCCAACCCCATCTACGCCGAAGTCGTGCCGCGGGAGCTCACCCATGTTCTTCAAGAGAAGTTGAACCAGGACACCGCCTGGTACGTGGACGCCGACGGCGGCCTCGACGTGGAGAAGCTGCTCGCGGCTTTCCAGACGTTCTTCCGCGAGCACTCGGAGCACTGGGTGGCGCGTTTCGACTACGCGGAAGCCGGCCCGCAGCTTTTGTTGCAGGCATTCCTGCAGCGGGTGGTGAACAGCGGCGGACGCATCGAGCGGGAGTACGGCCTGGGGCGGGGACGCACGGATTTACTGATCATCTGGCCGCAAGGCGGCCGTGGTACGCCGGGGGCTGCGCCGGCCAGGTTCGTGATCGAGTGCAAGGTGTTGCACAAGAGTCTGGAGTGGACCATCCGTGAAGGTCTGGGGCAGACCGCGGGCTATATGGACCGTTGCGGGGCGCGGGCGGGCCATCTCGTGGTCTTCGACCGGACCGAGGGAAAGTCTTGGGAAGACAAAATCTTCCGCCGCGAAGAATCCCCGGACGGACGAACCATCACCGTTTGGGGGATGTAGGGAGCGGTGGGGTGTGGTCCGTAGCGCCGGCGCGGATACCGGACCTCTACGGCTGGTGACGCGCTACCGCGGCCCGCACGTCGCTGAGGTAGGTGCGGCTTACCGGAACCGTGTGGCCGCCGGTGAGCCGCAGCAACGTGCGTTGGTTGCGTCGGGTCCAACCTTCGACGTGAGGATAGGCAACCCAGTAGGAGCGGTGTACGCGCACGCCCTGATCGTCCAGCTCGGCGACGGCATCGGCCAGGCGCATCAGAACGGTGCAACGACCCACGGTGGTGACGACTTCCACGTAGTGGTCGCTCATCTTGAGATAGATGATGTCCCGGCCGGCCTCCGGAGGCAGGCGGTCGAGGAACTTGGATACGGCGCGGTCTACGGCAGCCGGCGACAAGGCCCCGCCGCCGGCGTATGCTCTCGGGGGCGACGTCAGCGGTACCGGCTGATCCAAGGGAACCGGCGAGAATGCCGCGCCGCCGGCGCTTCCCGACGGCTTGCGTTTATCCGCCGGCGCCTTGGAAAGGGAGGCGACGGTTCCGCTTTTGAGGCGTTGGCCAACCATGTAATGGGTGAAGGAACTGGCCAACAGCATCAATGACGCAACAACAAGGTACATCTTCGGCAGACCGTGGGAGGGGACGTCCGCACGAATCAGGGTATCCACGGCGTAGACGATGGCGGTGGAGGGCAGGGATGCCATCAGCGTACCGCCGCCGACGGCCAGTGCGATTTGGAACGGCGGCCAGAAGCGCGTGAGATAGAGCACCACGATGTATTCGGCATAGCAGAGGGGCGCGCACAGGAATGAGGACGCGCTGAAGTAGGCCAGGCGCTGCATCCAGTTGAGGTCGTCGGTCCCCATAGGGCCCGCAAGGGTGAACGTCGCCATAGCCAGGGTGATCGAGATCAAGACCGTCCTGCATATGTGGGGGCCGAGCGCTTCACGATACGCAAATTGCCACTGCCGTGCCTCGACGCTGGCATCTGCATCGCTCTCCGCGGAGGAAGAAGCAGTATCGTGGCTGTATCTGTTCATGTTCGCTCAGAGCGCCGCCCGAAGGAGTCGAGAAAGTGCAGGTGAGGCAAGCAACGAACCTCCAAATGCACGCAGAACGCCTCTAAGTGATTGGTGGTTATTAGTAAATGAACGATCCAATATATTTTTAACCGAGATCAAGACCGATGTCAACATGCGTTCTACGGCCTGCCGGCGACGGCAGGTTGCTTGTGATGAGCCCGGAATTGGTCTAAGAATCCCGCAGTATGCCGGGCGCCCGGCAGGGAGGAACCTATGAGCGATTTCTACAGCGAATGGCTGAACGCCACCGAGCGGAACGAGGATTTCGTCGAGAATGCGCCGCGGGTTGCGCGCCACAAGGAGCTCGATTGGGTCAGGACGCGCCAGGACGCCAAGGCGGCGTTGATGATAGCGCCCGAACGGGGCTTTCCCACCGGCGGCAGCATGATGATGCGGGCCGAAATTCCCGTGGGATGGCATACCGGGCGTCACAGCCACGGCGAGGAAGCCATCTACGTGGAGAGCGGCGCCGGCTTCATGGTGCTGGACGGCAAGCGCTACGACTTCGGTCCGGGCACCGTCCTGCACGTGCCTTACCGCTCCCGGCATCAGTTGTTCAACACCGGGGACGTCCCGGTGGGCTATATCTCGGGGCTGGCGTGGCACCTGGAGGCATCGGTGTACATGGGCCGCATGGATCAGTTCGAGGACTGCGGCGCCAACGATCCGGCGACGGTTGCCGCCATCGGGCCGGAGGAGTCCCAGGACTGGCCGGAGGACGGCCGGCGCATCTCCATGCATCAGGATCAGCACGAGCTCTCGGCCGAGTCCAAGCACGGCGCCACCTATTTCCTCATGGGCCGCAGCGGCAACCGCAACGGTTTCAAGGCCACCGCCGCGGCCATCAGCTCCATCTTCGTCGAGTTGCCGCGCTCCAAGAGCCACAGCCACGCCCATCCGGAGGCGTACCTCTACGCGCTGCAAGGCGCCGGCTACTCCGAGATCGACGGCAGGCAGTACACCTGGGAGCAGGGCGACGCGGTCCACGTTCCTCCCGGCATGATGCATCACCAGCACTTCAACCCCAGCGACGGCGAGACCCGGGAGCTCCGGTTCGAGTTCGGCATCCGCTACTGGCTGGTGGATCAGTGGAAGGGGTACACGACCATCGACAAGCACCTCAAGGCCATGTCCATGGACGAGGACGACGAGGACAAATAGGGGGCGGGTTTCAAACCCGCCGCCCGTGCCACGGAATTTCAAACCCGCCGCCCGTGCCCGGCGCGAGAAAACGGCCTGGGGCGGACGGTTATTCCCTGATCCCCGCCAGGTCCAGAAGAAACGCGTATTCCAGGGCGATCTCGCGATAGCGCCTGAACCTCCCGGACGCGCCCCCGTGTCCCGCCTCCATGTTGGTCTTCAGCAACAGCCGGTTGTGGTCGGTCCTGGTGGCCCGCAGCTTGGCCACCCACTTGGCCGGCTCCCAGTACTGCACCTGGGAGTCGTGCAGTCCGGTGGTCACCAGCATGTGGGGGTAGTCCTTGGCCTCGACGTTATCGTAGGGCGAGTACGACAGCATGTAGTGGTAGTACTCCTTGTCGTTGGGGTTGCCCCACTCGTCGTACTCGCTGGTGGTCAGGGGAATGTCGGGGTCGAGCATGGTGGTGACGATGTCGACGAACGGAACCTGGGCCACCACGCCCTCGAACAGCTCCGGGCGCAGGTTCACCACCGCCCCCATCAACAGCCCGCCGGCGCTCCCGCCCATGGCGAACAGCCGGCCCCGGGAGGTATGGCGCTGCTCGATCAGATGCTCGGCGCAGGCGATGAAGTCGGTGAAGGTGTTCTTCTTCTTGAGCAGCTTGCCGTCCTCGTACCACGGCCGGCCCATCTCCTCGCCCCCCCGGACATGGGCGATGGCGAACACGAAGCCCCGATCCAGCAGACTCAAGCGCGCGGAGCCGAAGCCGGCATCCAGGCTGTGGCCGTAGGAGCCGTAGCCGTACAGCAGTAGCGGACTGCGGCCGTCCCGCTCCATCCCCTTGCGGTACACCAGCGAGATGGGGACCCGTGCGCCGTCCGCGGCGGTGGCGTGCAGCCGCTCCGTGCGGTAGTCGGCCGAGTCGAACCCCCCCAGCACCTCCTCCTGCTTGAGCAGGGTCTTCTCCCGGGTCACCATGTCGTAGTCGTAGATGGAGCTCGGCGTGGTCATGGAGGTGTAGCCGTATCGCAGCACCGTGGTGTCGAACTCCAGGTTCACGCTGGTGCCGGTGAGGTAGGCGGGCTCGCCGAACTCCAGGTAGTGTTCTTGCGCGCCGTCCCACGGGATCACCCGGATCTGCACCAGCCCGTCTCGTCGCTCTTCCAGCACCAGGTGGTCGCGAAACACCTCGAAGCCCTCCAGCAGCACGTCGGGACGGTGGGCTATGACCTCCTCCCAGTGCTCCTTGCCGGTCCGGTCCAGGGGCGTCGACATGAGGCGGAAGTTCCTGGCCTCGTGGTTGGTGTGGATGAAGAAGCGGTTATCGAAGTGGTCCACGGCATACTCGTGTCCCCGTTCTCGTGGAAGGAAGCTCGTGAACGCGCCGGTGGGGTCGCCAGCGTCGAGATAACGGTACTCGCTACTCAGGGTGTGAGAGGAGACGATCATGATGTATCGCTTGGACTTCGTCTTGAACACGTGGACCGAGAAGGTATCGTCGGGCTCCTCGTAGACGAGCACGTCCTCCGCCGGATCCGTTCCCAGCACATGGCGGTCGATGCGGCAGGATCGCAGGGTCTCGGGGTCCTGCCGGGCGTAGAAGAGGGTCCGGTTGTCGCTGGCCCACGTCATGTTGCACGTCACCCCCGGGATGACGTCGGGCAACGTTTCGCCGGTGGCGAGATTCTTGAACCGGATGGTGTAGATGCGCCGGCCCTGCACGTCCTCCGCGTAGGCCAGGAGGTCCTGCCCGAAGCTCACCGCGAGTCGTCCCACCGCGAAGAACTCATGGCCCTCGGCCAGGACGTTCACGTCGAGCATGAGCTCTTCCGGGTTCTCCAGGGATTCGCGCTTGCGGGCGTACAACGGGTATTCCTGCCCCTCCTGGTAACGGGTGTAATAGTAGTAGTCGTCCCGCCGGTAGGGCACCGACATGTCGGTCTGCTTGATGCGGCCCTTGATTTCTTCGAACAGCGCCTGTTCCAGCGGCTGCACGTGGGCCATGGCCTTCTCGGTGTGCCGGTTCTCCGCCTCCAGGTAGGCCACCGTGTCCGGGTTGTCCCGTTCCCGCAACCAGTAGTAGTTGTCGACGCGCACGTGGCCGTGTTGCTCCAGCCTGTGCGGGATGATCCTGGCCGCGGCGGATTTGGGGCTCGTTTCCATGGAGATCACCTTATCAGAAATCGACGCCTTGGCCACGGTTCGCATTCTTCCTGCAAAGTCGATAGCCTGTCCTCATCCCTCTCCGAAAGGAGCCCGACATGGCCACGAAGGCAGCCAGGGAGTTCGAGGTCCACCCCTATGTCCAGTTCATGAGCGACCGGTTCGGCGCCTATGACCGGTGGCTCGAATCGGAGGGACTGCCGGTGGTGAGCGGTTCCCACGTCCAGGACGTCCGCACGATGGAACTGGGGGATTGGCCGCGCCGGGGGGGCAAGGGCGCGTATCTGTCCTTCTCGGACCAGCGGGTGGCCGACGGCTACGTGTGCGAGATCGCCGCCGGATCCAGCCTCGAGCCCCAGCGGCACCTGTTCGAGGAGGTCGTGCTCGTCACCCGGGGCCGGGGCGCCACCACGGTGTGGTACGACGAGGCCCGGAAGAGAACGTTCGAGTGGGAAGCCGGCAGCCTCTTCGCCATCCCGCTCAACGCCTGGCACCAGCATTTCAACGCCAGCGGCACGGATCACGCCCGCTATTTCGCCCTCACCAGCGCCCCGGTGGTGTTCGAGCTCTACCGGGACCCGGATTTCATCTTCAACACCGACCACGTCTTCAGGGACCGCTTCGACCCGGCCCAGGAGGACTTCTTCAGCCGGCCGGGGCGGTACAACACCGACTACTACGGCGGCATCCTGGAGAACAACTTCATCAGCAACATCCGCGACATCAGGCTGGTGCCGCGGGAGAAGCGGGGCAAGGGCAACCGCAACATGTACATCCACATGGCCGGCAGCACGATGCTGGCCCACGTCTCCCGGTTCCCGGTGGGAACCTACAAGAAGGCGCACCGTCACGGCCCCGGCGCTCACATCTACATGCTCGACTCCACCGGCTATTCCCTCATGTGGCAGGAGGGCGAGAAGCCTGCACGCTTCGACTGGCAGGAAGGCACCGTCATCTCGCCGCCGGCGGGGAGTTGGCACCAGCACTACAACACCGGCGCCGAACCCTGCCGGTTCGTGGCGCTCCATGCGTCCACCGCGGTCCAGGGAGAGGAACGCGGGGTAGAGCAGATCGAGTTCGAGGACGAGGACGAGGCGCTGCGGCGGATGTACGAGGACGAGTGCGCGCGCAACGGCGTCACGGCGCAGATGTGACCGCGGGAAGCGGGCAACACCGGTCGATGAATGACGGAGGTTCGGACCCCATGATTCCGCAACATGATTCCTTTTACGACGTGTTCTCCAAGGCGGCGAAGCTCGATATCCGCTGGCCCGACGACGCCCGCATCGCGGTGGCGCTCGCCGGCAACCTGGAGGCCTGGACCGAGACCCCGGACCCGGGGATGCGGCGGACGCGCCACGTGGGCGGCTCCAACCCCCTGACCGCGGATGACGTTCGCTGCCGGTACGACTTCCGTACCGCCAGCGAGAACGACTACGGCGGCCGCACCGGCGTGTGGCGCATTCTGCGGATTCTGGAGAAGTACGGCGTGAACGCGTCCTTCAACACCAACGCGCTCTGCGCCGTGCGTTACCCAGAAGCGGTGAAGAAGGTCTACGAGGACGGCCACGAGTTGGTGGCCCACAGCTATGCCGAGGACGTGCAACTGGTGCTGCTCACCCGGGATGAAGAACGGGAGGAGATCCGCACCTGCGTCAATATCTTCCAGGATCTCGTGGGCGTCCGGCCGTCCGGCTGGCTGTCGTCGGGGATGCGGCATACCGAGTACACGCTGGAGCTGCTGGCCGAGGAGGGTTTCACCTGGCACGGCGACGCGGTGAACGACGACGTTCCCTATCTCGCGGAAGCCGGCGGCAGGACCATGGTGATCATCCCCTACAAGAACGCCATCAGCGGATTGAACGACACCGGCATGTACCGCCGCGGCAAGAGCGCCAGCGACCTGCTGCAGGCGTTTCGTGACGAGTTCGACATCCTCTACGAGGAATCGGCCACCCATCCCAAGATGCTGACCCTGGCCATGCACTGCCAGATGGCGTTCCCGGCCACCGGCAAGCTCTACGACGAAGCCATCCGTTACGCCATGTCGTTCCCGGACGTGTGGTTCGCCCGCCGCGACGAGATCGCGCGGTGGATCCTCGACCACCACGCGAAGGGACTTTGACCCGGTGTGGCGTCCTGGACAAACAGTGGGGAAGATGCGCAGGATTGCTTGTGGTCGGCAAGGCGCGACGACGAGTCGTGGCCGATGCGCGTTTCAAGCCGGCCCGCGTCCGGCCAGTCGAGGTTGCCCATGGAAGAACCGAGCATCGAGCAGGAGAGTGCCTATCAGCAGTGGCTGAAGATGGAAGGTCTGCCGGTCCTCCGCGACTACTACATCGAGGATGTCCGGGCGGTGCCGCTGGAACCCTGGGAACGCCGCGGCGGGTCGGGCATCTACCTCAATCTCATCGGCACCGGGGACATGAACGACGCCTATATCTGCGAGATCCCCCCGGGCAGGAGCCTTCACCCCGAGCGGTACCTGTTCGAGGAGATGATCTATGTCGCGAGCGGCCGAGGGGCCACCACCATCTGGCAGGAGAACGGCAGGAAACAGACCTTCGAATGGCAGGAGGGGAGCCTGTTCTCCCCGCCCCTCAACACCTGGCGGCAGCACTTCAACGGCAGCGGCGATACCCCGGCCCGCCTCTTCTCGGTCACCAGCGCGCCGCTGGTGATCAATCTGTTCCACAACTTCGAGTTCGTCTTCAACAACGGCTTCGCCTTCACCGACCGTTTCGACTCCCAGGACCACTATTTCTCGGGACGGGGTACGTCCTACAGCGGCCGGGTGTGGGAGACGAACTTCGTGCCCGACGTGCGGAGCTTCGTCCTCAAGGAATGGAAGGAGCGCGGCGCCGGCGGCCGCAACATCATGTTCGAGCTGTCGGACAACACCATGGCGTCGCATATTTCCGAGTTCCCGGTGGGGACCTACAAGAAGGCCCACCGCCACGGCCCCGGCGCCCACGTGGTCATCATCGGCGGCGCCGGCTACTCGCTCATGTGGCCGGAGGGTTCGCCGATACGGCGATTCGACTGGCGCGAAGGGAGCGTCATCGTTCCTCCGGAGATGTGGTTCCACCAGCACTTCAACGCCGGTACGACGCCCGCCCGCTACCTGGCGCTGCGCTGGGGCAGCCGGAAGCACCGGTTCCGCAAGCGTTACGGCATCGACAAGAGCGTCAAGGAGGGTGGCTCCCAGATCGAGTACCAGGACGAGGACCCCATGGTCCGGGAAATGTTCGAGCAGGCGCTGGCGCAACACGGCATCGAGAGCCGAATGGCCTCCAACGCCTGACGAGACCTTGACAATCCCTTGCCCAGCCTGGAACGGCGAAAGGAGCGGTCATGAGCGACAATGCACCCGGGAAGGCCCGTGCCATGGGTATCAATCATGTGGTGCTGGAAGTGGGAGACCTGGACCAGGCGCTGGAGTTCTACGGCGCCATCTTCGACTTCTCCCTGCGCGGCCGGAGCGATCACAACGCCTTCATCGACCTCGGCGACCAGTTCATCCAGTTGAGCCTCGGCAAGACCCAGGAGGCCGACGGCAAGCGCCACTTCGGCTTCGTCGTAGACGACCGGACGCCGGTGCGGGCCGCCCTGGAGCGGCTGGGCGTCGAGACCCTGGATCAGCGGCTCAACTTCCGCGACCCCTGGGGCAACCGCATCGAGGTGGTGCCCTATGACGATGTCCAGTTCTCGAAGGCGCCGAACGTGCTCGACGGCATGGGACTCGGTGGACTCCAGAAAACACCGAACGCGCTTGCCGAGCTGACCAGAAAGGGGATGACGCCGGAGTGAGGCGGAGGATGCGGGAAGCAGCCGGCACGGCGTCGCGCGGAGACGCCGGCGGGCTGCTTCCCGGCGCGTCGGCTCAGGTGTTCGGCTTCTTGAAGCCCGTCAGGATCTGGAGATATTCCTTGATGTCCGGCGGCATGGTGTTGATCGCCTTCAGCGCATCCGCGATGTCCCGGGGCGATACGTAGTCGATGTTGAGCTTGGCCTTCTTCGTTTCCGCCAGGAAGGCCGGGTCCTCCATCACCGCCTTGTAGGCCTTCTGGAGGATGGCCACGCGGTCTTTGGGGGTGCCCGGCGGCAGCGTGTAGACCCGTGTGATCCTGTTCTGCCCGTTCCACGCGTTGAAGGCCGCGAGGTTCTCGCCCTTGAGGACCTCCGAGAAGAGCGGGATGTCCTTCACCTCGGGTTCGTCGTAGCGCCGGGTGATGATGAAGGGGATCATCCTCTTGTCCGGCGGCGCGTCGAGCATGCCCCGAGCCGTGACCCTCATGGACTCCCAGGTCCAGCAGGCGCCGTCCACCTCGCCCGATTCCATGGCCAGTCGTATCTTTGCGGTCCCGCCGTACCCGGGGATGCTCTTGAACCGGGTGCCCAGCTCCTTGTTGAGGAACAGGAAGGGGTCCGTGGTGTTCCCGGGGGCGCGGGTGCCGCCCATGGTGACCTCCCTGCCGGACTTGATGACATCATCGAGGGTTTTGAGCCCCGAGCCCGCCATGAGGGCGCAAGCCACCGAGTCGGACGTCGGGGTGCCGATGTACTCGTACTCGGCCGGCTCGATCCGCACCTTTTCGTCGCCCATGGCCTTGGCGAAGATCAGCGCCGGGCTCCACACCCCCAAGGTCCTGCCGTCGGGTTTGGCCCGTTTGAAGACGTAGTTGGCGGTGATCAGGCTCCCCGCGCCGGGCATGTTCTGAACCACCGGAGTCGGGTTTCCGGGAATGTATTTGCCGATGTAGCGCGCGATGTAGCGGGTGTAGGTGTCGTAGCCGCCGCCGGGGGAGAAGCCCACCAGCATCCGTAACGTCTTGCCCTTGTAGAAGTCTTCGGCGCCCGCCGGCGTGTGGCCTAGCACCAGCAGCGCGGTGAGCAGCACGATTCTGCGCAACATGAACCCACCTCCTTGGCTGTTTTCGGGCGTACGCCCGATGCGAGCGGCTACCCGTACCAACAAGCCTATGCAGTGTCAACCGGTAGGCCGAGTCGATGCCGGCGCATGGACTCGGCCGTCGCGCCGACGACCATGTACTTCTTCTTGTGTCCCGCGGTCGAACGCAAGGTGTTTCGCCTGGCAACTGTCGAGGTGAGAACGCCTTTCTCCATCGGAATCGGCCTGGAAGGGAAGGAAGGAGGAATCGTGGAACCGTGTTTGCACGCCCGGCACGGTCTTGGTAGGTTCCGAGCCTTTGGCGTCGTGTCCCACACCATCGCGGATCCCGGAACGAGGATCCCTGACGCGGCGAGGCATGACGCGCACGGGCCTGCGAGGGCTCCCGGAAAAGGAGAGGACGGTATGCAGTATCGAACTACGGGACGTTTCCTGTCGAAGGCGGTCGCGGCCCTGGCAGTGGCGGCGATGGGCGTGAGCCTGTGGCTGGGCAGTGCCGGCGCCGCGTCCCTGTTGGAGAAGGCCAAGGCCGGGGAGACGATCCGTATCGGCTTCGCCAACGAGGTCCCCTGGGCCTATCCCGGCGACAACAATGTGCCCAAGGGTTTCGTGAACGCCATCGCCCTGGGCATTCTGAAAGACATGGGGATTGCCAGGATCGAGCCGGTGGTGACCGATTGGGGCGGGTTGATTCCCGGTCTCAAGGCCAACCGTTTCGACATCATTACCGGCGGCATGTACATTCTCAAGAGCCGCTGTCAGAACGTGAACTTCTCCGATCCCATCGGAGTCTTCGGTGACGCGTTCATCGTCGCGCCGGGCAATCCCAAGGGGCTGCACAACTACCAGGACATCAAGAACAAGGGCGCGGTCATCGTCACCGGCGCCGGCTATAATATCGTCGAGGCGGCCAAGAAGCAGGGCGTCCCCGACGCCAAGGTCATGCAGGTGCCGGGTCCCACCGAGATCCTGGCCGCGGTCAAGGCCGGGCGGGCGGATGCCGGCGGCGTGACGTTCTTCACCGCTCAGCACCTGGCGAAGCAGAGCGGCGGCGCCGTGGAAGTCACCGACCCCACGAAACTGCCGAAATGGACCCTGAACTGGGTGGGTATCGCCTTCCGCAAGGCCGACACGGATTTCCTCGAGGCGTTCAACGAATCGCTGGCCGGGTACATCGGCTCCAAGGACATGCTGGCGGCTGTCAGCGAGTACGGCTACACCAAGACGCAGCTCCCGGGCGACGGCGACACGGCCTACGCCTGCGCGAACCGCTGATCCGCATCGAGGTCCGCGGCGCAGGGGGGCAGGGAGTCGGGCGGCTGTCTCCTGATGGTCCGTCCCACGCATCGGCCTGGGACCGGCCGCCGGCCCCTGCGCGCGGAACCGCACTCGCGACAATCGAGTCTTCTCACGCCCACCGGGGCGAGGCGCAATGTCCTACCTGGATTTTCTAGCGCTCCATGGCGCGAGGCTGGCGGAGGGTACGTGGGTCACCGCTCAGCAGACCGTGCTTGCGGCGGTCCTGGCGGTGGCCATCGCGCTGGTGGTGGGCTTGATGCGGCTTTCCGGCAACGTCGCGGTGCGCGGCGCGGCCACCGGTTATATCGAGCTGTTCCGCGGCACGTCTCTCCTGATTCAGCTCTACTGGATTTTTTTCGTCCTGCCTTTGTTCGGGCTGACGCTCGAGAAGTTCACCGCGGGTTTTCTGGCGGTGGGGATGAACCTGGGCGCCTATGGCGCCGAGGTGGTGCGCGGCGCCATCCAGGCGGTGCCGCGAGGACAGCATGAAGCGGCCCTGGCGCTCAACCTGTCGCCCTTCACGCGAATGCGCCGGATCATACTGCCCCAGGCATTCCTCATCATGCTGCCTCCTTGGGGCAATCTGTTCATCGAGTTGCTGAAGGCAACCGCGCTCGTGGCGCTGATCTCGGTGACCGATCTCATGTTCCAGGCCAAGCAGATCAACGGCACGACCTTCCTCTCCATCGAGGCCTTCGGCACCGCGCTCATCATCTACTACGTCATGGCGCGGTTGTTCATCTCGCCCTCCATGCGCTGGCTGGAGGGTTTCATGGCGCGCAAGATGGGCCGTGCCTGAACGAGGCCGTGATGTTCGACTGGCGCTGGGACTTCACGTTCGAGATTCTGCCGCGGCTCTTGTGGGCGACGCTCAACACGCTGATGGCCGCGGGCTTCGGGTACGGCATCGCCCTCGTGTTGGGTCTTGTTTTCTGCCTGGCGCAACGCACCCCATGGCGGCCGCTGACCCTGGTGGTGCGCGAGATCGTCGAGTTCATCCGCTCGACGCCGCTGGTCCTGCAGATCTTCTTCGTGTTCTTCGTGGGTCCGCAGTTCGGCATTCAGCTTTCGCCCTGGACCTCCGGGATGATCGCCATCGGCCTGCACTACGCGGCTTATCTGTCGGAAGTCTACCGGGGCGGGCTCGAGGCCGTGCCCAAGGGACAGTGGGAGGCGTGCCGGGCGCTCCACCTGAGCATGACCCGGACCTACTTCAGGATCATCATCCCCCAGGCGCTGCCGGCGAGCCTTCCCGGCATGGGCAACTATCTGGTGGGGATCTTCAAGGACACCCCCATGCTATCGGCCATCGGCGTCACCGAGCTTTTGCAGGCCGCCAACGCCATCGGCTCGGAGACCTATCGTTTCCTGGAGCCCTATACCATGGTCGGGGTGATCTTCCTGACCCTGTCGTTGCCGGCGGCCGCGGGCCTGCGCCTGTTCGAGGCCTGGGTCCGCCGGGCGCTGGGGATGGGCCGATGATCCAGGGATGCGCGCCGGAACGGCCAGGCAAGCGCCATCGCAGGGAGGTTCCGTGACAGAGTCCACTTATCCCACCAGCCTGGGCCTCGACGGCCCCATGGTGCGCCTCAGCAAGGTGACCAAGCGCTACGGGCCCCTGACGGTGCTGGACGCTCTCGACCTCGACGTCCAGGCCAACGAGATGGTGTCGATCATCGGACCGTCCGGCTCCGGCAAGACCAGTGTGCTGCGCATGCTCATGACCCTGGAAGAAATCGACGAGGGGGTCATCTACATCGACGGCCAGCCTCTGACCCACATGGAGCGGGACGGTTCCCTGGTGCGAGCCGGCAACGCCTACCGGCGCAAGCACCGGATCAACATCGGCATGGTGTTCCAGCACTTCAACCTGTTTCCGCACATGACGGCGCTGGAGAACTGCATGGAGGCGCCGGTTCAAGTCCTGGGGCTCCGCAGGGACGAGGCGGAAGCGAGGTCGATGGAGCTGCTGGAGATGGTCGGGCTGGAGGACAAGAAGGACCAGCACCCCTCCCGGCTCTCGGGCGGCCAGCAGCAGCGCGTCGCCATTGCCCGGGCGCTGGCCATGCGGCCCAAGGTCATGCTGCTGGACGAGGTGACTTCCGCCCTGGACCCCGAGGTCATCGGCGAGGTCCTGAACGTGATCCGCCGACTCAACAGCGAACACAACCTCACCATGCTGATGGTCACCCACCAGATGGGTTTCGCCAGGGAGATCTCCGACCGGGTCTGTTTCCTCTACGAGGGCAAGATCGCCGAGCAGGGCGCCCCCGACGAGATCTTCGGCAACCCCAGGAACGAGCGCACCCGGCAATTCCTCTCCGCCGTGCTCGACGCACGGTGAGGGCTACGGGTTCTTTACGGTCTCGTTGAGGGAGCCGGTGCGATAGCCCTGCAGGTCGATGCTGACGTAGGTGAAGCCGGCGTCCTTGAAACGCCGGAGGATCTCCTCCCGGACGCCCGGCTGGAACAGCTTGTCGAGTTCGTCGGGGGCGACCTCGATGCGCGCCAGTTCGTGGTGATAGCGGACCCGGTAGACGCGGAAGCCCAGCTCTCGCAGCACGCGCTCGCAACGGTTCACCTGGGTCAGCTTCTCCGGGGTGATGGCGGTGCCGTAGGGGAAGCGACTGGAAAGGCACGCCAGGGCGGGCTTGTCCCAGACCCGGAGTCCCATGCGCCGGGCGGCTTCGCGGATGTCGGCCTTGGTGAAGCCCAACTCGTCCAGCGGCGAACGGACGCCGCGCTCGCGCGCGGCTTGGCGGCCCGGGCGGTGGTCGCCCCGGTCATCCACGTTGAAGCCGTCCAGCACGTGGGCGATGCCCAGGGCCGCCGCTTCCTCGATGGCCTTGCCGTACAACTCGGTCTTGCAGAAGTAGCACCGGTTGACGGGATTGGCCGCGTACCGGGGGTCGTCGAGCTCGTAGGTGTCGATCAGCAGATGCCGGGCGCCGATGCTCTCGGCCAGACTCCGGGCATCCGCTCCCTCTTCCGGCGCAAGGCTGGGGGAGACCGCGGTCAGCGCCAAGGCGTCGTCCCCGAGGGCGTTCACGGCCTCGGCCAGCAGATAGCCGGAGTCCACGCCGCCCGAGAAACAAACCACCACGTGCCCCATCTCCCCGAGCAGCGTCCGAAGCCCCGCCACCTTGCCGGCCAACCCTGTGGCGTCGAGTCCGTCAGCCCCGACATCGAGTCCGTCGGCCCCGGCCGAGTGACTGGGGCTTTTCGGCGCACGTGCGCACGTCACGGCGTCGTCTTGACCTTCGGCCGCTCCAAAAGCGAGTCGCGCCAGCGCTTCAGGTGCGTCAATTCATCGCCGATGGACACCTTGTAGTGATCTTCCCGGGTGAAGAACGGGATATAGGTGATGTCCGCCAGCGAATAGTCCCCGACGATGAAGTCCTTCCCGGCCATCTGGCGGTCCAGCGTCTCCAGGTGCTCCGCCAGCCGCTTCCTGTTCTTCTCGACCTCGTGATCGTGGCGGATGTTGCCGGCAGCCGCCTGAAGCCGGGTATTGCAGAAGTCGATCCAGATCCGCACCTGCGCGCGCTGCGCCAGGTCCTTGGGCATCAGCGGCGCCTCGGGATACTTCTCGTCCAGGTACTCGTTGATGACGGCGGATTCGTAGATCACGGTGTCCCCGTCCACCAGCACCGGCACCTTGGCATAGGGGTTGAGCGTGAGAAGCTCTTCGGATTTGTTGCGGAGATCGCACTCCACCAGTTCGTAGGGGATGTCTTTCTCTGCCAGGACAAGCCTTGTCCTGTGGGCGTACGGTCAAGGGCCGTAAGACAGTAGTCTCAGCATGTCTTCCTCCTTCAACGATTTCGTGCGCTCGCGCGCCGCGCCGGCAAGCACGGCGCATTGTCGAGCCAGTATTCGCGCCCGGCTCTACGCGATGATCGGCTCCTTCACCGGCATGTGGCTGGGCCGTCTGGGCACTCGGGTCCGCGGCTTGCCGTCCACGCCCGCGTTGCCTGCCCCGAACAGCACCATCCGCCCTTCGCCGGTATTGCAGAGCTGGTAGGGCTTGCCCGACTCCAGCAGGATCGTGTCATGGGGCTTCAGGACGTGCTCGTTCTCCGGCGTCCGCACGGTGCACTCTCCCTCGAGGACCATGAAGATGTGGTCGTCGTTCTCGTGGTAGTGCATGTCGTCCTGGGTGTTCTCCTCGCAGTTGATGGTCCAGAAATAGGCAAGGTCCGTGCGCCACAGCGAAAGGTGGCGGATATCCGGGTTTGCCTTGGCCTCCGTAATCGGGTTCTTCACCTCGGCCATTGAATTTCCTCCTGCGCGTCGGGTTTTCCCGCTACCTGGGCGCAACCAGTTTCCCGTGGGTGCCGTCGCAATACGGTCGTGTCTTCGACCGCCAGCACGCGCAGATGGCCATGGTCCGCGGCCCGTCCACCGTGATCTCGTGGGGCGTGATGGAGGTCACCTTGTGCGACCCGTCGCAGAACGGAAAGTTCTTCGTGCGGCCGCACATGCAGTAGAACCGGCTCCTGGATTCCTGCCGGACGATCACCGGCTCGATCAGATCATCGTATGCCAACGCCATGCGAAGCTCCTCCTCACGCGGAACATGACTTCCCGCCACCCGTTCCGTCCGTTCCGCCCGTTCCGTCCGTTCACGGGCTACCTGTCACCTTATACTCCACTTCGCCGCCGAGAGCCAGACGGAGGCGTCCATCATGCTGACCCGAAGCGGGTTTCGTCGGTGTCGCCAGGACTATTTCATGCTACCGGCAAGAGGGGGACAGGGAGTGGGAGTAGGGGAGGGGGAGACTATATGCGAGGAATATGCGAGGGGATGGGGTAGAAAGGAGTGGATGGCAAAGGGATTCGACAACCGGCAGGTGGTGGTAGGGGAGGGGGAGGTTCGTTTGGCTCAGGGGCACGAGCGGCGGCGGTGGGACGAGTTGATGGCGGAGCATCCCTATCCGGAGTTCCGGCAGTTTGCGGGTCGGGGATAGCGCTACGTGGCAGAATGGCGGGGGATATGGCTGGCGCTGGTGGGGAGGACCCTCACGAGGACGTCCCCGACATCGCCAAGCTCCGCGACCTGCACGCCGCCATGGACCGCGCATTCCTCGACGCCTACGGCTGGCGTGACAGCGCCACCGACTGCGAATTTCTCCTCGACTACGAGATCGACGAGAAAGAGTGGGGCACGAAGAAGAACCCCCTACCGCTATCGCTGGTCCGACGAGACCCGCGACGGAGTCCTCGCGCGCCTCCTGGAACTCAACGCCGAACGCGCGGAGGAGGAAGTGTGCGCCCGCGCCTTGGCGCAGGAGTCGTGGCCTCGGGAGAACCTTCGTCGCCACATCCTCATGGTGGCTGAACCGCAACCTCTATGGGACCTTCCAAATGACTGACCACACTCGGCAGTTCTTCAGACCGCTAGTTAAACGTGCGCTCCCAAAGCCTTCGACCATCTATCCGGTCCTCTGGAAATTCGCTTGTGAGCGCCATCGTGTCTACCTACGGCGCGTTGCAGGAGATGTCTGCCCATGGACAAATGACTCTGTGCTTTCGGAATACAAGTTCACGAATGCCTTCCGGGCCGCGGACAGGGTCAGCCAATATCTGATTCGCTTGATCTATTCCGATCCCGAGGCCGGCGGCGCCACGCTGTTCTTGAGGATCCTCTTGTTCAAGATCTTCAACAAGATCGAGACATGGGACAGGCTGGTCGGCGGTCTCGGCGTGCCTGTGGCTCATGAGTTCAACTACGCAGCGTGTGGCGATTTACTGGAGAATCTTCGCCGAGAGCGGGTGCCGATTTACTCGGCTGCCTACATCATGCCGTCGGGTGGACGATCAGGGGTTCCGAAGCACCCGATGCATCTACGGCTGATTCACAGGATGCTCAATGAACGTCTTCCCGAGAGGTTGCAGGAGTCGAAGTCGTTGGCTGAAGCTTACAAGCTGGTTCTTTCGTATCCGACGTTGGGACCCTTTCTTGCTTTCCAGTATGTCATCGACCTCAACTACTCTACGCTGATGAATCACTCGGAACACGATTTCGTGGTGGCCGGTCCCGGGGCGTTGGATGGACTGTCGAAGTGTTTTCAGTCGCTTGGCGAGTACAGTCCGACCGACGCTATCCTATGGTTGTCGGACATCCAGGCGGAGGAATTCGCGCGGTACGGGCTTGACTTCGAGGGTCTCTGGGGACGGCCGCTTCAGCCGATCGATGTCCAGAATCTCTTCTGCGAGGTCTCGAAGTACACGCGGGTGACACATCCGGAGATAAGAGGCCGCTCCGGACGAAAACGCATCAAGCAGAGATTCCGGATGACAGGCCCTCTGCCCAAACCCTTCTTCCCGCCCAAATGGGGTCTGAATCAACGTATTGAGGATTGGTTCGAGAGCCGTAAGGGTGCAACCGTCGAACAACAAGCGCCGCTTCTGTTGACGCCGGTAAAGTCTACTTGAGTTCCCGGTAAAGAAGCTCCCGCCGGTTCATGTCGAGCGTTACGTGTCCTCTCCCGTGATCCCGCAGGGAACGGAATACGCCGTATCCTTCGAGGACGGCGGTTTCCCACTGCCATAGCGGGACGCTTGCGACCTCGAAGCCTTGCACGAACTCCTGTATGGCCTTGAGCAGGTCATAGTCTACATGGTCGATGCCGTCGTAGTATTTCATTTCCTTGGCGCGACTGAACACAATCGCGGACACGGCCTCTTCGATAATTCTTGCCCTCGCTCCGTCCTCGTGTTCGTCCACCAGGGGATCGCTCTTCCGCTTACATTTCAGTAGCGATCTCATGACCGGCGACCATCCAAGGTACACGACGTAAGCGAAATGGAAGACGTCGTGAAACCGGTAACAGTCGGGCTGTCCGATATTGTCCGTCAGGCGATCGCCGAAATTCAGTCCGTTACAGCGCAAAATGACGGCCCCTGTGTCACCCCGCCGGACTTGGCGAAATTCGATTTCGAGTTCGCGTGGGAGCTGTTCCTCCTCCGGTACGTCCTCGTCGAATAACGCAGAGAAGACACGACTCTCTGGCCATCGACTCCGCGTCTTACCGAGATTCCTTTGAGTGGCCTTGCGAGGGTCGATGCCGGATCCTTCTACGACTCTGAATAGAGTATCCCAGGTGGCTGGAGTCTCTTTATGGCGTCTGTTGCGTCGTGATTTTCCAGTGCACCGAGCAGTTGGCCCGAGGCAACCCCAAGTGCCACCGCATCTGTCAACGAGTCATGGCTTTGCCGTGGCTTGGCCGGGACCCGTTCGTCCAGACCCTGGATCGCGGATGGATCGAGGATGGCCGAAAGACGTGCCAAGTACCAAAGACAATCTCCAATTTCCTCGATGAGGCGGTTGCGGTACGCGGGGTAGGCGTCGGTTTCACGCTTCTTCTTTTTCAACTCGGCAAGGACACTTCCCGCTTCGCCGAAGAGACCTGCCGCCAGGAGTAGGGCGTGGTTCGGTTTGCCGATGAGTTGATCCGTTCGCTTTGCGGCCTTGCTGTATTCAATGAGCCAAGACATCTGCTCCCTCACTCGGGTCCTTGATGGCGCGAAGGTCGTCCAGCAATCTCCGTATTCGGCCCATCGGTCCATTCAGGGTGGCGTAAGACGAGTGAACCACCAGGGTTCCCATGTCTTGCTCAGTCTCACGAGCAACACAATCCTGGAGACGAGCAAGGCCAAGCAAATTGCCCGGAACTTTGAACACGTAGTCATGGCTGCGATAGAGCGCCGTCAAGTGGACTGCACCACTGAAGAGCTTGAACGAAAGATGGGAGAGACAAGGGCCGCCCCTTCGGCGCTTGCCGTCTTCCACCGTGTTGTAAAGGGGCAGATCATATTCTCCTTCGGCCACTCCGAGTTCGTAGCAGGACTTCATGGTTCCCCTTGTCGCAAGCTCCGTCTTCATTTTCTCGATCATCCGCTTCAAGGGGTTCATGTCTTCGCCGTCTGCTGTTTTTCGTCGAACCAGCCGATAGGCGTAGGTGCCCCACGAGATCTTTGGATGCTGCTTGATCGCTGGGAAGATTTCGTCGGGATACACCTCGAAGACACCCTTCAGTCCCCGCTTGCGATATTCAGATCCGGGGAAGATCGTTTCGGCCACCGTGTTTATCGGTAGCTGTTGTTCGTCGGCGAAGAAGTCATCGAGTCGCCGCTCCGCTGCCTCGGGATAGCCCCTGCTTCCCGGCTCTCCGATCTCCAGCACAAGGTTCAGCGTGGGACCGTTGGTCAACAGGAACTCGGTCGCTTCCATCCAGGCGTCCATCCGGACGGCGGTCTGGATCAGCTTCACCATCAAGTCACCTCCTCGGTGAGGGTCAGCAGGTCGTGCAGATGACGGGTCAGGAAGGCGTCGCCGACCCACGCATGGCCATTATCTCCGCATTCGACCCCCCAGCTATTCCGAACCAGGAAGCACCGCGATGTATCGGTGGTTCCTAAACCGACCGCCACGACTGCGTGAAACCCCCGGACCGGGCCGTCGGGAGAGATCAACCCCGGAGTTGCGGGAGAGAAAAAGCTATCAGTAATGGAGATGCCGAGGACAGGAACATGGCCCGCGGTTAGCAGGGCCTCGACCTCATCGGCAGTAGGGTCCTTCAGATCGCTCTTGCGTCGATACAGTTCCACACCCGGAGGAGGTAGCCAGCCGGGGGGCAAACCGTTGGAACGGTAGGGGCAGTCGGCCTCCGATGGTTGTCCAGGGTTTTGCAGGGCGCGGGCCAACTCCGGGAAAGAAGCGCCATCCTCGGGGTCGCTGATCGACGTAAAATAGTGAAGGTACTCCGGCGAGAGCGCCATCGTGGAGCCACGCGAGTGTTCGTGCGCGCTCGTGCCAGCGAACGATAGGCAGGTGGGCCGTGCGCCCTGGTCGCGGATCGCGCCGAGGCTCTTCCAGCGGTCGACGAGAATGGCGACGTTCATGCTGCATTTGCCAGTGCGTCGAGCTTGGCTCTTCTTGCGAGTCCGTTGGTTTCTTTCCCATGACCATCGATCTCGATCTCGATTTGATCAAGCGTAGCGCCGCTCCATGGGCGAGTGTGTTCGAATGCAAGTCGATGAGTACCGGGAGCATTGAAACGGACGTACACGACGCGCGTTGAAGGGCGTCCATAGACTGCGTCCGAGTCCGCTGGGCGCTCGCCGACGATCTCGGCATTGGCTCCGGTGTCGATCAACTTCCAGAGGTAGCCGGCGGAGACGTTGTCCTCCAGTCGGACCGCGAAGAGGTCTTCGGGTCCGGCTTCAAGAAAGGTATCGGTGTCACCGCTGGTCAGACTCCATACATCGGCCCAGGAGTTCGTGATCAGTTCATCGGGTGCCAAGGCTCGTTTGAGATCCTTGACCGGCTTCGTTTCAAGTTGTCCAGCTTCCGTGCGCGTGAGGACCTTGGCCGTTACCAAGCCCCAACATGCGGCTTGGTAGCTGATGCCCAGGCGAAGGGAGAGCTGGTAGATGTTGTGCGGTTGGTGAAGGTCTCGCTTTTTCCAGCCATGGCGCGTAGCGGCTTTCATCATGAGTTGTTTCGACGCCAGCAACTCCGAGGCAAAGGTGTCAGCGGCCACCTCCTCGATCGCTCGCGACCCTGACGCGTGACGTCCGACGAAACCAACGGTTTCATCCAGGCTGGACTCATGCCCGAGCAAAAAGTGTCCGAGTTCGTGGGCGAGCGTAAACCGCTGAACGGCCAGTCCCAGGCGACTCGTAACCATGATGCCGCGGCCTCCCTCGCCGATGGGAACAACGGCACCCCAAAGATGATCCAACGGCCGAAAGACGAGGGGAATGCCCCGCTTGGTGATCGCGCCGACAATGTCGAAACTGGTGCGGTCACCCTTGGCAGATGAGACGAGAACTCGGGCTGCTGCGCTGACTGCTCGCAGAGTCTCCTCACGTCTATTCATCCGACTTCCTCGACTGCAGGAACTGGGCGAAACGCAGAACCTCCTCCCGGTCGGTCACCGACAGCTCAGCGGTCGCCCGTGCCACCAGTCGTACCGACTCTGGCTCCGTACTCTCTTGATCTTGTCCGGTGAGGCTCTCCATGGTGGTCTGATAGAGCTTGGCGAGGCGCTGGAGTTCCAACGCTTCGACACGCCGTGCCCCACTCTCCATGAGGGAGATGGCGGTTCTAGGGAGGCTGAGATGTGCGGCGACTTCTTCCTGGGTGAACCCGCAGTATTCTCGCGCTTCCTTTAGCCGCGTGCTCAGGGCGCCACGATTGGCTTGCTGACCGTGCCCATCGTTCTTCATTTGCTACCTCCCTTCAGATGAATTGCCATCGGGCTTAAGAAACTTTGTTCATCATAAGGGGTACGAGATGATCGATCACTTCGTCGATGCTCCGGTAACCGCCGGGACGAATAAGTCGAATGTCCAGGGGGCGACCAAGGTGCCGCTCAAAAATAGGAGAGCTGCGGGCCACTGCCTTCGAATCCAGCGTAGGCATGGAATCCCACAGGTCCGAGTTGCTCGCGTCACGGACCGTCCCGGTGCCACTCGCTTTGACCTGTAAATCCCAATCTATCGTCTCGTGAATCGCCCAATCCCTGAGCGCTTGCCTTAACGGAGTCTCCTTGTTCGGCTCACGGGCGGTTATGTTCCTCAAGGTCCTCAACTCGGACTTATCCCAGACCGAAACGGGAATACGGGACGAACCTGTAGGGGGCAGCGTAGGAAGTTTATGTTCCATAATGAGACATATCTAACACCATTGGGTTCGAAAGTCGAACATGAAACCGGGGTAATCCTGGCTGTGGCGACATCAAGGCAACTGAGCCTACCCACGACGGGACGGCGGTGGAACAGCGAATCTCGACAGTGAAGCGGTCGAAAAGAGCAACACCGCTAATCCTCCGTGGCGCAATTTCTTTCCATGAGACCTGTACTTCCTTCCACCCGAATCGGATCCCGAGAACGGGGCTCAAGGCTTTGTAGACGGCTTCCTTGACTGACAATAGGATCACTGAACCCGCGGTTCCCAAGCCTGGAGGCAACTCGTCCGACGTATTCAGTCCTTTAATCTCCGAGAGTTCTCGGTCGCGATCAAGAGTCTCGATGTCGATGCCGATGGACCTCATTTCGCCGATCCTAATCAGGGCAGCGGCCACCTTGGTACCCTTGTGGCTGACGCTGCCCATGTAACCCACCGGCCATTTCCGTGCCCCGGAAGCCAGCCGGCTCGGCTCAATGGCGGGCAGCCCGGCACTTGCGAGGATATCCGTCAGGCACTTCCTCGTCGCATCCCGTCTAGCGCTATCCAAGACCTGACCGCGCTCTACCGACGGGATATTCTTGGGATTTGGCAGCCAGTGCGCGAAAGATCCGCCGCTGACGCTGACCTCGGGTGCCAAGCGTCGAAGTTCGTCGACGAGCGGGTCGAGCGTGAGATGCATGGGTTGCTCCTTTGCGGCGGGGTCCCAGTCCGCTTAGCTACGGTGGCAGAGGAGATTGCTAACAGCACAGCCCCGTGTCAATAGTCTGAAATGACAAAGATGTGAACGTGACCTGGAAGATGACCTCAACAAGGTCGCTCGCCGAGGTGCCCCGTTTTCATTAACAAGAGTGGAGCCAACCGTGACGGCTGACGCTGATTCCAGAACAATCACGCGGTCCTTCGCCAACACCCTGAGTTACCGAGAGCCATTGCCGGCGGGATGCCCTCCCGATGCTGCAGAAGAAATCGCGGTGCCGCGCGATTTGTTCCGGCTGGTCTGGAGCGTTGCACCAGACTGGCGACGAACTTGGCTGGGCGCAACTTTCTAGGCGTTGGATTTGCCGCCTGCGGCTGGGAAGAAGCGCGGGCCGAATTCAACAGACGGGAAGACCTTCGCACCATACCTGGTGGCCGCTGGCTGATTACGACATTCTCGCCCAATGCCAAGTGGAAACGGCATGAGCACGATACGCTACACTGCCAGTCTGTTGTACTACGACGGCCCGCAGATAATCGAAGCCCGCGACGCCGAGGGCGGTCACTACCTGGCGCTGCTGGTGGAGACGCAGAACGAACAGGACCGCTGTCTGGCGGTGGAAGTTGCCCCTGAGCGTTTGCGCCAGTTCCGCGATGGTGCGCTCGACTTGAGGTCGCTGATGACCGAGTCGGGCAGGAATGGGTGGTATCTGACGACGGCAGCGGACCTCGACCAACCGCTGACGATCGAGCGGCAGCAAGAGCCCCTTGAGGATAGCGGATTCCTGCTTGACGACGGCTTCGTACTGCAATCCGGAGACGCGCCGGTCGAATGTAAGCAAATACACCACGGAGCGCCTGTGAAGCCGCGGAGGAGTCACCGAGCCCTCGCGTTGGCGCGCCTTTCAACTCGCCTTCCTCCTGCTGAACCTCCCCGGCATGACGGACCCGGCCGATCCCGAGCGCGAATTCGTGGACCTGCTGTTCTTTCCCACCGGCGGTGGCAAGACCGAGGCGTAGTGTTGCGCCGGCTCCGCCATCCAGACGACAAGGGCCGCGCCGGGGCCGGAGTAAGCGTGATCATGCGCTACACTCTGCGGTTGTTGACCCTCGATCAACTCGGTCGCGCGGCTGGACTGGTATGCGCACTCGAACTGGAACGGTGCAAGGATGCCGGACGCTATGGCGACTGGCCGTTCGAGATTGGCCTGTGGGTGGGCAATTCTCGAGGAGGAGGTTCAGAACACGCTCAAGCGGTATGGCGACCGCGAGCGGATCGGCAAGGTACAGGGCCTGTTTCGGGACCGTTCCAGCTTCTCCGACGTGGTGGAGCTGACTTCGCGTGTGAGTACTGACCGAGTAGCCGACGCGCGGCGGCGGCTGCAACAGCCCTTCCACGATCGCAAGCAACGGGTGGATTGCGCCATCGCGACCAACATGATCTCGGTGGGCCTGGACATCCAACGGCTCGGACTGATGCTGGTCTACGGACAACCGAAGACCCATTCGGAGTAACGCATGAATGGACAGCAGCACGGACAGTTACGCCGCAGCCAGGTGATCACGACGTTCGGTCCGGGGGCCTTGATCGATCTGCCGAACGACTCCGCCATCGTGGGCGGGCTCGATACCTGGGGCAGCGAGACAAGCCTGGGAAGGATCGACGAGCCACGCCTTTCGGCCAAGCTGACGTCCATGACCGGCGTTCCCCACCCGAGCCTGTACGCGCCGCCGCCGGAGCCTGATCATTGGCAGGACAAGCAACGCGGCATTGGCGCGTGGCGGTTCCCTGAGTGGTTCGTCGTGCAGGATCCCGGCTACGGTGCAGGATCGACTTCGCGTTCCCGGCGCATGGTTCGCCGCACCGCCCTCGACCGGGGCAAGCCCCTCTCCCACCGGGAGAGGGTGGCCGAAGGCCGGGTGAGGGCGCCCGAACGACCTCCTGCTCCCGCCATTCCCTGCTGTTGCGCTTGGCGCCGGGCTCACACAACCCGACCCCCTTCCAGAGGGTCGGGTTGTGTCTTTGGAGATCAGGTCTTGATCTTCATCTCTTCCAGCATGATCTTCTCGTCCGGACGGGGGGTCCAGTCGAGGTTGCGGGCCGCTCCGTAGTGATCGAAGAGCTGGTACAACGGAATCATCGGCGCCTCCTCCATGATCACCTCGCTCATCTTCCGGAGGATCTTCAGCCGCTTGGCGTCGTCGGATTCCGCCTGTTCGGCGTCCACGAGTGCGTCGAAACCCGCGTTGCTGAAGTTGGTGCGCTTGGAGCCGCCGGTGCGGAAGTACTGGTACAGCGGCGTGTCGGCGTCCAGCACGCTGCCCCGGCCGATGTAATAGAAGGGAATCTTGCCGCCGTTGACGCCGCCGCGGCCCCAGAAGACCACCCATTCCTGCGGCACGATCTCGACCCGGAAGCCGCCCTTGGACATCTGGCTTGCCACCACCTGCACCAGCTCCGTGTCCTTCTCGTACTTGCCCGGCGAGAAGTGCAGCTTTACGTCCACACCGTCGGGATGGCCGGCCTTCGCCAGAAGCTCCTTGGCCTTCTTCGGGTCGTAGGGGTAGCGCTTGAGGTTGGGATTGTAGCCGATGACGCGGGGTCCCACGGGTCCCTGAAGCACCTCGCCGTTGCCGTCGAAGATGTTCTTGACGATGGAGTCCGCGTCCACGCAGTAGTTGGCGGCCTGGCGCACGAGCTTGTTGTCCCAGGGCTTGAAGTTGACGTTCAACGCGAAGAAGTAGATCCGGAGGCCCGGCACGCTGCGCACCGAGACCCGTGGATGACGGTTGATGCGCGTCACCTCGTGGACCGGAACCCGGTCCATGACGTCGGTCTGCCCGGCCTCGAGACCGGCCAGGCGTGAGTTGACTTCCACGACCTTGCGCCACACGAGATCCCTGATGGCGGGTTTCGGCCCCCAGTAGTCGTCGTTGCGCGTCAGCACGAGTTCGCCGTCGCGCCTGAAGCTCTTGAACTTGTACGGGCCGGTGCCGGTCGGGTGCTTGTCCACGTCCTCCCCGTACCGGTCCGCCACCGTCTTGCTCATGATGAAGCGGTTGCGCACGCCGCGGGACAGGAACGTGACCGAGGGCTTCTTGGTCACCACGACCACCGTGTGCTCGTCCGGCGTGCGCACTTCCTGGACGTTGCGGAACGACCGCCGTTGCAGGCTCCGCTTGTCGTTCTTCATTCGGTCGATGGAGAAAGCCACGTCCGCGGAGGTAAGGGGGCTGCCGTCGTGGAACTGGATGCCCTTGCGCAGCTTGAACTCCCACTCCTTGCCCCGGTACTCCCAGGACTCCGCCAGCCGTCCGACGAACCTGGCCTGTGCGTAGTCGAACTCCACCAGCGGCTCCATCATGTGCTGCCACAAGCCGTAAATGGCGCCGCTGCTGTGGTCGTAGGGGTGAAGGTTGTCCATGCTGCTGGCGTTGTACACGATCACGCGTTCCTTGGACGCCGCGTATGCGAACTGTCCCAACGAGGGATGCACCATGGCCGTCAGCCCCAGAGCGGCGCCGCCCTTGAGCACGTCGCGCCGGCTCACCCGTCTGCTCTTGTCACTCATGTCGAACCCCTTTCTGTTTCTGGTCCTTGGGTCTTCAACCGTTTCCCGTGTCCATGGGATGGCGCTTGAGAAAATCCAGGAAGTGGGCGTTGGCCACCTCGGGCATCTGGCGCAGGTAGCCGTGATTGCCCCCTTCCACGAGCTTGAACTCGGCGCCGGCGATGCCCTCGGCCAGCACCCTGGATGACTCCACGTGGCTGCCGGTGGCTGCGTCCACGGTATCCCCCGCGCCGCAGATGACCAGCGTGGGGCACCGGATGCGGTCCAGCAGGTCACGGGTCTCGTGTTCCTGGCGGGCCACCACGTGTCTGAGATAGGGTTTCAACGGCGTGAGATGCGCCATGTTGACTTCCCGGAACTGTTGCACCTTGTCCGGGTGGTCCCGCACGAACTCGGGTGGGAACATGAAGCTGCCGCCGAAGTGGTCTTCCATGTATTGCGTGTGGCCCTTCTCGGTCATCTCCACGGCCGTGTCGTAGGGAACCCCGCGCTCATAGTACTGGCCGTCGCGGGAAGTGCCGGGTCCGGAGCCCGAGAGGATGAGGCTGTGGACCACCTCGGGATGGTCGATGGCGATCCATTGGCACACCCGCCCGCCCATGGAGTGGCCCATTAAGTGGGCCCGGGCGAGCCCCAGTGCCTCCATGAGATTGGCGCAGTCGTCGGCGAACATCCGGGTCGAGTAGTGGACGTCCGGCTTGTCGCTCCGTCCCGTGCCCCGGTGGTCCCAGGTCAACACCCGGAAGTGTTGCCCGAGTTCCGGCACCTGGAAGACCTTCCAGTGGTCGCCGGACATGCCGGTGCCGCTCACCAGCACCAGGGGCTCGCCGTTGCCGTGGAATTCGTAATGGAAATTCAGGCCGCTGATGTTGGCGATGGGCATGGCTTGATAGCGAAGGGCGTGATTCAGAATACCACGACGCCCCGGGCCGCCTCCCCCTGCCTCAGCCGCTCGACGCCCTCGTTGATCTCTTCGAGCTTGTAGCGGTGGGACACCAGCCGGTCCAGGTCCAGCCGCCCGGCCTGGTAGTGTTGCACCATCCTCGGGATGTCGATGAGCTGGCGCGCGTTGCCGTATCCCGTGCCCGTGAGGGTCTTCTGCTCCCGCACAAAGCGCAGGGGATCGATGGACGCCCGGTGGTCCATGGGCGCCATTCCCACCACCACCACGGTTCCGCCGACCCGTGCGCACTCCAGCGCCTGCTCCACGGTGGGGCCGAGACCAATGGCCTCGAAGACATAATCGACGCCGCCGCCGGTGATCTCGTGCACTCGCCTGGCGACTTCTTCCCGTGAGCCGTTGATCTTGTGGGTGGCCCCGAACTCCTGGGCGTATTCCAGTTTTCCGTCGAGAACGTCGATGGCGATGATCGCGCTGGCGCCCACCAGCCGGGCGCCCTGGATGACGTTCAGCCCCACGCCGCCGCAGCCGATGACCGCCACGGTGTCCCCGGCTTCCACCCGGGCGGCGTTGGTCACGGAGCACACGCCGGTGGTGACGCAGCAGCCGATGAGGGCGGCCACCTCCGGAGGAATGTCGCCGGTGACCGGAATGGCCTGCTCCGCCGGGCAGACGACCTGCTCGGCCCAGGTGCCGAGCCGCGCCGAGATGAACAGGGGTTGATCTTTGAGGCTCACGCGCGTGGTGCCGTCGTGCATCATCTGGCGCGGGGAGTCGTGGCCGTTGCAGAGAACCGGGACGCCGCGTACGCAGTTCCCGCAACGGCCGCAGTTGGCGCGAAAGGAGAGGATGACGTTGTCGCCGGGCTTGAGGTGGTCCACGCCGTCGCCCACGGCCTCCACCACGCCGGCGCCCTCATGGCCCAGGATCACCGGCGTCCGGTTGTCCCACTCGCCCTTGATGTTGTGCAGGTCGCTGTGGCAGATGCCGGTGGCGCCGATCCGGACCTGCACCTCCTGAGCCCTGGGACCCTCGATGTCGACGTCCTCCACCACCAGGGGCGCGTTCGTCTCCAACAGCACCGCGGCCTTCATGCGTCACCTCCGCTCACCGCTCCGTGAGCGAGCTTCCCGAAATTCCCGACCCGGCATGGCCGGAACCTCACCCCCGCCCCGCTCCCTCTGGAAGAGGGGCGGGGGTGAGGGTTGCCGATAAGGGACTACTTGGTGATGGTCATCTCCCAGGTACGGATCCGCTCGTCGGAACGGGGCGACCATTCGATGTTGGCCGCCGAGCCGTAGATGTCCGCCAAGTTCCACAACGGCACCCACGGTGAGTCTTCCTTCAGGATCCGGCCCGCCTGGTGCAGCAGTTTCGCCCGCTTGGCGGGATCGGCTTCCGCCTGCTCGGCGTCGATGAGTTTGTCGAATTCCGGGTTGCTGTAGGAGACCCGCGGACTCATACCCGTCTTGAAGTACTGTTCCAGGTGGGTGTGGACGTCGATGACGCCGCCGCGGCCGATGTAGTAGAAGGGGCGCTTGCCGCCGTTGACCCCGGACTTGCCCCAAAACACCACCCACTCCTGGGACACCAGCTCGACGTTGAAGCCGCCCTTCTTCATCTGGCCGGCGATGGCCTGGAGCACCTCGGTGTCCTTGGGGTACCGTCCCGCGGAGTAGTAGAGTTTGACGGACACGCCGTCGGAGTATCCCGCCTTGGCCAGAAGTTCGCGAGACTTCTCGGGATCGTAGGGCCAGCGCTTGGCGTCGGGGTCGTAGCCGATGGTCTGCGGTCCGCCTGCCCCCTCGACGACGAAGCCGGCTCCGTCGAAGATGTTCTTGACGATGGAGTAGGGATCCACGGAATGGTTGGCCGCCTGCCGCACGAGCTTGTTGTCCCAGGGCTTGTACGCCTGGTTGATGGCCAGGAAATAGATCCGCGACCCGGGCACGGACTTGATGTTGATCCGGGGGTTTTTCTCGAGACGCGCCACGTCGTGGGCCGGCACGGCGTTGACGACATCCACCTGCCCGGCTTCGAGGGCCGCCACCCGCGCCGCCTCTTCGGTGACTTTCCGCCACACCAGGGTCTTGACCTGCGGCTTCGGGGATCCCCAATAGGCGTCATTGCGCTCCAGCACCAGGTCGCCGTCGCGCTTGAAGCTCTTGAGCTTGTAGGGTCCGGTGCCGGTCGGATGCTTGTCCACGTCCTTGCCGTACTTGTCCGCGGCCGCCTTGCTGGCGATGAAGCGGCTCTGAAGCTTGTCCAGGAATACGACGTTGGGCTTCTTGGTGACCAGGACGACGGTATGGTCGTCGGGGGTCCGCATCTCCACCAGCTCTCGCAGTTGGCGCCGCTGGAGGCTCTTCTTGTCGTTCTTGATGCGGTTGAAGGAATAGACCACGTCCTTCGACGTGAACGGCGAGCCGTCGTGGAACTTGATGCCTTTCTTGAGCTTGAAGACCCACTCCTTGCCCTTGAACTCCCAGGACTCCGCGAGCTTCGGGACGTACTTGTTGGCCTTCTGGTCCACCTCCACCAGCGGCTCCATGATGTGCTCCCAGATGCCGTAGGCCGGGCTCAGGCTGTGGCCGTAGGGATGGAGCGTGTCGATGCTTCCGGCATGGTAGATCACCACCTTGTCCTCGGAAGCGGCCCAGGCCGAGCCGGATGCGAGCATGCCCAAAAGGAGCGCCGCGCCCGCGACCAGCGTGCATGCGCGTTTCCATCGACTCCCGCCAATACGTGTTTCAGGTTTCATCGAGCGATCCTCCTTTAGGAATGCGGACCCCGGTTACGAGCCGTACCCGCGATACATAGGTAATTGTCACGTCGAAAGTCAACCCTGAAATACCCGGGAACGCTCATGGTCATTACACGACCGCCCCGAAGGCACGAAAGTATCCTCTCCCTCCGGGAGAGGATGGCCGAAGGCCGGGTGAGGGTCCGCAACGGCCCGTCTGCTGCTTTGGCCGAGGCGCCCTCACCCCGACCCTCTCCCAGAGGGAGAGGGAGCCGGAGGGTACGAACCGGCGGGGGGGAAGGCGCAGTTGTATTTTCACGGCAACAGGGGATTTGACGTGCTCACGCCGGAGCTATATTCATAGGGCCTGCGTTGCGCAGCCGCCGGCGAGGGGATACATCAGCGGAGGTTTTCAATGGCCGGAAGTCACTTGCCCTATCCCGACACGGTGTTCTTCAACGGAAAGGTCCGCACGTTCGCGCCCGGTATGCCGATGGCGCAGGGCGTCGCCTGCTCCGGCGGGCGGATCGTCGCCGTCGGAACCTCCGATGAGGTGTTGCGGCTGTGCGGCGCAGACACCCGTGACGTCAACCTCAAGGGCCGTACCGTTATCCCGGGACTCACCGACGCCCACGTGCATTTGGCGGACAAGGGGCTGGCAGAGCGGGAGTTGGTGGATTGCCGGGACTTCTACGGCCCGGTGGCCACCATCGACGACGTCCTCGGGCGCCTGTCCGAAAAGGCTGCGGCTACCCCCGCGGGCAACTGGGTCGTGGCGCAGGGCAGTCCGATGCAGGACTTCCGGATGAAGGACAAACGCTTTCCCGATCGCAACGATCTCGACGCCGCGGTGCCGCGACATCCGGTCTCCATCTCCTTCGGCGCTCACGTCACCGTGGCCAATTCCAGCGCCCTGGCGCTGGCGGGAATCGACCGGGACAGGCCCGATCCGGCCGGCGGTTCCATCGAGCGGGACCCGAAAAACGGCCAGCCCACCGGCATCCTGAACGAAAGAGCCCAGCACATCGTGTCGGGCGTGATCCCGGATTTCGATGCCGCGCAGCGGAAGCTGGGTATTGCCTACGCGGTCAGACAGTCCCTCGAACGGGGCGTCACCACCATTCACGACATCGTCAAGGACCCGGCCGCGGTGCGCGCCTATCAGGAGCTCAAGGCCGAGGACGGCCTGCACATGCGCTCCAGCCTGCTGCTGCGCATCAT
This sequence comes from uncultured Binatia bacterium (SeqCode), assembly GCA_965214905.1. GTDB lineage: Bacteria > Desulfobacterota > Binatia > UBA9968 > JAJDTQ01 > JAJDTQ01. Next base: position 3,460,560 of record OZ243984.1, read on the forward strand.
CGAGTCCGAGATGAGCACCGACAGCGTGCTGGAGACGGGCCTGCAGGTGGGGTTCGGCGACGAGTGGCTGCGGGTGGGCGGCGTGAAGATGAGCATCGATGGCGGCATCACCGGCCGGAACGCGCTGTTCTACGACCCCTATCTCGACGTCCCCGAATACCACGGCCTCATCCGCATCCAGCAGGACGAACTGGACGAGACCGTGCTCCGCTGTCACCGGGCGGGCATGCGATGCTGCGTCCACGCCATCGGCGATCGCGCCTTCGACATGTCGCTGGAGGCCTACGAGAAGGCGCTGGCCGCGTTGCCTCGAGACGACCATCGCCACCGCATCGAGCACATGGGCAACTGGCTGATGTCGCCCAAGCGCATCGAGAAACTGGCGCGCATGGGCATCGTGGCGATTCCCAACATCTCCCTCGGCTATTTCGTCGGCGATTCCATCCGCGAGGCCATCGGGGCCAGGCGCATGGTCCGCGCGTTCCCGCTCAAGACGCTGCTGGACGCGGGGGTGAAGATGGCCGGCGGCTCCGACGCGCCGGGCTACTGGCCGGTGGACCCGCTCCGCGACATCGGCGCCTACGTCTCGCGCCGGATGCTGTGGGGCGAGACCCTGGCGCCCGAGGAGGCTCTGAGCGTCCGACAGGCCTTCGAGTTGCATACCACCCATGCGGCCTTCGCCGGTTTCGAGGAGGACATCAAAGGGACCCTGGAGGTGGGGAAGCTGGCGGACATGGCAGTGCTGGCCGAGGACCCCTTCGAGGTGGCGGCGGAACGCATCAAGGACCTGAAGGTCGAGATGACGGTGGTGGGCGGGGCCGTCAAGTACCAGGCGTAAGCCGCCTCAAGGGTCGGTCTTCAGCCGGATCCGGCTGTCGCCCGCAGGCAGGGTATGCTTCGTACCCTGCACCACCATTTCCAACGGCGCCTCGGCATCCCCGTCCAGTGAGATACGCACGCGCTCGCGCGTGACGTCCAGCGCCACTCGCCGGCCCCGGTAGAGGATCGTCACCCGTAGCCCGGGCAGTTCTTCGGGCAGGCACGGGTCGAGGGTCAGGGTCTCGCCCATGGTGCCGATGCCGGCGTAGCGGCTCAACAGGACGTCGTCGATACCGCCCATGGCGCCCATGTGGACGCCCTCGGGCGTGGTGCCGCCCTGGATGTCGGCAACATCGCTTTGCAGCGCCTCCGTGAAGTAGCGCCACGAGGCGCGCGGGTCGGAACACGCGGATACCGCGGCGTGCACCACCCGACTCAGGGTCGAGCCGTGGGAGGTGCGGGCGGTGTAATAGTCCACCGTCCTGCGAATGGTTTCGCGGCTCAGCTCATAACCGAGTTGCCGGAAGATGGCCTGAAGCTCATCCTCACGCAGGAGATAGAACAGCATGAGCACGTCCGCCTGCTTCGACACCTTGTAGCGGTTGGTGGAGTCGCCCTCGGCCTCGAGGATGCGGTCCAGCCGCTCGATGTTGCCGTACTTCTCGCGGTAGCCGGCCCAATCGAGATCCTCCAGCGCGTCGTACCCTTCGAACTGGCTGATGATCCCGCCGCCGTGAAACGGCACGGTCATCTTGTGGGTCAGGTCGCGCCACTTCCGCTCTTCTTCCGGCCCGAGGCCGATCTCTTCGGTGAGCTCCGCCCTCCGGCTTTCGCCCAGCAGGGCCAGCGCCTCGAACGCCCGCTCCAGCAGCCAGACCACCATGACGTTGGTGTAGGCGTTGTTCCGCAGGCCGCCGGTCCCGGCGTCCGGGTCCATGTCGTGGTACTCGTCCGGGCCCATGACCCCGTGGATCTCGTAGCGCCCGGTGCTCTCGTTCCACTCCGCCAGGCTCGCCCAGAAGCGCGCGATCTCCAGGATCATCTCGGCGCCGTAGCGGCACAGGAACTCCCGGTCCCCGGTGGTTTTGTAGTAGCGCCAGACGTTGTAGACGATGGCGATGTTGACGTGCCGCTGGCGCTGGCTGTTGTCCTCCAGCCAGCGTCCGGAGTTGGGGTTCAGGTGCAGCTTCTGGGTCTCCTCGGCGCCGTCGCTGCCGCTCTGCCAGGGGTACATGGCGCCGGCGTAGCCCTCCTCCCGGGCGGCCCGTCGCGCGGCGTCCAGCCGGTGGTACCGGTACAACAGCAGCGTCCGGGCGATCTCCGGTATCCGCGCGATGTAGAAGAATAGAAAGTACAGCTCGTCCCAGAAGATGTGGCCGCGGTAGGCTTCGCCGTGCAGGCCCCGGGCGGCTACCGCGGCGTCGAGATTCACCGTGTTCGGGGAAGCGGTCTGCAGCAGATGGAAGGCGTGCAGGCGCAGGATCTTCTCTTCCTCCGGCCGCGAAGGCAGTTCCACGTCGCAGCGGCGCCACAGGGAACGCCACGCCCTGGCGTGGGACTCCAGCAACTCGACGAACTGGCCCGCTCCGGCCACCGCGGCGCGGGCGGCGTGACCGCATTCGGCGATGGCCCGATCCCGTGACGCGTACAGGGCCACCGTCTTCTCCACGGTCACCGCCTGCCCCGGCTTCAGCGCGACCGCGATCTCCTGGGCAACGGTTTCCGGTTTCTCGATGGAGCCGCGGCCGGCCTCCCGTGCTTCGACCGCGCGGCGGCTGGTCTCCGGCCTCTCGACCGTGCGGCCGGTCTCCACTCCTTCGTCGTCGCGAAACACTTGCGTGCGCACCGCCAGCGCCATGCGGATGCGCGACTGGCTGGTCTGCGCCACCAGGTACATTCCGTCCCGTCCGGTCATCCCTTTCTCGAGGACTTCCAGGTGCCTGGATGCGAGGTCGCGGTAACGCGGCACGCCGGAATTGACGACGGCGCCATCCAGCGCCGACCTGAGGGTGGCGGTCCCGGACCAGTTCTCCGCACGCAGGGTCATCTCCAGGGCAGCCAGGTGAGGCTGCTTCATGTGCACGAGCCGCCGGCTCCTGACGGAGGCGGTGCGCCCCGCGTGGTCACGGAACCGCACCCGCCGCATGAGCACGCCGTTCCGCAAGTCCAGTTCCTGCCGGTACGCCAGGATCTCGACCTCCGAAAGGTCGAACCAGGGACCGTCTTCCAGGCGAAAGCCGAGACACATCCAGTTGGGCAGGTTGACCAGGTCCTCGTTGACCACGACACGGCCGCCTATGGTCGTTTCCAGCCGGTTGTAGCACCCTGCCAGATAGGTTCCCGGGTAGTGGACGGCGTCGGCCTGGGACTCCTCGGCTGCGCCGCGGGTGGCGAAGTATCCATTGCCGAGGGTGCACAGGGCCTCGCGCAAGCCCTGTTGGGCCGGGTCGAAGCCGTCGTAGTCGAAAATCCACTCACTCATGGTCACGTCTCACATGAACATGGCCCGCCATGCCCGCATTGTCATGGTTCCGATCGGGGCTTCAGGAATTCGTGATTCGTGTGGACGGAACCGGCTTCAGACTCCCTCACCCGGCCCTTGGCCACCCTCTCCCGAAGGGCGAGGGTTCTTGGCGCACCGCCCCGGTTCCCGTCCTCTTCGTGAGAAGACCCGATGCACGGCCCTACATGGCGCCGCCGCGGATGGTGTGGCGGGCGACGATTCGTTGTCCGGTGGTCCGGCGTTTGCCGACGCTGTCCTCCAGGGTGGTCTCCTCATCCACCACCGCGAGCACGGCCACGTCGGCCTCCCGGCCGACTTCGAGGACGCCGAGCCGGTCTTCCCGGCCGATGGCTCGGGCCGCGTTGATGGTGCAGTCGGCGACGATCTCATCGAGGCTCAGTCCCAGCATCAGGAACTTGGTCAAGGTGGTAGGCAGGTCTACCACGGGGCCGGCGCCGCTCATCCTGTGGAGATCGGTGCTGATGATGTCGGGACGGAGCCCCTGGTCCATGGCGCGGCTCACCAGATCGAAATCGAAGTGCCCGTTGGCGTGGGCGACGTCGAAGATCACCCCGCGCTCGCGGGCCGCCAGAACGGCCGGGCGGAGACGGCCGGACGGGTCCACGATGGCCGGCTGCTTCGGCGTGTAGCAGTGGGTGACGACGTCGCCCGGGCGCAGGGTCTCGACGATCTCCTCCATGGACAGGCCGGTGTCGCCCACGTGCACCATGACCGGCGCGCCGCAGGCGTCGCCGGCCCCCACCGCCATCCGCAGCGCCTCGCGGCCGTTCCGCCCCACCGACTTGACGTGCAGCCGGATCTTGATGCCCACTGCGATATCCCGATTCTCTCGCACCGTGCGCGCCGCGCCCTCGGGGTCGGCGAAGCCGATGTTCTCGAGCTCTCCCGGAACGTTGAGCACGCCGTGCTGCGCCACCGCCACGAAGGACAGCATGCGGGTGCGGGAGCGGTCGTACACCAAGTGCCGGAACCCCGTGAAGTTCACCGGGCCGGCGGAGCCCGCGTCCGCGGCCGTCGTGACGCCGGTGGTGCGGCAAACCGGATCGAGGTCGCAGCCATAGGGATTGACCCCCCAATAGCTGTGGACGTGGAAGTCGATGAGGCCGGGGGTCACGAAGCAGCCCTGAACGTCGAGGACCTGCTGGGCGGCGTCCTGCGGGAGCCCCTTTTGCATGGCGGCGATGCGGCCGCCGGCGATGCCCACGTCCAGCTCCTGTTGCGGCCCTGCGGCCGGGTTGATCACTGTCCCGTTGACGAGAAGCAGGTCGAATGTGTCGCTCACGCCGGATCTCCTTTCAAGCCGGTTTCGCTCCGATGGGGGAGACCCGCACCCGGACCCCCACCTCTACCCCTCTACCGGAGGGAGATTCGCTCAATCGGACAGGACATTAGTGCTCCGACAGGCCATAGAACCGTGCGGGGTTGTCGTGCAGGATCTTGTCGATGACGCGGGGCGGCACCTCCCCCTTTTCCCGCAACCCCTTGAGCGCCAGCAGCTCGCTGGCGTTGTCGGCGTGGCCGTAGTCGGAGCCGATCATGATCATCTCCTCGCCGGCGTGGTCGATGACGTAGGGCAGGTCGTCGTCCGTCTGGCAGGCGACGTAGATGCGGTTCGTCTCGAGCAGGGCGCCGTCGGGGTCCACGCCGCGCTTGCGGTTCCGCAGCGTGATGTCCTTCACCACGTGGGGCACCCATTGGGCGGCCACCTCGATGGCGCCGATGCGAAGGTCCGGGAAACGCTGCGGGATCCCGCGCATGATCATGGCGTGGACGGCGCCGATGACGGTCAGCTTGGCGGTGCGGAACGGGTCGTTGCCGAAGGCTTCCGCAACCGCGGCATTGCCGATGCCCGAGTGGACGCCGATGGGCACGTCGAGCTGCTGAGCCTCCTCGTAGAGCGGGAAGAAGTACGGGTGGTGCAGCGGATGACGGGTTTCCAGCCCGCGCATGAACACGGCGCAGGCCCCATGCGCAACGGCCCAGCGCAGTTCCACGAGGGCCGCGTCCATGCTCGACAGCGGCAGTTGAGCGGCCCAGCGCAGGCGCCCCTTGCCGGCGGCCCGGATGTCCGCGAGCCAGCGGTTGTAGGAGCGGCACAGGGCCAGCTCCACGTCTGCGCGGTCGGTGACCGGCCGCAGGAACAGGGTGGGGTAGAGCACCTGGACATCGGTGCCGATCTCGTCCATGTGCTTCAGACGAGCGTCGATGTCGGCCATGTCCCGGGACTCCTTGGGCGTGTCCAGGCCGATGTTGTCGCGTCCGCCGATGAGCTTGCCGTTGATGACCCAGAAGTTGCGCGTCCCGCCCTCCGGCATGTCCACGGACACGGGCACCGGGCGGAACCGCTTGTCCCGACCCTCCAGGTAGTCCCAGGTGTGCTCCGTTTCAATGACGTGGGCGTCAGCATCGATGGCCAGCATGGGTCGATCCTCCAGTCGGTTGGCGCCGCCCGGGCGCGCACCGGCCCTCCGTGCACGGGCGGGGTTTCAAACCCGCCCGCCACACGGGGCCGGCGGCGAAAGGGACTGGCGGCTTACGACCCATTCGTGTCGCCGGAGTCGCCCGCCGCCAGTCCATAGAAGCGCGCCGGGTTGTGGGCGAGGATCTTGTCGATCACCGCGGGCTCGATCTCGCCCTTGTCGCGGATTCCCTTGAGCGCCAGCAGCTCGCTGGCGTTGTCCGCGTGGCCGTAGTCCGAGCCGATCATGAGGTTGTCCTCGGCGCCGTAGCCGAGCAGGTAGGGCAGGTCGTCGTCGGTCTGGCAGGCCACGAACAGTCGATGCGTCCGCAGCACGTCGTCGTCCAGGCGCCGCCCCTGCTTCTTGAAGCGCAGGCGCACGTCGTGCAGTACGTAGGGCAGCCACTGGGCCGTAACCTCCACGGCGCCGATGCGCAGTTGCGGAAACCGTTCCGGGATGCCGTGCATCACCAGCGCGTGGAACGCCCCCACCACCGTGAGCTTGGAGGTGGTGAAGGTGTTGTCCGTGCCGAAGGTGTCCAGCACCGCGAAGCTGCCCTGGCCGGCGTGGATGCCGATGGCCAGGTCCAGCCGCTGGGCCTCCTCGTAGAGCGGGAAGAAGTAGGGATGGTGCAGCGGCTGATGGGTCTCCACGCCCCGCAGCGACACGGCGCAGGCGCCGTGCTCGCCGGCCCAGCGCAGCTCGTCGAGGGCCGGCTCCATGCTCAGCACCGGGAGTTGCGCCGCCCAGCGCAGCCGCTCCGGCGCCCTCGCCCAGATGTCGGCGAGCCAGCGGTTGTAGGCCCGGCAGAGCGCCAGCTCCACGTCCGGCCGCTCGGTGAAGGGACGCAGCAGCACGGTGGGGTAGAGCACCTGTACGCTGGTGCCGATCTCGTCCATGTGCCTTAGCCGCCGATCGACGTCGGTCATCTCCCGCGCTTCGCGGGGCGTCTCGGCGCCGACATTGTCGCGGCCGCCGATGAGGCGCCCGTCGATGATCCAGAAGTTCTGCCGTGCGCCCGAGGGCATGTCCGCAGACACCGGAACGGGACGGAAACGCCGGTCCGAGCCCTCCAGATAATCCCAGGTGACCTCGTTCTCGATCACGTGCGCGTCCGCATCGATGGTCCACATGTCCGTTCTCCGGATTCCGTTCTTTCCGTCCCTCTCCGTCGTCCCCGTCCTTCTCCGTCCGTTTCTACCCTCTCCGTCACGAGGGGCCGGCCGTGTCCCTCCGATCAAGCCTCCAGTTGCTTGGCGAACCAGTCGACGATGAAGCTCCGCCGGTCGAACCGCTTCTCGTGGTGCCCTACGCCGTCGAGCAGCTCCCGCGGGGCGTTGACGGCATTCTCGTACAGCCGGATGGCGCCGCGCGGGTCCATGACCCGGTCGTCGTGGTTGTAGCCCACCAGCAGGGGGCACTCGATCTTGTGCGCCCGGCCCACCAGGGTGAACTCGCGGATCCGTTCCCGGGCCTCCTTGAGGTCCCTGGCGCCCATCAGCCAGCGCAGGCGGTCCTGGATCGGCGGGTAGTAGTCGAAGATGTCATCCACCAGGTGGTAGGCGCCGCTCCACACGGCCACGGCCTTGATGCGTTTCTCCTCGGTGGCGCACCGGGGTCCGGAATACCCGCCCATGCTGGAGCCGTGGAGGCCGATGCGGTTCGGGTCCACGTCCGCGCGCGTCGCCAGGTAGTCGATGACGGCCCTCGCCACCCGCTCCGAGTCCGGCGGCGCGTAGAGTTTCATCTCCCGCAGGGTGGCGCCGTGTCCCGGCCCGTCCACGTCGATAAAGGACAGGCCCCGGCGCACGTACTGCCCGGCGTCGCCGTCCAGTCCCCGCAGCAGGATGCCGTCGGCGCCGCCGTAGTTGTACACGGCGGGAGAGCGGCCGGACTTGCCCCGGGCCGGATAGAACAGAGCGCCCAGCCGGTGGCTCTCGTAGGGGATCTCGACCCGCTCGAAGGGCGGCGTCACCAGGCTCCAGGCCTTGTCGAAGGTCTCCTTGAGCTTGTGGTGGCTCTGCATCATGCGGGGGTCGGTGTCGGGCATGTACACCAGCGCCCGCCGGTAGAACTCCGCCGCCCGCCGGTAGAAGTCATGGGCGGTGACGGGGCGCCCCTCCTCCTCGAACCCCGCGGCCAGCGCTTCGTTCTTCTCGGCCATGCGGGTCCACTCGGTGTGCCAGCTTTCGAGGTTGTAGGGCTTGTAGCGGCGCGCCACCTCGCGGACATCCGGGTCCGGATGCAGCAAGGGCGCCTCCATGCGCACTTCGAGCTGGCCGCCGCCGGGAAGTCCCGGTCCGGGAAAGAGGCGCTTCTCCACGTCTTCGTCGGCCAGCGGCCTGTCCGGGGATTCCTTCATCCTATCTCTCCCGAGTCTCCTGAGAGCCGGGCGGGCTCACGGGTTTCCCTCACCCGGCCTTCAGAGGGGTTTGGCTTGCACCCTCCGACCCCCTCTCCCTCCGGGAGAGGGTTGGGGTGAGGGTCCCTCGCTCCCACTCCCATTCATCGGCTTCCTCTTTCAGATGCCGTAGAAGGCGCTGGGGTTGTCCTGGGTTATCCGGGTGACCGCCGAACGGGAGATGTCGCCCTTGTCGGCTCGCTGCCTGAGAAGACCGAGGAAGTCCATCTCCTGGGCGGAATCGTTGTGCGTGTAGTCCGAGCCGACGAGGAGATTGGATTCCCCCGTGTGCTGAATGACGTAGCCGAGATCCTCGTCTACCTGAAACGATACGTACATGCGGTTCCGCTGCAGGATGTCCTCCGGCATGTCCTCGATCTCCATGGTGGAGCGCAGCACGCTGGTGGGCCGTTCCTTGTTCTTCTCCAGCCGGCGGCGGATTTCGTACAGCACGAAGGGCACCCAGGAGGCGGTGGCCTCGATGAAGCCGAAACGCAGAGTGGGGAACCGCTCCGGCACGCCGTGGACGATCAGCGATTGGAACGCATGGACCACCGGCAGCAGGATGCGGTAGAAGCGGCTGAAGGTGAACTCGCGCGCGGGGGTGAAATCCGGCACGCCCGAGCCGGTGTGAAAACAGATGGGCATGTCGTGCTTCTGGGCTTCCTCGTACAACGGGAAGAAATAGGGGTCGTTGGCCCACACGCCGGCTTCCCGGTCGCCCTTTTTGAGTACGCCGCAGGCGCCGTGCTCCCTGGCAAAACGAATCTCGTCCAGGGCCGCGTCCATGGTCAGGGTGGGCGGCAGCATCACCCAGCGCAGCCGCCCCCCGGATTCGGCCCAGCGTTCGCCCATCCAGCGGTTGTAGCTGCGCCGGAGCGCCAGTTCTATCTCCGGCTTGTCGGTGAACTCCACCAGGAACAGGGTGGGGTACATCACCTGGAAGTCCACGCCCATGCGGTCCATGTCCGCCAAGCGTCTCTGCACATCCTTGAGCTCCCGGGCCCCCTCGGTGGTGTGGGTTTCGTCGTCCCTGCGCACGAAGCGGATCTGACGCTTGCCGTCGATCATCCAGTAGCGCAGGGTCGCGTTGCTGGCGTCCTGGTTCCTGGGATAGGCGGTGGTGGGTCTCAAGGCCTCGTCACCGTCGCGCAGGAACGCCCAGGTATCCTCGGTCTCATCCACGTGGGTATCGGCATCGATGACTGGCATGACGTCCTCCGGGTCGAGCGTGATAGGAGTGGATTAGCAAAACCGGGCTGGCTTGCCTAGGCGCCGGCGCCATGGCAGCCATGGCACGCGGACGCCGATGGGATTTCAGCGGGGCTTGAACTTGGGCAGGCTGATGTCGTCGCTGGCCGGATCGAACACCACCTCCACCTCCATCCCGATCTCCACGTCGTCCACCGGGCACTGCACGATGTTGGTGTAGAAGCGGGGGCCTTCCTCCAGGTCCACCCAGGCGATGACGTAGGGGATGTCCCTCTCGAAGGCGCGGGCGCCGCGGCCCGCCAACTGGCGGATGACGGTGAAGGAGTAGACGGCGCCGCGTCCGCTGAGTTCGTCCCATTCCAGCTCTTCGCCGCCGCACTCCACGCACGATGGACGGGGGCACCACACCAGTTCGCCACAGGAGCGGCAGCGCTGCATCACCAGCCGGCCTTCCCTGGCGGCCTGCCAGAAGGGCTCCGTGAGTTCGGTGATCTCGGGAAGCGGGCGTCGGGGCTCGGTTCGTGCGTCAGCCATGGGAGTATCCTGTCTCGTTGCTCAGGATGGCCACGGCCGTGGAGCCGAGGTTCTTGCCGTAGGGGAGGCCGCCGAGGCCGGTGACCACGCCGGTGCGCGCGTTGGCCACTTGCCGTGCGCCGCCGTCGCCCCGAAGCTGGGTGACGGCCTCCAGGATGTGGATCATGCCGCCGGCGGTGGACGGCTGGCCGCAGTTGATCATGCCGCCGCCGGTCTGGATCGGCAGCGTCCCCCTGAACGAGAAGTCGGTGGACTCGAAGTATTGCATATCGCCCTTGTCGCAGAACCCCAGGTCTTCGATCTGCATCAGCTCGATGATCACGTAGTCGTCGTACAACTCGGCGAAGTCCATGTCGCTCGGGGTGACCCCGGCCATGTCGAAAGCCCGGGCGCCGGCGTCCCTGATTCCCATCATCAGCGCGTCGGAGTGGGTCCGGGGGCCGTAGCTGGGATTGTCCTGCTCGCCGAAGCCCATGAGATAGACCGGCTTCCGGGGCATGGCGGCGGCCTTCTCGGCCGAGGTCAGGATGAACGCCTTGCCGCCGTTGGCCGGCATGACGCAGTCCAGCAGCCGGACCGGGTCGGCCACCAGCCGGGAGCTCTTGTAGTCCTCCAGGGTAAGCGGTTTCCTGAGATAGGCGGCGGGGTTCAGCGACGCGTGATAGCGGGCGGTGACCGCGATGTTCCCCAATGCCTCCAGGGTGGTGCCGTACTCGTGCATGTGTCGCCGCATCACCAGGGCGATGCCGCTGTTGGCGCCCATCAGGCCGTAGGGCACCTCGAAATCCCGTACGTCCCGGGGCTCGACGCCGTTGTGGTTTTCCACGAACGTGGCCGATGCGGCCACGCACAGCACCCGCTCCACCAGCCCGCTCTGGATGGCCGCGGCCGCCTGTCCCAGCGCCGACACCGTGGCGGCGCCGCCGTTGGCAGAGGCCAGGGAAAGGGCCGGGGTGATGCCCAGGATGGACGCCGTCTCCTCCGGCCAGAAGGGTTGCAGGTAATTGGTGGTGTAGATGGCGGCGAGCCCCTGGCCGTCGAAGTCCTTGCGTGTGAGCCCGGCGTCCTCCATCGCCAGGCGGGCGGCCCAGGTCAGGTACTCCGGGATGGTCCGGCGCCGCTCGCCCGGGCGCCGACCCAGACGGTCCGCCGGGGTCTGGCCGATACCGACGATAGCGGTGCTGCCGCGAATGCTCATGGATGAAGGACTCCCTCCCGTCGCCCCTTGAATGCTGGAATCGAATCATACGTGACTTTGCGTTAGCGTCAAGGGTTCGGGTATGATTCGGCGTTACGAGAAGCAACGGCGCCCGGAATCCGTCATTCCGGCAGAGTTGCATGCACGACCAACCACCAAGGAGATTCCGCATCATGTCGGAGTTCAGGTTTCAGCCCATCTTCGAGCTCGGGGAGGACACCACCGAGTACCGCAGCCTGGGCAGGGAGGGAGTGTCCGAAACCGAGCTGGACGGGCGCACGATCCTGAAGGTGGACCCGGCGGTGCTGCGGAAGCTCACCGCAGAGGCCATCCACGACATCTCCCATCTTTTCCGGCCCAGCCACCTGGCCAGGCTGCGGGCCATTCTGGACGACCCCGAGGCTTCGAAGAACGACCGCTTCGTGGCGCTCCAGCAGCTCAAGAACGCCAATATCGCGGCCGGCGGCGTGCTGCCGGCGTGCCAGGACACCGGCACCGCCATCGTCATCGGCAAGAAGGGGGAGAACGTCTTTACCGGCGCCAACGACGAGGAGGCTTTTTCCGCCGGCGTCTACGACGTCTACACCGGCACCAACCTGCGCTACTCCCAGCTCGCGCCCCTGTCCCTGTACGAGGAAACGAACACCCGCACCAACCTGCCGGCCCAGGTGGAGCTTTACGCCACCCCGGGCGACGCCTACGAGCTGCTGTTCATCACCAAGGGCGGCGGTTCCGCCAACAAGACGTTCCTGTACCAGCAGACCCCGGCGCTCCTGAACGAAGCATCCCTGGTGGCGTTTCTGGAAAAGCAGATGAAAACCATCGGCACCGCCGCCTGTCCGCCCTATTATCTGGTCATCGTGGTGGGCGGTCTGTCCGCGGAGTTCAACCTCAAGACCGTGAAGCTGGCCAGCACCCGCTATCTGGACGGGCTTCCCACCACCGGCAACGAGTACGGCCGGGCATTCCGGGACCCGGACCTGGAGGCTCGGGTCCAGGCCATCAGCCACAAGATGGGCGTGGGCGCGCAGTTCGGCGGCAAGTACTTCACCCACGAGGTGCGGGTGATCCGCCTGCCGCGGCACGGCGCCTCGTGTCCGGTGGGCATGGGCGTCTCGTGCTCCGCCGACCGGCAGGCCAGGGCCAGGATCACCCGCGAAGGCGTGTTCCTGGAACGGCTGGAGACCGACCCGGCCAAATACCTGCCGGAATTCTACGAGGAGGATGACCCGGACAGCGTGGTGAACATCGACCTGAGCCGGCCCATGGACGAGATCCGCGCCACCCTTTCGAGGCACCCGGTCAAGACCCGGCTGTCGCTGAACGGCGTCATCGTGGTGGCGCGGGACCTGGCCCACGCCAGGCTCAAGGAGCGGCTCGACGCGGGCGAGCCGCTGCCGGACTATCTCAAGGACCACGTCGTCTACTATGCCGGGCCGGCCAAGACTCCCGAGGGCTACGCGTCGGGCTCCTTCGGCCCCACCACCGCCGGACGCATGGATTCCTACGTGGAGCTGTTCCAGTCCCACGGCGGCAGCCTGATCTCGCTGGCCAAGGGCAACCGGTCGCGGCAGGTCACCGACGCGTGCAAGAAGCACGGCGGTTTCTACCTGGGCTCCATCGGCGGGCCCGCGGCCATACTGGCCCAGGACAACATCAAGCGCGTGGAGGTGCTCGACTATCCCGAGCTGGGCATGGAAGCGGTGTGGAAGATCGACGTCGAGAACTTCCCGGCGTTCATCATCGTGGACGACAAGGGCAACGACTTTTTCGCCGAGTTGCAGTAGAAGGAAGGGCGCAAGCCCACAACCGGTTCCCGTGACCCGTCCGGGATCGCACGGGCGGGTTGCAAACCCGCCGTGCCGCTGCCCCGCCCGGGACCGGCGAACGAATGCGAGTCATGAAAAGGAGCACGCCATGAGTGGAGATGCCAACGGAAAGCCATTGATCGTGGATTCGGACGCCCACGTGGTGGAATGCGACCGCACCTGGGACTACCTCGAAGGGTCGGAGCGTCGGTTCCGTCCGGTGCCGCTGGCGTCGCCGGAAGAGAACGGCGCCGCGCTCCAGTTCTGGCTGGTGGACGGCAAGGTGCGCGGGTTCCGCTTCCCGGCGTTCTCGGAGGAGGAACTGGCGCGTCGCCAGCAGCAGGTGGGCCGCAAGTTCGCCGAGGCCAGGGAAGCCCGGGAACTGGGCAACGTGGGGCTCCGGCTGGAGCACATGGACGAGACCGGCGTGGACGTGCAGGTGCTGCACAACACCATGTTCATCGAGCAGGTGACCGAGCGGGCGCCGGTGGAGGTGGCGCTGTGCGGGAGCTGGAACCGCTGGCTGGCGGACATCTGGTCGCAGTCCGAGGGGCGGCTCCGGTGGTCCTGTCTGGCGCCCACCCTGAGCATGTCGGACGCGCTGGACCAGATCCGTTTCGGCAAGGAGCACGGCGCCTGCGCCGTGCTGATGCGGCCGTTCGAGGGAAACCGGATGCTGGTGGACCCGTACTTCTACCCCGTCTATGAAGAGGCCAGCCGCCTGGACATGGCCATCGCCGTGCACATCGCCAACGGCAGCGCCTGGCTCAACGACCTCTACAGCCATCCGGTCCGCCTCGGCGCCACCTTCCACCGGTTCAGGATTCCTACCGTGGGAGGCTTTGCCGACGTGCTCTTCAGCGAGGTGCCGGAGTTGTTCCCGAAGCTGCGTTGGGGCTTCATCGAGGCCAGCGCCCAGTGGCTGCCCTGGATCCTGCACGAAGTCCGGAACCGCTTCAGGACCATGGGCCGGGAGTGGCCGGACAACCCCATGGAGGGGTTCCGGATGTTCGTGACCTGCGAGAACACCGACGACCTGCCGTACATCGTGCAAGAGACCGGCGAGGACGGCCTGGTCATCGGCACGGACTACGGCCACACCGACACCTCCAGCGACGTGGACGCCATCAAGGTCTTCCGGGAGCGCACCGACCTGTCCGAGGACGTCAAGCGCAAGATCCTGAGCGATAACGCCCGCCGGCTCTACGCGCTGTAGCGCCGGACTGGCGCGGGCGGGTTTCAAACCCGCCCGCGTCCGGGCCAGCCCGGGCCACTATCCAGCTCGGGACCGGCGAAGGAGCACACCATGAGCGAAGACGCCAACGGAAAGCCCCTGATCGTGGACGCGGACGCCCACGTGGTGGAATGCGACCGCACCTGGGACTACCTCGACCCGTCGGACCGGCAATACCGCCCGATACCGTTGGCGTCGCCGGAGGAGAGCGGCGTCAAGCTTCAGTTCTGGCTGGTGGACGGCAAGGTGCGGGGCTTCCGCTTTCCGGCGTTCTCGGAGGAGGAGTTGGCGCGGCGCCAGCGTCGGGTGGGCCGGAAATTCGCGGAGGCCGACGAGTCCCGGGAGCTGGGCAACGTGGGGCTCCGGCTGGAGCACATGGACGGTACCGGCGTGGACGTTCAGGTGCTGCACAACACCATGTTCATCGAGCAGGTGACCGAGCGGGCGCCGGTGGAGGTGGCGCTGTGCGGGAGCTGGAACCGCTGGCTGGCGGACATCTGGTCGCAGTCGGACGGACGCTTGCGGTGGTCCTGTCTGGCGCCCACCCTGAGCATGTCGGACGCGCTGGACCAGATCCGTTTCGGCAAGGAGCACGGCGCCTGCGCCGTGCTGATGCGGCCGTTCGAGGGCAACCGGCTCCTGGTGGACCCGTATTTCTATCCCATCTATGAGGAGGCCAGCCGCCTGGACATGGCCATCGCCATCCATATCGCCAACGGCAGCGCCTGGTTCAGCGGCCTCTGCAGCCACCCGGTGACTGTGGCGGCCAATTTCCACAGCTTCAGGATACCCACCGTTGGCGCCTTCAGCGACCTGCTGCTGAGCGAGGTGCCGGAGGTGTTCCCGAAGCTTCGTTGGGGTTTCATCGAGGCCAGCTCCCAATGGCTGCCCTGGATCCTTCACGAGGTTCGGAACCGGTTCAGGGCACTGGGGCGGGAGTGGCCGGACAACCCCATGGAGGCGTTCCGTATGTTTGTCACCTGCGAGAACACCGACGACCTCGCATACGTGGTGCAGGAATCCGGCGAGGACGGCCTGGTCATCGGCACCGACTACGGCCATACCGACACGTCCAGCGACGTGGACGCCATCAAGATCTTCCGGGAGCGGACCGACCTGTCCGAGGAAGTCAAGGAGAAGATCCTCAGCGACAATGCACGCCGGCTTTACGGGCTGTAGCGGAGAATCGGAGTCGGAAGAACCTGAAAAAATCGTGAAAAAAATCGTGCGGCGGTAAACTTCTCGCTCCCTGAACTGAATACCATGGGAAGAAGACGTTTGTAGGAGGCGCGAGAAGGGAAGTCATGAAAATCCGTATTCATCGGGGCACGAAGGAGATCGGCGGCACCTGTATCGAGATCGAGGCGCAGGGCAAGCGCATCGCGCTCGACGTCGGCCTGCCGCTCGACGCGCCGGACGACCCGGACGCGCACGAGCGCCTGCTGCCGCAGGTCCCGGGTTTTCGGGAACCGGACGAAACCCTGCTCGGCGTTCTGATCTCCCACCCCCACATGGATCACCATGGCCTGGCCCGGTACGTCCGATCGGAAGTGCCAGTCTACATCGGCGAGAGCGCACACAACGTGATGAAGGCCGTGAGCGCCTATGTTCCCAACGGGAACGCCTTTGCCGACCCGCGCTTCATCTCGAACCGGACGCCGGTCGAGATCGGACCGTTCCGCGTCACCCCGTATCTCGTGGACCACAGCGCATTCGACGCCTACTCCCTGCTGGTGGAGGCGGACGGGAAGCGGGTGTTCTACTCGGGCGATTTCCGGGGACATGGCCGCAAGGGAAAGCTGTTCGAGGCGATGGTCACCCGCCCGCCGCGAGACATCGACGTTCTGCTGATGGAGGGGACCACCATCGGACGGACGGGGACCGACGAAGGGTTCGACACCGAGTCCGACCTCGAGTGGGAATTCGTCCGGGCGTTCAAAGAGACGAAAGGCCTCCATTTCGTCTGGACCTCGTCACAGAACATCGATCGCCTGGTCACGATCTTTCGCGCCGCCAAGCGGACGGGCCGCGTGCTGCTCATCGACCTCTACACCGCCGTCGTGCTGGAGGCCACCGGCAGGGACACCATTCCGCAAGCGAGTTGGGACGAGGTGAAGCTCTACACCCCGCACCGTCAGCGTGTGTTCATCAAGAAAAAGGGATTGTTTCCGGACCTCGACCGGCACGCGCCCAACCGGATTTACCCAGAGGCTCTGCCGGGTCTGGCCAACCGGGCCGTCATGCTGTTCCGCCCCATGGCGATGAGTGACCATGGTGTTCAAGCCGTGCTGAACGGCGCCGGGTTCACCTATTCGATGTGGGAGGGATACCTGCGGCAGGAAAGCTCGCTCCAGGTCCTGAAATGGCTCGAACAGCACGGCATCCCCCGTCGGACCATCCACACATCCGGTCACGCGTCCGTAGCCGACCTCAAGCGCTTCGCCGTCGCCGTCGCGCCGCATACGCTCGTGCCGATACACTCCTTCGAGACAGGCCGTTTCGGGGAGTTTTTCGACAATGTCGTCCAGAGGGAGGACGGCGAGTGGTGGGAGGTATCGAGCAGATGTAAAACATGAAAAACCTGAACATCTTTGAAACCATTAGACAGACGACACGTCGTACCGAAATCCTTTCATGCCCGATTCTTGGCGGATGCGCTCGACGCCTTCACGATTCGTTCGAACGCATCTCCCCGGGCCAGCCCTTAGTGATCCCCTCATAAATTTTGCATAGATGCGTAAATTGCTGAAAATAGTGTATTCTGGATACTTTCGCGTCCTGTCGGTGTAGGCTCTTTCGGGTGAAGCAAGCCCGTTCCAGAGCGATTTGCGAACCGTATGGAAGTTGATCGTGCCAAGCGATTGGGATGACCCAAGGTCGAACCTGAGGAGAAGGTGATGGAAAACCTGAACATCTTTGGCCACCACGTACAAGAACACGTGAACGACCTGTCGCAAGGCAAGAAGGAGGATCACCAATGGAAGTGAATGCAAAATTAAAAGGTCTAGCCGAACGTATGACACGCGACATTGAAGGGGGAGCGGCACCTCATCGTGAGACATTATTAATCGTCTCATAATAGTTGGCATCACAGAACAGCGTATTGTGTCGTTGGGGCGCGAAAGAAACTTTGAATTAACGCTGGGAGTTTTTGCATTCGATGCAGATGGGCCATCGTGAGCTTTCGCAGTGCGTCGCGCGATGTGATGAGTTTTCGTCCCAAGGCATGGTTCTTCAAATTATTCCAGACCAGTTCATCGGGATTGAGTTCCGGCGAGTAGGCGGGCAGATAGTACAGTTCAAGCCAACCCTGTTGCTCTTGTACAAAACGCTTCACCGACTTCGCCTTGTGGGTAGAATGACCGTCCACTACCAGAAAAATCGGCGAAGATGCTTGGACCAACAGACGTTGGAGAAACTCGATGAATACCGCCGCAGTTACGCGGCCCTTGGTCAGCATGAAACGAAGTTGGCCCCGAGCACTGATCGCAGAGATAATGTTGACACCAAAGCGTGCGCCCGTGCTTGACACAATCGGGGTGCGTCCGCGTCGTCCCCAAGTGGTCCCGCTGTGAAAGTCGGAACGCACCCCTGCCTCATCAGCGAACATTATCTGCGCCCCTAGTCTTCGCGCGCGACGACGCAGCTTGGGGTATTCCTCCTCCTTCCAGCGACGCACCGCTTCCGGGTCCTGCTGATATGCTCGCCACAACGGACGCTGTGCACTCAGCCCCATCTGGCCCAGCAACCGACAGACCGAGCTATGGCTCAGTCTCACTCGGAATTGCTTCGCTATCAACTCACGCACCATCGCCGCCGTCCACAGCGCAAAGGGAAACTTCAACTGCAACGGACTTTGCCCCAGCACCGTGTCGTAAATCCACTCCAAAGCACGGGCATCGAGCTTCGGCGGTCGGCCCCCTCGCTTACGGGCGTCGAGCTTGTCCCAGCCCCCGCTTCGATACAGCGCCAACCAACGAAACACCGTGCGCAGGTTCACTCCCATCGCCGCAGCCACTGCCGCAGGACTTTCGCCGACTTGTACCCCGGCTACCGCGCGCTTTCTCAGTTCCGTCAGCGTCTTGTAATCCAATCTTCGTCCGTCGGTATTCATAGCATGTCATCATATCAACTTTCACAACCTAATGGCAAGTATTCAATGGTAACTATTGTTGGAGGGTTAATAACAGTCCGCGAGTTTTTGAGCTTTTTCGGATATTCCAGGCGAGTAGTGGGGAACGTCAGTCGGATCAGGTACAACTTGGATGAGTTGGGTCTCCGAACCGTCCCGGACTTTGAAACCACTTACATAGACGATCCGATTTCGATCGAACTTGACCCAGAGGCTGTCGAGGGTACTGCCTCAAAAGAGCAGATCGACCCTACCTTCCGGATTGGCGCGATCGCGGCAGCACATCGTGAGCCGACTTGGGTGACGCCAAACCATCCCCTGAGTAAAGCTACAACGCTCATGCAGGCGAACGATTTCTCCCAACTGCCAGTCATGGAATCTAACCGCAACGTAAAAGGAATCATCAGTTGGAAGTCGATTGGAACTAGGTGGTCATTAGGCCATAAATGCGAGTATGTCCGCGATTGCATGAATCCCACCATACCGGAAATTCGTATTGGAGATCCTTTGTTCTCGGCAATGGAAGATATCTCCCAACATGGTTATGTGTTGGTGAGAGGGGAAGATGGGATCATCAAAGGTATTGTCACCACTAGCGATATCACTCACCAGTTCATGCAACTTGCCGGCCCGTTCCTGAACGTCGGGGAGATAGAGCGTTACTTGCGCAGTCTTGTCCATCGGAAATTCACAATTGACGAGATGCGAGAAGCGTTACCCGACTCGGCGGATGGGCAGACAGTATCCGGCCCGGAAGATCTTACTCTAGGCGGATACCAGCGATTGTTGGAACGAGAAGAACTGTGGAATAGGCTCAATCTGAAGCTTGAACGCAAGGAGTTTGTGAAGCAACTGGAGTGGGTAAGAAAGGTACGGAACGACATAATGCACTTCAACCCTGACGGTATAGAACCAGAAGACATAGAGAAACTGGAGAGACTGGTCACGTTCTTCCGTGACCTGAACCGTATGTGAGGCAACGTAGACTCCCGCCACTCACATTAGGCTAGTGACCACTGCTGTCCCATAAACTGAGGGGGGGGGGGGGGGGGGGGCTGAAGAGCTCCGTGATGCTATAGTAGGTTTGAAGGAAACCAAGCAATCACAGGAGGTTCAAGCCCATGGCCTGTCATCCTACCGTATTGGCGCAAATACTCAAGCTGGTTCCGCGACATGAATTTGAGAAGGAGGCGAGATTGCACCACAAGGGGCGGAAGCTGCGCAAGATGACGCGGTGGTCGCAATGGGTGGTGATGGCGATGGGGCCATTGGCGGGGCGGAATCATCTTCGGGACAGGGTCTCGAACATGGCAGCGCAGTCTCGTAAGCTCTATCATTTGGGAGTAGGGCGGGTAACGCGGTCGTCCCTGGCGCGGGACAGCAGTGATTCTGGATACTTTCGCGTCCTGTCGGTGTAGGCTCTTTCGGGTGAAGCAAGCCGGTTCCAGAGCGATTTGCGAACCGTATGGAAGTTGATCGTGCCAAGCGATTGGGATGACCCAAGGTCGAACCTGAGGAGAAAGTGATGGAAAACCTGAACATCTTTGAAACCTATCGCCGAACGACGTCTAAGACCGAACGCCTTCATTCCCAATTCTTGGCAGATGTGCTCGACGCCAGTTTGAAAGGAGACCGGTCATTGTTTGACGCGGTATGGAAGTTGATCGCGCCAAGCGATTGGGATGCTCCGGATGACCCCGAGGTCGAACCTGAGGATCCACTAGAAAGCGGAAGAATCGACATATCTATAATAGACAAGTCGAAATCTCGCGTTGTGGGGGTCGAGGTCAAGACTGAGGACGATTCGGCCAGTATGGGCCAGCTAAAGAAATATCAACAAGGTCTTAAAGTGAAGTATGGCGACTCGGATATAGCCATTGCATACCTCACGCCATTTAACCGGAAACACGCGGGCGATTCGGCGGACTCACTCAGCACGGTTAAGGAATTCGAAAAGTTCTCAAAAGAATTTAACAAAGCAAATCATGTAAGTTGGCGCGACGTGGCTGATATTTCTTGGGACGACAATGAATTGTGGAAGCAACATCAGGTATGGGTGCGCGAAAACATATCGTCAGGCGAAGTCTTAACGTCGATGGTATCAAGAAAATCTCGAAAACGGTCGTTTTACGATTTTTTTGGTCAAGATGCCGCGGACAGCTTTTGGTCAGATATGGCATTGATGGGTGTCGACCACCCTGACGAGAATGGCGTGACCATAGACCTTAGGGGGTTCAAAGGTTCTCCCCAGTCTCTGGCCAGAGCGTTTGAGCGTCTTATCGAAGACGGTGAGGACGTACGGCGCCAAGACAAGAGACCAGATAAGTTTGAGGAGAAACTTCGAGAGCAGTTCGTTGAGTCGAGGTACCACGAGTTTCACGATGCCTTGTTCTACCTTTCACAACGTTTCGGCCATGTTTGGCTGCAGGGCACAGAGGACTATGGACTCAGGGTCGCGCACAGTGGCACTGGAAGCGGCGTAAGCTTGGTTACCAGCAAGGGTCCACGCCGTCTCATCAATATCGGCCAGCTGAAGTAGTTTCTTGTCTGTGAAATCTTATGCGAAATGACAAAGAATGGTTTGTGACTTCTGGATTCCGGCTATGCCGCGGGTCAGGGGCCGTCAGGTCGTCACCGTGTGCAATGCGGCCCGGCGCACGTCTGACAGCAGGGTTTCGTCGCTGCCTTGACGTTGCCTCGATACTACGAAGTCCGACTCCTGGACGCGGTCGCCGAAGAAGACGTAGCAACGGTCGCTGCCCTAGCGGTTCGAAATCCAGATCATACCGGCAGCCGCCCCGATCGAGCGATGAACGGCTTCGGCCCATCGTGCGCTCCGCGCCCGGTTTTCCTCCGGCGTGAGGCTCGACGCCAACAGCCGCATCATCCGGACCGCCTCGTCCGCATCGACGGCCGGCACGGTCACCGCGACGACTTCCTCTGCGCCGTCGTTTTCGACCCCCAAATCCATGCGCAACGCCTTCGGCATCCGTGCAACAACGTTTTCGTGGAATGACGACCGGATCGCTCATGTGGACCTCCGCGAGAAAACTGACAAAATATCCGTATATCAGTATTCTCACGTTATTCCTGAGCAGGTGGTCGGAGGTGGCCGCACAGGTTGGACTCCGGTTGACGAGACGCCATTGACCGGATAGGATTCGGGTCATGCTTAACGTCCATGCCCCGTCCATTCGTAATCCGTTCGACGACCCGAGAGTCATGCCCGTGGCCATGGAGGCACTGAGTCGAGCGGACGCGATGGGCTTGCTTCCTGGCGCGATCATCTCCTTGGACGACACGGCCATGCAGGGATTGAACACCATGGTCACTCATCGCCATGGGGCGGAACAGCATGACGGCCCGGTTGGCCCGGCAGAGCCTCTGGGTAAATCCGGTTGGGCGCGTGCCGGTCGAGGTCCGGAAACAATCCCTTTTTCTTGATGAACACACGCTGGCGGTGCGGGATGTAGAGCTTCACCTCGTCCCAACTCGCTTGCGGAATGGTGTCCCTGCCGGTCGCCTCCAGCACGCTCAAGCTGACGTTGCTCTTGCTCGAACTCGCGTCGCGCTCGAACCGCATCGCCATTGACAAGAAAATACTTCATCAACAAGAAAATCCCCGCACACATCCCGATATGGAACAGCAACCCAGGCGACCGCTCCGGTGGACCGGCAGGATGTTCCGCTTTAGAACTCTCCGTATCGCCCCGCCATTCTTTATCTCGATTGGATCCGCATATGATAACAATGCAAGCGAAAATAAAAATCAAAGACAACGCGGTAAATACTGCCCAAGTGAGGCTTCCGATAACCCAACCATTGTGCTGAATGGAATAACACAACGAGAAAAAGGCGGAAAAGATCACGGCTACTCCTACCGCAATCGTGGCGAGCAACCCCAAAGGGTCTCGTGTGGCGAGTCCATAGAAGTCATCGGGAAGACCGGTTTTGTCACCAGGCGTGTAACCGTACATCAGAGCGATCAAAAACAACATAACCGGATATGCGAGACAGGCAAGCGGTCCGATATAAGCAGTCCAGAACTCCGCTTCCGAATCGTACACAATAATGCGTTCCAGACATACGCCTAACCCGACAAACACCGCCACACCTACAACACTGAGTGTTATCCAATTGTCTACAACGCTTTGCCCGAAAGAACGCAGAAAAGCTATTGTATCTGGATCCATCATCGGAACCTCAAGCGGCAGAGTTAAATAACTCTGCCGCAACAACCTGATGATTTGGTGCCGGGAGCCGGACTCGAACGGTCCGAACTCGACCGGCGTCCGGTTCGAGATGAAGCGCGGGTCGGCAAAGGCGTTCCCGTTTGGGACCTGGGCGCTCGCGGCCTTCATCACGTTGTGTGCGCCCTCGCCGATGTAGACCGGCACTTCCGATCGGACGTGCCGGGCCAAGCCATGGTGATCCATGTGGGGGTGGGAGATCAGAATGCCGAGCAGGGTTTCGTTCGGTTCCCGAAAACCCGGGACCTGCGGCAGCAGGCGCTCGGGCGCGATGCGCTTGCCCTGCGCCTCGATCTCGATACAGGTGCCGCCGATCTCCTTCTGCCCGATGAATACGGATTTTCATGACGTCCCTTCTCGCGCCTCCTACAAACGTCTTCTTCCCATGGATATTCGATTCAGGGAGCGAGAACTTTACCGCCGCACGATTTGAAGGTCGATGGAGGGCGGCCATGGCGACGAGCAGCGCTTGCGTACGTTCCTCGCTCCGCGCCCGTTTCGACCCCCAAATCCATGCGCAACGCCTTCGGCATCCGTGCAACAACGTTTTCGTGGAATGACGACCGGATCGCTCATGTGGACCTCCGCGAGAAAACTGACAATATCCGTATATCCGTATTCTCACGTTATTCCTGAGCAGGTGGTCGGAGGTGGCCGCACAGGTTGGACTCCGGTTGACGAGACGCCATTGACCGGATAGGATTCGGGTCATGCTTAACGTCCATGCCCCGTCCATTTGTAGTCCGTTCGACGACCCGAGAGTCATGCCCGTGGCCATGGAGGCACTGAGTCGAGCGGATGCGATGGGCTTGCTTCCCGGCGCGATCATCTCCCTGGACGACACGGCCATGCAGGGCCTGGAAAGAGGTTTGGCCGATGCCGGTATCGGCCGCGGTCTCACTTCAGAGCTCCATACGTGGTGGAAGGCCGATCCCGAGCGGTTGTCCGCCCTGCTGAGGAAGATCAGCGCCGCGCTCGATGAATCGCCTGTCCCCAAGCGGGAGTGGCGAGCCGTCGAACGTGTTCTGGGATTGGAGTCGATGGCCCGACTGATGGGAATCTCCACTTCGAGCGCCCGCCGCTATTTCTCCGGCACACGGACCACACCCGATGCGGTCGCCGCCCGTCTCCACTTCCTTGCTTTCGTCGTGGGCGATCTCGCGGGCGCGTACAACGACGTTGGAATCCGGCGTTGGTTCCACCGTCCGCGCAAGCTTCTCAACGGGTTTACGCCGGCCCAACTACTGGAAGGGGATTGGGAACCCGACGACGACGGACCGCGGCAAGTACGGCAACTGGCCGCCGCGCTTGGACCGTTGCCGGCAACATGATCGCTTTCCGCCACGCCGATCCCCGCTTCCCGTTCCTTCGCGAAGATTCGTCTCAACCGGTGGGACGATGGAACACGCCCGGGCAGTTGACTCATTATTTCGCCGATACACCCGACGGGGCTTGGGCGGAGTTCCTGCGTCACGAGGAGATTTCCGATGCGGCGGACCTGCCGACGGTCCGCCGGGCGCTTTGGGCCGTCGATATCGGCGATGAGCCGTCGGCGCGACCCGAGTTGGCGGCGGAGACGCTGACCGGCGGTCCGGAGAGTTGGCGGGATTGTCAGCGAGAAGCCGACCGCTTGCGAAGTGCAGGTGCATCCGGACTCACGGCGCCGTCAGCGGCCCTGCGTTCAGGCGGCGCGCATGGCTGGCGGGTTTATGGCGGTCTCCAAGCCGGACCGGCCAGAGACGGAAAGGTGTTTGCTTTCTTCGGACCGCGACCGGATCTGATCGGATGGTCGGCGACCATCGCCGGACGGCCGGGCGCAGAGCTTTTGGAGCGCGTGCGCTACTTCTGATGTCCGGTCGGGCTGATGTCCGTAGTCGGGAATACCGACTTGCATGGCCATTGACGTAGCTCGAACGAAACGATAGCTACGAGATCGCTCCAGCTTGGCGACCGCCGGCTGGTTTACGTTCAATGCCTCGCCGATAGACTTCCGGGTCCAGGTCATTTGTCACATCCCTCACCGACCGGCCCCCTTCGCGCGGCGCCCCCGGGCTGCTCCGATGAGCGAGAACGTCAGGGCAGCGACGCCCAGGCATGCCGCGGTGGTGTAGGCGTAGCCGTAGCCTTCCATGAACGCCGCCAGGAGCGGGGGGTTGTCCGCCAGATTCAACGCTGCCAGGTCCCGGGACGCGGATTCGTTGGTCACCGCCGCGAGTTTCATGCTGACGAAGGCAGTAGCGGCGGCGGTGCCGAGCGAGCGGCCCACGCTACGAATGATGGAGATGACGGAGGAGGCGATGCCCAGCCGCTCGGGCGGTACCGAGCTGATGAGGCCGTGGTTGTTGGGGGTCTGGAAGAGCCCGAGGCCGACGCCGAGCAGGGCCAGCCGCGGGACGATCTCGGCCGGGCCGGAGTCCTGGCTCAGGAGGCTCATGGAGTACATGGCCACGGCCACGACGGTGGCTCCGGCGGCGGCGGGCAAGGTGGAGCCGACCCGGTCGGTGAGCCAGCCGGCGGAAGGCGAGACCACCATGAGCACCAGTGCGGTTGCGGTCATCAGGCCGCCCGCCTCCAGCGGGTCCATGCGCAGCACGAGCTGGAGCAGGAACGGCATCATCAATTCGTTGGTGCTCAGGGCGACGAAGGTGGACAGGCGCGCGACGTTGCCGGCGGCGAAGGGCACGATCCGGAACAGGCCGAGATCGAGGATGGGGTAGGTGCAGGTTGCTTCCCGCCGTATGAACAGGCCCAGGAAGAGCGCGCTCGACAGGAAGCCCCAGTAACCCAGGCCGCCGCTCGTAATGCCCAGCAGCAGGAACGTCAGCGCGATGGCGAACAGGCCCGCGCCGGCGAAGTCGAAGGGCTCCCGTTGCGTCAGACTGCCCGGCCTCCGGTCGTCCAGCAGGAGAAAGCGGGCGGCGGCGAGGCCGATGAAGGACAGGGCGCCGGAAATGAAGAAGATGTAGCGCCACCCCAGGGTGAAGGTGATGAATCCTCCCACCACCGGTCCCAGCGTGAAGCCGATGGCGGACACCAGGCCGCCGGACAGGCCCATGGCGCGGCCGCGGTCGGGGCCGGTGAAAAGGGAGCCGGTCAGGGCGAAGGTGTTGGTCATCATCAGGGCGGCGCCTACCGCCTGTCCCACGCGGCAGGCCATCAGTTGCGTGGGTCCGTGGGACAGGCCCGCAACCATCGAGGCCGCGCCGTAGACCAGGAAGCCGGCGGAGAAGGTGAGCTTGCGCCCGAGAAGGTCGGAGAGCCGGCCGCAGGGCAGGTACAGCGCCCCGGTCACCAGCGCGTAGACGAAGACGATCCAGCCGGCGAAAGTGATATCGGCGCGGAACTCGGTTATGATCACCGGCAGGCTTATGGTAAGCATCCCGACATCCGTGGTGGCGATGAAGACGGAGATCACGACCACCCACAGCGCCCACCAGCGGTGGTTGGGGCCGAAGATGCGGTTGTCGATGAAGTCTCTGAGCCAGGGCGTCATGTCGCATGGACCGGGAACCGGGGTTCCTTCCATCTTTCTTAGCGGCTTCCGATGCACGGTGAAACCGATGCCGGCAACTCGCCGGCCCGGTTTCAAACGGATACACGACCGAAGGACAGGCTCTCGCGGCGCGCGGAGCTCACGGCTCGCCCCGAAGGGAATCCGGCAGGAGGTCCGGTAGATGGCCATTCGATCCGGCAGGAACTACATCGAATCGTTGCGCGACGGCCGCGAGGTGTGGCACGCGGGGAAACGCATCGAGGACGTGACCACCCATCCCGGCTTCACCGGCACCATCAAGACCCTGGCGGACCTGTACGATCGCCAGGCGTCCGCGGAAGACGGCGAGACCATGACGGTGGCGCGGGACGGCGGGCGCATCTCCTACAGCTACCTGCCGCCGATGAACGCGGAGGAACTTCGGGCCAAGCGCGGCAACATCGAGTTGTGGTCGCGTGAGACCTTCGGCCAGATGGGGCGCTATCCGGAGTTCTGCGCCGAGCTGGTGGTGGGCCTGCTGGATGTCGCCGACACCCTGGCCGTCCACGACCCGCGCTGGGGCGACAACGCCCGCGCCTACTATCGCCACTGCATCGCCGGCGACCTGTGCCTGACCCACGCCCTGACGGACCAGTTCTACGACCATTCGAAGCGCGTCAGCGAGCAGCGGGACCCGGATCTGATCATGCACATCGTCGGCGAAACGTCGGCGGGACCGGTGGTCCGGGGCCTGCGGAACCTCGCCACCCTGGCGCCGCTTTCCGACGAGGCCCTGGTGTACCCCATCCGCCCGCGGGACGCCGACGAGCCCGACTATGCGCTCGCCTTCGCCGTTCCCATGAACGCCCCGGGCCTCAAGATCATCTGCCGGGACCTGTACGCCGAGCACGCGGACCCGGAGCGCTTCCCGCTCACCACGCGTTTCGACGAGATCGACGCCACCCTCGTCTTCGACGACGTAACGGTGCCTTGGGAGCGGATCTTCGCCTACCGCGCGCCGGCGGTGGTGGCGGGTTTCCACCGGAGCATACAGACCTGGGCCCAGTACGCCACCATGGTCCGCCTCATCACCAAGCTCGAGACTTTCCTGGGTGTCGCGCAACTGCTCACCGAGTGGTCGGGCCGGGAGCAGACACCCAACTCGCAGCTCGGGCTGGCGAGCTTCATCAAGGACCTGGAGATCCAGCGCGACTGCGTGGAGATCGCGGAGAACCGGGGGTATCGGACTGCCGGGGGCTTCTGGGCGCCGCTCCTCAGCCCCTCCTATCGGGTGCACAGCATCGAGGCCTCGGACCGCGCCGAGCGCAACATGGAGAATCTGCTCACCAGTTCGCTGGTGCTCACGGGCGGCGGCTCGGACCTGGCCGAGGGCGAGCTGGGACCGCTGGTGGACCGCTACTTCCGCGGCCTCGCTCCAACGACCCGGGAGCACCTGCGGCTACTGGCGGTGGCCGCGGATCTGGTCATGACCCCCTTCGGCAAGCGCGGACAGCTCTACGAGCGCTTGCAGAGCGGCGAGGTCGACAACATGAGGCGGCGCCTCAACGCGCAGTTCAAGGAGCGCGACGGCGCCGAGCGGCTGCTGGCGTTCATCAATGAGGACTGGTGACTCGTCAGGGCGATCCTGTAGTCGGCGGGCTCCGGTCCAGGATCGCTCTGCCTCCTCACCATGGTCTTTTTTCGCTCCGCTCGGAATGACCGGACAGGTTCGAGAACGACCGGTTTGGTCGCGACTTTGGAAGGCCCCGTGGGACGCGTACCGTGAAATACGACACGATGTCGGTGAATCCGGTTCTCAAGCGTGCCCGGTCCGTCGCCGAGATGGCTTCTTTCCGCGGCGGCATCGGCAGCATGGCGAGCCGGGCCGCGGCGCTGGCGTTTCGTCCGAGGCCCACGGACGTTCTCATCGCCACCTTCCCCAAGTGCGGCACCACCTGGCTGCAACAGATCGTGCACGGGCTCCGGACACGGGGGTCCATGGACTTCGACGAGATCACCCTGGTGGTGCCATGGCTCGAATTGGCGCTGGACCTGGGCATCGACCTCGACGCGTCCCAGGCGGCCGAGCCCCGGGCCTTCAAGAGCCACCTGAGCTGGCATGAGATCCCCAGGGGAGGCCGCTACATCTCCATGGTCCGGGAACCCGGGGACGTGCTGGTGTCCATGTACCACTTTCACGAGGGCTGGCGCTTCGAACCCGGGGCCATCACCATGACGGATTATGCCCGGAAGTTCTTTCTGGCGCCCGAACGGGCTCGGCGCTACTGGCGGTATGTGGCGTCGTGGTGGCCGCAACGCGGGCGCGAGAACGTGTTGCTGCTGAGCTACGAAGCGGCGTTGGCGGACGTTCCGGGCACGGTGAGGCGCATCGCCCGCTTCATCGGATGTCCGCTGGACGGCGCCCTGCTGGACGTGGTGGTGCGGCAGTCTTCCATCGAGTTCATGAAGGCCCACGGCTCGCAGTTCGACGACCACGTGGTGCGCGCCGCGCGCAACGCCGTCCACGGCCTCCCGCCCGGTGGCTCGTCCTCCAAGGTGCGGGGCGGGCGGGCCGGCGACCACGTGAGCGAGTTGTCCATGGACGTACGGCAAGCCCTGGACCGGATCTGGCGCGAGGAGATGAAAGGCCGCTTCGGCCTCGCCTCCTACCGGGAGATGCTCGCTGCACTCGACCCCGCCGGTTCGTTGTATTTCGGGTTTGGCCGGGCGTCTTCCTCGTGCATCCGATGATGGACCGTGTCGAATACCGCGCCGAGCTGCGGCGCTACTCGTACCGTCCGTCCTTGCCGGGCACCAGCTTGCCGTCCTCGTAGTAGAAAAGCTGTCCGGACTGCTCCATGGGCACCTGGGCGGCCAGAACGAAACCCTGCCCCAGGACTTCAGGCGTCGGCAGCCGCGTGAACGCCTCGTCGGGCGCGCCCTCGGTGACGATGGGGACCCGAGGCGAGAAGGTCACCACGCAGACGTTGGACTCGCGGACTTCTTCTGCCAGGTAACGGCTGAAGGTCCAGATGGCGTCCTTGGTGACCACGTAGGCGCAGGCGCCGCCGGGCTTGACGCCGCCGCCGCCGTAGAGATTGATGATGTGTCCGGAGCGGCGCGGCTCCATGTGGGCGAGAGCGTGCTTCGAGCACAGAAAGGTGCCGCCCAGGTTGGTCTGGATGACCCGGTCCCAGAAATCCAGGTCCATGTCCCGGATCAGCGGCCAGCGCGGGATGCCCCAGGCGAAATGCGGCACGATGGCGGCGTCGTTGACGAGCACGTCGACCTGCCCGAACCGTTGGACCACCTCGTCAAAGGCGCGCCGCACGGCGTTCTCGTCGCGGATATCCGCGTTGATCCCCAGGGCGTCGGTCATCTCGCCGAGCTCCGGGCCGGTCTTGTCCAGCCATTCCTGGCTGACGTCGATGATGACCACCCGGGCTTTCTCCCGGGCGAACGTCAATGCGGCATGGCGTCCGATGCCCTTGCCGCCGCCCGTCACCACGACCACTTTTCCTTCCAGCATGTCGATCCTCCCTTGGCAACCGGCCAGCGCCAGGAAGCGGTTCTCCGCTACGCCTGCTCTGCTCGCCGACTCTCGATGCCCGTCACCATGACCTATGGATTCGGTTTTCCTTTCGGTTCCCCGTTCCGCAAGCCACTGTACACCTTCTCCGCAGTCACCGGAATCTCGAAGAGGCGCACGCCGACGGCGTCGGCCACGGCGTTGGCGATGGCCGCCGGAGGGTTGTTGTTGGCGAACTCCCCGATGGCCTTGGCGCCGTGCGGCGCCAGCCCGCCGGCGGATTCCACCAGCACCGTTTCGAGCCGCGGGACATCACGGATGCCGGGCAGCTTGTAGTCGCCGAGGTTGGCGTTGACGACCTTGCCGTTGTCCAGCGTCAACTCTTCCATCACGGCCTGGCCCAGGCCCATGACCACGCCGCCGTCGATCTGACCCTGATGGGTGAGGGGATTGATGACCGTGCCGACGTCGTGAGCGGTGACGATGCGCTCGACGCGGGTGGCGCCGGTCTCGGGGTCCACCTCCACCTCCGCCACCTGCGCGCACACGTAGGTAGTCTCGTCCGGGTAGCGGAAGTCTTGTTCGATGGTCACGGTGAGGTCGTCCGGATGCCGGGCCGCCGCCTGCGCCAGCGAGAGGCTCTGTGCCGGTTCCGTCCGGAGCGAGAAAGCGCCGTTCGTGTAGACCACGTCCGCGGCGTCGGATTCCAGCACGCGGGCGGCGTAGGCGGCGAGCTTGTCGCGTAGTGCGTCACAGGCCCGCTCCGCGGCCAACCCCGCGGTATAGGTGACGCGGCTGGCCCGGGCGCCGGTATCATAGGGAGCGACGTCGGTGTCGCCCGTGACCACCCGCACTCGATCCAGCGTCACCTGCATGCGCTCGGCCACAAGCTGGCGCAGAATGGTGTGGGTGCCGGCGCCCTGGTCCACCGTGGGGCTCAGGACGGTCAGGGTCCCGTCGAGCTCGGCCGTGAGGGTGATGCCGGTTTCGCCGCCGGAGATGTGGCGTCCGTAGATCGCAACGCCCCGGCCCCGGTTGGGCTCCGGCCGGGGCCCATGCCAGCCGGCGGCCTCCAGCGCCCGCGACAGCACCGGGTGTATCCGCAGTCCGGACAGACGCTTGCCGATGGCGTCCTCCTCGTTGTCGCGCAGGACGTTCCGCAGGCGGAACTCGCCGGGATCCATGCCGAGTTCCCGAGCGATGATGTCGGTGTGGGATTCCAGCGCGAAGAAAGTGGGGATGGACCCCGGGCTCCGGTAGTAACCTCCCGGAGTGGTGTTGGTGTAGATCTGGAGGAATTCGAACGATGCGTTCTCCACCCGGTAGAGGCCGCCGGCGTAGTGCCAGGTGGCGAAGGAGGCGCTGGCCTTGAGGGCGCCGTAGGCGCCGCCGGCGTGCCACGCCTTCAGGCGGCGCGCGACAATGCGGCCGTCACGCTTCAGGCCGCTCCGGACGGTCAGGACCGTGGCCTCGTCGGGGTTGCTGGCGGTCAGCTCTTCCGCGTAGGTCATGACGATCTTCACCGGCCGCCCCGATTCCCGGGCCAGGAAAAACGCCACCGGCAGGTCCCGGGCGTCGCCCTTGCCGCCGAATTCGCCGCCCACGTTCACCGAGTGGACGCGAATCCGGGTCGGTTCCAGGCCGACGGCGGCGGCCAGCATCCGGCGGGTCCGGAACGGGTCCTTGGTGGAGGCCCAGACCTGAAGGCGGCCGTCCGGATCGATGGCGACAACGCCGGCGTGGGGTTCCAGATAGCCCTGGTGCCGGCCGGGTACCCGGAAGGTATGCTCCAGGGTGATGTCGGCCTCCCGGAAACCTCGCTCGACGTCGCCTTTGGTCCAGAACAGCCGGGTGAGCCCGTTGTGGACGTCCGTGGCCAGGCGCTCGTGCGGCGCTCCGGCGTATCCGCCGGCATCGTCGTGGAGCAGCGGCGCTCCGGGCTCGGTGGCGGCCACGGGATCGAACACCGCCGGCAGGATCTCGTAGTCCACGTCGATGAGGCCGAGCGCGGCCTCCGCGGCCTCGGGCGTCTCGGCCGCCACCGCCGCCACCCGGTCGCCGATATACCGCACCCGGTCCCAGCACAGCACCGGCATGTCGTGGATCTGCTTGCCCATGAAACGACTCGGGACCTCCGGTCCCGTGACCACCGCCCGGACGCCGGCAGCGCTGCGCGCCCGGGCGGCGTCGATGCCGCGGATGCGCGCGTGGGGATGCGGGCTCCGGAGGATCTTGCCCCAGAGCAGCCCTTCGCGCGGGACGTCGGCGGCGTAGCGGGTGCGCCCGGTGACCTTGTCCGGCCCCTCGGCCCGCAAGACGGGGCTTCCGACGACACGAGGTTTGGTCATGATCGAATGCTTTCCGAAAGGAGATGTTCCGGCGACCGCATGCCCTTCGACCCCTCCGGTATCCGGTTACGATTCAGGCATGAGCGAGCGCCGGCCGAACCACCAGAAGACCAGTATCAGCGGCGTCAGAACCGCCGTCATCACCAGGGTGACGGCCGCCGCCAGGTTGGTGGCGCCGGAGAACCAGTAGCTCCAGATGACCGCCGGGAGAGTGATGTTGTCGTGGCTGATGAGGAACACCGCGACCGTGAGCTCCCGGTACACCAGGATGGCGGACCAGATCCACACCGACAGGATCGTCGGCCGCAGCAGGGGCACCAGGATCCTCCAGGAGGTGCGCACCGCGGACAGCCCGGCGGTATAGGCGGCCTCCTCGAGCTCCTTGTGAATCTGCAGCAGGGAGCTGTTGAGCGCCCGGGTGGCGAAGGCCAGCCGGGAGACCATATAGACGATGGCGATCAGCCACACCGAACCGTAAAGCGGCAAGAAGTTCTTGACCACGAACAGCGATACCAGCAACGCGGCGATGGCGAGAATGACCTCGGGCAGCGCGTGGGGCAGGAAGGCCCCGAACTCCAGGGCGTAGCGGTAGCGCGAGCCCGAGCGCACGATGAGCCAGGAGATGGCGAAGGCCACCACCAGCGTCACGGACGGCACCACCGCCACCAGCAGCACCGTGTTCTCGAGGCCGCGCCACACCAGGCTCCAATCGACGTTGTAGAACGCCGCCAGCGACGCGCGGTTGAGCATGGTCCAGGATGGCGGCGCCAGGTAGGGGGTCACCGCGACGTAGGCGATCAACAACAGCGGGATCAGCTTCGAGGCGAGGATATAAAGGCCGATGAAGGTCCAGCCCGCCACGCTCCAGTTGCCCAGGTCGATGAGGGTGGGGCGGTAGCCCTTGCCGGTCACCACTTCGTAGCGATGGCCCTGGCGCAGCACCCGGCTGTACCACCAGGTGAGCAGCAAGGCCACTCCGATCATCAGCACGCCCAAGGCCGCGGTGATGCCATGCTCGGGAAACTCGTCGTCGCCGGGATTGGTCTTGAGGTAGACGAAGGTGCTGAGCATGTAGACGCGGTTGCCGAGTCCGATGATGGCCGGGATGTCGAAGGTGGCGATGGCGATGGTGGCCATGTAGATGATCGCGGCGAGAATCGCCGGAAACGCCAGCGGCAGGGTCACCCGGCGCATGGTGGCGAAAAAGCTCATGCCGTGGATCTTGGCGGCTTCTTCCAGAGACGGGTTCATGGCCCGGAACATCTGGGCCGTCAGGATGAAAGCCAGCGCCGCCAGGCTGAGGCCCTGGACGAAGCCCATGCCCACCGGGGTCGCGATGTTGATGGGGCCGGTTTCCAGCCCGAACATGCCGACCAGCCAGCGGTTGAGGAAGCCGATGCGCTGGTGGGCCAGGAAGGTCCATCCCATGGCCGTGTAGATGCCCGGTATCAGCAGGCCGAGGGTCATGATGGTATAGACCAGCCCCTTGCCCGGCAGGGTGGTGCGTTCGGTAAGCCAGGCGACGGGCAGACCGATGGCCAGAGCCACCAGGGTCGTGGCCACCGTGAAGATCAGGGTGTTGTAGGTGACTTCGGCCACGAAGGGATCGGCCAGAATCTCCAGGTAGTTCTGATAAGTGTAGGTTGCCTGCGACGTTCCCAGCATGCCGGTCTGGAAGCTGATCCACACCAACACGGATGCCAGCACGAGGATAACGAACATGGGCACGATGGCCAGCCCCAACATCACGGGTGATGCCTTGGGGCGGCGTGCGCGGAGCAAGGGTTGCCTCAGGACAGCTTCCATAAGGGCGCCGCGTATCGAGGTTCACAGGCCCGTGGCCGGGCCGGTTCTCGCGGTTGCCGGGCGCGGGAGTTCAAGGGCCTGTTCATGGAGGAATCGGCGGGCCGCCGCCATGCGCGACGGCCCGCCATCGGTGACCCGGAGAAGGTTCTCTACTTGTTCTGCATGATCTTCTCCAACTCTTTCCGGGTCTTGCGGTAGTCCTTCTGACTGGCCAGCCACTGCGGCGAGTTGACCGCCACCTTGGCGCCGCGGGCGCGGGCGTCCGCCAGCACCTTCCGTTCATGCGACTCCGGATAGAGATGGAAGTCGAAACCGTTGACCTCCCACATCCATTTCTGGCCTTCCTTGGAGTGCAGGTAGGCGATGAACAGAGCCGCGGCATTGGGCGCCTGGGAGTGCACCGGGACGGCGCCGTAACGGGTGTGCGACACCACGGCTTCGTTCACCACCGAGTAGCCCAGGGGCAGCCCGTCACGCTTGGCCTGGTTCACGTACTGGTCGCCGCAACTGAATACCAGCATGGCGAATTCACCGCTGGTGAGGCGGTCCACCGTACCGCACCGGATGAGGCCGCCGACGTGCTTGGACAGTTTCTTGGCGTAGTCCACCATGACCTCTTTTCCCAGCAGGCTGGGCGTGGCGAACTCACGAAGTCCGGCGACGTAGGGCGTGGACGCGATCTTGCCCTTCCACTTGGGATGGAGCACGTCGTTCATACTCTTCGGAATGTCGTCGCCCTTGACGACGTCGCTGTTGTACATGATCCCTACCAGGGTGGACGCGGAGGCCAGTCCGATGCCCCCGGGGGCCAAGGGGTCGAAGCCCGGTTCCGGCTTCAACATGGGCCGGTCGAGATAGGCCATCCAGTTCAACGACCGGGTCAGCCCCGTCTTGGTAGAATTCAGCATGCCGCCCGAGTTGTTCCAGAGAACGTCCGTGCTGGCCGGCTGCCCCGCTTTCATCTCCCGGGTGAGCCTGCCGATCATCTTGGTCATGCTGGGACCCGGAGTGAACTGCGGCTTGATGTTGGTGCCGTACTTCTTGTTCATGGCGGCGACGAGATGCGAAAAGCCCTTGCTTCCGCTGAGGCTGCGGGAAGACCACATGGCTCTAAGGGTGGTCTCCTTCTTCGCCCCCTCCACCAGCTCCTTCAGGGTCTTGGGGGCGTCGGCCGCGAAGACTCCCGGGACCAGAGACAGAGAGAAAAGGATCAGGCCCGCGGTCATGACCCATTTGTTTCCGACAGTGAGATCGAACATGGATTCTCCTCCTTTGCCCGTAGGTTTGGCTGCCATCGATCGACCGGCTCCGACCGCCAGCCCCGTGGAGCAGGGGCCGTCCCCTGACCCCGGAGTCGGATCGCGGAAGGCAGGTCATGAACCAGTCCGTCATATACTTTTTGTGCCGGACTTTCACAAGCACGGAACGCGGCGGCGCGCCGAGGGAAGGGACGCCGATACGTCGGAGGGAGAACACCCTCGACGCCGCGTGCGTTCTCAGTTGCCCACCGAGCCTACAAAGGCCGTGTTCTTCTCGTCGGCCGGAAATACCATCACGTCACCGGGCGGCACGCGGAGCAGGAGCGCGTCTCCGTGGGTCGTTGGAACAGTGCGGCTCTTGCCGGTGAGCTGCTGGTCGTTCGCCGTGACGTTGTAGACGAACTGGTCGCCCAGGAACACGCTGGAGGTCAACCGCGCTTCGAAGGTATTGTCATCGGTTTCGTCGGCAGGTCCCGTGAACTGGATGGACTCGGGCCTGAAGCCCACGAACACCTCTGCGTCCGCGTCGGCGCCGCCGGAAACCTGGAAGCGGCCGATCCCGGTCTCCACCAGGTCGGCGCCGGCCCGCCGGCCCGGGAGCCAGTTCACCGAGCCGAAGAACTCCGCCACCTCGGCGCAGTTGGGGCTGCGGTAGAGTTCCATGGGCGCGCCGTACTGGAGCAACTCGCCCAGGCTCATGAGCGCGATCTTGTCGGCCATGGCCATGGCCTCGATCTGGTCGTGGGTGACGTAGAGCACGGTTGCGCCAAGCTGCTTGGCCAGGTCGCGGATGCGGCCGCGCACGTCCTCGCGCAGGCGCGCGTCCAGGTTGCTCAGGGGCTCGTCCATGAGCAGCACGTTGGGGTTCACCGCGATGGCCCGGGCCAGCGCTACCCGTTGTTGCTGCCCGCCGCTCAGCAGCGTGGACGGACGGTCGGTCTGCTCGTCGAGCTGGACCATGTGCAGAGCCTCCCGCACGCGCGGGTCGACTTGCTGGCGGGGAATCTTCTGAGCGCCCTCCCGCAACGGAAGGGCGACGTTGTCGAACACCGTCAGGTGCGGCCACACGGCGTAGGACTGGAACACCATGCCGAAGTTGCGGTCCTGGGGCGGCACCCACACGGGCGGCTCTTCCCCGAACACGGTGCGGTCCGCGATGCGGATTTCCCCGCCGTCCGGGGTTTCCAGCCCGGCCACGCACCGCAGGAGGGTGGTCTTGCCCGACCCGCTGGCGCCGACGATGACGAAAAACTCACCCTCCGCCACGTCGAGGTCCAGGCGCTTGAGTGCGGCCACCTTCCCGTCGGTGACGATGAACTCCTTGCGTAGTTCCCGGATCGTGATCATCTGGATTCCGTTGTCGCCGCCCTTCAGGATGATAGGGATGAGTCGCGGTTTCTCGGCTCGTGGCCTGTTCCCTACCCTTGCCTTTCGCCGGTGTCAAACCAGTGGACAGTCGAACGGGTGGACGGTCGAAACCGGTGGACTCCCCTGGGACCTTTTGGTAACTAGAGATTTCGGCATACCCGACACGGGACGAAGTCCACGGGCACGAACACGGGTACGAAGTATATCCGCCACGGGAACGATAACCGGGAGATTCGCGTTGTTTCAAGATCTTAGAGGCTTCCTCGACGTGCTGGAGCGTGAAGACCAGTTGCTCAAGGTGGATCGGGAGGTGGACACCCGCTTCGAGATCGCCGCGGGCATCCGGAAGAGCTCCGACGTGGGCGGGCCGGCGCTGTTGTTCGACAACGTCAAGGACCATCCCGGCTGGCGGGTGCTCGGGGCACTGTACGCTACCCGCAGGCTGGTGGCCATGGGGCTGGGAGTCACCGAGGACAAGCTCCTGGAGCGCTACCTGACGCTGGAGGACAAGCGCATCCCCTCCGAGATGATGCCGACGGGACCGGTCAAGGAGATCCGCTGGACCGGCGACGACATCGACCTCGACAGGATTCCCATCTCGGTGCATTCCGAGAAGGACTGCGGCGCCTACGTCACCATCGGCATCCAGATCGGCAAGGACCCGGATACCCGCATTCCCAACGTGTCCATCCACCGCATGTTGCGGCTCGGCAAGGACCGGCTGTCCCTGTGGGCGCCCCCCGACCATCACCTGGGGCGCATGATCCTCAAGGCCGAGGACCGGGGCGAGGGGCTGGAGGTGGCCACGGCCATCGGCGTGGACCCCGCCATCATCATCGGTTCCCAGTCGCGGGTCCCTTACGGCGTGGACGAGTTCGCGGTGTCCGGCGGGTTGCGGGGAGCGCCGGTGCAGTTGACCCGATGCGACACCATCGACGTGGACGTACCGGCCCACGCGGAGGTGGTGATCGAGGGCGTGACCGTCCCCGGGGAGCGGGTGTCGGACGGCCCCTACGGTGAGTACCCGGGCACCTACAGCGAGAGCAAGCAGGCGCCGGTGGTCCAGGTCACCGCGGTCACCATGCGGCAGAACCCCATCTACCAGACCTGTCTCACGGGCATGCCGGTGACCGAGAACCACACCCTGATCGAGTGCGCCAATGCGGCGCTGGTCTACCGCACCGTGTCGGCCATCACCCCGGAGATCAAGGATTGCAGCGTCACCGCCGGCGGCACCTACCGGCATCACGCGGTGGTGTCCATGCGCAAGCGGCACGACGCCGAGGCGCGCAACGTCATCCTGGCGTTGCTGGCCACCGGCGCGGGCTTCAAGCGAGTGGTAGTGGTGGACGAGGACATCGACGTTCACGATCCGGTGGACGTGGAATGGGCCGTCAATACCCGGGTCCAGCCGGACAAGGACGTGATCATCGTGCCCAACCTGGCAATGTCGACGCTGGATCCCTCGGCGCCGGCGCCGCGCACCACCGCCGTATGGGGCATCGACGCCACCATGCCGCTCAAGGACAACGAGTACTACCGGAAGGTCCGGGTGCCCGGCGTCGACCAGGTGGACTACATCTAAGGAATCCATGATCGTCCTTCGACTTCGCTCGGCTACGCCTCGCTACGCCCAGGGCGAAGGGGGAAGATAGGTTTCACGGCAGTTGCTGCCGTAGGCATTGGGCCGTGAGGCCCTTGACATGCTCGGGACGAACGGAAACACGGTTCCCATGAAGCACTTCGAATACCTGGAACCCGGCACCGTGGCCGAAGCCTGCGGCCTGTTGAAGCAATACGCCGGCGCCGCGCGCGTGTTCGCCGGCGGCAGCTCCCTGACGATTCTGCTCAAGCAGGGTTTCCTGCAGCCGGAGGCGCTGATCAACATCAAGAAGATCGCCGAGCTGCGGCGCATCGAGGAATCCGGCGATGGCCTCGTCATCGGCGCCCTGGTGACCCACCACGACATCGAGACCTCCGACCTGCTGGCGCGGCGCCTGCCGGTGCTGTGCGAGCTGGAGCACGACGTGGCCAATATCCGGGTGCGGAACATGGCGACGGTGGGCGGCAACATCGCCTCGGGAGAGCCGTTGACCGACCTGCCTTGCGTCTTCATCACGCTGGACGCCACGGTGCGCATCGCCAATACGTCGGGGGGGCGCACCCTGCCGCTGGAAGACGTCTTCGTGGACTACTACGAGACCCGGTTGCAGGAGGACGAGGTGTTGACGCACGTGGTGGTCCCGCCGCTGCCGGCCCGCAGCGCCGTTGATTACGTCCGGTTCTCCAGCAGTTCGGTGGTGGACAAGCCCTGCATCGGCGTGGCCGTGCGGATGTCGGTGGACCCCGACAACGGCGCCTGCGACGAGGTTCGCATCGGGCTGGGTTGCGTCGCCCCCACGCCCATGCGGGCGCGCAAGGCCGAGGCGTTGCTGGAAGGCAGGCCGCTGGACGACGAAAATCTCGAACAGGCGGCCCGCGCCGCGGCCGAAGAGTGCGACCCGATGGACGATCTGCGGGGCTCGGAGCGCTACAAGCGCGAAATGGTGGCGGCGCTGGTACGGCGTCTCGCCGCCAAGGTCTACCAACAGGCGCGTGTGGTGTCCTAGCGTGTAGTGTCCTGTATGAATCGTGGACAAGATTGAACCGATTGAACCGTGACCAGGTGACGCGGATCCATCGGGCCGCCCTCCGACTCCCTCTCCCTCCGGGAGGGGGCTGGGGTGAGGGGACCTCGAAGCAAGCGCCTTGTTTGACGCTTCCGGGGTGGTTCATGGACCATGGGCGTTTATACAGGACACGACGCTAAAGGATCAGCAGCATGAAGAAAGCCATCAGCATGGAGGTCAACGGCGGGTCGCGGGAGGTGGAGGTGGAGCCGTGGCGCACGCTGCTGGACGTGGTACGGGAAGAGCTGGGGCTCACCGGCGCCAAGCTGGGCTGCGACATCCAGGTGTGCGGCGCCTGCACGCTGCTGGTGGACGGCAAGCCCGTGAGCGCCTGCTCGGTTCTGGCGGTGGACGCTGACGGCCGGAAGGTCACCACCGTGGAAGGCCTGGCCGACGGCGACCGCCTGCACCCGTTGCAGGCGTCGTTCATGAAGTACGGGGCGTTGCAGTGCGGCTATTGCACCTCGGGATTCCTGCTCACGGCCAAGGCCATGCTGGACGAGAATCCCCGCCCCGACGACGACCAGATCAAGAGCTACATGGGCGGCAGCTTTTGCCGTTGCGGCTGCTACCAGGAGATCATGCAGGCCATCCGAAGCGTGGCCCAGGCATAGAAGCGTCTCCCGGCACCGGGCGATGAGGTTCCAAAGGAGCGTGTGATGGCGATAGGCGAGAGGCCTCGGAGCGCGCAGGACGGACAACGGCTGGACTACCAGGCCAAGCTCACGGGCCGCGCCGCGTACCTGGCGGACATGAAGATGCCCGGGGTCTGCGAGGGGGCGATTTTGCGCAGCCCGGTGGCGCACGCGTGGATCCGCTACGTGGACGCGTCGGCGGCGCTCAAGGCGCCGGGAGTGGTGGCGGTCTACACCAAGGACGACGTGGTTCGGGGCGCCGGCATCGAGCCCTACTACGGACCGGTCTTCAAGGACCAGACCATCGTGGCGGTGGACAAGGTGCGGCACGTGGGGGATCCGGTGGCCGCGGTGGCGGCGGAGAGCCGGGAGGCCGCGGAGGAGGCCGCCGCCCGCATCGTGGTGGAGTACGAAGACCTGCCGCCGGTGATGGACGTGCGCGATTCGGTGAAGGAAGACGCCACGCTGGTGCACGAGACCGTGCGCATACCGGAGCACGGCTTCGCCGATCTGGCGGAGCTCAAGCCCATCGAGAACACCAACGTCTGCACCCACTTCAAGCTGCGCAAGGGGGATATCGAACAAGGGTTCGCCGAGTGCGCCCACGTCTTCGAGGACACGTTCATCCTGCCCACCACCCAGCACGTGGCCCTGGAGCCCCACGGCTGCGTCGCCTCGTTCGAGTCCGACGGGCGCGTCCACCTCTGGTCCACGACCCAGAACCCCTTTGTGGTGCGCACCCAGCTCGCCAACATCTTCAAGCTGCCGGTATCGAAGATCCGCATCATGGTGCCGTATCTCGGGGGCGGCTACGGCAGCAAGGTCTATCCCAAGATCGAGCCGCTGACGGTGGCCCTGGCGCGGAAGGCCAGGCGCCCGGTGCGCATCCTGTTGAGCCGGGAAGAGGTGTTCTACACGGTCACCAAGCACGCCGCGGTGATCCGCATGAAGACCGGGGTCAAGGCCGACGGCACCTTTCACGCGCGGGAGGCGGAGGTGTTGCTGGACACCGGCGCCTTCGCGGAGATCGGCCCCCGGGTGGCCAAGAAGTCCGCCTACACCGCGGCCGGGCCCTACAAGTTCAGTCACGTCAAAATCGACGCCAAGTCGGTCTACACCAACAAGCCGCCGGCGGGGGCGTTTCGCGGTTTCGGCGTCTCCCAGTCGGCCTGGGCCAGCGAGTCGCAGACGGACATCATCGCCAAGGCCCTCGGCCGGGACCCATGCGAGCTGCGCATGCAGAACATCTACGACGAGGGGGACGAGTTCGTCACCGGCGAGAAGCTTTGGAGCATCGGGGTCAAGGGGTGCCTGGAGAAGGTCGCCCAGGAGATGAAGTGGAGCGAGCCGATGCCGGCGCCGGAGGATCCTTCCAAGGTCCGGGGCAGGGGGCTGGCGGCGCTGATCAAGGCCACCATCACCCCGTCCATCTCGTGCGCCGCCATCAAGCTCAACGAGGACGGCAGCGTGAACGTGTTTACCAGCACGGTGGAGATGGGCCAGGGCTCGGACACGGCCATGGCCGCCATCGTGGCGGACACCCTGGGGATATCCCTGGACCAGGTGTCGGTGCTGGGCGTGGATACGGACGTGGTGCCGTACGATCTCACCACCTCGTCGAGCCGTTCCACGTTCCACATGGGCAAGGCCCTGGAGCTGGCGTCTCTGGACCTGTGCGAGCAGCTTCGCAAGTTCGTCTCCGAAGAATACGACGTGCCGTTCGACGAGACGCGCACCGAGGGCGGCAAGATCCTGTTCCGGGAGAACGCGCTGGATTTCCGGGAGGTGCTGTTCAACCATTTCGGCATGCAGGGGGGCACGCTGGTGGGCCGGGGCGAGGTGAAGACCAGCACCACGGACCCGGAGACCGGGGACAAGACCACTTCATCGTTCTGGTTCGTGGGCGCCGGCGGCAGCGAAGTCGAGATCGACAAGGACACTGGCCGGCTCAGGGTGCTGAAGCACGCCACCGCGGTGGACGTGGGCAGGGTCATCACCCCGCTGGGCTGCCAGCAACAGCTCGTGGGCGGGGCCATCACCGGCCTGGGGCAGGCGCTGTTCGAGCAGATGGTGTTCGACAACGGCGTGCTGGTGAACCCCAATCTGGTGGACTACGTGCTGCCGGCCCTGGGCGACATGCCCGACGTGATCACCCCCATCACCGTGGAGGTGCCGCACAAGAACGGTCCCTTCGGCGCCAAGGGCATCGGCGAGACCTCGCTCATCCCGGTGGCGCCTTCCATCGCCAACGCGGTGGATGACGCCGTGGGCGTGCGCATCAAGGATCTGCCCGTGACCGCGGAGAAGATATTCCTGGGCATGCTGGACAAGTAGGCGGGTTTCAAACCCGGCCGTGGGCGAAGGACGTGCAGGGGCGGGTGTCAACCCCGCCCGTGCCCGAAAAGCGCAGAAACCTGGGGGAAAACCAAACCCGAACGACCCTGAAACGACCACATCGTGGTGGGGCAAGGAGGAGAAGAACATGAAGCTCGAAGACCGTGTAGCGATTATCACTGGAGCGGGCCGCAACATCGGCGAGGCCGCCGCCAAGCTGTTCGCCTCGGAAGGCGCCAGGATCTGCGTGGTGGATATGGATCCGGGGCGGGGCGAGAAGGTCGTCGGCGACCTCAAGGCCGATGGCCGTGAAGCCATCTACGCCAAATGCAACGTTGCCAACACGGATGAGGTGAAGGCCATGGTCCAGGCGACGGTGGATGCCTTCGGCGGCATCGACATCCTCGTCAACAACGCTGCGGTCACCGATCACGAGACCATCTTCAGCATCTCGGAGGAAGAGTGGAACCTGGTCATCGACGTGACCCTCAAGGGACCGTTTCTGGTCGGCCGGTACGTGGCGGAGCAGATGGTCAAGCAGGGCAGGGGGGGCGTCATCGTGAACGTGGCCTCGACCTCGGGCCTCTCCGGCCGCACCGACGCCATCGCCTACATGGCCGCCAAGGGCGGGGTGGTCAACCTCTCCCGCGGCATGGCGGTGCAGCTTTCCCAGTACAACATCCGGGTCAACTGCCTGACCCCCAACCGCTCCGGCTCTCCCGTGGGACAGGACGAGGGCGCCGAGGGCCGGGAGTTCAAGAACCTGGCGGGACGGCTGGGGACCGCCGAGGACCAGGCCAGGGCCATGCTGTTCCTGGCCAGCGACGACTCGGGTTTCGTGTGGGGCGAGAACCTCATCTGCGACGGCGGCGTCACCGCGGCCTCGAACTTTCCCAAGGAGCGGTTGCCGGCCAACTGACGGGATCGCCGAAAGCAGCGTCACGGCGTGCTCGCACCGGGTGCGCGAACGGCACGGGTGCGCGTTCGTATCGTACAGGTCACTCGTTGCAATTCCCTTGACATCGGTTCAAGGCCTCGACTAGTGTCAGGCGTCTGGTTGCAGAAAGGAGGACGCAATGGCAGCACTATCCAAATCGTTGGTGGTCCTTGTACTGGCAGGGTTGATGTGCGGGGCCGGCGTGGCGATTCCGGACGACGCGCAGGCGAAGATTATCCTCAAGGTGACGACCCAGTCGACCCGCCCTGGAACACCGCGCGCCGACTATCTGGTGCATTTCAAGAACGGGGTGGCGAAGCGGACGAATGGCGAGATCGAGGTCCAGATCTACTGGGCCAACTCACTCGTGCACGCCAAGGAGGCTCTGGAAGCGGTGCAGTTGGGCACGGCGGACATGGCCGATCTGGCCGTCGGCTATTTCTCCGACAAGATCAAGCTGCTTCAGGTGGCGGGTCTGCCCTTTTCCGTCAGTGATCCAGTGAAGGCACGGGACGGCGGTCTGCGCCTCCTCAGGGAGGTCCCGGAGGCGCTGGGGGAGATCACCAAGTTCGGTCACGTGTTGGTGGGTATGACCGCGACGGCGGAGTACCACCTCAATTCTCGCGGGCCCATCCCGAACCTGGCGGCGCTCAAGGGCAAGAAGGTCGGCACCTTCGGCCGCATCGCGCCCAAGGCTATCCAGGCGGCGGGGGCGGTCTCCGTCAGCACTACCGGCGGTGAGGTGTACGAGGCCCTCCAGCGCAAGACCATTGATGCACGCATCATGTCTTTCGAGACCGTCCAGCGGTTCAAGACCTACGAGGTGGCCAAGTACGTGAACACAATCGCTATGGGATGCATCGCGGGTGTCACGCCGTTCACCATCAACAAGAAGAAGTGGGACACCCTGTCGAAGGAGCACCAGAAGATCATCCTGGAGGAAGGCGAGCGGGTGGGAACGTGGGAAGCCAAGGCGATGAGGGACGACGACGTCAAGTTCCAGAACTTCCTCAAGGGCCAGGGCGTCAAGATCGTCGAGTTCTCACGATCTGACCGGGAGAAGTGGAAGAACACCCCGGGCGTCAAGAAGATCGCC
Organism: uncultured Binatia bacterium (SeqCode); assembly: GCA_965214905.1. Taxonomy (GTDB): domain Bacteria; phylum Desulfobacterota; class Binatia; order UBA9968; family JAJDTQ01; genus JAJDTQ01. The sequence goes on from OZ243984.1 coordinate 3,504,584, forward strand.
GCGGACTGGGTGGCGAGCGTGGAAAAGGCGGGTCTGCCCGGCAAGAAGGCCCTCGACGTTTTCCTGGGCGAGTAGTCCGGTCGGGGGCCCGGGTTGCGGGCCCCCTTCCCTGTGCATAACGCAGTATTCTCTTCAGCATCCCGGATAGTTCCCGGATAGCCCCTTGACATTGTTTCGGGGCTTCGACTAGGGTCCTTGTCACGCCGTGAGACGCGGGATGGTGTGGTCCGGACAGGAGAGAAGCCGCATCGAACGTGGGCCACGCGAGCGGTTCGGGAGGATGCCGTGTCCTATGACGATTACTCCGTAGTGGATTGTGACGGTCATGTGGTGGAGTGGATCCCCGACATGGCCGAGTACATGAGCGACCGCATCAAGGGCCAGGCCCTCAATCCGGCCCGAAACCGCCAGGGGGTTTTCCCTTCCATCGACGGAATGCATTTCGCCTTGCGGGCGGGAACCATCGACAGCGAGAGGGTCACCGCCAGCGAGTACATGCCGGGCAGCGGCGAGGACTGGGTCGCCTTCCTGGAACAGGCCGGCATCGACAAAACCGTCCTGTTCAGCACCGAGGGGCTCTCGGTGGGCTTCATCCAGATACCCCGGTATGCGGTCGAGGTCTGCCAAGCCTACAACGACTACATCCACGAGAAGTTCGCCAAGGTGAGCGACCGGCTGCGGCCGGTGGCGCTCCTGCCCATGCAGGACGTTCCGGAGGCGGTGAAGGAGCTCCGGCGCGCGGTGGACAAACTCGGCTTCGTCGGCGGCATGCTGCCGTCCACGGGACTGCCGCTCCACCTGGGCCACCAGAGCTACTGGCCGGTCTACGCGGAAGCCGAGCGCCTGGGGGTGCCGATCGCCATTCACGGCGGCTCCAACCTGGGCGTCGGGATGGACACGTTCACGAATTTCACCGGCTCTCACGTCTTGCATCATTCGGTTCCGTTGATGATCGCGCTCGTGTCGTTCATCTACCACGGCGTGTTCGACGCACACCCGAAGCTCCGGGCGGCGTTCATGGAGGGAGGCTGCGGCTGGCTCGATTTTCTCATCGACCGCATGGTGCGGGACGAGAACTACTTCGACGCCGCGGATCAACCCGACATGCGGCCGGTGGAATATCTCAAGGGTGGCCGCATCCTGCTGGGATGCGAGGGCAGCGAGGAGACCCTGGCGTACGTCGCCAGCAGGGTGGGCATCGAGGCCTTCGCCTACGCGTCCGACTATCCGCACGAGGTGGATCTGCCGGCGGCGAAACACGAGATCGATGAGGTGGTGGAACGCGACGACATGTCCAGGGAGGACAAGCAGGCGGTGCTGGGTGACAACGCCAAGAGGTTCTTCAACTTGTGAGTCCGACGGGCAATTCGCGCCGACGACGTTGGGCCGTGATGCTTCAGCGTCACGGTAAAGGGAACTAACATCAGAAAGGGGAAAGCATGAAGGCAGTATCGAAATCGTTGGCAGTCTTCCTGATGGCAGGCTTGCTGTGCGCTGCCGGGGCGGTGGTCCCGGAAGACGCCCAATCGAAGATCATCCTCAAGGTGGCGACCCAGTCGGCCCGCCCGGGAACGCCGCGCGCGGATTACCTGGTGCACTTCAAGAACGGTGTGGCGGAACGGACCAAGGGCGAGATCGAGGTTCAGATCTTCTGGGCCAACTCCCTCGTGCATGCCAAGGAGGCCCTGGAAGCGGTGCAGTTGGGCACGTCGGACATGGCCGATCTGGCCATCGGCTATTTTTCCGACAAGATCCGGCTGCTGCAGGTGGCGGGTCTGCCTTTTTCCGTCAGTGATCCGGTACAGGCCCGGAACGGCGGTCTGCGCGTGCTGGCGCAGGTCCCGGAGGCGTCCGCCGAGCTCACCAAGTTCGGTCACGTGGTGGTGGGCATGACCGCCACGGCGAGCTATCAGCTCGTGGCCCACGATCCCATCCGGACCCTGGCGGACCTCAAGGGCAAGAAGGTCGGCACCTTCGGTCGCATCGCACCCAAGGCCATCAAGGCCGGGGGAGCGATCCCGGTGAGCACCACCGGCGGAGAGATGTACGAGGCGCTCCAGCGCAAGACCATCGACGCGCGCATCCTCTCTTTCGAGGCGGCCCAGCGGTTCAAGACCTACGAGGTGGCCAAGTACATGAGCCGCATCGAGATGGGAGCGATCGCGGGTATCAACACGTTCACCATCAACAAGAAAAAGTGGGACTCCTTGTCCGAGGAACATCAGAAGATCCTCTTGGAGGAAGGCGAGAAGGTCGGAAAGTGGGAAGCCCAGGCGATGAAGGACGACGACGTCAAGTTCCAGAAGTATCTGAAGGACAAGGGCGTCGAGATCGTCGATTTTTCGGCCGAGGACAGGGAGAAGTGGAAGAACAGCCCTGGCGTCCGGAAGATCGCCGGAGACTGGGTGGCGGGCATGGAAAAGCTGGGTCTGCCCGGCAAGAAGACCCTCGCGGTTTTCCTGGGCGAATAGGTTTCGAACAGGTCTGTTCGAGGGGCGTGGGTAAGACCCGTTCCAGCAAAACACGCAGCTTGCGGGGGCGGCTGTGAGGCCGCCTCCGCAAGGCTGACCGTCAGCCACAGGATTAGTCATCTTGGACCAAACGAACGAACCCGTTGAATCCGTTGCGGACGTCGATAAGTTCTCGTCGCCGGCGGACGGGACACGGACCACCCGGTTCATCACTTTTCTGAATGAAGTAAGCGGCTATGTCCTCTTCTTCATGATGTTGCTGATCACGGTGGACGTCACCGGGCGCTACGTGTTCTCGAGTCCCATCCCCGGGACCCTGGAATTTACCGAATTTCTCATCGTGTTCGTGGTCTTCTTCAGCATGGCGTATGTCCAGCTCACCAAGCGGCACATCTGCGTGGAGCTGTTGACGCAGCGGCTGCCACGGAGGGTTGCGGACGGACTTGCGGTGGTGGTCCTTCTGATCGCGGCGGTGTTTTTTCTGCTCATGTGCTGGCAGTCGTGGCATGCCGGGCTTTCGTCTCTGGAATACCGCGAGGCCTCCGACGGATTGGTGCAGATTCCGGTTTATCCGCCCAAGCTCGCCATCCCCTTCGGCGCTGCCCTGATCGCCATCCAGATGGTGCGAGACGCCTGGAAACGGTTTCGGAGTCTCATAACCCCGGGGTAGGTTTTCCATGGACCCGACCTTTCTGGCGATCCTCAGCGTCTTTGTTCTGATCATTCTGCTTCTGTGCGGCCTTCACGTGGCCGTGTCACTGGGGCTGGTCGGGGTGTTGGGCTTCGTCATGATCACCGATAGTTGGTCCGCCGGGATCGGCCTGTTACGGACGACCCCGTACAAGGTCGTGGCCAACTTCACGTTCTTCGCCATCCCCGTTTTCATTTTGATGGGGCAGTTCGCCAACTACGGCGGCTTGAGCGCGGACATCTACTCGGTGGTTCACAAGTGGCTGGGGCGGGTCCGGGGCGGCCTCGCCATGGCCACCACGGCGAGTTGCGCCGCCTTTGCCGCGGCCTGCGGCTCGAGCGTGGCCACCGCCGCCACCTTTACCCAGGTGGCCTTGCCGGAGATGCTCAAGTACGGCTACGACAAACGCATCGCCACCGGCGCCATCGCGGCCTCCGGGACCCTGGGAGCGCTGATTCCTCCCAGCGGCCTCATGATCATCTACGGCATCATCACCGAGCAGTCCATCGGCAAGCTGCTGATCGCCGGCTTCATTCCGGGGCTCCTCTCGGCCCTGATCTACATGGGCATGATCTCGTTCTGGGTCAGGCTCCGGCCCGAAATGGCGCCCATCATCGACGAGCGGCCGCCGTTGAGGGAGAAGCTCCTGTCCCTGTACCGGGTGTGGGGCATCGTCACCCTCTCCATCATCGTCATGGGCGCCATCTACCTCGGCATCGCCACCCCCACCGAGGCGGGCGCCTTCGGCGCCTTCGGCGCGTTCGTGATCATGATCGCCAAGGGCGCTTTCTCGCGCCAGAGGCTGCGGAACACCGTGCTCGATACCGCCACCTCCACCACGATGCTGTTCACCATCATCATCGGCGCCTACATCTTCAGCCGGTTCCTGGCCGTCACCAACGTCGGTCCGCAGTTGGCCGACTATCTGGTGAGTTCGGGCGCACCGCGGCATCTGATCCTGGCGGGGTTCCTGCTGCTCTACGTGTTCCTGGGCATGTTCATGGACCCGGCCGCGATGATGGCCATCACCTTGCCCATCGTCTTCCCCATCGTCATCGAGATGGGCTTCAGCGGCATCTGGTTCGGCGTGCTGGTGATCAAGACCTCCGAGATCGGCCTCATCACCCCGCCGGTGGGAATGAACGTCTACACCGTGAACGCTGCGGCCCATGGCATGGTGCGCCTTGAGGATATCTTCAAGGGCATCCTGCCGTTCTTTCTCATGGACGTCCTGACCCTCGTGGTCCTGGTGGCCTTCCCGCAGATCTCCCTGTGGCTGCCGGACCGGATGCTGGGGTAGGAATCATCAGCGATTATCAATTGGCTCCGCGTCGATTTCGGAACTGCCCTGCGACAGGGCTTGAGAACCGACAAACTCGATGATCTGCGGCAGTGTCACGGCGCCGATGCGCCGGGCCTCGCGCAACAAGAGCAGCGCGGCAACGGTGGCCTCGGCACTCGTCGCAACCTGTTGCAGGTTTTGCCGGACGGTTTGGGGCAGTGCGTCGCCGATGGCCTCCAGGAGATCGGCTTCGATTTGCTGCTCGACGACGCGCCCACGTTCGGTTTCGTCGGCGAGGGACAGCGCTCTGCGCCATTTGTCGAGATGTCTGGATCGGATCGCCAGTAGATCGAGCCCCGGGTTACCCAACCGGGCGGCGCACTCCGCAACCATCGGGTCGAACCGATACGCTTCCCATCCAAGATCGATGCGGCCAATGAGGTCTGCAACGAGCCTCGGGCCGTCCTCCGGGTGGTGGAGCAGGTCGCAGGCTTCAATTGCGTCGATACCTGAAGGCTGCTCGGCGACGAAATACACACTCGCGTAAAACGAGGTCCGGGTCGGACATCCTATTGTGCTCCCGCAACTGCTTCAGCGCATCGGCAAACTGCAGGTACGCAGGGCGATACGCTTCTCCGCGCGGTCCGTTCCGGTCGAGCATGAGCAGCAGGTCGAGCAGGAATGACCGTTCGGTGCTTCGATCCAACCCGGGTCTGACGCTGCCGATGAGGTCAAGCAGCCGCTCGATTTCCTGGCTTGGGCTGAGACGCCGTCCGCAAACGATCTCTGCCTAGAGTTGTATGCGTGGCGAAATCATATAGTTCGATCCTTCCTCGTCCTCTCGCCAACGGAACAGGTCGAGGTCGGCAAGGAGATGGCTGATTTGATCCTGATGCAGTCCGCCGGTCTGACCAAGCACCCGAAAAACGAGATTGACGGGTACCGGGCAATTCAGCCGTCCGGCCACCATGACATAGTCGATCAGCCGTCCCGCCGCGTCGAGGCCCAAAACTGCGAGCTTTTCATCGTCCTCGAATACCTGCGAGGTAGGGCTGGCAATGCCCAACTCAATCAACTGCTCCGCTATGCTGGATAGTCCGTTAGAGGGTCGCGGCACATGCCGTGCCCGATCCCGTACGACACTTTCGGCAGCTCTGGCTTCCGACGACACGCCGGCGGCCAGCCGCCCGCGCGCCACGGGTAACCTGCGATACAGCATGGCAAAGATGGAGTCACTGGTGTTCGGTCCATAGTGCGGCTCAACCTGGAAGTCGTCCCGTAGTTTCTCGAACGCGGCCAGATCCAGGGACGAGACACGGGCTGGCGCCTCGACGAACCGGTCCGACCTGCCGATGCTCTTTCCTGTGCCCGACTGTCCGTGCAGGACGACGACATCGTCGGAGTCGGGTTGCCCGAGCCGCTTCAGTTTGTCATTCACTGTCCTCCAAAGGGTATCCTCGAACTCGCGTTCCACCGCGAACCCGCGCGATATCCCCTCTACCAGCAATCTGAAGTTGCCAGGGGTACTGTGGAAGCGACGGAACGCATCGTACGCTTCGGAGTCGTCCATTGGCTCGGGCTCTTGCGTCCACCCGTCATCGACAATGGCGGCCGATGCTTCTACTCGAAGACGCGCAGGGCCGGTGTAATATCCAGCGTCGCGTTCCCGGCAAGCGACACCAAGCCCGGATCGTCCGGCGCAGCGGACCCCGCAACGTCGAGCACCCCGCGAAGTTCAAGCTGACGGATTGCGCTCGCGAGAGTTGCCGTAGTCGGAATGAGCAATTTTTGCCGGATCATCTCATCGGCTATGCTTGAGTCCTCGACTTCGCCGGGATAGCCGAACCATAGAACCCTGGGGCCTGCTTGGCCGGATAGAGGCGCCAATAGGGAATTCGGCGGTATCCAATCCCCGTTCGGGTCGTAACCCGCTATGACCACCAAACCGCCCACCGTCGCCGTCTCCGCGATACGGTTAAGCAATTGCGTTGCGTGCAGGATGAGGCGGCGCGTCAGATCGCTTTGCTTTCGAGGTGATCGCGCTTTCTCAATGGTTTCACTGGACTTTCCAAGGAGATAGTAGATTGGAGGTCTCGATCGACTGCGCGGCACCCTCGCGTAGGTGTCTTTGGAGAGTACCGGCTCGGGTTGCCTACCGCGGGTCTCGAAACGTCTCGCAAACCGGGGGTCGATGGAGGACGTGAACACCGCGCTCCAGGCAACCTCGAAGATGGTGGCGGCAGCGTCGGAGGGTACGCTTCGCTCAAACCGTTCGGAAAGCCACGTCATGTCGGATGCGCTCAAACCTTGCTTGATCGCCGCACGCCACCCCGAATCGCGGTCCGCGCCTTCAATGCGGCGGAGGAGGGTGCCGAGTATTGCATCGTGCGCCGTATCGAGACTGTTTGACTCACCGTGTCGTCCACCATGGAGTAACCAGCCGGAACCGGCTGAACGACGGTCCTGCCCCGTTTCCCGATTCTCGCCGGTGCGCGGCGTCCGAGAGTGTCAAAGGCGGCGCTTCCGCACATCCTGCTCCGTCCAGTCAGGTAGGTGAGCCGTCATCAACGCCTTGAACAGCTTGCCGTGCCGGGTCGAGAATACCACGCTGGCCAATCAGTAGGCGCTGCCGCGGTAGGTGTACGGCCTCGACGTGCCTTGGCCTGCGCTGACTACGATCACCTCACGGTTGCCATCCACGCGGACCCGTTCGACCGTCGGAAACGCCGGAGGATCGATTTGCTGAAGCTCGGCGCTCAAGTGCTCAATGGTGCGCTCGCTGACCTGCTGCCCAACCGGGACCCGTCCGGCGTCACCCCGAGCAGCACCTGTCCGCCGCGCTGATTCAGAAAGGCGCACACTGTCCTGGCCGCCTCGCGGCGCGCCCAGTGGTCTTTTTGAACTCCAGCGTTTCCGACTCGCCGGACGCGGCCAGCGCTACGATCTCGTCAAGCGTCAACATAGTGACCTCACATCTTCTGTAGTAGCTGCCGAGTTCACCCCTTGCTTCTCGTCATGTCGGGCGCGGCCAATCGGCCGTCTGCTTGATCCTGCTTGATAAGCTGACGGATTGGTCATATTGTTAATCCCTTATCCGTGACGTTCTGCCGTTTTTGCTCCCAGCTATGCCGGGTTAGTGTCGAGGAGTCGGTTATGGTCATGATAAGCGTCCATGAAGCGAAGATGCATCTGTCCCGCCTTCTCGTGCAGGTCGAGGCCGGCGGGGAGGTTGTCATCGCACGCAACGGTAAGCCGGTGGCACGGCTCGTAAGGGTCCAAAAGCGTGGCAAGCGGCAATTCGGCTCATGGAAGGGACGGATAACGATCGACGACAGCTTCTTCGACCCGCTGCCGGAGGATGAGTTGAAGGCATGGGAAGGTGAATAGCAGTTGCGGGCACTGTTGGATGCTCATACTTTTCTTTGGTGGATCACAGATAGCAGCCGTCTGTCTGAGGCGGTGCGCCAGACGATTGCAGGTGCGCAACCAAGCCGAATTTGACACTTGGCGCGCGACACGTCATCCTTCCGTCAAAGGTTTCCCCGATGACAAGTGCTCCAGGTGAGCACTCTCAGAAGGAGTAGTTGGGGGGATCTTTTTTGGGACCAGCTACTCCCTCACGTGGTAGATGCGCTTTTGCATATCGCCGGTGATTACATCGACCACTCGATGGACGAGCGGTCGTAATTCCTGTACGCGCGTTCGCGACGCGATCATCACCACTACCGGAATCGGCAGATCGTCCAGGTTCTGCTGGTATTCAATGCCCTGATCCGCAGTGATGAATGCATCGAAATCATGGGCTGCCGCCAGTTTCAGAAGATCGCCATTCGATCTGCCCGCCCATCCCATTTCCGGCACCGTGACCATCTCGAAGCGACCTGGGAAGTGCGTACGAAGGGGCCTCGGCATCGACTCGTCAAGAAGCAGCCTCATCCGACGTTCCGGTGAGTGAAGCCTTTGCGCGTTCAAGGACCTCGATGGCTTGGCTACGCGACACCGTGGGATAGCTTTCGAGGAAGTCGTCAAGCCGGTCGCCCGCTTCCAGGTGCTCGATCAGGATACGTATGGGGACCCTGGTCCCAGGGAACACCGCCGTCCCGCCGAGAATGCCGAGTTCTTTGCTGATGCTCTTTTCCTTCATGGTTGCACCTCGGTTGGTTTCAGTCCCTGTGGCTATCTCTGCAAGCAATGGGTCTCATCTTCTAAGCGCACTCAGTCTTGGCTGCCTAGTGACGCGCCCCGATCCTCTCATCAAACACGAGGCGATTTCGCATTCCCAGGATTTCCTGCCAAGGGACTCCCGGCGCTTGTGTTCGAGAAGATTCGGTTACTTGAGCTGCTGCTTCGCCAGTAATCTCAATGTCTTTGACCAACGACAGAAGCAGTTGGCGGTCGGTCTCCAAGTCACCTCGTGCTCGATCACGGGCAAACAACACGGCCTCACGGGGGGCGTCGAGCATATGGCGCAGGCGGATTACGTTATCCTTGAACATATTGCACTTCCGCCGCGTCCAGCACTTCTTGCCGGAAATAGTGGCTCAGGTCCTCGATCGTTCGCAGATCGACCTTGCGTCCCGAGAACAGGTCGAACAACTCCATCTCCATGCCGGCAACGCCCAGTAGCCCAGGAATCCGGTTCGGCTCGAACTCGACGAGTACGTCTATATCGCTCTCAGGTCCAAAGTTCTCGCGCAACGCCGAGCCAAAGACGGCAAGGCGCTTGATCCCATGCTCTTGGCAGAATGCGGCAAGCGCGTCCTTAGCGATCGATACCTGTGGATTCATTGCTCGTGATCCTCCATTTCGGCAGAATTCCCCATCCTAGCCAAAAATCTCGCACTTCAGTTCTTCGTAGACCGTCATTCCAGGTTTGATGAGCGGGGCCAGGGTGTTGCGCATGAATGCTTTCGCGTCGTTTCCACATTTCGTAAGGCCTGGAATTTGTTTGCTCGCAAGGTAAATCTCGCCACTGGCTGGCTTCAGGTCGTCGGGGGCAGCATCGGTTCTACCGGCAAGTGGTTTTCTCTTCTTCTTCAGGAGGTCTTCAAGCTTGTCTGCCTTACCAACCGACTCGGCGAGCGCCGTTAGGACCTCGTCGCAGAACAAGTATTATAAGACTCCAGATTACGCCTTGACAAGACCCGAACTCCGCCTTGCATCATATCGGCGACCTGTTGGTCGGATTGGTCATCACGGTCAATAAGTCTCACAACCTCCGAACCTTTGATTAACAAGCCGATGGCGTACGCTATCCCACGGCTGTCATTGGCTACACCTGATGCGTTGCCTCCGGGGACGAATTGAGTTTCCGGGAACTTGTCTTGGAAAATAACTTCATAAGAAGGTGCATCATGGGCGTAGTTCTGTCCAGCGTTCTTGTTCTTCGGCTCGCCTTCACAGATGACTACTCGTTCCGGCGCGACCAGCGTGGCCAAGTCGTCAAGCGCTACATCATGAGCTCTGTTCCAGAACACTCGATCGGGAGTCACGGGCTCAATGACCTGTGGCTCATCAAAGTCGAGCTCATCGAAGTCAAGAAATACAACACTTCCAGGGTGCTCGGATTCAATGTCCCGAGCCCGGCGCATCATGCCAATGGAGTGAGTCGCCAGCATCAATTGGCAATTTTCCGGAATTAGGCCGTAGAGCACAGACAGAAGTTCGGCCTGAAGAGGAGCGTTCAGGTGGGATTCGGGCTCGTCGATGCAAAACAGCGTGTCGTCGTAAGCCCGTCGCGCGACAATCAGATCAAGTATCAGGTCGACCGCAGCCTTTTCGCCCCCGGATAGGTTCTTGAACGAGAAGCCGTTGCTCGTTCCTTTCGTGAATCGAAAGGTCCCATCCCCCAGCGGATTCCCGAGACTATCGAGCTCAACGTCGGAGAACAGCTTGGAGAAAGCTGTCCTTATATCTCCAATGACCAACTCTCGGAATTCGTTCAAAGTCACCAAGCCGTCTTCGGGGGCGAATATATCCTCAAGCGCTTGGCTGGCCAGTCGCTGAAAGTTTTTGGCTACAGCTCCATCGTTGTCGATCATGCGCGGAACTCGAATATCGTCCAATGGATCGCCAACTCGCTGAAGGTTCTGAATCTGGAACCCTGGATCGTTCCTGTATGCTGATCTTACAAAGAGGGTCTTCTTTGGAGTTGGGGTAGGGATAGGATTGTGGAAATCTGTTTGGACATCATTACGCAATCGGTCGCGAAATGGTGATCCGGTTTTGGCGTGATAATCCATTTCCCACGTTCGGTGTCTTTGGGACGTCCAGTTATGCCATGTATGAAGAGCATCAAGAAAGGATGACTTGCCGCATCCATTGGGTCCGGCGAGCATGATAAGGCGTGCCGTTTCCGGGATGCCTTGAATGGTCAGATGGGTGATTGCCTCATGCACAGGCCAAAGGACGCCAGCAAACTGGCGCTGTTCATCCAACGCGAAGTCGGGCGTTTCGAAGTCGCGTATGTGTGCCCATGAGGTCCTTGGATGCTGGACGCCAGTGGTTCCCGCTACGGCATAATCGAGGAAGGCAGGAGAATGCACGACTGTAACCAGGAAACGCGGGTCAATGCCTGCCTTCGCGCGCAGTACGAGCAACTCCGTCGTACAGACGCCCGCCTCGTCAGCAAGGATCGCTTTTGTCGAGATAGGGACGGAGCTTTCCGTACAGCACGTCACCTGGTTGGAACGCGGACGCGGCGCTCCGCATGTCCGACGCTCGCCCGCCACCCGCGCGCGCAAGCCGCCCCGGAGCAAGATGTTCAAGGCCAAGGTAGAGAGAGTCCGGCCGCGCGCCCGGCTTGACCGGCTCCGCGATGAGATTGCACAGGTCCGAAAGGCGAGTGGCCTTACCATTCGTCATGCCATTACGCAGCCTTTGGCGTACTATAACCGTTTGGTTCTGCTCAATCTTGAAATCGTCCGTGCCCGCAGTCCCTTGAGCCGTACCGCAGGCAGCCTTTTGAGCGTCTGGCTGCCCGGATCCACCTCTATGCCGACCGACTCCAAAGCCGTTACACCCAGCAGCGGCTCGGTGTCCGCGTCTCCAAATAGGATGGTGGCCCCTACGAACTCCCCCATGAACTCTACCTGGGCGACCGTGATGTCCATTCGGAGTTCACTACCGTCGGCAAGTTCGTAGACTCGCTGTCCTTTAGGCGCAAGGCCTATGGATTCCAGGCATTGCCTTGGCACGAGGCAATCGGTCGCGCCTGTGTCAACCAGGAACAGCCCTTCCCAAGTCCTGTCCGGCTCGGCCGGGTTGCGAATCAGAGCGGTCACGTGTGTTGCGCCCATTTCCGTCACTTCTCCTTTCTTTTATTCACTATAGTCGCGCCAACATTTTCGCCAACGTTGCATCGACCTTGCGGACCTCATCGTCAAGGCGCTGCATTGCAGCGATGATCCCGGAGATCGGACGCTGGGTCACGGCGTCGGTTTGTCCCACCCATCGGCTCGGGCTCAGGTTGTCGTCCGCGTCCTCCGTTTGCTCCCGCGTGATGACGGCGACCTCGCCCTCCACCGGCTCGCCCTTGGCGAACGCCGCTGCCAGCGGGGAGGTAGTCGTAGGCGCGGCCCAGGAAGTCGGGCTGCACGTCGGCGAGGCCGAGCCGGTAGCGTGGGTCGGAGAAGGTCTCCACCACCGCGGCGAGCCGGGCCGGGTTGACGTCGCGCTCGCCGTTGCGCTCGGACGCGAAGTCCACCAGGTCGATGATGCCGAGTCTGGCTCGGATAGCCCGTAGTGTGGCCGCTACCGAACGAGAACGAGATTCGGTCATATCTTGCTTATGGCAGATATGACTGAATAAAGCAGTCGACAGTGGGGTCGTGCGTCAGTTTGAAATCCCGTGCACTTACCCTGCACTCCGACCCCTCCCCCGGAGGGAGACGGGCTCTGCGGTTCAGCGGATCACTTCGTTGTTCTCGATGATGTCGAGCACCCGGTCTTCGAACTCGGCCATTTCCGCCCGGGTGGCGTTGGTGGGGGTTTCCATGTCGGCGAGGACCCGTCCGGGTTTTCCCAGGATCACTAGCCGCGAGCCGATCTCCAGGGCTTCGTGAATGTTGTGGGTGATGAGCAGGCAGGTCTTTCTGCTTTCCGTCACGAGTTCCAGGAAGACTTCCCGCAAGCGTCGGGCGGTGGACTGGTCCAGGTGGCCGAAGGCTTCGTCGGCAAAGAAGATCTCGGGCGAAAGGCAGAACGCCCGGGCCATGCCCACCCGCTGGCGCATGCCGCCCGACAGCTCGTGGGGATAGGCGTCCTCGAAGCCCTGGAGCTCCAGCTTGTGCAGCCATTCCAGGGCGATGTCGTTCTGTTCCTTGTCGCCGTACCCGAGGATCTCCAGGCCCACGCGGGCGTTCTCCAGTGCGGTGCGCCACGGCAGCAGGCGGTCGGTCTGGAAGATGACGCCCAGCTTGGAGCGGAAGTAGTCGAACTCCTTGTGGGGATCGTGTCCCAGGAGCGTGACTGATCCGGAAGTAGGCGGGTCGAGGCCCAGCAGCAGGTTGAAGGTGGTGGACTTGCCGCACCCGGTCTTGCCGACGATGGCGACGATGTCCCCGCTGCCGACCTCCAGGTTCAGACCGTCCACTGCGGTGAACCGGTCGCCGTCCACCGAGGTGAAGACCATGCTTACGTCTCGCATCCGGATGACGGCATCAGCGCTCACGTGGCCATGCCTCCCTGTTTCGCCGGACGCCAGCGCAGCAGCCTGTTTTCCAGCGTGAGAATGACGAGTTGGGTGATGAGCAGGAAGGTGACCAGCACCAAGGTCCAGGCGATGGCCTTGGGCATCTCGAACAGCTCCTGCGCCAGCAGCAGCTTGTTGCCCACGCCCCGTGTGGCGCCCACCAGTTCGGCGACGATGACCACGCGGGCCGCGAGCCCGAGATTCACTTTCCATGCCGTAAGCACCGCGGGGATCATCCCCGGCAGGATCAGTTTGGTGAACAGCTGCTTTCTCGTGGGGCGCATGGCCCGCAGCATATCCAGGTATTCCTTGGAGATGCTCTTGATGCCGTCGTGGATGATGAGGGCATAGTTGGGCAGGCAGCCGGCCAGCAGGATGAATGCGATGCGGGTCTCCACGTGGCTGAACCAGATGATGGCGAAGACCACCCACGAGAGCGCCGGTATGCCCATGATGAAGTGGAGCACCGGCAGGGTGTGCTTCTCCGCCGTTTCCGTGAAGCCCATGAACACGCCCAGGATGGTGCCGCTGATGAACGCCAGGACGAGCCCCAGGAAGATCCTCCCCATGGTGGTGAACGCGTCTCCCAACAGGGTCAGGCTCCCGACGATCTCGATAAAGGCGGAAATGATGACGCCGACGCTGGGAACCAGGTAGGGCGGCAGAAAGTAGGACGTGATCTGCCAAGCCACCAGGATCACGGCAAAGGAGATGATCGGCTCCTTCCTGGTGGCCATGAGGCCCGCGAGGCGTGAATACCATGCCTCGCGGGCCACGGGCGGCGTTGCCGTCGTGGGGGTTGTCTCGGATTCCATGCCAGCGAACGAGGCGCCGGTCTATCGGACGCGGCCCCGGTAGATGATGCCGTCGTCCGGCATATTCTTCATATAGCCGCTCTCGATGCCGGCCTGGAACAGCGCCTTGATGTTCTCCTCGATCTCCGCTGCCGGGACCACGTCCAGGGGATAGCGGGCCGCGCTCAGCGCCATCAGGAACGCCTGCTTGGGTACGCCGGCCGCCTTCTCGATGATCGTGGCCGCCTCGTCATGGTGGGTCGGCAACCACGTGGCGAGCTCGGCAAAGGCCGCGTAGATCTTCGGGATCAGCTCCTTGTTGGCGTTGATCCAGCCCTCGTGCGCAGCCACGCCCAGAAAGCCCCGCTGGGGCGCTCCGTGGATGGCTTCCCACTGGTGAAAGTACTCGATCATCTTGAACTTGCCGGGGTTGTCCACCAGAATCTTGGAGTAGTTCGGTTCCCAGAAGTGAACGGCGTCGGCCCGTTTGGCCATCAGGTAGGTGGCCAGGCCGGGCACGCTGGTGGACTGGATTGCAACCTTGCCGAGGTCGACGCCTGCCTTGTGGGCGAAGTAGCGGAACATGGCGTAGTTCGTCGTCACCGTAAACGCCGCCAGAGTCTTGCCCTCGAGGTCGTTGATGCTGTTGACCTCGGGATTCGACGTCAGCAGTGCGCCGTGCCCGTTCAAGACGTTGAACAGATAAACCGATTTCACGCCCTTGAGCCGGCGATTGGCCTCCGACAAGAGCGCTGAGGCGATGGTGAGTTGGTCCCTGCCGGTGGCGAAGTCCGTGTTGGCCGCGCGTCCCGGCTTGAACGCCCACTCGAGATCGATGCCGTGTTTCTTGTCGAAGCCGTTGGCCTCGATCAGCGAAGCCGTCGTATGACCGAAAGACGGCTTGTCGAAGGACGAGATCCGTACCTTGGTCAGCCCCTGAGCCAGGACCGGCGCGGCGCCGGCCAGGGCGACCGCGGCTATCAGGAAACTCGAAATGAGTCGAAACATGATTTGCCCTCCTTGTTACCGGGTTCTCAACGGAATTCGCTCGATGGATTCGAGGCTTCCTCCGTCAGAACCCCGGAACCTAGAAATTTTTGGTCTCCGTGTCAACGGAAAACCGGACGGACCGACACGTTGCCAGCCTTGAACTGCTCTCTTGGTTGGGCTACATCCGGAGGGGTCGAACTCTTGAGCGATCGACGGGTTTGGCCCAACACACGGAGGTGAAACATGTACCTGGTTGATGCCGACGGACACGTGGAGGAAAGCGAAACCACATTCAGCGACAAATACCTGGATCCGGCATTCCGAGCCCAGCGGCCGCGGGTGGTGGCCATCGACCGGATGGTCTACTGGATGATCGAAGAGCAGATGTACCCGCGCCGTGTCGGCCGCGGCGCTCACAATCTGGGAACTCCGGCCAGCTACAAAGGCGAGAAGACGCCCCACGCGCAAAAGAAGTCCGACACCATCGGCAGCATGGAGATCCACGGCGTCACGGAGCGGATCGAGGCCATGGACAAGGAAGGGATCTCGCTGCAGGTCCTCTATCCCACGCTGTTCCTCGCCTATCCGCTGGCTGCGAACCCCGCGCTCGTGACCGCCATGGGCACCGCCTACAACCGCTTCCTGGGCGACCAGATCGGCGCGCACGAGCGGCTCAAGTGGGCCGCGGTGGTGAATCTCGATGACGTGGAGGGGGCGGTGAAGCAGGTCCACGAGGCCCACAGCCTCGGGGCCGTGGCCGTCATGGTGCTGGGCACCATCGGCGACCGGATGCTCGACGACCCGGCTTTCCTGGCGTTCTACGAGGCTCTGGTCGAGAGGGATCTGACGCTGGCGATACACGTGGGTTGGGCGTGTCCGGCCCTGAACGGCCTCTTTACCCACATCTATCCGTCCTCGGTGAACGCCTTCCTCATGCCGCTCATGCTGGGCTTCTCGGCCATGATCAACAGCGGCCTGCTGGACCGTTTCCCCACCCTGCGGGTGGGATTCCTGGAGGCCGGCTGCCAGTGGGTCCATTTCATGATCGACCGTCTGGATCACCGCTTCGGCCATTCAGGGAATTTTCTCGCCGAAATCCTTCCGGACACGGTTCCCAAGGCCAAGCTGGCGCCCATGGAATACATCCGGCAGGGGAATCTCTACCTGAGCGCGGAGGTGGAGGACACGCTGTTGCCCCAGGTGGTGGAGCTGGTGGGCGAGGGGCAGGTGGTCTACGGCTCGGATATGCCCCACGGCGACCGCGAAGTGCTGTCCAGCGACCACCTGAAGCAGCGGGGAGACCTCAGCGAGGCCGCCAAGACCAGGATCCTGCAGGACAACGGCGCCAGGCTTTACAACCTGGACATCAGCGACGCAGTGAGGAAGGCTTCCTGACGAGCCGTGCCGGCCCGCAAGGCGATGCGGACACGGAGCGGGTTTGGAACCCGCCCGTACACTCGGGTCTTTCCGTGGCTAAGGCTCTTAATGGGCATCCGGTTGGCCGACGATGACTTCCCGCGAGCGGACGGTCACGAGGCGGTCGAGGCGGCGCAGCATGATCTGTGCCGCCTCGACCGAGATGGCTTGCCCGAAGATGTGGTAACGTTCTCCGTCCAACCACTGGTTGTTGGCCCAGAAGGCGAACTCGTGTGGGGTAGGGGTGTGGCCGAGATCCCTGGCGCAACGCCGCACTACAAAGCCGAGCACGACTTTGCGGCCCTTGCCGTTGTCGACGCCGGACGACATACTCGGGATTCTTAGGTGATTCCAGCGAGAGGTTCAACCCGATCACGGTAACCTGTGTCGCCGGAAGACGGGTGTCGCGTCCTGAACAGACTGTGGAGAAATCTGCGGGTCCTTTTCGCCGTCGGCTGCGCCTCGCGTGGCATCGGCCACAGGGTCGGGTTTGAAACCCGCCCGCGCCCGCCGCCGGGCGTCAGCGGAATACAGGCTCGAAGGAGGAGGCTTTGGCGACTCGAAGACGTCCGAAACTGACCATGGAGCGCATCCGGGAGGCGGCCGAGCGGCTGCGCAACTGGGGCCGGTGGGGCGAGGACGACGAGGTCGGCACGCTCAACTTTACCACCCCCGAGGACATCGTCGCCGCTGCGCAGCTCGTGCGCAAGGGCCGGGTGTTCTCCCTGGCCCTCGGTTTCGATGCCCAAGGCCCGCAGGGAGGCAAGAGCAACTACCCGGCCATGGGCCGCTTCAATCCCATCCACCTCATGCTTCGCACCGGGACGGACGCCTACGCGGGGGTGCTCGACCACCGGGGCATCCGGGGTGCTGACGACGTGATCATCATGCCGCTTCAGGCCGGCACTCAATGGGACGGGCTGGCGCACATCTTCTATGAAGACCGAATGTACAACGGCTACGACTGCCGGCTGGTGACCACCGGCGGCGCCGCCAAAAACGGCATCGAGAAGACCCGTGACAAGATGGTCGGGCGTGGAGTGTTGCTGGACGTGGCCCGGACCAAGGGCTCGGACTGGTTGAAGGACGGCTACGCCATCACCAACCGCGATCTCGACCGCACCCTGAAGGCCCAGGACGTGGAGGTGGGCCGGGGCGACTATCTGCTGGTGCGGACCGGGCAGATGAAGGCCAAGCTGGACGCCGGGTCCTGGGACGGCTATCCCGGCGGAGACGCCCCGGGGCTGGGCTTCGAAACCCTGGACTGGCTCCACACCCGGGAGGTGGCCGCGGTGGCCACCGACACCTGGGGAGTGGAGGTCCGGCCCAACCAGACCCGGGAGGCCAACCAGCCGTGGCACTGGGTCAGCATTCCGAACATGGGTCTCACCGTGGGCGAGATCTTCCATCTGGAAGAGCTCGCCGAGGACTGCGCCGAGGACGGGCGTTACGAGTTCATGTTCGTGGCCCCCGCGCTGCCGGTCACCGGGGCGGTGGGTTCCCCCACCAATCCCTTGGCGATCAAGTGATCGGAGCAAGCAAAACGCACGGGCGGGTTTGAAACCCGCCCCTACGGGAGGAGACGAAATGGCGGCGCAACGGGGCTCGGTATGGCTTCAGGAACTGACCTGGGAGGATGTCGCGGCCTATCTCGAAGATTCCGACATCATCATCTGTCCGGTGGGCAGCACGGAAGAGCACGGGCCGGCCGGCCCGCTCGGACTTGACTGCCTCATCGCCATTGCCCTGGCGGAAGACGTGGCCCGCGCCACGGGGACGCTGTGCACGCCGCCGCTGTGGTTCGGCGACTCGCCGCATCACCTGGGTTTTCCGGGAACCATCTCGCTTCGTACCGAGACCCTGATGGCGGTGATCCAGGATATGAGCCGAAGTCTGGCCAAACACGGGTTCCGCAAGATTCTCATCATCAACGGACACAAGGGCGCCAACCTCCCCGGCCTGCTGGCGGCTACCAAGAACTTGCGTGAGTACGAGATGCCCGAGGTCTTCTTCGCGGTCATCGACCCGGTGAAAATCGCCAAGAAGATCGCCAACGAGATCAAGGAAGCGAGAGAGCATCACAGCGGGGAGCTGGAGATCTCGGAGTGCTGGTACAAGTATCCCCACCTGGTCAAGCAAGAGAAGCTGACCACGTCGCAGGTCGACTTCGAGGAGAATTTCTCGCCATGGTCACACGGAGACCTCTTCTCCGCGCCGCACGAGGTGATCGATATTCCCTGGACCAGCACGGAACAGCGCCGTATCGTGCCTAGCGGCTCCTTCAGTCCTTCCATCAAGGCCTCGCCCGAGAAAGGCAAGGCGTACCACGACTACATGGTCGATCAGATCGTGCAATTCATCGGGTGGCTGCGGGATTACGAAGGACCCGTGGCCCAGGTTTGACGCGCGTGGACATGGACGGTTCACAAAGCCCGGCCGTCACCGGGCTTCCGGCGAATACATGGCGCCTGCACGCCCGTGGCAGGGAGATCTACCTTGTCGGCACGGCGCACGTGTCGTCGGAGAGCATCGAAGACGTGCGCAACACCGTGGAGATGGTGGAGCCTGACGCCATTTGCGTGGAGCTGTGCCAAGCCCGGTACGAGGCATTGACACGGCCTGATGCATGGCAGAAGACGGACGTCTTCAAGGTCATCAAGGAGGGCAAGGCGGCCCTGCTGCTGAGCCAGTTGATCATGTCGGCGTTCTACAAGCGCATGGGCGATCGGCTCGGGGTCCGGCCCGGCGCCGATATGCTGGAGGGCGTCAATCTGGCCCATGAGCGGGACGTGGAGCTGGTGCTGGCCGACCGCGACGTCCAGGTGACGATGAAGAGAACCTGGCGGCATCTCGGCGTCTGGAACAAGCTGAAGCTGCTCTTCCTGCTCGTCACCAGCGCGCTGGTGGAGCCGGACATCGACAAGGACGCCGTGGACGATCTCAAGCGGCCGGACCGGTTGGGGGATGTCCTGATGGAATTCGCCGAAGCCTTTCCAGCCGTGAAGCAATGCATTATCGACGAGCGAGACATCTACCTGGCGCAGCGGATCAGGGAGGCCGAAGGGCAGAAGGTCGTGGCGGTGGTGGGCGCGGGGCACGTGCCGGGAATCGCTCGTGAGATTCACCGGGACCACCCGCTCGCTCCCCTCGAAACGGTGCCCGAGCGCTCGTACGGGTCCAGGAGCATCAAGTGGCTGGTGCCTTCGCTGATCGTGGCAATCATCGCGTATGGATTCTATCGCGCCGGCGCCGCTCATTCCCTGGAGTCCATCTCCATCTGGGTGCTGGTGAACGGCGTACTTGCGGCCGTTGGGGCGGCTCTGGCTCTGGGCCATCCGGTAACGGTGCTGGCCGCGTTCCTGGCGGCGCCCATCACCAGCCTCAACCCGACCATCGCCGCCGGATGGGTCTCGGGACTGGTTCAGGCCTGGGTCAAGAAGCCGACGGTGGCCGACCTCGAGGCAATGCCCGAGGTGGTGACGTCGTTTCCCAAGGGGCTTTGGCGGAACACCGTCTCGCGTATACTGCTTGTGGTGGTATTCTCGAACCTGGGAAGCACCTTGGGAACGTTCATCGGCGGCAGTTGGATCGCCGCACGTTCGTTCTAGTGTTGCGTTTCATATTTGCGATGACTCATCACCGAGCCATTTGGACAGCCCTTCCGACTCCCTCTCCCTCTGGGAGAGGGTTGGGGTGAGGGTCCCCCGTGTGCGAGCCGCCGGTTGGGAGCGACCAGTAAAGGAGGGCAGGTTTGTTCGGGGCGCCCTCACCCGGCCTTCGGCCACCCTCTCCCAGAGGGAGAGGGGAGTTATTCATCGCCGACCACTTCTTGCGGGAACGGGGTGAAGACATGGGACAGGGTCAACACATTTACGGAACGCGACTCCAGGAGCCTGTATCGGCCGGTAGCGCGATGCAGGCAGGGGCGGGTTTCTACGGCGCAGGCTCCTAGGAGTCTGCGCCGTAGAACAGTTTTGGGCACATTATCATACCACATGTAGTGTTAATGGAGTTACTATAACGCTATATATAGTGGCTAAGATTTCCTACGGCGCAGGCTCCTAGGAGCCTGTATCGGTTGATTCGTGTGAAGTATCCGTTTTCTCGACAGGAGGGTACCCATGGCAGAACCGGCAAACGTCAAGATCGGCTTCGTCACGCCGATATCGAGTTCCAGTCCCCACTTCGAGCCGTTCAAGGCGTTCATTCCCAAGGACGTGGAGATGGAATTCGAAGGTCTCGGAATCGTCCGCGGGTCCCTGGAGAGCCTCCGCGGCACCGGAGACAGGGTCGTGGAGACATCGGCCCGGCTGGCGCGGGAGCGCGGGTGGCAGGGCGTCATCGTCAGCGGGGCGCCGGTGGAAGTGCTCAACCCCGGACTGCTGGCGAGATTGAAGGACGCCGTGGACGTGCCGGTGACGACGGCGCTGGAGTCCTGCGCCGAAGCGCTGAAGTCTCTTTCGACCCCCAGGGTGCTGCTGCTGACCCCGTTCGTCGAGTCCATGAACAAGCTGATCCGCGACTATCTCGCCGACTGCGGCATCGAGGCAATCTCGCCCGCGGATACCTTCGACGACTATCGCGACGCGATGACGGTCGAACCCGACGAGGTGTACGCACTGACGGAAACGGCGTTCAAGGCGAACCCGGAGGTGCAGGCGATCTACTTCCAGGGAGCGGTGCTGGATCCGTTGAAGGTTCTGGACCGGATCGAGCACGATATGGCGAGACCGGTGGTGGCGAGCAATCCGGCCATGCTCTGGTTCATGCTCTCCAGGGTGGGTTTCTCGTGCAGCATTTCCGGCTACGGAACGCTGTTGCGGGACTGGCCCGGCATCAAGAGCTGAGAAGCGGACGGGCCCTCTCGCCCCTTGTTTTCTTGCGGGAGGGGCGAGAGAGCGTCCGAGACGGCAAGGTCCGGCGCGTCCCGCGCGTTACGCCCAGAATCTTGCGTAGCCCCAACCGAGGGCTCCGAGCCCCACCACCGCGCCGAAGATCCACTGCCAGTAGGGCTCCAGCACCAGCTTTCCCTCGATCTGCTGCTTGAGAGCGTCACGTTCAGCCGCCGCCACGGTCACCTGCCGGGTGAGTTCCTGTTTGTCTGCACCCAGGGCTGTTACCGCCTGTTCTTTTTCTGCGCGGGTCTGTTCGAGTGAGCGGGTGGTTTCATCGAGCTGTTGCTGCAGTCGAGCGGCAGTCTGGTCGTGGGCGGCAGCGAGGGAGGCGAGTTTTTCTGCGGCCTCCCGTTCCTTGGCGGCGAGGTCGGCTGCGGCCTGTTCTTTTTCTGCGCGGGTCTGTTCGAGTGAGCGGGTGGTTTCATCGAGCTGTTGCTGCAGTCGAGCGGCGGTCTGGTCGTGGGCGGCGGCGAGGGAGGCGAGTTTTTCTGCGGCCTCCCGTTCCTTGGCGGCGAGGTCGGCTGCGGCCTGTTCTTTTTCTGCGCGGGTCTGTTCGAGTGAGCGGGTGGTTTCATCGAGCTGTTGCTGCAGTCGAGCGGCGGTCTGGTCGTGGGCGGCGGCGAGGGAGGCGAGTTTTTCTGCGGCCTCCCGTTCCTTGGCGGCGAGGTCGGCTGCGGCCTGATCCTTTTCTGCGCGAGTTAGTTCGAGCGCACGGGTGGTTTCATCGAGCTGTTGCTGCAGTCGAGCGGCGGTCTGGTCGTGGGCGGCGGCGAGGGAGGCGAGTTTTTCTGCGGCCTCCCGTTCTTTGGCGGCGAGGTCGGCTGTAGCCTGATCCTTTTCTGCGCGAGTTAGTTCGAGTGAGCGGGTGGTTTCATCGAGCTGTTGCTGCAGTCGAGCGGCGGTCTGGTCGTGGGCGGCGGCGAGGGAGGCGAGTTTTTCTGCGGCCTCCCGTTCTTTGGCGGCGAGGTCGGCTGTAGCCTGTTCTTTTTCGATCCGGTTTTGTTCAAGTGAGCGGGCTACCTCGGCCAAGCGCTTTTCAAGCTGTTCTATGGCGTTTTGATGCGCGGACGCCAGCGTGGCCATTTGCAATGCCAACTGTTGTTTGTCCGCGGTCAACGCGCCCATCGCCCGTTGTCGCTCGGCCTCCGTCTTCTCCAGGGAACGTTCCGTTTCGGCGAGTTGCTGCTCGAGTCGACGCCTGGCTGCATCGTCGGCAGGGTCTTGCGCCGCCATCTCCTGTTTGAGGGCGGCCAGTTCGGCCTGAGCCTGTGCCTTTTCGGTCCGGGCCTTCTCCAGTGATGTTGTGGTTTGATCCAGTTGTTGTCGTAACTGTTGGACGGCCTGTTCATGGCCGGCCGTCAACTCCGTCAACTGTTGCGTGAGGTCCCGTTGGTCCGCGGTCAGGCCAGCGAGTGCCAGTTCCTTTTCGACCCGTGTCTGTGCCAGAGAACGTGTGGTCTGATCCAGTCGTTGCTGTAACTGTTGGACGGCCCGTTCATGGGCGGCCGTCAACTCCGTCAACTGTTGCGTGAGATCCCGTTGACTGGCGGTGAGGGCAGCGAGTTCCTGGTCCTTTTGCGTCCGGACCTGTTCCAGAGAACCCGTGGCTTGCGCCAGTTGTTGCTGTAGCTGTTGGACGGCCTGCTCATGGGCAGCAGTGAGGGACGTGAGGCTTTGTGTGGTTTGTTTTTCCTTGGCGGCCAAGTCGTCCAGCGCATTTACGTTCTCGGCGCGGGATTGTTCGAGGGCGCGCGTGGTTTGGTCGAGTTGTTGCTGTAGCTGTTGGACGGCCTGATCATGGGCGGCGTTGAGAGACGCAATTTTTTGCACGGCCTCCTGTTCTTTGGCGGCGAGGTCGTCCAGGGTTTTTTCGTTTTCGGCGCGGGATTGTTCGAGGGAGCGGGTGGTTTGGCCGAGTTGTTGCTGTAGCTGTTGGACGGCCTGATCATGGGCGGCAGTGAGAGATGCGATTTTTTGAGCGGCGGCCTGTTCTTTGGCGGCGAGGTCGTCCAGGGTTTTTACGTTTTCGGCGCGGGACTGTTCGAGGGAGCGGGCGGTTTGGCCGAGTTGCTGCTGTAGCTGTTGGACGGCCTGATCATGGGCGGCAGTGAGAGATGCGATTTTTTGAGCGGCGGCCTGTTCTTTGGCGGCGAGGTCGTCCCGGGTTTTTACGTTTTCGGCGCGGGACTGTTCGAGGGAGCGGGTGGTTTGGCCGAGTTGTCGCTGTAGCTGTTGAACGGCCTGATCATGGGCGGCAGTGAGGGAGGCAATTTTTTGAGCGGCGGCCTGCTCTTTGGCGGCGAGGTCGTCCCGGGTTTTTTCATTTTCGGCGCGAGACTGTTCGAGGGAGCGGGTGGTTTGGCCGAGTTGCTGCCGTAGCTGTTGGACGGCCTGGTCGTGGGCGGCGTTGAGGGAGGCGACCTTCCGGGCGGCTTCCTCCTCCCCGGCGGCGAGGTCGTCCAGGGTTTTTTCGTTTTCGGCGCGGGATTGTTCGAGGGAGCGCGTCACCTGTGACAACTGCTGCTCCAGTCGAGCCAGAGACGTTTTCTGGGTAGCGACTTCGGCCTCCAGGGACTGCCTGAGTGCGTTCAGCCGGTCGGTTTCGGTGCTCATCTCTGTGATGGCACGGTCCTGCTGTGCGACCTGGGCAGCCAGCCCTTCCACTTGTGCGCTCAGTTCGTCCCGCTTGCGCACGAGTGCGGC
Organism: uncultured Binatia bacterium (SeqCode); assembly: GCA_965214905.1. GTDB lineage: Bacteria > Desulfobacterota > Binatia > UBA9968 > JAJDTQ01 > JAJDTQ01. Next base: position 3,528,518 of record OZ243984.1, read on the forward strand.
GAAGTCGTCCTCCAGCGCGGTCTTGGCCGTGGTCAGAAGCGCGTTCTGCTGCACCAGAGAATCTCTCAGACTGGCCAGCTCCCGAGTCCTCGCGTTCAAGTCCAGCACGGTGGACGTTCTCTGGTCGAGCTGTACGGTGAGTTCATCGACGGTTCCGAGCGTGCTGTCCCTCTCGGCCGTCAAAGCGGCGACTCTCCGCCGGTACCGGTCCGCCGTGCGGCGTCCCTCGTCAATGACAGCGCTCATTTCCTGTCCGACCTGGGCCAGGGACGCCGTCAACTGGTTGATCTGCCGTTGGGCGTCCGCGAGCTCCCGCCCCCTCGACTCGATCAACTCCTCGGATCGGTTTGCGTCTTGCGTAAGCTGATCGACTCTGGCTTCGAGCGCGGTGACCTCCTGGCCTCGTTGCCGGAGGTCTTGCGTGAGGGCGGCGTTTGCCGCCTCGACGCTTTGCTTTTCGCGGTTCAGTTGCTCATGTTCTTCGACCGAGACGCATGAGGCGAGGGACACGAATAGTGCGCCCAGAAGGCAAAGGGTTTTGGTGTGGTGCATCATACCGTTGGTTCCGTTTATGGGCGGTTTCGCGACGCATGTAGTGGCGCGCGCCGCAAACACGCCGATGTTACAAAGTGTCAAGTACCTAGCAGACTTGGGCGGCAACAAGCAACGCCAGAACGTCCAACGACCTGTTTCCACACGGCGGGAGCGGGTCGGAAGCCCCCTCGCGCGGGCGTTCCGCGTGACCGGCCAGGACCTTCCCATTAGATGACCTGTCGGCCGCGTAGCTCTTCGATGGCGCCCGGGGCGTACCCCAGGGCTTGCAGGATTTCGTCGGTATTCTCACCGAGCATCGGCGGAGGCGTCGGAGTCTCCGGCGGCGTGCGGCTCATGTTGACGCCGCTGCCCACCAGCTTCACCTTCCCCATCGTCGGGTGCTCCACTTCGATGGGGAAGCCGTACTGCCGCACCTGCGGATCGTTGAACACGTCCTCGAGGTTGTTCAACGGGGTGGAGGGCACGTCGTGCTCTTCAAGCTTGCGCAGCCACACGTCGCGCGAGTCCCGGCCAAAGATGACCTGCAGTTCCTCTTCCAGCAGGTCGTGGTTGTCGGTGCGGCCCTTCTTGTCCGCGAATCGTGCATCTTCGGCCCATTCAGGCCTCCCGACGACTTCCAGCAGGCCGAGCCAGAACTTGGTGGGCGAGGAAAGGTGTACCACGAAGGGTTTGCCGTCCCGGTCGACGAATGCAAAGACGCCGGCGGTGCGGGTGCGGTCGGCCCGGCCGGGCACCACGCCGGTCTCGAAGAAACGGGCGCAGTTCTCCGCGGTGAACGACACCGACGCCCGCAGCAGGGACGTTTCGATGATCTGTCCCTCTCCGGTCATCATCCGGTTCACCAGCGCCGCCAGCACGCCGTAGCACGCGTAGACCCCGGTGAGGTGGTCGGACAGGGATATGCCCATGCCCTTGGGTTGGTCGGGATCGGTGAGCAGGCTCAGCAACCCGCTCATTCCCTGGCCCACGGTATCGAAGCCGGGCCGGTCACGATACGGTCCTTCCTGGCCGAAGCCGGAGATGGAGCAGTAGATGATCCTGGGGTTCAACGGGCGAATCGAGTGGTAATCCAGGCCCCGGCGGGCCATGACGCCCGGGCGGTGGTTCTCGATCAGCACGTCGGCCTCGGCCGCCAGCCGGCGGCAGATGTCCCGGCCCTCCTCGCTGCGGATGTCCAGGGTGATGCTCTTCTTGTTCCGGTTCAGGCTGCAGAAGGTGGCCGAATAGAGTCGCTCGCCCCAGCCCCGGAACGGATCGCCGTGTTCCCGTTCCTCGACCTTGATGACTTCGGCGCCGAGGTCGGCCATGAGCATGGAAGCGAACGGGCCGGTGACGTAGCTGGCCAGCTCCAGGATCCTTATGCCTTCGAGTGTTCCCGCCATGGTGTCAAGCCTCGATGCGGATGTCCCAAAGGTCTTCCTCGCCGCCGAGTTCCGGGCAGTAGACGTCCACCTGGAGCAGCGTGGCGCAGCCGGGACAGATGTATTCGTGGTACCGTCCCAGATAGGGCTCACCGGAGGCCGGCCGCTGGCCGCCGATCTCGTCCAGCTCGACGACGCGTTTGAGACAGCGCTTCTTGTAGTTTTCGTCGGGACCGCCGAAAACGAAGCCGCAGCGCATGCAGTGGATCCGCTTTCCGCTGCCGTTGCGGACCACCTCGAGGGTCTCGTGGATCCGCGCCACCGGCTGCCGTTCGGCGGTGTCGCCGTTCGAGGCCGGGTCCGCGGTCACCGGCGTGGCCTGCTCGAACCGGGCCTGCCGTATGGCTCGGCGCCGTGCGTCGGTTTCGGCTTCGTCGACCGTGGCGCCCTCGCCGCGCAGGACCACGCCGTAGACCCGCCGCGCGGTTTCTTCCGTGGACACGCCCACACGGACGTCCCGCGCCACCGCCGCCGGGTCCCGGTCCAGCGGATCGCCGTAGCCGCCGCCGCTCTGGACGTAGTCGCTCAGGACCGTGAACTCGGGCAGCGATACGCGCCCCGGGGCGCCTTCCGGCACCAACACCTTGCCCCAGCCGTCGCCTTCGATCTCGTCCAGCCGGGCGGGGTAGTGGCCGTCCGCCAATCGCTTCTCGATGTCGCCGTCGGTCAGGAAGATGGCCCGGATGCCGCCGGGCCCCGCGGGATGCCCGCCGAAGAGTCCGTAGGCGCCCTGGGGTATCCAGCCGTAGGGCTTGAAGTCCGTGGAGAAGTCCTGCGAGCCGTAGACCATGAAGATCCGGTAGGTGCCGACCCCGCCGCGGTACTTGCCGAAGCCGGAGCCGTCGGTGTTGTGGTTGCGCGAGAAATAGAGCAGCGGGTACTGCATCTCGGTGCGCTCGACGTCGCTGATGCCCCCGGACGGGATGTTCATGTGGCCGCCGGTGTTGACGCCGTCCCGCAAGGGGCTGGCCCCGAGTCCGCTGCCGTGGATGTCGTAGATGCCCATGGCGGTGCGGACCCCTTCACGATTGTGGCCGGCGGGTATGTAGCCGGGACCGCCTTCGTACCAGGTGGCGTACCAGGTCGCGGGAACGTCCTGGGACCGCCCGGCGGCGAACAGCATCTTGCCGGCGGCCTCGCACACCGCCGCCACCAGGATGCCGCCCACCACCGGGGCGGCGGCGCAGGCCGCGGGGAAGCGGCAGTTCAACACCGACCCTTCCGGGACCACGAGATCGATGGGGGCGAACTTGCCGTCGCTCCAGGGGACGTCCCAGAAGAGCGTGTTGGTGATGGCGACGCCGATCAGCGCCCGGGTGCTGGGGAAGGTCGAGTTGACGTCGCTGGTGGTCTGGGGGCTGGTGCCGGTGGTGTCCAGCGTCAGATGATCCCCCTTTTTCGTCAGCGTGCACATGATCCGGAGCGGTGCGGCCTTGCGGCTCCTGGTGTCCAGAAACGTCAGGTAGGTGCGTCCGGTCCAGGTGCCGTCCGGCAGGGATCGGAGCTTGGCGCGGGCCGCCGCCTCGGTGTCGCTGATGATCCGGGCGCCCGCGGCCTGGACGAACTCCAGGCCGAACTTGTCCACCAGGCCGAGATAGCGCCGGGCGCATACGTTATTGCCGGCGATCATGGCCTTGAGGTCCAGCCCCACGTACTGCGGGTCCCGGCACTGCTCGGTCAGGGACTTGAACACGTCCTCGCGGAAGATGTCGCGTTCCACCACCTTGAGGCCCATGATCCGGATGCCCTCATGGAAGATCTCGGTGGCGGCGCCGCGCAGGTTGCCGCCGGTGTCCGCGGTATGGGTGCTGGTGGCCACCCAGCCGATGAGCCCGCCGTCGTGGAAGATCGGCTTGATCACCATCATGTCGTAGGTGTGCGCTCCCGCCACGTAAGGATCGTTGAAGAAGAACTGGTCGCCGTCGAAGAACCCCGGCGATTCTCCAAAGCAGTCGATGAGGTTCTTGATGGCGTCCGACGTGGCATGGGCGAAGCGCAGGTGCCCGGAGCAGGCCAGCACCATGGTGCCGGCGGCGTCGTAGAACGAGCTCATGCACTCTCCGCCCTGGGCGACGATGGGGGAGGCGGTGACGCGCTGCAGCGTCATCCGGCCTTCCTCGCCGATGGCCCAGAGACGGTGCAGGAACATCTCGTAGCGGATGGGATCGATTTCGCAGGTATCGTGGGGGTTCATGGCCTGCCCTTTCTCTCGAATTCGACAGAGGACACTAACAACTTTGGCAGGCCGGGTCCACATTGACTCGCCGGCGGCATTGTGTGAGGTTCGCGTTCATGGTCATGTTCGCGGCTTGGGTGCTGTTCGCCTGGGGCGCCCTGGCGGCCGGGTACGGCGCCTACGCGGCGGCGGCGGCGGCGGCTTCTCAGAGCACCTATCACGCGACGCAGGCGGGGGCCGCGTTGCTGATCGCCACCGTGTCCGTCAGCGCCGGCTTTCTCGTGTTGGTGGTCGGTCGTATCGGACGCGTTCTGCGGCCTCCGGCGGGCGTGGCGGAGGAAGAAAGCGGCGAACGCCGCACCCCGTAAATACCTGCGCCTGGCTCCTAGATCCCGCGCATCGCGGGCAGGGCGTCCTCGGCGAAGCGCTGCATGGATTCCTTGATGTGGTCATGGGAAACGCTGCCGATGTTCATCCATGCCAGCACGTGCCCCGCTCCGGTCTCACGGGCCAGATCCGCTACTCTGTCCACCACCTGAGCCGCCGTGCCGATGGCGGCGAACTCGCTGCGTACCCGATCGAAGGTGAGGCCGCCCGCCGCCGCGTTCCGGCGTAGCCGTTCGGGCAGCGGACGTCCCTGGGCCGTGAGCCATTGGGCGTAGCTTCCCCGGGTTTCCCGAATCACGTCGTAGTAGCTCATGACGCCGGCCTCGGATCTGGCTTCGGCCTCCGCAGTGGCGCCGCCCACGTGCATGGGCAGCAGCAGGCCGAGCTCGTGTGCTTCCGGGTCGTGGCCGTGGTCCGCCAGGGCCTGCCGGTAGGTGGTCGAGAATTCGCGCAGCTCTTCCGCCGTCCGCACGTGCACGGGGATGAAAAGGTCGAGTCCCATGCGCGCGGCGAAGTTCACCCCGTCGAGGGAACTCGCGGCGGTGTAGATGGGCGGATGCGGCTGTTGCACGGGCTTGGGGTTGGCGACGATGCCGGGGATTCGGAAAAACCGCCCCTGGTAGTCCACGGCCTCCTCGGTCCACGCCAGCCGGATGACCTCGATGCTCTCCGCCATGATGTCCCGCACGTGCTCGTGCTCCACGCCGAAGCATTCGTAGGCCCGGGTGTGGGGATGCCCGCCGCCGGCGGCGAAGCACATCCTTCCGTTGCTCAGCACGTCCAGGGTGGCGGCGTTCTCGGCCAGTTGCATGGGGTGGTGCACGGGCAGCGTGTTGACCGCGACCCCGAGGCGCAGGTTGCGGGTGCGCTGGGTGGCGGCCCCCAGCACCACGTAGGGGGCGGACAAGAGCGAGAAGCCGGGAGTGAAGTGGATTTCGGCGATCCAGTAGCCGTCGTAGCCGAGGTTGTCGGCCAACTCGGCCTGTTCGAGAAACTGCTGCAGCAACTCGGCGGGGACGCTTCCCGGCGGGCACTGTATCTCGGTAAAAAGGCTGACCTTCATCGCTGGATTCTCCATCGAGCGGCCGGTGGTGGACGGCGCGCTCACCGGATTCTATACCGAAAAGGCCTTTGGAAACAAAATCGTCCATGGAATCAATGCTTCGCCGGCTGTTCGCCGGCCTGCGCCACAGGAACTACCGGTTTTACTGGCTGGGGCAGCTCTCTTCGGTGCTGGCGCTCAACATGGAGTTGGCGGCCCAAGCCTGGCTGGTGTTCCTGCTGACGGATTCGCCCCTGATGCTGGGGGTGGCCGGGGTCGCCTACGCCGTCCCGCGGGTGTCTCTGGTGCTCGTGGGCGGCGCCATCGCGGACCGGGCCGACAAGCGGCGCATCATGGTGCTGACCCAGTCGCTGCTGGCCCTGGCCTACCTGGTGCTCGGCACGCTGGTGCTGATCGAGCGCATCGCGTTCTGGCACGTGCTCGTGTTCGCGTTCAACTCGGGTTTCCTGCGGGCCTTCGACCGGCCGAGCCGCTACGCGCTGTTACCCGAAATGGTGCCGCGCGAGGAACTGGCCAACGCGGTGGCGCTGGGAAGCTCGGTGTGGCAGGCGTGCCGCCTCGTGGGCCCGGGGGTCGCCGGGGTCCTGATCTACTGGGTCGGCGTCGGCTACACGTTCGTGGCCTGTTTCGTGAGCTCGGCAGCCGCGGTGGCGTTGTGGGCGTTCATCCGGACCCGTCCCATCGTCACCCGGGACCGGGGCGGGGTGTGGCGCAACATCGTCGCCGGGCTCGACTTCGTTCGCCGGAACCGGCTCTTCTACAGTCTGTTGGGGCTCACGTTCTTCAACAGCCTCTTCGGCATGTCCTTCGTGATTCTGATGCCGGTCTTCGCCCGTGACATCCTGCGGGTGGACTCCCGCGGCTTCGGGCTGCTCCAGTCGGTCTCCGGCATAGGGGCGCTGCTGGGCACGTTGACGGTGGCCTACCTTGCCCAGGCCGGGCGCAGGGGGTGGCAGGTGCTGGCGGGGTCGGCGGCCTTCGGCACATTGCTGATCGTGTTCGCGTACTCGTCTTCGTTTGCGTTGTCGCTCGGACTGATCTTTTTTCTCGGGCTCTTCAACCAGATCTACCTGACCTCCATCAACACGATCCTCCAACTGAACCTTCCCTACGACCTGCGCGGCCGGGTGCTGGGTCTGTTCGGCCTCACCTGGGACCTCATGCCCCTGGGCGGCGCGATTGCGGGCGCCGTGGCCGAGTACGCCGGCGCCCCCGCGGCGGTGGCCCTGGGCGGATTCCTGGTGGCGTTGATGGCCTTCTACGGTATGGCGCGGTTGCCGACGGTGCGGGAGATCGAATAGTCGGGCGAAAGGAGACGGTGCCTTTACATGCGAGTGCCCGTGATTGGATTATTTCCAGGCGCGACCAACCCGGCCGATTGATTCGGCTCCGTCCGCATTGTAGATTTGTTCTTGAGGGCTGATATTCGCGAGAGGAAGGGAACAGGTCCATGAAACGCGTTTTTCTTTTTCTGATCACCAACCTTGCGATCCTTTTTGTGCTCGCCGTCGCGCTCCGTGTCCTGGGTCTTGAATGGTTGCTTTTTCAATACGGCATCGACTTTTGGCCGCTGTTGGCCTTCTCCTTCATCTTCGGCATGGGCGGCGCCTTCATCTCCCTGGCCATCTCCAAGTGGACGGCCAAGCGATGGATGGGGTTGACGATCATCGAGCAGCCCCGGAACCACACCGAAAGCTGGCTTCTCAACACCGTGCAGGTGCACGCCCAGGCTGCGGGCATCGCCATGCCCGAGGTGGCGATCTACGATTCCCCCGAGCCCAACGCCTTTGCCACCGGTCCGAGTCGCAACAACTCGCTGGTAGCGGTCAGCACCGGGTTGCTGCGAGCCATGAATGCCGACCAGGCCTCGGCCGTACTGGGCCACGAAGTGAGCCACGTGGCCAACGGCGACATGGTGACGCTGACCCTGATCCAGGGCGTTCTCAACACCTTCGTGATCTTCCTCTCCCGGGTAATCGGATACGTCGTGGACCGCGCGCTCCACAGGGACGGCGAAGGCGGCTACGGCATCGGTTACTTCGTCACGGTGATCGTGGCGCAGATCCTCCTGGGCATCCTGGCCAGCATCATCGTCTCCTGGTTTTCGCGCCGGCGCGAGTACCGGGCCGATGCCGGCGGCGCGCGGCTGGCGGGCACAGCCAACATGATCGGCGCCCTGCAGGCGCTCCAGCGCAGCGTGGAGCCCGAGCACATGCCGGAACAGCTCGCGGCAATGGGCATCTCCGGCGTCCGCAAGGGCGGTCTGCGGATGCTCTTTGCCAGCCACCCCCCCATGGAGGACCGGATCGCCGCGCTCCGAGAGGGCCGCCACTTCGCGGGCGTCGGATCGTAGCGCCCGGATGCGCCCGTCCCTCCACCGGTCATTCCCGCGAAAGCGGGAATCCAGGAGGGGAGGGGCATCCCTGCGCCGCGGTCCCGGGCATAATCGGCACCAGCGCCGCCATGCAGCAGGTGGGGCATCCCTGCGGCGCGGTCCCGCCGCCAGCTCCGAATTCCCGCTGTTCGCGGGACGCCGCATCGTGAAGTCTCGACCCACCGCGCTTGCCGCGGTGGTGGAATCGGGATACATCCCCACTTGAGCCTCAAGGCGAAAGGGGGCGCGATGGCGATTTTCTCGGGGGAGTTCGGACTCCAGTTCGTGCTGCAGGCGGCTTCCTACTACACGACGCGGGAGTTGGTGGAGCTGGCCGAGCTCGGAGCTGAGAGGGGTTTCAGGCAGGTCTGGCTCAGCGATTCGCTGCGTTACCGCCAAGTGCTGAGCGTCGCAACCGCCATCGCCGCCCGCGCTCCTTTGAAGGTCGGCACCGCGATCCTGGTGCCTTATTTCCGTAACCCCATCGACGTGGCGGACGCCGTTCTGGCCATCTCGGAGCTCACTGACGGGCGTGAGATCAGCCTCGGCGTCGCCAAGGGCAGCAAGGGGCAGGTGCCGCAATACCTGGAGATGGCGAAACCGTTCCGTGTGGTCCGGGAGACGGTGGGTTTTCTCGGCACGCTGTTCCGCGGAGAGCGGGTGCGATTCGACCAATATCCCACCCTGTGCGAGTACTTCCACATGAATCCCCGGGGCCACATCGAGTTGGTGCGCCCGCCTGCGGCGCCGGTGCGGTTCTACGGCGGCGGCGTGGGGCCCCGATTCCTGGCCATTGCCGGCGAGACCATGGACGGCGTCCTCATGGGCGGCTACTTCATCTCCATGCACAAGCTCGGCCGGCTGGAACGGGCCATGGCGGGCGCGGACAGCGCCGCCCGGGCGGTGGACCCCGACAAGACGCTGCGGAAGGTCTGCGAGATCAACCTCGCGGTATCGGAGGAGCCGGAGGCGGCGCTGGCCGAGGCCAGGAAGTACTCCGCCCACCACATGGTGAGCCTCCAGGCCCTGGGTTACAGTCCCGAGGAGTTCGAGCGCATCGGCATCGACTACGAGCAGGTCAACCGCATCCGGGAGGCGCTTCACTCGGGAACGACCATCGAGCAGGCCGCGCGCGAGTTGGTGACCGACGCCATGCCGCGCGCCTGCTTCGTCTCGGGGACCCCGTCGGACTGCGTGGAACCGATCCTGGAGCTGGCGGCCGAGGCCGAGCGGCTGGGATTCCACCAGATCTCCTTTGCCAAGCTTGGCCGGGACTACGCTTCGGTGATCCGGTACCTGAGCGACGAGATCGTCCCGAGGCTGTCGTAGCCTCATGTCCGGTTGATTCAGGCAACCCGGTACCGTCCTCTTGAATGCATCAGCCGCCGATCCTGCCTCCGCTCGCACGGCCCGGCTCAACCGCGCCTATCCGTGGGTCGTATTAGGCATCTCGTTCATGACCGTAGCCGCAGCCTTCGGGTGCCGCGGGGCGTTCGCGCTCTTCTTCGTGGCGGTCATCGAAGAGTTTCACTGGAGCCGCGGGTTGTCCGCGGGCGCGCTGACCCTGGGCTCGGTGGCGTGGACCCTGTCCGCGCCGCTGTGGGGGCAGATGTTGGACCGCCTCGGGCCCCGGGTGGTGTTCCCCGTGGGCGCGGGCCTTATGGCCGCGGGCTTCATCGTCAGCGCCATGACCCGGCACGTCTGGCAGTACTATCTCGGAATGGGGCTTTTGGTGGGTCTCGGTTTCGCCGCGCTGCCGATGACCTCCCAGGCCACGGTCATCAGCAACTGGTTCGTCCGCAAGCGCGGCATGGCCATGGGCCTTGCGGCTGCGGGCATCGGCGCCGGCATCTTCCTGGTGGTGCCCGCCACCGAGATGCTGATCGTCGAGTTCGGCTGGCGCAACGCCTATCTGGTTTTGGCCGCGGTGATGCTTGCGGCGGTGGTCCCGCCTAACCTGTTCCTTCAACGCCGCCGCCCGCAGGATATGGGACTGCGGCCGGATTTCGGTGCCGCCGCCGTTGCCCCGAGCGCGGGTGCGGGTCGGGTACGGGCCGGCGGCGGGACTCTCGCCGAGGCCCTGTGCAGCTTCCGTTTCTGGACGCTGGCCCTGAGCTTCCTGCTGGGCGCGCTCCCCGTGCATATGGTGTTGGTGCACCAAGTGGCCGCCATGGTGGATGCGGGTTTTTCACGAGAGTTGGGAGCCTGGGTATTGAGCCTTACCGGGTTCTTCACCATCTTCACCATGATCGGCATGGGGGCGCTATCGGACCGTGTCGGCCGGGAGTGGGCGTACACCATGGGAACCGTGGCCTTGGTGGCCGGCATTTTGTTCATTCTCTATCTCGACGGCACGTCGCGGTTTCTGCTGATCACCCTGTATCCGCCGCTTTTCGCCGTGGGTTTCGGGTCGCGCCAATCCCTCTATCCGACCGTTGCGGCCGATATATTCCATGGCGCCCATTTCGGTTCCATCATCGGCGTGCTGGCGGTTTGCATCGGTATCGGCGCGGGTGTGGGACCGTGGCTCGCGGGATACCTCTTTGACGTCTCGGGCAGCTACGCCAGCTCATGCTGGACCGCCATCGCCATGTGTGTGCTATCGTTGGGGTGTTTCTGGGCCACGGCGCCAAGCAAGGGGCCGAATTCCATGTAGGGCGGGTTTCAACCCGGACCGTGTGGAATTCGCCTTGGCCGGGCCACTGCCTGGCTCGGACAGGCGCAAGAAAAGACGAACACACAAAACCGGACGAACACGTGAAACCTTTTGCATACCTGGAGCAGCCATGGCCAAGACGCTGATCATCGACGCGCATCACCACTGGATGCCCGAAGAACACTACCGGAACCCGGATCCGCTCATCAGGTCCGGCGAGACGGTGGTGCGGCAGCCGGACCGGTTCGCCATCCGCCGGGAAGGAGTGCAGCTCTTCGGACCGCCCGCCATGACCGCGGACATGGCCGCGCAGGTGGCCGAGATGGACCGGGTCGGCGTCCAACGGGCAGTGCTCCATGTGGGCTGCTGGCTGGACTGGATCGACGTTCCCGCGGCGCGCTTCATCAACGACGAGATGGCCAGGGTCGTGGAACGCTTTCCCGGCCGCATTATCCCACTGGCGCACGTGCCGGCGCTGGAGGCCGGGGGCCGGCGGGAGCTCAAGCGCGCGGTGCAGAAACTCGGCTTCCGCGGCGTCGGCATCAACACGCATATCCGCGGCGCGCTGCTGGACGACAAGCGCTACCACCCGTTCTACCGGCTGGCGTCGGACCTGGAGCTTCCCATTTTCGTGCACCCTTCCTCGGAGCTCCCGCTGGCGCATCCCCACGGCATGGAGCCGTTCAACCTCACCCGTAACCTCGGGCGCGCCATGGACAACACCATCAACATCGTGCGCCTGATGCTGAGCGGCACGCTGGAGAAATTCCCCAGGCTGCGCTTCGTCTTCACCCATCTGGGCGGCGCCTGGTTCGCGCTCCGGAACCGCCTCAACCCGTCGTTCTGGGACAAGCGCGAACAAGGCTACTTCGACAAGTTCCGGGAGCGGATCTTCATCGACACCGCGCCTCCTTTCTGGGGGCCGGGCGAGATCCGCTTCGCCATGGACATGGTGGGCGAGGACCAGGTGCTCATGGGCAGCGACTTTCCCACCATCGACCGGCTCGGCGACGCGGTGGCCATCGTGAAGGCCACAAGGGCCGGCGCCGCCGCGAAGCGCAAACTGCTGGGCGGGAACGTGGCCAGGCTGTTTCCGGCGAACACGTCTGTCGAGGGAGCTGCCGAGGGAGGGTGACGGGAGACTCCCATGAAGGTCCTGATGTGCCCGCCGCTCCATTACGCCCCGGACCCCGGAGAAGACCTCTCCGCGGTCATGGCCGAGTGGCGCGGACTCTACCGGCTCCTGCACGAGGAGCTGGACGTGCAGGTGGATCTGCTGGAGCCGAGGCCCGACCTGCCGAAGCTGGTGCTGGCGGCCAGTGGCGGCTTCGTCTGGGAGGACGCCTTCGTCTGGGAGGACGCCTTCATCGTGAGCCGCTTTCGCGATTCTTCAAGACGGCCCGAAGCCGAAGCGTGGGCCAATTTCTTTCTGGTGCGCGGCTACGCCATGCCGTCTCTGCCGGAAAGCTGCTGTTTCGAAGGCCAACGGGACCTCGTGGCGGTTGGCGGGACGCTGTTTGCCGGGCATCGCTCCGACGACGACTTGGCGGCTCACCGAGCCCTGTCGGCGATCCTCGGGCGCGAGATCCGCTCGCTCCGCCTGTCCAACGACTGGGACTTTCCCCTCGATTCCTGTCTGTGCCCGCTGGGTGAAGGCAGTGCGCTGTTCCATCCGAACGCCTTCCACCCGGCCGCGCGCAAGGTGTTGGAGGACAACGTGGCGCTCCGTCCCATGGAGGAAGCCGACGCCCGGCGTTTCGGATGTAACGCTTTGGTGGCGGGCCCGCACGTAATCCTGCCGGAGGATTGCGGGGCTACCGCCCAGTGGCTGGAGGGGGAGGGCTTTCAGGCCCACGCGCTGCCGCTGGCGTCTTATGCCGGGCACGGCGCCGGGCCGAAGGCCCTGGTCCTGAAGATTGCGGACTGACGGTCTCGGACCGTACCAACCCGTTGATTCAAGATCCTTTTGATCAGGAGTTCCTGCGCCACGTGGCACGACCATGACGGGGACGGGTTTCCTTCTTCCCATGTCACATGCCTTATGTTACATCATACAAATGGCGAGAGGACCTTCCGGTCGGATAGTCGTGGAAGTGGATCCAGATCTCAAAAGGGAGTTGTACGTCGCGCTGGCTTGTCACGGAATGACGTTGAAGGACTGGTTGGTTGGAGAAGCACGGACACTGATAACAACGGGCCGTCAGTTGCCTCTGTTTGGCTCTGATGAAAGCCGGGCAATCCATGAGCCGGATCCTGTCAACCGCTCGGAAACGGGCGATTCCGAGGAAGAAACATGAGACAACAAGTTCTGGTCGGGCTGGAAGACCGGAGAACATCCAACCGGGCGGACTCCTCGTCGAACGGTGCCGATTCCACGGTTCTCCGAGGTGGGCGAGCGGGCGGTCCTTCTTCGTTGGCCAAGGGGCCGTGTGTCGGGACGAGGACGAATGCTTTCGTGGCTTCTCCGCCTTTTCGGCATTTGGCCAGGTTGAGTTATGGTGACGCAGATACCGGAAATTCGCTGATTCAAGGGGACAACGTTTCCGTATTGCGGTCGCTGCAAGAGAAGCTGGTCGGGAAGGTCCGGTGTGCTTATGTAGACCCTCCCTATAATAACCAGGAGCGGTATGGCCACTACAGGGATGCCCGGAGTCACAGCGAGTGGCTGACGGTGACGACCACGCAGCTCAAGGCGATAAAACCTCTTTTGTCCCAGGATGGTTCCATCTGGATTTCCATCGACGACAGGGAATTGCACTACCTCAAAGTAGCGGCGGACAAGGTCTTCGGGCGACAGAATTTCATCTCCACCATCGTATGGCAGCAGCGGACCACGAGAGAGAACCGTAAGGTTTTTTCGAACAATCACGAGTATCTTCTTGTATACGCCATCCATGCGGCTGCTTTTCGACAGAGCCGTAATTTGCTGGCGGCCGGCCCCGAGCTACTCTCCCGATACAGGAATCCGGACTCGGACCCGCGTGGCCCATGGCAGTCCATATCAGCGAATGTCCAGGGCGGCCATGGTACGGCGTCTCAGTACTACGATTTGATTGCGCCCAATGGAAGAGTCCACCGTCCTCCGAAAGGGCGATGTTGGATCTACACCTGGGAGAGAATGCAGAAGGAAATTGCCGCCAATAACATCTGGTTCGGTAAAGATGGCCATAGGGTTCCTCGAATCAAGCGATTCTTGAGTGCATCACCTGTCGGCCTTACTCCCGAGACCTTATGGAAGGCAGAGGATGTGGGTACCAACGACGATGCCAAAAAACAGCTTTTGCGGCTCTTTCCGAGCGAGCCGGTATTCGACACTCCCAAGCCCGAGACTCTGGTTGCCCGGATTCTCGAAATTGCGACAAACGAGGGAGACCTTGTCGTAGACGCATTTCTCGGCTCGGGAACTACCGCAGCGGTCGCACACAAGATGCAGAGACGGTATATCGGCGTCGAGGCAGGTCCGCATGCCGTTACCCACTGTGCGCGTCGGCTGCAGATGGTTGTTGAGGGGGAGCACACCGGCATTTCTTCTGCCGTCGGTTGGGCTGGCGGTGGCGGTTTCGACTTTTATGGAAGTAGCGGATGAGAACGATGGAAACCGCCACCTCACCCCCGGGGGGTGGCGGGCAGTCGCCGCTGTCCGCAGAAGGGTTTCCGGTCTCCCTGACAGAGTCGGATTCGGCCGAAGCCGTATGGCTCTCCTCGCAATCTCGGGACCCGGCGCCGCGAATCGTGCACTATTTGGGGAGTAAACTGCGATTACTGGGACCCATTCGGAAAGCCGTGGCGGAGTTTGTTTCGCCCGGCGCAAGGATCTGCGATCTTTTTGCCGGCTCGGGAGCCGTTTCTCTGTGTCTGGGAAGGGAATGGGAGATTGCGTCAGCCGACATTCAGGAGTACTCGAGGGTGCTCTGTAACGGGCTTCTGAATCCTCCTGTGGAACCGATGTCTACCGGCCATGTCTTACGGAACGCTGCCTTCGGAGGTGCGCTCGGGAAGCGCTTGTATGATTCCGTGAGTGAGTTGATCGATTATGAGAGGGAGTGCCTCCATCGAGCCGAAGGTGGCGATGTCGGAGGCCTGTGCGACCTGGTCGAGTTTGGATCACTCATCAGGTTGGAATCCGGAAGGGATCTCGTCGATGGAAAACTCGGCAACGCATTGCGCGAGTGCCGGGGCCGCCTCTGCTCCGAGGAGATGGGTGAAAGTCCGGAAACTGTCATGACACGCCACTTTGGGGGCATGTACTTCTCCTGGCAGCAAGCTGTCGATCTGGATCTTCTCCTTGCCGCTATTCACAAACTGGATGACGATAACCGGGACCATTTCCTGGCCGTTGCGCTTGCCGTAGCCAGCGACGTGGTCAATACCGTAGGGAAGCAGTTCGCCCAACCGATCAAGCCCCGGAATTCGAATCGGCGACCCAAGCGACATCTCGTAAGGCAGATGATCCGGGATCGTTCCATGAGTGTTCCGGTACGGTTCATGGAGCGACTCCGGCAGTTTTCGACTCTACCAAAGCATACTCGTAATCACCAGGCCTTTCGAGGCGACTATCGAGAGATACTGGCGGATCGAAGGATACGCTTTGATGCGGTGTATGCGGATCCGCCTTACACGCGCGACCACTACAGTCGCTATTACCATGTGCTGGAGACCATGTCGCTCCATGATGAACCCGAGATATCGACCACGACCATCCGATCCGGAGGCAACCCGAGGCTCAGTCGTGGACACTATCGTGGCGGCCGACACCAATCCCCGTTCTGTATCAAATCGCAAGCCCCGGGCGCGTTCGAAGCGTTATTTGCCGGGGTCGCCGCTCGGGGAATTCCTCTTGTCGTTTCCTATTCACCTTACAGGAAAGCTACCCGGAATCGTCCACGGCTACTGACGATTGACGAACTAAAGGCTATTGCGACTCGGTACTTCCGCAGCGTAGAGTTCCAGTCCATCGATGGTTTGTCGCATAACAAATTGAATCGTTCTGGAAGAAATGTGGTCGTCGATTATGCCGCGGAAGCTCTTCTTCTTTGCTCTTAGCGGGCGAACACGCGCTAAAGGGTTACGCTCGGCAAGGCGCGTCGGAAGTTTTCCAACGGTACGATGACTCTCTTCATTCTGTCCGCACGGCCGGTCCAAAGCCCGTCAACGAATGCCGAAACCGTCCTGTAGTGGCGATCTGACGGCATCAAAAGTCGATACCGAAACCGTCGTGTACCAACCTGCAAGAAGATGCCAATGGGTCGATCGTCACGCGGGTATTCCAATCCTGATGCTTGGCCGAGTTCGATCCGGAAGTTGCGGCTTTTGACGCTTACACCCTGGCGACTTTCCGGTTCTCCAACCGTGCCGTCTGGAGCAACCGGCAAGAGTATTATGCGCTGGTGTGTTCCAGGTTGGAGCTTGAAAAAGCTCGTAAACGTTTCGAGGTCAAAGGTGGCTTGATTCCACCTGCTGGATCCTTTCGGGATTTGTGCGAGCAGTACGGAAGCACCGGCGGGGCCGTCGTCTATGGCGTCGTCGGCTTCTTCGATCTCGTCCTCCTCGTGTCGACGGCGAATGTCCCCTTCGTTACGGTGCGCCCGCGCAAGGACATCGGCATCTCCGACCATTCGGAATAAAGGATCGTTGAGCTTTCGCCACGATGCCCAACTCGCCAGAAGGCGATCCCTTTCCCCGTCGTGCAATGTCGAGTCGGCGAAGGCTTCCCAATTCTTTAGCAGTCCGCTTCTTGTCAGGTTTCCCGAACCGACCAGGACGCGAACATGATCTGAAGATGCAAACCAGCAAAGTTTCGGGTGGAATAACGTGCCAGATCGCTGGTGAAAGAATACGCGCGCCTGAAAGCCCTCATGAGCTTCCTCGATCTCACCCACAAGGTTTAGAGTCGCTGGTACTGTGACGGCGTCCACACCCACAATGATCTCGAACCGACTTCGTCGGAGAAATGCCTTGAAGTCCGGATGGTCCATGAGCAGCTTCACCCCGTTCGTGGACGCAAACGAAAACATGGCGGCGCCGCGATCAGCACCCATTGCGCCCTCCAACAGTAGCTCCAGCAAGGTCGCATCATTGGACGCAGGGTCCTGAATGCGCAAGGAGAAGGTCATTCCGGATGCTATTCCCGCATCGCTCGCCACATCCGCTCCGGGGTGACGGGCAGGTCGCGCACGCGCACGCCGACGGCGTCCTCAATGGCGTTGCCGATGGCGGGGGCCACGGGCATGAGGCCGCCTTCACCCAAGCCTTTGGAACCGTAGGGTCCCGGGCCGTTGGCCTCCTCCACCATGATGGTCTTGAAGGTGCCGGGGATGTCGGCGAACGACGGCAGGCGGTAGTCGATGAGGTTCGGGTTGAGCAGGTGGCCGTTGTCGTACTGCATTTCCTCCATGAGCGAGTGGCCGATGGCGAACATGACCGCGCCCTCGTCCTGGCCTTCGCATTGAAGCGGGTGGATGGCCTTGCCCACGTCCGCGGTGGATACGTACTTCAGGAGCTTGACCACGCCCGTGTCCGGGTCCACCTCCACCTCGGCGCCGCCCCAGCTCGTCTCCCAGAAGGTGGTGGGCGAGCCCAGCACGGCCCTCTTGCTGTGAACGTCCTGGTAGGTTCCCTTGGCCAGCAGTTCGCCGCCCTTGGCGCCGAAGGTGAGGTTGAGCACCTGCTCGTAGCTCAGGCGCTTGCCCTTGCCGGCCCGGACGTGGCCGTCCCTGAACGTGATCTTGTCGGCCTTGCACTCGAGCAGCCTGGCCGCGGCCCGGCGCAACTGCCGTTTCAACTCCGCCGCCGCCCGCTCCACGCACAGGCCCATGATGACCATGGAGCTGCTGGCGTTGGTGGCCGCGTCGTAGGGGGTGGAATCGGTATCGAGCTGGGCCACGGTCACCGCCTCCCAGGGCAGGGCCAGCTCCTCGGCCGCCACCTGGGCCAGGGCGGTACGGCAACCCTGGCCCATCTCCACCGTGCCGGTGAACAGCACCGCGCTGCCGTCGGAGTTGAGCTTGATGGCCGCCGACGCCACCTTGTAGGTGCCGCCGCCGTCCTTCATGCAGCAGCTCAAGCCCATGCCGCGGTTCGTCCCCCTCTTTTTGTCCCAGCCCAGGGCCTTGGCGGTGCGCCGCAGACCCGCCTCCAGGTCGCAGTCCACCCGGGTGTCGCCCCTGGTGTAGGCGTCGCCCTTCTTCAGCAGGTTCCGGACCCGGAACTCCAACGGATCGATGCCGAGCCTGCGGGCGATCATGTCCATCTGGGACTCGTAGGCCCAGGTGACCTGCAGGGTGCCGAAACCCCGGAACGCACCCGCGGGCACGGCATTGGTATAGACCGTGTAGGAGTTGACCTTGACGTTGGGGATGCGGTACGGCCCCGGCGCCCGGTAGCCGGCCTTCTGGGAAACGCGCGGCCCGTAGTCGGCGTAGGCGCCGGTGCCCATGTGGACCTCGCACTCCCGTGCCACCAGCCGCCCGTCGCGGGTGACGCCGGTCTTGATGCGGAACCGGGCGGGATGCCGGGTGATGGTGCGGAAGGTCTCCTCCGACGTGTGGGTGATCTTCACCGGCCGGCCGGTCTTCCACGCCAGCGCCGCCGCCAGCGGCTCGTTCTTCACCGAGAGCTTGCCGCCGTAGGCGCCGCCCACGTGGGGCACGATCACCCGCACCCGGTTGATGGGGATGGAGAAGAACTCGGCGATGTGGCGCTGGAGCGTGAACGGGTCCTGGGTCGACGCCCACAGGGTCACGTGGCCGTCCTCCACCCGGGCGATGGCGATGTGGGGCTCCAGCGGGTAGTGCTGGATCTGGGGGAAGGTGAAGGTGTCCTCGAAAATCTCGTCGGCCTCGGCGAACCCCTTGTCCACATCGCCCCGGGCGTAGTCGTAGGCGTAACAGATGTTGGTGCCGCGGAATTCCTCGGGCACGCGGTAGGCGTGGCCGTGCAGTTCGTCGGCGTCGGCCACCTGCTCGTGTACCAGCGGCGCGTCCGGCGCGATGGCGTCGGCGATGTCCGTGACCGCCGGAAGCTCCTGGTATTCCGTCTCGATGAGCGCCAGCGCCGCGGTGGCAGTGGCCTCGTCAACGGCCGCCACCGCGGCCACCGGGTCGCCGTCGTAGCGGACCTTGTCCAGGGCGACGATGGTCTGGTCCTTGTAGGCCGAGCCGAAGTACGGGTTCATGCCGTCCAGGGTCTCGCGGGTGAGCACCGTGGCCACCCCCGGCAGCGCGGCCGCCTTGCCGGCGTTGATCCGCACCAGCCGCGCGTGGGGGAAGGGGCTGCGCAGGACCTTTGCGTGGAGCATGCCCGGGAGCTCCAGGTCCATGGCATAGACGGCCTTGCCGGTTGCCTTGACGATGCCGTCCACCCGTTGCCGGGACTTGCCGACGACCTGGTGTTTCGCCGCTTTGCTCATGGTTCGTCGCTCCCTTCGTTCTCGTCCAGCGGGTAGCTCTGCCGCACCCATGCCACGGCCTGTTCCGGTGTCCGGAGCAGGCCCTCTAGCTGAGCTTCTTCAACCGCGCCCAACATCGCCGAGAAAGAGGGCCCCGGCGCGTAACCGAGGCGGATGAGGTCGCGCCCGCGCAGGAGCGGTTCCGGGTTCACTTCCTCCCGGCCCAACTCGGCGAGCTTTTGCCGGCAGAATTCGTAGTAGCCCAGATCCCCGTTGGATGAAAGGGCATCGATGCGGCAGAGTTCCAGCAACTCGTCGATGCCGTCCTCCCCGAGAAACCGCTTCAGGGTGCTGAGCCGCATCTTCGGCGCCTGGATGTAGCGCAGATGGTGCCGCACCAGCCAGGCGACCCTCCCGGCCACCGTGCGGCTGCGCTTGAGCCGGCGGAGGATTGCCGTGGCCATTTCCGCCCCGAGCTCCGGATGCCCGTAGAACGTCACCCGGTCCCCCGCCGGTTGGCGGCACGGCGGCTTGGCCACGTCGTGCAGCAGGCAGCCGTAGGCCAGGGTTTCCGTCGGGGCGTCCAGGTGTTGGAGCAGCGTCAGCGTGTGAACGAAGACGTCCCCCTCGGGATGGTAGTCCGGGGTCTGCTCGACTCCCTTCATGGCCGCGATCTCGGGCAGGATCACCTCCAGGAGCCCGGTCTCGTCCAGCAGCTCGACTCCCCGCCGGGCGCCGCCTTCGGTGAGCGTCCGGGTGATCTCCGCGCCGATGCGTTCCCAAGCCACCTGGGTGACGGTCGAGGCGTGGCTCCGGATGGCCTGAAGCGTCGGGCCGTCGATGGCGAAATCAAGCCCGCAGGCCAGACGTACGGCCCGGACCATCCGCAACCGGTCCTCCGCAAACCGCTCATGCGGATCGCCGATGGCCCGGATCAGACCCCGGCGCAGATCTTCCCGGCCGTCTACCAGGTCGATGACCCGATCGTCTACCGGGTCGTACATCATCGCATTGATGGTGAAGTCCCGACGCCGGACGTCTTCCTCCAGGGTCCCGTAGCGAATGTCGATGGGACGGCGGCCGTCGCTGTAGGGTCCGTCGAACCGGAAGGTGGTGACCTCGAACGGATCGCCGTCCGCCACCACGACCACCGAGCCGAACTTCGACCCGATGGGGACGGTGTCGGGGAAGACCGCCTGAACGGACTGGGGCGTGGCGCTGGTGGCGATGTCGTAGTCCTTGGGCGGTCTGCCCAGGAGCCGGTCGCGCACGCATCCGCCGGCAAGGTAGGCTTCGTGGCCCGCTTCCCGGAGACGCTGTAGGATATGGAGGGCCTTGTCCTGCTGTGACACCGACACCTAGTTCTCGAGGCCGGCCTGCTCGAGGTTCCCGACCACCACGAGGATGAGCTTCTCCGGTTGCAGGTATTTCCGGGCGGCCCCGAGAACGTCTTCCGCGGTGACCTTACGGATCAACTCGGGGTATCGCTCGACGTAATCCGGCCCGAGTCCCAGATACTCCACCTGTCCCAGGAAGTCGGCGATATCGTCGTTGGTCTCGAGTCCCAGCACGAAGCTCCCGGTGAGGTAGCTCTTGGCGTCTTGGAGCTCCTCGGCGGTGACGCCCTCGCGCCGGATCCGTTCGATCTCGGCCTTGGCCACGTCGATGGCTTCACGGGCGCTCTCGTTCCGGGTCTGCATGGCCAATTGAAACCGTCCCGCGTTCCTGCCCGCGACAAAATAACCGTAGATGGAGTAGGCTAGGCCGCGCTGGTTCCGGATGCTCTCCCCGAGCCGGGACGAAAGGTCGCCGCCGCCGAGGATCTGATTCATCACCCGGATGGCGTAGTGGTCCGGGTTCATCCGGAGCGGACCCTCGTGGCCCATGATGATGTTCGACTGGACGAGGTTGCGGTCGATCTTGACGGCCGCCCGATTCGGCGGCTGCAGCACCACCGGCGCATCGGCCTTGCCGTCGCCCTTCGTCCAGTCCGCCAGGGCCTCCGTGAGCTTCTGCTGCATCTCTTCGTGAGTGATGTCTCCCACGGCTACCAGAATGCTCCGGTCGGGCCGGTAGTAGCGCCGGTGAAATCCGACCGCGGCGTCCCGGTCCAGGCCCCGGACCGAATCCTCGGAGCCCTCCACCGGGCGCCCGTAGAAGCTGTCGGGGTAGAGCGCGGCCCGGAACGCGTCCCGGGCGATGGCGCGGGGACGGTCCTTCTTGGCCCGGATGGAGGCCATGAGGGCCTGCTTCGTGCGGACCACCTCCCTCTCCGGGAACGACGCGGTCGTCAGTACTTCGCTCAGGAGGGCGAGGCCGGTGTCCAGGTCCTTCTTCAGAATGTTCAGGTTTACGGTGGCCTGCTCCCGGCCGCAGTCGGCCCAGAAGTGGGCGCCCATGCCCTCGATGAGGCCGCTGATGCTCATGGCGTCTCGCGTCGGGGTGCCGAGGGTCAGGAGCCGCGATGTGAGGTTGGCGAGGCCGTGCCGGCTGCCGGGGTCGTAGCGCGAGCCTGCCCGGATCAGCAAGCGCACCGAGACGATGGGGAGCGAGGGTTGCGCTGATGTCACCAGCACCAGTCCGTTGGGCAGTGTCGTGCGCTGGGCGTTCATGGCGGCGAGGGCGACGGTGTGAGGGCTCAGGAGCAGGCACAGCAACAGCGGCAGCCAGGTTTTCATGATCGCTTTCTCGCCTGGGGAACGAGGATGCCCACGGTGCGCCGGTCGCGGTCGAGGTACTGCCGCGCCACCCGGCGAACATCGTCGGCGGTGACGTCCTGGATGCGCTGGAGGTATTCGTTCATCCGTCGCCATCCTCCGGTCAACTCATGGAACCCGATCCGCATGGCCTGCCCGGAGTTGGACTCCTGGGCGAAGATGAAGGCTGCCGCCACCTGGTTCCTGGCCTTGTCGAGTTCCGCCTGGGTAACGCCCTCGTCCCGGACCGCGGCAACGACCTCGTCGATGGCGGCCTCCAGTTCGGCGGTCTCCCTGCCCGGCATGGCCTGGGCGCCGATGGTGAAGGTGGTGGGGTCGATGGACACCCGGTGGTAGCCGGCGTAGGCGTAGCGGGCGATGCGCCGGTCGTAGACCAGATCCCGGTGGAGCCGCGAAGTGCGTCCTCGCGAGAGGATCATTTCCAACACGTCCAGCGCATAGCTGTCCTCGTGGTCCACGCCGGGCACGTGGTAGTTCATCATCAGCACCGGGAGCTCCGCCTCCTTCTTGAGCCGCACCCGCCGCTCGCCCCGCTGCGGCGGCTCCGTGAGCCCCACGGAAGGAGGCTCGGATCCCCGGGGGATCTTGCCGAAGGTCTCGCGGATCCGCGTCAGGATTTCCTCGCCATCGAAATCTCCGGCTACCACGATGAAGGCGTTGTTGGGCGAGTAATAGGTCCGGTAGAAGTCCTCCAGGTCCGCCAGGGTCATGCGGCGGACATCTTCCGGCCAGCCGATGATGGGGCGGCGGTAGGGGTGCACGGCGTAGGTCACCGCGTTGGTGATCTCGGCCAGCGCCGCCCGCGGCCGGTCGTCGGTCCGCAGGCGCCGTTCTTCCTGCACCACGCGCTTCTCCGGCGTGAAGTAGGCGTCCTCGAAGCGGGTGTTCACCATGCGGTCGGCTTCCAGCTCGATGGCCACGCCGATGGTGTCCCGGCTCATGGTGGCGTGATAGACGGTGGCGTCGCGGGAGGTGAACGCGTTGGAACGGCCGCCGTGCTTTCGGATGATGCGGGAATATTCCTCGGGGGCCACCTTGTCGGTGCCCTTGAACAGCATGTGCTCGAGGAAGTGGGCGATGCCGCTCTTGCCGTCCACCTCGTTCCGCGACCCCACGCGGTACCAGACCTGGAAGGTCACTGCGGGGCTCCTGTGGTTTTCCAGCAACAGCACCTTGAGGCCGTTGTCCAGCATCTCCTCTCGAACCTCCACCATGCCCTTGGGAGCCGATGCTCCGGCAACGGCCGGAAGCAGGGCGGCCAGCATCAAACCGGCGAGGCGGTGTGTCCAGTCCATAAGATTGAAAATAGCGGCCTGATCGGCCGAGCGCAACAGGGTTCGACGGCCCGCCGAAAAGATCGCTGGCAGCCGGTATCGGCCGGTAGCGCGATGCGGGCACGGGCGGGTTTGAAACCCGACCCTGCACCGGGTGTCCTGGTTCTACGGCTCAGGCTCCTGGCGCCGTTCACGCCGGGTCGGCCCTTCGACAAGCTCGGGACAGGCGTAGCGGAGTCGAAGGGCGCCGTTTTCGGTTCCGGCTCTGCCGGGTTACGGGTCGCCGACTTCAGTGACCGTTGGGCGTTAACAGCCGGCGCGGCACCAGCGAGCCCAGCCCGTGGCGTCGCAGCCGTTCGATGAACGTGGTGCGGTTCAAACCCAGCAGGCTTGCCGCCGCGGTCTTGTTCCCGCTGGCGCGTTCCAGGGCCTGGACCATCATGTCGTGCTGGAAGCGTTGGATGCACCGGTCGATGTCGATACCGTCGCTCGGCAGGGTGAACTCGTTCAGATGAGTGTCGCGAAGGTCCGGCTTGAGGTAGCCCGCGAGCTCCGGCAGGTTGTCCAGGCGAATCACCGGGTGGTCGGTGAGCGTCACCAGGCGCTCGATGAAGTTTTCCATTTCCCTCACGTTACCGGGCCAGTCATAGGCTTGCAGTCGTTTCATGGCCGCTTCATCAATGGTGCGTGGATCGTCCCCGCTCAAGCGTTCCAGGAAATGCTCCACCAGGGGAGGGATGTCTTCCCGCCGTGCCCGCAGAGGGGGTAGCTCCAGGGAGAGAATGGCGAGACGGTAGTAGAGGTCTTCACGAAACCGTCCGGCGGGTATCGCCTCTTGCAGATCACGATTGGTGGCTGCAATGAAACGCGCGTTGGTGCGCGTGGCGACATCGCTTCCCAACGGATTGAATTCACGCTCTTGAAGCACCCGCAGCAGTTTTGCCTGCAGCCTCGGAGTGGTCTCGCCGATTTCATCCAGAAATATGGTTCCTTCCTTTGCGGTCATGAACCGACCCGATCGGGATTGTTGTGCGCCGGTGAACGCGCCTCTGACGTGCCCGAACAACTCGTTCTCAAGGAGGTCTTCGGGTATCGCACCACAGTTCACGGCAACGAATGGCTGTGCCGCGCGCCGACTTCGGTCGTGAATGGTCCGTGCGATAAGTTCTTTGCCCGTGCCGCTTTCGCCGGTTATGAGAACGGTCGAGTTGCTTGCCGCAATCCTGAGCGTGAGCTCGAAGACCGACCGCATGGCTTCACTTTTTCCGATCATGGAGCCTAACGTTTCGCAACGCTGTTCATCCATCGGGCAGTTCTTCAAATGGCCCATTCGGTCCTCCTTTGGCGAATTCCTGGCTTATCTGTAACAAATGTTTCGTTAACGCAAGAGTAGGGCCATCGCCGTCCGGCAATGAATTCGCACACTCATGAATTTGCCTGCGATTCTGGCGTGCTGCATGAAGAAATGGAGGAGGATCCCGGCGACCCGTGTGGAAGTCGTCAGCGAAATGACGATCGGAGAAGGACCTTTCGCCTCCGTCGGAAAAACAGCTTGCTGGTTTCCGCCGGGTTATCGCCGCCAGAAGTTTGACATGGCGCCGTCAACATCCCGGCGGTCCCGGGCGGAACCACGCACGCGAGGCGGAGCAACCCGGCCGACAGGATCAGCAGATGCTCCCCGGTTTATTCAGGACACCACACCGGGGCCTTCGTATTCGCTTGAAAACCGTCGCTGAAGAAAGTTAATTGGTGGGATCGTGTCCGACGGTGAACCCACGAGCAATAGAAACCCCGCCGGCGACGGACATCTTCCCCCCGTCCCCCTGACCCTCGAGGGCTGGAGCGTCCTGCACCAGATGTTCCGCATCCGCTGGTCGGAGTGGAACGAGATGGCCCCGGCGCCGCGTCAGCGGGCCGTCGACCAAGCCGTGGCAGCCTTGAAATCCATGGAGCACACCGCCGCCGGCCGCAGCGGACTCGTGTCGCTGCTGGGCCACAAGGGCGACCTGATGCTCATCCATTTCCGCGAATCGTTCGACGCCCTGAACGAGGCCGAGTTGGCGCTGGCCCAGCTCGATCTGGCGCCCTTCCTGGAGCAGACCACGTCCTATCTCTCGGTGGTGGAGTTGGGGCTCTACAGCGGGTCGGGCCAGCTCTACCGTTCCCTGGGGGAGAAGGGCATGGAGCCCGACACGCCGGAATGGAAGGAGCAGGTGGCGGCGTATCTGGCCCGGGCCCGGAAGACCATGGGAGGCCGGCTCCGGCCCGACATACCCGCCCGGCGCTACGTATGCTTCTACCCCATGGACAAGAAGCGCGGCGAGGAGAAAAATTGGTACGATGCCCCATTCGCGGAGCGGCAGCGGATGATGCAGGACCACGGCTTCATCGGCCGGGGCTACGCCGGCCGGGTGACTCAGATCATCTCGGGCTCCATCGGCTTCGACGACTGGGAGTGGGGCGTGGACCTCTTCGCCGACGACCCGGTGGTGTTCAAGAAGCTGGTCTACGAGATGCGCTTCGACGAGGCCAGCGCCCTCTACGGCCTGTTCGGCCCGTTCTACATGGGACTCCGGTTCCGGGCGGAGGAGCTGGGTGCGTTGCTGGAAGGCCGGACGCCGGGGTTTCCGGGAGGCGGATAGCGGTATGGCAAGGTTTCGCCGATCGCGAGGCAATCTTCGGATGTCGAGTCGCGACTTGTCCCCTCAGAACTCCATCCCGATGCCCTTGGCGCTGGCGCGGGCGAAGATCCGGCTGGCGATGGCGACGTCGGCGACGCCCTGTCCGGCGTTGTTCTTGAACAGGGTGATCTGGTCCCGGGCGGTGCGGCCGGGTATCCGTCCTGTGAGGAGATCGCTCAGGTTGCCGACCTGATCCCATTGCAGCAACCCCCTCTCCACGGGCTCGTAGAAGTCTCCCTGCTGATCCTGGATGGCTTGCTCGCGGGAGTTGGCGACGAGGACGTCGGCTCGGCGCACGGTGGCGTCGTCGATCTCGCGGCGTCTGTGCTTGATGAGGCCGGCGTTCATGAGGCCGATGTTGCCGCCGACGATGGAGGTGACGTGGACGCCGGGCTCCAGCCAGGAGCCGTCGAATACCGGGACGTTGGAGTTGGTGGCGGTGAGGACCACGTCGACGCCCTGGACGGCCTCCCGTGCGCTGGCCACCGGGACGAGTTCGCATGAAACCAGCGGTTGCATCTCCCGGCAGAAGGCGGCCCGTGTTTCCGGGGTGCGGCAGAAGATCCGGACCTTCTTGAAGGAGCGTATGGCGGTGAAGGCCAGCAGGTGATACCGGGCTTCGGCGCCGGCGCCGAGCAGGCCCAGAACCGCGGCGTCCTCGCGCGCCAGGTGGCGGGTTCCCACCGCGCTGGTGGCCGAGGTGCGCAATTGAGTGGCCCGGGTGGCCGGTGCGCCCTTCACGCCGAAGCGCCCCGCCAAAACGCCCTTGAGGGAGGCGTCCCGGGTGTCGAAGAGCACCACGCACGGACGGCCCATGTGGTGGTAGGTCTGGTTCCCCGTGGACGTGGCCACGAACTCGGAGTGCGCCAGGACGCCGATGCCGCCCAGGCTGGGCACGCCGCCGGGATGCACGCTGACCCGGGCTCCTTCCCGGGTCATGACCCGGCGGCGCGGAGCATTGAGCTCCGGGTTGCCACCCAGCTCCCGGAAGCCCGCTTCTACCGCATCGATGGCTTCTTCCATGGTGATGATATCGGCTGCGTCTTCCGCTCGAATCAACAGCGCCACGTTCTTCCCGTCCTTTCGATCGTCGCCGCGTCCGACTGGAGGCTATGCCGCGGCCGGCGCGGTCCTGGGGATGGCCCGCTCGTCGATGGGCCAGTGTAGCACCGCCGCCGCCACGCCGAGGCCCGCGCCGGTCCACCAGATGATGTCATAGGACCCGGTGTAGTCGAACAGCACGCCGCCCAGCCAGATGCCGATGAAGCTGCCGATCTGGTGGTCCAGGAACACGATGCCGTAGAGCATGGCCATGTAGCGGGTGCCGAAGACCTGGGCCACGATGCCGCTGGTGAGGGGGATCGTGCTCAGGAACAGCAGGCCCATGAGCGACGAGAACACCACGACGCTGAGCGGCGTCATGGGGAGCAGGAAGAAACCGGCCATGACCACGGCGCGCCCGAAGTAGATGAGGCTCAACAGGTTCTTCTTGCTGTAGCGGTTGCCGAGGGCGCCGGCGGCAAGACACCCGACGACGTTGAACAGTCCGAGGAGCGAGATGGCGGTGGCGCCCAGGGCGGGAGACAGCCCGTTGTCCAGGAGCAGCGGGGGCAGGTGGTGGGCAATGAACAGGGTTTGGAAGCCGCAGACGAAGAACCCCGCGGTCAGCAACAGATACCCCGTATGGCGCCGGGCCTCCCTCAGAGCCTGCCACAAGGTTTGGTCCGCCTGCGCCGCGCCCGCTGCCGGAGCCTTCTCGGCCAGCGCCGCGGACAGCGGGACAATCAGCGCGGCCGTGGCCGCCAGCAACACCAGGGCGTTCACCCACCCGTAGGACGAGAGAAGGACTTGCGCGAAGGGCACCACCAGGAACTGTCCGGAAGAGCCGCCGGCGCTGCCGATGCCGAGGTACAGACTGCGCCGTTTCGGCGGCGCGCTGCGGCCGATGACGGCGAGCACCATGGAGAAGCTGGTGCCGCTCATGGCCACGCCGGTGAGAAGGGCGGTGCTGAAGGTCATGCTCCACGGGTCCGTGGACACGGACATGAGATAGAGTCCGGCTGCGTAGGTCAGAGCGCTCAGGGACACGACCTTGGCGGAGCCGTAGCGGTCGGCCAACCCGCCCAGAACCGGTTGCGCCAGCCCCCAGACGAGGCTCTGGAGCGCCACGGCGAAGGAGAAAATCCCCCGCGGCCAGCCCAGGGTCTCGCTGATAGGGGTTTGGAACAGTCCGTAGGTCTGGCGGATGCCGAAGGCCAGCGTCATGACCAGGGTGCCGCAGATCAGTACGACCACGGGTGTGCGCCAGGACTGTTGCATGAGTGTCATGAGTCATAGAGGGTGCGGGCAATCCAGTCAAGGTGCCTTGGCCGCGCGGGCGAGGGTGACAAGGGGCGGCGCATGGGGCATAAAGGCTCCACCGCCTTCGAGCGGGAACCGACCAGCGGAGGTTGTTCGATGGTTTTCAGGATCGGCACAGCGGACACCGGCGGTACTTTCGACACCCAGGGCACGGCTATTGCCGAGGTGTTCAACCAGTCTCGTCCGCCGGAGGAACGCTGTGAGCTCACCCGAAGCTCGGCAAGCATCGACAACGCCAACCGGCTGGACCGGGGTGAGATCGAGTTCGGCTTCATGGCTTCCAACTGGGTCCCCCGGGCAGCTCGGGGAACGGCGCCCTTCGACCATCCCATCGGACTGCGCATGGCGTCGCCGGCCAATGCCGGCCCGATATTCTTCGTCACGCTGGCCGATACGCCCATGGACAACATCGGCGAGCTCGCCGGCAAACGGGTGGCGGTGGGGGCCCGGGACAGCGGCATGACCCAGCACGTCCACACCCTTTGCGACGCCCTGGGCATTCCCTTCTCGGACTTCACCCCGGTCTATCTGGGTTTCCCCGAAGGGGCCGACGCGTTGGTGGCGGGAGAGGTCGACGTCCAGTTCCAGTGCCCGGTCCCCAACGCGGTGATGACGGACCTGAGCCGGCGGGCCCGGGTCAAGGTGGTCCCGTACCGGGAGGATCAGATCGAGCAGGTGTCGTCGAAGGTATTCTTCTACCGGCGGGTGCTGATGCGCCGGGGCGTATTCCGGGGAGTGGATGACGACATTCCCCAACTCGCGGTGCTCAACGTTCTGGTGACCCACGAGCGCGTGGACGAGGAGATCGTCCATTCCCTGGTATCCGCGTTGGTGGAGAACACCGGGCCGCTGGCGCGGCTCAACCCCTTGTTCGAAGGTCTCGCCGACCTGTACGAACCGCTGCGGAGCCGGGGGCCGGAGGCGTTGGAACTCGATGGAGCGCCGCTGCATCCAGGCGCCTTGAGGGCGTACCGGGATGCGGGCTATCTTTAGTGGGGCAGGCCCGTATCCGGGCCAGGAGCCGGTATCGGGCGGTAGCGCGACGCGGGCACGGACGGGATTGAAACCCGCCCGTGCATCGGGCGTCCGAGTTCTACGGCGCAGGCTGCTACGATGCGGCTTTGCCGGCCATCGCCGCCGCTTGCTGACCGCGCCGCTCCAGGTAGTCCCTGGCGATGTCCGGAAACAGCGTGTAGGAGAGCAGGTCTTCCTCGGTGGCGGCGAGGTCGCCGATCTCCTTGCGGGCTTCCTCCATCCTGGGCTTCAGCAGATCGGCGGGACGGCAGCGGATGGGATCCTTTTTTCCCAGGACCATGGCCTTGATCTCTTCGCTCACCGCGCCCGGCGGCTGGCCGTAGTGCCCCATGACGTAGTTGCGCACTTCCATGGTCACGACGCCGTAGCGCTTTCCGGTGAGGACGTTCAGCGTCGCCTGGGAGCCCACGATCTGGCTGGTGGGGGTCACCAGCGGGGGATAGCCGAGGTCCTGCCGTACCGTCTGCACTTCCTGGAGCACCTCATCCAGCCGGTTCTCGGCGTTCTGTTGACGCAATTGGGTCACCAGGTTCGAGAGCATGCCGCCCGGAATCTGTGACTCGACGATGTCGGCATTGACCCGGTTGCTGATGGGACTCTCGAAGTCACTGTATCGGTTGCGTACCTCGGTGAAATAGTGCGCGATGCCGTGCAACGGCTGCAGGTCGAGGCCGGTGTCGTAGGGGGTTCCCTTGAGGGCCACCACCATGGCCTCGGTGGCCGGCTGGGAGGTGCCGTGGGATAACGTGGAGATGGCGGTATCGATGATGTCCACCCCGGCTTCCACGGCCATGATGTAGGACATGTGGGCCATGCCGGTGGTGCAGTGGGAGTGCAGGTGGACGGGGATGTCGAAGCGCTTCTTCAACGCGCCGATGAGGTCGTAGGCCACGTACGGCGACAGCAGGCCGGCCATGTCCTTCACGGCCAGCACGTCGGTGCCGGCGTCCACGAGCTGTTCGGCGAAGTCGACGAAGTATTGCAGCGAGTGGACCGGGCTGATGGTGTACGATACCGCGGCCTCCAGGATCTTTCCGGTGCGCTTTACCGTGTCCATGGAGGTCTTGATGTTGCGGATGTCGTTCATGGCGTCGAAGATCCGGAACACGTCGATGCCGTTATCCGCGGACTTTGCGATGAAGGACTCGACGGCGTCATCCGGGTAGTTGCGGTACCCGACGATGTTCTGCCCCCGTAGCAACATCTGGAGCCGGGTATCGGGCATGGCCTCCCGGATCAACCTCAATCGGTCCCAGGGGTCCTCGTTCAGATACCGGAGGCAGGCGTCGAACGTGGCGCCGCCCCACATCTCTACCGACCAGAAGCCGATCTTGTCGAGATCCTGGGCGACGGGCAACATGTCCTCCGTGCGCATGCGCGTGGCCAGCAGCGACTGGTGTGCGTCTCTCAGCACGGTTTCGGTGATCCCGACCTTCTTGCCTTCCATCAGGTTCTCCTAATTTGCGATTGGTGAGGGATGCGGTATTTGGACCGCGATGATATTGACCCGACAGAATAGGGAATCGCGGTCGTATATGCAAGCAAAATCGCGCCTGTGCGCATCTTTTCGGACGGAAACGGCGGCCGCGGGTCAGGCGGCCTCGCTCTTTGCCGGAGTGTCCCGGCCGGACGGAGGCTCACGGCCGGCGGCGGATTGCAGGTAGATGGAGACGCGGGTGCCTTTTCCCAACTGGCTCTCGATCTTCAGATCGCCGCCGTGGGCCTGGGCGATGTGCTTGACGATGGCGAGGCCGAGGCCGGTTCCGCCCAGCTCCCGGGACCGCGCCTTGTCCACGCGGTAGAATCGTTCGGTGAGCCGGGGCAGGTCCTTGTCCGGGATGCCGCAGCCGGTATCCGACACGGTCAACGCCACCCGGGGCGCCCCATCGCCGTTCGACTTCGGCTCGAAGCCTGCACGGACCAGCACCTCGCCGCGGTCGGGGGTGTACTTGAGGGCATTATCGATAAGATTGATGAGCAACTGCTGCAAGCGATCTTCGTCTCCCAGGATATCCGGCGTACCGGTGTCCACCTCGGCGCGGATACGGATGCGTTTCTTGCCGGCCTGATCGCGAAACAACTCCAGCATGCGTTCCAACAGCGGCTTCGTCGCCACCTGCTGCATCCTCACGTTGACGTTGCCCATCTCCAGGTCCGACAGGGCGAGCAGATCGTCGATGAGCCGGCCCAGACGCTCGGAGTGGCGCGTGACGACGTTGAGGAACTGCCGCGCCGTTCGCGGGTCGTCGGGCGGGTTGTGCAACAGCGTCTCGGCATAGCCCTGTATGGCCGTCAGCGGCGTGCGCATCTCATGGGAGACGTTGGCGACGAAATCGGCGCGGATCTGTTCGAGCCGCTTCAACTCGGTGACCTCGTGGAACACGAGCACGTAACCCAGGAGGGCTTGCGGCGAGTGCTCCAGCCGCGCGGCGTTGACCGCGAACCAGCGGTCGTCCCCGAGGGTCATCTCCCGATGGAGCGCATCGCGGCCGCTTTCTCCTTCCACCACTTCGCGAATGAGGGTCTGCATCTCCGGATGGCGTGAGACCTCGACGCTGGACATGCGGCGGACACGGGTGTCCGCGGGCAGGTCGAACATCATCCGAGCCATCTGGTTCACGAGGATGACCTGGCCGTGGATGTCCAGCACGATCACGCCTTCCATCATGCAACTCAGGATGGACTGGAGCTTCTCCCTCTCCGCCGTCATGTCCTGAAGGCGGCCGTTCAGCGTGTGAGCCAACTCGTTGAGGCCCTCCTCCAACGCTCCCAACTCATCCCGGCGTCGTACCGGAAGCACCTTGTCGGACGGAGTTTCGAGGCTGGCCTTGCGGCAGAAAGCCACCATGTCGGCGACGCGGGTTCGTCCTCGTCGGAGCCACACGGCCGCCGCCAGGAGTCCGACCGGAACGGCCAACCACAGGGCGCTCGGCAACCAGGCCGCGGCGGCGTTCCGGGATGCTTCGGCCGGCTGCGAGTTCGCGTATTGAGAATGGATGAAGGCCAGGACCAGGAGAGTGAGGGGGAGGTAGCCAAGACACCACCTGGCCAGCACGCTATGTCTCCAGGGATCTTTCATCCAGTTTGTAGCCTACGCCGCGTACCGTGACGATCCACCCGGGATTCCGGTCATGGTGTTCCAGGGCTTCCCGGATCCTTCGGATGTGGACATCCACCGTACGAGGCGTCACATACACGTCGGAGCGCCATACGCCATCGAGAATCTGGTCCCGGCTCAGCACCCGGTTGCGATTCTGAATCAGAAACCGGAGAACTTCAAACCCTTTGAGGGTGAGCCTGACCGGCCTCCCCCCGACCTGCACCTCGTAGGTCGTGAAGTCGACCTTCAGGGGGCCCTTCTCGTAGATCTCGGCCAGGTCGGGCGAAGCCGGAGACTCGGTTCGCCGCAGCACCGCCTTGACCCGCGCCACCATCTCCCTGGGGCTGAAGGGTTTCGTGATGTAGTCGTCCGCCCCCAGTTCCAGGCCCACCACGCGGTCGGCTTCCCCTGCCTTTGCGGTGAGCATGAGGATCGGCGTTTGGGCGGTTTCGGGGGTTTGCCGGATGATCTTGCAGAACTCGAGGCCGGAGAGGCCGGGCAACATCAGGTCGAGCACGATGAGGCGTGGCGTCTCCTTCCGCACCAGGTCCAGAGCGTCTTCACCGTTCTCGGCTTCCAGCACCCGAAAACGCTCCTGATGCAGATGGTACGAAACCAGCCTGCGTATGTCCTCCTCGTCCTCGACGACGAGGATTTTGTCGGCCATGAGGCTCCCGTGCTTCGTTCAGATGAACCGAGGCACTTCCTTGACGTGGCGAATGCTGGTCCCCTTGACCAGGAATACGACCATTTCCGCGATGTTGGTGGCATGGTCCGCGATTCGTTCCAGGTATTTCGAAACGAAAGTGATCTTCATGGCGCGGTTGATGGTCCTGGGCTCGCTGATCATGTACGAGACCGTCTCGCGGAAGATCTGCTCGTTCAGGTCGTCGATCTCCTGGTCGTCCTGGCAGACCTTGAGCGCCAACGAGGTGTCCTCGTGCACGAAGGCGTTCAGGCTTTCCGATATCATCCGCCGGGAGATTTCGGCCATGCGCGGTATGTCGATGTAGGGTTTGAGCGGGGCCTCGCGGATCAACTCGATTGAACGCTCGGAAATATTCACCGAGATGTCGCCGATGCGTTCCAGGTCCGTCGTGATCTTGAGCGCCGTCGTCACGAACCGAAGGTCCTTGGCCGTGGGCTGGTGCAGGGCGATCAGGCGCACGCACAACTCGTCGATGTCGGCGTCCATCCGGTTGACCTCGGCATCTCTTTCGATGACGGCTTCGGCGAGCGCTGCTTCGCGTTCCACCAGCGCCTTGATGGATCGGTCGATCTGGTCCTCCACCAGGCCGCCCATCTGTATGATCCTGTCGCGGAGCGACTTGAGCTCTTCCTCGTATTTCCGATCGGTGTGTTCAGGGCGCATGGGCGGCCTCGCGGGTATGGCAACGCCGATTGTCACGGATACAGGTCGCCACACGATGTCGGTGGTTCGTGTGACGTTACCATTACAATCGCATTAAATTCAAAGATCTACGGGGTTGCAGGGGCGGGTTTCCAACCCGCCCCTGCAACCCGTTCATCCCCGTTCTACGGCGCCGGCTCCTAGTCGGTCTTGATCCGGTAGGCTTCCTGGTGCAGCTCGGAATTCGCCTTGATGATCACCTTGCGGTCGATCTCGCGCTCCAGGGCCTCCAGTCCTTCATGGGCGTCGTCGTACAGGAAGTTGGCGATGCCGGGGTGGACGTGCAGGGTGATGCGGGCGCCGTTTTCGAGTTGGGCGCACTCCCGCTTGATGTTGCGGAGGATCTCGTAGGCAATGGTGGGTTGGGACTTGATGCGGCCGCGTCCCGCGCAGTAGGGACACGGACTCAACAGGACGTTGCCGAGATTCTCCCGGGTGCGTTGCCGGGTCATCTCCACCAGCCCGAGCCTGGAGATGGGGAGCACGCTGGTCTTGGCCTTGTCTTCCTTCACTGCCTCTTTCAGCGCGTCGTAGATCTTCTTCCGGTTGGCGGCCTGCTCCATGTCGATGAAGTCGATGATGATGATGCCGCCGACGTTGCGCAGGCGTAACTGATGCACGACCTCGCGCGCGGCCTCCAGGTTGATCTTGAAGACGGTGGCTTCCAGATCCTTCTTCCCGACGTAACGCCCGGTATTCACGTCCACCGCCGTCAACGCTTCGGTCTGTTCGATGTTGATGTGTCCACCGGAATTGAGCCAGATCTTCGGCTCCAGCGCCTTGCGGACCCTGCGTTCGACCTCATGGCGGTCGAGCAACGGCTCGGGCTCGTCGTACAGCACGACGCGCCCCTTGAGGCGCGGCATGAACTGATCCACGAACTCGACCACCCGGCGATATTCCCTGGCGTCATCCACCACCACCTCGTCGGTGTTGGCGTTGAAGAAGTCGCGAATGGTGCGCGGCACCAGGTCCAGATCCTGATGAATCAGCTCGGGCGTGGCCGCCGATTCCAGCCGCTTGCGAATCCGGCTCCAGAGCTTGGTCAGGAACCGGACGTCGCTCTGGATGTCTTTCTTGTTGCGTCCCTCGCACGCGGTCCGGATGATGAACCCTTCATCCTCCCGAGCCAACCCTTGGACGAGTTCCTTCAGCCGCTTTCGTTCCTTCTCGTCCTCGATCTTGCGGGAAACGGCCACGTGGCGGGTGTTGGGCATGAAGACGAGGAACCGACCGGGCAGGGAGATGTGAGTGGTGACGCGGGCGCCCTTCATTCCCAGCGGGTCCTTGGCGACCTGAACCAGGATCTCCTGGTCCGGGCCGAGTTGCTGTTCGATCCGGAGCCGGCCGGGTTCGGGGGCGGGCGCGAGCAGGACCTCGTCATCGGTTACGTCGGCGGCCGCCGGCAGCGGGGCTGAAGGGGATTGGATGTCCGAAGCATGGAGGAAGGCCGCTTTCTCCAGTCCGATGTCTACGAACGCCGCCTGCATTCCGGGCAGCACGCGTCCTACCCGGCCCTTGTAGATGTTGCCGACGGAGCCCTTTTCCTGGTTGCGCTCGATGAGGAACTCGGCCAGGCCGTTGTCCTCCATTACCGCGATGCGGGTTTCCTGGGGGGTGGTGTTTATAAGTATCCGTCTCATGGGTCGGATCGTTGCGGACTCGCTGACAAGGAGAAGGGCGTAGGCACCCCGGTCCAAACAGTGGGCAGTCAACAGCAGGCAGTCTATAGTAACACGCGGTCCGGAATACCGATAACCTGGAGGATAGGCCAGTTGATGCGAAATGGCAAGTTGACGTCCGGCCGGTGCGGAACACCGCGTGTTTGACAAGGCGCCTGCCGGACGATAAGTTCCTCTTGATTCGGTCAGGGGCCTTCGTGAATACCGGTACAGGCAGGGAGTCCAGGGAGCATCGCCGTGGGCCGTTCTCCGATGCACACAAAAGTGCTGATGTTGAATCGTTCGTATCTACCGATACACGTCACGTCGGTACGCCGGGCCTTCACGCTGCTCTACCTGGGCCTCGCCAGGGTCGTCAACGAAAGATACCAGACCTTCGACTTCGAGGGGTGGAGCGACCTTGCGGTTTCGGTCCATGAGGAAACCGTGGGATTGGTCGACCACGTCGTACGTGTGCCGCGGGTCATACTCCTGGTCCGGTACGACCGCGTGCCGAAGCGGCAGGTCCGATTCAGCCGCTACAACATCTATGCTCGTGACCAGTCCACCTGCCAGTACTGTGGCCGCAATCTGCCGCGGCACCAGCTCAACCTGGATCACGTGATTCCCCGTTCCCTGGGCGGCACCTCCAGGTGGGAGAACGTCGTCTGCTCCTGTGTTCCGTGCAACCGCAGGAAGGGCGGACGCACCCCCCAGGAAGCCCGGATGAAGCTGTTGCGCGAGCCCTACAAGCCTACCTGGACCCCTTTCATCCAGGAGGGCGACGGTAACGTCCGCTATCGCGAGTGGCGGCCGTTCCTTTCAACCGTCGATGCCTCCTACTGGAACTCCGCCTTGCTGCAGGAATAGGCATTTCCCGCGATTCAACATGTTGTGGTGTGGAGGCCACTCCGTCACTTCATGTTGTGACTTTCCCTTGACAGTAGTCCCCTGGGTGTGAAATAAAAGTACAATAGGATTCCCGTTTCGGCGGGTGTCCTGAAGAGTACGGGATTCATTGTATGCGTCTGAAGGCTCTGGAAGTTTCCGGGTTCAAGTCTTTCGCGGGGAAGACCGTCCTGAATTTCACCTCCGATATCACCGGGATCGTGGGACCCAACGGTTGCGGGAAGTCCAACGTCGTGGATGCGCTCCAATGGGCCATGGGCGAGCAGAGTGTCCGTTATCTCCGTGGCCGGACCATGGAGGACGTCATTTTCAGCGGCAGCGAGCAGCTCGCCCCCATCGGGATGGCCGAGGTCACCGCGCTGCTGGACAATTCCGATGGCAGCGCGCCGGCCGACTACGGCGCCTTCGGTGAAATCGCCGTCACCCGGCGGCTCTTTCGCTCGGGCGAGTCGGAGTATTCCATCAACCGGGTGACTTGCCGTTTGCGCGACATTGTCGAGCTCTTCATGGGGACGGGAGTCGGTAACAAGTCGTACTCCATCATCGGGCAGGGGCGCGTCGCGGAGTTGGTGAACTCGAAGCCTGAAGACCGGCGCCGCATCATTGAAGAGGCCGCGGGCACGAGCCGGTTCAAGAGCCGCCGGCAGGCGGCGGAAAGGAAGATGGAGCGAACGCGGCAGAATCTTCTGCGCGTCGATGACATCGTCCGCGAGGTAGAGCGGCAGCTTCACAAGATCGAACTGCAGGCAAAGAAGGCCGAACGGTACCGGAACCTTCAGGAACAATTGCAGGACAAGGAGCTTCGTTGGGCCGCCGTCCGCAGGCTGGAGTGGGAGCGAGAGATCGCCGAGCGCGGCGCCGAAGTGGATGCCGTCGAAGATCGGATTGCTTCGCTCATGGCCACGGTGCGGGCGAGAGAGGCGGAGTGCGAGCGCAGTCGAGTCGCCCTGCTCGACATGGACGGCGAGATCGGATCATCGCAGGAGCGGCTCTACCAGCTCAGGCTGGAGGTCA
The DNA here is from genome assembly GCA_965214905.1 of uncultured Binatia bacterium (SeqCode). GTDB lineage: Bacteria > Desulfobacterota > Binatia > UBA9968 > JAJDTQ01 > JAJDTQ01. The sequence continues at coordinate 3,565,699 of OZ243984.1, forward strand.
AGGCGGAAGAGCAGAGAATAGGGTTCTTCGAGCGTGAAGAGGACGAACGGAAGGATTCCGTCGCAAGGGCCAAGGCCGATGCCGTCCATACCGGCGCGCGGCTGGAAACGGTGGCGAGCGAGATAGCGGATCTGGGCAAGGCGAGCGAAGACTTCGCCCGACTCTCCCTTTTCGAAGCGGAACGGGTGACGCGTATCGAGGTGGACGTGGCGGGTTTGCGGACCCGTATCGAGACGCTTCAGGCGACGGTCGAGCGTGACAGAGATCTCTTGGTGGATCGTGTCGGAGCCCACTCGCAACTCACCAATACCCGACGGGCTCATGAAGAGCGTCTGGGGCATTCGAGAGCCGGATCGGCGGAGAAGGAGAGTCGGCGAAAGGGTGTCGAGCAGACGCTGGAAGCCCTGGACGGCCGGCGCGCCAGGGAGTCCATGGAGCTCGAGCAGTGCGGGACGCGCGTGGCCGAGCTGGGTGAGCGTCTGCGTCGGGCCGACACGGAGTCGGAGAGCGTCAAGGCGGCCCTGGCCGAGCACGAGGAGGTCCTGGCCCGACTCAAGGACGAGTTGCACGAAGCGCGTTCCGGCCTGAGCTCCCTTGAAACATTGCAAAAGAACTTCGAGGGCTATCAGGAGGGTGTCCGGGCCGTCATGCTCAAGCATCAAAGCAACGGCCGGTCGGACGGGATTTGCGGCGTGGTCGCCGATTTTATCGAAGCCCCCGAAAACGTGGAGAAGGCATTGACGGCGGTGCTGGGCGATCGCCTTCAATACGTGATCGTGCAGGGACACCAGGAGGGGGTGGAGGCCATCGAGTATCTGAAGCGCGAATCGGCGGGTCGGAGCGGATTCATTCCGCGCCGTCTCGAACGCCGGTGCGGCGCCCCGCCGGTTACGCTTTCGGGTCCGGACGTCATCGCCCCCCTGCTCGGGCTCGTGGAGGTTAAAGAAGGTTACCGGGAGGTGGCCGACTATCTGTTGGGCGACGTGGCGGTGGTCCGGGATCTGGAATCGGGACTGGGGCTTTGGCGCTCCAACGGATTCAGTCATTCGTTGGTGACGCTGGACGGCGAGGTCATCGATCCCGTGGGGATGGTCACCGGAGGGAGTGCGGAAAGCCTGGAAGGCAATCCGATCTCGCGGCGCCGCAGGATCAAGGAGCTGAAGCAGCAGGTCGCCACCGGCGAGAAGCAGGTCCGGGATCAGGAAGAACGGGTCGTCGCGACAAGGTCCGAGTTGCAGCGAATGGAGTCCGAACGCCAGCGGTTGACGGATGAGGCCCGGGACCTGGCGGTCGCCAAGGTTCAACTCGAGCACGAGTTGTCGGCGACGGACCAGGCCATTGCCCGTTCGCGCCGGGACTTGGCAACCATCGGCCAGGAGTTGCGTAACCTGTCGGACGAGATCGGCGGCCTGACCAACTCCATCGCGGCGTGTGATACGGCCATCGCCGGGAGCGAGCGTGAACGGGCGGCGTTGGAGTCGCGCGTGCGGGAGCTCCAGGGCTCATGCCGGCAAACCGAGGAAGAGTTGCGGACCGCGGAATCACGGCTTACCGACTCCCGCATACGGGCGGCGGCGGCGAAGGAGAAGGAGGAGAACTCCAGGTCGAATCTCGAGAATCGGGTCAGATTACGCGCCGAGCTCGCATCGCAGCTCCAGGAGCGCGAGGCGCGGATCGCGGAAACGGCTCGCAGGACTCACGAGATGAAGGTAGCCCGCGAGCAGTCGGAAGCGCGGATTCAGGCGTTGCGGGTGCAGCTCCGGGATGCGGAAGGTGAAGTGGCGTCGCGGCAGCAGGAGTACCGCGGGCTCTCGACCCGGATCCGTGAGGTGGAAGAGGCCATTCACCTCATTCGTCCCGACATCGACGCCAGACAACAGGACAAGGTGCGGCTTCTGGGGTTGCAGAACGAGAAGGTTACGGCACTGCGTTACCTGTGCGACGAGATGCGGGAGAAGTACGCCGTGGAATTGGCGGAGTTCACACCGGAAGCCGACGTCGAGGCCTCGGTCGCCGGTGACCTGGCCGAAGAGGTTGCGGAGTTGCGGGCCCGGCTGCAACGGATGGGTGAGGTGAATCTCGCGGCCATCGGCGAGTTCGAAGAGCTCACCGAACGGAACCGTTACCTGAGCGGGCAACGAGACGATCTGGAACGGTCCATGGCCGATCTGCAACAGACCATCACCAAGCTGAATCGAATCTGCCGGCTGCGGTTCAAGGAGAGCTTCGAAAAGATCAACCAGGAGTTTCAGGCGATCTTCCCCAGACTGTTCAACGGCGGGAAGGCGTTGTTGACGCTGACCGACGAGAACGACTATCTGGAAACCGGGGTCGACATCGTTGCACAGCCGCCCGGCAAGACGCTTAGATCCATCGGCCTGCTGTCGGGAGGCGAGATGGCCCTGACGGCGGTGAGTCTTCTGTTCGCGATCTTCCTGACCAAACCGAGCCCGTTCTGTTTTCTCGACGAGGTGGATGCGCCGCTCGACGACGCGAACATCGATCGGTTCATCGATGTGGTAAAGGAGATGACCCGCTTGTCGCAGTTCATGATCATCACCCACAACAAGAAGACGATGCTGGCGGCCGACATGCTCTACGGTATCACCATGGAAGATCCAGGGGTTTCCAAGGTCGTATCCGTAGAGATGGTCTAGGAGCCTGTCCGGATTTCAAACGAGATCATCGATCCATGGAGCAGCGAGAAGGGTTTTTTGCGCGTCTCAGGCGGGGTCTGTCGCGGACGAGGGCGGCATGGGCCAGCCGTCTGGAGGGGGTCCTGGCGAAGGCCGGCTCGTCGGAAGACGACTGGGATGCGTTGGAGGAGCTCCTCCTCGGCGCCGACTTCGGCGTCCAGGCGACCCAGCGGCTGCTGGCTTCCGTGCGCAGCCGGGCCGGAAACGGCGATGGAGCCGTATTGTTGCGACGGGCGCTCGCCGACCTGTTGAAGGAGAATCCGGGCATGGAGGGCCGCCGGTATTCGGAGTCTCCGTGGGTGATTCTGGTGGCGGGGGTGAACGGGGTCGGCAAGACCACCACCATCGGCAAGCTCGCCCATCGATTGGAGCGGAGCGGGAAGAAGGTGATCCTGGCCGCCGGTGACACGTTCCGGGCAGGAGCCATTGAGCAACTCGAAATTTGGGGAGGCCGGGCCGGGGCCGAGGTTGTCAAGCACGGGCCGGGACAGGACCCCTCCGGAGTTGTATTCGATGCCGCCCACGCAGCCCGGAAACGGCAGGCGGACGTTCTTCTGATCGACACCGCGGGGCGGCTTCACAACAAGGTCAACCTGGTGGAGGAACTCAAGAAGATGCGCCGTGTTCTCGGCAAGGTGCAGCAAACGGCGCCGCACGAGACGCTGTTGGTGCTCGATGCCAACACCGGCCAGAACGCCGTCGCGCAGGCCAGGATCTTCCAGGAGGCGGTGGGAGTCAGCGGGATCGTCCTGACCAAGCTGGACGGCACGGCCAAGGGCGGTGTGGTGCTCAGGATACAACAGGATCTCGCCATTCCGATTGAGTACGTCGGTGTGGGGGAAGGGATCGACGACCTCCAGGAGTTCGATCCGGACGCGTTCGTGCAGGCATTTTTCGAGTAGGTCCGCCAGCTTGCGAGCGTTCTCGTGGCTTGACATCGGCCTCGGGCAAATCTTAAACTATTTATTTAAGATTTGCTCGATATTTGTGTCATGGACCTTGACAAACTCGAACAGTTGGAGCTCCGGGTGGCGCGTCTCGTCGAGCAGCATCAGAGGATGAGGACGGCCAAGGCCGCAGCGGAAACGCGCCTTCAGGAGCGCGCCGCGCAGTGCAAGAGCCTGAGCGACCGGATCCAGCGGTACGAACGCGAACGGGCCGCGTTGCGGGAACGATTGACGAAGATCCTTGGCCGGTTCGAGCATCTCGGCCTTTCCTGACGCCCCAGAGGCGCCATGCAAAAAGCTGTCGAAGTCAAGATCATGGGGCAGAGGGTCACTCTCCGAAGTGATGACGATGAGGAGCACATCCGGAAGGTGGCGGAATATGTCGACGGAAAAATGCAAGAGGTCAGCAGGTCGACGAGCCCAAGGGGCAAGTACAGTGTGGCCGTGCTCGTGGCTCTCAACATCGCTGACGAATATCACCGCCTTAAAGACAGTCACGAATCGGTGGCGAACAGGGTTGATCGGTTGATCGAGAATCTGACAACGGTTTTGTCCGAGGACGACTAGGGTGGCCAATCGTCGTACAAGGTCCGTTTCATTTCCATGCTTTTGTGTGCCGTTGACCCCTGCGCTTTCATCGAACCGCGCAGGCTGAACACACCTCGCCCTGGGCGCCCTTGCATAGGACTTGATCATGAGTTCCTTGACAGGGGACAAGAAACGGGCACTCAGGGGTGCGATTCTAGCGAAAAGAGAATCTCTTTCGTTCACAGTGGTTTGCGCCCGGGGAGCGGCGATTCAGCGCCTCGTGCTCGCGCTCCCCGCTTACCGGGCGGCGGAAGCCATTGCGCTTTACAGTCCGGTGCAGAACGAAGTCGAGACATCGGAAATAGGCCGTGGCGCTCTGGCGACGGGGAAGCGGCTGTACTACCCGAAAGTCGCCGGCGGTCGTTCACGGATCTTTCAGGTCCGGTCGGAGGCTGAACTCGTCCCCGGCCGGCACGGCATTCGCGAACCCGTGGGGGGGCAACCGTTGCCTCATCGCGGTGACGTCGGACTTGCGGTGTTTGTTCCGGGTGTGGCTTTCGATCTCCAGGGGAACCGTCTGGGTCGCGGGACGGGCTGGTACGACCGTTTCCTGGCCGGTTTGGATGCTCGTGTGCCGAGGATCGCCTTGGCGTATGAGTTCCAGTTGCTGGAGGAAGTGCCCGTGGAAAGGGGGGATCTGCCGGTCCACGCCGTCGTGACGGAGAAAAGGGTCATCGCGTGCGGTGCTGCAGAGGACCGCGTGGAGGCGCCTGGTGGATAGACGATCCTGTCGTTCCCATGCCTCCGGGAGGTAGCTTGCTTTGGTTACATGGTCTTCTTTGATCTTGGGCCTCGTCTCGGGTTGCTTGCTGACTGTCGTCGTACTCCTGATCCGAAGGAAACTGCGCCAGCTCCAAGGGGATCTCGATCGGACCACCGCCGCGCGGATTCTGGCCGAGGCGCGGAGGGAAGTCGACGCGATCAGGAAGGAGGCGGAAGAAGAGGCCAAGGATGGGATCGTAAAAGCCCGCGCCGAGTTCGAGAGCGACATGCGGGAGACTCGAAAGGACCTCCTGTCGCTGGAGAAGAGGCTGCTGTCCAGAGAGGAGATCCTGGACAAACGTCTGGAAAGCCTGGTGAACAGGGAAACCGGCCTCTCCCATCGGGAAGGATCCATCGAACGGAAAGAACAGGCCTTGGACGAGAAGAACGCCGAGACCGAGCGTCTGGTTGGCGAGGCCAGGCGACAGCTCGAGATCGTCGCCGGTATCAGCCGCGAGGAGGCGAAAAAGAGCTTGATGGAGGAGATGTTCGAGGAGGCGAGGTACGATTCGGCCAGACGCATCAGACTCATGGAAGAGCAGGCGAGGGCAGATTCCGATCGTGAGGCCAAGAAGATGATCGCTCTGGCCATTGCGCGATTGGCCGGGGACTTCGTCACCGAGCGGACGGTTTCGGTCGTGTCCCTTCCCAACGATGAGATGAAGGGTCGAATCATCGGCCGTGAGGGGCGCAACATCCGGGCCTTGGAGGCGGCCACCGGTATCGACCTGATCGTCGATGAAACACCGGAATCCGTGATCATCTCGGGTCACAACCCCATCCGCCGCGAAATCGCCCGCCTGTCCCTGGAGACGCTCATCTCCGACGGCCGCATTCATCCCGGCCGAATCGAGGAGGTGGTCCGTCGATCCGAAAGGGAGATGGACGAGGTCATCAAGGAGGCTGGACAGAAGGCGGTTTTCGATGTCGGCGTCCATGGTATTCATCCCGAGCTGATCAAGCTCCTGGGGAGGCTGAAGTTCCGTTACAGCTATGCCCAGAACGTGCTGCTGCATTCCATCGAGATGGCGTTCATCTGTGGTTCGATGGCGGCCGAGCTCGGCCTCAACGAAAAACAGGCTCGGCGGGCGGCGTTGCTTCACGACATCGGGAAGGCCGTGGACCATGAGGTCGAAGGCTCGCACGCCATCATCGGCGGCGAGTTGGCGAGGAAATACGGGGAGTCGCCCAAGATCGTCAATGCGATCGCCGCCCATCACGAGGAGGTCAGGGCGGAAACCATCCTGGCGCCGCTGGTGGATGCCGCCGACGCCCTTTCAGGCGCTCGGCCCGGGGCGCGTCGCGAAATGCTCGAGACGTACGTCCGGCGGCTGGAGGAGTTGGAGCGGATCAGCAACTCCTTCAAGGGAGTGGAAAAGTCCTATGCCGTGCAGGCCGGACGGGAGCTCAGGATCATCGTTCAGGCCGCCCAGATCTCCGATGACGAGGCTGCATCCATGGCGCGGGCCGTGGCGAAAAAGGTAGAGACCGAGATGGCCTACCCAGGCCAGATCAAGGTCACGGTCATCCGGGAAACCCGAGCTGTGGAGTACGCGCGCTAAGCCGGCAGGGTCGGGTGCCATGATGAACATGAGCCCTCAAGAGCAGTTGAGGCAACTGAAGCGCGGAGCGGTGGAGATCATCTCCGAGGAAGAGCTCCTGAAGAAGCTCGAGCGAAGGACTCCACTACGAGTCAAGGCCGGATTCGATCCCACGGCGCCGGATTTGCACCTGGGCCACACGGTGCTGATCCGGAAGATGAGGCAGTTTCAGGAGTTGGGGCACCAGGTGATCTTTCTCGTCGGCGAT